>NZ_CP160404.1:0-937500 GCF_045348655.1 Streptomyces solicamelliae
GCTGCGCGCGCTCGAGGGAACCGCCGGGCTTCGCCCGGCGGCCCTGGGTCCGCTGCGCTCCCCCAGGGGCAACCTCCGCTTCGCTGCGGTTGCCTGACGGAGTGTTGGTGGGGGAGCCGGCTTCGCTCGGCTCCCCCACCAACCAGGCTGCTGCGCAGCCTGGTTGGGCAGGTCCGCTGCGCTCCCCTGCCTTGGCTTTCCGGCTTCGCCTCCAAGCCTGGCCCGCTTCGCGGGCGGCTGGCTAAAGGGCGGCGTGGGAAGCGAGTTGGGCATTGTCCCCTCACGCCGAATCGGTGGGGTGGTCTCTTACTCGAGCTCGCCCGATGACGGTGATCCACCTGCCATAGTGGGTTGGAGTCCGCGCTCCGGCTCCCTGCAATCAAAACTGAACGCGGATAAAGTCTACGCTTAGCGGGTAGTGGCTCTGCTGGGTGCCCCGAGGGTGACAGGTGGTGTGCTGTGTCGAGTCGGTGGACGCTTCGTCCTCATCAGGTTGAGGCCGTTGACGCAGTGGTGCGGGCCTTGGAGCACGTTGCTGATGGAGAGGCATCAGGCGGCGCACGGGCCCAGGTTGTCGCTGCTACTGGGACGGGCAAAAGTCTGATCGCTGTGCACGCGGCGCGGGCTCTGCGAGCCCGGCGGGTTCTGGTGCTGGTTCCCACGCTTGGGCTGTTGGCGCAGACGGTGTCGGTGTGGCGTGAGGCGGGGCGCCGGGGTCCGATGTTCGGTGCATGCTCGCTGTCGGGCGAGGATGCACAGGTTCTCCAATGCACCACCGATGAGGCGGAGTTGGTGGGTTGGGTTTCGGGTCTGGAGTCTGTGACGGTCTTCGCGACCTATGCCTCGTTGGGGCTGGGGGTTGTGGAGCGGAGTCATCGCGCGGGGTTGGGTGCGTGGGATCTGGTGGTGGTGGATGAGGCGCATCGGACGTCGGGGGCGTTGGGCAAGGCGTGGGCGGGGGTTCACGACGATGCGCGGGTGCCGGCGCTGCGTCGGTTGTATATGACGGCTACGCCGCGGTTGTGGGAGGTGGCGGATCGGGAGGGTCCGGGAGGTGGTGAGCTGGTTGCGTCGATGGATGACGAGGCTGTGTTCGGTCCGGTGGTGTACCGGCTGTCGCTGTCGGAGGCGATTGAGCGGGGGTTGATCGCTCGGTACCAGGTGGTGTGTGTCGATATCGCTGATCCTGGGGTGTCCGTGGTCGAGTTGGTGGGGGGTGCGGGCAGGACGGCGGAGGTTCGGGGGGTGCGGCTGGCGGCTTTGCAGACGGCAGTGATGAAAGCTGCTGCGGAGCGGCGGTTGAGGAGGCTGCTGACGTTCCATTACCGGACCAGTGAGGCTGAGGCGTTCTCCAGTGGTCTTGGTTCGGTGGCGAAGGAGTTGTGGGAGAGCGATCCGGGTCTGTATCCGGAGGCTGATGGGGTGTGGGCTGACTGGCTGTGTGGGGCGCACAAGCCGGCGCACCGGGGCCGTGTGCTGGAGGGGTTCGCGTCGGAGCCGGAGGTTGATCCGGGGGCGGCGTGGGTGCGGGTGCTGTCCTCGGTGCGGGTGCTGGGTGAGGGGGTGGATACCAAGGAGTGCGATGCGGTCGTCTTCGCGGATGTGCGGGGGTCGGCAGTCGACATCGTCCAGGCGGTGGGGCGGGCGCTTCGGATGCAGCCCGGGGAGGGCAAGGTCGCCTCTTTGGTAGTGCCTGTGTTCCTCGGGCCTGGTGAGCAGCCTGACGAGATGCTGGTCTCGCGCGCCTATGGGGAGCTGGTGAAGGTGCTGACGGCTCTTCGGGCTCATGACGCCCAGGCCGTGGAGCAGTTGGCCGCTCCCCAGGTGGCCGGCGGCGAAGCGGCTGGCGAGGTGGTGGAGGTGGCAGGCGGCGTGAGTAAGGCTGCTGCGGAGCTTTTGTCGTTTTCCCGGCCTCGGGATCCGGCGCAGTTGGCTGCGTTCATCAGTCTTCGGGTGTTGCAGCCGGAGACGCAGTTCTGGCTGCGGGGCCTTTCGTCCGCGCTCGCCTACCGCAGTGACCGCGGGGACCTGGCTGTGCCGTATGAGTACCGGACGCCGGACGGGTTCGCTCTGGGGGTGTGGATCGCCAGGCAGCGCAGTGCGCGCACGCGTGGGGAACTGAGCCAGGAACGGGTGGGACAGCTGAACGAGCTCGGCATGATCTGGTCGCATGCGGAGGTCGCTTTCGCCGAGGGGTTGTCGGCGGCGCGGGGGTGGGCGGCCGAGCACGGGCACCTGCTGGCGCCGGCGGATGCCATGTGGGAGGGCTATGCGGTGGGGGTGTGGCTGAAGAACCAGAGGGCCGCTGCCCGGCAGGACAAGGCCGGGCAAGGAGCTGGGCTCAGTGTGGAGCGGCGGCGGGCGTTGGAGGCCATTGACCCGTCGTGGTGCCCGTCCTGGCCGGTGGCCTGGCAGCGGTGCTTCCATCTCGCCCGCCTGCATGTACGGGGCGGGGGAGTTCTGCCGGAGGGATCGGGGTGCCTGGTGGTCCAGGGCGAGGACCTGGGGCAGTGGGCAGCCGTACAGCGGCGTCAGTGGGACACCCTGGGAGCGGCACAACATTGGCTGCTGAGGGAAGCGCTCGGGCTCGAACCCCTGCCAGACAGTGAGAAGAGCGTCACGGTGCCGCAGCGGACGCGGGCGCAGGTGTGGGCGGCGAATGTAGCTGCCGCTCGCCAGTACCAGCAGCGGGAGGGGCACTTGGAGGTTCCTCACCGGCACGTCGAAGAGGTCGACGGTACCGGGTACGCGCTGGGGGTGTTCATCGCCAACAGCCGCTCCCGCCGTGCACGCCTCGCGCCGGAGCGGGTCGGGGAGTTGTCCGAGCTCGGGATGAGGTGGGGATGATGTCCGAGCGGTCGCAGCCCAGGATCAGTCGAAGACTGCTTGTGCGAGGACGGCTTGGAGCTTCCTATTGGGTTTAAGCAGCGGCGCCGAACTCGGCTGCGGTTGGGTCTCCACTGAGACCAGTGCACAGAAGAACGCAGCCCGAACCTTGAACCATCTCCCACATCGCATCGGTGATCCGGGAGGCTTGGGCGCAGCGGATGGCGACCGACAGTTCTCCTGCGGCTGTCGATCCGTACAGTCCTTCGAAGGCCTTGGTCTTCGTGTTGAAGACGGCTGCCCATTCCTCGCTGGTCGGGGGAATGTATGGTGCCTTACCATGTCGGCCAAGAGAAGAAGTCCTTCACCTGCTGGACGTCCGTAGGGCCGTCGATGTCAGTCACAGCGATGGCAACGAAGCGCTTCGTGGCGAAGTTGAACTCTGTCAGCGGTCCCTCCTGCTTGACGCTGTCGACTTGTGAGGTCCGCAGGCCTACGTGGCTGACGGTGAAGTTCATGGCGGGGGCTGGGCTGTGTCCCGGGACAGGTCCGGCTGCGCGGTCATGCTTCCAGGATGGTGAGTGTGGGAGGCCCTACGGGGGCGGGTGACAGGGGGCGGCGCCGATGATGTTCGGGTACGCGGACGAAGGGCGGGCGCTGCTGGTGCTCCCGGCGTTGCTGTGGGTGCCGTTCGGGCCGTTCGCCATGATCGCCATGGGGGTGTGGTGCGCCTGCGTACCGGGCCGCCTACCTCGACTGTGGTCGCTGCTGGTCCCGCTGGTCCCCGTGACGGCCTCGGCCGTCGTCATGGCCTTCCCGCTGAGCAGGTGGGACCGTCCGGTTCTGGAGGACGGCACGCTGGGCACGCCGGAACACCTCCACGACTTCCTCGGGTACCTGGCCGTGTACGTGGGAGGCATCACGCTCCTGCCGTGGCTGCTCGGTTACGGCATCGCACGCGTGGCGCGCTTGGCACGGGCCCGGCGCCGGGCCCCCAGGCCGCCGCGGGGGCCGGACCCGGCCCCGACGCACCCGGACGCGTCGTAGGTGCGGGCTGGGCAGCGGCAGCGGGGCGCTGCGGCGGCGCCGGTGCGGGCTGGGGGTCCGGTACGCCGGAGGGTTGCGCTGCTGCGTGCGCTGCCTGCCCGGTGGCGTGTCGCTGTCGGACACGGTCGGCGGGCCGGGACGCGCAACGGCCCGCCCGCTGGCCGGCCGAGGGTGGCGATGAGGTGGGCATGTGTGCGGTTCCCGGTTGTGGCGAACCGTGCGGCGGAGCTGCACGGGGCGGGGGTCAGCGGGACGACTACCGGGATGCGCCCGATGACGGCGAGGGCCGAGCCCCTGCAGGCAGGTGCGACGGCACCGGCCTTCTCGTCCCGCACCACGGGCCGCGCGGCGGGGACCTGACCGAGCGGCAGGCCGGCCGAGCGTACCCGCGCGAGCACAGGCAGACCGGGAGATCGGCTCGGGGGCGCCCTCGTCCGGCCCGTACGCCGAGTGTTTTCCGGCTGCAGACCGCCGCAGGCCAGTCAGGTCGCCTCGCGGAAGCCGGGGGTGAGCCGGGCAGCTATGGCTTTCTTCAGAAGCGACGGGCAGGCCGCGGCCCGCCCTGCTCGGCGGGGGCGGGGCGGGTCAGGTGCGGGTCGAGGCGGCCCGGTAGCGGGACGGGGAGATGCCGTACCGGGCGACGAACGCCTGGCGCAGTGTCTCGGCGGTGCCGAAGCCGCAGCGGGCCGCGACGGCGGCGAGCGGCAGCGTGCCACCGGCGAGGAGATGGGCGGCGGCCTCGGTGCGGACGCGGCGCACGTACCGGCCGGGGGTGGCGCCGAGGTGTTCACGGAACAGGCGGGTGAGGTGGCGTTCGCTGACGCCGGCGAGGGCGGCCAGGGCAGGTGCCGACAGATCGCCGCCCAGGTGCCCCGCGATGTGCGTCGCGATCCGCCGGACGACGTCGTTGCCGACAGGCGGTGCGGTGGTGAAGATACTCATCTGGGCCTGGTTGCCGGGCCGTTGCAGGTAGATCACCAGCTCCCGGGCGATCCGGCGGGCAGGTTCCGGGCCGTGGTCCTCCTCGACGATGGCGAGGGCGAGATCGAGCGCACTGGTGACGCCGGCGGCTGTGAGGACGTTCCCGTCGCGGATGTAGAGCGGGGTCGCGTCGACCTCGACGGCGGGATGCCGCTGCGCGAGCCGGTCGGCGAATCTCCAGTGCGTGGTGGCACGTCGACCGTCGAGGAGCCCGGCCGCGGCGAGGATGCCCGCCCCGGTGCACACCGAGGCGACACGGCGGCTCTCGGCCGCGAGCCGGCGGACATGGGCGACGATCCGGGCGTCGGCCGTGGCCGCCTCGAAACCGAATCCGCGGCGACGATCAGCGTGTCCAGGGGGCCCTTGAGCCGCTCCAGGCTCTCGTGGCCCTGCATGACGAGCCCGGTCGGACAGGCGATGGGACGCCCGCCGGGCGTGGCGAGCAGGACCCGGTACGGCGGCCGCACCTGCCCGGTCACGTTCGCCATGGCCAGGCTGGTGTTCAGGGAGGCGATCTCCAGCAGCTCTGCGCCGTCGTATCCGACGACCACGATGCGGCGTTCCATGCCGCCACGGTAGGCCGAAAGGACAGGCACCCCAAGGTTTCGGACCTGCCGGACCGGCACACTTCCGCCCGCCGCAGAGCGGCCCGGAAGGTGGGGCGCATGGAGAACACACCACGACAGGAAGTCCCCGTACACGCCGTCGCCCATCTCGCGCATCGCTGGCCCACGTTCATGGCCCTCGCCTGCGTCGCCGTCGTCTTCTGGGACGGCGCGGTGAACTGGCAGCCCTTCGCCGTACTCATGATCACCCTGCCCGGCGTGTATCTCGTCGTCGGGGCACTGCGCGGCGAGCTGCGCACACGGCGGGCCTTCGGGATCCAGCTGTGCGGTCTCGTCCTGTGGTCGCTGCCCGCGCTGCTCGCCTTCGCGGTCGGCGGGCGGGCGGCGGTGTACATCGTCGCCGCCGCATGGTTCGCGCACTCTGCCTGGGACTTCGCGCACCACCGGGCGCGCGCGGTGGTGCCGCGGGCGTACGCGGAATGGTGCATGGTCGTCGACGCGCTGGTGGCGGTCGGACTCCTGGCATGGGCCTGAAACCCCTCAGCCCTCAGCCCTGGGCCGGCAGCCGGCAGCCGGCAGCCGGCAGCCGGCATTCGGCATTCGGCAGCCCGCGTCGCGGACTGGACCGGCAACGCCGGCGACGGGGACGCGGCGCCGCGCGAGTCGGCGGCGTACGGCAACCCGCAGCCCGCAGCCACCGGCGGGGAGCGGGGGATGCGGCCGGTCGTATAGACCGCCATGGCCGGCAGCGCGCAGCACATCTTCTGACGGCGGACCGATACCCACCCCATCCTCGCCGCCCTGCCGGGCGAGCCGGGCCGTCCGGCCGTTCATCTGTCCGGGGTCAGCTTCCGACCGGTTCCGGATCGGCCGATGTCCAGAGCGAGGAGCGCGGCCAGTGGCGTGCCGCAGCTCCAGAAGCCGAACATGTCAACGTCGACGAGGACCAGGTCGTGGCGGGCGGTCCCGGGCTGCTGGGTGAACGCGTGCACGAGGCGACGACGAGTGGGAAGTCCGCTCCGTGTTCGCTGCGGGCGGTGCCGTTGACCATCTGAAGGTCCGGACTGTTCGGGCCCGGCCGTTCATGAACTGAACGGAACGCCCCGCAGGAAAGGAACCTGACAGGCCTGTCACCCGCCTGGCGGCGTGCGTACGGCGAAGTCTTCGAGGTGATCGAGACCAGCGGGGACGTTGCGAGGAAGGCGCTCGCCCGTGAGGCGATGCATCGTCCGCCAGCAAAACGAGCCAAGGACCACTCCGAGGTCCCCCGCGACTGATCACAAGTGACTCCTCGGCTCCTCGTCCCGGGCGTCGTCGTTCTGGTCAGCGCTCGTGGCATCCCCTGTCGGACGTCCGCCCGCAACCGGACGGTCCGCGCGTCGCGCTCGCGGCGGGCCGAGTCGCCGGCGCGGTCCCGTTCACTCGGACCCGTGGAGCACCTGGTCGGGCGGGCCGATCGAGTCGAGCAAGTTGAGCACGGTGGCCTCCATGGCGTGCCGCGCTTGGTCGGGGCTGAGCCCGGTGGAGCGCCAGTGGTACCAGGCGCCCCACGTGGTCACCGCGTCGAGCCCGTCGACCAGATCCGTACGCCGTCGACCCGACACACGGCCGAGCTCCTCGCCCAGCACTGCCTCCAGGCGTCGGCGGGCGTCGGCGAAGGCCTCATCGGTGACTTCACGGATGCGGTCCGAAGGGTGCTCCATGCGCATGATCGCCAGGCGTGCCGGGGTGATCCATTCGAGGATTCGGGCGCGCTGTTCGACCAAGGCCGCCACGCGTGCGGCGCGCGGACCGCTGGTGGGCAAGGGCCTTATCTGCTCGGCGAGTTGTCCCAGGCGGCGGGTGATGGCGGTGTCCACGAGTTGGGCCATGTCGTCGAAATGGTGGAACACCGATCGTCGTGAGACCCCCGCGTACTGGGCCACCCGGTCGGCGGGAAAGTCCGTCTCCCCCTCATCGAGAAGCGCGAGCAGCGCGTCGGCGATCTTCTCGCGGGTCTGCCGGCCGCGCGCGGTCCGGCCGTCCGCAGCAACGGCGGCGGTGGCAACGTCAGCCGCGCCGGCCGGGGGGCTGCCGGGGCGCCGCGGGCTGTTCTGCTCGGGATGCCGTCCCACGGGGGCTCCTTTCTTCCCGTTGACATTATTGCACTCCGAGTGCAACGGTGAATCTGCACTCGGAGTGCAACTTCATTGCGGAGGGAAGCGCGGCACGATGTTCCTTGCCCTGGGCCGCTGGTGTGCCCGCAGACCGAGACGGATCCTCGCCCTCTGGGCTGCCGTGACCATCGCCGTGGCCTGCGCGGTGATGCTTCAGGGGCGGGTCACCAGCGAAGCGGTCGTCATCCCCGGCAGCGACAGCCAAGCCGCCCGGGATGTGGCCGACGCGTTCCCCGGCCCCGCCTCCGGCAACCAGCCCCTCGTACTCCACACGGCCCCGGACGGCCCGGCTCTGACGTCCGCCATCGCCCGGAAGGCGGTCGAGGCGGCGGCCGCGGACGTGGCCCGGGTGGACCACGTCATGAGCGTCGGCACGCCGTACGGGACACCGGGCCGGGCGGCCATGAGCGCGGACGGCCACACCGCCTACCTCTCAATCGGTCTGAACGTGACGGGCCGCGACATCACCCCGGAGATCAGCGAGGCCGTCATGTCAGCCGCCGAGCCCGCCCGGCAGGCGGGCATCACGGTCACCCCCGGCGGCGAGCTCGCGGCAGCCGCCGACAAGGAGTCCACCACCCACAGCGAGCTGATCGGGCTTGCCGCAGCGGCAATCGTCCTGTTCCTCGGGCTGCGCAGGATCCTCGCGGCCGGCCTCCCCCTGGCAGTGGGAGTCGTGGGACTGGTGATCTCACTGTCGGCGATCGGCCTGGTCGGGCACGTCCTCGACATGCCCTCGGCGGGCGCCACGATCGCGGCGATGATCGGCCTCGGCGTCGGCATCGACTACACCCTCTTCTGCCTGACGCGCTTTCGTGAACTCCTGGCCCAGGGACACCCGGCGGTGGACGCCGCCGGACACACCACGGCGAGCGCCGGCAAGGCCGCCGCCTTCGCCGGCTGCGCGGTCGCGGCCGCACTGGCGGGTCTCGCGCTCGGCGGGCTCCCGCTCCTGCACGCCCTGGCCCTCGCGCCCGCGATCGCCGTACTCGTAGCGGTCCTCGCAGCTCTGACCCTGCTCCCGGCCCTGCTCACGCTGCTCGGCCACCGACTGAGCCACAGGCCGAGCTACGCACGCACCGCAGCAACACCCCCCGAAACTCCCTGCCCGACCCACCCTGCCGCCAAGCGCTGGCGACGGCTCGCCACACATGTCACAGACCGACCCCACCACTACCTACTCGCAAGCCACCACCGGCTGCGTTCATACGTGGCTGGACAACGGGGGCACTCTCGACTCGAAGAACAGCCACATCCTGCACAGCTGCACCGAGGACCTGGACCGAGTCATCCCTGAGATCAATGACCCTGCAGGAGCCCACTACTGCCAGCGATTGCACCAACTCGCCGTGCTCGTGTCAAGGAACCTCTCCAGCACCAAATGAGACGGCCCCTTAGGAAAGTCGTTCCTCAGATGTCCTGACCATGCCCCACTGGGGCGTCGGGACTCACTCGCAGTCAGGCGAGTGGGTGTGAAGGGTGAACGCGTATTCTCCGGGGATGCCTCTCCACCAGTACGTCTACTTCGCTCTGTCCAGCCGACGCATCACTGCGCAGGAGATAACTGATGCGCTGGGTATTGAGCCTGATGAGACGAAAGTGGTCAACCCGCGCCGTCTCCCTGTTGACCCGGCGAATGCGTTCTGTCAGATCTGGAAGGTCGTGTGCAGGGAACCGGACCTGTGCGTAGACGAACAGATCGCACACGTCCTGGGCCGTCTCCGACCGCGGACCGACCTCATAGCCGAGCTCATGAAGCAGTACAACAGTGCAGGCGACGAAGAAGAACCGGGCCTCGAGGCCGTGCTGGAGGTCGTGCGCTACTTCAACGACGGCGAGCAGCAGGACGAGGTCGGGCAGCCTCAGGATCGGGAGCACAACCTCTTCGGCTGGGCGCTCGACCGCGAAGCAATCGCTTTTCTTGCCGCTACTGGCGCGTTTCTGGACGTCGATGAGTACGACATGGCGCCTTCCCCGCCGCCAGCCTGAGCGCAGACGAGGACTTGGGATCGATGGCCAACATCGCGAAAACTGCGAAGGTGCCCACCTACTCCTTTCGTGCTCGGTGTCTTGAAGACACGACCATGCCTCCGGGCCAGGTCAGTGCAACGTGGCCAGTGGTGGTGCGACTTCGTAGAGCCGCCGGTCACGGATCAGGGCCCAGAGAAAGTTGACGCGACGGCGGGCGAGGGCGATCACGGCCCGGGTATGGCATTTCCCCTCGGCTCGTTTGCGGTCGTAGAAGGCCCGGCAGTTTGGTCGTAGCGGACGCTGGTCAGGGCGGACATACGGGGCAGCGGACGGCCTGTCTGTTCCGCAAGGTTGAGAGCCGGTACCGGGTTGTAGGGGCTGCACGGGCTGCCCGCATCATCTCGGGGTGGCGAGGGTGGGTCAGCCGCCGCCCCGGCAACGTCCAGGCCGTCAGGCGGTGGAACCCAGGCGCGCCAAGCTCCACCGCCAGTTGACCGCGCCCAGGCAGTCAGGCCAGATGGACCAGGTCCAGCAGGGCGCGGGCCAGTCCCGCGACCAACGTGGTGGTTCCCGCGTAGATCACTGCCTGGCCAAAACGCCGGAGGAATCGACGGCGGGCGGGCCGCCGCTTGGAAACGGGACGGCGCGTACGGTGGGTCATGACCCTCTCCAATCAGGGACGATGTCCGCCGCCCCCGCACCGCTTGTTCCTGGCCGGGATACGGTGCGGGGCACGGCTGTCGATGGCCACCACCCTCGCGGCTGAGAGCCGTCGAACGCAGCTCACGAGCCCCGAATCTCGATGTAAGTTCGGCGCCATGGACGAAGACCGGACCGCCGTGTGGGCTGAAGGCACGTCGACCGACCTGGTCGCCGACGCGCACGCCCTTGGGGTGGAGTCGGCCAGCACCCGGATGGTGACCTCCTGGGTGGAGGAGGGACTGCTCGCAAGCCCCGACCCGCGCGAGGCCAGCGCGCACGGCAGCGACCCGCGCGTCTTCCCACCCGCACAACGCGAGCTGTTCACCAAGCTGCTCGAAGCCCGGGAACGCTCTCCGCTGGGACGAGTGCCGCACGCTCGATCGCCCGCGTCGTGCTGTACCTGTGGCTGATCGACGACACGGTGGTGCTCACCCCGCAAGCGCGCCGGGCCTGGCGCACGCACGCTCGCGCCACTGGCAAACAGACCGCCGCCAGGCGGAGCGAGACCGCCCGCGCGATCGTCGAGTCGCTCGCCGGCTCCTCAGCGACCATCCCGCAAAGGCGTGCGGCTCAGCTGGTCATCGAGGAGGGTGAGCGGACCGGCCGCATCGACGTGGCACGACTTACGTCCGTCCTGACCGAGCTGTGCTCGCCCTGGCCGGCTCAGCCGGGCGTACCGCGGATCGAGCGCGCGCTCCCAGGACCGTTCGGACCGGTCTCGGTGCAGCACCACATCGCCATGTGGCACGCCAGGCACCAGGCGGTCCGACGCCTTCGCAACGAGGAGATCGACGAGGCGACCCTTGACCGGGTGCGTGCCGTCCACCGCCCCCAGTGGGCCGATTACCAGGTCCGTCGATCCGAACTCACCGCCCAGGTTGGAGCTTTCGCCACCGCTTTCGCCGAGCCCGGAACCCTGGAGGGCCGCGCAATCGAGGCGGTCGACGCCTTCGTCGGCACGCTGGCCGGCGAGCTGGGGCTCATCGAGGCGGCGTTCCACGCCGCCGAAACGGCCCGCGTCAGAACACGCTGACCAATTCCCGCGCACGGATGTCTACCCTCGGCCGTGTGAGCTCCGCCCCAACCCCCGCGCGACCCTCGACGCCTGGCTCGCCGGCAGCTAGGTCCGCGCCGACGGCCAGCCCGTGGCCGGCCGCGCCTGGGACGACGACACCGTCTACCGGTACACCGACGCCCTCGCGGAGCTCAGCGGCCACTCGCACATGAACGGCTGCCGCCCTTTCATACCCGGCACTTAGACCGCGCCACATATGAAAGGGCGCTGCCGTGGGGGCATCCTCGCCGCTCGCCCGAAGGAGCCGACCCCCGCCAGGGCCTGTGGCCCCGCCCGAGAGCAGCGGCCTGCGGGCGGGGACCGGGTTCGGACCGAGGAGTGCGGCAATCGCGACGCTGCCGACCCCTCGTGTCAGAACAGCTGGGTGAACTCGCCCGGGGTGGGGCGGAGCCTGCTGATCGTCGTGCGGCCGGCTTTGAAGGGAGCGAGTTGGTTGCCGGTCGCCTCGTAGACGTACGTGATGCCGTCGGGACGTACGGCGAAGAGGTCGGGGCGCCCGTCGCGGTTGGCGTCGCCGACGGAGAGCAGGTGCGCGAACGCGCCCCAGCCGCTGCCGATCCTGAGGCGGGAACCGAAGGTGCCGTTCCCGGTGCCGGGGTAGAGCCAGAGGACGCCGGAGGCGTCTCGGGCGACGAGGTCGCCCGCAGGCCCGCCGGCGATGTTGCCGGTGGCGACGATCTTGTTGTACATGCCCCATCCGTGTCCGACCTTCACGCGGTACGCCAGCGGCGCGGTGGCGCTCCCGGTCCCCTTGTAGAGCCAGAGCGCGCCGGCGGCGTCGGTGGCCAGCAGGTCGACCTTGCCGTCCCCGGTGAGATCGCCGCCGGACGTGATCCTGTTGTAGATCTGCCAGCCCGTGCCGACCTTCTTCCGAGATGCGAGCGGCTGCCCGGGCTTGCCTGTGCCCTCATAGAGCCAGAGTGCGCCGCTCCGGTCCCGCGCCAGGACGTCGGCCTGCGCCGTGCCGCCGACGTTTCCGGCCGCCACGAGGCGGTCGTAGATCTGCCATCCGGTGCCGAGACCGGTCCGAGCCGTCCAGTAGTGCAGGCCGTCAAAACGGTAGGCGGTGTCGTACCTGGTCAGCTGCCCGGTGGAGTCGATGCCGAGAGCGTCCGGAGAACCGTTGTCGCTGAAATCGTGGGGCTTGGCCGAGCGAACGACGCTGAAGGCTCCGGTCCGTTCCACGGCCGGACCGATGCCGTTCATCGGGGTGGCCTGAATCCGCCAGGTGTAGTCGCCGTTGTACGCCGCGAGGAACTCGCCCAGTTCGCCCTGCTGCAGGTCGAGACGGCCGTCCCAGCTGGTGCTGATCGTGACGGGACCCTCCGCCCCCGTGCTGTACGGGACCTGGACCCTGACCATCCGTCTCTGCGAGGCGACATGCGTCAGCTCGAACACCAGGCGGACGTTGTGCCGGCTGAAGCTCGCCTCCAGCGGCACCGTACGGGTCTTGTCCAGATCGATCACGCCGCTGGGGAGCTTGCTTCCCAGCAGGGTCAGCGCCGTCGGCTCCCCTGTGCTGGCCGCGAGCGTGACGACGGGCGTCCCGTCGGCGCCGAGCGCGATCCGGTAGAGACCCTCGCCGTGCTCCACGGTTCCGCCTTCCGCCAGAAGAGCACCGTCGGGCGTGGGGAGGATGGTCCAGGAGTGGTCCAGGAGCTTGAGAGTCGTGCCGGTCTTCAGCGAGCGTGCGGTGAGCGCGTGCAGCGGGTCCGCGTAGTTGGCCGTCCTGGATCCCTTGCGGGAGTAGAGCACCCAGTCGCCCAGCAGATCGACGTTCAGCTTCCCTCCGCCGACAGCGGTGCGCTGGGCCTCGCCGGAACCGCGCGGAGCGACGGACAGGCCCACGCCCGAGATGCTGTTGATGTCGGTCCAGGCAATGTGCGTCTCGGAGGCGGTGACATCGGTCAGCGTGTAGCCGCCGGGAGTGTCACGGGACTCGACCACCGCGCCCGAAGCGAGGTCCACCAGGGCGATGCCCTCGCCGTCGGGCATGAAGTAGCGCAGGAGCGCGGTGCCTTGAGACGAGTCGCCGTCCACGAAGAAGTCCGCGGCAGACGGGGGCAGGCCGGTCACCGTCCGCTCGGTCACCTTGCCGTCCCGCATGGACACCAGGCGCAGGTCGTCGCCGCCCGCGGAGTTGCCCGCGGTCATCACAAGCGAGGACCCGGGTCAGCTTGTACCCGCTGCTCAGCGCGGTGCGCGGGATGCGCACCGGCTCGCCGCCGCCGGTCATGTCGTACACCGCGTAGGCGTCGCTCTCTTCGACGACGACGGTGTCGGAGGCCGAGCCGTACGCCTTCCCCGCCAGCTCGGTCGTAGCGCCGTCCGCGAAACGCGTCCAGCGATAGCGGTACGTCTGGGTCGCGTCCTTGGCACTGGTGAGAACGCCGGTCGTCCCTACGCCGTTAAGCGCGGATCCCGCGGGGATGGAGACGACGCCGGCCTGTTCCGCTCCGAAGGTGACCGCCGCGCCCGTGGCTTCGCCTGGTGCCGCGACGGCCGCGGGGGCGCACAGGCCGACGCCGGCGGTGAGGGCGAGAACGACGGCGACGGCGGTGGAGAGGCGTCGTCGGGTGGTGCGTGAAGGCAAGGATCCCCCAATGGATCGGGCGGCACGGACAGGAGTAGGCCGCCTCGATCAGACACGCGAAGGCCGGGAACGGTTGTACGAGTCGAGAGTGATCGTGCGCAGCCTTCCTGACTGCCTTCGAGCACAGACGGCGAGCCCCGCACCACGCTCTCCGGCAGTCCCGCCCTGCGCCGGCTCTGCTCCAACCGGCCATACGGCGGTCGATGCCACCAACGCCCCGCGCCCCGGTCCGCGCGGGACCTGGGGCGGCAGATGGTGTCGGCCCGGACACCCGCACCGGACCTCGGCGCAGCCGGTCCAGCTCCGAGACCCGGGCGCCGTGCGGCACGGTGAGCGGCGAGTCCAGCACCGCCCTCTGCCCTGTGTTCAGCAGCCCGTACAAGGTGTCCCACAGCCGCTGGTTCGCTGCCTCGTGCACCGAGGCAACCAGCCGGGTCAGCGTCGTCACACCGGGCAGCAGCACCGGCGCTCGCGCAGCCGTCCGGCCTCCGGCCTCCGCCTCGGCAAACTCCTGGCACTCCAGGACCCGCCGCAGCTCCCGTACGTGTTCCAGGCGGGTGTTCTCCCGTTCGCCGTACACCTTGAGCACGGACGCGTCCGCGATGTTGAGCTGCTCGTCGAGGTAGTCCACGACCCTGTCGGCGCATCAGTGGCGTCGTCCGCCCCGAGGTAGCGCGGCCGTCAGCTGCACCGCGAAGCCCAGCCGGTTGTGCGCCCGACGCTTGTCCTCGATCAGTTCCCGGTCCGCATCGTCCAGGAAGAAGAACCGCTCCAGTTCCGTGCGGGACGGCGCCCCGCGAAACGCCGCATACG
The DNA here is from genome assembly GCF_045348655.1 of Streptomyces solicamelliae. Lineage (NCBI taxonomy): Bacteria > Bacillati > Actinomycetota > Actinomycetes > Kitasatosporales > Streptomycetaceae > Streptomyces > Streptomyces solicamelliae. The sequence continues at coordinate 14,731 of NZ_CP160404.1, forward strand.
CGGCGGCCTGCTCATCAAAAACTCAACCGGCACCCCGGACCTCCAGACAGTCGATCAATACGACTGCCGAAGGGTCAGCCCCCGCAGAAGCCCAGGTCAAAGCCCTCTCAGGCCCAGGCAGGGCATAGTGCCGGTTTCCGTTCAGATGTTCCTCAAGCCCCGCTTCGAACTCCTCAAGGAGTGGGACGGATAATGGGCTGCTTCCCTGACTCAGGCCTGGGATCATCACCTGGCCACATGGCAAAGGGAGCCGCATCAGGAGCTCTCGATACATACGAGAAGGGGTTCCTGTGCACGGAGGTATGCGGCGCGCGCTGACGTTTGCCGTACTGTCAGCGATCACCATAGCCACCACGGCCTGCGGGTCGGCAGCCGACTCGGCCGACGGGCCCCGGCACTCTTCGCCCGGTCAACATCCGCTGACCGAGGAGCAGCTGACGAAGGCACTGCCTGACGGCAATGAACTCGTTGGCTTCACCACGGTGCCTCAGAGCCTGGCGCTCCTGGAAGCCGAGGACGTCGTCACGACAGACAAGCCCGCATGCCGTCCGATCGCCGACATGATGAGCGTGCGCCCGAAGCATGTACGCCGGGCGATGGTCTGGGCGACCATCAAGCCCGACAACGCGCCTCCTGAGGCGACACCAGGCAGCTTGACCTTGACCAGCCATGCCGTCGAAGAGGCCGAGGCCTGGATGGCCGAGATCAGGAAGGCCCTGGCCGGCTGCAGTCAGTTCACGGCCACCTCCGAGCGAGGCTGGACGCACCGCTTCAGCGTACGGCCCCTTCCCTCGGCGAAGGTCGGGGACGACTCCGTCACCTACCTCCTGACGAACCCCCTTGCTCCCGAAGCTGGGGGAAACGCCGTGACCGTCGTCCGCACAGGAGGCAGCTTCGCCACTTACCTCATGAGTTCGGACAAGGGCCAGCCACCTCCCGTGCCTGCCTCCATCGCGAAGCATCAACACAGGAAGCTGCAGACGGCTTCGACCGGGTCTGAGTGACACACGGCACCGCTGGGAAACGAGCACGGGGCGACCGCCCCGCAACGCCACGCGTACCCACTGGTCGGCGAGTTCCGTCGGCCCCGAGGGTCGCCCCCGCACCCGGCCCGACGCCGTCGCGGGCGACAAGGCCTATTCGTCCCGCGGAAACCGCGTCCACCTGCGCAGACACGGCATCAAGGCCGCCATCCCGGAGAAGGTTGACCAGGCTGCCAACCGGACGAAGAAAGGTGCCGGGGCGGTCAGCCCGGCAGCCACGACGCAGACCTGTGGTACGAGGCCGCCGAAGATGCCGCGCGTCAAAGCCGCCACACCCCCTCCCCGCAGTACCGCCACGTTCCACGCCGGCACCCCCTTCCTGGGTCGGCGCGTCATGGGAGCGCCACCGCGAGGAGACCCGCCGTGTCGAACCCCACCCATGCCCACAATGCCATCGACCCGATCCTGGACATGATCCGTGGAGATCAGCCGTGTGCAGGCCGACAGCCCCGGACGGGACACCCGCTCCAACCGGTCGCAGACCCACGAGTGGGTCGAGATCACCAAGCCGAGTTGTACTTGTCCTTGTCGAGGATGTCCTCCCGCGCGGACACGATCACAGGAGTTACAACTTGACCGGCCACCTTCGTGGCCGTCGGCCTCCCCGATCGACGACGCGGAGCCGGCCGACGTCGAGCGTGAGGTCGCGGTGCCTGTCGCGGCGTAGGACCGACCTGCACCTCGCAATGGCAGAAGCGCCCCGGTTCTTTGAATATCAGGGGCGCTTCGGAATTTGAGGTCAGAGGAACGCCGCTGACCCGGACGGATCCCGCTTCGATCTCACAGGGTGAGCGAGAGGCTGCGAGCCCCGGCACCGTATCCGGGGCTCGCTCTGTGATTCAGCTCGTTTGCTGTTCGATGAGCTCCCTTGCTGTTCTCAAAGCGGCTTCTAGGGAACCGAGAGTTTGGTCATGGCGCAGGAACTCTGTCCCTGGTGAGGGTTCGATGGAAACTCCCCATTCGCGCCCTGTTGAAGTTCCGTCCACCGCTAGATGGTGCCCTGACTTCCGAATATCGATGGCAACGGCACCGGACGAGAACCTCTCGATCCTAATGTGCACGTCGTCGCCGAGGACGGAGTGGATGAGGGTACACATGCTGTCGTCCGGTTCCTGTGTAGGGCTCACTTTCCTCCGCCCTCCTTGCTGTAAACGAGTTCTCCTGAGCGGCGGCTATAGATTTGCAGTGTGCCGTCTGCGCCGATCTCGATCGTATTCCCCCTCGTTACGGCCCTAAGGCTGCCGTCCGCGTGCCTCTCAATGAAATCGTCGCGAGGGGCGTACATCCTACCGTCCGGCTTCAAGCCAGGATTCGGGTTCTTCGCTACGCCGCTGTACGCATCTTCAACTCGATCGAGCGTCGAATTTAGTTGTCTGAGCGCCGATTCTGCATCCCTGGCCGTCGGAAGGCGATCCAGCTCTTGGTAGAGGAGCGACAGCCTCTCAGGTATAGGGAGAGGCGGCTTGCCAGCAAACGCCGGGTCGTCAGGATGTGCCGCCCCTGGTCCGTAGCGAGGCACTGGATTGCCAGGGGAGAACCTGTTCTTCAACCAGTTGAAAGTGGGGCCAAGGAGGCTACTGACTCCACCGCCAGCCGCCCCGATTACCAGATCCCACGGGTCGGTCGGCCGGCACAGTGCCGTGTTGACACCCCAGGAGAACCCGGCTCCGACCACTGCGTTGACGCCGGCAGATGTGGCGAGGGCGCGTCCCCCGGTCAGCCCGAGTCCCCTCACCACGGCGTTGCCCGCACCGGGCATCAGCGCACCGGCGAGGCCTCCGATCGCTGCCCCTCGCCCGGTGGCCTCCGCAAAGTCGCCCCACGAGAACTGGCCGTCGTTACGGTGCTGCCAGCTGTAAATTCCGCCTTCGATGGCACCGCCGATGATGGCGCCGATGCCGGCCGAGATGCAGAGCGGGCAACGGCCCGACGGGTCTGACTGGTTGATCGGGTCGTTGTTGGCGTAGGCGTAGGCGGAAGAGTTTGGGCTGCCGGGGCTGGTGGGTTCGGGGTCGGGCGTGTTGAACCGGCCTGTGACGTAGTGGTAACTACGGTCACGCAGGTACAGCCAGTTCGATGCCGATGGGTCCTTGTACTCGCCGGTGTAGCCGAAGGGGCTGGTCTGGCCGCCAGTGATGCCGGCCGCTCCCTTGGTCGCGCCCCACGGGCCGTACGTGTAGGCGTAGTTCTCGGTGCCCGCCGCGTCGTAGACGGCCGTAACGGATCCTTGGCGGTCGTTCTGGAAGTAGTAGCTGCCCTTCGTGTTGTCCATGGCCAGCGGCGCGCCGAGGGGGTCGTACTCGTAGTTCCCCATCAGCGTTCCGTCAGTGGCCCGCTCGCTGGCGATCACTGGCAGCTTGTTGTTGACGTCCCACCAGGCGGTGCGCTGCAACGCCCCGTCAACACTGAGGCTGGTCCGGTTGCCGTCGGCGTCGTAGCCGTAGGTCCAGACCTTGGTTCCGATGGTTGCGGTCTTGACGCGGCCTTCGGCCGTGTAGGCGTACGTGCCCGCGGAGTTCTTCGCGAGATTGCCGTCGGCGTCGTAGGTGAAGTCGCTGGTGGTGGTGCCGGTGACGCTGCGCGTGAGTTGGTCGGCGGCGTCGTAGGTGTTGGTGGTTGTAGCCGTCGCGGTCTTGGTGGTGAGACGGTTGCCGACCTTGTCGTAGGTGTACGTCTCGCCGGCGGTCCCGCTCAGGCAGGATCCGCCGCCTGTGGTGTCGGTGCAGCTGCGAGTCAGGCGGCCTGCGGTGTCGTAGCCGTAGCGTGTGGCGGGCTTCGTAGTGGCCAGGTCCTTGAATGTGTCGCTGATGACGCGGCCGGCCGCGTCGCGTTCGAAGGTCCGGTTGCCGTTGCCCTCGGTCATCGAGGTCAGTCGGCCGGCCTGGTCGTAGGTGCGGCTCTCCGTCCTGGCGGCCGTGGTCGGCAGCTTGGTGGAGGTGAGGTTACCGGCCTCGTCCCAGGCGTAGGCCGTGGTCTTGGCGTTGGTGGTCTGTCCGGTGACTCGGCCGTCGTCGTCGTAGGTGAAGGCGGTGGTGCGGCCGTCGGGGTAGGCGCGGCTGGCGAGGGTGCCGTTCGGGTTGTAGGTGTAGGTGAACGGCTTGGTCGCCCCCGGCTGGCCGATGGTCAGCACCCGGCCGTTCAGGTCATAGGTGAGGTTTCGGGTCCCGGTTCCGTCCGTCACGGACGTGGTCTGGCCGGCTGAGTCGTACCCGTAGGACACCGTGGGCGTGCCGTCCGAGTAGGTCGTCTTGGTCGGCAGGCTGCGCGGCCCGTAGGCGGTCGTGATGGTCTGCCCGCGAGCGTTGGTGACCTTGGTCCGGTTGCCCTCGACGTCGTACGCGTATGACGTCGAGCGACCCAGAGGGTCAGTGACCTTGGTGAGCCGACCCACGCTGTCGTAGCCGTAGAGCGTGGGCTGCTGGTTGGCGTCCGTACGCTTGGTCATCTGCCCGAGGGCGTCGTACTCGACGAGCGTGACGCCGCCGTCCGGAGCGGTGACCTTGGTGGGGCGGTTCAGTGCGTCGAAGACGGAGACGGTCTTCTTCCCGAGTGGGTCGGTGCGCTCCGTCAGGTTGCCGACCGCGTCGTAGGCGCTCGTCACCTTGTTGCCGAGCGGGTCCGTCTGCGCCGTAACGTTGCCCGCTGCGTCGTGGCTGGTGCGCCACGTGTACTGGGCGGGTACGGCGCCTGTCACGTTGCCGCGCGGGTCGGTCCTCTCCGTCTGTCGTCCGTTCGCGTCGTAGGCGAAGGTCGTCTTGTGACCCAGCGGGGAGGTCTCGGAGATCTTGTTGCCGTCACGGTCGTACCCGAAGCTGATGGTCTTCCCGCTCGGGTCCTTGGCCGAAAGGCGCCGGTTGTTGCCGTCGTAGGTGTAGGTGGTGACCTTGCCGAGCGCGTCAATGGTCGCCCGGACATTGCCCGCACCGTCGTAGGCGGTGGTCCGCACTCGTCCCAGGGGATCGGTGACCTTGACCGGACGGTTCTCGGCGTCGTAGTCGGTCTTGGTGGTCTTGCCTCCAGGGTCGGTGACGGAAGTGCGGTTGCCGACCTTGTCGTATCCGTACTTCCACGTGTACGAGCCTGCGGTTGCGCCGGTGAGGTTGCCGCGCGGCATGGTCTTGCTGACCAGACGTCCGGCCTTGTCGTAGGCGTACGTGGTCTTCGCGCCCGCAGCATCGGTTTCCGATGCGACGTTGCCCATGACGTCGTACGTCACGGTCGAGACCCGCCCCAGGGCGTCCTTGGTCTCGGTCAGCCGATTCGCCGCGTCGTACGTGTGGGAGGTGACCTTGCCGGCGCTGTTGGTGGTCGACGTCAGGTTGCCGGCCGCGTCGTAGGCAAAGGCCGTGACGTTGCCCTTGGCGTCCTTCGCCGAAGCGACCCGCCCGCCGGCGTCGTACGTGCAGGTGGTCGTGTAGTCGGCCGGGGCCGCCCCCTCGACGTTCCCGCGCGGATCCACCTCGGTCTTCACACGCCCCGTGGCGTCATACGTACGGGTCAGGCGCTGCCCCCCGCCCGTCGTGACCGAGGAGACATTTCCGGCAGCGTCGTAGGCGTAAACCGTCCGCCGCCCCTCGGGGGACTTCTCCGACTCGAGCTTGCCGGCAGGGGTGTAGGTGAACTCTGTTCCTACGCCGAGGGGGTCGATGACCGTCCACAGCTGGTTCTTGGAGTCCCAGCCGAACCGCGTCATCTTCCCGTTGTCGTCCAGGGCGTAATTGAGTCCGCCCGCGGCGGTGTACGCCCAGCTCTGGGACGTCAGCGGTCCTCGGGACTTGGTCGGCCGTCCCTGCGGATCGAATTCGACACCGAAGCGATTGCCCAGTGCGTCGGTGACTGCCACCGGGTCGAGCTGGAAGTCGTACTCGAACGAAGTCTTGTTGCCGAACGGGTCGTACTGTGCGAGGAGGACGTTGTCGTGGTGAATGTCGGTCCACACGCCGGCGTCCGGCATGGTGACGTCGGTCTCCTCACCGGAGTACGCGAAGGAGATCTTTCCGGTCAGGAAGCCGGCCTGCTGCTCGACGACACGGCCCTGGCTGTCGTACGTGTTCCGCACGGCCTCGTTGCCGCGCTTGTCGCTGATCGACTGCAACCGGCCGCCGGCGTCGTAGCCGTAGTTCACCGGCTTGCCGTCCGGTCCCATGAAACTGGTGAGCCGGCCCCCGGTGTACTCGTACGAGACCTTCCGGCCATCCCATAGCGAGATCTCCGAGAGCAGGCTCCCGGAGTACGCGAACGTCGCACGCTGACCGGTGTTCGTGGTCACGCCGACGAGGCGGCCCGAGCTGTACTCGAACGACGACTTGCGCCCCTGCCGGTCCCGCTGCTCTGTGACGTTCCCGGAAGCATCGAAGCCGACGATGTTGCCCACCCGAGTCTTCAGCTCGTACCCGGTGGCCGTCTTCGTCAAGGTCGAACCGACGTGCGCCTCAGACGCGTAGGTGCCGTCGGCCGTTTTCGTGAACGGGTACTGGGACCCGTCCTCCGCGCGGAAGACCACGTTGCCGTTCGTCTGCTCGTCCAGTCGCGCGTCCCACGAGGCAGACCAGCCGGCCCCCAGCGAGCCGGACACGATGTTGTTCGAGGAATAGCTTCGACGCAGGTCGAGCGGCAGCGTCCCGGGTACGGACGCGTCAGTCACGGTCTGGGAGAACGCGCCGGTGGCGGTGTTGACGCCCACGCCCCTGCTGCCTGCGCAAGCGGGCGCACTGGCCGAGTTGGAACCGCAGGAGGAGCCGAAGGTCTGATTGCCGGGAAGGTCTGCGAGTGCGATGCCCAGGACGCTGCGCGCCGAGTCGTAGGTACCATCCAGCCCCTGTCCCTGCACCGATACTTGCCAACCCATCGGAGCTACGTAGGGGTCAGGTTTCGCCTTTCCATCGTTCCGCTTGATGTCGTCAAGGCAGTCGCTCCTCTGGAACGTGACCGAGAAGCTGACCGGGGCTCCCTCGCCCGGGGTGAGATGGGAAGGTGCCGACACGGTGACAGGAGCGGAGTAGTACACCTTCGGCATGGGGCTGTCGACCGTGTTTTTTATCGGTTCATTCAGGTTGACGCCGCAGACCCATCCAAACCTCACGTTTACTGGAGCCGACCCGGTGTCAATGCCCCCGGCGAAGACCCAGCCCTTGACCGTGAACTTCTCGCCATCTCGAGGAGTGAACCCGTGCCCCCCTGGCTCGTCCCATCCTCGAAGTCTGCCGCTCGCGTCCCATACCTCGGCCCTCTCGATCTTTGCCGTGTATTGGACCTCTTCGGCTGCGGCCTCCGTCCGAAGCTTGGCCTTCCCTCCGGACTTCTCAGGCATCGACTTGCCCGACTGCGGCAACGCCGCAGAGGACATACGGCCGAGCGTCTTCTCGCTCGCTACCTGCGCCCGTCGTTCCTTCAAAGTCATGGCCCGCTGCGGAGCCGTCGGCTGCGGCCCTTGAGATGCCTCAACGGCCCCCGCCGCGACCCGTTCCGCACTCGCCGCATAACCCGTGGGTGCTGCCGCGAACAACATGCTCCAGGCTGCTAGCAGGCACGCCGCCGTGCGGCCGCGCCTGCGCCGTCTTGATGGCACAGTCCCCTCCCCCAAGTACATGCCTCAGACCTCTCTGAGGCACCGCGCACCATGATCGACACGCGTGGTCGAACGGGGATACTACCCTCAGTTGGCAATCAGATACGTATAGTTGTTCTAATTCGTCAGGTGAAGGCATCTTGTTGCCAGATCACCGAACTGTGCCGGAGCTTGATGGCGGTCACCTGAGCACGGGGGATGTCGCCGTGGCGGCCGGCCGATCAGGGCCTGCTGTAAAAGTCCTGGTCGCGTGAGGTCTTGCGTGCCTTCGCGACCTCGGTCTGCCGGCGGGCCGCCTTCGATCCGCCCGTGGGGAAGAACAGCTCGCATGGTGTCGCCCATCGCGGCCTTGGTGGCGGCGGTGACGAGGGCGCGCCTTCTTGCTGCCCTGGGGTGCGGGACGTCCGTACACGTCGATGAGGAGGCGGGCTCTGTCCGCTCCCGTCTCGTCATCCCGGCGAGCCCTCTACGCCCTTCAAAGGATTCAGGAGAACGACCGTGGCTGACACGACCCCTGGCGACGCCCCGTCTGACCAGCGTTTGATCAGTTTGATGCGTGTGACCTGGCCTTCGACGGAGCCCGAACTCCAGGGCAGTATCAGGCCGTTGACGACGGCGTCCCAGTTCCAGCAGCCGTATGCACTCCAGACGCAGTCTGGTACCCGGCGCGAGATCGCATGCCCGCAGACGCTCACGCACCTCGCGTTCCTGATCAGACGTCAACTCGACACGCAAGACCTTCGACATGGGCAGCCCCTCCCTGCCCTACCTCATACCCGAACCCCCGCCCACCACCTCACCGAGACCGACGACTGCCCCGCTTCGGCGCCCGATCCGGCAACAACGGCTCAAGCGGCGCCCACTGCGCATCAGTGACCAACGATCAGATCGTCTGACAGGACCGGGCCTAGCATCCCCTCCATGAACACAGTGATCCTGACCGTCAGCCTGGCCTTCGCCGGCTACCTGGCGACATACCTCAATGGGCTGAGGCTCGCGCAGCGACAGGCCCGACTCGCCCGACTGAACCAGCAGCTGAGCGACTTCTACGGCCCACTCTTCGCACTCATGGAGGCCAACAAGCGTGCCTACGAGACGTTTTGCGAGAGATATGTCCGACCTGATGGGATCCACCCGTTCGACCATGACATACCCCCCACCGAGGAGGAGCTCGCTGAGTGGCGCATCTGGGCCACGACCGTCTTCCTACCCAACATCCAGAAAATGCGCGATGTGGTCGTCACCAAGGCCGACCTCCTCATCGAAGAGGAGGTGCCGCCCGTCCTGCTGGAACTGTGCGCCCACGTATCCGGCTACGAGATCACCGCGGCGCGCTGGGCATGTGGCGAGTTCGGCGAATACAAGTCCGTCATCCAGTTCCCGGGACCGGAGCTGAAGGAGTACGCCACGACGCGCTTCGCGCGACTCAAGAAGGAGCAGGCTGCCCTTCTCGGCCGACGCCGGTGAAGCTTTCGACGCGGACTGGCTGGTCGTACACACCAGACCAGGGATCGGGTGATCCGAAAGACAGGCGAGCGGATGCGGGAAGTGCGCTGCGGATCCCGCGCCGACTGCGCTGCTCGCGGGTTCGGGCGGCAAAAGGATCAGCAGCTGACTTCATTGCAACCGCTTAGGTCAGCCGGCCACCCGGTGGCTGCCGGCGGCAGGTCGATGTAACAGGAACGGCCGCTCGACAGTCCATCGCATATCGCCCCCGACACTGGCGTACTGGAAGCGCGGCCGAAGACTGGCTGACCGCTGGTGAGACCGACGAGGTCCGGGTTGGGGTCACGCTGCGGTTTCGGAAACACGACGGCCGATCGACTTGTTGCCCGACCGCACCGCGTACACGGTGGCGGCCTGGCTCGCTGCTCACCCTGGCATCAAGGTGATCTGCCGGGACCGGTGCAGCACGTTCAGCCAGGCCGCGGCTCGCGCGCCACCCGACGCGATCGAAGTCGCGGACAGGTGGCATCTGCTCCATTCACTCGCCCGCGCCGTGGAACGGACCGCTCACCAGCATCGCGCCTGCCTGCGCAAAGACGCCGAGTCCAACGATCCGGACCAGCCCCAGGAGATATCGGACCCCGCGGTACTGGCAGCGTTGATCGGGCCACCGGAGCCCGCAGACCCGCCAGACGGCCAGCTCCTGGCCCGGGTCCGCCAGTGGCACACGGACATCCACCAGCTCCGAGACCGCGGCTGGACCATCAGCGCCATCGCGCGCCGCCTCGGGCGGGACCGCAAGACGGTGCGCCACTACCTGACCACCGACCTCGACCAGATCCTCGCCTCCGCACACGAACGTCGGCCCAACGGCCACATCAATCGCTTCAAGCCCTACCTACAGCATCGCTTCCGCAGCGGCTCGACCAACGCCGCGGGCCTCTTCCGTGAGATTCGCGAACGCGGATACCGCGGCAGTCGCGTCGTCGTCACCAAGTACAGACCCGCGCCTTCCACAGTCGGCCCGTAGTCGCTGGAGCCCGCAGCCACGAACGACAACATCTGCAGCAGCACGCCCCGGGCCAGTGCCGAGAGGTCATCCGCCAGCGCAGCCATAATCACGCCAGCCTCCGGCGGAGTGCACTCGAAGATGATCGTGCTCTCCTCCACATGGCCATCGAGGGTATATCCGACCCATGTCCTGGGGGGTCTCAGCGGTGATGATCGCCTCGATCAGAAGAGGCACATGCTCCGCGGAGTCACCGCAGCCGCACTTCAACGACGCCCAGTCGACGCGTCGCAGTTCTGCGCGTACCTCGGTCGAGGGCTTCCGGCAGGGGAGACCGGCGCGTCTCTCCGGACAGCCGGCCGCGGACGGAGCGAGCCTCGCAGTATTGCGACGTAATACTGCGAGTGCGCGGTGTACAGGCAGATCCGCAGTACCACCCCGGCAGGCGAGTACCACTGACGCTCCTCCTGGTCACCCAGCGCTCTGCAGTACGAGGCGCAGGATAGGTTCGCTCCCATGCCACTGACGCCCGGCGACGAAGTCCGCAGCCGCCACGAACTGGTCACCTTCGTTAGGGAACTTCACGAGGACTACCTCCGCAGGGGAGGTGAGTGGGAGAACCAGACCCTCGACGACTTCCTCGAGGCTCTTGCGACGTGGATGCATGACTCGCCAGGCTGGTATCGGAACGTGGGGCAGGAGCTCCCCGAAGGCGGGGACTGGACCTTCCTGGCGAGGGCGCTGCAGGCCGCCACTATCTACGAGTGATTCTTCGCGTCGGACAGTCAGGCGAGACTTAGACCCTCTCGGTGGGCGCCTGCGGGGTGGTCGTCACATCGGGTGCCGCGTTCGATGCAGAAGACACCGGCGGTGGACGCCGAATGCTCGCCCACCGCCTCCACTGCGCCCGCCTGCTGTGAGCGACGAAGCCCCCGCGGGTTCGCGGCTGTTGAGGCGTGGCAGGTGGCCGGGGAAGCGGCTTGGCCAGGTGTTCATGCGCTGCGAGGATGCCACTTCGAATGCGCGGCGGAGGGGGCAGGGTTATGACGCAGTGGCGGCTCTTGCGTGGCAAGGTCCTACTTGGTGAGCTAAGTGAGTATGGCTGCGATCAACCGTTCTTCCTGACGCGCTTCACCCCGGGGCCGGGCTGGGAAAGCGTGAGTGCGTTGTTCGAGGTGTGCAGCCCTCAGGGGCCCGGACCCGGATGGGGGTCGGTTTGTCGCTGCGGTCAAGCCGTTGCAGGACCTGGAACTCACCCTGGCCCCGGTAGACGGCGAGCAGCCTCCGTTGCAGGTCTTCAAGACCTGCACGCTGCGTATCGATGGGTCCGAAGCTCGCCTCCGCTACTGACCCATCGGTTGGAGCGTCTGTTGGAGTCGTCGTAGGCAGATGCTGCCAGGTGCCGGCACGTTCGGCGGCTCTGCAGAAGTTCTTGTGATCAGCGCCGCGCCCGATGGGAGCCTGGCCAGGGCTGTCGGCGCGCTGTGCTTGGATGCGGCGTTGCCCACAAGGGCGGGAGGAAGAGGACATGACGCGCACGACACCACCACGGCCGCTGGACATCACCGTGGAGTTCCCGGAGCTGGTTCGGCTGGCCAAGACGGCCACCCGCCTGCACCCGACTCCTGGAGCGCCTACCGTCCACGACAGTTCGGTGGGTGGGCCCCTGCTGTGGCCGGCGGACGAGCCCTGGCCCGAGTGCACGCCGGGCTACCCGCCTGCCGTGTCAATGCCGACACTGGCAGACATCCGCAGGGTGCGAGCCCTATTGACCGAGGCGTGGTCGCGACCGCGCGGTCCGCGGGAGAACCTACTGTCTGTGCAGGAACAGGAGATGGTGGAGCAGCTGCGGGCCGGGCACGACCCCAAGCTGCTGCCATCCGAGCCGCAGCCACTGATACCGCTCGTGCAGCTCTACGCCCGCGACGTGCCCACGCTGCCTTTCCCGCAAGGCAACGACCTGCTGCAGGTGCTGTGGGCGCCGGGCTATGGGATTGAAGGATGCTCGGCCGACGTGCAGGTGCGCTGGCGCCCGGCCTCGCAGGTCCGGCAGGTCCTGCGCACTCCTCCTGAGCCCGCCTACGTCGAGTGTGACGACCACGTGCCGGAGCCGTGCCTGCTCCACCCTGAGCCGGTGCGTGAGTTCCCGCCCGGCCATCTACTCGACGAGGCCCTGGACGAGCGTGTGTACCGCTGGTGCGCGCAGCAGTCAGTGAGTTACCAAAGCGATCTGTCCGTCGCTCCCGGCTGGAAGGCGGGCGGATGGCCGGCCCCTTTCACCTTCCGCGACCCGGCTGGCCGCGATGAACTGTGCTGCGGCGAGTGTGGCGGACCGGTGGAGGCGTTGCTCTCTATCGACAGCAGCGAGTGGCACGGGGCCGACGGCAGCTGGCGTCCGGTAGAGGCAGACCCGGAGGCGGCGAAGCCGGTCGGTCATCCGTACCGGAGCCATGCAAAACCCACCAAGGTGGTCATCGGACGGGGCTACACCCTGCAGGTCTACAGTTGCGTCGGCACGCCATCGCACCTGCCGCGCACGATCATGCAGTAGCCCAGAGTCAAGACCCTTCAAATGGCGATCACAAGATCCACGACAGAGCTCGTTCAGTCGTACCATCCTGGGCCTGTTGGCCCAGGTGTACGCCGGCGGCTGGCGACGCTCGGCAAGTCCGGGATGGGCGAGCGTCGCAGTAGGCTCTGGCGGGCGCTTCGGTCCTGCCCAGGTCGAGGCGAACCGGTAGGAGTCGGTGCCGGTCTCGATGATGGTGCCGTTGAAGGTCAAACGGTCGATGAGCAGATGTGTCAGCGCTGCGGCAGGCTCGGCTATCTGCACCAAGACACCGGCTGGTGCGGTCACCCTTCCCAGACCCGCCAGGACAAACAGCTGCCGCGGATCTGTCGCGAGTTCGGCCAGGTGCGGCGACATGCCGGACTCGGGCTGCTTGTCGCAGCCGCCTTCGGGATGGCCCCGCAGGCCACCCGGATCTACCTTGCAGATCACATTGATCCCGGGCGTCTGCCCGACCAGCACGAGCAGAGGAACTGAGTTGCGGCACCTCACTCCCGCCTTCGCCCTCGGCGCCCTTCGCCGCAGCAAGCCGATCGAACAGTTCCTCGGCCCCATCGAACGCGACAGCCGCCAGGGGCTTCGCTGGATCGCCCTGGGCCCTGGCCGCACGGGCGTGACCGTCTACCTCAGCGAGGTCGAAGACGTCAGCACCGACGCCTTCCTAGACATTACTGAGTTCCCGCCCCTCAACCCCGAAGACGAGTCCTGGGGCCAGGTGATTGCTGTCTTGCCTACCCCTGAAGAGGCCCTGGCCCTGGCCGAGCGCGAGTTCGCCGCAGACCCCCAGCGCTGGGTCAATCACGGCTTCGTCAGCGACGAGTACTACGACTTCTGGGCCGACCGCAGGGCGAACTCGTGAGGTTTCGGCGCCGCCTGGCACGTGTTCGCCGGAACATGTGCCCTTTGCCGAAGGACTCGTTGGAGGCGATGGCGACGTTGTTCTTCTCCTCGCCTTCGGTCAGGACCTGGAAGAGGAGTTCCCCGCCGCGGCGGTCGAGCAAGGTAGCCACGTCATGCCGTGACGATTAGGGCGGGCGGCGGGAGCCCGAGGAGAGCGCCACGGGCGCCAGAGCCCCGGACGGCACGTCCGAGTATTACGACGTAATACTCGGCAAGCCATCCTCGGCCCAGGGAGGACACCTGCCGAACCGTTGGTCACTCGAACCGCCCCCTCTCAGCCGTGGCTGCGCAGGTGACAGCGGAGAGCACTTGTCGGTGGGCTTCGAGAACGACGACGAGGCAGATGCCTCGGAAATGTTCGCGAGAAGTAGGAGCAGTCGCGTGGTTCGCGTCGGCTCGGCGGCAGGTCCGCGAGGCTGATAGTTAGGGCAGTCCGATCGGTGCTGCCCTCAGCGGTTGACCGTTGAGTTCCTCGCAGCCCGCGTCGTCCCACCAAAGCTCACCTTTGGTGGTGAGGTAGGGATGCAGCCCGCGCACGTCACCGCCTTCGTGGAGCACATGGGCGACCGCGTGGAGAAGGCTCGCAAGATCAGGCCAGGAATCGGTGAAGTCGCCGCCACCACTGTGGCCCGCCCAACCGAGACGGCCCGTGTCCGGGCCAGGCCGTTGGTCGATCACCTGCGCCCCGCCATCGGCGCTCTCGGCCCAGGGAACCCAGAGCGGGTGCCACCACGGCTCGTCGTCCCAGGGCCGACGGGTCAGCCCGTCGTTCTCCGCCGCGGCATCCATGCAGGTCTGCCAATGGTTCACGATGCTGCTCACCGGGAGCGGTGACTGCTCCGGCAGGAAGGTCGCCCAGGCGCTCACCCCGTCATGGCAGAGCAGAGACTCAGCAAGGTCACCAGGTAGTGGGATGCCGAGAAGCCGCTCCGCCTGCTGGATGTCGTCCCGTGTCGCAGGCGGATTGAGTAGGGCGAAATCGGACGCCGCGTGGGTCGCCAGCCAGGCGTCGATCCGGCGCCAGGATTCCGACGGGGGCAAGATCTGCTGTGCCATGACGCCATCCTGCCCCACGCCTGTGACGAGACGGATCGAGGCCCTGCTGGCGGATCAGCCAGACGGTCAGTGGTCCGGCTCGTGGAGACCTGCGTCGCCGCCGACCGCGACTGCCTGCGCAATCCTTCGCCCAGCAGCACGTTGCCGGAGGCCACCGGAGGGCTTCCGGTCGTCCGCAGGACGATGCGGAGCCCGTCGGCCAGCGGGCCGAGCGAAAGAAGGCCGCACACGCCCTCGTCCACGAAATGCTTGCCCAAGGCCACTCACGCCGGGCGACCGCCCGGCACCTGGGCTGGGGCCTCAACACCGTGCTCCGATACGCGAACGCCGCACGCTGGCCGGACACCATCCGCGAGAACCGGCCCCGGCCCAGCAAGCTGGACCCCTACAAGCCCTACCTGGAGCACCGATTCGCCGAGGGATGCACCAGCGTCACCTGACTGCACGGCGAACTGGTTGCCGAGCAAGCTCCCGTCACCTACGCCATGGTCCGCGCGCACATCGCCACCTTGCGCGGGGCTCCGCCTGCTGTGTCGCCGCGGGCGCCGTCGGTGCGGCAGGTGACCGGCTGGCTCACCCGTCACCCCGCGCCCCTGACCGAGGAAGACCGGGCCAGCCTGAAGGAGGTCCTGGCCCGCTGCCCCGAACTGGACAAGGCGGCCGGACACGTCCGCGCTTTTGGCGAGATACTCACCGAACGCCTGGGCTCCACACTCCCCACCTGGATCGACGCAGTCGACGCCGGCCGGCTGCCCGGTCTCACGGGCTTCGCACTCCATTTGCTCCGAGACCGAGACGCCGTGACCGCCGGGCTCACTCTCGACTGGAGTTCCGGCAGCATCGAGGGCGCCGTCAATCGCATCAAGAAGATCAAGCGGCAGCTCTATGGGCGCGCCGGATTCGAACTCCTCCGCAAGATGATCCTGCTTCAGTAACCCTCCGCGATCGGAACCCCAGATTTTGTACCAGAAACGCCTTCTGACCCCACTTGTCAGAAGCGCGGCCCGACAGTGGGATGCGAGACCAAGGCACAGGCAGCGATCTGCAGTTGCGCTTCCCATGCTGCCTCGTCGAGCCCAAGCGTGCACTCGATGCAGCACGCGCATGGCGGGAGTAGCGCCACGAATGCTTGCTCCTCCAGCGGTCTCGACCTCCATCTCCGACCACTCGTCCGATGCCAACTCGGCGCGATCCACCTCCCCAGCGGTGAATCGCGTGGCCAGCCTGTGCAGCGCGTATCGCCGGGCCAGGTGGTGATCGGGCAAAGCGATCCCCAAGTCTTCGAGAGCCTGCTCGAATGTGTCGCGGATGTCCCGGGGGCCCGCATGGCGCGGCAGGCCAGCGAGCTCGCACAGGGTCGGCGTGTCCATTCCCATTGCGAGTGCCTGGGCAGCGGTCATCGGCAGGTCTTCCGGACACACCTGATCCGCCTGATACAGCCACGCTGCCTCCACCAGAGGCGGATAGGTGCTGCGGACAGGGCTGTCAGGTTCGGATGTGTCGTCTATCGCTGCCATGGTTCATACGATGCCAGCACGGCTCGCGAGGGCGCCTGAAAATTTGGACTGTCCCGGTAAACCGCCCTGCGGGCCGACCCAACTCATACTGTTGCCCCGGTGATACTCCGCGACCGCTCCCCAAGATCTGTGCCAGAACCCAAAACTCAGCGACATCGCTCTCCCGTGGAAGAGGGCGCTCTCCACGCTGAGCTACAGGCACTCTCGTCACTCACCAACAAAGCCACAGCCGCGTGGTCGGAGTATTACGTCGTAATACTCCGAGATGGCGAGCGCGATCGACGCTGGGCACGGCGTGGTCAGGCAGCACCACCGAACAGCCGAGGCGGTTCGCCGTCCCGGCTGCCGAGGACCATGCCGGTGTGCGCCCGGTACAGCGCGGCCTGGTAAGCGGCTTCTTTCTCGTCACGCCGTCCCCGGGGCTGCAGCTGCTCGAGCTGGGCCGCGTACTCCGGATCGTCTTCGAGGACGGGACGCTTCGCGCGAAGCGCTGATGTCTGCCTGGTAGCGGCTGCGCCGAGGAGCCGTGCAGAACCGGCTTCATCGGCCCGGTTCCGGAGGTGCGCTTGGTGGATGGCCAAAGTGCGGTGGTAGCCAGCCGAGGCGTTCTCCCGCGTGCGGACCGGCCCTGCCGCCCGGTCCGAATCGGTGCCTGCGGGCTGCTGCGTCTGCGGTGTGACGAGCGGGGCGACGCGCAGCACCCGCAGGCTACGGACGGCGTCGCTGCCGATCTTGTCATTGATCTGACGACAGACCTGACCGCCAAGGAGACGGAGCTGGGCGGCGTAGGCGTCGGACGAGGGGCGGACATCAAGCCTTCCTCGCTCGGCGTCGTACGCGACGGCCTCGACGCGGGCAGCGTACTGCGGGCAGAGCTCGTCGAACCGGTCGACGATGCTGCCGCCGCGGACGCCGGCGGTCCAGCCCTGTTCGCTGCCGAGGTGCGCCAAGACGGTGCCGAAGGCCTGCGGGTCGCGACCTTCTCCGCTGTGCCAGCGAGGCTTTCGACGGGCGGGCTTGGCCGCCCCGGTGTCGGCGCTGCGGCCGGCCTTGTATGCGGCGAGGGCCTGACGGGCGAGGTCGGCTCCGGAATGCGGCCGGGGCGCGGTCGGATCGGGCATGGAGACACCTCCTGATGCTGGGTCAGAAGCAGAACGCGAGGCCCTGGTTGGCCGGCAAGGGCCTTGTCGACGAGGCGGTTGGTGTACAGGCGGCGGGCATCCCGCTCGCTCATGTGGCCGTCGTGCAGGGCGGCATGGATCCATGTGCGCGCCTACCACCAGAACCTGTTCACCTAGAGCGTGTGTCTTTGATTCGTTGGTCAGTTGATCGGACATGCCTATCCGGTTAGTGATCACTGATGCGATGTGGGACCGGATCGGGCCGCTGATGCCGGCCGATCCGGTCCGCGGTCGGCGGTGGGCCGATCATCGCCGCACCCTGGAGGCCATCGCATGGAAGTACCGCACCTGTTCGCCCTGGCGGGACTTGCCCGACGAGCTCGGATCGTTCCAGACTGCCCATAAACGCCTGATCAGGTGGGCCATGGACGGCACTTGGGGACACATTCTCGCCGCAGTTCTGGCAGCAACCGACGCTGATGCCGACATCGGCTGGACTGTCTCGCTGGACTCGACCGTCTGCCGAGCCCACCAGCACGCCGCCGGTGCCAGGAAAAAGGGGCTCCAGATCGGGCCGAACCTGACGGCCATGCCCTCGGGCGCTCCCGTGGCGGCCTGAGCACGAAGGTCCATCTTGTCAGCGACAGCCGGGCACGGCCTCTGGCCCTTCACGTCACCGCAGGCCAAGCGGGCGACGCCCCGGACTTCGAGGCCGTCATGGCCGCCATTCGTGTCCCCCGAAGCGGCTCCGGACGACCACGGACCCGCCCCGATACCGTCCTGGCGGACCGCGCGTATTCATCCCGCGCGATCCGAAGTCACCTCCGCCGACGCGGAATCCGCGCCGTCATCCCGCAGCCGTCCGACCAGGTCGGCCACCGGCCTTCGACGCCGAGGCATACAAGCAGCGCAACGCCGTCGAACGATGCATCAACCGGTTCAAGCAGTGGCGCGGCCTAGCCATGCGGACCGACAAGCTCGCCATCGCCTACCAGGCCGAATTCCACCTCGCCGCGATTCTTATGTGGGCCCGCCGATAGACCCGACCGTCACTGTCAGAAGGCGGCTCGACAATCTGGAGATCACATAAAGCGCATATTGGGTACCTTCAGGTGATTTCCGTACGTGAGAACCTTCTGCATGCCTGCCCAGAGCTCATAAACGTTGATGTCTGGAGCGATGCCCAGGATGATCTCGTCAGAGGGCAGTTCCAACTCCTCCACTGCTTCAGGCCGGAACTGGAGCACAAGCCGGCCCGGCAGCATGGTCACCTCTGCAAGGCCGCCATAGTCGACGCCCTCACTCTCGGAGACGATGCAGTAACTGTCGAGCTCAAGATCTATCTCCTGCGGGCCGGGCTCCTCAAGCATGCGCTGCAGGTCAAAGTAGCGGGCGTCCTTGCTGTCGTTTTCGAGCATGAACACAGTGAATGTTTGCCCGGGAACCGCCTCTTTGATCTCTACATGACGAATGATCCAGTACGGCATGTTTCGGTCGGCCATCTCTCATTCCTCTCGTCATCGCCGATCCGCCGATACAGAGGACCCAACCGGTTCGGTGGCGGCCCAGCGGCAGCGAGCCCTTCAGTCAAGAGCATGACGGTCTCATGACCGATTCAAGAGACAGCTCCTAGTGGCACTCGAGCTACGGCGGCCGCGGGGTACTCATCTACTGGCACGTGGAGAAGAACTCCCTGGCCATCCACTCCCAGCTGATCAACTGCACCGCCCTCGAGGTCGCCGCTATGGTCGAGAGCGCGATGTGGCACGGCAGTACCATGGACGTCGAGGTCAGCTACACAGACTCACATGGCAGTCGGGATTTGGGTTCGGCTCACCTGCTGCCGCGTATCAAGCGGAGCAACAAGGTGAAGCTGTACCGGCCGGTGGCCGGCGAACCGGGGACGCGGGTACCCGCGGCCGACCCCGGCGCTGACCCGGCCGATCCGCTGGACACTCATCGCTCAGCAGTGCGACCAGATGTTAAGTACGCGACCGCGATCCGTACCCGGACCATATTCACCGAGGCGATCCTGCGCCGCCTCACCCGCAGTGCCTCTCACCCCACCTATGCGGTGATGTTAGAGGTCAGCCGTGCGCGCAGAAGACCATCTTCGCGGCCCGGCTGCGGCTTCGGGATCTTCAGCGGGAGATCGAGGAGGACCTGAACGTCAGGGAGTCTTCCAACGGCGCCAACTCCGTGATCGCGTACGGCAAGGACGGAGAGACTGTGTCCAACCGGCGCGACGAGCACCCGTACCGGGAGGTCAACCTCTACATGGGCGCCCGCTGGAACCTCAGTGCCTTTACTGTGCCTGGCTCCCGCACATCGGAGGATGAGGGGCTCGGCGAAAGCACTCCCGTTGCGACTCAGCCTGAGCGACGATGACGGGATGACGTTGAAGCGAGTGGTGTTGGTCGTGACGTGCCTGGTGGTCGCTGTCCTGGGGTGGATGTTCGCTGTCTCGCAGTGGGAGACAGCGAGCCGGATTGCGACGGTGGCCTCCGCTCTCGCAGGTGTGGCAGCGGTCGGTGTCGGAATCTGGGCAGCCCTCCCAGGCACCA
Source organism: Streptomyces solicamelliae (assembly GCF_045348655.1). Lineage (NCBI taxonomy): Bacteria > Bacillati > Actinomycetota > Actinomycetes > Kitasatosporales > Streptomycetaceae > Streptomyces > Streptomyces solicamelliae. The sequence goes on from NZ_CP160404.1 coordinate 34,524, forward strand.
GCCGGTCAGCCATCGTCGTTCGAGAAACCGGCACCGCCAAGACAGCAGGCAAGGGCAACGCGGTCACGGGTTATCACGGGAGCGGCTCTGCGCGTCCCGTCACCGTCGAGCGGACAGGCGATGCCGAAGCGACCGGAGATGGCGACGCCATCAGCGGGTACAGCGAGAAGTAGTCCAGGGATTCAGCAGGGGGATCGGTATGGCAGGACGGCGGGGTATCGAGGTTCGTGACACGGGTCGAGCGACTTCCGGGCCGGCAGGCGTATCGATCAGCGGATACCACAGCGGCGACATCACGACCGTGCATGTGCATGGGCGGGAGCCGGCCCCGTGGCCGCGCCAGGTCGGTGTCCTTCCCCGCGAAGCTGCGGCCTTCCAGAGACGAGACGAGACCGACCAGCTGCGGACCGCGGTGGCCAACAGCGGCACTGCTGTGCTGTGCCAGGTGCTCCGCGGCACCGGCGGCGTCGGCAAGACCCAGCTCGCCGCCCACTACGCGCGGCAGGCGTGGGCTGGGGACGAATTGGATGTGCTGGTCTGGGTCAGCGCCAACAGCCGCCCCGCCATCGTCTCCGCCTTCGCCCAGGCCGCCGAAGAACTCCTCGCCTACGAAACTGGTGACCCCGAGCAATCCGCACAGGCGTTCCTGAGATGGCTCGAACCTAAGCCGCCGGGATCTGAGCGCGTGTGCCGATGGCTGGTCGTACTGGACGACATCGCCGACCCCGCTGACGTGACCGGGCTATGGCCGGCGAAGAACCCGTACGGCCGCACCGTGGTCACCACGCGGCGCCGCGACGCTGCTCTACCCGGACATCGGATCGACCTCGGGGTTTTCACTCCTGATCAGGCAGTCGCCTATCTGGTTGACTGCCTTGCCGAACACGGACGGCACGATGACCCAGACGAGATCCGTGCGCTGGCCCAGGACCTCGGGCACCTGCCACTAGCCCTCTCACAGGCTGCTGCCTACATCGTCGATGCCGGCATTCCCGTCGGCTGCTCGCGATGTACCCACCAGCAGTGCCCCAGCTACCGCAGTCGGCTCGCCGAACGCGCCACAAGCCTCGCCAGTATGCTGCCCGAGCCCGGCATGTTGCCAGACGACCAGAACACCACTGTGAGTGCTACCTGGTCGCTGTCGGTTGAACGCGCTGACAATCTCAACCCCGCCGGCCTCGCCCGCCCCACGCTTCAGCTCGCCGCCGTACTGGATCCGAACGGCATTCCCCAGAGCGTTCTGACCAGTGAGCCTGCCCGAGCCTACTTCGCTCAGTACCGTACGCAGGCCGCAGCTGAACAAAGCGACGTGGACGAAGTGACGGAGTTGGACGTGTGGGGCGCGCTCCGTGCTCTGCACCGTCTGAGCCTCATCGACCACGATCCCAAGTCTCCACAGCAGTCAGTGCGCATTCACCAGCTCATCCAACGCGCCACCCGCGAGACACTTAGCCCTCGGGACCGCCGTGAGGCCGTCCGCGCCGCTGGTGACGCCCTACTCGACGAGGACTGGCCCGACCCTCACCTGCCGTTGGCTCAGAACCTGAGGGCCAACGCCCAAGCCCTCATGCACTGTGCCGGAGACACCCTATTCAGCGGGAGTAAACACCATCACCTACCTATGCATCTTGGCGTTAGCTTGAGCAAGGCTGGCCAGTTCACCGCTGCAGTGGAGCACTTCCAGGATTTGGTGGACAGCGCTCGAGCATCTCTCGGTCCGGACCACCCTGAGAGCCTGGATGCCCGGGACAATCTTGCCAAGAACCGAGGAGAGGCTGGCGATGCTCGCGGCGCCGTGAAAGATCTAGCCGAGCTTCTGACCGACCGGCTGCGGATCCAAGGCCCGGACCACCCCGATGTTCTGAACACTCGCACCGGTCTTGCCCGGTGGCGGGGAGAGACTGGAGACGCGGCCGGAGCCGCCGAGGCCTTCGCCGAGCTGCTCACCCACCGCCTCCGGGTCCAAGGCCCGGACCACCCCAGTACCCTGAACGCTCGCACCTGCCTTGCTCAGTGGCGGGGCAGGGCTGGAGATGCGACCGGAGCCGCCGAGGCCTTCGCCGAACTACTCTCCGACCACTTCCGGGTCCAAGGCCCGGACCATCCCGACACGCTGGACACTCGCCACAGGTTCGCGGACTGGCGCGGGCACACGGGGGATGCCGCCGAAGCTGCCGAGGCCCTGGTCGGGCTTCTGGCAGACCGGGTTCGCACTGTCGGCCCTGACTCCCCTGAGACCCTGGACGACCGGTCCTGCTTGGCAAGGTGGCGGGGGGAGGCTGGAGACGCGGCCGGAGCTGCCGACGCCTTCGCCGAACTACTCACCGACCGCTTGCGGATCCAGGGGCCCGACCACCCCAGCACTCTGGACACTCGCATCAGCCTTGCTCGATGGCGGGGGGAGGCTGGAGACGCGGCCGGAGCTGCCGACGCCTTCGCCGAACTACTCACCGACCGCCTGCGGATCCAGGGGCCCGACCACCCAGACACCTTGAAGGCCCGCCTTGGGCTGGCCGTCTGGCGGGGCGATGCTGACGCGGCCGGAGCTGCCGAGGCCCTGGCCGAACTACTCACCGACCGCCTGCGGACCCAAGGGCCCGACCACCCAGACACCTTGGATACCCGCTATTGGTTGGCTAAATGCCAAGGAGACGCCGGGGACGCGGCCGGAGCTGCCGAAGCCTTGGCCGAACTACTCACCGACCGCCTGCGGACCCAAGGGCCCGACCACCCAGACACCTTGGATACCCGCTATTGGTTGGCTAAATGCCAAGGAGACGCCGGGGACGCGGCCGGAGCTGCCGAAGCCTTGGCCGAACTGCTCACCGACCTCCTGCGGATCCAGGGGCCCGACCACCCAGACACCTTGAGCACACAGAATGAGCTTGCTTACTGGATGGCTATACGACGGGGCGAGGCTGGGGACGCGGCCGGAGCCGCCGAGGCCCTGGCGGAACTACTGGTTGTACGGCTGCAAAAGCATGGGCCGCACCATTACAGCACCCTGAGAACCCAAGACCAGCTCGCCCACTGGCGGAGTCGGGGCTCGATAGAGGCAGACGCTCATCTATCGACCGATTGATGAGCAAGATCAGTAAGCGGCGGCGCGACCCGTTGTAGAGCGGACCGTAGACCGCCTCTGCCACAGTGACTCGCCTATCCCGAGGTGAGAGGATGCACGACTCAAACACCCCAGGCCCCCCGCTGCTGCACCTGGCGCGTCACAACCGCGCTCCAAGAGATCCCGCGTGCTGTTTCCTTGCCGTGCCAGTTGGCATCGCCTTGGCTGCTGCGGCGTTCCTCGCCGGATGGCTGAGCGCCACGGACTCCGACGTCCGTCGATCCGAGTGCGAGGCAGTGAAGAGCCGCGTCCAGGACGAACTGGACCAATAAAGCGCCCTCGACGCGAAGGTCGGCCAAGGGCTGTCCGTCGAGGAACAGGGTGAGCGCGGCATCAGCTTTACCTCGCTGCACGAGAACCTCGACACCACCACGCCCGGCGGCCGGCTCGTCTTCCACGTCTTCGCCGCCCTCGCCGAGTTCATCCGCGAACTCATCGTCCAGGGCACCCGCGAGGGCCTGGCCGCCGCCCGCGCCCGCGGCCGCATCGGCGGACGCCCCACCGGCGCCACCGAGGAAGTCATCAAGGCCGCCCGTGACCTCCTGCCCGACCCCGGCCGTTCCATCACCTCGATCGCCAAACTCTCGGAGTCTCCCCGGGCACCCTCTACAACCACATCCCGGACCTGCGAACGCTCAGGTCCGGCGCCGTGCCGCAGCAACTCGACGCGGGCGGGCGGTAAGCACTGAGAGAAGCGCCATCGACGACGCAGCACCCACTACCGATCAGTCGATCAGCCGGCATACCCGGTTATCGTCCGTCACCTCGTACACGTCGATGCGCAGGAGCTGCCGGACGTGGGCCGGAACGCGCGCTGCGGCCTTGATGGAGGAGGACGGCACGACGAGGGCGTAGCGAGTGTGCGGGTCCTGGCTCGTCATGCGGCGCAGCAGTTGGCCGTAAGCGATGTCGGCGTCGATGCTTTTCTCGCTGGTGCGGCCCTTGGCCTCGCAGATCAGCCGTTCCTCTCCGCGCACGGCTTCCAGGTCAGTCCACCGGTCCGTGGGATCGACGGGTGTCCAGCGTTCGGCCAGGAGCCAGGTGCGGAAGGTGTCAGTGACCCGGTCCTCGTCACTGTCGCGGGCCAGGATCTTCGTCAGTGCCGCCAGATCGGCCTCTTCGTTGCGGCGCAGCCGCCCGCGGCCGTCCGCATCCAAGTCCGCGGGGCGGATGACAACCAGGCGTAGCCCGTGTGTCGGAATCTCCGTGCCGCGCCGGGCGTCGTACAGGGCTCGCTGCTCGCCGCGGTGGACACCGCTGACGGTCAGTCGGTCCGGCTTGTCGAAGTGGGGCATCGGCTGGTCGTGCTGCAGTTCACGGTACTCGACCACGAGCTGATGGCCCGGCCAGTAGGCATCGACCGGCAGCCTGACCTGCCGGCCACCCGCTCCGGGATCACCCAGCAGCCAGTCGAACCTGTGCTGCGCCAGGGCGCTTTCCCCGAGGATCCGGTTGCACAGACCGACGACGTACGCCTCATCGCTGTCATCTCTCGTTCCCATGACCGGGCATCCTTCCACCGCCCACTGACAGCAGCACCGGGCCGACCAACCGGCAACTGCTTTTGTGGCGGCTTCGAGCCCCGGGTAGGCCGGGATGCCGATTGCGGCTGGCGGCCCGGACGCGGCGAAGGGCCCGGGCCGTCTCGACCAGGGCCCGCCCGTGTGGTGTCCTGCTGCCTGATGCGGAGGTGCGCCCGCCACCGGGCAAGGGGAAGCTGAGGAAACGTCGTTGAGGAACCACGCACATCAGGTCATGATGCAGTTCGGGGAAGCCGGCTACTTCTCAGAGGAAAGCGCTCAGCTCTCGGAGCGGGACACACTGAGCAAGCCCACCGCAACCTGGCTGATCCTTATGGCCTGCGCGATCTGCTGGACGACCACGTGGAGAAGTACAGCATCCCGTTGGCAGTGGAGACGCTGCTGGACGGAGGTCTCGAACTGCCCGCGGGGGAAGTCAGGCTGCTTGCTCAGGGAGCCCTTGGGGATCTCGACGCAGCCAGGATCAGCGAAGAACGACGCCTGCCGACACTGCGCAACTACGCAGCTCTACTCTGGGCGGCTGCCGCTTCGACTTCTCGACCAGAAGACGAGATCGACCGCCTGCTTGATCTCGCGGAAGGTCTCCTGGCCGACATGGAGAGCTCGGGCGAGGCAGCCGCCCTGGCGCTCGTGGAGTCCGCCTTCGAGCACCGTGCAGGTCCTCCTCCCGTGCAGCGAGTGAGAGACGGAATCGTCGGCCCCTGGGACAGCAGAGAAGCGCCACAGTCTCGACGCCCATACCTGGATCTCGGCGGTCTGAAGGTCCCCCGGGCACGCGGCGTGACGTTCGAGCCGCACATCAAGAACGGCCGGCTGTGCGGAACCGTACTCATGGACGTCCTGGACACGACCTACATGACCCTCGAGGTCTTCGACAACCCACCCGGAAGGACCTGGTCGGATGTACTGCAACAGCTCACTCAAAGCCTGAATCGCCAAGGCTTCAGGACAGAGGTAACCCTCGAAAGCCTTTGCCCAATGCTGTTCGCCGAGGTCCCAGAGACCGACGCGGATGGGGGACTGATCCTTCACACCGATGGCGAGGTGGCCATGCAGAACGTGCGATTCGCAGGCTGCCACGGAAACGGGTGGCTCCTTCGCGCAACGCTGTTCGGATACGGGGTGCAGAACACGCCCTTGGACGATCGCATCCACTGGCTCTTCACGGACTCGATCGTCAAGAGCGAAGACGGCCGCGTTCTCCTCGAGTGGCCAGACGACGCTCAGTGAAGCTCGAGTTACTCTTCCCCAAGCAGTCCTGGGCCGCCTTCGTGACGAGCCTCCGCAAGACGAGTTCACCCCTTGCGAGTGACTCGCGACCTGCGTGCGTGAAAGTGGCGGTTCCCTCCGACAAGGTGGGGGCCGCCATCGCCGTAGGCAGCTCGGTGGGCAGGCGGACCCACCTCACCGAGTACGACCGCTGCACCGCAGCGACCTGACCGAACGCCCGTTCCCACCCCAGACGCGCCTCGTCCGGCGCATGATGGGTCTCTCATCACGCAACGTCCGGGGGGACCATGCGCACCCGCACCACCGCCATCACTGCCACACTGCTGCTTGCCACGCTCGTCGGCTGCACGACCACGGCCAAGCCCGACGGGACAGCACCACCTGCACCCTCGACCAGCACCCCGAAGGCCAGCACAGACGACGCCTTGAAGAAGGCCGGCATCCCGCCCGAGCCGACCGGCGCCAAGCGCGCCGAACTCCTCGAAGCGATCCGCCGCGTCGCCCCCGACGCAGTCAGGCACGAGGACAAGGCCATCGACGCCGCCCGCAACCATTGCGGCTCACTCGATTCCCCGAAGGCCGACTGGCTGGCATCCCAGCGCTTCACCTACAAGGACGTCACCACCGACGAGGCGCAAGGCGCCGGCATCAACGGCGCACTGAAGAAGAGCGGCTTCTGCAACACCTGACCCAGCGAGGAGGTGCCCTGGTGGCTACCTCCGACCACTGGCAAGAAGACCTCGGGGCCTGGCGTACCTCCCCCAGGCCCCAGGGGATCCGGGCACAGGCCCTGGAGAGGGACGGCCACCAGTGCACCTGGGACGACGACGGCGAACGCTGGCGGTACTTCCACGCGATGGCTTTCCAGGTTCGGCGGTGGTCGGCCCATCGCCGACCCCGGACCGGATCGGCCGGCATCAGCGGCTCGATCCGGTCCCACATCGCATCAGTGATCACTAGGAGCTGTCCGGCCGATCATTGGGGTGGGCAGTCGGCGGAGGTTGTCTGCGCGGTCCCATAGCCTGCGCGCCCATGACCACCGAGGAGTACCTCTCGACGATTGACGCGTTGGCCGTGCAACCGTTCCCGGAGGTGACCTATGTCGACGCCTCCGGGGGCGGTGGACCAGAGCATCATGTGCGCGACCTGCAGGCCCGCCTCGACGACCTGGCGACGCGCCTGACGGATCGGTGGGGCAGTGCGTTCGTCGTGGACCTCGGACCGTATCTCAGCGCCAGCTGCGAGGGAGCGCCGAGCCGCTCGACTACCTCAGCCAACAGGCCATGAGCATGCAGGTGTGGCCGCTCCCCGACAGCGGTCGTTGGCTCGCGCTGGCGATCGGCCAGGCCGACAAGGAGCTGCCTCTTATCCTTTTTGCCGCGGACGGCCGGGCTTCCGCACTCGACTTGAACACGAGTGGCCGGTCATGAGCGGAGCCACACGATGACAGCCGCAGCTGAGACAGTGCCGAGGAACACGTAGCCGCGCTTGTCATACCGCGTAGCCACCGCACGGAAGTTCTTGAGCCTGTCCCCCCCAGCGGCGGTGTTGCTGCCCGCGTTCCCGGGCCGTAACAGCACGGCCACTGGCTCGCCGGTGCCGCCACTTCCGTGGTCGACGAAGCCCATCAGCGGGTGATGTCCGAAGGTCTTCTTCCAGGTCGCGGCTGCGTCCTCTTTCTCGGAGTGGGCCAGCACGAGCACCCCGTCCAGGTCCACGATCACCTGTCCCGTGTCCGGCGGCGAGGCTCCAGCCAACTTCCAGACTCGCTGGCGCACTTCGGCGCGCGCTGACCGAATCGAGCTCAGAGCCTTTGGGCCGGACGTGGCCAGGGTGTCGACGAGGCGGGAAACGGTCGGGTCGGAAGCCACCGGGCCGAACACGGCCAGCTCGGCCCTCAGTATCCCGGCATCGGCCAGGCAGTCGCCGCCCAGCGCGACCGCCAGGGCCACATCCAGCAGGATCTTCCCCGGATCGTGCACCGCCCGAGCCTTCCGCCGCGGTGCCAGCGCCGCGGACATTGCGGTGTCCAGTCCGGCCTTGCGGAAGGTTTCGACCAGCAGCACGCCCCCGGCCTGGGTGACCACCGCCCGGCCGCTGCCCTCGATCCGGACCTGCGGATAGAACCCGATACGCTTCTTCACCTGAGGAGTGCTTCCTTCCAGGAGCACTCTTCGCGTTTCTGATCACTCCTCGGACGACCGCCTACCCGACAGCAAAGGGCTAGGCCGGTGCGTCTGCGTCAATCCGGGCACGCCGTGTGCGATTCCGTAGGTAAACAATGAGCGGCAGGGCAGATCCGATCAGTGCCATGACGACGGCGGCGACCCAGTGCCGCGTCTGCTGGCCCATGAGCAGGCACGAGACGACTCCGAAGCAGGCACCCGCTGCCGGGACCAGGGGCGCGTGGCGACCGGCGGTCGTATCGGTGAGGGAGGCCACGCTGAAGTAGGCGACGATGAATCCGGCAAACAGGGCGAGTGTGTACCATCCTCCGCCGTCAGGGAGGGCGTAGCCCTTACGGGTTCGCTCCAGTCCCAGGTCAACGGCCCCGGCGACTGCCCAAAAGAACGCGCTGGAAGCCACCACGCCGAGAGCGACGCGCCACGCCGTATTCGTCATGCCGGGATCGTATGTGCGATGAATGGAGTTCGGCCAGGGCGTTGTTCCGGCCCGCCCTGTACAGAGAGACGCGGCTTCGGCGTCGAGGATGGCGAGCAGCTGCCAGAGCGATGCACCGCTTGACTTGGAAAGTGTCTCCGCCTGGTACGGGAACCAGAACCTCAGCAATCTCCCTCCTCGCTGTTCAGAGGCACTTCCCACATCCCTGATCACGTGCTGGACAGACCGCTTCGTGAAAGCGCGAGGCTAAGAGGTCCTAACAAAGGCGTTGGATGTGGGTGGGTGATGAGGCAGGTGGCGAGGCCGAGGAAGGCTTCGTGGATGTCGTCACGTCGTTCCCAGCGGACGCGTAGGCGCCGGAAGCCGTGCAGCCAGGCGATGGTGCGTTCGACGACCCAGCGGTGGACGCCGAGGCCGGAGCCGTGCGGGACGCCGCGGCGGGCGATCACCGGCTTGATGCCCTGGGCCCAGACGAGGCGACGGTACTTGTCGTGGTCGTAGCCCCGGTCGGCCAACAGCATGTCAGGCCGTCGCCGCGGCCGGCCGACGAGGCCGGCGACGGACGGGATCTTCGCGAGCAGAGGCAGCAGCTCGGTGACGTCATAGCGGTTTCCGCCGGTCAGTGACACGGCGAGTGGAATGCCCTGCCCGTCGACGAAGACGTGGTGCTTGCTGCCCGGAGGTGCTCGGTCGACCGGGCTTGGCCCACTTTTGGGCCGCGCCGGGCGGCCCTGACGTGGCTGGAGTCGATCACCGCCCTCGACCAGTCCAGCTGCTTCGCCGACCGCAGCTTCGTCAGCAGGACAGCGTGGAGTCGGTCCCACACGCCGGCCTCGTTCCAAGCGGCCAGGCGACGCCAGCACGTCATGCCGGACCCGAAGCCGAGCTCCTGGGGCAGGTACTCCCGCTGGATGCCGGTGTGGAGAACGAACAGGATCCCGCACACAGCCTGCCGGTCGGGCACCCGCGGCCACTCAGCTCCTGCCCCTGCTGAACGCCGTCCCATCGATTCGAGGTCGGCGGGGACGCCCCCGCCACAAACCCCGGCGTCTGTACGCGGACCGGGGCTACGACTTCGACAAGTACCGCCGCCTGCTGTGGAAGCGCGGCATCAAGCCACTGATCGCGCGACGGGGCGTCGCCCACGGCTCCGGACTGGGCAAGGTGCGCTGGGTGGTCGAGCGCGCTTTCGCCTGGCTGCACCAGTTCAAACGGCTCCGCATCCCATACGAACGACGCGCAGATCTCCACCAGGGCCTGCTCGAACTGGCCCGCAGCCTCATATGCCTCTGCCGCCTGCGAACCGCATTCTGAAACGATCAGTTAGGCACGGGCTGTGTCGGTGTCCTGGGTTCTGATGGTTGCTTCGTGTGCGACGACACCTTGGTGCACGAAGAGCTCGTGCACGACCGGTGGCTCCGTGGCTCCATCCTCCGAAGAATCAGTTCGTGGAGTCCCACTCGTCTGCGGTCATTGGCCTGGCGTCGGGGTAGCGCCGCTGGATCTCACCCAGCACCCAGGCGTCGGCTGTGCGGACATCCCAGCTGGAACTGTCGAACTCCCTCAGGGTCAGTACGAGTTCGTTGCCCGCGTAGCCCTCGAAGTCGCCGTCGATCGCCTGCACGTAGGACGCGTCCATGGCCAGCAACTGAAGGGTGGGGATTCCGGTGCCTGCTGAAGCCTTCAGCATCCGAGCGAACGCCGGGTGTGGCTGCTCGTCGAACATCCGAGCCTTCCATGTCAGCCCGAGCCCGTAACTCCCTAGTCGGACCAGAAGCTCAGCCAGGGTGACGTAGCGGCGATCAGCCGGGCTGTCCGTGGGAAGGGCATCGTCCCGCCAGGCCGCAAAGGTGACCATCTGCATGGTGGATGGCGTTTCAGTCATTGCCTCAGCAACCTGCTTCGATCTCGGAGAGTCGCTACGTCCAGCTACTCCATTGTCCGAGCTCGCGCCATCAGACGAAGCGGATTAAGTCTCGACCTGGTCTGTGGGACAGGGCAAACAGGTGATCGGGCAAGTCGAGCATGACCGGAGGTCCGTCTGGAGAGGTTCCGGCTGATCGTTGCAAGTCAGGTGGAGGTGTCGGTGCTGGTTGGCGACTCGGATGGGCTGTTGGTGGAGCGCCAGCTTCGGCAGGATCGCCTGAATTGTCCGGCAAGTACAGGTAGCCCAGGAACGGCATGCGGGGAATCGTGGCGGCGAGTTGGTCCAGGAAGGGCTCCGGCGCGGTCCGGTGGCCGGTGGCGCTGGCCAGCAGGGTGTCCAGCAGCGGGGCCGTGGCGCGGATCTGCCGCTGGGCGCGCTCGCGTAGCTGGGCGTCTTCGGTCTCGGTGAGGAAGCTGCGGTGCTGCAGGTAGGCGTTCAGGTGGAAGCGGCCGAGGCGGAGGTAGTCGATGCCGCTTGCGGGGACGGGGGTGACGGTGATGACGAGGGTGCGGGTGTAGGGCTTGGTCTCGAGGAGGTAGGCGCCGAGGTTGTGCGGGCGCAGTCCAACCGGCACGGGGACGAGCGATGCGCAGTACAGGGCGGCGACGAGGCAGCCGGAGGAGGCGTAGAGCTGGCCGCTGTCGCGGATTGCGTCCAGGGCGGTCGTGGTGTGCATGAGGTCGCCGCGCCAGTCGGCTTCGCTCTCGGCGAGGCCTGCGGGCAGGCTCCGACCCCGGACACCTATGGATCCCCATCAAACCCGGCTGGCCCCGGGGCGGCGTCGAGCCACCGCCGCCCGGCACCAAGCCAGTGCCGTAACGCACCCTGCACGCCGCCCACCGCCGACTCGTGCTCGACATCCTCGGCCGCCCCCTCCCCCTGGCGCCCTCCGTCCACGACCCTGACCTAGCGACCTCTGAACTCGTGTGAGAAGCCACGAAGTCGGCCGCGTTCTGTTCGTGTAAGCGAGCTCGCCGGCCCGGAGGCGGCCGCCGCCCACCTGGCCGACCGGCAGTCCCAAGATTCTTGACCGGTAGTCGAGGCAGGTGCGTGCTCGGAGAAGGCCCTCCGCCAGTCGCGTACGAGCCTGGAGGAGGACGGGAACACCGGCGGGCCAGCCGTGCTGACGATCCTGGACCGCACGCGTGATGACCCTCCGCCTGCGGGTGCTCAGGGACTGCTTTGCGGAGTCGGACCGGGGTTCTGCGCCACTGCCGCCCGTACCCACTGGACCGGCTCCGCCTAAACTATCGCGTGGGACCGCGCTGTCGGTGGTCACTGCCAGGATGGCAGGCATGACGATCAAGGAAGTGACACGTCACGCAGTCGCAGAGCAGCGGATCGAACATGCACTGGAGGGCATATGGAGTCGGGCCCACGGCCAGTGGCACGACATGCGCTATGGCGACATGCCACTGCGGCGCGGGCTCACGGAGCTCGGCGAGGAACTAGCCGACCACATCGCGGCGCGCACCGCGGCCGACCCCGACGACCTCGACCGTACGCCCGACTCGCGCACCGTCCTGATCACGGCTGCTCAGTGCTCCTTGGGCGTGCTGAGCCTCGGGTGTTTCCCCGACGGTGATTTCGAGGTCCCCCTCCCGCTCGTAGGGGAGACGCTCAGCAGCGAGGAACTTCACTACGAGGAACAATCGGAGCCGATCCACCCGGCGACCACAGCGCGGAGGTGGACCGACGCGTTCGCGTGGTCAGTGATCAGCGGACTGATATGGGAGCGGAACCTGGTGATTGGCCCCCTGCTGCGCGAGGACTATGCGCCCGCCATCCGTGCCGGCGTTCCGTACTCGAAGCGGGAGTCGGTGTCCGACCCGGCCGACCTCGCCGAGATGGACGCGCTGTGCGGCTACCTGACAGTCGTGCAGGGGCGCTACCCCGGCTCACTCCCCGGCCCGGTGCCGCTGGTCAAGCCGGCCGCCGCCGAGCGGGCGCGTACGGCCGAGCAGCTCGATGCGGCCGGGATGCTGACACCGGACCAGCGTCTCCTGCGTGTCCTGCTCGACGACGACCAGTCCGCGTTCGAGCAGGCCCTTGATGAACGGCTCGTCGCGCACCGCGAGAGCGCTGGCGCCGACCCAGCAGTCAGGAGCCTGCTGCCGGTGGGGGCCGTCACGCTCGCGGCCCTCGCTCGTCTCGCGCACGGCTGGCAGCTGGGTATCCGGTCCGCCTACCTACCCGAAGCTTGGTGAGTGCCCCACAGCAGTAAACGGCTGGCGGGCCGCGCCGACCCAGGCCGGGCCCGCCAGCCATCTAGGTTCTGTCGTCAAATGTCACGCCCACATCAGGAGTGATGCGAGGGCGACGGCTGCTTCATGTACCAGGTGGCGATGCCCCGAACTGCTTCAGACGGGTGAAGCACCGCTCCACGACGTTGCGGTGCTTGTATGCCTCGCGGTCGAAGGCCGGCGGGCGGCGACCGCGGCTGCCTCGCCGGACTCGGTTGCGGACCTAGTCGGCACGCTCGGGAATCGTGCGCGCTATGCCCCGACGGCGGAGCCAGGCACGGATCGCCTTCGAACCGTAGCCCTCGTCGCCCAGGACGCGATCGGGCCGGGTTCGGGGCCGACCCGGTGCGATCCGGGGCACCCGGATCGCTTCATCACGGCGGTGAACCGGGTGCAGTCGTTGGTGTTGCCGCCCGTCACGACGGAGCCGAGCGGCTGGCCCCGCCCATCACAGGCCAGATGGATTTTGCTGGTCAGACCGCCTCGGGACCGGCCGAGGGCCGGGTCGCGGAGCCCCCTTTTCGGGCCCCCACCGCATGCAGATGGGCCCGGACGACCGTGGAATCGACCGACACCAGCCACGCGATGTCGCCCGCCGCGTCCGCCTTCGCCTGCGCGGCCCGGAGCATCCGGTCGAACGTCCCGTCCGCCGCCCACCTGCGAAAACGCGTATGCAGCGTGGCCCACGGACCATAGCGCTCGGGCACGTCCCGCCAGGCCGTACCGGTCCGGAACTTCCACACGATCCCGTTCAGGACCCTGCGGTCGTCCAGCCGCTTCCGCCCCCGCAACGACTCGGGCAGCAGCGGCCGGACGAACTCCCACTCAGCATCGGACAGTCCATGGCGACGTATCACGACACCATGATCCACCAGCATCATTTGAAGGCACCGCCTAGTGCTCCTCGTGGGACCGAAGCATCAAGCGGGCTTCCCGAATCAGAGATGCCATGGCTGTGTCGATCGCCGCTTTGTGGCTCTCCCGCAGAGGGCCGAGCTCAGGCTGTTCCCAGTCCAGCATCAGTAGTTCCACCCGCCCCGCGTTGATATGCGGAACAGCAGCGAGAGCGGCGCGCGCTGACATTCGATACGGCTCGCGCTCAGCCTCGTCGTTTGTACGGGCGCACGCCTCGCCGTACTCCTGGAGCGCAACGACGGACCGCTCGGTAGCCTCCCAGCCAGGTGTCCCAGGCAGCGCGCCCGTAGTGAGAGCGTCAAACGCGCGAGACTCCGCTGCACGGAAGACTGCGAGGTACCGAAATGGTGCCGTGGACGAAGATGCCCGACGTCCTGGGGCTGACCTGGCGCGCCGCCGTCCCGAAGGTGGCGGCCGCGGGCGTACCCGAGGGTGATGTGCACGCCGAGGCCGCGTACCTCAACGACACGCTCCCCCGTGAGGGCGAGTACGACGACTGGCGAGTGTGCCGGCAGGACCCGGCGAGCGTCGACCCCCTCACCGACGAGGTGTACGTCGTGAGCCTCGGTGCGGCAGCCGCGAACGGTGCTGGGCGAGTCGGCCTAGCGATGTCGCACGCAGATCAGGCCCATTCCACTCCGAGGTAGGCGAGCTGAGCGCGTTGGGTGGGCGTCGCGTGAAGCCCCACGGCCCGTCGAGAGCATTCGACGAGCCATTTCGAAGGGTCAGGCCCATACGGGGTCAAGCGTGCGGGATGACCGTCATAGGGCGCAGAGGGCGTCGATGGCGGCGTTGGTCAGGTTCGCCACCCCCGCTCCCGCAGGGCCGGCCATGTTGTACTGGTTGGTGGCGACGGCGGCCTGGGCGCCGTCCTCCCGGGTGAGGACGGCGGTGTAGTAACCGTAGATGGCGCCCCCCTTCGTCCAGACCTTGCCGCAGGTGCCCGGTCCGTTCACCACTTCGTGGGCGAGCCCGAAGGACAAGTTGGACTGGTCGGGGTAGGGGACGAGGGTCTTGAGTTCATTCATCATCGCCGGGGATAGCAGGGTGCCGTCGAGCAGCGCTTCGTGGAGAGCCGCCAAGTCGTCCAGGGTGGACACCATCGCGCCCGCTGCACCGGAGAACTGGACGTTCAGGGTGGTGACGTCGACGTAGGGGCGCTCGCCCCAGTAGTAGAGGGGAACGGCGTATCCCCGGACGTGGTTGCCGTACAGCTTCGGATCCGACGTGGGGTAGCTCGTGCCGGTGAGGCCCAGCCGGTCGATGAGGCGGTTCTGCACCTCGACGGCCGGCTCGTTGCCCGTCACCGACTTGATGATCATCCCGAGCAGGATGAAGTTGGTGTTGCTGTACTTGACGCTCGTGCCCGGCGTGAACAACGGCGCTCGCTGCATGGCCAGCTGAACCAACTGTGCGGGCGGGAAGGGCTTGTTCGGGTTGTTGTAGGCATCGACGGTGACCCTGTCGAGGTATTCGGGCACGCCTGAGGTGTGGTTCAGCAGCTGGCGGATCTTGATCTTCTTGCCGTCGTTGCCGTTCCCCGTCACCACGCCCGGCAGCCACCGGTCCACGGTGTCATCGAGCGACAGCGCGCCCTGATCGGCCAACATCATAGTGAGGGCCCCGATGAACGGCTTGGTGTTGCTCCCGATGCGCACCTGCGCCTTCGGATCCGTCGGCGTCCGGGCGGCCCGGTCGCCAACACCCGCTGTCAGGTACTGGCTTGCTCCATCCTTGCGGAGCAGCGCCGTGGCACCCGGGTACCCGGCGGCCACGGCCGCATTGAGTCCATCCTGCATCACCTGGTCGGCGGTCTGGGTCGGCGCACCGTGGACCGGCCCGGCAGCTGTGACCGTGAGCGCGACTGTCACGGCCAGGGCCGCTCCTGCCTTGCGAGTGAACATCGAAATACGCAATGGAATCTCCTTGGTCCGGCTGTACAGCCGCTCATGTGGAGAGGCCCGCTATGAATGCAGTACAGGGCGAGATGACATGAATGAATCACATCACCTCGAAAGGTCGCCGCAGAATTGTCCGGCAGACACCGGATGAGACCGCACCAGCCTGACGAGGTGCCGACATCGACGATGCTTGCTATGCCATCGCTCACGGGGGCAGCAGATCTATCGGTGCATCCCCGCGGGCACCCGGCTCAGGGGTGTCCATCCTTGCCCTGCACATGAGGCCACTGCTCTTGGTTCTCTTCGTCCATGCCCCGGAGCCCCTGATGTCTTCGCCGGTTCGATGCGGCATTGACGCCGTATCTGTCTGGTCGGTCGCTTGCTCGTGTACGCCGGGCGATGAAGGTACGGATCCCTGACCGCACGGCACTCACGGGCCTGACAGACTCTGTCGTGGCACGCTGCTTTTCTGATGAAATCCTGTTGAAGCAGAGGGGCTCCCGACAGGACGCGCCAGATCAGATCGCGGCGGCGATCACTGAACAGGGAGTAGCTGCGAACGGGTTCCGGGCCGCGCAATCGGCAGCGTGCCACAGGTCAAGTGCGGCAGGATGGACGACCAACGAGGCCCCCGAGCTGCGTGATTGAGACATCAGACACCCCGATCAACAGCCCGGGGGCCTCGCTCGTTGCGCTTGACACCCCATCCCGATTGGTGGCACATCGAAGAAGCTCCGTGATCACTGATGCGATGTGGGACCGGATAGAGCCGCTGCTGCCGGCCGATCCGGTCCACGGTCGGCGATGGGCCGACCACCGCCGAACCTTGGAAGCCATCGCATGGAAGTACCGCACCTGCTCGCCCTGGTGTGACCTGCCGGACGAGCTCGGCTCGTTCCAGACCGCCGACAAGCGCCTGATCAGGTGGCCCGTGGACGGACCTGACGCATCCTCGCCGCAGTTCTGGCAGCAGCCGACGCTGACGCCAACATCGGCTGGACCGTCTCGGTGGACCCCACCGTCTGCCGAGCCCACGAGCACGCCACCGGCGCGAGGAAAGAGGGGGCTCCAGGCCGGGACGAACCTGACAACCACGCCCACGGACGCTCCCGAGGCGGCCTGAGCACGAAAGTCCACCTCGCCAGCGACAGCCTCGCCCGCCCTTTGGTCCTCCGAATCACTGCAGGCCAGGCAGGCGACGCGCCAGTGTTCAAAGCCGTCATGGCACGCATCCGCGTCCCGCGAAACGGGCCGGGAAGACCGAGAACCCGGCCGGACGCCGTTCTAGCCCACGCGCCTATTCGTCCCGGGCGATCCGGGCCCATCTTCGTCGGCGGAGCATCCGCGCTGTCATTCCTCAGCCGTCCGACCAGGTCGGCCACCGTCTGCGGCGAGGCCGCGCCGGCGCTGCCCACCGGCTTTCGATGCCGAGGTGTACAAGCAGCACAACGCGGTCGAGCGATGCATCAACCGGCTCAAACAGTGGCGCGGTCTGGCCCTGCGAACGGACGAGCTCGCCATCGCCTACCAGGCCGCACCCCACGTTGCCGCCATCCTCATCTGGACTCGGTCTTGAGTGGCGAGGAACCTACCCGGAGGCGCTCGCCAGCCATCGGCTCGGGCGCTCACGACCTCGCGCGCTATGTCGACCACGGTCCGTCCGTCGGTCGCCACCCGCACCGTGTCCGGCGGCATCTGCTCATCCAGAATCCGCGCTTTGCGGGCGCTGCCGTCCAACTCCTGCTCCAACTCCGAGCCCAGTTCCCAGCCGGTCAGCCGCTCACGGGCGGTGGCGTCGGACGCGGTGAGCCGCATTCAATGACCTGACCTGTGCATTTGCTGGTCGGCGGGTCTTGAATGCGGCCTTGGGAGCGGCTACGGGTGCCGCTTCTTGTGCCTTAGTTGTGGGGCGGAACGAAGGATTTTTGACGGGTGAAACAGGTCACATCGAGTGGCGCCGTCGGCAAGCGGGCGTAGCCGGGCGCGGCGCACAGGGCACGGCGGTGCCGAGCCGGGCCTGCCGATCAAGATGGGCAAGCAGCCGCCCGCCACGGGGGCTCACCGGTGCAGCAGGCCGATCGCCGTGAAGTGGCTGAGACCGCCGAGGAGCACCACGAGGCAGCCGATGAACATGATCCGCATGGGCCCACGGACGGAAGCGCAGGTCCGCGCCGGCGTTCCGGAGCCACGCGGCAGTAGTCCGCCAACGGGTGAGCAGCGGCCGCGGCCCGATGCGATCACTGGTGCGGAGTGCCATGCGATGTCGGCCACCTCCACGCACATGGGGCGAGACATAGAAGTAACAAATAAAGACGGCAAATGGGTGAATCTGGCAGCTACAGTTGCCAGCCCCGACGGTCCCCTTGAGCGGCTGCCAGAGCCTCATCGCCGTCGGCTCGAACGCCGACTCCCCAGGAATGAGCGTGATCGTTATGTCGCAATTCTCGACAGGACGAGTAGTCAAGGTCATCGCGGACGGCCGCGGAGCGTGGCGGCTGTGTGAAGGGGGTGCCGAGTCGGTACATCGAGATCTCGGAAGTGCCGTGGGGGCTGCCGAGCTGGCATTGACGGGGTACCTGGGCGGCGGGGTCGTCGAGATCCATCACGCCGACGGCCGGGTCGAGCAGCTGAGCCGCTCGGGGCTCGGACTCCTGAGGCCACCTCCGCAAGTCGCCCAGACCTCGCCTCCATCGCCCGACACCCTGCGGGGCGAGTTCGGCCGGGTCCGCCGGGAGAAGAAGTACGCAGACTGGGCGGTGGACCACTTCCTCGAACTGATCTGGCCGGCCCTGCTCACGCTGCTCGGTCCCGTGCTCGCCGGTGCCATGGCCGACGACGTGGCCGCCCAGCGAGGCGTGTTCGGCGTGTTCTGGGCGACGCTCGCCTGGTCCTCCGGGGTCGCCCTGTTCGTCTTCGTCCTGAGCAGGAAGCTCAAGGTAGGGCCCGTTCAGCACTTCGCCATCGCCACCGCGTGCCTCCTCGGCGGGTCCTTCATCGCCGTAGGGATCGGCCACGGCGCATACGGGGTGGAGATCGCGTGGGGGCAATACGGCACAGATCCGTGGGAATGGCCCCTTCCTGTCATCGATGCGGCGATCGTCACCTTCGGGTGGGCCGGTGCCCTCCTGGGCGGGGTGTGCGGAGCCATCACGGGAGGATGGGCGGCGCGCCTCTACGAGAAGGCCACGGGATAGCCGCTGCCCACCGCTCGTCTCCGGGCGTGCACAGGCCGGCCGCTGGCACTCCGCACGTGACGACGATGGTGTTCTCACCGGCCGCCGAGCCCTCCAGGCAGAGCCGTCCTACGCTGGGAAGCCCCACGGGGACCTGTGGGAGGTGCGTCGATGCCCCGGCCGATCTGGAACGGTGCCATCAGCTTCGGGCTGGTGAGCAACCCGATCCACCTGGAACCCGCGACGGAGTCGCATGACATCAGCTTCCGGCAGATCCACACCGCCGACGGCGGCCGGATCCGCTACAAGAAGGTCTGCGAGCTGGACGGCCAGGAGCTGCGCTTCTCCGAACTACTCAGGTTGAACTCGTCTTGTCGTTGGTACTGACGGACCTTGATTCCTCCGTGATGACATCGGAGTGCGATACACGACCGACCCCAGCTCATCGACGCCCGCCCGGCCGAGACCGGGCTGATCACCCCCTGGCCCCGTTCAACCGAAGAAGGTCGCGAATGCATCAGTGAAGGTCGCGTGGTCCGCGCGCGACGAGCGGACGACCGCCGTCGTCTGGCAGGACAACGAGGAACCGCCAGTGGTCGTCCTCAACACTCGCCAATCCGACTGTCGTGGCGGCTGCGAATGCCTCGGCAGCGGGCCCTGCACCGTCGGTCAGCTCATCGAGCCTCGCGTAGAACCTTGCCAGATCTGCGGAGGGGCCGTTGATCCACAAGCGAACCTTCGCACCCTTGTGAAGAGCAGCCAGCAAGTCGTCGCGAGCCCTGCCCTGAACTGCGGCCCGGACTCGGCCATGAAGGCGTTCCTGGGCGCTTGGCTGTGTCGGCACGGTGTCTGCCTCCCGGCGACAACGCCGACACGACTGCAGGGCATCGGGCACGAACAGGTGCAGATAGCGGGTTGTGCGCCGCGCCGCCATGCCGCACAGCGTCCCGCGCGCGCCCACCGCGTGCTCAACACCGGGAACGTCGTTCACCTCGCAGGCGCCGAATCGGGCCGGCTCCCGCGCGGTTGCGAACGACCAGCCATCGTTCGGGGTATCGATCACGCAGACGAGCATGCCACAGCCATCTGACCTCTGGGCGCGCGTCAGCGGCGGTCTGATCGGGGCGGTCTGCAACCGGGGCGATTGCGGGAATCCCCAGGAAGACGGGCAAATCGCGGCGTCATTGTCGGGCGCCGAGTTGCGCCATCCTCTCTTCCTGCGGCCGTAAGGCTGAGTGCCGATCTGTTGCGGCCATCAGTGCCGCAAGGCCCCGCTGGACTGAGGGCTTTCCACACGTCTGCCTGTGGTGTGGGGCCCCAGCCCCGTGCCGTTGGGGTGCGGACCAGGCAGGCGAGCAGCCCGCAGGCGATGGTGGTGTCATGGGAAGCATCAACGGTCGAACGGAAACAAGAAGCGTCGCAAGCCCGTCGGCCGGGGGCCCGCGGTTTGGTGCCTACGCTCCGCTGCGGGACTACGCGGTGATCGGTGACGGTCGCACCGCCGCTCTGGTCGCCAGGGACGGGGCGGTGGACTGGCTGGGTTTGCCCGACCTGGATTCGCCCTCGGTATTCGGCGCTCTGCTGGACGCCGCCCGCGGTGGCCGGTTCACGCTCGCGCCGTCAGTCCCGTACCGGAGCGAGCGTCGCTACCTGCCCAGCACCAACGTCCTGGAGACCACTTTCCGCACCGACACGGGCACGGTCCGGGTTACAGACGCCCTCACGCTCCACGACGAAGCGACGCTCACGCCGATGCGGGAACTGCTGCGACGTGTGGAGGGACTCTCCGGGTCCGTCCCCTTGCACTGGAGCGTGCAGCCCCGATTCGGCTACGGCACCCGCCATACCCGGATCGCCCGACGTGCCGGTGTTCCGGTGGCGACAGCCGGACACGATGCGCTCGCGGTCTGCGCCTGGGATGCCGGCGAGCCCATATGCGCGGAGGATGCCGTCGGCGGGCACTTCGAACTCGCCGGGGGTCGGCACGCACTGATTGCGATGCCGTTCGCCCATCAGGAGCCGCTCGTCCTCCCTACCCGCTCCGACTGCGAGGCGCGCCTGAAGGCGACGTGCGCGGCCTGGCGGACCTGGGCGCATGACCGGCTGTACACCGGGCGGTGGTATCAGGCCGTGATGCGCAGCCTGCTGGCGCTGAAGCTGCTGGTCTACGCCCCTTCGGGTGCGGTTGCGGCGGCGGTTACGGCCTCGTTGCCCGAGGAGATCGGCGGTGAGCGCAACTGGGACTACCGGTTCTCCTGGGTGCGCGACTCCGCCTTCACCCTGGCCGCCTTCCTACGGCTGGGCTGCCCGGCGGAGGCACATGCCTACTTCTGGTGGCTGATGCACGCTTCCCAGCTGACCCACCCCCGTCTGAACGTGCTGTACCGATTGGACGGCGGGCATCGCACCCCGGAGAAGACCCTGTCCTGGGAGGGCTATCGCGGTTCGGGGCCGGTCCGTATCGGCAACGCCGCGGCCCGGCAGGTCCAGCTGGACACTTACGGCGAGCTGATGCAGACGGCCTGGCAGTACGCCCAGGCCATGGGCGGGCTGGACAGGGATGTCGCCCGCCGTCTGGCGGAGCTGGCCGACCTCGTGTGCACGGCCTGGGAGGCGCCGGACGCGGGCATCTGGGAGGTCCGCAGCCCGCCCCGGCACTTCACCCAGTCGAAGATGATGTGCTGGGTGGCCCTCGACCGCGCCGCCGACCTCGCCGAACGCGGCATGATCCCCAGCTGGCACATCAAGCGCTGGCATGCCGCGCGCGACGAGATCGCCGGGTTCATCGAGGGCCGCTGCTTCTCACCCGACCGGGACAGCTACGTTCGCGCCGCCGGCAGTGACGACCTGGACGCAGCCGTCCTGCTGGGCCACCTCTACGGATACGGCGGCGGCGGTCACCGCATACGGGCCACGATCAGCGCCCTGGACCGCCACCTCCGGCACGGACCCTACGTCGACCGGTATTCCGGGGAAGACGGGCTCTCCGGCGGCGAAGGTGCCTTCCTCGCCTGCTCCTTCTGGCTCGCCGAATCCCTCGCCCGCACCGGCAGCCTTCCGCAGGCGATCGCGCTGATGGACGAGCTGATCGGCCTGGCCAACGACGTCGGCCTCTACAGCGAGGAGACCGACCCCACAACCGGCGACTTCCTGGGAAACCTGCCCCAGGGCCTGAGCCACCTGGCGCTGATCAGCGCCGCCTGCGCCATCACCGCCGCGAGCAAGGACACGGCCCGGTGAACGCGTGGGGCACCGCCGCGGGGGCCTTCGTCGGCACACTCGCCCTGACCACCGCACTGCGCGCCGCCAGTGAGCTGAGACTGACCCGCATGGACCTGCCGTTTCTCCTCGGCACGGCGGTGACCGTCAACCGCACTCGGGCCAAGGCCCTCGGCTACCTGATGCACTTCTTCAACGGGCAGATCTTCGCGTTCGTCTATTTCGCCGTCTTCGCCGCCATCGACCGGGCCGGCTGGTGGCTGGGCGCCCTGTTCGGTCTCGTGCACGGCCTGTTCGCCGGCACCGCACTGGTCAACATCCTGCTGCCGCTCGTCCACCCGCGCATGGGCAGCCCCTTGACCAGCGCCCCACAGACAGCGCTGCTGGAACCGCCCGGTTTCCTGATGCGCAATTACGGGCCCGGCACCCCCGTGGTCACCGTTCTCGCCCACATCGGTTACGGAGCGATCGTCGGCGGCTCCACGCTGACGCCGTGACCACGGCCGCCGGCAGAACAGGCTGCGCTGCAGGTCACTGGCCAGTCCCTCCTGGATGCCGTGACCCACCGTCGGGCGTACTGTCCGAATATGGGCGACGTTCGGTGTGAGCGGTGCGGTGCCCTGCTCGAGCCGATGGCTCGTGACCGCCGGCACCGCCGTCCCGCGCACCGGCAGGCGGCCTGGCGGGCCCGGCGACGGTGGCAGCGGGCGGCCGAAGCCCGCGCCATGATGGCAGAGGCCGGCACCGATCTGCTGCTTCAGGCCCAGGCAGTGGCGCAACGTGCGCGGGAAGCGCTCGCGGTCCGTACGGCGGGCCGGCACGGCACCACCGTCGCCACGGTCCCGGGTTTGACCAGACACCTCGTGCGGGCCGGCGTGCTGCCTGACCGGCGCGCTGGAGCCAGCTGGGCGCAGGTCGGTGCTGCCCTGGGTATCACTGCGGCGGCCGCCCGCAGCCGCTTCGCGCGCACACGGGGATCCTCCTCCGTCGGCACCGGGCCAAGGTGAGCGCATGCGCGATCCGGCCGAATCCGCCGCAGCCCAGGACGCCGCCTGCCTGGAGGAGCTTGATGCCGTCCTGGCGGAGGTCATGCGCGACACGGTCGCCTCGGTTGGGCTGCTCTATCTCCGGGCGCCCGGTGAGCAGCTGCTGCGCCTCGCCGTGGCCTCTGGTGCTCCACTGCAGATCACCGCCCCGTGGTCACGGATCCCGGCCGACGCGCCGATCCCGGTGGTGGACGCGATACGTCAGCGGCGCCTGGTGTGGCTGGGCAGTCAGGAAGAGGTCGCGCGCCGTTACCCCCGGCTCGGGCTCGTACTGCCGTACGACTTCATGCTGGCTGCCGCCCCCATCACCAGCGCCACCGTGGTGTGGGGTGGTGTCGTCCTGCTGTGGCCCGTCTGGCATCCCCCGCAGCTCAGCCAGCGCGAGCGCGAGGCGATCACCGCATGCTGCCACCGCGCGGGGCAGATGCTGCAGCACGCCGCCGAGACGGGCCAGCCGTTGGTGCCGCCGGAGGAACCCCGCCTGCTGTCACCGCCGCCCTCCCGCAAGGTTGATCCGGCAGAGGCGCTGGCCGCTCTGGAATTCACCGAGCGCCTACCCGTGGGCTGCTGCGCGCTGGACCTCGACGGCCGGATCACCCTCATCAACCCTGCCGGCGCCGACATGGTCGGCGCCGAGGTCGCATCCCTGGTCGGCAGGCGCCCCTGGGAGGTGCTGCTGTGGCTGCGTGAACCGGTCTTCGAAGACCGCTACCGGGCCGCAGTCGTCACCCGCCAGCCCACCTCGTTCACCGCCGTGCGCCCACCGGACCAGCCGCTGACCTTCCAGCTCTACCCGGACCGCCGCGGCATCAGCGTGCAGATCACCCCCGCCGCGACCGGAGAAGCTACACCCGCCACCCAGGGGCAACACCCACCATCAGCGGCGGGGCCGGTGGGGGCGATGGCGCTGTACCACCTCACCCATCTGGCCGCCGCCCTCACCGAGGCTGCCGGGGTCGGCGATGTGGTCAACCTGGCCGCCGACCAGATTGTCCCCGGCTTCGGACCCAAAGCCCTCGCCCTGATGACCGCGGAAGAAGGCAGGCTGCACATCACCGGCTACCGCGGATATGCGGCCCACCTCATGGACCGCTTCGACGCGGAACCTCTGACCTCCGACACCCCGGCCGCCCGCGTCCTCGCAACCGGCAGGCCCAGCTTCTTCGCGACCTTCGCCGACCTCAAGCGCGCTTACCCTCCGGCCGTGCACCAGGACGAGATGGCCGCCTGGGCCTTTCTGCCCCTGATCGCCTCCGGTCGCACCGTCGGCTCTCTCGTCCTCGCCTACGACCACCCCCGCCCCTTCCCCCCGGCAGAACGCGCCCTGCTGACCTCCGTAGCCGGGCTGATCGCCCAGGCCCTCGACCGCGCCCGCCTGTTCGACACCAACCAGCAGCTCGCTCACACCCTCCAAACCGGCCTGCTGCCCCACACACTCCCGGCCATGCCCGGCATAGACGTCGCCGCCCGCTACCAGGCGGCTGGCGGTCGCATCGACATCGGCGGTGACTTCTACGACCTCATCCGCTGCGATGCGGCCACCGCGGTCGCCACCATCGGCGACGTCCAGGGCCACAACATGAACGCTGCCGCCCTCATGGGACAAGTCCGCACCGCCGTCCACGCCCACGCCACCGCCGGCACACCCCCCGGTGAAGCCCTCGCCCGCACCAACCGCCTCCTGACCGACCTCGACCCCGGCCTATTCACCAGCTGCCTCTACGCCCACCTCGACCTCGCCCACCACCGCGCACACCTCGCCACCGCCGGACATACCCCGCCCCTCCTACGCCATCGCGACGGACACACCGACGTGCTCGACCTGCCCCCGGGACTCCTCCTGGGCATCGACCCGGACGCGGAATACCCGGCCATCAGCATCCCGTTCCCGCCCGGAGCCCTACTCACCCTGTACACCGACGGACTCGTCGAAACCCCCGGCACCGACATCGACGACGCCACCACCGACCTGGCCAGGCAACTCACCGAAGCCGGCCACCAGAGCCTGGATGCCCTCGCCGACCTGCTCCTCCGCCACGCAGAACGCACCGCACCACGCAATGACGACATCGCCCTGCTCCTCGTCCGGGCGCAACACGGTCCCTGAGCCGCCCAACACTCGCCCACCTACCTGGTCACCTTCAGACTTGACGGAATCACTGTCGGTGACGGGTTCTCGTGGTGCGGCCGACTATGCGGATCCGCCGTTCAATTCTGTCGCCTCTGTCGTCAAAACGGCTTGGCCAAGCGGCTACTAGCGGTGACAGGGCTTCATCGTGCCGGGTGCTGCCAGCCTGTCGGCAGTCGCTCCGGCTGCAGGGTCTGCTGGTGGCCGAGACTTGGCTGTCGCCAGGGACTCCGGCGAGGATCGTGCACTGGAGCCGTCGCCTGCCGAGCGCGAACCGGCGGAGGATCACAGTCCACGGCCTCTCATGTCGCCGCCCGACACCCATACAGGAGTACGGGGCGGCGCGAGCCAAAGCAGCCATGCTCCGAGCGAGTCAGGCCATGACTGTCGCATCGGGGATTGCTTTTCCTGTGATGGGGCATCTGTTGCCCTTTGACCTTGACGGGGGGCTGGGCATGGCTCGTAGGAAGTCGTTGGCGGCACAGCTGCTGCAGGCATACCAGGCCGGCAAGAAGGAGAAGGCTGCCGCTGCCAAGCGGGCTGAGGCGGAGTTGGCCCGTCAGGCCCGGGCTGCCGAGCGTGAGGCCGCCGCGCGGGCCAGAAGAGAAGCCCGCGAGGAACGCGAGGCGGCGCAGGCGTGGGTGCGTGCTCAGAAGGAGAAGCAGGCACAACAGAGCGCCGAGTCACGCAAGGCCGAGCAGATCGTTCGGGACCTTGAGAAGCGGCAAGCGGCGCGGGCGAAGGAGCTTGAGCAGAAGCGGCGAGCCGACGCCCGTGAGCAGGCCGCGGCGGAGCGGCAGGCGAAGCAGCAGACTGTGGAGGCTCTGCGCCAGGAAGCCGCCGAGCGGACCGCAGACGTCGAAAAGCGGATCGAGGCCTTGGCCTCCGTTCTGGGCGCCCGGCCCGGTGGGCTTCACGGACTGCGGCTGCAGGTGGAGGAGACGCTCAGCGATGGGGATCTTGATGGGTTCGCGGTCGGTGTGGAGGCGGCTCTTGGTTCCATCGGGTATCCGGCAGGGATCGGTGGCGAGCGGAGGGCGGCGTTCGCTCCGGAATCGCGGGAGCTGATTTTGGAGATCGAGCTGCCGGCACAGGCAGTGATTCCTTCAGTCATGCAGTACCGGTTCAAGGCCTCCGCTCCCCCATCTGTGGTCCCACAGCCGCGCAAAGAGGCTGAGTGCAGGGCTCTGTACCGGGATCTGGTCGCCCGTCTCGCGCTGCGGGCGATCGACGAGGCTTTCGCTGTGACGCCGCCATCGCTGGTGGACGGGGTCGCGTTCATGGGGAAGGTCCACGCCAAGGACCGCGCGACGGGACAGGCGATCGAGCCGTGTCTGGTGAGTGTGCGGGTGAGCCGGGAAGGCTTCGACGAGCTGGTCCTGGACGAGCCCGAGCTCGATCCGGTGGCCAGTCTTCGCTATCTCAACGCGATCGTCTCCCAGCACCCTTACGACCTCGAGCCGGTTCCTCCTGTCGTCACGTTCGACCTGACTCGATACAAGATCGCGCCGGAGCGGGACGTCGTCGCAGGACTCGACAGCCGGCCCGACCTGGTGGCGATGGATCCGATCGACTTCGAGCACCTCATCCGGCGGCTGTTCGAGAAGATCGGGCTCAAGTCGTGGGTCACCCAGGCGTCCCGGGACGACGGCATCGACGCCGTCGCGGTCAACGAGGAACCGCTCATCGGTGGACTGTGCATCATCCAGGCCAAGCGCACGAAGAACGTGGTCTCCGCGGAGACGGTACGGTCGGTCGCAGGAATCGTGAACGACAAGAGCGCCTCGAAGGGCATCGTGGTCACCACTGCGTGGTTCGGAAAGGCCAGTTGGGACTTCGCGCCGCGAAACCGTGTCGAGCTCATCGACGGCCGCCACCTCAAGTCGCTACTCCTGGAACATCTCGGCATCGATGCTCTGATCGGCTTGCCCAAGCTCCCGCCCGGCTGGCAGACACGCGACCTCAGCTGAGGGTGGCACTCGCTTCCGTCCAGTCCCCCGTCTTCCGTGATCACCGGCGGCTGGCGCACGGCACGCCAGGCTTCAGGCCCCCGGCCCCACGGAGTATCTGCACGGGCCTGTTCGCGGGTGCCCGGACGCCTGGGCGCGGTACGCATCAGCGGACTGTTCTCGTTGCTGCAAGACGCTGTTGACGCTCCATCAACGACCTTCGATATTCGGGTTGTCGTTCCATCGGCTGGCACGGCCGAAGGGTGAGGGGGAGGATGCGAGTGAGCGTGGTCGAGCTGGTGGCAGTGGCCCTGGTCGGTGGCGTGGTCTGGGCCGTTTGGAGGGTCGTCCAGTACCCGGGCGGCTGGAGTTTCGCCTTCGCTCCGGTTCACAAGACAGACCGTGAGAATCTCGCCCGGGCACGAAACGACGTGGCCAAGGTCCGTGGCAGGGTGCGCCAGGAGGCATCGGACGCTCAGAATCGCCTCACGCGGGCCGAGCGAGCCTACAAAGACAGGGGCCAACTGGCGGAGCGTGAGTTGGAGCGGCTCCGCCGAGCGGGCCGTGGCGCCTTCGCCGCGCGGCTCGGGAAGGTGTCGCTTTACGAGCACGTCGCCATCTTTGAAGAGCAGGAGATTCCGCTCGTGGGCCTTGCCGTGCAGTTCGACGCGGCCCGGAGTACGAGCACGGCCTACATCTACCTCAGATCGTCCGATGGCCTTGCAGAGCTTGCGGAGTTCGACGGCGCCGAGTTCCCCGAGGAGGATGTTCGCCGCTTCAGCGTCCGCATCGAGAAAGCCGTCTCTGTCGAAGAGAAGTTCCGTCGACGGCAGGCGGAGTCGATCCGGAAGGCCGAGGCCGGCCTGGAGGAGGCCCGGGCCGACACGGCAGCCATGGACGCGGCTCGGGCAGCGCTCGAGAAGGTCACTGCACGGCACGAGAACAGCGCCGAATTGCGCAAGGTGCTGGCGGAGCTGGAGACGGCGTTCGATCGGTGGGAGGCGCTGACCGGACGTCGCCCCCGCTGAATTCCACGTACGTCGGCAGAGGTGCCGCGCAGCAGGACGTCCCTGCTCGGCGCGGATGGCCGTGCCGCAGCGGACGGGACGAGGATCAATGAGTCACTGCGACTGGCTGATTCGTTCAGGCCGGCGCCTGGAGCTGACTCAGTCGTTCAGGTTCGGCCCTGCTGGAGTTCCTTGCCCCGCTGGAAGGTGAAGGTGCGTTCCAGGGCTGGCAGGAGGGCGGGGTAGGCGGCGGAGGCTGCTACGGCAGTGGTGACGACGGCGGGGGAGTTGAGCCAGGACTGCAGGCCACACCCTGGAGCACCTGCCAGATCCCCGCCGACGAGATCCTCTCCTGCAACGAACCCGTGCGAAGGGAAGCACACCTTCGGAGAGCTCCTCGACTCCCTGGACGGCACGCCCGCAAAAACGAAGCCTCCTGACCGATCTGCCTCACCGGGTCACACACCGTCTGTTCAAGCCTCTGCGGCATGACCTGGCGCCCTGCGTTCGCCGCGCGTGCCCGGCGCAGAGCGGCAGCCTCGGTTGCCGCAGCCTGGCGCCGCCGCTGGGCGCCGAGCCTGCTCGATCGAGGACCGAGCCCGGCGGTGTTGGCGGAGCTTGGCGGACAGGGAGCGCAGGGCAGAGCTGGACACGTCGACGCCCGACGGGTACACAAGCACAGGAGGCCTCTGGAGGAGACGGATTTCTTGGTCAAGACCCGTCTAGCAGGGGCTTCACCTGCCTGTCAGCCCAAGTGGCCTACTCAGTTGCCGGGTTGGAGTCGATTCAGTTCCTCAAGACCCAGGTCGACGGCCTGCTCGCGACGGACTTTCTCCACCTCGACACCATCGGCATCCACTGCTTGTGCGCCCTGCTCGTCAAGGCATCGTGGGAGCCATGCCGACGGCCGCCCCTCGGCATCGGAGTCCGCCGATCATTCCGGGCGACAGTCCGGACCAGCGGGTGGCACCATGCGGCCATGTGCGAAGACTGTCTGGTTGTGCGTGCGCACATGAGGCCCACCTCTCGGCTGTGGTCCGTCGGTGTTTCGACGCTACGGACGGCGGGGGCAGGGCCTCAACAAGGTTACGGGTAGCTGCGCGGATTCACCCCAGGGTGTTGGCTGCGGTGCGGATGAGGGCGCGCGCCGCGTCACCGTGGACGGCCATCTGGGCCAGGCCCTTGAAGGTGGCTTTGGCATAAGTCGGCGAGTTCGCGGGGCTGGCGGACGTTGATACCGGCGGTGAGGGCCTCCACGACGGTGTGCTGGTCGCTGTAGAGGTGGAACGCCTCCAGCGGCCACACGGTGCGCGGGACGCCGGTCGGGATGATGCCGAGGGAGACCGACGGCAGCGGCATCACGGTCAGCAGGTGAGCCAGCTGGCCGGCCATCGTCTCGGCTGTGCCGATGCGGAAGCGCAGCACCCACTCCTCAATGAGGACGACGAAGCGGTGGTCGCCCTCGTAGAGGAGGGCGGAAGCGAGCAAGTCGTGCGGCGACGGCTTCGGCGTCGTCGTCGGGGATGCCCTGGAAGTCGATGAGGGAGCGCATGAGGGCACTCGCATAGTCGGCGGTCTGGAAGAAGCCGGGGACGACGTTGGAGACGTAGACGCGGCAGTTACGGGCGGCGGCGTTGCGGGCGAAGACGTCTTCCTGAGCTCGACGCATGCCAGCGCGGTGCTGGCGGCGCCAACGGGGGTCATTTTTCAGAGACTGGCGACAGAGTGCTGCCCGCCGTGAAAACAGCCGCGGAACCATCCAAACTGTGGTGGGGCACCGCCCTGACGATGGCCGTTTTCGGCGGGCACGCGGAACGCAGAGCCGCAGCGGCGGGCGTTGCATGCTTACTGCGCGACTCCTGTCGAACGCGGTGTGCACGCAGCTGTCCAACCGGCACCGACCGCCGGAAGAGCGGATCCCGCACGATGAGGTCGAGGACCGGCCGGACTCGTCCTCCTTGCCCTCCGGCCACGCAGCCGCAGCGGTGGCTTTCGCGGCCGCCACCTCGCTCGGGTGGGGAGCGGTGGCAGCCGCCCCAGCCGTCAATGGTGGCCATCGAGCGCCTAGGCGCCAGAGCGCACTACCCCAGCGACGTTGTGGCCGGTACCGCCATCGGCCCACCAGCGCTTGGCTGATCTACCAGTCGGGCGGCTGTCGGCCCGGGCGAAGTGGCAATCGAGGCAGGGCTGACGATGGTCAGAGGCATGGGCCCTCGCACATCCGACAGGTACGGGAGCGCACTGAGTGACGCGGGGACGGGTCGGCCAGTTGCCAGCTGCATCCTGACCAGACGCGCGCGAGGAGAAGCGTTCGATGGGCAGAGCGGCAGCAACGCGACTGGGGCGTCCCGATCATGTACGAGTTCCAGGTGCAGGGATCCGTCCTCGGCCAGGTATTGACCATGGATCCCTCTGCCTCCCCGGGCCCGCCCCCTGCCGGAGGACGCCCTGGAGTGAGAGCACGACAGAGGGCGGCATGACCATTTTCGGCTAGAACGCGCCGTACGGACAGTTCAGGGCGCATATCAGACGCCGAACCACTGGCACCGGCAGAGGCCCCGCCCCCATCGTGGGGAGCCTCGACCGAAAGCCGGGCCAGCGGGTTCTCAGTGGGCGCCCGCGTAGATACGGCTCGCGAACTCGGCGATCTGCTTGTCGGTGAGGTTCTGGGCGAGGTTCGCCTCCGAGATCATTCCACAGAGACGGTGGCCGTTCTGCACGTCGATCACCGGCAGGCGTTTCACCTGGTGCTCCTCCATGACGTGCAGGGCGTCCGTCGCCGACGCCTCCGCGTCGATCCAGTGCAGCTCACCGCCGAGGGAACCACACTCGACCTGGGCCGGGTTCCGTCCGTCAGCCACACACTCGATGACGATGTCCCGGTCGGTGACCATGCCCTTAAGTCTGTCGTCATCACCGCAGATGGGCAGCGCACCCACCCGCATGTCGCGCATCATCCTTGCCGCGTCCTGCAGGGACTGGCGCTCACCGACGCACTCTGCGCCGGCCGTCATGATGTCGCGGGCCTTGAGCGGCTTGTCCTGTGCCATGATCGCTCCTCCCGTCGTGGCCACACAGGTGCATACAGGCCATCGCACCACGCATGCCCGACGTCTGCCATGGCTTTGTTTCACGACTCCGGGTTCTGGCACGATTTCGGAAGTCGTGCCAGAACCCTGCGACGTGAGCAGAGCGCCTGCCACGCCGCTCAGCCGCGCCGGACGGTGAATAGTGCGGCACCGATGGTGCCAGCAGCCGCAGCCGCCGTGAGCCTCGTCGAATGGGCCGGGCCGGCCGGCATCGTACGCGCCGGGATCAGTCTGATGAGGCGTCCTCGAAGGTGATCTCGCCGCACGGGCGGAGCTCGGCCGCCATGTTGCGTTCCATCATGCGCAGGGCCGCCTCGGCGAGGCCGGCATCGATGTGGGCGACCGCGCCGAGGGCCACGATGACCTCGAGGTGCCGAATGTGGGCGTCCAGTGCCGAGTAGAGCACGCACTGCTCGGTCACCTGCCCGCACAGCACTGTCCGTTGGACGCCGAGCTGGCCCAGCAGGTAAGCCAGGGGCGTTTCGAAGAAGACGGAGTGCCGTGCCTTGACGACGAAAAGGTCGTCTTCCTCAGGTGCGATCGGCTCGACCAGGTCGGAGTACCGGCCTGCGAGGGCGGCTTCGAGGATCTCGCCGTGGTGGGAGCGCCAGCGGCCGAAGTTGTCGTTCACGTAGATGACCGGTGCCTGGGTATCCCGCGCTCGCTTGAGGAGCGTCCCGACGCCTGGAAGGGCTTCGCGGACCGACCGCATCAGCACCTCGGCGTCCTCGTGCTCGTAGGTGTTCAGCATGTCGATCACGATGAGTGCTGTCCGACCCATGTCGCCGCCTCCGTCACACCGGGCGCCTGCCCGCGCCGCGAGGCGCCATTCGCCCCCTCGGGCGTCCGGTCGGCGAGGTCGTGAGCGGGCCGAGGCTGCGCTTCAAGACGGGGCCGCACTCAGGGCGTGAACGCGGATCCGCGGACCACCAGTGATGGGCATCCATGGCGAGGGTGGGGCTGCGAGGAGACAGGCAACCCAGCTGACGACGGTGAGGTTCGGTCTCCCAGGCAGACCTCTGCACGACGCGGGGGATTCGCCAGGTTAGCCGTGCTGTGGCGGAGCCTGCCCTATCCCAGCTCGCCGATCGCGGCCAGGCAGGGGAGGTCACCCGCCTCACAAGGGCCCCGGCAACCACGAGCACGACGCCGCGCCCTTGCTGCGGCACCCCGACCTGCTCGAACCGGTCGCTCCACCGGGAACTGCTGCTGGCCCTCTTGGACAACGAGAACGCCGCTCGGCCTGGCCCAGCACCGCCCATAGCCCCTTGGCATGCTCAATGCCTGCGCCGCATTGCCTGGTGGGACCGGCAGTCCATCGTGCGCGGCGACGGGATGTCCGGGCTGGTGGCGTACGGTCGGTCGGCTGACCGGTGGGACCGTACCGCCGACGGGCACGGCGGCGCCCATCGGCAACGCGGCCCGCGCGACCCGGCCCGTACGCATCCGGATCGGGTCCAGCAGGCGGTGGCTGTGAGTCGGCCCCGAGGCGCGCGATGAGCGCTGGCGGCCGCAATTGGGCGCAGCTCAGGGGCGGACGCGGATTACTCGGCCACTCCTGCAGCGTTCCGGGCCCGGCAGGGGGCGGGCTCGCTCCGTCCGCGAGGGACTGCTTGACGAGGCGGGTGTGCATCGTCTCCAGAGCCTGGGCTTGTCTCTGGGCGCGGTGGATCAGGGAATCAAAGCGGTCAGGATCGAGCCGGGGGTCGGTGGGCGCGAGGGTGCGCAGCGAGCGCCAGCACGCCTCCTTGCCCTCCACGCCGAGACGCATGGCCTCCAACTCGATGACATCGCTGAGCGGGGAGCGGGACAGGAGCCGGCCGTTGAGTTTCAAACGCCCGGCCCTCTCCAGCACGAGCCCCAGCGCTGCCCGGCCGCGACGCGGTCGGACGCCCAGCGCCGACATCGTCCCGCGCAGGCTGACCCGGTCCAGCCGTACTTCCTCAGCCAGGTCCTCCAACGCGGGCCCGAGGGGACGACCGCGGTGCACCCGCGCCATACGACGTACGAGGGCGAGACCAGACGTGGAGCCGGAGAAGTGGTCGTTGAGATAGACGTCCAAGAGGTGCGGGTCAGTGTCCGAGACGGCAAGGGGCGCCTGCCCATTGGCTGGGTGGCCGGGCTTCGGTCGGGCAGCGACATGCCCGCTGAGGGGCGAGTGGTCACTCTGCGTCGCAAGGCGGCCGGCTCGCGCCCAGGCGATCAGCCACGTGATCTCCTTGGCCACATCCATCAGATAGGCGGGGCTGATCCGGCCTCTCGGCACGTACATGACGTCGACGGCCAGGAATGTCAGAGCGGTCCCGATGCCCGTGCGCCGGGCATGGCGCATCCCCTCGACGGTCGGAGCGGCCCGCAGCATGCTCAATCCCGAGGCTGCCAGAAGGCCTGCAGAGGCTTTCTGGAGCCAGTCGTCGGTCTTGGGGCCGTAGACGCGTTCGAAGGTGCGCAGGGACAGGAGGGGCCAGAGACCTCCAGCCACGTTGAACAGTCCTTGCGCGCGGGCCACACTCACTGGCGCGACCATGGCCTCTCCTCTCGTTCTGGCGTCGGGCCACGTGGGCGCCGGACGCGCACAGGCACGTACAGGCGGCCGGGCTCACGGGCCGCCTGTACTGCGGAAGGCGTCCTTCGCGCGGTCCATGAGCGCGGCGAAGGGCCCGATAGTCCACTGCGCGGCAGTCGAACCGGCGGCCGCGGGATGAGGGTGCGTGGGGGCTACGCGTTGCGCCATGCGCAGGCGGCGCCCCATGGACCTGCGCTCGTCGATGTCGCACCGGGCGCCGATGGCGGAGAACTCTTCGCGTTCCTCGTGCTGCGCGTGGTCATCGACGGCCTCCTGAAACGCGATGAGGCGGGCGTTGAACTCCTCGCTGTGGACGTCGAGCTTTTCCAGTTCGGCGAGCGCCTCGTTGGCGCTCGACTCCTCCTCGTTGCGAGCGTCGGCTTCTTCCTTGCCGACGACGCGCTTGGCGACGGGCCGCAGGATCATTTCCTCGGCGGCCTCGTGGACAGCGAGCAGGCCGCGCAGTTCGTCGAAGAACCGTTGCTTCGCATCGCCGTCCGCGTCCAGAGTCTCGGCGAGGAGCCGCCGTATCCGTTCGTGCTGTTGGATCAGTTGCTCCAGGATGTCGTCCTCCGCATCTGCCGAGTACCGAGAGCTGGTCGTCGCGCTGCTGCTGGTCGTGTCGGTTGTCGCAGGAGATGTTCGGTTTCTTTCGCTGGCGTGGTAGCGGGAGGGAAGGCGTGCTTCGAGCCGTCCCTCGACGGTGCGTGTCTCGAACGCGGGTTGAGGCGCGGTGGCGGGACCGGTCACATTCCAGCCGTCGGACAGACGGAAGGTGCTTCCGTGCCAGGGACAGCGGACGCAGGAGTCGATCACCGCGCCTTCAGCGAGCGGTCCACCCATGTGGCTGCATCGAGCGGACAGCACATGGACCTGCCCGTCCGACAGCCGGACGATCACGACGGGAATCTCGCCGATCTGCCGCTGCCGGGGCAGATCCTCAGGAAGGTCCGCCACCTCGCCAAGGTCATGCCAGCCCGGCTCCACCAAAGCGGGCACCTCCTCGGCGTGGTTCGCTCCCGCCGCCTGCCGGTACGCCAGGTGGCCGCCGAGGGCGCCCCCGACCCCGATCGCGGCGAGGCCGCAGAACGCCCAGGCCTCCCCACGCAGGTGGCGGCCCCGGCACCGGGCCGCGAACGAGTTCGCGTAGCAGGCCACGCCGGTGATATTGGCGGCCGCGTGGAGGAGCCCGACGCGCATCTGCGGTCGGCGCAGCTCGGCCCAGTCGGCCCACCCGGACAGCGCCGCCGGCGCCGCCCCGGCCAGTCCCGCGCCGACGAGGACGCGCGCCGCGCGGTGGTGGCCGGGCAGTAGGTCGAGCACAGCGGCCGACAGCCACACCCCGATCGGGAACTGCACCAGCAGGGGGTGGAGCGGATGCCCGAGCCACCGCCCGTGAAGCACGTCCCGGACCGGGCCGAGCGGCAGGCCGCGCACGGTCCTCCGCAGGATGACGACGGCCCAGTCGGCGCGGGGGGAGTTCTCGATGCGGTCCATCACCGACAGCACACGGCCCGGCCCTCGGTTCGAGGGAAAGGCCGGCCGGGCCTGGGCACGGCGTGTTCCATGGATGTCCATGGCAAGCGTGTAACCCCTGGAGCGCAGCCAAAACGGGCCCCGGCGAGCCGCTACACCCGGCTGAGCCCTCACCGGCCACACCGCAGCCTTGTACGCGGTGACGTCGGCAGTACTTCCTGACGGACGCACGGTCGCCATCACCGGGGATGGCAAGGGCGAGGTGCTCACATGGGAGCAGCCGATTCCATCCGGAATCACCGTGCCCGGCTCTTGGGGGCAACTCTCGCTTCGACCGACAGAGGCATCGTCGTGGGATACGGACACGACGTTGCCTACCTGAAATGGTGCACCGCCTTTCCACCACAACCATCGGATCGGGCTGGAGACTGAACGAGTCAGCCCGCTGGCCCCGAGAATGCCCATCCCACTCCCCCGTTCCTCGCGGATCACGCACCTGCAGACCGGCGGCCTCTCACACTTCCGACGACGCACCCTCGAAGCACTCTGCCCACAGCGGACGTCGGGTCTGGGTCAGGTTCGGGTGACAGGTTGAGTCAGGCGGCAGCCATCCCTGCTTCCTCCGGTCGATGGCCTTTGGGGTCTGCGGCGGCGGGTGCGGGCAGCCTTGCATCAGATCGGGCAGGCCGCTGGCCAGGAGAGCCGGTAGTGCGCGGCGCACGCAGGCCAGATGGTCTTCGCGGGTTCCTTCGGGCGTGGGGCCGACCCGCGCGCGGTTCGGCGCCGCTTGGGGCGGGGCGGCTGAGGTGGGTGCAGTTTGCAGATCTGTAGGCCCTGTTCTCGTACTAGCTACGGGCCAACGGCCATGTACCGCTGCGTGAGTGGTGTCGTCGTTTCCCCTCGCTGGGCACCTCGTTGAGCTGCACGAGTGATCTCGGTCGGGGGCGGAGGAGTACGGAGTGCGGCAGGACGAGGTCGCCTCGATGATCGAAGGCGTGCTGCGGCACTGCGCCGACATGGAAGTGGACCGGCAGTACACCGACACCCATGGGGCGTCCATCGTCCGCTTCGCCCCCCAAGCAGTTGGACAGCGCCTGCCACGGCACGGCCCGGGTGGTGGACCTTCGAGCATGCCGGCCAGGGCCCCCTCCTGCCTGCGCACGGCGCCGGGGGTGCTGCCGCCGTGCATGTTTCCCGCGAGGCGGGGCCGCCTACTGGACCGGATGGGTTCAGACTCGAAGAAGGGGCCGGGAGAGCGAAGGGCCGGTGAGCGGCGTATGACGCAGGACCTGGGTCCCACGCTGGCCGTGTTTCTGGAGCGCGCGCATACCGCCTCCCCGCTGCAGGTGGCCCAGCTGGTCGAGGAGACCGCCCGCGGTCTGGGTATGGCGTCGGCGACCGTCTACCTGGCGGATGTGCAGGAGGAGCAGCTGGTGGCCCTGCCCGGCACAGGTGAGGGCGGCGACGTGCTGGCGATCGAGGGGACGGTGGCCGGCTGGGCCTATCGGACCATGTCGCTGCGGCTCGCACGCCGACGGCCTCTGGCGGTGTGGCTGCCGCTGGTCGACGGCATCGCCCGCATCGGCGTACTGCGGATCACCGCTGACCAGCTCACCCCGGCCGTGCTGGACGGCGCCGGGCAGCTGGCGGCTGTGACGGCGCTGACGATCGTCTCCAAGAGCGGGTTCAGCGACCTGTTCAGCCGTACCGCCCGTCGGCGCCCGATGACCACGGCGGCGGAGATGGTATGGGCGTTCCTGCCTCCGCGCACGCTGGGCACCGACACGGTCACCTCCAGCGCCGCGCTCGAACCGGCCTACGAGATCGGCGGAGACGCCTTCGACCACGGTCTGGACGATGGCCACCTGCACCTGACAGTGGTCGACGCCATGGGTCACGACCTGGCTGCGGGGCTGGCCTCGGCGATCGCCTTGGCGGGCTGCCGCGCCACCCGCCGCGCGGGCGGCACCCTCAGCGACATCACCGACCGGATCGACCAGGACCTGCACCAGTGGCAGCCCGGCGGCCTGCTCACAGGCGTCTTCGCTCACCTCGACCTCGGCACCGGACAGCTCGCCTGGATCAACGCCGGCCACCCCCCGCCGCTACTGATCCGCGCCCAGCACGTGATCGAGGGGGGGCTGGAAGGCGACGGCGAGCTTCCGCTCGGCC
This sequence comes from Streptomyces solicamelliae, assembly GCF_045348655.1. Lineage (NCBI taxonomy): Bacteria > Bacillati > Actinomycetota > Actinomycetes > Kitasatosporales > Streptomycetaceae > Streptomyces > Streptomyces solicamelliae. The sequence goes on from NZ_CP160404.1 coordinate 71,849, forward strand.
TCGGTCCCGACTACCCGCACTCGCGGACCGTGCACCACGCCCAGCTGCAGCCAGGCGACCGGATCCTGATCCACACCGACGGCGTCACCGAGGCCCGCTCCCTCGATGGGCGGCCCTTCGGGGAGAGGCAGCTCGTCGACTTCGTCACCCGCGCACTCGCCGCCGGCGAGCCCGCTCCCGAAGCCCTACGCCGCCTCGTCCACGCCATCCTCGACCACCACCACGGCCGGCTCCAGGACGACGCCACCATCATCCTGGCCGAATGGCACCCTGCCCAGGACGCGGTCCCGCGCACCGACGACGGCTAGGACTTGTCCGGCCGATCATGTTCGGAGCCGGAGTGGATCTATCCTGAGCGGCCAGGGAGGGGTGCTGTGGAGCGGGATGTTCAGTTGGTGCGGGACTTGGTGGCGGCCTCGCCGGGCTTCGAGGACCTGTTTGATGCTCACGTCTTCAACGAGCACGGTGTCCTGTCCCACGTGTTCTTCTGGGATGTCGTTCAGGAGACCGTCGCGTCGTTCCTCGGCGGGGATGAGACAGACTGGCGTGTCACGCTGCGGTTCCTGGAAGAGCAGCTTCGGCTCGACGTCCCCGAAGTGACCAAGGTGATTGTCACCTCGTTCCTCTTCAGTCTGCCGTGGCCGGACCAGCCCGGATACGGCCTTGTCAACCACCTTGGTCCCACCATGAGCGCGCGGTTCGCCGCGATCCGACCATCCGGTTAGGACCTGTCCGGTCGCGCTGGTGACCACTCCGTGTCCAGCCCGTTGATGGGGGCATGGGGCGGGGTGATCTGACGGATGTCGAGTGGGAACAGCTGCGGCCGTTCCTGCCGGTCAGCAACAGGCGTTGTGGCCGGTGGCGGGATCACCGGCAGGTGATCGACGGGATTCTGCACCGGGTGCGGACCGGCGTGCAGTGGCGTGACCTCCCTGAACGGTTCGGGCCGTGGAAGACCGTCTACGAACGGCACCGGCTGTGGTCGGCCGACGGCACGTGGGAGCGTCTGCTCCAGCAGGTCCAGGCCGCGGCCGACGCCGCAGGCGAGATCGACTGGGACGTCTCGGTCGACTCCACCATCGTTCGTGCGCATCAGCATGCGGCGGGTGCCCGCACCGACCCGCCGCCGGCCCTCGCTTCAAAGGGGGCCGAAGGGCCAGAACATCAGGACGAGACGCCGTGGCAGAGCCTGTACGCCCGCCTGGTGGAGGTGGTGCTGGAGGCGAGGGCCTGGGCCGCTCGAGGGGCGGGTTCACCACCAAGATCCACCTGAGCGCGGACGGCCGCTGCCGCCCTCTGTCTTTGATCGTCACACCAGGTCAGCGGGCGGACTGCACACAGTTCAAACCGGTGCTGGAGAAGGTCCGCGTCCCGAAGATCGGGCCGGGCAGGCCCCGCAAGAAGCCCGACAGCGTCGCCGCCGACAAGGCATACAGCAACGGGCCCTGTCGTGAGTACCTACGGCGCCGAGCTATCCGGCACACGATCCCGGAGAAGGCCGACAGCCAGGCCGCCCGCCTACGCAAGGGCTCACGTGGCGGGCGGCCACCCGGCTTCGACGAAGAGCGGTACAAGAAACGCAACACCGTCGAGCGCGCCATCAACCGGCTCAAGCAGCACCGGGCGGTAGCCACGCGCTACGACAAGCGCCGCTACGTCTACCTGGGCACCGCCACCGCCGCAGCCCTCACCATCTGGCTCCGCACATGATCGGCCGGACAAGTCCTAGGTGCTGTCGTCAAATGTCACGCCCGCATCAGGAGTGAGGCGAGGGTGACGGCTGCTTCGTAGGACTGGGCGGTCTTGGCGTACCGGGTGGCAATGCCGCGCCGCTGCTAAGCGGGTGGTACGGGTGCCGGCCAACCGAAGACCTCCGAGACGTCACCGAAATTGACCACGCGCAAGGGAGCTGCAGTGGCCGACGCAACGACGAAGGAGATCATCGACACGATCTCGCGGTAGCTCGCCCGGTGCACCGACGACGAGATCGCGGCGGTGCGCAAGAAGTTCAACTGTGTAATGCGTCTGGACATCGCGGAATCCGGTGGTACCTCCTCCTACGTCCTGGATCTCAAGAGCCAGTGCACTGCCGGGCCGCTCACCCAGCAGTCCCCGAACCGCATGTCACCGCCGGCCTTTCCGATGAGGACTTCGTGCGGCTCGTGCGCGGCGCGGAGAGCCACCAAAGGCTCTTCATGAAGGGCCGGCTGAAGGTGCAGGGAAACATGATGCTGCTCGACCACATCACCAGCCTTGGCACCCTCCTGGATGCCGCTGAATGACGGCGCGGCCCCGGGGCGGGCCTCGGCCGTCGCCACCTGCTCCGGGTTGACGCCTCCAACCGCCGACTATCGGTCCCCTGGCGCCTCGTTGCCTGCGCCGGTTCCCGCTCCAGCAACGGCGCCTTCGACCTCAGCGCGTACCGGGCCAGAGCGGCCATCCGGTTCGGCGGGATCTGCGACAGCCTCAGCCGCCCGAGGCGGTACGCCATCTCGTCCACCCGCTCCAACGCGCGGGCGAACGCCTTGCCCATCGTCCACATCGGCGTCCGGCGCCGGCCTCATGGTCGGCGCACGTTCCGCCACCGGTACCACTCTCGTGATCGTCGGGGCCGTCGGCGCCCTGTTCAATCGCCGCCGGCACCTCCGACAGCCGTGGCCGCCGTGGGCCCGGCAGCCGTCGAGCCACCCGCCCAGACATCCACACACCGCCGCAGTCAGCCGCACCCCCTCCACCCTCACCCTGTCCGATGCCGTGCCTGTCGTCTCCACCGCTCGCTGGTCTCTATGCTCGCCCTTCATTTCGTCGTCCGTTCTCCGTGTGTGCTCCCCTCCTCCGCGCTGCTCTCCTCTGTTCTGCTCTCTGCTCTTACTCCTCCTCAACCGCCGGCCTCTGGTCCCCCCTTCGCACGTGATGATGCTTGGCCAACTAGCCCTGTAGAGAGGTAGTCGGCGCGCGTGGAGGCTCGGAGTTCCCGCCCTGAGCTGGAGTTTTACGCCTCTCGAATCCTGTCTGCGGCGCAACCCAGGATGGGACCTAGGGCGCGACCCGTGGCGTGACCCAGGGCGTGACCTGACCACGCCAGGGAGAACGATGCACCAGGCCCCCAGGCAACCAGCCGCAAGGCACGGCGCAATAAGACCGTGTCCTATGTGGTGAGCCGGTCTTTGAGTCCATCATGGGGCGGGGTATGTGGAGTTGGATTGTTCCGGACGGGTTGTGGGAGATCGCCGAGCCGCTGATCCCGCAGTCGAAGACGCGTCCGCAGGGCAGGGGGAACGCAGGACACGCCTGATGAGACGCTGTTTGCCGCGATCATCTGCGGGCTGGTCAGCGGCTGTTCCTGGCGGGTGTTGCCACCGTGCTTCGGCATATCGAAGTCGACCGCGCACCGCCGGTTCCTGATCTGGTCCCGGGTAGGTGTGTGGGGCCGGCTCCACGAGGCGATCCTGCACCGCCTCGACGACGCCAGCCTGCTTGACCTCTCCCGAGCGGTCCTCGGCTCCGCCCACGTGAGGGCGAAAAAGGGGGCGAACTCACAGGTCCGAGTCCCGTGGACCGGGGCAAGCCGGGTTCCAAGATGCACGTCCTGTCGGACGCGAACGGACTGCCCCTCGTCGTCGGGGTCTCCGCGGCAAACACCCACGACAGCCTCGCGCTGAAGCCCATGGTCGCGGGTCACCAAATGAGACACGACCCCTACAACGGGCGCCACTTCAAACCTCAGCGTCTGCACGCCGACAAGCCCTACGACGTTCCTCACTTGCGGAAATGGCTACGTGGCAAACGCATCGGCGTCCGGATCGCCCGCAAGGGCATCGAGTCCAGCGAACGTCTCGGCCGCCGAAGGTGGGTGATTGAGCGGACGATGTGGTGGCTGACCGGCTACCGCAGACTCAACCACCGCTACGAACGCCATCCCCACAACTACCTCGCCTTTCTCGGGCTCGCCGCAACCCTGTGCTGCTACAAACGCCTCGTCCGGCTCACCACATAGGACACGGTCTTACAACACTCAGGAACGCCTATCGGATCGCTGCTGGGGTACCAGTTTCAGAGGCGAGTCGCAGACCGCAGCGAACGCCGCGGCGCCGTTCTTGCGTTCACCAGCGCCGCTAACGAGTTCTTACGTAACCAACACGACTGGTGGTGGCGTAAGCATGAGGATCAAGGCGGCCCGGCGCACGTCGCAGCCAGAACGGAAGCTTCAGACTGCGCGGCCCAATCTTCCATGCCGTCCACCAACTAAACCTTCTCGTGCCGGATGACAGCCTGCACTCACAGGCAGAGCGCACCACCGAAATGATTCACGCCCTTCACCGAACGACCGAGGAACTGCAAGCGCTGACGGCAGATGCCCGGGCGAGCCTCAACGCCTTGGTCGGGCAAGCCTCTGGGCAGATGAGGTGAACGGCACCCTGAGTGTCATCGAGAGTGATCGCCGGGGCCGTATCGGCTCCAGGTTCCTCCGGCTTCGGTGACCAGGGGGGTGGCTGTCTTGTCGTGGAAGCCGAGTGCCTTTGCAATGACGGGTGCCGGGGCCAGGAGGACGAGCCGGCGGATCCCGGAGGTCCTGCCTCGCTGTGGCGGGACACCGATATCGCGGAGGTGGTCCTGGAGGCTGCCCGGGTTCATCGGCTGCCCCTGGTTGGCGGCCGGGGAAGGGCCATCGGGAGCTTCTGGAGCCGGCGTAGGGCAGGTCCTGACGGGCGCGGACGTAGGCCCGCATCAAGGCGGCGACGGGCTCCGGGAGCGGAGACAGTGGATGTCCCAGGCTGGCGGTGAGGTTGATGCCGTCGTCGGTGACGTCGTCGCTGGTGAGGCGAACGATGCGGCTGACGGGCTGGGCATAGAGGAGAACGAAGGCGGCACCGACCCGGCTCCGCAGCGGCAAGGAGTCGTCGTTGAGGGTCCGCCGGATCATAGGATTCGGCGGTGCTGGTGCAGCGGCGCCTGGTTCTGGGCGATGACCTGGGGTGCCCTGATACTCCTCGTCCACACAGCCAACTCCGCGCCGACAAGATCCTTCAGCAGAACATGGACGACGTGCGCGACCGACTCCAGGGCCGCACCGGCGCCGAACTCCGCTGGCGCATCACCGCCGCCTGCTGGATCGCGCGAGAGCGAGGAGTGGCGTAACGCAGGGCATACTTTGCGGCTGGTGTCTGAGCTAGGTGTGCTCGGCCTCGTCAGGAGATCCCTCAGCGATCACGACGCACTCAGCAGGGTTCAGTACATCGCGGAGACGCGCTGTGGTCGGAGCCGTCCTCATCCATGCCCATCGTTCCCTTGCAGATCACGTCCGCGAGGATATCGGCGCCGTTCCGGTGGCGGCCCGCTGCGATGGCGCTTGTCAGCCCGTGCTGCGGCGTTCGGCGCCCGCCCTCGCCGGAGGCCCGCATCCGCGGGGGATGCGGGCCTCGTGGGACAGGCGGGCCTGGTGAGCGGCGTCTGGGCTATGCCCGGTCTCCGCCGGTGAACCGTCCGGTCGTCCGACCGCGTGGATCCGAGAGGTGCCGGTGCGGTCCGGGTGGGCCGTTCACGACTGCACCACCCTGATGACGTCGCAACCGAAGAAGCGGAAGGTCCGCCCGGTGGCTCCGTCGGTGAACGATCCCTTCGCACAGGCCTCGGTGTCCGGCCGCTGGAGACCGGAGGTCGCCGAGGCGAAGTGGAGCATCATGTCCAGGTCTCTGTCCCTGACCCGCTCGACCAGGGTAGTGGTGCGCTCGACCACGTTCTCGATGTGGCCCATGTTGTGTGCTTCCGTGCTGCCGCCCGTGCCGCCGTAGACGGCGGTGCGGGGGCCGAAGCGAACCGTCAGGGGTTGGATGGTGGTGGCGTTGAAGTCCAGTGGGAGCGCGTATTCGCCGGCCCTGGTGGTGAGGACGCCGACGGGGACGGTGTCGGCGGGGATGTTGACGGAGTTCGGGTTGGCCCCCGGCTTGATGTTGATGGCGACCGGCACGACGCAGTCGAGGGTGAACTCGGCCGGCCGGTGGTTGTTCGCTTCGACGGGGTCGGAGTCGTCCGGTCGAGCCGGCGTGATGGAAGCGGTGAAACGGTAGGTGTGGAATCCGGGCTGGGAGCAGCCGATGGTGAAGACGCTGTCGAAGGACTGCGGCGTCCCGGTCGCGAGTGCGGAGATGGTCCGCGTCGACGAGGAGGGCACGACCGTGGCGCCCGGGTCGGCCGTGGCGGCGGTGGCCAGTACGGCGTCCATCGGGCTGGACGGCCCGTTGTTCGCCACGGTGCCGTGCAGCGTGACGTCGAGGGTCTGCCCGATGATCACCTGAGTGGGCGGTGTGGTGGGGGCGAAGGACGGGACGGCGAGGTCGGCGATGGCGACCACCCTGGTGTCGGTAGCGGCGGTGTCGTTGTCCGCCACCGGGTCGGGGCCCATGAGGTTGTCCACCACCGCCCGGTTGGTGAGGGTGACCGGGCCGCCGGCGTTGTACACGAGATCCGCCGGCACATGGGCGGTGATCGTGACGGTGCGGGAGGCTCCGGGCAGGAGGTCGCCGACGCCGCAGGTCACCGTCGCACCGGACGCGTGGCATGCCGCGTCGTCGCTGACGTAGGAGACCTGCGACGGCAGGGTGTCGACCAGGGTCACCGCGGCGGCCGGCCTGAAGCCGTGATTGGTGACGACGGCGGTGTAGACGATGTCCCTGCCGGCCGCGACGGGGTCGGGGTTGTCGGTGACGGTAACGCCGACGTCGGTGGTGTTCGCCTCCTCGTGCATGGCGAGGAGTTCGCTGTAGGTGGGGACGTCTGCGGTCTCCCGGTTGATTGCGGCGTCCGCGGACTCGCCGAACTGACGGAACGGCAATGAGACGGAGGTCCAGTCGTCAGAGCCCGACATCGTCTCGTTGGTGGAGCTGTTGGTGCACTTGCTGGGACCGCGCAGGCCGGCGTCGTTGATGTTCGTGGGGAGCACCGGGCCGGTCCTGTCGCCGTCACCGTCCCAGTCCGGGCTGATGTCGAGGTCGTTCGGGACCTTCATGCCCTTGCGGTTGGTGAATTGGAACCGGTTCACGGAGTCGGTCGCGTCGAGGATGGTCGGTTCGGTGAGGGCGTCTTCCCGGAGCTCGGGCAGCGGGGCGCGTCCGCGCTCGCCGTCGGTGGTCCTGGGCGGCGAGTAGTCGAGGATGGCGCCGCCGCCGACACGGGGGATGCCGATCTGATGGTCGTAGTTCAGGACGCTCACGTAGTTCGGCTTGCAGTTGGGTTCTTCCTCGTGCCCGCCGTGACGCAGGTTCAGGTTGTGCCCGAGCTCATGCATGATCGTGCCGGCCTCGGGGCTGAAGACGGCGAAGTCGTTGCCCCCGAGCTCGCCCTGGCCACCGACCTGATCCGGGCATGTGGCCACACCAGGCAGCTCGAGGAGCTGCCCGTAATGGAAGACCTTGCGCCGGTTCCCGTCGAACTTAGAGGCCTTGGTGGCGTAGAAGGCAGCGTCGAGGCCGCACGCACCGCGAGCGAGGATGTCCCCGCCATCACCGAGGTCGTCGCCGACGAGGCAGTCGGTGTCGTCTTCGTCGGTGATGCCGTCGCCGTCGTTGTCCATGTTGTCCGTGCAGTTGGTCGGCTGCGGGTTCTCGACGCTCGCGTCGAGGTAGTCGACCGGCACGCGGGGAGGAGGCCCCTGCCTGTTGCACGTGGGATCGTTGCCGTCCTTCAGCCCGTCCCCACCGTTGTCGATCCCGTCGGAGCAGGTGCCGACGGGCCCGCCCTCACGGCCCATCGGGTCGACCAGGTTGCCGGTGTCGACATGGAGATTGATGCCCGGTACGCCGTCGGGGTTCGGGGGTGCGTCCACACCGACACCGCCGTTGTCGGCCCGCCTGCTCGACGCGGCTGAGCCTGCATCGGGCGGCGCCGCGGCGTACGCCTTCTTCATCGCCTGGATGCCCGCGCGGGTGGGCTCGCGCCCCGCCTGCCAGTCCAGCTCGACGAAGACGTCCTTGTGGTCGGCTTTGGCTCCCATCGCAGGCAGGTCCACATCGATGTCGCCGTCGCCGTCTGCGTTGTACCCGTTGCGCTCCCAGCCGTCGAGCAGTCCGTCGCCGTCCGCATCACCTCTCGTGGAGGTCGTGCTGACATCGAAGCAGACCTGGACGGAGGGTCCGTCGTCCTCGCTCCCCTCGTCGCCGTCGCCCGACGAACAGGACTGCGGCCAGTTCACGTCGTCGGTCTTGTCAGCACCGGCGTCGCGCCACTTACCGTCGGCGTAGGAGACGGTGAAGTCGAGGTTGTTGTCGTCGTCGTGCGGGCTGGCGTCGCCCAGGTCGTCGCCCGAGGTGTTGTCGTAGTCCCAGATCTGGATCCCGACGGGGACATCCTCGAGGGTGTCGGGCAGCTCCGTGGAGATGACCCAGTCCGGGTCGACGCCGGAGACGTTGTCGACCCGGGGCGTGCTGTGCTCGACCCCGTTGATGAACACCTTCGCGTAGAAGTCGGGGTGGCCCTCCAACGCGGCTTCGAGCCCCTCGGACGAGCACGGATCGACGCACCCGATGTGGGTGATGGTGACGGAGAACGGTCGGGTGCCCGCGGCCTGGGCTTGAGCCGGCAGAAAAGCCGGCAGAAGAGCCAGTCCCGCCATGGCGGCGATGGCGCGCAGCCGCTTCCCGGTTCGTCTCATAGAAGTCCCTCTCTTCGCGGGGGCGCTGAGCCCCGGGAACGCAAAGACAGCGATCCGCCGCACGGGAACGAGACCGGCACGCCGACCGCGCGCGACAGTGTGCCGGTCCGTGCTCTGCGAACTCCGAATCGGCGACGGCGAGTCCGGGCGGAGGCGTGAACTGATCGTTTCTTCAGCAGGTTCGCTCCGCCGGTGGAGTGAAACGACCTGCGTGGAAACCTCCGCCAGTGCACCGAGGTCGGCAGATTGATCCAGGCCAGGGGGCGACGACGCCCGCGGAGAACCCGGCCGAGCGAGCCCGTGCTGAACGTTTCACGGGCCCGGCTTCCCACCTCGATCGGCGGGCGGAGGCATCACCCCTGGTAGGCCGCGGTCGGATTGCGGGCCAGAGCGGCGGAGCGGTGCTGGGCAAGGCCGCGTCGGCAGCGCGAGGGCGCTGGAACATGGGAGAAGGATCATGGGTGACTTCATCGTGAACACGTCCGTCGTCGGGGGCCAGTCGCAGCCCTGCGCCGACGCGCTGAACAGCAACGCCCTGTTCACGGCGCTCTGGGCGGACGACTCGGACGCCGGCATCAAGGGGCAGCGGGTCGACGCCGCAGGAGCGAAGGTCGGTACGGAGTTCCTTGCAAGCGAGGCGACCCCACTCAACGACAATACGAACCGACAGTGGCCCTTCCTGGACTCCGTCGGCATGAACACCTTCGCGGCGTGGATCGAGCAACCCTTCAACCTGCCCCCGCCGACCCCCGTCGTGGTGCTGCGGCGGTTCTTCAACGGGCAGCCCTCCGGCCCGCACGTCCAGGTCAGTACCGACTCCATCGACGCCCAGTTCCCGCCGACGGTCACCCGTATGGTCGACGGCGGCTGCCTGGTCACCTGGACGGGCGCCGGGGAGCAGAAGCGCATCCGCGCGCAGCGATTCTCTCCCGAGGGGCAGAAGACGGGCCCCGAGATCGCCGTGAACACCACCGCGGCCTTCCACCGCAACGCCGCCGTGACGCTGCTGAGCAACGGGGACTACGTCGTCGCCTGGACGAACGGCGAGCCGGTGGGCGGCGGCGGGCTCGTCTACCGCGTGTTCGAATTCGACGGCACACCCCGGACCGGCGAGATGCGTCCCAACGTCAGTGGCTTCACGGGGCGGAGCGCGCTGACGGCCCTCGACAACGGGCGCTTCGTCGCCGCACACATCAAGTCGACGGTACAGAGCGACCTCGGCGTCCTGCAGACCACCGCCGTGGCCAGTGTCATCGACCCGGCGGGAAACGGAAGCGTCCTCCTCAGTGCCTCCGCAGGCTCGCCCAAGCACTTCCACCGGACCTCTCCGGCGCTGACGGCGCTGCCGGGCGGTCGCTTCGTCCTCGCCTGGGTAGAGAAGAGCGCGGACACCTTCCAAACCGTTCCGACCGTGATGGCACAGCTCTGCTCGGACACCGAGCTCGAGATCGGGCCCCGGGTCCAGGCCAGCTCCGGCACCAACGGCAATCGCTTCCACCTGAGCGCCGCGGCCGTGTTCGGCAACGGCAATCCGGGCAGCGTGTTCCTGTCGTGGGCGGACATGGCGGACGGCGGCGACACCACCGTCCGCGGCAGCGTCCTCACCGCCGGCCCCGGCGGGCTGTCCTCGTAGAGGCCGGTGCAGAGGGCGGTGCACTCCCCCGCCGGCCGAACACGACTTCGTGAGAACCGGTGTCGGGCTCGGCTCCGGCGGGTCACCCGGGTGCCCGTGCGCGCCTCCTCGTGGGGTGTCGGGGCGTCCCTGCATGATGCTGCGCGGCCGTCCAGCCGACGAGGGCGGCCGCGCAGGAAACACCTAGTCCGAGAGGAAGACTCGTATGCCGAACAACCCGATGGCTGGACCGCTGCCGGACCCGTGGCTGGCGGCGATCAATGTCACGGTGCCGATGTCCGTGGCCAACGACCTGGACAAGATGCACGGTGTGATCAAGGACGTGATGACGCAGCTGGGGTGCCCCACGTGTCACTCCGGGCGGGACCTCCGCATCACCATCGCCCGCGACTTCGTGGTGAATCCTGAGGGCCAGGTCCAGTCAGTGGTCGCCGGTCCGTTGGCCGGCTGATCCACCGCACGCCATGACGCGGCTTGGGGTGGGGCTCACATACGTACCCGGTCTCGACAGGATCCTCGCTGAGGTTGCCGACCTGCTCGACGTCGTCGAGATCGAACCGCAGAGCCTCTGGCGCGTACGGGGCGATGGCGGGATCCAGGTCGACGAGGACGTGTTGGGACGGCTTTCGGATCTGCCCGGAGCGCGGCTGTTGCACGGGGTCGGCAACCCGGTGGGCGGCTGCTGCCTGCCCGACCCGCGGCACACGCAGCTCTTCGGCGAGCTTGCCGGGAGACTGCGCTCGCCGTGGGTCAGCGAGCACTTGGCCTTCAACCGGGCAGCCGACCGGACCGGGTCGTTCCACACCGGGTTCATGCTGCCGCCCTGTCAGACGGCGGCGGGCGCCCACGCGGCCGCCCGGTCCGTCCGCGCCATGGCCGATGCGCTTCCGGTGCCCCTCGCCGTGGAGATCGGCGCGAACTATCTCCGGCCGCGGCCAGGCGACCTGTCCGACGGCGCGTTCGTCCGGCGGGTCGCCGAGGAGAGCGGCTGCGGTCTGCTCCTGGATCTGCACAACGTCCTGGCCAACGAACGCAACGGCCGCGGCAACGTGGACGATCTGCTGGCCGGCCTGCCCCTCGACCGGGTGTGGGAGGTGCACCTGGCGGGCGGCTTCGAGTACCGCGGGTACTGGCTGGATGCCCACTCCGGGCTCCCCGACGACGACCTGCTCGCGCTCGCCGACCGGGTCCTGCCCCGGCTGCCGGCTCTGCGCGCGGTCCTGTTCGAGGTGACGCCGTCGGCCGTACCGGGTCTCGATGCGGGCGCGGTCCGCGAACTTCTCGTGGCGGTGAAGGAGATGTGGCCCCAGCCAGCCCCTCTTCCCCCGCTGTCGCCGCCGCACACGATGGCGGTACCCCACGCAGCAGGCGAGGTGACGACCGCTCCCTGCGACTGGGAGCTGGCGCTCGGCAGCCTGGCCGTCGGCCGCGATCCCGGAACCACACCGCTGGCCCGGGAGCTGGCAGCCGACCCGGCAATCGGGCTGCTCCGGGGCCTCGTCGCCGAGTTCAGGGGCAGCGCACTCACGGGCACGCTCCGGTACACGATGCGGCTGCTGTTCCTGACGCTGGGCCCGGACGGTGTGGGCGAGCTGCTCGGTGCCTACATGCGAGCCTGCCCGCCGCGCCTCTTCGCCTCCGAGGAGGCCTTCGCGTTCGCGGACCACCTGCTGGAGGCGCGGCCGCGCGTACCGTGGCTGTCGGACGTCGTCGAGCTCGACCGCGGCCTTCTCCGTGCGCGACTGGACGGCTCGCCCTGCACCGTGGGGCTCCGCACCGATCCCACCGCGCTGATGACGGATCTGGGAGCCGGGCGGCTACCGGTGGCGCCGCAGCGCGGCCACTTCCGGGTCCGTCTCGTCGACGACCTCGCACCTGCCTGATGGAGGAGCGGGCGCTGCGAGGGCCTGGGCGCGCGGGCCGGGGCTTGGGCCACCCGTACACGGCTGTTTCCACGCCACCCAAGGCGTCGCACCGGCGCCCCGGACCGCCCCATCGAGCGGGCGAGCTCGTTCCCGGCCCGGGTCGTACGATGATCGGCGTCACCGTTCGCCGCTCCCTCGGAACCGGACCGGAGAATCCCGCCCACATCCGTGCCGCCCAGGCGGACCTCCTCGACGCGCTCCCCGGCGTCCGCCTCCCCGACCTCGACGAGCTGCGCAACCCCGGCGTGCTCGGCACCCAGCGCGCAGCGCCGCCGAGTACCCGCCGCGCTCTCGGCTCCGGCGGCCGTACCGATGCCGCTCCGGCCTACGCCGTGTACCGGAAGTGAACCGTGTGCATAGAGTGTCGGCATGTCACTCGGTCACATAGTCCTCTCGTCCGGTCGTTCGATCCGGCTCACCGAGCTACGGATGTCTTCGACCTACGGGGGGATGCTGGAGGGCTACCCGTGCAAGCGCATCAACGACCTGAAGGTCAGTTGGCTCCAGCGGCAGGCCGAACGCGCGTTTCCTTCCACGCCGGTCCATCTTGTTCCGCCCTCCCGCGAGTACCCGGATGAGACCGCTGGCGCCTTCGGTCCCGTTGAGGTGCTGCCCTCAGTGTTCTGCGTCGGTGTCTTCGACTCCTCGGCGCTCGACTCGGCAAGGGATGGTTCCACCCTCGTCGTCGCCTGGTTCCAGCCGGCACCGGAGGTACCGGCGGGTGAGGATGCCGATCTTGCGCTTCGCAGCGTTCGTTGGGAAGAGCTGGCCCAGGACTACGAGCTGTAGCGACGTGTGCTGATCACAGCCACTCGTTGATGGTCGCGACAAGGGAAGTGGCTCCAAAAGGGGGCCCGAGCTTGTCGTAGCGGGTGGCCACGCCTCGGTGGCGCTGGAGTCGGTTGATTCCGCACTCGACCGCGTGACGCTTGCGGTAGTCGATCGAGTCGAAATGCGGTGGTCGGCCACCGTGAGAGCCTCGCTTCCGGCGGCAGCGTGCCTGGTCGGCCTCGTCCGGGATGGTGTGCGCGTCGGGCAGCGGCGGGATCCACTGGGCCGGGTCCTGGTCGGCCTTCGAGCGGTTGCTGCCGGGCGGTGACCGCCACCCAGCTCGTGTGGGCGTCCTGGTCGTTGGCGTACGCCTCCCGCAGCGTGTGGGTCCAGGCGGAGGCGCCAGTCGGCAGGTTGCGTCATTCGAAATGAGCGGTATTCCCTCGGGGCGGCGTCCACGTGTTGGCTCTGTGCTTGTCGTGGGACGAGCGTTGTGGTCAGGGCTGTCGGGCGTGTCAGTGCCGCCCGGCATAGTGCTGTTCATGATCGACGACGTGGAATGCATCGACTGGGCAGCCATGGGGCATGCCTACGGGCCGGCCGGGGACATTCCCGTGTGGTTGCGGGACATGGCCTCGCCCGACCCCGAGGTCCGGAAGAAGGCTTTCAGCAGCTTCTACAGCTCAGTGCACCACCAGGGGGATGTGTATCCGTGCACGGTAGCCAGCCTGCCGTTCCTGTTCGCCATGGCCGACGACCGTGCCACGCCCGACCGTGCATCGGTGGTCGCGCTACTGCTCAGCATCGGCCGTGAAGCCGTCGATCGCGCGGACTTCCACGGCGACGGCATCGTCTACGGCCCCGACGGTGAGGAGTCGACGGCCTGGACGGACGCCACAGCCGTGATGCGCGAGCGCGGTGAAACGTTCGTCGCCTACGCCTGTGATGCGGATCCACGAGTGCGCGGGGCGGCAGTCGAGGGCCTGGGGCTCTTCCTGGACGATGCCGAACGGGCGGTGGCGCTCCTGCGGGACCGTCTCTTGGAAGAGAGCGGGATCCTTGAGCGTGTGCTGGTGGTGCGGACGATGGCCGACCTGGCGCTCCGTCTGCCTGCGGTCGCTGCGCCGGCGCGGACGTGGCTGGACGCGTTGGCCGACAGCGGTACGGCCGATCCGGACACCCGTCTGGCGGCGCTTGTCCACCGGGCCCGCTGCGCTCCCGAGTCCATCGACGACCTGACGGTGCCGACCGCGATCGAACTGCTCCGCCAGGTCACACCCGCACCCCCGCCCGAACCGGACCAGGCGCGGGGAGACCGGGGCCCTTCAGGCCCGTGTGTGTGCGAGGACGAGGCAGAACCCGACCCGAACGTCCCCGCACATATCGCGGCCGCTTTCGCCGACCTCGAGCGGCACGGGCGCGTCCACGCCCCCACCACCCCTTTGCTGGTGGCTTTCCACGAAGCTCTGGGCGTGCGCGTCGAGGACCGGACGGCTCTGCTCGCCGAGCAGTTGTGCAGCCCGGACCCGGGCACCCGGTACGACGCCATCGACATGGCACGCGGTCTGATCACTTCCTATCGGGGTGATCACACCCGTCTGGCACGGCTCATCGGCGACTGCCTGCTGCCGGACGACTCCTACACTGCTGCGGCCGCGGCCGAGGCGCTCGGGTCCCTGGCCGCCCTCGCCGAGCCGGCTCGCGAGGCCCTCGCCGTCTACGTCACCGACCAGCGCACCACGCACCGGCCCGATGCGTGGGCGAGTCCGCACCGCGTTCTGCGCCGTGCCCACCAGCAGGCCGTCGTGGCGCTGGCCGGTCTCGGGGACGAGCGGGCGCTGCCCAGTCTGCTGACCGCGCTGGACACCGACACCGACGCCTGGCGCGCCATGAACGTGGTGGGCCACCTGCCCCAGTGCGCCGCGGACCTCACGCCCCGGCTCGTAAGCCGCCTCGCCGACGTCGACCACTCCCGGGAGTGGCCCGATGTCGGCCCAACGACTCTCGCCTCCGCCCTTGCCGCTCTCGGTGATGCGGCGGCTGTGCCCGCACTCGCAGAGACGGTCCAAGCCGCCGTCCGGCACAAGCAATGGCCCACCGTACAGCCGGTCTTGAAGGCGATCGCGTCGTTCGGTACCCGCGCCGCATCCACCCTCGATTCGGTCCGGCCTCTCACCGACGCGAACAACGTCTCTGTCCGCACTGCCGCGGCGGGCGCAGTCTGGGAACTCGAACGCCGCCCCGAGAACGTCATGCCGCTGCTGGAACGCCTCCTCGATGACCACCGGAACTTCGACGCGATCGGCCTCGCCGGCCGGATCGGGCCACCTGCCGCAGCCGTACTACCGCGCCTGCGGCAGATCCTGAACGGGCAGGTCGAGCAGAACGCGCACAACGAGGAGAACGGTTCGGCCGTGCTGAATGACTCGTGGACCCTCGTCCACGTCGCGTCAGCCCTGTGGGACATAGCCGGCACCGACGAGACCGACACCGCCGTGCCAGCGCTCCTGAACGCCTGGAAGTACAACGACTCCACCGCACGCGACGTCGTCGCCTGCCTCAACCGCATGGGACCGGCCGCACACCCCGCACTGCCCCAAATCGAGGCCGCGATGGCACAGCCACGGCGCGGCGGAGATCCCTGGGGATGGGGAGTCACCCGCGACCTGGAGTTCCAGCGCACCTGCCGTGCCGTCCTGACCCGCCTGCGGGACCTCCCGCACCACCCCTCTGCCGGGGGCGAGAAGTTGGCATGACGTCGGCTGTGCAGGGCTCACCGAGCCAGGCCCTGCACACCGGGCGGCTACGCGGCGGGAGTATAGGAGACCGGTCTGCTGCACTCCCGAACTAGAGCGTGTCTCTTTGATCGGTTGGCCAGTTGATCGGATGTGTCCGTCCGCTTTGTGATCACTGGTGCGATGTGGGACCGGATCGAACCGCTGATGCCGGCCGATCCGGTCCGAGGTCGGCGATGGGCCGACCACCCGACCATGGAGGCCATCGCGTGGAAGTACCGCACTGCTCGCCCTGGCGGGACCTACCGGACGAACTCGGCTCGTTCCAGACCGCCCACAAGCGCCTGATCAGGTAGGCCGTGGATGGCAGCTGGGAACGCATCGTCGCCGCAGTTCTGGCAGCAGCCGAGGCTGACGCCGACATCGTCTGAACCGTCTCGGTGGACTCCACCGTCTGTCTCGCGCGGGCAGGAGCGGCGGGTGCGTCGGTTCAGACCCGGCCCCGCCACTCTCCGGTGGCTTCGCCGCGCTCCTCGATGAAGTGCTTGAACCGCCTCAGGTCGCCCTTGACCTGCCGGTCGACGAATCCGAGCTTGTCCCCGATGGTTTCCGCCATCCCCTCGGGGTCGAAGTCCATCATCAGCGTCACCTCGGTGTGGGACGGGTCGATCTTGCGGAACGTCACCAGGCCGGACTGCTCGGTGTCGCCGCCGACGGTCACCCAGGCGACCCGCTTGTCCGGGACCTGCTCAGTGATCTCCGCGTCGAACTCCCGCTCCATCCCGGCGATCTTCGTCACCCAGTGCGTCATCGTGTCCGTGCGCTGCTCGATCCGCTCCACACCGTCCATGAACTCCGGGAACGACTCGAACTGAGTCCACTGGTCATAGGCGGTGCGGACCGGCACGTCGACCTCGATGGACTCCTTGACCTGCGACATGCTCGTACCTCCTGGGCGATCGCGGAAAGGCGGAGGACGTTTCACGGGACACCGGCCCCCGCCGTGGGCATCTCATTGGTGCCCACCCCCACCACGCCTGCCCCACGAGCCTGACGGCACACCACGAAGGAACTGTGTTCCTGCGCCAACTGGACCGCCTCGGTCGCGCTCCCCGCCACCATGGCGAACGAGTCCGCCGGCCCGGAGCGGATCACGCTCATGGACTGTCGAACCCCAGCTTGGCGGCAGCCGTGACCGATGTGAATGATCGCGCTGGCTGGGCTGCCGCGGGGCCCAGCACGCTCTGGCCCGGCTGTACGCGGGCCGGGCACCGGCTGGGATCTGCACGAGTACCGCCACTCCTCCCTGACCCACCTCGGCGAGCAGGGCGCCTCCCTGCTGATGCTGATGGCCAAGTCCCGGCACAAGAAGCCGGAGAACGTCCGCCGCTACTTCAAGCCGTCCCCGGACGCGATCGCCGAGCTCACCAGCCTGCTCACTCCTGGGGACAACCGCCGCTGAACGAGCCCCGGCAGCACACCTGCCGGGCTCAGGACGAGTGCGTCCGCCACAACGCCGACGAGCAGAAGGACGGCGGTGGCACCTGTTGATCACCGGTCGCCGCCGCTGTGCTTCCCTCGGGATGCACACCGAACGGTTACCTCGGTGCCTTCGGAACCGTCATGGCCATGACGGAGTTCGCGCAAGGAAGGTAACGACATGACCGGATCAGGTCCGCACGAAGTACTGGCGGGAGCCTTCGAACTGCAGCGTGAGCGCCTGGTGGCGGTCGCGTACCGGATGCTCGGGTCGCGGGGGGATGCCGAGGACGCGGTGCAGGAGGCGTGGATCCGGCTGGCGCGACAGGACACGGCCGCGATCGACAACCTGGCCGGCTGGCTGACCACCGTGGTCGGCCGGGTCTGCATCGACGTGCTGCGCTCGCGCAAGACCCGGGCCGAGCTGTCGTACGAGGACCGGCTGCCCGAGTTGGTGGTGACCGTGGACGGCGGGGCGGCACCCGAGGACGACGTGGTGCTCGCCGAATCGATCGGGCTGGCCCTGCTGGTGGTGCTCGACACCCTCACGCCCACCGAGCGGCTGGCGTTCGTACTGCATGACATGTTCGCGGTGCCCTTCGCCGAGATCGGCGAGATCATCGGCCGGTCCACCGACGCGACCAAGATGCTCGCCAGCCGGGCCCGCCGGAAGGTGCAGGGCACATCGCTGCCGGAGGAGGAGCCGCGGCGGCAGCGCGCAGTGGTCGGCGCATTTCTTGCCGCGGCGCGGAACGGGGACTTCGAAGGGCTCGTTCAGCTGCTCGATCCGAAGGTGACTTGGCGCACGTACCACCCGCAGGGCGTGATGACCACGGTCGGCGCGGCCGAGGTGGCCGAACCGATCCTGCGCGGCGCCCGGTCTATGACCTCGGTGCTCCCGGTCCTGGTCAACGGCGAGCCCGGGTTCGTGGCTTGGGGTGCGAACGGCAAGGTGCTGGGTGTGGTGGCATGCACCGTGGTCGACGGCCGGATCGTCGAGCTCTTGACCGTGAGCGACCGCAAGCGCCTCGACACCATGGGTCTACCCACGCGACCCGAGTAGCTCACGTCGAGACGTCGAGCGCATGGGGTTGTTACGTCTTGGCGGGGCGCTTCGTCGTAGTGGTGCAAGCAACCGAAGACGAAGGAGACCGAGATGGAAACCCGGATCAACCCCATGCACAACGAGGTCGGGGCGAAGTGGGCCAAGTACATCATCTCGTCGAACAAGGCCATCACCGACTCGGCGCTTCCGAAGGCGGTGCAGGAGCTGGTGAAGATCCGCGCCAGCCAGATCAACGGCTGCGGCGGCTGCCTCGACATGCACACCAAGGACGCCGCAGCCGCCGGCGAGAGCATGGTGCGGATCAACCTGGTCGGGGCATGGCGGGAGACGACCGTCTACACCGACGCGGAGCGGGCGGCGCTGGAACTCACCGAGCAGGGCACGCGCCTAGCCGACTCCAGCGGCGTCACCGATGAGGCGTGGGCGAACGCGGCGAAGCACTACGACGAGGACCAGCTCATGGCCCTGGTGGCCCTGATCTGCGTGATCAACGCCTTCAACCGGCTGAACGTGATCACCCGGACGCCCGGCGGCGAGTACCAGCCCGGACAGTTCGGCTGACGCGGACGTTCCCCCCTCAGGCTCTCAGGCGGACCCGGGACCCCGGGTCCGCCCGCGGCCGCCACCCCCAGACATAGCGCCAAGGACAGGACTCATGAACACCGCACTGTGGATCATCACCGGCCTGCTGACCGCCGTCTACCTGTTCTCCGGCTTCGGGAAGCTGTTCGTCCCACGGGAGAAGATGGCCGCGATGGCCGACGCCACCCGATGGGTCCTCGACTTCAAGCCCGGCACCCTCAAGGCCATCGGAGCACTGGAGATCCTTGGTGCCGTGGGCCTGGTCCTGCCTGCCTTGCTCGGCATCGCGCCGATACTGGTACCGCTGGCGGCCAGTGGCCTGGCCCTGATCATGACCGGCGCCATGATCTTGCGGATCCGCCGTGGCGAGACCAAAGCAGCGCTGGGTGACGGGGCCTACCTTGCCCTGACCGCCTTCGTGGCGATCGGCCGCTTCGCACTGGAACCCCTCACCGGCTGACCGGCCCGTCACCCGGGCGGGCGCCAGCTCCTCAGCCGCTGCCGGCCCCTCGACGGTGGCCAAACTGGACGGCGCCCCGTTGCCGATCCCGGATCGGATCGGATCAGTGGCTGGTGACAGGATCGAGGGGTGCGGGCGAGTCGCTGCTGGTCCACCCGGGCTTCTGGTCGAACTACCTCCTGGCGATGTGCAGCGACGGGGGGTGTGCCGAGCGCCCGGTTCCGGAGTGGTTCGGTGAGGACGGAGCCGATGTCGATGCCCTGTCCGAGGTCCTCTTCAATCCTGATCACTGGCCGGTGTTCAGGGTGCCGGCAGATGACGGCCCCGGAGCCGTGGTGATCTACCGCAATCTGGATGGCGACTACGGCACCGACTACCTCATCACCCATCCAGGAAGAAGCCACGCCGAGCAGATCGCCAGCTGGGACGGAGACTTCTCAGGCGCTGGGCTGACTTGGTCCGAACTGACCCAGATCGCTGACAATCCGTCGCTTGCGGACGAAGGCGTCCAGGACGCAGCCACCCGCCTCCTGCTACTGCTGCCCCTCCTCACCGACCTGGACGTGCAGGAAACAGCATCAGCAAGGCTTATCGCCGCCCTCACCGCAACTGGCACGCCGCAAGACACAGCCCCGTGGTAGAAGGCAAAGAGACCGTCCACGGGCTGAAGCTGCGCGCCCTCGGGAGCCCACCGGGGAAGACCACGCGCGGAAACCTCGTGCACCTGGTGCCGAAGGTGACCGCCGTTCGCCACCAGCCGGTGCAGTTCGACGAGCGGGCCGTAGCCCCTCCACGCTTCTGGATCATTACCCGCGGCGCAGACGGTGACCGCTTCGCCGGAGAGGAGCCCGAACTTCGACGAGGCAGGCCGCCCGCCATCCACCACGGACCCCTGGACCGGCGCATCGCCGGATGCCGTCCCGTCAGCGGGGGCTGTGCGCGCCCTGATTGCGGCGCCACCGCCTCCGACATCGATATGAGTCTTCGGGGTTGGGGGCTTGGACGTGGGCCAGATGGCCGGTGGACGGGGCACCCCCCACCCGGCTGAGAATCCGCAGGTCAGAAGCCTGGAACGTCGGAAGGGTCGTGGTGGCCGCACAGGATACGGAGTTTCTCGAAGCGGTGGTCGTCTGGGTCGCCAATGTGGTCGACGTCGGTGCCGGCCTCGGTGCAGCGTTCGCCGTCGTCGTCCCAGGTGCACTGGTCGCCGTCCCTCTCCAGGGCCTGTGCCCGGAGGGTCTTCCATCCCCGGGGCCTGGGTGAGGTACGCCAGGCCCCGGGGTCTTCTTGCCAGTGGTCGGAGGTAGCCACCAGGGCACCTCCTTCGCTGGGTCAGGTGTTGCAGAAGCCGCTCTTCTTCAGCGCGCCGTTGATGCCGGCGCCTTGCGCCTCGTCGGTGGTGACGTCCTTGTAGGTGAAGCGCTGGGATGCCAGCCAGTCGGCCTTCGCGGAGTCGAGTGAGCCGCACTGATTGCGGGCGGCGTCGATGGCCTTGTCCTCGTGCCTGACGGCGTCGGGGGCGACGCGGCGGATCGCTTCGAGGAGTTCGGCGCGCTTGGCGCCAGTGGGCTCGGGCGGGATGCCGGCCTTCTTCAAGGCGTCGTCCGTGCTGGCCTTCGGGGTGCTGGTCGAGGGCACTGGTGGTGCAGTTCCGTCGGGCTTGGCTGTGGTCGTGCAGCCGACGAGCGTGGCAAGCAACAGTGTGGGGCAGTGATGGCAGTGGTGCGGGTGCGCATGGTCCCCCCAGAAGTGACGTGATGAGAGCTACCTCATCATGCGGCGTCAGGGGCTGTTGCTGGGTGCTTGTTGGCCATGTCGCGCCCCAGAGCGCGGAAGCGGCGCCGGAGTCCTTCTTCGGGACTGGGGAGGGCCGGGCGGCGGGCCAGACCGCGACGGCGTACCCGCCAGCGGCCGCGGGCGGGCGGCGGGGTGAGGCCCTGTTTTAGAAATGGGCTTCGTTGTTCGCCCTGTGCCGTGATGATCACGGTGTGGGGCGAGGGGATCTTTCTGACGAGCGGTGGGCGGCGCTGGAGCCGTTGCTGCCGGTCGCGGTGTTGGGCCGGCCGGCGGTGGGGCGGAGGAGGCTGATCGATGGGATCCGGTGGCGGGTGCGGACCGTGCTCCGTGGAGAGATCTGCCGCAGGAGTACGGGCCGTGGCAGATCGAGGGCATCGACCTCACCCTGTCCTTTCTCCGCGCGAAGCGCAACGAGACCCAACGCCGAGTCCAGCGACCAGCCGTCCACCTCGGCATCCCCGCACTCCGCAGGCCGCAGGAGTTCAAATGGTGTTTCCCAGACCGATGTCTGCAAGCGACCAGCTGTCACTGAAGGAAGACGCTGACGCCCCGTTCCTCGAGGATCTCCAGGAGCAGGTCGAACAGCGCAACCTCACGGTCGCCGACAGGGATGCGCTCTACCAACCGTGCCCGGGCCTGGGCCGAGGACTCCCAGTGCAAGGTGAATGGAGCAGTGGCTCCCCAGCCCCCGCAGAGGCAGTCGTCCAGAGCGTCCAGGTTCCAGCCGAAGTATCCGCCGGGTCCGTTGACGGCTTCACCGATCGCACAGTAGAAGCTGTCTTCGTCGACGATGTGCCGGCCGTCCAAGGCGAACACCTGGCCTACCGAGGCATCAGGCTTTGCCTGGCGTTGGTACTCCTGAGAGAACAGCGCCACCGACAGCCACGCGCGTCTCTCCTCGGGTGCGAGTTCGTGCCACATTCCGGTGTGGTTCAGGTGACTGGTGCGGACCAGGTCCCACGCTCGTTCCGCTCCGGGCAGGGCGTTATCGCACCACAGCGTCACTGTGAGGTCGACGAGGCCGGTTTCACGAGCGGAGGGTTTGACATCGACGACGGTGACCTCGCTGACGAAGTAGGACCCCATGGTGGCACCGTCGCCGTCGAGAAGGGCGAGCCAGGCGTTTCCCGCCATGGCGCGACGACTACCGACATGATCGAGGCGCTTCAGTAGGCCACCCTGCGGGAGGCACCCTCCGAGGTGCACTCGGCGTGCACCCTCCTCATCCGGCAGGGGTGTGAAGAGCCCCTCGGCCTCGTGAGCGAAGCCCCAGAAGTCGCTGTCGTCCTCGTCCGAGGTCAGTGCGTACTTCTGCCCCCCGCCGCCCTGCCCTGAAGTTCGCATCGCACCCCCGATAAGAGCGCTGATCCTACCGACGCCCGACAACTCGCTGGGCGGTCGCCGCCGCCCCCACCCCCGACCTCATCCCATCCCATATCGGACTCCTATTGACGGGCCACCTAGCCCGTGCACCCATGAGAGTGAGGTGCAGAGAAGCATCACCTGTCGTTGTTGACCGACGGGCCATGCTGCTTACCTGGTGTGGCACGCCGTAGCCGGCCCAGGTCGATGTCCATGATCAGCATGCGTTCGTGACCGCAGCGAGGGCATGAGCGGTCCGGGTTGATGGCCGGATCCAGGCACTTGAGGCGACCGCTTCGATCCGGCCCGCGGGCTTCGAGACTTCTGGCAGCGGTCATGTGCGTCACGTGCCGGCTCTCCCGATGGACGGCCCGGGTCGGCCCGCGCCCGGCAGTCAGCGAAGCGCCGTGTAGGTCACAGGTGCTGCCGTTGGCCCACCGGGCACGGCCGGGCCGGCTGGAAGATTCAGCAGGGCGCGGATCCGCTGCATGTATTGCTTTCCGGAGTGGCGGTCCACTGAGCGCAGGTGTCCGAGGAAGGACGTCGCGTCGGGCGCCTCAGCCGCCTGGCGCCAGAACGGGATCCCGGCTTCGAGCTCGGTCACGAGCCGGCTCTTGGCCTGCTCCGCACCGCCGGACAGTTCGGCGCCTCTGAGGAGCTGGACCGAATCGGCCTGTGCCTCGGCCATGCGTGCGGCCCAGGCCTGGGCTCCGGCGAGGTCCTGCTGAGGGCTCTTGGCCGGGCGGAGCACGCCTTCGGCGTTCAGTGGCTTGAGTGCCGCGAGATAGACGGATTGCGCGGGGTCCAGGTCGGCGGCGTCGAGTCGTACCGAGGCGCCGAGCAGGGCGTTGCCCGGACGGGCCACCCAGCACAGAACGTCGCGCTGTCCGGCGGTCCAGCCGCGCTCGTCCGGGTAGAAGTAGTAGGTCTGCAGAGGTCCGGAGCCTGTGGGGTCGGCCGTGTAGTCGAGGAAGAGCTTCGCGCACTGCGGTCTGGCGATCGCCGTGACCTCGTCCCGGGCAGGGGCACTGTTCAGTTCGGGCAGTCGGAAGACGGCGTACGCCTCTGCTCGGTGGGGTGTGTCGCACGGGAGCAGGCGCACGTCCGCCCCGGGCGTCGACGGTGCGTTTCGTCCGGCGGGCCCCGACCGCGGGGTGAAGCAGTCGCCCGGTTCGATCGAGTGGAACGTGGTCCAGCCGGGCTTGGCGACGTCGCCCGCCGCGTCCCGCGTGGGTGGCGTCCAGACGCGGAAGTCGACGACTGCGGCAACGAGGCCCGCAAGTACGAGCGCCGTGCCGGAGATGGCGATACCGGCGATGGCGAGTCCCTGACCCCGTTGCCCCCTCCTGGATATCTGTACGAGCGCCACGATGCCGAAGATCAGGCCGAGTGGGGCGAGGCACAGCAGGGCTGTCACCAGCGCGGTGACGGCGAAGGGGTTCAGCGTCCTGGTCGAAGGCGACGGCTGGTGCGGGTACGGCGGGTGAGGCAGGGACACGGCACAACCCTTGTTCGGTGGACGGCGGGCTACGGTCGGCGTTCCGCCGCAGCGCGCCTGTTGGTGTCGATGATCGTGAAGAGGACGAGGGCGAGAGCGGACGGAATGGCGATCGCCAGGAAGGCCACTTTCAAGGGGTGGCTTGCCTCGAACTTGAGGAGAAGGAGCCAGATCAGCGCGCCCGTGCCGATCGCGAACGTCGTCCTGCCGAGCACGAACGCCTGACGCCGCGCCCCAGCGGCCGACCATTCGATCTTCGGATACTTGTTCATCTGCCGGAATGCCGCGTCGCCGAGCCCCAAGGGATTGGTCATGTAGAGCAGCCCGAGGGCCACGAAGAGCGCGGGTCCGAGGAATATCTCCATGGGTGTCTTGCCTCGAAGAGTCGGAGGGTGTGGGGGCAGGTGGCGCATGCTACCTGCCCCCACGGTTGTTCAGATGGCTGGTTCAGTGATCAGGTCAGTGGACTCCAGTGCAGGTCAGAGAGCCTCCGACGTCGCCTCCCGGGGTCGAGACGCCGAAGGAGAACGTTCCCACGGGGTCGTCGGCGCTGTTTCTCACGACGCTGGTGAGGGGCAGGCTGGACCCGGGGTCCATGCAGTTGGCCGAGGCGTTGACGGCCTGACCGTAACTACCGGTGAAGATCCCGAGCGTGCCGTCGAGATTCAGTCCCGACCCTCGGACCTGGTTCCAGTCGTCGGCGTTGCTGTAGCCCGCCGTCCCGGAGACGGTCCACCCTGGGGTGGTCAGCTCGGGGCCTTCCGAGCCGACCCAGGCCAGGTCGAAGCCGCCTTCGGTCCGCATCGAGCCCAGGCATCCGGAGAGTGTGTAGCCCCAGACCATTCCGGCGTCCACGTTGACGCACAGGAACTTGGTGGTGCCGTAGCCCGTGGTGTCCCGCAGGAACGACTCGCCGGGGGTTCCGCCGCCCATCGCCTGGTCGAAGAGGCCGCCGAGGAAGTTCTCCCAGGCAGGGATCTCCTTGGGAGGGCTGTATCCCTCCGAGGCGCCCGGCAGCGTGTTGTTGTACTGCCAGGAGTTGCCGAACTCGCCCGAGCCGGAGACCGGGGTCGGCTCGCTGTCGGCGGAGCCGGCATCGGGGTCGTACTGCCAGGCGTTGCCCCATTCGCCCGGGCCGGAGATCGTCGTGCCGGTGTCCATGCGCGGGCAGGTGAAGCTGTTGTAGCCCATGCAGTCCGGCTCGTGTCCGTCGAGCTCGACCCGGCTGACCGGGTTTCCGCCCGTGAAGGAGTACCGGTTGCCGGTCATCAGGTCGGTGCCGAGCTTCATGTCGGCGAGGGCTCCGGTGTACATGTCCCGGGTGGTGAAGCGGTTGAGGTCCGGGTTGTAGTCGCGGAAGCCCATGTCGTACGTGCTCGAGGAGACGTCCCAGCGCTTTGCGTTGAAGCGGTAGGGGTTGTAGGCGTCCTTGGCCGGGTCGGCCGGATTTGCCTTGTCCAGGCCGGTGAACTCTGTTGCGTCGTCCTTTCCGTAGGCCGTGTATCCGTAGGTGGCGTTGGTGTCGCCGGCCGCTGTGCTGACGGACTCGACGTCGCCTCGGGTGTTGTACCCGTACACGCCGAGTTCCTCGGTGCCGTCGACGGTCTTCAGCTGGGAGAGCCGCTTGCCCCACGGCGAGTACTGGTAGGACGCGGTGAGCGTGCCTGCGACCTCTTCGGTGAGCACTTCGCCGGACAGGCCGAGGTAGTCGTACTCGGTGGTCTTGCCTTCCGAGGTCTTGCTGGTGGTGCGGTCGAGCGGGTCGAAGGTGTACTTCGTCACCGACTGGCCACCGGACTCGGTCAGTTTGGAGCTCTCCACGACGTGGTCGAAGCCGTCGTACGTCTTGCGCTCGACGATCTTGCCTTCGCCCGAGATGGTCTCCAGTCGGCCGAAGGGGTCGTAGGTGTAGCCCGCCACGGCTCCGTTGACGGTCGCCGACTGGAGTCGGTTGCGGTCGAACGTGAAGGTGGAGGGCACCCCCTTGACGTTCTGCGACACCACGTTGGCGTTGTCGTCGTGGACGTAGGTTTCGGTCGAGGAGCCGGTGCCGGTCTTCGTCACCTGTGAGATCCGGTCCACCGGGTCGTAGGTGTAGTTCGCCGTCACGTCGATGTACGTAGACGGCGCGTCGGCGTTCATCTTCTTGCCGACGTCCCGGGCCTTGTTGCCGTTGGCGTCGTAGGTGACGGTGTGCTCCGAGACGAGCGTGCCGTTCGCCTTCTTCTCCTTCTGGGTCTTGATCGCCCCGTCGAGGTAGTAGGTGAAGTCGACGGTGTTGCTGTTGGCCTTGGTCTCCTTCAGCTTCTGGCCGCGGTCGGTGTAGGTGTAGGAGGTGACCTTCGGTGAGGCGTCCGAGGAGGACTTGCCGACCGAGATCGTCTTGACCAGCTCGCGCAGGTCGTAGGTGTACTTGGAGTACTGGTCGGGATGGGTGACCGTGTCCGGCTGGCCGTTGGCGTCGTACGTGTACGACGTGGCCTTCTTTGCCTGGCCGGCCAGGGCCTCGGTCACCTTCTGGACCTGGTTGAGGCCGGTGTAGGAGATCGTGTAGGCGTCGATCGTGGTGCCGGAGGACGTGTCGTCGACCGAGGTCAGGTTGCCGTTGGCGTCGTAGGCGTAGGCGAAGGTGCGCTTCTCGCCGTCCGTCTCGGCAGAGTTGTCACGCACCAGCTTGACGCCGTCCGCAACGACCACGCCCGCGCTGTTCTGGAACAGCTGGAGCTTGCCTGTGTCGCCCTTGGTGAAGGTGTACGTGCCGAGCGCGACCCACGTGCCGGCGGCCGTCCTCTGGTCCTTGGTCACGTTCGCCGTGCCCGTGGCATGGGTGACGGTGTACTTCGCCGTCGTCGTCGCCCCGGTGACTGCTGGGTACTTGACGTACGCGGTGTACGCGCCGTCCTGCGGGACGTTCAAGGTCCAGGTGAAGGCATCGGTGCCGGTGCCCGCTACGTGGGTCTGATGGTTGTAACCCTGTTGTCCGGCGAGGTCTCCCTTCGGCCACGTACCGGTCGCCGATGTGCTCTGGGTGTCGGAGTTGTCCACGAGGGCGACGGCGCTGCCGACCGGCACGCCGTCGTCCGTCCGGGTCTTGAGCTTGCCGTCCGGGTAGTAGTCCCAGCCCATCGTCCGGGACGAGGAACTTCCGGCCGACGTGAGCGTACGGGAGGTCTGCAGGCCGAGCTCGTTGTAGGCGTACGTGGTGGCGATGTCCCACGGGTCGGTGGACTTCTTCACCCATCCGTTGTCGAAGTAGGAGTAGGTGGTGTCGTTGCGGAGGGTCTGGCCTTCTGACGGCGGGAGCGAGGTCTTGGCGACCCGGCCCACCTCGTCGTAGGCGGTCTGCGTGTAGACGTTCGCCTTGTTGTAGCGGCCGTCGTTCGGGTCGTACGGCTGGAACTGCTTGACCGGCCGGTTCAGCGCGTCGTACTCGGTCCGGGCAGCGAAGTCGTCCGAATGGGCCGTGTCCGCACCACGCGGGGTGATGACCTTGGTGGTGTTGCCGACCTGGTCGTACTCGTACTTCGTGGTCCGGTAGGTGATCGAGGTGGTGCCGTCGTGCGGGGCCTTGACCTCGGCCTTCTTGCCACGCTCGTCGTAGGTGACGGTCGTGGTGTTGTTCTCCTCGTCCGTGGTGGAGAGGACCAGCGAGTCCTTGTCGTAGGCCTTCTTGGTGGTCTTGCCGGCCGCGTCCGTGACCGTGGTGACCCGGTGGTTCAGGTCGTATGCGGTCTTGGTCGTGTAGTCGTCGGGGTCGGAGGTCGCGTTCTTCTTCGGATCGACGACCTTGGTGACGTTTCCGACGTTGTCGTACTCGTAGCTGATCTTGTCGCCTGCCGCGTTGACAGCGGAGACGAGCTGGTAGATCTCGTCGTAGGTGTTGGTCGTCTTGTAGTCGTTCGGGTCAGTGGGGGTCAGCGTTCCCTTCGGCTCCGTGACGGACCGGAGGTGACCGACCTTGTCGTAGGTGTAACTCGTCCGGCGCTCGGTGGACGTGGCCGTGTCCTTGGGGGCCGTCGCAGAGACGATCTGGTCGGTGGCGTCGTACACCGCCGTGGACACGGCACCGTTGGGCGCCGTCGACGTGGTGACGTTGTCGTTGGCGTCGTAGACCGGGGCCGGCGTGGTGATCACGTCACCCGTGGCCTGGTCCTTGGGCACCGTCTTGACCATCGGACGCCCGTAGACGTCGTAGGTCTGCGTGGTCTTCTTGCCCAGCGCGTCCGTGAGCTCGGTGACCCGGCCGCGTGCGTCGTAGACGAACTCCGTCGTCTTGTTCAGCGCGTCGGTGATCTTCGCCGGGGACCCGGTCGGCCCGAAGTCGTGGTTCGTCGTCGGGTTGCCGTTGGGGTCGGTCGTCTTGGTCAGCTGGCCGTAGACGTCGTACTGGTACGAGGTGGTGTAGTCACCTGCCGTGGGAGTGGCGACGCCCTTGGGGTCGGTGACTGTCTTCAGGTTGCCGAAGGTGTCGTAGCCGAACTGCCACTTGCGGCCCTCCGGGGAGGTCTTGGTGAACAGGTCGGCGGAGAAGCCGTCGGCACGCGTCTGGTATTCGAACTTCTGGGAGTTCGTCGGGTAGGTGCCCGGTGCGCACTCTGTGGGTGCTGGGACGCCGGCCTTGTTGTTCTCCGCGTCGCGCTGCCAGAGCGGGTATCCGGTCTTCTGGTCGTAGCAGTAGGCGGTCTTGGCGCCGTTGGCCTCCTCGAGGTACGTGACGTTGTTGTCCGCGTCCCACGACAGCTTCGTGCTCTGTGACTTGGCGTTGGTGTTCTGCACCGGGCGGCCGAAGTCGTCCGTCACGAAGTTCGTCGCGCGGTTCTCGGCGTCGGTGACCGTCGTGTCGGTGAACTTGGAGTTGCCCGTGTTGGGGCGGTAGGCAAAGCTCATGGAGCCCTGCAGACGGTCGGTGATCGTCTTGGTCCACCAGTGGTACTTCGGGTCGTCACCGGCCTGCGGTGCGAAGTACGCCATATTGGTGGCGTTGCCGCGCGGGTCGGTGACCTTGACGAGCTTGACGTTCTTGTTGCCCTGGGTGGCGTCGTACTCGAAGGCGAACACCTTCGGCTGGGTCGAGCCCGCGCCGTCAGTGATCTTGGTGAGCAGCCCCTTGTCGGAGTACTCGAAGGTCAGCTTGCGCTGCGAGACGTCGGTCATCGACTTGACGTGGTCGATGATCTTCGGGTTGCTGCTGTCGGCCTTGGAGTAGTACTCGACGGTCAGCGACTGCCGGCCGGACGGGTCAGTGATGTACTTGAGGAACTTGGTCGGCTTGTTGTTGGACTTCCGCTCCTCGTACGTGTACGTCTGCGTGTTCCCGTTCTTGTCCACGATCGACGTCATGTAGCCGTCGCAGCCGAACACGAACCGCGTCCCGTCCGGACGGGTCATCGTCCAGGCGTCGGGGATCGGGTCCTTCAGCGGCGTGCAGTCGAGCCCCGGCTTGGCCGCCAGCTTGTAGTGGACGCCCGCCGGGGCCTTCCAGCTGGCGTCCGGCTGCTTCCTGAAGACGTGGGTGGTTCCGTCGCCGTCGGGAAGCTTGATCTCGGTCGGGTTCGGGTTCGGGTGGAAGTCCAGCGGTGCGCCGAGGCGCGTCGGCCCGGAGATCTGCCCGGACCAGCCGTGGCCGAGGACCGTGTCCGAGGTGTCCAGGCTGTTGTAGGAGAAGCGGCCGAAGGTGCTCAGTCCGCGCCCGGGGTTGGAGAATGCGTTGTACGACCAGACGCTGTTGCCCGCAGCCGTGTTGTTCATGACGGTCGAGCCGGCGCCGGTGTTCTTACCCGTGTACGAGTAGAACTTCTCCATGCCGAGCTGGTTGGAGGTCGGGTCCTCGACGGCGACGTTCTGCTTCAGCGAGGGGATGCCGCCCGTTCCCGCGGAGAGCCAGGTCCCGTCGGCGACCTTCTTTACGTCCCAGCCGAGGATGTACTCGCCCCGCTTGTTGCCGTTGTCGGAGTTGATCGGCGTCTTGACCTGCGCCTGAATCGCCGTCGACTCGCCCGGCAGGAGGGCCGGGATCGCAGTGGAGACCTGGTTGCCCCCGGTGGTGACGTCGGTTCCGTCCGGCAGCTTCCACGTGTAGGAGAGGACCCGCTCCCCCGCGGCCCAGGCGGCCGTCGTCGTGTTGGTGAGGGTGAAGTCGACCGTGTAGTCGGTGTTCGGGGTCATGCGCGCAGGGGTCTGCGGCGCGTAGTAGGTCGACTCGGTGGTGGAGTCGATGTACGTCACCACGACCTTCGGGTGGAGCTTCGGCTCGGCGCCCTCGGAGGACAGGAACAGTGTGCGCTCCTGCTTGGCGACCTCGTCGGCCATCTTGACGACCACACCCTTCTGCGAGGAAGGCGCGGTCACCCAGGACTGAGCAAGGGATGTGACGTTCCAGTCGTGACGGGCCGGGTCGTTGCTCATCGCCCCGACATCGGCCGTCACCGCACCGAAGTCACCGCCCTGAGCCGTCCAGTCCGTGGCGGCATCAGCCTTCACCCAGGTGGCCGTCTCGTCGAAGTCCCGGGTGAGCGGCCGCAGTTCGTACACCGCTCCGGCAGTCTCCTGCACCGTCTGGGTGGACCACAGGCGGACCTTGGCGTCGAGGACGCGGGCCGTCTGCGGGATGCCCAGGGCGGGGAACTTCAGAACGGCGCGAGTGTCCCCGAAGGTGGCGGAGTTGTTGCCGACTGTGACCCAGTTCTTCGGACCGCCGTCGACGATCGTGTCATGTGCGGTCGTCGGCTCCCCCGACGAAAGCGTGGTGTCCTGCGTCGCCGTGAGCACCTTCGTCGTCCGCCCGGCCTTGGGCAGGCGGACGAGCTGGGTGGGGGCGGCGACGACCTGGCCGTCCTTCGTCTTGACCGCGACCATGTAGTAGTACGCGCGGCCGTACGGGTCCGGATCGTCGGCCTTCGTCGGCGTCGCCGACGTGTCGGTGTACGACGTGGTGCCCGCGGCGACCGGGGACACCAGGGTTGCCGCCGAGGGGGTGAAGGTCTGGTTGATCGAGCGGTGGACCTGGTACTCGACGAGGTCGTCGCCGGTGCCGATCGGGTCCTGGTCGTCGTAGGCGGACCAGGCAAGTTCCGCGCCGGTGTCGTGGATCGTGGTGGGGGCGGCGAGGTCGACGCCCTGTCGGCCGAAGGTCAGCACGAGGCGGGGGTAGTTGGCGGTCTCGCCGCCGTACCCGAACTCGCTGCCCTCGTACCGCGGACCGCCCTTGGGGCCGTTCGCCGTCTCGTCGCCGGCCTTGATCACGAAACCGTTGTTCGTGTACGTGCCGTCGATCCACTGCTGGACCGTCTTGGTCACCGGGAACGAATGCCAGGTGTTCAGCTCACCGGGCTGCTTGGTGACCACACCGCCCTTGGTGAACCGCATCGCGTCCGCGAGAACGGCCGTCGTGGTCGAGGCGGGGCCGTCACCGAGGACGACCTTGCCCAGCGTGCCCGCCTTGAACGGGTGGCTGCCGAGGGTCTTCCACACACCGCCGGTGCCGGCGGCCTGGTTGACCGTGTACGCCTTGGTGCCGCCGTTGTAGGTGACGGTGTACGGCGCGTTCGTCGCACGGTCGGCGGCCGGGACGTAGTGCGTCTCGACCTGGTAGGTGCCGTCCTCCGGCAGGCTCGGCTGCCAGGTGTAGGTGTCACCCGCGACCGAGTCCTTGTTGTACATGTACGTCTGGTTCACCGCGTACTGCGTGTACGCCGTGTTCCCCGACGCCGGCCACGAACCCACCGCAGCCGTCCGACCCGCCTCACCGTTGTCGACGAGGACGGAGGTGCCGGACAGTTCGCCGGTGAACGTGTTCGCGCTGTTCCAGGTGGCCGTGTCCTCCTGCCACGCCTGGGTCGCGCGGTGCGCCTCCAGCTGCACCTCCGTGTCACCGGTGGTGTGCGTCTGGTCGAAGTAGAGCTTCAGATCGGCGGAGTCCAGCTTCGTCCCCGCCGCAACACCCGTGATCGGGAAACGGATCAACGCACGCGACGCGCCCGTCGTCGTGTTGCCGACCGACAGACGCCAGTTGTCCTTGTAGTTCGTCCCCGGACCGTCCGACGAGATCATCACGTCCTGCGCCGTCGACGGCGTCGGAGCGATCGCGATCGTCGGATCGATCGTCACGGGATACGCGCGCTCGGGGGCCGCCAGCCACTTCGCATCCGGGGTGACGGCGAGCGTCCACGCCTTGCCGGCCCGGATGAGCTTCTGCGTCACGGCCGGGCTGTAACCCGTCTTCGCGTCCGTCATGAACGCCGACGGGATCACGAGGACCGGATCCGCGCCCTCACCGAAGAACGCGATCGAGCCGTCCTTGTTCGCCTTCGGCGTCAGACCGCCCGCGTCCAGGGTGAACGTGTACGACACCGGACCCGACGGCTTCGCGTCGAGAACGATGTTCTCCTTCACCCGCCCCGGACCCACCACGTACGACAGGTCCGCGCCACCGACCGCATCCTTGTAGGTGACGGTGTCCCCGGCGGCGACCGGGGACAGCTTCCCCGCACCGCCCTTCAGCCCCAGCGTCACCGTGTGGCCGCCGGCCTCGAACCGCAGCAGCCGGCCCGCGTCCGAACCGAACGACGTACGCGCGGCGTTCGTCGTGTTGACGAACGGGAAACCCGCCGTCCCGCCCGGCGTGACCGTCGGATCGATGTCCTTCCAGGACGCCCCCGACCGGTACCCCGTCGGCACCGCCGACACCTCGGCCTGCACCCGACCGTCCGACAACTGCCAGTACCGGGCGTTCGCCGTACGACGCCCCGTCAGCTCAGCGACCCGCTTCGGCTTCGCGGCCGCCTTGCCCCTCGGCAACTTCTCCCGCGACGGCAACACCGGAGTACCACCCGTCCGCGGCTCCTCCGACCCGCTGGGCTCCTCCCCGTCCGAGAACCAGCGCGCGAGCGTGCTCGAGATACCCTCGCCGCCCTCATCATCTGTCACAGGCGCGGCGTACGCGACCTGTGGTAGGAGCGTCCCCGCCACTGCTGACACCAAAATGCAGGAGATATATCTCCCATACGGAACTTTCACTCCAACGCCTCTCAGCCATTTGGAAATTGTTTCCGGGCATGCCAAAGAAAGCCCCGCAATCTATGCGTGACTTCCGCGGCGGCGTTTCTAGTGCGGTTCAAGATCCCATGTCAACAGTGCTCGTATATAGGGCAGTTGGGTTGGCCCTGCCTAATCTGGGCGTCATGCCCGCTTTGTCATGAAGGTATAGGCCCTAGCAATCTTTGTCGCACATCGTTCGCCGGGGCTATACATGCCAACACCCATCTTTGGATGTCGCGACAAGCGGCAGGCGACCACGAATGGGGCACAGTTCGACATAATTGACGGGGCGGCAGCATCCAGGACCGCATGGGGTAGCTCGCCTGCTGATCTCTCGTGTCGACGAGATCAACAGGACTGGCCGAGAACAGCTCTCTGGCCGAGCAGTTCCGCCAGGCCTCCGCGAGTCGCCGCCCCACCACCCGGTCCTCGGCGCCGAGCACATACCCCGGATACAGGTCCCCCGCACAAGTCCCAGAGAGGCATCACTGTCGGCGGTGTCGAGGTCCGGACGCCAAGAGGAACGGCCGCAGCGCCCAAAGCAACTACCCGCCAAGCTCCAAGACGGACTGTCTAGAGCAGCACTCGACGTTCCACTGGGATCACACCGAAGACCTGGCGACCCGTCATCGCCGTGGCGAACGCGGGAGCGTCAGCGCCGAAACAGTGCGACTGCGGGTTCGGACCTCGGGATGGGCTGTGCGCAGAGCGCGGTAGACCGCTGTCGCAAAGTCGTCGTCGTGGAGCCGAAGTCCCACCAGCAGCCTGGTTGACCGTGCGGGCGTAGAGCGCGGCCTCCGGATCGGTGCTGTCCGCGCTGCCTGCGTTCTGGGTCTTCATGCTGAGGGCCGCCCGCGTCCGAACCCTGAACAGGATGGCGACCAGCGCAAGGGGCAATCCCAGCGGAGTGGTCCTGGTAGTGGGGGCCGGTGGGTCAGGGTTCGATGAGGCCGACGCGGATGGCGTACCGGGTGAGTTCGAGGCGGTCGCGCAGGCCCAGTTTCTGGAGAAGGTTGGCATGGTGGCGTTCGACGGTCTTGGGGCTGATGACGAGGAGATCGCCGATCTCTTTGGAGCTGTGGCCTTCGGCGACGAGTTTGAGAATCTTCCTCGCGTTCGGTGATGGGCCGGTCGGGCAGCGGATCTCCGGTGCGGGCGCGGTCGAGGTAGCTGCGGATGAGAGCCGTCTCGGCGCCGGGGTAGATGAAGGGTTCGTTGCGCAGTGCGGCACAGCATGCTTCGACGCGGTCGCGGTCGGCGACGGATTTGAGGACGTATCCGGATGCGCCGGCGCGGAAGGCTTCGAAGAAGTACTGCTCGTTGTCGTACATGGTCAGCATCAGAATCGGCAAGTCGGGGCGGAGGCAGGCGAGTTCGCGGGCGGCCTGCAGACCGGCCTGCCGGGGCATGGCGATGTCGAGGACGACGAGGTCGATGCTGAGGTTGCGGGCGTGGGTGATGGCTTCGGAACCGTCGGCGGCTTCGGCGACGACGTGCAGGTCGGGTTCCGCGTCGAGGATGAGCCGCACGCCTCGGCGGACAAGTGTGTGATCGTCGGCGAGAAGGATCCGGGCAGGGTCGGCGTCCGAGTGGTTCATCGTGTGTCCCTCGAGGTGTCGGCTGTGTCGAGGCGGACCTGGGTGCCGCCGTTCGGGCCCGGGCCGATCTGGAGGTCGGCGCCTATGAGCAGGGCACGTTCGCGCATTCCACGGATTCCCGCGCCCTCGGGTTCGTTGTTGAGCCCGTGGCCGTTGTCTCGCACCAGCAGTCTCGTGCCGCCTTGAGGGAGCGGCTGAAGGTGGACCTCGATGCGGGTGGCGTCCGAGTGTCGGGCGCATTGGTGAGTCTTTCCTGGGCGACTCGGTAGAGGACGACTTCGGTGGCCGGGGCGAAGTGAGGCAGGCCTTCACCTACCGCTGCCGCAATCGCTGCAAAGTGCCACAAGGCCGCACTCGAATGCCGCCGTTCGAGCATCATTCGGTTCTTCGCCGGACCCCGCCTGCTCGTGATCGATGAGCTGGGGTATCTCCCGCTGCCGGGCCACGGCGCTTCTGCACTCTTCCAGGTGATCAACCAGCGGTATCTGAAGTCGAGCACAATCCTGACGACCAATGTCGGTATCGGATTGGGCTGGCCCTTCGGTGACGCGACTGTCGCTGCCGCGATGCTCGACCGGCTCCTTCACCGAGCCGCCGTCGTCGGCATCGACGGCCTCAGGCGGCGATAGGGTCAGTCGGCGTTCTCGAACGAGGCACCGATGTTGTTCCACATGAAGGCGTCTTTCCAATCCTGGCGCCCCTTAGCCCAGCCGCTCAGGGCAGTGATCACCTTTTCCTGGGAGATCGTCCGGGTCTGGTAGTGCTCTGCCGCCGTCCCGTCACGGAACTCCAGCTGATAGGTGTTGTCATCCCGCAGCCACACCTGCACATACCAATCGCCGGCCGCCTCATCGTCGACTCGCTCGACAATCACGCAGGCGTTGCCCCGGCCGAGGTTCGCCACCATCCGGCTCAAGGCCGTGGGCCCCGGATTCCTCACCTGACGACCGTGCTCGTCTCTCGCCTGCAGCATGGCCCGATCATCCCCCACAGCTCTGACAACCGTCGAAGAGCAACCACGTCATACCCGCGCTCGCTCCCCACGTTCCTCAGTTGGTTCACTCCGTGAACCAACTGAGGCGAAGCTGCACGCCGAGGGGGAACGGCAGGCCAAGATCCTCACCGCGGAGGGCACGAAGCAGAAGGACATCCTGGAAGCACAGGGCGTGCAGCAGGCCATGATCCTGCGGGACGACGGCGAGGCGAAGGCGGTGGAGCGCGTCTTCCAGGCCGTTCATCGCAATAATGCCGACCCGAAGGTCCTGGCCTACGAGTACCTCGAGACACTCCCGCATCTGCGAAGAGCGACGACAACCCGTTCTGGGTGATCCCAGGCGAGCTGACCGAGGCAGTTCGCGCCGTCAGCCATGCATTCCGCGATCAGTCGATGATGGGGCTTCCCTCAGCCGCGCAACCGGACGAAGCAACCACCCCGGATGCCGGGCGTGCGGTTGACGAAGGAGGGGCTCCGGAGCTCGAGGCAGGCTCGCCGCTCTCGCTCGACGCTGCTGCGGCGGCAGCCGACGAGGTCGCAAAGCAGGCCGCGCCGTGGTGAGCGACGCGAAAGCCGAGGCCGAGGCCGCGAGGGCGGCCCAGGTAGCGGGCCCGGGGGCGCACGTCCGGCGATTGAGTACCGACGGCGAGCGCTCCCGGAGCGGCCGGACCTGATAGCGGCGAAGCGCTACCCGCCGGCGTTCCGCGGAGGCCTTCTCAGCTGACTGCGTCGAGCAGCAGTTTCGCGGCCGCCGTCGCCCCGTCGGTGCGGATCGTACCGGCCACGGCCCTCGCTCGTGCGTGGGTCTCAGGGGTCAGGGCCATCTTGAGCGCGGCCGACAGGGACTCGGTGGTCGGGGTCGGACCGCCGTGTGCAGCGCCGATGCCCAGGTCGGCCACCCGGCCGGCCCAGTACGGCTGGTCCGCCCCCTGGGGCACCACCACCTGAGGCGCGCCGGCCCGGGTGGCGGTCGTCGTGGTGCCCGCGCTGCCGTGGTGTACGACGGCGGCGGCCCGGCGGAACAGTGCACGATGGTTGACCTCGCCGACGATGAAGCAGTCGTCCTGATCGTCGATGAGTGCCAGGTCGGCCCAGCCGCGGGAGACGACGGCGCGACGGCCCTGCGCGCGGATCGCCTCGATGGCCACCCGGGCGACGTCCTCCGGCGCGCGCATGGGCGTGCTGCCGAAACCCACGTACACCGGTGGGGTGCCGGCGTCCAGGAACGCCACCAGCTCGTCCGGGAGCGGTCGTTCGTCCGGCAGGACCCACGCGCCGGTCTGCACCACGTCGAGGTCCGTCGGCTGCCAGGGGGACAGGATGGGGTCCGTGGCCAGCCACGGCCGGTCGGTGAATGCGTAGTCGCGGACGTTGTCCACCGGTGGGAGCCCGATCGACGCCCGCTGGGTGTTGAGCACCTCGCCGAACATCGTGTTCGCGATCTGGGCGTCCAAGTCCCACAGCGCCTGGTTGTCGGTCACGTCCGGTGGCAACGGCCGGCCCCGCCGCGCGGGCGGCCGGCGGTACGGCGACGGCAAGCTGACGGGCTGGTGGCTCA
The DNA here is from genome assembly GCF_045348655.1 of Streptomyces solicamelliae. Lineage (NCBI taxonomy): Bacteria > Bacillati > Actinomycetota > Actinomycetes > Kitasatosporales > Streptomycetaceae > Streptomyces > Streptomyces solicamelliae. The sequence goes on from NZ_CP160404.1 coordinate 108,990, forward strand.
CGTGCACGTAGCGGATGCCCAGTTTCTCGGCCACCGACCGCGCGCCGGCCGTGGCCGGCAATGGGCCGGTCGCCACCAGCGCCTCACATCCCTCGGCCGTCGCGGCGACCGTGTCGAACTGCGCGGCCATCAACTCAGCTGCACGCTGCGCCAGGCCCACCGCCGACCCGGGCGTCACCGTGGTCACCAGCGGGCGCACCGGCTGGCCGGTGGGCACCATCTCCACGCCGACCTCGGCCAGGCGCTTCGCAAACTCCTCGTCCGGCGGCGCGCACACCCGCACCTCCGCGCCGAGTTCCTGCAACCGCACCGCGAGTCCCGCTATCGGTTCGACGCTCCCGCGCGACCCGTACGTCGACAACACCACACGCATGTCGTGATTCTCATTTCTGCAGGTCCTGGCTTCGGTGGGTGATTCTGCGATACGGCCAGGGTCTTGCCGCAAGCCCCCTGGTGCGCTATATGTTGATCATGGAAGGGATTGCACTCCCCTTTTCCTTCAGCGTAGGCGGCACGTTGGCCTTCGGCGGCGGCCCTTGGTCGGTAGTCATGTGCGGCTGGTCGATGCGTGACTTCAAGGCCACACGCGGCGCCATCGAAGGCAACTACCCCGCCACGCTGGCCCATTCACCGGCTTTCGTCGTGCGGATCGCGCGGGCCACACAGACCGAGAGGTTCGTCGACGGGACCCCATCACCGCCCAGGGCATCCAGGACACTCTGGAGCCGCCGCCCCCGAAGTTGCTGCAACTGCTCCTCGCCGTCTCCCAGAGCCTCGGCAATGAGACCAATTCGCCAGAGTCACCGCGGGGAACCGCGCTCTCGGTGAGCCGCCGCACTCGCGCGCCGACGTCAACGTGGGCGCAGGTCATGCACAGTGGGCGCTCGCATGGCGAGGGAGGCATCAAGGAGCCATGCAGACTGCCGAAGTTCGGCAGTGAACCGTCGTGGTGTTCGGTGCGACGATGCCTCGCACGACGGCAGTGGGCCCTGCGCACGAAGGGGGCGGAGACCTGATCGTCCGCACAGTCGATCGCTGACGCGCCTGGCACCGTCTGCTCATTGAAACCTTCCGGTGCCTGTCTCGGGTTCGCATGCCGGGCTCGCTGTCACGCTCGTGCGGGAACGGTCGGCTCGAACCGCGAAATCCAGCGCGATGGGGGAACGACGATCAGGCTGTCGCGCCGACGAGGAGACGAGACCGTGGGCCACATGGTGGTCTGCGGGGACGATGCGCTCGCTCACCGGCTCGCCGACGAACTGCAGTCGGTCTACCGCCAGCGGGTCGTCCTCATGGTCCCTGGCGGTCCGACCGAGGATCCGACCACCGTCCGGCCCGCCGTACTGTCCTGTGCCACGCAACTGCTGCAGCGAGCCGGACGGTCCGCCGACGACCTCTCCGGCTCTGCGTCGACCACGCCCGTGCGGATCGTGGTGGCGGCGGCGCCGAACGGAGGACCCGCTTGTGCGCGCAGGCGCACAGGGCGCCGCTGCGCTGGCCCTGCTCTACGAGGACGACGAGAGGAGTCTGCGTGCTGCGCTCACCGCTCGCCGGCTGAACCCCGGATCCTCCTCGACCAGGCAGCCCTCGTCGCGTTTACCCGACATGGACCGCGGTGTGTTCGAAGCTTCGACGACCGTGCTCTCGGACGCGGACACCGCCGCCCCTGCCCTCGCCGCGACAGCGGTGGCGGGAACGAGCGAGGTGCTCCAGGCCGACGGTCTGCTGATGCCTGCCGCCGAGCGCATGCCATTGGAAGGGGGTGAGGTGGCGGAACCCGGCTGTGCACGCTCGCGCTGCTGTCGTCCACCACCACCGACCCTGCGGGCGCGGAGGACTCCGACAGCAGCGGCTCGGGGCCTGAACTCCTTCCGGACGACCCGCCGGTACGCGGCGCGGCCGGGCGCGGCAGCGTCGTCCTGGAGACCGTCCGACGCACCGGCCCGGGGCTCCCGGCCCGCCGTCGGGCTCGGCGGGGAGCCGTACTCGGCGAGTTACTGTCGGCCCAACTGCGCTGGGCGCTCTTCGGGATCCTGGTCTGTGTCGTCGCCCTGACCGTCACCACCACCGTGCTCACCGACGCCGACCCCGTGCACGCTGCGTACCTGACCGTGCTCGACCTGTTCTCGATCAACGATCCGGCCCTCGAGGAGTCGTCGACGCGCCTGGTTCTGCAGTTGCTGTCGGGACTGGTCGGGCTCGCCCTGCTGCCGCTGCTAGTCGCCGGTGCGCTGGAGGCGCTCGGTACATTCCGCGCGGCCGGCGCGCTGCGACGCCCGCCTCGCGGGCTCTCGGGCCCCATCGTGCTCCTCGGTCTCGGGAAGATCGGTACCCGTGTCCTGGCTCGGCTTCACGAGTTGGACGTCCCGGCCGTGTGTGTCGAGGAGGCCCCCGAGGCACGCGGGATCCCGCTGGCGCGGGGGCTCGGCAGGTGCGACAACAGAGACCTCACGCCTCTTGTGAGTGTGCGGGGTGGTGGCAGCGGTCAGTTGTCAGCGGTGCCTGTGCTGGGGAGTGGGAAGCGGCTGTTGTGGTGCGGCTAGTACTGCAGCCGTAGATCGTGATCTTGTTTCTGGAGTGGGGCGGGGGCGGGCCGTCGTCGGTCATCGACGAGATCGAGGTGGGCCGCAGAGGCGTCCGCTACTCATCGGCTCCTCCGAGACGGCAGGCATCTTTGATCTCTTGGAGTCTGGCAGCCGTCATCGGAGTCAACTCCCTGCTCTGTCCAGCGGCATGGAGGGCCTTTTCAACCTCGCTGAGCTTCGCGGGGGACAACACGCCCGCCCGCTCGATCAGGTCGTCTCGAGCCAGAGTGGTCAGCCATGTGCAAGGAGTAAGGCCTGGACGCGGGAACGCGAACCGCAGCACGCCTTCGAAGGGCACTCCTTCCAGGGCGCCTACGGCCACTTCAACGCCGAGACCGCTGATGTCGACGCCCGCTGGAGCGACGACCTGCATCGCCTGGAACCCGGATGACTCCTCGTCCGACAGCAGCACGAGCGGGCGTCGCTCGTCGAAGTCGACCCACCAGACTTCGCCGCGTTGCATGTGTCCTCCTGGCACGAGCCGGCGGGTGAACGCTGCGTGCCCCGAGTGGGACACGGAAGGGATGCGGCCCCGGCTTCGACGTCGTGACCGAGGCGCGGTGAAGACGGGTACCGCCACCGGTGATCATCGGTGTGTGAAGTCTGAAGACCATGCGGTGGCCGCAGGTCACAGCGTAGACCCTGCCCGCTGGCAGGAGGCGTTATAGGTGCTGATGGGCCGGATAGCGGGCCGGTTCGGGCGGGTTGAGCCCCGGCGCCGGGTGAGGGATTTGGCGCTGGGGCTGCTGTCGGACCTGCCGCGCATGAACTGCTGGTCGATCGCCGAGTGGGCGGGGAGGCGAGTCCGGACGGCGTGCAGCACCTGCTCGGCCGGGCCAGTTGGGATACCGACCGGGTGCGTGATGACGTGCGTGAGTACGTGCTGGAGCATCTGAGCGACGAGGATGCGGTGCTGGTGGTCGACGAGACCGGGGACGTTAAGAAGGGCGCGCCCACCGTCGTGTCCAGCGCCGTTGCCCCGGCACCGCCGGGAGGGTCGAGAACGCGCACGTCGCGGTCTACCTCGTCTACGCGGGCCGCCGCGGGCATGCGGCGGTGGACCGTGAGCTGTACATCCCGAGGACACCGTCTTCGCGGCCGAGCCGGAGCTGGCCGCCCGCATGACCGGCCGGTTCCTTGACGCCGGGCACCATGTGGGCTGGGTTGCGGGGGACGAGGTCTACGGCGGCAACCCGAAGCTGCCGTCCGCGCCGGAAGAGCGCGGGGTCGGCTACCCGCTCGCTGTCGCCTGCTCGGCTGAAGTCACCACCCGTGCGGGGAAGTTCCGAGCCGATGCCCTGGCCGCGAAGGTGCCGAGGCGGGCCTGGCAGAAGCTGTCGGCCGGGGCTGGCGCCAAGGGACACCGCTTCTGCGACTGGGCCGTCATCGACCTGGCCGAACCGCGGGTCGGCTCCCGTGTCACGGCGGCGTGCTGCCGGAGGGTCGGGTACCTGTCGGCGTATCCGACTCCCCCGGCGTGCACGGCCGGCGTGTAGCCGTTCTTCCTCGTCTGCAGGAACGTGTCGGACGTCTCGGCCGTGGTGCCTTCGTCCCGGCTGCTGCGGTGCGGCCTGCCGGAACTACGGCCCTGGTGTGATCAGCGGGCCAGGAAGGCGAGGATGCGCTGGTTGACTTCCTCCGGCTTCTCGGAGAGGAGGAAGTGGCCGGCGCCTTCGATCATTGCGCCGTCGGATCCTGGCGGCAGCATGGCGACGATGTCGGCGAGCGTCGCCGCGTCGACCACGGGGTCCTCGGTTCCGTGGAGGTACAAGGTGGGCTGGGTAGGCAGCTTGTCCAGCACGCGGGCCATGTCCCATTGCGGGGTGCCGAATGTCGCGGCCGGGAAGTTCTGCCGGTAGAGCTCCAGGCCCAGGTGGAGCCTCTCAGGTGTGTTGAGTCCCTCCTTCATCGCCTTGCGGTCCTCGGCGGAGTCGTAGCCGGGGACGGTCCCCGTCCAGTGCTCCCAGAGCCAGTCGAGGTAGGCGAGGTCGTCGGCCGCGACGATGCGGTCGGCTACGGCCATCTGGAAGAAGTAGAAGTGGACGTACCGCTCGATCCTGCCGGGATCCGCGGCGTTGCGGTCGTAGAACGGGAGGGGCGGGACGTCGTTGACGACGACCTTGGCCCACCGCTCGGGTGCAGCCGCGGCGGCGCCCCAGGTGGTGAAGCCGCCCCAGTCGTGCCCGATCAGGACTGCGTCGGAGCCGCCGCCGAGCGCCTCGTGCAGGCCGTTGGCGTCGGCGATCAGGTCGGGAAGGCGCATGCTGCCGTCCGGCGGCACCTGGGACGGGGCGAACCCCCGCATGGTGGGGGCCACGGCGTGGTACCCCGCCTCCGCCAGCGCGGGCAGGAGGTACCGGTACAGCCGGGGCGTGTCGAAGCCGTGCAGCAACAGGGCGAGCGGCCCTTCTCCCGCTTCGACATAGGCCAGGTCCAAGCCGTTGACGGTGATCCGCTGGTGTTCCATCTTCCGCTCCTCGTCCGCCGAGAACTTCTAAAAAGAACGTTCTAACTAGTCGGAAGCTAGCACGGCGTGCACGCGGCCCGCAATCCAGAACGAACGATCTATCCAGTAGGCTCTGCCGTATGGCGAACACACCACAGCCGGGCACCCGGGAGCGCATCGTGAGCGCGGCGTCCCTGCTGATGCAGCGGCAGGGGTACGAGGGGACCGGCATCAAACAGGTCGCCCAGGAGGCCCAGGCCACGCTCGGCTCGGTCTACCACTTCTTCCCCGGCGGCAAGCAGGCGCTGGGCGTCGCCGCAGTCCAGCACGCCGGCCAGGAGTTCGCCGACCTGCTGTCGACGACTCTGTCCCAAGAGGCCGACCCGGCCAAGGCCATCACCGCCTGCGCCCGCGCACTCGCCACCCACCTGCGCGAGTCCGAATGGACGGACGGCTGCCCGATCAGCGCGACCGCGCTGGAAACCACCGGACGCGTCCCCGACATCGAACAGGCCGCCGCCCAAGCCTTCCAGCACTGGCAGGACCTGGTCGCAGACACGCTCCGCGAAGCCGGGCTCCCCAACGACGACGCGCACGACCTGGCCCTTACGGTCATCAGCACCCTCGAAGGCGCCGAACTCACCGCACAGGTCTCCAAAAGCGAAACACCACTGCTGGTCGCAGGGGAACACCTGGCCCGGCTCATCAACTCCTACAAGGAGTGAGCACAACCCGCCGCGCAGACCAGACCCGGTGAGCAACCGGCCCACATGCATGCGGTAACCAGCCCCACCGCCGGCCCCACCGCCAGAACCGGGCCGGCCTTGACGCGCTGGCGCGCGGCCTCACCACAACCGGATCGGGGGCGGTCTGTCGCATCAGTGACGGGACGTGACGGCCAAACCGGCTTCTGCAGCGTCCGACCGGACCACGAGAAACCGTCGCCCCTGCATTCCAGGACCTCGCAGGCCCGCTCCCCCGTCAAGTAGGTGCGAGATCGTCGACGAGACGGACCCGGAAGTGGCCGTGCTGCGGCGCCACCGATCGGCCCCCGGCTCTCAGACCAGACAACAGCGCGGCGGGATCGGTGCGGAGTCCCACGGTGCAGGGCGAGCCGTCCAGTCGCGCGCGGAGAAGGCCGCGGTCGAGCTGGACGACGTCCGTCAACCACGGCACGCGCGGCCGCTCCAGCAGGTGGTCCGCGAACGCGAACGCCTCCTCCGAGGCGAAGTGACGGGCGGGCACGCACGCCCCGACACCTCACGAGGAGGCGCGCACGGACACCCAAGTGGCCCCAGCCGCAGCCGAGCACGCCACCGGCCCTCACAACGTCGCGTTCGGCCGGCGGTGAGTACACCGCCCTCCAAAGGACAGCCCCCGGAGCCGGCGGTGAGGACTCTGCCGCGGATCGTGGTGTCGCCACCCGAACCCGACACACGCTCGGTCAAAGGCGACCTGACCCCCTTCGCCGACGCCCTCTACGGCGTGTCCGAGCACGAGTTGCGGGTCGCGCCCTGCGCGGCCTCATGGCCGAAGCCCAGATCGACCCCGCCTTCGCCGACCCCCTCCACGAGTGGGTGGAGAGTCGGCGCGTCGTCGTACGAACTCTGCTCGCCCGCGAGGTGCGGCGTGGCGAACCCCCGCCCATCACTGATCTGCAGGCCGCCACCGACCGTGCCTTCGACCTCCTCCGGTATCGCCCGCTGGTGGGCCACCAACCTCTCGACCCCCTTCAGGTTCGGGCTCGGCGGGGCGGTGACGGTGGCGCTGTTGAAGAGGTGAATGGCGGCGTCCCCTTCTTGGGGGAAGACATGGGGACGCCGCCGTTCCGGCCCGTGAGCGAACGCCCAGGGGCGCCCAATCCGGGAGGAGCTGGGGCCGGTCTCGCCTCAGTGAGTGGAACGGGTCTCGATGCCGGCGCTCGAGAACATGGTGAGCGGCGGGCAGAAGACCTTCGACACCCCGCTCGTCTTCCAGCCCGGGGCGGTACGGGAGACGAGATTCCCACCGTGCATGGGGTAGCAGAGCACGGTCGCCCGGTAACTGCCCCCGTTGCTGCGGCTGCACTTGGCGTACGAGCCGTTGTCGTACGAGCCGTACTCGCAGCCCGTCGGCCAGCCCATCACCGTCACGTCACCCGCGGCGGGTACGGCCGCGGCCGTGCCGTGGAACCCGAGAGCGGTGGTCGCGGTCAACGCCGTGGCGGCGAGCGCGCGCGTGAGCCTGTTCATGTCTGCTGCTCCTCAGGTCTTGTCGTAGACGGAGGTCTCGACGCCCGCGGACTGGGCCTTGGATTCGTTCTGGCAGTACGCGTAGGAGATGCCGTTCTGCCGCCACGGCCCCACGAACTCGACGATCCTTCCGTTGGGGTACCTGCACAGGACGAGCCCCCGGTACGAACCGCCGTTGTGGTCGCGGCACTCGGCGGCCCCGCCCCAATCGCGCATCCGCTCGTAGTGGCAGTCGGCAGGACGCCCCAAGGCCCCCGCCGTGGCCGGCGCTCCCGCCCCCAGCACGAAGGCTCCGCTCATGAGCACCCCGAACGCTGCGGGAACGACGGCCCGCCGGATGCGTGTACTCGTCGACACGATGCTTCACCTGCTCTCTCTCGGTCGGGTGCGCGCAGCGGCGATCGCCTGGTCAGGACGACTTGTTCCCCCGCGCTGCGCGCGACACCGATCATGCCGAGCCGGGCCGCGGCCGTGTTCGCGCTGAGTCTTCGCTTGCTTCGCGCTGGATCTCACGGGCGGGACGCGTCGCCGAGCGACTGCTGCCGGTGCTCGCGCGGCGACAGCCCGTACGCACAGCGGAAAGCGCGGGTGAAGTCACCGGCACGGGGGAAACCCCAGCGGGCGGCGACGGTGTGGATCGGGGTGGTACGCAGGGCGGGGTCCGCCAGGTCGCGGTGGGCCTGCTCCAGGCGACGGGCACGGATCCACGCGGCGAGCGTCTCGCCCCCGGACTCCTCGGTGAAGACGCGATGCAGATGGCTGAGGGAGATGTGATGCGCGGCAGCGATCACGGCGGGCGTCAGCTCCGGGTCGTGCAACTGCCCGCGGACGAAAGCCCGGATGCGCTCGGACAACGCTCGACGGACGCTCTCCGCCGGCAGGGCGGACTCGCCAGCCAGGGCATGGGAGAGCCAGGCGGACACCAGGTCGAGCACCGTGGTGCCGAGCCGGGACGCGTCGCACGGACGCAGGACGTCGGCCTGCCGGACCAGGCCGACGAGGAACTCGGCCAGCAGCGCGCCGGTACCCTCCCGCGCCGAGAACCCGCGCCCGCTCAAGTCCTGTACCCGCTGCGGCGGAAGTGGGAGCAGCGCCTTGGGGACGTTGACCCCGACGCCGGTCAGGGACCGGCACTCCTGAGGATGCGGGCGGACGGGGAAGGGCTGTGCGCCGTCGGCGAGATGGAGCTCGTGAGGGCCGAGTACAGTCTCCCGCCCGGACTGCTGCGTCAGGCTCATCGTCCCGTCGAGCAGGAGCGTCACACGAAGGTGTTCCCGGCGGCCGCCGCGTGTGCCGCCGGTGCTCCGCCAGAAGCGGGTGGGCGCGAGGGAGGCGTGCCACACGGTCACCGGGCCCAGTTCCATGAGCCGTAACTCCGCCCGGAAGCCCTCGGCTTGGGCATCGACCGCGTCCGTCGACCGGGTCCTGACGATCATGTCGCGCCAGCAGTCGAACCCTCCCTCCGGGGGCACGTCCTCGCTCCGGAACACGGTTCCGATCATCGCAGTGGTCCTCCGTCTCCCCGTGGGTACCTCGCGCCCCCTAGACGCCCCGGCGAGGGGCGTTGTGACATGTCCGGGGTGTCGCAAGAGTCACAGCGGCGTCGTGGACCGAGATCTGCGGCGTGCGATGCGTCGGCGGCGCGTACCCGACGAGGGCGAGGGGAAGTGGCGGACTCAGCCCTGCCTCGCCCGCCAGGTCCTGATCTCGCCGGTCATGAGGGCCGGTTGATGGGGCAGGCCTTCGACTTCACGTCGACCTTGAGCCGGGGCGAGGTCGACGGGGTTGCTTGACGCGGATCGCACGCCCTCCCTGGCCCCGGCCCGTGGACGCTGTGTCATCCGGAGGTCCGGCACCCGGCCCGAGCTGCCGCCGGGGAGCGGTTCACTCGGTCTTCGGTGGTTCGGCCGCGGTGGCTGTGGCGATGCGGGGCAGCGCCGCGGGATGTTCGCGGGCGAGCCAGGTGATGAGTTCTTCACGGACGGCGCAGCGGGTCGTCCACAGGTCGTCGGCGTCCTTGGCGGTGACGATCGCCCGGACGGTGATGTCGGTCGGCGAGGTCTCGGTCACCGACAGGTCCCAGCCGCGGCTGTCCCACGTCGGGCAGGTCTCGAGGAACTCGCGCAGGTGAGCCCGCATCAGAGCGACGGGCGTGGAGTGGTCGCAGTGGACGTGCACCGTCCCGGTCTTCTCCGAACCACCGCGCGACCAGTTCTCGAACGGGCGGGAGGTGAAGTACGAGACGGGCAGGGTGACGCGTCGTTCGTCCCAGGTGCGCACGGTGAGGAAGGTGAGGGTGACTTCCTCGACGACGCCCCATTCGCCGTCGACGACGACGGTGTCGCCGATGCGGACCATGTCGCCGAACGCGATCTGGAAGCCGGCGAAGACGTTGCCGAGCGTGGACTGCGCGGCGACGCCGGCCACGATGCCGATGATGCCGGCCGAGGCGAGGAGAGACGTACCGAGGGTGCGGAAGGCGGGGAAGGTGACGAGGGCCACCGCGCCCGCGAGCACTCCGACGGCCACGGACACGACCCGCATGAGCAGCGTCACCTGCGTCCGCACCCGGCGCACCCGCGCCGGGTCGCGCGACCGCCCGGCGTAGCGCGCGTACGAGGACTCCACGACGGCCGACGCGACCCGGACCGCCAGCCACGCCCCGCCGCCGATCAGGCAGAGCAGGAAGACGTGATCCAGCGCCTCGGAGCGACGACGGAGGGCGGGCAGGCCGATGAGTGGGTAGGTCGACCTGAGCAGCGTCGTGAGCAGGACGAGGTACAACGGTGCGCGACAGCGGCGCAGGAGCCCCCACAGGGGCGTCTCGGGATGCCGGGCATCGGCGTACCGCGCCAGGAGGTCCGCGGCCCGCCCGACGGCGAGTGCCGCCAGCGCGCAACCGCCCAGGACGATCGCCAGTCGAAGGATGTACTCCATGTCTCCCCAGGGGTGATCGGCGAATCGAACACGTTCGCCCCTTCGCCTCACCGACACACCGGCGCTCAAACGTCGGACGGGCGGCGGCACGGGAAACCCCTGTGCCGGCAACCACCGGCCTGACGAGCCGCCTGGTCACCGGCCATGGCCGGCCGGCCCTCAGGCAGAACTCGACCGCCACACACTCACCGGCCATACGGCGTGAAGGGCACGCCGACACAGCCCGCGATCGCCCTTGTCCGTCTCAGCGCAGGTCGCGGCGGTCGTCCTCGGTGACCGTGGGTGCGACCGGGGGGACGACCATGCGACGCCGGCGGAGGATGCTGGTGTACACCGCAGTGCCGATGAGGCCCACCGCCATGAAGATCAGGCCCACCAGATCGAGGTTGACCCCGTCGAGCTGCCAGTCGGACGCGAAGGTCAGGATGGCTCCCACGGCGATCAGGATGATGCAGACTCCGAGACCCATAGCTCTCGTTCCTCCCTGTGAGCGGTTGGACGAGCTTCGCGTACCCCGTTCCCGGACACTCATCCCCCAGGCAGTCAGTACGTGTTGCGCCGACGGAACCTGGCGGGGCGGCCGTCCGGATCAACCAGGAGGTGGTACAGCGGCATGGCGAGGACGCGGGTGCGGTGGGGCATGTCCGGCGGGTGATAGGTACGCAGCCGGCCCGGCGGTCTCGGCCCGTGGCGGCCGTTCTCGTACCAGGTGTCCAGCGCCGCGGCCCTCGTGGCGAGGATGTCGAAGGTCTTCACCGGATCGCACAGTTCGCCGGGTGCGTACGGCGGCTCCGCCTCCGGCGCTTCCAGGTGTTCGCGGCAGAGCTCCAGGCGCAGGTCACGGGCGAACCGGCGGGCCCCGTCCCCGAGGCCACCGGGGTCGGCCGGCGGTCGCTCGTCGAGGTCGTCGTCCAGGACGACGCAGCCGAGTTCCGAATCGTGGGTCCAGGAACGGAGGTTGACGTTGTCGGAGCCGACCGCCGCCCACACGTCGTCGATCACGCAGACTTTGGCGTGTACGTACACGGGGTCGCCCTCGGGGTTCTCCAGTCCGTACACGGCCACCCTGGCGCCGCCCGCCCGGCGCAGCTCGTCGAGCGCCGTGACGCGTCCGACGAGGTTCATCGGCAGCGTGAGCCGCCCGTCCTGCTCGGGCACCGTGGGAATGACGGCGATCAGCCGCAGACCGGGGTTCTCCACCAGCGCCTGGGCGAAGAACCCGACCACGTCCGTCGACCACAGGTACTGGTCCTCCAGGTAGATCAGCGATCGCGCCCGGCGCAGGGCCTTCACGTAGCCGCGGGCGATGCTGCGTTCGCCGTCGGGGGCGAAGGGGTAACCGTGGAGCAGCCGGTTCGGGTAGGTGCGCAGCACCTGCACCGTGTGGCTGCCGCCAGGACCGGTATCGGGAACGGGGGCGGGGTCGGGCAGCTGGGGCGGCAGCGGATCGGCACTGATGTCCTCCCGGTGCGCGAGTTGGCGGAGCCAGACCAGGGGGCTGCGGCTGAGGGGCGAGGGGTCGTCCCAGCGTTCGCGGAAGCCGGCTTCGAGGTCGCCGACCGCCGGCCCGCGGATGGCGAGCTGGACGTCGTGCCAGGGCGGCCGGCCCCCGTACGCAGAGGCGAAGGGCACCGCCTGGGGATCGCCGCGGTGGGCGGCGTCGTCGTTGCGGCTGTGGCACAGGTCGACCCCGCCGATGTACGCGACGTCCCGTTCGGGACGGCCGGGGTGGCGCAGCACCACGAGCTTCTGGTGGTGCGAGCCGCCGGGACGCACCCGCATGTCGAGCAGACACTCGGCTCCCGCCTGCTCCAGCTCCTTGGCCAGGCGGCGGTTCTCGGCCTGGCTGAGGTGCAGCTTGTCGAGGTGGGAGCGCCACACGAGCCCCTTCACGATCACTCCGCGCTCCGCCGCCTCGCCCAGGACCCGGACGACCTCGGAACCCTCGCCGTCGAGGCGTTCGTCCAGGTCGCCGCGCCAGTCGGTGAACAGCAGGATGTCTCCGGCCCGCTGGGCCCGTACGGCCTCGAGCAACTCGGCGAAGTACGCCGCGCCGTGTACGAGCGGCCGCACGTCGTTGCCCCGGGTCCAGGCCGCGCCGTCGGGGTGGCGGCCGTCCAGCCGTGTGGAGCCGTTGCCGCGTTCGGCGGCGGTGAGCATCCAGTCGCTGTACTTCACGATGGGGACCTCACGACGAGGGGACCTCACGACGGGACCTCACGACGGGTGCCTCGCATGGGGCCTCCGATGGTGCCCCCACCGGCACCCACCGGCACCACCGGCACGTAGCCGCTCGAAGGACTCCGTTGGGGGTCTCCACCGGCGGGTACCCGCTCGACCGCCGTCAACGCCTCCCCAGCGGTTCTCACCCTCCGCTTCGCGCACCTCACGTGGAGTGGTACCGGCTTTCTCTGTGCCGGAGGGCGCGGGCGGCCGGGCGCGAGGCCGGGAGATCTCACGCTCTGCGGAGCGGATCGACCAGGGCGCCGGGGTTGAGGATCCCGGCCGGGTCGAGGACGGCCTTGCCCGCCTGGAGAGCGGCGGCGAAGAGGTCGGGGCGCTGGCGGTCGTACCACGGGCGGTGATCGCGGCCCACCGCGTGGTGGTGGGTGATGGTCCCGCCGTTCGCGATCAGCGCCTCGGAGACGGCCTGCTTGATCTCGTCCCACTGTTCCACGGTCTTGCCCCACTCCCCCGCGGCGTAGACCCCGAAGTACGGTGCCGGCCCGTCGGGATAGACGTGCGTGAACCGGCAGGTCACGACCCCTGTCGCGCCGACCTGGCGCATGGCGTCCCGGGCGGCGTCGTCGACGGCGGCGCGAAGCGCGGCGAACCGGTCCCACGTGCAGGCCGTCTCGAACGTCTCCACGATCATGCCCTGCGCGGCGAGTGCGTCCCGCTGGTACGGCATCCGCAGGAAGGCGGAGCGCCACGTGTCGGAGGGGCCGGTGCGCGCGGACCGGTCGTCGGCGCTGTCGGTGTACCGCGGAGGCCCGGACGGAATCCCTCCGTGGTCGAGGCACAGCTCCAGCGCCCGCTCCATCCAGGCGTGCAGGGGATGGTCCGCGGATTCGAAGCCGAGGACGAGGACGGCGGTCGGGGAGCCCGCGTTGATCAACGCCTCCACGGGGTCCAGAAGCCGGCAATTGGCCGGATGGAGTCCGGACTGGGACAGCGCGCGCACCGCCTGGACGCCGGCGTCGTAGTCCGCGAATCCCACCGACGCCCCGGCACGCCAACGGGGCCGTTCCTGGATCCGTACCCACGCCTCGGTGATGACCCCGAGCGTCCCCTCGGAGCCGAGGAAGAGCCGGTCGGGCGAGGGCCCCGCGCCCGAGCCCGGGAGACGACGGGTCTCGACGGCGCCGGACGGGGTGATCACCCGCAGCGATTCCGTGAGGTCGTCGATGTGGGTGAGACGGGTCGCGAAGTGGCCGCCCGCCCGCGTGGCCAGCCAGCCGCCGAGGCTGGAGAACTCGAAGGACTGCGGGAAGAAGCGCAGCGTGTACCCCTGCGGCCGCAACTGCTCCTCCAGGTGCGGGCCGAGGACGCCGGCCTGGACGAGCGCGGCGCCGCTGGTGCGGTCGACCGCGAGCACCCGGTCCATCGACGTCAGGTCCAGGCTGACCACACCGGCGTACCCGTCGCCCACCCTGGGCTCCACGCCCCCGACCACGGACGAGCCGCCGCCGAAGGGGACGACCGCGACGTTCGCGTCGCTGCACCAGTCCAGGACCTGCACGACCTCGGCCTCCGAGGACGGGCGCACGACCAGATCGGGTATGTGCGGCAGCTTCCCCGACAGTGCTCGCACCACGTCACGGAACGCCTGCCCGTGGCTGTGTGCCAGCCGGTCCCGGGCGTCGTCGGAGACGAGGTGCGCCAGCGAGGACGGCGCGTCGACCCGGCTCGCGCCGACCTCGAACGACTCGACCGGGGGCGCCGTGTGGATCGTCAGGTCCGCGTCCGGAAGCATCTCCGCGGTGCGTCGCGTGAGCTCCGCACGTTCGGGGCCGGACACCGCGTCCTCGACGTATCCCCACCCCCACCACGAACGCGTCTTGCCTGCGTCGCTCCCAGCCACCACGTCGCACACACCACCTATCTGAATGCAAGGTAAGTTACTGGTGGTTCACATTGGCATAAGGTGAGGGCATGGGCAAGCAACAGACGGCAACGCGCGGCGTGGGCACCAAGGGGATGCCCCGCAAGGACCGGGAACGGCTGATACTGGACGCGGGAGCGCGCGAGTTCGGCACGAAGGGCTACGCCCGCGGGTCGACGGCGGAGGTCGCGACAGAGGCCGGCATCACCAAACCCATGATCTACGGGTACTTCGGCTCCAAGGACGGCCTTTACCGTGCCTGCCTGGATCAGGCCGGTCCCCACCTCGTCGCCGCCGTCGAGGCCGCGCAGGAAGGGCCGCCGGACATCACGCGCGCCGTACGCACCCTGGAGGCCGTCTTCCGGGCCCTCGAAGCCCGCCCGTACGACTGGCAGCTCGTCTACGACCCGACCCTGCCGCCGGACGGACCGCTCCACACCGCGGCCGCCGCGTACCGGCGCGAACTCAACCGCATGGGAGCCGTCGGCGTGGCCGAGATCCTCGCCTCCGCCCAGGCCGACGAACCGCTCGACGCCGACCTCGCCACGCACCTCTGGTACGGGACGGTGAGCGCGGCGGTCGCCTGGTGGCGGCACCACCCCGAGCAGACCGCCGACGGCATGACCGCACGCTTCGAACGGATCCTCACGGCCCTCGGGCGCGCCCCGCGAACTCCGTGAACACGGAACCGGGGCGCGGCGCCCGCGCCTGCCGCCAGGCGTGGTGACCGACGGGTGTGCGCAAGCTCGTCGAGCTGGGGCAGGTGCCCGCCAGTGGCGAGGGTGGTACGGGCATCCGCGATGCGCGCACGAGCAGGGCGACGGCGACGGTGGCCGCCGCCCAGGCCGCTACGGCGGCGGGATTCGGCCGATGCGGTCCGGCGGGAGGCGGGGCGTCGCCGCGCACGCTACCCTCCCGGAGCATGTTTGACACGGACACGACATGCGGCAAGGCGGTCGGGAGAAGAACCGGCCCCCACGTCCTGGTGTTGCTCCTCCTGCTGGCCATCCTCGGCATACCGAACGCCTCGGCGGCCACGCCCCCGCAGCCCTCCCCGGCCGCCGCCGCGGCGACGGACGCCGCCGCCCGCTGGGGCGACCGGCGC
This sequence comes from Streptomyces solicamelliae, assembly GCF_045348655.1. NCBI lineage: Bacteria > Bacillati > Actinomycetota > Actinomycetes > Kitasatosporales > Streptomycetaceae > Streptomyces > Streptomyces solicamelliae. The sequence continues at coordinate 124,399 of NZ_CP160404.1, forward strand.
CTCGACGAGGTCTCCTTCCTCACGACCCACAACGCCTTCACCAACTACGAGGACTCCCGCTGGAGTTCGGTGAACCAGTCCGAATCGGTGCGCGCCCAGCTCGAGGGCGGGGTCCGCGGCCTCAGCCTCGACACGCACTGGTACGAGCGCAGCACCTGGCTGTGCGTCATCAGCTTCGGCAGCGACTGCTACCCCAGCGACGTCTACCTGTGCCACGGCGACTGCAAGACCTTCGCCGGGGCCACGTACGCACTGCCGAGGCAGTCCTTCCACGGGACCATGCAGACCGTGGTGGACTTCCTCGCCGCCCACCCGCAGGAGGTGGTGACGGTCTTCCTGGAGGACTACGTCAGCTCCGAGCAGCTCCGGCAGTCACTCGGCAGGGTCCGCGGGGTCGACGAGCTGCTGTTCCGGCCCGACGAGTGGGGCGTACGGCAGCAGGGCTGGCCGAAGGTGGCCGACCTCGTCACCGCCGGCAAGCGCCTGCTGCTCTTCTCCGACCGGTCGGACCGCGAGCACCTGGGCGTCATGTACGACAAGTCCTGGACGGTGAGCAACTACTGGAGCCTCGGCGACCTGGGCGACGACCTCGCGTGCGTCACCCGCTGGCCGGACGTGCCCCTGGACCGGCAGGAACCCGGATTCCGGAGGCTGTTCACGATGAGCCACCACCGCAACGTGCCCACGGTCCTCACGGCGGCCCTGGACAACGGCGCCAAGCTCAGAGACCGCATCGCCGGGCAGTGCCGGACCGCGACCGGGGGCCGCGCGCCCAACTTCGTCTCTGTCGACTTCCACCGCCTGTCCGACGGCAGCGGCCACTCCCCCGCGTCGATCGTCGCGGAGCTCAACACGACCCCTGTGAGGGCGCACGACACCACCCGGTGACCGAGCCGGGCGGCCACCCGACACGCAAAGCGGCCGACCCCTGTTTTTCGAACGTCGAGACCGTGAACCAGTTCTCCGGGTCCGCCGCCGTGATCGCTCCCGTCCGCGAACGGGATGCGGTCACGACGGCGGTGTCACCATCCGTGGCAGCGTCATGGGCCTGCAGGCAGGAGGCACCTCAGCGCAGTGTGCTCCCCGCCGGACCCAGGCCCGCTCCAGGGCGAGCTCGGCGCGGTGGACGTGCGTGAGCTCGTCGCGGCGAGTCTTGGCGTGGGGAGATCCACACCGATCCCACGCGCCGGCAGCCCCCGCAACGACAGCTGCGGTCCAGCGCTTTGGGTGAAGGATCCCGCCCCATGCGACGGACTTTCTCCGGCAGACAGCACACGCGCTGCTTGGCGAGGAAACATCGACGAACCGCTGCCAGTGGGCATCACAGCTCGCCGAGCACAGACCCTGCGGGCTTGTACCGCCCGGACCAGCCTCGTGGGCAACGTCACCCGCAAACAACGTCCTCGGGCGCTACCGTCAGGCGACTTCTCCATCGCCCAGCGAGGATCGGAAGTCACAGGACTCGACTGTGGTGCTGCGCGAGGCGCTTGCGAAACCCGACGCTGAGAACACCTATGCAGCCCTGGCATACGCGAATGACTTCGGCGCCGACGTTGCCCTTCTGCCGCTCCTGGTGGACATGGCAATGAGTATCCGCTACCTGCCAGACGCCCGACGAGCCATCGCAAGCATTCCACGTCCCGAATTGGTTCCTGCGCTCGAAGCAGTCTTCGAGACGAAGCTCCAGGCGTTGCAGGGCTGCGACGACGATTACTACGCCAGATGGGCGGAGCTCTTGGTCCATCTCCATGCCTGGCCCATGCTCGCCCGCCTCGCCGAGCGTGCTCGTACCAGCGGCCACCCTGATGTGCAGGAGACAGCCGAGTGGATCACCACCGAATACGGCCCCATGCTCGCCGCGCAGGAGTGGACGTAGGCGTGGGTGGCATGGCAGGAGCCGACCGGGCAGAGAGCGAGGCGGAGGGAGCGGCGCTGCACCGTGCCCGGAGCGGCGGAAACACGCACTTCGACCTGGTCGCGGGCGCGGCCTCCGATCCGGACGTTACGCGTCGGCGTGATGAGCACCCTCAGCACTACCTTCCGCGCAGGGGATCCCTCACGCGCCCTGAGAATCTTGGTCAGCGGCACATTCGACGAGGCGCCCGGAGGTTGAGGAATTGTCAAGACTTGTGGATGAGGAGTGGTTGGCTGCTGGCAGGCATAGGGGCTTGAGTCTCCAGTAGGGGGAGACGCAAAGGTGGGGGCATGGACGGCGACACGCTCTACTCGATCGGCGAGCTCGCTCGGCGGACCGGTCTCACGGTCAAGACCATTCGGTTCTACTCCGATCGCGGAATCGTGGCGCCGACGGACCGCAGCCCGGCCGGCTACCGCCTCTACAACATCGACGCCGTCGCACGCCTGGACCTCGTGCGGACCCTGCGCGAGCTGGGACTGGACCTTCCCACGATCCGCAAGGTCGCGGACCGCGAGCTCTCGCTTCCCGAGGTCGCCGCGGCGCACGCCGAAGCACTGGCAGTGCAGATCCGCGTCCTGCGTTTGCGGCGCGCGGTGATGACGGCGGTGGCCGAGCGCGGGTCCACACCTGAGGAGACGGAACTCATGCACCGGTTGGCCCAGCTCTCCGAGGACGAACGCCGACGTCTGATCGGCGATTTCCTCGACGTCGTCTTCGGCGGTCTTGACGCCGCCCCCGCATTCGCGGGGGTCATGCGCTCGATGACGCCCGAGTTGCCCGACAACCCGGAGGCGGAGCAGGTCCAGGCATGGGTGGAGTTGGCCGAAATGTCCCTGGACCCGGATTTCCGCGCCGCCGTGCGGCGGATGGCCGAGGACCAGGCAGCCGAGCAGGCCCGAAGCGACACGATGGGCCCGCGCCGCGACATCGCCGCAGTCGTCCGTGACCAGGCCGGCCCGGCCCTGACCGCCGGCATCGACCCGGCCTCGCCCCAGGCCGATCCGATCGTCGCGGCGTTCACGGCGCACTACGCGCGCCTCCTCGGCCGCCCCGACGACGTCGAGCTTCGCCGCCGGCTGGCGACTCGGCTGGAGAGCGTGAACGACCCCCGCAGGGAGCGATACCTCCAGCTGCTCGCAGTGGTCAACGGCTGGCCGGCCCCGGAGAGTCTGGCGCCGGTGTTCGACTGGTCCGTCCAGGCTCTGCACGTCCGGACACAGCGATGACGGGGTGGTCGCAAGGCGGCATGGGCCGGACGCGGCTGGCGTCGGGTGAAAACGCCGCCGCATATGATCGGTTGGTGAATGCCCCCGTCGTACTTCAGGTGGCCACGACGCCGGCCTCTCCCACTCTCGTTCTTCGCCCCTGGCGCATGGAGGACGTTCCCGCGTTGGTCGAGGTGAGCCGGGATCCCGCATTGCGCCAGTGGGCGAGCTCTGTCGTGGACAACGACGCTGACGGGGCACGGTGGGTACAGGCCCAGCAGCGGGGCTGGGCAGAGGGGAGCCGGTTCGGCTTCGCCGTCCTTGAGGCACAACCCGGTTCAGTTTGCGAACAGTTGGTGGGCAACGTGGTCCTCAAGGAAGTCATCTCCGGCAAACCGGCGGCCGAGGTGGGCTACTGGACCGCGGCGCACGCTCGCGGGCGGGGAGTGGCCCCCCGCGCTCTGGAAGCACTCACCAGCTGGGCCTTCGACACCTTCGAGGGCGACGGGCTGGAGAGTCTCGAACTCCTGCACCAGGTGGACAACCTGGCATCGTGCCGGGTTGCGCAGAAGAGCCGGTACGACTTCGACAGCATCCTGCCCGCGGCGCCGCCCTCCTTCCCCCGCGATGGCCACCTGCACGTACGGCGCACGGGTGCCTGAGATCCTCCCGGCTTCTGCGGACGGCTGAGGCTGCTCACGCCGCGAGGGTCTCGGGGCGTTCGACGAGTCGGCCGCGTTCGAAGCGGGCCCCGGCACGGACCAGAGCGACGAGGTGGGGTGCGTTCACGGGCCCGCCATCGGGCCTGGGCGGACTCGACCAGCTTGAAGACCATGGCCAGCCTGGCGGCCCGGCTGCCGGCACCCTTGGTCCGCAGCCGCACGGTCGCGAAGGTCGACTCGATGGGATTCGTGGTCCGCAGATGGACCCAGCGCTCGGTGGGGAAGGCCTTTCTCCACTTGCATCCGCACGCCATCTCCCCCTTCGGGTCCGCCCCAACCGCCCTGGCCGAGCCTCAAGTGGCGCGTGTCTCCGAACTGCTCCACCAGATCGACATGCCCGCACTCCTCGCCGCCCTGCCCGCCGACGACCGTGACGCCGCGTCCTCGATCGGCCAAGGGGCCGACATCACTGGCGGCCTGAGAGCCTATCTGCTGCAGCATTTCAATGCCTTGCGCGACTTCTACCTCGACGCGCCGCTTGGCATCTCCGGTGCGAACATGCACGACAGTCTCGGCCTGCAGCCGCTCGTTCGAGGGATCCCGCCCATTCGCTCCCGCCGCGGGCCACGGCGCCGACGTCCGGTGAAGCTCCACGCGGACAAGGGCTACGACTACGACCACCTCCGGCGATGGCTCCGCGGGCGGAGGATCCGGCACCGGATCGCCCGCAAAGGTGTCGGGTCCTCGCAGCGTCCGGGCCGCCACCGCTGGCTCGTCGAACGAACAGTCTCCTGGCTGTCCGGCTGCCGACGCCTCCACCGCCGCTACGAGCGCAAGGCCGAACACTTCCTCGCCTTCGTCGACATAGCCGCAGTCCTCATTCCCACCGCCGACTCCAATCGGTGAAGTCGGCCACCGAGCAGGGACATGTGCCTTCGCGGTCATCCAGGTAGGACAGTCCTGCGCGCTGGAGGTCGCCACATGAAGGCATCGGCAATCTCGCCCTGGAGTGGGTCCTCCTGCCACGTATCGGTGATGTCGGTCCAGTTACGGACGATGGCCTTGCTCACTGCCTTCGGCGCCTCGCGTTCGTAGACGAGATCGAAGCAGTAGACACGGCCGTCCTCATCGATGCACTGGCCGAACTCGAGGTCACCGCCGTCTGGGAAGAGATTGACCAGCACGGTCGTCGCCGGGTCGAGTCCCTGATCTGCGAGGAGACTCCTGATCCGCTTCCAGCCTTCGAGCGTACTCGTGCGCAGGAGGTGCGTGTATTGAACATGTACGGCCTGAGACATGGAAACCGATCTTGCGTCACCGGCGCCGGAAGCGCCAGCCCTCATGAGCCGGACAGCGTCCAAAGGAAACGACGTCTAAAGACTGTCCCGCAAAGGGCCGGTGGGACGAGGGCCACCTGAAGGCGCCGATGCCGGCCCGGTGGATAGCGTGTAGGGGGTTCATGGAGGCATCGGCTCTGGCTCTTCGTCGAGCCGGACGGTGAGGACTACTGGCTGGAACCCGGGGAGGTCCTCACGGTCGCTCCGGAGGTCGAGGGGATCGATGTCTGGTTCTCTACCGCTGTCTGCCAGGAGGGCATCACGGTGTGGCTCTACGAGGACGGTGACCCGACCAAGGTCGTCCTGGAGTACACAGTGACTGACGCGGACGGCACACGGCTGGAGTGTGGGCACCAGAGACCCCCGAAGCCGGCGGGCTCCAGCGCGGCCGAGCCGGGCTGAAGCCCTCGCTCATGGGTCAGCGCAAGATTGCGCAGCTGGGCAATATGCCCAGCATGGCTGAAAATTCCCCTGCCTTGCAGCTCGTTGCGGTTGCCGGGCACGGGCCGGCCGACGCAGACACAAGACGTGAGTCGGCATCGATGACGACCTGGTGGTTGGTCGAGTAGCGGTAGTTCTTGGACTGCGCCGCGACGCTGTGGTCCCGTGTCGGCACCAGGGTGCCGTCCACGATCAGCACCGTGTCTCTGCGGAGGCGGCTCCGCGGCCGCAGCGCAAGGCAAGGGTCCGAGCCGGCTCGCCATCCGGCCCGCGGCCCACTTCGAGATCCCGAACAAGGGAGCCACCTGCCGCAAGGTCAGGTTCGTCCGCCGGAACGCGGCAACCAGCAGCACCCGGTCTTCCAATAGCAGACATCAAGATCATCTCAGTCGTGGGCCTTGCTCCATACACGGTCCAGACCTACGCGCCCTGCTCCGCCGGCCGAGGTCAGTAGGCCAGCGGTCCAGGCTCCGGGCCTCACGGCACGACCGTACTTGCGGGACAGGCCTTGGAAGTCTCAACGGCCATAGCAGGATCTGGGCGGTCTGAAGGTTCCCCGGGCACCAAGGATGGCTTGCTGTGCCGGGCCGTACTCATGGACGTCCTGGACACGGCCCGATCGCCACCGGCGTTCACGACAGCGTCGCCATCGCGGGCACCCTCGACCGGGGGTAGGACTCGAACTTGCCGTACCCGATCAAACCTTCGAGGTCGACGAAGGAGCTCTTCGATCCCGCCCCACGCGGGGGGGCGGGATCGTCGCCGGCGAGCGCCGAGACCGGGATCGCCGTGACCTCGGCGATGCCGAGTTCGGTGGCGTACGGCTCTTCGATCCCGCCCCACGCGGGGGGGCGGGCCTGGGCGGCGCGACGGTCGGCGTGCAAGGTCCGATACGAGGTGGACCTTGGCGCGCTCGTCGAATCGTACGGGCGGGATCTCTACGAAGCACTCCGGCAGGCCGGCGAGCGCGGCAAGCAGGTCGAAGATGTGCCGGATGGCGAAGCCGACGAAGCGCCCGGTGTGGAGTGACGACGTCGACCAGGCTGGGGAGGCCATGGGCGGCGCGGTTCAACCGACTTCCCGGTAGTTCATGAACCAGTGGGTGTCGAAATAGCGGGCCATCGTGAAGGGGTGGTCCGGGTCGTCGAGGATGCGGCAGACGAACTCCGCGGTCTGGTGGTCGAAGGGGACGTCCTCACCGTCGAAGGACTGGACCACGACGGGCCAACGGTCGGGGTCGTCGCCGTCGGTCCTCCAGCAGTACAGGTCCTCGTGCTCTGTGCCCGCCCAGATGAGCAGCCCGTCCTCCCGGAGATGCGTCCACGGCTCCTGGTTCAGGTTCAGGAAGCCGTCGAAGGCGCCCTCACCGAACGTCTCGACCATGCGCTTGTAGTCGCTCGGCAACGCGGTACCCAGGCGCGACTCCACCTCCGCCCAGTCCACCTCCGTCAGCTGGGCGGGCGGCGTCCAGCCGGTGATCCGGATGAGCCTCTGCGTCCAGTCGACGTCCTCGCCTGGAGCGATCTCCAAGGGTGCGGGCACCTCCCGGCGAGCGACCACCAGCACCGGCCGCTCGGTTCCCTCCGAGTCACGCGCCGTACCCGTGCCCACCCACTGATCCCCGTACGCCCACGCCCGTATCGTCACGGCCCGGTCCTCGAAGGGGACCAGGAGAGCCGCGCCCCGGGACTCATCGACCGCCGGGTCGGTGGCGCCGTCGAGGACGAGGGTGCGCGGGGCGCCGTACCTGCTGTCGAGCAGGTCGGTCAGGTCCTCCACGTTCACGTCGCCGGGCAGGTACATGCAGCCGCCCCCTGGTCCGAGTCGGGCCAACAGGTCGCTGACGGTCGCTTGCGTAAGCTCCATGGCGGACAGTGAAGCCCATCGCACGCTCCACGAGCCACCTTCGTTGCCGACGGAGCGAGTGGGACTCGCGCTGGTCGGCCGGGCAGGTGCTCGGCCGGCTGCCGAGTCGGGCTTCGGCGCGGGAAGGATGACGTTGTCGCGCAGGGTCATGGCACAACGGGTGGAGCTGGACGAACCAGCGGCTCGGGGTGCGCGGCGGGGCGGGTCGCTCGTGGGGGGCCTTGTCTCAGGGGTCGCGGAGGCGTACGGCGAGGGCGGCGATGTCGTCGTCCAGGCGCCCTCTGGTGTAGCGCTGCAGGTCGCGGTGAAGAGCCGCGAGCAGTTCGCGGGGCGGTGTCGAGGGTTGGCGACGCATCCAGGCTGCCAGCGGGAAGAACTCGCCGTCGCGGGCGCGGGCCTCGGCGATTCCGTCGGTGTAGAGGAGCAGCAGGTTGCCGGGGGCGAAGACGAAGCTGTCGACGTTCCAGTGCTCGCCGATCAGGTCTGCGAGGCTCAGGAGCGGTGAGGGGGTGGAAGGCTCGAGGGCGCGGAGTCTTCCGTCGTGCAGGAGCAGCGGTGGCGGGTGTCCGCAGTTGAGGATGTCGATCCGTCCGCCCTCGTGCGGGATCTCGGCGACGAGAGCGGTCGCGAAGCGCTCCATCGGCCCGTCGGGGGGAAAGGCGGCGTTGTACCGGGTGCTGCTGGCGTCCAGTCTGCGTGCGACGTTCACCAAGTCGGTCTCTCCGTAGGCCGCCTCCCGGAAGGCGTTGACGATCGCCGCGGCCGCCCCGACTGCCGGCAGGCCCTTGCCCCGTACGTCACCGATGAGCAGCCTGACCCCGTGCGGCGTGTCGACCACCTCGTAGAAGTCGCCGCCGATGCGGGCCTCCGCCGCGGCCGCGAGGTACAGGGACTCGATCTCGACGTCCCGGAAGCGGCGTGGCATCGGGCTCAGCACCACTTGCTGGGCCGCGTCGGCGACGAGCCGCACCTGGAAGAGGGTGCGCTCCCTCTGCAGCCGGAGGTGGCTCCCGTACGCGGCAGCCACCGTGACCGCGATGATCCCCGCGGCCGTCCACCACGTTCCCAGGTCGGGGAAGACGAAGCCGAGGCCGATCATCAGCATGAGGCAGACCGTCCCCAGCAGGACGGTGGGGAGGACCGGCCACATGGCGGCTGCCAGGGCCGGCGCGGCGGGCAGGAGGCGGCTAAAGGCCATTTCCGGCGGGGTGGCGTAGGCCAGGCTGGCGATCACGACGGTCAGAAAGATCGGCGACAGCCGCACGAGCCACCCCCGGCCGGGGCGCCGAGGGAGCCGCGGCCGTTCGGACTCGATCACGCATACCAGCGTATCTACACAATAGGTGCATTACATCCCGACGCGCACAGTCCAGCTCGCAGCAGGCGGGTGATGACGTGGAGGTCCCGGGCACGGCCGAGACGGGGCCGAGTGGGCTGGGCGACGAACCGACTGCCCTGGATCGAGGCCATTCCCTGCAGGGACGGATCATGGTCCGCCGTCGGCACCGCTTCACCCGAACGAAGCCAGGGGCGGTACGCCTTCTCGGGACGGCCTCTGTGCACGGAGGGCTCGCCCGCCAGGCCGGCAACGAATCCGCAGCCACGCTTCCCTCGGGGCGCCGACCTCCCTGGGCCGTGAAGCCGACCAGCGGCAGGAGGGGTGCGCTGTCACGGATGACGGTGAGCGACGGGTCGGCGAAGGCAGGGATGGAAATCGAGGACCGACTCTGGAAGGCGACCTGGGGATCATCAGGAGCCCGATCGACGCCCTGGGCGTCAACTACTACCGACCCGAGGCATGGACGCCCACTGGGCAGGGCCCGAACACTCTCACGCCGCGTCGTACTCGTGCGGATGCCTCCGCGCCACTCGATCGTCGCCGAGGCCGAGCCGACGAGCGCCCCAACATCGCCCATCCCGCGCGCGGCGAGAAGTTCGATCAGGTCCAGTCGCCACGAGCAATCCCGAGCTTCGGCCGCCCATGGTCACCCGCCGGTCGCCAGTAGCTGAGGGCACGACGATCACCGCGTGTCCACGACGGCGCCGGTGCGGGATCGGGTCCTGCGTGCGTGCGGGTTGGCGACAGCTGCGTGCAGGCACGTCCCACCGCCCTGACCTGCAAGAAAGGGGAGCGTTGCGGTACGTCCCGCCAGACGGGAGCAGCGGCCGAACGGACGAGTTCATGGAGGCGGTCCACGCCCGGGTGGAGGGTCCCGCGTGACATTTCACCGCTCGACTTCGGCTGCGGTGCGTGCCGCCTCACGCGCCCAAGAACCTCGCCTCACCAACGCAAGGGTCGCCAGGACGGGCTGCGGCTGGGGAGAATCTGATGCGGGATGGAGGCACGAGTCATGCGCTGTCCTTGGCACCCGGCCGTTCCTCGCGATGCCGACGGCAGGGCAGGAACTCCTGGACCTTGGCCTTGAAGCCCTGGCGGATCATGGCAGCCCGGTCGCTGTCCCCCTTGAGGACGGACGCCGCCGCGGCCTCGATCTGGTCGAGCGAGGCATGCGGAGGGATCGGAGGCACAGCCGGGTCGGTGACGAAGTCCAACACACAGGGCTTGTCGGCAGCCAGCGCGGCCTGCCACGCATCACGGACCTCCTCGGGCTTCTCGACACGGATGCCTTCCAGACCGATCAGCTGGGCGAAATCGGCGTACGGGACATCCGGGATCGATTGGGAAGGCAGGAACTGCGGCGCGCCGGACATGGCGCGCATCTCCCAGGTGACCTGGTTGAGGTCCTGGTTGTTCAGGACGGCCACGATCAGGCGGGGATCCTCCCACTCCTGCCAGTACTTGGCGACGGTGATCAGTTCCGCCATGCCGTTCATCTGCATCGCCCCGTCGCCGACCAGCGCGATCGCAGGGCGGTCGCCGTGCGCGAACTTGGCCCCGATGACATACGGAACGCCCGGCCCCATGGTGGCCAGAGTGCCGGACAGCGAACCCCGCATCGCGCCGCGGAGCTTCAGGTGGCGGGCGTACCAGTTCGCGGCGGACCCGGAGTCGGCGGCCAGGACGACGTCCTCGGGGAGCAGGTCGCTGAGCGCGTGGGCGACGTATTCGGGGTTGATCGGATCGGCATCCACGGCGGCGCGCCGCTGCATGACGTCCCACCAGTGAGCGTTGTCATTTTCGATCTTCTTGCGCCAGCCCTCGTCCCTGCCGCCCGCCTTCAGCAGGGGCAGCAGCCGCTCCAGGGTCTCGCGGGCGTCACCGACCAGGTTCACCTCGAACGGATAGCGCAGCCCGACCATGTGCGGGTCGATGTCGATCTGTACGGCCCTCGCCTGTCCGAACTCCGGCAGAAACTGGGTGTACGGGAAGGACGAGCCGATCACGAGGAGCGTGTCGCAGCTCCTCATCATGTCGTAGGACGGCCGGGTGCCGAGCAGTCCGATGGAACCTGTGACGTACGGCAGGTCGTCGTCAAGGGCATCCTTGCCGAGCAGTGCCTTGGCAACGCCGGCGCGCAGCCGCTCGGAGACCGCCATGACCGCCTGGCGGGCGCCACGGGCGCCTTGGCCGATAAGGATCGCCACCTTGTCACCCGCATTGAGCACCTCGGCGGCACGCTCCAGGTCCACATCACTAGGCACCGGAGCGTACTGCGGCATGCCGAGGCTGGAGGGGACCATCTTGAAAGCATGCGCGGGCGGCGTGTAGTCGAGTTCCTGCACGTCGGCGGGGATGATGACGGCGGTCACCGACCGTCGCGCCATTGCCGTGCGCATAGCACGGTCGATCACGTTGGGCAGCTGCTCGGGGACGGTGACGGTCTCGCAGAAGTCAGAGGCGACGTCTCCGTAGACGGCCATCAGATCGACCTCTTGCTGGTACGAGCCGCCCATGGCGCTGCGATTGGTCTGCCCCACGATGGCGACGACAGGAACGTGGTCCAATTTGGCGTCGTACAGGCCGTTGAGCAGGTGGATCGCACCCGGCCCCGAGGTGGCGGCGCACACCCCGACCTTGCCGGAGAACTTCGCGTAGCCCACTGCTGAGAGCGCTGCCATCTCCTCGTGGCGCGCCTGCACGAACCGCGGCTTGTCGTCGGCCCGCCCCCAGGCGGCGAGTAGCCCGTTGATGCCGTCGCCGGGATAAGCGAAGACGTGCTCCACCTCCCAGTCACGCAGCCGCTGGAGGACATGGTCGGAGACCTTGATCGACATGACGTGGAACCTTTCGGCAGTGAGTGAACCGGGCGAGGCGGCCTTCCAGCGGGTCGCCGTGAAACACGCTGAAGGCGCGCCGTCTCGGTACTGGTGTCTCAGAGCGCCCGGGCGGTGTCAGCGCAGCGGCCCCGCGAGGCCGGTCGTCGCGTGGCGGGCGGACGGGACGGGCGAGCCCAGGCGCTGGGCAGCGTGTGTATGGCATCCGGGGCCCAGGCCTCCCCTGCTTCCCCCTCGAACCCTCCCAGCGCTTTCTCCAGCTCTGGCTCGATCCGCCTCTAGCTCTGACTCGATCCGCGCGGCAAGATCACTACGGGGCCCGTGGTTGGTCCAGCCAGACTTCAGGCGCGGGTGCGGGCCGTCGCCAGCACGGGTGCTCGCGTCGGCGGACGGCGTCTCGCCCGACCGTGCGCCTCGAACCCCGTAGTGGAGCGGGGGCCCATGTCCGCGTTGCTCGGCGGGGTCACCTCTCTCACCTCCTCGGCAGTCGGCCGACCGACTGCGCGTGACCGGCGCCTACCCGGGCTGACGTCCCTGAACCGAAGCTGCCTTCCAGGCCCACCGTCGCTGCCTCGTGACGTCCGTGGAGCGCCCGCCTGCCCAGGTATCGCGGATCCGATCGAGCGAAGGTTCGTGGGCACCCGACCGTGTTTCCCTGTGACCGGTCACAGGTCGAACCGCCGCCCCCGACTCGCGGCTTCTCCATGTCCAACCGGGCGCCGGGTCGGCGCGCCGCCGAGAGACTGACTGGCGCGGCGCGGCGCAGCTCCCGCGACGCCCGAGGCCGGGGCCAGCGTCGGGTGGCCAGCGATCCTCAGCCCCGGGAGGCCGAGGGCAGGAGAGGGGGAGATGCTGGTAGACGGGCCGGACGCGAAGGGTAAAACAGGATGGAGCGAGGGGCTGTGAGTGGGGCAGGTGCCGGATGGTCGACGTGAGTGGTCTCGGCGGTGAGGAATGCGGACAAGACCCGCCAGCCGAGCCGGACCTGCTTGCGGGGCTCAGCGTGGACTCCAGCCGGCCCGAACAGCCCGTCCTGCTCAGCGCAGCCGGCGAACCCATCCGGACGTGGCAGGAGAACTACCCGTACACCCGTAAGGTGCGCCGCGCCGAGTACGAGCGGCAGAAGCGCATCCTGCAGATCGAGCTGCTCAAGCTCCAGCGCTGGGCCAGACGCTCCGGTGCCAGGATCGTGGTGCTGTGTGAAGGCCGTGATGCCGCCGGCAAGGGCGGCACGATCCAGCGTTTCACCGAACGTCTCAACCCACGCAGCGCCCGGATCGTCGCCCTCGACAAACCGACCGAGCGCGAAGCCGGGCAGTGGTACTTCCAGCGTTACGTGGCCCACCTGCCGGCTCCCGGCGAGCTCGTCTTCTTCGACCGCTCCTGGTACAACCGCGCCGGAGTCGAGCGAGTGATGGGCTTTTGTACCGACGAGGAGTACACGCTCTTCCTCCACCAGTGCCCGCTGTTCGAACGCATGCTGGTCGAGGACGGCCTCCACCTCGTGAAGTTCTGGTTCTCCGTCTCCCGCTCCGAGCAGCGCACCCGCTTCGCCATCCGCCAGGTCGACCCGGTGCGGCAGTGGAAGCTCTCCCCCACCGACCTCGCCTCCCTCGACCGCTGGGACGACTACACCACCGCCAAGGTCGTCATGTTCAGGGAGACGGACAGCGCGCACGCGCCATGGACCGTGGTCAAGAGCAACGACAAGCGGCGCGGCCGGCTGGAGGCCATGCGCAGCCTTCTGTCCCGCATCGAGTACGCGAACAAGGACGCGGCGGCGGTCGGTACGCCCGATCCGCTCATCGTCGGCGCGGCGGACACGCTGCTCGAACCGGGCGAGGAGACGACGGATCTCTCGCCGACACCGCTGGCCCCGATGCGGGGAGGCCCGGGCGAACACCCGTCCCCCTGAACGGCCGGACTGCGTTTGTGCGCTGCTGTGGCCATCACCCGGCGCCCGCCCGGGAGCGGCACGGCGGATCATCCGTCCCTCACGCAAGCACAGACGTCCTGACGGGGATCCGGTTGGGTGTCCTGCAGTGTTTAGAAGCGGCGGAAAAGTAAAGACGACTTCCTGACATCCCTCATATAACACGAGGTGGGAGACGCGTTATGAGCATCATTGCTTGGATCCTCATCGGACTGCTCGCCGGCCTCATCGCCAAGGCCCTCATGCCGGGCAAGGACCCGGGCGGCTTCGTCATCACCACGCTCATCGGCATCGCGGGAGGCCTGCTCGGCGGCTGGCTCGGCAAGGTCATCTTCGGAGTCGACTCGATCGACGGCTTCTTCGACCTCTCCACCTGGGTCGCCGCCATCGTGGGGTCGGTCATCCTGCTGGCCTTCTACCGCCTCTTCATCGGCAACCGGAGCTCCCGCCGACACGCCTGATTCCCACAGGGCCGCAGGCCGGGCGCATGGTGGACGCCTACCGGATACGCGCCTCGGGCGATGGCGTCGTCGAAGCTGCGTGCGCTCAGCACATCGTGTCCGGTGAGCTGATATTCGCCCGCGATCCGACGCGTCTTCCGGACACCGACCTGGACGCCGCTCTGGAGGACGTACGACTCGGCGAACCCTGGCACGCGGCTGCGAAGAAACCTGGCGATCTGCCCCATCTGGCGGTGGGCGAGGAACTCGGCGCGGGTGAGGTCCCAGACACTGGTGCCGATCGCCTCGGTGACGCGGGTGGCGTCGGCCTGTCAGCCCGGCGCGGCAGGCAGGAGACCGGTTTCACTGTGAAATGGGAGAGGCCCTGAATGACACAACTGCCCGGCACTTACGAGTCGTACTGGATGGAGACTGGGACAGGGCCCGAACATCCCGCCCTGGCCGATGGTCTGGAAGTCGACGTCGCGGTGGTCGGCGCTGGTGTTGCCGGCATCTGCACCGCCTGGGAGCTGGTACGCGCCGGGCGCCGGGTCGCCCTGCTCGAAGCCGACCGCGTGGCCGCGGGAGTCACCGGCTACACCACCGCGAAGCTCTCCGCACAGCACGGCCTCCTCTACGCCCAGCTGCGCAAGTCGTTCGGTGTGGAAGGAGCGCGGCAGTACGCGCGTTCGCAGCAGGAGGCCGTTGAGTACGTCGACCGGGTCGCGGCGGAGCTGGGGATCAACTGCGAGCTGGAACGGCTCCCTGCATACACGTACGTGGAGTCGGCGGACGCGGTCGACCAACTGAGGGCCGAGGCGGACGCGGCACGCGAGGCCGGGCTGGCGGCGTCGTTCGTCTCGGAAACCGGTCTGCCGTATCCCGTCGCGGGCGCGGTCCGGGTGGACCACCAGGCACAGTTTCATCCGCGTAAGTACTTGCTGGCTCTGGTCGCCGACCTCGTCGGGCGGGGCGGGGTCGTGCACGAGCGTACGCGGGTCGTCTCACTCGACGAGGGCGAGCCCTGTCGGCTCACCACCGAGGGCGGGGTCGAGATCGTGGCACGGGACGTCGTCGTGGCCACGCACTATCCCGTCTTCGACCGTGCCCTGCTGTTCTCCCGGCTCGAACCGCACCGTGAACTCGTGGTCGCGGCGGTTCTTCCCACCGACCACGACCCGCAGGGCATGTACCTGACCCAGGAGCAGAACACCCGTTCCGTGCGGACGGCTCCGTACGGTGAAGGGGAGAGGCTGCTCATCGTCACCGGGGAGAAGTTCAAGCCGGGTGTCGGGGACGTGAGCCAGCGCCACGAACGGCTCGCAGCCTGGACCATGGAGCGTTTCCCGGATGCGCGGATCACCCACAGGTGGGCGGCGCAGGACAACACGACCACGGACAAGGTGCCCTTCGTGGGGGCATTCCACCCCGGCTCCGAGCACGTGTACGTGGCCACCGGGTTCGGCGGCTGGGGTATGAGCAACGGCGCTATGTCCGGCCGGCTCATCAGCGCGCTGATCACGGGTGGCAAGGTGCCTTGGGCCTCCCTCTACGACCCGCGACGCCTCCACGCCCGCGAGGCACCGTCGCTGCTGAAGGCGCAGGGGTCGGTTCTCAAGCATTTCGTGGGCGATCGGTTGCGTACCTCCCATGCCGACAGCGTCGAAGAGATCAAGCCGGGAACGGGAGCCCTCGTACGGATCGAAGGGCGACGGTGTGCGGTCTACCGCGACGAGAGCGGAGCGGCGCATGCCGTGTCCGCACGTTGCACCCACCTTGGCTGCCTCGTGCACTTCAACGACGCCGAGCGCGCCTGGGAGTGTCCCTGCCATGGGTCCCGGTTCGCCATCGACGGCTCCGTGCTCCAGGGCCCCGCTGTCCGCCCCCTCGAACCACGGCCCCGCCCTCAGACCGACTGACCGCTCCACGCGGCGCCACTCACTGCCGCCGCTCACGCGGGCCGCGCTACCTACGGGAAGGGGCCGGGCGCCCCCCTCACAACGGCGGGCAGCTGGGCCGGTAGGGGCTGGCGATGCTCTGACTCTGTGCGTTCGCTGGGCTACCCGAATGTTCCGCGTGGCACTTCCGTCGCATGCCGTGAAATGCGCCTAGCACGTTGACCTCCCACTGCCGGCGCAGGTCGCCCGACGGTATCTGGTCGAGGCGGCCGAGAACGCCCACGCCCGCCGCGTTCACCCAGACGTCGATGCGGCCATAGCGGGCGAGCGCGGTCTCCGCGATCCCGATCATGGCGTCCGGATCGGCGACGTCCGCGGTGACGGCCACTGCCCCCCGCCCGAGGATGGGCGGAGGCGCACTGCCGCGCGACGTCCTCCAAAACGTCGTTGCTGTGTGCCGTCACAACGATCCTCGCGCCCCGCCGCGCAAAGGCCTTGGCGACGGCGCGTCCGATTCCGCTCGACCCTCCGGTCACCACGACGACGGTCCCGGGCTCTTCGTCCGCTGGAAGTTCCTCACCGCCTGCTCGCCACCCATTTCGCCGGTTTCATTCCGGAGCCTCCACACCGCCTCGAAACGCCGACCGGGTGGGCGCTGTGTCCGGCCGTGTCGGTGTGGTCGCAGCGTTCGGACAAGGACGTCAGCGACGTTGCCGTACCGGCCGACTGTTGCATCGGCGGACCAGGGTGAATCGGGGTACGGTGAGTAGGGAATAGGCGTTTCTCTGCAACGGACAGGCAGGTCTGCTCATGGCCGAGAAACCGAGACCGAAATCCTCGAAGCCGTCGCAGCCCGGCCATCACGGATGGTCGCCCGATGTGGATGAGACGCGGCAGCAGGACAATCCCAGTGCTGAACGTTCCTTCCACCCCGAGAAGTACGCCCCTCCTCCCAGCAAGGGACGTCAGGTCTCCAAGGAGGAGACGCGAGAGGTCCCTGGCGACACCGTCCGCCACGACGGCCGACGCGGCGAAAAGCAGGGCAGTACGCCCGAGAAGGGTATGCACGACACCGGTCCACGGGGCCGCTCCAAGCGCCCCAGCGGCACCAAGGACGACTCCGCCTTCACCGGTGTGGACCCCGACGAGCCGCGCACCGGCCGCCAGCGCCCAGGCTGACCTGACGAACTGGCTTCGCCGCCGCGGACCCCGGGCTTGCCTGGCCGCGCACCGTAAGTAGCTGCCGACGCGCAGCCGGTACGTCGAATCCGCCGCGCCGCCGTTGTAACGGCGCTCACCTGTTCTTCGCCGCAATATGGCGTCGGAGCCGCCTCCGAGGGCAGCACGCTGGGGTCCGGATCGTGTTCTTCGCGACCGCGCTCGGCAGCATCCTGATCGTCACCTACGTCGAGGTGGACAGTGGCGTCCGTTGGTGTCAGGCGACTGTGATGCCGGAGAGGACGCTCTGCAGCCGACGGATCGCGTCTTCGGCTTCCGTGTACTGCTGGGGTTCCGGGGTGACGGCACCAAAGGTGGAGTTGTCTTCGGCGGGCAGGGCGCGCCAATGCAGGATCGGCGTGAGAATGGTTGCAGCTGCGCCGAGGAACCAGGCCAGGCGTCCGTGGACGTGAGCGAGGGCGATGGCTACAGCGGCGATCGCTTCGCGCAGGTGTGCCAGCCGGTCAATCGCAGGCAGCATCTCCTGGGACTGCGCAGCTCCGATGGCGGCTTGCAGGTCGGCGGCCGTCTCCTGAGCAACGGCGCCGTCATGGGGCGTGGGGACCCACGCCCCATGACGGATGAGCCGGCCGGCTTCCTCCGCAAGGTCATCGATGGCAGTCCGCATGTCCACACGCGGCACTGTATGCGGTGACAGGCCCGGCGCACCTGCAGGAGCGTGCTGAGCAGCCCGAGCCAGCCCAAGCCGCCACGCGTCCCAGCCATCTCGGTGCTTCTGCGGCTCGGAGCGGCCTCCGCTCACGCAAAGGGGTATACCGCGGGCGGGGGCCGCACCAGTGCCTCTGCCCGCTCCGCCGGCTCACACATGCACGGCCATCCTTGCCGCTCGTACCACCGCCGGGCTCGACTGCCTTGCAGGACGTGCAGCCGATCAGGGTGCCCCTCGTGGTTACACCGCTCACGCAGCTTACGGAGCACGGCAGTACCGATGCCGCTGTCCTGCAGGTGAGAGAGCAAGTCGGCCAGCCGCAGCCTCACCTAGGGAAGGCCGCCTCGCAGCGAGGCGGCAGAACCGTCCAGCGGCAGCAGTGCCAGCGGACGCCGACGAGGTCTACCAGGAAGCCAACCGGAGCAGGGCCTCAAGCGGTCTTGGGTGCCGTACGCCGTCTGTGCCTGCCGCTGACGCGCCGCAGTCCGGTCCAGACCGACCGTTGATCGGTGAGTATCGCCAGGAAGTGCGGGATACGGCATGACCCTCAGGGTCAGCCGGATCGCATGGACACCACCACCGAAACCACGCCGCTGCGCGCCGTCGCGCTGGTCAGCACGTTTCCCCGCCACGGAAGGGGTCCGGCTCGCAGTCACTGGGCGAGCAAACCATGTCTGACCTGGCCGATCACGGCGTGACCGGAAAGGTGATCCGGATCGCCAACCACGACGTCAAACCGGGTGTCGAGGTCGACATGGGAGATGGCGTCGCCTTGCCGGAGATCCGCGGCACGATTCTGGGCTGCGACATCCTGGTCCTGTCCACGCCGATCTGGCTCGGCCCTCCCCCAGCCTCGCACAGCGTGTCCTGGAACGCCGCGACGCCGAGCTCGGCGAGAGCGACGACGTAGGCCGCATGCTCGCGTACGGTAAGGCCGTCGCGGTCTGCGTCGTCGACAACGAGGACGGCGCCCACCATGTCAGCGCTGAACACGCCACGGACACCCGGCGGTCCCCGGCCGGGATCCACCAGCCCTCGGTGATCCAGGCATCACGGTGACGCTCGATGCCCTGCCGAGCAACACGGATGCCCTCCACCTCGACGAACCTCTTGGCCTAGGAGTCAGAGCGGACGGTGCGACCGGGATGGGCGATGCTGGAGGGGCGATGCGGGAGGGGCGGGGGCCCTCATGGTGCCGGAGTCTTCTGGCGAGGCCGGTCTCGCCTCGGGCGGGCGCCGGCTCGTCGGCCGACCCGCCGGCAAGCCCGCCGGCTTGCGGGCAAAGGGCGCAGGCACGCGGGACTTGCGGTGCGGACAGCGCCGTGCGCGTCAGTGACGTGACCTGACCTCACCGCCGGCGGGATGTCAGCGCTCTCGTCGGGCTCGTCAGACCGGGCGACTACTTCCTTCACACCTTGACGGAACGATGGTCCAGACCTATGGTCTCCGCTCAACGCGCCTGTTCCTCACGGCGCTTCACGTTCCCCCACGAGAACGGAAGGCCCCCCACCCATGCGCAGAACCGGACTTCTCGCGGCCGCTGCCGCCCTTGTCGTCGGTGTCCTCGTCTGGCCGTCCGCACCCGGTGCCGACGCGGCACCCGCCACGTTCACGCACCCTGGAGTCGCCGTCTCCAAGGGGCAGTTGGACTTCGCCAGGTCCAAGGTCCTCGCCGGCGCCCAGCCCTGGAAGGGCGCCTACGACCAGATGATGGCGAGCAGGTACGCCGGCCTCAACCGCACCCCGAAGCCCCGCGCCGTCGTGGAGTGCGGCTCCTACTCCAACCCCAACTACGGCTGCACCGACGAGCGCGAGGACGCGATCGCCGCGTACACCAACGCCCTCGCCTGGTACATCACGCGTGACGCACGCTACGCGCAGAAGTCCATCCAGCTGATGGACGCCTGGTCCGCCGTCATCACCGACCACACCAACAGCAACGCCCCGCTGCAGACAGGCTGGGCCGGCTCCTCCTGGCCCAAGGCCGCCGAGATCATCAAGTACACGTACACGGGAGGCTGGCCGAACTCCGCGCGGTTCGCGACGATGCTCCGCAATGTGTATCTGCCCGAGATCATCAACGGCTCCCATTCCAACGGCAATTGGGAGCTGTCGATGATGGAGGCCGCCATCGGCATCTCCGTGTTCCTGGAGGACAGGGCGTCGTACGACAAGGCCATGGCGAAGTTCCGCACCCGCACCGCCGCCTACGTCTATCTCGAGTCCGACGGCGCGCTGCCGAAGACCGTGCCGAGCCAGAACCTCGACACGCGGGAGAAGATCGTCAAGTACTGGCAGGGGCAGTCGACCTTCGTCACCGGCCTCACCCAGGAGACCTGCCGCGACTTCACGCACACCGGCTACGGCATCTCCGCCATCTCGCACGTCGCCGAGACCAGCCGGATCCAGGGCCAGGACCTGTACGGTACGGACGTCGGCGAGCGGCTGCGGCACGCGCTGGGGTTCCAGGCCAAGTACGAGCTCGGCACGGCCGCACCGACCTGGCTGTGCGGCGGGTCCCTGCATCTTGGGCTCGGGCCTGTCACCGAGGTCGGCTACAACGCGATGCACAACCGCCTCGGCCACGCCATGACCAACACCGAGACGCTGACGAAGCGCAACCGTCCGGCCGGCAGCAACAACCTGTTCGTCGCCTGGGAGACCCTTACGCACGGGGACAGTCCCTCCTGAGCCCGTCGCCCCCTTGCCGTCGGGCACGACGGCGTCACGCCCGGCCGCCTGGCACGATGCCTCAATACCTGTGGTACGTGCGTGCGCTCGTCAGTCCTGCCAGTAGAAGAGCAGCGTCTCGATGGCGAGCGCTTCCCGGTCGCCGAAGTAGTAGACGCAGAGGTCGGTGACCTTGGTGGCAGCGGTGTCCTCGTCGAGCCAGCGGAAGCCTGCCGCCTCGAGTGGCGGGCGGGCCGCCATGCCGCTCTCGGCGGCGCTCGCGTACGGGCCGAGCGTGCTGATCCGGACGGCGCTGTCACCGAACTTGATGACGTGGTAGGTGCCGCCGCCCTGCTGGTGGTACGCGCCGCAGTCGACGGGTGGGGACGGGGCGAGGCCGGCCGACGTCAGTGCGTGGGTGGCTCTGCTCAGCCAGGCGTCCACGTCGTGCGGGGCGGGCGGTTCGGCGCACAGGACCTCCACGCGCCAGCGGGGGTCGGTGAGTCGCTGGCTCCGCTGGGCGTACTCGTGGAGGATCGGGACGCGCAGTTCCTCGTCCAGGCCGGGGACCTCCACGCGCGGGCTGCCGAGTGCCTTGTAGAGCCTGCGGGTTTCGGCCCGGGCCTCGGTGTCTTCTGTGTCCTTGGTGACCTCTGTCAGTTCGTGGAGGGCCAGGACGGCCCAGAGGGCGGACTCTGTCGTCGGGGCATGCGTGAGGAAGGCGCGGAGCGCGTCGGCGTCGTGGGCCAGGGTGTGTGCGAGGTGTGCCACCGTCCGGTCCGGGTCCGCGAGGGCGTACGTCACGTCTTGGCCGGCCCGGTACCGCATCCGCAGCCGGAAGAGGCGGTCCTCGGGGCGGTCCTCGCCGAATCGGGTCAGGACCTTCTGGAGGCCGTGGTGTGCGACCAGCGCGTCCAGCCCCGTCTCGCCGGCCTCCTGGGTGCGCCGCCACGGGCTCGCCGCGAGGACGGCGAGGTCCTCGGCTGCGGTGAGGTCGCCGGCGAGGCCGCGGGTACGGAGGAACGCGTCGGGCATTCCGTACGAGGTCTCGCGGCCGCGGTCCTCGTGGCGGAGCCAGGGCAGTAGTTCGGGTCGGTCGCCGACGATTTCCAGCAGCGCCCTGCGTACCTCGCCCACGTCCTCGATGTCGCGGACGCGGTCGAGCAGGGCGTCGGCCCACGGCTCCGGGACGCGGCCGGCGAGCGCCTGAGCGCAGGCCCTGCGGCGCCACCAGGGGTGGGTGGGGTCGGCCACGTACTGGGCGAGCTCCTCGGCGTCGTGCGCGCGCAGGGCATCGGTGTCGGCACGCCCGGCCGACGGGATCATGTGGTCTATGTCGTCCTCCGGCATCCGGGGATGCTACTTCGCCGCCTCGGTGACCGGCCTCCGGATTTCCACGCGCCCGGCGCGGCGTGGTCGGGCGATTCGCGGCGGCAGGCGTTTGGCCTCAGCTTGTGTGGAGGGTGCGGAAGTTGTCGGGGGATGCCGGGTCCCGGTCTGCGATCTGGATGGGTGGACAGGTCCACTGCCAGACGTTGCTCGGTGGGGTGCGGGTGAACCGGATCGTTCCGCGGGTTCCTTCGACGGTGAGGTGGGGCCAGGATGCGGCGAGGCTTGAGCGGGTCGTGCCCTGGGTGCGGAGGGCGGTGGCCAGGACGGTGATCGTGTCGTGGCCCTCGAAGGCTACGAAGGAGGGGGCTTCCTTCAGGTCGTTGCGGAGGGTTCTCTCGATTCGCTCGCCGCTTGGGGTGAGGTGGGCCGGGAGGTAGCGGAGGAAGGGGACCGCTGTGCCGTCGTCGCCCAGGAGGCCTGCCCATTCGGTGAGCTCCGGCTGTCCCGCCGGGGCGCCTATCAGGAGTTCCGTGAGACGGGGGTCGGTGCGGACCGCCTTGACGATCGGCCCTGCCGGGTCCGGGTGGCCTACCAGGAGCAGGAGGGCCGTGGCGCCTTGGGCCAGTAGTTCGTCGCACACCGAGTTCGGGGTGTGCCCGCGCATGTCCAGGGTCGCCAGCGTTCCACCGTGCGGGGTGAGCGCGTTGTGCAGGATCTTCGTTCCTGCTGCCCAGTAGGCGCTTGGGTCCACTGCCGCGGCGACGCGTGTGTGGCCCTCGCTGACGAGGAAGTCGGCGTACAGGTGCCAGCCCTGGGACTGGGGCGGGGGGAGGCGGGCTACCCAGTTCGTCGGGTGGTCGATCAAATCGTCCAGTACCGCTGACGAGCAGAGGAAGGGGACGCCCAGGGCGTCCGCCCTCGCCGCTACGGTGCGGGCGACCACGCTGTGGTACTCCCCTACCACGGCCACCACGCCCGACCCCGCCAGTTCGTCGACCGCCGCCTCGGCCTTCTGGGGGTTGGCTGCTGTGTCTCGGACCAGCAGCTCCAGCGGGTTGCCGGCTATTCCGCCTGCGGCGTTCACTTCGCGGACGGCCAGTTCCAGGCCCGCCAGCAGGTGTCGGCCCGCCTCCGCCCAGCCGGGGCGGGTCAGGGGAGCCAGGGCGCCTATGCGGATGGGTTGGGTGTTCATGCGCGCGGCGTCTCCCCGGTGGCTGGTGGGTCAGTGGGTCGCCATTGCATCCAGGGTTTTTGCCGGTGGGCAAGTGAATTTCTGCTGGTGGCCTTCTTGTTGGTCACGGACGCCTTGCCGCTGCCGTCAAAGCCAGCCATGTCGTGGTGCCGACCGTGCCTGTTGGCCTGAGGCCGTGGCGGGTCTGGAAGTCGGTGACGGCGTGGAACGTCGTCGATGTGTAGACGCCGGTGATGGGGGCGGGGTGGCCCGCCTGGGTCAGGAGGTCCTGGGCCGCCTCTACCGCGTGGCCCCTGTCGCCCGACGCCACCGGGCGGATCAGCATCGGCCACGTGCGCTCCCCCACCTCGCCGTCCGGGCGCAGGTTTCTCGATCGCTGGAAGGCGATCACCTGGCGGCGGGTCTCCGGGCCGAAGACGCCGTCCGCGTCCGGGCGGTGGCCGGCGGCTCGGAGCAGTCGCTGGATCGTCCGGGTCAGGGGCGAGCGCTCCCCTGTCCTCACCGAGGGCCACTCCGGCGCTGTCGCCGAGCCGGCGGCTGCCGTGAGCGGGTGGTCGGGCTTCGTCGTCGGCAGGTTGTGCGTGAGGGCCGACCAGGATGCGACGGCGATGCTCACGGTCGCGGTCACCGTCAACGCCGTGCGCCATACGCCCGGTGGGGTCCAGAGGCTCGGGCTCGCCGGAGGGTGCGTGTTCGGTGGTTCCTCGACCACCGCCTCCGTCAGGGCCACGGCCTGCGGCAGGTCGTCAGGCGGTGCGGTCAGCGCCGCGTGGAGGGCTTGTACGACGTCCTTGGGGGCGGTCGACGGGTGCAGGGGGTTGAAGTAGCGGGAGAGGGTCGTCTGGTTGACGCCGATCTTCCGCGCGAGGGACTCCTGCGTCGGCTTTCCGCCGGCCTTGTCCGCGGACGCCTCCCACCACGCGCGTAACAGCAGCGCCAACTCCTGCCCCGTACCGTCCGCCGTGCGGTGGGGTCGCGTCTCGACCAACCGTGCCTCCGAGGTTCGCTGCACGCGCATCACCGCACGTCAGAGCCCTGCATGTGTGCGTGCATCTTCACGCATCGATGCACGGCGCGTGAGTCGATGCTGTGTCGAGTACGAGGGCATGGTGCTGCCGACGGATCGCCGTGACCTCGTCCCACAGGCCCGGCAGCAGGCGATATGTCTTGGGCACTTGCCAGAGGGACTGGCGAGGCGTGTTTTCCCTCAACCCTCTATCGAGTGATCCGCCATATCCGTGTTGTCACCTCCGGTTGGTCGCGGCGCGCCGGTTCTCCGGGGCCGATTCCCTGGTCCGTTCTGGGAGGATTCGCCGCGTGACGAGGCTTACCGGGCGGGCGCTGCGCGTGACGATCTTCATCGGGGACAACGACCTGTGGCACCACCGGCCGCTGTACGCCGAGATCGTGCACCGGGCGCATCAGGCCGGGCTCGCCGGGGCGTCGGTGTTCCGGGGGGTCGAGGGGTTCGGGGCCTCCTCGCTGATCCATACCGCTCGGCTGCTGTCGATGAACGAGAACCTTCCTGTGGCAGTGGTGATCGTCGACGAGGAGGAGCGGGTGCGGGCGTTTCTGCCGCAGTTGGACGAGTTGGTGGGAGGGGGCCTGGTGATCCTCGACGACTGCGAGGTCATTCGTTATGTCGGGCGGGCTTGAGTCCGTGCAGCCCGCCCGAGCACGGGGCGGGGATCAGCGGTGCACGGTGGCCAGGTAGTCGGTCAGGGTCGCTATCGCCGCCGGGTTGCGGGGGCTTTCCACCAGGTCGACGTAGTCCAGGGTGACGATGCGCTGGTGCTTGATCGCGGAGACCCGGGCCAGCGGGGGGTACGAGAGGAGGAAGTCGCGCTTCTGGGCGGCGGTCGTGTCGCCGTAGTCGTTGACGACGATCACCTCCGGGTCACGTGCGACGATCGTCTCCCAGCCGACCGTCGTCCACGAGTCGCCGAGGTCGGCCATGACGTGGTCGCCGCCGGCCTTGGTGATGATGTCGTGCGGCGCGGCGTAGCGGCCGGAGGTGAAGGGCTTGTCCTGGCCGCTGTCGTAGAGGAAGACCGTGGGCCGGGCGTCGCCGCGCGGAGCCTTGGCCTGTGCCGCGGTGACCTGCTTCCTGAAGTCGGCGATCAGCTTCCGGGCGCGGTCCTCGACCCCGAAGAGCTTTCCGAGGTTGGTCAGGTCGGTGTACAGCGCGTCCAGGGGCGGCATGATGCCGCGCGCCGCGCCGGGGCCGTTGCGGCAGGACTCGGTCAGGAGGTACGAGTCGACGCCGAGGGCGCGCAGGGAGTCCGGGGTGAGGCCGTTGTCCTCGCCGAAGCCGTAGTTCCAGCCCGCGAACACGAGGTCGGCCCGCGCGTCGAGGACGAGTTCCTTGGTGATCCTGTCCTTGGACAGCCACTTCGCCCGGTCGTAGCCGGCCTTCCACGGCACCTTCGTCAGTTCGCCGCGGTCGTCCGGCATCACGTAGCCGGCCATCCGGTCCTCGAGGCCGAGGGCGAACATGATCTCGGTGATGCCGACGTCGTTGGTGACGACGCGTTCGGGGCGCTTCGCGTAGGTGACCTTGCGGCCGCAGTCCTCGATGGTGATCGCGGTGGGGCGGTCGTCGTCGGTGCCGCCGGCGCCGGTGGGTGCGACCTGCGCACCGCAGCCGGTGAGGGTGAGGGCGAGCGCCAGGGCCGCTGCCGTGCGGGCTGCGGCAAGAAGGTTCGGGCGGGTCATGCGTGTGTCACCTGTTCGTCTGCTCGATCGGTCGGACGTCGTCGGTAAGGCGGTCGAAGAGAAGTTGGACGGCGCCCGTTCTCGGGTGCCGCACGCGGTGGGCGCGTACGCCGAAGATCTCGGCCAGCAGGTCCGGGCTCAGGACGTCGTGCGGTGGGCCCGAGGCGACGATGCGGCCGCCGGCGATGACGTACAGGACGTCGCAGTGGCGGGCTGCGAGGTTGAGGTCGTGCAGCGCCACGAGGACCGTCGGGCCGAGGCTCCGGACGAGGGCCAGGACCTCCAACTGCTGGGCGATGTCGAGGTGGTTGGTCGGCTCGTCCAGGACCAGGACGCGGGGCTGCTGCGCGAGTGCGCGGGCCACGAGGACGCGTTGCTTCTCCCCGCCGGAAAGGGTGAGGAAGCTGCGGTCCGTCAGGTGCGTCGCGCCGACCCGGTCAAGCGCCCGCTCGCAGATCCTGCCGTCCTCCGCGGACGCCCGGCCGATCGCTCCGCGACGGTGCGGGAGACGGCCCATCGCCACCACCTCGGCCACCGAGAAGTCGAACTCGGCCGACGACTCCTGCGGCAGCGCCGCGAGGAGCCGGGCGCCCGCCTGCGCGTCCATGCCGTGCAGGTCCTCGCCGTCGAGGCGGACCGCGCCGGCCGCGGGCCGCAACGCCCGGTACACGCAGCGGAGCAGGGACGACTTACCGCTGCCGTTCGGGCCGACCAGGCCCACGACCTGCCCCGGTGCGGCGTGCAGCCGGATGTCCTGTACGAGGCGGGCGCCCGCGACCTCGACGGAGAGGTCCTCGATGTCGATGCGCATCAGCGGCCGCCTCCGAAGGCGTAGCCGCGGCGGCGCATCAGCAGCAGGAAGCACGGCACGCCGATCAGGGCCGTGATCACGCCGACGGGCAGTTCCGCGGGGGCCAGGAGGAGGCGGGAGAGGATGTCCACCCAGACGAGGAGGACGGCGCCGGCGAGCGGCGCGACCGCCAGCACGCGCCGGTGGTCCGCGCCGACCAGCATCCGTACGAGGTGGGGCACCATCAGGCCGACGAAGCCGATCGCGCCGCTGACGGCCACGACCGTGCCGGTGACGGCGGCGGTGACGACGAACAGCTCCCGGCGCAGCCGGCCCGCGTCCACGCCCAGCGCGGCCGCGGTCTCGTCGCCCATGGCCAGTGCGTCGAGGCGTCCCGCGGCGAGCAGCAGGTACGCCGTGCCGGCAAGTACCGTGGCGGCGGCGATGGGTACCGAGCCCCACGTCGCGCCGCCGAGGCTGCCCAGGAGCCACATCATCGCGGCGCGGGCCGCCTCGCCGTGCTCGGCGCTGAACACCATGAGCGTGGTGACCGCGGAGAAGCCGTAGCTCATGGCCGTGCCGGTGAGCACGAGGCGCAGCGGCGTCAGGCCGTGGGCGGTGCGGGCGACCACGTACACCAGGGTCATCGCGGCGAGCGCGGAGCCGAACGCCGACACGGACAGGGCCCACACCCCGAGGGCGGAGAACGCGCCGAGGAGGATCACGGCGTTCGCCCCGACCGCGGCTCCGGAGGAGATGCCGAGGACGAAGGGGTCGGCGAGGGCGTTGCGCACCATGGCCTGCACGGCGACGCCGGTCACCGCCAGGCCGGCGCCGACGACGGCGGCGAGGACGGTGCGCGGCAGGCGGATCTCCCAGACGATGGTGTACGCCGAGACCTCGTCGGGCCGGATGACGCCGCCGGTCAGTCCGGCGCGGAGGAGTCCGAGCACGTGGCCGGGTGCCAGGCCGGCCGCGCCCAGGGTCACGCCGCACACCAGGGACAGCAGAAGGGCTGCCGCCAGCGCGGTGGTCAGGGCCCCCGTCGCGAGGCGGCGGGGTGCGGCGGGACGGGCCTCCGGCGATGGTGCGGGAAGATCGGCCTCGGGGGGCGCGGGACCGGCCTCGGGGGGCGCGGGCGTCGTCACGGCGGTCCTTCGTGTCCGGGCCGCGATCCGTACGTACGAGGGCGGCCCGCGGCCCGTGGGACACGGCGGGACCGCGAGGCATCCCCGGTCGCAGTCCACGGCGAGTGGGTGGGAAATGCTGCCGTCCCCCGGGCGATCGGGCTCGTACGACGCGTCTGCTCCTGCTCCGACGCGCGTACACACCGTTGCGGGTCAGCGCCGGACTCTCACCGGACTTCCCCCACGGGACGCGCTCGCAGCGTAGCAAGGGGGCGGCGACGGCCCCGCACCGGACCTGTGACGCCCAATCGTCCAGACCTGCTACACCCAGTCGTCCGTACCGCCCAGCAACTCCACCAGTTCCAGGCCCGGGTCGTCGGCCTCGGCGGACCACCGGTCGTAGCTGGCCTCCAAGTACGGGGCCAGCTGGAGCAGCAGCCGGAGCCGGTAGCGGTGGACGAACACGGGCTCGCCGGGCCGGCGTACCTCGATGCTCTGACTCAGGGCGAACCGGCCCGTCCGGTGGCGGATCTCCGTCCGCTCGTCGACGACCGTCGACCAGTCGCCGATCCTCAGGACCGGCCGGCCGTCCACCCTTCGTACCTCCGCGGCCACTCGGCCGAGCCGCCCCGACCAGAGGATCCCGGTCTCGTCCGCTTCCACGTCTGCCACCCCGCCACTCTGGCCCGGCTCACACCGGAACACAAGAATCCCGAAGGCCCGGTCGTTCCGTCGGAACGACCGGGCTTCGTCAGGCGCCTATCCGGAGAACGACGTCACCGTCGACGGGATCGTCGCCGTGCCCTCCGTGGGGGCTCCCGTGCTGTTGATGACGTGGTCGAAGTGGCCGTTGCCGCCCAGGGACACCGTGAGGAGGCTGTGGAACTTCACGCCGGGCTTCACCGGGGCCTTGAAGCCGTGGTCCTGACGGATCGTGGGGTCGACGTTGTAGTAGCAGTAGCTGCCGAGGCCCCAACCCTCGTGGGTGGTCACCGAGTCGTCCACGCGGTAGGCGGCGTAGCCCTTGGTCGAGCCGTTCTGGATCGCCGCCTGGTTCGGCGCGTCGTACGCCTTCTCGTTCTGGAAGAAGATCGTGCGGCCGCGCTCGCCGTACCACTCGACGTCGTACTTGTTGAAGTGCTCGACGAACAGGCCGGTGGCCAGCACGTCGTCGCCGTTGACGCGGACGCCGTAGTCGGCGCGGTTGGTCTCCCAGCCGACGCCCTCGCCGTGGTCGGCGCGCCAGACCCAGGTGTGGTCCACGATCGTGTCGTCGCTGTTGACGACCATGCTGGTCGTGGCCTTGCCGGGGCCGGCGCCGCCGATGCGGAGGTACACGTCCTGGACCGTGGTCGGGTTCGCCGCGTGGTCCGCCGAGGCGCCCTGCGGGCCGACCTCGAGCAGGGTCGGGGAGTTGACCGGGCCCGCGTCGATGAGGAAGCCGGCGAGCCGGACTCCGTCGACGTCCGCGACCCGCATCGCGGTGACGCCGTTGTCCGGGATGATCGTGGCCAGGCCGAGGCCGAGGACGATCGTGTTCGGGCGGGTGATCTCCAGGGTGCGGTCGACGTGGTAGACGCCGGGGGTGAAGAGGAGGTGCAGGCCCTGCTGGACCGCCTGGTTGATCGTCGCCGCCGTCGCGCCGGGCTTGACGACGTAGAAGCGGGTCAGCGGGACGGACTCGCCCTGCGGGGTCCCGGACCAGCTGACGCCCCTCGCGTTGGTGCGCTTCGCCGGGGCGAAGACCTTCAGCTCGCCGCCCTCGTGGAAGAGGAAGGGCTTCTCGCGGGAGACGGGGGTGGTGTCGAGCGTCGTGTACTTCGGTTCCGGGAAGCCCGTCGCCGGGGCGCCCTCGACGCCCGAGTAGACCTGGTTCCAGACCGAGTTGGACCAGCCGCCGATCGAGCTGTCGCGCGTGTACCACTGCTGCTGCGAGTAGTTGCCGACCTGGCCGTCGATCTTCGAGTCGGCGATGTAGCCGCCGCTCGCCCAGCCGTACCCGGTCGGGGACAGGTTGAGGCCGCCCTTGACGTGCATGCGGCGGAACGAGGACGCCTGGGAGACCGCCCAGCGGTCGGTGCCGTTGACCGGGGCGAGGGCGAGGTTCTCGGCCCCGCGCCAGAAGTTCTGGGTGGCGTTGCCGTTGAACCAGCCCGCGTCGACGGTCACGTCGCCGTTGACGGTGGTGTCGTCGGGGCGCAGGCCGAGGCCGGCGATCTGGGTGTAGAAGCCGAGCTGCGCGTTGAGGCCGTTGTACGTGCCGGGCTTGAACAGGAAGGCGTGCCGGCCCGCCCCGAACTGGGCCGACTCCTGCTGGCGGAAGACCTCGTCCAGCTTCGTCTGGATGCCGGGCGTGGACGGGTCGAAGATGTGCACGTTCGGCCCGAGGTCCCCGCCGCCGGGCAGGGTGGGACCGCCGCCGTCGCCCTCTGTGGTGCCGTAGACCTGGAACTCCCAGAGGGAGAAGCCGTATCCGGTCCCCCGGGTCAGGCCGTTCATGCGGACGTAGCGGCCGGAGCCGGAGAGGGCGAGGTCGTCGGTGCCGCCGTCGCCGGCGGTCACCGTGGTGAGGGTGCGCCAGTCCGTGCCGTTGTCGGACGCCTGGATCTGGTAGCTCTTGCCGTAGGCGGCCTCCCAGGTGAGGACGGCGCGGCTCAGTTCGGCGGTGCGGCCGAGGTCGATCTGGATCCACTGGCCGTCCTGCCACTGGCTGGACCAGCGGGTGCCGCCGAGGTCGCCGTCGACGGCGGCGGTCGCCCCGAAGGGGGCGGCCTCGGTGGAGGAGGCGGTGGCGGTCCTGCCCTGGGACAGGAGGACGGGGGCTGCGGCCTGGGCCGCCGGTGCGGGGGTCAGGGCGGTCAGCACGCCGGTGACGAGTGAGGCGACGACGGCGCCTGCGACGCGGCGGCGGGCCGTCGGTGGGGACTCTACGGAGACTGATACGGAGGACATGCGGCTCCTCGGTGTGGGGGTCATCTCTGTGCTGAGCGGTGCTGTGCGGCGGTGCCGGCTTCGGGGTCCCTTCTCTTCGGGGTGGGTCCGGTGTGGGGCGGTCGACCGCCTCCGGCACTGCGCCGTGGTCGGAGGCGGTCGACGGTCGGGGGGCCGGGTCAGCCCGTCGCGGTGCGGTGGGCGCGGATGATGTCCGCGTACCGGCGGCCGCTGGTCTTCACCGTCCGCTGCTGGGTCGCGTAGTCGACGTGCACCAGGCCGAAGCGCTTGTCGTAGCCGTACGCCCACTCGAAGTTGTCCAGCAGGGACCAGGCGTAGTAGCCGGCCAGCGGCGCGCCCTTGCGCAGGGCGCGGGCGCAGGCGGCGATGTGCTGCTCCAGGTAGCGGGCGCGGTCCGGGTCGTGGACGTGGCCGTCGGGGCCGACGGTGTCGGGGAAGGCGGAGCCGTTCTCGGTGACGTACAGGCGGCGGGCTCCGTACTCCTCGGTGAGCCGCATGAGGAGGGCTTCCAGGCCGGCGGCGTCGACGGGCCAGTCCATGCCGGTGTGCGGCAGGTGGGGGTGGTGGACCTCGCGGGCGTGCGGGACCGGGCCGGTCGGGTCGTCGGCGACGGTCACGGGGAAGTAGTAGTTGAGGCCGTGCCAGTCCAGCGGAGTGGCGATCAGCTCCATGTCCCCGGCCCTTTCCGGGAGTTCGACGCCGTAGAGCTCGCGCATGTCGGCGGGGAAGCCGCGGCCGTACACCGGGTCGAGCCACCAGCGGTTGCTGTGGCCGTCGGCGCGGACGGCGGCGGCGACGTCCTCGGGGCGGTCGGAGGCGGGCCGCACGGTGGAGTGGTTGGTGACGAGGCCGATGCGGGCGCCGGGGACGGCGGCCCGTACCGCGGCGGCGGCGAGGCCGTGGCCGAGCAGCAGGTGGTACGAGGCGCGGACGGCGGCGGTGAGGTCGGTCCAGCCGGGGGCCATGCGGCCTTCGAGGTGGCCGATCCAGGCGGAGCAGAGGGGCTCGTTGAGGGTGGCCCACCGGGTGACGCGGTCGCCGAGGCGTTCGGAGACGACGGAGGCGTACCGGGCGAAGTGTTCGGCGGTGGCGCGCTCGGTCCAGCCGCCGCGGCTCGCCTCGGCGCGGTCCTGGAGGGCTTGCGGGAGGTCCCAGTGGTACAGGGTGACGTTGGGGGTGATGCCGGCGTCGAGGAGCGCGTCGACGAGGCGGTCGTAGAAGTCCAGGCCGGCGGCGTTGACGGGGCCGTCGCCGCCGGGGACGACGCGGGGCCAGGCGATCGACATCCGGTAGGCGTTCGCGCCGAGTTCGCGCATCAGGGCGAGGTCCTCGGGCCAGCGGTGGTAGTGGTCGCAGGCCGTGTCGCCGTGGTCGTCGTTGTCGACGGCTCCCGGCGTGTGGGAGAAGGTGTCCCAGATGGACGGCGCGCGGCCGTCCTCGGCGACGGCGCCCTCGATCTGGTACGCGGAGGTGGCCGTGCCCCAGGCGAAGCCGGGCGGGAAGGCGGCGACGTCCAGGGGAAGCGGGGCGGCGGCGGGCGCCGGGCGGAGGGTTCCGAGGTCGGATGACACGAAGTGCCTTTCTGCGGTGCGGTGCTGAGAGAGCGTCACTTGACCGCGCCTGCGGTGAAGCCGGCGACGAGGTAGCGCTGGAGGAAGAGGAAGCCCGCGACGACGGGGACGCTGACCACGAGGGAGGCGGCCATGACCTGGTTCCAGTACACGTCGGTCTGGCCCGCGTAGCTCTGGAGGCCGACGGCGAGGGTGCGGGTGGAGTCGTTGGTCATGACGGAGGCGAAGAGGACCTCGCCCCAGGCGGTCATGAAGGCGTAGACGGAGACGGCGACGATGCCGGGGGTGGCGGCGGGCACGATCACGCGGAACAGGGCGCGGACCGGTCCGCAGCCGTCGACCTTGGCGGCCTCGTCGAGTTCGCGCGGGATCGAGTCGAAGTACCCGGTGAGCATCCAGATCGAGAACGGCAGCGAGAAGGTCAGATAGGTGAGGATCAGGCCCTCGCGGGAGCCGAACAGGGCGATGCCGGTGGCGTTGCCGACGTTGACGTAGATGAGGAAGAGCGGCAGGAGGAAGAGGATGCCGGGGAACATCTGCGTGGACAGCACCGTCACCGTGAAGACCCGCTTGCCGCGGAAGTCGTGCCGGCTGACGGCGTACGCGGCGAAGGTCGCGACCGTGACGGAGAAGACGGTCGCGGCGACGGACACCACGATCGAGTTCACGAAGTAGTCGGCGAGCGGCACGGTCCGCCAGATGTCGGCGTACGGGCGCAGGGTGAGCCCCGACGGGATCCACTGGAACTTGCCCGAGACGTCCTGGAGGGACTTCAGGGAGCTGGAGATCATCACGTACACGGGCAGCAGCACGAAGGCCGTGAGCAGGGTGAGGACGGTCCGGCGGGTCCACAGGAACGAGCGCGGCGGGGCCGTCGGCGAGCGGGTGTCAGACATCGGAGGTCTTCCTTCCGCGGGTGGTGAGCAGGAGGTAGACGCCGGTGACGACGAGGAGGAAGAGCAGGAGGAGGACGGACATGGCCGAGCCGGTGCCGAAGTTCCAGGTCTGGAAGGACGACTGGTAGATGTGCAGGGAGATCAGGTCCGCGGCTTCGGGGGCCGCCCTGCCGAAGAGGACGAAGGGCGTGTTGAAGTCGTTGAAGGTCCACAGGAACAGGACGAGCACGAGGACCTGGTTGACCGGGCGCAGGAACGGCAGGGTGATGTGCCGGATCTGCTGCCAGATGCCGGCGCCGTCGAGGGCGGCGGCCTCGTACATCTCCCGCGGGACGGTCTGGAGCCCGGCCGTCACGGTGAGGAAGGCGAACGGCCAGCCCTTCCAGACGGAGACGGTGAGCAGGGCCCAGAAGCTGTTGTCGCCGATGAGCCAGAAGGCGGGGCTGTCGCCGATGCCGAGCTGGTCGTGCAGCACGTGGTTGATCACGCCGTTGTCGTGCTGGAACATGAACGCCCAGGTGATCACGGCGGCGTAGACGGGCAGCGCGTACGGGACGAGGAACAGCGTCCGCAGGAGGCCCCGGCCGCGGAAGTTCTCCTGGAGGAGGACGGCGGCGGCCGTGCCGAGCAGCCAGCACAGGCCCACCGACGCCACCGTGAACAGGCAGGTGGTGAGGAAGGACTTCAGCAGCGCCTCGCCGACGGGGGCGTCGAAGTCGACGGTGACGGAGTAGTTGCCGAGGCCGGTCCAGGGGGCTTCGGACCAGTTGCCGATGAAGAACTGCGTGAGTTCCTTGAAGCTCATGCCGATGCCCATCAGCATCGGCACGAGATGGACGAGAAGTTCGAGGAGCAGGGCGGGCAGGAGCAGCAGGTAGGGCAGTGCGAGGCGGCGGCGCCCGGAGCGGCGTGGTGCGGGTGCCTCTCCGGGTGCCGCGCTGCGCACCGCCGGCGCGCTCTTGCTCACGCCCGTGTTCTTGCTCGCGGGAGCGGCGGCGGTGTTCGTCATGGGGGCTGCGGCCTACTTCTTCGGCATCTGCTGCTGGGCCTTGTCGAGCTTGGCGCGTACGGACTCGGTGGTGACCGGACGGCCGGCGGCGGCGTCGGCGAAGAGTTCCTTGACGGCGGTGCCGACGACGGTCTCGAACTGGGACTCCTCCGGGACCTGCGGGAGGGCGGCGGCGCTCTTGCCGAGGGTGTCGCGGATGACGGTGAGCGAGGGGCCGGAGAAGGCCTGGTCCTGCAGGGCGCTCTTGACCGGCGGGACGGAGCCGTAGGTCTTGTTGAGCGTGATCTGCTCCTGGTCGCTGGTCATGAACTTCACGAACTTCATGGCGCCGTCGAGGTTCTTGGTGTTCTTGAAGACGGCCAGGTTGATGCCGGCGACCATGGAGTTGGTCTGCTTGCCGGAGCCGGGGACGCCCGCGGCGACGGGAGCCGGCACGACGCCCCAGTCGCTCTCCTTCATGCCCTGGGCGGCGAACGTCGACTGCGGGGTCTGCCACAGGACCATCGCGGTGCGGTTCTTGGCGAAGTCGCTCAGGGACTGGTTCTGGGCGTACTCGGCATTGCCGGGGGCGACGATCTTGGCCGAGGCCATGAGGTCGACGTACTGCTTGACGGCGGCGACGGCCCCGTCGGAGGTGAAGTCGGCCTTGCCGTCGGCGGTGAAGAAGTCGGCGCCGTGCTGCTTGCCGAGGACGAAGACGTGGTGGATGTTCTCGGCGAGGTTGGAGCCCTCGACGCCGATGCCCCACTTGCCGTCCTTGCTGATCTTCTTTCCGGCGGCGGTCACCTCGTCCCAGGTGGTCGGGGGCTTCGTTATGCCCGCCTCCTGGAACATCTTCTTGTTGTAGTAGAGGGCGTAGGCCATCGAGTAGAGCGGGACGGCGGCCGGGTCCTGACCGGGGGCGCCGGTGGAGCCGAGCGCGGAGTCGACGAAGCGGTCCTTGCCGCCGATCTTGCCGAAGGTGCTCTCGTCCCAGGGCACCAGCGCGCCACTGGCCTGCAGCGAGGCGGTCCAGGTGTTGCCGATGTTGAGGACGTCGGGGCCCTGGCCGGAGGTGGTCGCGGTGAGGATCCGGTTGAGCAGGTCGGACCACGGGATCACCTCCAGCTTGACCTTGATGCCGGTCTCCTTCTCGAACCTGTCGAGCTCGGGCTGGAGGACCTTCTTGTCGACCTCGAGGTTCGCGCCCTGGTTGGAGGCCCAGTAGGTGAGGGTCTTCTTCGCCTGGCCGCTGTTCTCCTCCCCGCCGCCGCAGCCGGTGGCCGTGAGGAGGAGGGAGAGGGTGACGGCTCCGGTGACAGCGGCTCTGATTCTGCGCATGGCTCGTGGGCCCTTCCGGGGGACGACGCGAGTGCCGGGGCCGGGCTCTCGGTCGGCTCGCCCGCGCCCCGTCGGCTTAATTTAGGATGTGAGTTAAACCCCATGAGAAGGTCGCGTCAAGGCCTGTTCTCCGGGTATGTTGCAACGAACCACTTCGACAGACGGGGACCCAAGTGCACGCGAAGAGTGGCCGCACGGTGCGTGATCTGCGACGCGAGAACCGCACTGCCGTGTTGCGCAGGCTGTACTTCGAGGGGCCGATGAGCCGCCTCATGCTCGGCCCGGCGACCGGGCTCAGCTCGGGATCGATCAGCAACGTGGTCGCCGAGCTGGTCGCCGAGGGCCTCGTCGAGGAGGCCGGCAGCGTCGACTCGGCGGGCGGCCGTCCCCGTACGCTGCTGCGCGTCTCCCCCGGCGCCGGCTGCATGATCGGCGTCGACATCGGCGAGACCCGGCTGCGGATCGAGCTCTTCGACCTCACCCTCACCGAGCTGGCCCGCGCCGAGCGCCCGCTGGCGAGCACCGGGCCGCGGACCGCCCGGTACGACGTCGGGCTCGTCGTCGACCATCTGCGCGACGGCATCGCGGAGGTCCTGGACACCGCAGGCGTGCCCACCGAGCGGCTGCTCGGCGTCGGGGTAGGCGTCCCCGGCATCGTCGCCCGCACGCCCGAGGACGGCGCGGTGGTGCACGGCCAGACGATCGGCTGGGACGCCGTGCCGCTGGAGCGGCTGCTGCGCGAGGCTGTCGACCTGCCGGACTCGGTGCCGTACTGGATCGACAACGGCGCCCGCACCCTCGGCCAGGCGGAGATGTGGTTCGGCGCTGGGCGGGGCGCGCGCAGCGCGGTCGTGGTGCTCTTCGGCTCGGGCGTCGGCGCCTGCGTGGCCGACGACCCGCTGGGCCCGGGCAGCGCCCTGGACTGGGGTCATGTGCGCGCGCTCGAGTGGGGCCACATGACGGTACGGGTCCGGGGCCGGCGCTGCCGCTGCGGTTCCCAGGGCTGCCTGGAGGCGTACGCGGGGGCGGAGGCGCTGCTCGAGCGTTGGCGGGAGGCGGGCGGGGAGCCGCCGGCCGGGGCGGACGAGGAGACCGCGCTGACCTCGCTGCTGGCCGCGGCGTACCCGCCCGGAGGCGAGGCGGAGGCCGATGCGACGGCCGTGTCCGTGCTGGCGGAGACGGCGGAGTTCCTCGGCGCCGGCTTCGCCGATCTGATCAACCTGTTCCAGCCCGAGCGCATCCTCGTCGGCGGCTGGGCGGGGCTGCAGCTCGGCGAGCGGTTCCTGACGGCCGTACGGCAGCACGCTCGGGAGTACGCGCTGCGCTACCCGGCCAGCCGCACCACCATCGACCTGGGGAAACTGGGCCCGGAGGCGGTCACGGTCGGCGCGGCGCTGCTGCCGCTGGCCGACTTCTTCGCGCGCGGCGGCCGCCGGGCCGAGGCCGGGCCCGAGCTGCCCGGGCCCGCCTGGCAGACCACCTTGCAGGACCGGGTGTCGCCGTGAGTCACCACCGGTCGGCCGGTGCGACCGGCGCGTACTGGTAGTCGACGTCGGAGTCGTAGTCGACCGTGCCCGAGGTCAGCTGGCCGGCGAGGCCGAGCGCCAGGAAGACCCAGACCAGCACCTTCCCGCCGGTGTCCAGGACGAGCGGGCGCGTCGCGGAGGGCGCCTGGAGTGCGGCGGGTCCGGCCTCGTCGCCGAGGATGCCCTTGGGGTACACGGGCGTCAGCAGGTACATGTAGGCGGAGAGCCGCATCCGGTACCGGACGACGGCCGCCGTCGCGCCGAAGACCGGATCGGGCAGCCGGCCCAGGATGAGGCAGATCAGCCAGAACACCCAGCTGAGCACGAACCAGCCGGACGCCGCGAAACTGCCGATGATCGCCGCCGGGATCACCAGGATCAGCCGGAAGAACACCGCCAGGCGGTTCAGCGGGGTGCGGCGCAGTTCGATCTGGACCGGGTACTCGGGGTCGTCGAAGGCGAACGGCGGGTAGCGGTCGACGAGCAGGGCGGCACTGGCCGAGACCCGGGTCTGGTAGACGAGGACGCCGCCGAGGAAGTCCGCGATCCCGTCGGGCAGCCGGCCGAGCACCAGGGCGGCGAACCAGCCCACGATCGCCACGAAGAAGGCGACGAAGGACAGCAGGAACACGGCGATGAACTGGGGCAGGAGCAGCAGCCAGCGCAGCAGCACCGTCCAGCGCCGCTGCTGTCCCGGCGCGGGCACGTCCAGGGCCGGCCGCCATTCGCCGCTGTCGGCACCGTCCGCGGGGCGGGGTTCCCAACCTGTCGTCACGGCAGCCTCCGTAAGGGTCCAGGGGTCACCTCGATGCTGGCGCGACCTGCCGCTTCTCGCACCGCCACGGGGGCCACAGGGGTCACACGCGGCCGTCCAGCGGCGATGGTCGGCGCGATAATGGCGGGGGTACGACGGGAGGGATGAGGCACTGATGACGCTCGAAGCGGGCCGGCGCGTGAGGCTGACGACGGAACTTCGGCTGGCCGGATCACTGGTCTCGGACGCGGACTCCGCGGAGGTGTACGGCGGTTCGCTGTCGCTGGCGGCCGGTGTCGAGGGCACGGTGGAGCGCACGGACGGGGGCCGGCGCCCGGAGCCGAGCCATGAGGTCCGCGAGTACGAGCGGCTGAAGTCGCTGCTCGACTCGTTCGGCGCCCAGATGCCGCCGGCCAGCAGGGAGCGGCTCGAGGAGGAGCTCGCGTCGCTGGAACCCGCCTGGACGGCTCACCGCGACCAGGGCCTCGGCATGACGGTCCGCGTCCGCCTCGACAACGGCTTCGTCCTCGACGACATGCCCGAGGGCCTGTTCGCCGGCCTCTGAGTCTTTGAGCCGCCGCGGCGCGTCATGCCGCGGCGCGGTACTGCCGCAGCCGTCGTGACCACCGGCCACACCGGGGCGCTCGTGCTCGACTCGATGCTGCGGCGAGGGCTGCGACCGGTCCTGGCCGGGTGCGACGGGGCCGCCGTGGCCGGGCTCGCGGCCCGGCACGACGTCGGGCTGGTACCCGTCTGACGGAGGGACACCTGGAGCCCGCCTGGAGGAGCAGCGGTGGCAGGCCCGTACCGCCGCTCTTAGCTTCGGCCCTATGACGAAACGACAGATCACCGGCCTGGCATGCGCCGCGGCCGTCGTGACCACGGCGCTCGGCGCCGCCGTCCCGACGGCCGCCGCCCCCCACGCCGGCCCGAAGGTGCACCGGGTCAAGGCCGGCGCCTCCATCCAGAAGGCCGTGGACGCCGCGAAGCCGGGGGACACCGTCCTGCTCTCCCCCGGGACCTACCGCCAGAGCGTCCGCATCACCACGTCGAACCTGACCCTGCGGGGCTCCGGCGTGCTGCCCACCGTCCTCGTGCCGGCCACGACCCCGGCCGCCGACGACTCGTGCGCGAAGGCCGGCAACGGCATCTGCGTGACCGGGACGGAGGCCGCCCCGGTCACCGGCGTGACCGTGCGCTCGCTGACGCTGCGCGGGTACACCTCCAGCGGCCTGTGGTCCACGTGGACTGACCGACTGACGGTGCAGCGCGTCGTCGCCGAGAAGAACGGCAAGTGGGGCATCGGCCAGGAGCGCTCCGTACGGGGCACGTTCACCCGCAACATCGCCCGGAACAACGGCGACGCCGGACTGTTCCTGGCCAACACCGTCGACCGTGAGCACGGCTCCACGGACGCACGCGGCACCACGGTCGGCCGCAATCACATCGCCGGCAACCGGATCGGCATCACCGTGCGGCGGCTGCGGAACGTGACCGTCGAGCGGAACGTGGCGACCGGGAACTGCGCCGGGGTGTTCGTGGTGGGCGACGAGTCCCGGCCGCGCGCCGAGGCGACCGTGCGCCGCAACGACATCAGCGCCAACAACAAGTACTGCCCCCAGACGCCCCGGCTGCCCTTCCTGCAGGGCTCCGGCATCGTCCTCACCGGCGCCGAGGAGTCGCTGGTGGAGCGGAACCGGGTCGTCGGCAACGTGGGCAAGTCCCCGCTGTCCGGCGGCATCGTGCTGTTCAAGAGCTTCGTCGGCGCGGCGAACGAGCAGAACGAGATCCGCGACAACGTGGTGCTGCGCAACAGCACGGCCGACCTCGCCGACCGCGACATCGGCAAGGGCAACGCGTTCGTCGGCAACCGGTGCACGGTCTCCGAGCCCGCCGGCATGTGCTGACCTCCGGCCGATCCGTGCCGACCCCCGGCCGACCTGGGCCGGACCCCGGCCGAAACCGGCCGGCTCCCTGCTGACCCCTCCTTCTCCCTGCGTGAGCAAAGGCAAGGCCAACAGATGACGACGATCGATCCGGCTCCCCCGCCGCCCATGCGGCTGCGGGAGCTCGTCTTCGGGGCGGCGTGCGCCGCCGCCGTACGCGCCGCCGCCCGCCTGGGCGTGGCGGACGCGCTGGGCGACACGCCCACCCCGGTGGAGGACCTGGCCGCGGCCGTGAAGACGGAGCCGCGGGCCCTGCGCCGGCTGCTGCGCGCCCTGGCCTGTCAGGGCGTCTTCGCGGAGCAGCCCGACGGGGCGTTCGCGCACACGGAGATGTCCCGGCTGCTGCGCGAGGACGATCCGCACAGCCTGCGGTACATCGCCCTGTGGTGCACCGAGCCGTGGACCTGGGACGTGTGGCCCAGGCTGGACGAGGCGGTGCGCGACGGCCGGACCGTCTTCGGGGACGTGTACGGGAAGGAGTTCTTCCCGTACCTCCACGAGGACGCTCCGGAGTCCGCGTACGTCTTCAACCGTGCCATGACGACGTCGAGCCGGCAGTCCGCGCAGGACGTGGCCGAACTCCTCGACCTGCGCGGCGTGTCGACCGTGGCCGACATCGGCGGCGGGCAGGGGCACGTCCTGGCGAGTCTGCTGGAGAAGCATCCCGCGCTGCGGGGTGCGCTGCTCGACCTGCCGGGCGTGGTGGGGAACGCCGACCCGCGGCTGCGGGACGGCGGGGCGCTCGCCGGGCGGGTGGAGGTGCTGGCCGGGGACTGCCGCGAGGACATCCCCGTCCGCGCGGACGTGTACATCATCAAGAACATCCTGGAGTGGGACGACGACAGCACCCGCCGGGCGCTGGCCAACGTCCGCAGGGCGGCGCGTCCCGGCGCGCGCGTCGTGGTGATCGAGAACCTGGTGGACGACACGCCCTCGATGCGGTTCACCACCGCCATGGATCTGCTGCTGCTCCTCAACGTGGGCGGCGCGAAGCACACCCGGCAGAGCTTGGTGGACCGGCTGACGGAGGCGGGTCTCGTGATCGGCGCGATCCGTCCGGTCAACGCGTATCTGCACGCCTTCGAGTGCACCGTCCCCGCCTGACGTCCCACCCCGAAGTCCCCCATCCCGAGGCCGCCGGTTCCGCGTCTGACGCGGGGCCGGCGGCCTCGGGATTCTGTTGCGGTCCGCTCAGGTGCGGGGGTCCCGCTCCCAACTGTAGAAGCGGTGCGCCATGGCGTCCTTGGGGCTGCGCCAGGTCTGCGGGTCGTACGCGCTGACGAACGCCGACAGCCGGTCGCTGACGCCCCGGAACTCGGGGTGGCCGGCCAGCTTCGCGATGGCGGGCGCCGGGTCCTGCTCGGCCTCGATGAGGTGCAGGTACACGTCGCCGAACTGGAACAGGCTGCGCCGGGACACGCCGATTAGGTGCGGCAGGTCGCCCCGGTCGGAATCGGCGAACACGTCGGCGATCGCCGGCGCCGAACCGGGCGCCATGCGGGCGACGATCAGGGTGTGGTGCATCGAGCGTCCTTCCTCGGGCGGCGCGGTCAGCGCGCGACCGGCGCCGTCCGGCGCGGGTCGCGGGCGGCCTGCTCGATGCGGTCGCGGATGAGGGCCATCTGGGTGCGCGAGTTGCGGTTGATGTTGTCCGTCATCCAGTCGTCGTCGACCGGGGCGTCGGGCTTCATGGCGAAGTCCTGCACCCAGCGCATCTGGACGCCGCCGGGCAGCTGCACGTACTCCCACTTGATGTTCATGTGGGCGAACGGGCCGGTCTCGACGCGGCGGGCCCGTACGGTCCTGCTGTCGCGGTCCATGGTGCGCTCGGAGACCCAGCTCCAGACCTTGCCGGACTCGTCCGGGTGCATGGTGAGCCGGAACGTCGTCGCCTCGCCCTCGCGGGAGAGCACCTCGACGGAGGCGTACTCGCTGAAGAGGTGGGGCCAGTTCTCGATGTCGTTGGTCATGTCCCAGACGAGGTCGAGCGGGGCGTCGATGGTGATGCTGTTGTCGGTGTGGCCGGACATGTCAGCCTCCGTTCCTGAGGGTGTCGTTGACGAGGGCGAGGAACTCCTCGGGGGTCTTGCAGCGTTCGGTGTCGTTGGGCAGGGACTGCCCGGTGCGGTTCTCCAGCTCGCCGACGATGCCGAGGAGGCCGAGCGAGTCGATGCCGAGCACCGAGAACGGTGTCTGCGGGGACTGCTCGAGCTCGCGGGGGTCGACGGTGACGCCGGCCGCCTGCTTCATCAGCGTGGCCAGTTCGTCGAAGGTCACTGCCGTGGTGATCATGTGTTTCTCCTCCCCGCCCGGCTCTACCGGGCGGACTCGCCGCCGCGGCGCACGACCAGCGCCGCGTTGGATCCCATCAGTCCCCTGCTGAGGACGAGGGCCGTGCGCAGCTCGGCGGGCCGAGCGCGGGACACCACCAGGTCGAGGTCGTGGCAGATGTCGTACACGTTGGGGGTGGGGGGCACCTGGCCGTGCTCCATCGCGAGCACCGCGGCCACGGTGTCGAGCACCGGCGCCGCGCAGTAGCCGCGGCCGATCCCGGTCTTGGGTGCGGTCACGGGTACGCGGGCGGCGTGCGCGCCCAGGGCGTCGGCGAGGGCCAGCGCCTCCGCACGGTCCGCCTCGGGCACGCCCAGGGCGTCGGCGAAGACGACGTCGATCTCCTCGGGGGCGCAGCCGGCCTCGTCGAGGGCGACGCCGATGGCCCGTGCCAGCCCTTCGCGGGACCGGTCCCAGCGGGAGGCGCCGGTGAACGTGGCGCCGTGGCCGGCGATGGTGGCGCGGACGGTGGCGCCGCGGTCGCGGGCCCGCCGCTCGTCCTCGACGACGAGGACGGCGCCGCCCTCGGCCGGGACGAAGCCGCAGGCCGCCGTGGTGAACGGCCGGTAGGCGCGGGCCGGTTCCTCGACGGTGCTGATCTCGGGGTAGCCGAGTTCGCACACCATCGAGTACGGGGCGAGGGGCGCCTCGGCCGCCCCGACGAGCATCGTCGGGGTGCCGCGGCGTACGGCGCGGGCGGCGTGGGCGAGGGCGTCCAGGCCGCCGGCCTCGTCGCTGGCGACCACTCCGCAGGGACCCTTGAAGCCGCCGCGGATGGAGATCTGGCCGGTGGAGGCCGCGTAGAACCAGGCGATGGACTGGTACGGGCCGACGAACTTCGAGCCCTGGCCCCACAGTTTCTGCAGCTCCCGCTGGCCGAACTCGCCGCCGCCGGACCCCGCGGCCGTCACCACGCCCACGTCGAAGGGCGCGTCGGGCACGCCCCGGCCGATGCCCGCGTCGTCGAGGGCGAGCGAGGCCGCGGCCATGGCGTAGTGGGAGAACCGGTCGGTCTGGACGAGGAACCGCTCCTCGATGAGGTCGGCGGCGTCGAAGCCCCGTACCTCTCCCGCGACTTTGAGC
This sequence comes from Streptomyces solicamelliae, assembly GCF_045348655.1. Classification (NCBI taxonomy): domain Bacteria; kingdom Bacillati; phylum Actinomycetota; class Actinomycetes; order Kitasatosporales; family Streptomycetaceae; genus Streptomyces; species Streptomyces solicamelliae. The sequence goes on from NZ_CP160404.1 coordinate 167,377, forward strand.
GGCAGGTGGTCGCAGCCCTCACGGCTGATCCGGTCCAGGGCGACGACGCCCTCCCGGACGGACTTCCAGAAGGCGTCCGCGTTCTGCCCGTTGGGGGCGATCACACCGATGCCGGTGACGACCGCGTCCGGTGGGCGGCTCGTACTGCTCATCTCGTCCTCCCGCCCGCCCCGGTGAGGAGCACCGCGGACTGGAAGCCGCCGAAGCCGCTGCCGACGGAGAGCACGTTGCGCAGCTTCCGGGGGCGGGCGGTGCGCGGCACGTAGTCCAGGTCGCACTCGGGGTCGGGAGTCTGGTAGTTGGCGGTCGGCGGGACGACCTGGTGCTTCAGCGCGAGCACGCAGGCGGCGACCTCGATCGCGCCGATGGCGCCGAGCGAGTGCCCCACCATGGACTTGATCGAACTCATCGGCGTGTCGTACGCGTGGGCGCCGAGCGAGCGCTTCACGGCGGCGGTCTCGTGCCGGTCGTTCTGCCGGGTGCCGGAGCCGTGGGCGTTGACGTAGTCGACGAGGGTGGGATCGAGCTTCGCCTGGTCGAGCGCGCCGTCGATGGCCCGCGCCATCTCCAGGCCCTCGGCGGTCAGTCCGGTCATGTGGTAGGCGTTGCCGTACGTGGCATAGCCTCCAATCTCGCAGTACACCGGGGCGCCGCGGGCCCGGGCGTGCTCGTACTCCTCCAGGATCACGACCGCCGCGCCCTCCCCCATGACGAAGCCCTTGCGGTCGGCGTCGAAGGGGCGCGAGGCGTGCTCGGGGTCGTCGTTGTCGGGCGACGTCGCCTTGATGGCGTCGAAGCAGGCCATGGTGATCGGGGATATCGGGGAGTCCGAGGCGCCCGCGATGCACACGTCCGCCCGGCCCTCCTCGATGGTGTGGTAGGCGTAGCCGACGGCGTCGAGGCCGGAGGTGCAGCCGGTGGAGACGGTCTGCACGGGGCCGCGCGCGCCGAACTGTTCGGCGACGGTCGAGGCGAGCGTGCTCGGCGAGAACGCCAGGTGCAGCTGCGGGTCGGCGGCCCGGTGGTCGACGTCCCAGCGGCTGCCGCGTCCGCTGACCTTCACGTAGTCGGACTCGAGGCGGGTGGTGCCGCCGACGGCGCTGCCGAGGGAGACGGCGACCCGCCAGGGGTCCTGCCGGCCGGTGTCGAGTCCGGAGTCGCGGACCGCCTCGTGGGCGGCGACGACGGCGAACTGGATGTACCGGTCGGCGTGTTCGCACAGGTCCGGGTCGAGGCCGTGCGCGCGCGGGTCGAAGTCGCATTCGGCGGCGATGCGGGAGCGCAGGCCCGCGGGGTCGAACAGGGTGATGCCGCGGGTGGCGGTGCGGCCTGCGGCCAGCAGGTCCCAGAACGCCGCTGCTCCGGTGCCGCCCGGGGCGACGACCCCGACACCGGTGACGGCGACGCGCCGGGTCATTCGATGGCTCCGTGGACGGGGTCGCCGGCCGCCGCGGTCGCGGGTGCGCCGGCGCCGGCCGCCTCGCCGCCGGTCTCCTCGGTGTCGACGTGTCCCATGCTGGGGTGGGGCGCCAGCGGACCGAGGTGGAAGACCATGCGGGCCTCCGTGTCGCCGACGTTCCGGAAGCGGTGCCGCATGTCGATGGGGATCATGAGTCCCTGGTCGGGGGTGAGCGCGAAGGTCTGCCCGTCCAGGTCCACCTCGAGGTCGCCGGAGACCACGTACACGAACTCCTCGGAGTACGGGTGGTAGTGCTCGCCGATGCGCTCGCCGGGCTGCACGATGGCCAGCCCCATGAAGCCGCTGGTGGAACCCACGGTGGCGGGCGTGAGCATGGCTCTGAGGTCGCCTCCCCGCCTGCGGTTGGGTTCGGTCTCGCTCAGGTTCACGATGCGCGGACGCTGCTTGAGCATGCTTGTTACCTCCGGGTGTGGCAGTGGCGTACGGGGTGGGTGGGGCGGCCGCGGCCGGGGCCGCGGCCGGCCGTCACGAGCCCGCCGCGGTGCGGTCGGTGATGGGCAGCATGTCGGCGTGCGACAGGAGCCGGTTGAGGTTGCGGTCCGTCTGCAGGGAGCCCTCGACGCCGATGGCGGCGCCGTCGAGCAGCCGCTCGAGGACGGCGGCCTTGCGGGGGCCCTTGAGGCCGAGGGCGGCCGGCGGGTCGAGGTCGAGGTCGCCGGTGACGTCGACGAGGCGGACGACGATGTCGTCGCGCTGGAAGACGGTGCTGGCGTGGACGGGGCTGTCCGGGTCCTCGGCGGCGGCCGCGTCCTGCGCGGCGAGCAGCCGGGCCAGGTCCGTGCCGCGGCCCTCCCGGGCCGGGTAGTACAGCGCGTGCCGCCGCAGTCCGCCGGGGGGCGCGGGCCGGGCGGCCGCCACGTGGTGCACGGCCGGGAGCGCGGCACGGGTGAAGAAGACCCGCGCGGACTCGGGGTCGGTCAGGTCGCGGTCCTGCTCCAGGTACGGGTTGACGGCCTCCTCGACCGCCCGTACCTCGGGCTGGCGGGCCACGTGCCGCAGCGCGGCGAGCAGGTCCCCCTCCACCTCCACGGCGCGTACGACGCGGTTGCCGTGCATGAACAGCGAGGTGCGGCGCAGCCGGGTCTTCTCGTCGACCTGGGCCTGCGGCGACTCGTACGCGGCGAGGATCTCCGCGACCTTGGACTCGGAGCCGGGCTTGACGGTGAAGGTGAGCGCGTGGCGCGCCACGCCGTCGCCCACGCGGGCGGCCACCTGCACGCCGGCCGGCCCGGCGTCCGTCGTCCGCGGCCCCTGATGTCCGGTCTCCCGGAGGATGCTGTAGCGCATCGACCGGGTGTCGCGGACGCAGGCGTGCATCGGCTTGACGGTTTCGACGTGCTCCTCGCTGTTCACCCAGGCGAGGAACGGCGGGGCGCTCTCCCACTCACTGGTGATGAGCCACTGCGAGGGGTTCTCGATGGACTGGCAGAGCTGGTCGCTGATGTGTCCTGGCACGGAGGCGACCTGCCGGCGCATGAGTTCGTACGCCTCCAGGAACTGTTCCTGTGCCCCGTCGTACAGGTCGAGCAGCAGGATCACTCTGAGCCTTGCTCCGTCGAACGCCGACTGCGACACGCGTCCCGAGATGGTCATCCGGAGCGCACCTCTTCTCTTGGTCAGGGAGAGTCGGGGGAAGGACGACCGCACCGGCCGGGAGGGACCGAGCCCGTCCAGGGAGGCCGGGGTCGTCATATGCCGATCGTCGACACGAGGGGTGCTCGCGCGCGAGCCCCACGGGGCGGACGAGTGAACTGCGCGTCATCCGGGTGCCCCGGGCATGCGGCTCGGCACGCGAACGGGAATGCATAGGCGTCCCACCCCCCACAGTGGCGTCCTCGGTGACGCCGGAGGCAAGCAATGAACCCACGCGATCGGGCCGGCGAGGCCGGTCACCGCACGGCCGTCCTCATCGCCGGCGGCTCCCTGGTGGGCCTGTCCACCGCGCTGTTCCTGGGCCGGCTGGGCGTGCCGCACATCCTCGTCGAGCGCCATGCGGGCACGTCGATGCACCCACGCGGCCGCGGCAACAACGTGCGCACGATGGAGCTGTTCCGGAAGGCCGGGATCCAGAAGCGCATCGAGCAGGCCGCGTCGGTCCTGGCCCAGAACAACGGCATCCTGCAGACGCCCGCCCTGGTGGGCGGCGCCCGGGGTGACGGTGACGGAGAGTGGCTGTTCAAGGAGATCGACCCGGGCGGCGGGCTGGCGCGCTTCAGCCCCGCCTCGTGGTGTCTGTGCAGCCAGAACGATCTGGAACCGGTGCTCGTGGAGAGCGCCCGGAAGCTGGGCGGGGACCTGCGGTTCTCGTCGGAGCTGATGTCGTTCGAGCAGACCGCGAACGGTGTGACCGCGCAGGTCAAGAGCCGTGAGACGGGCGAGCACACCACGATCCGCGCGGACTATCTCGTGGCGGCGGACGGGCCGCGCAGCCCGATCCGCGAGGCCCTCGGCATCGGGCGGAGCGGTCCGGGCGACCTGTTCCACAACGTCAGCATCACCTTCGAGTCCCGCGGTCTCGCGGCGGTGGTCGGCGACCGGCGCTTCATCGTCTGCTACCTGACGAACCCGGAGGCCGACGGGGCACTGCTGCCGGTCGACAACCGGGAGCGCTGGGTGTTCCACGCGCCGTGGCATCCCGAACGCGGCGAGACGATGGAGGAGTTCACGGACGAGCGGTGCCGGGAGCACATCCGCCGGGCGATCGGCGTGCCGGACCTCGACGTCGAGATCACGGGCCGGGCGCCCTGGCACGCCGCCGAGCGGGTCGCCGAACGGTACGCGGACGGGCGGGTGTTCCTTGTCGGCGACTCCGCGCACGAGATGCCGCCGACCGGGGCGTTCGGCTCCAACACCGGTATCCAGGACGCCCACAACCTGGCCTGGAAGCTCGCCGCCGTCCTCGGCGGCTGGGCCGGTCCGGGGCTGCTCGCCTCGTACGACGCCGAGCGGCGGCCGGTCGCGGTGGCGACGAGCGAGCGCGCGTCGTCGCGGTCGGTCGAGCACAGCCACCCGGGGTACGCGCCCGGGCCCGGCGGTCCCGGGGGCCGGAAGGGCGGCATCCTCAACGTGGTCCTCGGCCACCGGTACCCGCGGGGCGCGGTCGTCGGCGCGGACCCGACGGTACCGGTGGTGCCGGAGGGTCTGCGGCTGACTGGCGAGCCGGGGACGCGGGCGCCGCACGTGTGGCTGGACCTCGACGGTTCGCGGGTGTCGGCCCTGGACCTGTACGAGCGCTCCCTGGTCCTGTTGACCTCGGCCGCCTCGGCGTCCGGCCGGGCCTGGCACGCGGCGGCGGAGACCGTCGCGCAGCGGATGACGGTCCCCCTGGACGCGTACCGGATCGGTACCGCGCCGGACGCGGACCTCGGCCCCGCCGGCGACCAGGAGTGGGCCGAGGCGTACGGGGTGACGGAGGACGGTGCGGTGCTGGTGCGCCCGGACGGCTTCGTCGCGTGGCGGTCGGAGGGCGCGTCGGAGGACCCGGAGACGGCGCTGGGCGACGTCCTGGAGTCGGTACTGAGCAGGGACTGATCGCATCCCTCGGGGCAGCCCCGGCGCGGCGCGCCGGGGCTGCCCCGAGGTGCGGGGGCTCCTCCGGGGTCCGCTACACGGTCACTTGCGCCAGAACAGGTGGTGCGTCACCCCGCTGGGGCTGGGTACGACGTCCAGGTGGAACCGGTCGAGCAGTTCCTCGGGCGACCCCCACAGCCGCAGCCCGGAGCCGAGTTTCACCGGCGAGACGGCGATGTGCATCGTGTCGACGAGGTCGGCGTCGAGGAACTCCCGGATCGTCGTCACGCCGCCGCCGAGCCGTACGTCCTTGCCCCCGGCCGCCCGGCGCGCCTGCTCCAGGACGGTCGCCGGGTCGGCGTCGACGAAGTGGAACGTGGTGTCGGAGAGCGTGAACGCCGGCCGCGGGTGGTGGGTCATCACGAACACCGGTGTGTGGAACGGCGGTTCGTCCCCCCACCAGCCGCGCCATTCGTAGTTCTCCCACGGTCCGCGCTGGGGACCGAACTTGTTGCGCCCCATGATCTCGGCGCCGATGTTCCGCGGGAAGTCGCGGGTGAAGTAGTCGTCGAGCCCGCGGCTGCCCCCGGCGTCCGTGCGCATCGGCCAGCTGGCGGTCGCACCGGCCCAGCCGAACAGCCGTCCGGGGTCGACGTGGCCGAACGGCCGCTCGAGGGTCTGGTCCTCGCCGGCGGCGATGCCGTCGCTCGAGACGGTGAAGTTCTGCACGCGCAGCAGTTGATCCACGGGTGTCTCTCCTGTCGCTGGGTCGCGTCGTAGCCAACGGAGAGGAGACTGTCCCGGCGGACGGAACTCATCGCCCGATCCGTACCCGTTGGGCCGAACGGGGCGTCCGCGTCACCCGTCGGCCCTGCGAACGGGTGACGCGGCGCGGGGGTCAGTGCCGCAGGGCGGCGGCCACCGACGGGGTCACGGTGCCGGACAGCTTGTGCGTGCTGCGGGCCGTGCCGGCCTTGGACTGGCCGGCGGCCACGTCGGAGATCGTCAGGACGACGGTGTCCACGAGCGCGCCGCCGGAGTCCTTGAACACGACCTGGACGGTGAAGGACTTGGCGGAGTCGGCCGTGTTGCGGGCGGTGACCGGCACCGTCGTACGGCCGTCGGAGTCGGTCGCCGCGCTGCCGAGCGTCACCTCGTCCTTGGCGTCGACGCCGTCCTTCACCTCGGCCAGCTGCTGCTTCGCCCGCTCGGCGGCCTTCGAGGCCGCGTCGGTGACGGCCGACGACGCCACGGACGCGGCCTGGCTCACCACGTCCGACACCGGATTGCCGCCGTCGTCCGAGCAGCCCGTCAGGCCGGTCAGAACGACGGCCGCCAGGGCCCCTGCGGCAGCGACACGCGGTCGGCGTCCGGTCATGTCCTTACCCCTCACGTACCAGGTGATCTCTCACCCACCAGGTGATCGACCGCTCCAGTCAAAGGCGTTTCCGCCGTCCCCGCCACCTGTCACGGCTGCCAGATGCCCGTCTGGGCGGTGGCCGTGACGTACGACGCGAAGTCGCGGGGTTCGCGGCCCAGGGCGCGCTGCACGCCGTCGGCGAGGGTGGCGAACCGGCGGGCCTCGATCCAGGAGAAGAGGTCGTTCAGGAGCGCCGTGAAGTCGCCCGGCAGGCCCTCGCGCAGGGCCAGGGACTCGAAGTCCGCCGGCGACACGGGGCGGTACGTGATGTCCCGGCCCGTCGCGCGGGCGAGTTCGGCGGCCACGTCGGACAGGCTCAGGAGGCGGGGGCCGGACAGGTCGTACGACTCGCCGGCGTGGCCGGGCTCCGTGAGGGCCGCCACGGCGACGTCCGCGATGTCCTCGACGTCGACGAACGGCTCGACGCCGTCGCCCGCCGACCACGCCACCTCGCCTTCGAGCACCTGTCCGCGGAAGAACGCGTCCTCGCTGAAGTTCTGCGCGAACCAGGAGGGCTTCAGCAGCGTCCACTCCGCGCCGGACTCCTTCACCGCGCGCTCGCAGGGCAGCTTCTCCTCCCCGGCCGGGACCACCCAGTCGCGGTGGGAGAGCAGGACCAGGCGCTGCACGCCGCTCGACGCGGCGAGCTTGCCGAAGCCGGTCATCGACCGCCCGGCGTCGCTGAGCATGGAGTCGACCAGGTACGCCGCGTCGACGCCCTCCAGGACGGGCTCCCAGGTGTTCTCGTCGGTCCAGTCGAATCGGGTCGGACCCTTGCGGGAGGCCACGCGGACCTCGTGTCCCTGCTGCCGCAGACGGGCGACCACGCGGCGTCCCGTCTTTCCCGTGCCGCCGAGTACCAGAATCGTCTTCTTCGTCATGCGCCCAGTCAACGGGGCGCAGATGAGCCGTGGAATGGCTCAGCCGCTCAGTTCGATGTCTCAGCGTCTAGACTCGCCGCATGGATCCGTTAGCCGGCCTGCTGCACGAAGTCCGAAGCAACGGGGCCCTGTTCAGCCGGAACTTCCTGGCCCCGCCCTGGTCGGTCCGCTACGCCGACGGGACTCCCCTCACCCTCCTCACCATGCTGCGCGGGACGGCGTGGATCGTGCCGGGCGACGCCGAGCCCGTCGCGCTCGGGCCCGGTGACGTGGCCGTCGTGGCCGGTACGGAGCCGTTCGCCGTCGCCGACGAGCCCGGCGCGCGGGCGGCACCGCTGTACGTCGTGCACCCCGACCGCTGCACGGCGGCGGACGGCAAGGACGTCAGCGACGACGTGTATCTCGGACTGCGCACCTGCGGCAACTGCGCCGACGGGCCGAGCGTCCTGCTCACCGGCAGCTACCGGGTCGACGGCCGGGTGTCCGAACGCCTGCTGGGCGCGCTCCCCCGCGTGCTCGTGGTCCACCACGACGAGCCCGGGCCGATCCTGGAACTCGCCGCCCTGGAGATCAGCCGCGACGACCCCGGTCAGCAGGCCGTGCTGGACCGGCTCCTCGACCTGTTGCTGCTGTCCACGCTGCGGGAGTGGTTCGCCCGTCCGGAGGCCGATCCGCCCGCGTGGTACCGGGCCCTCGGCGATCCCGTCGCGGGCCGGGCGCTGCGGCTGATCCACGACCGGCCGGCCCATCCGTGGACGGTGGCCGCGCTCGCCGAGGAGACCGGCGTGTCCAGGGCCACGCTCGCCCGCCGCTTCACCGACCTGGTGGGCCGGCCGCCCATGGCGTACCTGACCGACTGGCGGCTCGCCCTGGCCGCGGACCTGCTCGCGCGGACGGACGCCACCGTCGACTCGATCGCGCGGAAGGTCGGGTACCGGAGCGCGTTCGGGCTCAGCGTCGCGTTCAAGCGCGAGTGCGGGATCCGGCCCAGCGATCATCGCGCGGCGGCGGCGTCGGGAGCGGTCGGGGGCTGACCGGACTACCCGCCGCGCCGGCTTGCTACGGTCGCCGGGTGACGGACTGGGATGCGGACGGCGTACGCGCACGGGTACGGGCCATGGCGGCGGCCGATCCGCGCCTGGAGCGGTTCGGGGCGGACACGCACCGGTACGCGCTGGCGGCTCCGCTGCCAGAGACGGAGATCCGGGCGTTCGAGGAGCGCCACGGGATCGCGCTGCCTGCGGAGTACCGCGCCTTCGTCGCCGAGGTCGGCGACGGTCCCGCCGGGCCCGACCACGGATTGATGCCGCTCGCCGTGCCACGCCCGGAGGCCGGCGACGACTGGGCCGTGGACGGCGAGTGGGAGGACGACCGGCGGCCGGGACGGCTCGCCGCGGCGTTCCCGCTCGCCGAGCCGCGTCCCGGCGCGATCGGCGCCGACACCGAGGCGCTGACCCCGGGCACGCTCATGCTGGGCGAACTCGGCTGCGGGATGTACGTCCGGCTGATCCTCAACGGACCACGGGCCGGCGAGATCTGGATGCTCGATCCGGACTGGGGCGGGTTCACGCCCGTGCACCGCGGCTTCCGCGACTGGTACACGGCCTGGCTGGAGCAGGAGTGAGCGTGGATGGGTGTGCGTGAGCGGCTGGAGTGTGGGTGACCGTGCTCGTCACTCCTCCTGCGCGACGGCCGCCCGCAGCCGGGCCAGTTCCGGCTCGGTGACGTCCGTGGGGCGGAGCACCGCGTTCCAGGCGTCGACGTACTCGCCCCGGTACACGTGCCCATGCCCCGGCGGAACACCGGTGGCGAACGGGAGGTCCGCGGTGACCTGCCAGAACGTCACGAACGGAACCCAGACCATGCTCTCCAGGACGTCCTCGCCCGGCCGCTGACCGATCCAGTCCGGCTCGCGGTACATCAGGTGCGGGCCCCACCAGACGATCGGGTCCGAGGCATGCAGCAGGTACAGCACGCGCGTGCCCTCCCACGGAGCTCCCGTCGGCGGGATCTCGGTGCTGGCGTCGTCGGCGAAGCGGACCGTCCGGCCCTCCTTGTACACGGGCTGGACCTCCGGCGTGCCGGCGTCGCGGCCGTCGGTGAAACGGCGGAAGAGGGTGTTGAAGTTGGGCGGGCCGGCGAAGAGGGTGCCCGCGGTGCGGTTGCGGAGGTCGTACTCGCCGCTGAAGGCGGTCTCCCCGCCGAACGAGCCCAGGCTCTCGCCCGCCACGTACAGCTTCGGGCGGTCCTCGGGCGGGAGTTTCGACCAGCCTTCGTAGACCGCGTCGAACAGCTCCCGGCCGGCTTCGCGGGCCTTGGACTGGTCGACGAGGTACGACAGCCAGGAGGGCAGGTACGAGTACTGCAGCGCCACCGTCGCGCAGTCGCCGCCGGTGAGGTACTCGAAGGAGTCCACGGCCGCCGGGTCGACCCAGCCGCTCCCGGTCGTCGTGGCGACGAGGAGGCTCGTACGGTCGAAGCCGCCGGCACGCCGGAGGTCGGCCACGGCACGGGCGGCGCGGGACTCGGTGTCGGGTGCCGTCTTGAGCCCCGCGTACGCGCGGACGGGTTCCTTCGCCGGGCGGGTGGTGAGGGCGGTGATGTCGGCGGCGGTGGGTCCCGTGCCGGTGAAGGCGCGGCCTTCTCTGCCGAGCGAGTCCCACGGGACGAGCGAGCCCGGGCCGCCGGAGCGCAGGGCGGTCGTCGGGCGGGTCGTGCCGGGCTTGGTCTCGGTGTCGCGCAGCGAGAAGGCCTGGTTGGCGGCGGAGACGAGGCCGTCGACGAGGATGCCGCTGAGCAGGAGGAACGTTCCGGCAGCCACGAGGATGCCGCCGACGGCCTTCGCCGCCTGCGGGCCGATGAAGCGGTGGAGCAGGCGGGTGACCCAGCGGTAGACGCGGCGGATGCCGCGGGCGGCCAGGAGGAGGAGGCAGAACAGCGCGAGGGCGATGAACGGACTGGCGACCGTCTGCAGGACGCTGTAGTCCGTGACGCCGAGGAGTTGGCGGATGCGGTGCTGCCCGTACTGGCCGAGGCCGAAGGCGACGCCGACGAGGACGAACCCGGCGATGAAGTACGCCGGCCAGGCCCACTTCCGCGGGCGGCGGGGACCGCGGTCGGCGAAGGCCCGCCAGATCCATGCGGCGACGAGGCCGAGCGCGTACCCGATCGCGGCGAGGATGCCGGTGATCACTCCCTGCAGCACTCCGGCGCGCGGGAGGAGGGAGGGCGTGAAGGAGAGGCAGGCCAGGAGCAGGGCTCCGCAGGCGCCGGGGAGGGTGACGGCCCAGGCTGCCCAGGGGTGGGGGTGCGGGTGGTCGGGGGTGGGGGGCTCGCGGGTGTCCGACGGTTCCGGGGCGTCGGACTGTTTCGGGGCATCGGCCTGTTTCGGGGCGTCGGACCGTTCCGGGTCGTCGGACCGTTCCGGGTCGGGTGCGTCTTCGTGCGGCTGGTCGTCGTCCGGTGCGGCTGGTGGCTCGTGACTCATGGCTCCTCCGACCGGGACGATCACACTCCGACCGAATTGTCACCTGATGAACCAATCCTCACCACCGCACACCACCGGTGTGCGCCAGTCCGGGCGATGGCGGAGCAGCGGGATTCGACGGCGGACGCGACGGGAAGACGTGTGCGGGTGCGCGGCCCTCGGCCGCGCGTCGCCCGCCGCTCCGTCGGAGGAGGAGTCGTCCCCATGTCGCAGCGCTCCGCCGCCTCGTTCTCCCCGGCCCGGCTCTGGGAGCGGTGGCGGCGGGACCCGTCGGTGGTGCAGACCGTGCGTTCGACCGCCGCGGCGACGATTTCGTACGTCGTCGCGCTCGGCCTCAGCTCCGAGCCCGCCCCGCTGACCGCGCCGCTCACCGCACTGCTCGTGGTGCAGGTGACGCTGTACTCGACGCTCAAGACGAGCCTGCGGCGGGTGAACTCGGTCGTCGTGGGCGTGCTGATCGCGATCGCGTTCAGCGTGCTCGTCGGGCTGACGTGGTGGAGCCTCGCGCTGGTGATCCTGGCGTCGCTCGTGGTGGGGCGGTTCGTACGGGTGGAGGAATTCGTTCCGGAGGTGGCGATCAGCGCCATGCTGGTGCTCGGCGTCACGCAGGTCGCGGACACCGCGTGGGACCGGGTGCTGGAGACCCTGATCGGCGCGGTGGTGGGGCTGCTGTTCAACGTGGTGCTCGTGCCGCCCGTCTGGGTGGACACGGCCGGCGACTCGATCGTGGACCTGGCCCGGCAGATGCGGCGGCTGCTGCTGGACATCGGGGACGAGCTGACGGCCCCGTCGGAGCCGGAGCCCGGCGACGGGTCCGTCCCGTCCTCCGAACCCTTCGAGCGGGCCGCCGCCCGGCTCCACGAGGCGCGTCGGCTCGACAACGACGTGGCGGACGTCGACGCGGCGCTGCGGCAGGCGGAGGACAGCCTGCGGCTCAACCCCCGGGTGAAGGAGGGGCTGCTGCACCGGATCGTGCTGCGGACCGGGCTCGACACGCTGGAGATCTCGGCCGTCGTCCTGCGTGTCCTCGCCCGGACGCTGACGGACCTCGCCAAGCACCGGCGGGGCGCGGCGCTGTTCCGCCGGGACACGGGGGCGGCGGTGGAGGAGGCGCTACGCGGCCTCGGGGACGCGCTGGTGAGTTTCGGGGTGCTCGTCACCTCGAACGCGAGCGACGGAGCGGAGCGGGCGGAGAGCCGGCTCATCAGCGACCTGGCGTCGACGCGGTCCGCCCGCGACCGCGCGGCGGGCCTCCTGCGGGAGGACGCCCGCCACGCGCCCGAGCTGTGGCAGCTGTACGGGGCCCTGGTCGCCGACATCGACCGTGTACTGGACGAGCTGGACCCCGATCACCGCGGCCGGCGCCTGATGGAGGAGCTGGACCGCAACACCCGGGCCCGCCAGGAGCGCCGGCGCCGTGTCACGTCCCTGACGAGCCGGTCGCGATCCGGCGGATGAGGGCGTCGGCGCGATCGGGGTCCGCCTTCAGCCGGGCGCCGAGGTGTTCCTGCACGGCTTCCGCCACGCCGGCGCGGACGGCGGGGTTGGCGAGCCTGGTGCGGGTGCATCCCTCGTACTCGGGGTGATCGAGCGCGACGGCCACAACGGCCGTCAAGCCTTCGCCGAGCCTGTCGCCGGCAGGGGCGGGCAGGCCGCGCTCGCGCGCGTACGCGTCGACCGCGGCGGCGATTCCTTCATGGAGTCCCACCACATGCGTGCCTCCCTCCTGGGTAAGGCGGCTGTTGGCGAAGGACACCAGCCGTTCGACGTGGGCGCCGGACCAGCGCAGCGCCACTTCCGCCGTTCCCTCCATGCGCGGGTCCGCCCACGCGAAACCGATGATGTCCGCAGGCGCGTCGAGACGGGCGTCGAGGTCAGCCACGAGGTCGCGCAGGCCGTTGTCGGAACGGAAGCGCTCCTGGTGCGGTGCGGATGCGGCGGGCCGTTCGTCGGTCAGCGTGATCTCCAGGCCCCTGTGCAGATAGGCGAGTTCCCGGAAGCGCTCGGCCAGCCTGTCGTACGAGCACTCCACCGTCTCGAACACGTCGAGGTCGGGCCAGGAGGCGAGAGTGGTCCCGGTTCCGGTCACCGGACGGGACGTCGCCGTGAACGGGCCGCGCGCGACGCCACGCTCGTACTCCTGGACCCGGCACGCTCCGTCCCGCCGGACCTCGGCGATGAAGCGGCGCGACAGCACGTTGGCGACGAACAGTCCTCCGCTGAACATGCTCACCGGCGCACTGAGGCGACCGACAGGATCCGGCCCGACGTGCAGGCGCTTCAGCCGGTCCTCGAGGGAAGCCTCCTCGCCCGGCCCGTCGTCGGAGACGCGCACGCCGCCGTCGGGCAGCAGGACGACGTCGACACGGCTCGCGCGGCCGGCCAGGACATCGGCCACGGCCGGGTCGACGACGTCGAACACCAGATGGTGCAGCCCGCGCTCCCCCGTCGATCCGACGTACATCCCGGGTCGCTTCCGGACGGCTTCCCTCCCTTCCAGCACTTCGATGCGTGCGGCGTCGTACGTCACGGGATTGTCGCTCACGGAGTCCCCCTCGGGCGGTGTCCGGCAGTACTCCCCCACCCTAGGCGGGCAGCGGGAAAACACCAGGTCAGTGCCAGTTTCCCGAGGCCGTGACAGGCCAGGAGAACGCCGATCCCGTGCCCTGCGGAGCCGGGGGTCGGGCAACGGCGGAGGGTCCGCCGAAGCCCCCGCCGCCACTGCGTACGACGGTGATTCGGGCAGCCGTTGAGGCCCGATCTCAATTCCTCTCGCCCGCAACGCGGCGGGCGCGTGAGAATGCCGGAATGACCGACACCCCAGTGACACCGGCAGAGCAGGGCTCCCCCGCCGTCCGCGTCGAGCGGGACGGCCCTGTGACGACCGTGGTGCTGTCGCGACCCGCTGCCCGCAATGCCGTCGACGGGCCGACGGCGCGGCAACTGGCGGATGCGTTCCGGGAGTTCGAGGCCGATGAGTCGGCGTCGGTCGCGGTGTTGTGGGGCGAGGGCGGCACGTTCTGCGCGGGCGCCGACCTGAAGGCCATCGGCACGGAGCGAGGCAACCGCGTCGAGCCGGGCGGCGACGGGCCGATGGGCCCGACCCGGATGCGGCTGACGAAGCCCGTCATCGCCGCGATCGCGGGCCACGCGGTGGCGGGCGGGCTGGAGCTCGCGCTCTGGTGCGACCTGCGGGTGGTCGAGGAGGACGCGGTCCTCGGGGTGTTCTGCCGGCGCTGGGGCGTCCCCCTCATCGACGGCGGCACCGTCCGGCTCCCCAGGCTGATCGGCGAGAGCCGCGCGATGGACCTGATCCTCACCGGCCGTCCCGTCGCCGCCGCGGAAGCACAGGCGATCGGCCTCGCCAACCGCGTCGTCCCGCCGGGCCGGTCCCGGCAGGCGGCGGAGGAACTCGCCCGGGAGATCGCCGCGTTCCCCCAACTCTGCCTGCGCCACGACCGCCTCTCGCTCCTGGCCCAGCACGGTCTCCCCGAACCCGAGGCACTCGCCACCGAACTCCGCCACGGCATGGTCCCCCTGACCACCGGCGAAACCCTCACCGGCGCCGCCCGCTTCACCGGCGGCGCGGGCCGGCACGGCTCCTTCGACGACTAGGACCTGCCCGGCCGGCCGCGTACCGGCCGGCCCCACCCGTTCCCCCCCCCGGCGCGGATCGGGCCGTCACGCGGTGGACCGGCGCGCGTACACCTCTATCTCGATCTTCATGCGGGGGTCGGCGAGGCCGCAGACGAGCATCGTGGCGGCCGGTCGGACGTCGCCGAAGCAGCGGCGCAGGACCGGCCAACAGGGCTCGAAGTCCTCTCGGTCGGGGAGCAGGTAGCGCACCCGCACCACGTCGCCGAAGGTGCACTTGGCCTCGGTCAGCGCGGCCTCGATGTTGCGCAGGCACTGTTCGGCCTGCTCCACCACATCGTCGGAGATCGTCATGTCGGTGTAGTCGAAGCCGGTCGTCCCGGACACGTGCACCCAGTCGCCGTCAACCACGGCACGGGCATAGCCGATCTGATCCTCGAAGGTCGAGCCGCTGAGGATCGCGCGTCGCTCTGTCATGTGCCGAACGCTAGGTGACCAGCATGGATACGTCTAATACAGCCACAGGCATGGGCTGATACCTCTAGGCATATGGACCGCCCCGAAGTTCCCTTCCCGTAGCTGCACCCCTTCGTCGTACTCGCCGAGGAACTCCACTTCGGCCATGCAGCCACCCGCCTGGCCCTCACCGGCCCAGTAGATGTTCACCGCTGGCAGGCACCTGGTGAGCCCCGGAACCGAACTTCTTGGACACCGGGTCGTCGTGACGCTTTCGCAGCAGGCGTCACAGCACGTCGGGTGCGCTCTCCTGGGCGGGTCCCTTGAGGGCCGGGTGATCTAATCCCGTCTTAAGAGCGGGATTGGGGAGCCGAGTGCTCCCGGGCCTGTTCGAGCACCAAGGCCCGTGATGCCTATCAAGAACCTGGCCCTCAGGCCTCGTCAGAGAGTGGCGCGAGGGCTGTGGTGTTCATGGTGGTGGCGTCCAGGCGGGTGCCGAGTGGACGACTTCGTGTGATCGGGTCCCGAGACCTTGTGCCAGACCGAGCGCGTCTCGGCACCTCCCTGACCGCCACCGCAGGGGCGTCAACACTTGCCACTTGATCGCTCGTTGGAGTTGGTGGTGCGAGCCCACCGTGCGGTGACTTCTCGATGCTGCCGAGCCGCAGAGCTCCCAGATAGACCGAGGCCCGTGGGGTGAGCTGGTGCCACGAACAGCTACTGAGGTGGCGGACCGGCCCTCGCGTCGAGTCCTGGGATTAGGTCGCTGCGTGGTTCCGCACGAGCTCGTGACCAGCACAAATACACAGCAGTACCGGGAGGGACCTTGATCTACTGCGGCATCGACTGGGCGGAGAGGACACACGACGTCGCCCTCGTCGACGACACCGGCCAGCTCCTGGCCAAACGCCACATCACCGACGACGCCAACGGCTACAAGATCCTGCTGGACCTGCTCGCCGAGTACGGCGACACTGCCGAGGACCCGATCCCGGTCGCGATCGAGACGTCCCGCGGCCTGCTCGTTGCCGTGCTGCGGACCGGCAAGCGGCAGGTCTTCGCGATCAACCCGATGGCAGCCGCCCGCTACCGAGACCGGCACTCCGTCTCCCGCAAGAAGTCCGACCCCGGCGACGCGCTGGTCCTGGCAAACATCCTCCGCACCGACATGCACGCCCACCGGCCCCTGCCCAACGACTCCGACCTGGCCCGGGCCGTTGCCGTCCTCGCCCGAGCTCAGCAGGATGCCACCTGGAACCGCCAGCAGATCTCCAACCAGCTCCGCTCACTGCTGCGCGAGTACTACCCCGCAGCCCTGGCAGCAGCGGACGGCTGGAAGAACGGTCTGTGCCGGTCCGAGGCCCGCGAACTCCTCCGGACAGCCCCGACTCCGACCCGTGCTGCACGGCTCACCCGCACCCAGCTCCAGGCCGTCCTCAAGCGCGCGGGCCGCCAGCGCGGCATCGAGGCCGAAGTCGAACGGCTGCGTGAGGTCTTCCGGTCCGAGTGGGCTCATCAGCCACCGCTGGTCGAGGAGGCGCTGGGCAAGCAGACGCTCGCCCTCCTGACGCAGCTTGATGCGGCCTGCACGGCCGCCGACCAGCTCGCCAACGCCGTGGAAGAGTCCTTCCCTCAGCACCCGGACGCTGAGATCATCCTCAGCTTTCCCGGCCTCGGCCTCCAGCTCGGCGCCCGGGTGCTCGCCGAGGTCGGAGACGACCGGCAGCGGTTCGCCGACGCCCGCGGCCTGAAGGCATACGCCGGCGCCTCGCCCATCACCAGAGCCTCCGGAAAGAAGTCGTCCATCACCCGCCGCTGGGTCAAGAACGACCGCCTCAACCACGCCGGCTACCTCTGGGCCTTCGCCTCGCTCACGGCCTCACCCGGCGCCAAGGCCCACTACCGGCGCCGCCGCGACCACGGAGACTGGCATGCCGCCGCCCAGCGCAACCTCTTCAACCGCATGATCGGCCAGCTCTACCACTGCCTGCAGCGCGGCGAACAGTTCGACGAGCAGGCTGCCTTCCCCGCACCCCCTTCAACGGCGGAGATGGCAGCCGCTTGACCTGCAGTTATCTTGCTCAGTTCACCCACGGCAGTCGATCATTCAAGGATGAGACCCGAAGTTCAGGCTTTCGTCGCCGACGGCCCTCTCCCCGACTGGGACACCGACGACGAGGAGCTCGTCGACCGCCGAGGTCGGCAAATCGACGCCATCTCCGCGCCAGTCACACCCGACGAGGCGCAGGCCCTGGCTGGCTGCTTCGGCCCCGACGACTGCTATGGCGTCGCCTGGTCGCTGCTGCACCTGATCGAGACCAGCCCAGGCCCGCTGCCGGCCGTGACACGCCCGGGGCCCGACGCCGACGTCTGGCATCGCACGCTCTGGAATCGCTGGGGAAACCCCGGACTCACCGACGAGGACTTGACGCGTTAGAACCCTGAGGTGTCTGGAACGGCGGTCGGGGTGGCGGCACGCAGCGCCGCTTCGACCCGGCGGTTGCTGGTCATGGTCGCCGTGATGGCGGTCATGGTCAGGAGGAGGCCCGCGGCGGCGTAGAGCGGGGTGCGTACGTCGTAGGCGGTGGCCAGCCAGCCGCCGAGGAAGGCGCCGAGGGGGGCGGCGCACATGGCGAGCATGCGGGAGGTGGAGGCGACCCGGCCCATGAGGTGGGCGGGGACGATCGCTTGGCGCAGGGAGGGTCCGAGCACCATTGTGGCGCCCATGCCTGCTCCGCAGACGGCGAGCGCGAGCCCGGCCAGGTACGGGTTCGGGGCGGCGGCGAGTCCTAGGATGGCGAGCCCTTCGGCTGCGGCCGTGCAGGTCAGTGCGGTGCCGGTGCCGAGGCGTCGGCCGAGGAAGGAGGCGATGCCCGCGCCGAGCAGGCCGCCGGTGGCCTCCGCCGTGAGGAGCAGGCCGAAGCCGAAGGTGCCGATGCCGAGGCGCTCGCGGGCGAAGAGGGCGAGGACGGTCTCCACGGCGAGGAAGGCGATGTTCCCGACCGCCGGGCGCAGCGCGAGGCCGAGCAGCAGCCGGTCCCGGAAGACGTACGAGGCCCCGGCTCGTGCCTGCCGCAGCAGCGACTCGCGGGCCTCTGTCGCGGGCCGGGGCACGGCGGGCAGCGTCCGTACGAGCAGTGCGGAGAGCGCGAACGACACTGCGTCGGCGAGCAGGGGAACCGATCGTCCGAGCGCGAGCAGGGCGCTGCCCGCGGGCGGTCCCGCGAATCCGGACATGGCGGTCTGGGCGCCGCGCAGGCGGGAGTTGGCGCGCTCCAGGAGTGCGGGGTCGCGGTGGAGGAGATCGGGAAGATAGGCCGTGGCGGCGGTGTCGAAGAAGAGTCCTCCGAGGCCGAGCAGGAAGGCGACGGCCGCGAGCAGCGGAATGGTCAGCATGTCGAGCACGGCCGCCGCCGCCGGTATCGCGAGCAGTGCCGCACGGGCCGCGTCCGCGACCCACATCGTGCGCCGGCGGTCCCAGCGGTCCACCAGCGCACCGCCGAGCACCCCGAACAGCAGCCACGGCAGTGTCCCCGCGGCCGTGACGACAGCGAGCGCCATCGGGTCCCGCGTCAGTGTCAGCGCGATCAGCGGCAGGGCGGCGTGAGTGATCCCGTCGCCGAGTGAGGAGACCGTCTGCGCGGTCCACAGCCGTCCGAACCCGGCCGGCAGCTTTTCGGCGTTCGTCACTTGGTGCCCCCTTCGGTCTGCTTGCCCTGTGCAGGGTGGAACAGGGCGAAGACGAGCGACGCGTCCGGCAGCGACGGGTCGGACAGTTCCCGGTACTCGTCCGCCAGTGCCTGCAACCGCGCCCCCAGTTCCGTGAACTGCTCCTCGGTGAGCCGCAGATGTGCCATCCGTACGTGCCGCTCGCCGTCCGCGGGCGATGCCTCCAGGTCCGCCACCGCGTGCCGCATCAGCACGTCGGGGCCTCCCTCGCCCGGGTCCGGCAGCGCGATCGAGCGTGCGGCCATGGCGTAGTACCGCTCGGTGACCCCGCGCACCTTGCGCGTGCGCACCACCTTCACCAGGCCGGCCCGTTCGAGGAGACGCACGTGGTAGCTGGAGCTCCCCTTCGCGAGGCCGACCCGCTCGGCGATCTGGGTGATCGTCGCGGGCTCGAAGCGGAGCACGGCCATGATCCGGTGGCGCGTGAGGTTGGAGACGGCACGCAGCTGCTCGTCCGTGGTGACGTGAAACGTCTCGGGGAGATCGTCGGTAGGCATGGTCCCAATGGTCAACGTTTCTTGACCATTACGCAAGGGGGTTTCGCGGACCGCCGGAATCTGCCGTCCGTGCGCGAGGTCTTCCGTTGAGGCCCCGCCCGGCGGGTGGACATGCCGCCGCCCCCACATTCCGGCTGGGCCCTGTGCGGGGCCCGGTAGGGCCGCCGCCCTCCTCGCCGGACCCCTCGGGATCGCCAGCCGCGCGCCGGCATGCTCGGGCACCTCGCTGTGCAGAACACGGCCCTATCGGCTGCCGGCGAGGGCGGGCAGGACGCGGGTCCGCAGGACATCGAGGAAGACCCCGGGGTGCCGGTAGGCGGCGAAGTGGCCGGCGCCCTCGATCAGGGTGAACTCCTTGACGGGCGCCTGGACCTCGTCGAAGAAGGCGCGGGCGCGGGCGGGCGTGTTCACGAGGTCGCAGGCGCCCTGGACGACGAAGAACGGCACGCCGAAGCGGGTGCCGTCGGCCCGGTCGTCGAAGGAGGCGGTGTCCGGCAGCACGGCGGCGGAGGCCATGAAGCCCTTGAAGAAGGTGACGATCTCGCGCAGGGAGTGCAGCGGCGAGAACCACAGCGACTTCATCACCACGGACTTCATCGCGGCGAAGGTGTGCGGGTCGGTGGCGGAGGCGAAGCGGCTGAAGTGGCTGAACTGTTCGGCGCTCCAGGCCCGCTGGTCCGGTCCCATCTCCCGTACGGCCGCCGCCTCCTTCTTCTTGCCCGCCTTCTCCAGCCGCTCCAGCGCGGCGTCGTAGTCGGAGGTGTCCCGGCCGCCGTCGAAGACCTTCTGGTCGGTCCCGACGTACGCGCCGACGAGGTCGGGGCGGCTGCGGGCGACGCGCAGCGCGACGGCGCTGCCGAAGGAGCAGCCCAGCAGGACGACCCGGTCCGCGCCGAGGCGTTCCCGTACGTGCTCGACGACCTCCACGGCGTCCCGCACGAGCCGGTCGAACGTCATCTCGCCCTGGGCGGCGGCGCCGGAGCGGCGCAGGGTCTTGCCGGTGCCGCGCATGTCCCAGCGCACGAGGGTGACGTGCCGCTCCCAGTCGCGGGAGACATTGGCGAGGATCGCGTTGGAGGAGCCGGGGCCGCCGTGTAGTTCCACCACGACCGGGTGGGCGCGGTCCTCGCCCCGGACGGAGAGCCACTGGTCGAGGCCGCCGATGCGGGTGAAGTACTGCTCGTCGACGCCGTGGGGGCCGGTGATGCGCAGGCGGCGGGAGTTCCCCGAGCGGACGATCGCGCGGTGCGAGAGGAGAGTGGCCGCAGAGGCGGCGATGGTGGCACAGGCTGCGGTGATGACAGTGACAAGCATGAACACCCCTAAAAACTGTGTACGTGATACGCTGTTAATTGTTGTGTATGTTATACACAGTTGCTGGGTGGGAGACAACCTCCGCTATCTGTTGGCACCCCTTCGCGACCTGACCGCGGGAAGGAGACCGGTACCGTGCCGGCGAACAAGGAGAGCAAGCGGGACCCGGGCGCCAGCCTCGCGCTGTTGTGGGGCGGGGCCGACGGCCGCCCCCGGCGGGGGCCGAAACCGAAGTTCACCCCCGTCGACGTGGCCCGCCGGGGCATCGAACTCGCCGATGCCGAGGGGCTGGAGGCCCTGTCGATGCAGCGGGTGGCCGAGCTGCTCGGGGTCACCACGATGGCCCTCTACCGCTACGTCCCCGGCAAGCCCGACCTCGTCGACCTGATGGTCGACACCGTGCTCGGCACCCCGCCCGACCTCGGCCGCATCCCCGGCGGCTGGCGCCCCCGCCTTGAAGCCTGGGCCCGGGCCTGCTGGGACGTCTACCGCGCCCACCCCTGGATCCTGACCGCGACGGGCCTCCGGCGACAGGCCATGGGGCCGCACCAGGTGGCCTGGCTGGACGTGGCCCTCGCCGCCCTCGAACCGACCGGGTTCGACGCCCGCCGCCGCCACGACGCCGCCCTCCTCGTCCTGAGCCTGGTCCGCAACCTCACCCAGCAGGCGCTCGACCGGAACGAGGCGGCCGACAGGGAGTGGGACCGCCTCACCGCCCGCCAACTGACCGAGCACGCCGACCGGTTCCCCGCCGTCACCCGCGTCCTCGCCGAAGGCGGCTTCGCCCGCACCGACGACGACCCCCTCGCCTTCGGCCTCACCTGCCTCCTCGACGGCATCCAGAGACTCGTCGAACACTCCGACAGTGCATACACAGACGGACACCCGGCCGGGCCCCAGCCACCCACCTCGCGGGTCGTTTCGTAGCGCGGCGCACCCGCCGCGATCAGCGATGCGAATCGGGGCGGCCGAAGCAGCCAGAACCCTGCCCACGGTCTACAGCGGGCTGCGCCCCTCGGGGGATGTCCTTCTGGATGCGGCGGACGATTCCCTCGCACCTGGTCGCCTACCACCGGACAGTGGCGACACGGAAGACAGGCGAGACATCCCTGGGGCATGCGCCTGTCGTCAAGCGATCCTTTGACGACAGGCGGGCGACGCGTCCAATGGACCCGTGCAATCCGGGGGTCCGCGGCGACTCGAATCCCATCAGATCC
Organism: Streptomyces solicamelliae; assembly: GCF_045348655.1. NCBI lineage: Bacteria > Bacillati > Actinomycetota > Actinomycetes > Kitasatosporales > Streptomycetaceae > Streptomyces > Streptomyces solicamelliae. The sequence continues at coordinate 188,962 of NZ_CP160404.1, forward strand.
GATGACGATTACTGCCAGGGTTTGATGATGGAGCGGTCCACTCCTCACAGCACAGCCAGGGCCGAGTGCGGAGGATCGTGTCGCAAGTGCGCGAGCGTGACCGGCACCCGGTCGACGAACACCAGCCGATGCTTCGGGCCGGCACCGGCCTCGCGGCGGCGATCGCCGCCGCGCCGCACCCGCAGCGCAGACTCCTGCTGCGCCTCCCCTGCCGGGACGAGCTCAGCGACGAGTTCGGCAGAATGCTGTCGGGATATGCCCGATAGGGCACGATGAGACAAGGCCGCGCAGGCTGATGACCTCACATCTACGGGCGCCGCGCCTCACCGCCTACGCCTGCCGCCGCTCCCACTGCTCCTTCGTGATCTCGTACCGCACACCCCCGTGTTCGGAACCCTCGACCGCCATCATGTCGTCCGGGGTGGGGATACTCTCCGCGAGCGTCATCCCGAGCTTCTCCATGACGTTGCGCGAAGGGCGGTTCACGGTCATCGTCTCGGCCCAGACCATGCGGATGCCGAGCTCGGCGAACCCCTTCGCCAGCAGCGCCTGCGAGACCTCGGTGGCGTAGCCCCGGCCCCAGGCCGCCTGGCGCAGGCGGTAGCCGAGTTCGGCCTCCTCACGCGGGCCGCTGCGCAGCGGACGCAGGCAGAACCAGCCGACGAACGCGCCGCCGTCCTTCTCGTGCGCGGCGAACAGGCCGAGGTCGTGATCCCAGCGCTCGTAGCCGGCGAGGATGCTGGGGATGGCGAGGTCGCGGACCTCCTCCGGCGGGGTCGGAGCGCCGCCGGTCAGGTAGCGCATCACCGCCGGGTCGCTGTCCAGCTCGATCAGCAGGTCCGCGTCGGCGGCGGCGAAGTGGCGGAGGGTCAGGCGCTCGGACTCGAGGTAGGTGGTCACGTGAGGATCATGGCCGAGACGGGTCGGACGATCCAGGGAGTTTCGGGCCGCGGCTGTCACCGGGTGGGGTGCTGGAGGAGCGGCAACATGGCACGGCCGCCTTCACGTCACCGCCGAGCACCCGCCTCTATCGCTCCCCAAGTCGTTAGCGTTCCGACCGCCGTAGTGCGACCTGTACCAGGCCACCTGGTCCGCGGTCATCGACGACGAGACCTTGTACACGTCGCCGAGGCGGTCGCCGCCGCGCCAGTATTTCGTCCGCTCGTGCGCGCGGCGCGTCAGGACGGAGACCTGGGAGGCAGGTTGCCAGTGCAGCGTGTAGGCCGGGGCGTTGGGGTCCGGGACGTCTTCCAAGTGCACGCCGCGATTGGCCAGGAGGCGCTCCAGTTTGCCGAAGCGGAGGTGGCGGTCGAAGCGGCCGTAGCGCTCGCGGATCGCCCCGTTGACCGTGCTTCCACCGAGAGTCGAGAGCCGGTGCACCTGGAGGGAGAAGTGGTGTCCGACCCACGGGTGGTCGCGCGATTCCCTGCACCAGAAGAACTCGACCATGCCGTAGTCGCGCCACATGCTCTGGTCGTCGAAGGAGTTCTCGGCGTAGTCCGCACCCAGGATCGCGGTGACCTGGTCGGGGCTGTCCGTCGGCTGGGCGCCGAGGACGGTTCCGGACGTGAGCACGTCGACGTAGAAGGCGAGGGAATGTGGAGTCAACTGGGCGTTCCTCGAGGAGTTGAGGCGGTTGGGCGGGCCACTTCGGCTTCAGGAGTCCGTTGCCGCCCGGTCCGACTCGCTGCGCAGGACGCAGAACTCGTTGCCCTCGGGGTCGGCGAGGACGGCCCAGCCGGAGCCGTCGGGGTTCCGGTGGTCGGCGACGAAGGTCGCGCCGAGGGCCAGGAGGCGTTCCACCTCCTGGTCGCGGGAGGTCTCGGGGCGCAGGCAGAGATGGAGCCGGTTCTTGGACTTCTTGGGCTCGGGCACCTCGTTGAAGTAGAGCATCGGGCCCTCCGCCAGGAGCACCTGCGTCTCCCGGTCCCCCGGCTTCGCCTCCGGGTCCCGCGGGCGGCCGGTCACACTGCTCCAGAAACCGGCCAGTTCATAGGCGTCCGCACAGTCGATCGCCACGTTCTGCAATACCGAAACCATGCGGGCGAGCCTGCCCGACTTCCGCTCCGGACGCCACCGAGATGTGCCAGGCGGGCGTCCGGTGTCAGCGTGGCCGTTGCAGCCCTCGTCTCCTGCTTCGCCACTCGCCGAGCAGCAGGCCTGCCGCCGCAGGCCGCGCGGGCCCCGACGAACGCGTCGCCAGGGACGCGCCGGCACGGCGTACCGCGTCCAGCCGGAGCCGCTGCACGCCGACGAGGGCGCGGACGAAGGGGCGGTACTCGGGGTCCACCGCGGCTTCGAGCACCTCCGTGCCCGGCATCTCCGCGGCCGCCCGGTCCGCCTGCTCCGCGACGAGCCGCCCCAGGGCCGCGTCGGGGCGGGTGAGGTCCGCGCCGTGGCGGGCGACGGCGTCGGCCGGGATGCCGGGGCGGCCCTCGCGTACATCCTCGGAGAGGTCCTCCAGGAAGTCCAGGCGCTGCATGCCGGCGATCAGCCGATGGCAGGCGTCCGTGTACGCCGCCCGGCGCGCCGGGTCCTCGGGGGCGATCAGGCCCGCCGTGAGCATGAGGGCGGGCAGGGAGTACGCGCGTACGTACCGCGCCAGCTCCGCGTCGTCCGCGAACGCCGTCCACTCCGCCTCGCGTTCGGAGCCCCGCAGGAACTCCTCGACGTGCCCGCGCAGCGCGGGACGGTGCTCCGTGGTGTGGACCAGGCAGCGCAGCACGGGCAGTTCGGGGTCGGCTCCGTCGAGTGCCTTGCGGACGTGACCGTCCCAGTCGGCCCACGCCGCCACCCGGTCGTCCCCGTCGTCCCGGGAACCGCGGTCGACCCGGTCGTCCGTCTCGTGCATGAAGGCGACGGCGGCGACGACATGCGGCAGCAGCGCCTCGGGCAGCAGAAGTCGCGCCGCCGCGTACTCGGCCGGCCTGTACCGTCGTACGGCCCGGCGCTGCTCCGTGAAGTCCCGCCGCAGCCGCGCGTCGGAGACGCCGGCCCGGTCCAAGGCCCGCTTCCACATACCCGGTCCCTCTCCTGTCATGTCGTGTCGCCGGGCTGCGAGCCTACGGGGCCGGCGGACGACGGAACTGCGGGGCCGGGCCGGTGAGCCGGCCGATCGTCCTCCGCTCAGCCGTCCACCGCGTCGGCGACCACCGCGCGGAGCTGGGCGGCCGTACGGTCCAGGGGCGCGGTGTCGCGGCTCGCGCGGCACAGGGCGATGGCGCCGTCCGTCGCGGCGACGACGAGCGTCGCCACCTGCGCGGCTCGCTCCGTGTCGGCGACGCGGGCGCGCAGCGAGTCGGCCGGCAGGGTCTCCCCCTGCGCGAAGACCTCGGCCGCGGCCACGAGCGCGGGGGGGGCGTCCCGCCGGGCAGTCCGGCGAGTGCCCCCTCGCCCGCCCCGGCCGTCACCCGCCGCCCCGATGCCATGATGATCGCCGACGAGGTTCGACACGGACCCGAAGGGAGCACGTCCATGGCAGACCGGACACCGCGGGAGCAGGCGAGCCCCTCCGTCCAGGAGCGCGTCCAGGACAGCTTCGACCGGCAGGGCCTGATGGCCACGCTCGGGGCGCGCCTCGCGCACATCGGCCCCGGACGCGTCCACATCGTCCTCCCGGCCCGCCCCGAGGTGAGCCAGCAGCACGGTTACGTCCACGTCGGCGCCACCAGCGCGATCGCGGACAGCGCCGGCGGCTACGCCGCGCTCACGGTGTTCCCCGAGGACGCCGACGTCCTCACCGTCGAGTACAAGATCAACCTCCTCGCCCCCGCCGCCGGCGACCACCTCGAGGCGATCGGCACCGTCCTGAAGTCCGGACGCACCCTGACCGTCTGCCAGTTGGAGGTCTACGGCGTCGGCGCCGACGGCGCACGCACACTGGTCGCCAACGGCCAGCAGACCCTGATCCGCATCAACCGGCCCACGGACTGACCCCACTCGCCCTCGCCGGTGTGACCCAGGTCACATTCATCTTCTGTCAGGAACGACGGCGCTGTCCCGCTCAAGCAGCAAGAGCAGGCAGACGACAGGAGCTGGTCATGAAGCATCGCATCGTCGTTCTCGGGGCCGGGTATGCCGGAGCGCACGTGGCTGGGTCGTTGGCGCGGCGGCTGGTGGCCGAGGCAGTGGAGATCACGGTGGTCAGTGCCGTGCCGGAGTTCGTTCAGCGGATGCGGCTGCATCAGCTGGCGTCCGGACAGGAGGTCGCGGCTCCGCGGCTCGCGGACGTGTTCGCGGGGACGGGGATTCGGCTGCGGCTGGGCCGGGTGACCGGGGTCGACCCCGAGCGGCGGGTCGTGGAGGTCGCCGATGCCGGCGGTGGGGCCGAGGTCGGGTACGACACGCTGCTCTACGCGCTCGGCAGTCACGGCGCCGTCCACGGTGTCCCCGGCGCGGCCGAGTACGCCTTCGACATCAGCGGCCGGCCCTCCGCGCTGCGCCTGCGGGAGAGGCTGGACAGCCTCGGCGCCGCGGGGCGGGGCGGGGACGTGGTGGTCGTCGGTGACGGGCTGACCGGAATCGAGACCGCCACCGAGATCGCCGAGTCCCGGCCCGGGCTGTCGGTGACGCTGATCGCCCGCGGTGAGCTGGGCGCCCGGCTCTCCGACGGGGCCCGCAGCCACCTGCGCCGGGCCTGCGGCCGGCTGGGCGTCACCGTCCTGGAGCACACCGAGGTCGAAGCCGTCGAAGCCGCGCGGGTGTTGTGCGCCGACGGCAGCGTCCTGGCGTCCGACGCGACGGTGTGGACAGCCGGCTTCGCCGTCAGCCCCGTCGCCGCGGCCGCCGGGCTGGACGTCACCCAGGACGGCCGGATCGTCGTCGACCGCGTCATGCGGTCCGTCTCGCACCCGGACGTCTACGCCGTCGGGGACAGCGCCTACGCCCTCGGCGACAACGGCCGGCCGCTGCCGATGTCCTGCGCCTCGGCCGGCTACACCGGCGCGCAGGCGGTGAGCGCGATCGTGGGACGCCTCACCGGCCGCACGATCCCGCGCACCAAGCTGGAGTACGTCGGCAACCACATCAGCTTCGGGCGGCGGGACGGGGTCCTGCAGCCGGTCGACGCCGAGGGGCGGGCGAAGCCGAAGTACGTGGGCGGGCGGAAGGCCGCGCGAATCAAGTCCGGCATCCTCAGGATGTCGCTGTGGGCCACCTCGCACCCGACCTTCGGCCTGCCCAAGCGCAGGCACCACGTGACCGCCGAACACGCGGTCGCGTCGCCGGCCACGGCGCGCGTCTAGAGTGAAGCACGTGGACGACACCGTCGCCGATCGCTTCGGCACCGCTCGCTTCGAGGCCGGCCGGAACCGGCTGGCCTCGCTGGCGTACCGGCTGCTGGGCTCCGCCGCCGACGCCGAGGACGCCGTGCAGGACGCGTTCCTGCACTGGCAGGCCGCCGACCGCGAGCGGATCCGGGTGCCGGAGGCCTGGCTGACCAAGGTCGTCACCAACCTGTGCCTCGACCGGCTCCGCTCGGCGCAGGCCCGCCGCGAACGCACCGCCGGCGCCTGGCTGCCCGAACCGCTGCTCGACGGCGACCCGATGCTCGGCCCGGCGGACACCTTCGAGCAGCGCGAATCGGTGTCCCTGGCCGTGCTGACGCTGATGGAGCGTCTGTCGCCGGTCGAGCGGGCCGTCTACGTCCTGCGCGAGGCGTTCTCGTACAGTCACGCCGAGATCGCCGAGATCCTCGACGTGACCCAGTCCGCGAGCCAGCAGCACCTGCACCGGGCCCGGAACCGCGTCGCCGCCGCGCGCCGCCGCGGCAGCGAGGTCGATCCGGCCGACGCCCGCAGGATCGTCGAGGAGTTCCTCGCCGCCGCCTCCTCGGGGCGTACCGAACGGCTGGTGGCGCTGCTCACCGACGACGCGACGGGGGTCTCCGACGGCGTCGGCGGCACGGCCGCGCAGCTGCTCCGGTTCGACAGTCCGCAGCGCATCGCCGCCGTCACACGGGCCGGGCTGAAACCCACCGCCGCGAAACGGCGACTGGCCGGCGGCACGCCCGCCGTCCACTACGCGTTCGTCAACGGCGCGCCCGCGTTCCTCTTCGTGCTCGGCGACCGGGTCATCGGCGCGGTGACGTTCGACCTCGCCGGCGGCAGGATCGCCACCGTGCGCGGTATCGCCGCCCCCGCCCGCCTCGCCCGACTCGCCGAAGTCTGGCGCCGGCAGGCACCGGACACGCCGCTCGTCGCCGAGTGGTGACCCGTCGCCCCTCCCCCTGCCCGCCCTCGTGCTGTCGCCCTGGCCGGATGGGCAGTCGGGGGCGGCACTGCGCCCTGCGTGACCAGGACGGCCGCGAGCCGGTACCGGGAGACGCACCCTGACTCAGTGGCCACTAAACAGATGTGCGAATGTCAGTCGCGCGTGATAGTCACTACCTCCACGAGGGGGGTGATCATCTGCCTCCCCGTTCGAGAACACCAAGGGGTGGGGACATGGCGTTGCTCCGTGATTGGGGGCTCACGCTGGGACGATGGTCCGGCCGGCCGGAAGCGCGGCTGGTGAAGGGCGACGACAAGCCCGAGGTGGCACAGCTGCGGGCGGCTGCCGCCGCGGCGGACTGGGGCACCGTACGGAGCGTGCTCGAGGCACGCCCGGAGAGCCAGGACCGTACGGGGCTGCTGTGGACCGTCGCCGACACGGCCGGGGTGGAGCGCTGGATCGGCGAGGTGCTGGAGGCGGAGCCCGAGTCGGCGCTGGCGCGGACGGTGGCGGGCATCCGGTACATCAGCTGGGGCTGGGAGGCCCGGACCTCCGGGTACGCGAAGAACGTCTCGCGCGAGCAGTTCGAGGTGTTCCACTCCAGGCTGCGCCAGGCCGAGGAGTACCTGTACGAGGCGGCCGAGCGGGAGCCGGGCTGGACCTCGCCCTGGTACGCGCTGCAGATCTCCGGCCGCGGACTTCAGGTCGGGCAGGTCACGGCGCGCCGCCGGTTCGAGGCGACCGTGCGCCGCGACCCGCACCACCTGGGGGCGCACGAGCAGCAGCTGCAGCAGATCTGCAAGAAGTGGGGCGGCTCGCACGAGGAGATGCACGCCTTCGCCCGTGAGTCCGCCCTCAAGGCTCCCGGCGGCACGCTCCTCGGCGGGCTGGTGGCGGACGCGCACATCGAGGAGTGGCTGTCCCTCGAATCGGGGCCGGACGCCGCGTACATCGGCCGCCCGGACGTGGCACAGTCGCTGCGGCAGGCCGCCGACCACTCGTACCGGCACCCGGACTTCGTCCGGGAGGGTGCCTGGCTCGGCGTGCTGAACAGCTTCGCCATGGCGTTCTCGCTGGCCGGCGACCGGGCTTCCGCCCGTGAGTGCTTCCAGGCGACGGAGGGCCGCGTCACGGAGTCCCCGTGGCAGTACCTGAACGGCTCCGACCCCGTCGCCGCCTACCGCAAGCACCGCTCCTCCGCCGGGCGCTGACCCCAGGCGTGCCGAGTTCCGTCCCCTTTCGCGAAGGATTCCGTCCGGTGTCACCGTCCGAGACCGCCCACACCTTCCAGGTCGACCTGCGCGGCCTGGTCGACCTGCTCTCCCACCACCTCTACTCGAGCCCCCGGGTCTATCTGCGCGAGCTGCTGCAGAACGCCGTGGACGCCATCACCGCCCGGCAGGCCGTCGACCCGGGCGTTCCCGGGTCGATCACCGTGCGAACCGGTGACACGCTCACCGTCACGGACACCGGCATCGGTCTGACCGAGGCCGATGTCCACCGCTTCCTCGCCACCATCGGCCGCAGCTCCAAGCGGACCGCCGAGGGCGCCCTGGACGGGGCCGGACTCGACGCGGCCCGCGGCGAGTTCATCGGCCAGTTCGGCATCGGTCTGCTGGCCTGCTTCGTCGTGGCCGACGAGATCACCGTGCTCAGCCGGTCCGCGGCCGACCCGGCGGCGCCCGCGGTCGAGTGGCGCGGCCACTCCGACGGCCGGTACACGATCCGTACGCTGCCGGCGTCGGCCGTGCCGGAGCCGGGCACCACCGTGCGCCTCGTGCCGCGGGCCGACAACGCCGAGTGGACGCGCCCCCGGCAGGTCGTCGAGCTGGCCCGGCACTTCGGCAGCCTGCTGCGGTACGAGGTCACCGTCGTCGACCCGCAGGGGGAGAAGACCCGGATCAACGACGCGCCGCCGTGGGAGCAGACGCACCGCTCCCCGCTCGCCCGTCGCGAGGCGCTGACCGCGTACTGCCGCGACCTGTTCGACTTCACGCCGCTGGACAGCATCGACCTCGACCTGCCGGCGGCCGGGCTGCGCGGTGTCGCGTACGTACTGCCGACGCCCGTGAGCCCGGCGCAGCGGGCCGGTCACCGGGTACACCTGAAGGGCATGCTGCTCACCGACCAGGCGCCCGAACTGCTGCCGGACTGGGCGTTCTTCGTGCGCTGCGTCGTCGACACCACGAGCCTGCGGCCGACGGCCTCGCGCGAGTCGCTGTACGAGGACGGCACGCTGTCCGCCGTACGCGACGCCCTCGGCGAGCGGATCCGTGACTGGCTCACCGGGCTCGCGGCCAGCGACCCGGCGCTGCTGCACCGGTTCATCGACACGCACCACCTGGCGGTGAAGGCGCTCGCCCGGTACGACGACGAGCTGCTGCGGGTGGTGCTGCCGTGGCTGCCGTTCGAGACCACCGACGGCAACGTCACGCTGGAGGAGTTCGCGCGGACGCACCCGACGCTGCTGGTCACCCGGAGCGTCGAGGAGTTCCGTCAGGTCGCCCCGATCGCGGCGGCGGCCGGGCTCGGCGTGGTCAACGGTGGCTACACGTACGACCGCGACCTGGTGCACCGTCTGCCGGAGATCCGTCCGGGCACGTCGGTGGGCGACCTCGACCCGGCCACGGTCACCGCGCATCTGGACGCGGTGGACCCGACGGCCGAGCTGCGCGCGGCGGCGTTCCTCGCCGTCGCCCGCGAGACGATCGCCGTGCACGACTGCGACGTCGTGCTGCGCGACTTCCAGCCGGTGACCGCGCCGGCGCTGCTGCTCGACAACCGGGAGGCGCGCCATGAGCGGACCCGGTCGAGCCTGGCCGCCGAGAGCGACGGTCTGTGGGCGGACATCCTGGGCTCGCTGCGGAACGAGACGCCGCGCGCCCAGCTGGTCCTGAACCACCTCAACCCGCTGGTCCGCCAGGCGATCACGATCGCCGAGCGCGGTCTGGCCGTGACCACCGCCGAGGCGCTGTACGGGCAGGCCCTGCTGCTCAGCCGCCGCCCGCTGAAGGCGAGCGAGAGCGCCCTGCTGAACCGGGCCTTCATCGGCCTGCTCACCCACGCCATGCACAACGCCGGCACGGACGCGGACGGCGTCGGGCCCGGGAAGGACATCTGATGCTGGACACCCCCGAGGCCGTGGTCGAGGCGCTGCGTGAGAACCACGACCGCCCGCACGGCATGCAGCGCACCGTCGCCGCCGAGGAACTCGTCGAGGCGGCCGGGCAGTTCGAGAAGCCGGACGTCCTGGTCACGGCCCTGCTCGAGCTGATGACGGCGTACGAGTTCACCGGCGAGTACCGCAAGTCGCCGGTGGTCTTCGGCCGGCTGCTGAAGCTGTGGGACGAGTCTCCCGAGGAATTCAGCGAGTGGGAGGCGCACCAGATCTACTGGCGCTTCAAGTGGGTGGCGACCTCGCTGCTCGACGTGCCGGAGGTGCCGCTGGCCTCGATCCACGGCTGGATCGACGAGATGCGCCGCCGGTACGAGAAGGCCGAGCACGGCATGCAGCCCGTGGCGGCGATGCGCTACCACGTCGCGTCCCACACGGGTGTCGGCGTGGCCGACGCGTACGACCTGTGGGTCACCCGGCCGCGCACCGAGCTGAGCGACTGCGAAGCGTGCGAGACCCGCCATCTGGCCTCGCACCAGATCGACGGGGGTGCCGACACCACGGCGCTCGACACGCTGCGGCCAGTACTCGACGGGGCGATCGGCTGCGCCGAGGAGCCGCAGATGAGCCAGGCGCTCGCGCTGGCGGCGCTGCTGCGCACCGGCCGGCTCGACGAGGCCCGCTCGCAGCACCTGACCGGCTACCGCCGGGTCCGCGGCAACACCGGCATGCAGGCGTGGGTCGGCCGGCACCTGGAGTTCTGCGTCCTGTCCCGCAACGAGGGCCGCGGGCTCGAGATCCTCGCCGAGAACCGGCCGCTGTTCGAGGCGACCGGCGCACCGCACGCCCATCTGGACTTCCTCACCGGTGTGGAGCTGCTGCTCGCCCGGATCGTCGAGGACGGGCACCCCGACACGGTCGTCGCGGGCCCGCCGGGGCGGAACTGGACCGCGGACGAGCTGCTCGCGCACGTCCGCGCCGAGGCGGACCGGCTCACCGCGGCGTTCGACGCGCGCAACGGCACCAGCGCGGTCGGGGAGCGCCGCCGGGAGCGGCTGGCGCAGCGTCCGCTGCTCGACGCGCCGCTGCCGCTGGGGCTGCGGACGTCGGTCGCCCGGCCGGCGGCCCCGGCGGCCGCCCCGGTGGCGGTGTCCGCCGCCGTCGTGGAGGTACCGGAGGACTTCGTCGCCCTGGTGCGCGAGGCCCGGCGGATGGCGAACTCGGGGCACCCGGGCGACACCCGGCTGTGGAACCGGATCGCGGAGCGGCTGGCCGACGGCAGCACGGTGCACGACGACCGGATCGGTCCGGAGGAGCTGCTGCGGGCGGAGCTCGCCGAGCAGCGGGCGGGCGAGCTGGCCATGGGCGACCGCGACGACGAGGCGACCGTCGAGATGCGGCGGGCGGCGGAGCTGTACGAGCGGATCGGCATGCCGTGGCAGGCGCTGTCGGCGCGGGCCCGGGGCCTCGCCTGGACGAACCAGCCGGCCGAGGAGGAGGACGGCGGCGAGACGGGCGCCTCCGTGGAGGCCGTGCGCCTGGACGCCGACGCCCTCCGTGACGCCCTCGACGCACTGCTGCCCGAGGCCGAGAAGCTGCGGTCCGAGGCCCCGTTCACGGGCGAGCCGCTCGGGGCGGCGGAGGCGGCGTCCGGCGAGGACCTGGAGCAGGAGCGCAAGCTGGCGTACCTCGCGGTGTTCTACTCCCGCACGTACGCGGCCTACCGGGAGCTGGGGCGCGGGGGTCCCGAGCCCTCCCCCGCGGCCCTCGCGCGCTTCGAGACGTGCGTGCGCGCGCTGCGCGCCGAGGCGGAGCGGCTGGCCGTGCCGCACCAGGTCGCCAACGCGCGGCAGTTCGCGGCCGATGTGGCCGCCCGGCACGGCGACTTCGCGCACGCCGAGGCGGAGCTGCGTGCGGCGCTGCAGGACCTGGAGGCCGCCGGCCGGCCGTGGCGCGCTCCGCGGCCCCGGGCCCTGCTCGCGCAGATCCTGCTGGCGCAGGAGCGGCAGGCGGAGGCGGTGGACCTGCTGCACCAGGCGCTCGCGGACGCGGTGCGGTACGACGACGTGGACTTCCCGGTGGCGCCGACGTACGCGATGCTCGGCCACGCGGTCTCGCACCTGGGCGACTTCGCGGGCGCGGTGCGCCACCTGTCGGAGGCGGCCACGCGGTACGACCAGGCCGGCGAGGCGGAGGAGGCCGCCGATGTGCGGCTGCAGCTGGTGGACGTCCTGATGCGGACGGGTCAGCACGCCGACGGTGTGGCCGTCCTGGAGTCGCTGGTGGCCGAGGAGTCGGCGGCCGCGCTGAACGAGCGGATGGTCGCCCAGGCCCGGCTGACGCTGGCCCGCGGGCTGCGGGAGCTGGAGGAGTACCTGCCGTCGGCCGAGGAGTTCGTGCGGCTCGCGGACGCGACCGCCGGCTGGGAGGACGACGCGCCGATCCAGACGATGGTGGCGGCGGACACCGCCATCGCGCTGGCGCTGGCGGACCGCTGGGACGCGGCGGGCACGGCGTACGGGCGGGCCCTCGCGGCGCACGCGAAGGCGCCGAACCCGTCGTTGATGGCCCACATGATGTGCGAGTTCGCGCGTCTGGTGATGAACGAGCAGGGCCCCGAGGGCCTGGAGACGGCGCTGCGGCATCTCGCGGAGGCGGACGCGCTCGCGGACGCCGTGCCGGCGGGCACGGAGGACTTCGTGCCGTGGTTCGAGCGGGGCACGGTGCACTACCGCCGGGCCCGTGTCCTGGCGCAGGCGGAGCGGCCCGAGGAGGCCCTCGCCGCGGCGGAGGCCGCCGTTCTCAGCCACGAACAGGGCGGCGAGGACGGCGAGACGCCGCGGGCCGAGGCGGTCCGGGTCGCCGCGCTGATCGAGGGCAACATGCTGGGCCGGTACAAGGAGGCCATCGCCCGGCTGACGACGGCGGCGGCACGCTGCCGCAAGGCCGGGCTCCCGGAGGCGGCGCAGATCCTGGACGCCCTGCGACAGGACTACATGTCCCGCTAGCCGCCCGGTCGTCAGGACCGCTCCGATGCCGGAGGCCCCGGACCCGGCCGTGCAACACGGCCGGGCCCGGGGCGCGTTACGGGGAGTGTCAGTGCGCGCTGGTAGCGTGCGGCATCCGGTGGAACGATCACGAGGGGACGAAACCGTGCAGGTAGTGGCGCATCACGAGGTCGGCGAGGAGCGCATCGCCCAGGCTCTGGAGGGCATCGAGGACCGGGCATGGGCCCGCTGGCACTCCATGCGCTACGGCTCCTTCTCCCCTGCCGGATTGCGGGAGTTCGCCGACGAGCTGCTCGACCACGTCGCCGCGCGCGCCCTGCAGGACCCGGCGCTCGACGACACCGCGCGCTCCGCCCTGCTGACGGCGGCGGAGTGCCATCTGGGCCTGATGAGCCTCGCCTGCTGGCCCGACGGCGACCAGGAGCTCCGCTTCCCGCTGGCACTGAACCAGACGCTCACCAGCGAGGAGATGTGTTTCCGCGACGTCGTCGACGAGCCGCCGTCGGCCCGTACCTGGCTCGACGTGTTCGCGGTGTCCCTGGTCGGCGGTCTGATGGCGGACTGGCAGAAGGTCGTCGGTCTGCTGCTGCGGGGCGATTGCGCGCCCGAGATCCACAAGGGCGCGCCGTACTCGAGGTTCACGCCGCCGGAGGACCCGGGCGGCACGGCCGCGATGGACGCGCTCTGCTTCTATCTCGCCGAGTCGAGCGGGCATCTGCCGCGCGACTGGCCGACCGTCACCCTGCGCAAGCCGGACGCCGAGGAGCGCGCCGAGGCGGCCCGGCTGCTGGACGCGGCCGGTGAGCTGACGGCGGACCAGCGGCTGCTGCGGGTCCTGCTCGACGACGACCGGGCCGCCTTCGAACAGGCCCTGGCGGCCCGGCTGGTGGAGCACCGCGAGAGCGTGGGCGCGGACCCCGCCCCGCGGACGCTGCTGCCGATGGACACGCTCGCCCTGGCCGCCCTCGCGGTGCAGGTGCACGGCTGGGAGCCGGGCATCAGCTCCGTGTACCTGCCGCAGGCGCTCCTGGGTACGACGGACGCGCTGCAGCGGGCGGCGGAGTCCGGCGAGAACAACCTCGGCGTGTGGCACGCCAAGTAGTCCCGGCGGTCCGCCGCACCCGTGCTACGACCGGGTGGGCAGTTCCGCCTCGATGAGGTCGGCGGCGCGGCGGGTGCCGCCCTCGCCGGCCATCCGCTCCTGGATCTCCCGGCCGCGACGGGCCACCTCCGGGTCGTCGACCAGCGCGAGGACGGCCTCCCTCAGGCGGTCGGGGGTGACCTCGTCCATCGGCAGATGGCGGGCCACGCCGAGGGACTGGAGCATGTCGGCGTTGCCGAACTGGTCGGTGGCCAGGGGGACGGCGACCATCGGGGTGCCGGTGGCCAGCCCCTCCTGGCTGCCGCCCGCGCCGGCGTGCGTGACGAAGGCGTCGGCCTGCTTCAGTACGGACAACTGCGGTACCCAGGAGCGCACTTCGACGTTGTCCGGCACGTCGCCGAGCTCGGCCGGTTCGACGAACCTGCCGATCTGGAGCACGACGTGCCAGCCGTCGAGGCCGCCGAAGGCCTCGACGCAGGCCCGGTAGAAGTCGGGCTGCTTGGTGAAGGCGGAGCCGAGGGAGACCAGCAGCACCTTCCCGGCGTCCGCGGGCCGCTGCCACTCCCCCTGGTCGGCGCGTTCGCCCTGGCAGGCGCCGACGAAGGTGTACACGGAGCGGTCGACCCGGTCGGCGTTCGGCTGGAGGGCCTCGGGGATGAGGACGACGGCACGGCGCGGGCGGGCGACGTAGCGGTCGGGGTCGGTGTGGATGCCGTGGCCGGCGAGCCAGTCCGCGAAGCGCGCGTAGTACGCCTTGCCCCGCGGCGAGGTCCTGAGCTCGGCGTACATCGGTCCCGCGACCTCCTCCTCGTACCCCTCCCAGGGAACGAGGTTGGGCCAGAGGGAGACGGCGGGGACGCCCCACCCGTGGGCGAGGGCGGCGGCCGGGTACGAGGTGATGTCGTGCAGCACCAGGTCCGGGCGGTCGCCGTCGAAGGCCGCGGCGAGCTGCGGCAGGACGTGGATCGCGTCGTCGAGGAACGGCTCGATGTTGTCGATGAGTTCGGTCCCCCAGGCGTCCGGGTCGTCGTCGGTCGGGAGGGTGGAGTCGTAGACGACGGGCGTGGCGCCGGTCGCGGCGACCTTGTCGGCGAAGGAGGCGGGGATCGCGTAGCTCACCCGGTGACCCCGGTCGACGAGTTCGCGGATGACCTCCAGGCTGGGGTTCACGTGGCCGTGGGCGGCGATGGAGAACATGGCGATGTGGGAGCGGGGTGCGGTCGTCATACGAGAGACGCTACACGAGACGGACCGTATCGTCTAACGGTTTGCGGACAGGCCGGCCCTCCCGCCGGGCGGGCGTAAGGGCCGGCGCGGGTCAGCGCCTGGCGACCCCCAGCGAGACCACGTACCGCTCCTCCACCGTCCCGTCCGGGAAGACCGCGGTCAGCAACGCGCGCTCCGCGGCCAGGAATTCCGCCGTGCCCTGCTCGCCGAGCATGAGAAAGGCCGAGTGACTGGCCAGATTGGCGAGGTGCCGGTCGAGCGGGACACTGCGGCTCCACGCCACCTGGCGGGTGCCGAAGTCGAGCTCGGTCGTCAGACGGCGGAACCGGACCAGGGGGTCGGTCTCGCGGACGTCCACGCCGAAGAGCCCTCGCACCCGCGCGTCCTGGTCGGCGATCCACGGAACCGTGACGTCGGAGTCGTTCCACCAGAGCGCCAGCGCGCCGCCGGGGCGCAGCACGCGCAGTGCCTCCGGGACGGACCGCTGCGGGTCGGTCCAGTGCCAGGACTGCGCGTACGTGACGAAGTCGGCCGAGCCGGAGGCGAGCGGCAGCCGGTTGCCGTCGCCGAGCACGAGCGGCACGCCGGGCAGGGCGCGACGGAACTCGGCGGCCATCCCGGCGCCGGGCTCGACCGCGACGACCCGGGCCCCGTGCTCGACGAGGCGGGCGGTCGCCAGCCCGGTCCCGGCCCCGACGTCCGCGACGCGCGCCCCCGCCAGCGCGCGCCCGGCGAGCTCCTCGACGGCGTCGAACAGGGCGGGCGGATAGGAGGGGCGGTTGGCGGCGTAGAGGGCGGCGGCGGTGTCGAAGGAGAGGGCCTGCGAGGCCGGTGTCGTGGGCGTCATCAGACGATTCTGCGTGAACGCAGCCCGTGACGGACGCGGAACTGCTGGCCGGTGCCCTGCTGTTCCACGAGAGATCGGGCGGGGTGCCGGCGGCACTCCGCCGACGCGCCTCCGGCGAACGGACCAGTCCGGCAGCGGGACGGCGGCCGGTGCCCCGTACGATGAACGTCATGACCTTCGCCGACCGGCCGACGAGCCCCCGCCCCGCCGGGCGCGGACTCGTGCTGCTGGTGCTGGTCGTGCTCACCGGACTGCTCGGCATGCACGCCCTGTCGCCCGCGCAGGGCGCGGTGCGACAGGCGACGACCGGCGCGGTCCAGGCCGGTCACCACGGTCAGCCGCCGTCGGGTCACGTATCTCAGCATTCGAATCACGCGTCTCGTGCGCCTCACTCGGCCCCCGAGACTCTCGGCTGCTCGCACGATTCGGGCGGCGGTCATGCGGAGCACGCGGACGCGACCTGCGCCGCGGCCGGGGTGAGCGCCTCGTACGCCCCTCCGGCGCTCGCCGCCGCCCTGACGGACCTTTCCGTGACGGCCGCCACCGTCGGTACGCCGCCGGCGTCCACCGTGAGCGGGCGCGCGCCGCCCGACCTCGCCGAACTGCAACTCCTGCGGATCTAGAGCCGCCCGCGCGGCCCGCCTCGCCCTGCTGCGACGGGCCGTGCTCCGAGGCGTCCCTTCATCCGTGAATCCGTACTGCGCGCACGCCGGTGGCCCGGCTGCGCGGCTAGGAGTTGCACCCGCATGAGCAGCAAGCGTTCCCACGTCCGTCGTGCCGCCGCCGTCGTCGCGGCCGGTGCCGCCGCCCTCGTCCTCGCCGCCTGCGGCGGGAACGACGCCGACAGCAGCACGAACGGTCACAGCGGCCACGGCGCCGCCACCTCCTCCCCGTCCGCACCGGCGTCCGCCGCGCCGGGCCAGCAGAACGCGGCCGACGTCGCCTTCGCGCAGGGGATGATCCCGCACCACCGTCAGGCCGTGGAGATGGCCGATCTGGCGCCCACCCGCGCCGAGTCCCCGGCCGTGAAGAAGCTGGCCGCGGACATCAAGAAGGCGCAGGACCCCGAGATCAGGACCCTCTCGGGCTGGCTGACCTCGTGGGGCGAGCAGATGCCCGCCGCGGGAGCCGTGGACCACTCCTCCCACGGCATGGGCGGCATGATGACCACGGCGGAGATGGAAGGGCTCAAGGCCGCCTCGGGCAAGGCCTTCGACACGGCCTTCATGGAGCTGATGATCAAGCACCACGAGGGCGCCGTGACGATGGCGAAGACGGAACAGGCACAGGGCGCCTTCCCCGAGGCCAAGACGATGGCGGGGGCGATCATCACCTCCCAGTCGGCCGAGATCGCCCAGATGAACAAGCTGCTCGGCAAGTCCTGACCGGCTAGCCGCGCGGGGACGGGGCCGCAGCGCGCGGTCCCGTCTCCGCGGCTTCCCGGGCGATCTGCTCGAACTGGGCGCCCATGGCCTCGGCGAGCGCCTGGGCGGCGGAGAGCGGGCGGACCATGACGGTGAAGTCGTCGATCCGGCCCTCGTCGTCGAAGTGCAGGAAGTCGCAGCCCTGGATCCGCCGGCCGGCGACGGTGGCCGTGAAGACGAGGGCGTGGTCGCGACCGTCCGGGTTCGCGATCTCGCGCTCGTACGTGAAGTCCTCGAAGACGCGCATGACGCCGCGCAGGATCGCCGCGGTGATCGCCTTGCCCGCATACGGCTTGAACGCCACCGGGCTGGTGAAGACGACGTCGTCGGCGAGCAGCGCCTCGATGGCGGCGGCGTCGCGGTTCTCGACCGCGGTGCGGAACGGATGCATGGGGACCCCTCGCTCGACTTACCCAACAAATTGAATAGGTGCGATGCAGGGTAGAGGGGTCGCGCGCGGCCTGACAAGGCCCGACCGGGGAGCGGGCGCGGAGCCGCCGTACGGCACAATCCACGTCATGATCGGCAATCGGCTCATCCATCGCGAGGCGGACGGCGTCCGCATACCCGGGACCTGGCGGCCCGCGTTCATCCGCAACGCTGACACCTACTTCCTCACCGACCTGTTCGTCTACGCCGACGGGCTGGTCGACTGCTGGGAACTGGTCACCCTCGACGAGTTCCACGACAAGCTCCGCCGCGGCTGGGTCGCCACCGAACTGCCCGAGGGCGGACACGCGTCCGCACACGGCCTGGCCGCGTGGACGTTCACCGAGCCGGAGACCGGGCTCACCCCCGACGTGATGATGGGCGAGGTCCGGGACACCGTGGACCAGCTAAACGGCCGCCCCGACTCGACCGGCCGCTGCCTGGCGGCGGTGGACGTCTTCCTCGCCGACCGCACGGAGGAGAACCGGGCCGCGGTCCGCGAGGCGTATCTGGCGATCCCTGAGACGCGGCGCCGCTTCGCGCTCGGCGACATGGACCGCAGGGACATCCCCCTCCAGGTCCTGGTCGCGGGGCCGGGCGGCCCGTCGCCGGACTTCCCCGACGAGCCCGTCGAGCAGGCGGAGTACGACGAGGCGATCGGCTACTTCGAGGAGCGCGCCCGGCGGATGGCGGAGAGGGACACCCGCGTCCCGGCCGACGGCCCCGCCACCCCGCACGCCCCGGCGATCCCGCTGCGCCAGAGGTACCCGATCCGGCACACCGCCGACCCTGGGCTCCAGGCGCTGTTCAACGAGTACCCCGCCCCGATCGTCGTCGACGGCGTCACGTACCCGACGGTCACCCACGCCTACTGGGCGCAGTCGGTCGCCGATCCGGAGGACCACGACGCGGTCGCCGCGGCGGGCAGCCCGGCCGCGGCCGAGCATCTGGCGGCCGAGGCTCCACGCCGGGAGGGCTGGGAGCGCCGACGTCTCGCCGTCATGACGCGCCTGCTGCACGCCAAGTACGACCAGCACCCGGACCTGGCCGCGATCCTGCTGGCGACGGACGACGCCACGCTGCTCTACGGCGCCCCCTTCTCGGACTTCTGGGGCTCCCACGGCGCCGCCCGCAACTGGATGGGGCGGCTGCTCGAACTCACCAGGGCGGGTCTGCACAACGAGGCGTGACCGCCCGCCCCCGGTTCCCCGGGGGCAGGTACTCAGGCGTCATGGGCCGGGCGGGCGTCGGCAGTTGAGTACGCGCACCCAGGCGGCGCGGGCCTCGGCGGCCGACGATGGAGGAACGTCACGCCGCCCGCACCAGCCAGGAGTCCTCCCCGTGCTCAGTCGCCTCGCCGCCGCTCTCGTGCCCGTCGTGGGCCGGCTCACCGTCTCCGCGGACATTCCGCGGCTGCCCGAGGGCGGCGCGGTCATCGTCGCCAACCACACCAGCCTCGCCGACCCGGCGGTGGTGCTGGCCGCGCTGCGCCGCATGGGGGCGGAACCGGTGGTGCTCTGCGCGGCGGGGCTGTGGCGGATCCCGCTGCTCGGCCGCGCCCTGACGCGCGAGGGGTACGTGCCCGTGTACCGCGGCACGGACCGGGCCGCCGACGCGCTGGCCGTGGCCGAGGCGGCGCTGCGCGCCGGACGTCATGTCCTGGTGTACGGCGAGGGCCGCATCCCGGACCGCCCGGACTCGGCGGACGCGCCGCCGGAGGAGTTCCGCACCGGTCCGGCCCGGCTGGCGGCCGCCGCCGGCGTGCCGCTGGTGCCGCTGGGCCAGGCCGGCGCCCGCCGCATCACCTCCGGCAGCACGGCCAAGCAGCTCGCCGGACTGCTCACCGCGCCCTTGCGGCGCCCCCGCCTGCATGTGCACGTCGGGGTGCCGGCGCACCTGCCGGCGGACGCCGCGGCCGCGACCCGGCTCGCCCGGCAGGCCGTCACCACGGCCTGGCAGTCGGCCGCCCACCGGCGGGCGCGCCTGCCGATGTGCGGCGACGGTCACCCGTCCACCTGCGCCCATCTCGCCCGTCCGGCCGATGCCCGCGCTTCTAGGTCAGGATCCGACCTCGTTCCGTCCTACGGTCATGACGTCCGCTTCGCACGGCAGGAAGGACGGTCATGAACCGCACCGCACCCGAGGGTTACACCAGCGTCGCTCCCTGGGTCGTCACCGACGACACCGGCGCCCTGCTCGACTTCGTCACCGCCGCGTTCGGCGGCGAGGAGCTGGCGCGGGTGCCCGTCGAGGACGGCACCATCGGGCACGGCGAGATCCGCGTCGGCGACACCGTCGTGCTCGCCTTCGACCGGCGCCCGGACTGGCCGCGGATGCCCTCGCTGCTCCGCGTCTACGTGCCCGACGCGGACGCCGCCGTGGCCGCCGCCGTCGCGCAGGGCGCCACGGTCGTCACCGAGGTCGCCGACAGTGCCTGGGGCGACCGCGGCGGCCGGGTCCGCGACCCGTTCGGCAACATCTGGTGGGTCAGCAGCCGCACCGAGGACGTCGACCCGGACGTCGCCTGGAAGCGCATGTCCGAGCCGAAGTACGCGGAGTCGATGCGCGTGGCGCAGGAGACCCTCGACGCCGAACTGAGCGGCCGCCGGAAGGGCGTGGCCAGTCCGCCGCGCCGCCCGGCGTCCTAGGGGGTGTCAGACACCCCCTAGGCCACGGCCGCAGGTCCTCGTCCGGTCGTCGCGCGCCGGCGGATCCACTCGCCGATCAGGCCGGTGGAGAGCAGGCCGGTGAGGAGCGAGGCCAGGGAGAAGCCCGGTCCCGACGTCCAGTCGACCTGCGGCGCGTGGACGGCGAGCACCAGGACGGCCGCCACCGCCACGCCGGGGACGGCGATCAGTGCCGGGCGCACGCGGGCGAGGTCGTCCTCGGCGAGGGAGCCGAGGACTCCGGCGCCGAGGGCCAGGCCCCCCACCCCGAGGCCCTGGGCGTCGGCACGGCCGACGGTCCAGGGCACGAAGTCCGCCCAGAAGCCCGGCAGAAAAAGCAGCCCCGCGCCGATCCCGAGCCAGCCCGCGCCGAGCACGGCCAGGAACGGCTTATTCCACCCCGGTATCGGCGCGGTCACCGCTGCGCGGGGCGCGGCCGGACGGCGGTTCCGTCAGCAGGTCCCCGACGCTCTCCGCGAGACCCTCGTACTCGGCGAGGGTGCGGCGGTGCTCGTCGAGCTGCGCGGGGGCGAGGGTGTCGGGGTCCGCTCCGAACCAGAGCTTGAGGATGCCGCGTTCGCGCGCCTCGACGGGGACGAAGGAGGCGTCGTCGAGCCAGGCCTTCAGCTCGGCGCGGCCCGTGTCGGTGAGCTTCATGAGCCGCCGGTTCCCCCCGCCGGGCTGGCGTGTCTCGGACAGCAGCCCGGCTTCGAGCAGCCGGTCGCACTGCGCGTACACCTGCGCGTGCGGCATCGACCAGAACGGCGCGACGGTCCGGGCGGCCTCCCCCTTGACGTCGTACGGAGTGGCCTCGCCCAGCTTGTCGACGATGCCGAGGACGAGGTACGAGGGTGTGGTCAACCGGACTTCAGCCATGCCGGGACCGTGTCGCGGGCCCCGGCCGGGAATCCCCTGCCGGCGAGGGCCCGGGCGGGACGGTCAGGTGTGCACGCGACTGTTGGGGCCGTCCTGGCCGTCGGCGGACTCGTCGTTGAACCAGTAGTCGCCGGCCGCGAGATAGCGGAAGGAGTGGCTGCTCTTCCGGGGCAGGGCGACCGTCACGGCACGAGTCTCGTCCTCGCGGACACGCAGCGGGTGGGCGTACGGGTCCCAGTCGTTGAAGTCGCCGACGACGCTGACGGGGCCGGGCGGAACATCGGCGGGGAGGACGAAGGTGATCTCGGTCCGGTTCTTCCGCTGTTTGCGTTCGAGCATGGCGGTGCGACTCCTGTCGACTCGACGGGCGGGAGGCCTGGGCCCATCCTGCTCCCCGGGCGCCCGCGCGGGACGCCGACACGGCCGACGGCGGCGCCGGAATTCCGGTTGAGCCGGCCGGGGCGGTGGCCCTAGGGTCCGGGACATCGACGTGTAGCTCAGCAGCAGAGCGCCGGGCTCCGGACCCGGAGGGCGCGGGGGCGGAACCCGCCACGTCGGCTATGAACGACGACGCTGAGCAGCAGCATTCCGCGACCGACGCCCCCGCCGCGGCGGCGACCGTGACGCCTCCTGTGGCGCCTGCCGTCGCGCCTTCCGTGGGGCCTTCCGTGGCACCGTCCTATGCGGCGGACCAGTTGGCGAAGGCGCTGGCCACCGCCGTGCGTCACCCCGACGCCGCCACGCGCGGGCGGGCGGCCGAGCGCGGCCGGCGCTGGCGCGCCGTGCTCACCGGGATCGCCGAAGGCCGGCTGACGATCGGCTCGCGGACCCCGGTGGCCGGGCTGCCCGCGTGGGTGACGCCCGAGGTGGTCCGCGGCGGCTTCGCCACCGGCGAGGCGGGCGCCGGGGGCCCGGTCCAGCCGTACGAGGAGGAGTACGCGCGGCGGTTCGGTGTGGCGGCGACGCGCGGGGCGCTGTTCGCCCACGGCCTGACGGAGCCCGGTCTGGAAGCGCTCGGCGCGCTGCTCGACAGCGGCTGCTACGAAGTGGCGGTGCCGGAGGAGGCCGCGCTGCTCACGGTGGCGTGGCTGGTGCGGGCGGGGGAGGTCGCGGCGGCGGCCGAGCTGGTCGAGGTGCTGGCGCCGTACGCGGACACGCTGCGGTTCCTGCCGCGCCCGGCCACGACCCGCGCGGACGGCACCGGCGCGGTGCACCGCCGGACGGTCGGCGAGGCGCGCGGTGCGCTGGAACGCCGGACGCCGAACAAGGCGGTGGAGACGCAGCGCGAGGCGCTGACGGTCTGGAACCCGTTCGCGGACGAACTTCTCGCCCACTGGCTGGAGACGGCCGACGAGGGCCGCGTGTTCACGCGGCTTCCCGAGGCGGGCTGGTACGCGCGCGGTGGCGCGCTGCTCGCGCGGTACAGGGCTCTCGCCGCGACGCACACCCGCTGCCGCAAGCACCGGGACCCCAAGGGGAACACGGGCATCCTGATCGCGGCCCTGATCGAGTGTGCGGCCGGACGGCCCCTCGACCCGCGCCGGCTCGGCCTGGTCCGCACGGCGGCGGAGGCGATGGTGCGCCGTCGCGGGCTTCCGGGCTCGGAGCGGCACGGTGAACTGCGCCGGGTGCAGGCCGCGCAGGCGGCGCTGCCCGGGCATGCCGAGGTGGCGGCGGTCGTGGCCGGCCGGCTCGCCGCGCTGCCGCAGGGTTCGGGCGCCGAGGACCTCGGCCCGCTGGTCGCGGACGTGAGCGAGCGGGAGGCCGAGGAGTCCGGCGTACGGGCGGGCACGGCGCTGCCGCAGGCGGTGATCCGGACAGTGGAGGCCACCCTCAGCGCGCCGCCCGCCACGCTGGTGGAGCGTGGTGTGGTGCCGTCCGCCGAGGTGCTGGCGGAGCTGGTGCCGCAGCTGGTCGCGACGACGACGGCCGGCGCGTACCCGGACGGGGCGCTGCGCACGCTGATGGCCGCGCACTACCGGGCGTTCCGCAACCGGCGCTCGCTGCTACTGCTGAACCTGGAGCACCAGGTCCGTGTCGAGGAACTGCCGTGGGTGCGCGCCGTCGCGCCGTCGCGGCGGCGCGGGGGGACGGCGCGGACGGCGCCATGGAGGCATTGCGCGAGCTGGGCGAGACGGCGGTACGCGGCTTCCCGGGCACGATCCTGCCCAACCCGCTGGTCCGCGAACTCTCCGTCCTCGCACGGCAGGCCGACCTCGGGCGCCGCTGGTGGAGGAGCTGGCGGCGGACATCTTCATGGGCACGTTCAGTTCCAAGTTCCTGCAGGCCGCACGGATCGCGGCCGAACTGCTGCGCGGCACGCTGTACGAGCGGTACTACGGCATCGACTACACCGCCGTGCGCAACGCGGCCGTGGCCGAGGCCGGCCGCAACGCGATGCGCACCCGCGTCCCGCACGTCGCGCCGCACTTCGCCGAGTGGTGCACGACGCGCGCGGGCCAGGACTCCGACGCGCATGACTGGTCGGTGGCCGGCAACGGCATGATCATCGAGCAGGCGCAGATCCTCACCACGCACAACCTGGCCACCCTGGTCCACCGCGTGGGCATCGACCCCGGGCCGGACGGCTGGGACGGCCTGGCCCTGCGCTGTTTCACCACGGTCTGCCGCCTGACGACCCGTCTGCAGGGCCACCCGCGCCCGCTGCCGACGGTCAAGGACGCGGCGTACGCCTGGCGCCAGATGCTCTTCGCCCTGTCCCTCTGCGACGCGGAGACCCAGGCGCGCACCGTGACCGCCCTGACCGCCGAGACGTCCCGTCACCCCGCCCACGTGGCCGGCCGACTCGCCCCCGCCCTGGCGGGCCTGCACCTGGTCGCGGCAGGCGGCAGCTTCGCCCCCGACGGCTCGGCGGACGACGGTCGCGCGCACCGCCTCCTCGGCTGGACGACGAACCGCCACTGGCTGCTGACCGGGGTCCGGTAGCCGGACGCTGACTGCCGGCGGCTGCTCACCTCCCTCGTGCCGGACCTGCGCCGAGGCGGGTCGCCAGGTGGTCGTCGAACGTGCCCTTGCCCACGCGGTGTGCGGGGGCGAGGTGGCCGCCGGAACGGAAGCCCCGGTAGGCCTTGCCGGCCAGCGGGAGGCGGACCAGGGGGCGACGGCGGCCGGTCGCCCCGAGGTAGGACCGGGCGAGGTCGTCGAGGCCGCGCACCTCGGGACCTCCCAGGTCCTCGACGCGGCCGGCCGGTGCGGCCAGGGCCAGTTCGGCCAGCCGGTCGGCCACCTCGGCCACCTCCACGGGCTGGTCGGAGACGCCCGCGGGGACGAGCATCACCGGCAGCTTCGCCAGGGCCTGGAACAGCCGGATCAGCAGGTCGTGGAACTGCGTCGCCCGCAGCACCGTCCAGCCGAGGCCCGACTGCTCGACCTGCCGCTCGACGGCGAGCTTGGCCCGGTAGTAGCCGAGCGGCACCCGGTCGACGCCGACGATCGAGATGTACACGAGGTGTCTCACCCCGGCCCGCCGGGCCGCCGCGATCAGGTTCCGCGCCGCCTGCTCGTCGCCGCCGTTCGGCGCGCTGGCGCAGTGCACGATCGTGTCGACGCCCGCGACGGCGGCGTCCAGGCCGGCGCCGCCCTTGCACAGGTCGACCGCGTACGGCCGGGCGGTGCGGCTGAGGACCCGCACCTCGTGCTCCCCGGCGTCCCGCAGCCGCTCCACGACGATGCGGCCGAGCGTTCCCGTGCCGCCGGTGACCAGGATGGTCGTCATGGTGTCTCGGTCCCTTCCCATGTGTGCGCTCCCCTCTGGAGCGCCCCCTTCTTCTCACAGGACCCCGCGCGCCTCCCGAATGTGACATCCGCTAGCGTGGCATCTCGGATATACGGCACCGTATAGATGTTCCGGACGAGGAGATGACCGCCCGTGTCCCGACGCGCGACGACCGCCTACACCGAACTGCCCTGGCGCATCCACGACCTCACCCGCGACTTCGTGGTCGAGGACGTGTGGTCCTTCCGGACCCCGGGCGCGGGGCCCGACGACTTCCCCGTGATGCTGGCCGCCATGCGCGCCGGCGGCGGGCTCACCCGGCAGTCCCTTCCGGTCCGCTTCCTGTTCGCCGTGCGGTGGAAGCTCGGCGCACTGCTGGGCTGGGACCGGCCGGAGGCGGGTGTCGGGCGGCGCGTCGACTCGCTGCGCGACCGTCTGCCGGACGACCTCCTGGCCGCGCCTCAGGGGCCGGACGACCCGGCGATGCCCCTCAAGCCCGTCTACGAACTCCCCCAGGAGTGCGCGCGCGAGCTCGCGAACAAGACCGTGCACACGGTCATGCACCTCGGCTGGGCGCCGGGCGACGACGGCGACCACGAGCTGCGGATGGCGGTGCTGGTCAAGCCCAACGGGCGCTTCGGCCGCGCCTACATGGCCCTCATCGCCCCCTTTCGCTATCTCCTGGTCTATCCGGCACTGACCCGGAGGTGGGAGGCGGCGTGGCGGGAGCGGGAACAGCGGCGGTAGCCGATTCCGGCGCCGCGGGGCGTGACCGCGCCCTGCGGAACACCCGCAGATCCCGCACCTCGTAGGACATGTCCGTCGTCTCCGGGTCCGGCTTCGGATGGTAACGGCCCGCGCAGACGGAGAGGTTGACGATCAGGTAGGCGTGCCAGGAGCGGCCGACACCGCGCCGGTCGGAGTACACCTCCACGTCGTCGACCGACCACACCACCGAGTCGGCCCCGAACTCCGTGCGCAGGCGTACCCAGCCGCCGGGACGGATGCCGGGGTCGCGGTGGTAATGGTGGGCCCGGCGCACATGGTTGGAGAGCTCCAGCAGGTCGGGGTTGTCGGGGTGATACTCGAAGACGTCGATCTCCTGGCCACCGTCCCGCCAGGTCCAGATCGCCGGCCAGGCTCCGAGTTCTTCGGGGAGACGGACCCGGGCTTCCAGGATGTCGCCCGTGCGTGCCTGGAAGCCCTCCTCGCTGCCCTCGGTGGTGAGCAGTCCCGTGTCCCACAGGCCGTCGGCACGTCGCGTCGCCCGGAACACCCCCGAGCGGCTGTAGTCCGGGTCCGCTGTCAGGTGGTCGAGTTTGTTGTCGCCCGGGTTGACCGGGCCTCCGTCGGGATAGGCCCACGAACGGCCGGCGACCCACTGCCGCGTGGACGTGAAGTCGGCGGTGAAGACCGGCTCGGCGGTCGGGAGAAAGGACGACATGGCGGTACCCCCGGGCGTACGTTTCGTCCAGTGATGATCCACTGGTCACGAAGGTCCTGCCCGCGTCCCCGGCGGCTACACGGATCCGTCACCCGATGGCGTGAGGTCGCCAACTCGCCCCCGATTCGGTGTTCGACGCGCGCATGGCGATCATGGGGCCATGACTCCGATCACGCGCATGGACCTCACCGGCTTCACGGAGCGGGAGCCGGGGGTGTGGACCGACGACCACGGCCTCGTGCTCTCGATCCACTTCTTCGACCTCGTCCCCGACCTGCCCGCGACGCTCGCCGAGCCGCAGCGGCTGCGGCAGGGGCTGGCCGGGCTGGTCACCCGCGCGGGCGGCGGCCTCATCGAGGCGGTGATCGGCGAGGTGGACACGGTGCCCGCCGTCCGCCAGCTGATCAAGGTACCCCGGCCGAACGGCCAGGGCCAGGTGTTCCTCGGCTCCTGGACGGTCCCGCGGGCCACGTGCAGCACGGTGGTGAAGGTCCAGGCGGCGGAGGGCCGGCAGACCGGGATGCGCGAGGCCATGGTCATGGCGCAGACGGGGCCGGACCAGTACTTCGCCCCGCACCCGTACGGCGTGGACACGACGGGCGGTCTGCCGTACCACATGGGCGACCACGAGCACTGGGACCCGCAGTTCCCCCAGCACCCGCTGACCCGCGTCCGCGCGACGCTGGCGCGTCTGACCCCGGGCCTCGGACTGCACGACGGGTTCAAGGCCCTGCCGCCGTTCGGCGCCGGGCCCGCGCAGTACGGTGGACGGGCCTGACCGAAGGGGACTGTCAGACCCCCCTCGTAACGTCGTTCGTGCAGGGCCGGTGTGGTGCCGGCCCACGGGCGCAGGGAGCGGTCATGGGCAGGATCAGTGTGAACCGGCAGCACCTCAACCGTCTGCTGGCCGACAGCGCGGCCGGGCACGGCGTCCCCTATCAGCAGGCGTTCGCGGAGCTCGCCGCCTCGCACCGCGGGCGGCCGCCGCACGAGATCCTTCCCGCGCTGAAGGACGCCGCCGACCGGGCCCTGCTCGGGTTCAGCTGGAACGACCTGCGCGAACAGGCGGAGGCCATCAGTACCGGGCGCCCGTACACGCTGCGCGTCACGGTCACGGGCAGATAGCGGGCGGCCCCACCGGACGGGGGAGACCGGTGGGGCCTTGCGGGGGAGCCCGGTGAACGGGGAACACCAGGCTCTTCCGTGAGTGTGCCACGGCTGGGGCCGCGGGTGCTGCCCTTCTGCGTACGTGGCGTCAGTCGAGGGTGGCGACACCGGCCTGGGCGAACTTCTGGTCCAGGTCGCCGCTCGGGGCGCCGGCCACGCCGATGCCGGCGATCGGCGCGCCCTTGACCTGCACCGGGGCGCCGCCGCCGAGGAACAGGGTGCCCGGGATGTCCTTCAGGTTCGGGGCGTTCTCCAGGCGCTTGACCAGCTCGGAGGTGGGGGCGTTCCAGGAGACGGCGGTGTACGCCTTCTTCTCGGCCGACTCGTACGACTGCGGGCCGGCGCCGTCGCCGCGCAGGGTCACGATGGTGTTGCCGTTGCGGTCGACGACCGCGACGGAGACCCGCTGGTTCTCCTTCTCGGCGGCGTCGAGCGCGGCCTGCGCGGCCTCGGTCGCGGCCTCGATCGTCAGATGCGTGCTCTGCGTGGTGTTGCCGGCGGCGGCATCCGCCTTGGCGACCGCGGCGGGCGCGGCAGCCGGGGCGGCCGGGGTGGCGGCGTTCGCGGACACCGCGCCGAAGGCGCCGGCGCCGAGCGCGGCCAGGGTCAGGCCGCCGGTCAGAACACGGGTCCGCATCGAGATCTTCTTCATGGTCACTGACTCCTCGCGGTCGTCGGTACGTCCCGCCCCGGGCATCTCCCGGGACCGGAGACCGGGAGGCCGTCGTGCCGTCCCGCTCTGTCATCCATCCTGGGTCCACCCCGGGCCCCGCCCGGTCGACCTGGCGGCTGCGCACGGCGCGCGGGCCGGCGGACCCGAGGGTCATCCGATCGGACGACCCTCCCGCCGCCGCAGGCCCGTCCGCAGCCGCTGCCGCGGCCGGTCCTCGGCGGTGTTTCCGCAGCTAGGCGGGCTTGATCGACGACAGCTGGACGAGCAGCAGGACCAGCCGGTACGCCTCGGCGTAGTCGACCGCGGTGAAGGCGACCGTGCGCCCGCCGTCCCCGGTTCGCCCGACGCCGGGCACCAGCATCGCCAGGTCGACCATGTACGGGACGGCCAGGTCGACCTCGAGGCGTACGGGGCCGGTGAGCGTCAGCGGCGGGACCGGTACGGGCCGCGCGACGGCCTGAGCGGCCGCCTCCCGGAGTAGCTCCCGGGCCTCCTGGGGATGGAGGGTGACGGCGGCGCCCTGGCCGAGGGCCTCCTTGACCGGGACGGTGACCGCGTCCGGTACCAGCGCGCGCAGCTCGGCGCAGGCCGCGTCGTCCCCGCTGAGCAGGACGACCGGCACGCCCAGGTGACCGGCCATGGCGGTGTTGAGCCCGATTTCGCCCATGGGCCGCCCGTCGACCCGCACGTCGAGGACGGCGTCGCTCATGGTGTGCGCGAGCACGGCCGGTCCGGCGCCGGCGCGGGCGTGGTAGCCGACCAGCATGACCGCGTCGACGCTCCCGTCCAGTCCGGCGAGCATGCCCAGCGCCCGCGGTCTGCCCCGTACCAGCCGGGCGCGCCGGTCGAGGTCCTCCGGCACGAGGTTGCGGAACGTCCCGTGCGCGTCGGCGACCCGCACCTCGGCGTCGGGACGGGCGTCCAGGACGCCCGCGATCGCGGCGTTCGCCTCGGCCGTCATCGCGGCGCGGCCCCGCGCGTAGTCGTGGCGGTCGGGGCCGGTCTCGCTGGGATGCACGATCCCGGCGATGCCCTCCATGTCCACGGAGATCAGCACCTTCATGGGCGCGGAGTCTATGCACCCGCCGTCAGCCGAGGAGCCACTTCCGGGTGAGTTCGAGGACCTGGGCACGGCTGCGTCCGCCGTGGTCGGCGGCGATGAAGTGGTTGCCGATGCGCAGCGAGAAGGCGATCAGGCAGCGGGCCTCGACCTCCGCCTCGTCGGGGCAGAACGCGCCGAACAGGGTGCGCATGTACGCGATGCGGCGGTTGTCGACGCGGCGGAGGCGTTCGGCCACGTCCTCGTCGCGGCGGGCCCAGTCGCGGATGGCGAGTTCGGCGGGCATCCCGGTCATCGGGTTCTCGGCGGCTCCCGAAGCACCGGCGGATCCGGCGGAGTTGGCGATGGCGAAGAGGCGGATGAGTTTCTCGCGGGCCTCTCCCCCACCGGCCTCGACGCGTTCGATCACGTTCTCGGTGACCTCGCGCTCCCAGGTGTCGAGGATCTCGGTGAGCAGGGCGCCCCGGTTGCGGAAGTACCCGTAGAAGCCGCCCTTGGTGACGCCGAGGGACTGCGCGAGTGTCTCGATGCGGACGGCGTCCGGGCCGCCGGCGGACAGTGCCCGCAAGCCCTCCTCGATCCACTTGCCGCGCGGGGTGCGGGCCGTGGCCATGGGGTGCCTCCTGTCCCCGGCGCCTGCCGTGTCGTGCCGTGCTCTGCCTGTACGGCATCGTAGAGGCGTCGCCCGCCGGGCTCGGCGGCGGTGGCGGCTCGGCCCTACGGGGTGCCTTACGGGGTGGGGATTCCGGCCGGGGTGCGGGGCGGGCGGCCGAAGCGGACGGGGACGCCCGGCGAGTACAGGACGCTGACCGGCGGGCCGCCGGGGGCGTCGAGACCGGCGGCGGATATCAGGCTCTCGTCGCAGTGCAGGAGTTCGGCGCGGTGGAGCGGCCAGCGGGGGTGGGTGTTCGGCAGGTACAGGGAGCGTCCGAAGAACGCGCTGTGCATGCCCCAGCGGGCGGTCAGGAAGTGCTCGACGTCGGTCGGCTCGCGGACGGGTTCGCCGATGCGTATCGCGAGGTCGCTGTGTGCGCCGCGGGGGCCGGGCCAGCGGCGGCGGCTGGTGTAGGTGACCGTGCGGCCCTCCTGGCGGATCGCCATCCGGGACCAGACGTACGGCAGGCGGAAGGCCCCGCGGCCGACGGCGACGGGGATCAGCCGGGAGGCGTCGAGGGAGCGGAAGACGACGCCGCGGCGGCCGTGGGCGTCGACCGAGTACAGGCGGACGTTGGTCTCGGGGAAGGAGCCGAGGTACGGGATGCCCGGGAGCCGGAACCAGCCGACGCGGTGCATCCGGAAGGCGACGAGCCCCACGTACGTGACGCCGTTCAGCGTGTCCGGCCGGGTGCCGGCCGGCAGCAGCGGAGCGACGTCCGCCGGGTCGACGGCCCAGTGGAGGAAGGCCAGGTCCAGCCACGACTGGGTGAGCAGGGGCCGTTCCGTGGCGTACGGCGGGTCGGCGGTGATCGGCTCGGGTGCCGGTTCGGCGGTGGCGGGCGGATGCGGCTGCGGCATCGCGTCAGTATCGCGGAGGCCGTACCGCCGGTCCGCGGCGGGTCGGGCCGGTCCGGCGGGTCAGGCCGGACCGTGGCGGGTCAGGCGGAGGTCGCACCCCCGGCCGCCGGGCGGACCATGAAGACGTCGAAGGAGTCCTCGGTCTCGACCGTGAAACCGTGCCGCTCGTAGAGCCGGCGGGCGGGGCTGCCCTGCATGACCTGCAGGGCCACGGTCGCGTGCCGGGCGTCGGCGGCCTCCAGTACCGCGGCCAGGACGGCCGTGCCGAGCCCCCGGCCCTGGTGACGCGGTTCGAGGTAGAAGTGCTCGAGCCACTCGCGGTCCTCGGCGGGCCGGAGGGTGACGCTGCCGGCGAGTTCCCCGTCGACCATGACGATTCTCGTGAAGTCGAAGGAGAAGTGGTTCCGCAGCCGCTGCCGCACCCGGACTTCGTCGTACACCCCGAGCCGTTCCAGGTCGGGGCGCATGACCACGGCCCGCAGTTCGGCAATGACCTCGACGTCGGCGGGTGTCGAGGCGCGCAGCGTCCAGTCCGCGGTGTCCGCGTCGTTCATGATCAACCCGGCGTCCATGGCCGGAGTATGCCAGTCGCGACAGGGCGGGCCGGACCCGGCCCCACCCTCACCGACCAAGATCATCCGGTGCACAATGTCCGCATGTCGAACACGAATACGCCCAAGGCGGCAGCAATCGACGATGCCGGACGGGTCAGCCGGTCCCTGGCCCTCGCCTTCGACGACGACCCGATGATGCGGTGGTTCTTCCCGGACGATGCCACCCGCGGGGCCTCGCTGGAGAGTTACTTCGGGACGCTGTTCACCCGGCAGTACCTGCGCAACGCGGTCTGCGAGCGCACCGCCGACGCGGCGGCCTTCTGGGTGCCGCCGGAGGCGCAGGAGAAGGCCGTCCCGGACGCGGAGACGATCCAGGAGCTGGTGAACATCCTCGGCGACCGCGCCGGACTGTTCCGGGACGCCGTCGGGGCGGCCGCGCAGCACACGCCGCAGGAGCCGCACTGGTACCTGGCGCTGATCGGCGCCGACCCCGCGGCGCAGGGGCAGGGCCAGGGCGCCGCGCTGCTCCGCTCGGGTCTCGCGAAGGCCGACGCGGCGGGTTCTCCCGCCTACCTGGAGTCCTCGAAGGAGTCCAACCTCCCCTTCTACGCCCACTTCGGCTTCACCGTGCGCCACGAGGTCCGGCTGCCGGGCGGCGGCCCTGTCCTTTGGGGGATGTGGCGCGAAGCTCGCACCGGCGCCGCGGACGCCGCCTAGACGGCAGCGGTCACGGCCCGCAGCAGGGCCGCGGTGCCGGCGTCCGCCGGAAAGAAGGTTTCGATGGCGAT
Source organism: Streptomyces solicamelliae (assembly GCF_045348655.1). Taxonomy (NCBI): domain Bacteria; kingdom Bacillati; phylum Actinomycetota; class Actinomycetes; order Kitasatosporales; family Streptomycetaceae; genus Streptomyces; species Streptomyces solicamelliae. Next base: position 220,803 of record NZ_CP160404.1, read on the forward strand.
CTCGTCCAGAGTGACGTCGCGCGGCGAGCCGAAGACCGTCGTGGTGTACAGCAGGGCGAGTTCGCCGTAGTCGGTGGCCATCCGGAGCGGGACCACCAGGTCGTGCTCCGCACCGCCCGCCTCGCCCTCCGCCCCGGTCGCGGGGTAACTCTCCAGCTCGGCGAGCAACTCGGCGAGGCCCGCGTCCGGCGTGCGGTCCAACTGGCGCCGGACGCGCCGCAGGACGTGGGCGCGCCACTGGGCGAGGTTGCGGATGCGGCCGGCCAGGCCGTCGGGGTGGAGGGTCGCGCGCAGCACGTTGAAGCGCGGCCGCGTCAGCGACTCCGGTACGTCCCCGAGGAAGACGCCCATCGCCCGGTTCGCGGCAAGCAGTTCCCAGCGGACGTCCACGGCGAGCGCAGGGTTGGGCTCGTGGCCGGTCAGTACGGCCTCCACGGCGGCGCGTGCCGCGCCGAGGTCGGCGAGGGCGCGTTCGGCGTGGACGGGGGCGAAACCACCGGCCAGGTACAGCGCGTTGCGTTCCCGCAGCGGTACGTCCAGCTCGTCGCAGAGCCGCCGGATCATGTCCCGGCTCGGGTTCGCGCGCCCCGTCTCGATACAGCTGAGGTGCCGGGTCGACAGCTCGGCGGCGAGCGACACGTCGAGCTGGGAGCGGCGGCGCTGCCGACGCCAGCGGCGCAGCAACGCCCCGACCGGTTCGATGGTGGTGGTCATGACCTTCAGGCTGCCGGGCCGCGGGAGCGACGGCAATGACCCGGGAGGTCATCGACAGTCGTCACCGGCGGCCCGCACAGTCGTGTCACAGGGGCCGAACACGCCCCTCCCAGGGGCCGAGCACGGCCCGTGACCCAGCGAGGAAGGGACGACCGCCATGACCGGCACGGCAGTTCGGCAGTCGGAGACGGAAGGGCTCGACGCCTACGTACGGTTCTGGAACGCGGACGACGAGGCGGAGCAGCACCGGCTGGCCGCGGTGGCCTTCGCCGACGGGGTCGAGTACCGCGCGGAGATCGGCATCCTCAACGGGGCCGAGGCCCTGATGGACTTCCGGAACCAGTTCACCGGGCACATGGGCCCGGCCGCCCTCCGTCTGCGGCAGGAGCCGCAGGTGCACCACCGCCGCGCCAGGCTCCGGTGGGAGATCCTGGTGGGCGCGGCGGACGGCGAGCGCACGTCCTTCGCGGAGGGGACGGACGTGATCCAGCTCGGCGAGGACGGCCGGATCACCTCCGTCACCGCGTTCCTCGACCGTGCCCCCGAGGGCTTCGACCCCGCGGCGCACCACTAGGTGTACCGCGGGGTGTACGGCTGAGGGCCTCAGCTGAGGGCGTCCTCGGCGTTGGTGGCCCAGGCGGTCACGGAGTTCTTCTCCGGGTGGACGTACAGGCCGGGGGTCGAGGCCTTGAGCGGTGTCTGCACCAGGTCCGAGTCGGTGGTCATCGTCATGGCGATGGAGTTGACGGTCTTGCCCGTGCCGTCGTTCACCCCGCCCATCAGCCCGGCGTACGCGGACTGGCCGGGGGCGAGCCGGATGGCGTCCTCGATGCCCGGGGCCGTACCGCGCTCGGTGGCCGCGCCGTCGAGGCTGCCGAAGGTGACGACGGGGTGGCCGAGGGCCTTGCAGGGCTTGGCGCTCTTGTTGGTGATCTTCAGCAGGTAGCTGCTGGTCGTGGGCTCGGCCAGGGTCGCGGTGAACGTCACGTCGAAGGTGCTGCACGGGAAGACGTCGAAGTCGGGGTCGGCGGGCTCCTTGCCGCCGGAGCCCCCGGGCTTCTTCGACGGCTTCTTCGACGGCTTCTCGGCGGGCGACGTCGGCTTCGCCGGTGCGGAGGGCCCGTCGGCGTCCGGGGCCTCGGTCGGGGTCGCGTCGGGCGTCGCGGGCGCGGACGTCGTCGGGGCGGTGGGCGCGTCCGCCGCACCGTCCTCGGACGGGCCGCAGGCCGTCAGGGTCAGCGCCGACAGTGCGGCGAGGACGACGGTGCCTCTCAGTACGGTGCTGCTCATGTGCGGTTCCCCCGATCGATGGGCGCAAAGTGCGCTGGCGTGAGGATCAGAGTGGCGCGCCAATTTCACAGAATCGTCATGGCGCGTTCTCGACTCCACCACGGTCTGACCGGGTACCTCCGTGCTCCTCGTCGCAGGTCGCGACGGGGAGCACAGAGGTGTACACCTGCCTCAGGCGTTCGGGTCGAAGGGGATGCCGGCGGGTTTGGCCTTCGCCAGGTGGGAGTTGAAGCTGCCGTCCTTGAGGCCGAAGTGCGCGCTGCCGAAATCGGCCTGGGTGAGCTTGTCGCGGATGCCGGGCGGGTAGCCGTTCCAGCCGACGAGGGCGGGGAACTGCCAGGTGTGCTGGTGGTTCTCGGGCGGCTCGTCGTTGGAGTTGGCGGGACGGAAGCAGTGGGTGCTCCAGCCGTCCTTGTGGTACACGATCTTGGGGTGCGTGCCGTCCCAGCGGATGCGGTCGCGGGAGTAGGTGTCGAAGTCCCCGTGGGCGGACGTGGAGACGTACTGGGCCTGGTTGTTCTGCACCCAGACCACGACGTGCTCCCAGTCGTGGCGGTGACCGCCGAGGCTGCTGCCGGGGACCGCCTGGTCCTTCTCGAAGTACAGGCCGTAGAGGATGGCGCACCAGCCGTTGTTGCACTTGTAGCGCGCGTAGCCGTTGGTGTTGGTGAGGTCCCAGGAGTCGCGGCACTGGCCGTTGAGCGCGCCGGACGGGTTGAGGCCGCCGTTGAGCGTGCCGTCGGGACCTATCGCCGGCGTGGGGTAGCAGCCGTCGGTGTCGTAGTCGTAGGCGGGCTGGAAGGTCTGCTCCAGGCCGTCGGCGTTGGCCGGGAGGGCCGTGGGCGGGGCGGCGAAAGCGCTGCCGGGGAGGGCGATGAGCAGGGCGAGGGAACTGCTCAGGGTCAGCGCTCCCTTGACGAGGTAACGCTTTTGCTTCACTACGGCTCCCTTGGTCGGATGGGGGGTCGGTGCGCCCGCGCGTTCTTGCGGGCGCACCGCGGCGACCTTGACATGCCCATTCCAGCGGCGGTGAATCGTGACGCGCAGGTGAACGGCGGGAGGTGGGCCGGGGGCCGGAGGTGGGCCGGGGCGGAGTCCGTGGGGTACGGGAGGCCGTGGGATGCGGGAGGCCGTGGGATGCGGAAGGCCGTGGGGTACGGAAGGCTCAGCGGGGCGGCCGTCAGGGTGTCGTGGGTGAGGCCGAGTTCGCGTGCCAGCGCGTCGTCGACCCACTCCTGGATACGGGCACGGATGAGCGGCGCCTTGTACGAGGCGGTCTGCACGGCCAGTCCGTCCAGGGGCGCGGTCAGCCGACAGGCCGTGCCGGCCGGGGCGGTGCAGACGAACTCGCCCGCCGCCACGCCCTCCGCGACGACCTCGGCGACGACCTCGGTGATCGCCGCCCATCCCTGCCGGTCGAGGTCGTGAACGACCTTCCGCAGGGTGGGTTCGCGCAGTGCGGCGGCCCAGCCCTCGATCCACAGCCGCCACCCCTTGGCCTGCCCGGTGGGGGCGTACCAGCGCAGCGCGGCGCGCAGTCGGCGGGTGGCGCCGGTACGGGGTCTGCTCAGCAGGAGGGTCAGGCGTACCAGCCGTAGCGCTCGGCTATCACCGGCAGCCGGTCCGCGACGACGCCGTGCGCCGCGGACCGCGGGGTGGTCCCGTCGGCCTCGGCGCGCGCCAGGACCTGCTCGACCAGGGCCCGCATGGACCGCCGTATGTGGGCGAACGCCTCGTCGGCGTCCGCGCCGATGTCGCCGAACAGGGTCCACCACCACCAGGCGTTGGTCGCGGAGTTGACGACGACGTCGGGCAGGACCGTGATGCCGCGTGCGGTCAGCGGCTCCTCGGCCTCCGGCAGCACCGGCATGTTGGCCGCCTCGGCGATCCAGCGGGCGGTGATCGCGGCCTGGTTGCCCGCGTCGATCGCGTACGAGACGGCCGCCGGTACGAGCACGTCGACGTCGGCGGACAGCCAGGCGTCGCCGGGCAGTTCGACGTCACCCGGCCGCAGTGCGCAGCGGTCGACCGTCCCGTACACGTCGCGCGCGGCCAGCAGGGCATCGACGTCCAGGCCCTCGGGGTTGGCAACGGTCCCCTTCACGTCGGCGACGGCGACGATCTTCAGTCCGGCGCGGGCGAGGAAGCGGGCGGTCGCCCCGCCCATGGTCCCGAAGCCCTGCACCGCGACCCGCGTGCCCGCGTGCGGGACGCCGGCGCGGTCCATTGCCGTGAGGACGGACTCGGCGACCCCGCAGCCGCCCGCCAGTTCGTCGAGGCCGATGCCGTCGACGTCCACGGCGAACGCGTCGGCGAGGCGACGGCGGGCCGCGGCCTCGTCGTCGAGCAGCGGGTACACGGCCTGGACGGAGGAGACGAGCCCGGCCTCGGCGGCGGCGCGGTCGACGAGGTCCTGGGTGAGGCCGAGGTCCTCGCCGGTGGTCCAGAAGCGCTCGATGTGCGGCCGCATCGCGCGCAGGTAGCGGACGAGGACGCCGTACGCCTCGGGGTCGCGCGGGTCGCAGTCGATGCCGCCCTTGGCGCCGCCGAGGGGGATGTACCGCGCCTCGGGGTCGTAGTGCAGGGCCTCCTTCATCGTCATGCCGCGGGCCAGTCCGGCGACCTCGTCGAGGGTGCAGCCGGCGCGCATGCGCAGTCCGCCACTGGCGACGCCGCGCACGAGACGGTCGATCACGAGGTGGCCCTGGCGGCCGGTGACGTGGTCGGTCCAGGTGAGGGAGAGGAGGGGGGCGTGGGAGGGGCGAGGTGTCGTCATGGGGATCTCCGAGCGCGGGCAGGTCGGCGGGGCCGGTGGGTTGCGGTGGGCCGTTGGCGGCGGGGCCGGCGTGGTGGCGGTCGCGGTGTGCCCACGGGCGGCCACCCTGATACTAACTGAACCGTCATTCAGTATCAGGAGCCGTCCGAGACTCTGTCAGCGCGTCCGATAGCGTGGGCGACCATGGCTTCGACTCGGAACAGGACGACACGGACTACCCGCGGGGCGAACGCCTCCGGCGACGCGGAGCGGGACGCGGACGGGGTGCTGCTGCCGCGGCTGCGCTTCTGGGGGGTCGCGGGACGTGGCGCGCTGTTCGGCCTGGCGGCGAACGTCGTGGCGGCGCTCGGCATGGTCTTCGTCACCGACCACGACGACCGCGAGGAGTACCTGGCGGCCGTGTCCGGAATCGGACTGTTGACGGGGGCCGTGTTCCTGCTGATCGGCCTGTTCTTCTGGGGCTCCTGCATGGGCGACATCCGCCGGTGGCGGGACCTGCGGACGCTCACCGGCCAGACCGATGCCGTCACGATCGTGACCCCCGCCCTGGTCCGGGTCGGGGTGCTCGGCCTGGTCCTGTTCCCTGGTCCGTACGGGCTGTACCACCTCGTGGACGCGGCGCCGTTCGACAGCTGGTTGTACGGATCCTGACCCGGGGCGCTCGAAGCCGTGGCCGTCGGCACGTGGGTCTGGCTACCATCCGCCGGTGCCGCACGCCGGGTTCCGTGATCCCCGGCGGCTGGACGTGCGAACCGATCGGCGCCGGCGACAGCGAGCTTCTCGTGATCGCGATCACGATCACGTCGGCAGGCTGAGGCCCTATGGCGCGGAGCGGTCCTGTTACCTTCTTCCGTCGGCACTCGTCATGGGTGTGACGACCGCATTCGAACGGTCGCCGCACCGACGAGTGAATCGAGGACACGATGCTGACCACCCTCATGTACGTGACGGTCTACGTCACCGATCAGGACCGCGCCCTGGCGTTCTACACCGAAGGACTCGGCTTGGAGAAGCGGGTCGACTTCCCGGGGCCCGACGGACGATTCCTCACCGTCGGCGTTCCCGACAGCCCGGTGCAGATCCTCCTGTGGTCGCACCCGACGGCCGCGGGACAGCCGGGTGATGCGGGCCGAGCCGTCGCGCCCGGGCCGCTGGTCCTCGAATCGGACGATCTGCGGAAGGACTTCGAGATCATGCGCGGGCGCGGCGTCACCTTCGAAGAGTCCGAGCCGGAGGACTATCCGTTCGGGGTCCGCATCGAGGCCGTGGACCCGGACGGCAACCGGGTCTCGCTCCGTCAGCCGCGGAAGCCGTGACCGGCCGGCCGCCGTCCGACCTCGCGACCGAGGCGTTCGAGGCCCAGCGCGAACGGCTGCGCGCCGTCGCGTACCGCGTGCTGGGCTCGCACGCCGACGCCGAGGACGTGGTCCAGGAGGCATGGATGCGCCTGGTCCGCCAGGACGAGGCGACCATCGACAACCTGTCGGGCTGGCTGACCACCGTGGTCGGCCGCATCAGCCTGGACGTCCTGAGGTCCCGCCGGGCCCACCCCGAAACGGCCTACGGGCAGGAGTCCGCGGAGCTCGTGGTGACGCCCGCCGACGAGCCCGCGCCGGACGAGCAGGTGGCGCTGGCCGATTCGGTCGGCCTCGCCCTCCTCTTCGTGCTCGACTCGCTCGGCCCGAGCGAGCGCCTGGCGTTCGTCCTGCACGACATGTTCGCGGTCCCGTTCCGCGACATCGGCCAGATCCTGGGGAAGTCCACGGAGGCCACCAAGATGATCGCCAGCCGTGCCCGCCGCAAGGTCCGAGCCACGGACCGGCCGACGGGCCCCGGCCGTGAGCACCGCGAGGTCGTCCAGGCGTTTCGCCTGGCCGCCCTCGGCGGTGACTTCGAGGCGCTCCTGCGTGTCCTCGACCCGAACGTGAAGCTGACCGTGCACACGCCCGACGGCGTGGTCGTCACCCTGGGCGCCACCAGAGTCGCGACCGGCGCCCGCACGTTCGGCGGCCAGGCCGCGCGCCACCGCTCCGTGCTGGTCAACGGCGTTCCCGGCCACATGTCCTGGCGCGCCGACGGAACCCCTCTCTCCGTCGCCGCCTTCACGGTCTCCGAAGGCCGCATCGTCGACATCCACATCATCGTCGACCCGGTCGGACTCGCTGCGATCGATCTACCCGCCCCGACCTGAGCCGGCGTCGTCAGGGCTGGGACTGGGCGCAGCTTCGGGAGACGTAGGCGACCGTCTCGTCGCCGTGGTCGAACCAGATGGCGAACCACTGGTCGTCCGTGACGCCGCAGGCGGTGATGCTGTGCCCGACGACGGTCGGGCAGCCCGCGACCGAGCACATGTGGCTCTGCCCCGGCCGCATCTCGCCCACGATCTCGGCGTCGCTCCGCGCGTTCGCCCTGATCCGTGCCAGTTCCCAGCCGCTCTTGACCGTGACGCGGGTGTCCGCCAGGCGGGCCTCGAGCGCTCTCCCCTCACCCGCCGCCGTCACGGGGGACGTGGCGGACAGCAGGAGCAGCGGGGCGGCGAGGGCGGCGAGGGCGGCGATGATCGTCGGGCGGCGGAAGAGGCGGCGTGGGGGCGTCGGCTGGTTCATGTGCGTGTCCTGTCGCAGGTGTCGTGCGTGCCGTCGTGCAGTTGGATCCTGTCCCCCCGGCCGGAATCCCAACAGTCGCTGGCGACAACTCGCCAGGTCACAGCCCTGCGCGAGGTGACCGTTGACCTCAAGTCTGCTTGAGGTCCTACGGTCGGCGTCACCGCAGGACTTCGAACGCACTTGAGGAGCACGGCAGATGCCCACGGAACACCTCACCGACGCCGACCTCGCCGCCGAGCCCGCCCCGTACTGGACCGGCCGGGCCCACGAGGCCGTTCTCTCGTTCACCCGGGCCTGGCTGGGCGAACTCGGCTTCACCCAGCCCCAGTACTGGTTGCTGCGCAACCTGTCGAAGCACGACCTGTCGCCGGACGGGACAGGCATGACCGTGCCCGAACTCCAGCAGGCCATGAGCTCCTACCTCCGTCCCGAGGACGACCTGGCGACGGACTCGAAGGCCCTCGTCGAACGCGGCTTGCTCACCCGCGACGACGCCGGGCGGCTCTGGATCACCGAGGCGGGAGAGACCTCCCGCGCCGGCGTCAAGGCCCGCGTCCCGGACTTCCGCACCCGCCTCCACGAGGGCATCGACGACGCCGACTACGTCACCACCCTCAAGGTGCTTCGCCAGATGCTCCGGAACGCCGGCCGGCAGGTCGATTAGGGCCCGGGTCGCCCAGAGGGCACGTTCAGCACCGGGTCCGGCCCAGGTGCCGGTTACGCGGTTCGGTAGCGGTCGTGGATGTTGGGGAGTTGGTGGAAACCGGCTGACTCGTAGGTGGCCACGGCTGCGGTGTTGGACGTGGGGGTGCAGACCAGGGCCGTCGTCGCGCCCAGTTGTCGGAGGGCGGCCGCTGCTGCGGTGCTGATCGCCATGCCGTAGCCGTGGCGGCGGTGGTCTCGGTGGACGCCCATCGGTTCGAGCAGGCCGGGGCGGCCGGGGCCCGCCGACCATACCGTCACGGCGGCCACCGCGGTGCCCTCGTCGTCGTAGGCGAGCAGGGAGCGGGCGTCCGTGAACGGGGAACCCGTCGCCATCGCGTGCCAGCGTTCGTCCGTGAACGCCGAGCCGTCGAACGCCGCCCGGTGCACGGCGGCGTACGCCTCCGCCTGTGCCGGCCGGGTGACCACCTCGATCCGCACGCCCGGATCCTTCACCGGCCGCGTGAGGTCGATGCGGAGAGGCGTCCAGGGTTCGTCGGTGTGCCAGCCCGCTTCGCGGAGGAGGTCGTGGAGCAGGGCGTCCACCGGTGCTTCCACATTCGCTCTGCCCTCGGGCAGCACGCCCCGCTCCGGCGCCGTCACGTCGGCGGCCAGGCGCCGGGCCAGCTCCTCGTCCTGACGGGCGTCCGGCGCGGTCGTCAGGCGCAGGAGTCCGGGGCCGTCCAGGAGCCCGACGGCGAGGATCCGTCCGTTCCGGAGCCAGGTCCTGACCGCCGCCGCGGTCGCGGCCGCGCCCGTCCGCCAGTACCAGCCCAGGTCCCCCGGATGGAGCTGCATCGGCGCCCCGTCGTGCTGCCAGTCCCGTAGCGCGTCCACGGCCTCGCGCAGCCCGTCGATTCCCGGCGTGTGCAACGTCGTCGCCATGTGCCGATGACACACCACGATGCCCAACGTTCGCACCCCATTTCCGGATCGCTCGCGGGAATTTCCCTGGTGGTGAGGGGAGTTGTGGATCAAGAGAGGCAGAGATCGTCGACGCGCATCCACGAGGAGTGTTCATGTCCGCCCAGGCCGCGCCCCCGAAGCATCACATGGCGTTCATGATCTGGCTGTCGGTGTTCCCCACCCTGGCCGTCCTGGAGTTGCTGCTCCGGCCGTTGCTCGCGCACCTGCCGATCGTCCTGCGGCTGCTGATACTCACCGCGATCGTCGTGCCGCTGGTCGTGTACCTCGTCCTGCCGCGGGTGCAGCGGGGCCGGGCGCTGCTGCTGCGGAGGAGGGACGGTCGGGGGGATGATGGACGGGGTGGGGGATCTGCGCCTACACAAAGGAACCGTCATGCTGGGTGACAGCAAGTCCTTCGGCAGTTTCTCGGTCGGCAGCGTCGACACCGTGCGGGAGTTCTACGCCACCACGCTCGGTCTGCGCGTCTCCGAGGACAAGGAGATGGACATCCTGTTCCTGAAGCTCGCCGGGGACCGGGACGTGCTCGTGTACCCCAAGGACGACCACGAACCGGCGACCTTCACCGTGCTGAACTTCCTGGTGGACGACATCGGCAAGACCGTCGACGACCTGGCCGCCCGGGGGGTGACGTTCGAGCGGTACGACCAGTTCCCGCAGGACGAGAAGGGCATCATGCGCGACGAGGGCGGCGGCCCCGCCATCGCCTGGTTCAAGGACCCTGCGGGCAACGTGCTGGCCGTCATGGAGGACCCGGGCAGTCGCTGACGACCCCCACCGGGCTCCCCTCAGCGCGTCACGCCGACCCGCAGCGGGGCCCGGAAGGAGAGCAGCCCGAGGATCGGCGGGTCCTGATCGGCCTCGTCCAGACGCGCGTCCGGCAGTCGGCGGGCCGCCGCGCGGAGGGCGACGGCGGCCTCGGTACGGGCCAGGGAGGCGCCCGGGCAGCGGTGCCGGCCGACGCCGAAGGACAGGTGGTGGCGGGCGTTCGCCCGGTACGGGCACATCCGCTCCGGGTCGTCGAACACCTCCGGATCGGAGCCGCTGCCCATGAGCATCAGCAGCAGCTGCGCGCCGGCCGGCAGCGCGACGCCGCCGAGCTCGACCGGGCGGGCGGTCACCCGCCGCCAGGTGGTGACGGGCGGCTCGCGGCGCAGCACCTCCTCCACCCATGCCTCCGCGAGGCCCGTCTCCTGCGCGGGACGGGGCCACAGGCCGGGCTCGGACAGGGCCCGGTGGAGCGTGGTGGCGATGAGCTGTCCGGTGGTGGACTGTCCGGCGATGAAGACGAAGAAGCAGGCGCCGACCGCGGTCGCGACGTCCAGCGGCCGGCCGTCCGGCAGCCGGTGGCGGCGCAGGGCCTCGACGAAGGAACCGGGCCGTGCCTCGCTGTCGCGGACGGTCGCGGTCAGCCACCGGTGGAACTCGCCGGCCGACTCCGCCAGCTCCATCTGGCGCTCCGGAGCCGGCCGGCCCCAGAAGAGCTCCAGCGAGGCGTCGGACCAGCGGACCAGCGTGGCCGGGTCGACGCCGTCGATACCGAGCAGTTCCATCAGCACCCGGCAGGGCAGGATCTGCGCGTACGAGGCGAACAGGTCGGCCGACCCCGTGGCGTCGAGTCGGTCCTGCGCCGCGTCGAGCAGTTCGTCGGCGATGCGCTCGATCACGGGGACGGCGGCGGCGACGCGCTGGGCGTTGAAGAAGCGGGTGACGACGCGCCGCAGCCCGTGGTGACTGTCGGTGCCGTTGTTGGCGAGCGCGGGCGGCAGTCTGAACCCGGCCCGGGCCAGCACCCGCAGGACGGGGACGGGCAGCGGGACCACGGCGTGCTGCGCGTTGTCCGGGTGGTAGGCCGCCGGGTCGAGCAGGACGCGGCGGATGTCCTCGTACCGGCTGACCAGCCACAGCCCGGTGGCGGGGTCCCGGTGCACGGGCGCGTCGGACCGCAGGGAGTCGAGCCACGGGTACGGGTCGCGCACGAAGTCGTCGCCGAAGACGTCGAGCCCGAGCAGGCCGGAGCCGAGCAGGTCCGGGCCGCCGAAGGGGCCGGATCCCGGCGCGCCGGGCCCGGGCAGGTCGGACCCCGGCAGGCCGGGCCCGGGCACGTCGGGCCCTGCCGCTTCGGTGGGCGCGGATGCGGGGGCCGGGGCGGGCAGGGCCGGAGAAGTCACCGCCGGACGCTAACACGTTCCGGTACTGCCCCTGACCTGCACGTGTCCGGTGTCACTCGGGGTCAGTGGGTGTCCCAGAGGCCCGGCTCGGCGAACAGCTCGCGCAGCCACCGGGCCATCGCCTCGGCGGTCTCGTCGTCACCGCTCCGCACCTCGCCGTCGTCGCCCCGTACCGGGAAGCCCCTCCCCCAGCAGACCGCCCGGTGCACGGCAGCGAGCCGGGTCGCCAGGGCGGCCGTGCGCCGCAGCTCCGCCGGCGACGTCCCGTCGCCCGTCCACGCCTCCAGGTACGCGTCGCGGAGCCCCGGCAGGACGTCGGGGCCGAAGCGGCGGCGGGCCAGACGGGCGGTGACGAGCAACGTGGAGAAGGGGTGGGCGACGACGGCGTCTCCCCAGTCGAAGAACGTGTACCGGCCCTCCCTTGGGGAGAAGATCTGGGACTCCTGCAGGTCGGAGTGGTCGAGTGAGTCCGGTACGCCGCTCGCGGCGAGCTCGTCGCACCAGTCCACCAGCCGCGGCCGCCGGGCACGCAGCGCCGTGCGGTCGGCCGGACGCAGGGCCCGGCACTCCTCGACGAGCCGGTCGAAGATCGCCGGGAGTGCGGCGGGCCGACCGTCCGGGACGCCGAGGGCGAGGAGTTCGTCGGTTCGGCCGGTGAGGGTGCGCTGCAGCGCCGCGTACTGGCGCAGCGGTGCCTCCCAGGCGCGCGGGTCGGCGGGGCCGCGGTCGAGCTCGTGGGCGAAGAGCGTGCCGCCGTCGGGCATCAGGGCCCACCCGCGATCGGTGTCGACGGCGAGCGGCGCGAGGACGTGCTCGGGCGTCCAGGCGGCGAGAGCCTGGGCGAGACCGGCCTCGAACCGACCGTCCGGAGGGCCGGCCTTGAACCAGACGGTCCGGTGGCCGTCGCCGACACGATCACCGCCGACCTGGACGTCCCGGATCCGGCCGCCGCCGACGCGGTCGTCCCCGACGGTGAGGCGGACGAGTACCGACCACGGGCGCAACCGCACGACCGCGCCCGCACCGCCCTGCTCCCGCTCCTCCTCCAGCTCCCGCAACCCGTGCTCGGCGAGCCGCTCGCGGGCCCAGCCCAGGGCGGCGTCCCGCCAGACGGGGTCGTCCCACGGGGTCACGCCGTGGGCGTAGTCGCCACGGTCGACGGATTCCTGCATGTCATGTCGCATGAGGCCATCCCATCACCCCTCGTGACCTGGGCACATGGGGATTTCGTGGGTCCCGCACACCCAAACGTCGGCAGAATGACATCCTCCGTTCTCCTTGGTGCCACCCACCGCGCTCTGGCATGTCCGAGCATTCGGTGCATGACGGGTCGCCGGGGTCTCTCCGCCGACATGCGTTGGTTCGTGGGCCGGTTCGACCGCCGGCTCAACTGCTCGGTTCCGAAGGGGAGTCACGGTGCTGCTGCGAGATTCGGGGCGGGCCGGCTCCCGCTGGGCGGGGGCTGCGGCCGTACTGGCGGGGGCGCTGGTGCTCTCGGGCTGCGGAACGGCCGGTACGGCCGAGGACGCCAAGCCGTCCGCCACGGAACGGATTCCGGACATCGACTGCGTGAGCAGCGGTCTGGTGAACGGCTCGGGTTCGAGCGCGCAGCAGAACGCGATGAAGCGCTGGATGCACCAATACCAACTGGCCTGCCCCGGCGTGCGGTTGGCGTACAACCCGCTGGGCTCCGGCGCGGGCGTCGCGCAGTTCCGGCGCGGTGCGACCACCTTCGGCGGTACGGACCAGGCGCTGTCCGACGAGGACCGCGGGGTCTCACCGGACGTGTGCGGTGGCGGCAAGGCGATCGACATCCCGATGGTGGGCGGTCCGATCGCCATCGGGTACAACGTGCCGGGCGTGCCCGAACTGGTCCTCGACGCGCCGACGCTGGCGAAGGTCTTCGACACCCGGATCACCCGCTGGGACCACCCCGCGATCAAGCGGCTCAACCCTGAGGCGAAGCTGCCGGACCTGCCGATCGTGCCGGTGCACCGGGCCGACGACTCCGGTTCGACGCAGAACCTCAACGCCTATCTGACGGGCGCGGCGGGCTCCGCGTGGCCGTACCCGGCCGAGAAGAAGTGGCAGGCGCGCGGCGGCCATTCCGCCAACGGCTCGGACGGGGTCGCCACGGCGGTGACGCAGACCGAGGGCACGATCGGCTACTTCGAGCTCTCGTTCGCGATGAAGCGGAAGATCGACACGGTGCAGATCGCGACCGGCGCGCCCGAGCCGGTCCCCCCGACGACGGAGAGCGCGTCGCTCGGCATCGCGTCCGCGAAGGTGGTCGGCAAGGGCGGTGACCTGGCGCTGGAGTTCGACTACCGGACGAAGGCGGAGGGCGCGTACCCGATCGTCCTGGTGACGTACGAGATCGTCTGCGCCACCGGCAACCGGCCCGATTCGCTGCCGGCGCTCAAGTCTTTCCTCGCGTACGCGGCGAGCGCGGAGGGGCAGAAGGAGCTGCACGCGATCCACTACGCCCCGCTCCCGCAGTCGGTCGCGGAGCAGGTGCGCACGGTCGTCAACGGCCTTTCCTGAGGCGGGTGTTCCGCTCCCGGTAGCGTGTCGGCTCGACAACTGCGGCCGGCACGGGGCCGGGGGACGGATGAACGACGGGCGCGGGTCCCGCGCGGCACGGGTGTGCGTGGTCGCGGCGCTGGTCGTCGGGGTGGCCGGGTACGCGGCGACGGAGCTGATCGACGGCAGTGCGGCGCCGGTGCGCCCGCCGAGCCCGTACGGGTCGCAGCCCGCACCGGACTGCGACCCGCCCGAGGCGAACCCGGTGCCGTGCGGGGTGTACGAGATGACGTGCGAGGAGAAGGCCGCGTACCACCGCCTCAAGAACGGCGAGCTCAACGGCGACTTCACGGTCGTGGAGTGCGCGAGGAGGAAGGACTGACGGGGCGGGTGGCTCAGCCGCCCCGTCACCCCGCCCCGTCACCTGTCATCAGGCCAGGAACGTCGCGGTCGTGGTCACGAAGCGGTCGGCGTCGTCGAGCCAGGGGAAGTGGCCGGCGCGCGGCTGGACGACGAGCTCGGACTTCGGGAACAGCGCGGCGAGTTCGGTCACGGCTCGTGGGGGCGAGTTGAGGTCGTACTCGCCCGCCAGCACCAGGACGGGCGCGTCGAGGTCGGCGAGGGCGGAGCGGGTGGCGGCCGGGTCGAAGGCGCCGTCGGCGCCGAAGCCCTGTGCGGCGTCCTTGTTCGTCTGCTCGTCCTCGGCGGCGTGGTGGGCGCGGGCGGTCTCGTCCCAACGGCCGTAGAAGAACGGGGCGATGGCGTGGAACAGGTCGCCCCCCGCCGTGCCGGCGACGATCGCCTCCAGGGCGGCGAAGGCCTCGTCGAACCAGGGTTCGCCGCGGCGCAGCCGTGCGGTCGCCCGTCGGTCGTCGGCGGTGACGTCGACGCCGAGCGCGCGGGTGCTGGGGGTGATCAGCGCCAGGCGGGCGAGGCGTTCGGGGTGGCGGGCGGCGTACTGCGCGGCGATGTTGGCGCCGGCGGAGTGCCCGAGGAGGTCGAGGCGTTCGAGGCCGAGGTGGGCGCGCAGGGCCTCCACGTCGTCGACGAGCCGGTCGCAGCGGTACGCGGCGGGGTCGTCCGGGGCCGGGGAGCCGCCGGTGCCGCGGAGGTCGAGCAGGATCAGTCGGCGGTGAGCGGCGAGGCCGCCGAGGTCGGAGAGGTAGCGGGAGTCCTGCGGCCCGCCGGGGACGCAGACGAGGGGCGGACCGTCGCCCGTCTCACGGTAGGCGAGGCGGGCGCCGTCGTTGGTGGTGAAGGCAGGCATGACGGAGATCATCACAGCCGGGTGCGGGGCGGGCAACGGGGTTACGCTCCGGCGGCCGGGGGCGCACGGGTGCGGGCTGCTTCCGGCGGCGCGACGGGTGGGGCAGACTCGTCCGCATGTTGCGCCTGCACGTGATGACCTCGGAAGACTGGCCGATGTGGCGGCAGGTCCGCCTGGCCGCGCTCGCCGACTCTCCGCACGCCTTCAGGGCCCGGCTGGACGACTGGCCGCGGGGCGGCGAGACGCAGTGGCGCGAGCGGCTGACGGCGCCGGGCACGTACAACCTCGTGGCCCTGCTGGACGACCGGGCGGTGGGCGTCGCGAGAGGGGTGCCGCGAGAGGGCTCGGTGGAGCTGCGGTCCGTATGGGTCGGTCCGGAGGCCCGTGGCCGCGGTGTCGGCGACCGGCTGATCGCGGCGGTGGAGGCGTGGGCGCTGCGCAGCGAGGCGGACACGCTGGAACTGGCGGTCCTCCCGGACAACGAGTCGGCGGTCGCGCTGTACCGGAGGAACGGCTTCGGCTTCGCGGGGGTGGACGCGGCGGGGCAACAGAGGATGGCGAAGCCGCTGCGGGTGGAGTGACCCGGTGGGTGGGCTCCCGGATGTGGGGCCTCGGGAGCCCGCCCTCACGGACCATGGCTGACGAGGCCACACCGCGGTTCATGCTCGGCGGCCGCCGTGTCCGTGCCTCACCTCGTCAGTCCCACCAGAACGTCCAGGCGTGCTCGCCGATGAGCCGTGTGGCGTACGCCTCCAGCGTGCCCGGGCCGCTCTGCAGGACGTTGTCCGGGCAGAACGCGACGTGCTCGGCCGCGATCGCCTCGGCCTGGGCGCGTGTGGTGGGCGGAGCGGCCACGGACACGGCGAGGACGTCGAAGCCGAGACCGACGACACGTATTCCGAATCGGTCCTCCCAGGAGCGCAGGACGGCGGACAGGCGTGCGGTGTCGTTGTCGTGGTTCAACGGCCCTGCCCAGCCGATGGCGGCGGGGATGTCCGCGCTGCGGCGGGCGGGGACGAGCCCGAGATGCGGGTCCTTGAACCAGGCGCAGCCCTCTGCCGACATGAAGTCGGCGACCTCTGCCGCCCGCGTGTCGGGAGCGGCCGTCGCCGTGGTCGCGCTCTGGCAGAGACCGGGCCACGCCTCGCCCTCCGCGGCATAGTCCTCCCAGTACTCGACCAGGACCACCTCAGGATCGTGGTCTCCCGGGTACGACATCTCGCCCGGCATCAACTCCCACTCCTCTGGACCGCCCTGAGGCCCGCCCAGGTCCAGGAGCACCGGCAGCAGCCCCACGCGCGCGCCCGGCGCACCCAGCCGCACCAACTCCCCGGCGCGGCCGTGCTGTCGGCCCGCCACAGCAGAGGCCCGTGCCACGGCCCCTCTCTCGTCTCGTCGATCAGCCGCCCGGGGGGAAGCCGCAGCCCGATGGAGCGACCGCTCGGATCGGTGGCCAGCTGGGGCAGTGGGTTGGGAAGAGTCGCCATGTGGCCGACTGTAGAGACCGCCACTGACACCGCGAGAATGGCGGCATGAGGACGGAAGAGGACACCCCGGTGGCCGAGCGCGTGTTGCTTGTCGAGGGTCGGGCCGGGGCGGACGGTCTGGCCGCTTTCGGGCAGGCGCTGCCGCGGTGTTCCGGGAACGAGGTGGCGCTCTTCCTGTCGTACAACTACGCGGACGTGCCGGTGGGGAGGAGCTTCGACCGCTGCTTCCGGCGGGCCGACCCGGGGGATGTCGTACGGGTGACGGCGACGGTCGTGGCTGTCACGCAGCAGTTCGGGGTCGGGTGGGACACGATCCCGCATGGCTGGAAGACGCTGGCCGTGCTGCGGTTCGAGCCCGGGATCCCCTCGTTGATCCGTGATCTTCCGGAGGTCGCCTGCTGGTTCGAGCAGCGGATCTCCGTCTGCGTGAGCGACGGCGAGACCTGGCGGGCGCGCGTGACGGGTGGGGAGTGACGTTCGGTGGGGTGGGGGCGCTGAGGGGAGCGTCAGGGGTTTGTGGTGGGTGGTGCTGGTGGGGTGCGTGAGTGTTTCGGTTGTCGGGGCGGTCCTGGGTGATTCTGTCGGTGCCGGTCGTCGCGCTGGTCGCGTGGGGCCTGGTGCTGGCGTTTCCGGTCGAGCGCGGACCGGGGCTGCCGCCGCTGCCCGCGGTGCCGTTGGCGGACCGGGCGCTGCCCGGTGGCGGGGTGGGGCAGTTGTCGAAGTGCCGGCGGGCCGACGGGCCCCGGCCGAAGGCCGTGGGGCTGGGTGAGGAGGGCAGGGATCCGCTGCTGGGGTTCGGGGGCTGGTCCGCCCACTCCCCCGGCGCCGGGCAGCCCGGGCGCTCCACCTTCACCGTGCACCTCGCGCTCCGCGCCACGAAGAGCCCGCTGATTCTTCCCGCCCCGCTCGCCCGCGGCGGGATGACGGTCGACGTCTACGGGCCGCACGGCGAGGGCCGTCGCGCCTCGGCGCGCGGTCTCTCGCCTCGCGTCACGGCCCCGGAGGACCCCGAGCGGACCCTGCCGGCGCCCCGTTCCGGGGTGTACCGCGTCGGCCCCGGTGACGTGCTGTATGTGAAGGTCGATCTGCCGGCCGGCGCGGTCTGTCCGGGGCACGAACTGAAGAACGTGGGATCGTGCTCGCCCGCCGGGACCAATGACATCGAGGACTGTCCCGTCGTGGCCGTCACCCTCCGCGACCCCGCGATCCGGGCCTACCGCGCGGCCGTCACGGGAGAGGCCGCCGACCGGGTCAGCGACCGGCTCGTGATGGTGTCCTACGAGCCGAGGCACACCGAGACCTGAGGGCTCAGAGGTCGGCCACAAGGGCCGTGGCGTTGTCGGCGTGCGGTCCGGCGTGCGACACGGCCGCGCGGACGAGGGCGCGCGCCGCCTGGTGCGGGGTGCCCGCCAGGTACGCGGCGAGATCGAGGTCGTGGTCCTCCAGCGGCTCGTAGCAGCCGTCGCTGGCGAGCAGCAGCCGGCCCCGCGCCGAGGCGGTGACGACGCCGATGGCCGGCGTGTCGCGGATGTCGCCCAGGTACGAGGTGACCGTGTTGCGCGCGTAGGGCCCCGGGACCGAGCCCAGGTCGAGGAGGACCTGCCGCATGTTGTGGTCGGTGGTGAGGCGGACGAGTGGCGCCCCCTCCGGCGCGACGTACGCACGGGCGTCGCCGCACCAGGCGACGACGAGCGGGGCGTCCGGCACGGCGACGGCCACGACCGCGACGGCGGCGGGCAGATGGGCCGCCTTCCACGTGTCGCGGTCCGGTTCGGCGGCGGCCAGCGCGTGGACGGCCCGCAGCCCCGCCTCGGCGCCCTCGCGAGCGGCGGCGCGGGCCAGCCGGCGGGCGTACGCGCGGGCCCAGTCGCGGACCTCGTCGGAGCTGCCGATGCCGTCGAGGAGCGCGTAGGCGCGGGTGCCGCCGGCCGTGGCGTACGTGCCGGTGGCGTCGCACTGGTGCGAGCGGCCGCCGATCAGCTGTGCGGTCGCATGAGTACGCATGACGCTCCCTGGTGGATGCGGGCTGCCCGCCCTCGGGGCACAGGACACAGGACAACTGTGTCATCCCCGGCATACAGGGAGCGTCAGCGCGCCCGCCGCGTCGGGAACACGGCGGGCGGGCCCGGTGCCCTGCCGGCGGTCGTCAGTCGACGAGTTCGCCGTCGCGGGCCACGATCCGGCCGGCGCGCACGACCAGGTCACGGCGCGGCATGTCGACGACGACCTGGGGCAGGCACTCGGCGCGGACGAGGACGAAGTCGGCCGGCGCGCCGGCCTCGAGGTCCGCGTGCGGGAGGTCCATGACGTCGGCGCCGCCGTGCGCGGCCACGTCGTAGCAGTCCGTCAGCTCCTCGTCGAGGCGCACGTCCCGCACCCAGCCGAAGATGTGGGCGCGGTGCAGCATGTCGGCGGTGCCGAACGGGCTCCACGAGTCGCGCACGCCGTCCGAGCCGAGGCCGACCCGCACGCCGTGCTCGCGCAGCCGGGCGACCGGCAGGACGAGGCTGTCGGAGTAGGCCACGGTGGTCAGGGCGATGTCGAGTTCGCCGAGGTCGGCGGCGACGGCACCGAGGTCGTGGTCGGACAGGGCCGGCAGGCAGAACACGTGACTGAGCGTCACCTTGCCCTGGAGGGACAGCGCGCGGGTGCGGTCGATGATGGCGCGCACGGTGGTGAGTCCGTTCTCGCCGCGGTCGTGGAGGTGGATGTCGACGCCGACGCCGTGCCGGTCCGCGATGCCGAAGACGAGGTCGAGCTGCTCGTCGAGGGCCTTGTCGAAGCCGATCGGGTCGATGCCGCCGATCATGTCGACGAGCCCGGAGTGGGCGGCCTCCTCCAGGAGTTCGACGGTGCCGGGGGTGCGGACGACGCCGTGCTGCGGGAACGCCACGATCTGCACGTCGAGCGCGTGGCTCAGCCGTCGGCGGGCCTCGGCCAGGCCCTCGACGCCGGCCAGTTCGTACGCCGGAGCGACGTCCGCGTGGGCACGCATCGCGCGGGTGCCGCGGGTGACGGCGTGGGACATCAGACCGTACGCGCGGTCCCCGACCGAGCGGTTCTGGGCGCGGTACAGCTCGACGTCCTGGGCGACGAAGTCGGCGATGGAGCTCGCCGGCTTGCGGGACACCCACGAGCCGCCCCAGGTCGTCTTGTCGGGGTGGATGTGCGCGTCGATCAGGGACGGCAGGGCGATGCGGCCGCCGCCGTCGACGACGTGCGCGCCACGCGGGGCCGGGCCGGAGGCGATGCGGCCGTCGACGACGACCAGGTCCACGGCCTTCGCGGCGCCGTACGGGCGGACGTTCTTGAACACGACCGGCTTGCCGCGGCGGCCGTTCTGCTGCCGGGCCTCGTGGGCGGTCGCGGCACCGGAGGCCGTGTCGGCCCCGGCGGCGGACGATCCGGTCGCGGCCTGGGCCGGGACCGCTCCGCCGGCGACGGCGGCCGTCGTACCGGCGAGCGCGGCGGCACCGGCCAGCATGGTGCGCCGGGAGAACGTGCCGGCGGCGGCGCCGGACTGCGGGGTGGACTCCATGGGAGCTCCTTGAGGAGGGGTGAGGGTTGCGGGGAGGGAAGGGGCGCCGGTGCCGGAGCGTCTGCGGATCGTCGCCCACGCGGCCGCGCGGGGAACGCTCCGCACGGCGCGTCGGGCGTGCCGGTCACCCGTCCGAGCGGAGGCGGAGGGGCCCGTCCGGTCAGGCCGCTCGGACCAGGTCGGGGTCGGCGAGGAGGGTCTCGCCGAGGTCGGGCGTGACGAAGACACCGGCGGCCCGCACGCGGGGCGCGAGGGCGGGGCTGTGCCGGGCCAGTTCGCGTACGGCGATGTCCTGGTAGAAGGACGTCGAGCCGCTGCGGGTGCTGGTCGCGCCCTTGCGGACGGCGTCGCGGGCCTCGGCGGCGGTGCTGAGGTGGATGTGGGCGTCGACGAGGCCGGGCAGCAGCCAGCGGCCGTGGGCGTCGAGGACCCGGACGCCCGCGGGGACGGCGAGGGAACCGCAACGGCCGACGGCGCGGACGACGCCGTCCGTGATCACGACGACCGCGTCCTCGGTGACCTCGCCGGTCGCCGGGTCGAGCAGCGTCCCGCCCTCGACGACGAGGTCGCCGCCGGTCGCTCCGCCGGGGCGCCGCTCGGCCGCGGGGCCGCTCTCGACGGCGGACGCCGACGCGGTACCGGCCACGGCCACGGTGCCGGCCAGGGCGGCGGCGCCCGCGAGGATGCCACGGCGGGTCAGGCTGCTGGAGGGCGGCGGCACGGCGTCGACGCACATGGGAGCTCCTTGGGGAGAGAGGAACCAGGGACTCCCTTTTTTGTATACCAAAGCTTGAACGGCAGACAAGAGCAGTGATCGATTCACCCGTGTTCGGGCGTTCGCGAGGAGATTCTCTTGCGAATCCGTAGGGCTGGAATCACGTTGGTATACAAGCAGCCCGACGGCCGGCTGTCAGTCCTGCCCGAACAGCGACCGCAGCGCCACCGAGCGGCTGTCCCGTACGTGCAGCAGCGTGCTCGCCGCCGCGGCCTCGGCGTCGCCCGCGGCGATGTGCCGGTACATCTCGGTGTGCTGCGCCCGCATGTGCTCCGGCTCCGCCCGCAGCCCGAACAGCAGCCTGAGCTGCCAGCTCAGCTGCTCCATGACCCGGCCCAGGAGCGGGTTGCCGGACATCACGACGACGCCCTCGTGGAAGGCGGTGTGCGCGGCGACCTCCCGCGGGCCCTCACCGGCGGCGGCCGCGCGCTCGGCCTGCCGCAGGGTGAGCTCCAGGGCGGCGAGCCCCTCCGGGTCGCGCAGGGCCGCCCGGGCCGCCAGCCGGGACGCCTGGACGGCGAGCGGCTCCCACACCTCGTACAGGTGCTCCACGTCGGCGCGCTCGAGCCGCCGCACCCGCACGCCGCTGTGCGGCAGCAGTTCCAGCAGGCCCTCGGCGACCAGCGCGCGCAGCGCCTCGCGCACGGGGACGCGGGACATGCTCAGCTCCTCGGCGACCTCCCGCTCCACCAGCCGGGCGCCCTGCGGGTAGCGGCGGTCGACGATGCGCTGGAGGACGGCCTCGCGGGCCTGGGCACTGAGCGAGGCGGACGCGGTGCGCGACGCGCCGTCCGCGGGGGCCGTGGCCGCGCCGCTCCCGGCGCTCCTGCTGTTCTCCGCCACCTCGTCCGTCCTCCGTCCGGCGTGTCCCGACTCCGGCGAGGTTATACGGATGTGGCGCCGGTCCCCGTACGGGAACCGGCGCCACGTCACACCTACGGCAGCCTCCTCGGGCCTCCGGTCAGGAGGCGTCGCGCACGGTGCCGGTGACGACCGGACCGGGCACCGGCTCCCACGCCTCGTCGTACGTGGTCAGGCGGCCCCGCACCGTCTCGGCGGACTCGCGCACCCGGTCGGCGACCGTCGGCACGCTCACGTCGGCGGTCAGGCTGCCGGCCGGCACCGTGACCCAGAGGAACGCGTCCTCGCCGAGCGCGGACAGCGGCCGCGCCGGGGTCGGCGACTGCCCGAAGTGCTCGCTCAGCCAGACCGGGTCGACGTCCTGCGTGGACAGTTCCGTTCCCGCGGTGACCGGCAGGAAGCCGAAGTCGCCGGTGAGGTCGACGTCCGCTGCGGCGGAGAGCGTCATCCGCCAGGTGAGCGGACGGCCTTCGGTGACGTCGGTCGCGACCGGCTTCAGAGTGACCGTCGGCACCGGGTCGTCGTTGCGGACGGTCAGCCCGCCGCGATGGGCGCCGACGACCGCGCCGCGGACGGCCTTCACCAGGACGTCGTGGTCGGTGGCGTAGCCGAAGCGGGTGTTGCCGCGCACGGTCACCGGCAGGTCGACGGCGGTGCTGCCCTCGCCGACGTCGACGACGCGGGAGGTGTACTCGCCCTGGGTGCCGGGCTTGGGCACGAACAGCCGGATCCGGCCGGTGCCGGGGCCGGTGACCCGTACGGGGATCCGGTGGACGCGCTCGCCGGAGTCGCCCTCGTCGACCGTGACCCGGCCGACGTCGACGCGCGGCAGTGCGGCGGGACGGACGGCGGGGGTGCCGGGGCGCCAGCCCCAGGCGTCCATCAGCCAGGCCCGGCCCGCGGTGCCGCGCGGGGTCAGTTCGAGGGTGCGGATCTTCGTCAGGTCGAGGCCGGCGGTGCGGGCCGCGGCCAGCGGGACACGGATCTCGCGCGCCCAGAAGGAGGCGGTGCGGTCGGTGCCGGGCAACCCGTCGACGGCGTACTCGCCGAGGGCGGCGCGGCGGCCGGAGGCGTCGGCGACGGCCACGTCGAAGGTGGACCCGGTGGAGTTCGGAGGAACGATCACCCGCAGGGCGAGCGCCTGGGCGGAGGCCAGGGAGACCGGTGCGGCAGCGCGTACGGTGACCGGCCGGCCGGTCCGGCCCGGGGTGGCCGTACCGGAAGTGCCGCGGGGACGCGGCCAGTTCATGGCGACGGCGTCGCGGCCGGGCTCCGGGCTCGTCTCCCATCCCGCGAAGTGCGGCGACTGGCCCTGGGCGCCGGATGGCAGGCAGGCGCGGGTCGGCTCGGGGTCGACCTGGGCGCAGAGCCGTCCGCCGCCGTTGACCTTGACCGTCGGACCGGGCAGGAAGGCGGTGGTGCGGTGTCCGCCGACCGCGTGGGTGAGTACGCGGGCGGGTCCCGCCGAGGGGGCGCGGCGGCCTGTGCCGTCGAGCAGCGGGCGGACCTTGTCGTCGCCGCCGACGAAGAGCCGGGCGGCGGCCGCGATGTACGTGGCGCCGGCGGTCTGCTGCTGGGCGGCCGTCAGCCGGGTGCGGGTGCCGGGCGAGCAGACCTTGTCGGGCGTGTC
This sequence comes from Streptomyces solicamelliae, assembly GCF_045348655.1. Classification (NCBI taxonomy): domain Bacteria; kingdom Bacillati; phylum Actinomycetota; class Actinomycetes; order Kitasatosporales; family Streptomycetaceae; genus Streptomyces; species Streptomyces solicamelliae. The sequence continues at coordinate 244,067 of NZ_CP160404.1, forward strand.
GTCGGTCCAGAAGTCGTCGTCGGCGGGTGCCTCGGCCTGGCCCGGGGTCCACTCGGTGTTGAAGAAGTTGTGGTTGGCGCCGACGACGAACGCCGCGCTGTGCAGGGCCGCACCGGTGCTGATGCCGCGGGTGCCGTCGGCGTAGATCTGGCCCTGGAGGTCGGAGACGTCGCCGTCGCAGCCGGGCAGCAGGGTCAGGGAGGGCACGTCGGGGGCCGGGTTGTGGCCGAAGACGGTGGGGCCGATCAGTACGTTCCCGCGGATCGTCCAGCGGGCCGCGCCCGGTGCGCCGTCCTGGTCGGCGGGCGGCGCGTAGACGCTGTCGAGGGCGGCGCGGTTGACGCCCTCGCCGCCGCGGGAGTGCCCGACGAGCAGCACGCGCGACAGGTCGGTCGGGGCGACGGCCCGTACCGCGGCGGGTGCCGTGGCCGGGGCGGCGGACCAGTCCGCCCAGCGGGCGAGGTGCTGCCGGACGAGGGAGGAGCGGGCCTGGGCGCCGCCGTCCTCGGCGACGTCGTCCTGGCCGTTGACGCCGTTGGCGGAGATGGACAGGGTCACGTAGCCCTGGGAGGCGAGGAGCTTCTGGCTCTGCTGGTAACCGCGGTGGCTGGGCACGGGCTTGAGCCCGCCGGCGCAGGGCCAGCCCATGCCCTGCTCGCCGTTCGCGTCGAAGCAGGTGTAGTGGCGGCCGTGCAGGAACAGCGCGACGGGGCGCTTGCCGGGAGCGTCGGTCGGGCCGACGACGAGGGCGCGCATCTCGACGGGGTTCGGGAAGCCGGGCAGCTTGACGGCCGGGAGGTCGTACTCGCCGGAGGCCGTGCGGTACGTGCCGGGGAGCCCCGGGTCCACGTCGCCGGCGGGCAGCGGGGCCTCGGCCCGCGGGGTGGTCGGGGCCCCGAAGTCCGAGCGCGGCGGCGGCTTGGTGGTGGTCCTCGCATCGAGGCGGCGGCCGGCGGCGAGCACCTTCAGGTCGCCGGCGGTCGCACCCGACTCCGCGTCCTTCAGGGGCAGTCGGAAGGAGCGGCCGTCGGGAGCCGCCTGCGGGCGGCCGAGCAGACGGTCTCCGGAGTAGAACTCGACGCGGGCGTCCCCCATCGGCACGCGCTCGGGCGCCGTCCACACGAGCTGCCGATCGTCCCCGGCCCCCGTGATCCGCCAGCCCTTCGGCAGGTTCCCGGCGGCGGCCCCGGCAGGCGGCGGCTCGGGCGCCGGCTGCGCGAACGCCGGCGCGGGCGCCGCCGTTGCCAGTGCGAGCAGGGCCACGGTGGTGGCCGCCGCACGTGTCACACGTATCAAAGCGGTCTTCCTCGTCCTCGGTGTCGTCGATCGCGTGGATCGTGGGGACGCACCCGTTCCCCCGGCGCCCCTCTCACCACGGGAGATGCCGACGGCCGCGGCGGGGTTGCCTCCTGACGGGCCGACGGACGGCCGTCGGCCATCCGTGGCCGGATGACCTCCCTTGTCGGGCCGCGGGACGCGGGCGACACTGCGGCGGACTCCGCGGGTTCGCCGCACCCTCGCTCGAAGGAGACCGCCGTGACGCAGTCCGAGACGCCGCTCGTCCTCGACCCCACCGGCGCCGAACTGCACGCCGAGCACCGGCTGTTGCGGGCGCGGGGCGACGTGGCCCGGGTCGACGTCCTCGGGGTGGCGGCGTGGGCCGTCTCCGACCCCGTCCTGCTGAAGCGGCTGCTCACCAGCCCCGACGTGTCCAAGGACGCGCGGGCGCACTGGCCCGCGTTCGCGGAGGTGGTACAGAGCTGGCCGCTCGCCCTGTGGGTCGCGGTGGAGAACATGTTCACGGCGTACGGGGCGGACCACCGGCGGCTCCGGCGGCTGGTCTCCCCCGCGTTCGGCGCCCGGCGGGTCGCCGCGCTGCGCGGCACGATCGAGGAGCTGGCCACCGGCCTCCTCGACGGGCTGGCGAAGGTGCCGCCCGGCGAGGTGGTGGACCTGCGGGAGGCGTTCGCGCGGCCGCTGCCGATCGCGGTGATCGGCCACCTGATGGGCGTACCGCTGGAGCAGCGGCGGGAGTTCGCCGGGCTGGTCGACGCCGTCTTCGACACGACGCTGTCCCACGAGGAGCAGACGGCGAACACGGCGCGCCTGTACGGGGTGCTCGAAGCGCTCGTCGCCGCGAAGCGGGCCGAGCCGCGCGACGACATGACGTCGCTGCTCATCGCGGCCCGCGACGACGAGGGCGAGGGCGAGGCCAAGGGCTCCGCCCTCACCGACGCCGAACTGCGCGACACGCTCCTGCTGATGATCAGCGCCGGGTACGAGACGACCGTGAACGTCATCGACCAGGCGATCACCGCGCTGCTGCTCGACCGCGACCAGCTCGCCCACGTCAGCGCCGGACGGGCGAACTGGCCCGACGTCGTCGAGGAGACGCTGCGCCACGAACCCGCCGTCGCGTACCTGCCGCTGCGCTACGCAGTCATCGACCTCGTGCTGCCCGACGGCCGTCGGATCGCCGCGGGCGACGCGATCCTCGCCTCGTACGCGGCCGCCAACCGGCATCCCGAGTGGCACGGCCCGGACGCCGACGACTTCGACGTGACGCGGCTCGACACCGACCATCTCGCCTTCGGCCACGGCGTGCACTTCTGCCTGGGCGCTCCGCTGGCCCGTCTGGAGGTCGCCACGGCACTGCAGGCGCTGTTCGAGCGCTTCCCGGATGCCGAACTGGCCGTCCCCCAGAGTGAGTTGCAGTCGCTGCCGTCGTTGATCAGCAACGGTCACCAGTCGCTGCCGGTCCGGCTGGGGCCGCGCACGGGGCCGACCGTCGGCTGAACACCCGTGCGATGATCGCGGCATGACCGGCACTCCACCGCGACACGCGATGCTCCTGGCCGCGCTGGGCCTGCTCGCCACCGGGTGCGGTCTCCCGGCCGAACTCGACCGCGAGGCCGACCCGGAGCGTACGGCGGCGCAGCAGGGCCCCGCCCCGTTCGTCCCACCCGCCACCAGGCCCGAGGCCGTCCACACGCCGCCGTCCGGGACGACGCCGACCGACCCCGCCTGCCCGGCCACAGGGATCCGGGTGTGGTCGGGGATGGTGAACGCGGCGATGGGGCTGCGCGCCATGCCGGTGACGATCACCAACTGCGGCACGGCGGACCACAAGGTCGAGGGCTACCCGGACGTCCGGGTCCGCGACGTCGACCGCAAGCCCATGGACGTCACCGTCCTCAAGGGCACCGGTCCGATCGCCACCGTCGAAGACCCCGGCCCGCGGCCCGTGACGCTCAAGCCCGGCGAGTCCGCCCGCAGCGTGTTCGCCTGGCGCTACTCGGCCGTGGACCCGACGACCCGCGACGGCAGCGGCGTGTACGTGGAGATCGCCCCGGCCCCCGGAGTCGCCCGGCAGACGGTGGTGCCGGAGGGCGGCCTGGACATCGGCGACACGGGGCTCCTGGGGACGACGGCCTGGGAGAAGGTCGTCGAGTAGGCCGCCGGGGTGGCGGGCGCGGGGTGATGGGTGCTGGGTGCTGGGTGCTGGGTGCTGGGTGCGGTGCGGGGTGCGGGAAAAGGCCACGACGTGTCCCCGCGGGGGAGTTAACCTCGCCCCATGAGCACCCTGCAGACCATCCACGACGTGCCCGTCTTCCTGTGCGCCGCCGAGGGCGCCCGCATCGCGAGCGAGGCGGATGCCCTGGATCTCATCGGCGACGCCGGCTACCAGGGCGCCACGTGGGCGGCGGTGCCGGTCGAGCGGTTCGACGACAGGTTCTTCGAGCTGCGCTCGCGGCTCGCCGGGGACATCGTGCAGAAGTTCGTGAACTACCGGATGGGACTCGTGGTCGTCGGTGACATCTCCCGCTTCACGGAGGCCAGTTCGGCGCTGCGGGACTTCGTCCGTGAGTGCAACCGCGGCCGCCAGACCTGGTTCGTGGCCGACGAGGCGGAGCTCCGGGAGCGGCTGGCGGCATGAGAGGCGGGGCAGAACGGATCCGGCGGGGTGCGGCGGCGTGCCTGATGGGCGGGATCGTCCTGCTGTCGGCTTCGGCGTGCAGCCCGGAGCTGCGGCCGATCGTGGCGGTGTCCGTGGACGAGCGGGGCACGCCCCGGGCGCTCCTGCGGAGTTGTGACGACGGGTGGGTACGAAGCCCCCGTCTGCGCGGCGAACCCACGCCGCCGTCGGCCGCCCCGTCGAGCCCGGTCGGCACGCCCGCCCCGAGCGCGCCGCCGTCGGCCCCCGCCTGGGTCGGCTGGAACACCGACGAGGACCACAGGGCGGCGGACTTCCCGCTGTTCACTCCGCCCGTCGAGTGGAAGGCCGACTTTCGCGGCACGCCCTCGCTCCGGCCCGGCTACACGTACGCGCTGAGGTTCTGGGAGCCCGATGACGCCCTGGCCTACGCCGGCGAGGTGACCTTCGACGCCGAAGACCTGGCCCGGCTCGAGCCCGGCCAGGTGCTGACCTTCCAGGGCGTCATGACCCGTGACGCCTTCGAGGAGGCCGCGGAGGACGCCTGCTGAGCCGGCGGGGCGGCGCCGTGGGCCCGGCGGTGGTCTGAGAGGGTGAGGGCGCCCCACCGCACCCGAGGAGCAGCCCATGACCGGTCGAGCCGGCACGCCGTCCGATCTCGACAACGTCCGAGCCTGGTGGCGGACGCTGGGCGGCGACGGGTTCGTGGTGCTGCCGCCGCCCACGCGGCGCCGTGAGCTCCAGGAGGACGGTCATGTGGAGGCGGCCGAGCTGTTCGCGGCGCGCGACCTGGAGGACGGCACCTCGTACGCGTACTGGCACTGGCCGTCGCACAAGGCGGCCTTCGGCCGCGCCGGGGTGCTGACCGGTGAACTCCTGCTGCACTGGGGCGGGGACCACGCGACCGTCGCCGCGGGGCTCGGGGCGGGACCGGACGGGTACCGGGTGATCGGCGAGGGACCCCGCCACGCCTTCCGGCTCGATCTCGTGACCCGTCAGGACGCGGAGGGGCTGCCGGACCCCGAGGATCCGGCCGGCGTACGCCAGTTCCTCGACCGGCTCGGCACGCCGCTCGACCCCAGCCTGCGGCCGCTGCGCCACCGGCCGCTCACCGACGCGGAGACCCGCTGGCTCCACGACCGGCTGCGCGGACCGGTGAACCTGCACGCGGCCGGGCAGTACGCGCTCGCGCTCGAACACCGCGACGCCCTCACCGGCGACGAGACGTCCGCCCTGCACGAGCTGTGGCGGGAGCTGTACGAGGGCCGGCTCACCGAGTGGGCGGGCTGGCCGGCGCTGCTGCACGCGTTGCTGCGCCACGAACACCCCGGCGCATGGGAGGCCGTGGCCGCCGTCGGCGGGTACCGGGCGGCCGCCGTCGTCGCGGACGTGCCGTCCGAGCGCGGGCTGGCGCTCGTCCGGGAACAGGCGCTCGCCGGCGAACTCCTCGCGATCGGTTCCTGGCTGCGCCTCCGGCACGCGGTCCGTGAGCCCGACTGGGTCACGGCCGCCGCGGCCCTCGCGGCGGAACTCACCGGCCCCGACACCCCGCAGGGCGCGCTGCGGTCGCTGGCCGCGACGCTGAGCATGACGGTGACGGACGAGTGGCGCGCGGCCTCGGGTGTCGGCTACCACGAGAGCCGGGCCTTCACCTCGCTCGCCGGCCTCCGCTTCGCCATCGACGAGCGGCTCCCCCACGAGCTGCGCGTACTGATCGCGGCGACGGCCGCGGAGCGGCTCGCGCACGTCCGCGAGGAGGCCACCCGGCTCGGCCCCGCGTACGTGGAGCTCACCGGGACGGACGCCGCCGAGGCGCACGCCGTGGCCGACCGGTTCGAGGCGGCCCGCGACGGACTGCTCGCCGGCACCGGGCCCGATCTCACCGTGTACGAGGGCGCGCTCACCGGGGTCTGGCACCGGTACCGGACGCTCGACGAGGCCGATGTGCGCTGGCTGCGCGAGCGCGTGGCCGACGAGGGGACCGGGCTGCAGGGCCTCGGCTTCTGCCTCGAACTGCTCTACGCCCACGGCGTGGCCGGGCCCGCCGAGGTCGACGTGCTGGTGCCGCGCTGGAAGAAGACGCTCACCAAGCAGTACCGGACGACGTACACGGAGTGGCGGCACCCGCTGGTCACCCTCACCTGCCTCGCGCTCGAACTCGGACACCCCGTCGCCGACGACCTCCTTGCCTGGTGGGCCAGGCCCAAGCCGCTCTGGAAGAACGACCTGCGGCTGCTCACCCACCTCGGCGCGCCGGACGAGGCGAAGGCCGACGAACTGTGGCGGTTCGTCACCGGCCGAGGCCACGACACCGGGCATCTGATGACCTGGGTCCTGATCCGCGCCCGCCTGGACGGCGTGCATCCGCTGCTGGTCGCGGACCGGCTGGTGACCGGGTCGGAGCTACCGGACCACGCCCTCAAGCGCGTCCTGCTCGGGGTCGCCGACCCGGCGCAGCCGCTGTGGCACTACAGCGTGGACGATCTCACCCGGCCCTGGTGGGAGCGGGCGCGGGAGGTCGCCGAGGATCCCCGGCTGTCCGCCGCGGCGCGGGCGCTCGGGCTCGCCGTCGCCCGGGAGCACTGTCTGGTCCGGCAGTCCGAACGGGTCCGCCCCGCGCCGACCGCAGCGGAGGTCACGGCGGCGCGGGCCTGGCTCGACCGGCACGCCGGGGCCTGAGGGCCGGCCCGCTCAGAGCGAGCGGGCGAGGCGGAAGCCGACGTCGTCGAGGGCGAGGGTGGGGTGGCTGCGGCGGCGGACCGAGGCGCGGCAGCTCCAGTGCTCGTCGAACCAGCCGCCGCCGCGCAGGACGCGGGAGGAGTCGTACACCTCGGGGTCGTAGAGGTCACAGCACCACTCCCAGACGTTGCCGAGCATGTCGTGCAGGCCCCAGGCGTTGGGCTGCCGGCCGCCGACCTCGTGGAGGCGTTCGCCGGAGTTGCCGCGGTGCCAGGCGATGGCGTCGAGGTGCCCGTACCGGGGGCCGGAGGTGCCGGCGCGGCAGGCGTACTCCCTTCCCCAAGTTCTCGGCTCCGCTCGAACAGGGGAGATCCCAATGGCCTCGGTGGGGAGGCGGTAGCCGTCCGCCTCGCGGTCCCGTTCGGCGGAGTCGTCGCCGAGGCGGTACACGGGCGTCAGGCCCTCGCGCGCCGAGAGCGCGTTGCAGAAGCGGACGGCGTCCCCCAGGAGACGCCCTCCACGGGGAGCCGGTCCCCCTGGAACGCGCCCGGGTGCAGGCCGGTGGCCTCGGCGTACTGCCGCTGGGTGAGGGGGTGCGCGGCGAGGGAGAAGGACGACCCGCAAGGACTCGAGGTCGACCCGCCAGGTGGCCTGCGTCCGGCGGTCGGAGAGGGTGACGCTGCCTGCGGGGACGGTCTTCATGACGAGGTCGGCGATCGTCGGCCGCCGGGCTTCGTGCGCGCGTTCCATGCCGTGAACCCTTCTGTATCCGGCGGCAGTTGACCAATCGGGTCGTCAGGTCCGCGCGCCTCGCCGCACGACGTCGCCGGCGGGGGCGAGCACGGGTCGTGCGGGCGGAGGCAGCGTGTGGGGGCCGGCCGGGACGTGGGCCGCGCTCGGGACGCCGGACTCGATGTCCGCGAGCAGTTGGCGCAGGGCCGCGGTGCCGGGCAGCTCGGGCCTGCGCCCGTCGAGTGCGTCGAGGGCACGCCGGGTCCGCCGCCAGGCGCGGCTGCTGCGGCCGTCCCGGTGGTCGCAGTAGGCGCGGGCGTAGCGGGCGATCAGGCAGGACCAGGCGTCGGAGCGGATGCCGGGCTGGCGCAGGGCCCGCCGCGCGATGCGGCGGGCGGCCTGCGGGGCGTGGTCGGCGAGGGTCATGGCGAGGGCGGCGAGGCTGACGGCGGGCGACGGGCCGCCGGGGGCGAGCGGCGGGACGGTGTCCGCGGCCGTGCGGAAGCACTCGGCGGCGCGGTCGGGCTCGCCGCGGTGGAGGGCGAGGAGGCCCTGGACGTGGGCGATGCGACCGACGGTGGCGTCGTCACCGTCGAGGACGGCCGGGGGCCAGGCGTGCCGCAGGAGCTCGCCGGCCTCCTCGGGCCGCCCGGCGGCGCCCAGCCAGGCGGCGAGCCACATGCCGCGGGCCGTGAGCGGGCTGTCCGGCGGGCAGAGCGGGAGCAGTTCCATCAGGTGGTGGTGGCCTTCGTCGCGCAGGTCGTCCACGACCCACCAGAACCACAGGTCGAGCAGGGTCTCGAGGGCGGCCTCGGCGCGCTCGGGCTGCTGGGGGGCGTGGGCGAGCGCGGCGCGGAGGTCCTCGGCCTCGTCCCTCAGGAGCTGGACGGCCTGGCGCTGGCTGCCGGTGCTCCAGAGGTTCTCGGCGACGGCGGCAATCCGCTGGGCGTGGAGGGCGCGGCGTTCGGCGGCGACCTCGGACTCCCGGGCGGCGGCGAGCCGTTCGCGGCCGAAGTCGCGGGCGGCGGGGGTCATGCTGTAGCGGGGTTCGCGGATGCCGCCGGGGTCGCGTTCGTGGGTGAGGACGCCGCCGGCGGCGAGGCGGGCCAGGGCTGCGGGGGCGCGGTCGGCGTCGAGGCCGCCGCCGGAGCAGACGAAGACGGCGGTCGACTCGTCGAACGGGCCGGCGAGGATGCTCGCACGGGCCCAGGCGATCCGTTCCTCCCGGTCGCACAGGACATAGACGGCGGCGACGGCGTCGCGCAGCGACCGGTGGCGGGGCAGGGCGGTGCGCGGTCCGCTCAGCCAGACCTGGTGGCCGTCGAGGCGGTGCGCGAGTTCGGCCGCGTCGTAGCGGCCGAGCTGCGCGGCGGCGAGTTCGATCGCGAGCGGAAGGCCGCCGAGGGCGCGGCAGATGTCGGTGGCGGCGCGCGGTTCGACGGCGGCCGGGTCGGCGCCGGCGGCCCGGGCCCCGTCCAGGAGCAGTTCGACGGCGGGAGCGGGGCGGCGTCCCGGCGCCGGTTCCACGGCGAGGGCGGCCGGCCGGAGCACTGCCTCGCCGCCGAGCCCGAGGGGGGTGCGGGCGGTGACCAGGACACGCAGGCTCGGCAGGTGTTCCAGCAGGGCCTGCACGAGCCCGACGCACTCGGTGTGCACGGGGTCGATGTCGTCGAGGACGAGCAGCACCTCGGTCCCCCGCCAGTGCTCGGCGAGCGCGCGCACGTCGGGGAGGGCGCCCGGGCGGCCCGGCGGGGCTTCGCCGCGCCGCGGTCTCGTGCCCGTGGCCGCGTGCAGCACCGCTGCGGCGAGGGCCCCGGGCGCGCCGGGGCGGGTGCCGCGCCAGTGGACGATGACGATGCGACGGGTACGGGGGCCGGGGCGGGCCGCGCGGGGCACGGTCCGGGGCGGGACCGCGTCACCGGCGCGTACCGTCGCGGCTAGCCGACTCTTGCCGATGCCGACCGGGCCGGCGAGCGTGACGAGGCGATGCCGTCGCAGGAGCCGTCGCAGCTCCGCGGTCTCCTCTTTCCTGCCCACCAGGCCGCGCTCCGGTGTCCCCACGTCCGCCACTCCCCGCACTGATGAGTCCCACGTCGACGATCAGTGAGCCCACCTCTGCAGAACCGTCACTGCACGGGGCCTCACGGCAGTCTCAACGCCGCCGGAGCCCCCGGGGTGTCGTGCGCTCGTCCATGACCACTCGCGTCACGGAGCGCCCGAACGCACGACCTATTGCCACGACCTCTAGAATTGAAGAGTTCTTCAATTCGTCAGTTGGAGGGGTGACGTGACCACGTTCGGTGAAGCAGTACGGCAACGCGTCCGTGCGGCGCGCTCCCGGCTCGAGGAGGCGCGGGCGGCCGGTGACGCGTACGACGCGGCACTGGCCGAGGACGAACTGGACGACGCGCTGCGACTGGCCCGCAAGCACGGTATCGACCCGGACGACGCGGGCGCCCCCGCGGAAGGGGTCGGTGAGGCGTGAAGACCGTCCCGGTCCCGCTCTACCAGGCGAAGGCGGAGTTCTTCCGCATGCTCGGACACCCGGTGCGCATCCGGGTCCTCGAACTGCTGCAGGACGGGCCGCTGCCGGTCCGCGAGCTGCTCGCGGCGATCGAGATCGAGCCGTCGAACCTCTCGCAGCAGCTGGCCGTGCTGCGCCGTTCGGGGATCGTGACGGCCACCCGCGACCGCTCCACGGTCGTGTACGAGCTGGCCGGCGGGGACGTCGCCGAGCTGCTCGCCGCGGCGCGGCGGATCCTGTCCGAGCTGCTCGCCGGGCAGCAGGAGCTGCTGGCGGAGCTGCGCACCGCCCCCGAGCCCCGGGAGGGCCGATGACGAGCAAGGACGACAGCATGACCGAGCAGGAACCCGCGCGGACGTCCGCGAAGGGGAACGACGTGGAGCGCTGGAAGGAGCGCGGCGTGATGCTGCGCGTCTTCGTGTACGTCTTCGCCACGCACGCCTTCGCGGGCTTCGTGTGGCTGCTGTTCTACGTGGGGCAGAACGCCCAGAAGTAGGAACGCACGGGCGCAGAACCGCACGGAGGCAGAACTGCACGAAGGAGAAACTGCTGCGGAAGCAGGAGCGCGTCACCCTCATTCGGGCCAGTCGTCGCTCCGCCACTCCCGCTGCTCCTCGCCGCAGTCCCGGTGCGCGGCCAGGGCGGTGCCCAGGTCGGCGTGGACCTTCATCGGCGGGCCCGAGCCGTCCGGCACCAGGGAGCCGTCCGGCGGCATGGCCGCGAGCTCCAGGGACCGGCCCGCGTCGGCGAGCCGTCGCGCTGCGTCGGCGACCGCGAGCTGACCGCCCGCCGACCAGCCCCGCAGCCCGGTGAGGTCCAGGATCACCGGCCCCCTCCCCCGGGCCAGCGCCCAGCCCACCGCCCCGGTGAACTGCGGCACCGCCTCCGCGCCCAGGTGCCCGGCCAGGGAGAGCACCCCGAGCCCGGTGTGGGTGGTGTAGCGCCATTCGAGCGTCATCGTTCCGCCTCCGTCCGCCGAGAGCGCTCGGGATCCACTCGACCACGGTCCCCCGCGCCGTGCTCGACGAGCGCACGGCCCACGCCGTGCTGCGCGCGGGCCCGGAAGGGGCGCAGCATGGAGGTAGCAGACGCGTCGGCGGGCGGAGGGAGTGACGGGTGACGGCCGAGTCCTTCCGGGCGGCGGAGGAGGAGGGGCGGCCGGGTGTGCCGTCGGAGGCGCAGGAACAGGCGGATGCGCCGTCGGGGCAGCAGCCGGATCAGTCGGGTGCGCCGCAGGAACAGCCCGGTGCGCCCGCGGAGCCGCGGGGGCTGCTCGACGTGCTCGGGGTCGCGGCCGTGGTCCTGGACGTGGAGGGGCGGATCGTCTTCTGGAGTCCGCAGGCCGAGGAGCTGTTCGGGTACGACGCGGCCGAGGCGCTGGGCCAGTACGCCGCCCGGCTGCTGGTGGGGCCGGAACACCTGGAGAAGGTGGTCCAGCTGTTCGCCCGGGTCCTGAGCAGCGGGGAGAGCTGGGCCGGGGCGTTCCCGATACGGCACAAGAGCGGCGGGGAGATCCTGGTGGAGTTCCGCAACATGCGGCTCCAGGACGACCTCGGGGATCTGTACGCACTGGGCATCGCCGTCGACCACTCCACCGTCACCCGGGTCGAGACGGATCTCGCGCTGTCCGACAAGCTGGTCGCCCAGTCGCTGACGGGCATGGCGATGCTGGACACCGATCTGCGGTACGTGCTGGTCAATCCGGCTCTGGCCCGGATGAACGGGGTTTCGGTCGAGGAGCACATCGGCCGCCGGGTCGGCGAGGTGCTGCCGGACGTGGACGCCGAGGCGCTGGAGGGACTGCTGCGGGAGGTCCTCAGGACCGGGGTGCCGGTCCTGGAGCAGTACACGATCGGCCGGACGCCGGCGTACCCGGACGAGGACCGGACCTGGTCGGTGTCGTTCTACCGGCTCGACGACGCCCAGGGGCGGGTGCTCGGTGTGGCGGGCTCGGTGGCCGATGTGACCGAGCGGCACCTGGCGTCCCTGGAGGCGGAGCGGAGCCGGCGGCGCCTCGCGCTGATCGCGGACGCCTCCGTACGGGTGGGCACCACGCTGGAGGTGGAGCGCACCGCGCGGGAGCTGGCCGACGTGACGGTGCCGGAGCTGGCCGACGTGGCGGCGGTGGACGTTCTGGACCATGTGCTGTCCCGCCGCCGCAGCGGCACGCCGCACGGCGGTCCCGAGCTGTTCCGGGCGCTGGCCGTGAAGGGCGACAGCAGCCCCAAGGCGCTGGAGGCCGCCGACCCGGTCGGCAGCCCCGCCATGTACAGCGCGGACCGCCTGGTCACCCGGTGCGCGCGCACCGGGCGTCCGGTGCTGGTGTCGCACGTGGAGCCGGCCGACCTGACGCGGATCGCCCGCAGCCCGGAGGCCGCGGAGCTGCTGCGGGACGCGGGGGTGCACTCGTATCTCGCGGTGCCGCTGATCGCGCGCGGCGAGGTCCTCGGGGCGCTCGACCTGAAGCGGACCGTGAATCCGCTGCCCTTCGACGAGGACGACGTGCTGCTGGCCGGGGAGCTGGCGGCGCGGGCGGCGGTCAGCATCGACAACGCCCGCTGGTACCAGAGCGTGCGCAACTCCGCGGTGACGCTGCAGCGCAGTCTGCTGCCCGGCCGTCCGCCGAGCGCCGCCGGGGTGGAGGTGGCCGCCCGTTACGTGCCGGCGCACGCGTCCAGCGAGGTCGGCGGCGACTGGTACGACGTGATCCGGCTGTCCGGCGACAAGACGGCGCTCGTGGTGGGCGACGTCATGGGCAGTGGCATCGACGCGGCCGCGACCATGGGCCGGCTGCGCACCGCGACCCGTGCGTTCGCGGATCTGGACCTGGATCCTGCGGAGGTGCTGCGGCATCTGGACCGGATCATGCAGGAGCTGGAGCACTACATCGCCACCTGCCTGTACGCGGTCTACGACCCGCGGGTGGCCGAGTGCGTGATGGCCAACGCCGGTCATCTGCCGCCGGTGCTGGTGCCCGAGACGGGCGGCCCGGCGGCGCTGGTGGAGCTGCCGACGGGGGCGCCGCTGGGTGTCGGCGGGGTGGAGTTCGAGACCACGCGGGTGCCGTTCGCCCCGGGGGACGAGCTGGTGCTGTACACGGACGGGCTGGTGGAGACCCGGAACGATCCGCTCGACGAGCGCCTTGCCGCGCTGGTGGCGCTGCTCGACGAGGGCCGCCGCCCGCTGGAGGCGACCTGTGACCGGCTGCTGCAGGCGATGCGCCGCCCGGAGGACCCGGACGACGTGGCGCTGCTGATCGCGCGGAGCCGGACGCCCGGAGGTGGGGCCGCATGATCATGCGGAGCGAGCGGCCGAAGGGCCCCCGGCTCCTGGGCAGCGTCGCCGGTCAGGTGTTCGTCCTGACCGCGGTGATCGTCGTGCTGCTGAGCGCGGCGGCGGTGGTGGCTCTGGTGCTGCAGGCGCGGTACGACAGCGAGCGCGACGCCCGCAACCGCTCCCTGGCCGCCGCGGAGACGCTGGCGCACGCGCCCGGCATCGAGGCGGCGCTGGAGTCGCCGAGCCCGACGGCGGTGCTGCAGCCGCTGGCGGAGGCTGCCCGGAAGGCGTCCGGCCTGGACTTCATCACGGTGATGACGCCGGACGGCGTCCGCTACACCGACGCCCGGCCCGAGCTGATCGGCCGGCGCGCCGCCGGCGACATACAGCGCGCGGCGGGCGGCGAGTCGTTCACCGAGCTGTACACGGGCGCCCCGGCGGACGGGGTGCGGGCGATCGTCCCGGTCCGGGACACCCACGGTGTGGTGATCGGGCTGGTCAGCACGGGCATCGAGCTGGAGAACATCTCGGACGTGGTGGAGGGCCAGCTGCCGGTGATCGTCAGCGCCGGGGTGGCGACGCTGATGCTCGCCATCGGCGGCGCCTTCCTGATGAGCCGAAGACTGCGGCGGCAGACCCGCGGGCTGGGGCCCGACGAGCTGTCGCGGATCAACGAGCACCACGAGGCGGTCCTGCACGCCGTGCGCGAGGGCGTCATGATCATCGGTCCGGACCGCCGGCTGATGCTCGCCAACGACGAGGCGCGCCGGCTGCTCGGCCTGACGGCCGAGGCGGAGGGCCGGCATGTCACGGAGCTGGGGCTGGAGCCGCGTACGGCGGCGCTGCTCGCGTCCGGGCGGGAGGCGACGGACGAGGTGCACCTGTCGGGCGACCGGCTGCTGGCGGTGAACGTGCGCCCGACCGAGGGCCTGGGCGGCAGGCACACCGGCACGGTGATGACGCTGCGGGACTCGACGGAGCTGGCGTCGGTGTCCGGGCGGGCGGAGGAGACCGGGCGGCGGCTGCATCTGCTGTACGACGCCGGTGTGCGGATCGGCACCACCCTGGACGTGGTGCGGACGGCGGAGGAGCTGGCGGACGTGGCGGTGCCGCGGTTCGCGGACTTCGTCACCGTGGAGCTCCTGGAGCCGGTGCTGCGCGGCGAGGAGCCGTCGGGCGCGTACACGGAGATGCGGCGGGCGGCGCTGTCCGGGGTCCGGGGGGAGACGCCGCTGCAGCCGGTCGGGGACGTGATCCGGTTCGTGGTGTCGACGACACCGATGGCGGTGGCCCTGGACAATCTGCGCGCGATCCTGGTGGCGGATCTGACGACGGCGGACGGCTGGCGCGCCCAGGATCCGGAGGGCGCGGCGCAGGCGCTGTCGTACGGGCTGCACTCGCTGATCACCGCCCCGCTGCAGGCCCGCGGTGTGGTCCTGGGCATGGCGAACTTCTGGCGGGCGGACGCGCCGGAGCCGTTCGACGACGAGGACCTGTCGTTCGCGGAGGAGCTGGCGGCGCGGGCGGCGGTGTCGATCGACAACGCCCGCCGGTTCACCCGCGAGCACACCATGGCCGTGGCGCTGCAGCGCAGTCTGCTGCCGCGGGCGCTGCCGGAGCAGACCGCGGTGTCGGTCTCCTCCCGGTATCTGCCGGCGGAGGCGGGGGTGGGCGGCGACTGGTTCGACGTGATCCCGCTGCCGGGCGCGCGGGTGGCGCTGGTGGTCGGCGACGTGGTGGGGCACGGCGTGCACGCGGCGGCGACGATGGGCCGGCTGCGCACGGCGGTGCTGAACTTCTCGACGCTGGACCTGCCGCCGGACGAGCTGCTCGGCCATCTCGACGAGCTGATCGACCGGATCGACCGCATCGACCACGCGTCCGGCGTGACGGACGAGGAGAGCGGGCCGGACCGGGCCGAGATCCGTGCCCGCATCACCGGCGCGACGTGTCTGTACGCGGTGTACGACCCGACGAACGGGCGCTGCACGCTGGCCAGCGCCGGCCATCCGGGGCCTGCGCTGGTCCATCCGGACGGCCGGGTGGAGTTCCCGGAGATCCCGGCGGGGCTGCCGCTGGGCCTGGGCGTGGGCGGGGTGCTGTACGAGTCGGTGGAGCTGACCCTGCCGGAGGCGAGCCGGCTGGTGCTGTTCACGGACGGGCTCCTGGAGGACCGGGGCCGGGACTTCGACACGGGGCTGCGGCTGCTGCGGGACGCGCTGGCCCGGCCGGGCCGTACGCCCGAGCAGACCTGTGCGGACGTGCTGGCGGCGCTGCTGCTGCCGGCGCCCAGCGACGACATCGCGCTACTGGTCGCGGAGGCGCGGCTGCTGGAGGCCGGGCGGATCGCGCAGTGGGACGTGCCGGCGGATCCGGCGGCCGTGGGGCAGATCCGGCAGGCGGCGTCGGCGCAGCTGGCCGCCTGGGGGCTCGACGACATCGTGTTCACCACGGAGCTGATCCTGAGCGAGCTGGTCACGAACGCGATCCGGTACGGAGGGGAGCCGATCCGGGTGCGGCTGCTGCGCGACCGCGGGCTGATCTGCGAGGTGTCGGACAGCTCCAGCACCTCCCCGCACCTGCGGTACGCGGCGACGACCGACGAGGGCGGCCGCGGCCTGTTCCTGGTGGCGCAGCTCGCCGAGCGCTGGGGCACGCGGTACACCGAGCGGGGCAAGGTGATCTGGGCGGAGATGGAGACCGGCGGCGGGAACGCCGACGCGGAGGCGCCGGTGCCGGACCTCGACGCGCTGGAGCGCCTGGCCTGGTGACGCCCCACGCCCGTTACCAGAGATCGATTCGGTGACGACAGCCAGGATTCCGCCATAAGTTACCGGTCGGTTTGTCGTGACTTCGCATGCTCGCGCCAGTAGAACAGGCTCCCATTCTGTCGAGCGTGAGGAAGGTCACATGAGTGACTCCACCTTGCACGACGGGCGCCCACAAGGCGTCTCACGGCGAAGAATCATCACAGGAACAGGTTCTCTTCTCGGCGCGGCGGCACTGGCCGGTCCGCTTCTTTCCACGGCCGCACAGGCCGCCCCGGCCGCGGCCCCCGCACTCCCGTCCGGCGCCCGGATCCCGGTCCTGGTGATCGGCACCGGCTACGGCGGTTCGGTCGCGGCGCTGCGGATGGCGCGGGCGGGCGTCGACGTGCACATGGTCGAGATGGGCATGGCCTGGGACACCCCCGGCGCGGACGGCAAGATCTTCGCCAACACCACCCGCCCCGACCACCGCTCCTTCTGGCTGCGCACCCGGACCAAACAGCCCCTCAGCCAGTTCCTCGGCTATCCCCTCGACAAGGACATCCCCTGCTACACCGGGATCCTGGACGCCGAGGAGTTCGCCGGCATCACCGTCTACCAGGGCCGCGGCGTCGGCGGCGGCTCGCTCGTCAACGGCGGCATGGCGGTCACGCCCAAGCGGGAGAACTTCCCGGCGATCCTGCCGTCGGTGAACGCCGACGAGATGTACGCGGTCTACTACCCCCGCGCCAACGCCGGTCTCGGCGTCACCGCGGTCGACCCGGCCTGGTGGGAGAGCACGGCCTGCTACCAGTACGCCCGGGTGGGCCGCAAGCACGCCCAGCGCTCCGGGTTCCCGTTCGTCTTCGTGCCCAATGTGTACGACTGGGAGTACATGAAGCAGGAGGCGGCCGGGGCGGTGCCGCGCTCCGCGCTCGAGGGCGAGGTGCTGTACGGCAACAACCACGGCAAGAAGACGCTGCAGAAGACCTATCTGGCCCAGGCCCGTGCCACCGGCCGGGTCACGATCTCACCGCTGCACAAGGTCACCACGGTCACCCCGGCGGCCGGCGGCGGCTACACCGTGATGATCGACCAGCTCGACACCGGCGGGGCCGTCACGGCGACCAAGACGGTGACCGCGGACCGGGTCTTCTTCGCGGCGGGCAGCGTCGGCACCAGCAAGCTGCTGACCCGGCTGAGGGCCACCGGCGCGCTGCCCGGCCTCAACGACGAGATCGGCAAGGGCTGGGGCGACAACGGCAACGTCATGTGCGGCCGCGCCAACCACATGTGGGACCCGACCGGCAAGCTCCAGTCGTCCATGCCCACCGCGGGCATCGACAACTGGGCCGCCGGCGGCGCGTTCGCCGAGGTCGCGCCGCTGCCGACGGGCATCGAGACGTACGCCTCGTTCTACCTGTCGATCACGAAGAACCCGCACCGCGCCCAGTTCGCCTGGAACGCGGCCGCCGGCCGCGTCGAACTGGACTGGCAGACGGCGTGGAAACAGCCGTCGATCGACATGGCGAAGAGCATCTTCGACCGGATCAACTCGAAGGAGGGGACGATCTACCGCACCGACCTGTTCGGCGCGTACAAGATCTGGGGCGACCACCTGACGTACCACCCGCTCGGCGGCGCGGTGCTGAACCGGGCCACCGACAACTACGGGCGGCTGCACGGCCATCCGGGCCTGTACGTGATCGACGGCGCGCTGATCCCCGGCAACGCCAGCGTCAACCCGTTCGTCACCATCACGGCCCTCGCGGAACGGAACATCGAGCACATCATCGCCGCCGATCTGTGATCGGCCGTCAATGCCCGGGCAGTACGCACACGATGTCGAGGCCGAGGACGCGGTTGAGCCGGCCGAACGCCAGCCAGGAACCGATGCTCATGGTGAGCTCCACGATCTCGGTCTGGCTGTACTGCCCGGTCATGCGGGACCAGAACTCCTCGTCGAGCCCGTGGTGGTCGAGCGCGTACCGCTCGGCGTACTCGGCGGCCAGCCGGGTCCGCGTGTCGAAGGCGTCGGTGGTGCGCCAGGCGCTCACCGCGTCGGCGAACTCCTCCTCGACCTTCTCCCCGTCCCGCTCGGTGCGCCAGTCCAGGCAGAACGCGCAGCCGTTGAGCTGGGCGATCCGCAGCCGGGCGGCCTCGAACTCGCGCAGCCCCAGGGTGGTGTGCTCGTAGACGGAGAGCGAGAACGCGGCGGCGGCCGGGCCGATGCCGGGCACCATCTCGCCCCACACGTACAGGATCGGGTCCTGGCCCTCGGGGATGTCGATCATCATGGCTGCGGCTTCCTTCCCAGTTTGCCGACGGCGGGGCGGAGCGGGACGTCCAGGGCGTCGTAGAGCCCGGGCGGGGCGGCGGCGAGCCAGTCGAGCGCGCCGACGAGGCGGCCGACGGCGGTGGCGTTGCCGCCGGCGGAGCGGTTCGCGTCCTCGTCGACGGCCTCGACGGTCACCTCGATGCGCGGCCGGCCCTCGACGATCACACGGTGCGCCCCGTCGCCGTTGGGCGGGGCGGGCCAGTCGGGGGCGCAGGAGGGGTGGATGCGGGTGATGTGCTCGATGACGAGGCGGGGCTCGCCCGCGACGACCCCCTGCACCTCGAAGCGGACCGCGCCCTGGGTGCCGGCCTCGAAGACGCCCATGGTGCGGGTCGTCACGGCCGTGTCCAGGGGGCGGCGCAGCAGGGTCTCGCGGATCTCGTCCAGTTCGACGCCGAGCGCGCGGGCCATCAGCCGGAGCTGGCCGCCCCAGACCATGGTCGGCACGCCGGGCAGCAGCATCGGCGGCTCGTACTCCAGGGGATGGCCCATGCCGATGAGGTCGCGGACGGACTGCTCCTGCTCGTACGTGGAGTAGTCGAAGATCTCCTGGCAGCGGACGACGTCGACGGTCGTGCCGAGCCCGCTCACGAGCAGCGGCAGCACGTCGTTGCCCCAGCCGGGGTCGACGCCCGAGACGAACAGCGAGCCGCCGCCCTCCGCGACGGCCGCCTCGACGGGCTCGCGCCACTCGGCCGGGGCGCTGCGCGGGTCGTACAGCGGGTACAGCGCGGGCGTCACGACCACCGCGCCGGCCCGGACGGCCGCCACGACGTCGGCCAGGGCCTCGTCGGGGCGCAGATCACCGGAGGCCGCGTAGACCACGGCCCGGGGCTTCGCGCCCAGGACGGCGGTCACGTCGTCGGTGGCCTCGACGCCCAGCTTCCCGTCGAGACCGGCGAGTTCGGCCGCGTCGCGGCCGACCTTGGCGCGGCTGTGCACCAGGACGGCGTCCAGCCGGAGCGCCGGATGGGCGGCGACGGCGCGGATCGCCGCGCGGCCGACGTTGCCCGTACCCCACACCACCGTGGAAATCATGCGCGGAAGATAGCGGCGGGGAGACGAGGTTCCCAGAGGCGTGCGCGGATAATTCGGACGGGACGCGCGCGGCACGAAGTGGATCTTTGGGTGGATTGGGTGCGTATAGGGTGTCCGGGCAGATTCGTTTCCCTGAACCTTCCGGAGAGTCATCGGTGAGTGTCGCAGTCGAGCCGTCCGAGACCGCCGCGGTCCCGTCCCCGTCCGAGGAGTGGGTGGAGCCCGGCGCGCGGCCGGTGTCCGAGGCGGAGGTGCCCGAGGCGATCGTGCGCGACGCCCGGGACTTCGGGGCGTACGCCCGTACCGGCGGCTGGACCTTCGCGCTGAAGGTGGCCCGCAGCGTCCGCCCCGGCGGGCAGCCGGCGGCGGACTCCGCCAAGGTCTCGGCGAAGGCGTTCGGTGAGCTGGCGGGCTGCTCGGCGGAGCGGGTGATGCGCTTCTACAAGGCGTGGGACCTGGCCGCGGACGACGGGCTCGTGCCGCACTTCGAGGCGCTGACGCCCGGCGGGGACGTCGCACTGCCGGACGCGGACGTGTGGCTGTCGTACTACTCCTCGCGCTCCAGCGCGGGCTCGGTGCGCGGGCACGCGATCACGGCCGCGGCGGAGGCCGAGGGCATCCGGCCGACGAAGGCCCTGGAGGTCGCGGAGAACCCGACCGCGCTGCGGGCCGCGATCCTCGCCGACCCTGGCACGGCCGAGGCGGCCCGGGCCGCGCTGCTCGACCGGATGAAGGAGGATCCGGCGCTGCAGACCGAGATGGCCCGAGCGATCGCCCGCACGGACGGTCTGAAGAAGGCGGTGGCGGAGGAGAGCCGGGCGGCGGACCGGATCGGCTATGTCCGCCAGATCGCCGAGAACGGCCGGATCCGCACGCCGGCAGGGCAGAAGGTGGACGCCCCCGCGGAACTGCGCGCGGAGGCCGAGCGGCACCTCTCCCTGATCGACGAGCTCGACGACTCGGAGGACGCCGGCGAGTGGGCCGGCGAGGCGTACGAGACGATGAAGGGCCTGGTCGCGAAGACGGTCGACGACGACCCCGAACTCCGCGTCCAGGAACGGAAGACGAAGTTCTACAGCAGCCTCCAGAAGGCCACGAAGGTCTTCGAGGAGCTGACGCTCGACGACGCCGCGGACCTCGACGACATCTACGAGGACGACATGGTGCAGCGCCTGGAGGCGCTGCAGGAGGCAATCACGACCTGTATCAGCGCGCTGCGGAAGGCTTCCCCTGGAGCCGGGGCCGGGGCCGGGGCGCGCTGACCGTCCGCGGCCCGGGGCTCAGCTCCGGGCCGCCGCGGCCTCGCGTGCGATCCGGTCCAGAGTCGTCCGCATACCGGCGCGGTTGACGGCGATCCGGCGCTCGGGGTTCGTCCCGGCGAAGACCGCGCCGAGCCGGTCCGCGATCCTGCCGGTGCGGCCGCCGGTGCGCAGGTCCTGCCAGAACTCGGTGACCCGGGTGCCCGTGCCCTCCGGCTCGAAGCGGTAGCCCCAGCGGGCGATCGGCAGTCCGAACGCGCCGATGTCGAAGGTGAATTCACGGTCCTGGCTGGCCCGCGTGACCCGCCCGGTGGTGAACCAGAGGAACGGCCCGCGCCGGTTGAGCCCGACGAACCGGGTGCCGCTGCGGACCGGCGGGGCCGAGACGAGCACCTTGCGGCACTCGGGGCTCCAGCGGCCCATGTTGCGCAGATCCGACACGAGCCGGTACACGGCCTCCGGCGCCGCGTCGACGACCGTGCTCTCCTCCAGGCTCCGCACCCGCTCCATGCCCCTGCTCCCCTTCCGCCGCACCGACCTTACCGGCGGGTAGGCTACCGGCGGAGCGCCGCTTCGGGCAGCCCCTAGTCCGGTACCGGATCCTGGAATCCCCGGCGCCGCGCCGCCCCGGGACGGCACCGCAGCAGCCGCCCGACGATCAGCCGCGCACCACGCCGCGCGCCGTGCCGGTGCAGCGCCCGGAGCGCGTACGTGGAACAGCTCGGTGTGTAGGGGCAACAGGGCGGGCGCGCGGGGCTGACCTCGGTGCGGTAGTGGTGCACGGCGCCGTAGAGCGCGCCGGCCAGCCGCCCGGCGGGCCGGGGAGCGGCGGGGTCGGCCCGGTGAGCCGGGCCCCCGCGCTGCACCAGTGCGGAGAAGAGCGCGGTCAGCGCGAAGACCGAGCAGCAGGGACCGGTGGCGGCACAGCCGTCGAGCGCGCCGGCACAACACCCCTCCTCGCCGCTCTCCTTGCGCTTCCGCCGCTTCGCGGCCCTGCGTTCCGCCTGGTCACCGGCCATCCCTCGGCCTCCTCCCCGTCCGCCGCGATCATACGGACGGCGACGGTGCGGGGTACGAGGCAGGGCCGCGCTCGCTCTTGCGCGGCCCTGCCGGTCGGGGTGAAGCGGCCGTGCTACTTCACGTTGACGGCCTTCCAGGCCGCCGCGACCGCGGTGTACTCGGCGCTGCTCGCGCCGTACAGGTCGGTCGCCGCCTTCAGGGTCGCCGTGCGGGCGCCCGCGTAGTCGGTGGAGCTGGTCATGTAGGTGGAGAGCGCCTTGTACCAGATCTTGTACGCCTTCACCCGGCCGATGCCGGTGAGGGTGGAGCCGTCCGCGGTCGGGGAGTCGTAGCTGACGCCGTTGACGGTCCTCGCGCCGCTGCCCTCGGCGAGCAGGAAGAAGAAGTGGTTGGCCACGCCGGAGGAGTGGTGGACGTCGAGACGGCCGACGTTGCGGTCCCAGTAGTCGGCGGAGCTGCCGTCGCGGCTGGGCTTGTCCATGTAGCGCAGCGGGGTGCCGTTGCCGCGGATGTCGATCTTCTCGCCGATGAGGTAGTCGCCGGCGTCGGAGGAGTTGTTCGCGAAGAACTCGACCGAGGTGCCGAGGATGTCGGAGGTGGCCTCGTTGAGGCCGCCCGACTCCCTGCTGTAGCGCAGGCCGGCGGTGGCGGCGGTCAGACCGTGCGTCATCTCGTGGCCGGCCACGTCGAGCGAGGTGAGCGGCTTGGCGTTGCCCGCGCCGTCTCCGTACGTCATGCAGAAGCACTGGTCGGACCAGAAGGCGTTGACGTACGCGTTGCCGTAGTGGACGCGGGAGTAGGCGGCGGCGCCGTCGCCGCGGATGCCGTTGCGGCCGAGCTCGTTCTTGTAGAAGTCCCAGGTCACGGCCGCGCCGTAGTGGGCGTCGACGGCGGCGGTCTGACGGTTGCCGGGGGTGCCGTCGCCCCAGACGTCGTCGGCGTCGGTGAACAGGGTGCCGGTGCCGGTGCTGCCGCCGTTCAGGTCGTACGTCTTGTGACCGCCGCGGGCGGTGTCGGTCAGCGTGAACGAGGGCGCGGTGCCGAGGGTGACGGTGCCGCTGTACTGGCTGGTCCCGGAACCGGTCTCGATGGCCTCGTAGGCGTACAGCTCCTTGCCGGAGGCGGCGTCGGTGATCACGTGCCGCTCGCTCGGGGTGCCGTCGGCCTGGACGCCGGTGACGACGGTCTCCCAGGCGAGGACGGGCTTGCCGGTGGCGGCCCAGATCACCTTGCGGGCGGAGGACGCGGCGGCGCCCTTCGCCTCGGACGCGGCGACGGCGGACTTCTTGGCGGAGGCGGCGGGGACGGCGGCGTCCGTGCCGGCCACGGCTATCTTCGCGGTGGTCGCCTTGGTCGTGGACCGAACGCCGTTCTTCTTGTGGTGCACGACGAGGTCGCCGCCGAGGACCGGGAGGCCCTGGTAGGTGCGCTCGTAGCGGGTGTGGACGGTGCCGTCGGCGTCCTTCACGACGTCCCGGACGACGAGGGCCTCGTGCTGGGACAGGCCGATGGCGCGCGCGGTGGCGGCGGCACCGGACTGCGCGCCCTCGATCGCGGCGGTGCGCTCGGCGGCGGTCAGGACGACGGCGGTGGCCGCCGCCTCGCGCTCGGCGGCGGAGACCCCGGTGGTTCCGGCGCTGGCGGAACCGCTCTGGACGCCGACGGCGACCATCGCGGCGGAGGCGATCAGCGCGGCGGCACGTGCGGTTCGCGCACGCTTCCGGGTGGTGGGGATGAGGGGCGAGGACTGCTGGCGGGTCACGCGGGCTCCTTCGCTGAAGGTGTGGGGGATGGTTCAGCGGCAGCGAGCGTGCCAGCGCCCGACCTCGATTGACAGGTCTGCAACAAGAATTTGACCATGACTTGTCCGTTGCCCGGCCAAGCCCGTCCGATATGCGGCTTGTTCAGACAAGTTGCGAAGCAACCTCACCAGCCCACACCCGAACCACCCTCCCCACGCCGGGAGACGTTCCAGCCCACGGGCGGCAGTCCGGGTCAGGGCAGGAGCCGGTGGAGACATTGCTCACCTTCACGGTCCACAGCCCGCCGTCGCCCCGGCCGAACCCGACCTCCCCCGCGGCCGGCACGGGGCGGCCGCCGGCATCACGCGTGGCCGGGGCCAGGTCTGACGGGCCGGCATATTCGTATGGGCGTCGCCTCGGGCTGCTGTCCACGGGGCGAGGTATGAACCGATATGGAAACCAGTTCGGGGAGTGTCTGTGCGGACCCGTAGACTCGCGGTCCTCCGGACCGGCCGGCAAGGGTCGGTCGCTGCTCAGGAAGTGCGCCCAGACATGAACACGCTCGAGTCCAGCGCCCCGATCTACTACCGCCTCGTCAAGGAGCGCGGTGACGTCCCCGCGGAGGTACGCAGAGCCGCCGAACAGATCCAGGCGGAGCTGGGACGGGTGATGGTCCTTCCGCCTCTGGGCCGGCCCGCGGAGGGGCAGCACCACTGACGGCGGCCCGCCCTGCGCACGGATGACGGATCGTCGACCGCCGGAGGAGACCCATGACCGGCCCCGACCGCCCGCCGTACCCGCTGCGCACGCAGCGGCTCGCGCTGCGGCCGGTACGCGCCGGCGATCTCGACGCGATCCACGCGCACCGCTCGTTGCCCGAGGTCGCACGGTACCTGCCCCACGAACCCCACACGCGGGAGACGACCGCCGACACCCTCCGCCGCGCAATCGCCGGCGCGGCGCCGGCCGAGCCCGGGGACCGGCTCGACCTGGCTGTGGAGGACGCGTCGGGACGCATCGTCGGCGAGGTACTGCTCAAGCGGGACGCGAAGCCGCTCACCGGGGAGATCGGCTTCGCGTTCCACCCCGACCCGCACGGCACCGGCATCGCGACGGAGGCCGTCACGGCCCCGCTCGGCCCCGCCTTCGACGGCTTCGGCCGGCACCGGGTCATCGGGATCCGCGACGGGCTCAACACCTGGGCGGACGAGCCCGAGCTCGCGGCACCCGGGGAAACGGAATCCTGAAGCCTGCTGTCCCCACCCGGTTTTGGATTGTAGGACGATCATCAATACCATCCGCCGGTGATCACGAAACGACGATGGGCGGCCCGGGTCTGCATCCTGCTCGCCGCCCTGGGCGCCGGGCTCGTCCCGGTGGGGGCGGTCGCCGACGAGCCGGCCGCCAAGGAAGCCCCCAAGGTGGAGTTGGTCCTCGACGTCAGCGGGTCCATGCGGGCCCGCGACATCGACGGGCAGTCGCGCATGGCCGCCGCGAAGCAGGCCTTCAACGAGGTCCTGGACGCGGTGCCGGAGGAGGTCCGGCTCGGCATACGCACGCTCGGCGCGGACTACCCCGGCGACGACCGCAAGCGCGGCTGCAAGGACACCCGGCAGCTCTACCCGGTCGGCCCGCTGGACCGGACCGAGGCCAAGACCGCGGTGGCCACCCTCGCGCCCACCGGCTGGACGCCGATCGGCCCCGCGCTCCTCGGCGCCGCAGAGGACCTCAAGGGCGGGACCGCGACGAAGCGGATCGTGCTCATCACCGACGGCGAGGACACCTGCGCCCCGCTCGACCCCTGCCAGGTCGCCCGCGACATCGCCGCGCAGGGCATCCACCTCGTCATCGACACCCTCGGCCTCGTGCCCGACGCCAAGACCCGGCAGCAGCTGACCTGCATCGCCGAGGCCACCGGCGGCACGTACACCACCGTCGAGCACACCGACGAACTGTCCAGCCGCGTGCGGCAGTTGGTCAAGCGGGCCGCCGACCCGGTCGTCACCCCCGTCGTCACCCAGGGCGCCGGCAAGTGCACCGACGCACCGGACCTCAAGGCCGGCCTGTACACCGACCGCGCGTCCTTCGACCAGCACCGCTGGTACAAGATCGCCGTCCTGCCCGGCCAGGAGCTGCGCGCCTCGGTGACCGTCTCCGCGGACCGGGCCGTGCACAACGACTACGGCGTCATGCTGCGCGCCGTGACCGTCCACGGCCGGGAGATCGTCCGCGGCTCGGAGGCCGGCCACGGCCGCACCGACGCCATCTCGACGGGCCTGCGCTACCCCAAGGCCCCCAGCGACGACTACGACTTCGACCCGGACGAGGAGACGGACGCCACGGAGCCCGCGCCGGCCGCCGAGACCGTCTGCCTGGAGGTCTCGAACTCCTTCGCCGCCCCGCCGTCCGTGAAGACCACCCCCGGCATGCCGGTCGAGCTGACCGTGGACCTGGTCGACGGTCCCGACCGGTCGTCCGACGTGGCGTCGTTCGGCCTCGGCCGCGGCTGGTGGCTGCTCGGCGTGCTGGTGCTCGCCGGCTTCCTCGCCGGCCTGATCTGGGGCTGGGTGTCACGCTGGCGGATCGCCGTCTGGAGGACGAACTGATGCGTACCCGACGCCTCATGACGGCCGCGCTCCTCGCGGGCGCCGCCCTGCTCGCCCCGGCCGCCCCGGCCCTGGCGGACACCCCGACCCCCTCCCCCGACCCGGACGCCGGCGTCACGACGCAGGGCCCCACGGAGGCCGGCACCACGTTCCGGACCGCCACCGCGTTCGAGCAGGGTCAGCGGGCCACCGCCGAGGCCTCGGCCGGCGACTACCTGTACTGGGTGTTCCCGGCGGACGCGGGTCAGCGGACGACTGTCAGCGCCACCGTGAAACTGCCCGAGTCCGCCGCCCGGCACGGCGCGTCGACCTGGCAGGTCGACGTGTACGACGGGCTGCGCCGCCGTCAGCCCTGCATGTACGGCATGCAGACGCGGACGGCGGCCACGGACGCCGCCTCCGTGGAGCTGTCGTGCACCCTGCGGCCGGTCCGCGCCTGGGCCGACACCTGGGCGAACGAGCCGCTGCCCGGGAGCTATTACGTCCGGCTGACCGTCACCCGGCTGCCGGAGCAGGACCACGGCCAGCCGATCTCGGCGGAGATCCGGGCGGAGTCGGCCGACGCGGGCGGCGCGTACGCGGTCGACGGCGCGCTGGCCGCCCCGCTGGGGCCGGCCGGGTCGGCGGCCCGCGAGGAGGAGCGGGCGCTGGCGAAGGACTGGTCGGCCGGCTGGTGGTCGGACCGCTGGATCTGGACCGCCGCGGGCGGCGTGCTCGGCGCGCTCGCGGGCGTCGCCGGGTACACGCTCACGCGCGGCCGCGGCCGTCCGTCGCACGTGCCGCCGACCGTCTGACGGTACGACAGCGGGCCCTGGGGGCGGCGCACCTGGGGGAAACGCCCGGGTGCGCCGCCCTCGGCCGTTCCGTACCGTTGCCGGCCACGCGCGGCCGCGGCCGCGTACGCGAGAACGTCACAGAAAAACCGCTTCCTCGTTACGCGGGAGCCCCCGTCCGCGTGTCACCCTGCCTGGCGGCACACATCAACACGCGTAGATCGCGCACCAGAGCCGGTTGCCCGATCCGTCGCGTTCCGCCCCCCGAGAGAGGGACCCCCCATGTTCCGTGCGCAGATAGGCAGAGGGAAAGCGACGCTGGCCGCCGTGTCCGCCGCCCTCGTCGCCCTCACCCTTCCCGCGGTCGTCGCGGCCCCCGCGAACGCCGCGACCACGCCGTACGACGACACGTACTACAAGAACGCGATCGGCAAGACGGGCCCGACGCTCAAGTCCTCGCTGCACACGATCATCCGCAGCCAGAGCAAGATCTCGTACGACGCGGTCTGGAACGCGCTGAAGGCCACCGACCAGGACCCGAACAACACCAACAACGTCATCCTGCTGTACAGCGGTGTCTCCCGCAGCAAGTCCCTGAACGGAGGCGACGTGGGCGACTGGAACCGGGAGCACACCTGGGCCCAGTCGCACGGCAGCTTCGGCACCTCCGCCGGCCCTGGCACGGACCTGCACCACCTGCGCGCCTGCGACGTCCAGGTCAACAGCATCCGCGGCAACAAGGACTGGGACTTCGGCGGCAGTCCGGTGAGCGGCGCGAGCGGCAGCTACACGGACTCCGACTCGTTCGAGCCGCGCAACGCCGACAAGGGCGACGTGGCGCGCATGATCCTGTACATGGCCGTCCGCTACGAGGGCGGCGACGGCTGGGCCGACCTGGAGCCCAACGAGTCGACCAGCAACGGCAGCGTGCCGCTCCACGGCCGCCTCTCGGTCCTGAAGCAGTGGAACGAGCAGGACCCGCCGAGCGCCTTCGAGAAGCGCCGCAACGACGTCATCTACAACTCCTACCAGGGCAACCGCAACCCGTTCATCGACCACCCGGAGTGGGTCGAGGCGATCTGGTAGCCGTCTTACGCAACACGCGCGCCGGGCCCTGCTGCGGGAGGGGCCCGGCGTCGCCGTTTCCGGCCGTCAGCCGACGAGGGTCTCGAACCCCGCGTCGCCGCAGTACGTCACCGCCCGGCCCTCGGACTTCGCGTCGCCGAGCAGTGCCATCTTGGTGTCGTCCACGAGGTGCGCGCCCGTCGGCTGGACTCCCTCGCGTTCCAGGACTCCCGCCGCGAGGACCGCGAGCCGCCCGAGGGCCGCGGGATCCGGATCGGTCCCCGGGCGGATCCGCCCGTCCCTGACGTCCTGCCAGGATCCCAACTTGGTGCAGTAGTCCCGCTGCCACTCCTCGGCCATCGACGACTCCTCGGCCTCGGACGAGCACCCGGTCGTCGCACCTGCGGCCAGAAGGACCGCCGCCATCATCAGGCCCCACCGCATCGTATTCCCCTCCCCTGGGACGACCGCCAGTATGGATCACTCGCCCGCTCGGGCGGCGCGCAGGGCGGTGGTGTCGAGGAGGGACAGGGCATCGGCGGCCGTGCGGCCGGGGGCGCGGTTCCAGGGGCCGATGAGGTCCGGCCAGCCCTGGGCGCGGAGTTCGGTGACGATCCAGGCGGCGGCCCGGTTCATGGTGTCGGCGCTGCCGTAGCCGAGGCGGTGGGCGGTGAGGAGGGCGCCGCAGACGCAGCGGGCGCCGCGGGTGTCGCGGAGCTTGTACGGTCGGTTCTGCCAGCCCCATTCGACGAGGACGCGGCGGGCGTGGCCGAGGTGGACGGACGGCCGGACGTCCGGCTGTCCGATGCGGCGCCAGGCGTGCAGGCGGTCCGGCAGGATCGCGCCGAGCCGGCCCGGCAGGGGGCGTTCGGCGGGCGCGGCGGGCGGCAGGGCGTCGAGCGCCGTGGCGACGAGCCGGTCGACGGGTACGGACAGCAGCGCGCGCCAGTCGCCGACGACGGCCGGAGGTGCGGCAGGGGCGGGTTCCGGGGCCGTGGCGTCCCAGTGGGCGACGAGTTCCTGCCAGGCCGCGGTGTCGTACAGGGTGACCGCTTCGCGGTCGAGGGTGTCGAGCGTGTCGGTCGGGGTCGGCACGAGACCTCCATCATTGACTTCCTTTTAGGAAGAATGTCGGTTTCGTTGCCTTTTTCCTTGAGCCCGGGGCTCGTACCCCGGATCAGCGGCCGCGCAGCGCCTGCGGCGCGTACTGCCGGACGGCCTCGCGCAGCTGCCTCATCGACGGGTTGACCATCGGACGGCCTTCGACCGTCACGGTCGGCACGGTCTCGAAGCCGTTCGCGACGGAGCGGACGAACGCGGCCGCGTCCGGGTCCCGCCAGATGTTCACCCGTGTCACCCGCAGCCCGCTGAACAGCAGCCGGAAGCGGAGCTTCATGCAGTACGTGCAGAGCGGCCGCCAGTACAGGACGACACCGTCCGCGTCCACGCCGCTGTTCGGCACCTCGGCCATCACGCCTCCCCGTCCGGGACGTCGAGCAGGAGCCCGGGCAGCAGTCCCGGGTCGGTGGCGGCGTGGGCGTCGCTGACCTGGCCGTCGCCCACCTCCACCACCCGCCAGGCGCCGTCGGTGCGGCGCGCCAGGTCGGTGGTGACGAAGCGGCAGCCGAGCCGGACCACCGCGGCGGCGATCCGGTCGAGTGCCGCGGCCGGCACCGGGTCCGCGTCGTGCGCGGCGGGGCCGTCCGGGTGCGGGGTGACCAGCCGGGGCGTGCCGTCCAGCCACCAGAGCCTCAGCTCGGTCGCGGCGGCGGCGGGCTTCTCGTACGGCTCGAAGGACCGCAGGACGACGCCGCCGGCGAGCCACTCGCCCTGCAGTTCGGCGAACCGCCCCACGATCCGGCCGAGTCCGGCGGGATCGTGGAGGTCGGGGACGTAACACGCCTCGTCCCACTCGTGCTTGCGGGACTTCACGTAGTCCTTGACGATGCCGGGCCCCGCTGGCAGCCGTCGCGCGAGCGCGCCGGCGTCCGCGAGGGAGAACCCCTCGGTCCAGGCGCTGGGCGGCGTGAGTTCGGCGAACTCCGCGTACCAGCCGGGCAGTTCGTGCGCCGCGCGGTACCGCTCGGGGGTAACGAGCAGCGACGCCCCGCGCCGCTCCAGCGCGTCGGCGAAGGCCCGGTAGCCGTCCGCGGGGATCATCCAGCCGCGGTACCAGCAGGGCCCGAGGTCCCGGGGGACGCGGGCCACGGCCCGCTCCGCGTCACCGGCGAGCAGGGCGTCGTGGTCGACGAGGGCGACCGTGCCGCCGAGCGCCCGGGCCGCGCGCGCCTCCGCCGCGAAGTGGGCGTCGGTGCGGCGGGCGTCGAGCGGATCGGCGCAGTACAGGAGCGACGGCGGCATGGCCCAGACTCTACGCCCGGCCCCGCGCACGACGAGAGGCCCGGCCCGTGCACGACGGGACCGGGCCTCCTGCGCGCGGCGGGTCAGCCCCGGTTCACCTTGATGACGACGGTGTTGCACACCTTGTCGGCGAACGTCTGCCGCTTCTCGTCCCAGAGCGGCCACAGCCAGCCGAGGTAGCAGGCCAGGGAGTCGATGATGTGGGTGATCTTCCGCAGCAGGGCCATCCCGATGCCGAGGGGGCTGCCGTCCCGCTCGCGGAGCAGCTGGATGCCCATGACCTTCTTGCCGATGGTCTGGCCGCGCTTGCCCTCCCGGTACAGCTGGTAGAACGCCATACCGAACATGTAGATCGCGGCGACGAAGAGCAGCGGACCCTGCGGCTCCTCGCTGTCGTTGATGGCGATGGACAGGAACATGAGGGCGTACACCGGACCGAGGATGATCAGCCCGTCCAGGAAGTGTGCGCCGACCCGGTGGCCCCAGTGGGCGAGCTCCGGGAAGGCCGCGGGCGCCGGCGGGTACGCCCCGTACGGCTGGGCCGGCTGCTGCGGGTAGCCGTACTGGGGCTGCTGGCCGTAGGCCGGCTGCTGCCCGTACTGCGGCGGGACGCCCTGCGGGGCCTGCTGGGGGTAGCCGTACTGCGGCTGACCCTGCGGCGGCTGCTGGTTGTAGGGGTTGTTCGGGTCGCCAAAGCTCACGGCGATGGTCTCGCAATCAGGGGTCGAGGACGCGACGGCCGGTCATCGTTCCCGTACGAACACCCGTTTGTCCAATCGCCGCGCGCTCAGTCGCGGTCGAGGAGGAGTTCGAAGGACGTCCCGGGGCGGCCGTCGAAGTCGCGGTCGCCGGTGGGGACGAAGCCGATCCGGGTGAGCACGGCGAGCGAACCGGGGTTGTCGAGCGTGGTCTCCGCGGTCAGCCGGGTGAGCCCGTACGAGGTCCGGGCCAGCTCGACCAGGCGTCGGACGGCGGCGGTGGCGAGACCGCGCCCGGCGGCCTTCTCCGCGATCCGGTAGCCGAGTTCGGCGGAACCGTCCTCGACGTCGATGAGGTTGACCCGGCCGAGGACCTCCCCGTCCTCGGCGACGAGCAGGTGGAAATGGATCCCCCCGGTCTCCTGCTCGTCCAGCAGCGCCCGGTGCCGGGCCTCGAACTCGGCGAAGTACGCGTCGCCCCGGTCGGGTACGGAGCGGGCGAAGTAGGCGCGGTTCTCCCGCTCGAAGGCCAGCAGGGCGGGGGCGTGGTCGGCGCGCAGGCGCTGCAGTTCGGGCATGGCGGGAAGGGTACGGCTCGGAGCGTGCTCCAGGTCAAACCGCCGGGAGTTCGATCCGTTCGTGGGGTGTACCGCTGTGGTGGAGGCGGGCCACCGGGGTCAGTTCGTGGTCGGCGAGTGCCTGCGCCACCAGCGTGAGGCCGCGCGCCAGGTCGTCGCGGACGAGGACGTCCAGGATTCTGTGTCCACCGCCGCTCCCTGCTATCTCGGCCTCGCCGAGCCGGGCCTTGCGGAGTGCGCCGTCCAGGGCCTCCGCCACGGCGACGACCCGGTCGCGGGTCTCGAGCCGCAGCTCCAGGGTCCAGGAGCTGACCTCGGCCAGCGGGCTGCGGCCGAACCAGCGCTTGGCGACGGTCCCGGTCGGGAGGCCGGCGAGGGTCGCCACCGCCCAGGCGGCCTCGGCACGGGCGGCGGGGTCGGCGAGCGCGCGCAGCAGGACGGGGTGGGTGTAGCCCGCGGCGCGCAGGGCGTCGGCGAGCGGGGCGGCCGCCCGGTGGCCGCCGCGCGCCGTGGCGCGCTTCAGCGCCTCGCGGACGGCGGGGTCGGCGAGCGCCGGGTGCCGGACGGCGGCCGCGACGGTCGCCTCGGCCTCGGCGAGCAGGGCGGCCCAGGCGGCGAAGGGGAACTCCCCGTCGGCGGTGCGCAGGGAGTACACCGACGAGTCCTCCCCCGCCACCACGGCCGGCACGCCCCCGGGGCCGGCCGGTGTCCACTCCACGGGCTCGTCGCGCAGGTCGCGGGCCTCGAACCAGTCCCGGGTGTCCGGCCGCACCCCGCGGCCGGTGCGCGGGCGGACAGCGGCGAAGGCGGCGTCCACGTACGGGACGATGCCGTCCGGGTCGTCGTCCCCGGTGAGGAAGGCGAACCGGGCGAGCAGGGCGAGGACCGGGCCGGGGTGCCGCAGCTCGGGGTCGTGCAGGGCGAACGCCCGGGCCAGCAGGTCGAGCTCGGCCCAGCTCATCACGTGCGGATGGAAGTGGGCGCGGTCGTCCCAGCCGAGCTCGGCGGGCTCCTCCTCGCCTGGGGCCGCGAGCCCCAGCTCCACGGACTCCGGGCCGAGGTCGACGTCCAGCACCAGCCGGTGCGCCCCGCCGGCCCCGAGCTCGGCGCGCACGGGGTCGCGGTCGTCGTCCTCGTACGGGCCGGCGTCCTCGCCCTCGAAGAGGTAGACCGGCCAGAAGGCGGGCTCCGCGAGGAGGGACGTGAACGCATCGGGGAGAGGCATGGGGTCACCCTAGTCACGCCGTCCCACCCGGCCGCCCCGCACCCCGGTGGTCCCCCCTAGGGTGATCGAATGAGACGACACCTCGCCTTCTCGCAGCTGCACAACTTCCGTGACCTGGGCGGCTATCCGACCGCCGACGGCCGCAGTGTCCGGTGGGGCCTGCTGTACCGGTCCGACTCGCTGGGCAAGCTCCGCGGCGCGGACTGGGACCGGTTCCTGGAACTGGGCGTGCGAACGGTGATCGACCTGCGCTATCCGTGGGAGATCGAGGCCAAGGGCCGGGTCCCGGAGGCGGCGGGGCTCGGGTACGCGAACCTCAGCATCGAGCACCGGCCGTACGACCAGGCGGAGATCGATCCGGCACTCGACCCGTGGCGCTACCTCGCCGACCGGTACGGGGAGGTCGCCCTCGACGGGGCGGCGGAGCTGCGGCAGGCCCTGGAGCTCATCGCCGACGGGGACGAGCCGCAGGTCTTCCACTGCGCCTCCGGCAAGGACCGCACCGGCCTGCTGGCCGCGCTGGTCCTGACGCTGCTCGGGGTGGACGAGGACACCGTCGCGGCGGACTTCGCCCTGACCGAGCTGGCGACGGAGCGGCTGATCGCCGACTGGCGGGCCGCCCACCCCGGCCGCGAGCTGCGCTGGCCGGGGTACGGACGCGCGCCGGAGGAGATCATCCGGCTCACCCTGGCCGACCTGAGGACGACGTACGGCTCGGTCGAGGCGTACGTCCGCGACCACGTCGGGGTCGACGACGCGACGGTCGCCCGGCTCCGCGAGCGGCTGCTGACCGGCGGGCGTGAAGCACGTCACACGGCGGCGGAGCCGGAGGGCGCGGCGGGCGCATAGAGTCGGAGGCGCACCACCACCGACCCTTCCGAGGAGCACCCGTGACCCAGCCGGCCCCCAGCGCAGTGCAGCAGGAGATCGCCGCAGAACTCCAGGTGGCCGACGTCTTCGACGCGGCGGCCGAGATCGAGCGCCGGGTCGCGTTCCTCGCCGAGCGGCTGACGTCGACCGGGCTGCGCTCGCTGGTCCTCGGCATCAGCGGCGGCGTCGACTCCACGACCACGGGCCGGCTGTGCCAGCTGGCCGTGGAGCGGGCGCGGACGGCCGGGCACGAGGCGACGTTCTACGCGATGCGGCTGCCGTACGGCGTGCAGGCGGACGAGCGGGACGCGCAGCTCGCGCTGTCGTTCATCCAGGCCGACCAGGTCATGACGGTGGACGTGAAGCCGGCGTCGGACGCGGCCCTGGACGCGGCGATCGCGGGCGGGCTGACCTTCAAGGACCCGCACCACCAGGACTTCGTGCACGGCAACATCAAGGCCCGCCAGCGCATGATCGCCCAGTACGCGGTGGCCGGCGCCCACGACGGCCTGGTCGTGGGCACGGACCACGCGGCCGAGGCGGTGTCGGGCTTCTTCACGAAGTTCGGCGACGGCGCGGCGGACGTGGTGCCGCTGACGGGTCTGACCAAGCGCCGGGTGCGCGCCGTCGCGGACGCGCTGGGCGCGCCCGCCGAGCTGGTGTGGAAGACCCCGACCGCGGACCTGGAGACCCTGGACCCGGGCAAGGCGGACGAGGACGCGCTGGGCGTCACGTACGACGACATCGACGACTTCCTGGAGGGCAAGCCGGTCTCCGAGGAGGCCTACGCGACGATCGAGCGCCGCTACCGGCTGACCGAGCACAAGCGGCAGCTGCCGATCGCGCCCTGAGCCGGGCCGACGGCACTCAGCGTCGCGCGTGCAGGGTGCGCGCAACGCGGGGGCCGAGCCAGCGCTTGATCCGGCGCAGTCCGTCGAGCCGCTCGACGGCGCGGTCGAGCCGGTAGTAGAGCTGCGGCGGCACGTACGGCAGCAGCGGGGAGTGCCGCTGGCCGAGCAGGGCGAACATCTGCGCCGGGGGCAGGTGGATGTACCGCGCCAGATTCTCGTACCACTGGGCGCTGTGGCGAGCAGCGCTCTGCACGGACAGCAGCGCGTCGCGCCGTTCCCGCTCGTAGCGGGCGAGCGCGGCCGGCAGCTCGGTGGTGGTGCGCAGCGCCTCGGCGAGGGCGAGGGCGTCCTCCAGGGCGAGGGTCGTACCGGCGCCGATGGAGTAGTGCGTGGTGTGGGCGGCGTCGCCGAGCAGGACGAGGTTGCCGCGGTGCCAGGTCTCGTTGGTCAGGGTGCGGAAGTTGAGCCACTGCACGGCGTCGCCGGTCTGCGCCCGGCCGATGAGGGGGTGCCCGTCGAGGATGTCGGCGAACAGTTTCTCCAGGGCGCCGAGTCCGTCCGCCTCGTTCATCGCGTCGAGGCCGAGTCCGCTCCAGGTCTCGGGGGCGCATTCCACGACGCAGGTGCTGTGGTCGCCGCTGAACCCGTAGGCGTAGCACCAGATCCAGCCGTGCTCGGTCTCGACGAAGGAGAAGGTGAACGAGTCGAAGACCTGGGTGGTGCCGAGCCAGGCGTAGACGTTGCGGCCGACGGAGACGCGGGCGCCGAAGTGATCGGCGTGCCGTTCGCGCAGCTTGCTGTTGATGCCGTCGGCGGCGACGACCAGGTCGGCGTCGGGCAGGTCGTCCGGGCCGAGGTCGTGCTCGAACTCGACGCGCACGCCCAGTGATCGGGCGCGGTCGGTCAGGATGTCCAGGAGCCGGTGCCGGCCGATGCCGTGGCCCTCGTCACCGTGGTGCGTGGTGGAGACGCCGTCGACGTGGGCGATGCCGTCGCTCCAGCGCACGGAGCTCTCGGCGACGGCGCGGGCCGACTCCGGGTCGTGCGCGGTGAGTTTCTCGAGCAGGCCCGCCCAGTACGTCACGCCCCAGCCGTACGTCGAGCCGACGGGGTTCCGTTCGTACACGGTGATGTCGTGGGACGGGTCCTGCAGCTTCATGAGGATCGAGAAGTACAGGCCGGCGGGACCGCCGCCGACGCAGGCGACCTTCAAGGATGCTCCTGGCGATGACACTTGGTGATGGACTGACAGCGCAGGGTAGCAGTCCGGTCGCGCGCCGGCGGTTCATTCGGCCGTGGGGTGCGGTGTGCCGGGCCGGGGCGCCCTGTCAGTTCGCCAGGAAGCGCTCCACGGCGGCCGCGAGTTCGGCGGGGGTCTCCTCGGGCGCGTAGTGGCCGGCCCCGTCGAAGACCTCGAGGCGGGCGTTGGGGTACCACTGGAGCCAGGTGGCCTCCATGGTGGCGGCGCCGAGGGCCGGGTCGTGGGCGCCGGCGACCAGCAGCACCGGGGTGGGGTTGCCCTTGACCTGCTCGTGGAAGTCGGTGCGGGACCAGGAGTCCAGGTAGGCGCGGAAGGCGGCCTTGGAGGAGCGGCTGAGGGAGCGCTGCACCATGGCGTCGAGCCAGTGGTCGGGGTGCCGGCCGCCGGTGGTGTTGTCGATGATGGCGCGGCGGTGGCCGGGTTCGTCCGTGGCGCCGGTGAACAGTTCCCAGGCCGCGTCGTCGAGGGGGAAGCCGGCGGCGGGCACGGGCGCGACGCCGATGATCGAGCGGATCCGCTCGGGGGCCCGGAGCATCATCCACTGCGCCGCCTTGCCGCCCATGGAGTGGCCGAGGACGGAGAAGTCGTCCCAGCCGAGGTGGTCGGCGACGGCGAGGGCGTCCTCGGCGACCTCCTCCATGGTGTACGCGCCGTCGGCGTCGATCGCCTCGCCGTAGCCGCGGCAGTCCAGGAAGGCGTGGGTGTGCGCGTCGCCGTCGGCGTGTTCGCGGTAGGCGTCGAAGCTGGAGCGGTCGCCGAACCAGTTGTGGAGCACGATCACCCGGGCGGGACCGGTGCCGTGTACGTCGTGCGGAAGGATCTGACCTGCCATCAAGGCTCCCTGGGGTTGCGGTGGTCGACGTCGGGGCCGAGTCTCGCGGGCTCCCCGGGGCGGGTCAACCGCGCCGGGGAGCGCGCGTCGGGGCGCGGAATCGAACTGCGTGCGCCTCAGGGGGCGGTGGGTCCGGTGTGCAGGACGCGGGCGAGGAAGGACCGGGTGCGTTCGTGTGCCGGGTCGCCGAGCACCTGGGCGGGGGGTCCCTCCTCGACGACGCGGCCGTCGTCCATGAAGACGACCCGGTCGGCGACGTCGCGGGCGAAGCCCATCTCGTGGGTGACGACCAGCATCGTCATGCCCTCGGCGGCGAGGGCGCGCATCACCGCGAGCACGTCGCCGACGAGCTCGGGGTCGAGGGCGCTGGTGGGTTCGTCGAAGAGCATCAGTCCCGGGCCCATCGACAGGGCGCGGGCGATGGCGACGCGTTGCTGCTGGCCGCCGGAGAGCTGGGCCGGGTAGCTGTCGGCCCGGTCGGCGAGCCCGACCCGGGCGAGGTTCTCGCGGGCGACGGCGGCCGCCTGCTCCTTGTCCCGGTGGAGCACGCGCCGCTGGGCGATGGTCAGGTTCTCGAGGACGTTCAGGTGCGGGAACAGGTTGAACTGCTGGAAGACCATGCCGATGCGGCGGCGTACGGCGTCCAGGTCGACGTCCGGGTCGGTGAGGTCGACGCCGTCGACGGTGACGGTGCCGGCGGTGGGTTCCTCCAGGAGGTTCACGCAGCGCAGCAGGGTCGACTTGCCGGAGCCGGAGGGGCCGATGACGCAGACGACCTCGCCGGGGGCGACGGTGAAGTCGATGCCGCGCAGCACCTCGTGGTCTCCGAAGGACTTGCGCAGGTCCCTGATCTCGATGGCCGCGGTCATGACGCCGCTCACCTCGCCTTCTCGTGCTTGGCCTCGAGCCGGCGGACCACCTGGCCGAGCGGCACGGTCACCAGGAGGTAGCAGAGGCCGGCCACGAAGATCGGGGTGGTGTTGGCGGTGGTGCTCGCCAGGTCCCGGCCGAATTTGGTGAGTTCGCGCTGCTGGAGGGTGACGCCGAGGAACAGCACCAGCGAGGAGTCCTTGAAGAGCAGGACGAGTTCGTTGGTGAGCGGGGGCACGATGATCCGGAACGCCTGCGGGATGATGATCGAGCGCATCGCGGTGAACTGCGACATGCCGAGCGAGCGCGCGGCCTCCAGCTGGCCGCGCGGCACGGCCTGGATGCCGGCCCGGATGGTCTCCGCCATGTACGCCGCGGACACCAGGCCGAGCGCGCAGGCCACCTGCCCGTACGTCTCGCCGGGGAACTGCAGCCCGGGGAAGGCGAGGGGGACGCCGACGCCGACGAAGATGAAGATCAGCAGGGCGGGCAGGCCGCGGAACAGCTCGATGTACACCATGGCGAGCCAGCGGTACGGGCCGACCGACGACAGCCGCATCAGGGCGACGACGAGGCCGAGCACGAGGCCGACGGCGAAACCGCTGAGCGTGTACACCACGGTGTTGAGCAGGGCGACCGTGATCAGGTCGGGGAACAGCCGGCGGGCGACGTCGGGCTCCAGGAACTGCTCCTGGAGCCGCTGCCAGTCGGCCAGCCCGGCCACGGCCGCGAGGACCGCGACGAAGAGGGCGTACTGGACCGCGCGGACGACGCGCCGCCGGCGTCGGGGCGACATGGTCACGAGGCGTCGGCGCCGTTCGGCATGGGCCCGATCCACTGCTCGTAGATCTTCTTGTACGTGCCGTCGGCCTTGGCGTCGGTGATGGCCTTGTCGATCAACTTGAGCAGTTCGGGGTTGCCGCCCTTCTTCACGGCGAAGCCGTACTGCTCGCCGGTGTCGAGGTTGCCGACGATCTCGAACTTGGCTGCGTTGGCGGGGTCCTTGAGCCAGTTCTGGACGACCGGGTAGTCCTGGACGATGACGTCGACCTGGCCGGTGCGCAGGCCGTTGAGTTCGGCGTCGGAGCTCTCGAAGGACTGGGGGTCGGCGCCGTGTTCGCGGGCGAAGTCCTCGCCGGTGGTGGACGACTGGGAGCCCAGCTTGAGCTTCTGCGCGACGATGTCCTCGACGGTGGCGGCCCTGACGCCCTTGCGGGCGAGGAGGGCCTGGGTGGCGTCGAAGTACGGGACGGAGAAGTCGAGGTTCTTCTTGCGCTCGTCGGTGATCGTCATGCCGGCGGCGGCGACGTCGCAGACGCCCGCGTTGAGGTCGGCGCCGGTCTTGATGGTCTCGAAGGACTTGTCGACGACGACCTGCTTCAGGCCGAGGTCCTCGGCGACCAGGTCGACCATGGAGACGTCGAAGCCGACGACCTTGCCGTCCTGCTCGGACTGGAAGGGCGCGTACGGGAGATGGGTGCAGGTGGTCAGCTGACCGGTCTTGACGAGCTTGGCGCCCTTGACGGTGGCCCCTTCGTCGCCGCTGCCGCAGGCGGTGAGCGACGCGGCGAGCGTGATGGGCAGGGACATGACAGCGAAGCGGCGGGAGGACAGGCGGAGCGAGCTCATGCATTCCCCTTGCGCTGAAAGCCGGAACGGTGCGGATCGGCGACGGTCCGCGCGCGCGAATGACGCACAGGATGTCGGAGTCGATCAGGAAACGCCAGGGGGCGTTCGCGATCTCTCCGTACTTGTCGTCAGCTCGCCTTCGGGCGCCCCGAACTCCCTTACCGCGCGCGGAGGTACGCCAGGCCGGGGTGCACCGCGGTGTAGCCGTCGAGCAGCCGGCGGGCGACGGCCAGCGAGTCGACCAGCGGGTGCAGCGCGAACGCCTTGACGGCGGCGGCTCGCGAACCGCTCCCGGCCGCCGCGATCACCTCGCGCTCCACCGCCTTCACTGCGGTGACGAGCCCGGCGGCATGGTAGGGAAGGGGGTCCGCGGCCAGCGGCCGGGCGCCGTTCGCGTCCACGACGCAGGGCACCTCGACGACGGCGTCCGCGTCGAGCCCGGACAGCGTGGTGCGGTTGCGGACGTTGAGGATCAGCGTGGTCCGCTCGTCCCGCGCGACCGCCCGCATCAGGGCGAGCGCGACCTGCTCGTACCCGCCGGACTCCAGGTCGTCCTCGGCGCGTTCGCCCGCGCCGGCGACGTCCCGGTTCTCCGCCATGTACGTGGCCTCCCGCTCGGCGCGGGTCCGGTCCCAGGTCCGCCACGCGGGCGCGGCCGGGTCGGCCATCTCCTCGTAGAACCGGGCCTGTTGGTCGCGCAGGAACGCGCCGCGGGTCTGCTCGGCCTCCTGGTAGGCGCGGACGGCCTCGCGGTTGAAGTAGTAGTAGTGCAGGTACTCGTTGGGGATCGCGCCGAGGGAGCGCAGCCACTCGGCGCCGAACAGCCGTCCCTCCTCGAAGGATTCGAGCAGCTTCGCGTCGGCGAGCAGCCGGGGCAGTTCGTCGCGGCCGTCGACGTACAGGCCGCGGACCCAGCCGAGGTGGTTGAGCCCGGCGTAGTCGACGCGGGCCCGTTCCGGGTCCGCACCGAGCACACGGGCGAGCCGACGGCCGAGTCCGACGGGCGAGTCGCAGATGCCGATGACGCGGTCGCCGAGGTGCCGGGCCATGGCCTCGGTGACCAGGCCGGCGGGGTTGGTGAAGTTGATGACCCAGGCGTCCGGGGCGATCCGGGCGACCCGGCGGGCGATGTCCACGGCGACGGGCAGGGTGCGCAGCCCGTACGCGATACCTCCGGCGCCGACCGTCTCCTGCCCGAGGACGCCCTCCGCGAGCGCGACGCGCTCGTCGGCGGCGCGCCCCTCCAGACCGCCGACGCGGATCGCGGAGAACACGAAGTCGGTGCCGCGCAGGGCGTCGTCGAGGTCGGTGGTGACCCTGACCTCGGGGGCGTCGGGCACGTCCGCCGCCTGCTCGGCGAGGACCCGGGCGACGGCGGCGAGCCGGGCCGGGTCGACGTCGTGCAGGGTGACGTGGGTGACCCGGCCCTCGCGCCGGTCGCGCAGCAGCGCCCCGTACACGAGGGGGACGCGGAAGCCGCCTCCGCCGAGGATGGTCAGGGTCACCCGGTGTCGTCGTTCGGCAAGCACACCGTGCACCCTACTGCGCGGCCCGCGCGCCGGGCGGGAGCGCCGGACACGCCGAGGGGCCGGGGCCGCGGACGGCGCGTCGGGCGCGCCCGCGGAGCCTAGGCTGGAGACATGCGGATCACCCCTGCCGAACGCCGCCGACTGCTCGGACACCGTCATCTGCTGGCGCCCCGGGAACGGGCCGGGCTCGTCGAGGACGTGGCCGAGACGCTGGTCGGGCTGCACGCGACGGACGCCGCCAGCGTGGTCCTCTCGGCACGGGCGCGGGTGCGGGAGCCCTCGCCGGCGGACGTGGACCGGGCGCTGTACGAGGACCGGACGCTGCTGCGGATGCACTGCATGCGGCGCACCCTGTTCGTCGTGCCGACGGACCTGGTGCCGGTCTTCCACCACTCCACCTCGGAGGCCATCGCGAAGCGGGAGCGCGCGGTGCTCCTGAAGCATCTGGCGGCGACCGGCCCGGCGCGCAACGACCGCTGGCTGAACAACGCGGAGCGGGCCGCCCTCGAGGCGCTGACCCGGCTGGGCGAGGCCGGGGCGGTGGAGCTGACGGCGGAGGTGCCGGCGCTGCAGGAGACGATCGTGCTGTCGCCGGGCAAGCCGTACCAGGCGACGCAGCGGGTCGGCGGCTGGGTGCTGCGGCTCCTGGCGATGGAGGGGCGGATCCGGCGCGGCCGCCCGCTCGGCGGCTGGACGTCGAACCAGTTCCGCTACTCGGTGGCCCCGGAGATGCCGGCGATGGATCCGGCGGAGGCCCGCACGGAGCTGGTCCGCCGCTGGCTGGCCTGCTACGGGCCGGGCACGGTCGACGACCTCGCGTGGTGGACGGGCTGGCCGAACGGGCAGGTCCGCGAGGCGCTGGGACGGATCGCCACCACCGAGGCGGAGCTCGCCGAGGGCACCGGCCTCGTCCTCGCGGACGGCCGCATCGAGGAGACCCTGGCGCAGGAGGACGCGGCGCCCTGGGCGGCGTTCCTGCCCGGTCTGGACCCGGCGACGATGGGCTGGAAGCACCGCGACTGGTACGTCGACCCGGCGCACCGCCCCCTGCTGTACGACAGCGCGGGGAACGGCGGACCGACGGTGTGGTGGAACGGCGAGATCGTCGGGGCGTGGGCGCAGCGCGCGGACGGCGAGATCGCGTGGCGGCTGCTGTCCGACCGGGGCGCGGAGGCTCGGGCGGCGGTGGAGGCCGGGGCGGCGGCACTGCAGGAGTGGCTGGCGCACTACCGTATGGTGGCCCGGTTCCCGGCGCCGCTCACGAAGGAACTGACGGCCTGACAGGTCGCCGGGGGGGTTGGACACCCCGGGCGAGTGCGATTCCCGGGCGCGTTTGATACCTCGTCACATGACCGCCCCCGCATGACATTTGTCATCGGATACCCGGGCATCGGATCGTCCGGGAGGCGGAGGTCCGGGCGCGGTCGGCGCGGTGAGGATGGACGGACAGTCCACTCCCCACGAGAACAGGACCCGTTCCATGCGCCTGACCCGTCCACGCCTCGCGGCCGTCGCCGCCGTCACCCTCGCTTCCCTGGCCCTCGGTCCGCTGCCGGCCGCGCAGGCGGCCGGGACCGATGCCCCGGCCCGTGCCGCCGCGGCGGTCGCGGTGGCCGAGACCGCCCCGCTGGACCGGGCCGGTCTGCGGGCCGCCCTGGACGCCTTCCACGAGGCGGGCATGTACGGGGCGCACACGGCGGTCCGGGACGGCCACGCGCGCTGGCGCGGGGCGACCGGTTACGCGGACGTCGACACGAAGCAGCCGATGCGCGCCGACATGGAGCACCGGATCGGCAGCATCACCAAGACGTTCACGGCCGTGGCGCTGCTCCAGCAGTCCGCCCGCGGCCGGCTGGACCTCGACGCGCCGGTCGGCCGCTACCTCCCGGAGCTGGTGCCCGGCGAGCGGGGCCGGCAGGTGACGGTGCGGATGCTCCTGAACCACACCAGCGGCATCGGCGACTATGTGCTTCCCGCGTTCCCCGGCATCGTCGAGGACCCGGGCAAGGCCCTGGACGCGCAGCGATTCCGGCACATCGAGCCCGAGGAGCTGGCCCGCCTCGGCCTGGCCGCGCCCGCGACGACGGTGGGCAAGCACGTGTACTCGAACACCAACTACGTCCTCGCCGGGCTGGTGCTGGAGAAGGTGACGGGGCAGGACGCCGAGGCGTACATCACACGGAACGTCATACGCCGGGCCGGGCTGAAGCACACGTACTTCCCCGCCTCGCCCCGGCTGACCGGGCCGCACCCGAAGATGTACGAGTCGTTCTACGGGTACATCGAGCCCGCCCGCGACTACAGCGTCTACGACATGTCGTGGGCCGGTGCGGCGGGGGCGATGGT
Source organism: Streptomyces solicamelliae (assembly GCF_045348655.1). Lineage (NCBI taxonomy): Bacteria > Bacillati > Actinomycetota > Actinomycetes > Kitasatosporales > Streptomycetaceae > Streptomyces > Streptomyces solicamelliae. Next base: position 286,850 of record NZ_CP160404.1, read on the forward strand.
GTCGACGCCGTCCGACCTCGCGTCCTTCTACCGGCAGCTCCTCGGCGGCAGGCTCCTCGGCCCGGCCGAGCTGAAGCAGATGAAGACCACCGTGCCCGCGTACGACGCGGCGCCGGGCGAGGAGGTGTCCATGCGGTACGGGCTGGGCCTGTACACGCTCAAGATGCCGAGCGGCGGCTGGTACTGGGGCCACGACGGCGCGGTGTTCGGCGCGGGCACCTGGGCGCTGTCCACGGAGGACGGCAGCCGGCAGACCGCGCTCGCCTACAACCTGATGAAGTACCAGCGTTTCGAGGAGAACGGCACGCCGAAGCCCGACCCGGTGACGCCGGCGATGGTGGCGTACATGGACCGCGCCCTGAGCGGCGGCGCGCCCGAGAAGGCGGCCCGGAAGAGCGCGGAGGCGGCCAAGGCGCCGTTCGCGCCCGGACTGGTCACGGAGGACCGGCTCAACCTGCGCGCGGCCACGGTCCGTTAGCCGGTCGGCATCGTCTCCCGGTACGCGTCGAGAGCCGTCCCGACGCGCAGCCAGGTGGCCGTGTCCCGTTCACGCGCGGGCAGTTCCTTCCCACGGCCCGCGCCCCACGCGGTCGCCACCTTCACGGGGTCGTCGCCCCAGGCCGCTCCCGCGGCCAGGGCGGCGGCCCCGACGGCGACGAGTTCCTCGCCCTCGGGGAGGACCAGCGGCCGCCCGGACAGACGGCGCACCGTCTCGATCCAGGTGTGGCCCCTGGCGCCGCCGCCGATCAGCCGCAGCGGGCGTTCCCGTACGGCGGGCGCGTGCGGGTCGGCGCCTGTCGCGGTGAACAGGTCGTCCAGGACCCGCAGGAGCGTGAACACCGCGCCCTCGTACGCCGCGCCGAGAATCTGGCGGGGCGTCGTCGCGTGGCGCAGGCCGGTGAGCAGTCCGGAGGCGCCGGGGAGGTCCGGGCTGCGCTCGCCGTCGAGGTAGGGCAGCAGAACGGTCTCCCCGCCGGGTTCGGCGTCGTCGCGGTCGAGGCCGAGGAGACTCGCGATCCTGTCGATCGCGAGCGTGCAGTTGAGGGTGCAGCCGAGCGGGAGGTAGGTGCCGTCGGCGGCGGCGAAGCCGGCGAGCCCGGCCGCGGCGGGCCGGGTGCGGGTGGCGGCGAAGACCGTGCCGGACGTGCCGAGGCTGAGGACCGGGTGGTCGAGCAGTCCGGTCTCCCCCAGGCCGAGCCCGACGGCCGCCGCCATGTTGTCGCCGGTGCCCGCGGCGACGGGGATGCCGGGCCGCAGGCCCAGGAAGCCGGCCGCGGTCGCGGTCAGGGAGCCCACGCGCTCCGCGCCGCTCCTGGCGACGGCGGGCAGCAGGGCCGGATCGAGACCGATCAGGTCGAGCAGCGCCGGGTCGTACGCGCCGGTGCGGGTGGAGTACCAGCAGGTGCCGGAGGCGTCGCCGGGGTCGGTCGCCGCCACCCCGGCGAGGCGCTCGGTGAGGAAGTCGTGCGGCAGCCGCACCGCGGCGGCCCGGTCGGCGGTCGCCGGCTCGTGCTCCCGCAGCCACTGCCACTTGGCGGCCGTCATGGAGGCGACGGGTGCGGAACCGGTGCGCTCCAGCCAGGCGGCGGGGCCGCCGAGCGCGCGGGTCAGCGCCGCGGCCTGGGGCGCGGACCGTGTGTCGTTCCACAGCAGCGCGGGGCGCAGCGGGCGGCCGGCGGCGTCGAGCACCACCAGGCCGTGCTGCTGGCCGGCGACGGCGATGCCGGCGACGTCGGCGGGCGAGACGCCGGAGGTGGCGAGAGCGCCGCGCAGCGACGTGCCCAGGGCGTCCCACCAGCTCTCGGGGTCGCTCTCGCGGGTGCCGGCCTCGCCGGTGACGGTGTGGCCGGCGCGTCCGACGGCCAGGACCCGGCCGGTCCCGGCGTCCGTCACGACGGTCTTCGTGGACTGCGTGGAGCTGTCCACGCCTACGACGACAGGGCGGGTCAGCACCGGATACCTCACAGGGGATGATCGATTTGGTAAGCAGTCACACAAATTAACGAACCGCGGTCAGGCTACATCAACCCCGTCCGGCCGGATTCCCCCGCATTCCGCATCGAAGGTCGGGGGCTTGCCGCCTCCGCCCGCGTCGGCTATTAGTTTCGATACACAACAAATAGCCGCTGTCAGGAGCGACACCATGCCCGAGCGTTTCTCCCCCACCCCCGAGGACCGGTTCACCTTCGGCCTGTGGACCGTCGGCTGGCAGGGCCGGGACCCGTTCGGCGAGGCCACCCGGCCCGCCCTCGACCCGGTCGAGTCCGTCGAGCGGCTCGCCGCCCTCGGCGCGTACGGCGTCACCTTCCACGACGACGACCTGATCCCCTTCGGCGCGGCGGACGCGGAGCGCGACGCGGCGGTCAAGCGGTTCCGTGCCGCCCTCGACCGCACCGGGCTCACCGTCCCCATGGCCACCACCAACCTCTTCACCCACCCGGTCTTCAAGGACGGCGCGTTCACCGCCAACGACCGGGACGTGCGCCGGTTCGCGCTGCGCAAGACGCTCCGCAACATCGACCTCGCCGTCGAGCTCGGCGCCGAGGTGTACGTGGCCTGGGGCGGCCGGGAGGGCGCCGAGTCCGGTGCGGCCAAGGACGTCCGGGTCGCCCTCGATCGCATGAAGGAGGCGTTCGACCTGCTCGGCCAGTACGTCACGGAGCAGGGCTACGTGCTCCGCTTCGCGATCGAGCCGAAGCCGAACGAGCCGCGCGGCGACATCCTGCTGCCCACGATCGGGCACGCGCTCGCCTTCATCGAGCGCCTGGAGCGGCCCGAGCTGGTCGGCGTGAACCCGGAGACCGGCCACGAGCAGATGGCGGGGCTGAACTTCCCGCACGGCATCGCGCAGGCCCTGTGGGCGGACAAGCTCTTCCACATCGACCTGAACGGCCAGTCGGGCATCAAGTACGACCAGGACCTCCGCTTCGGGGCGGGCGACCTGCGCCAGGCGTTCTGGCTGGTGGACCTCCTGGAGTCGGCGGGCTACGCGGGCCCGCGCCACTTCGACTTCAAGCCGGTGCGCACGGACGGCGCCGACGGGGTGTGGGAGTCCGCGAAGAGCTGCATGCGCAACTACCTGATCCTCAAGGAGCGCGCCGCGGCCTTCCGTTCCGACCCGGAGGCGGTGGCCGCGCTGGCCGCGTCACGGCTGCCCGAGCTCGCCGTGCCGACCGCCGCCGACGGCCTCGTGGGCCTGCTGGCCGACCGCGCCGCGTACGAGGACTTCGACGTGGACGCGGCGGCCGCGCGCTCGATGGCCTTCGAGCGCCTGGACCAGCTGGCTCTGGAGCACCTGCTCGGCGTCCGCCCCTGACCGGCCGGGACAATCGGAACCGGGACCGGCCGACGCAGGGCCGGCCCCGGTGACCAGAACGACCCGCTCGCCCAGCCGTCAGGGAGTCCTCCGTGTCCTCAAGTGTCGACAAGCCGGCCCGCGCCCAGGCCGGCCCCATGGACCAGGTGGCGGTGCGGCGCGCCAATCTCGCCCTGGTCCTCGGGGACGTCCGCGCGTCGGGGCGGGCCTCCCGCGCGGACGTGGCCCGGCGCACCGGTCTGACGCGGCCCACGGTCTCCAGCCTCGTGGGCGAACTGCTCGACCGTGGTCTGGTGCGGGAGACGGAGCTGCGGCAGGACGGCACGGTGGGCCGTCCGGGCCGGCAGCTGGAGCTCGACGGGCGCCGGGTGGCGGCCCTGGGCCTGGAGGTCAACTCACGCTATCTCGCGGCCTGTTCGGTGGACCTGGCCGGGCGGACGGTCCAGGAGCGGCGGCGCGTGCACGACGCGTCGCGGAGCGGCGCCGACGAGACGATCCGGGCGCTCGCGGCACTCGCCGTGGAGCTGATCGAGGACGCCGAACGCTCCGGGCTCCGGGTCGCCGGGATCGGTGTGGCCGTGCCGGGTCCGGTGGCGGCGGCCACGGGCCGGGTGCACGCGGCGCCCAACCTCCACTGGGCGGACGTGGCCGTGGCCGAGCGGCTGCGGGACGAGGCCGGGCTGCCGGACGACCTCGGCGTCGTGGTCGACAACGAGGCGAACCTCGCCGCGCTCGCCGAGTGGGAACTCGCCCATCCCGGCGTGGCGGACCTGGTGTACGTGACCGGGGAGGTCGGCCTGGGGGCGGGCATCGTCGCCGCGGGGCGGCTGCTGCGCGGTGCGTCCGGGTTCAGCGGCGAGCTGGGGCACGTACAGATCGATCCGGAGGGGGCGCGCTGCGCCTGCGGCCGTACGGGCTGTCTGGAGACGAAGGTGGCGCTGCCCGCGGCGCTCCGTACCGCCGCGCCCGACCTGCCGCTGCCGGAGGGCGGGGAGGCGGCGGCCGCTTGGGATCCCCAGGAGCGGACCGCCGAGCTGCTGCGCCGGGCCGAGGCGGGCGATCCGCGGACGCTGGCGGGCCTGGACGAGATCGGCCGCTGGCTCGGGGCCGGGCTCGCGGTGCCGGTGAACCTGCTCAACCCGGAGGTGGTCGTGCTCGGCGGTTACTTCGCCGCGGTCGCGCCGTACCTGCTGCCGGCCACCGTGCGGGAGCTGCGGGCGCGCGTCGTCGCCGGTGACGCGGCGCTGTGCCGGATCACCGGCTCCGTGTTCGGCTTCGGTGCCGCGGTGCGGGGCGCCGCGGGCGTCATCGTGAAGGAGGTGTTCGCCGACCCGGGCCGGGTGGAGGGCTAGTCGACCGGGCTCACAGGAGGCTGCGGGCGGGCGCAGCGCGCCGCCGCGCCGCCGCCGTGGGCGGCAGTGTGCTCGCGCTCGCCCTGGTCGGCACGGCCGGGGCGGCCGCGGTCCGCGCCGGCGGCGGGGCGGTGCTCTTGCGGACGACCGGACCGGTCGCCGGTTCCCTGCGTGGGGACGCGCGTCGTGGAGCGGGGAGAGCCGGAGCCGAGGTTCGGCGCGTCGAGCACCCTGCACGCCGAGTTCACGCTCGGCCCGGTCAGGAGGCGACGCGGAACACGTCGGTGATGTTGCAGGTGACGGGGCCGTCGACCTGGGTCAGGCTCTGCGCCGTCACCTCCGCGACCTTGTCCGGGGCGAGGTTGTCCACGGCGGCGTTCGCCTCGGCGACGCGGGTGCCGGAGGCGGTCACGAACTCGACGCTGATCGCGTAGTCGCTGGGCTTGCTGCTCAGATTGGTGACGGTGAGCCCGGCGTGCGGCCACCGCGTGTCACCGTCGACCTCGCAGGAGCTGATCCGGACGTCCCGGTCCTCGCGTCCCTCGCCCGGCAGGTCCGTCGTCTCGTCGACGGCCACGAAGGCGATGACGATGCCGACGACCGCGAGCACCGCGAGCCCGCCGAGGATCAGGGCGACGACGAGACAGGTGTTCGTCCGTTTCGGCGGGGGTTGCGGTGGCGGGCCCCAGGCAGGGCCCTGGGGCCCGCCCGGACCGGGCGGCGGGGGCTGCTCCGGTGGCCGCGGTCCCCAGCCCGGAGGAGGCGGAGTCGCCGGCATGACGCACCTCCATGCCGTACGCGACGGCGCGGGTCGTCGTCTCCTTCCAGCGTGCGCCGGGGCGGGACGATCCGCCCGTCGGCCACCGCTCAGGCTCCGGTGTGGACGTGGGCGGCCCAGCGGGTGGGCGTGGCCGGATAGCGGTCGCGCAGCTCCCGGAGGGTCTCGGTGAGCGCCGCGGCCCCGGACAGGCCGTCGGCGCGACGGGCGTGGAAAGACGCGGCGACCGCCGCGGCCGCCGCGTCGGTGACCGGCCACAGGGTGCCGACGACCTGGCGGTAGCCACAGAGCTGGAAGGCGGCGGTGATGTGCACGGACTCGTCGGCGAGGCGGTGGTTCGTCACGCCGGTGCTGCACGCGGACAGGTACGCCAGCTCGGCGTCGCGCAGGCGCAGACCGGCGAGTCTCGCGACGGTGAGCGGGTCTTCGCGGTGATCGGCGAGGAGCAGCCGGCTGGCCGAGGGGTCGAACGGTTCGGTCAGTCCGTGGCAGACGAAGTGCGCCGTACCGTGCCGGGGCAGGGCGTCGAGCACGGCGCGCGCAGTGGCGGCGGGGCCGCTGAGCAGGGTGACGGGCCCGGCGGGCCGCAGCAGTTCGGCCACGCGGGTCGCCTCCTCCTCCGCGTGGCCGAGGGGTTCCGCGTCCGGGGTCTGCGGCAGCGCGACGACCAGGGTGCCGGCGTCCGGCGGCGCGGCCGGACGGGTCCTGGCCTGCGCCAGGGCGCTCAGGGTGGAGGTCATGGAGGACACCGTCCGGTCGAGCAGCGTGGCCCGGCGCCGCCCGGCGGGCGGGGGCTCGCGGTGCCGACCGGCCGCGTGCAGCGGCAGCAGGGCGAGGAGGCCGACCGGGCACCACCACACGCGGGGCGCGGGGCCGTCCGCCGCGCCGTCGATGCCGAGCCTGTCGAGCACCGGGGCGGCGACGGCGTCCCAGAGCCAGGTGAGGGTGTCGTGGAGCTCGGTCTGGGCGCGGTCCTGGGCGGCGAACACGGCGAACGGGTCGTCGCCGGGCGCCTCCAGGTCCTGAAGCACCTGCAGGAACCGTCGCGTACGGGCGAGCGTGTCCTCGCCGGTCAGGTCCGGCAGCGGGACGACGTCGACCGGCGCCTCGGGCGGAGCCGCGGGGTCGAGGATCAGCGCGTCGGAGCGCCACGGGCCGGTGTGGACCAGCACCACCGGGCCCTCCCCCGCCGCGCTCCGCAGCTCGTCGATCCTCGGCCCGGCGAGGAAGTCGGCGTGGCCCGGCAGCGCACGGATGCGGGCGAGCAGGTCCGTCCAGCGGAGGCCGTGCCGCAGCCGCTCCTCGGCCGTGCCCTCGAACGCGGTCGGCGCGGCGGCGCGCAACTCCACGAATCCGTCGGCGAGTTCGGGTGCCTCCTGGTACAGCGCGAACAGCGCGTCGTCGGGGGCGCTCAGAGCGTCGGCGGCCAGGACGCCCCGGGCGCGTTCCAGGAGTTCCACGGCCCGCGCGGGACGGCCGGCCGCGACGGCGGCGGCCGCCACGGCGGGGGCCAGGCCGGTGGAGTTCACCACGAGCGTGAACTGACGGTCTCGGCGCGCGAGTTCGTGCGGGGCGATCAGCGGCAGCAGCCCGACCGCCGTCTCGAAGTCGGCGAGTGCGGTGTCGGCGTCCCCGCGGTCCATGGCCAGGCTCCCGGCGCGGGCGGCGGCCACGAGCCGTGCGTCGGGCCGGGCCGCGGTGACGGCGACCGCCTGCCGGTAGGCCTCCTCCGACTCCGCCGCGGCCTCCGCGGCTCGCTCCGCGTCGCCGGCCGCCCGCGCCTCCCGCCGGTCGCCCTCGCGGACCACCGCGAGCGCCAGCAGGAACTCGAGGCGGTCCGGGTGCTGTTCGGGCACGGCGCCGGCCGCCTCGCGGGCGAGGGCGGCGGCCTGCCCGAGGGCGTCGGGCTCCGGTGTCTCCAGCACCGCCGCGGCCCGGTGGTGGGTCTGCAGACAGCCGGCGAGGGCGATCCGCGCCATGGGCCCGTTCGTCGCGTCGAGCGGGATCGCGGCGACGGCCTCGCGCAGCAGGATGAGGGCGAGCGTGAGCAGGGCCGGTTCGGAGTTCTCCCCGTCGCACAGGGCCAGCACGGCCTGGCCGGCCTGCATGGTGATCGACGGCTTGAGCGGATGGTCGTCGGGGCAGGTCTCGTACGCCTCCAGACTGCGGCTGACGGCCTCCGACATCCGCTTGGCGTGCGCGTTCTCGTCGATCAGCCGGCCCGCGCCGATCAGCAGCATCTCGCCGAGGTGGGCCAGCGCCACGGCGCGCTGCACGCCCGACGGTGGCGAGCCGGCCACGACCCGGCGGGCGTAGGTCTCCGCGTCGCGGAGTGCGTCGAGGTCGCGGCGGCGCCGGTAGAGCAGGAAGAGGCCCTGGCTCAACTCGGTGAGTGCGGACAGCCGCTCGCCATGGGTGAGGTCGTGGTCCGGGCCGTCGGGGCCGCCGTCGACCTCCCGCAGCAGTGTGATCCCCTCGGTGAGCGCGGCCGGGTCGCCGGTGTCGTCGTACCTCTGCATCAGGAGTCCGCCGAGCATCCGCCGGGCCCTGCGGGAGTGCCGGCCGGGCGGCGCGTCCCGTACCTGCCGCCGCGCCTCCTCGACGGGGTCGGCCGGTGTCCCGCCCTGCGCCTCCCGGGCCAGCTGCTCTGCCTGCCGCAGCAGTTGGACGGCGTCGCGGTACCAGGTGTGGCCGTACGACACGAGGCGGACCGTCTCCTCGGCGACGGCCAGGATCTCCGCGACGAGTGCCGCGCCCCCGCCCGCCCGCTCCGCGGCGGCGAGGTCGAGCAGGCAGCGGGTCAGCAGCAGCCGGCGGCTGAGCCGGTTCGGATCGCTGGGGAAGGAGCCCGCCACGGAGGCCCGTAGCGCGTCGGCGGCCCGGCGCAGCAGGTCCAGGTCGCGGGTCTCCAGGTAGAGCTCGCGCAGGTCCTTGCCGTAGTTGTTGAGGATCGCCGCCCGCTGCGGCTCCGCGTCGGGCACGGTGCGGGCGGCCTCCGCCCCGAAGTCGACGGCGGAGCGCAGGACGGCCGGGTCCGCGGAGCGGTCGTACAGCGCGGAGTACAGGTTCTGGACGTGGCAGAGGCGCACGGCGCGCACCGGGTCGTGCGAGGGCGTGAGGTTCAGCGCGGTGACGCTCACCTCCAGGCTCTCCTCCAGGGCCGCCTCGTCGCCGGTGCGGCGGAACGCGTCGAAGAGCAGTGAGCCGTGGTTGAACAGCACCAGCGGCCGCTGGGGATCGTCCGTGGCGCAGAGCAGGGCCGCCTCCTCGCAGACGCCGCGCGCGGTCTGCAGGGTGCGCAGGTCGCCGGTGCGGGCCAGTTCGAGCTGGAGGGCGACGCCCAGCGCGGTCCGGGCGCGGACGCTGCGGGAGCGCTGGTCCTCGGGCAGGATCGCGAACAACCCCGGGGTGGCGTCGACCAGTTCGCGCAGCAGGACGCGGGCGGTGCGGAGGGTCGCCGGGTCGTGCAGGGCGCGGTAGCGCTCGACGGCGGACTTCGCGTGGTCGAACAGCGCCTCGAGCCGCAGGTCGGTGTCGCGGACGATCCTCGCGAGGCTCCTCGGCAACCGGGGCAGTCGCCGTACGCCCGCGCGGATGTCCGGCGGGACGAGCGCGGGTACGAGGGCGTCGAGCCAGGCGCACAGCCCGAGGGCCCGGTCGCGCAGCGCCCGTGCGCCGCCGGGCGTCGCGCCGGCCGCGAGGTGGAGCTGCCAGGCGGCGACGGCGACGGTCCGCGCCATGTCGGCCTCGGGCGGCGGATGGTCCCGCAGCGCCTGGTCGGTGAGCTGCAGGAGCCGTACGGACGTGGGGTCGAGGAGCGTCCCGGCGTCCCCGGTCTCCTCGAACCGGCGGACCCGGCCGCACAGTTCGGCGTAGAGAGTCAGTTCGACAGCCACGCGCCGCTCCCGTCCCGTCATCGGCCGCGATCTGCCATTCTCTGCGATGAGCCCGTGGGGCGGAAGGCGACGGGAGGGCGCATGCACGACGTGGCGGACCGGCTGGACCGGCTGTGCCGTCTGCTCGGCGGGGGCGAACTCGCCCGCCGGGCCCGGGAGTACGGAGTGGAGGAGCCGTTGGAACGGGTCCTCGGCGCGGTGCGCGCCGGCACCGAGCCGGAGCGGGTGCGGGCCGATCTCGACGCGCTCGACGAGGGGTTCGCCCGGCACGGCGTCGACGGGCTGACCACCCGGACCCGGGCCTACCCGTCGCTGCCGGGCACGGTCGAGCACATGACGCTGCGGGGCTGGGTCTGTCCGGCGGCCCGGCGCTGCTCCCGGTTCACCGAGCACGACGCCGGCGCCCCGGACGGGGTTGCCGGGCCGGTGTGCGAGGCGTTGGGGACGGCGCTGGTCCGGGTGGAGATCCCGCTGTGAACGCCTTCCTCGGGGAGCTCGGCAGGCGCCTGGCCGAGCGCTGGGTGACGCTGCTCCTGCTGCCGGGCGCGCTGTTCGTGGCCGTGGTGACGGTCGCGTCGGTGCTCGGCCACGGGCGGGCGCTCGACCTCAGCCAGCTGAGCACCTGGATCGACGGTCTCGCCGGGGCACCGGGTGCCGGCCGGACGGGCATCGTGGTGCTCGTGGCGGCCGGGGCGCTGGCGGCCGCGGCGGGTGCGGGGCTCGCCGCGGCGGCGCTCGGCGAGGGCGTGGCGCTGCTGTGGGCGGCGGAGGGGCGGCGCGGTCCGGGGCGGTGGCTGGCCGGGCGGCGCCGGGAGCGGTGGCGGCGGGCGTACGAGGAGGTCGTCGCGGCGCGCCGGGCGGTGGCGCTGAGCGCCGTGCCGCCGCACGGCGCGGACCCGGAGGCGCGGGCGCGGATGCGGGCGGCCCTGGAGCGGTGCCGCCGGATCTGCCCGGTGCCTGCGGACCGGCCGACGTGGATCGGTGACCGGCTGCGGGCCGCGGACCTGCGGGTGCACCACGCATACCGGGTCGATCTCGGGGCGCTGTGGCCGCGGCTGTGGCTGGCGCTGCCGGACCCGGCGCGCGCGGAACTGACGGAGGCGTACGCGGCGTACCGGGCGAGCGCCCGGCTGACCGGCTGGGGGCTGATGTACCTCCTGGTGGCGCTGTGGTGGTGGCCCGCCGGGGTCGTCGCCGTCGTCACGCTCGCCACGGCGTGGGTCCGCGCACGGGGCGCGGCGCAGGCGCTGGCGGACCTGGTGGAGGGGGCGGTGGACCTGTACGGGCGCGAGGTCGCGACGGCGCTGGGGGTGCTGCCGGCCGAGGACGGCCTGGACCGCACCTCCGGCGACGCGGTGAGCGCACTGCTGCGCAAGGACGAGGCGCTGCACCCCGCTCCGGAGGCTCGGACCGGGGTGCCCGGCCCCGCCGGTCAGGCGGACTTGGCGTAGTGGGCGGCGCCGGCCCAGTCGAGTGCGACGCAGGCTTCGTCGCCGAGGACCCAGGCGTCGTGTCCGGGCTGGACGTCCATGAAGTCGCCGGGACCAATCTCCGTGGTCGTGCCGTCGTTCATGACGATCTTCATCCGGCCGCTGACGAGGTATCCGACGTGGTGCGTCATGCAACTGTCGGTGCCGGCGATCGGCTTGACGTGCTCGGCCCAGTGCCAGCCCGGCTCGAAGACGGCCCGGCCGACCGGTCCCGTCTCGGAGACGATGAGGTCGAGCCTGCCCTTCCCGTCCTGGAACGGGCGGGTCTCGTCGGCGGAGTCGAAACTCCGGGTCATGATTCCGGTCATGGTCATCCGCCTCCCGGCGGTGCGACGTACGGGCCCCGAGTCCAGTTCCAGGCTACGCCGGGAATATCGCCGGGCCGAACGCACCTTCGCCCTACATGACCGTTCAGCTGAACCACACGATCGTGCACGCCACCGACAAGCGGGCCTCGGCCGAGTTCCTGGCGCACATACTCGGGCTCGAGGTCGCGCCCCCGTTCGGGCCGTTCCTGCCGGTGGTCACGGACAACGAGGTCGCTCTCGACTACTACGAGAACCCCGACCGGCCGGTCACCGGCCAGCACTACGCCTTCCTCGTCTCGGAGGAGGAGTTCGACGCGATGATGGCGCGGATCAGGGCGGCGGGCGTGCCGTACTACGCCGATCCCTCGCACGCGGAGCCCGGCCGGACCAACACGTACTTCGGCGGCCGGGGCGCGTACTTCGACGATCCGGACGGGCACAACATGGAGATCATGACCCGCCCTTACGGCTCCCGGTGAACCGCGGCGCGTGACCTCCCTGCCGGATTTGGCCGGTGCGCCCAGATCCGGGGCGGGATTTCTGTGGACATCACTTACCGGACAGATCTACACATAAAGGGCATATAAGGGCACAATGAAACAGCGGCACCGTGCCGCACCACCGGCCACACGGTCTGACGTCCGAAGGAGGCGAGTCGTATGGCCGACGTCTCTCACCGTCCAGGCGATATCGCGGGACACCCCGACGCAGGAGAAATGCGAGAGCGTTACGCCCGCATGCTGGAGACCCGAGGGGTCGCAGCGGTCGAGGAACTCACGATCCTCGCCGGACTCTGGGCCGCGGTCTCCGCATGGACCGTCCACTATTCCGCCGCAGAACCGAGCCTGGCCATCAGCAACCTGGTGGTCGGACTGACCATCGCGGCGCTGGGCCTGTGCATGTCGATGGCCCCGGAAAGGTCGCAGGACCTCAACTTCGTCGTCCTCGCACTCGGTGTATGGCTGATCATCGCTCCCTGGGTGGTCGCCACGGACGCCAGTACCGGCGCGATCATCTCCAACGTCATCACCGGAGCGTGCGTGTGCCTGTTCGCCCTCGTGGCGGGCGGCCTGCTGATGAGCAAGAGGAGAACTGGCTGACACCCGACATCCGAATCCCTGACCTTTGACGGCGTCGCTCTCCCCCGGCGGAGCGCGGCGCCGTCCGCCGCGCTCCTTCCCCGACCCGTACGGCACCGGTCCGCCGCCAGTGACGGTTCGTAGCGTTCGGCCGCCCGGCTTGTGCACCGTGGCGGAGGACCCGCCGCACCGCCGCCGCCTAGCGTCACCCCATCAGCACAGCGGGTGCGTGCTGCAGGAACGAGGGGCGGTACCGGTGAACTGGCTCATCCACGACTACCGCGAGAGCGATCTCGCCGCAGTGGTCCACCTGATCGACAGCACGGCCGAGCTCGGACAGGAGTCGGTGTTCTCGCTCGCCGAGTGCATCGGCGCCCTCACCTCGCGGCAGCCGGCCGTCGTCGCCGTCCACCAGGGCGTGCCGATCGGGGCGGCGCTCGCCTCCGTCGCGGGCGAGCGGGCCTGGGTGATGCGGATCGCCATCCAGCCGGGCTGGCGCGGCCGCGGACTGGCCAGCGCCCTGCTCGTGGAGCTGGAGCGGCGGCTGCTCGCGGCCCGGGTCGGGCGGATCGCGTACGTGCTGCCGGAGGAGGAACTGCACGGCGAGGGGCTGCTGAACGCCGGGTACACCCGCCAGCCCGCCGTCGCGTACTTCGAGAAGGCGGAGCCGCTGCACGGGCCGGCGGCCGGGCTGCTCGACGACCTCGGCGGCCGGTTCCTGCCCACCGACCTGTGGGCGAAGGTCGCCGGCATGGAGGCGGAGAAGGACCTGATCGAACGGCGTGTGGTCCTCCCGCTCGCGGAACCGGAGCGAGCGGCGCGGCACGGGGTGCGGCCGCCGCGGGCGGTGGGCCTGTTCGGGCCGCCCGGCACCGGGAAGACGACGTTCGCCCGCGGGATCGCCTCGCGGCTCGGCTGGCCGTTCGTGGAGATCCTGCCCTCGCGCCTCGCCGACGAGGGCAATCTGGCGGCGGCGCTGCGCAGCGCGTTCGCGCGGATCGCGGAGCTGGAGCGGGTGCTGGTCTTCATCGACGAGGTGGAGGAGATCGCCCCGGTGCGCTCGGAGCCGGCGCAGCCCGGCGGGATGCACGGCGTCACCAACGAACTGCTCAAGCTGATCCCCGGGTTCCGGGAGCGCGACGAGCGGCTGCTGGTCTGCGCGACCAACTCGATCCGGTCGCTCGACCCGGCGTTCCTCCGCCCCGGCCGGTTCGACTACCTGATCCCGATCGGCACTCCCGACAAGGCGGCCCGGGCGGCGATCTGGTCCCGGTACACCGACGGCCGTGCGGACGTGGACGTGGACGAACTCGTCGTCGCGAGCGAGCTGTTCACCCCGGCGGACATCGAGCACGCGGCCCGGATCGCGGCGCAGAACTCCTTCGAGCGCGACCTGGCCGCGGCCGGCGACGGCGCGCCGGGCGCGACGACGGCCGACTATCTGGAGGCGATCGGGCAGTGCCGGCCGACGGTGACGCCGGAGATGATCGGCCAGTTCGAGGCGGACATCACCGCGCACGCACGGTTCTGAGGCGCCGAGCGTGCCGACGGCCCGGCCGCGTGGGGGCGGCCGGGCCGTCGGCCGCGCCACCGGGCGGCGGCGCGGGCTGCTCGGTCAGGCGCGGGGCGCGGGACCGCCCGTGGCCTTCTCGGAGCCGAGCCACGACACGGCCTGGTAGTAGTACCAGGCCGTGTTCTCGCACGAGGTGCGCTGCTCACCGGCGTGGCCGGCGCAGACCCGCTTCATGTCCGCGTGGAAGGCGTTGTCGAGGCGGGACTTGTGGGCGCTGAAGGAGCCCAGCGCCTTGTAGTTGCGGTAACCGAAGTCGTGCCGGGCGCAGGCCCCGGAGAAGTCGAAACCGCCCGGGTTGTCCGGGGAGTAACTGCAGTAGTCCGTCGACCAGTCGAAGCCGTACTCGGCGTACCGGCCCTGGTCGGCGTTGGCGGACTGCCAGGCGTTCTGACTGCCGGCGTCGGTCTGCGTCCAGGAACCGAGCAGTTGTTCCCTGTCCACTGCCTCGGCCGAGGCGGTGGACGCGGACACGAAGCCGGCGGTGACCGCCAGGGCGACTGCCGCGACGGACAGGGCACCACGACGATGCATGCGGGACCTCCAGATGTGGGGGGTGGAAGTCTGCGTGTTTGCAGAGCGGCCAGATCCTGTCAGTCGGCGGGCGTCCGCGGCAGAGATCGGCGGGAATCCGCGGTGAACATCTCGCACGGGCATCCCCCGGGAATGCACACTTCCGGTCCGGTGTCCCACGCGTCCTGCTGTCCGGTGCATTCCGGCCGGTGTCGGCGGGGGTCACTAGGGTGACGTCATGGACGAGTTCGAGGGTCTTCCGGTCATGAGGTTCACGGAGCGGGCGGGCCTGGAGGCCTGGCTGGAGGAGCACGGGGCCGACGCCCCCGGGGTGTGGCTGCGCATCGCCCGCAAGGGCTCGGCCGGCCGTTCCGTCTCCCTCGCGGACACCCTGGACTGCATGCTCTGCTTCGGCTGGATCGACGGGCAGCGCCGGGCCGGCGACCCGGAGTACTACCTGCAGAAGTACACGCGCCGGCGGCCGCGGGCCCTGTGGTCGCAGGTCAACGTGCGCAAGGTCGAGGCGCTGCTGGCCGCCGGGCGGATGCGCGAGCCGGGGCTCGCGGAGGTCCGCTCCGCACAGGCGGACGGCCGCTGGGCGGACGCGTACCCGGCGCAGGCCGACGCGACCGTACCCGACGACCTGGCGGAGGCGCTGGCAGCGGACGACGCCGCCCGGGAGGCCTTCGAGGCGCTCGGCAAGACCGACCGGTACCTGGTGATCCTCCGCCTCTGGCAGGCTCGCACGGCGAAGGGCCGCCGGCAGCGGCTCGAACGGATGCTGGCCGCGCTGGCGGAGGGCCACAAGCCGGTCTAGCCGGGGGTGCGGTAGAGGACCTGGTGGGCGTCCCACTCCACGAACGACTCGACGTGCGCCAGGCCGACGGCCTCCAGGAGGCGGCGCGAGCGGGTGTTCGCCTCCTGGGTCACCGCGATCACCGTGGGCGAGGCGGCGAGCGCCCAGTCGACCGCCGCGGTCACCGCCTCGCGGGCGTAGCCGCGGCCCCAGTGCTCGGGCAGGAACTGGTACGACACCTCCCGCTCGCCGCGCCCCGCGTCCCAGCCGATCGTCACCAGTCCGGCGACGGCGCCGTCCTCGGCGCGGGCCGCCACGAAGACCCCGCGCGCGCCGACACAGCGGCGCTGCCGGATCCGCACGACCGACGCGGCGACCGGGCCGCCCAGGTGGCGGCGCACCTCCGGGTCGGTCCACAGCCGCGTGACGGCCGGCACGTCGGCCCGCTCCACCGGCCGCAGGATCTGACGCTCCGTGGTGAGCACGGCCGGCCAGGGCAACGGCGGGGCGGACGGGCCCGGGTCGGCGGCAGCGGTACGCATGCCCTCGATCATCTCAGCCCCGGCGGACGGAGCGACGGCCACCGGCCATGAGCGCGTACGTGCCCCGCGGGCGGCAGCGCGCGGCGTCAAGCGGAGTCCCCGCGCGGGAAGCGCTCCAGCTTCCGCCCGATCGCCTGCAGCGCCCCGGCCCGACGCCCCGGCACCTGCCGCCGCAGCTCGACGAGTTCGGGCGCGAGGGCACGCGCCTTCCCCTCGTCGAGGACCTGCTCCCACTGGTGATGCGCACGGTCGACCGCGCCCTCGACGTCGGGGTGACCGAGGTCCTGCCACTGCCCGATGCGCGCGCGGGCGGCGGCGATCCACAACTCGCAGCTACGGCCGGGCTCGTCGGCGAGCCGGGCAAGGTCGGCGCGGACCTCCAGCCAGTGGATCGCCTCCCCGGACCCGGGCCCGTGCCGGCGCAGCGCGTCCAACTCCCAGGCGGCGGCCGCCGCGGCCGCCTCGCTGTGCCGCCCGGCCTGGGCGGCGGCCAGGATCCCCGGGTGCGGGTCGCCCTGCCCCGGCGCGGCGAGTACGGGCCCGGCGGACGCCGCGGTCTGCTCCTCGTCCCGCCCCTCGCGCCAGGCCCGGGCCGCCGCCCGCACCTTGCCCCACGCGCCCTTGTGGGCGCCCACGGCAGCCTCCTCCGACCGCCGGGCATCGGGGACGTCCGCCACCGGCGGGGCGGTTGGCCGCGGAGGCACCTCGGGAACGGGCACGGTCGCCCGGGGGGCTTCGGACTCGTCCGGAGTCTCCGGAGCGACTGCCTGCGGCACGACGGTCACGGGCGCGACGGCCGGCGGCTCGGGCAACGGATCGGGCGCGGCGGGCGCCTCAGAGGTGACGACGGGCTGAGCGGGCTCTTCGGGTACGACCGTCACCGGCGCGACCACCGGAGGCTCGGGCAACGGGTCCGGCTGCGCGGGCGCCGCAGGGGCGACGACCGGACGAACGGGCTCCTCGGGCACGACCGTCACCGGTGCCACCGTCGGAGACTCGGGCAACGGGTCCGCCTGCGCGGGCGCCGCAGGGGCGACGACCGGACGAACGGGCTCCTCGGGCACGACCGTCACCGGTGCCACCGTCGGCGACTCGGGGTCGATCACCGTCTCCACGGGCGCCGGCGGCTCGGGCCGGACCTCGGGAACCACCTCCGTCGGCTCCGGAACGACGGTCGCCGGCGGCGGAGTTGGCACCGAGGGCGGAGTCGGCGCCACAGGAGTCGGAGTCGGTACCGGGGGCGGAGTCGGTACCGGGGGCGGAGTCGATACCGGGGGCGGAGTCGGTACCGGGGGCGGAGTCGGGGCCACAGGAGTCGGAGTCGGTACCGGGGGCGGAGTCGGCGGCGCCGTCCTAGTCGGTGGCGCCGTCCGAGTCGGTACCGGGGTCGGCGCCTCTGTCGGATCATCCGCACCCCCGCTCTCCCCGAGCGCGCGCGGCAGCGGGAAGTCGGCCGGAGCCGCCGTCTCGTGCGGCTCCCCCACGGCCCTCTCCGGCCGTTGCCACGACTCGCCGCCCGCGGGGCGGGCGTACGGCCGGGGCTCGGGCGCCGGGGGGTCGGCCTGCCGCGCCAGCCACAGCACCGGGTCGGTCGCCGCGCGGGCCGACGCCTGCGTGTGGAGGGAGGCGAAGGACGGGCGCGCGCCGGTGCGCCAGATCGTCGTGCAGGCGCGGAGGTACTCCGGGGTGACACGGCCCGCGCGCCGGCCGGGCGGCGGGACGACCCGGCCGTACAGCGTCGTGCCCTCGGGCAGGTCGAGGAGGTCCGGGTGCTCCTCCAGCGCCCGCCAGGTCCCCGCGTCCGCGACGAGGTCCGCCACCACCGTCGTCGTACCGGGCCGCCGCTCGTGGACCGTGTCGGACAGCCAGTGCCACGGCAGCGCCGTGTACCGCAGCGTGGACGCCGTCGTGCGGGCGAGCGCGAGATGCGGCAGGTTCTGCCGCTGGTCCAGGTGGAGTTGGCCCGCGAGGTACACCGCGAGCCGTCCCGCGCCGCCCGCCGCCGCGCGCAGCCGGGTCAGTACCGCCTGCGGGTCGACCGGGTCGGCGAGTTCGACGACCGTCGCGACCCGGGTGTCCGCCAGCGCCGCCGGCGGCACCGCCGCGAACGCCTGCAGCACCGCCGTCGCGTCGACGAGCCTCCCCCGCCCCGCCGGTGCCGCCGCGAGCAGCACCACCGTGCCCTCGCCCTGTTCCTCGATCCTTGCATCCGCCACACCTGCACCGTAGCGCCCGCCACCCCCTCGGCATCGCTTCCCGAAGCCGTCCGCGTGGCCGAATCCCGGTGGGCCGTTGGCATATGCCGAGAGCACCACCGGATCGAGTGTTGCCAAACGGCTTACGGCATGTCCCGCCCTGTGCGAAAGTCTTAGCCGGTCCTCCCTCTCGGACCTGGCCCGTGCCGCCTGTATCGGAGTACGTCATGCCGTCCCATCTGTCCGCGGACCCGTCCGCGCAGCACCCGGAGCCCGGCACGGTGGACGCGCTGATCACGCAGACGCGCCGCCTGCGCGGCGACATGGACGCGGTGCGCCGGGACGCCGGGGCGGACGAGGACGACCCGCAGGGCCGCTGGCAGCGTGCGTTGTGCGAGCTGGCGATGCATCACCTGGACGACCTCGGCGCCCATCTGGGCCAGTTGAAGGCGGGCGTCCCGGACGAGCTGCCGCCGCCCGCCGCGCCCGTCCCCGGGCCCCGCACCGGCTCCCTCCTCAGCCGGGTGGGCAGCGCCGAGTGGAACCTGCTCACCGACGAGGTCAGCTGGTCCGAGGAGCTGTACCGGATCTTCGGGCGGACGTCGGCGAACGGGCCGATGACCCTCGACGAGCTGCCCTCCGTCGTCCACGCCGACGACCAGACGCTGCTCCAGGGCATGGTGACGGGCTGTCTGATCGACGGCCGGCCGATCGACGGCGAGTTCCGCATCGTCCGCCGCGACGGGCTGGTCCGCACGGTGCACATGATGGGCGAGCCGGTCCTCGACCCCGACGGCTGCACGGCCGCCATGTGGGCCGTCCTACGGGATGTCAGCGAACTGCGGCGCAGCGAAAGGACGTTGCGGGAGAGCCGTGACTCGTTCCAGCGGCGACGGCAGATCGAGCGCACCGAGCACCGGGTCGCCGTCGAGCTGCAGGAGGCGGTCCTGCCCCCGTGGCGCGGCTCGCTGCGCTTCGCGCACGAGGGCCCGGCCCCGCTGGACGTGGCCGCCCACTACCTGCCGTCGGCGACGACGGGTCTGATCGGCGGCGACTGGTACGACGCGCTGGCGCTGCCGGACGGCGACGCGCTCCTGACGGTCGGCGACCTCACCGGACACGGCGTCGCCGCCACGTCCTCGATGGCCATGATCCTCGGCGCGCTGCGCGGCATGGCGATCGCCGGGATCGGGGCCGGCGACCTGATGAGCCATCTCAACCGGCTCCTGGAGACCTCGGTGCAGCCGGCCCTGGGCAGTGCGATCTGCTGCCGCTACGACCCGGTGGACCAGAAGCTGACCTGGGCACAGGCCGGACACCCCGCCCCTCTGCTGTTCCGCGGAGGGACGGGGCGGGCGCTCGGGCGGCCCGAGGGAGTGCTCCTCGGGGCGACGCCGCGCGGGACGTACGAGGAGGCCACGGTACGGCTGCTCCCCGGCGACCTGCTGCTGCTGCACACGGACGGTCTGACACGTGGCAGCGCGGACGACGACTCGGGTACGCGCCGCCTGCTGGGGCTCGCGCCACGGCTGGCCGGGACGCGGGACGCGCAGGACTGCGTACGGACGGTGGTGGAGGAGTTCGGCGAGTCCTCGCGCGAGGACGACGCCTGTGTGATGGCCGTGCGCGTGGGGCACTGAAGGCCCGGCCCGCACGGGGGCCGACGGGCCCCGTTCCTGTTCCGGGTGGTTCGGTCTCGTGCGGTTCCCCTGTCCGCTGCGGAGGGCTGTCCTTGCCGAGGGCTGCTCGTGCCGGGGCCGATCAGATCTTCCGGCCGCGCGGCTTGCTTCCCGACGGATCGTTGGGCAGCGCCATCTGGATCTCCTCGCGAAGGTCCTCGATCTTCGAGTACCCCGCGTAATGGCCGGTGAGCCGGTACATCTCGCGCAGCCGGTCCCATGTCCGGTGCGAGGACGTCTCACCCATCGACACCAGCGCCAACCGGGCGTAGCGGTCGGCCTGTTCGGGGTCGTCCGCGATGAAGCAGGCGGACGCCAGCGAGATGTAGTCGAACAGCATGGACCGCTGCCGGCCGCCCTCGCGCAGTTCCAGCGCCAGCTTGGCGTGCCGCTGGGCGGGGACGGCCGCGGCCGGGTCGTGGTCGGCGAGGGTGCGGTAGGCGAGCGCCTGCATGCCGTGCAGGTCGGCCTCGTCGAACAGCTGCATCCAACTCGGCGGCGGCACATCGCCCTTGTCGGAGACGAAGAGCTCCTCGGCCTCGCCGAGGGTGCGCCGCATGGCCTGGCCGCGCCCCATCGACGCCTGGGCCCAGGCCTCGATGGTGTGCAGCATGGCCTGGGTCCGGGGCAGCACCTCGTCGCCCGAGCCGGACTTGGCGAGCTGCATCAGGTCCAGCGCGTCGTCCGGGCGGCCCAGGTGGACCATCTGGCGGGCGGCACGGGAGAGCGCCTCGCCGGCCCGTGGCCGGTCGCCGCCCTCGCGGGCCGCGTGCGCGGCGATGACGAAGTACTTCTGTGCGGTGGGTTCGAGGCCGACGTCGTGCGACATCCAGCCGGCGAGGACGGCGAGGTTGGCGGCGACGCCCCAGAGGCGGCGCTGCAGATGGTCGGGGTGGCGGTAGGCGAGCATGCCGCCCACCTCGTTGAGCTGGCCCACCACTGCCTTCCGCTGCAGTCCGCCGCCGCGGGCGGCGTCCCAGGCGCGGAACACCTCCACGGAGCGCTCCAGCGCGTCCATCTCCTGCGACCCGATGGGGGCGGCCTCGTAGCGGTCGAACCCAGCGGGGTCGGCGTGCAGGGGATCGGTGGAGCGGGGGGCGTCCTTGGCTAGTGCGGGGTCGGCGTGCAGCCAGTCGTGCATGGCGCTGCTGAGTACGGAGCCGGCGGCGAGCGCGGCGCCCGCGCCCACCAGGCCGCGTCGGTTGAGCATGAGGTCCATTCCCGTGAATTCGGTGAGGACCGCCGCCGTACGGTCGGGCGCCCAGGGCAGCCCGTCAGGGTTTTCGGAGCTCCTGACGTTCCGCCGTTTTCCGGCGTGCCCGTGTCGTACGAGACCGAGGTCCTCGATGGTCACGACACGGCCGAGTCGCTCGGTGAACAGGGCCGCCAGCACCCGCGGTACGGGATCGCGCGGGATCTCACCCATGTCGATCCAGCGCCGGACCCGGGAGGTGTCGGTCGCCAGCTGGGGGTGGCCCATGGCCGCCGCCTGCCGGTTCACGAGCCTCGCGAGCTCGCCCTTGGACCAGCCGGTGAGGCCGAAGAGGTCTGCCAGGCGGGTGTTGGATTGCCCTGTCACGTCTAAGCCCCCAGGTTCTCGGCTGAGTTGACAGTAGCCCCATGGCATAGGGCTGGCGACTATTCGCCAGGCTTCGCCAGGGCACGCCCGATGGTTCGCTACGGGCGGCCCGGTGTCAGGTAGGAACGCGCCACCCCGCCTCGGCAACCGGCCCTCATTCCCCAGGGTGCGGACCGGCGGCCGGGCGGGGCGACGCACGCGACTGTCGGCACACGAAGGGATCTGTCTCGCCCATGTACACAGCATCGTCCTCCGTGTCCGCCCCGCCCCGGCTGCACCGTTCCGTCCCGGTCGGCGGCAGCGGACCGTATCTCGCTCCCGTACAGACGGGCCCCGTCCGGCGGCGGCCGGGCACGGCGCCGCAGCAGCTGAGCGGCAGGATCGACCTGTCGGGTCCCCAGGGCGCCCAGGTGCGGATGGCGATCGCCTCCGTCCACCGGATCTGTCCCGAGTTCAACCCCGTCCAGGTGCTGCGCCGCAGCGGACGGTCGGTGCTGATCGTCGGAACGACCGGACGCACCACGGCCGTCGCCAAGTGCTTACTGGATCACTCGCCGGCCTGGACCGAGCGGTTCCGTCACGAAATAGCTTCTTACCGCGCGTTCGTCCGGCACCGGCCCCCGGTGCGCGCGCCGCGTCTGATCGCGGCCGATCCGGAGAACTGCGTCCTGGTGATCGAGCGGATGCCGGGCCGGGCCGCGGCCCTGAGCCGGCATCCCGTGGAGGCCCCGCCGCGCGCCGACGTGCGGGCCGCGCTGGGGGCGATCGCCCGGCTGAACGCCTGGCGTCCGCCGGCCGGGACCTTCGACGCGCCGCTCGACTACGGCTCCCGGATCAGCCGCTACCACGAGCTGGGGCTGTTCACCGACCGGGACCGCGACGACCTGCAGAAGCTGCTGCACGGCCTGGCGCACGCGGGCGGCCGGCAGGGGATGGGGCAGTTCTGCCACGGTGACGCGCTGCTGTCCAACATCCTGCTGTCGCCGACCGGTCCGGTGCTCGTCGACTGGGAGCACGCGGGCTGGTACCTGCCCGGGTACGACCTGGCGACGCTGTGGGCGGTCCTCGGCGACGCGCCGCTGGCGCGGCGGCAGATCAGTCAGCTGGCGCAGCAGGCGGGTCCGGCGTCGCGGGACGCGTTCCTGGTGAACCTGATGATCGTGCTGACGCGGGAGATCCGCACGTACGAGACTGCGGTGCAGCGGACCATCCGCGAGGCCCCGCCGGCGGGTTCGACCCCGATGCCGTCCGGGGCGCTGGCGCCGGGTGAGGAGCAGCGGCTGCTGTTGCGGCGGCTGCACGACGACTGCGCGCTGGCCCGGCGGGCCGTGCGCGCCGCAGTGGGCACGCGCTAGCGAGACGGGCGGGCCCACCGCCGACGTGGGGGAAGTGCGCTGCGCGCCCGGTGCCGACACACCGGGGGCGCGGCGCACTGTCGTGTGCGGGGCGGAATCGTGTCGAGCGATCCGGCATTGGTCCATTCCACTGACGCGCCGCAGGCCCGCGCACTGCCGTGGCGAAACTCCGCCGCGACCGCTCTGACATGGCAAATCGCCGCTAGCGAGGCGTGATTGACGGATGGTCGGGAAGCCGCTACCCCTGTACGGGTCCGGCACCGCACGCCCCACCGTCCCCCTCGTTCCCGGAGGCTGCATTGCCCAGTACCGCGTCTCGCAGACGTGTCCACCGAGCGGCGGGGGCGCTGGCGTCCGCCGCTCTGCTGTTGCCGCTCCTGTCGTCCGGTCCGGCCGCGACCGCGGAGGAGCCGCCCTCGCCGAGCGCCCTGCAGCGCGCCTTCGCGTCGGCGGCCGAGCGGTACGGAGTGCCGGAGCGGGTGCTCCTGGCCGTGTCGTACCTGCAGTCGCGCTGGGACGCGCACGGCGGCGCGCCGAGCGTGTCCGGCGGCTACGGGCCGATGCATCTGACGGACCTGCGCACGGCGCTGGCCGGTGCGCAGCACCACTCGGACGCCGCCGAGGACGCCCGCGGCGACGCGTCCCGCCCGGTACGTGTCGCGGTGGAGAAGGCGTTGCCGGAGCCGGCCGAACTCCCGGCGCGGCTGCGCACCCTGGCGCGGGCGGCGGAGCTGACCGGGCGGTCACCGGAAGAGCTGCGGACCGGTGCCGCGGCGAACATCGAGGGCGGCGCGGCGCTGCTCGCCGCCGCCCAGCGGGAGTCGGGGCGGCCGGCGAGCGGCGATCCGGCGGACTGGTACGGCGCGGTGGCGCGCTTCTCGGGCGCGGACGACACCGCGACGGCGACGACGTACGCGAACGACGTCTTCGATGTGCTCCGGACCGGCGAGCGGCGCACCACGGACAGCGGCCAGACGGTCGCGCTCGCCCCGACGCCGGACGTGGCCGCGGACCCGGCGCAGGCCGCCGCGCTGGGCCTGCGCACGGCGGACCGGGGGCGCACCGAGTGCCCGCCGACGGTGGCCTGCGAGTGGATCCCCGCGCCGTACGAGGAGTTCGGCGACGGGGACTACGGCAACCACGACAAGGGGAACCGTCCGGTCTCCCAGGAGATCGACTACATCGTGGTGCACGACACGGAGGCGACCTGGGACGTCACGCTGAAGCTGGTGCAGGACCCGACGTACGTGTCGTGGCAGTACTCGCTGCGCTCCTCGGACGGGCACATCGCGCAGCACCTGCCGCTGAAGGACGTCGGCTGGCACGCGGGCAACTGGTTCGTCAACGCCAAGTCGGTGGGCCTGGAGCACGAGGGCTTCCTGACGGCCCCGGACTCCTGGTACACGGAGGCGATGTACCGGACCTCGGCGCGGCTGGTGCGCTATCTGGCCGCGCGGTACGGCATCCCGCTGGACCGGCAGCACATCCTGGGGCACGACACCGTGCCGGGGACGACGACCGCCACGATCCGGGGCATGCACACGGACCCGGGCCCGTACTGGGACTGGGCGCACTACTTCACGCTGCTCGGCCGGCCGTTCACGCCGAGCGCGGGGCCGGACGCGGGCGTGGTGACGATGCGGCCGGAGTACACGGCGCACCAGCCGGTGTACACGGGCTGTGCGGCGGCCGGTCAGGCGTGCGCGCCGCACGGCAGCGGGGCGGTGCGGCTGCACACCGCGCCCGACGCCTCGGCTCCGCTGGTGAAGGACATCGGCCTGCGGCCGGGCGGCCAGGACTCGACGACCGGGGTGAACGACACCGGGGCGCGGGCCTCGACGGGTCAGCAGTACGCGGTGGCCGAGCGCCGGGGCGACTGGACGGCGGTCTGGTATCTCGGGCAGAAGGCGTGGTTCCACAATCCGAAGGCGCGACCGACGGCGGTGAACGCGCGCGGGCTGCTGCTGACGCCGCGGGAGGGACTGGCGGAGGTCCCGGTGTTCGGCAGGGCGTATCCGGAGGCGTCCGCGTACCCGGCGGGCGTGCCGGTGCAGGCGGTGTCGCCGCTGCCGTACAAACTGCTCGCGGGGCAGCGGTACGTGGTGGGCGACCGAACCCCCGGGGAGTACTACTTCGCTCCGACGTTCGACACCACGGGGCATCGCGTGGTGCGCGGTCAGGAGGAGTACTACGAGATCCAGTTCGGGCACCGGGTGGCCTTCGTGAAGGCCGCTGACGTGCGGGTTCTCCAGGGCTGACGGACGTGCGAGAGGGTGCCGGGGGCCGACACGGCCCTCGGCACCTTTCGTCGCTCATACGACTAACGCGGTGTTCGCGTAGGCCGCACGGGCGAGGGGTAGGGCTGGGGCCGCAAGATCGACTCCTCCACCGGAAGGCCCCGCTGGTCATGGCACAGCCCTTCGTTCTGCCGGACTTCTACGTCCCGTATCCGGCACGGCTCAATCCCCGTCTGGAGGAGGCCCGCCGCCACACCCGGGAGTGGGCGCGGGAGATGGGGATGCTGGAGGGGTCGGGCATCTGGGAGTCGAGCGACCTCGAGGCGCACGACTACGCCCTGCTGTGCTCGTACACCCACCCGGACTGCGACGCGGAGGCGCTGTCCCTCGTCACGGACTGGTACGTGTGGGTGTTCTTCTTCGACGACCACTTCCTGGAGGTCTTCAAGCGGACTCACGACCGGCCCGGCAGCAAGGCCTATCTGGACCGGCTGCCGCTGTTCATGCCCAGGGACCCGGCCGCCGGGATGCCCGAGCCGGCGAACCCGGTGGAGGCCGGGCTCGCCGACCTGTGGCGGCGGACGGTCCCGGCGATGTCGGAGTCCTGGCGGGAGCGCTTCGCCGAGGCCACCGAGGCCCTGCTTCACGAGTCCCTCTGGGAGCTCGACAACATCAACGAGGGCCGGATCGCCAACCCCGTCGAGTACATCGAGATGCGCCGCAAGGTCGGCGGCGCCCCCTGGTCGGCGGGCCTGGTGGAGTACGCGGCCGGCGCCGAGGTACCCGCCCAGGTCGCGCACACCCGTCCGCTGCGCGTGCTGCGGGACGCCTTCTCGGACGCGGTGCACCTGCGCAACGACCTGTTCTCGTACCAGCGCGAGGTCGAGGACGAGGGCGAGAACAGCAACGGCGTCCTGGTCCTGGAGAAGTTCCTCGGCTGCTCCGCCCAGGAGGCCGCCGAGGCGGTCAACGACCTGCTCACCTCGCGGCTGCAGCAGTTCGAGAACACCGCGCTCACCGAAGTCCCGGCGCTGTGCCTCGAGAAGGGGCTGTCCCCCGGGGAGTGCGCCGCGGTCGCGGCGTACGCGAAGGGGCTGCAGGACTGGCAGTCCGGCGGCCACGAGTGGCACCTGCGCTCCAGCCGCTACATGAACGAGGAGCTGGACACCGGGCCTTCACGGCTCGACGGGGTGCTGGGCACCTCCGCCCTGAACATCCGGAACCTGTTCGGCCGCCCGGCGGCGTCCCGGCGGCGCGTGCACACCCATGTGCCGCACCAGGAGGTCGGGCCGTCGCTCCTGCCCGACTTCGACCTGCCGTACCCGCTGTCGCTGAGCACGCACCACGCGGAGGCGAAGCGGCTCTCCCTGGACTGGGCCGAGCGGTTCGGCCTCCTCGACGACCTCTGGGACCGTGAGTTGTGCGAGGGCTTCGACTTCGCGCTCTGCTCGGCCGGGCTCGACCCGGACGCCACGCCGGAGGAGCTGGAGCTCAGCGCCGAGTGGCTGACCTGGGGCACGTACGGGGACGACTACTACCCGGCGGTCTTCGGGCGGCCGCGGAACCTGGCCGGCGCGAAGGGGTGCACCGACCGACTGAAGGCCTGCATGCCGCTGGAGGACCCGGCAGCGTCGCTCGCTCTGGCTGTCAGCCCGATGGAGCGCTCCCTGGCCGACCTGTGGGCGCGGACCACGGCCCCGATGGGGCCGGGGGCCCGTGCGCAGCTGCGCACCGCGCTCGAGGCGATGCTCGACAGCTGGCTGTGGGAGCTGCACAACATGGCACAACACCGGGTACCCGACCCGGTGGACTACATCGAGATGCGGCGCACCACCTTCGGCTCCGAACTGACGATGCTGCTGTGCAAGCTGCGGCACTCCGACGCCCTGCCGCCGGAGATCTACCGGACGGGCACGGTCCACGCGCTGGAGAGCTCCGTCTCCGACTACGGAACGCTCATCAACGACCTTTTCTCGTACCAGAAGGAGATCGAGGTCGAGGGCGAGGTGCACAACGGCGTCCTGGTACTGCAGAAGTTCTTCGACTGCGACTACCCGACGGCGGTGTCGATGGTCGACGACCTGATGCGCGGCCGGCTGCGCCAGTACGAGCACCTGAAGAAGAACGAAGTGCCCATGCTCTATGAGGACTTCGGCCTGGACGCCGAGGGCCGGGCGGCCTTCGAGGCGTATCTGCGCGGGCTGGAGGACTGGTTGGCGGGCATCCTCAACTGGCACCGGGCGGTGCATCGTTACCGGTCGGAGGCCCTGGGCGCGCGGATCGGCACCCCGCGTCTTCGCCAGGGACCGACGGGCATCGGCACCTCGGCGGCGCGATTCGCGTCGCTGGTCGCCTCGCACGGGTAGAGACGGAAGGCCGCCCCAGGCATGCCGGGGCGGCCTTCTGCGCTCGGGGTCAGCCGCGGCCGCGCAGCTGGTCCAGCTCGCGGCGTTCGCGCTTGGTCGGGCGGCCCGCACCGCGGTCGCGGACGGCGGCCAGTGCCACGTGCTCGCGCGGGGGCGGCGGCGGGCTGTTGTCCACGTACGCCTCGGCGGCGACCGGCGGGCCGACGCGCTTGGTGAGCAGCTGCTTCACCTCGACGATCCGCTCCCGGCCGGCGTGGAAGAGCCGTACCTCGTCGCCCGGCTTGACCGGCTGCGCGGGCTTGGCGCGCTCGCCGTTGACCTTCACGTGCCCGGCCCGGCAGGCCGCGGCGGCCTGCGAGCGGGTCTTGGTCAGGCGGACCGCCCAGATCCAGCTGTCGACGCGTGCGCTCATCGGCCCCCGCCCCTCTCGTCAGCCCGCCTGGAACAGCTCGGCCGGCAGCGGCTTGAGCAGGGCGTACAGGTCGTCCGTGATCGGACGGTCCCAACTCGCGATCGTGACGAGGACGTTGTCACTGCGGTCGAACTGCACGCAGGAGATCCGGCTCTCGGAGAGCTTCAGCCGGCGCACGATCAGCAGGTTGTCGCCCTGCATCACCGGGATGTCCTCGGTGTCGAGGAGCTCGACCGGCTCGTCGTTCTCGAGCGCCGCCAGGAGCTGCGCGACCTCGAAGGGGATCTGTCCGTCGGCGAGCTCGCGGGCCGGGGAGCCCTCGGGCAGATTGCCGATGATCATCGCTGGGCCGCGGCCGCCGAACAGGTCGTAGCGCAGGAAGACGCCCTGGCAGGAGCCGTCGGGGGCGGGCAGCAGACCGGCGCCGAGATTGCCGGGCCAGTCCCCCGGGTCCATGGCCAGGACGTCGAAGTCCGGGCCCGCGGGTGTGGCGGCGCTGCGGCGGCGGAGGAAGGACATAGGGCCATGGTACGTGCCCTCCGCCCCTCCGCGACGCGCCGGGGCCGGGGCCGTTCGGTCCCCGGAAGACGCCTTCCGCCGGGCGCGCCGCAGCCGCTCCGGGGCGATCACCGATCGTTATATTGACGCACGCTCCGTCATCACGGTGCTGTCCGATCAGCTGACCGTTCAGCTGTCCGACCCTTCGACGGGATGGGCCGACGCGTGACGTTCCTCAGGTCCCGGGCCGCCGCCCGGATCGCCCGCGCGGTCGCGGTGTTCACCGCCTGCGCCGCCGCCCTGACCTCCCTGACCGCGCTGCCCGACGCGCCGGCGGCGCGGGCCGCCCCCTCCCCCGGCTTCTCCGCGGGCCCGGCCCGCGCCGCCCTGTGGCGGCTGCTGCCCCGGCATGCGGCGCAGTTCTCCCTGGAGCCGGTCGCCCGCCCCGCGTCCGGCGACTGGTTCGCCGTGTCCGGAGGCGCCGGGCGGGTGCGTATCAGGGGCACCAGCCCGGCCGTGCTGCTCAGCGGCGTGAACTGGTACCTCAAGCACTCCGCCGGGGTCGAGCCGGGCTGGCCCGGCAGCAGCACCTCCGCGCTGCCCGCCGTCCTCCCGGCGCCGAAGGAGCCGGTGCGGCGGGCCGCCTCGGTGCCGCACCGGTTCGCGCTCAACGACACCGACGACGGCTGCTCGGGCGCGTACCGGGACTGGGCGGCCTACGAGCGGCAGATCGACCTGCTCGCCCTGAACGGTGTGAACGAGGTGTTCGTGCAGATGGGCGCGGAGGCGGCGTACCACGCCGCGCTGCGCGAGTTCGGCTACGCGCGGAACGAGCTGCGGGCCTGGATCCCGGGGCCGGCGCACCAGCCGTGGTGGCTGATGCAGAACATGTCCGGCTTCGGCGGCCCGCTGACCGAACGCCTGGTCGCGCAGCGGGCGGCGCTGGGGCGGCGGATCGTGGCGCGGCTGCGTCAGCTCGGGATGACCCCGGTGCTGCCCGGGTACATCGGGACGGTGCCGCAGGGCTTCACCGGCCGCAATCCGGGTGCCCGCGTGGTGCCGCAGGGCACCTGGATCGGCTTCGCCCGGCCGGACTGGCTGGACCCGCGCAGCCCGGCGTTCCCGAAGGTCGCCGCGGCGTTCTACCGGCACCAGTCGCGGCTCCTCGGCACGTCCTCGATGTACAAGATGGATCTGCTGCACGAGGGCGGCACCCCCGGCGACGTTCCCGTTCCGGCCGCCGCGCGGGCCGTGATGGACGCGCTGCAGACGGCCCGGCCCGGTGCGACGTGGGTGCTGCTCGGCTGGCAGCGCAATCCGCGGACCGAGGTCCTGGACGCGGTGGACAAGTCCCGGCTGCTCGTGGTGGACGGCCTGTCCGACCGGTACGGCGGGCTCGACCGGGAGACGGCCTGGCACGGCGTTCCCTACGCCTTCGGCACCATCCCGAACTTCGGCGGACACACCACCCTCGGCGCCAACACGGCCGTGTGGACGAGCCGGTTCGACGCCTGGCGGACCAAGCCCGGCAGCATGCTGCGCGGCATCGCCTACCTGCCCGAGGCGACCGGCCGGGACCCGCTCGCCTTCGCCCTGTTCACCGAACTCGCCTGGCGCACCGGGCCGATCGACCAGGCCGCCTGGTTCGCCGGGTACGCGGCCCGGCGGTACGGCGCGCCCGACCCGCACGCCGCGCGGGCCTGGGAGTGGCTGCGCCGCGGCCCGTACAGCACCCCGCCGGGCCGGTGGAGCGAGCCGCAGGACGGCCTGTTCACCGCGCGGCCGAGCCTGACGGTCCGGTCGGCGGGTTCCTGGAGTCCGAAGGAGCTGCGGTACGACGCGGCCACCGTGCGGCGGGCCCTGGCGGAGCTGCTGCGGGTCGCCCCGGCGCTGCGGCGCACCGACGCGTACCGCTACGACGTGGTGGACATCGCCCGGCAGGCGCTCGCGAACCAGAGCAGGACGCTGCTGCCGGAGCTGAAGGCGGCGTACGAGGCGCGGGACCTCGCCGCCTTCCGTGCGCGTTCCGTCGAGTGGCGCGGGCATCTCGCCCTGCTGGACGAACTGCTCGCCTCCGACCGGCGGTTCCTGCTCGGCCCGTGGCTGGGGCAGGCGCGGTCCTGGGGGCGGACGGACGCCGAGCGGGCGGCGCTGGAGTTCGACGCCCGGTCGATCCTGACCACCTGGGGTCCGCGGGCCGGCAGCGAGGCGGGGCTGCACGACTACGCGAACCGCGAGTGGTCCGGGCTGGTGGCGGACTTCTACGCACCGCGCTGGGACCACTACCTGGCCGGCCTGGAGGAGTCCCTGGTCACCGGCCGACCGGCCGCACCGGTCGACTGGTTCGCCCGGGAGAACGCCTGGAACCTGAAGCGGGACGACCACCGGGTGGAGCCGGTGGGCGATCCGGTCGCGCTGGCGGCCCGGGTGCGGGACGCGCTGGGCGACGACACCGCGTGACGCGGCCCGGCCGGTACGGGGAGGTTCCCGTACCGGCCGGGCCGGTGTGTCCGCGCGGCTCGCCCGGTCTCCGGCGGTCGCAGGCGGCCCGAGCGGTCTCAGGTCAGGTCGAACTCGCCGTCCCGGGCGTTGAGCACGAACGCCCGCCACTCCGCTGGGGTGAAGATCAGCGACGGGGCCTCGGGGCGGCCGCCGTTGCGCATCGCGATGAAGCCCTCCACGAAGGCGATCTGCACATCGCCCGCGCCGTCGCTGCCCGAGCGCCAGTCGGCGTCGCTCAGGTCGAGTTCGGGCTTCTCCCAGCCGGTGAAGGTCTGCTGGGCAGTGATGCTCTCGGCCACGTCCGTGCTCCTCCCGCGTCCCACAACGTCGTCCGCGCCTCAGGGTAGCGACCGGCTCCGGGTGCCGACAGACCTCAGGAGCCGGGCCGTTCGGACCCCACCAGCCACATGGAGAAGAACTGCGCCCCGCCGCCGTACGCATGCCCGAGGGCCCGTCGCGCCCCGGGCACCTGGTGCTCGCCGGCCTGTCCGCGGACCTGCAGCGCGGCCTCCGCGAAGCGGATCATCCCGGAGGCGCCGATCGGGTTGGTGGACAGCACCCCGCCGGACGGGTTGACCGGCAGGTCGCCGTCGAGCTCGGTGACCCCGGACTCGGTGAGCTTCCAGCCCTCGCCCTCCTCGGCGAAGCCCAGGTTCTCCAGCCACATCGGCTCGTACCAGGAGAACGGCACGTACATCTCGACCGCGTCGATCTCCCGGCGCGGGTCGGTGATCCCGGCCTGCCGGTAGACGTCGGCCGCGCAGTCCTTGCCGGCCTGCGGGGAGACGAAGTCCTTGCCCGCGAACAGCGTCGGTTCGCTGCGCATCGCGCCGCCGTGCACCCAGGCCGGCGGCCGGGGCGAACGGGCCGCGCCCGTACGGTCGGTGAGGACCATGGCGCAGGCGCCGTCGGAGGACGGGCAGGTCTCGGAGTACCGGATCGGGTCCCAGAGCATCGGGGACGCCTGGACCTTCTCCAGGGTGAGGTCGTGCTCGTGGAGGTGCGCGTACGGGTTCTTCAACGCGTTGCGGCGGTCCTTGTACGCGACGAGCGAGCCGACGGTGTCGGGCGCGCCGGTGCGCCGCATGTACGCGCGGACGTGCGGGGCGAAGAAGCCGCCGGCGCCGGCGAGCAGGGGCTGCTGGAAGGGGACGGGCAGGGAGAGGCCCCACATGGCGTTGGACTCGGACTGCTTCTCGAAGGCGAGGGTGAGCACGGTGCCGTGGACACCGGCGGCCACGAGGTTGGCGGCGACGAGGGCCGTGGAGCCGCCGACGGAGCCCGCGGTGTGCACGCGGAGCATGGGCTTGCCGACGGCGCCGAGGGCGTCGGCGAGGTACAGCTCCGGCATCATGACGCCCTCGAAGAAGTCCGGGGCCTTGCCGATGACGACGGCGTCGATGTCCGCCCAGGTCAACTCGGCGTCGTCGAGCGCCCGTCGGGCGGCCTCGCGGACGAGTCCGGCGATGGACACGTCCTGGCGGGCGGCGACGTGCTTGGTCTGGCCGATCCCGACGACGGCCACGGGCTCCTTGCTCACCTTTCCTCCTTGTTCGCTTCTCCGGCCGCGCGGCTCGGAGGTGCGGGCATCGTGCTCGTCCGCGGCCCGGCGGCCGCGCGTCCGTCGCTCACGAGTCAGAGTCCCCTTCCAGGACGGCGACCAGGTTCTGCTGCAGGCAGGGGCCGGAGGTGGCGTGGGCGAGGGCCCGGTCGGAGGTGCCGCGGTGGATGCCGGCGGCGGCCTCGCCGAGCCGGATCAGGCCGGCGGCCATGACGGGGTTGGCGGCGAGCGCGCCGCCGGAGGGATTCACCCGGACGCCGTCGTCGAGCCGCAGCGCCTTGCGGAGCACGACCTCCTGGGAGGTGAAGGGCGCGTGCAGCTCGGCGGTGTCGACCGGCGGTCCGTCGAAGAGGCCGGCGCGTTCGGCGGCGAGGCGGGTCGAGGGCGAGTCGGTGAGGTCGCGGACGCCGAGGGAGTGGGCCTCGATGCGGTGGTCCATACCGCGGATCCAGGCGGGCCGTGCGCAGAGTTCGCGGGCCCGGTCACCCGCGGCGAGGATCACGGCGGCCGCGCCGTCGCCGATCGGCGGGCAGTCGCCGCGGCGCAGCGGCCCGGCGATCCGCTCGCCCTGCGGGCGGGCTCCGCGGAGCTGGGCGTGCGGGTTGCCGGCGGCCGCGTCGCGGCTGCGGGCGGCGATGCCCGCGAGCGCCGGTTCGTCGGTGTCGCCGGCGTCGACGAGTGCCTGGGCCTGGAGCGCGGCGAGGGCGACGGAGTCGGGCCAGAGCGGGGCGACGTAG
The DNA here is from genome assembly GCF_045348655.1 of Streptomyces solicamelliae. NCBI lineage: Bacteria > Bacillati > Actinomycetota > Actinomycetes > Kitasatosporales > Streptomycetaceae > Streptomyces > Streptomyces solicamelliae. The sequence continues at coordinate 319,611 of NZ_CP160404.1, forward strand.
TACGGGTCGAGCTGGCGGCTGAGGACGTCGCGCACGGAGCCGGGCGAGGACTTGCCGTACGCGTACACGAGCGCGGTGTCGGCCTCGCCGGTGAGGAGCTTCACCCACGCCTCGTACAGCGCCCAGGCGCCGTCCGTCTCGACGTGGGACTCGGAGATCGGCGGCCAGGCACCGACGCCGTCGAGGGCCATGGTGAAGGAGAAGGCGCGGCCGGCGAGGTAGTCGGAGGAGCCGGAGCAGGTGAAGCCGATGTCGGAGGTCTTCAGGCCGCTCTGCCGCAGCACGTCGTGCAGGACCGGCATCAGCATCTCGACCTCGGAGAGGTCGTCGCTGCGGCGCAGACAGTCGCTCTGGGCGAAGGCGACGATCGCCACGTCCCGGCGGCGGGTTCGGCTCACAGCAGCTCCTTGTACGTGTCGTAGTCGGCGTCCGGTTCGCCGGTGGGGCGGTAGTGGTCGGGGAAACGCCCGTCCTCGCTCCAGACCGGCTCGACCCGCAGCCCCATCCGGACCTGGTCGTACGGGATGCCGCCGATCCGCCCGTGCAGGGCGAGGCCGGCGCCGTCGAGGGCGATGTGGGCGTAGACGTAGGGGACTTCGATGTCGAGATTCTTCGCCTTGATGTTGACGATGCAGAAGGTCGTGACGGTGCCGCGGGGGCCGACCTCGACGGGTTCGGTGGTGGCGACGCCGCAGGTGGGGCAGGCGCCGCGGGGCGGCACGTACACCTTGGCGCAGGAGGGACAGCGCTCGCCCACGGTGCGGCGCTCGGCGAGCGCGTGCAGGTAGGCGCTCTGCGCGCGGCCGGGGCTGTAGGTGTAGTCGAGGCGGGCGAGGGCGGTGATACCGGTGACGGGCTCGGCGAACCGCCCGTCGTGGGGACGAGGTCGGCTGGCTTCCTGCTCCCCTTCGTGGGGCTCGAAGCAGGCGATGTCGGTGATCGCGCCGGTGCGTTCCGCGGCCCAGCGGATCCGTACGCGCATGCCGGTGTGTACGGCGTCGGGGCCGGGGGCGTCGAGGGCGTGCAGCAGGGCGGTGTCGGCGCCGTCGAGCCGTACGAGCACCCACGCGAAGGAGGTGCCGAGGGGCTGACCGGGCCGGGGCTCGGGGTTCCAGGCCCAGGTGGTGACGGTGCCGGTGGGCTCGACCTCGACGAGCTCGCGCAGCTCGGCGGCGGTGACGGGGTCGTACTCGACGGGCGGCACGAGCACCTGCCCGCCTTCGGTCCGCACCCCGAGCACGGCCCGCTCGCGCAGCCCGGTGAGGAACGCGGCCTGGACGGGCCCGAGGGACCGGGTGAAGGGGAACTCGACGACGAGGGGGGCGCGGAGGGTGTCGGGGGTGGTGGTCATGGGCGGCTCCTGTTCGGGGCGGAGTGGATGGACGGACGAGATCTGAGCCCGTCCGGTGCTCGAGGACACGCCCGCGGGGGACGGGGCCCGGGGGCTTGCCCACCGGTTCCGGGAAGGGTCGGACCGGGCGGGGCTCACTCCCGCCGGTACACCGGCGCCCGCTTCTCCGCGAACGCGCGCGCTCCTTCCCGCGCGTCGGCCGTGTCGAAGACCGGCCAGCCGCGTTTCAGCTCGGCCGTCAGGCCCTCCGACTCCGGCAGTTCCGCCGTCTCGTAGACGGACGCCTTCACCGCCTCCACCGCGAGCGGACCGCAGGCGTTGACCATCTCCGCGAGTTCCAGGGCCCGTTCCAGGGCCGTGCCGTCGGGGACGACCTGGCCGACGAGGCCGATCCGGGCGGCCTCCTCGGCCGTGTACGGGCGGCCCGTCAGCAGCATCTCCAGCGCGTGCGTGCGCGGGATCTGCCGGGGCAGGCGGACCGTCGAGCCGCCGATGGGGAACAGTCCCCGCCGCACCTCGAAGAGGCCGAACGTCGCGGACTCGCCCGCCACCCGGATGTCCGTGCCCTGGAGGATCTCCGTGCCGCCGGCCACGCAGTACCCCTCCACCGCCGCGATCACCGGTTTGCGCGGCCGGTGGTGCCGGAGCATCGCCTTCCAGTGCAGGTCGGGGTCGGCCTTCAGCCGCTCGCGGTACCCCTCCCCCGCCATGCCCTTTCCGGCCAGCGCCTTCAGGTCCATCCCGGCGCAGAAGTCGCCGCCCGCGCCGGTGAGCACGACCGAGCGGACGCGGTCGTCCGCGTCGGCCTCGAGCCAGCCGTCGTAGAGACCGACGAGCAGCGGCAACGAGAGCGCGTTCTTGGCCTCGGGCCTGTTGAGCGTGAGGATCAGCGTGGCGCCTTCGCGCCGTACGGATAGGTGCTCGGTCCCGGTCATGGGCGTCTCCCGTCTCCAGTTCTGGAACAGGTTGCAGGAGTGCGGAGTTCAGTTCAATAGTTTGCTGACGACCAGTCAGATTCTTCTGCGCACCCCCTTCCCCCCTCCGCCCTTCGGCGCTCTAATGACCGCCACGTCCGTACGGGACCAGCGGCCAGCGGCGTCAGGAGGACGAACGGTGGAGTACAACCTTGCCGACCTGTTCGAGTCGGTCGTCGACGCGGTCCCGGACCGCGAGGCGCTCGTGTACGTGGACCACCCAGGCACCGGCACGGAACGCCGGCTCACGTACGCCGAACTCGACGCCGCCGCCAACCGCCTGGCCCATCACCTGATCGACTCCGGCCTCCGCCCCGGCGAGCATCTCGGCCTGCACCTCTACAACGGCGTCGAGTACCTGCAGACCGTGCTGGCCTGCCTCAAGGCCCGGCTCGTCCCGGTGAACGTGAACTACCGGTACGTCGAGGAGGAGTTGGTCTACCTCTACCGGGACGCCGACCTCGCCGCGCTGGTCTTCGACGCGGAGTTCACGGCACGGGTCGCCGCCGCCCTGCCGCAGACGGAGAAGCTGCGGCACCTCGTCCGGGCGGGGACCCCGGACGACGGCGCGCCCGCCCTGGACTGCGTGCCCTTCGCCGCGGCGGAGGCGGCCGGCTCACCGGAACGGGGCTTCCCGGCCCGTTCCGCGGACGACCTGTTCATCATCTACACCGGCGGCACCACCGGCATGCCCAAGGGCGTGATGTGGCGCCAGGAGGACCTGTTCTTCGCGGGCCTGTTCGGCGGCGAGCCGACCGGTGAGCCGGTGAAGCGGCCGGAGGAACTGGCCGAGCGGGTCGCCGCCCGCGGTGCGGGCCTCACCTTCTTCCCCGCTCCCCCGCTGATGCACGGCACGTCCACCCTCACCGCGTTCATCGCCTTCAACTACGGCCAGCGGGTGGCGATCCACCGCAAGTACGTGCCCGAAGAGGTGCTGCGCACCATCGAGAAGGAGAAGGTCTCCAGCATCTCGCTGGTCGGCGACGCGATGCTGCGGCCGCTGATCGACGCGCTGCGCGGCCCGCTCGCGGGCACGGACCTGTCATCGCTGTTCAGCATCTCCTCGTCCGGGGCGATCATGTCGGAGACCGTCCGCGCCGAGCTGCACGCGCTGGTCCCGAACGCCCTGATCCTCAACAACTTCGGTTCGTCCGAGTCCGGTTCGAACGGCAAGGCCACCGACGACTCCGGCCCGGCGACCGGCTTCCGCCTGGAGGTCAACGAGCGGACGAAGGTCGTGGACCCGGTCACGTACGAGGAGGTCCCGGTCGGCGAGCCGGGCCGCCTCGCCCAGCGCGGCCATGTGCCGCTGGGCTACTACAACGACGCCGGGAAGACCGCCGAGACCTTCTTCCGGAAGGACGGGGAGCGCTGGGTGCTGCTCGGAGACATGGCCACCGTCGACGACCAGGGCATCGTGACCGTGCTCGGCCGCGGCTCGCAGTGCATCAACACCGGCGGCGAGAAGGTCTATCCGGAGGAGGTCGAGCAGGCGCTCAAGTCCCATCCGGACGTGTACGACGCGCTGGTCGCCGGGGTCGCGGACCCGAAGTGGGGCCACCATGTGGCGGCCGTGGTCCAACTCCGCGAGGACGCGGCTCCGTTGGATCTGACCGCCGTCCAGGAGCACTGCCGCACCCGCCTGGCCGGATACAAGATCCCCCGGCAGCTGGTCCTCGCCGACGAGATCCAGCGCTCACCGAGCGGCAAGGCGGACTACCGCTGGGCCCGCTCGGTGGCGACGGAGGCGGACGGCCGGCCCTAGATCCCGAACTCCCGCAGGGCGGCGACGAATTCGTCGGGCCGCTCCTGGTGGATGAGGTGCCCGGTCTCGATGGTGACGAGCCGGCTGTCCGGGATGCGGTCGACGAGCAGGGCCACCCGCTCCTGAGGGATGTGGCTGTTCTCGCCGCCGGCGACGACGAGGGTCGGCGCCTTGACGGCGGCGAGGCCCTCGTACCACCCCGGGTCGGGGTCGTTCTTCTGCGCGTCCGTCGCCGTGACGACCGCCCAGTCCAGCGGCAGCTCGCCGTCCGGGCGCTCCACGGGGGCGAAGGGCGTGCGGGGCGGGAGGAGCACCGGGGCGTCCTCGACGACCAGCCGGCCGATCAGCTCCGGCTCGGCGGAGGCGAGCAGGTACGCGGCCACGCCGCCCATGGAGTGGGCGACGACGTCGGCGCCGGCGAGGCCGAGGCCGGTGAGGAAACCGCGCAGCTGGTCACGGTAGACGTCGAAGCCGTACGGGCCGGTGTGGTCGCTCAGCCCGTGGCCGGCGAGGTCGACGGCGTACACGCGGCGGTCGGCGGCCAGCTCCCGGGCGATCGGCGTCCACTCCGCCGCGCTGCCGCCCCGGCCGTGCACGAGGACGACCGGGGGCGCGGTCGCGTCGCCCCAGGCGCGGTACGCGATCCGGACGCCGTCGACGGTGAGGCTGCGCACCTCGGGATCGAGGAAGGCGGCGATCGGGCGGCGGAGGGCGCCGGGGTCGTCGACCCACGGGAAGTGCCCGGCGCCGCGCTGCACGACGAGTTCGGCGTGCGGGAGGAGCGCGGCGGCCTCGGCGGCGCGGGCGGGCGTCGGCCCGCCGTCGTACTCGCCCGCGACGACGAGGACGGGCGCGGTGACGGCGGCGAGCGCGGCCCGCGTGGCCTCGGGGCGGAAGGCGCCGTCCGCGTAGAAGGCCGCCACGGCCTCCCAGTTGAAGCGCCCCGCGGCGTCGTGGGCCCGGGCGGCGTCGTCCCACCGCCCGTACGCCAGCGGGGCCGCGGCCGCGTAGGCGTCGGCCAGGGAGGACTCGGGACCGAGCGCGTCGAGCGCGGCCCGGGTCCCGGCGTACCAGGGCTGGCCGCGGAAGACGGCCGTCGCCTCGTCCCACTCCTCGTCGGAGACCGTGATCCCGACCGCGCGGAGCCCGGGGGTGACCAGGACGAGGGAGGACACTCGCTCGGGGTGGGCGGCGGCGTAGAGGAGGGCGAGGTTCCCGCCCGCGGAGTGGGCCAGCAGGTCCATCCGCTCCAGGCCGAGGTGGACGCGGAGCGCCTCGACGTCGGCGACCTGCCGGTCGCAGCGGTACGTGGCGGGGTCGGCGGGCCGGGCGCTGTCGCCGGTCCCGCGGGGGTGGAGGACGGTCAGGGTGCGATGCGCGGCGAGGCCGCCGAGATCGCCGAGGTAGTCGGCGTGGCGCATCGGCCCGCCCGGCAGACAGACGAGGGGTTCCCCCTCCCCCGTCGTGCGACAGGCGAGTCGGGTTCCGTCGTAGCTGGTGAACTGCGGCATGACGCGATCGTCACCGCAGCCCGGGGCCGCCGCAAGGAAATTACGGAACGCCGGCGGGCACGGGCGCCGCGATACGGTGAAACCCTGCTCCCACCCCTCGAAGGAACCGCCCGAACCGTGCCTCACTCCCCCGCCCCCGCATCCCCCGACTCCACCGCCCTGCGCGGCGACTGCGGCTCCTGCTTCGGCCTGTGCTGCGTCGCCCTACCCTTCGCGAAGTCCGCGGACTTCGCGATGAACAAGCCGTCGGGCACGCCGTGCCGCAACCTCGGGGACGACTTCCGCTGCGGGATCCACGAGAAGCTGCGCCCCAGCGGCTTCTCCGGCTGCACGGTGTACGACTGCTTCGGCGCGGGTCAGCAGGTCTCGCAGGTGACCTTCGGCGGGGTGTCATGGCGCGAGGCGCCGGAGACGGCCCGGCAGATGTACGAGGTGTTCCCGGTGATGCGCCAGCTCCACGAGCTGCTGCGCTACCTGACCGAGGCCCTGGAACGGGACGCCGCCCGCTCCCTCCACGGCGAGCTCCGCAAGGTGCTGTCCCGGGTGACGGCGCTCACGGAGGGCACGGCGGACGCCCTGGAGACCCTGGACGTGGCGGCCGTACGCGCCGAGGTGAACCCCCTCCTCCTGAAGACCAGCGCCCTGGTCCGGTCCCGCGCGGGCACCAAGCCGAAGAGCCGCCGCGGCGCCGACCTCCTCGGCGCACGGCTCCGCAGCGCGAAGCTGCGCGGAGCCGACCTCCGCGGCGCGCTCCTCATCGCCGCGGACCTGTCGGGCGCGGACCTCTCCCTGGCCGACATGATCGGCGCGGACCTCCGCGACGCCGACCTGTCCGGCGCGGACCTGACCGACGCCCTGTTCCTGACCCAGCCCCAGCTGAACGCCGCCCGCGGCGACGCCGCCACGAGGATCCCGCCCGGCCTGGAACGCCCGGGACACTGGTCAGCCTAGGCGGCAGCCGTACCGCTGTCCGCCGTCCCCGCTCCTCAGATGCGGTACGCGCCCACCGGCACACCGTGAGCCGCTCCGTACGAGCCGGCAGCCTGAGCACCGGTCACGACACGGAGCGGACGTCGCCGGCCGGCGTGTACACGTACGGCGTCGTCGTGGTCAGGGTCGTGAAGCCGAGGCGGTGGAGGATCGGGCGGCTGGTGGGGGCCGCGTCGACGTGGACGTAGCGGTGGCCGTGGGCGGCGGCGAGGCGGGTGCGGTGGGCGACCAGGGCGCGGTAGAGGCCGCGGCCGCGCCAGCCTTCGACGGTGCCGCCGCCGTACAGGCCGGCGAAGTCCGTGCCGGGGACGAGGTCCAGGCGGGCGGCGCTGACCGGTTCGCCGTCGGCGAGGGCGACGACGGCGGCCACGGTGTCGGGGTCGGCCGCCAGGCGGTCGAGGAGGTGTCGGCCCATGCGGCTGCTGTCCCCGCCGAAGGCGCGGTCGTGGACCTCGACGACCATGCGGACCCCGGCCTCGTCGGTGACGGGCAGCAGTTCCACGCCGTCGGGGAGGACCACGTCCAGGTCGAGCCGGCCCGTCTCGGCGGCCATCAGGGTCTCCTCGCCGTCCGGGGCGAAGCCGGCGGCCAGGAGCCGCTGCGGCAGGTCGGCCGGGGCATCGTGGCCGTACGCCTTCCATTCGAAGGGCAGGTCGTGCTGCGTGTAGTGGTGGATCTGGTCGGTCACGACGGCGTCCACCGCGGCGGCGTCGAGTCCGTCGAGACCGGACCAGAGGACGCCGTTCCAGGCGTGGGCGGGTCCGGTCTGCCGGACGACGGGGCCGGTGTGCTCGACGCGGACGCCGGGGCCGTCGGGCCGGGCGTCGCGGCGCAGCTGGCGGTCGTAGCGGGCGAGGGTGGTGTCACGGTCCATGGCCGCCACCCCAACAGGGGCCCGGTGCGGCGGCAAGCGAATTTCGGCGGTGATCCCCGGGCCCCGACCCGGGGGTCACGCGGTGACGGGCGGTCAGGCGCGCGGGCGGACCTCGACGTTCTCCAGGATGCCGACGGCGTCGGGGACGAGGACGGCGGCGGAGTAGTAGGTGGAGACCAGGTACGAGATGATCGCCTTCTCGTCGATGCCCATGAAGCGGCAGTTGAGGCCGGGCTCGACCTCGTCCGGCAGGCCTGTCTGGTAGAGGCCGATGACGCCCTCGTTGTCCTCGCCGGTGCGCAGCGCGATGATCGAGGAGCTCTGCTGGTCGGAGATCGGGATCTTGCCGCAGGGCAGGATCGGGATGCCGCGCCAGGCGGGGATGTGGTGGCCGTCGACCTCGGTGTGGCCGAGGACCAGGCCGCGCTTGTTGCACTCCTTGCCGAAGGCGGCGATGGCGCGCGGGTGGGCGAAGATGTACTCCGTGCCGCGGCGCATGCTGATCAGGTCGTCGAAGTCGTCCGGGGTCGGCGGACCGGCGTGGGTCTGGATGCGCTGGTCGTAGTCGGTGTTGTGGAGGAGCCCGAACTCGGGGTTGTTGACCAGCTCGTGCTCCTGCCGCTCGCGGAGCTCCTGGATGGTCAGGCGCAGCTGCTGCTGCGTCTGGTTCATCGGCTGGTTGTAGAGGTCGGCGACGCGGGTGTGCACCTTGAGCACGGTCTGGGCGACGCTGAGTTCGTACTCGCGCGGCGTGAGCTCGTAGTCGGCGAACGCGCCGGGCAGGAGCGCCTCGCCGACGTGGCCGGCGCTCAGGTCGATCGCGGCCTCGCCGGCCTTGTTGGTCGCCTTGTGGTGGCCGTCGGCGCCCTGGCCCTGGACGTGGGCGCGCAGGCCCTCGTACTGCTCGGCGACGGCCTGGTAGGCGGTGCGCGGCAGGGAGAGCAGGGTGACGGCGGTGACGGCGCGGGCGGTGAACTCCCACGTCCCGTCGCCGTCGGAGAGGGCCTGCCCGCCGAAGGTGTCGCCGTCGCCGAGCCGGCCGAGCAGGGTCTCGTCGCCGTACTTACCGGTGCCGACCTTCTCGATCTTGCCGTGCGCGATCAGATGGACATGGTCCGCCTTCCTGCCGGCGTGGACGATGACCTGGCCGGGCTCGTACTCCTTCTGCACGAAGCGGTCGGCGAGGGCGCCGAGGGCGGCCGGGTCGTCGAAGCCGCGCAGCTGGGGCAGTTCGGCGAGCTCGGCGGGGATCACCTGCACCTTGGAGCCGCTCTTGACGAAGGTGACCCGGCCGTCGCCGACGACGTAGGACAGCCGGCGGTTGACCCGGTAGGTGCCGCCAGGGGTGTGCACCCAGGGCAGTTTGCGCAACAGCCAGCGCGAGCTGATGCCCTGCATCTGGGGTTCGGACTTGGTGGTCGTGGCGAGGTTGCGGGCCGCGGCGGTGCTGAGGCTGAGCTGGACCTTGCTGATCCGTACGGCGGGGGCGGGCGTGGGCGCCGCGGCGGGCTCGGTGTCGACCGACATGAGCTGAGCTCCGTTCCTGAAATGATCTGTCACTCTCCGCATCCAGTCCTAACGCATGGTCACTGCCGCCAAATGCAGGACACCCGTCGGGCCGTTGCGCGCCACCGGGGAAGAGCGCTCCCCTCGCGCCGGACGCGCTCCGCCGCCCGGCCCAACGGCGGAGCCGCCCGACCCGACGGCGGAACCGGCCGGATCGACCGCGCATCCAGGCCGGCGGCCGCCGGGAAATCGGTGCAGGCCCCTTGCCAGGAGGGGCGAATCTTGGATTACTGGTTTCCGACAGCAACGACCGAATGATCGGTCGTCCGGTTTGGGGTGGACGGGAGCGCGGCGCATGACGGATCTGCTGGACGAGGGCGAGCGTCTCGACCGGGAGCAGCTGCAGGCCCTCCAGCTGGAGCGGCTGCGGAACACGCTCCGGCACGCCTACGAGAACGTCGCCTTCTACCGGCAGTCCTTCGACAAGGCCGGGCTGCGCCCCGAGGACTGCCGCACCCTGGCCGACCTCGCCCGCTTCCCGTTCACCGCCAAGACCGATCTGCGCGACCACTACCCCTTCGGCATGTTCGCCGTGGACCAGTCGCAGGTGCGCCGGATCCACGCCTCCAGCGGCACCACCGGCCGCCCCACCGTCGTCGGCTACACCGACCGCGACCTCGACACCTGGGCCGACGTGGTGGCCCGGTCCATCCGCGCGGCCGGCGGCCGGCCCGGCCACAAGGTCCATGTGGCGTACGGCTACGGGCTGTTCACCGGAGGGCTCGGCGCACACTACGGCGCGGAGCGGCTCGGCTGCACGGTCATCCCGGCCTCGGGCGGCATGACGGCCCGGCAGGTGCAGCTGATCCAGGACTTCCGGCCCGAGATCATCATGGTGACCCCCTCGTACATGCTCACGCTGCTCGACGAGTTCGAGCGGCAGGGCGTCGATCCGCGCGGCACCTCGCTGAAGGTGGGCATCTTCGGGGCCGAGCCGTGGACGGAGGAGATGCGGCGCGAGATCGAGGAGCGCTTCGCGATCGACGCCGTGGACATATACGGGCTCTCGGAGGTGATGGGCCCCGGGGTGGCGCAGGAGTGCGTGGAGACCAAGGACGGTCTGCACATCTGGGAGGACCACTTCTACCCGGAGGTCGTCGACCCGTTCACCGGCGAGGTGCTGCCGGACGGCGAAGAGGGCGAGCTGGTGTTCACCTCCCTGACCAAGGAGGCCATGCCGGTGATCCGGTACCGCACCCGGGACCTCACCCGCCTCCTCCCGGGCACGGCGCGGGTGTTCCGGCGGATGGAGAAGGTCACCGGGCGCAGCGACGACATGGTCATCCTGCGCGGGGTGAACCTCTTCCCCACGCAGATCGAGGAGATCGTGCTGCGGACGCCGGGCGTCGCCCCGCACTTCCAGCTGAAGCTGACCCGCGAGGGCCGGCTCGACGCCCTGACCGTACGGGCCGAGGCCCGTGCCGGCGCGACGCCCGAGCAGCGCACGGAGGCGGAGCGGGCGATCGCGGCGGCGGTGAAGGACGGGATCGGGGTGTCCGTGGCCGTGGAGGTCGTCGACCCGGAGACGCTGGAGCGCTCGGTCGGCAAGATCAAGCGGATCGTGGATCTGCGCGGCGCGTGATGGCCGGGGCGCCCCGGCGTCCGGGCGTCCGGGTCCGCAGCCGCCACCGCCTGACCCGCCGCCGGGTCAGGGCAGGCGGCGGACCGGGGTGCCGTCCAGGAAGGCGACGATGTCCTCGACGGCCTGGCCGTAGTACGTCCGGTAGTTGTCCCGGGACACGTAGCCGAGGTGCGGGGTGGCGAGCAGCCGGGGCGCGGTGCGCATCGGGTGGTCGGCGGGCAGCGGTTCGACGTCGTAGACGTCCACCGCGGCGCCGGCGATCCGGCCCGCGTGGAGGGCGGCGATCAGGGCGTCCTGGTCGACGATGGCCGCGCGCGAGGTGTTGATCAGGTACGCGGACTCTTTCATCATGTCCAGCTCCGGCGCGCCGATCAGGCCGCGGCTGCGGTCGCCGAGTGCGAGATGGATCGAGACGAAGTCGCTCTCGGCCAGCAGTTCCTTCTTCGACGCGGCCGCACGGACGCCGACCTCCGCTGCTCGTTCCTGGGTGAGGTTCGGACTCCACGCGACGACGTCCATGCCGAAGGCCTGGCCGATCCTGGCGACCCGCGTGCCGATCTTGCCGAGGCCGAGGAGGCCGAGGCGGCGGCCGTGCAGGTCGGTGCCGACGGTGCTCTGCCAGGGGCCGCCCGCGCGCAGGGCGGTGTTCTCGGCGACGATCCCCCGGGCCAGCCCGAGCAGCAGGGCCCAGGTGAGCTCGACGGGCGGGGTGGAGGAGCTGGCGGTGCCGCAGACGGTGACGCCGTGCTGGTCGGCCGCCGCGTAGTCGATCACGGAGTTGCGCATGCCGGAGGCCACGAGGAGCTTGAGCCGGGGCAGCCGGGCGAGTAGCGACGCGGGGAAGGGGACGCGTTCGCGCAGGGTGACGACGATGTCGAAGTCGGCGAGCGCGGAGGCCAGTTCGTCCTCGTCGGCGTGGTGCTCGCTAAAACGGACGACCTCCACCCGGTCGGCCAGGGGCGACCAGTCGGCGGAGGCGGTCGCCGCGCCCTGGAAGTCGTCGAGCACGGCGCAGCGCATGAGCGGCATGGGGTCTCCTCGGTCGGCGAGCGGATCGGCGGCACCCGGCCGGTGGGGGCGCCGCCCCTCCATGATCGCCGACGGGCGGAGGAGTTCGCTCGGGCTTTTGTCGCCGGCGGACGGGCACGTCCGCTCAGGTGGTGGAGAAGCGGTCGCGGAGCTCCCGCTTGAGGATCTTCCCGCTGGCGTTGCGCGGCAGTTCGTCCACGAACACCACCCGCTTCGGGGCCTTGAAGTGGGCGAGCCGTTCGCGGGCGTGGTCGACGAGTTCGGCCTCGGTGACCTCGTCCCGGGCGACGACCACCGCCGTGACGGCCTCGATCCACTTCTCGTCGGGCAGTCCGACGACGGCGGCCTCGGCGACGGCCGGATGGGTGTAGAGCACGTCCTCGACCTGGCGGGAGGCGACGAGCACGCCGCCGGAGTTGATGACGTCCTTCACCCGGTCGACCACGGTGTAGTAGCCGTCGGCGTCGCGGACCGCGAGGTCGCCGGAGCGGAACCAGCCGTCGCGGAACGCCTCCTTGGTCTCGTCCGGCTTCTGCCAGTAGCCCTCGCACAACTGCGGTGAGCGGTAGACGACTTCGCCGGGCGTGCCGTCGGGCACGTCCGCGCCGTCCTCGTCCACGACGCGCGCCTCGACGTGGCGGACCGGCCGGCCGCAGGACTCCATCCGGCCCTCGTGCTCGTCGGGTCCGAGGACGGTGGCGAGCGGGCCGATCTCGCTCTGGCCGAAGCAGTTGTAGAAGCCCAGTCCGGGCAGCCGCTCGCGCAGCCGTTCCAGGACCGGGACCGGCATGATCGACGCCCCGTAGTACGCCTTGCGCAGGGCGCCCAGGTCGCGGCTCGCGAACTCGGGGTGGTTGGCCAGGCCGATCCACACGGTGGGCGGGGCGAAGAGGCTGTCGGCGCGGCCGGCCTCGATCAGGTCGAACAGGACGGCCGGGTCGGGGGCGTCGACGAGGGTGTTCTCCGCGCCGACCGCGAGGTAGGGCAGCAGGAAGACGTGCATCTGCGCCGAGTGGTACAACGGCAGCGCGTGCACGGGGCGGTCGTCTTCGTGCAGGTCGAGGGCGTCGATGGCACTGGCGTACTCGTGGACGAGCGCCCGGTGGGTCATCATCGCACCCTTGGGCAGGGCGGTGGTGCCCGAGGTGTACAGCAGCTGCACGAGGTCGCGGGCGTCGCGGTCGGTGTCGTACGTCTCGGGGCGCTCCAGCTCGGCGAGGAGCGAGCCGGGCGCGTCGCGCAGCGGCTTCACGGCGAGGCCGGCCGGCACCCGCTCCACGAGCGCCGGGTCGGCGAGCACCAGCGAACTCCCCGACTGCTCCAGGATGTACGCGAGGTCCTCGCCGGTCAGGTTGTGGTTGACCGGCACATGGACGAGGCCGGCCCGGGAGCAGGCGAGGAAGGCGATCAGATAGGCGTCGGAGTTGTGGCCGTAGGTCGCCACCCGGGCGTACTCGTCGAGGCCCCACCGCTCGCGCAGCACGGCGGCGGCGGTGGAGACGGCCGCGTCCAGCTCGGCGTAGGTCCAGGTCCGGTCGGCGTAGCGGAGGGCGGTCCGGTCGGGGACGCGCTGGGCGCTCATGCGCAGGACACCGTCGACGGCGCGGCTGAGGAGTCGTTCCATGCCGGGATCCTCGGCGGGCCGGGGCGGCGGGTCAAGTACCGGAACACGCCGGGACGGTGGCCGCTTCGGCCGTCCGGGTCAGGGGCTGAACGAGAGGAAGATGAAGCCCGCGAAGATCGCGAGGTGGACGCAGCCCTGGAGCAGGGTGGCTCGGCCGGGGACGACGGTGAGGGCACTGACCACGGCCGTGAGCACCAGCAGCACCATGTGGACGGGGCCCAGGCCGAGCACCAGGGGTCCGGAGAGCCAGATCGAGGCGAGTGCGATCGCCGGGATCGTCAGGCCGATGCTGGCGATCGCGGAGCCGTAGGCGAGGTTGAGGCTGGTCTGCATCCGGTCGCGGCGTGCGGCGCGCACCGCGGCGAGCGTCTCGGGCAGCAGCACCATCAGGGCGATCGTCACGCCGACGACGGCCTTGGGGAGCCCGACGGTGTCGACGGCGTCCTCGATGGTGGGCGAGACGAGTTTCGCCAGTCCGACGACTGTGACCAGGGCGAGGAGCAGCAGCCCGAGGCTCCACCATGCCTCGGCCCGGGTGGGCGGTGTGGCGTGCTCGTCGTCGGACTCCGGATCGCCGCCGAGGCGCCGGACGGGCAGGAAGTAGTCGCGGTGCCGGACGGTCTGGACGGCGACGAACACCAGGTACACGCCGAGGGAGGCCACGGCGGAGAAGCCCAGCTGGGCGGAGGAGAACTCCGGGCCCGGGTGGCTGGTGGTGAAGGTGGGCATGACGAGGGTCATCGTGGACAGGGTGCAGACCGTGGCGAGCGCGCCGCCGGAGCCCTCGGCGTTGAAGACGGCGACGCGGTCGCGGAGTGCGGAGACGAGCAGGGACAGGCCGACGATGCCGTTGCAGGTGATCATGACAGCGGCGAAGACGGTGTCCCGGGCGTAGGTGGTGGCGTCGCCGCCCACCATCAGGGTGACGATCAGTCCGACCTCGATGACCGTGACCGCGACCGCGAGCACCAGCGAGCCGAAGGGCTCGCCGACGCGGAGCGCGATGACCTCGGCGTGGTGCACGGCGGCGAGCACCGCGCCGAGCAGGCACAGTCCGATCAGGCCGACCGCGAAGCCGGGCAGGTCCTGGCCCCATCCGACGCCGAGTGCGACACCGGCGACGACCGGCGCCCATGTGCTCCACTGACGGGTGAGGCCCAGCTTGCTCGCACTCATGATCGGCATACTGCCACAAAGCGGGCATACCCCCTGTCAGGTCCTGCCGTCGAGCCGTCCGTTCGCCTCCCCGAACACCCAGCGTTCGTTCCCGTCGATGAAGTCGCGCGGGAAGCCGAGCCGGAACTCCGTCGCTCCCTCCAGCCGTTCGACGGTCTCCCGAGGCAGCGTCACGTCGAGCGCGCCGAGGTTGTCCTTCAGCTGGTCGGCCGAGCGGACGCCGACGATCGGCACCACCGCCCGGGAGCGGGCCCGGGTCCAGGCGAGCGCGACCTGCGAGGGCGTCGCCCCCAGCTCGTCGGCGGCCTGCTGCACGGCGCGGGCCACGGCGTGGTCGCGCTCGCCGAGCGTGTCGGCCGCGAAGCGGCTGTCGGGGCCGGGGCCGCCCGGGCGGGTGTACTTGCCGGAGAGGATGCCGCCGGCCAGCGGACTCCAGGCCGCGACGGTCATGCCGTACGCCTCGGCCGCGGGCAGCAGTTCGCGCTCGATGTCCCGGCGGAGCAGGCTGTACGGGACCTGGAGCCCGGCGAACGGCTGCCAGCCGCGCCATTCGGCGAGCGTGTTGGCCCGGCTCATCACCCAGGCGGGCGCGTCGGAGATGCCGACGTACAGGATCTTCCCGGCGCGCACCGCGTCGTCGAGGGCGCGCATGGTCTCCTCGAGGGGCGTGTGCCGGTCCCACATGTGGACCCAGTAGACGTCGAGGTGGTCGGTGCGCAGCCGGCGCAGGCTGGTCTCGAGGGACAGCCTGAGGTTCTTGCGGTGGTTTCCACCGGCGTTGGCGTCGCTGTCGTCCCGGGTGACGGAGTACTTGGTGGCGAGGACGAAGCGGTCGCGCCGGCCTTCGAGGAGTTCCCCGAGGATCCGCTCGCTCTCGCCGCCGCGGTAGTTGACCGCGGTGTCGACGACGTTGCCGCCCGCGTCGTCGTAGAGGTCGAGGATGCGGCGGCACTCGTCGGGCGACACACCGGAGCCGCCCTGCTCTCCGAAGCTCATGGCTCCCAGCATCAGTTCGGAGACGCGCAGTCCGGTCGGGCCGAAGAGTCGGTAGCGCAAGGTGGCAACTCCCCCATCCGTGTCAGGACTTCGGACTCTACGGGACGCCCCTGACGCCGGCGGGTCGCCACGGCCGTCACAGCGGGCGGTCGTGGCCCTCCCAGTACGGGTCGCGCAGCCGGCGCTTGTAGAGCTTGCCGTTGGGGTCGCGGGGCATGGCGGCGGTGAAGTCGACGGACTTGGGGCGCTTGTAGCCGGCGAGGCGCTGCTCGCAGTGGGCGAGGATGTCGGCGGCGAGCGCGTACGACGGTTCGTGGCCCTCGGCCGGTTCGACGACGGCCTTGACCTCCTCGCCCCAGTCGGCGTGCGGGATGCCGAAGGCGGCGGCGTCCGCGACGGCCGGGTGGCTGAGCAGCGCGGCCTCGATCTCGGCGGGGTAGATGTTGACCCCGCCCGAGATGATCATGTCGATCTTGCGGTCGCGGAGGAAGAGATAGCCGTCCTCGTCGAGGACGCCGAGGTCGCCGACCGTGAACCAGTCGCCGATGCGGTTCTTCGCGGTCTTCGCCTCGTCCTTGTGGTAGGTGAAGCCGCCGGTGGACATCTTCATGTAGACGGTGCCGAGTTCGCCGGGGCCCAGGCGCTTCCCGTCGTCGTCGAAGACCGCCAGTTCGCTGATCGGCCAGGCCTTCCCGACGGTGCCGGGCTTCTTCAGCCAGTCCTCGGCGGTGGCGAAGGCGCCGCCGCCCTCGCTGGCCGCGTAGTACTCCTCGACGCAATGGCCCCACCAGGCGATCATCGCCCGTTTGACGTGGTCGGGGCAGGGCGCGGCACCGTGGATGGCGTGGCGCATCGACGCAACGTCGTACCGGTCCCGTACGGCCTGCGGGAGGGACAGGAGCCGGTGGAACTGGGTCGGGACCATGTGGGTGTGCGTGCAGGCGTGCGCGTCGATGAGCCGCAGCATCTCCTCCGGGGTCCACTTGTCCATGAGGACCAGCGGGTGCCCGATGTGCAGGGACGCGGCGGCGAACTGCAGCACGGCCGTGTGGTACAGCGGCGAGCAGACCAGGTGGACGTTGCCGTCGAACGGGCGGATGCCGAAGATGCCGAGGAAGCCGCCGAGGTACGTCTCCTCCGGCAGCCTGCCGGGCAGCGGGCGGCGGATGCCGCGGGGGCGGCCGGTGGTGCCGGAGGTGTAGTTCATGACCCAGCCGAGAGTGCGGTCGGCGGGCGCGGACTCCGGTTGCCCGCCGAGCAGTTCGGCGTACGGGCGGAAGCCGGGGACCTCTCCCACGGCGTAGCGGTGGCTCGCGGGCAGGCCGGCCTCGTCGGCGGCCGCCGTGGCCGCCGCGCCGAACCGCTCGTGCGCGAGCAGCACCTTCGCCCCGGAGTCGGAGACGATCCAGGCGATCTCGGGGCCGACGAGGTGGTGGTTGACCGGGACGAGGTAGAAGCCGGCCTGGGAGGCGGCGAGGTAGGCGGTGAGGAACGCGACGCCGTTGGGCAGGACGACGGCGAAGGCGTCACCGCGCTCCAGGCCGGCCGCGCGCAGTCCGTGGACCAGCCGGTTGGCGTCGGCGTGCAACTGCCCGGCGGACCACTCGGCGCCGTCGGGCGCGATCAGGACCGTACGCTCCGGGTCGGCCGCGGCCTGGGCCCAGAAGCCGTTGGGTGCCTCGCTCATCAGCTGCTCCGTCCGGCGATGCGGTTGATGCGGTCGACGGCCTGCTCGAAGCCGCGGGTGAGGTCGTCGAAGATCTGCCGGACGCTGCGCTCGGAGTTCATCCGGCCGACGATCTGGCCGACGGGCGTACCGAGCAGCGGCGTCACCTCGTACTTCTGGATCCGGGAGACGGCCTCGGCGACCAGCAGGCCCTGCAGGGGCATCGGGAGCGTGCCCGGGCCGGCCGGGTCGTCCCAGGCGTCGGTCCACTCGGTGCGCAGCTGGCGGGCGGGTTTGCCGGTCAGGGCGCGGGAGCGGACGGTGTCGCCGGAGCCGGCGGCGAGGAGTTTGGCGGTCAGGGCCCTGGAGTGGAGTTCGGCCTCGGCGGCGGTGAGCCAGATCGAGCCGAGCCAGACGCCCTGGGCGCCGAGGGCGAGCCCGGCGGCGATCTGTTCGCCGCTGCCGATGCCGCCGGCGGCGAGCACGGGCAGCGGCGCGACGGCCTCGACGACCTCGGGGGTGAGCACCATGGAGGCGATCTCGCCGGTGTGGCCGCCGGCCTCGTAGCCCTGGGCGACGACGACGTCGATGCCGGCGTCGGCGTGGTGGCGGGCGTGCCGGGCGCTGCCGGCGAGGGCGGCGACGAGGACGCCGTGGTCGTGGGCGCGCTGCACGACGTCGGGGGGCGGGGAACCGAGGGCGTTGGCGAGGAGTCTGATGGGGTAGTCGAAGGCGACGTCGAGCTGGCTGCGGGCGACCTGCTCCATCCAGCCGGTGATCCGCCAGCCGGAGGCCTCGCCGTCGGCGAGTTCGGGCACGCCGTGCTTGGCGAGGGTCTCGCGGACGAACTCCCGGTGGCCCTCGGGGATCATGCCCTCGACGTCGGCCTCGGTCACCCCCTCCACCTTCTTCGCGGGCATCACGACGTCGAGGCCGTAGGGCAGCCCGTCGGTGTGCTCCTGCATCCAGTCGAGGTCGCGGGCGAGGTCCTCGGGGGCCGTGTAGCGGACCGCGCCGAGGACGCCGAACCCGCCGGCTCTGGTGATGGCGGCGGCCACCGCGGGGAAGGGCGTGAAGCCGAAGATGGCGTGCTCGATCCCCAGGGTGCGACTCAGCTCCGTCTTCATGGGCGGCAGGATGCCGCAGCTGAACGCCCGAGGGAAGAGCTTTTCTGATGCAGCGTCAGATTCTTTGCGGCGCCGCCTGCTTCCCGGACGCACGGGACCCCCGGTAAGAAAGTTTCAGACGTTGCGGGTGTGCGCGAAGAATTCTTTCAGAGGCGTGGGAGGGTAGGGATGACGAAGGAACCGGCGGGCCGGGGAATCGGCCGCCGCGCGTTCGGCGGCGGGCTCCTCGCTCTGGGAGGTGCGGTGATGGTCGGCTCGATCCCGGGGGCCGCCGCGGCCCCCGGGCCGCAGGAGGGCGACGGCGCGTCCGAGGGGACGGGCGGACGGCGGACCGTACTGCGCCGCGGCTCCGCCGAGCGGGCCGGGCTGCTCCCCGCGTCCCTCGACCGGCTGGTCGCCGACGCCGAGGCGTTCCTCGGCCCCTCCCCCAAGCACCCCTGGTACGCGGGCGCGGTGCTGCTCGCCGGACGCGGCGGCACCGTCGCGCTGCACCGGCCGATCGGCCACGCCGTGCGGTACGCGGCGTACGACGAGAAGACCGACTCCGGCGTGGAGCTGCCACCCGAGCGGCGGATCGCGATGGCCGAGGACACGGTCTTCGACCTGGCCTCGGTGTCGAAGCTGTTCACGGCCATCCTGGCGGTCCAGCAGCTGGAGCGCGGGACGCTGGAGCTGGAGGAGCGGGTCGCCGCCTATCTGCCGGAGTTCGCGGGCGGCGGCAAGCAGGACGTCACGGTCCGTCAGCTGCTCACGCACACCTCGGGCTTCCGGGCCTGGATCCCGCTGTACAAGGAGCCCACCCGGGAGGGGAAGCTCCGGCTGCTGTGGAACGAGGCCCTGGCGAACCCGCCGGGCACCAGGTACCTCTACTCCGACCTCAATCTGATCTCGCTCCAGCTGGTCCTGGAGAAGATCACCGGTCGCACTCTGGACGCACTGCTCCACGACGAGATCACCGCTCCGCTCGGGATGCACCGGACGCGGTTCAACCCGCCGGCCTCCTGGCGGCCGAAGATCGCCGCCACCGAGGACGCCCGGCTGCCCTGGTCCGGCCTGGACCGCGGCATGGTCCACGGTGAGGTCCACGACGAGAACGCGTACAGTCTCGGCGGCGTCGCCGGGCACGCCGGCGTCTTCTCCTGCGCCTGGGACCTGGCCGTCCTCGCCCGTACCCTGCTCAACGGCGGCGCGTACGGCAGCGCCCGGATCCTCTCCGGGGAGTCGGTCGCGCTGATGTTCACCGACTTCAACACCGCCTTCCCCGGCGACGAGCACGGCCTCGGCTTCGAGCTCAACCAGCACTGGTACATGGGCGCCCTCGCCACCCCGCACTCCGCCGGGCACACCGGCTTCACCGGCACCAGCCTCGTCGTCGACCCCACCACCGACGCCTTCCTGATCGTGCTCGGCAACTCCGTGCACCCGGTGCGGAATTGGCGCTCCGGCTCCGCGCCCCGCGTCGCCACGGCCAACGCCCTCGCCCGCGCCGTCCCGGTCCGCCCGGCCCGCGGCCGCACGGCCTGGTACTCCGGCATGGCGAGCGCCACCACGGCCACGCTGACCCTGCCCGCCGTCACCGGCGCGACCCGCCTCGACTTCGGCCTGTGGTGGGACACCGAACCGGCCGCCGACCACGCGTACCTGGAGGCGTCGGCGGACGGCGGCACGACCTGGACGGCGGTGCCGTTCACCACCGCCCGCCCGGACGAGGAGCCGCGGCCGCACCCGTCGGGCGCGGTCGGCGGCTGGTCGGGGCGGGCCTGGCACCGCGCCACGGCCGACCTGTCGGCGTGGGCCGCCGGGCCCGTACGGCTGCGCTGGCGGTACGCCACCGACCGGCTGTACGTGGGGCGCGGGGTGTACGTGGAACGGCCGCGCGTCGTCGACGCCGCGGACCGGCCGCTGTTCGACGACGCCCGCCCGGCGGACGCGGCCCGGATCGTGGCGGCGGGCTGGGAGGCGTCGGCGGACTGAGGGGCGGCGGCCCGAGGAGCGGATCAGGCCTCGGCGGCCGCGCGCAGCGCGGTCAGGACCGGGGCGATCAGCGGATGTTCCTCGGAGCCGCGCCGGACGGCGGCAAAGACCCGCCGGGTCGGCGCGACGCCGTCCACGGGGCGGACGACCACCCCGGCGAGGTCGGTGCCGCGCAGCGCGGAGCGCGGTACGAGCGCGACGCCCGCGTCCGCGGCGGCGAGGGCGACCACGGCCCGGAAGTCGTCGGAGGTGTGGTCGAACCGGGGCTCGAAGCCGGCGTACTCGCAGGCCAGCACGGTCACGTCGTGGCAGGGGTTGCCGGCGGACTGGCCGATCCAGTGGTCCTTGGCGAGATCGGCGAGCGACACCCGCTCGCCGTCCGCGAGCCGGTGGCCGAGCGGCAGGACGGCGTCGAACGGCTCCGCGTACAGCGGCAGCCGTGTCAGCCGGGCGTCGTCCTCGCCGGGCGCGCCCCGGTACTCGACGGCGACGGCCACGTCGACCTGCCGGTCCAGCACCATCAGCAGGCTGGCGTCGCCCTCGGAGTCCCGCACGCGGACCCGGATACCGGGCGAGGTGCGGGCCAGTTCGGCGATCGCCGGGGCGACGACCAGGCCGATGCCGGTGGCGAAGGCCGCGACGGTGACCGTGCCGGCCTCGCCGGAGCCGTACGCGGCGAGCTCGGACTCGGCCCGCTCCAGCTGGGCGAGCACGGCGTTGGCGTGCTGCAGCAGGATCTCGCCGGCCGGGGTGAGCCGGGCCCCGCGCGCGCTGCGCTCGACGAGCCGGTGCCCGGTCTCCTGCTCCAGGGCGGCGAGCTGCTGGGAGACGGCGGAGGGGGTGAGGTACAGCGCGGCGGCCGCCGCCGTGACGGTGCGGTGGTCGGCCACCGCCCGGAGGATGTGCAGCCGCCGTGCTTCGATCATGCCCCTAGTGTCGCAGCTCCCTCTAGGGCCGGATCCCGTCGCAGGCGATGTGCAGGTGCCGCGGCCCGCGCAGCACGGCGTTCTGCCGGTACGGGGGCGGGTCGTCGAGGAGACGGGGGTTCTCCAACCTGCGGGCCAGCTCCGACAGGGCGAGCTGGGCCTCCAGCCGGGCGAGGGGGGCGCCGAAGCAGCTGTGGATGCCGCTGCCCAGGCCGAGGTGCTGGACGTCCGGGCGGTCCGGGTCGAAGCGGTCCGGGTCCGCGAAGCGCTCGGGGTCACGGTTGCCGGACGCCAGGACCAGCCAGAGTGAGGAGCCCTTGGGGATGGTGACGCCGCGGACCTCGATGTCGGCGAGCGTGACGCGCTGCGGCAGCAGCTGCACCGGGGGCTCGAAGCGCAGCAGTTCCTCGACGAGGGGCACGGCCAGCCGCGGTTCGGTGCGCAGCCGCTGGAGGACGTCGGGGTGGCGCAGCAGGGTCAGCATGCCGTTGGTGATGAGGTTGACCGTGGTCTCGTGCCCCGCGATCAGCAACAGCGCCGCGGTGCTGAGCAGTTCCATGGTCGTCATGGGGCCGTCGTCGCCCTTGGCCGTCGCCAGCTGGGAGAGCATGTCGTCGCCGGGGTTCTTGCGGCGCTCCTCGATCAGGCCGGCCAGGTACATGCCCAGCTGCATCCGTGCCTCGGTCGCGCCCTTGCCCCGCTCGGCGGGGTCGGCGTCCGGGTCGGGGTCCAGGCTGGCGGCGAGGGTGTCCGCCCAGGCGTGGAAGCGCGTCTCGTCCTCGCGCGGCACGCCGAGCAGGCGGCAGATCACCGTCACCGGAAAGGGATAGGAGAACTGCTCCACCAGGTCGATCCGGCCCGGGTCGCCGAGGCCGTCGAAGAGACCGGCGACGATGTCGTCCAGCTCCGGGCGCATGGCGTCCACCCGGCGCGGGGAGTGCGGGGGGCCGAACGGCCGGTTGGTCATCCGGCGCAGCCGGTCGTGCTCCGGCGGGTCGAGCTTGAGGAAGCTCGGCGGCAGGGTGCCCTCCTCCGCGTCCGGCCCGGTCGACGGTCCCGCGGTGTTCTCGGCCAGCTTGGCGGCGTCGGAGCTGATCCGGGGGTCGTGCAGCAGGCTGCGGATCTCGTAGTAGGTGCTGATCACGTACGGGCCGTCGGCCTCGTGGTGGACCGGCGTCCTGCGCAGCTCCTCGTAGATCGGGTACGGATCGGCCCGGTTGGCGTAGTCCAGGATCTGGTGCAGCAGGGATGGCGTCATGGCAGGTCCTCGTGGCCGGGCGGGTCAGTGCGCGGGGGTGAACGTCATCCGGCGGTCGGCCGGCGCGTATCCGCTGAGGGTCACGGTCGGGCCGTGGCTGGGTACCGAGGGGTCGGGGAAGTCCGCGTCGAGCGGCTTCTGTCCGTCCGCGTGCCGGTCGACCGTGGCGAACGCCGGCGGGAAGGGCGCGGTGGTCTCGATCAGCTCCTGGTAGAACGGCAGCCACCGGCCGTGGTCGAAGGTGACGGCGCCGATGACGCGCCCCTGGTAGCCGTAGACGCCGACGAACCGGCGGCTCTCCAGCGAGCCCTGTGCGACGAGGATCTCCGTCGCCATCGACGGCACCCCGACCGACTTGATGTTGACTCCGAACTGGGAGGACCAGAAGGCCGGCACCTCCATGTGCGGCAGGCGGTCGGTGCTCTCGCTGAGCATGTTGTGCGCCGCGATCCCGGCCTGGGCGACGGCGTTGCCCCAGTGCTCCAGGGACAGGAACTGGTAGCCGAACAGGGGGTGCGGGCAGCGGGCGACGTCGCCCGCCGCGTAGATGTCGTCGGTGACGATGCCGCGGATGTCGAAGGCGCGGCAGCCCGCGTCGCAGGCGATGCCCCGCGGGCCGGCCCCGAGTCCGGAGCCGGAGAGCCACTCGGTGTTGCGCAGGGCGCCGAGCGAGACGACCACCACGTCGGTCTCCACGGTGGAGCCGTCGGACAGATGCGCGGCGCGTACGCGTCCCGAGGCGTCGCCCTCCAGGGCGGTCACCATGACCCCGCACCGCAGGTCCACCCCGTGCTCGCGCTGCAGGCCCGCGGCCACCGCGCCGACCACGCCGCCGAGCGCGCCGACCAGGGGCGCCGCCCCGCGTTCGGCGACGGTGACGGGTAGGCCGCGTTCGCGGCAGGCGGAGGCGATCTCCGAGCCGGTGAACCCGGCCCCGATGACGAGGACCCGCTTGGGTCCCTCGGCGAGCCGGCGCGCCAACGCGGCACCGTGCTCGCGGGTGCGCAGCACGAAGACGCCGTCGAGTTCCGCCTCGTCCTCGCGGGGCCACGGGCGGGCCCGGACGCCGGTGGCGATCAGCAGCCGGTCGTACGGCACCTCGTCGCCGTCGGCCAGCCGCACGCGCCGGGCGGCCATGTCCAGGCCGGTGGCCGGAACGCCGAGCCGCCAGTTCGCGTCGACGGCGCGGACCCTGGGCAGTGCGGTGCGGTCGGCGCCCGCCCTGCCCAGCAGCACCTGCTTGGACAGCGGGGGCCGGTCGTACGGCTCCCAGGGCTCGTCGCCGATCATGGTCAGCGATCCCTCGAAGCCCTCGGCCCGCAGGGTCTCGGCGGCCCGCAGACCGGCCAGCGAGGCGCCGACGACGACGATGCGGCCCTCGCGTCTGAGCCGCTCCAGGGTTCCGTCACCGGGCACCGGGCACCGCCTCGGCCGGTTCGTCCACGGCGTCGACGACGATGGCCCGGACGGGGCAGGCCGCGGCGGCCTGGGCCAGCTTCCCGCGCTGTGCCTCGTCGGCGTCCGGGTCGTACAGCAGCGCCTCGTCGCCGTGCATGACGAAGATCTCGGGGGCGAGGAACGCACACTGCGCGTACCCCTGACAGCGGTTCAGATCGACGGCAATCCTTACCACGGGCGGTCCTCTCCGATGGCCCGGTCACGCCCCCTGCGACCACTCTCGGCGGCCCGGCGGGGCGCGGCGACGAGGAACGGACCGTTCGAGTGAGGGGAGTGGCGGATCAGGCCGTGGAGGTGGATCGGGCCGAGGAGAGCGGCCGCTGCGGGGCGGGATGCCCACCCCGCAGGATGGTCAGCCGGACAGGACCCGGCCCTACAGGGCCGCCCGGGCGTCGACGAAGGCGTCGACCGCGCGGTTCACGTCCTCGGTGGAGTGCGCCGCCGAGAGCTGGACGCGGATGCGCGCCTGGCCCTGCGGGACGACCGGGTACGAGAAGCCGATCACGTACACGCCGCGCTCCAGGAGCAGCTCGGCCATCCGTCCGGCCACGGCCGCGTCGCCGATCATGACCGGGGCGATGGCGTGGTCGCCGGGGAGGATGTCGAAGCCCTCCTCGGTCATCCGCGAGCGGAACAGCGCGGTGTTGGCGTTGAGCTGCTCGCGCAGGTCGCCGGCGGACTCCAGGAGGTCCAGGACCTTCAGGGAGGCGGCGGCGATCACCGGGGCGAGGGTGTTGGAGAAGAGGTACGGGCGCGAACGCTGGCGCAGCAGGGCGACGATCTCGGCGCGCGCGGCGACGTAGCCGCCGGAGGCGCCGCCGAGGGCCTTGCCGAGGGTGCCGGTGATGATGTCGACGCGGTCCATCACGCCGTGCAGCTCGGGGGTGCCGCGGCCGCCGGGGCCGACGAAGCCGACGGCGTGCGAGTCGTCGACCATGACCATGGCGTCGTGGCGCTCGGCCAGGTCGCAGATCTCGTCGAGCGGGGCGACGTAGCCGTCCATGGAGAACACGCCGTCGGTGACGATCAGCTTGCGCCGGGCGCCGCCGTCGGTGGCCTCCTTGAGCTGGCGCTCCAGGTCGGCCATGTCGCGGTTGGCGTAGCGGAAGCGGCGGGCCTTGGACAGGCGGATGCCGTCGATGATGGAGGCGTGGTTGAGGGCGTCGGAGATGACGGCGTCCTCGGGGCCGAGGATCGTCTCGAACACGCCGCCGTTGGCGTCGAAGCAGGAGGAGTAGAGGATCGTGTCCTCCTGGCCGAGGAAGTTCGAGATCCGGGCCTCGAGCTCCTTGTGCACCTCCTGCGTGCCGCAGATGAAGCGCACGGAGGCCATGCCGTAGCCCCAGCGGTCCAGCGCCTCGTGGGCGGCGGCGACGACCTCGGGGTGGTCGGCGAGGCCGAGGTAGTTGTTCGCGCAGAAGTTGAGCACCTCGCCGGGGCGGCCTCCGGCGGTGACCTCGACGGTGGCGGACTGGGGGGTGCCGATCACGCGCTCGGGCTTGTGGAGGCCCGCCTGGACGATCTCGTCGAGGGTGGTGCGCAGGTCGTCGCGTACAGAGTCGAACATGGTCAGGCTCCCGTGGTCCAGTCGAGAATGATCTTGCCGCCCTTGCCGGACGCGGCGTCGTCGAAGGCCGCCTCGAAGTCGGTGTGGTGGTAGCGGCCGGTGATCACCGGGGCGAGGTCGAGGCCGCCCTCCAGGAGCACCGACATGGCGTACCAGGTCTCGAACATCTCGCGGCCGTAGATGCCCTTGATGGTGATCATCGAGGTGACGATCTTCGCCCAGTCGACGGCGAAGTCCTCGGCGGGCAGGCCGAGCATGGCGATCTTGCCGCCGTTGGTCATGTTGGCGACCATGTCGCGCATCGCGCGCGGGTTGCCGGACATCTCCAGGCCGACGTCGAAGCCCTCCTTGAGCCCGAGGGTGCGCTGGCCGTCCGCGATGGACTGCTCGGCGACGTTGAGCGCGAGCGAGACGCCGGCCTTGCGGGCCAGGTCGAGCCGCTCCTCGCTGACGTCGGTGATCATGACGTGGCGGGCGCCGGCGTGCTTGGCGACCGCGGCGGCCATGATGCCGATCGGGCCCGCGCCGGTGACCAGCACGTCCTCGCCGACCAGCGGGAAGGACAGCGCGGTGTGCACGGCGTTGCCGAACGGGTCGAAGATCGCGGCGATGTCGAGGTCGACTTCGACCCGGTGCACCCACACGTTGGACGCGGGCAGCACGACGTACTCGGCGAAGGCGCCGTCGCGGCCGACGCCGAGGCCGACGGTGGCCCGGCAGAGGTGGCGGCGGCCGGCCAGACAGTTGCGGCACTTGCCGCAGACGAGGTGGCCCTCGCCGGAGACCCGGTCGCCGACGTTGATGTCGACGACGTCCTTGCCGGTCTCGACGACCTCGCCGACGAACTCGTGGCCGAGGGTGAGCGGCGTGGCGATGGTCTTCTGCGCCCAGCCGTCCCAGTTGCGGATGTGGAGGTCGGTGCCGCAGATGCCGGTCCGCAGGACCTTGATCAGTACGTCACCCGGGCCGGCCTCCGGCTCCGGCACGTCCGTGAGCCAGAGTCCCGGCTCCGCCTTCTGCTTGACCAGCGCCTTCAATGCAATGGCTCCCGATGTGCGCGTCCTGTGACCCAGGGGGTCGGGGCACGGCTGTGCTCCCAAGATCCCTGGAAGAAATCTCCCCTACGTCGCGCTCGCGGTCCATCGAGGTTTTCTTAAGCGCGGCCGAAGCTGGGCTTCACGCCCCAGGCCGCGGGGCCCGGGGCGTCAACCGTTCGGACGCGTCCGTCAGCGTGCGTCGGCCTCCGTCAGCGTCCGAGCACCGCCATCGCGGCGTTGTGACCGGGGATGCCGCTGACCCCGCCGCCGCGCACCGCGCCCGCGCCGCAGAGCAGCACGTTGGGCCGGTCGGTCTCGACGCCCCAACGGCCGCTGCTCTCCGTGGCGTACGGGAACGACAGGTCGCGGTGGAAGATGTGCCCCCCGGGCAGCCGCAGGTCACGCTCCAGGTCGAGCGGGGTCTTGGCCTCGATGCACGGCCGGCCGTCGGCGTCGAGGGCGAGCACGTCGGCGATCGGCTCGTCCAGGCAGGCGTCGAGCTGATCGAGGGTGGCGGAGAGCAGCTGCTCCCGGGCGCCGTGGTTGTCGGCGGTGAACAGCCGGGCGGGCGTGTGCAGTCCGAACAGGGTGAGGGTCTGGTAGCCCTGCGCGGCGAGCTCGGGCCCGAGGATCGACGGGTCGGTGAGGGAGTGGCAGTAGATCTCGGAGGGCGGGGCGCTGGGCAGCCGCCCGGACGCGGCCTCCTGGTAGGCCGTGGCCAGCTGCCCGTACCCCTCGGCGATGTGGAAGGTGCCGGAGAACGCCTCGCGCGGGTCGACGGAGCGGTCGCGGAGCCGGGGCAGCCGGGTGAGCAGCATGTTGACCTTGAGCTGCGCGCCCTCGGCGGCCTCTGGGGCCGGGTCGCCGAGCAGGGTCGCGAGGGCCTGCGGGGAGGCGTTGACGAGTACGTGCTCTGCCGCGGCGACGCCCTCGCCGTCGGCGGTGCGGAAGGTGACCTCGGCCTGGGCGCCGTCGGTCTCGACGCGGACCGCCTCGTGCCCGGTGAGGATCTCCGCTCCGGCGGTGCGGGCCGCGGCCGCGAGGGAGTCGGTGAGCGCGCCCATGCCGCCGACGGGCACGTCCCAGTCGCCGGTGCCGTTGCCGATCACGTGGTAGAGGAAGCAGCGGTTCTGCAGCAGGGTCGGGTCGTGGGCGTCGGCGAAGGTGCCGATCAGCGCGTCGGTGAGGACCACGCCGCGGACGAGGTCGTCGTCGAAGTTCTTCTCGACGGCGACGCCGATCGGCTCCTCGAACAGCATCCGCCAGGTCGCCTCGTCGTCGAGCCGGGCCCGCAGGTCGGCACGCCGGGGCAGCGGTTCGGTGAGCGTCGGGAAGATCCGGCGGGCGGCGTGCGCGGTCGCTCCGTAGAACCGCTCCCAGGCGTCGTACGCCCGGTCGGAGCCGGTGAGCGCGGCGAACGAGGCGCGGGTGCGCTCGGGGTCGGCGACGAACAGCCCGCCGTCGCCCTTGGGCGTGTACGAGGAGACGGTCCGCTTCCGTACAGCGAACCGGAGGCCCAGGTCGTCCACGATCTTCTTCGGCAGCAGGGAGACCAGGTAGGAGTACCGCGACAGACGGGCGTCGACCCCGGCGAACGGCCGGGTGGAGATCGCCGCTCCGCCGGTGTTCCCCAGCCGTTCGAGCACGAGCACGCTCCGCCCGGCCCGCGCCAGATAGGCGGCGGCCACCAGTCCGTTGTGTCCGGCGCCGACGATGACGACGTCGTACGAGTGCTGTGAGGGCTTCCCGGGTCCGGTCATGTCTCTTGCTAGCACGCGGAGATCGCGGGCGGTAGCCCGCGTGCGGGAGAGCCGGAAGCCCTCGGTCCGCTCCCGGCCCGGCCGGTCAGCCCGCCGCCGCGCTCTGCTGCTTCAGGGCGGCGACCCGGCGGTACAGCTCGACCGCCTCGGCGTGCCGGCCGAGCTGCTCCAGGCAGTGGGCCTCGTCGTTGCGGCTGGCCAGCGCGTCGGGGTGGGCCTGGCCGAGGACCCGGTCGCGGGCCTCGGCGACCTGCCGGTAGGCGCTGAGCGCGTCCGCCCACCGGCCCAGCCAGCCGAGGCCGACGGCGACCTCGCGCCGCGAGACCAGGGTGTCGGGGTGGTCCGCGCCGAGCACCCGCTCGCGCACGGCGCACACGTCACGGGACTCCTCCAGCGCCTCCTCCCAGCGGGCGAGCCGGCCCAGGTTCACGCCGAGCCCGTGCCGGGCGCGCAGCGTCTCGGGGTGCGTCGGACCGTGCACCCGGCTCCGGGCGCCGACCAGTTCCCGGTACAGCTCCAGGGCCTCGGCGCTGCGCCCGAGCCGGCCCAGGCAGATGCCGACCTCGTAGCGGGCGGCGAGGGTGTCGGGATGGTCGGCGCCGAGGACCGCGCCGCGGGCCGTGGCGACCTCGCGGTACGTGTGCAGGGCGTCCCCCCAGCGGCCGAGCCGGCCAAGCGTGTACGCCACCTCGTAGCGGGTGACCAGCGTGTCCGGGTGCGTGGCGCCGAGCAGCCGGGCGCGCGCGTCGGCGACGTCCTGGGCGGTGCGGCAGGACTCCTCGAGGCGGCCGAGCCGGCCCAGGTTGTACGCCAGGTTGTGCCGGCAGCGCAGGGTGTCGGGGTGGTCGGGGCCCATGGTCCGCTCGCGGGCGGCGAGCACGGAGGCGTACACCTGGTGCGCCTCGGCGTGCCGGCCGAGGCGGCCGAGGACGTACGCGGTCTCCTGGCGGGCGGCGAGGGTGTCGGGGTGGTCGCCGCCGAGGGTCCGCTCCCGCCCGTCGGCGACGCCGGCGAACTCGCGGAGGGCGTCCGCGGGGTGGCCGGTCCGGCTGAGCGTGAAGCCGACCTCGTAGCGGCTGGTGAGGGTGTCGGGGTGGTCGGGTCCGAGGGCCCGCTCGCGGTCCTCGGCGACGGCCCGGTGCACCTCGCCGGCCTCGTCCCAGCGGCCGAGCCGGCCGAGGCTGAGCCCGGCGTTGTGCCGGCTGGCGAGCACGGACAGCAGCTCGGGCGAGGGCGTCGGCCGCTCGACGCCGACGGCACCGACGACGCCGGGCAGCTGGACGGGTGGCGGGACGGACAGGGAGGTCCACTCGCCGGTCAGGCCGTCGGAGGGGTCGTACGGGGTGGCGCGCAGCGCGGCGAGGGAGGCACCGGCGGCCTTGTGGCCGGTGGTCATGCCCCGGGTCCAGCCGGGCAGCGGGGACGGGACGTGGACGCGCCGGTCGATCCCGGTCGGGCCGGTGACGGACCGGCCGCCGACGCTCTGGCCCCCGGTCGACCCCGTGCGCTCCAGGGCGATCCGGTGGCGCAGCTCGGCCGCGTCGTCCGGGCGTCCCTCGGGTGTCTTGGCGAGCAGTTCGAGGACGATCCGCTCCAGGAAGTCGGGCAGTTCGGAGCGGTGCTCGCGCAGCGGCACGGGGACGGTGTCGCGGTGGCCGACCAGGACGGCCCAGGCGTCGTCGAGGTCGAACGGCGGGGCGCCGGTGGCGATCTCGTACAGGACACAGCCGAGCGAGTAGAGGTCGCTGCGGTGGTCGACCTCGGAGCCGCTGATCTGCTCGGGCGACATGTAGTGCGGGGTGCCCATGGCGATGCCGGTGCCGGTGAGGCGCGAGGTGAAGCCGATGTCCGCGCCGAGCCGGGCGATGCCGAAGTCGCAGATCTTCACGGCGCCGTCGGTGAGCCGCATGATGTTCGCCGGCTTGAGGTCGCGGTGCACGATGCCCTGGCGGTGGGTGTACGCGAGGGCGTCGGCGACCTGCTCCGCGATGTCGACGACGTCGGGGACGGGCAGCGGGGCCTGCTTGTTCTCCGTCAGGAGCTGGCTGAGGTTGTGTCCCTCCAGGAGCTCCATCACGAGGAAGAGCACGCCCGTCTCCGACTCGCCGAAGTCGTGGACGACGGTGACGCCGCGGTGCTGGAGGGAGGCGGCGACCCGCGCCTCGCGGCGGAACCGTTCGCGCAACACCCTCACGGAGTCCTCGTCGCCCCGGTTGCGCGGCGGCCCCAGGGGTTTGAGGCACTTGACGGCCACGCTGCGGCCCAGGGACTCGTCGACGGCACGCCACACCTCGCCCATACCGCCGCGCCCGATCCGTTCGAGCAGTCGGTACCGGCCCTGGATCAGCCTGGTCTCCGCCATCGCGTGCTGTCGCCCCCGTCGCTTTCCTGCTGCGCCCTCCCCTGGCGCGTCCAGTATGGACGCCGCCCTCCGCAGTTTGAACGGGGCGGTCGGTGTGGCGGGCCCGAGTCGCGTCATCGCGTTCAACCTGTGACCGAGCGGCGACCTTCGCGGCGCGCCCGTCCGCCTCTTAATTCGGTGGCGGGCCACGCGGTGCTCCTTGTACGTTCCGGAGTGCGACCGCGCCTTCCGATGCGCTCGGCTGCGGCTACTTCCTCTGACAAAAAAGTGACGCCGCCGCCCTCTTGGATCTCGGCAGGCGCGGGCGTTCTCGCCCCGGCGGTCTCTCGGCCGGGGCCTCCAGTCCTTTGAATCCGGGGGGATTCACTGCCTCGTCCTTATCCGGGCTTCCGTGCCCGCTCCGGCCCTCGCGTCTCCAAGGAGTGGCCCGAGATGCTGGTCGCGCCGCAGATCTCCGCGATCGCGCGCGCCATGCCCCGCCACCAGCAGGCGTACCAGCCGCCCGCCGGGCCGTACTTCCTCTCCCACACGCGCGGCCCCGCCTTCGTCCGGGAGCCCCGCGACGAACTCTTCCTCCTCTCGGTCGGCAACTTCGTCTCCCAGGACACCTACTACGAGAGCGGCGAGGAGCGGGACAGCCGGTTCGTCCGGCTCGTCGGCACCCTCGCCGTCGAGGACCCCGAGTGGACCGCCGGTCTGCTGCGCTGGCTGCGCGCCGAGGGCAACATGCGCACGGCGTCCCTGCGGGGCGCGGCCGCCTATGTGCGGGCCCGGCTCACAGCCGGGGTGACCGGGGGCCCGTCCAACCGGTCCGTGATCGACTCGGTGCTCCGGCGCGCCGACGAGCCCGGCGAACTGCTCGCCCACTGGATCGAGGCGTACGGGCGGAGCGTGCCCCAGCCCGTGAAGCGGGGGGTCGCCGACGGGGTACGGCGGCTGTACACGTCCCGGTCGCTGCTCAAGTACGACACCGCGTCCCACGCCTTCCGCTTCGGGGACGTGCTCAACCTGGTGCACGCCTCCCCCGACCCGGCCAAGCCCTGGCAGGGCGCGCTGTTCCGGTACGCCCTGGACCGCCGCCACCACCCGGAGCAGGCGGCTCCGCCGGTCTCCGACCCCGTGCTGACCGCCCGTCGGGCGCTGATGGAGACGCCCGTCGACGAGCGGCGGGCGGTCGTGACCGGGCCGGGCGGCGCCGAGCGGCTGGCCGCGGCGGGCCTGACCTGGGAGGCGCTGGCGGGCTGGCTCCAGGGGCCGATGGACGCGGCGGTCTGGGAGGCCGTGATTCCCTCTATGGGGCCGATGGCGCTGCTGCGGAACCTGCGGAACCTCGACGAGGCGGGTGTCCCGGACGACGTCGCGGCCCGGGTCGCCGCGCGGCTCTCGGACCCCGACGAGGTCGCCCGGTCCCGGCAGTTCCCGTTCCGCTACCTGGCCGCCCACCAGCACGCGCCGTCGCCGCGCTGGGCGGCCGCGCTGGAACAGGCGCTGGGCCACTCCCTGGCGAACGTGCCGTCGCTGCCCGGCCGGACGCTGATCCTGGTGGACCGGTCCGACTCGATGTTCTGGGACACGGTCTCCGAGCGGTCGCAGCTGACCCGCGCGGACGCGGCGGCGGTCTTCGGGGTCGCGCTCGCGATGCGTGCCGAGCAGGCGGATCTGGTGGAGTTCGGCTGGCACAGCAAGGTGGTGCCGTTCGAGCGGGGCGAGCCGGTGCTCGAGGTGCTGAAACGGTTCCACAACCTCGGTGGCACGTACACCGCGAATGCGGTGCGGTATCACTACCGGGAGCACGACCGGGTCCTGGTCGTCACCGACGAACAGGTCGCGCCGTACGGCCCCGGCACGCCGGACGAGGCGGTCCCGGACGACATCCCGTTCTACACGTGGAACCTGGCGGGCTACCGGCCCGCCCACGCCCCGACCGGCCCGCACCGGCACACCTTCGGCGGCCTCACGGACGCCGCGTTCCGCATGGTCGGTCTCGTCGAGGCCGGCCGTGCGGCGGCCTGGCCGTGGAGCCCGGTGGCCGCCGACCCTGATCAACTGCCGGGCGGGGCGGCCTCGTAGGGCCGGCGGCGTGACGAGCGCGTTCAGCGAAGCATTCCTCCGCGAGGCCGCGCACGCGGCGGACTGGCTCAGCACGCGGTACCGGGAGTCCCGGCCTCTCGTCGACGAGGCGGCGGCCGCGGCGGGCCGCGATCCGCGCGAGGTCCGCACCGTGTTCAACTTCCCCGGCCGGATCACGGACCGCCCGCTCGCGGCGACGCGTGACGACGAGGGCCGCTGGATCGGCGGCTCGGTCGACCAGTGGACCGAGGAGCTGACCGGTGCCGTACTGGACCACGGCGCGTCGGGGTTCGTCCTGTTCACCGGCGACCACGGCCACGCCGACGACACCGTCCTCGGCCGCTGGGCCACCGAGATCGCCCCGGCTGTGCGCGGGGCGGTGGCGAAGGAGCACGGCTGACGCTCAGCCAATCCTGACGACACGGGCCCAGGACGGCGGTTCCCGCGGCACGTACACCTCGGAGTCCTCCAGCCGCGTGGAGGTGACCGGCCTCGGGAACAGGCCCACCACCGTCCGACAGGGCGGCGGGGCCGACGGCCACGGTGTCTGACCATCCGTCAGTATGACCAGGACGTCGGGCGGCGGCTGGGCCCGCAGTGCCTTGGCGACACCCGCCCGCATGTCCGTACCGCCCCCGCCGACCAGGGGAATGCCCTCCCCCCGGCACAGCGGGTGCACGACACGCGCCGCCGAATCGCACGGCAGCACGCTGACCAGGTCGCGCCGGCCGCCCACCGCCCGGGAGATCGCCGCGACCTCCAGGAGCGCACTGCCGAGTTCGGCGTCGCTGACCGACCCCGAGGTGTCGATGATCACCGACACCCGGGGCGGGCGGCTCCGCAGACTCGGCAGGACGACGCCCGGCAGCGCCGCGGCGCGGCGCGCGGGCCGGCCGTACGAGTAGTCCGCCCCCGCCCCGGCGCCGGAGGCGGCCGAACGCAGCGCCGCGCCCAGCAACTGCCGCCAGGCCTGTGGCGGATGGAACGCCTCCTCGGCCCAGCGCTTCCAGCCCTTCGGTACCCGCCCGGGCCGGCCGCTGATCGCCTGCGTCACCCCGAACCGCACCTCGTCCTGCTCCTGCGCACTGAGCCCGTCGGCCCCGTCCGGGCCGAGGTCCCACTCCCGCTCCAGGCCGTCCGCGCCGCTGCCGCAGTCCAGCCAGGCGGCGAACCGGTCCAGCCACGGCCCGAGCCGGAACTGACGGAGGTAGTCCTCCATCAGCTGCCCCTCGTCGAGCCCCAGCAGCTCCGGTACGACCGCTCCGTCGGGCCGCGCGAGCCCGTCGCCGTACACGTCGTCGTTGATCTCGCAGTCCGCGGCGATGTTCATCCGCAGCCGGTCGCCCGCGTCGGTCAGCCCGCGCTGGCGGGCGACCCGGTCGCTGCGCCCGTGGTGGTCGCGGAGCAGGTGCGAGACCTCGTGCACCCAGACGCCCGCGAGATCCTCGACGGGCGTGCGGGCGACGAACCGCGGGGAGACGTAGCAGCGCCAGTACCGGTCGACGGCCATCGTCGGCACCCGGTCCGACTCCACGACGGTCAGGGCGAACAGGGCGGTGGCCAGGTAGGGCCGTACGCGGACGGCGTGCAGCCGGGCGGCGAAGAGCTTGTCGCGGTCGAGGGAGACGGTTCCCGCCGTCCTACCCGTCGACGCCCCGCTCGTCGCCACCTCGCTCGTCGACTCCGCTCTCATCGGCCCGCCTTCGCCGTTCCGGCGACCTCCGAGACGCGCGCCACCGAGCGGTCCGCGCGGCGGGACAGCTCCACCGCGCCGGCGAGCCTGTCGATCGCCGCCGGAACGTCCCACTCCTCCTGCCGGAGCGAGGCGAGGGTGGTGGCCGGCACGACGACGAGGTCGGGGGCGCCGCTGTCGAGGGCCCTGACCAGTACGGCCCAGGCCGCGTCCCAGCGGGCCTTGTCGGGCCGCGTCCGGACCGCTTCGACCACGCCCTCGAGCGTCGCCTGACGGCGGTCGCCGCGCTCGGGCAGCTCGGCGTTCTCCGGGTCGGAGAGCAGGAGTTCGGGGTCGGGGAGGTCCATGCGGTCGAGGCAGGCCAGCATCTCGAGCCCGGGGCCGTCCCCGACCGTTCCGCGGACGAGCAGGGAGAGCACGTCGCGGGAGGCGCCCGCGGCGGTCGCGAAGGCGATGAGCCGCAGCGTCATGTCCCAGCTGCGCGGCGACGGCCACGCGCCGCCCTTGCGGGTCTCGGTGCCGGGCAGCCGGTGGACGAGCGCGGGGCGGGCGGTGAGCAGTCCGCAGACGGCACGGCGGGCGAAGTCCACGGCGTCCGGCAGCCGTTCGGCGTCGAGCCGGGGCAGGGTGGCTCGCGGCCAGGTGCCGCCGAGGCCGCGGACGACGACCTCCTGGTCGTGGGTCCACTGCAGGTGGACGAACCGGTTGGCCAGGGGAGCGCTCAGCTCCCAGCCGTCGGCGGCCGAGGAGCGCGGGTTGGCGGCGGCCACGATCCGTACGCCGGGCGGCAGTCGGAGCGAGCCGATACGACGCTCGAGCACCAGCCGGAGCAGCGCGGCCTGCACGGCCGGGGTGGCGGTGGACAGTTCGTCGAGGAACAGCAGCCCTCGCCCGGCCCGGACGAGGCGCACGGCCCAGTCCGGCGGCGCCAGCGGCACGCCCTGGACGGCGGGGTCGTCGCCGAGGACGGGCAGCCCGGAGAAGTCGGAGGGCTCGTGCACGCTGGCGATGACGGTGGTCAGAGGCAGGTCCAGCGACTCGGCGAGCTGGGTCAGCGCCGAGGTCTTCCCGATCCCGGGCTCGCCCCAGAGCAGGACGGGAAGGTCGGCGGCCACGGCGAGCGTGAGGGCTTCGAGCTGCGCGTCGGTGCGCGGCTCGGTGGTGGTGTCCTGGAGGAGGGACAGAAGGCGGTCGGCGACGTCGAGCTGGGAGTCGAGGCGGCCGTCAAGGATGAATGCGGTCATAAGGGATCACCTGAGGGTGTGAGAAGGCAGGCAGGAGGTCGTGTCGGCCGGGAGGCCGGGATCAGCCGCGTTGGGCGAGTCGCGGACGGGGCCCGCCGCCTTGCGCGGTGGGGCACTTCGGATGACGCCGGGCGGGGCGGACGTGGTGGGTGAATCCCGGGCCGATCGGGCGCTCGATCAGACCGGCGCGGTAGAGCCCGTACGTGACGCGGCGCTCGGCCGCCGTCTCCAGGGCGTCGCGGAGCGCGCCGGCACGCAGGACGGCATCGGGTCCGAGGAGCCCCTCGACGACGGCGAGGGCCCCGGCGGTGTCGCCGTGGTCCAGGCGCTCGCGGACCCCGCTGAGCCCTTCGGGGCGCCGGTGGGCCTCGTCGATGGCGCGCAGGCACGGCAGCGGTGTGCCGGACAGTGCGGCGAGGAGTTCCTCGCGCCGGAGCTCGACGGGGTCGTGGTCCAGTGGGGCGAGGACCCCGTCGACGAGCGCGATCCGGTGCCGGGCGCCCCGGCAGTCCACGATGCGGGGCCCGCCGTCCCGGTCCGGGGAGCGGGACGCACGGGCGGGGCCCGCGTACCCCGGCACCAGCGCGGCGGCGACCAGCGGGTGCAGCCGGCCGGCCTCGATCGCCCCGGCGCGCAACAGTTCCACGTCGGGCGGCACCCAGGTGGCGGCGTCGGGCAGGACGGGCAGCGTCCCGCCCCGGGGCGGGACGGACCCGCCCACGACGAGCCGCCGGGGCCCGGCGCGTACGGCGACGGGCCCGTCGGGGCGTCCCTCGGCGCGCAGCAGGATCGCGGCTTCGTCGGCCCACCGGTCGACGGCGCAGCGGCCGAGCTCCTGCGGAACGGTGTCCGCCGAGCCGCCGGTCCCGGAGCGGGACCGCAGTTCGTCGGTGCGGCGGGCGTCCCACAGGTGTCGGTGCAGGTCGAGCCGGAACCGCCGGCTGGGCCGGGGGTGCGGATGGCGTGCGGTGTGCGGGTCGTCGCGGGTGCCGTCCCAGAGGGCGAGGACGATGCGCTGACCGGCGTCCGCCCAGGCGGGCGCGGTCCGTACCACCAGCCACAGCGGCCGCGGCCCGGTTCCGCCGCGCTCCGGCACGTCGTACCGGGCGAGCGGCACGGTGAGTCCGGGGCGCAGCAGCCCGTCGGGGGCGATCCTGGGCATGTGCCAGCGCAGCAGATCGGGCGCCAAGTGCCGCAGATCGTCGCGGAGTCGGGTCCTCAGCTCATGCCCGTACGCGCGGGCCAGGGCCTTGAGGTCGACGTCCACGTCGAACCCTGCCGCGGCACACGCACCCGCCCAGTCGCCGACGTCACGGCGTGCGGTGGCGGTCTCGATCATGGAGGTCGGCACGGCGTAGGCGCGGACGCGCGACCAGAAGGAAAGTCGGGTGTTCCCGTTCGCGTGGTGAAGGTGCATCAGCACTCACCGTTCGCGGACAGGACCCCCAATCCGGAGAAGTGGAAGTTCGTCATCGGAGCGATCATAACCACACGCCCGTTCGCCCGTCTCGGGGATTCCCCTCAGGACGTAGGGTTCGACGCATGACGGCACCCTCCCGCCCCTCTCGCCCCGTGCGCCGCCTGGCCGTTGCCGTGCCGGCCGTGCTGGCCGTACTCGCCGTCGCCTCCTGCGGGAACCCGGACCGCGACGCCGACGGCAGGCGCGGCCCCGGTCCCCGCCCCAGTGCCACGCACAAGTGCGAGGTCAGCCACGAGAAGGAGCCGATCACCTCGCGCTTCCCGTCCTTCGGGGCGCTGCGCTCGACGTCGTGGTGCGGGTACACGCTCGGGATCGACGATCCGCGCGGCCTCGCCCCCGGGCCGACCGACACGCGCCTCGTCGGCGTGCTGGAGGCGGTGGACGTCAAGGCGGTGCGCGCGACCGTGGACGATCCGGCACTGCGCTTCGCGGCATCGGCCCCGCCTGCCGACCTGCCGGCGGAGGTCGCGGCGCTGCTGCCCGCGGACGCCGACTGGCGGGTGAGCGAGCAGGTCGACACGGCCCTCACCAGGGAGTTCTACCCCGGGACCTTCTACCACGACCGGCGCAGCGGCCAGGTCCTCTTCGACTGCGTCAATCCCGAGCGGGTGAGCGACCCGCCCTCCGCGACGCCCGACCCCTGACGACGGGGC
The DNA here is from genome assembly GCF_045348655.1 of Streptomyces solicamelliae. Taxonomy (NCBI): domain Bacteria; kingdom Bacillati; phylum Actinomycetota; class Actinomycetes; order Kitasatosporales; family Streptomycetaceae; genus Streptomyces; species Streptomyces solicamelliae. The sequence goes on from NZ_CP160404.1 coordinate 357,324, forward strand.
CGGTACACGGCCACGCACCCCGCGCGCCAGGTCAGGGTGGTGGTCAAGCGACCTTGCCGGCCGCGGCGGCGGACAGGCCGTCGTGCGCACCGTGGCCGCGACGGTGATCGTGTCCGACTCGATGGGCGCGGCAGGTGTGGTGGCCAGGCCGGTGCCAGTGAGGTCCGGATTGAGCGCGGGCACGCCGAGAATCTGCAACTCCGCCAACTGACATGCAGGCGCACCGGTGTTGGCGGTGAAGCGGAGCCGGACGTCGGCGACGGGCACGGTGACCGTGTTGCCGCTCACCGGGTCGAAGGCGTAGCGCTTCGCGGCGACGAGGTTCGTGAACGCGGTGGCGTTCTGTTCGCGGCCGAGGACCTCGATCGTCTGGGAGCGGGCGCTCCAGGCACTGTCCGGGTTGAGCTTGAGCGCGGGCCGGTCGAGGTCGGCGTTCGCCCCGCGGCGGACGGGGGGTCTGCGGGTAACTGCCGCCCGCGCCCTCCCAGTAGGCGGCGGTGTTGTTGTCGTTGGCGTTCGCGGCCACGAAGGTGTGGACCGTGGAGGACGACCTCGACGGCATCGAAGTAGCGGCGAGGGCCTCGCCGAGCACAGCGACGGCCGGCCTCGTCCGTGCGTCACGGCGCGGGCGCGACGTCGCGGTCGCGCACGGCCGGGTCGGCGTCGCGTACCGCCGGGTCAGCGTCGCGCGCGGCGGCGGTAGGCCAGGAGCATGCCCAGGACGATGCCGACGAGGAGGGTGCCCGCCAGGATGGTCCACAGGGGGAGCGTGACGTCGGAGACCCACAGGCGGATGGTGACAGAGCCGGTGTTGGCGGCAATGAACCAGATGGCCAGGGCCAGGAGCACGAGGAAGCCGAGGGTACGCAGCCGGACGTCTCGCCCTTTGACCGTCAGGGTGGACGGCCCGTGCGTTTTCGCGGTGTTCTGGGCCATGCCTTCAGTATCGGCCGATCGGCCCGGACCGGCGACCGCCGACAGGTCCGCGGGGCCCGCTCAGCGGCGGACGCGGGGCATCCCCAGGCCGATCCAGGAGATGATCTCGCGCTGGATCTCGTTGTTGCCGCCGCCGAAGGTGAAGATCACCGCCGAGCGGTAGCCGCGTTCGAGTTCGCCGTGCAGGACCGCGCCGGCCGAGCCCTCCTTCAGGGCGCCGGCCGCACCGACGACCTCCATGAGCCAGGCGTAGGCGTCGCGGCGGGCCTCGGAACCGTAGACCTTGACCGCGGAGGCGTCCTGCGGGCTGAGGGTGCCGTCCTTGACCGCGCCGACCATCCGCCAGTTGAGGAGCTTCATCGCGTCGAGCCGGGCGTGGGTGCGGGCGAGGCGGCCGCGGACCCAGGGGAGGTCGATGACACGGGAGCCGTCGGCGCGCTTGGTGTCGGCGGCCCAGCGCTGGACGTCGTGCAGCGCGCGGATCGCCATGGTGCCGTGCGCGGCGAGCGTGACCCGCTCGTGGTTGAGCTGGTTGGTGATCAGCCGCCAGCCCTTGTTCTCCTCGCCGACCCGGCGGGACACCGGGACGCGGACGTTCTCGTAGTAGCTGGCCGTGGTGTCGTGCGAGGCGAGGGTGTTGATCAGGGTGCACGAGTAGCCGGGGTCGGAGGTCGGCACCAGCAGCATCGTGATGCCCTTGTGCGGGGGCGCGTCCGGGTCCGTGCGGACCGCCAGCCACACCCAGTCCGCGGTGTCGCCGTTCGTGGTCCAGATCTTCTGGCCGTGGACCACGTACTCCTCGCCGTCGCGCACCGCCCGCGTCTTCAGCGCCGCCAGGTCCGTGCCGGCGTCCGGCTCGCTGTAGCCGATGGCGAAGTCGATCTCGCCGGAGAGGATCCGCGGCAGGAAGTACGCCTTCTGCTCGTCCGTGCCGAACTGCATGATCGTCGGGCCGACCGTGTTCAGCGCCATCAGCGGCAGCGGGACGCCGGCCTGTGCCGCCTCGTCGAAGAAGATGAACTGTTCCATCGGCGAGAGCCCCCGGCCGCCGTACTCCTCCGGCCAGCCGACCCCCAGCCAGCCGTCGCCGCCGAGCCGGCGGATCGTCTCCCGGTAGAACCGCTTCTGGGCGGCGGGGTCCGCGTACCGCGCGTGGACGTCGTCGGGGACGAGGGTGGCGAAGTACGCGCGCAGCTCCGCGCGCAACCGGTTCTGGGCGGGCGTGTACTCGAGGTGCATGCGGGCCTCCGTGGCGGCGTCCGGCATCCGGCGTCCGGCAGGACGGCGGCCACGGTAGAACGTGTTCCACAAATGCGGAAGCCCCGTGCGGGAGGTAACGGCACGGGGCGGTGCGAGGCGCGCGTACCGGCGCGCTCCTTCGTACAAGTGCGGGGCGTCGCGGTCGCGGGTCGCCTCGGCCGGCCCCGACGCCCCGCGGAGATCAGGGCAGGAGCTCGTCCAGGCAGGCCCGGCTGCCCTTCTCTGCCATGCGGCGCTCGGCCCAGGCAAGATTCTTCGGCGTGATGTCCCGGCCGGAGGCGAGGACCACGTCCTCCGCACTGAATTCGCCCTCCGACCCGGCATGGAGCAGGTTGTCGGGCGTCGGACCCGGTCCGAGCGTCTTCTTTTCGGACTCAGCGTTCATGCCGCCTCCTCGTTCGTCCGCTTGCAGCCATTCTCACGGTGGCGTCCGGGTCCCGCATCCGGTGCGGCCCGGGCCCCGGCCGCCGTGGCGGCGACGGCGTGTCGGTCCGCTGTCGACACCGTGTCGACGGCCGGGGCGAGGGTGGGCTGCAGACACGGCCTCACACCTCAGGAGTACACCCATGACCTCGTTCCTGCCCCTCCGGCGCGTGCGTGTCGGCGCCGTACGCCCGCTCACACCCCGCATGACGCGGGTCACGCTCGGTGGCCCGGAGCGGTCCGGCTTCGCCCTCGCGGGTCCCGACCAGCAGGTCAAGCTCTTCTTCCCGCGGCCCGGCGGCGCGGCGCTCGTCCTCCCGGGGAGCGAGGACGGCGACGGCGACGTCATGCGCTGGTACGCGGCGTACGGGGCGATCCCGGCGGACCGCCGTCCCTGGATGCGGAGCTACACCCTCCGCGCCCACGACCCGGCGGCCGGCACGGTCGACGTCGACTTCCACCTGCACGGCGGCGCCGACGAGGGACCGGCGACCCGCTGGGCGCGGTCGGCGCGGCCGGGCGACGAGGTGGGCATGTTCGGACCGTCGGCATACTTCGCCACGCCGCTGAACCCGACGGCCGGCGACTGGACGCTCCTGACGGCCGACGCCTGCGCCCTCCCGGCCCTGACCACGGTGGCGGAGGCCCTGCCGGCGGGCCGGAAGGCGCTCGCGTTCGTCCAGGTCGCCGACGCGCAGGAGCACCTGCCCCTCACGACCGACGCCGACCTGGCCGTCCACTGGCTGCACGACGACGACCCGGCAGCGCTCCCCGAAGCGGTCCGCACGGCCGACCTGCCGCCCGGCACCCCCTACGCCTGGCTGGCCGGCGAGGCCACCGCCGTCCGCACCCTCCGCCGTCACCTCGTCGAGACCCGCCGCGTCCCCCGCCCCTCCATCCACTTCACCGGCTACTGGCGCCACCACCTCCCCCAGGACGCCGCCCCGACCCCCGCCGACCTCGCCGAGGCCCGGGAACGCCTGGCGGACACGGCCGGCTGATCCCGGCGCTCGTTACGGGCGGTTGCCGTCGGCCGTGGTGCGGATGCGTCGGGTGCGGCCGTGGACGGCGAGGAGTTCGAGGGCGGTGGCGTTCGAGGAGGTCTCGGCGGCCTTGCGCTGGAGCCAGTCGGAGGCGTTCAGGAGGGCTTCGGGGCGCCAGGCCCGGCCGAGTTCGAGGGCGCGGAAGAGGGACCACTCCTCCAGGCGCCGGGTCAGGAAGGGGTGGTGGCCGCCTGCCGCCGCGGTCATCTCCTCGGCCCACGGGACGAAGCCCGGGCGGCGGTGCAGGTCGGCGGCGCGGCGGTCGACGTGGCGGACGACGGCGGACTGGGCCATGGTGCGGTCGGGATCGTCGAGGACCGTTCTCACCAGGGCGAACTCGTCGGCGTCCGCGACCTGTTGCAGGTCGGACAGATACTCCGCGAAGCGGGCGTGCTCGGCCGGTTCGCCCCACTCGTCGGATCCGCCTCGCGCCTCGTCGGTCCGCACGGTCGCGCCTTCCCCTCCGTCGTCGCCGTCAGTGCTCCCCTGGCGGGACCGTACGCGCTTCCGCCGCCGGAGGGGGAACGGTTTTCACCAGCTCGGCCGCCTCTCGCGCCGTCAGGGCGGTGCCCTGCGCATGGAGCGAGGCGTACCGGGCCTCCGGCAGGGCGGCGTGGATCGCGGACTCCGCGCGGGCACGGATCGCGGCCTCCGTCGCGAGGGTGACCGGGCAGAACGCGACCTGGCCCGGGTCGCCGCCGAGCGCATCGTACGCGCCGAGGAGGCGGGCGGCGTCCTCGGCCCGCCCCTCGGAGGCGAACGCCCAGGCCGCGGTGGGGAATTGTCCGACGACGAGGTGCGGCGCGACCAGATACGCCAGCGTCTCCAACTGCTCCATCGCGCGGGACAAGCGGGCCAGGGCCGAGGCGGTCCGGCCCTCCAGACAGTCGAGCCAGCCGTGCAGACCGCTCGCCATGCCGGTGAACAGGTCGGGCGTGTCGCCCGTGAACCGCCCCTCCAGAACCGCGAGTTGCTTGCGAGCGAGGCGCGTGCGGCCGGTCTCTCCGTAGTGCTGGATCAGCAGCAGTCCCGCCGCGTCGACCGCCTCGCCGCCGAGCCGCTCCGCCTCGGCGGCCGCCTGGACCAGGGCCCCTTCGGCGGCTTCCCGGGCGGCAGCGTCGTCGCCCGCCGTCCGCAGCCGCACCCCGGCGAGCCGGGCCTTGAAGACCGGCACCTGCGACCAGGCGCGCAGCTCCACGGCGGCGGCCATGGCCCGCTCGTAGTCCGCGGCCGCGTCACCGAGACGGCCGGCGCGCTCGTACGCCTCTCCGCGGGCGGAGAGGGACTCCGCGATGCCCCAGGAGTCGCGCGCCGCCTCGAACAGGCCCAAGGCCCGGTCGGCGTCCCCGCCCCTGCCGCCGAGCAGCTTGGCGCGCATGAGCAACGCGAAAGCGAGGTCCCAGTCCGCACCGGGCCCGCCGTCGCGACCCTGCTCGCAGGCGTCGACCAGGGCGTTCAGCGACTCGCCCAGGGACGTGTACTCGCCGAGCATGAGGCGGGCGAAGTACCACATGAGGCCGGGCTGGCGACGGTTCTGCGGCAGCCCCGGGCGGTACGCGTCGACCACCGCGGCCAGGTGCGCGCGGGCCTCGGCGTCCTCGAACGAGGCCGCGCCGTCTCCGCCCTGCGCGGCGACCTGCAGCATCCGCACGCCGCGCCGGGCCTCCCACAGCTGCTCCTCCGGCCACGGCGGCGGGGTGTCGATCGGGCGGCCGGTGAGCGGGGGCGCGGGGCGGACCGGCGGGAGGAAGGGGTCGGGGCCGAGGGCGCAGACGGCGGCCGACCAGGTGCGGGCGTCGTCCTGGTGCTCGCGCAGCTGCCAGAACCAGCCCATGCCGAGGACGAGGCACAGCCCGTCCTGCTCCGCGCCCCGCGCGACGGCGGTACGCAACGCGGCGCGCACGTTCCCGTGCTCGACCTCCAGCCGCGCCAGCCCCCGCCCCTGCCCGGCGCCCCGCAGCTCGGGGTCGGTGGTGCGCACCAGCTCCCGGTAGTACGCGAGATGCCGCCCCTCGACGACCCCCCGCTCCCCCGCCGCGTCGAGCCGCTCGGCCCCGTACTCGGCCACGGTTTCGAGCAGCCGGTACCGCATGCCGCCCGCGGCGGGGTCGGAGGTGGCGACGACGAGCGACTTGTCGACAAGTGCACCGAGGAGGTCGAGGGTGGTGGGGGTGGTGGGGGTGGTGGGGACAGGGGACTCAGCGGGCTCCGGGGTGCCCACGCCAGCCGGGGCAGGCAGGGCGTCCGTCTCGGCCGACACGGCCGATTCGGCCGTGGCGGCCGTGGCGGCCCGGAGGTCCGAGGTGGCCGGCTCGGCCGAGGCGCCCGGCTCGACCGTGGTGGCCGGTTCGGCCAAGGCCGCCGATGCCGGTGGGGCGACCGGGGCGACCGCAGACCTCGGGATACCCGGCACCGCAGCGGCGCCCTTGGCCGGCGCGTCGGGGGCCGTGTCCGAGGCGGCCTCTGGCGCGCCGCCCGGCGTCGGCGTCGTGCACACCGCCTCCGCGGCCGTCAGATCGCAGCCGCCGGAGAAGACCGACAGGCGGCGCAGGACGGAGCGTTCGGGGTCGGTCAGCAGGTCCCACGACCAGTCGACGACCGCGCGCAGGGTCTGCTGGCGCGGGAGGACCGTGCGGGCGCCGGTGGTCAGGAGGCGGAAGCGGTCGTCGAGCCGGTCGGCGATCTGCTGCGGGGTGAGCAGGCGCAGCCGGGCCGCGGCCAGTTCGATGGCCAGCGGGAGGCCGTCCAGGCGGCGGCAGATCTCCGCGGCCGCCTCCGGGTCGTCGTCCACCGCGAAGCCGGGACGCGCCGACGCGCCGCGCTCGGCGAAGAGGCGCAGGGCCGTAGGCTCCGGCAACGGCTCCACCGGGCGCACCGCCTCCCCCGGGACGCCCAGCGGTTCGCGGCTCGTCGCGAGGATGGTCACGCCGGGACAGTGGGCCAGGACGGTCTCCGCGAGCGCGGCCACCGCGTCGACCACGTGCTCGCAGTTGTCCAGGAGGACGAGGATCCGCTGCCGGCCGCAGTGCTCCACCAGACGCGTCAGCGCGTCGCGCCCCTGCGTCTCCGGCGCGCCGGAGCCGGCCCACAGATGCGTCTCGCGCGCGCCGAGCGCGGTCAGGACGGCGGCCGGGACCGCGGCGGCGTCCCGTACCGCCGCCAGTTCGACCAGCCGTACGCCGTCCGGCCACGCCGCACCCGCGCGGTCGGCCGCCTCCAGGGACAGCCGGGTCTTGCCCACTCCCCCGGCGCCCGTCAGCGTCACCAGGCGGTGCGCCGTCAACTCCCCGGCGATCAGGTCGAGTTCCGCCCCCCGACCCACGAACGTCGTGAGTCTCGCCGGGAGTCCGGCCGCCCCCTCCGTCGGCGGCACCACCGGACGCAGCAACTCCGCGTGCAGCGCCCGCAGTTCCGATCCGGGGTCCGTGCCCAGCCGCTCCGCGAGCAGCGTGCGCACCACCTCGTACGCCTCCAGGGCCTCCGCCGGCCGGCCCGCCGCCCGCAGTGCGCGCAGCCGGAGGACGGCCAGGGGCTCGTCGAGCGGGTGCTCCGCGGTCAGCGCCGCCAGCGGGGCGAGCGCCTCCGCCGCCCGGCCCAGCGCCACCTCGGCCGCCAGCCGGTCACGGCGCGCCTCGACGTGCCGGCGCTCGGCGCGTACGACACGGGGGTCGGCGTCCCGGTCCGGCAGGTCCGCCAGGACGGGGCCGCGCCACAGCCCCAGCGCCTCGTCCAGCACCGTCGCGGCCCGCCCCGGCTCGCCGGCCCGCAGCGCGGACGCGCCCTCCTCGGCGAGCCGCTCGAAGCGGTACAGGTCCACCGCGTCGCGCTCCACGGCGAGCCGGTACCCGCCGGGGCCGGACAGCACCGCGTCGCGGCCCAGCACCCGCCGCGCCCGCCCGACCAGCGCCTGGACCGCCGGCGTCCGCTCGGCCACCGGCGTGTCGTCCTCGCCCCAGACCTCGGCCGCCAGCCCCGCGACGTGCACGCCCCGTCCGCCCGCCACCGCCAGCGCGGCGACCAGCGCACGCAGCCGCCCGCCGCTGAGCGGCAGCTCGTCCCCGTCCGGGCCGAGCGCGCGAGTGGGGCCGAGGATGCCGTACGTGGGATTCACCGCCCCATTGTCCCCGCCACGGGGCGCAGGACCGCCCGCGCCCGACCCCGGCCGCCGCCCCCACCGCGCCCCCATGCACCCCCTGTGCCCCGCCGTGCACCCCCGTTGCGTCCGTTCGGAGCAATCCGGGCCCGGTCCGGGGCGGACAGAGTGCGCATCGCCATGGCGTTCCCGGGCCGCCGGTTCGACAATGAGGGGGATGACCGAACACGACCGGCGTCCGGATGCCGGCTCGCCCCCGCGCCCGGTGCCGGACGGGCCGCTCAACGGCGAGATCGGCCCCACCGAGCGGCTCGCGATGAACCGCACGGGCAGTTTCGACTGGGATCTGACGGCCGGGACCATCGACGTCGACGACGCCGGCCTGCTGGTGTTCGGCCTCGACCCGGCCACGTTCGACTCCCGGCCGTCCTCCGTCGTGGCCGCGCTCGACACCGAGGAGCGGGCCCGCCTCGAGGGGATCATCCGCGAGGCGATCATCAGCGGCAGCACCTCGTACAGCGCCCACTTCCGCACCGAGCGCAGCGACGGCACCCATCAGTGGACGCACGTCCAGGCGCGCATCCTGCGCGACGCGCAGGGCATGGCGCACCGCATCGTCGGCATCGTCCGCGACGCGACCGCCGAGGTCACCCACTCCGCGTTCGTCCTCGAGCTGGAGAAGCGCCGCGAGGTGCAGACCAGCATCGTCGAGCGCACCACGCACGCGCTGTCCCGTGCCGTGACCGTCGACGACGTGACGGCGGCGCTGACCGGCCCGGGCGGGCTGGCCCGCCTCGGCGCGGACGGCCTGGCGCTCGGCCTGGTCGAGAACGGCGCGCTGAACATCATCGCCCTCAGCGGCGAGTCCCTGGATGTCCTGAACGACTTCCGCAGCCGCCGCCTCGATCGCGGGCTGCCGCTCGCCGAGACGGTACTGAGCGGGCGGCCCCGGTTCGTCACGTCCCTGCCCTCCCTGGGGCGGGACTTCCCGCAGCTGGCCCCGTACCTGGAGCGGCTCCGCTTCCGCGCCGCCGCGTACCTGCCGCTCGTCGCGCAGGCCCGCTCGCTCGGCGGGATGGCGCTGTTCTACCGGGGGCGGACGGCGTTCAACGCCGACGAGCGCAACCTCAGCCTCGGTCTCGCCGCGATCGTCGCCCAGTCGCTGCAGCGGGCGCTGCTCTTCGACGAGGAGCGGGAACTGGCCACCGGCCTGCAGGAGACCATGCTGCCCCGCCGGATCCCGGAGATCACGGGCGGCGAGATCGCGGTCCGCTACCACGCGGCGTGGAGCGGCCGGCAGGTCGGCGGCGACTGGTACGACGTGATCTCGCTGCCGCGCGGGCGGGTCGGCGTCGTCGTCGGCGACGTCCAGGGCCACGACACGCACGCCGCCGCCATCATGGGCCAGCTGCGGATCGCGCTGCGGGCGTACGCGGGCGAGGGCCACGCCCCGGCGACGGTACTGGCCCGCGCCTCCCGGTTTCTCGCCGAGCTGGACACGAACCGCTTCGCCACGTGCACGTACGCGCAGGTCGACCTCACCACCGGGACGGTGCGGGCGGTACGGGCCGGGCACCTGGGCCCGCTGATCCGGCACACCGACGGCCGGGTGGGCCGGCCGAAATTGCGCGGCGGGCTGCCGCTGGGCCTCGCGTCGGTGTTCGGCGAGGAGGAGTACCCGGAGACCAGGCTCGACCTGGTGCCGGGCGAGACGCTGGTGCTGTACACGGACGGGCTGGTCGAGCAGCCGGGCTCGGACATCGACGCGGGCATGGAGTCGCTGTCGGCGGCGGTCAGCAGCGGCCCGCCGCAGGCCGAGGCGCTCGCCGACCACCTGTCGGAGCAGTTGTGGGAGCGGTGGGGGCCGGGCGACGACGTGGCCCTGCTCGTCCTGCGCCGCAGCCCGGACCCGGGCACGCCGCGGGCGCCGCGGATCCACCAGTACATCCACCAGGCCGATCCGCAGGGCCTGTCGGACGCGCGGGCGGCGGTCGGGCAGGCGCTGCGCGACTGGAACATGGGCGATCTCGCCGACGACGCCGAACTGCTCACCGGCGAGATGCTGGTGAACGTGCTCCTGCACACGGAGGGCGGCGCGGTGCTGACCCTGGAGGTGCTGCCGGAGCCGGTGCGTCGCGTCCGGCTCTCGGTGCAGGACCGTTCCAGCGCCTGGCCCCGGCGGCGTACTCCGGGCGAGGCGGCGACCTCGGGGCGCGGGCTGCTGCTGCTCGACGCGCTGTCGGACCGGTGGGGCGTGGAGCCCCGCGGCGAGGGCAAGGCGGTGTGGTGCGAGATCGGCTCGGCGGCCGACGCGGGGGCCGGGGCGGAGGTCGGCACGGGCGCCGGCACGACGTGAGGTGACGCCCGCGGGGCGCCGTGCGCGCCTCGTACGACCGCTCGGACGAAAGGAACCCCATGGACCCGGTGGCCGCTCTGAACCGGATCGCGTACCTGCTGGAGCGCGCGCAGGAACCGACGTACCGCGTACGGGCGTTCCGCACGGCGCAGGCCGTGGTGGAGGCGATGGAGCCGGGCGAGGCGGAACGGCGGGCGGCCGCGGGGACGTTGGAGAAGGTCAAGGGGCTCGGGCCGAAGACGGCGGCAGTGGTGCGGGAGGCGCTGGCGGGGCAGGTACCGGGGTATCTGGCCCGGCTGGAGCAGCAGTTGGCGGACTCGTTCGACGTGGTGGGCTCGACGGTCGGCGGGGAGACGCTGCGGGCGGCGCTGCGCGGCGACTGTCATCTGCATTCGGACTGGTCCGACGGCGGCGCGTCGATCGAGTCGATGGGCCGTACGGCGGTGAATCTGGGCCATGACTGGGCGGTGCTGACCGACCATTCGCCGCGCCTGACGGTGGCGCGCGGGCTGTCGGCGGAGCGGCTGCGCGAGCAACTCGACGTGGTGGCGGAGCTCAACGAGGACTGGGCGCCGTTCCGGCTGCTGACCGGGATCGAGTGCGACATCCTGCCGGACGGCGAGCTGGACCAGGAGCCCGAACTCCTCGACCGGCTTGACGTGGTGGTCGGCTCGGTGCACTCGAAGCTGCGGATGGAGGCGCCGGCGATGACCCGGCGGATGGTGAAGGCGGTGCAGAACCCGCTGCTCGACGTGCTCGGGCACTGCACGGGGCGGCTGGTGACGGGACGGGGGCGGCCGGAGTCGGAGTTCGACGCGGCGGAGGTCTTCGCGGCCTGCGCGGAGTCCGGGGCCGCGGTGGAGATCAACAGCCGGCCGGAGCGGCTCGACCCGCCGCGCCGCCTGCTCCGGCAGGCCGTGGCGGCGGGCGTGTACTTCGCCGTGGACACCGACGCCCACGCGCCCGGTCAGCTGGAGTGGCAGATTCTGGGGTGCGCGCGGGCGGAGGAGTGCGGGGTGCCGGCGGAGCGCGTGATCAACACCTGGTCGGCGGACGCGGTCCTGGAGTGGACGCGCACGCGGGAGGCGCCGGCGGGCGGCTGAGGACCCGCCGGACACCGGTGGTCAGTCGCGCGACTTCCGCTGCCACACCGTCGTCATGTTGCAGAACTCCTTGATCCCGTGGCCGGAGAGCTCCCTCCCGTACCCGGAGCGCTTGACGCCGCCGAAGGGGAGCGCGGGGTGGGAGGCGGTCATGCCGTTGACGAAGACCCCACCGGCCTGGAGGTCCCGGACGAAGCGGTCGACCTCGTCCGTGTCGCGGGTCCAGACGTTGGAACTCAGGCCGAACGGCGTGTCGTTGGCGACGGCCACGGCCTCGTCGACGTTCGCGACCCGGTACAGCGTGGCGACCGGGCCGAACGCCTCCTCGCGGTGGATCCGCATCTCCGGCGTGATCCCGGCGAGCACGGTGGGCCGGTAGTACCAGCCCGCCTGCAGCTCCTCCGGCCGGACCCCGCCGCACAGCACCTGCGCGCCCTTGGCGACGGCGTCGTCGACGAGTTCCTCCACGTCGCGGCGGCCCTGCTCGGTGGCGAGCGGGCCGACGTCGGTGCCGTCGGCGAGCGGGTCGCCGACGACGAGCGCCGCCATGCGGGAGCTGAAGTCCTCGGCGAAGGAGTCGTAGGCGTCGGCGTGGACGATGAACCGCTTGGCGGCGATGCAGGACTGGCCGTTGTTCTGCACGCGGGCGGTGACGGCGGTGGACGCGGCGCGCCGGAGGTCGGCGGAGGCCATGACGATGTACGGGTCGGAGCCGCCGAGTTCCAGGACCGTCTTCTTCACCTCGTCGCCCGCGATGGAGGCCACCGACCGTCCGGCGGGCTCGCTGCCGGTGAGCGTCGCGGCGGCGACACGCGGGTCGCGGAGCACCGCCTCCACCTGGCCGGAGCCGATCAGCAGAGTCTGGAAGCAGCCCTCGGGGAAGCCCGAGCGGTGGAACAGCTCACCCAGGTAGAGGGCGGTCTGCGGGACGTTCGAGGCGTGCTTGAGCAGTCCGGTGTTGCCGGCCATCAGCGCGGGCGCGGCGAAGCGGACGACCTGCCAGAGCGGGAAGTTCCACGGCATCACGGCGAGGACGGGCCCGAGGGGCCGGTACACGACGCGGGCGGAGTCGGCGCCGGAGTCCTGCACGTCGGGGTCGGCGGGCCGCTCGTCGGCCAGCAGCCGCTCGGCGCGGTCGGCGTACCAGCGCATGGCCTTGGCACACTTCGCCGCCTCGGCGCGGGCGGCGACGAGGGTCTTGCCCATCTCGACGGTCATGGTGCGCGCGATGTCGTCGCGGTCCTCGTCGAGCAGGTCGGCGGCACGGCGCATGAGACGGGCGCGCTCGTCGAAGGGGGTGGTGCGGTAGGTGAGGAAGGTGGCGTGGGCGGCGGCGATCCGCCGTTCGACCTCCTCGGGCGAGTGCGGCTGGTACGTCCGGACGGTCTCGCCGGTGGCGGGGTTCACGGTGGCGATGGGCATGGCGTCTCCTCTGCGGACCCGACGCTCCGACCCTCCCCCGGTCGCGGGACGGGCGCAATCGGGAGGGGGCCGATGGAACGCGCCGGTTCCCCTCCCCGGTACGGCCGACCGCCGGTCCGGGCGCGTCAGGCCCGGGTGAACCGGTCGCTCTCCGCGCCGCGCAGCCGCCCGGCGGGGAGCCTGCGGCCGTACGCGAGGAGCAGCAGGTCCTGCCCCGGGCCGCGGACGGTGCTGCCCGAGCCGTACGACCAGTCCAGGTCGTCGGCCTCCAGCCGTACGCCGCCGAGGTCGGCGCCGAAGAACCGCACGCCGCTCGGGCGGACCGCGTCGAGCAGCACGCGCAGCCGCTCCTCGGGGACGCGGCGTGCGTGCCCGAGGGCGACGGTGATGTCGAGGCCGTGCACGACGTCGTGGCCGAGCGCCCCGGCGAGTCCGCCGACGGGCGGCTTCCAGGGGTGGTGGGCGTTGTCCCGGAGGAACGCGGCGAGCTCGGCGGTGGTGTGCGCGTCGGCGTCGCGGCGGGCGACGCGGTCGGTCATCCGGTGCAGACTGCCGCGGGCCCGGGCGAGCTCGACGAGCGTCGCGGGGAGCGACAGCCGGAACCCCGTGGACATGTGGGCGGCCACGTCCCGGACCCGCCAGCCGGCGCAGAGGCTGGGGGCCTGCCACTGGACGTCGTCCAGGCCGTCGAGGAGGTCCGCCAGCTCGCGCCGCTCGGCGGCGATCATGGCCCGGAGGGCGGCGTCGGACGGGGTGGTCAGCGGGGTGGGGGGCGGCGTGGGGGTCGGGGCATCGCTCATGGGACCAGCGTGCGGGCGAAGGCCGGTATAAGTCCAAGAGCTGTATCTGCTCCCACCTAGAATCCGTGGTTATGGAACTCCGTCGTCTCCGATACTTCGTCACCGTGGTCGAGGAGGGCGGCTTCACGCGGGCCGCGGCCCGGCTGCACCTGTCCCAGCCGGGGCTGAGCGCACAGATCCGGCAGCTGGAGCGGGACCTCGGGCAGCCGCTGCTCGACCGGTCCGGGCGGACGGTGACGCCGACGGAGGTGGGGCGCGCGGTGCTCCCGTACGCGCGGGCCGCCCTGGCGGCCGTGGCGGGGGCGCGGCAGGCGGTGGACGAGTACACGGGGCTGCTGCGGGGCCGGGTCAGGCTCGGGATCGTGTCGGGGGTGGCCGGCGAGGCCTTCGAACTGCCCGCACTGCTCGGGGAGTTCCGGGACGCGCATCCGGGCGTGGAGGTGTCGCTGACGGAGGACTCGTCGGACGGGATGCGTACGGCCCTGCTGTCCGGGGAGCTCGACCTGGCGTTGCTGGGCACGGCCGACGCGGAGCCGCCGCCGGGGCTCGCGTACCGGGTGGTGATCGACCAGCCCCTGGTGGCCGCGGTCGCCGCCGGCGATCCGCTGGCGGGGCGGAAGGAGGTGGCCCTGGCGGAGCTGGCGGACCGCGCGCTGATCTGCCTGCCGCGCGGGACGGGCGTCCGGGCGGTGCTCGAACGGGCCTGTGCGCAGGCGGGGTTCGCGCCGCGGGTGGCCTTCGAGGCGGCGATTCCGCCGCTGGTGCGGCAGCTCGCGGTCCGCGGCCTGGGCGTGGCGGTCCTGCCGTGGGGCGAGGAGCCGGTGCCGGAGGGGCTGCGGGTCCTGCCCCTGGTCCGGCCCGCCCTGCGCGGGCGGGTCGCCCTGGCGCACCGGGAGGGCGGACCGACGGGTCCGGCCGCCCGCGCGTTCCTGGGCCGGCTGCACGCCGCGCTGCCGGACGTCCGGCCCGGAGCGGGTGCCTGAGGGGTCGTTGCGCGGAGTGACTCCGGCGGCGGACGATGGGGTGGAGCCCGCGGAGCCCCGTGGGGTCGACGGGCGGGAGTGGGCGTGGATCCGTTGGAGGAGTGGCTGGAGGGCATGCAGCCCCTGCTGGCCGGTCTGGTGGACCTCGAACTGCCGCCGGGCGCAGTGACGTTGTCGGACCGCTCGCCGGAGGCGCTGGCCCGCGTGGAGGCGGAGCTGGTGGGCCGGGCGGCGCCCGCGGCGGACTTCCTGGAGCGGGTCGCCGGATACGTCGGCGAGTCCCTGCTGTCGGCGGCCGGGGGGCACTGGACCTGGGACGAACGGCGCGGTCTGCCCGTCGTGTCTCCGGACCCGGGGCTGGGGCTCCCCGCGGTCTGCCCGGCGGAGCTGGTCGAGCGGGCCCGACGGGATCAGGACGGCGACGCGTTCGGCCGCAGCCGGCGGGCACTGGAGCGGGCGGTCGCCGAGAAACAGGCTGCCGAACCCGACTGGACGCCGGTCAAGGAGCCCACCCCGGTCCTCGATCACGATCCGACCGAAACGTTCGACTCGCCGTACCTGGACGCGTGGCTGGCGCAGCGAGCGGCAGGTCTGCCGGCCTGGCTCGCCACGTACGCGGAGCGTCCCGAACGCTGGGACTTCAGCCAGGGGTCCTTGGACGAGCTGGAGGCGGCGGCGCGTCGGCAGGTGTCCGATCCGGACGAGTTGGCCGAGCACGCCGAGTTCGCCGAGGGCGCCTCCTGGTACCTGGGCGAGGTGCTGCGGCCGGCGATGCGCGCGCAGTGGTGCTACCACCCCGGCGAGCCGGACGGGGACAACATGTTCGTCGGGCGTCCCTTCCTGGACCAGCTGGTCCAGGAAGGGACGGTGGCGGTCCCGTTCCTGCTGATCCAGGTCGCGCTCGCCGACCGTGCGCCGGGTGTGCTTCGTCACGCCTACGATCGCCTCACTTGAACCTCCCTTCCCGTGGGCATGTGTCGCTACGTTGGTCAACACCTATGCCTGCAGGGGGAGTTGGTCGTGAGCGTACGCCGTCGGGTCCGAACGTCCTTGGTCGCGGTGACGCTGGCGGCGCTGTGCGGGCCGCTCGGCCTGGCGGGCCCGGGAGTGGCCGCGCCGAAGCCGGTTCCGCTGCCCAGCTTCGAGGGGCCCGCGACGGATCCGGAGACCTTGCCGGGCGGGTCCCGGCCGGCCCTGGGCCCGAAGCAGACGTACGAGTTCCTGAACCCCGCCGAGTGGCTGCGTGGTCGAGCACAGCCGAAGGCCCACGAGGTGGCGGCGGCGATGCTCGACCAGCGGGCCGATGTTTCGGGCACGTGGCAGCACGCCCTGAAAGGGTGGCAGGACTACCAGCGGGACAAGGCCAAGAAGCTCAACAAGTACCGCGAGAATCCCGTGGGCAGGCGGCCGATCGTGGCGCCCTGGAGCAAGTGGTTCCCGAGGTACGTCTCGAACCAGGGCAACGACTACCAGGGCAAGGCCTACGTCCAACACGTAGCGGAACGGCTCAAGCTCGGCGCGAACCACGGCTGGCAGACCGAGGTGAACGTCCCTGAGGCGAACCGCTACTACGACTTGGCCAACGAGGAACTCGGCCTGTACTACGAGCTCAAGTCCGGCAAGGGCATCAGCGAGAAGGAACTGGCGCGGGACAAGGCGTTCGTCGAGGCCGAGCGGGGGAAGGCCAACCCCAGGCGGGTGGTGTACGTCTTCGCCGTACCGCCGAGCGGACAGTCCAAAAGGCTGCTCGCGGAGGCCGGCATCGATTACGTCGTGGTGCCGGCGCAGAAGAAGGTGATCAACCCGGGCGGTCCGCCGCACGACCCGAACGACCAGTTCACGACCGGTCCGGACGACGGCGGACCCGACGGCGGCGGTCCTGACGGCGGTGGCACCCCCAAGGGCGGGCCGCAGGCCGGCGGACCTCAGGGCGGCGCCTCCGCCGACGACACCCTGCGCGCCCCGGACCAGTACCAGGCGCCTGCCGCGGCGCCCGCGGAGATCGCCGGCTCCGGGGACACCCCTCAGGAGGCCGCCGAACTGCGCGAGGTCGACCGGCGACTCGCCGCGGAATCCGGCCATCCCGAACTCGCGGAGGACGACCTCGGCGGCGTCGACTTCTCGACGCTGGAGCTGCGCTACGTCTCCGACACCTACCACAACGGCTCCGGCGTGCAGTACGCGTTCAAGGCCGACGCCCTGCCGGCCGACGAGGAGTCCTTCGGCGGCCGTCGAGCCGCACGGCTCGCCTCGGACTCCTTCTTCGTCTGGCTGGAGCTGCCGCCGTCCGCGTTCACCGTCAACCTCAACCCCGACGAGCCGAACCGGATCATCGACGAGAAATTCGGCAGGACCGACGCCGGCCGGGTACTGCTGGAGGCCGACCTCACGATGAAGAAGTCGGTCGCGAAGTTCATCCACCCGGACAAGCCCGGCGGCCAGAAGTTCTGGGACTCCCTGCGCGGCGACACCAAGTGCGTGTCCATGCGGCAGTGGATCGTGCCCGGCACGGCCACCGTCCGCGACAACGGCGACGAGTTGTACATCCTGGACGCGCCGCTGCAGGTGAAGATGGAGTCGGAGGTCATCAAGACGCCGGGCGTCGACGGCCACACCGGCTGCGGCGAGCAGGACGAGGCCAGCACCCGGCACAACGAGACGCTGTACCGCACGACGATCCTGCCGCAGGTCCAGAACGCGGTGAACACCGCGCCCGAGTACGCCGACCTGCGCCGGGTCTACGCCAGCCGGGTCGCCGCCGAGTGGTTCCGCCAGCGCAGCACCACCAAGGACACCGCGTACTCGGACCTCATCGGCAAGGGCGACATCAGCCGCTGGGCCTCTCAGGAGAAGTGGACCCCCCGCGAGGTCTTCGACCGGTACGTCCAGTCGTACAAGAACGGCGAGTTCAAGGTGAAGCGCACGACCACCAAGGGCAACGTCATCTACACCAACACCTACGTCTACGGCGGGGTGGACTTCACCCGGATCAACCAGAACCGGCTGAGCGCCGCGACCTTCACGAAGGAGCACCGTGCGTGGAGGGTCGCCGCGCACAACGCGCTGGACGCGCCGAGCACTGAGGGCGGTGACATGTGGCTCGGTGGACAGACGACCGCGGTCCCGTACGCGGAAGCGTTCTCGAGTCCCGAACCGGCCACGTCGAAGCCCCTGTTCTACGTGCTCGGCGCCGTACCGCTCGCCGCCTGGCTCGTGACGGGCGGCGTGGTGTGGTGGCGCCGCCGGACCGACGTACCGACAGGGGCCGCCCAGTGACGGCGACGAGTGTGGAACCGACCCTCGCGGCGGCACCCTCGCGGGCGCCGGGCGCCGTGTTCGCGGCGAGTTACCTGTTCGCCGGAGTGGCCGCACTGGCTCTGGTCTCGGCGGTCGGCACGTTGTTCGCCGTCCCCGAGTTCAGACACCGCCGGAGCGAGGAGGCCGCCGAGGGCGCGGCAGGCGATCTGGCGGCGTACGGGCTGATCGCGTTCGCCGTGGTCACGATCCTGTTCGGCGGAATCTGCCTGCTGCTGGCTCTGCTCGACGGACGGGGACGGCAGGGTGCCCGGGTGACGACCTGGGTCGTCGGCGGAGTGTGCGTCTGCTGCGACATCGCGCTGCTCGCCGTCGGCTTCCTCGACTCCGTTCCCTGGTACGGCGACCTGACCCGGATCGTGGCCGGCGGGATGCTCGTACTGGCGCTCGGTTCGCTCACCCTGCTGGCGCTGCCCGCCTCCCACCTCTACTTCCGCGCGGCCGGAGCGGCCCGGCAGAGCGAGCGCCCACCGCTCCCGGCTCCGCCACAGCCCTGGGCTCCCCCACCGCCCGGCCGGCAACCGACGCCGACCGCCTTCACGAACCAGCCGCCGCCTCCCTCGTACCGGCGATCCTCTCCCCCGCACCAGCCACCCCTGCCCCCGTACCTGCCCCCGCCTCCCGCCCATCCACCCTTCGCTCATTCCGCACCGCCGCCACCGCACTGGCCGCCGGTCCAGGCCGGTCCTCGTCCGGTTGCCGTCACCACGGCGATGGCCGTCCTGGTGGGCGTCGCGGTCGTCACCCTCGTCGCGGCCGTGGTGGAGATCCGGACGTACCAGGCGGTCGTCGGCTGGCTCGACGACTATCGGCGGACCATGGAGAAGCAGACCGCTCCGTACGGCGTCGACGTGGCCTTCCCCCAACTCCCCGACAGTGCCGCGGCGCCGACCGTCCTCGTGGTGGTGGCCCTGGTGGCCGTCGCGGCGCTCCTGATCGGCCTGGCGTTCGCCCTCCGCCTGCCCCGCCCGCGGGCACGCGTCATGGCGCTCGTCGCCACGGCCCTGTTCGCGGCACTGGCCACGGGCCGCGGTCTCCTGACGGCGATCACACAGACGACCCTGAGCCGGCTCACGGAGGAGTCGCAGCGGCTGAGGGAGAGCATGGGTGCGGGGCAGTACCAGGACCCGTTCCCGAGTGTCACCGAGATCTACCCCGACTGGTCGTACCAGGCCGCCTACCTGACCACGGCCCTCGCGGTCCTCGGGTACGTCACGGTGTTCGTGCTGCTGCTCCTGCGGGGCTCGAACGCCTGGTTCGCCGCGGCGGAGCGCAGGTAGCCCCGGCCGGGCGGCATCCGGCATCCTCGCCGTCAGTGGGCGCGACTACTGTGCTGCCTCATGAAGATCGATCCCCTTCTCGAGGACCTGGAGAGCGACGACACCGCGCGGGTGGAGGCCGCGGCCGCACAGCTGGCGGAGCACGCCGACGCCGTGGTGCCGACGCTGCTGCAGCGCGTGGCCGGAGCGAAGCGTACGGCCGAACTGGAGCCGGTCATGCGGGCGTTGAAGCGCATCGGGCCTGCGGCCTTCGACGCCGTCCTGGCGGCGTGGCGCCGGAAGGAGATACAGGACTGGGAGGCGGGCCGGTTCCTCGGGGTGTTCGACGAGCGCTCCGCCGACCAGTACGCGGCCATGGCCGCCGATCCGCACTACGGCACGTCGGGCAAGGGCTTCCAGGGGCTCTACCGGCTGCGGACGGACTCCGAGGCAGGGCTGCGGGCCCTGGTGGAGTGCTATGCCCGCAGCAGCCTCGTCCCGTTCAAGGCGGCCGACTACGCCCGCATGATGCACGACTCCTTCCGGCCGCGACTGCGCTCGCTGCGCCGGGACCCGGCGGCGTCCCCCGGGATCAGGCGGGGCGCGATGGCGGCGCTGGTGGCGGGCGGCGGGGTCGACGCCCTCGACGACCGTGACCGGGCGGCGATCGAGCGGCTGATCCGGGTGAAGATCCCGCACGAGACCCCGTCGCTTCCGTCGTCGACGCTCAGCGGCTGGTGGATGGCCGTTCCCGGGGCGTCGTACGAGGGCGTGTTCGAGGCCCTGGGCCTGCACGACCGGCGGCCCGTCACGGTCGCCGCGGGCGTCGCGGCGTCGGAGGGCCGGGAGATCCGGGTGCCCGGGCCGGACGGCAAGGACCGCACCGCGGGGCGGGTGTTCGTCACGCCGGAGCTGGACGGCTGGCGCCTGATCCTCGGCTCCTTCGAACTGCTCGTCGGCTACGACCCCTGGTACGACATGATCGAGACGGTGGAGCGCGTCAGCCTCCACTGCGGCCAGGCACAGATCTTCTTCCTGGACGACGCCGGCGGCGCCGACATCTGGATGGTGGCCGAGAACGGCCGGGTGATCCGCCGGTACGCCGCCGAGAGCGACCCGGAGTGGGAGGGCGATCCGCTGCCGTGGGAGACCCTCGCGGTCGACGACGAGGACTTCGACCCGGAGTACGACGACACTCCGGCCAACGCGGGGACCACAGGCGCCCGTTCCGCCTGCGCGTACCTGTCGGTCGACCCCGACGGCGTCGGCCCGGACACCGAGGTGCGCGGCCACGGCTGGCTGGCCGTGACCGACCCGGGCGCCGGCCACGGCGCGTTCCCGGGCACACTCCGCATCTGAGGGGGACGCCGTGCTGTACGCCCACGAAGTGATCCTGAACGAACTCGCCCAAGGACTCCGACCGGTGGCCGACGGGGTCGAGTGGTTCGAGGGACTCGCGGAGGAGGACCGGCGCGAGGTCCTGCACGCGCTGGTCCTGTTCTGCGGACAGGCGCGCGCCCGCGAGTCCGACGCACCCGAGGCCATCGCACGCTCGGGCATCAGGCCCACCCACACCCCCGCCGTGATGCTCACGAAGTGGCGCTTCGGGATGGAGCACCTCCCGGCCTACGAACTCACGAAGTCGTTCCGCCTGCTCGTGGCACTCTTCACCATCGCCGACACCCGCAGACGCGAGCGGTACTGCACGGACGGATGCGGCCACGCATGGCACAACCTGCCGACGCCGGCCGCGGGGGCCGTAGAGGCCGTGGAGTCGCATGTCCGGGCGTACTTCGAGGGGCACTCCGTGGAGGTCGTCGACCACGGCCTCGGGCCGGAGCGGCGAGCGGTGCTGCCGCGTCTGCGCGTTCTCGTCGTGGCTCCCGGTCCGCACAGCGACCGCTGGGCCTATGTCACGAACGGATGTTGGGACGCGATGGAGAAGGACGGTCACGGAGTCGAGTTCGTCATGACCTCCCATGTCCGCGACCCACGCTTCACCGAACTCATGGCGATGATCGCCTTCTACCACTGCGGCGGGCAGCAGCTCGACCTGGAGCACAGCCTGCCGATCGGTGAACCGTGGGTACCGGGTTCGACCTGTGATCACCTGCTGATCAGCCTGCCCTATCTCCACGGACCCGACCTGGAGCACTGCCCTGTTCCCGGGGGCCACGCCCGCATCCTCTGGGCCCTGCCCGTGACGACGGCCGAGATCGAGTTCCGCAGACGGCACGGGCACGAGGCGCTGGAGCAGCTCTTCGACGAGGCAGCGATCAATCCCACCGATCCCTTCAGGGCGTCGGTCGTCTGAGCAGCCGAGCAGGAGCGCACGTCGCGTCCCCGTCCCGGGTCACTTCGACTCGACGCGTCCTACCGGGTCGGGCCCGCCGATGAGGGCCTCGCACTCGATCGCCCAGGCGGTGTCGCCGGGGTGGAGTCGCGTGCGGAGGTAGGCGGCGGTGAGCCGGGCGAGGGCGGCCACGCGTTCGGGGCTCTCGTCGGTGGTCTCGGCGGCGTCGTATCCGGCGATCCCGCCGAGTCCGTGCTCCGCGCCGAAGAGGGTGAGGAGCGTCTTGGGCGCGGGGGCGAGCGTGTACGGGTCGGCGTGCCAGTCCGGTCCCACGTCGGTGAAGTGCCGGGAGTCGTCCTGGTCGCCGGCGACGACCAGCGCGGGTGTGGTCATGGTGGAGAAGTCGACGGCCCCGATGATCGGCCACTGCGCGGCCATGGGCCCGTTGAGGACGTCGCCGCCTCGGCCGGGCGCGGCGAGGAGTACACCCGCCTTGATCCGGGGGTCGGCAAGATGCACCACCTTTCCGGTGTCGGGGTCGTCGAGTCCGGCGCCCAGCAGCAGGGCGGCGGTGAAGCCGCCGAGCGAGTGTCCGGCGAGGGCGACCTTGGTGCGGTCGATGCGCCCGGCGAGGTGGGGCACGGTGCGTTCGATCACGTCGAGGCGGTCGAGGACGTGCGTCATGTCCTCGGCGCGGGAGCGCCAGAAGTCGGGCGCGCCGGGCGCGTCGGCGACGAGGCGGCTCAGGGTCCGGGAGGTGAGATGGGTGGGCTGGACGACGACGAATCCGTGGGCCGCCCAGTGGTCGGCGAGCGGCGCGTAGCCGCGGAGCGAGGAGAGGTGGTGCGAGGGACCGTGCCCGTGGGAGAGGAGGATGACGGGGAGATCGGTACCGGTCGCCGGGGCGGAGACCCGTACCTGGAGGTCCACGGGACGTCCGGGCACGGACAGGACCACGGGACTGTAGGACAGGACGGGGACGGGGCGCGCGCCCGAGACGTCGGCGCCGACGTCGACGGGGGTGGAGGAGGAGAAGGAAGAGCTGCTCATGACGGGGGATCCCTTTCGCGAGGCAGGCAGTCGGCAGCGACCCCGTTTCGGCTACGCTGAAACGGAACGCTGCTCCATTTACTATCCGGATCACCGCTCCGCTTTGTCAACCATCATGGGAAGGACCGCGCGATGACCGCCGAGAGCCCTGCCGGGGACACACCGCCCCGAGGCAAGCGGGCCGATGCCCAGCGCAACCGGCAGACGGTGCTCGCCGCCGCCGCCGAGGTGTTCGTCACCTCCGGCGTCGACGCTCCGATCCGTCGGATCGCGGCCCGGGCGGGCGTCGGGATGGCCACCATCTACCGCCACTTCCCGACCCGGGCGGACCTGGTCACCGCCGTGTACCACCACCAGATCGAGGCATGCGCCGAGGCCGGCCCGACCCTGCTGGCCGGCGCGGACCGTCCGTTCGACGCGCTGGGCAAGTGGATCGACCTCTTCGCCGACTTCCTGGTCACCAAGCACGGCCTCGCCGACGCCCTGCAGTCCGACGACGACCGCTTCGCCGCCCTGCACGCCCACTTCCTCGACCGCCTGCTGCCCGTGTGCGCCGAACTCCTCGACGCCGCGGTCGAGGCCGGCGACATCAGACCGGGCACGCAGCCGTACGAACTGATGCGCGGCATCGGCAATCTCTGCATCGGCCACGACAACGATGACCGCTACGACCCCCGCCGCCTCATCGCCCTCGTCCTCCGGGGACTCCAGCGGTGAGTGGCTTACGGTTCACGGGTTCACAGGTTCACTGGTTCGCGGTGGGCGCCGAAGACGGTGGGCTCAACTCGGCGTGGATTTCCGCCGTGCCGTGGCCTGCGATGAGCGTGGCCCCGTTACGGCGCAAGGCGCCGAGGGCCGCCGTGTTGTGCGTCTTGGTGTCGGCGACGACCGCCCGCGCCCCGGCTCTCGCGGCTTCGGCCAGGAGGAGGCGGAGCGCGGCGGTGCCGATCCCTCGTCCGCGATGGGAACGGCCGAGCCACATCCCGGTCTCGAGGACGTCATCGCCGTCGCGGAGCGCCAGACGGGCGGACCCCACGACGGCCCCGTCGTACCTGATCGTGAACGTGGACTCGCGGAGCGGACCGGCAAGCCCGCCGTACCGAGCGCGGTGCCAGTCACGGAAGGCCTCCTGCCGTCCGGCCGTCCATCCCGGCGGACCGGCGACGGGAGGCATGACCTCGTCGGGTGCCGCATCCGCGACGGCCACCGCGAGAAGGTCTTCCAGGCTGTCCTGGTTCACCCGCCGCAGGTCCACCACCTGGGCGACCATGTCGGCTCAGCAGCCGGTCGTGCCGTCGAGCAGCTCGCGCAGGATGTCCAGGTGGCCGTTGTGGCGGGCCGTCTCCTCGGTGAGGTGCAGGAGGATCCAGCGCAGATCGACGTGGGTGCCGTCGCGGACCGGACGCTTCGCCTGGGCCTCCAGGCCGTGGCCGGCGACCAGTTCGCGGTAGCGGGCGCTCTGTTCGGCGTACTCGTCGAGGAGTTGCGCGAGCGGGAAGTCTACGGCGATGCGCATCTCACGGTCGGGGTCGTCCTCGGTCCAGGGGCCCTGGTCCTCCTCGCCGAGGAAGACCACCTGGAACCAGTAGTACTCGACCCAGCGGAGGTGGTTGATCAGTCCGCTCATGGTCATGAGCGGGGAGCCGGGCAGGAGCGCCTTGCGGGCGTTCTCCTCGGAGACTCCGTCGCACTTGGCGCGGACGGTGCCGCGGGTGTAGTCGAGGAACGTGGTGAGCTGGCTGCGCTCGTCCCACGCGCGGGGCATGTCGTCGATTCTGGTCATCGCGCGAAGCCTCCCCGATCACCGCAGCGGATGTCGAGGCATTTTGGCGACAGGCCGCCGAGGCCGGGCGGCGTCAGTCCGTCGTACGGGAGCGCGGGACGGAAGCAGATCAGCGAGCGCAATCTGACAGCGCTCTGGTCGAACTACACCGAACTCGGGTATCGCCGCCTGATCTACACGCACACCGTGAGCGTGCTGCCCGAGAACGAGGGCATGTTCCAGCGCGCCACGGGCGCGGGGGTCAGCATCGTGCGAGTGGTGCTCACCGCGTCCGACGCCACCACCGCCCGCACGGCACGGATTCCGGCTACCGGCCGCCTCCGGTCAGGCTGGGGTCAGGTCCGGTCGAGTCCGGGCCGTCGGCTGCTGACGGTTGAGCTTCTCCAAGACACGATCGCGGAGAAGTTCGTACTCCTCACGAAGCCTGCGCCATTCGGTCACGGGCGGCCGGGGAATCACGATGCCGCCGGTGACGATCTCCTCCGGCCCGAACTGCTCGCGGGTGAGGTCGATCTCGATGCCCATCCCCAGACGGTTCCACCAGTGGTAGTCCACCCGCACTCCGTCGACATGGACCTCGCCCCGGATCAACTCGCCGCCCAGCAGGTCGTTGAGCACCATGGCGGTCACCCCGCACTGGTCCCGAGCCGGGTTGTCCTTCGTCCAGCGCGAGCGGAAATCAGGCGTGCAGGTCTCGGCACTCCAACTGCTGCGCACGGCTCGTTCGATGTCGGCGAGAAGCAACGGTGTCATGCCGGTGATCCTGCCAGAGCACGACGGCCGCGCTCCGCCCGACCTACGCGCGTTCTGTGTCCAGACGCTCCGCGGACCGGAGCAGGTACTCGGGCAGCTTCGAGCTGGCCGCCAGCACCTCGATACCGAGGAGGCGGCCGTCTTCGTCGAAGTCGAGGTTGATCATGCCGTCGACGTCCACCGGGTCGCAGGGGTACATGTGCGCGACCTTCACGCGGGCCTGCGGTTCGGTGAAGTACACGTACGCCGCGTTCGCGGTCTTGTCGTAGGTGACCTTGAGGTCTGCCACGTGTGCCGGCTCCCTGGGTGTGGTTGATGTCGCTACCGCTCCTGCCCGCACCGCGGGCCTTGCCAGGTGACGATGCCCTTGACGGGGATGGCGCCGCAACAGAGTTCGCCTCCGACCCCGCTGTCAGCCTCGTGTCAGCCGCTGGGCGAGGAACGGCCTCCGGAGCCACGGACGCGTGCGCGTCACGCCCACGATGTCGGCACTGTGCGAGGCGGCCACCCAGGCCATCGCCGGCCATGCCAGCAAGGTCGTTCCCACGATCGCAACGGCCCCGTCCGTGCCCTCCCCGACGACCACGAACTCGAGCGGGAAGGAAAGCGCTCCCAGCACAGCTCCCACGCACGCGAGTCCCCAGGTGCGGGTGATGGCGAGAGAGGCGAGGGCCAGCCCTCCCCCGATGATCAGCCCCATCAGCACACCCGCCACCAGGCTGCCTCCGCAGAGCGCCACGAAGTAGCGCACGTTACGAGCGGCAAGCCGCGTGTCCCCTCCAGTAAGGAATTCCACGACCGCCACCGCAAGGGCGAGTGCAGCCCATGGAACGCTCGGCACTCCCGCCATCAACAGCCCGACCCTCACACCGCGCCCCAGCGTCCCCCGCCTGCCCACACATCCCCCAGCCATCCTCGACGCCCCTGGCGGAGCAGCCTACTCAGCACGCCACCGGGCAATCCGCCGGTCGCCCTCGATGCTTGTCATTGCCGGCCGTCCTTGATCCGCGCGAGGAAGAAGTCCCGGACGTCCCCGGAGAGGAGTTCCGGCACCTCCATCGCGGCGAAGTGACCGCCGCGGTCGAACTCCGACCAGTGCCTGATGTCGTACAGCCGCTCGGCCAGCGGTCGCACCGACTGCGTGATGTCGTGCGCGAACACCGCCACGCCCACGGGCACCGGGCATGGCAGAGTCTGTCGCGGCGCCTCGCGGTGCAGCCGCGCCGAGGAGGCGGCGGTGGCGGTCAGCCAGTACAGCGAGATGTCGGTGAGCATCCGCTCGTCGGCGATCGGCGAGCGCGGATCGGTCCACTGGGCGAAGCGCTCGGCGATCCAGGCCAGTTGGCCGACGGGCGAGTCGGTCAGCGCGTACCCGATGGTCTGCGGGGTGGTGGCCTGCAGCGCCTGGTACGGCGGGCGGTTCGCCATCAGCTGCCTGACCCTGTCCAGCCGGGCCTCGTCCGTCGCGGACAGTGCGACGCCGGCGTCCGGGTCCGGCCGGGTCGGCAGGTAGTTGACGTGTACTCCGACGACCCGCTCGGGCGCCACCGCGCCGAGCGCCAGGGAGATGCCCGCCCCGAAGTCGCCCCCCTGCGCGCCGTAGCGCTCGTACCCGAGACGGCGCATCAGCTCGGCCCACGCCCGCGCGACGTGGACGATGTCCCAGCCGCGCTCGCGCGTCGGCCCCGAGAAGCCGTACCCGGGGATCGACGGAATCACCAGATGGAAGTCGCGCGACAGCGGCTCGATCACGTCGAGGAACTCCAGGAACGACCCCGGCCAGCCGTGGGTGAGGATCAGCGGGAGCGCGTCCGGGTTCGCGGACCGGACGTGCACGAAGTGGATGTTCTGGCCGTCGATCTCGGTGGTGAAGTGCGGAAGTTCGTTGAGCTCGGCCTCATGCGCACGCCAGTCGTAGCGGGTGCGCCAGTGCTCGGCGAGCTCCTTCAGTCGCGTGAGCGGGAATCCGTAGTCCCACCCGGCGTCGGCGACCTCGTTGGGCCAGCGGGTGCGGGAGAGGCGGTCGGTCAGGTCGTCGAGGTCGGCCTGGGGGATGTCGATGCGGAACGGCTTGATCACGGTCTTCACTCCAGGGAGAATCGTTCGAAGCCCAAACGTTCGCGGCACTAACGAAGATAGATAGTTAGTGGCACTAACGCAAGGGGTGCGGGATCAGAGCAAGAGCAGAGCAACGTGGCCGGCCAACGTGACCGGCCAACGTGACCGGACACCACGGCCGGAGAACACGGCCGGACAACACGGCAAGACATCGAGGAGCCCCCATGAGCGCGACCCCGGAACCCACCCCCGACCGGCTGCGTGCCATCCCCAGCCGCCTGCTGGCCGGGGTCGCGCTCGCCGCCGACCGGCTCGTCAGCGAGCGGCTGGCCGCCGAGGGCGCGCACAAGTGGCACTTCGCCACGCTGGTCGCGCTCGCCGAGGCCGGCGCCGCCAGCCAGGCCGACCTCAGTCGCCGCACCGGCATCTACCGCAGCGACATGGTCGCCGTCCTCAACGAGCTCTCCGACGCCGGATACGTCCGCCGCGAACCCGACCCCGCCGATCGCCGCCGCAACGTCATCTCCCCCACGCCCGCCGGCCGTGGCCGCCTGGAGCGCCTCGACGCCCTCATCGCCGACGCCCAGCGCGAACTCCTCGCCCCCCTCACGCCCGACCAGGCCGACGAGCTCACGCACCTGCTCACGGTCCTGACCGATCACCACCGCCCCACACACCCCGGCCCGCAGGACGCGCGCTAGCGTCAGGAGCAGGCTCAGACTCCCGCCGGCGCCGGAAACTCGCATGCGGGCACGGCGCCACCCCACCTAGGCTGCGCGGACGGGGAGTCAAGGCGCTCCGAATCGCACCGCATGCCGTCCGGACGGAGACACACGGATATGACCAGCCAGCTGTCCGCGATCTGCTTCAACGCGACCCGACCGTCTGACCTGGCGCGGTTCTGGTCCGGGGTGCTGGGCTGGGAGAAGACCGAGGGACCGGACGACGGCGTGGCACTCCTGCCCCCGGATCCCGCCGGATACCGCATCCGCTTCCTCCCGAGCCAGGAACCGAAGACCGGTCAGAACCGGGCACACTTCGACCTGACGAGCACCTCCCCGGAGGATCAGCAGCAGACCGTGGCCAGGGCGCTGGAACTCGGCGGGAAGCACATCGACGTGGGCCAACTCCCGGAGGAGGGGCATGTGGTCCTCGCCGATCCGGACGGCAACGAGTTCTGCGTCATCGAGGCGGGCAACAAGTTCCTCGCCGACACCGGCTTCATCGGAGCCCTGGCCTGCGACGGCACGCAGGAGGTCGGCTACTTCTGGAGCCGGGCACTGGGGTGGCCGCTGGTCTGGGACCAGGACCAGGAGACGGCGATCCAGTCACCGAACGGCGGCACGAAGATCACGTGGGGCGGCCCTCCGGTGGCCCCGAAGTCCGGCACCAACAGACTCTTCTTCGAACTGACCCTCCCCGCCGCCACCGACTGGGAGACGGAAGCAGCCCGCCTGATCTCACTGGGCGCAACGCACACCGACACGAACGCCGACCAACTCGAGGGCCAGGACGGCCGGGTACTGATGCTCGACCCCGACGGCAACGAGTTCTCCGTACGGACGAGTGCCGGCACCGCACGACTCAGCACCCACAACCCGCGGTAACCGTCCTGGCCCTCCGTCCCTTCGCGGTAGTGCAACCGCGTCACAGGCCCTTGGGCCGCACCTGGGTTCCGCGGACATCCGACCCGCCGTAGGGTCCCGCCCATGCAGATCCTCAGAGTCGTGCTCATCCTCCTCGGCGCGGGGTGTTTCTACCTCGCGTACACCTACATTTCGGTGCTGCCCAGCGAGCGTGCCAAGGCACGGCTGTTCCGGAGCCTGGAGGAGGACGGCGTCGTGGTGCAGGCGCGCCTCGTGTCCTTGCAGCCGATGCCGGGAGACGTCCGAGCTTTCGCCGTATTCGAGTTGCACGTTCCCGGTGGGGACACGGTCCGGGGAGGACGATCCGTGCGTATCACCCCGGAGATGAGGGTCGGCGGCCCGTACCCCGTCCTTCAGCACCGGCAATTCCCCGACCGCTTCGAGGTCGGGGACGTGGCGGACATGGCCCGCATCCGCCGGCACCACGAGAACGCGCCGCGGACCGCGTGGCGCTGGGCCGCCACCGCCGTCGCGATCGGCACCGCCCTGGCGCTGACGGCGGCCGCCGTCTAGCGGCCGTCTGCCCTCCAACCCGCCTCAATCCAGACAGAATTCGTTCCCCTCAGGGTCGGTCATCACGATGATCCCCTCGTTCACGCCATCGGGCTCGAGCCGGTACTGACGCTTCGCTCCCAGCCCTCCCAGCCTGGTGGCCTCCTCCTCCAGCGTGGCCATGCGCTCGTCCCCGGTCTGGCCGGGGGCCGCGCGCACGTCCAGGTGCACGCGGTTCTTCGCCGTCTTCCCCTCCGGCACCTTCTGGAAGTACAACCGAGGTCCGTTGCCGTCCGGGTCCGTAATGGCCGCCCAGTCGGTGAAGCCCTCCGGCGGCGGCTGAAGGCGATAGCCCAGCGCCTCCGCCCAGAACGCGGCCTGCGCGCCCGGATCTGCGCAGTCGTAAGTCACCTGGATCTCCCTGCCCATACCGCCTCCGGCCCCTCGAACCACCCAAGTCCTCGCCCCGGTCACCTCCCAGAGCACACCGCCATCCTCGCACCGACCTCCGACAACTTGTCCGCGGCCTTCTGGACGGTCGCCCCGTCCCTGGACGGGCCCAGCTGTCGGGCAAGCGTTTGATGCAGCGTTCCTCGTCACTCCTTCGCGTGAATCGGCCACCCGATCGCCCGACACCCGCCTTCCGATCTCGTTCGTTATGCGGACGTTAAACGGGCAGGCGGGTTGAGCGAAAGGATTCTCCTGTCGAGTGGCCGTGGCGGTGGCCGTGGCCGTGGCCGTGGCCGAACGTATGGCCCGATCGACATGGGGAGCCTTCCCAGCCCGTCGGAGAGTTACCGAACGAGACAAGGACGATGAGGACTGAACGTCTGCGGGCGACATGTGCCAGGCATGCCGACAACGACCCGCACCGTCGCTGCCATCCGGGTTCCGCGCTCAGGAAGATGCGCGCCGGCAGCACGAGGGAACCCTGATGACCTGGTACAGCGACAACGAGAGCCGGTTCGCCGCGGCACCGGGCACGAAGCCGCCCGCCGCGCCCGAGGAGCGACCGCCGGAGCCGCCGTCACCGTCACCGTCGCCGTCGAGGGGCGACCGCAGGCGCATGCGACACACGAAGCAGCCGCAAGGGTCTCTGGCCGACCGGAGCATGACGCATGTCACGGTACTGTTCGCCGCCGTCGCGGTCTGTGCCGCATCCCTGCTGGGCTGGTCCATCACGTACTCCTACGGCCAACTCCGCACGATCGCCGAGTTCGTCCTGCCCGCGAGGCTGGCCCCGTGGTGGCCGCTCATGGTGTACGGCCCCTGGTTCGTCGCCGCGCTGTCGATCCTCCGGGCGGCTGTGCGCCAACGGACCGCGCTTCGCTCCTGGGGCGTCCTCCTGCTGACCTCGGCGATGGCCGTGGCCCTGTGCGTCAGTCACGCACCCCATTCGGTGCTGGCGCTCGTGACGCTCGGGATCCCGCCCGTCACCGCGCTGGTGTGCTTCTGGGAACTCGTCGGCCAGTTCTCCCCCAAGCACCGAGCCCGCAAAGGGGCTCACGCGTAGCGGCGCCGCCCAGAAGAAACCATTCGCCGCAGCGCAGCGCCCTCCCCCACCTCACGTGACCTGACCGCTTCTCCCCCAGGGACACACCGCATGCACCACACCACAGACCAGCCGCCCCTGACCCCCGAATCGGCCTTCGACGCGCTCTACGTCTCCACCGTCCCCGGCCTCACCCAGCAGGCCTACGTACTGACCGGATGCCGTCGCCTCGCCTTCGAGTCCGCCGAGCAGGCCTTCCACCGCGCCTGGGAACACTGGCCCGAGGTCGCACGCGACCCCGACCCCGTGGCATGGGTGCGGGCGCGCAGCCACGAGTACGCCCTCTCCCCCTGGCACCGGCTGCGCCCCGGCCTCTACCGCCCGGCTTCCCTGCCCGCCGACCCCGTCGTACGCGCCCTCCAGGAACTCCCTCCCTGGCAACGCCGGGTGGCGCTGCTGTGCGACGGCCTCGACCTCAGCATCGAGGAAGCCGCCGCCGAAACGCAGGCGACCACCGCCGCCACCGCCGGCCGGCTGCGGCACGCCCGCGCCACCATCAGCCGGCAGATGCCGGGGACGGACCCCGACACCCGCACCCGCGCCGAAACCGACACCCACACGAACGCCGCCTGCCACGCCCTCAGAGCACGCGTCAAGGACGCATCGGCCGCCACCCTCGCCCAGCCCTGGTCCGTCCGCGCCGCCAGCGAACGCCGCGCACGCGCCCTCACCCGTGCGGTGCTGGCAGCAACGGCGGTCCTCATCGCTCTCATCGCTGTCACGGTGGCCATGACCCCAGACCCCTGAGACAGCCAGTCGGCACCAGACCGGAATTCGCGCCGCAAGAACACAGCAACACACCGCAGCGCGCTGGGCACGGGGGTGCGGTCCCTCGTGCGGATCGGGCACGGCGCGATCATCGGGTCCGGCGCCGTGGTCACCACCGACGTACCCGACTACGGGATCGTCGGCGGCAACCCGGCGCGGCTCATCCGTACCCGGTACAGCAAGGAGGACGTCGCTCGGCTGCTCGCGGTGGCAGGGTGGGACCGGCCCGCGGAGCACATCACCGATCACGTACGCACGATCATGTCGGGCCCCATCGCCGACCTGGAGGCCGCCGCTCCGCACACCCCGTCTGCGTAACGCCGCCCGACCCTTGGCTTCAGGCGGTGCAAAGGACCTTCCGTAGCAGCGCGCCGAACTCGGCCGGGTGCGTGGTCAGGCCGGTGTGCCCGCCGGGGAAGTGCACCAGATCCGTACCGAAGCGCTCGGCCAAGAAGGCAGCCGGGCGGTACGGGAGCTCACCGCGCGAGTCCTGCCCGCCGGCGAGCACGAGCCGATCGGCCAGGGCTTCCGTTTGCAACCGCTGGACGTCAGGCGTGTACGACATGAAGCGGGGCACGATACGGCCGACGAAGTACGGCAGATTGGCCATCGTCTGCTCCCTCCGCGCCGCCGCCTGCGGAGGCAGCTCGATTTCGCTCTCGGCCTCTCGCCTGGGCTCCGCAGCCGCCTCGGCCTCGTCCTTCCGCAGACCTGCGGCGAACACGGCCATCGCCGGCATGAGCCCCTCCGCACGGAAGGTCTCCTGTACGTGTGCGAGGAACGCGCGATGCTCAACCGCGTCCGGCAGCACCTCCACCACCGGCGGCTCGTGCGCCACGACGCGTTCCACGCGTTCGGGGTGGGCGCTGAGCAGGTGCAGGGCGACGATCGCGCCGGAGCTGACGCCGAACACGCGGGCGGGCTCACCGGGGGTGAGTCGTTCCAGTAGGCGCAAGGCGTCATCGGCGTGCTCGGCGACTCGCTGTTCGGCCTCGGGGTCGTCCAGCGTGCTGCGGGACATGCCACGCGGGTCGTAGGTCGCGACGGTGTACTCGGCGGCCAGGTCGTCGGCGATGCCGTCGAAGGAGGCGGCGCCGCCCGCCCCTCCGGGGATCAGCAGCAGGAGCGGCCCCTGGCCGCGTACGTCGTAGTGCAGGGTCGCGCCGTGGACGCGCAGGGTGCCCGTGCTCGGGGCGGTCATGCGGAGACTCCTTCGTCGCGGGAAGCGGGCCAGTGCTCGAGGAGGGCGTGGAGGGCGTGGAGCGCGCGAACCCAGGACTGCTGCGGCGCGCGCCCGGCCGCGAACCCTCCTGAGGCCTCCAAGGCGACGAACCCGTGGAACGTGCTGCGCAGCAGCCGTACCGCGTCGGTCAGGTCGGGCTCGGCCAGTCCGTAACCGCGCAGCATTCCGTAGGTCAGCTCCACCGCTCGCCGCGGTCCAGGCGCGTCCGCGGCCAGCTCGGGATCGATCCGGATCGCGGCCTGCGTCGCGGCGTAGCGCCCCGGGTACTGGTGGGCGTACTCCCGCCAGGCGTCCGCGAACGCGGCCAGGGCCTCCTTGCCCGCCCGACCGGCGATCGCCTCCGCGATGCGGAGTGTCTTCTCGTCCGCCGCCAGCAGCGCAATCCGCCCGCGCAGATCCTCAAGGTTGCGTACGTGCGAGTAGAGGCTCGCGTCCTTCACGCCCAGCCGCCGCGCCACCTGCGACATCGTCACCCGATCGAGCCCGACCTCGTCCGCCAACTCGGCTCCTGCGAGGGTCACCCGTTCCGCCGTCAGCCCAG
The DNA here is from genome assembly GCF_045348655.1 of Streptomyces solicamelliae. NCBI lineage: Bacteria > Bacillati > Actinomycetota > Actinomycetes > Kitasatosporales > Streptomycetaceae > Streptomyces > Streptomyces solicamelliae. The sequence continues at coordinate 390,496 of NZ_CP160404.1, forward strand.
CGCGCGCCATGCGCCACCTCCCCACCTAGGAACCCTAGGAACCCTAGGTTAAACCTAAGACCCCTAGGCACGCACCTCGGAATCCCCTGTCAGGACGGATCGAGGACGCAGAACTCATGCCCCTCCGGGTCGGCCAGGCACGTCCACGAGACGTCGTCGGCGGCCTGGCCGACGTCGAGGTCGGTCGCACCAAGGCCCCGCAGGCGGTCCACCTCCGCCGCCTTGTCGTCACCGGGGTACGGCAGCAGGTCGAGGTGGACGCGGTCCGGAACGGTCTTCGCGTCGGGCGTGCGCAGGAACTCGAGATACGGGCCGGCTCCCTGGGCGGAGCGCAGCACCGCGTGATCGTCAGTCACCTCATGCAGGGTCCAGTCCACGGCCCCGCCCCAGAACCGGGCCATGACCCGCGGTTCCGTGCAGTCGACCACCACCGCGGCGATCGGCCCGGTGTCCCGGTACACGTCCCGAGGCTCCAGCACGCAGAACTCGTTGCCCTCCGGGTCGGCGAGGACCGTCCACGGCGCCTCGCCCTGGCCGACGTCGACGGGCGTCGCGCCGAGAGCCTTCAGTCGTGCGAGCAACTCCGCCTGGTGGGTCGCGGAGGTGGTGGCGAGATCGAGGTGTACCCGGTTCTTGGTCGCCGTCTTGGGTTCCGGGACGGGAACGACGTCGATGCCGAGGACGACCGGATCCGGCCAGACGAGGCCGCCGCCCGGCCCGACGTAGGTGGTCACTCCGGCGCTGTACGCAGTCCAGCCGAGCGCCTCCGCCCAGAACCGACCGACCGCCGCAGCGTCAACAGCCTTGACGTTCACCATGACAGGTCGCAGAGCCATGGCGGCGATCCTACGCACGCGCTCGCCCAGCAACGGCTCAAGGCGCCAGGAGGTGCTGTCCGTCAGCGAGGGTCCGGTCGTTGCAGGCGTTTCGCGACCCTCCAGCTCTGCGGCCTCCGCCGGACGAAGTGGAACCCTCTCCCCATCACTCAAGGAGTCGTAGCCAATCCGTCATACGCCGATCCAACCAGGCCGCATGAGCCTCACCGCTGGTGGGCGGTGGGTCGCGCAAGCGTCAGTTCGGTCCACCGCTCCAGTTCGTCGGCGTGACTGCCGGCTGCCGTCGCCCGGGCGACCGCTGCAGCTTCCTCCGGGGACGGTTCACCTCGGCGAAAGACCAGCGCCAACGGCCAGGCCGGGGAGCCCGACTGCTCACCGTCGAAGGCGTACCAGTCCCAGGCCGCGTCGAACCGCCAGGCGCGCCCGTTCCGGTCGGCGACCTCATCACCCGGTTCGAGGAAGGCGTACGGACGGAAGAGCAGCTCGATGCCTATCGGTTCCCCGCCGTCCGGGTCGATCGTGTAGCCCTGGTCCTCAAGATCGGGGTCATAGGTCTCGCCCTGCTGCAGGACCTCGACGTAGGACGCGGGCCTCGGCAGCAGGCCGGTGACGAGGGGCGGATCGAAGTGATGGATCGCCTGGACGTGCACCACGGTCGCGGGGACTCCGACCTGGCAGGTGTCACCGGGTTCCAGTACGGTCTCCACCGGTTCCGTCCGGAAGATCTCCCACTCGCGGGCGTTGGGCATCGGCAGCGCCCGCTGGCCGTTCCACCCGAACGCCTCGGCCTGCGGATCGACCTTCAACCACGGCCATCGTACGGACACGTAGAAGCGGGTGACCCCGGTGACGGTGGCCTCGGCGAAAGGGCACTCCAGCTTCAGCACGTCACCGGATCGATAGTCGTGATTCATGGACGCATTCTGCACGGCGCCACTGACACGGCCTCCGGTCAGAGTCGAGCGGTGCCTTGTCCGCTTTCCCGGCAACCGGCCACCAGCGCCGCGCTTCTGCCGGCCCCGGAAACCGCCCGGCCCTCCCCGGGCTCACTGACCTGACGGTCGGCGGGGGCCCGCGTCAGTCCATCGAGCGCAACCGGTCCAGTTCGCAGCCGATCGCATCCCTCAGCACATCGTGCTGCGGACCGAGCCTGAACCGCTCGTCACTCCACCGCTCACGCGGATACAGCCACACCGGCTTGCCCACCAGCTCGACCGGCTCCCATGCGAAGCGCGGCCAGACATGGGCATGCAGGAACGGATCAGTGTTTCCCAGGATCTCCAGGTTGACGCGTCGGAAATCAGGGTCCAACCGCCGACAGGCCCGCTCGACCGCTTCTCCGAGTCGGTCCATGTCGGACAGGAATGACAGCCGCGTGGCCCGCGGCAGGTCGGACAGCCGCTGCACGTTCGGTTCGTCCACGAGGAGAACCGAGTAGCCCGGCAGGAACTGAACGTCGCCGATCACCGCAAATCCCGAATCGAGCCGCCGCAGCACGGTCGGGTTCTCGCCCCGCAGAGCAGCCCCGATCCGGTCCATCCGCCAGTCACCAGTCATGGACCGAAACTAGCCGCAGGCGATCACGAGCTGCTCTTCGCGGCGGCTTCCTGCTCCCGTTAGTCCTGTTCGAGACCCTGATGTGCCATCAGCCGTCCTCGGGCCGCAACTCGGCTGCCGACAGCCGCGCGCGGGCCGCAGCTCTCACCTCGGTCGCCTCCATCGGGTCGTCGCGCAGTACCGCGATCCGTCCCAGGATCTCCGGGCTCGCGGGTGCCGAGGCGATCCCCTGCAGCCGCGTAGCTTCCTCGCAGTCCCACAGGGCCTCGGCGTACATGTGCTCCAGGCCGTCCGCGCCGATGGCGGCGAGTGCCTCCAAGTACGCGGCCCGCTCGTACGAGTGCGGGGTGTGCAGCCAGAGGAGCCGCAGGTAGGGCACCGCCCGGGCAGCGGCAGCTCCGAACCGGGCCAGGCGCCGGGCCGTCTGGTCAGGGCCGCACCAGGCCCGCGCCGACCACTGTTCGACGAGTTCGTCCACGAGTCCCGGCAAGGTCTCGGGGCCGGGATGCTCGGCCAGGACGTCGGCACCCAGCGCAGCGAGCCATGGGCTGTCCTCCCCTGCCCAGCCGCGCGCCGCCGGTAGGGCGAGGGGGTGGACGGAACAATTGCGGGCGACGCTCGCCGCGGTCGGGTTGGCGATGGCCGAGCGGGCCGGTGCCCGGCTGGCCGGGGTGTTCGGGGTGTCGGTGAGCCGGAGTACGGTGCTGCGGCTGGTCGAGGAGCTTCCCGAACCTAATCCGCCGGCCCCGAGAGTGGTGGGCGTCGACGGGTACGCGATGCGGAAGGGCCGCGCCTACGGGACGGTGCTGGTCGACGCCGAGACGCGTCGGCCGGTGGACCTGCTGCCCGATCGGGAGGCGTCGAGTCTGGCGGCCTGGTTGGCCGCGCGGCCGGGTGTCGAGGTCGTCTGCCGTGACCGTGCGCCGGTCTTCGCCGAGGGCGCCACCACCGGTGCGCCGCAGGCGGTCCAGGTCGCGGACCGCCGGCACCTGTGGCGCAAGCTCAGCGAAGCGGCCGAACGGGCCGTCGCCCTCCACCGACAGTGCCTGCGCACCGCAACTCCGGTGCTCAGTCCGGCCGTTATCGTAGAGCCCGCAGGCCGGGAGGAGAACGTGGACCAGCCCTGGCCGACGGGCTTCCGGTTCGCCGACCGGACCCGGGCCCGGCACGCCGAGGTACACGCCCTGCTGGCCGCGGGGCACAGCAGGCGCGCCGTCCAGCGGCAGCTCGGCATGACCTGCCGCACGGTCAAGGCCCTGGCTGACGCTCCGAACCCGGAGGAGCTCTTCCGGGGCCAGTGGCAGGACCGCCCGTCGGTCCTGGACGAGTAAAGCCCTACCTCGACGGCTGCTGGAACGAGGGCTGCACCGACGCCTGGAAGCTCTGGGGGGAGATCGTCCCGCTCGGTTACGAGGGCAGCTACCAGCGCGTCAGCGCCTACCTGCGGCAGAAACGGACCCCGCCCCGGCCGGTGACCGCCCGGGCGCCGTCGCCCCGCACCGTCGCCGGCTGGATCCTCCGGCGGCCCACGGCGCTATCCGAGGCCGAGTAGCTTCACCTCAAGACCGTACTGGCCCACTGCCCCGAGCTCGACGCCCTGACCCGGCACGTCCGCTCCTTCGCCGCCATGCTCACCGAGCGCCGGGGCGAGCGGCTCCCGGAATGGCTCGACGCCGTCCGCCAGGACGACCTGCCCAGTCTCCACACCCTCGCCGCCGGCATCGACCGCGACCGCGCCGCCGTCATCGCAGGATTCACCCTCCCCTGGAACTCCGGCGTCGAAGGCCACGTCAACCGGATCAAGATGCTCAAGCGCCAGATGTTCGGCCGCGCCTGGTTCGATCTCCTACGGAAGCGTCTCCTGCTCAGTGGATGACACCACGCACAACGCTCTCGTAGCGACGCTATAGCCTCGACCTGTGACCAACCGCGTCAGCTGGATAAAGCACTATCTCGACAGGCTGCCTCACTATCAGGAGCTTCTCGAGGGTACAGACTGGGCATCGCTCGCCACCCCCTACGGGACGGGCGAATCACTGCCGGCGGCCCTGGCACGTCTCCTCGACCCCAACCCGGCCGTCAGGGCAGCCGCCGTCAAGGACGTGAGCGATGAGGTGGACCACCAGAACACCATCTACGAAGCCACCGTGCCGGTGGCCTTGTACTTCGCAGCCATCCTCAACCATCCGGCCACCGAAGTGGGCGACCTCGACCACGACGCTGACGTGCCATCACGCCATCCCACCCGCGCGTCGCTACTGAACAGGCTCGGCGCCACTGCCTACGACGCCGAGTACCTTTTCGGCGAAGGTTTTCTCCAAGCATGCCCGGACACGCGCGCCTTTCGGAGCCTGCGCCCGGCTATCTACTCCGCAGTTCAGCCGTTCCTCGGCCATGACAATGCGAAAGTACGCGATGAGGCCCTCGTCGCAGCCATCCCCCTCGCAGAGGACCCCAGGCTCACTACACACCGGGCCGAGCTGGTCGAACACGCCCGTCACCTGCTGACCACCAGCACCAACCGCTACCACCGCGACTGTGCCCTGAATGCGCTCAACGCCTGGGGCCACGACACCAGTGACCTGGAAAACGCCAACGACATTGCATCCCGTGAATTGCAAGCGGGCCTGGCCGATTTTGACGACTGGTTGGCAAACCACGGGCCAGGCGGCGGCACCGAAGATCCGCCGTTCTGACACGCAGAGGGCTGGATCCTGGCCGTGCGCGGGATCACGGGTCGACGGGCAGCGGAAAAGCTCGGGTTCCGTGGACACGGGAGATCCCGACGCTTCGTACGTCTACCTGTTCACGGACGCAGAAGGGGCCCTGTGCGCGTACCGGGGTACGAACGGGGGCCGCGACGAGGAGGAGATCATCTACGATCCGCGAAACCCGGGCGTCAACCAACTGCAACGCCGCAATGCCGCGCAGTTCACCATCGGGCTGGCCTTCCTACTCACCGTCGTCCTTCCTCTCCTGGGATGTGGCGTGGCCCTCGGCCTGATGGCGCTCGCCGACCTGCTCGACTTCGTGTCACTCACGGTGCTCTAACCAATTCCACACACCCCGCCCCATAACCAGCCCGACCGACCGCCTCACCACATAGGACACGGTCTAAGCGCGTCCTTGTGGCCTGATGTCCCAGACGTCATTCGCGCTCGTACACCGAGAAGGGCCGCACGCCCCAGCCCCACCGCACTAGGACCACCAGGTCCTGGTGGATGAGCAGGTCCGCGAGTTCGCCCGCCTTGTGGTCGATGTCGGCGCCGGTGTCCTGTTCGTTGCCGGTGGCTGCGTCGAGGACCAGCAGTTCGTCCGTGTCGTCATGCCTGCGTGCGAGCATGCGGACGAGGGCGGTCACTCGACCGTCGGCCGCTTCGAGTGCGAGGAAGCCACGTCCGGAGGCCAGGTCGCTCCGCCATACTTCGGTGCCCTTCAGAAGGTCGAAGGCGACCACCCGGTTCACGTACTCCTTACCGCGCTTGGTCTCGGCGGCGGTGTAGAGCCGCCCGTCCGCGACCGCCACAACCCCGGGCCTGTGCGACTGGATCGTGCCGTGACCACCGGTGGACTCGATCCGGCTCAGGGGCGTCCCGTCCTCGTCGAAGGCGAGGTATGCGCCCGGCAGGCCGCCTTGCACGGTCCCGCCGACCTGCACGATCACGGGATCGGTCGACAGCAGCGTCACCTCCGCGTCCGTGCCCGGAGTCGGGCGGCCGCCGAGCGGCGCGGACCATTGTGCCTTCCCGTCGGCCTTGTCGAACGCGGCCAGCTGCAGTTCAGTGCGGCCGCAGGTGAGCACCGCGAGGACCTGTCGCTCGCCGGCGGCGACCCGCTCTGGCACACAGCCCGCCGGGACCGCTGCCTTCCAGCGTGGGGCGCCTGTCAGCAGGTCGAAAGCGCGCAGAGCCTCAGATCCTTGAACAGCAGGCCGGATCGTCTCGAGGACCCATCGGTCATCGCCGTCCCGCAGTACGGCGAGCCCGCCCCCGGCGGCGACCATGTCGGTGAGCGACTCCGTGAGGTCAGCCGGGGCGCGCCGTACGTGCCACAGCTCACGGCCGGTCGTGAGGTCCAGCGCGGCGACGGTCGCACAGCCCTGACCGCCCGGACCACGGTCCCCCCGCGCCAGCAGGACGACGGAACCGGCCGTACGACGCGAGACCGCGCACACATGGTCCTGACCAGGCGGTGCGTACTCCCAGCGCCGGTCGCCCGACCGGGCGTCGAAAGCGGTGACGGCGTCGTACCGACTGCGGACGAGCGTGTCGTCGACGAGCCAGGCACCGTTGCCGTAGTCCCGGGCATTGTCGTCGACGGGCGCATCCCAGACAACGCGCATCGAGCCCCCTGAGGCGGAGCAGCCCGCAGTGAGGCCGACGACCAGCGCGGCAACGGCTGCGACCAGGGGGCGGAGCCGCCGCGTTCCCTCGCGGGACGAAAGCCACCGCTCCCGTCCCGGTCTCGTGTCGCCGGTCGTGCGCGCTGCCATACGGATCCCCACCCCTGGCTCGAAACGATCAAGGCCCGTGCCCCGTCAGACTAGGGGAGACGTGATCGCTCACACAGCTCTCGTCCGTAGCCGTGACGGCTCGTCACCGCTCCACAGAAGTTGAGCCAGATCCCGAGAACCAACAGCACCTGTACACGAGTTCGGGAGGCGTCGGCAGTGCGTCATATTCGATGTTCACCGCAAAACCCGTTGGCGGACCACGGCGACCGCTGCTAGTTTTCCGGAGGCCGTGCGACAGATTGAGGAGGTGGTACCTGTGAACGTTTCGACATGGGTGCTCTCCTCCGGGGTCACGGTCGGGCGATAGGTCGTCGCCCGGGAGCGCCGTTCTGTGCACTCCCGAAAGGCACGACCATGCATTTCGCTTCTGAACAGCGGCTCGACGACGGTGTCCTCGAGCGCGAATTCACCCTCGGTGAGATCCCCGGCATCCTGTGGACGCCTGATTTCGCATCCGAGTCCGCACCGGTCCCGCTGATCCTGCTGGGCCATCCCCCGCTCGGACTGCGCAAGATGTACCCCCGACTGGTGGCCCGGGCCCGGCACGCCGCGGCGGACGGCTTCGCCACGGCCACCATCGAGCTCCCCGGGAGCGGCGACCGGCCCCGTTGGCCCGCCGCCGAGCAGGCCCGCGCCGACCTGCGCCGGGCCTTGCAGGCCGGCGAGCCTGTCAGCGACGAGATCATCGACGCCCTCATCCTCCCGCTCGTCGAGAAGGCGGTCCCGGAATGGCAGGCCGCCCTGGACGCACTCCTTTCGCTGCCCGAGATCTGCGGCCCTGTCGGGTACTCGGGGGGAGTGATCTCCATCGGCGTCCGGCTTGCGGTCGTCGAGCCGCGCATCGTGGCCGCCGGTCTCTTCGCCGGGAGTTTCGTGCCTCGCGCCATGTTCCAGGAGGCCCGGCAGGTCACCATCCCGCTGCATGTCCTGCTGCAGTGGGACGACGAAGGGAACGACCGGCAGGCGGCCCTGGACCTGTTCGACGCCTTCGGCTCCAAGGAGAAGTCCCTGCACGCCAACATGGGCGGGCACACCGGCGTCCCGCAGTTCGCGGCGGACGCCGCGGCTCAGTTCTTCACCCGACATCTGAAGTGAGCGGGTCGTCAGACCGGCAGTAGACAGTAGGTGATGTGGGCCGCCAAGCCGCTCGTCGAGGACGGGTCCCGGCCTTCCGCAGCTCTCTACACCGTGGGCCCCTGCTGAACTCTCGGCAGGGGCCCGTGCTGCCTGGGTTCGGCGTTGCGTCGCCGGGCATCTGCTCGGGCATGCGAGCGAGTTCGTCAGGCGATATATCGACATCGCAGCCGCCTCCCCGCCGCCCACTTCGTGGCCGCTGACGGAGAACGTCGGGCCGCTCACCCTCCTCGGTGGCGGCCGCGTTCATCGTCGTTGTGCGGGACGCAGAGCGGACGCGGCCCCCGGTTGCGTCGTCGGTGGATGAGGCGCCACCGTTGTCGGTGCCGGATGACACCATCCGGGTATGAGTGGCGAATCATTTGACTGGCGCGAGTTCCTGGGACGGTGGCAGGCGGAATGGGTTCCGCGCGCTGACCAGGACACGGAGGGGGACGGAGGCGGGTACGAGGACGGCGAGTCGGCGCTCCTCCGCCCGGGCAGACCCGGGGCGGGCGAGGCGGCGATCGCAGCGGCCGAGGAGCGCCTGGGGCGACGGCTGCCGCTCTCGTACCGGGCGTTCCTGGCCGCGAGCGACGGGTGGCACGTCGACCAGACGGCCGGGATCTATCAGCTCGGCGGCACCTCGGACATCGACTGGTTCCACGATCCCTACGGCATGACCCGTCTGTACGAGGACGATCTGGGTGACAACCCGCGCGAGGAAGACGTTCTGCTGGCCGGGATGTGGCAACGGGCGCTACGGCTGGAGACGGATTCCGACATGTCCCATGCCCTGCTCGACCCGGGCGACACCGACCAGGACGGCGAGTGGGCGCTCTACGTCTACAAGGGCTGGAGTGGTGAACCGCCGCACCGCTACCCGTCGTTCCGTGCGTACATGGAAGCGATGTACCGCAGCTTCCACGCCGACCGGGTGGACATACCCGACTTCGTGAACGTGACCACGCGCGCCCAGGACGCCCACGTGGAGGAGGCCCGCCTGCTGGCCCTGCGCGGGCAGTACGAGGAGGCCGTGCCGCTGCTTGAGGAGGCGCTGTCCTTCGGAAGGCCGCGGAGCGCCGTCCTGCTCGGTCAGCTCCGACACCTGCTGGCTCCGGGCAGCGACCAGGGTTACGGCAACCTGGTGGCCGACCCGCGCTACCAGCCCGAGATTCTGCCCGTGGAGGCGATGACGCCGGCGCGCGACGAAGGGCGGCGGGGCGGGGACGAGCACTGGCTCGGGATGATGGCCGCCCGCGGGGCCGCACGGAGTACGGTCGAGACCGTACTGAGCACGATGCGGGACGGCACCCATCGCTACACGCCTCCCGGTCCATGGGGCGAAGCCGTCGCCGAGGCGCGCGAGTCGGCCCGCTGGGGCGCGAACGACGCCGCGTGGCGGGTGCTGCGGGATGCGCTCCCGTTGTGGGAGGCTCCGGGGCCCCTGCTCATCGCTCCGGTCGGTCTGCTCGCCGATCCGGTCCTGGGCTCGCTGATCACGCCGGAGCGTGGGCGGGAGATCCTCGCGACGCCACGGGCCGGGGAGACGGGCACAGCTCCCGAACCGGTTCCCGATCTCGACCCGCCGGGCCTCGCCTGGCTGACCGGGCCTGTCGCGAACGGGCAACCGCTCGACGGCTACCGCTGTATCTGGGTCGAAGGAATCGACCCGGCCTGCCTGCCCGCCCTGATCGGCGAAGAAGGCGCCGCCCTGAGCGCGCCGGTGCATCCGTGGAGGGCTTCCCGGCAGGCGCCGCAGCCCCACGAGCGGGAGGACATGGGACTCTGGGAGGACCGGGCCGTCGTCGCCGTCGGCCGCACCGCCGAGGCGTGGGCCTTCGCCTTCGACGGCCACTCCCACCGCTACCTGAACAACCTGTTCCTCTCCCCCGCCGCGGCCGCTTCCTCGTCCGGCCGCGCGGTGGTGGTGTGGTCCGGCCCGAGACGGTCGCGCCCCGATGACGCCCCGGCCGCATTCCACCTGTCCGTGGCCGAACATGGCAAGGAGCTCTACTCCTTCACCGTGCGGGGTACGGAGATCCAGCACTCCGGCGCGATACCCGAGGCCCTGGCCCCCGCACGACTGTTCCGCCCGGAGGACACTGAGCCGGACAACGAACTGCGTGCACTACAAGCCCTGCACACCGAACTCGGCCTCTCCCTCCCCCGCTTCGCACTGGCACAAGGCAGACTCCACACCTTCACCACCCGGTCCTGGACGCGGGCCCCACGCACGGGCGAGGGCTTCGCCTACGCCACCTTCGTACGGCACCGGTCCTGAACGCGGGCGGGACCTCATTTCAGCTGCCCGCCGCGTGCACTGCCAACCACCGCGGCGGGGCTCCGGGTGCTCGCCGAACACCGGGGCGAACACCCGCGTCCGCCAGGTCCTCGGCCAGCAGGCCGCCTTCCCCTTCGCGAGCCGGCGGCTCAGCGCCTGGGCGGACAGCATGCACGTGTCCTGCGGTGCCCGCCCGTGTGCCGCGCACCGTCAGCGTGCTCGGGATGAACATGGCCCCGGCCCGGGTGACGGGAGGTGGTGGCAGGATGGCGCGGTGTCAGATTCTCTCCCTGCGCTGTGGCTGCGTGGCGTCGCCTTCAATCCGGCGGCGCGGGGCGGGGCTGCTCGACGATCCCGACCCCGCGGTCCGTGCAGCGGCGCAGGACACCACGTGGGAGCTGGACCCTGAACAGGTGGAGGCCCGGCTGCCGACGTTCGGTTCGCACAGCCAGGGATCCGTGCTCGGCACGTGCGTGCTGTCCCCCGCGCTCATCGAGCAGTGCTTCGCGGACGGCACGGCGCTCTGCCTGACCTGGAACCCCCACACCCCGACCCATGCCGTCGCCCGGCTCGCCCGCCACCCCGACGCGAAGGTCCGCGCGATGGTCGCTGCCCGGCCCGACCTGGGAACTGACCTGGTCGCGGCGTTGAGGGAGGACCCGGACGACAGCGTGAGGATGCGCGCACGCCTCCACCCGTTCCCCCGCACCTGGAGCGAGTACCGGGTGCTCCGCCGAGTCATCGGGCACGGGCCGGACTGCACCTGCCCGATCACCTATCCCGGCACCGAGCCTGACCCCGAGCCCGACACCCAGCCGTCACGCGACTGGTTCGCCGCCTGCGCGGTGTCCGAGGAGCCAGGGCTCCGCCGGGTCGCGGCGAGCTGGTCCGGCCTGCCCGCGGAGCTCGTCGAGACGCTCGCCCAGGACGACGACGAGGAGGTACGGATCCGGCTGGCCTGCCACCACCCCCTGGCCCCGCCACGCCTCCTCCTGGACGTGTTCGTCACCCGCCCGGCCCACCGTCCGCACCTGCTGGCCCTGCCTGCGTTCCCCCGCACCGGTACGGCCCACCTCATCGACCACCCGGATCCGCAGGTGCGCGCCCTGGCCGCGGCCGACCCCGCCCTGACCGACCCGCCGGTGGATGACCCCGACGCGTCGGTGCGCCGGGCGGCCGCCGCCAACCCGAGCCTGAAACCCCACGCCCTGGAGGCCCTCCTCGCCGACCCGCGCACCGCGGAGGGCGCCGCGGCCAATCCGTCCCTCCCCGTCGCCCGCATGCACGCGCTCCTCGACCGCTGCATGAACGCCGACCCCACCCGTCGATCAGAGGCAGGGCGACCTCCGTCGGCCATCGGCTGACACCGTCACGCCGGACAGGCGTGTCAGGAGGCTGGGAGATCGTCGTCGTCCCACTTCCAGCCGGTTCGGGGGAACTGCTCCAGCAGGGCGGAGAGGGACGCCGCCTGGTGGATGGCGGATGACCAGTCCTCGGCGGAGATGTCGAGAGTCACGAGAGGTGGGGGGTCCTGGCGGAAGTCATAGGCAAGCAGCTCGCGGCTTCCGTCCCCACCGATCACGACGACACCGGGGAAGCGTTTCTGGAATTCGCCAGCCTCATTGTTGCCGATGACCTCGGCCGGCGAGTCGATCACCAGGAAGTCGTCAACGGGAGGGACGAACTGACTCAGACTCCCTGTGGTGCGCAGGAAGTTCCGGTAATCCTGCGGGAATCGGACTCCGAAGTGGTGCTCAACCTGCGCGATCTGGTCGTCGTCCGGACTCATGAGGCAGTTCTATCACGGTGTACCGTCGGCAGGCTGTCTGCCCCCGCCGACCGGCGGCTCAAGGGCAAGGCATGCTCATGTAGAGGGCTTGTTCACCCGATGAGGGTGTGCCGTCGTAGAGCGTCGTGTCCAGTCCGCAGAAGGTGAATCCCAACCGTCGGTAGGCATGGATCGCCGGGGCGTTGATGTTGGTGACTTCCAGCCAGAGGTGCCCGGCACCGGACTCCTGGGCGAACTCGACGGCGTGACCGATCAGGGTGCGGCCGATGCCCTGGCCCCGGTGCGCCGGAGCGATTTCGATGTCCTCGATGGCAAGCCGTCGGTTCCACGGAGCGTAGGAGACGGTGGCGAAGCCTGCCAGGCTGCCGTCGGTGGCGACCGCGACGAAGGTGCGGGTGTTCGGGTCCTCCTCGGCTGATGGGGAATCGGCCTCGTCGGTGGCCTCGGCCGGGAAGACCTTGTGAATGGGCGGGTCCACCGGGATCTCCTGGAGGGCGAAGCCATGCGCGCTGATGGCCACCTGGAAGATGGTGTGGGTGGTGAAGGACCCGTCGAGTGCGTCGATGGCCTCGGTGTCCTCAGGACGGGCAGTGCGGAACTCGTAGCCCGTGTCGTCAACCGTCGTCATGACATGAACCTATGCGTGCGCGGGAAGCACCTGAACTCAGGCCCCGGGAATGGCGGGTTCTGTCGGGGATCCGTACGGCCCGCCCTCACCTCGTCGAATCGCGTGAACGTCCACGACACCCTTCAGATGTGGGAAGTGAGACCGGAAACAGGGTCGTGGGAGATCAGCGACGGCATCCCCGGGTCATACCGGACGACCTCGCCGGTCAGCAGAGCCCGTCGTCGGCTGGCCGTCGCGACCTCGACCAGGAACCGCAGCACTGCGGCCACCCCCGCCCCGTCAAGGACGTCCTCGGGCCAGACAGAGAACTCGATCTCCTCCTCGTCGCAAGGCAGGGCGAAGAACCACACGGCACCGAAGCGGGCCCGGAAGGCGAAACTCGTCCCCCGGCCCTCCGGCTCGTCTGCCCAGACGCGGAAGAGATCGGCGACGGCGGGGCGCACGGGATCGAGCCAGGGGTAGGGATGCTCCACCTCGGTCTCGTCGGCTACAGCACGCAGACGTTCGAGCACCGCGATCCACTCGACGCGGGTCACGTCGAGGACCCGAATGTCCCGCAGGCTGCCATCGAGATGGAAGACATCGCACATCCACGGCTCGGGCAGGCAGCGCACGCGGGTCCCGTGCTCACCGGCGTGGACGTCCTCGTGCGTCGACTCGACCAGTCCCTCGCGTTCGTCTCCCACGGCACCAAGGTAAGCGGTCGCCACGGCAGGGAAGGACCCCTGCCAGGCCGCCGAGGAGCTTGGGGTGCCGTGGGGGTGCGGGCCCGATCCCCGGTTCGCCGCCGTACGGAAGGAAGCCGCGGCTCAGCGCTCGGGGCGGTACGTCGCGATGATCACGCCGCTGCTGGTCGGCCGGGCGCTCACCAGCTGCAGCTTCTTCAGGGTGGCGTCATCGGCGAACAGCTTCTTGCGGCCCTCGCCGGCCACCACCGGGTGGATCAGCAGCACGAGTTCGTCCAGCAGGTCCAGCTCCAGCAGCGAGCGCACCAGTGTCGGGCTGCCCGCGACGGTGATGTCCTTACCTTCGCCCGCCTTCAACTCGGCGACGGCGGTCGCCAGATCGCCCTTGATCAGGGTGCTGTTCGACCAGTCGTCGACGCTGTCCAGCGTCGAGGAGACGACGTACTTGGGTGACTCGTTGATCCACTTCGCGAAGCCGGCGTCCTCGCCGCTGGTCACCGTCGGCCAGTAACCGGCCCACTCGGTGAACGTCACGCGGCCCAGCAGGATCGTGTCGGCCGTCTCCAGCGTGTCGGCCAGCGCCGCGCCCATCTCCTCGTCGAACGCGAACTGCCACTCGTTCGGCGACTGGGCGACACCGTCGAGCGAGACGAACAGACCCGAGACAAGCTTGCGCATGATTCCTCCATGTTGAATCCGGGGCCTGCCGCCCGCCCCGGCCGGGGCGGGCCGAACCCCTCGGCCACATGAGGAACACTAGGCGGACGGCCAGGGGGAGGTCTTGTACAGAAGCGACAGCGGTTCGGTCGTGTCCGGCGTGCTCAGCTGCGTGGCCGTCCGCCCCACGTACCGCTTCAACGACCGCGCCAGATGCGGCTGGTCGAAGTACCCGAGCCGGTGCACGACCTCCTGGGCCGGCGCCCCTTCCTGGATCAGGATCGCCGCCTGGCGGGCGCGGTGGATCTGCCGGATGGCGCCCTGGGTCAGGCCGGTGGCGGCGACGAAGCGGCGCTGCAGGGTGCGGTCGGAGACGTCCGGGGTGGCGCCGCCGAGCACCGCGGGGACGACCGGGTCCTGGTCCACGATGCCCTCGCGCACCATCCGCAGCACGAACGCCTCGGCGTTGTCGTAGTCGGGAACGTGCCAGGCCGACCCCTTCAGCCACAGCGAACGCCGCGTCACATCAGGGATCGCCGCGTTGCCGCCCACCAGCCGGCTGACGGGGATGTGCGGCATCGACGTACCCAGCGCGAAACTGATGCCGAAGAAGACGGCCTCCTCGGGGACCGGGGCCTGGGACGCCTGCGCCTCCGGGCCCAGCACCGCCGCCTGCACCTCGCCCTGGTGCTCCCAGAACACCAGCTCCCAGTGCGAGGTCGCGACCGACATCATCCGGCTGACGCCGTCGTCGCTACGGCTGCGCCACACCCGCTCGATGTACGGCAGTTCCGACGGCCGACTCTCCATCGCCAGACCCAAACCGATTCCCCTCCCCCAGTCGCGCACGCAGTCCCTGGGCGCCAGTCTGACAGCTCCGTCAGACGGGCTGGATGCGGCGGTTGAGCAGGCAGAATTCGTTGCCTTCGGGGTCGACGAGGACGTGCCAGTTCTCGGTGCCGGTCTGGCCCACGTCGGCGGGGCGGGCGCCCAGGGCCAGGAGGCGTCGGAGTTCGGCGTCCTGGTCGCGGTCGGTGGGGTTGACGTCGATGTGGAGCGGGAGTTTGCCGGCGCGCGGGGTGGTGCTCGGGCTGAGGATGAGAGTGGGCTGCGGGCCTCCGAAGCCGGCGCCCGGCGGGCCGATCTCGATGCTTCCGTCGTCTTCGCGGCCCAGTTCGACGTAGCCCAGGACCTCGCACCAGAAGGCGGCGAGGCGTTCGGGGTCAGCGCAGTCCAGGATCAGTTCGCTGATGCGGCATGCCATGGGCGGCAGTTTAGGTGGTGCACCGTCAGCTGATCGTCTGATCGTCGCAAGGCGTCAGCTGATCGTCGTCCACGCCAGGGCGCCCCCCAAGTGGGCCCGGAAGGCGGGGTCCGCGTAGGACTCCTCCGTGTGGCCCAGGGCCGTGAAGAGGAAGCGACCGCCCAGGTTCTCGTGGCACCAGGCCAGGGGGTGGTCCGCGCCGTGCGTGCCGCCCTCGTACGTGGACTCGTCGGCGCGCAGCAGGACATGGGCGTCGGGGCGGCGCGGGTGGGCGGTGAAGTCGTACCACTCGTCCGTCCAGGGCCACTTCGCCGGCAACGCGGCGGTTGCGGGGTGCTTGGGGTCCTCCACGTGCACGACGCCCGGCTGCAGTGGTGGGTGGCCGGCGAAGCGGGTGCCCAGGAGGGCGCCGTAGAAGGGCCAGTCGGGCTCGGCGTTGGCGGCAGCGTGGACGGCGAGGAGGCCGCCGCCGGTCCGTACGTAGGACTCCAGGGCCGCGCGGGAGGGATCCGTGAGAACCGTGCCCGTGGTCGAGAGGAGGACCACGGTCGCGCAGCGCTCCAGGCGGGCGGGGGTGAGCGCCTCCGGGTCCTCCGTCTCCTCGACCCCGAAGCCCAGCCCGGCCGCCAGCTCGGTCAGCGCCGCCGCGCCCGCCGGGATGGAGTCGTGGCGGTATCCCGCGGTGCGGGTGTAGACGAGGATGTCGGGTGTCGTCGGCACGCGCGGTCGACCTCCTCTTCGGCCGTCGGGGCCGCTCCCTGGCGCAGTAAGCGCTTTCTCCGCACCCTAGTCAGCGATACTCGCGTGCCGCAAGGCTCCTCCGTCCGCCAGACTGCGTCGATGATCGTCTCGCCGCGCTCGCGCACCGCTCTCGCCCACGTCGCCGCCCGGTCCTCCGGTGCGCCCGTGGATCCCTCGCTCCGCGTCACGCTCAACTTCCATCCGCATTTCCTGGACCGGCTCGCCGAGGACGGCGTGTACCGCTCGCAGTTCGTGACCGGGACCGGTAACGGCGGGCTGACCGCGCGGCCCGGTGGGGACCGGTGGCGCTGGGAGAGTCGGATCTTCGGCGGCGCGTACGACGAGGCCCCGGCGCACGAGCGGCCGGTGTACGGGGCCCTGGACCACCGCCGTCGCCCCTTCGGGGCCGCCCCGCGGTTCGGCTCGGCGCATCTGCGGCTGACCTCGGACGCCCTCGCCCGCGGGACCTTCTGCTATCCGGACAGCTACCTGGAGCCCGGTGACTTCGGCGTCGCCGACCGCATGGCGCTGATCGCGCTCGCCGACGCGGACGACGCCGACCCGCTCGACGACTACATCGAGGCGCAGATCCACGGCCCGGTCGAGCTCGCCCGCGATGTGGAGGCGCTGGTCCTGGACCCGAGCCACCGCGGTACCGAGGTCGAGGCCGCGGCCCGCCTGCTGCCCTGCCCCGTCGAATGGCACGGCGGCTTCCGGCTCACCGTCGAGGAACTGCGCCGGCACCCCGAGTACCGGGGCCCGCGGTACGTGGAGCTGGGCGCCGCGCTCGCGGTCGGCGGGGTCCTGGACGCGCGGATCGTGCAGGAGGCGGCCGCGTCCGGTCGCCACGACCCGCAGGACGTGAAGAAGGTCTGGCACTGCCTGGCCCGTTTCGGGGCACCGGAGCACCACCCGGCCGCCGGAGCCTGAATCCTCGCGGGTCCGCCCCCCCAGGAGGCCCAAAGGCGGGCCGCCGAAGCGGTCCGCCCGGCGCGGCGATGAGTCTGCGGGCTCCCGCAGGTCTTATCTCTTGACGGAAAAACGGAAAGCCGAGACCGAGCAGCCGCTTCACAGGGAGTACGTCATGGGACTCATCTGCATCGAGATGTTCGCGACCCTCGATCTCGTCGCGCAGGCGCCGGGAGGCCCCGACGAGGACCCGGAGGGGTTCCCGTTCGGCGGCTGGCAGGCGCCGCTGCTGGACGAGGTCGCCGGGGCGCAGATCAGCGCCGCGTACGAGGGCACGGACGCCCTCCTCCTCGGCCGGCGGACGTACGACATCTTCGCCTCCTACTGGCCGCACCAGAAGGGCGGCGAGGACGGCGAGATCGCCGCGCTCTTCAACAGCATCCCGAAGTACGTGGCCTCGCGCGGCACGCCCGACCTCTCGTGGGCCGGGTCCAGGCAGCTCGGTCCGGACCTGCCCGGCGCGGTGCGAGAGATCCGTGACCGGCACGAGAACGTGAAGGTCGTCGGGAGCCTGAACCTCGTGCAGACCCTCCTGCGCGAGAAGCTCTTCGACCGGCTCGACCTCTGGCTGCACCCGATCATGCTCGGCGTCGGGAAGAAGGTGTTCGACGACGGCACGGTACCCACCAACGTCACGCTCCTCGCACCCCCGGCGGCGAGCCCGCAGGGCACCGTGTACCTCCGCTACGGGCTCGCCGACGGCACCCCGGCGACGGGCGACATGAGCGCGCCCGACCGCGGTGTCTCACGCGAGGGCTGACGCCCCCACCGCCGCGGAGTCTCCTTCCCGGAGCACCTTCGGCATGCCGTCCACCAGCACCACCACCTCGGCCACGGCTCCGTCCGCGGAGCGTCCCACCCAGACGGGGTAGGTGCCGTCGCCGGTCGTCGCGAAGGCGACGAGTTCGCCGCCGGACGCCTCGTCGCGCGTACGCAGGAGGTACATGGAGTCGGATATGTCCTCCCCGACGTCCGGCTCCCCCTCGACGAGGTGCCGTTCGAAACGACGGTGCAGCTCGCGCCACGCCCCGGCGTCGGCGAAGCATCCGGTCGCACCGTCGGTGCCGAAGCCGAAGACCTCGTCCTCGCCGAGGAGCCTGGGGTCGTCGTCCGGACCGAGGCCCAGCTCCCACGACACGGCGGGAGTCTCGCCGATGCGCACCCGGACCGCCGTCGTGTCCGTACGGGTCACCCAGCCCCGGCTCCACTCGCAGTCGTAGCCGAAGTGGACCCGCGCCTCGTCGAGGACGTACTCCCCGGGCGGGACGGGGACGGTGACGGCAGGCCCGTCGCCGGGAGGAAAGTCCGGGCCGGAGACGGCGAGCAGGCCGCTCGGTAGGCGCAGTGTGCCTATGCGGCGCGGTTCCACGACGGTCATCTCCGGGTGGTACCCGTCGGTCACGACCGCCCCGGGCCGGAACAGCGCGCCGAGCGAACCCGGCTGCGCCGGGCGCGGCGGTCGCCAGCAGGTGGCGGGGGCCTCGGACCCGTCGTCCGAGGTGTCCGCCACGCCGGGGGCGAGCGCCGCCGCCCGGAACGTCAACGGCTGCGGCAGCCCCTCGTGACGGGCGGCACCCACCGACCACTCGGACCAGGCGTCGAACCCGGGGCGGGCGTGCCAACGCTCCACGTCGGCGCCGGGCACCGTGCCGTACGTCGGCCCGCGGTCGCCCTGGGGCTGCCGCGTGACCGATCCCCTTCCGTCCGGGAACAGCTCCATCTCGGACCGCGGGCACGCCTCGTCGAACTCGGCCATGTCCGGCCCGGTGTACCGCCACGTACGGACACGTCGGACGAGCAGCCGGCTCGGATCGTCCAGCAGCCGCAGGTCCGACTCGTCGGTGCGGCGCCCCTGCTCGTCGTAGACCCACACGCCGACGTAGTGGTCGCGCCAGGAGACCAGCCGCACCTCGAGCGGCACGTCACGTCCCGCGATCCGGTACACCACGACGTACGGCAGCCCCGCGGCGTCTCTCTCCCGCGCCGCCTCGACGGTCAGAGGCCGCCACAGCGCGCGGGCCTCGGGATCCCACGCCCGCGCGCACGCCACCTCGACGACCGCCCCCGGTCCCCGAACCCCGCCCATACGGCCACCCTCCACTCCGTTCGAACCTGATGACCACAGTAGACAGAGCCACTGACACGCCCTCACCTCGCGTGGTTAACATACATACATGCATGTACGTAAAGAGCAGACGTCCGCCGCCGGGGCCGACTCCGCGCCACGTCGCACCGGGCAGGCCGAGCGCAGGGCCCAGAGCCGGGCCGCGCTGCTGGAGTCCGCCGCCCGTGGCCTGTCCCGGTACGGCTACGGCAATCTCGTACTGGAGCAGGTGGCCCGCTCCGCCGGGTACACCCGGGGCGCCCTCTACCACCAGTTCAAGGACAAGCAGGAGCTGACGCTCGCCGCTCTCGAGTGGGTGCTGGCCACCTGGGAGGAGGAGGTGGGCGTCCTCGTCGAGCGTGAACGGGAGCCCGTCGCGGCGCTGTTGGCCATGGCGCGCGGCCATGCCGTCTTCTGCCGGCGCGACATCGCCCGCATGGCGATGGCGCTGCGGCTGGAACTCGGCGGACAGGACCACCCCGTGGGGCGCGCCGTGGAGGAGGCGTACGCCGCGCTGGTCGCGGACTGCCGCCGCCTCGTCGAGGCCGGGCGCGCGACGGGGGCGGTCCCGCCGGGGCCGCCGGCCGACACGCTCGCGCTCGCCTTCGTCGGAGCCCTCGAAGGAGCGGTCGCCGCCCTGGCTGGCCGGGCGCCGCAGGACGCACTGCTCGCCGAGCGCGTCGCCGTCGGTGTGCTCGGGATCCGCCCGCTCCACCCCGACAGCCTCGGCACCCCCGACAGCCCCAACCCCGACAGCCCCGACAAGGTCCACAGCACCGGCCGGACGGAGAACCGCTCATGAGGATCGACCCGACCGCGTACCTGTCGCGCCCGTGGCGCGCGCACGAGGTCGCCCCGGACTTCCGGGTCGAGGACGTCTGGGCCCTGCCCACGCCCGGCGGCCCGCACGACTTTCCCCTGCTGGTGGACTGGTTCACCCGGGACGACGGCCCCAACCCCTTCTCCGGCGTCTCCCGCCTGCTGTTCACGTTACGGCTGTGGTTGGGCCGAATCCTGGGCCTGGACCGGAGCGGAGCGGGTCTCGGCTCACGGGTGCCGTCGCTCCGTACGCGGCTGCCGCGGAGCCTGCGCGAGAGCCCCCGCGGACCCGACATGCCCTCGCTGCCGTTCAGCTCGGTCTACCGCACCGACACGGAATGGGCGGCCGAGAGCGCCAACCGCACCGTGCACACGGTGCTGCACCTCGGCTGGGTCCCCGACGGAAACGGCGGCCATCGCGGGGAGATGACCGTCCTCGTGAAGCCGAACGGCCTGCTCGGCCGCGTCTACATGGCGGCCGTCGCCCCCTTCCGCCTCCTGATCGTGTATCCGGCGCTCATGCGCGTGATCGGGAAGGAGTGGCGGGCGGGCGGCGCGACGCCGACGGTCCGTCAACTGCACGACATACCAGCGGAGATCCGCGCGCTCGCGCCGGTCGGGTCTGGGTACGCCGACCTCTTCACGCTCACCGCACCCGGGGTCTCGGAGAGTGCGCCGGAGCAGTGGGCGCGTGCCCTCTTCGAGGAAGTGGCGGGCCGTCAGGGCCAGTTCGTCTGGCGGGTGCTGCTCGGGCTCCGGCTGCGCCGGAGCGCGTCACCGGACGTCGTGGCCGGATGGCGGGTCGTCGAGCGCGGCGACGGGTCGATCCGGCTCGAGGCCCGGTCCTGGATGCTGACCGGCAGTCTCGTGGTCGGCGTGGACGGTGACCGGGTGTCCCTGGCGACGGCGGTCCGTTACGACCGCCCGGTCGGGGCCCGCGTCTGGGCACCGCTGGCCGCGGTGCACCGCCGGCTGGCTCCCGGTCTGCTGCACGACGCGTACCGGATGCTGCACCCGGTGCCGTCCCGCTGACGCGCGGCGGGGGCCCCTGACGCGTGCCGGAGGCCGGGCGCCGGGCGGCTCCGTGCCGGAGGCTGGGCGCCGGGCGGCACGATCCGTTGTCGCATCGGATACAGACCTGTATCTTCTGGCACGCCGTGCCCCTCGCCCCCGTCCTCTGGAGCGCCCATGAGCACCGTGCCCGCCGCACTCGCCGCCGCCGTCGGTCCCCTGCCGGAGGGGGTGATCCTGCCGCTGCCGCCGACGTTCGAGAGCGTCGAGGCGGAGCGGCAGTACCGGAAGGAGCAACTTGCCGCCGGGTTCCGGCTGTTCGGGAGGTTCGGGTTCTCCGAGGGCGTCGCGGGGCACATCACGGTGCGCGACCCGGAGGATCCGGACGCCTTCTGGGTCAATCCCTTCGGGATGGCCTTCGCCCAGATCAAGGCGTCCGACCTGATCCTCGTCGACCACGACGGCACCGTCCTGCAGGGCCGTCGGCCGGTGAACCGGGCCGCGTTCGTCATCCACTCCCAGGTGCACGCGGCCCGGCCGGACGCGATCGCCGCCGCGCACTCGCACTCCCTGCACGGCAAGGCGTTCTCCAGCCTCGGCATACCGCTGGACCCGATCACCCAGGACGCCTGCGCGTTCTACGAGGACCACGGGATCTACGACGACTACCGCGGTGTCGTCAACGAGCTGGACGAGGGCGCGCGGGTCGCCAAGGCGCTCGGCGCGTACAAGGCCGTGATCCTGAAGAACCACGGGCTGCTGACGGTCGGTCAGTCTGTCGCGGAGGCGGTCTGGTGGTTCGTCACCATGGAGCGTTCCTGCCAGGCCCAGCTGCTGGCCATGGCGGCCGGTACGCCGCAGCTCATCGACCGGGAGACCGCCCTCGTCACCCGGGGACAGCTCGGCAGCCCGCTCGCGGGCTGGTTCCAGGCGCAACCGCTGATGGATCAGATCACGGCGTCCGACCCGGATCTGTTCGACTGACGTCGGCGGCGGCCGGGACGGTCAGGGCGGCGAGCAGCGGGGGCAGGAAGTCCTTCTCCAGTGCGCCCGGCGGGAGTTCGTCCGGTTCGACGTAGCTCTGCGCCAGTCCGCCCTCGCGCAGCGCCACGAGCAGCCGGGCGAACCGGTCGGCGTCCACGGTGAGTACGCGGCCGGCGCGGCGCAGCACGGACGTCAGGCCGCGGGCGAGCTCCGCCCGCAGCCGGGCGTCGTGCCGGGCCAGCACCCATGCGGCCTGCCGGTCCCGGATCGCGTACAGCGTGAACTCGGTGGTGACCAGGTACCAGTCCCGCTCGTCCGGCTCGATCCGCGCGGCGAGCGCGGCCAGGCCCTCCAGCGTGAAGTCCTCGGGCTCCAGCTCGTCCACGGCCTGCGCAAGGCGGGCGACCGTCCGCTCGCTGTGCTCGTCGAACAGCGCGAGGAACAGCTCGTCCTTGCTGCTGAAGTTCGAGTAGAACGCGCCGCGGGTGAACCCGGCGCGCTCGCAGATCTGCTCGATGGAGGTGGCGTGGTAGCCCTGCTCGGCGAAGGTCTCCAGCGCCGCCTTCAGCAGCGCGGCGCGCGTGCGGGGCCGTCGCCCCGTGATCCCCTTCGGCACCGTGTCCTCCTCCTGTCCCCCGCCCGTGTCCGCCGGGGCGGCGGCCCACGATACCGGGGACGCCGGCGGGCTCTCCCAGGCACGGTCCGCACCCGCCGGATAAAATTCACGCATGGGAGAGCGGCCCGTCGTGCCCGCCGCGCCCGAGCTCGTCCTCGAGATCGACGGGGACGCGACTGTGATGAGTCCGAGCCGGGAGTACCGCATCGGGCGCGACCCCACCAGCGACATCGTGCTCGCCGACGCCCGCGCGTCGTGGCACCACGCCCTGCTGCGGGCGGAGGGCGACCACTGGACGCTGTGGGACGAGGACAGCACGAACGGCACGTACGCGGCCGGACGGCGCGTCCGCACGGCCAGCGACGTCGGGCCGGGCACGGTGATCCGCTTCGGCCATCCGGACGACGGGCCCCGCGCGATCCTGTCCGGACACCGGCCGGCACCCCCGCCGCCCCCGGCCCCGGAGCCCGCACCGGCGGAGGCGCCACCCCCGGCAGCGGCGCAACCGGAGCCGGTTCCGACGGAGCCGGTACTGCCGGAGGCCGTCCCACCGGAGCCCCAGCCACCGGAGCCGTACGCGCCGCCGCCCCCTGAGCCGTACACTCCCGAGCCCGCGGCCGGCCCCGCGGCCGCCCCGCCCCGCCCCTCCTCCGTCTCGCATCCCGCCGCGACCGGCACCTTCCGGCAGCCGACCTCCATCCGGCCGCTGCCGACCCGCACCGTGCGGATCGGGCGCGGGCCGGACAACGACCTCGTGGTCGACGACCTCGTCGTCTCGCGCCGCCACGCCGAGCTGCGCGCGCACCCGGACGGCACGTACTGGATCTACGACGTCGGGAGCCACAACGGGACGTACCTCAACGGCCGGCCCGTCGTCCGCGCCCGCGTCACGCCCGCCGACATCGTCGGCATCGGCCACTCGGCGTTCTGCCTGATCGGCGACAAGCTCGTCGAGTTCACCGACACCGGCGAGGTCTCCCTCGACGTGCAGGAACTGGCCGTCACCGTCGACCAGGGGCGCAAGACCCTGCTCGACGACGTGTCGTTCCCGGTCGGCCAGAAGACCCTGCTCGCCGTCGTCGGCCCCAGCGGCGCGGGCAAGTCGACGCTGCTCAACGCGCTGACCGGGCAACGGCCCGCCGACCGGGGCACCGTGCTGTACGACGGCCGCGACCTGTACCGCGACTACGCCGAGCTGCGCCAGCGCATCGGGCTCGTCCCGCAGGACGACATCCTGCACCTGCAGCTGACCGTGCGCCGGGCCCTCACGTACGCCGCCGAACTGCGCTTCCCCGAGGACACCGCGCGCGACGAACGGCGCGCCCGGGTCGAGGAGGTGATCACCGAGCTGGGTCTGGAACAGCGAGCCGACCAGCACATCCACAGTCTGTCGGGCGGGCAGCGCAAGCGGGTCAGCGTCGCGCTCGAACTGCTGACGAAGCCGTCGCTGCTGTTCCTGGACGAGCCGACGTCCGGTCTCGACCCCGGCATGGACCGGTCCGTGATGCACATGCTGCGCGGGCTCGCGGACGACGGCCGCACCGTCATCGTGGTCACGCACAGCGTGCTCAGCCTCGACGTCTGCGACCGGCTGCTCGTGCTGGCGCCCGGCGGCCGGATCGCGTATTACGGGCCGCCCGGTGACACGCTCGGCTTCTTCGGCTACGACGAGTGGCCGGAGGCGTTCGAGGCCTTCGAGACCGAGCGGGAGCGGGACTGGGCCCGGCAGTACCGGAACTCGCGGTTCCACCGGCAGTACGTCGCGGACGCGATGGAGCGGCCGCAGCTGCCCGCTGGGGTGCCGGAGGAAGCGGCCGCCGCGCCGCCCGAACCGCCGCCGAAGGCGCAGAGCTGGGGCGCGCAGCTCCGGACGCTGGTCCGCCGCTACGCCGCCGCGCTCAGCGCCGACCGGACGTTCCTGGTCGTGATGGTGGCGCTGCCGTTCGTCATGGGCGCGATGGCGCGGGCGCTGTCGGAGGGCAGTCTCGGGCCCGAGTCGACGATGAACGTACTGCTCATCCTGTGCGTGGGCGGTGTTCTGACCGGCGCGGCGAACGCGGTGCGGGAGCTGGTGAAGGAGCGGACCATCTACCGCCGGGAGAGAGCCGTCGGCCTCTCGCGTTCCGCGTATCTGATGTCGAAGGTCGTCGTGCTGGGCACGGTGACGGTGGTGCAGGCGGTGGTCCTGACGCTGGTCGCCCTGGTCGGGGTGCCGCTGAACGTGCCGGACGGCAAGGGCGTGCTGATGCCGCCGCTGCTGGAGCTGACGCTGGCCGTGGCGCTGCTGTCGTTCACGGCGATGATGCTGGGACTGTTCGTCTCCGCCCTCGTCCGCAAGGAGGAGGTGACCATGCCGCTGCTCGTCCTGATCGCCATCGTGCAGGTGGTGTTCTGCGGCGGGCTGCTGACCGTGCACGGCACGGCGGTGGTGGAGCAGCTGGCGTGGCTGGTGCCGTCGCGGTGGGCGTTCGCGGCGATGGGAGCGACCGTCGACATCGGGGCGATC
Organism: Streptomyces solicamelliae; assembly: GCF_045348655.1. Classification (NCBI taxonomy): domain Bacteria; kingdom Bacillati; phylum Actinomycetota; class Actinomycetes; order Kitasatosporales; family Streptomycetaceae; genus Streptomyces; species Streptomyces solicamelliae. The sequence continues at coordinate 415,573 of NZ_CP160404.1, forward strand.
GCGCCGAACGAGAAGACCACGGATCCGCTGATGGACCACACCGCCTCGGCCTGGCTGTTCGACATGGGGATGCTGGTGGTGCTGTGCGTCGTCCTCGGCTTCCTGGTGGCCCGGCTGCTGCGGCGGCACGAACCGGTGATCATGCGAAAGTAGGCCGCCCATGGGCTACCCCCCTGACGCTCCCGCCTCCTCCTTCTCCGCCCCGCCGCCGGTCCTGCCGGACTTCCGGCCGACGCATGTCGTGCCGCGCGACGGACTGCCGGCGTGGGAGGCGCCCGACCCGTCGCTGCCGACGGATCCGCTGGACGCGTTCCTGCCGGTGCAGTTGCTCGACCGGGTCGGCGACTGGGCGCAGATCCTGTGCTCCAACGGCTGGTCGGCGTGGGTCGACGGGCGGCTGCTCGTCGGCGTGCCGAAGGACCCGCCGGCGGCCGGTCAGCCGCCGGCCAGGACGGCGGACCCGCGGCCGCTGATCGCCCGTGCGGAGGACTCGCTGGGACGGTTCCGGCGGGCGGCGGAGGAGCTGGCGGCGGGGCGCTCGGACGGGGAGACGTTCCGGCGGCGGACGCGGGGGCTGCGGGTGGGGATGGTGGTGGACGGCGAGTCGATGTGGCTGTTCGACGCGGAGCACGAGCGCTGGGTGTACTGCGACGGGGAGGCGCTGGCGACGTACGCGACGTCGGGGCGGCCGGCCGCCGCCGAGGACGCGGCGGCGGCCGGGCCGGCGGGCCCGGGCGGCACGCAGGTCGTCCAGCCGGTGCAACCGCCGGCCGGCGCCGGCGGCGCCCGGCCCGTCACCCCGGTGGCCGAGCCCTCGCCGGAGCCCACGCAGGTGGTCACCCCGACGGCGCCGCCGACCGGCGCCGATCCGGCCCAGGTCGTACCGCCGCCGGAACCCGTGGTCCCCGAGCCCACCCGGATCGTGGACCCGGCTGCGCCACCGGCGGGACCCGAGCCCACGCAGGTCGTACCGCCCGCGACCCCCGCCGCACCGGAACCCACCCAGGTCGTCACCCCGACGGCGCAACCCCTGGGACCCGAGCCGACCCAGGTGGTCCCGACGGCGGAACCGGCCGCCGCCCCCGAGGAGCCGGCCGGTACCGAGCCCCCCGCCGCGCCTCCGGCCGGACCGGAGCCGACCCAGGTCGTACCGGCGCCGGGAGCGGACGGCGCCGCCGCGCCCCCTGCGCCGACCCAGGTCGTACCGGTCGCCGAGCCCGCCGGCTCCGAGGCGACCCAGGTCGTCCCCCAGGTGCAGGAGCCCGGTGCGCCCGAGCCGACGCGGGTCGTCGACCTCGGGGATGAGCGGGACGAGGGCGACTCCGGCCGTGAGGACGACCGGCAGGCCGGTGAGCGCTGATGGCGGGGGCGACGCGGGACGCGGACGTGCCCGCCGGGCGGGACACCGGCCTGCTGGGCAAGAAGATCGCGGGGTACCTGGTCCAGGGCGAGATCGGGCGCGGCGGCATGGCCGTCGTGTACCGGGCCCGGGACCTGCGCCTGGACCGTACCGTCGCGCTGAAGCTGCTCGCGCCGGAGCTGGCCCGTAACGACACCTTCCGCAAGCGCTTCGCGCACGAGTCGCGGGTGGCGGCCGCGATCGACCACCCGCACATCGTGCCGGTCTTCGAGGCGGGCGAGACGGAGGGCGTGCTGTACATCGCGATGCGCTACGTCCCCGGTCATGACCTGCGCGCCGTCCTGGACCGCGAGGGTCCGCTGCCGCCGGAGAAGGCGGCGCGGATCGCGGTGCAGGTGGCCTCCGCGCTGGACGCGGCGCACGCGCACGACCTCGTCCACCGGGACGTGAAGCCGGGCAACATCCTGGTGGCGGAGGGCACCGACAGCGAGCACCCGGAGCACGTGTACCTCGCGGACTTCGGGCTGACGAAGAAGTCCCTGTCGCTGACCGGCATCACGACGGTGGGGCAGTTCGTGGGCACCCTGGACTATGTGGCGCCGGAGCAGATCGCGGGCCGGCCGGTGGACGGCCGGTGCGACGTGTACAGCCTGGCGTGCGTCGTGTTCGAGACGCTGACCGGCGCGCCGCCGTTCCGCCGTGACGACGACATGGCTCTGCTGTGGGCGCACCAGTACGACCCGCCGCCCCCGCTGTCGGGCGAGCGGCCGGGGCTGTCCGCCGCGGCGGACGAGGTCATGGCGAAGGCGCTGGCGAAGGCTCCGGAGGAGCGGTACGGGACGTGTCTGGAGTTCGTGTTCGCCATGCGCACGGCCCTGTCGACCGGCAGGTCGTCCGGTTCGGGGCGACGGGAGCGCAGCAGTACGCCGCACCGCCCGCAGCCCCCGCCCGAACCGCCGCGCTGGGCCCGGCCGGTGTTCCGGGGCGACGTGGAGTGGCCGGGAGCGCAGGGCGGTTAGGGGTCAGGCGCGGCGGGCGCCGACATGCCGTGGCGCCGTGACCGGAGCCGCCTTCCGGGGCGTGGGCCGCGGGCCGCGCACAGCTGAACCGCCCCGGTCAACTCCCGTACACGCCCACCGACATCACCGCTCCGCCACACCGCCGCGGCGCAGTCGCCGGCGTCACGACCGCGCCCCGCCCTGCCCCGTCTCCTGCGGCACCTCCCCGTGCCGCTTCACCCGCAGGGCCAGGAGGCCGCCGAGGAAGCCGGCGACGAGGCCCCAGGCGAGGGCCAGGCCGGCCATGGCCCAGACGTGGGGGTCGAGGACGACCTCGCCGCCGAAGCCCTCGATGTCGCCGATGCCGAGGACGGACAGGCCGAAGCGGGCGAAGACGTGGGTGAGCGGGGCGACGGCCAGCATCGTGAGGGCGAAGGCGACGCCGCAGTGCAGGGCGTGCTGCCAGAGGCGGATGCCCGCCGGCGAGCGGGTCGCCATCAGGAACGCGGCCGCGAGCAGCAGGACCGCGGCGACGGGGATCAGCCACCAGGCGCGCGCGTCCTGTTCCGCGAGGGCGGCGACGTCAAGCGTGGTGGTCTGCCGGCCGCGCAGGACCTCGTCGAGGAGCTGCGGCATGGGCAGGCCGAAGGGGCCGTCGACCTTGCCGTCCCAGGAGCCGCCGATGCCGGTGCCCAGGGCGAGCCAGCTGACGTTGGGCAGGCCGAGCAGGATGACCGCGAAGGTCTCGGCGGTGTGGCCGCGGGTCGCGGCGACCACGAGTCCGATGACGAGCCCGATCACCACGTACGCGAGGACCAGGAGCAGCATCGCGGACGCGGCGGGGCGGACGGCCGCGTGGTACCGGACGGCCCGGGCGGGCAGCGGTGCGCCGCTCGAGACCAGCAGGGCCACGAGGAGCACGCCGAGGATCCAGAGCAGCCCGTATCCGAGGGTCGGTCCGTACTCGGCGCGGAAGCCGACGGAGGGGTTCGTGGCCTCGAGGAGTTCGCCGAAGATGTCCGTCACCGGGTCGTCGCCGGTCGGGGCGGTGAGGGGGAAGTCGTGCCGGGCCAGCGCGGACACGCCGGCCAGCGCGGCGAGCCAGAGCACGGTGGTGCGGCCCACGCGGGCGAGCAGGTCGCCGCCGCCGGCCACCGCGTGGTGGCGCAGGGGGCGGAGGAAGAGGAAGCCCGTGACCAGCGCGCCGACGAGGGTGACGCTCAGCGGCATGGCGGTGAGTTCGGCGTTCGTGCCGGCCAGCGCGCCGGCCTGGCCGGACATGTCGATCCGGCCGCCCGCGGCCATGACGACGACGGCCGCGACGACGCTGGGGAACGCGCCGTCCGGGAGGTCGCCGGCGCCGGCGGCCCAGAGGCCGAGCGCGGCGACGACGGCCATGGCGAGGAATCCCGCGAGGACGGCGAGGAGGGCGTCGAGCCAGCCGCGGACGAGATGTCCCGCACCCGTGCCGGCCGGCGCGCCGCGCGCCGTGGGGAGCTGACTGCTCACCCTGCCCACGCTAGGCCGGTCGCGGTCCGGCCGCCCGCCGGGAGCGCCCGGCACGGGGCCGTACGGGTCACGGACGGACCCGGGCGGACGGACCCCGCTTGCGAGGCTCCGGGCGGGGGCGCACAGTGAGCGCGGATCGGAAGAAAGGGAAAAACGTGACTTCCCAACCGTCGTCCGGCCGCCCCACGGGCCCTCCGTCGGGCCCCCTGTCGGGTCCCTCCTCCCGCCCCGGGTCGGCCGGTCCGCCGCCACCCTCCGGGCCGCCCTACGGCGGTGGCCAGGGGGGCGGTCGAGGCGGCTCGGGCGGCGGTGGGCGAGGCGGCCGGGGTGGAGGCGGCGAGGGCCCCTGGTGGCGCTCCGTCCCGAAGATCGCCGCGATCACCGCGGCGGTCGTCGCCGCGGTGATCCTGGCCGTGGTCCTCACCCGGTCCGACGACGGCGGCAATCAGGCCGGCGGCAGCGGCGAGGTGTTCCTGCAGTCCGCCTCCTCCGCGGGACGCGACCCGTTCACGCAGTCCACGGCCCGGACGGGCACGGCCCAGTCGCCCGCGCCGCTGCCCAGCCCGACCGAGCAGACCGGCACCAACGTGACGCGCACGGTGGACGGTTCTGCGGACGGCCTGTACGGCGGCACGAAGAACGTGGCGAGCTGCAACGTCGAGCAGCAGGTGCGGTTCCTGGCCGCCGAGCCGGAGAAGAACAAGGCGTTCGCCTCGGTCCTCGGCATCTCCGAGTCCGCCGTGCCGGGGTACCTGCGCGGGCTGACGCCGCTGCAGCTGCGGGTGGACACCCGGGTGACCAACCACGGCTTCAAGGACGGCGGCCCGACCGCGTACCAGGCCGTGCTGCAGGCCGGGACCGCGGTCATGGTCGACGACCGCGGCGTGCCGCGGGTGCGCTGCGCCTGCGGCAACCCGCTGACCCCGCCGGTCGCGCAGAAGACGACGCCGAAGACGACGGGCACCGCCTGGCCGGGCTTCCAGCAGTCGAACGTGGTCGTCGTGGCCCCGTCCGTGACGGTCGTGAACATCTTCGTGATCTACGACCCGGACGACGACTCCTGGTTCACCCGGAAGCCCGGCCACCACGGCCGCACCGACAAGCCGACGACTCCGCCGACCGCGCCCCCGTCGCCGTCCGCGTCGACCCACACCGGCTCGCCGACCTCGCCGAGCTCGCCGCCGCCGTCCACGCCCCTCCCGTGCGTCACGGTCACGGACGGCGTGCAGACACTGCCGCCGGGAGTGGTGCCCTGCCCGTCGACCCTGTCGCCGCCGCCGCCGAGTTCCGTCTCGCCGGAGACGGTCACCCCCGACACCGACACCCCGACCCCGCCGAGCGAGCCCGCGCCCGTCTCGCCGCCCGACGGCGGCACGCCCAGCGACCAGTCGGCGGGCGTGGAGTCCCCGCAGACCGGCGACACGGGCCTGTCCTCCCCGGACGGACAGTCGCCCGCCCAGGGGCCGGACGCGCCGTTCACCGTCCCGACGTTCTGATGTTCTGACCTGCACAGCCACGCCCGGGGCGGCCGTCCGAAACTCGGATGACCCTCCCCGGGCGTCTGTGTACGGTCGTACGAGTGGAACCACTCACCGAACAACAGATCCGCGCGTCCTTCGTGAACTGCACCAAGGGCGAGGCGTCCCGCCTCCGACTCCCTCTCGACTTCGCGGAACTCCCCTGGGAGGACCTCGACTTCCTGGGCTGGGTCGACCCGGGCGCGCCGCTGCGCGCGCATGTCGTGCTGCCCGGCGAGGACGGCCGTCCGCTGGGGGTGACGCTGCGGGTGCCGGCGGTGCGCCGGACCAGCGCGGTGAAGTCGAGCGTCTGCCAGATCTGCCTGACCGGCCACGCCTCGTCGGGTGTCACGCTGCTCGCCGCGCCGCTTGCCGGGGCGAAGGGGCGCGAGGGCAACACGGTGGGCATGTACTTCTGCGCCGACCTGGCCTGCTCGCTGTACGTGCGGGGCAAGCGGCAGCCGAAGCTGCGCGCGGGCCGGCCGGTGGAGACGCTGACGGCCGACGAGAAGGCCGCCCGCGCCATGGACAACCTGCACGCCTTCGTCGCCAAGGTCACCGCCTGAGTCGCCGGCGGGTTGGTCAGCGGAAGGCCGCCTCGCCGGTGAGCGCCTTGCCGATCACCAGGGCGTGGACCTCGCTGGTGCCCTCGTAGGTGAGCACCGACTCGAGGTTGTTGGCGTGCCGCATCACCGGGTACTCCAGGGTGATGCCGTTCGCGCCCAGGATCGTCCGGCACTGCCGGGCGATCTCGATGGCCTCCCGGACGTTGTTGAGCTTGCCGACGCTGACCTGCTCGGGGGTCAGCGTGCCGGCGTCCTTGAGCCGGCCCAGGTGCAGGGCGAGCAGCATGCCCTTGCCGAGTTCCAGGGACATGTCCGCGAGCTTCTGCTGGGTCAGCTGGTACGAGGCGAGGGAGCGCTCGAAGACGACGCGGTCGGCGGCGTACGAGAGTGCCGTCTCCAGGCAGTCCCGGGCCGCGCCCAGCGCGCCGAAGACGATGCCGAAGCGGGCCTCGTCGAGGCAGCCGAGCGGGCCGGACAGTCCGCGCGCCCCGGGCAGCATCGCGTCGGCGGGGAGCCGTACGCCCTCCAGGACCAGCTCGCTGGTGACGCTGGCCCGCAGCGACAGCTTCTGCTTGATCTCCGGGGCGCTGAAGCCGGGCGTCCCGGCGGGCACCAGGAAGCCCCGTACGCCCTCGTCCGTGCGGGCCCAGACGACGGCCACGTCGGCGACGGAGCCGTTGGTGATCCACATCTTGGTGCCGTCGAGGATCCAGTCCTCTCCGTCCCGCTTGGCGCGGGTGAGCATCGCGCCCGGGTCGGAGCCCGCGTCGGGTTCGGTCAGGCCGAAGCAGCCGATGGTCTCTCCCGCCGCCATCCCCGGCAGCCACTGCTGCTTCTGCTCCTCGGAGCCGTACGTCCGGATCGCGTACATGGCGAGCGAGCCCTGTACGGAGACGAGGCTGCGCAGTCCGGAGTCGACGGCCTCCAGCTCCAGGCAGGCGAGGCCGTAGGCCACGGCGCTGGTGCCGGCGCAGCCGTAGCCCTCCAGGTGCATGCCGAGGACGCCGAGTCCGCCGAGGGTGCGGGCGAGTTCGCGGGCCGGGATCTCGCCGCGCTCGAACCAGCCGGAGACGTGCGGGCGCAGCTCGCGGTCGGCCAGGGTGCGCACGGTGCGGCGGATCTCGCGCTCCTCGTCGGTGAGCAGGCCGTCGAGGGCGAGCAGGTCGAAGGGGTGGACGGGCGTCGCGTTCATGAACCGGCCTCCAGGCTGTGGGCGCAGCGCCGGGCCGCCCGTACGGCGGGCCCGGTCGAGCACAGACTAGCGGCAGATCGGATTTTGGATCCAGTATTGAATTTCGGGTGGTGTGCTGCGTACGTTCGCCGCGTCAGGGATGGGACCGAGCGGAGAAGAGGCGTCGGATGACGGACGAGCAGCGGCACACGGACACCGGAGCGCTGGCCGGGATCGTCGTCGCCGACTTCGGCCGGGTGCTCGCCGGCCCGTACATGACGATGCTGCTGGCCGATCTCGGGGCCGACGTGATCAAGATCGAGCGGCCGGGTACGGGCGACGACACCCGGGCCTGGGGTCCGCCGTTCGTGGACGGCGAGGCCACGTACTTCCTCGGGGTGAACCGCAACAAGCGCTCGGTCGCCCTGGACCTGACCGAGCCGCACGGCAGGGAGGCGGCGCGCGCGATCGTGGCCCGGGCCGACGTGCTGGTGGAGAACTTCCGCCCGGGCACGATGGAGAAGCTGGGCCTCGGGTACGAGGAGCTGAGCGCGCTCCACCCGGGTCTCGTGTACTGCTCGGTGACCGGTTTCGGCACGGACGGCGGGGCGCACCTGCCCGGCTACGACCTGCTGGTGCAGGCGATGGGCGGGCTGATGAGCGTCACCGGCGAGCCGGACGGCGGGGGCACCAAGGCCGGCGTGGCGCTGGTGGACGTGATCACCGGGCTGCACGCGGGGATGGGCGTCCTGGCCGCGCTGCGGCACCGGGAGCGCACCGGCCGGGGCCAGAAGGTGGAGGTCTCGCTGCTCGGTTCGCTGCTGTCCGCGCTGACGAACCAGGCGTCGGCGTATGTCGGCGCGGGCGTCGTGCCGCGGGCGATGGGCAACCGGCATCCGAGCATCGCGCCGTACGAGGTCTTCGCCGCGGCCGACCGGCCGCTGGTGCTCGCGGTAGGCAACGACCGGCAGTTCCGGACGCTCTGCGCCCGGCTCGGTCTGCCCGGCCTGGCCGACGACCCGCGGTTCGCGACCAATACGGGCCGGGTCGCGCACCGGGACGAGCTGGTCGCCGTGCTGTCCGGGCCGCTGCGCGGGCGGACCGCGGACGCCTGGTTCGAGGAGCTGACCGCGGCCGGGGTGCCGTGCGGCCCGATCAACGATCTCGCCGCCGCGTTCGGCCTGGCCGACCGGCTCGGGCTCGGCGCGCGGGTCCCGGTGGCGGAGGGCGCGGCGGCGGAGACGGTGGCCAGTCCGATCGGGCTGCGCGGCACGCCCGCCGCGTACCGCAGCGCGCCGCCGCGGCTCGGCGAGCACACGGAGGCGCTGCTGGCGGAGCTGGGCCTTGCGGAGCCGGGACCGGAGGCGGGCGAGGCTCCCGCGACGTAGGAAGATGGGCCGGTCACGACGGCGAGGAGAGGGCAGAGGCGATGAGCGGTGCGGTGCAGAGGCGGCGGCCGCCGACCGCCCAGCAGTTCGTCCTGGAGGAGCTGCGGCGCGCCATCACCGGCGGGGAGCTGCGCCCGGGCGAGCCGATCCGCCAGGACGCCCTGGCCGCGCGGCTGGACGTGAGCCGGGTGCCGCTGCGCGAGGCGCTGAAGATCCTGGAGGGCGAGGGACTCGTCGTCCACCACGCGCACCGCGGCTACTTCGTCGCCGAACTGTCCCTGGCGGACCTGGAGGAGGTCTACCGCATCCGGGAGCTCCTGGAGGGCGAGGCGGTCCGGCAGGCCGTCGCCCGCTCGGGTCCGGAGCTCGTGGACGCCCTGGAGGAGGCGCAGGCGGCGGTGGAGCGGGCCGGCGAGGCCGGGGACGTCGCGGAGATGGCGGCGGCGAACCGCCGGTTCCACTTCATCCTCGTCGAGGCGTCGGGGCTGCCGCGGCTGGTCCGCCTGATCGGCACCCTGTGGGACGCCACGGACGCGTACCGCTCGCTCTACTACGCCGAACGCCCCAACCGGGAGCGCGTCCAGGACGAGCACCGCGCGGTGCTGGCCGCGCTGCGCGCGAGCGACTCGGAGGAGGCGGTACGCCTCCTGGACCTGCACCGCGCCCACGCGGTGTCGGCACTGCGCGAGGTGCTGGACCTGGGGTGACGGACGGGTGGAAAACCCCGTGCCTGACGGGGTGTTCGCTGCCTAGGCTCGTCCGTATGGAATCCGACACGCTCCCTTCGGAGCTGCTCAACGTCGTCGACGTGGAGGCGACCTGCTGGGACGGGCAGCCGCCGGCCGGTGCGGTGAGCGAGATCATCGAGATCGGCCTCACCGTCGTGGACCTGGCGGCGGGCCGCCGCCTCGGCCGGCATCGCATCCTGGTCCGGCCGGACCGGTCCCGTGTGAGTCCGTTCTGCACCGAGCTCACGGGCCTCACGCAGGAGGAGGTCGACGGCGGGGTGACGTTCGCCGAGGCCTGCCGGCTGCTGGGGCGCGAGTACGGTGCGGGTGTGCGCCCGTGGGCCAGTTGGGGCGACTACGACCGCAACCAGTTCACCCGGCAGTGCGGCGCGGCCGGGGTCCCGTACCCGTTCGGCCGGGTGCACACCAACGCCAAGGCCGTGTTCACGGAGTCGTACGGGCTGCGCAAGCGCCCCGGCATGGCGCACGCGCTGCGCCACGCGGGTCTGCCGCTGGAGGGCCGGCATCACCGGGGCGAGGACGACGCCTGGAACATCGCGGCGCTGGTCCTCGACGTCGCCCGGCGCGGGGGCTGGCCGTCGGCCTGACACAAAGGGTCAGGCCCCCGTCCGGGCTCATGAACGCCGGGTGTCCGACCGCGAACTCCCGCTCGGTCCGGGCCACCCGCCCGGAGGGCCCGTGGTCCGGGCCGGCCGCCCGGAGGGCCCGTGGTCCGGGCCGGCCGCCCGGAGGGCGCGCCGTGGGCGTACGACCCGCTGGGCCGGTCCGTCCGCGCCGATCGGCGGCAGCGGAGGGGCGTCCACGGCGCCGGTCCTCCCGGGTGCGGGCTAGGAGGCGAGGATCTTCGCCTTGGCCGCCTGGAACTCCTCCTCCGTGATCTGACCGCTGGTCTTCAGCTCGCCGAGCCGCGCCAGTTGGTCGACGGTGGAGCCGCCGCCACCGGCGGCCTCCTGCACGTAGCTGCGGAATGCCTGCTCGCTCTGTCGCGCCGCGCTCAGCTCCCGGTTGCCCATGCCCTTGCCGCGGGCGATGAGGTACACGAAGACGCCGAGGAACGGCAGGAACACCACGAAGATCATCCATCCCGCCTTGGCCCAGCCGCTGAGGTCGTCGTCGCGGAAGACGTCGGTGATGATCCGGAAGAGCAGCATGAACCACAGGATCCACAGGAAGATCCAGAGCGTGGTCCAGAAGACGTCGAGCAGCGGGTAGTCCGCCGCGAGGGTGACTGCTGCGTTCATGGTCGGCTCTCCTGTTCGGGGTCCCGGAAGACCGGTGACTCCCTCTACTGAAGCCCCACCGCGAGTTGATCACCACTTGGAGTCACACCGGTCTCCCGGAGTGCTGCGATCCGGGAACAATGCCCGTCGCCCTCTAGGGACCGACCGGACGGTATGTCATTCTGCCGTTCGACGATCCGACCGACACCGGTGGAGGAACGCGATGCTGCATGCCGTACAGGACCGGTCCGTCGACGCCGAGGCGGGCGCGGCGCTGCACCGGGCCGCGCGAGTCCTGTCGGGCGGGCTGCACGCGATCGCCGAGCAGCTGGTGGGTGCCCTGGCGGTGCGGTACCCGGCGTTCCGGACGACGCTGACCGCGGATCCGGCGGGCGTGCGCGACGAGGTGCGGACCCTGCTCCGGCACCACGTCGGCTCGCTCCTCGGGCCCCGGCCGTCCGACGCGGAGGCGCGGCACTGCGCCGAACAGGTCGGGACGTCGTGGGCGGCGCGGGGGGTGCCGCTGGAGGCGGTGCTGCAGGCGTTCCGGCTCGGCGGGGGCCTGGTGTGGCAGGAGCTGGTCAACGAGACAGCCCGCCGCGAGCCGGACGACGTACACCTGCTCGTCCATGTCGCGGCCGACGTCTGGAACCTCGTGGACGAGCACTGCACCCTCGTCGCCGAGGCGCATCGCGCCGCGCGGCGCCGGACGGACGGGCGGCGCGAGGAGCGGCTGCACCGGATGACCGCGGCCCTGCTCGACGGCACGACGCGGATCGCCGACCTCCCGGAGGTCGCGGACGCGCTCGGGCTGCCGGTGGAGGGCACGTACGCGGTCGTCGCCGTGACCGGGCGGCCGGACGTCCGGGCGCTCACCGTCTCGGTGCCGGCGGACGGGCCGCGGATCGTCTGGCACGCGGACGGGGACGCGGTGTACGGACTCGTGCTCGTCGGGGACGGCACCCTGCGCGCGCTGGCGCGGACGCTGACGGGCCCGCCGGGGGCGGCGGTCGGGATCGGCTCGCCGGTGGAGACCCTGGCCGCCGCCGGCGACGCCCGTCGGCTGGCGGAGGTGGCGCTGCGCGCCTGCCCGCCGGCCGGGGGCACGGTCCTCCTTGACGAGCATCTGCCGGCCGCGCTCCTGGCGTCGTCGCCGGCGCTGGGGGCCACGCTCGCGGAGCGAGTGCTCGGTCCCGTTCTGCGCCTGGAGCCCACCGACCGGGACCTGCTGATCGACACGCTGAGCAGTTGGCTGGAGTGCGACGGCAGCGCCCAGCGGGCCGCGCACCGGCTGTACTGCCACCGGAACACGGTCCTGAACCGGCTGCGCCGTCTGGAGCAGCTCACCGGGCGCTCGCTGACCCGGCCCACGGACGTGGTCGAGCTGTCGCTGGCACTGACGGCCCGCTGCCGGCTGCGGCTCTGACGGGACTTTCAGCCCCGCACACCCGCCACGGACGGGGTATTGGTGGGAATATGAACGATATGTCTACAGGGGCATCCCCGCGCGGTCCGGTGGTGGCCGCCGTCGACGGCTCCGAGCACAGCCGGCGGGCCCTGGAGTGGGCGCTCGGCGCGGCCCACCGGCTCGGCACGGAGCTGCGCGTCGTCCATGTGAGCCCCTCGGACCTCCAGGTCGGCCTGGCCCGCATCCACTCGCTGGGCCAGGACCCGGAGATCACCGACCCGGTGCTCGACGGGGCGCGCACGCACGTGCGGGAGTACGCCGAGGGCGAGGTGCAGGCCGCGTACGAGACGCTGGACGGCTCGGTCAGCGACGCTCTGCTCGCGGAGGCCCGCCGGGCGCGGATGCTGGTCCTCGGGTCGCGCGGGCGCGGCGGGTTCGCCAGTCTGCTGCTCGGCTCGACCAGCCGTTCGCTCACGTCCGTCGCGCCGTGCCCGGTGGTCGTGGTGCCGCACGAGGCGCGGGCCGCGGCCCTGGAGGACCGGCCGGAGGCGGGGCGGGTGGTGCTCGGGCTGCATCCGGAGGAGACCGCGGACGACGTCCTCGACTTCGCGTTCCAGGAGGCGCAGCGGCGCGGGGTGGCACTGGAGGCGGTGACCGCGTACCCGGTTCCGGTGTCGCCGATGCTGATGGTCGGGCCGCCGGCGCCGGTGATGCCGCTGACGGAGCTGCCCGATCCGGAACGGCCGGAGCTCGCCGACGAGGCGAAGGAGCGTCAGGCGACCCGGCTGGGGCCGTTCGGCGAGCGGTACCCGAAGGTGCGGATCTCGCAGATCGTCTCGCCGGTGGACGCGGCGGGCCGGCTGGTGGAGGACTCGCGGACCGCCGGCCTCGTGGTCGTCGGCCGGCACCACCACAGGCTGCGGCCCGGCGCGCTGCTGATGGGTTCGGTGGCGAACGCGGTGCTGCTGCACGCGGAGTGCCCGGTCGCGGTGGTACCGGGGAACCCGGAGGCGTAACCGGAGGGGCGGTTGCGGGTGGCGCGGCGGCCCTTGTCAGGCTGTCCCCGCCGTACGTCCGTCCATACCGCACCGCACCGCACCGCACCGCACCGGCGCATCACATCGCGAGGAGCCCCATGACCCCGGCCGACCAGGCCCAGCAGCAGCCGCAACGCAACCTCCAGGCGCCCGCCGCGCAGGCGTCCCTGGGCGCGGGCGTGATCGTCACCGACGCCGAGGGGCGGGTGCTGCTCGGGCTGCATCCGACAAGCGTGTGGGAACTGCCCGGCGGCAAGGTGGACCCGGGCGAGTCGATCGAGACGGCGGCCGCCCGCGAACTGGCCGAGGAGACCACGCTGGTGGCCGACCCCGCCGACGTCGAGGTGGTGGCGATCCTGCTCGACACCCCGCCCGGCGCCTCGCTGACCCGGCTCACGGCCGTCGCCGTCGTCCACGCCCACCACGGCACGCCGGCCGTGGCGGAGCCGGACAAGATGGAGCGCTGGGAGTGGTACTCCCCCGCTGCCCTGCCGGCCCCGCTGTTCGTCCCGTCGGCGCAGGCGCTGAAGAGCTGGCGCCCCGAACTCCCGCTGGAGCACGGCCCGTTCCTGCGGTACCCGGTCCGGCGCGACGCCTGACGGCCGGCCGGGGCCGCCGGGTCAGTTCGCGAAGCCGCCCTTGGGCTGGATGATCTCCAGGTTGGTGCCATCCGGGTCGTTGAAGTAGGCGACCTTGGTGCCCAGGGCGGCCTCGGGGGTGACCTCGCCGGCGATGAACGTGTAGTCGTCGCCGAGGAAGTCGTAGCCGGCGTCCTTCATGCGCCGGTACACGGCGTCGAAGTCGTCGACCTTGAGGCACAGATGCATGGAGCCGGGGCGGTTCGCCCGGCCCTCGGTGCGTTCGCCGACCGGGTCCTGGAACTGGATGAGGTCGATGCCGAGACCGTCGAGGTTGATCGTGGCGTAGCGCAGCTTCGCGACCGGCAGTCCCTGCGTCCTGCCGAACGGCACACTGCTCATGGTCCCCTCGGCGACCGGCGCCCGACCGGTCAGGGCCTGGTAGAACGCGATCGACGCGTCCAGGTCCGAGACCGAGATCCCCACGTGGGCGGCCTTGGTGAGGTTCATCGGAGCGTCGGCGACAGCCATGGGAATCCTTCCCGCTTTCGGCGCGGACCTTCGGCACACGCCTCGGCACGGACCTCGGCACGGACCTTCGGGATACACGTGATCTTTCGGCTTCATTCTCTCGAAACCACCACGTTGCGCATCTTGTCGGGCCGTCGGATCGTGAGACCCATGAGCACCGTGTCGGGCGCCGCTCCGCGCCGTGCCGTCGCCCCGCTGGAACTCTTCTTCGACCTCGTCTTCGTCTTCGCCGTGGGCCAGCTCGCCCACCACCTGCACGACGAACTGTCCTGGCGCGGCGCCGCCGAGACGGCGGTGATGCTGGTCGCGGTGCTCAGCACCTGGGCGCTGACCAGCTTCGACGCCACGTTCCTGGACGTCGAGCGGAAGCGGACCAACCGCCTGGTGCTGGTGGTGATGGGCCTGGGGCTGTTCATGAACGCCCAGATCCCCCGCGCGTTCGCGGACCGGCCGTGGGCGTTCGTGGTCCCTCTGGTGGCCATCCTGCTGCTGACCGCCGGCGTCGCCGCGGTGAGCGCCCCGACGCCGGTCCTGCGCAACCACTACCGCCGCGTGCTGGTGTGGGCCGCGGTCTCCACCCCGTTGTGGCTGGTCGGCGCGGCCGCGGACCACGGGCCGCGGCTCGCCTGGTGGGCCGCCGCCGCGGCGGTCGACATGGCCGGCGTGTGGCTGGCCCATCCGCTGCCCGGCAACGTGCTGGCCTCCGAGAACCTCGTCTTCGACGCCGAGCACATGGTGGAGCGGATCCGCCTGTTCATCATCATCCAGCTCGGCGAGACGGTGCTGACGATCGGCACGGCGATCGCGGACGCCCCGGTCGACGTGCCGACCGTGACCACAGCCCTCGGCGCGTTCGTCGCCCTGGTGTATCTGTGCGCCAGTTACTTCCGCGGCGGAGAGAACGTGCTGGCGCTGCACGTCGCGACCACGTCCGATCCGCTGCTCGCGGTCCGTCATGCCGTCAGCGGCCAGTACCCGACTCTGGCCGGGCTGGTCGCGGTCGCCGTCGGCGCCGAGCTCGCGATCAGCCACCCCACCGGCGAGGGCAGCGCCGAGCTCGGCCTGCTGCTGTTCGGCGGCGCGATCCTGTACATCATCACGCAGGCGTGGTGGTACTACGTCTCCACCGGACAGGCCTGGGGCGCGCGGCTGCTCGCCTGTCTGGCCTTCGCCGCCGCCGGGGTCGCGGCGCGGTGGCTGCCGCCGCTGGTCTCGGTGCTGATCCTGGACGCGATCCTGATCGTGCTCGTCTCCGTGCTCACCCGGGTGCACCGGCGGGTGGCCGAGACCCTGGCGCCGTCGGACTCCGTCTAGGGCGTCCCGGGTGTGCCGGTGGGGGCGGCCGGAGGCGGGCACTGGACCGTGCCGGGTTTCACGCTGACGGCGAGTCCGGGGGTGGTGAGGATGCCGGGGACCTGGAGGTCCTGGGCGGAGGCGACGATCCTGTCGAACTTGGCGTAGCGGGCCTGGATGCCGAAGCGGTCGGGCGGGCTGTTCAACGGGTTCTCGACGTAGGCGCCGGTCGCGTCCTTGACCGTCTTCACGTCCTTGCCGTCGATGTTGAGGCTGACGATGCCGTCCATGTCCAGGACGCCGGCGGCCTGTCGGACGTCGAGGACGGTGTTCTTCGTGCGGATCTCCCACGAGCCGGGGTTCTGGTCGCCGAGGGTCAGCAGCAGGGTGTAGTCCGCACCCATGATCCGCTGCGGCCGGCTCAGGCAGAGTCCGTTGACCACGCCGTCCGCGAAGCCCATGCGCAGCACCCGCTCGGTCCGGGGCGTGCCGTCCGGGTTCGTCACCGTCACGTCGACGACCGCGGCGCCGTACTGAGTCCCGTACAGGCTGCTGGTGGTCAACTGCACAGGTTTGTCCTGGAGTTGGAGGCCGACTGCCAGCGCGCCGGTGGACACGGCGGCGCCGAGGCCGCCGGCCGCGGCCAGCGCGGGGGCGGCGACGAGGGCGCTGCGCCGCCAGTGCGTACGGCCTTCGCCGCGTGCGCTCACGGCGTGCTCACCGTGATCGTCCCCGGAAGGTGCACGGGGTTGTCGGTGGAGTCGAGTTCGGCGTGGTCGTCGATGGTGCGGATCGCGTAGATCCGGCCGGAGAAGTCCTCGGCCCCGGCGGTGAGCGGGATGATCGAGCCGAAGAAGTCCAACAAACCCTGGACGTTGCAGATCTTGAGCAGCACCCGGACGCAGATGTTGTCGATGTCGCCCCACATGGTCGTGGTCTCCGGCCGGCCGGCCGTGTCGTAGCCGCCGAGCGAACCGGTGTCGGGGACGTCGATGGTGAGGGTGTGTCCGTTCGCCGCCTGCACCACGTGCATGTGCTCGCGGATGTCCAGCTTGGTGAAGGTGTACTCGGTGGTGGTGCGGGTGGAGCCGTCCGCCAGGGTGATCGTCACGTTCTTCCGGACCGTGAGCGAGGTGGCGACCATGCGCTTGATCGTCACGGTCATCGGTGTGGTGCTGGGCCGGAACGACGCGTCGAGCGCGGCCGGCGCCGCCGCCGCGCGCATCGCGTCCGGGCCGGCGGCCGTCCCGACCGCGAGCAGCAGCGCGCCCGCCACCGCGAGCCCCTTGGACCGGGCGCGGCGGCCGGGTGCGTGCTGGCGCGGCCTCATCGCTCGCCCTCCTCCGCCTGCGCGGCGGCCCGTTCGCGGCGGCGGGGCCGCTTCGCGCCCCAGCCGACCAGCATCGAGCCGCCGAGGACGCCGAGCAGCATGCCGACGAGGAAGCCGCCGAGGTTGGAGACGACCAGGGACACGACGGCGAGGACGACGCCGATCAGTCCGAAGGTGTAGCGCTGGGCGGGCAGCACGATCGGGATCAGCCCGCTGAGGATCATGCCGCCGCCGACGAGGTACCCGGCGATCCCGCCGAAGCCGGTGTCCACGATCAACTGCATCGAGCTGAAGGAGAACTTGAGGACGCTCCAGCCGCCCGCGACCAGCCACACCCCGCCCCAGAACGGCCGGGTGCGCCGGAAGGCCCGGAACCAGAGCCGGGCGGCGCCGATCCGTCGCGCGAGCGTGCGCGGCGCGCCACTGCGCGAAGGGGCCGCCGCCTCCCCCGCCTCCGTCTCCGTCTCCGTCTCCGTCTCGGCCTTCGTCTCCGTCAGCATGCGGTGGCCTTCCCTCCGACGACGCGGATGGTCAGCCGTGGCAGGACCAGCGAGCCGGCGATCTCCGCGTCGTACGCGGTGGCGTGCAGCCCGATCAGCTTGACCGAGCTGCCGCCCTCGCCGCCGGCCGAGCCGAGCCCGAAGCCGCCGGGCAGCGCGCCGGTCAGCGGCTTGCCCGCGACCATCACCTGGTCCGCGGACTGGCCGATGACCGCGTTCTCCAGGGTGGTGGAGCCGCCGGCCTTCAGCTCCGTGGCCTGGAAGTACAGGTTGGACGCCGGGATGTCGGTGGTGAGGGTGCCGGGCGCGGGCGAGGTGATCTCCTGGCCGGCGGTGAGCAGCAGCGAGTACGGCAGTCCGGCGATGTCCTGGTGGACGATCCCGCACAGTCCGGCGAGGCCGGCGCTGGCGAAACCGACGCGCGCCATACCGGTGTTCGTCGTGGTGGTGCCGTCGGGGTGGGCGACGGCCGGGGTGTTGACGATGGCGCCGAAGCCGGTGCCGGAGACGCCGTTGGAGGTGAGCGTGAAGGGCTCGCCGGTGACGCTGAAGTTGGCGGCGAGCGCACCCTGTTGGAGCGCTGCGCCGAGCGCGCCGACGGCCACGACGGCGGGGACGAGGGCGAAGGCGCCGCGGCCCCAGCGGGTGCCGCGCCGGGTGCCGTCGTGCGCGGTGGCGAGCATGCGCCGGTTCCAGTGCGCCGCGCCGTCGGCGCCGGCCGCGCGGAGCCGGGCGAGGCGGTTCCCGGCGGCGCGGGTGCGCGAGAGGGAGGTCATGCCGGTTCTCCAGGGAGGGGGAGGGGACGGTCGGGGGCGGTGCCCTCGGCCGGGGCGGCCGGCCGGCGGAACCGGCGCCACTTCTTGCGGGGCTTCTCCGGCAGCCAGCCGAAGGCCATGGAGCCGCCGAGGACGGCGAGGATCATGCCGACGAAGAGTCCGCCGAGGTTCGACAGCGGGAAGGAGGCGACGCCGGCGACGACGGCGATGGTCCCGGCCGTGTGCCGCTGGCTCGGGAGCAGCAGCATGAGGAGGGCCATGGCCATCAGGACGACGCCGCCGGCCATGCCGGCGATGCCGCCGATGCCGACCTGAAGGATCTTCCCGAGCGGGGCGAGCGGCAGGAAGAGGATGACGAAGCCGCCGAGGCCGGTCCAGACCGACGCCCAGAACGGGCGGGTGCGGCGCCAGCGGCGGAACGCCCGGTGTGCGCGGCGCGGGAGAGAGGCGGGCGGGGCCGGGTCCGGGCCGGTGGCCGGGCGCGTGTCGGTGGTCATGGCATGCCTCGCAGAAGACGGCGGGAGTCGGCGTGGGGCAGGGAAGTCGGGGGGGGGAGGGCGGGGCCGGGGGGTGCGGACCCCGCCCGGTGCGCGCGGGAGTTCAGGCGTCAGCAGCTGCTGTCGCCGTGGGCGACTCCGATCTTGAGGTTGGGCAGGGTGATCGCACCGGCGATCGTGGCGCCGTTGGCGTCGGCGTCGAGGTTGCGGATGTCGGTCCGGCCGCCGGTGGCGTCGAGGCCGAACTGGCCGGGCGTACCGTCCTGGATGCCGGTGGTCTTGATGTTGGCGCTGTCGGCCGCGGCGCCGATGACGTTCGGGGTGGCGTCGCTGGCGTTGAGCGTGGCCGTGGACGCCTCGAGCGCCTGGGAGTCCAGGATCAGCTTGGTGGCCTGGAGGCCCTCGCCCGCGGCGAGCTGGTCGTGCGTCAGCGGAGTGGCCGCCTCCGGAGAGGAGATGTTCAGCGACCACGTGCCGAGGCCGCCGACGATGGGCAGGTTCACCTCCTGCGTGGCGTGGACGCAGATGCCGTCCAGGCCGGCCTTGGCGAGACCGACCTCGGCGGCCGCCTTCTGGCCGCCGGCGTCGATGCCGTGGAGCACGGAGCCGATGCCGTTGGGGGCGGCCACCGTCTTCGAGCTGAGGGTGAACGGAACGCTCGACAGGGACAGGTTCGCGGCGAGCGCGCCCTGCATCATCGCCGTCACCATGCCGCCGACGGCCGCCGCCGCCGGAATCGCGAGGCAGGCGGATCTCCGCCAGCGGGTGACGCCTCTGGTCTCGTTCTGCATGTGCTTTCTCCAACCGTCGTCGTGTGCCGACATTTATCGGCTGACTGTTCGGAAGCTAGACACTTCACTAAAGAGCGTCAAGAGACCGGACATATTCAGGACAACTGTCCCGCTACGGAGCGGTCTAGGCTTGGCCAATGGCGAGGTTCAGAGAGACGGTGCGCACGCTCCTGCGGGAGCGGCTTTTGGACGCTGCCTACGAGGCGACGGCGGCGGACGGCTTCGACAAGCTCCGCATGGCGCATCTCGCCACCGCCGTGGGCGTGAGCCGGCAGACCGTGTACGCGGAGTTCGGCTCCAAGGACGCGCTCGGCGAGGCCCTGTTCCAGCGCGAGTCGGAGCGCTGCCTGGTCGGCATCCAGGAGAGCCTCGACGCCCACCGCGACGACCTGCGCACGGCGGTCGGCGCGGCGGTGCACTTCTGCCTCCGGCTCGCCGCCCGCAACCCTCTGGTGCGCGCCATGCTGTCCCGTACCGACGCGGCCCTGCTGCCGGTGCTCACGACCCGTCCGGACGCCGTGTTCGGCACGGCGACGGCGGCGCTCGACGCGTATGTCGCCGAGGCCTGGCCCGAGGTGGACGAGCGCTCCCGTGAGCTGGCCGTGGACGCGGCGGTACGGCTGACGGCTAGTCATATCGTGCAGGCGGCGGCCACCCCGGAGCAGTCCGCCGAGTGGATCGCCGAAAGCGTGGCCCGCATCGCGCTCGCCCCGTCCCGCTGACCGGCCCCGCCGTCACGGCCCCGCCCCGGCGAGCGCCGGCGGCGGCTGCACCGGCACCAGCCCCGGCCGGTCGCCGAGCCCGCGCGGACCGGCGAGCGGCCACACCCGCAGCGCCACCCGCCCGGTGACCCGGTCGGCCTCGCCCCAGCCGTACGCCCGCGAGTCGTCCGACAGATCGGGGTTGTCGCCCAGGAAGAAGAACGACCCAGGCGGCACGGTCCGCAGCGCCGGCTCGGCCGAGCGCAGCCCCAGCTCCGAGCAGCAGTTGGCGGTCCGCCTGGCCCGCGCGCCCCACCCCGGGTCCGTCACCCGGTACGTCGGGCCGGCGCCGCCGATCTGCAGCAGCACCTGGTACGGATCCCGGGGCGTCGACACGATCGCCACCCGGTCCCCCGGCAGCCCGATCACCCGCTTGACCACCAGGGTCTCGCGGCCCGTCGGGCGCAGCAGCACCACGTCGAACCGCCGGACCTCGCCGCCGGAGCCGGGCGCGGCCATCAGCCGCTCCCCCGGCCGCAGCGTCGGTTCCATGCTCCGGCCGTCGACCCGGACGCTCAGCGTCAGTACGGCGGCCGCGCCGGTGCCGGCGAGCAGCGCGACCGCGGCGAGCAGACCACCGGCCATCCGGCCCGCCCTCATACGGAACCGCCGCCCGTGCCCCGGGGCTTGGGTGCTTCGTCCATGCCCGGACCTTAGGGCGGCCGGCGTGCCGCTCCCGTGACCGTACCGCTCAGTCTGATTGACCCCGGTCCGCCCCGTACGCCCGGGGTGTCGACCCCGTCCAGCGGCGGAACGCCCGGTGGAAGGCGCTGGGTTCGGAGAAGCCGAGCCGGTGCGAGAGCTCCTCGATGGAGGCGGTGCCGCGGGCGAGCACGGACACCGCGTGGTCGCGCCGCAATTGGTCCCGGATCTGCTGGAACGACGTGCCCTCGGCGGCGAGCCGGCGGCGCAGGGTCTGCGGGCTGACGGACAGCCGGCCGGCGATCTCCTCGGGCCCGGGCAGCGCACCGGGCAGTGCCCGGCCGAGCAGCCGCCGTACCCGCGCGGTCAGCGTGCCGCCGTAGTCGACCCGGGCGAGGATGTCGAAGGGCGCGCGGCGCAGGAAGACCTTGAGGTCGGCGGCGTCGCGGACGACGGGCTCGTCGAGCAGCGCCCGGTCGAAGACGACGGCGGTGCGGGCGGCGCCGAAGCGGCAGGGCGCGCCGAACAGCAGGTCGTACTCGCGGACGTGCGGGGGCGCGGGGTAGGCGAGTTCGACGCGGCGCAGCGGGAGCCGGCGGCGCAGCAGCCAGCCGGCGAACCGGTGCGCGACGGCGAGGGTGGTCTCGGCGCCGAAGTGCAGCGGGTCGTCGTAGTCGGAGACGTCGAACTCGACGCGCGCGCCCGTCTCGTCGTCCGCGTCGGCGGGTTCGACGAGCCGGAAGCGGGGCCCGGCCGGGAACAGCGCGTAGAAGCCCTGGGCGCGGCGGATCGCGGACCGCAGGTCGGTGCTGCCGTGGACGACGACATGGCCCATGGTGGCGAAGGTGCCGACCTTGCTGGGCAGGGGGCCGAAGCCGACCAGTTCGTCCTCCATCGTCGCCCACAGCGCCCGGACCAGCCGGGAGAAGCAGGCGGCGGTGACCCGCGCCCGGTCCCGGTCGAGGAGTTCGGGTGCGATGCCGGCCTGTTCGAGCAGCGGTCCGACGGGGACGCCCTGCCGTTCGGCACCGCGCAGCACCGCGCGCACATGGTGCGCGCTCACCGAGCGGGCCTGTGTGTCCGGGGCCTGGTCCCCGCGGGGGTCGACGGTTCCGAGCGCTGGGGTCACGCGCGCAGCTTCACCGACCGTCCGCCCGACCGCATCGGTGGCTGCGGAGAATACGTATACGTACGGGCGCGGCTAGGCGATCCCGCCGTGCAGCGCGGTGCGCGAGGTGACGCGGAGCTTGGCCAGGATGCGCTCGACGTGGGTGTCGACGGTCCGTTTGGAGATGACCAGGCGTTCGGCGATCTCGCGGTTGGACAGCCCCTGCGCCACCAGCCCGGCGACCTCGCGTTCGCGCCGGGTCAGCGCCTCGGTGGTGGCCCGGCGGACGGCGGGCAGCGGGCGGGCCAGGGGCGGCACGTCGGCGTCGGCGCGTACGGCGGCGAGTACGTCGGTGCCGGACATGCGGGCGCCGGTGGCGTGCCAGTGCGCGTAGGCGTCGGCGTCCAGGGCGGCGCGTACGGACCGCGTCATGAACCGCTGCTCCTCGAGGAGGCTGGGCAGCATCGCGACCGGGTCCCCGCCGAGTCGGCGGGCGCTCTCGGCGTAGCCGATCAGCCAGGCGGCCTTGGTGTACCGGCCCTGGCGGGCGGCATGCCAGGCGAGGCCCAGGCAGGACAGCGCGGCGACGAGCACGTCGCCGATCTCGCTGATCACCTCCAGCGCCTCGCGCAGGGGCGGTTCGCTGCGGTCGTAGGCGCCGTCGAGCCAGAGGATGAAGCCCTGCACGGCGAGCGTGGAGGCGCGCAGCTGCCGGTCGCCGGTGCCGTCGAGGCGGTCGAGGCCCGCCGCGCACAGGTCGAGCGCGCCCTGGGAGTCCCCGCAGACCGCGCGCAGCAGGGCGCTCTCGTAGTGGATGACGCCGATGCCGAGGAGGTCGTCGGCGGCGAGGATGCGCTGCCGGCCGCGCTCCATCGCGGCGAGCCCCTCGTCGACCTCGCCGGCGAAGGCCCGCATCGCGCCGATGTACGGCTCGGCGAACATCGCGACGCGTTCCTCGCCGCAGCGCGCGGCGGAGGCCCGGGCGGCGAGGAAGCGCGGCGGGGCGTCCTCGAGGTCGCCGGCCCACACGGCCGCGACGCCGCCGAGGAGCAGGGCCCAGGCGCGCTCCGGGCCGTCGTCCGGGACGAGTTCGAGGCCCTGGTCCATCCAGTACCGGCCTTCGGACAGGGTGCCGGCGGCCCGCCAGTACGGGGTGAGGCGGGTGGCGAGCAGCAGGCCGTCGGCGGCCCGGCCGCCGGTGGTGTACGCGTAGCGCAGCGCGGCCCGCACGTCGGCGGTCTCGGCGCGCACCGCGCGGTGCAGTTCTGCCTGCCGGGGGCTGACGAGGCCGTCCCAGAACTCCGCGGCGAGCGCCTGGCAGTGGGCGAAGTGGCGGGCGGCGAGCGCGTCGGCGTCGCCGGTGGCGGCGAGGCGTTCCGCGCCGTACGCGCGCAGGGTGTCGAGGAGCCGGTAGCGCTCGCCGTCCTCGCCGGTGCGGCTCACGACGGACTTGTCGACCAGTCCGATCAGCGCTTCGAGGAGGGCGCCGGGCGGCAGCTCGGGTCCCGCGCAGATCTCTTCGGCGGCCGCGAGGCCGAAGGAGCCGGCGAAGACGGAGAGCCGGGCCCACAGCAGGCGTTCGGCGGGGGTGCAGAGGTCGTACGACCAGTCGATGGCGGTGCGCAGGGTCTGGTGGCGGGCCGGGGCGGTGCGGCGGCCGGCGATGAGCACGTCGAAGCAGTCGTCGAGGCGGTGCACGAGCTCGGCGAGCGGTACGGCCCGCAGGCGCACGGCGGCGAGTTCGAGGGCGAGCGGGATGCCGTCGAGGCGTTCGGCGAGCGCGGTGAGCAGCCCGCGGTCGGCGTCGCCGGCGGTGTACCCGGGGACGGCCGCGGCGGCGCGGTCGACGAACAGCTCGACGGCCTCGTCGCGGGCGAGCGGTGCGATGGGCACGCACCGCTCCCCGGGGGCGTCGAGGGGCTGGCGGCTGGTGGCCAGGAAGCGGACCTCGGCGGCCTCGCCGAGCAGCGCGTCGCAGAGCGGCGCGCAGGCGTCGAGGAGGTGTTCGCAGGTGTCGAGGACGATGAGCAGGCGGCGGTCGCGCAGGTGGGCGACGATCGCGTCGAGGGGCCGCATGCCGGGCTGTTCGGGCAGGCCGAGGGCGGACGCGAGGGTCGCGGGGACGAGGGCGGGGTCGCGCAGCGCGGACAGTTCGGCCACCCACACGCCGTCGGGGTAGCGGCCGGCGAGCGCGGCGGCGGCGCGCAGCGCGGTCCTGCTCTTGCCGACGCCGCCGGGGCCGACCAGGGTGACCAGCCGGTTCTCGGTCAACGCGTCGGCGACGCGGACGAGTTCGCCGGCCCGGCCGACGAAGCTGGTCCGCTCGGCCGGCAGCCGGCCGCCGTACCGCTGCCCGAACCCGAATCCCATCGCCACCCCCGCGGCCGCCAGCGGCCGTCCGTGCCTCGTCCGGCACCCAGAGTAAGCGCGGCAGGCCGCTCCGGTACCGGTGCGGAACGCTCTGTCCCGGAGGCGGCGGACCGCCTCCGGGACGTGGCGGGTCAGGCGACGCCGGGAATGCCGCGGGACCGGAACGCGGCGCGGACCGCGTCTGCCGCGTCCTCGCCGTACATCTCCCGGGCCGCCGTGACCGTCGTGTTCGCGGCGGCGGAGAAGCTGGTGTCGGGGGCGAAGCCGAACTGGGCGTTGACGATGATCCGGTCGGCGACGCGCGGGCCGAGGGCGGTGCGGATGTCGAGCAGCGCGCGGGACCAGATCTCGCCGTCGGCGTGGACCTCGCCCTCGCGGTCCGCGTACGTCTTGTCGGAGTCGATCCGGCGCAGGCAGTGCGGTGCGTCGCTGTACATGACGGCGTCCCAGTCGGCGACGCAGGCGACGTCGGCCTTCAGCGGCCAGCCGTACCGGGCGGCGGCGTGCTCGCCGACCGCGACGGCCAGGTAGTCGCCGAACGCCTCGCCGATGGAGCCGGCCTCCACGGAGGTGCCGAAGCCGGGCACCTGGGCGTGGTGCACGGCGTGGCCGTACTCGTGTATGACGACCTCGGCGTCCTCGGCGTCGTCGACGCCGCCCTTGCCGAAGCGGATCTCGGCCTTCTTGTCGGTGAAGTAGGAGTTGTCCGCGCCCCACTGGTTGATGCGGACCGGCTGCACCCGGTCGTTGGCGCCGGGGAGTTCGCTGCCGAAGCCGAGGCCCTGCAGGTACTCCTGTGCCTCGTTGACCCAGAAGTACGCCATGACCTGCTCGAACTGGTCGTCGTGCCGGTCGTACGAGGCGGCGTCGGCGAGCCGTGCGGAGGTGCCGGTGTCGGAGCGGACCGACGCCCAGCGGCCGGAGAGCCCGCCGCTGCCGTCCAGGTTGCGCAGGGCGGCCGTGGCGTAGGCGGTGGCGGGGACCGCGGCGGCGGAGTCCTTGCCGTCGGTGAGGGTCTGGTCGCCCGAGGACTGGACGGGGTTGACCATGAAGACCCGGGCCAGGGGGTCCTGCGCGGCGGGTGCGGTCCCCGTGGCGGAGGCCGGGCCGGCGGTGACGATCAGGGCCACGGTGGCGGTGGCCGCGGCGAGCAGACCGCGGGGTGTGCGGCGAGCCATGTACATCCTCCCGTTGCGGATGGCGTGGAAGTGGGTGGAAGCGACAGACGTGCTGTGGTGCGGGCGTGATCTTCGCGCATCCACCCCGGTCTTGAACAGGTACATGGCAGGGCGGGCAGGTCGGGACAGGGGTGATGTGACGCATGCGACGCCCGGCGCGGCAATCTTGATGTCTTCCGGATGCCTCGTCCCGGTCACCGCCGATTCACGCTGCCTGCGCTGAGGCAAGGGCCACCCCGGTCGCCCTCCGCCGCCCGCCGGGAAGGCGTGGGTGGCCGGCCACCGGGGTCAGCCCTGGTGCCGGGTCACATACCTGACGGGCGTCGACTACTTCTCGGCCCTCGGCTACCTCCGCCGGGGCGAGGTCGCGCCGGTCACCCGGGAGATCATCCGCGAGGCCGAGCCGTTCCGCTCGCGCCGGCCCCGGGTCCACGTCGGCTGAGCCGGGGTCTCCCGGGGCCGGCGGCGGGCAGTGGACGCGACGGCGGGCGGTCAACGCGGTGAGACGTGTTCCACCCGCCGGGGTGTCGCTTTCAGCGGTCCAGACCTTGTAGAATATTCAACGGAAGTCCCGGTGCCGGGTATCCCCCGTGTTCGGCACCGGGGCTTCTTCGTGTCCGCGTACGCTCAGCCCGCGTGCCGCGCCATCCACGCCTCGACCTCGTCGGACGTGCGCGGCAGCCCGGCCGACAGGTTCTCGTGGCCGTCCTCCGTCACCAGGATGTCGTCCTCGATGCGGACGCCGATGCCCCGCCACTCCTCCGGCACGGTCAGGTCGTCCGGCTGGAAGTACAGGCCCGGCTCGACCGTGAGCACCATGCCCGGCGCGAGGACCCCGTCGACGTACTCCTCGTTGCGGGCCTCCGCGCAGTCGTGGACGTCCAGGCCCAGCATGTGGCCGGTGCCGGCCATCGTGAACCGGCGCTGCAGCCCCAGCTCGTACGCCCGGTCCGCGGGGCCCTCGATGAAGCCCCACGCGACCAGCCGCTCCGCCAGGGACCGCTGGGCCGCCTCGTGGAAGTCGCGGTACGCCGCACCCGGCTTCACCGCGGCCATACCGGCCTCCTGGGCCTCGTACACCGCGTCGTACACCGTGCGCTGGACGTCGGTGAACGTGCCGCCGACCGGCAGGGTGCGGGTGACGTCGGCGGTGTAGAGGGTGTGGGTCTCCACGCCCGCGTCGAGCAGCAGCAGCTCGCCGGGGCGGACCGGGCCGTCGTTGTCGGTCCAGTGCATGATCGTCGCGTGCTCGCCGGCGGCGCAGATCGAGCCGTAGCCGACCGAGTTGCCCTCCACGCGCGCCCGGCGGAAGAACGTGCCCTCGATCCAGCGCTCGGAGGTGGCGACCGCCCGGGACAGTTCGGCGACGCAGTCGGTGAAGCCGCGCACCGTGGAGTCCACGGCCTTGCGGAGCTCGCCGATCTCCCATGCGTCCTTGATCAGGCGGAGCTCGCTCAGCGCCTCCTCCAGTTCGAGGTCCCGCTCCTCGTCCGTGGCGACCGCGGCCTCCAGGGCCGGGTCGACGCCGCGCACGATGCGGGTCGGCGTGGCCGCGGAGCCCGCGGCGGCCAGGTCGGCGACGGCGGTGCGCACGTCCCGGCAGGGCAGGCCGAGCACCCGCTCCGCCTCGGCGAGCGAGCGGCGCCGGCCCATCCACAGCTCGGCGGTGTAGCCGATCCAGAACTCGTTGCTGTCCCGGCTGTCGCGCGGCAGCTGGAAGCAGTACGCGTCGTGGCCGCCCTCCGCCCGGGGTTCGAGGACGAGCGCGCCGTCGCGGGCCCGGTCGCCGGTCATGTGCACATAGGCCGTGTGCGGGCGGAACGGGTAGACGTCGTCGTTGGAGCGGGCCTTGAGGTTGCCCGAGGGGATCACCAGCCGCTCGCCGGGGAAGCGGGCGGAGAGCGCGGCCCGGCGGCGGGCCGCGTACGGCGCCTGCTCGTCCGGTTCGAGGTCGTGCCGTTCGGTGTCCGCCCAGCCGGTCCGCATGAGGGCGGACAGTTCGTCGGAGATCTCCGAGTAGAGGCCGTTCTTCCGACGCTTCGCCACGTCGTGCACCTTCTTCCGCATCGTACGAGTGGGTTCGTCGGGACGGTACTGCCGTACGGCCTGCTGCGGGGCCATGTGATGCCAGTGGCACTGATCGGTCATCGACGCGCCTGCGGAGCGTCGATAATGCGGTCATGGCGATGCGGCGGGCGGGGAACGAGAGGCTGGGCGAGGCCCTGCGGCTCCTGGGCGTGAGCCCCTGGGCGGGCCGGGTGTATCTGGCGCTCCTGGAGCGGGCCCCGGCGCCGCTGGCGGCGGTGGGCGCGGCCGCCGGGCTGGAGGGCCCGGAGCTGGCGGCCGCGTACCGCGAGCTGGTGGACGCCGGTCTGGCGAGCGCGGCCGAGGAGGGCGCGGACGTGGTGGCCCCGGTGCCGCCGGCCGCGGGCCTGGAGATCCTGGCCCGGCACCGGGCGGCGGAGCTGGAGGAGTCGCGCATCACGGTGGGCGGCGCGTTCGACTCGTTCCGGCGGCAGCGGCTCGCCGCGTACAACGACGACCTCGTCGAGGTGGTGACCGGCGAGGCGATCGGGCCGCGGATGCGGCACGCGTGGGCGAGCGCCCGGGAGGAGATCCGGCAGCTCGAGTCCCCGCCGTACTTCCCGCAGCCGGGCGCGACCGAGGACTCCCTGGCCACGCTGGCGCGCGGGGTGCGGCAGCGGGTCGTCTACTCGCGGGCGTCGCTGGAGCAGCCGGGCCGTCTCGAGGAGATCATCGAGCCGTGCATCGAGGCCGGGGAGCAGGCGCGGGTGCTGCCGGCGGTGCCGGTGAAGCTGCTGATCATCGACGAGGCGTACGCGCTGGTCTCGCTGTCGATCCGGGAGGCGGACGTGCTCAACACGATGCTGGTCGTGCAGCCGTGCGGGCTGCTGTCCGCGCTGGTGGCCCTGTTCGAGCAGACCTGGCAGTCCGCGCTCCCCCTCCACGGCGGCGCTGCCGGGCCGGCTGGTCTTCCGCCCGCCGACCGTCGCATGCTGCGGCTGCTCGCAGGCGGGGCGAGCGACGAGGCCATCGCCCGTGAACTGGGCGTGAGCCGACGGACGTTCTTCCGTCGGCTCCAGATCCTGATGGCCCGCCTGGGCGCGGCCAACCGCTTCCAACTGGCGCTGCAGGCGCAGCGGAAGGGCTGGCTCTGAGGGAGTCAGGCGGCGGTTCGGGCCCTGGCCCGCAGGCCCATGACGGTGCTGAGCAGGCCGAAGACCATCGCGACGACACCGCCGCCGAGGCCGTTGCCGGTGCCGAGACCGCCCTCCGCGGTGACGACGACCAGGCCGCCGACGAGGAAGGCGAGCGGGCCGGCGACCAGGGCGACGAGGGCGCCGTTGCGGCCGACCCAGCCCGCGCCGCCGTTGCGGGAGGCGAGCCAGGCGAGCACGGCGCCGGCGAGGCCGATCACGGCGGCGAGGGACGACGCGGCCCGCCCGGGGCCCAGGGTGTACGCGTCGGCGGCGAGCTGGACGGTCTGGACGGTGGTGAGGGACATCGGGTCCATGGGGTGCTCCCTTGAGGTCGGTACGGCGGGACGTCACGATCGTGTCCCGGCCGGCCCTCCCGGGTCGTCCGGCAGCCGCAGACACTTCGCGCTACCGCGACCGCCGCAGCCGCCCGGTCCGTACTGCGCGCGTGGTAGCCGGCCGCTCGTCCGCGGGACGGACTCGCCGGACGGACGACCGCGGCTAGGGTGCGCGCATGAGCACACGGAAGCCCGGGATTCCTCCTGCCGCCGTCGACTGGGCGATCGCCGTCGGCGTGGCGGCGGCCCTGCTGATCACCGGCCTGTCCGGCCCGCGCTCCACCACCGGCCCCGACCTGATCGGCTACGCGCTGCTCACGGCCGGCGGTCTGGCGCTGCTCGCCCGCCGCCGCGCCCCGCTGGCCGTCCTGGCGGTGACGGGCCTGTGCGGGGTCGGGTACCAGGTGGCCGGCTTCGACGTGCCCATCGTCGCGTACCTGTTCGCGGTGTACGCGGCCGTACGGGCCGGGCACCGCACGGTCACCGTGATCGGGAGCGTGGTCCTGCTGGCCTCCCTGCCCGTCGCCGCGCTGGCGTCCGGACTGCACGACACGGGCGAGGCGTTCGCGCAGGCGCGCGGGGCGCTCGAGATCGCCTGGCTGGTCGCGGCCGGCGCGGCGGGCGAGGCGCTGCGGCAGGCCGAGCAGCGGGCGGACGAGGCGGAGCGCACCCGGGAGGAGACCGCGCGCCGCCGCGCCGACGAGGAACGGCTGCACATCGCGCGGGAGTTGCACGACGCGCTCACCCACCAGATCTCGATCGTCAAGGTGCAGGCGGAGGTCGCGGTGCACGTGGCCCGCAAGCGCGGCGAGACGGTGCCGGAGGCGCTGCTGGCGATCCAGGAGGCGGCGCGGGAGGCCGCGCGCGAGCTGCGCGCGACGCTGGAGGCGCTGCGGGACGACGACACCGCGCCGCCGCGCGGGCTCGACGACGTCCCCCAACTGGTGGAGCGGGCCCGGACGTTCGGCGTGGAGGCGACACTGACGATCGACGGCCGGCCGCAGGACGTGCCCGCGGCGGTGGACCGTACCGTCTACCGGATCGTCCAGGAGTCGCTGACGAACATCGCCCGGCACGCGGGCGCCGGCACGGCGTCGGTGCGGATCGACTGCCGTCCGGACGCGCTCGCGGTCCGTGTGGACGACGACGGGCGGGCCACAACGGAGGATCCGCCGGTGCCGGGCGTCGGACTGCTGGGGATGCGGGAGCGCGTCACCGCGCTCGGCGGCCGGCTGCGGGCGGAGCCGCGGCACGGCGGCGGCTTCTCGGTGCAGGCCGAGCTGCCGGTGGAGCAGGCGTCGTGATCCGGGTCCTGCTGGTGGACGACCAGCGGCTGCTGCGCAGCGGGTTCCGGGCGCTCCTCGACCTGGAGGACGACATCGAGGTGGTCGCGGAGGGGTCGGACGGTGCGGAGGGCGTGGCGCTCGCCCGGGAGCACCGGCCGGACGTGGCGCTGATCGACGTGCGGATGCCGGTGATGGACGGCATCGAGGCGACGCGGCGCATCGCCGCGGACCCGGAGCTGGCCGGGACGCACGTCGTGATCCTCACCAACTACGGTTTCGACGAGTACGTCTTCGACGCACTGCGGGCGGGCGCGGCCGGGTTCCTCGTCAAGGACGTGGTGCCCGAGGACTTCCTGCACGCGGTGCGGGTCGCGGCGCGCGGCGACGCGCTGCTCGCGCCGTCGATCACGCGGCGGCTGATCCACCGGTACATGACGGAGCCGCCGTCCCGTCCGATGAGCGCGCCCCCCACCCTGTCGGAGCTGACGGCGCGGGAGCGGGAGGCGGTCGCGCTGGTGGCGCAGGGCCTGTCGAACGACGAGATCGCCGCGCGGATGGTGATCAGCCCGCTGACCGCGAAGACGCACGTCAACCGGGCCATGACGAAGGTCGACGCCCGGGACCGCGCCCAACTCGTGATCCTCGCGTACGAGTCAGGGCTCGTGACACCGGGCGACCGCTGAGCGGCGACCGGCTGCTACCGTTCCGCTTTCGTCACCGTGAGACGACCACGAGAAGAGGCGGCACCACCATGGGGCTTGTGACCCTCGACCTGCCCACGCCCGCACAGCTGCGGGGCCGCTGGGCGGCGCTCGCGGCGGTGTGCGCGGCACGACAGTGGGGTCCGCTGTGCTGTGCGAACGGCCCGGTCTGGCACTTCGACGACCGGGGCGGCAACTGGGTGGAGCTGCACCGTCTGGGCGCGGGCCGTGCGGTGATGCTGGGGCACGACCACGAGTACTCGGAGACCTACTACGGGCCCGCGGCGGAGGAGTTCGGCGAGGAGGAGACCGACCTGCTCGCCGGGGCGCCCGACTGGTGGCGGCCGGTGGTGACGGAGACGCTGGCGGCGGAGGAGTACGTGGGCTTCGTGTACGGCTTCGACGGCGAGCGGTGGCAGCGCGCCGCGTACGACGTCGACGACGGCTTCGTCAGCGTCGGTCTGCCGGCGCTGAGCCGCGACCGCACCCACAACAGCGTCGTCGCGTTCACCCGGGACGCGCCGGGGCTCGGCGGGGCGACGGCGTCGGCGGACGCCGTCGACGCGCTCGTCGCCGCGGACGGCGAGGTGACCGAGGCGCAGGTGACCGCCGTGATCGGTGCGGGCGGCTGGGACGCCGCGGCGGGCGCGGCGGCCGCCCGCGCGTTCCTGACCGTCTGATCCCGGGCGGCGACGACCACCGCGGGTGTCAGTGCCAGTTCTCGGCGTCGTACAGGTACACCACGATCGCCCGGCCCTCGGCCCGCGAGGCGGCGCGGGCCGAGGCGAGCGCGGCGGCGTGGTCATAGGCGTCCGCCGGGGTGCTCATCGACGTCGCCGAGGTCAGCACCCGGTAACCGCAGACGCCGCGCCGCCAGTTGTCCAGGTACAGCGTCTCGCCTGCGGGCGGGTCCACCGGGTCGACACGCGGGTCGCGGTACTGCACCGGCCACTCCCGCACGAGGTCACCGTGGCGGCACACGGCCACCTTCTGGGCCCGCCGGAGGATCTTGTAGCCCATGGGTATCCACCGGTGCAGATCAGGACCGTCGATCAGCGCGGGATCGGTGAACGCCGCGCTGGGCCGGTCCCCGCCGAACAGCAGGTACTGCGTCTCGGTGCGCGTGCTGTCGAAGGGATCGACGCGGTCCGCCTCGGCCGGCGGGTACGGCCAGTAGTCCATGCTCCCCGATCGTGCCAGGGCCCACTGACAACGCCCGGTGCCGGCTAGTTCGTCTGACCGATCGGGCGGACCACCAGGGTGTTCACGTCCACGCCGCGGGGCTGGGAGATGGCCCAGACGATCGTGTCCACCAGCTGCTCGGTGGAGATCATCACGCCGGCGGCGTCGGCGCCGCCCGGGCGGGG
Source organism: Streptomyces solicamelliae (assembly GCF_045348655.1). Lineage (NCBI taxonomy): Bacteria > Bacillati > Actinomycetota > Actinomycetes > Kitasatosporales > Streptomycetaceae > Streptomyces > Streptomyces solicamelliae. Next base: position 447,761 of record NZ_CP160404.1, read on the forward strand.
GTCCCAGAACGGGGTGCGGACGCGGCCCGGGGCGATCAGCGTCGTACCGATGCCGTAACCGGTCACGAGCATGCGGACGTTCTCCGCCAGGCCGGTCACGGCGAACTTGGTCATCGAGTACAGGTTGCCGGGCGTGTTCTTGAAGCCCGCGACGCTGCCGACCAGCACCACCCGGCCCTGCGACTCCTTCAGCGCCGGGAGCGCCGCCCGCACCAGCAGGGCGGGACCGAGGACGTTGGTCAGCACCATGCCCCGCCACTCCTCCGGGTCGCCCGTCTCGACGGTGCCGTTGGTGGCGTACCCGGCGTTGGCGATCGCGTGGTCGAGGCGTCCGAAACCGCGCACGGTCTCCTCCACGGCCGAGGACACCTGGTCCCAGTCCGCCGCGTCGCCCTCGAACGTCAGCAGCCGGTCGCCGGCGCCCGCCTCCGCCGCGGCCTCGGCGAGCAGGGCGAGCTTCTTCGCGCTGCGCCCGGTCGCCGCGACACGGTGGCCGAGGCCCAGAAGACGGCGCACGGTCTCCGCCCCGATCCCGCTCGACCCGCCGGTGATGAAGGTGACGGGTGCTTCGGTGCTGTCGCTGGACACGTTCCCGTTGGACATGGTCTCCCCGTAGGCCGGTTGCGGTGCGCGCGGACGGGCGACGCCTCCGTCGCACCCCCGCCGCGGATCGTCCCATGAGATCATGGAGCGATGAGCATCGAAGTCCGTCCGGCGACGACGTTCGAGGATGTACGTGCCGTCATCGGGCCGAAATCGCCCACGGCGAACGTCTGCTGGTGCCTGAGCTACCGGATCCCGTCCAAGCTCAACAACGAACTGCGGGGCCCGGAGCGCGGTGCGTACGTCGCCGAACTGTGCCACGCGGACACCGCGCCGGGGGTGATCGCCTACGACGGGAACGAGCCGGTCGGCTGGGCGGCGGTGGCACCGCGGGCGGAGACGGCCTTCGCGCGGAACCGGAAGATCCCGCATGTGGACGACCTGCCGGTCTGGTCCCTGTGGTGCATCCGGGTGCGGCCCGGCCACCGCAAACAGGGCATCTCCCACGCCCTCATCGCGGGCGCGGTCGAGTTCGCGCGCAGCCACGGCGCGCCGGTGGTCGAGGCGTACCCGCTCGACAACGGCTCTGCCAAGGTGGACCTCACGATGGCGTACCCGGGGCTCCGCAAGAACTTCGAACGGGCCGGTTTCACGCACGCCGCCGACACCACCTCCGTGCTGGCGGGCCATCCCCGGATCCTGATGCGTCTCGACCTGCGTGCGGAGCACTGATCGCCGGCCAGGACGAACCGACACGTTTCGGAGCGCGACCATGAGGAAGATCGTCGCCCAGCTGTTCGTCTCCGTCGACGGTGTCGTCGAGGACCCGCACCTGTGGCATTTCCCGTACTTCAACGACGAGACGGGCTCCGCGGTCGACGCCGTCCACGGCAGTGAGGACACGCTGATCCTCGGCCGCAGGACGGGGTAGGGGTAGGACTCCAGAGTCCTGTACCTGTCGAGTCGAGCCCTGTACCTGTCGAGCCGAACGGGATCCGCATGCCACCCTCCTCCTCCCGCGCCCGCTCCCTCCCGGACGGCGAGGTCGTCCCGGTCGTCGCCTCGGCCCTGATCCACGACGGTCACGGCCACTACCTGCTGCATCTGCGGGACGCGGACAAGCCCTGGATCTGGGAGCCGGGCACATGGGCGCTGCTCGGCGGCGGGCGCGAGCCGGAGGACGCCTCACTGCTCGACACGATGCGCCGCGAACTGCGCGAGGAGGCCGGGCTCGACATCCCGGACCTGGTGCCGTACACGGTGGAGCACGTGCCCGGCGTGGACGGCACCCCGGTCCCCGTCCAGATCTTCGCGGGGCGCTGGAACGGCGATCCGGCGACGCTGCCGCTGACCGAGGGCGTGATGCTCGCATGGGTCGGGCCGGAGCAGGTGCCGGCCATGACGATGCCCCGGTCGACGCGGGACCTGGTGCTGGGCCACGCGCGCAGCACGCCGCCCGCGACTGCGCCCGCCTGGGCGCCGTCGCGGGGTGTACCGCATGTGGTGGGCGTGCATCTGTACCTGGAGCGGGACGGGGCGGTGCTGCTCGGCCTGCGCCACCCCGACTCCGCGTACGCGGGCGGCCGTTGGCACTTCCTGGCCGGCCACTGCGAGGCGGAGTCCGCGACCGCGTGCCTGGTCCGGGAGGCGGACGAGGAGGCCGGGCTGGTGATCGACCCGGCCGACCTGGAGCTCGTCCACACCGTGCACCTGCTCGACGCCCCGGGCGACCGCCCGCGCATCCAGCTCGTCTTCCGGGCCCGCCGCTGGCAGGGCACCCCGCACCTGCGCGAGCCCGACAAGTGCGTGGCGTGGAAGTGGTGGAACGTGGAGCGACTCCCCGACGCGATCGTCCCGTACGCACGCGCCGCCGTCGACGGCATCCGGTCCGGCCGCGCGTACACCGAATCGGGCTGGTCCCGATGACCACCCGTCACACCGAACCCGTGGACGTCCACCTGACCGCCGTCCGCACCGGGCCGCACGGCCGCCCCGAGGTCCTCCTGTCCCGCCGCGCCGGCACCGTGTACGCGGCCGGTCTGTGGCATCTGCCGTCCGGGCACCTCGACGGGCCGCACGAGGACGTCGTCACCGCGCTGGTGCGGGAGACCCTGGAGGAGACGGGCCTCGTGGTGAAGCCCGCCGCGGTACGCGCGGCGGTGACCGTGCATCACCGCGCCCCGGACGGGGCCGCGCGAGTCGGCTTCTTCTTCGAGGTCCGCGACTGGACGGGCACCCCGCGCGTCAGGGAGCCCGAAGTCTGCGACGCCATGCGGTGGTTCCCGCTCGACGACCTGCCCGATCCGATGGTCGCGTACTGCCGAGCCGGCCTCGCCGCGTACCGGGCCGGGGCCCGGCTCGCTCTGCACTTCCAGGAGCCCGGCGACCCGGTCGCGTACAGCGCCGCGGCCGACCGCCTCCACCTCGTCCCCGGCGTACCGGAAGGCTCCCGCACCGGCTCGTAGGGACCGGTGCCGTCGACTCACCCGTGGCGCATCATCCGTTGGGCGAGGCGGAGCGCGAAGGTGGGGAACGGGGGCTGGGCCAGGCGGAGGGTGTCGGGGGCGAGGGGCTTGGTGAGGACCGGCTTCAGGTGGGTGAAGCTCCGCCACGAGTACGCGCCGTGGTACGCGCCCATGCCGCTGGGGCCGACGCCGCCGAACGGCAGGCCCGCGGCGGCGACATGGACGAGGCCCGCGTCGTGGACGACGGCCCCGGAGGAGGTGCCCTGCTCGAACAGGCGGCGGGTGCGGGACGAGGAGGTGAAGACGTACAGGGCGAGGGGCTTGTCCCAGCTGTTGACCACCTTCACGGCCTCCTCCGCCGAGGCGACCGCGACGATCGGCAGCACGGGGCCGAAGATCTCGTCCCGCAGCAGGGGGTGGGCCGCGTCCGGGCCGATGACGGGGCCGTCCGCGCCGGCGGGGACGGTGACGACCGTGGGCGCGAGGTAGCGCTCGGCGCGGTCGTGCGTGCCGCCGGCGGCCACGTCGGAGGGGTCGACGGAGTCGAGCAGGCCGACGAGGCGGTCGAAGTGGCGCTCGCTGACGATCCGGCCGTAGTCCCGGGTCGCGCGCGGGTCCGGGCCCCACAGCTCCCCGATCGCGGTGCGGAGCGCGGCGGCGAGCGCCGGCACGCGGTCGGGCGTCGTCATCACGTAGTCGGGGGCGACGCAGGTCTGCCCGGCGTTGGTGAACTTCGCCCAGGCCAGCCGCCGGGCCGCGGCCCGCAGCCGGGCGTCGTCGTCGAACCAGACCGGGGACTTCCCGCCCAGTTCCAACGTCACCGGCGTCAGGTGCTCGGCCGCGGCCCGCATGACGATGCGGCCGATGGAGCCGCTGCCGGTGAACACGATGTGGTCGAAGCGCTGCGCCAGCAGCTCCGTGGTCTCCTCGACGCCGCCCTCCACGACGCGGACCTCGCCGTCGGGGAAGTACCGCGGGACGAGCCGGGCGATCAGCGCCGACGTCGCGGGGGCGAGCTCGCTCGGCTTGAGCACCGCCGTGTTGCCCGCGGCCAGCACGCCGACCAGCGGGTTCATCAGGAGCTGCAGGGGATAGTTCCAGGGCGCGATCACCAGCACCACACCGAGCGGCTCGGGCACCAGTCGCGCCTTCGCGGGCAGCAGCACCGCGGGGACCGGGCCGCGCTTCGGCCGCGCCCAGCGGCGCAGGTGCCGCAGGGTGTGCCGGATCTCGGCGAGGGTCACGCTGATCTCGGTGAGCTGGGCCTCCGCGGGGCCCTTGTGGAGGTCGTCCCAGAGGGCTTCCTCGAAGGCGGTCTCGTTCTCGGTGAGCAGGGCGCGCAGGGCGTGCAGGTTCCGGACACGGTCGCCCAGCGGGCGGGTCGCGCCGGAGTCGAAGAAGGCGCGGGCGGCGGCCACGGTCTCGGGGATCCCGGGGGCGGTCCGGGAGACGGGTGCGTGCGTCGTCACGGTCGTCGTCATCGTCGTCGCTCTCCACTCAAACGAAACGAAAGCTTTTCGTTTAGGATAGAGGTCGACGCGGCGAACGTTCCAGCCCCCGGGTACGAGAGAGTCGGGCACGAGAGAATTCGGACATGACGACGACGAACGCCGGCCCGCCGCACCCCCCGCACAAGGGGAGGCGCAAGGACCCGCGGGTGGACACCGCCCTGATCGACGCGGCCATCGAGGTCCTGAAGGAGTCGGGCTACGCGGCGTTCACCACCACGGCCGTCGCCCGCCGCGCAGGCGCCTCGACCGCGTCCCTCTACCGCCGCTGGCCCTCCAAGCAGGCGCTCGCCGGGGCCGTCGCCCGGCACATCACGCTGGACGAACTCGGCGGCATCGACACCGGCTCCCTCGAAGGGGACGTACGGGAGTTCCTCACGCGCAAGCAGCAGCTGCTCGACGCCGACGCCGGCCCCGCGCTGCTGTCACTGATGGGCCAGGCGGCGCACGACGCCGACCTGCGGCGCATCCTGCACGACGACGTGTACCTGGCCGTGCGCGAGCAGCTGGAGCTGCTGATCGCCGGGGCCGTACGCCGCCGGGAGCTGGCCGAGCACCTGACGGCCGCCCAGCTCGACGTCCTCGCCCTGGTCCTGATCGGGACCGCCCTGGCCCGTTCGGCCTTCCTCGGCGCGCCCGGCCCCGCGCCCACGGCGCGGGCGGCCGAGGTCACGGAGACCGAGCTCCGGCTGCTGCTCGCCGCCCTGCACCGCCCGCTCGGGAGCGGCGCGGGCGGCTAGCGGACCCCGGTCCGGGCGCCGCTCAGTACCGCAGCACTCCCGCGACGCCGCCCTGCTCCGCCAGCGTGCCGTCGGGCACGAAGTGGACCTCCGTGCCGGCCTCCAGGGCCTTTTCGACGATCTCGTCGACCATGTCGTCGCGCGCCCCGGCGCTTCCCGCGGCCGCGGGCTTCAGGTGGCCGCCGTCGTCGCGCACGACGGTCCGGTAGTTCTCCTCGACGGCGAGCAGCCGCACCCGCGACTCCTTCACCGCCTGCCAGACCTCGTCGATGCCGCCCACGAACTCGTGCCGCCCCTGCGCCGCGTTCAGCTCGGCGACGACGGTGGACGTCGCCGCCGCCAGGCGCGCCGTGCGCTGCGGCTCGACGGCCTCCCAGACGGCCCGGGCCGGGCCCGCGGCGAGGCCGCCCTGCGGGATGGCCATCGCGTCCGGGCCGAAGGAGCCCAGCTCGTCCATCAGCGAGAGCGCGGCCGAGGAGCCGAGCACGTACAGCGGGCGCGGGTCGTCGGCCAGCACGGCCCGCAGCTTGTCGTGCGCCTCGCGCAGGAACTGCTTGGTCGCCTCGTCCTGGAAGGTGCTCGGCATGTCGCCGATCCGCTCCTTCCGCTCCGCGTCCGGGTCCTCCAGGCTCCGGGTCAGGGGGAAGCCGTCGCCGTCGGACTCGATGGCATGCTCGGGGTCGCCGCTCCACAGGGAGACCCGGTCGGCCGCCACGGTGAGCGCCCAGTACGGCTGCTCGGCCGCCTGGGCGGCGACCAGGTTGCGGGTGAGGAAGGTGTCCGAGAGGACGACGCGCTCCGGCACCTCGCGGGCGACGGACCAGACGTGGTGCTCGCCCTCGGCCGCGTAGACGACCAGGCCGTCCTCGGCGTGCACGAGGTCGATCTCGTCCAGGGCCCGGCGCAGCTGGTCGAGCACGGCGAGCCGCCGCTCCCGCGGCACGTCAGGGTCGTCGCCGACCGCCTTCTCGGCCTCGGCGACGAGGTTCCGCAGGCGTACGGAGTCCTGGGCGTTCTCCGGTTCGCGGCGGTGCGTCGGCATCACGAGGGAGACGGCCGGGTACGGGCGGGGCTGCCGCAACTCGGCGAGCGCGCCACTGCTGAGCACGGGGTCCATGAACCGATCCTTCCTGCCGGAGGCGGGCCTCTACGACCCGCACAAATCGCCATCTTGTCCCGATCTGCCGTGCCTCGCGAGTCGGTGCCGTCAGGGCATCCGGGCCTCGCGGCGGCTCACTCGACGGGCCAGGTGTGCGCCGGGGCGTTCAGATGCATGTAGTCGATGTACTGCCTGGTCATCCGGCGCAGCGCCTCGTGCCGGTTCACGTGGTGGATGTCGTGGATGTGGTGGAACATCTCGGACTGCCACACCGCCCCGTTGCGTCCGGTGACGCACCGCTGCTCGATGATCCCGAGCAGCGGCTCGCGCCAGGCCGCGTCCATGCCCAGGCGCTCCAGGCCGCGGTCCGCCATCGGCAGCAGCCGGCGCAGCACCAGTTCCGTCACCGGCACCTCGCCGGTGCCGGGCCAGTACAGGTGGGCGTCGATGCCGTGCCGGGCAGCGGCGTGCAGGTTGTCCTCGGCGGCCGAGAAGGACATCCGGGTCCAGACGGGCCGGTCCTCCTCGACCAGGGCGCGGAGCAGCCCGTAGTACAGCGCGCCGTTGGACAGTACGTCCGCCACGGTGGGGCCGGCGGGCAGCACCCGGTTCTCCACCCGCAGGTGCGGGACGCCGTCGACGACGGCGTACACGGGGCGGTTCCAGCGGTAGACCGTCCCGTTGTGCAGCGTGAGCTCGCCGAGGGCGGGGATCCCGCCGCTGTCGAGGGTCTCGTGCGGGTCCTCGTCCTCGCACAGCGGCAGCAGGGCCGGGAAGTAGCGGGCGTTCTCCTCGAAGAGGTCGAAGACGCTGGTGATCCAGCGCTCGCCGAACCAGACCCGCGGGCGCACGCCCTGCACCTTCATCTCGTCCGGCCGGGTGTCGGTGGCCTGCTCGAACAGCGGGATGCGCGTCTCGCGCCACAGCTCCTTGCCGAACAGGAACGGCGCGTTGGCCGCGAGGGCCACCTGGACGCCGGCGATGGCCTGGGCCGCGTTCCAGTAGTCGGCGAACTGGTCCGGCGACACCTGGAGATGGAACTGCGTACTGGTGCAGGCCGCCTCCGGCGTGATCGTCTCCGCGTAGGTCCGCAGCCGCTCGACGCCGTCCACCGAGATCAGCAGGTCCTCGCCGCGCGCGGAGAAGATCTGCTCGTTGAGCAGCAGGTAGCGGGGGTTCTCGGAGAGCGAGTCGGGGCCCACGTCGGAGAGGTCGAGGGTGGGCAGGATCCCGATCATGACGAGGTGCGCGCCGATGTCGGCGGCCTTGGCCTCGGCGTGGTTGAGGGAGTCGCGGATCTCCTGCTCCCAGGAGTCGGGACCGCCCGCGGTGAGCCGTCGCGGCTCGATGTTGATCTCCAGGTTGAACCGGCCCAGCTCGCTGGACCAGATGGGATCCGCGATCGCCTGGAGAACGTCCGTACTGCGCATGGCCGGTTCGGCTTCGCCGTCCACGAGGTTCAGCTCGATCTCCAGGCCGACCTGCGGGCGCTCGAAGTCGAAGCGTGACTCCCGCAGCATCTGCGCGAGCACGTCGAGGCATGCGTGCATCTTGTTCCGGAACTGCCGACGGTCGTCACGGGTGAACACCAGCGCCGGAACGTCCCGTCCCATGCGACCTCCCGAGTCTCCTCGGCCCGAAGCTCCCCTTCAGCGTCCCACTTCGCGCCCGGCTCCGCCTGCGGGCGCCGGGGCGTCCCGAGTGCCGGGCGTCCATGTCCACGATGCGGCCGGTCGAGGCCGGCGGTGTCACCCATTGATCATTGATACAGTTCCGGATCTCATCCCGGCGTACAGCCGTTCGACGCCCAGGGGTTCGCACCGAGGAGAGTCCGCCCGTGGGGAGAGTCGTCGACGACGCCGCCTCCGTGGAGTTCCATGCGTTCTTCGAACGTCACTACGCCGAACTGGCCCGTCTCGCCCACCTGTTGACCGGCGAGGCGGACGCCGCCGACGATCTGGCGGCGGACGCGCTGCTCGCCCTGTGGCACCGCTGGGACCGGGTGCGCGCGGCCGACCACCCGGTGGCGTACGCGCGCGGGGTCGTCGCCAATCTGGCCCGCACCCGGATCCGCAGCGCGGTGCGCGAGCGGCGCCGGATCGCCCTGTTCTGGTCGCCGCGCGAGGAGAGCACCGAGAACCCGGACGTCGCCGGCACCCTCGACGTGCAGGCGGCACTGCGCCGGCTGCCGTTCCGCAAGCGCGCCTGCGTGGTGCTGCGGCACGCCTTCGACCTCTCGGAGAAGGACACCGCGCTGGCCCTGGGCGTGTCGGTGGGTACGGTGAAGAGCCAGACCTCCAAGGGGATGGCCGAGTTGCAGCGGCTGCTCGGGACACAGGGAGCGCCGCAGCAGCTGCACGCGGCCGGAGGAAGGAACCGATGACGCGGGACGGGCAGGACGAGCTGCGCGCCCGGCTGCGCGAGGCGGCAGAGGCGCATCAGCCGGACCGCGCGCGCATCCTGGCCCGGATCGAGCGCGGCAGGTCCGAGCAGGCCGGCGCGGACACCCGTCCGCGGCGCCGGCCGGTGTCCGGCCGGCTGCGGGTCGTGGGCGCCGCGGCCGGGGTGGCGGGCGTACTGGCGGCCGGCAGCCTGGCGATCGCCGCCGGGGTGCAGGAGGAACAGCCCGCGACACGGGTCACGGAAACGGCGTCCCCGACCACCACGCCGTCACCGGAGACGGCGACCCGCCCGCCGGTCGTCCCCCCGCCCCCGAAGCAACACGACAAGAGCACCGACGACGCACGCCTTTCGGGCGAGCCGACCCGCAACCCGTACACACCCCCCGTCGCCCCTCCGACCCCCTCCGCCGGCGCCACCACCGCCCCCCTGTGGTCGGACGGCTCGGTGGACCCCCACAGCAACGAGTTCTGGGCCCAGAGCAACGTCACGCTCAAGTCGACGACCGACCTCACCGCACTCACGGTGAGCCTGCGCATCGCCCAGACCGGCGGGGTGTCCTCGACGGGCGCCTGGCGCACGCTGCCGGAAGAGGACTTCGCCCTCGCGGTCGAAGAGCGAGACGGCTTCCTGACCTACACCTGGGTGCTCAGGCAGGGCCGCACGGTCCCGGCGGGCGAGTGGGTGTTCGCCGGGCAGTACGACCATCGGCGCGGCGGCCGGGACGCCGGGGCCGACCGGTACACGGCGACGGCGGACGCGGGCTCCCAACGGCTCTCCGCCTCGGGAGACTTCGCGCCTCGCGGCGACGACTAGACGGTCACCGGCGGAGCTCGTACAGAAAGTTTCGATCGCGCGGCAACCTCTTCCGCGGTGGTGGCGACAACAGGGCGCAAGCATCCCCCACCACGCAAGGAATGGGTATGACAGCACGACCCGAACCACGTGTACGCCGGCACCGCCGCAGCCTCACCAAGCGGCGCGCGGTCATCGGCGGCGCGGCCGCCTTCGGCCTCACCGCGACGGCCGTCGTCACCACGACGATGCTGTCCTCGGCCGGCGCCGCGTCCGCCTGGCCGACGGCCACCGGGCAGAAGGCCGTCGGCAGCACCATCAAGGTGACCGGCACCTACGACGGCGCGTACCAGCGCTTCTACGGCAGCGGGGCGCTCGGCGGCAGCAGCCAGGACGAGGGCCAGGACCCGGTGTTCCAGCTCGCGGACGGCGCCGTCCTGAAGAACGTCGTCCTCGGCACGCCCGCCGCCGACGGCGTCCACTGCCTCGGCAGCTGCACGCTGCAGAACGTCTGGTGGGAGGACGTCGGCGAGGACGCGGCCACCTTCAAGGGCAAGTCCGCCTCGGCCGTCTACACGGTCCACGGCGGCGGCGCCCGGCACGCCAGTGACAAGGTCTTCCAGTTCAACGGCGCCGGAAAGCTGGTGGTGACCAGGTTCCAGGTGTCGGACTTCGGCAAGCTGGTGCGCACCTGCGGCAACTGCTCCACCCAGTACAGGAACCGCCAGGTGATCATCAACGACGTGGACGTGACCGCCCCGGGCAAGTCGATCGTCGGCATCAACGCCAACTACGGCGACACGGCGGCCCTGCGCAAGGTACGCATCACCGGCGACGGCGGCAGGAAGATACAGCCGTGCACCCGCTTCCGGGGCAACAGCACGGGCGCCGAGCCGAAGGTCCTGGGCACCGGCCCGGACGGCACGAACTGCCGGTACACGGCCAAGGACCTCACGTACAAGTGAGGGACCGGCGGCGGCACCTGAGGTGAGTGGGGAACGCCCCCGCCGACGGCGGTCGGCGGGGACGTTCCCTCATCCTCTTGGGAGCGCTCTCAGAGCGTGGCGGATACAGATATCCTGAACGTGCACCACCCCGAGTCACCCCCTGTCTCCGCCCGTCACCCGCCCCGTCACCGCACCGCCGACGCAGCCGAGGAGCCTCCGCCTTGACCGAGCAGATCACGGGGCCCCGCCCCACGCTCGAAGCCGTCGCCGCCCGCGCCGGCGTGTCCCGCGCCACGGCCTCCCGGGTCGTCAACGGCGGCGCGGGCGTCCGCGCCCCGCTGGTGGAGAAGGTGCGCAGGGCCGTCGAGGAGCTCGGCTACGTCCCCAACCACGCGGCCCGCACCCTGGTCACCCGGCGCAACGGCGCGGTGGCCGTGATCATCGCGGAGCCCGAGTTCCGGATCTTCTCGGACCCGTTCTTCGAGCAGCAGGTACGGGGCATCAGCCGGGAACTGACCGCGCACGACGCCCAGTTGGTGCTCCTGTGGGTGGAGGGTCCCGGAGACCACGAGCGGATCGCCCGCTACCTGGGCGGGGGCCATGTCGACGGCGCCCTCGCGTTCTCGCTGCACAGTGACGACCGACTGTCGGCGCTGATCGTCCGCAGCGGTGTCCCGACGGTGTTCGGGGGCCGCCCGGCGGGCTCGGACCTGGCGGTGCCGTTCGTGGACTGCGACAACCGCGGCGGGGCTCGGGAGGCCGTACGGCACCTGGTGTCCCTGGGACGGAAGCGGATCGCGCACATCGCGGGACCGCGGGACCAGACCTCCGCGTTGGACCGGATCGCGGGCTACCACGACGTCCTGGTGGACGCCGATCCGGCGCTGCTGTGCCAGGGCGACTTCACGCGGGAGAGCGGGGCCCGGGCGATGGCGCAGCTCCTCGACCGGTGGCCGGACCTCGACGCCGTCTTCGCCTCCAACGACCTGATGGCCGCGGGCGCGCTGAGCACCCTGCGCGAGCGCGGGGTGCGGGTGCCGGAGGACGTCGCGGTGGTCGGCTTCGACGACATGGAGTCGGTGGTCCGGGACACCGCACCGGCGCTCACCACGGTCCGCCAGGACATCGAGGGCATGGGCCGGATCATGGTGAAGCTGCTGATGCGGCGGCTCGACGGCGCGGGCGAGGCGGAGTCGGCGTCGGCGTCGGCGTCGGTGATCACGCAGACGAGCCTGGTCCGGCGGGCGTCGGCGTAGGGCGCACGGACAGACACAGACGCGCACGGCGGGTGCGGGCCCGAAGCCCCGCACCCGCCGCAGATCATGCCGGGGCCGACTCAGCTGTACGGAATCACCAGCACCGCCGTGTCCGTCCCCGTCTGCAGGCGCGAGTCCGCGTTGCCGATCGCGCTCCAGACCTCCAGCCGCACCGTTCCGCCGCGCAGGTCACCGAGCGTGCCGGTGGCGGACTTCAGGCCGCGGCCCTGGTTGTACTCCTCCCAGCCGGCGACCGGGTCCGTGGCGAAGTAGTGGTACGTCTCCGTCCGGTCGAAGGAGCCGTCGCCGGTGAGGTCGTAGCTGACCCGCACCTGCTGGCCGAGGCCGACGGCGGTCCCGGCGTCCACCGGGAGGCGGAACGCGGTCGTGCGGCCGGCGCCGAACGTACCGTTGACGCCGCGGACCTCGTAGACCAGCGGCCGGTACGGGGTGCCGTCGTGGTTGGCGCCGCCCGCCGACGGGATCGTGTCGCTGCCGGGCGTGCCGCCGGTGGCCGTGGTGAGGACGCCGCCGGAGCGCAGCCGGAAGGTGTCGCCGGTCGACGGCTCGGGGTCGGGATCAGGGTCGGGGTCGGTGACCGTCCCGTTCCCGACGGCGGTGGACCGCGCCGGCACCGCGAGCGCCTTGCCGTCGGAGAACGTCACCGTACGGGCGGTGGAGCCGTGGTTGTGGGCCACGTACGTGCGGGTGCCGTTCCTGGCGAAGACCGCGGAGGTGGGGAGGTCGCCGGTCACCGCGGTGTCGGGCGCCCCGAGGGCGTTCAGGCTGGTGAGCCAGTGGTACGTGTGTGCCTTCGACTCGCCCGCCTCCGGGGTGTAACCGCCGTTCCCCGCGTCCCACTTCGCCTTCGCGGCCGCCGGGTCGGCGAGGGACTGGAACTCCCAGAGGAGGTCGCGCCACTCGACGGCCGGGCCGCCGTTCTCCCGTTCCATCTCGGCGATGTTGCGCCGGATCGCGGCCTGGTGGCCGCCGAGGTGGAGTGAGCCGCCGCTGGTGACCGGGAGGACGTTGATGCCGTGGATCTCCTCGGGGTTGGCGGTCCACCAGGTGGCGTACGCGGCGCCGCTGCCCCAGACCATGCCGGCGGTGTCGTGGCCGAAGGAGCCCGGGAAGACCTGCTGGTCGGCGTCGAACCAGTACTGGGCGATCGCCTCGCCCTCGGTGGCCAGCAGGTAGCTGCCGAGGTCGCGCAGGCCGGTGTCGCCGGTGGCCGAGCCCCACAGCACGAGCGCGGCGCTGAGGTTGGTGGACTCCGAGGAGGACTCCTGGTTGTTGCCGGCGGCGAAGCCCTGGTGGCCGCTGGCCCAGCTGTGCCCGGCGTACACGTCGAAGCCGCGCAGGAACGGGAAGGAACCGTCGGTGCGGCTGGGGTTGGCCGTGTCCCGGATCAGGGTCTTCACCATGCCGCCCCACGCGGAGTCGGCGGCCCAGCCGGCGTCGTACTGGGCGACGATCGCGGCCGCGTAGACGTAGTAGCCGTAGTGGAAGTGGTGGTCGTTGAGCTCGGTGTCGCTGCCGTAGGAGGCGGGGTAGCCGGTGAGGGTCTTCCATGTGCGGTCGTACGAGAACTCGTTCGACCCGCCCGCGGTGAACCAGTCCTGCAGGCGGCCCTTCATCAGGCCGAGGAGCCGGTCGCGGATCGCGGTCTCGCCGATCTGGTCGGCGAGCGGCACCAGTTGGGCGAGCCGGCCGAGCGCCTTGCCGGTCCAGTACGTGTCGGTGGCGCCGGAGAACGGGTCGGCGGCGTTGACGACCTCGTTCAGGTGGCCGCGCAGCCTGGCGGCGTCGACGTCACCGGTCCTCGGCAGGCCGGGCAGGACCGGGGCCGCCTTCTGGCTGGTGCCGAAGGACGCGCCCTCACGGACCTTCATGGTGCCGCGCGGCGAGACGTACGTGTACGGGGTGAGGGCGTCGGTGGTGCGCAGCCACTGGTGCCGGTAGAGCGCCTGGAGCGTGCCGCGCTCGGTGCCCTCCTTCGCCTCGGTGGTCAGGGTGTAGGTGGCGCGGACGGTGCCGCCGGAGGTGCTCCAGTTCACCGTGGACCCGGTGACGAAGCTGAAGGCGTACTTCTTGTAGGTCGCGAGCGCGTCGGTGGACGGCAGCACGGCGACGGAGAAGTAGTCCTTGCCGCCGAGTGCGGCGCTGACGGTGGTGCCGGAGACGTTCCAGTCGGCGCCGGTCGGCGCGAACAGGGCGTAGTGGTGGCCGGCGACGGTGATGCCGAGGACGTTGCCCTGGTCGGCGAAGACGGCCGGGGTGCCCGCGGTGGTGATCTGGGCGTTGCCGCCGGAGCCCCGGGCGTACACGAAGGGGCTGCCGTGGCCGATGGTGGTGCGCAGGGTGCGGGCGCCGTCGGACCAGTAGGGCGTGACGGTCCAGTCGGACCAGGCGTCCGCCTTGGTGTCGGGCGAGTTGAGCCCGGTCAGGCCGATGGTGAGGTCCCGCTTGTGGGCGTACTCGTACTGGCGGCCGTCGCCGACGATCTGCGGGGTCGTCGGGTAGCCGATGTCGAGGCCGCCCGCGGTGGCCTGGTAGGTGAGCGGATGGCCGTACATCGGGGTGGAGTACGGGTTGTCGCCGTAGCGCTGGAAGGCGAGCGAGGACCACCAGTCGTTGGTGGGCACGGGCTTGCCCTGGGCGGCCGGGGTGACCTTGGGGGTCACGGGCGCGCCGGTGTTCGTGGTGGGGCCGGACGTGCCGGCGGGCCGGGTGTCGGAGTAGCTGCCGGCGCCCACGGGGACGGCGGCGGCCGCCGCCGGGGACGCCGCAGGTACGAGCCCGACGGCCGCCAGGGCGGCGGCCAGGGCCAGCACGACGGCTGGGCGCGAGTGGGGGACTGACATGGGGAACACCTCAAGTCATCACGACGGACGGAGCGGCTCGGGCTCCCTTCGACCGCTGCAGACCGCCGCAGGCCGCCGGGCCGTTCGAGAGCGCTCTCAGATCGGCCGGAAACGTATTCCTCTTGAAACAGGGGTGTCAAGAGATTGCGCAAGAGCCGAAGTGAGGGCCGAATCCGACCCGTTATGTCTTCGACTCTTGACGGAACACGTCCGTCACCGGCAAGCTCCGGCACAACTTGAGAGCGCTCTCAACGTGTTCTCGCCCGCCCCTCAGCCCAGGGAGACTTCTCATGCGCACTGCCCGAGCCGCCAGAAGAGCCGCGTTCCGCATGGGGGCACTCGCGCTCGCCGGGTCCCTGCTCGCCGCCTGCGGGGGTTCGGGGGACGGCGGCTCCGACAGCGCCGGCGGCGACGTCACCCTCACCGTCGACCTGTTCGGCTCCTTCGGCTACAAGGAGGCGGGGCTCTACGCCGAGTACGAGAAGCTCCACCCGGGCGTCACCATCAAGCAGACCGACACCGAGGACGAGGCCGACTACTGGAAGTCGCTGCAGACCCGGCTCGCCGGCGGCGGCGGTCTCGCCGACGTCCAGGCCGTCGAAGTCGGGCGCATCGCCTCCGTCGCCCAGCAGCAGACCGACCGGTTCGAGGACCTGAGGAAGTACGGCGCGGACTCGCTCGAGAGCCAGTTCGCCCCGGCCAAGTGGGCGGCCGCCAACGGCAAGGGCGGCGAGGTCCTCGGCCTCGGCACCGACGTCGGCCCGGAGGCCATGTGCTACCGCACGGACCTCTTCCGGCAGGCCGGCCTGCCGACCGACCGCACGGAGCTGGCGAAGCGCTGGGCCACCTGGGACGGGTACCTCGACCTCGGCAAGCAGTACAAGGCGAAGGCGCCCGGCAAGAGCGCCTGGCTGGACAGCGTCGGCAGCCTCTACTCGGTCATGATCGGCCAGCAGAAGGAGCGGTACTACAACGCCTCCGGCAAGCTGATCTGGGAGACCAACCCGGCACTCAAGGCCGCCTGGGACACCTCCGTCGAGGCGAGCGAGGCCGGGCTGAGCGCCAAGCTCGACCAGTGGTCGCCGCAGTGGAACCAGGCGTTCGCGGCCGGCTCGTTCGCCACGATCCCCTGCCCCGCGTGGATGCTCGGCTACATCAAGGGCCAGGCCGGCGACGCCGGCAAGGGCAAGTGGGACGTGGCCGCGCTGCCCGGCGGCGCCGGCAACTGGGGCGGCTCGTACCTCGCGGTGCCGAAGGCGGCGAAGCACAAGAAGGAGGCGTACGAGCTGATCAAGTGGCTCACCGCGCCCGAGCAGCAGGCCAAGATCTTCACCAAGCAGGGCAACTTCCCGTCGTCCACCGGCGCGATCACGAAGATCGCCGGCGCCACGGACCCCTACTTCTCCGGCGCGCCGATCGGCCAGATCTTCGGCGACGCGGCCAAGGCCGCCCCGGTGCAGGTCCTCGGCGTCCACGACCAGAACGTCGCCCAGCAGATCACCAACGCGCTGAGCGAGGTCGAACGCAAGGGGACCGCGTCCGACCAGGCGTGGAAGAACGCGAAGAAGGGCGTCGAGAACACGATCGGCTGACGCCGGCCGGGACCGGGCCCGGCGGGGCCCGGCCGACGTCGGTCGGCCCGGCGGGGCCCGGCCGACGTCGGTCGGCCCGGCGGGGCCCGGCCGACGTCGGTCGGCCGGTCCCGTGGTCCCGGCTGACCTCGCCCCCGACCGCCCCCGCCACCCCCGACCGCCTCCGGTCGGGACGGGCCCGGGCGTTCCTCCCCCGCTCGGACTCCGCCCCGGCCCGATCCGGAGGCTCCCCCTCGCCCCGCACCGCTTCTTCCTCGCTCCCGAAGGGCCGCACCGTGACCCTCACCGCATCCGCGCAACCGACCCCGATCCCGCCGCCGCGCCCGGCAGCGGCGGGCCCGGCCTCACCCGTCCGGCGCGCGTGGCGCACGCTCTCGCCGTACGCCTACGTCGCCCCGTTCTTCACCCTCTTCATCGCCTTCGGGCTGTTCCCCCTGATCTACACGGCCTTCGTGTCGCTCTACCGCGTCGAGCTCCAGACGCCCGGCGACATGGAGTGGCGCGGCCTCGGCAACTACACCGCGCTGCTGAACGACGAGTTCTTCTGGACCTCGCTGCGCAACACGTTCACCATCGGGGTGATCTCCACCGTCCCCCAGCTGGTGATGGCGCTCGGCCTGGCGCACCTGCTCAACTACAAGCTGCGCGGGCGGACGTTCTTCCGTACCGCGATGCTGCTGCCGTACGCGACCTCCGTGGCCGCCGCCACGCTCGTCTTCGCCCAGCTCTTCGGCCACGACTTCGGCCTGATCAACTACGTCCTCGGCCTCGTCGGCATCGGCCCCGTCGACTGGCAGACCGGCACCCTCGCCTCCCAGGTCGCGGTCTCCAGCATCGTGATCTGGCGCTGGACCGGGTACAACGCGCTGATCTACCTGGCCGGCATGCAGTCCATCCCGCAGGAGCTGTACGAGGCCGCCGAGATGGACGGGGCGTCACGCTGGCGGCAGTTCTTCCACGTCACCCTGCCGGGGCTGCGGCCCACCATCGTCTTTACGGTCGTGGTCTCGACGATCGGCGCGACCCAGCTCTTCGGCGAGCCCCTGCTGTTCGAGGGCTCCGCCTCCGGCGGCATCGCGCACCAGTACCAGACGCTCGGTCTCTACATGTACGAGCAGGGCTGGGGCTTCTTCCATCTGGGCCGGGCCGCCGCCATCGCCTGGGTGATGTTCCTGCTGATCGTGCTGCTGGTCGGGGTCAACGCCCTGATCGCGCGGCGCCGTTCCCGCAAGGAGGCCGGCCGATGACCGTGCTCGCCACTCCCCCGGCCACGTCCCCGGCGCCCGAACAGCCGCCGGCCGGACGGCGGTACCGGTCGCGCGCCGGACGCACGATGCAGGGCGGCCGGCTCGCGTACGCGTTCCTGATCGTCGCCGTGCTCGTCTCGGCGTTCCCGTTCTACTGGACGATCGTCGCCGCCAGCCGCTCCAACGCCGATCTGGCGAAGGTCCCGCCGACGCTCCTGCCGGGCCCGAACCTGATGCGCAACTTCGAGGCGGTGATGGAGGAGGCCGACATCGGCAAGGCGCTCCTCAACTCCCTTGTCGTGTCGGGGTCCGTGACCCTCGGCACCGTGCTGTGCTGCACGCTGGCCGGGTTCGCCTTCGCCAAGCTCCGCTTCCGCGGCCGCGGCGCGCTGCTCGCCGTCACCGTCGGGACCATGATGATCCCGCCGCAGCTCGGCGTGATCCCGCTCTTCATGCTGATCGCCGAACTGCAGTGGGTGAACCAGCTCCAGGCCGTCATCCTGCCCGGCCTGGTCTCCGCCTTCGGCGTGTTCTTCATGCGCCAGTACCTGGTGCAGTCGCTGCCCGACGAGCTGATCGAGGCGGCCCGGGTGGACGGGGCGTCCACCGCCCGGATCTTCTGGTCGATCGTCGTGCCGATCGCCCGGCCCGGCATGGCCGTGCTCGGTCTGCTGACCTTCATGGCCGCGTGGAACGACTTCTTCTGGCCCATCATCGCCCTCTCCTCCTCCGAGCCGACCGTCCAGGTCGCCCTGCGTCAGCTCGGCGGCGGCTATGTCAACGACCAGTCCGTGATCATGGCCGGCACGCTTCTCGGCACCCTGCCCGTCCTGCTGGTCTTCGGCCTGCTCGGCCGGCAGATCGTCGGCGGCATCATGCAGGGCGCGGTCAAGGGCTGACCCGCCGGCTTCACCAGCCCGCGGCTTCACCCGCCCTTCGTCTTCCTTCCCCTCGTCTCACTCCCCCGTCGTCTCACTCCACGGAGCTGCCCTCCCATGACCGCGCTCGACGACCCGCGCACCGCTCCCCGCACCGGCGCGACGCCCGCCCTCCGCTTCCCCGAGGGCTTCCGCTGGGGCACGGCCACGGCCGCGTACCAGATCGAGGGCGCCGCCGCCGAGGACGGCCGCACGCCCTCCATCTGGGACACGTTCAGCCGCACCCCGGGCAAGGTCCGCAACGGTGACACCGGGGACATCGCCGCCGACCACTACCACCGCGTCGACGAGGACATCGCCCTGATGCGGCGGCTCGGCGTCACCGACTACCGCTTCTCGATCGCCTGGCCCCGGGTCCAGCCCACCGGGCGCGGCCCGGCCGTCCGCAAGGGCCTCGACTTCTACCGGCGCCTCGCCGACTCCCTCCTCGAGGCCGGCATCCGCCCCGTGGCGACGCTCTACCACTGGGACCTGCCGCAGGAGCTGGAGGACGCCGGCGGCTGGCCGCACCGGGACACTGCGTACCGCTTCGCCGAGTACGCGGCCGTCATGGCGGAGGCCCTCGGGGACCGGGTGGCGACCTGGACCACGCTCAACGAGCCGTGGTGCGCCGCCTTCCTCGGCTACGGCAACGGCGTGCACGCCCCTGGCCGCACCGACGACCTCGCCGCGCTGCGCGCCGCCCACCACCTCAACCTGGCGCACGGGCTCGGGGCCCGCGCACTGCGCGGCGCACTACCGGCGTCCGCCGAGGTGTCGCTGACCCTCAACCTCCATGCCGTACGCGCCCTTACGGAGCGCCCAGAGGACCGGGACGCGGCCCGCCGGATCGACGCCGTCGGCAACCGGATCTTCCTCGACCCGGTCTTCCACGGCCGGCTCCCGCAGGACCTGGTCGAGGACACCGCGTCGGTCACGGACTGGTCGTTCGTGCACGACGGCGACCTGGCGGCAGCGGCGGCGCCGATCGACTCGCTCGGCATCAACTACTACTCCCCCTCCGTCGTCGCCGCGGGCATCTCCGAGTCGCCGTCGCCGTGGGCGGGCGCCGAGCGGCACGTACGCTTCGTGCCGGCGCCCGGCCCGCGCACCGCCATGGACTGGCCGGTGGACGCCGACGGTCTGTACGAACTCCTGCTCCGGCTGCGGGACGAGCTGCCCGACGTCCCCCTGGTGATCACGGAGAACGGCGCGGCGTACGACGACTACGCGGACCCGTCGGGGAACGTGAAGGACCCGGAGCGGGTGGACTACCTGCACGCGCATCTGACGGCGGTGCACCGCGCGCTGGCGGACGGCGCGGACGTGCGGGGCTATTTCCTGTGGTCGCTGCTCGACAACTTCGAGTGGGCGTACGGGTACAGCAAACGGTTCGGCATCGTGCACGTGGACTTCGCCACACAGCGGCGGACCTTGAAGGACAGCGCCCGCTGGTACGCGGAGGTGATCGCCCGCGGCGGGCTCGCGGAGGCCTGACAGGGCCGTCCGAGCGCGGATTTCCGGTGCAAGCACGAGGAGAGCTGCCTGATCAAGCCCACTTTGGAGAGGCCAAGGTCACAGCTGGTCACCCTGCTGCTCCTTTGTGCACCTGGCCTAGCATCCGGGCATGACTGTGCTGCCTGACGACGGCCTCTCTCTGGCCGCCGAGTTCCCCGCAGCGACCCATGCGCAGTGGCAACGCCTCGTGGCGGGTGTGCTGAGCCGGTCGGGCAAGGACGTTCCCGAGACCGAGGCCGAGGACGCGCTGTCGACGGCGCTGGAGGACGGCCTGCGGGCGCGTCCCCTCTACGCGGCCGCCGACGGCGTGCCCGACGCCGGCTTCCCCGGCTTCGCCCCGTTCGTCCGCTCCGGTCGTGCCGAGGGCAACACCGCGGGCGGCTGGGACGTGCGCCAGCGGCACACGGTGGCCGACCCCGAGGCGGTCCTGACGGACCTGGAGAACGGCGTCACCTCGCTGTGGGTGGCCGTCGGCGACTGGGGCGTCCCGGTGGACGCGCTGGACCGGGTGCTCCGGGACGTCTACCTCGACCTGGCCCCGGTCGTCCTGGACGCCGGTCACGAGACCGCCGCCGCCGCGGAGGAGCTCCTCGCGCTGTACGCCCGCAGGGGTGTGGCCGCCGGGGCGGCGCGCGGCAACCTCGGCGCCGACCCGCTCGGGACGGAGGCCCGCACGGGTTCCGCCTACGACGGCGACGGGTATCCGGTCGCCGTCGGTCTCGCGCGCCGCTGCGCGGAGACGTACCCGGGGCTGCGGGCGCTGACCGTGGACGCCCTGCCGTACCACGAGGCCGGCGGCTCGGCCGCGCAGGAACTGGGCTGCTCGCTCGCCACCGGTGTGGCGTACCTCCGGGCGCTCACCGACGCCGGTCTGAGTGTCGAACGGGCCCTGGGGCAGCTGGAGTTCCGTTACGCGGCCACCGCCGACCAGTTCCTGACCGTCGCCAAGCTCCGTGCCGCGCGGCGTCTGTGGGCCCGGGTGGCCGAGGCGTGCGGCGCGCCGGCGGCGGGGGCGCAGCTCCAGCACGCGGTGACGTCGCCGGTGATGATGACCGCCCGCGACCCGTGGGTGAACATGCTCCGCACGACGGTCGCCACGCTCGCCGCCGGCGTGGGCGGTGCCGACTCGGTCACCGTCCACCCCTTCGACCACGCCCTGGGCCTGCCGGACTCCTTCTCGCGCCGGATCGCCCGCAACACCTCGTCGATCCTCATCGAGGAGTCGCACCTGTCCCGGGTGATCGACCCGGCCGGCGGCTCCTGGTACGTGGAGACGCTGACCGACGAACTCGCCGGAGCCGCTTGGGAGTTCTTCCAGCGGATCGAGGGCCTCGGCGGTCAGGCGGCCGCCCTGCGCTCGGGTCGCCTGGGCCAGGACCTGGCCGAGACCTGGGAGGCGCGCAGCGGCAAGCTGGCCAAGCGCCGCGAACCGGTCACCGGTGTCAGCGAGTTCCCGCACCTGGCGGAGAAGCCGGTGGTCCGCGAGCCCGCGCCCGCCGAGCCGACCGGCGGCCTGCCCCGGGTACGGCGCGACGAGGCGTACGAGGCGCTGCGCGCCCGCTCCGACGCCCACCTGGCCGCGACCGGGTCCCGGCCGCGGGTCTATCTCGCGGCGCTCGGGCCCGCCGCCGCGCACACGGCGCGCCTCACCTTCGCCGCGAACCTGTTCCAGGCAGGCGGCGTCGAGCCGGTCACCGAGGGGTCCTTCGAGGACAGCGGAGCCACCGAGGTCTGCCTGTGCTCCAGCGACGCCCTGTACGAGGAGCAGGCCGAGTCCGAGGTCGCGGCCCTGCGCGCGGCCGGGGCGCGGCACGTGTTCCTGGCCGGCCGGCCCGGTTCGTACCCGGGTGTCGACTCGTACGTCTTCGCGGGGTGCGACGCGGTCGCCGTGCTCTCCGCCACTCTCGACCGCATGGGAGCGTCCTGATGGGAATCCCCGACTTCACCGGGATCGGCCTCGGTTCCCCGTCCCCGGCGGGCAGTGCCGAGGAATGGCACGCCGCCGTCAAGCGGGCCGCCGACGGCGACGACCTGCTCTGGGAGACGCCCGAGGGCATCGGGGTCAAGCCGCTGTACACCGGCCGTGACCTGGAGGGCCTCGACTTCCTGGGCACGTACCCGGGCGTCGCGCCGTATCTGCGCGGCCCGTACCCGACGATGTACGTGAACCAGCCGTGGACGATCCGCCAGTACGCGGGCTTCTCGACGGCCGAGGAGTCCAACGCGTTCTACCGGCGCAACCTCGCGGCCGGCCAGAAGGGTCTGTCGGTCGCCTTCGACCTGCCGACCCACCGCGGGTACGACAGCGACCACCCGCGGGTCACCGGCGACGTCGGCATGGCGGGTGTGGCCATCGACTCGATCTACGACATGCGCCAGCTGTTCGACGGCATCCCGCTGGACAAGATGTCGGTGTCGATGACCATGAACGGGGCGGTGCTGCCCGTCCTCGCGCTGTACATCGTGGCGGCCGAGGAGCAGGGCGTGTCCGCCGACAAGCTGGCGGGGACCATCCAGAACGACATCCTCAAGGAGTTCATGGTCCGCAACACCTACATCTATCCGCCGAAGCCGTCGATGCGGATCATCTCCGACATCTTCGCCTACACCTCGCAGCACATGCCGCGGTACAACTCCATCTCGATCTCCGGGTACCACATCCAGGAGGCGGGCGCGACGGCCGACCTGGAGCTGGCGTACACGCTGGCGGACGGCGTCGAGTACCTCCGGGCGGGCCGCGAGGCGGGGCTGGACGTGGACGCGTTCGCGCCGCGGCTGTCGTTCTTCTGGGCGATCGGCATGAACTTCTTCATGGAGATCGCGAAGCTGCGCGCGGCCCGGCTGCTGTGGGCCAAGCTGGTGAGGCAGTTCGACCCGAAGAACGCCAAGTCCCTTTCGTTGCGCACCCATTCACAGACGTCGGGCTGGTCGCTGACGGCCCAGGACGTCTTCAACAATGTCACCCGCACCTGTGTGGAGGCGATGGCGGCCACCCAGGGCCACACCCAGTCGCTGCACACCAACGCCCTCGACGAGGCGCTGGCGCTGCCGACCGACTTCTCGGCGCGGATCGCCCGCAACACACAGCTGCTGATCCAGCAGGAGTCCGGCACCACCCGGGTCATCGACCCGTGGGGCGGCAGCGCGTACGTGGAGCGGCTGACGTACGACCTGGCGCGCCGGGCCTGGCAGCACATCGAGGAGGTCGAGGCGGCCGGCGGCATGGCGCAGGCCATCGACGCGGGCATCCCGAAGCTCCGGGTGGAGGAGGCCGCGGCCCGCACGCAGGCGCGGATCGACTCGGGCCGGCAGCCGGTGATCGGCGTGAACAAGTACCGGGTGGACGGCGACGAGCAGATCGAGGTCCTGAAGGTCGACAACTCCTCGGTGCGGGCGCAGCAGATCGAGAAGCTGCGGCGGCTGCGTGCCGAGCGCGACGAGCGGGCCTGCCAGGACGCGCTGGAGGACCTCACGCGAGCGGCCGGTGGTGAGGGCAACCTGCTGGAGCTGGCCGTGCGCGCGGCCCGCGCGAAGGCCACCGTCGGCGAGATCTCGGACGCCCTGGAGAAGGTGTACGGCCGGCACGCCGGCCAGATCCGTACGATCTCCGGCGTGTACCGCAACGAAGCGGGCGAGTCCCCGTCCGTGGACTCCACCCGCGCGCTCGTGGACTCCTTCGAGGAGGCCGAGGGCCGGCGCCCCCGCATCCTGGTCGCCAAGATGGGCCAGGACGGCCATGACCGCGGCCAGAAGGTGATCGCCACCGCCTTCGCCGACCTGGGCTTCGACGTCGACGTCGGCCCGCTGTTCCAGACGCCGGCCGAGGTGGCCCGGCAGGCCGTCGAGGCGGACGTGCACATCGTGGGCGTCTCGTCGCTGGCGGCCGGTCACCTCACGCTCGTCCCCGCGCTGCGGGACGAGCTGGCGGCGGAGGGCCGGGAGGACATCATGATCGTGGTCGGCGGGGTCATCCCGCCGCAGGACGTGCCCACGCTCCTGGAGATGGGCGCCGCCGCGGTCTTCCCGCCGGGCACGGTCATCCCGGACGCGGCCGCGGACCTGGTCCGCCGGCTCTCGGCCGACCTGGGGCACGAGCTGTAGCCCATGGCGATCGACATCGACACGTACGAGAAGGGTGTCCGGGACGGGAAGCGCGCCCTCGTGGCGCGCGCCATCACCCTCGTGGAGTCGACCCGCCCCGCGCACCGGGCGCTGGCCCAGGAGCTGCTGACCCGGCTGCTGCCGCACAGCGGCCGGGCGCGGCGGATCGGGATCAGCGGTGTTCCCGGGGTGGGCAAGTCGACGTTCATCGACGCCTTCGGCACGATGCTGACCGGGCTGGGGCACCGGGTGGCGGTGCTCGCCGTCGACCCGTCGTCCACCCGGACCGGCGGGTCGATCCTGGGTGACAAGACCCGGATGGAGCGGCTGGCGGTGGACCCGGCGGCGTTCGTCCGCCCGTCCCCCAGCGCGGGCACGCTCGGCGGGGTCGCGAAGGCGACCCGCGAGTCGATGGTGGTGATGGAGGCCGCCGGCTACGACGTGATCCTCGTCGAGACGGTCGGCGTCGGCCAGTCGGAGACGGCGGTCGCGAACATGGTCGACTCCTTCCTGCTGCTGAGCCTGGCCCGCACCGGCGATCAGCTGCAGGGCATCAAGAAGGGTGTCCTGGAGCTCGCGGACGTCGTCGCGGTCAACAAGGCGGACGGCCCGCACGAGGCCGACGCCCGTGCCGCCGCCCGCGAACTCGCGGGCGCGCTGCGGCTGATGCACGGCCGGGAGGCGGTCTGGACGCCTCCCGTCCTCAGCTGCAGCGCCCGCGAGTCGACCGGCCTCGACGAGGTATGGTCGCGGCTGGAGAAGCACCGCTCCCTCCTCAGCGCGACCGGCCGCCTGGACGCCCGCCGCCGGGACCAGCAGGTCGACTGGGCCTGGACGATGGTCCGCGACGAACTGCTCACCCGCCTGCACGCGAACCCCGCGGTCCGCGCGCTCACCCCGCAGGTCGAACAGCAGCTCAGGCAGGGCGAGTTGACGGCGACCCTGGCCGCGGAACGCATCCTCGCCGCCTTCGGCGAGGAGGGCGTCTGAGGACCCGCCGGCTCAGCCGCCGGCCACCGTACGGTCCAGAAGGGTGAGCAGGCGGTCCCAGTGCCGCTTCAGCCCGTCCGCGCTGAAGGCGTCGGTGTCGGACATCGTGAAGCCGTGGACGGTGCCGGGGTAGATCTCGCAGGTGTCGCGGGCGCCCGCGGCGTCCAGGGCCCGGTGCAGCTCACCGATCACCTCGGGCGACATGTCGCCCTCGGCGAGGCCGAGATGGACCTCGGCGGTGAGCTGCGGCACCAGGCGATGCGGGCTGTCGGGCCCGTCGGTGACCACGCGCCCCGGGTGGAACCCGGCCACGGCGGCCACCCGGTCGGGCTGGGCCGCCGCCGTGCGCAGCGCCAGGAGGGTGCCGATGCAGTACCCGGTCACGGCGACCGGTCCGGCGGCGACCTCGGGCCGGGCGGTGAGGAACGTGAGGTAGGCGTCGGCGTCGCGCGCCGTGCGCTCGGGGGTCAGGGCCGCTTCGAGCAGGGGCATCAGCCGGGCGACGACCGCGGGCCGGACGGCTTCTCCGATGTGCGCGGGAAGGTCGACCACCGGTGCGGGGCCGTGCCGGTGGTAGAGGTTGGGGACGAGCACGTAGTACCCGTGCCCGGCCAGTTCACGGGCCATCTCCTTGAGCGCGGGCCGCAGGCCGAACGCGTCCGAGTACAGCAGCACTCCCGGATGGCACTCGCCGCCGTCGGGGAAGGCGACGAAGGCGTCGGCCAGGCCGTCCTCGGTGGGAATCCACAGCGTATGGGTGGGCATCGATTCTCCTGTCGTGGTCGATGTGTCGAGCTTGTTCGTCAACACGACGGAGGCGGAGCCCTCGCGGCAGCGGCGGGTGCTCGTTCGAACTGCGGGCCCTCAGCGGCCCGTACGGCGCTCAGTGGGGCACCGGGTCACCCATCCGTGCCTGGCGCAAGGCCGTCCCGGTAGTCATGCCCGCAGCCTAGCCCACGGTGCCTGCTGGGCGCGGCGCTCGCAGGAAGCGCCGGGCGATCGCCGCCGCGATCGCGTCCGGTGCGTGTTCCTGGATGAAGTGCCGCGCGTGGGGCAGTTCGGCCACGTCGAGGTCTGCCACGCTCCATTCAGCACCCCTCAGGACGACGCAGTCGGCGTCCGCATGAGCTCCACCAGGCTGGAGAAGCTGTCCGTCGCGTGACCGGCGTCCATGCCGCGCCGGAAGAGGTCGGCGACGGCGGCCGGCAGGGCGGTGTCGACGCCCGAGTCCGCGAAGGTGTGCAGGACGTGCTCGACGCTGGCCGCTCCCATGGCCAGCCGGTCGACATCGCCGAGATGGTTGCCGGCGTCGATGCGCTCGGCGTAGAAGGCGAAGAACCCGGTCAGCGAGTTCGCGGTGTCGACGGCGTGCGGCAGGATGTCGGCCGCGGTCAGACCGTTCGCGCGGGCGAGGGCGATCGCCTGCCAGTAACTCACCATGGACGTCCAGAACATGACCATGCCCAGCTGGTAGAGGAGTGCGGCGAGCCCCGGATCCTCGCCCTGGTACGCGACGTGCCCGGTCACGACTTCGAGCAGGGACCGGTGCTCCTCGAACACCTCGCGCGGGCCGCTGTAGAAGGTGGACGAGTCGGGCTGCCCGATCCCGGCGGGCGACACGGTGACGCCCCCCGTGAGATGCACGGCACCGCGTTCGGCCGCCCAACGGGCGGCGGCCCGGGCCCGCTCGGGGGTGTCCGAGCTGAGGTTGACCAGGATCCGGCCGGCCAGCGCCCGCGCCGTGGCGGGCTCCAGCACGTCGTACATGGCGGTGTAGTCGGTGAGGCTGAGGACGACGACCTCGTTCGCGGCCAGGGCGTCGTCCACGGTCGGCGCGAACACCGCGCCGCGGGCCACGAGTTCATCCGCGCGGGAGGCGGTGCGGTTCCATAAGGTGACGTCGTATCCGCGGTCCAGGAAGGCCGCGGCCATGGCCCGGCCCATGGGCCCGAGCCCGACGACGGTGACCGACGACTTTTCGATACCCATAAGGAGCTTCCCCCATCTCACTAAAACGAACGCTCTACCCAGAGCGACACCGGCAACGTACCACACCACTAGAACGAACGCTCTACCGGCGCTCCCCGTCGCCGGTGAGCAGGAACGCGGGCCTGTCACGCTCCCAACCCGGCACCTCCAGCGCGTTGAGGGCCGCGACGATCCGCTTCTCCTCGTAGGTGAAGTGCGTCTCGATGAGCGCGGCAAGGCTGTCCAGCTCGCGCCTGAACGCGGTGGGGTCGGACTCCGGGGCGAGCTCCCCGACGAGGGTCTCGAGCCGCTGCAGGGAGTCGTCCACCAACTGGTGGTCGCGCCGCAACTCCTCCAGCACGGGGCGCAGTTCGGGGAACTGCTCGGCTACCTTGACGAACGCGAAGTCGTTCTCGCCGTTGTGATGCCGGTCCAGTGCCGAGCAGAAGGTCAGGCAGTGGGTCCGCAACTCGCGGACGCGCGTACCGCCGGCCAGATAGGCGTCGACGTCCTGCCGCAGCGCCGCGAGCTCCTCGCGGAGCCAGAGGTGTACTTCGATCAACTGATGGCCGAACGCCGTCAGGCGTCCATGGGATGTCACCAAGACTGTTCCTTGGCTTCGGCGCCTCCATGCCCACGACGGTCTCTTCGCCGGGTACACGCGACACTGACCCAAGTTCGTATCAACGCCATGAACGATCTGTCAATGACAGCGTCACGGCGCCCTACACCGGCTCCTCGTACACGTCGATCTCGGAGAGCCCGCGATCAAGCAGCGGTTCGAGGTGACGCTCCATGGCGGCGAACCACTCGTCGAGGTCCGCACCGGCGTCGTGGAAGAACCAGGAGGTGAAGCTTCCCAGCGCGTCCAGGACGATTGCGCACTCGTAGCGGAGTTCGCAGTGAACCTGTACGTAGTGGTGGTGCTCACCGTCGTCGTCACTGATGTCGAACTGGCGCGTGAGGTCCAGCGTGAACATCGGCCGCCCGGTGAGGGCGTACGTGCCGTACTGGACGAGCAAGCCGTCCGAGTCGGCTGTCGGCGCGGTGGCAAAGCGCTGCCGACCGAACCGCATGAAGGCCGTCCACGCAGCCCGAGTGGTCAACTCGGCCGCCTTCGTCGGTCGTCCGACGACCAGCTCGGCACGGAGGAGGTCCAGCGCTTCCTCCCGCCGCGGCCTGTCCTGCACGCTGCCTCTCCTCACCTCGTGAACGAGCACCTTGACCCCTATGATGATCATCGCCGAGGAACGCGGGAAGTCCTGTGGACCGTCGAAAGCGACACGCACGGGGGAATGCGGACATGACTGCGCGGCAGGACGACGAGCCGTCCGGCAGACGGACCAGGCGCCGCCTGGCCGTGAAGGTGGCGGCCCTGGTCGCGCTCGGCGCGCTCGCCGCCGGATGCTCCTCCGAGGCCGAGCAGTTGGGCACCGTCTGGGACACCCCTGCGGACCGCGAGGCCGAGCAGGAGGGCAACGGGGCCTGGCTGTCTCGCGACACGCTGGTCCACAGCCGCTTCGACGCGGTGCGCGGGTACGACGCCCGTACCGGCAAGCGGAGTTGGGAGTATGTGCCACCCGGCCGCTCGGCGGTCTGCCACGTGGCCGCCGACAGCGTCAACTCGGTCCTGGTCCTCACCCGTGACGGGGACGGTGCTCCCCACGCGGCCAAGAAGGAGCTCTGCACCACCGCCGTCGCGATCGACATGAAGAGCGGCCGTCAGATCTGGCAGGTCCCTCTCACCGCCGGCGAGTCCGGCCTCCATCGCCTCCAGCCCTCTCCGGTGTCCGCGGGCAGCGGCGTCGCGGTGCTGCTCACGAAGAACGAGCTGCACGCCGTGGACGTACGCAGCGGGAAGCCCCGCTGGAAGGCGGCCCTGCCGAAGAGCTGCGTCCCGATCCGGACCGCGGTGGCCGAGCGCCAGTTCGCGGCACTCCTCGCCTGCGGCGGCACCGACAACCCCTGGGGCGACAAGATCCCGAGGGACGCCGAGCTGCACGTGGCCACCCTCGCCCCGGCGACCGGCGCGCTCCTGTGGTCCGCCCCGCTCGGGGGACGGACCAGCATCCCCTGGGACGTCCGTGCGGAGTTCGTGTCGGCCGACCCGGTGGTCGTGGCCACCTCGGCCTCGGGCGACTCCGACATCGGGGCCTACCACTCCTTCGGCAGGAACGGCCGCCCGAACCCTCCGATCGATTTCAGCGGTCCGTACGGCGAGATCAAGCTCTCCGAACGACTCACGGCGGCAGTGGACGACAGCAGGCTCTACGCCCTGCCCTTCCACCGGGTGCGGAACAGCAGTGTCGACCCGCACCGCCTGACCGCGTTCGACCTGGCCACCGGAGAGCCGGTCTGGGGCGGCACCGTGGACGACGACCGCCTCGACGGCGACACCGGCCATCGCATCGTTCCCCAGGACGGAAAGATCACCGTCCTCACCTCGCGCCACGAGACGCCCTTCTTCGGCGACCGGACGTCCACGTACAGCCTGCGGGTCCTCGACGGCGCCACGGGCGAGCAGCGCGAAGTGCGCACCTTCCCCGAGGGAGCGGAGCCGGTGGACACGTTCTTCGTGCACGAGGGCCGGATCATCGGCGCCCGCTACGAGTCGTACGGGTCACGGAACAAGCCCTTCACGTCCTACGAACGCCGCTGACCGAGGTCACGCGGAGCCCCTCAACGCCCCCTCAACGCGCCGCCGACGAAGGGTGGGCCACCCGTGATCGAGCCGGTGCGGACCTGGCGCCTCCCGCGGTGCACGGGTACGACGGAGGCGTGGCCGGCTTCGTCGAGCGGGCGCGCGAGCCGGCAGCGGCGTACGGCGAGCGCTTCACCCCGCCGGCGCTCCTCGTGGAGAAGGCCGAGCGAGGCGAGGTCTTCCCCGACTGACCGGGCGGCCACGGTCTCACCCCTGCCGCGGGCCGGCCGGCAGGTCGACGGACCGGTCCTCGGCTACGTCCCGTCTTCCGGCATCGTCGGGGTGCTGCCGGGTACGGAGGTGGCGCCGTCTGCCACGCCGTCACCCCGGCCCGTCACGGCGTCACCCCCGTCCGGACCGCGGCCCGGGAGAAGCGCAGTTCGGGGTCGGCGACGCTGCCGGACCGCAGCAACCTGACGTCGTCCCGGTAGTCCATCGAGGTCAGCCACGGCATCCGGTCCCCCTGGCGGGGCAGCGAGTCGACGGCGCGCTGGACGTAGCCGGCCCCGAAGTCCAGGAACGGACGGGTCGGCATCCCGGGGTCCGACGGTTCGGGCCGGCAGATGTCGTAGCCGTGGGCGTCCAGGTGGGCGAGCAGCCGGCAGAAGTGCTCGCAGAGCAGGCCGATCTTCAGCGTCCAGGAGGAGTTGGTGTAACCGATGGCGAAGGCGAGGTTCGGCACGCCGGAGAGCATCATGCCCTTGTAGGCGAGGGTGTCCGACAGTCGCACCTCCCGCCCGTCGACGGTGAGGCGGACGCCGCCGAACGCCTGCACGTTCAGCCCGGTGGCGGTGACGACGACGTCCGCCGCCAGTTCCTGGCCCGACTCCAGGCGGATGCCCTGCTCGGTGAAGCGCGCGATCCGGTCGGTGACCACCGAGGCCCGGCCCTCGCGGATCACCCGGAACAGGTCGCCGTCGGGGACGGCGCACAGCCGCTGGTCCCAGGGGTCGTACGGCGGGTTGAAGTGCACGTCGACGGGGTAACCGGCGGGCAGCTGCCGGGTGTTCACCCAGCGGATCATCCGCCGCGCGGCCTTCGGGAACCGCTGGCAGAAGCTCCAGACCAGGCGCTGCCGGACGATGTTCTTGCGCCGGGCCAGTGCGTAGCCGCGCCGCTCGCCGAGGTACGTCCTCAGCGCGTTGGCGAGCACGTCGGCGCGCGGGATCGGCATGACGTAGGTCGGCGTGCGCTGCAGCATGGTCACGTGCGCGGCGGTGTCCGCCATCGCCGGTACCACGGTGACCGCGGTCGCCCCGCTGCCGATGACGACCACGCGCTTGCCCGCGTAGTCCAGGTCTTCCGGCCAGTGCTGCGGGTGCACGACCGTGCCGCGGAACCGCTCCAGGCCCTCGAACCGGGGCGTGAAGCCCTCGTCGTAGCGGTAGTAGCCGCCCGCGCAGAACAGCCAGCCGCAGGTCAGCGTGGTGCGCTCACCGGTGTCGGTGCGCTCGACCTCGACGGTCCACCGTGCTTCGTCGGTCGACCAGGACGCGCCGAGCACCTTGTGGTGGTACCTGGTGTGCGCCTCCAGGCCGTTCTCGGCGGCCGCCTGCCGCAGGTAGGCCAGGATCCGGGGCGCGTCGGCGATGGACTGCTCGTCGCGCCAGGGCTTGAACTCGTACCCGAAGGTGTGCAGGTCCGAGTCCGACCGGATGCCCGGGTAGCGGAACAGGTCCCAGGTCCCGCCGGAGGCCTGGCGGGCCTCGAGGATCGCGAAGCTCTTCGACGGCAGCTCGGTCTTCAGGTACCGAGCGGCGCCGATGCCCGAGATCCCGGCTCCGACGACGAGGACGTCGAGGTGCTCGACGGCGGACCTGGCAGGGGACGAGGACACGGGCGGCTCCCGGCGGTGGCGGTGGATGGTGCGTCCATGCTGGTGCCGCCACGACTCGGCGACAACGTGCAATCCGCACCACCCGAGCGCCGAGGGGTGGCGATCTGCACCCGTACGATCGACGCATGTCGTGGCAGCCACCCTCGCCCCGGGTCCGGGAGCTGATCCGTCAGGGCGCCGAGATCGCGCTCACCCCCTCCCCCGAATGGGTCGCCGAGCTGGACGCGGCGACCCTGGCCGGCGAGGCCAGGCGACAGATCGCCGCGGATCCGGCGCTGGCCGCGGGGACGCGCCGCACCAACCGCTCCAACCTGCTGTTCTGGGCGGCCTCCAACGTCCGCGCGCCGGGCGAGCCGGTCCCGGCCAACGACACGGAGGCACCGCTGGCCGTCGCCCGGGACATGGTCCGGCGCGGCCTGGACGAGTCGGCCCTGGACGCGTACCGGGTCGGCGAGAGTGTCGCCGTACGGATCTGGACGCAGATCGCCTGCTCGCTCACCAGCGATCCGCAGGAGCTGGCCGAACTCCTCGACGTGTCCCTGCGCTCCATCGCCGCCTTCGTGGACGACACCGTGAACGCGATCTCGGCCCGGATGCGCGCCGAGCGGGACGAACTCACCCGCGGCACCCATGCGGAGCGCCGGGAGACCGTCACCCTGCTCCTGGAGGGGGCGCCGATCACCCGGGAGCGGGCCGAGAGCCGGCTGGGTTACCGGCTGCAGCCGACGCACACCGCCGCGATCGTCTGGACCGATGCGCCCGACGCCGACCTGAGCCGGCTCGACCGGGCCGCCGACGCCCTCGCCGAGGCCGCCGACCAGCCCCGCCCCCTGAGCGTCATCGCCAGTGCCGCCACCCGCTGGCTGTGGGTCCACGGGCGGCCCGACGGCGACCGGGCGCGCGCCGCACTGGACCGGCTGCCGGACGTACGGGTCGCGCTCGGCTCCACCGCGCCGGGCGTCGACGGCTTCCGCAGCAGCCACCTCGACGCCCTGACCACCCAGCAGATGCTGACCCGTCTCACCTCACCGTCACGGCTGGCCTTCCACCACGAGGTGGAACTCGTCGCGCTGCTCACCGCCGACCCCGAAGGCGCCGACCGGTTCGTGAAACGCACCCTCGGCGACCTGGAGACGGCGCCTTCCGAGATCACCGCGACACTGCGCGTCTTCATCGAGGAACAGTGCAACGCCACCCGGGCCGCCGCGCGGCTGTTCACCCACCGCAACACCCTGCTGCGACGGCTGGCCCGGGCCGACCGGCTCCTGCCGCGCCCGCTCGCCCAGCACACGATCGAGGTCGGCGCGGCCCTGAAGGTCCTCCAGTGGCGCGGACACTCCTGACGCCACAGCTGTCCTGTCAGGCCGCGAGGGTCTTGTGCAGGGCGTCGAGACCGTCGGCGTAGATACCGGTGAAGAGGTCGACGACCTCGGCCTCGGTGGCGCCCTTGGGGTGGAAGCGGCCGGACCACTGGACCTCGGCGACGTCGTCACGGCCGGGGACCGTGTGGACCCGGAGGGTGGAGACGTAGCCGTCGACGGGGAACGGCGCTTCGAGGATGGCGTAGCTGTAGTGGCGCTCGGCCTCGTCGAAGCCGACCAGGCGCTCGACGATGAGGTCGCCGTCGGGGTTGGTCAGCCGGCGGACGCGGCCGCCTTCGAGAGCGATGCTCTCGGGGATGTACGGGAGCCAGTCCGGAAGGGCGTCGAAGCCGCCGATGAGGTTCCAGACCTCCTGGGGGGAGGCGGGGACGACGCGGGAGACGGACGTGGAAGCCATGGTGGTGCTCCTGTTGCTGTCTGTGCGGGGTGGGGGGTCAGGCGTTGTTCGGGAGCGGGGCGGCCGGGGAGACGAGTCCGGCGGCGCGCAGGTCGGTCCAGAACGCGGCCGGGACGGTCTCGTCCAGGGCTGCGGTGTCCTCCGCGATCCGGCTGGGCCGGGTGGCGCCGGGGATGACGGCCGCGGCGGCCGGGTGGGCGAGGGAGAACTGCAGGGCCGCGGCCTTGATGGAGACGCCGTGGCGCTCGGTGAGGGCCTTCAGCTTCCCCACCCGCTCGATGATCTCGGCCGGGGCCTGCTGGTACTCGAAGTGGGTGCCGCCGGCGAGGATGCCGGAGCTGTACGGCCCGCCGACGACCATGTCGACGCCCTGCTCCTGGGCCATGGGGAGCAGCCGGGTGAGGGCGTGCTCGTGGTCGAGGAGGGTGTAGCGGCCGGCGAGCAGGAACCCGTCGGGCTGCGGCTCGTCGAGGGCGAGGGTCAGCTCGATGGGCTCGGTCTTGTTGACACCGAGGCCCCAGGCCTTGATGACGCCCTCGTCGCGGAGCCGGGACAGTACGCGGAAGGCGCCGGTGCGGGCCTCCTCGAACTTCTGCAGCCACAGGTCGCCGTGGAAGTCCTGGGCGATGTCGTGCACCCAGACGACGTCGAGCCGGTCGGTGCCGAGCCGCTTGAGGCTGCCCTCGATGGAGCGCTCGGTGGCGTCGGCCGTCCACTCGTGGACGATCTTGTTCGGGTTGCCGTGCTCGAACAGTCCACCCTTCTCGCCGAAGTCGGGCACGTCCGTCTCGTGCTCGTCGAGCACGACCCGGCCGACCTTGGTCGACAGCACGAAGGAGTCGCGGGGCTTGGTGGCGAGAACCTCGCCGAGCCGCTCCTCGGCGAGCCCGGCGCCGTAGAACGGGGCGGTGTCGTAGAAGCGGATGCCGTGGTCCCAGGCGGCCTCGACGGTGGCCCGGGCCTCGTCGTCGGGGATCGCGCGGAACATGTTGCCGAGCGGGGCGGTTCCGAAGCCGAGACGGCCGGGAAGGACGTTCTTGAGCGACATGAGAAGTGCCTTTGCGAGATGTGGGGGGAGGGCCGAAACGGCCCCCGCACGAGCGACGCCTCCGAATGCAAGCGCGCCTTACACGTGAAGACAATACTTGCACACGCGCACTAATGCAAGAGCGCACTTCCCGCGCCCGCTCCCTCCTCGCGTCGAGCGCCGCCGCCCGCGCGGGGCCGGCTCGCGGATACGGGGCCGGCTCGCGGATCAGGGGCGGAACGAGCCGCCGAACAGCGGATCCGCGACCGCGGCCCGCTCCCCGCCGACCGGTCGCCCGCAGCTCGCGAGACGTGCACCGGCCGGCGGCCTGCCGTGGGGCAGGGAGTGAGTCAACGGCTCACCAGCGCTTGAATGCGGTGAAGGCACGGTCGCCGCCCGTGCCGGGGACGATGATCTGCTCGCCGTGCTCGAAGAAGTAGCCGCTGGGCGCCGGGTCACGGAGATGGCGCTCGTCGAGTTCCTCGCCGTCGCCGGCGTCGTACACGACCAGGTCGGTGATGGCGCTGGCCTGGGTCGACCACTCGCACAGCACGGTGATCCGGTCGCCCCGCACGGCCAGCCCGGCCGCCGGCTCGTCCAGCTCGTTGTTCCACACCTCTTCGCCCGTCTTCAGATCGAAGGCGACCAGCCGGGAGTTCCGCCCCTTGGACCAGATCCACGGCAGCGCGTACAGCCGCTCGCCGACGACCGCCACCTGCCCCTTCTCCGCCGCGTCGATCTGACCGTAGTCACCGGTGAACTCGATGCCCGGACCAGGACGCCCGTCCTTGCCGAAGGGGACGTACGCGCCCACCGTCTCACCCGAGTTCCCGCTCTCGGACCGCACGACCCTGAGCACGAAGGGATCGGTCGACTCGATGCCCACGCCGGCCTCCAGGGCCACGGGGCGACGGGCATCGATGGGAACGTTCCACTTCAGGGCGCCGGTGCCGCGGTCGAAGGCCGCCGCCATCATCTCGGGGTCCTCGCCGGTCCCGGAGCCCGCGTCGTCCGTGTCCTGCCCGCCGCAGCCCAGGACGGCGTAAATCTGCTCCTTGCCCACGGACGCCTCCCGCACCCCGCACGTGCCGGGAACGGCCGCCGTCCAGCGGGCCTTGCCCGTGCGGAGGTCGTGGGCGCGCAGCAGACCGTTGCTGACCCCGGCCCGTCTCTCCTGCTCGGTCCGCTCGTGGTCGACCATGGCCAGGTCGCCGCCCGCGACCAGGAACCCGTCTCCGGGGAACCGGCCGTCCGAGACGGTCCGCGGGACCCTCCACAGCTCCCGCCCGTCCTTCACGTCGAGGGCGAGGACGGTCGAGCAGCCCTTGCCCTTGCCCGGCGCGGCGGGCTTGCCGCTCCCGCCGCCGGCGGCACTGCTCTCCGTGCCGTACGCGACGAGGAGGACCCCCTCGTCCGCACGTCGCGCACTCCCGCAGATCTGGGCGCGGCCGGGCGGTACGAACTCCCAGAGCCTCTTCCCGTCCTGGCCCTCGCCGATGCCGAAGCCGGTCACCGCATCGAACCGGCTGCGGACGGCGACGTCCCCGACGACCCAACTGCGGTTGCCCTTGCCATCGCCGGGCCGGTCCTTCGCGGTGGCCCAGGTCCGCACCATGGCGTCGCCCGGCAGATAACCCTCGGGCGACAGGAACGCAGCGGTGATGGACCCGACCACCCCAAGAACGAGCCCGATCGCCGTCACCGTCTTCACGACCGCTCCACCTGACATCACGCGCCCCCCATACCGTGCATCGCACAACCCCCTGCGGACGGGATCCCGAGGCCCCCGCCCGATCTCGTTGATCTTCGAACGACGGCCACAGTAGGGCAGGGCCTCCCGGTGGTCCACGCCGTTCCGCCAGGCGTGGAGAACGTGCCGGCCGTCGGTGCCGAGCCGCGGCTCCGCCCTCACCTGGCCACCACGCCGATGCCGCCCGAATGCGCTCGCATCCGTGGTCGCGGAGGCTGGAGCGGTGTGCCTGCGGCTGCCGCGCCGGCGGAGCCGTCACGATCACTTCGCGACACGTTCGGCCGCGTCCCCCAGGAGCCTCGTATGTCCGACAGCGCCCCCGAGCCCCGACCCGCCACCGCGGAGGCGGTCCCCCTGGGCACCGGTACCCGCCGCTGGCTCTTCCGCCCCCCGCGGCGGCACGGCGAGGTGGACACAGAGCGCAGCGTCAGCTTCCTGGAGCTCTTCTACGACCTCGTCTACGTCGTCCTGGTCGGCCAGGCGGCCCACACCCTCGCGGAGGACTTCTCCTGGCGGGGCGTGGCGACGTTCGCCGTGGTCTTCGGACTCATCTGGATCGCCTGGCTGAACGGCACGCTCTTCTACGAGCTGCACGGCCGCGAGGACGGTCACACCCGCTCACTGATCTTCGTGCAGATGCTGCTGCTGGCCCTCATGGCGGTCTACGTCGGCCACGCCGACGGCGACGACGGCCGTACCCTGGCGGCGCTGTACGCGCTGCTGCTCGCCCTGCTGAGCTACCAGTGGTACTCCGTGTACCGGCTGGACCCGCCGGAACTGCGCGCTACGCCCCGGCGCTATCTGATCGTCATGGTCGCGGGCATCGTCCTGATCGCGGCATCGGTACCGCTGTCGGCCGACGCCCGTCTCGTCCTCTGGGCGGTGTTCGTCGTCGCGTGGAGCGGCGTGGAGTGCGCCGTGCTCATCTCCTGGCGCAGAACACCGAGTTACAACGTCGTCACCGAGCCCATGGTCGAGCGCTTCGGACTGTTCCTGATCATCGTGCTCGGCGAAGTCGTCATCGGCGTCGTGGACGGCCTGTCCGACATCGAACGCAGCACGCTCGTGACGACCACGGGCCTGCTCGGGCTCGCGATCGGCTTCGGGTTCTGGTGGAACTACGCCGATCTGGTGTCCCGCCGGATGCCACGCGAGAGCGGCCACTCCCTGGCGACCTGGATCTTCGCCCACCTCCCGCTGACCATGGCCGTGGCGGCCGCCGGCGCCGGCATGGTCGGGCTCGTGGAGCACGCCACCGACCACCGGACACCGGCCTCCTTGAGTTGGCTGATGGGCGGGTCCGTGGCCGCGATGCTGCTCACCCTGGTGGTGCTCCTGCCCGCCCTGGCGGACTACGACCGGCACCCGTCCGCGTACAAGTCGGTGCAAACCGTGCTGGTCGTCGCTGCCGTCGTCGCCCTCCTCGCCGGGTGGTCCCGCCCCGCCCCCTGGCTCCTGGCCCTCACCTTGCTGCTGCTCCTCTCCGTGACCTGGGCCTTCGCGTTCGTCCGATGGCTGCGCGAAGGCTCCCTGATCAACGAGAGGCCGGCCGGGTGACGCCGTCATCTCCCTGAGGCGGTCCTGCGCGCTTTGCGCCCCTCTCGCTCCGCCGCAGGGTCGACCGGCTCGGTACCAAGTGAAGTCCTTCTGAGTACGCGTACTCAAGGCAGAGCAGCCCTCCGGCCGCGAGAGTGGCGGCAGACCGAACGACTGGAGAGCGCCATGCACGTGTTCCGCACGATGAGCCGACCCGCCACTGCCCTGAGCCCTGGACGGACTCGCCCTGGACGGATGGCGGCTGCCGCTCTCGCGAGCGCGGCCGCGGTCGTGGCCCTCACCGGTTGCGCCGGCCTCGAGTACCAGGAGGACATCTGCAGCAGCGGCGAGTACCCCGTCATGTCCGTGGGCGGTACCGGGTCCGCCTGCGTCTCGGACGAGCAGGAGCCCCCGGCTGGATTCGCGCGGTATCCGGAGGGCAAGGTGCCGCAGCAGGTCGGCGACAAGTGGGACGTGTACTGGAACACCCACACGCTCGACAAGGACGGCACCATCATCGACGCCCCGGCCGCGGGCTGAACTCGACCCCGCCGGAGCCGATCGCCGCCTCGTCCTCCTGGCCGAGGAGGAGGCCGGACCGGGCGGAGGCGTGGGGACGGACTCAGGGGGGCCAGTCCCGGCCGGCGGTCACCTCGCCTGCCAGGCGAAGCCACCGCTCTTCCCCGCCGGGCAGGGGCCAGGCCCAGGTCGGCTGTTCCGCGGCGTCGAGGTCGTGGAGGAGCCGGACGAGCTGGGGGCCGGCGGTGGCAGCGCCGTCCGGAACGGTGGGGCCGTGGACGGCGCGCAGCTCGGCGAGGCGTGCCAGTTCGTCCTCGTAGAAGCCCACGGCCTCATCGATGCGCGCGGCCAGGTCATCGCGCGGCACCGTGCGGTGCAACTGCAGCAGCGGAGGCTCGACGGATTCGGCGATCGCCGCGGCGAGCCGCGCGTGACCGTCCAGGATCAGATGGCAGTCCAGCCCGCTCACCCACCACAACAGGACGGGTGGGAGCGTCCCTTCACGGGCTTGCTTGCGGTACGCCTTGACCCGGCTGTCCTCGGCAGCGGGCATCGGCCGCAGCGGAAGGACCTCCCACGAATGAGAATGCATGAACCAGTCGAGGTATCCGTCCGGATGGCCTTCGACGAGCATCGAGCTCCAGTACTCGGCGTGTGGATCGTCGGCGTGACGCCAGCGCCGGAGCGGACTCTCGCACGACAGCAGCCACCGCCCCTCATGCATCGGGCTGCCCGACGAGTCGATGAGGTACTGCGCGAAACGGTGAGCCCACCGCTCCGGACTGCCCGCCAGGGCCCGCCCCACATCGGCGCGCAACGGCGGGACGAAGGAGCGGTACTCGTCGGTGCGCCAGAAGTCCACGCCCTGGAGCCGCTCGTCGACCACGGCGAGCAGCACGGGCCGCGACAGCTGGGAGACCATCAGTCGCTGCCCGGCACTGAAGACGCACAGCCCCGGCCGGCGGCCGTCCGGCACGTCCAGGGACAGGCCCATCCACGTGCCGTCATCCCTCGTGACATCGCTGCGCTGCATGCCGAGAGCGTAGACGGCGGCTGCGATGGACCCGATGGCGACCGCGACTGTGCGATGGCCGAAAGGGCGGGCGAAAGGGGGGCGAAAGGGTGTGCCAGAGTGAGAACCATGAGCCGTGCCGCCTTCGATGACGAGCTGACCCCCTTCCTTCAGGGCTCAACTTCGCCGTCATGGTCCGTGAGGGCAGCCTCGGGCCGGAGTCTGGCACCCTTTGCGGAGATTCCCGAAGTAGCGGAGGTCCTGCACCGGCTGCTGCTGGATGGTCGCGACACTATCGTCACTCACGAGACGGCGGAGGCTCTGCTCGAACGCTGGGACGTTCTTGGTCTGCGCATGGTGCTGGTCGCGCTCGCCGACGCGGATGACGACACCGGCGATCAGCTCGATGATGCGATCCACGATGTCTGCTGTCAGTCCAAGGAGGACGGAGTACGGCTCGCGGCACTGTGCTCAGCGTTGACGTCGGATGCGGATGGCGACGTGAGCAGGGAAGCCCGCAGGATTCTCGAACCTCTGCGGTGACCCGACCGCTGCTCACCGGATGCCCGGCGAACCAGGAAGCGGCCACCGTCGCCCGGTCGGCGTCGACCTGAGCGTTTCTGCATGACGGCGTGCTGGGTGACCAGCCCGGACCGGCTGGTCCAGCCGAGGGCGGCGGGACGGACGGGATCGATCGGCGCGGTCTCGCTCTCCGTGACCCGGATCGGTGAGCCGAGTCGCCTCGGCGTGACCGCCGGTTCGCCTCGGAGAGCGGGTCTCCTGTACCGGCCCGCGCCGGACGGGACGCCCGTCGGATGCGGGCGCGGGGGTCCTCGCTCCTGCATCCGGCGAGCGTCCTCACCGAGGACGGCACGTCTGCGGGGTGATCGACTTCGGGGAGCTGTGTTCCACCACGCCTCCCGTCCTGCGGCGGACCCCACGACCCTCCGCGGCCGCCCCGGCGGCAAGCCCACCCGGGGCCGCGCCGCGGTCCCGTCAGTTGGGGAAGGAGAAGTAGAGCGCCTCGCTGTAGAAGGACGCGAAGTGGCTCTGCCAGTCGGCCCGGACCGAGGCGAGCCAGTCGTCGTTCTGGCCGGCGATCGCCGCCTCGGCCTTGGCGACGGCGTCGGGAATGTCCTCGGACGCCAGACGCCGCACGCTCGCTGCCGGATCGTCGCCCGTCATCGAGACGATCTCCCCGGTCTCGAGGACGAAGTACTTCGCCTGCTGCTTCTCGAGGTGGGCTGTGGTCCTGGCGACGCATTCGGCGAACTCGGCGTCGTCCTCCAGGCCCTTGCCGACCGCGCGCAGGAGGTCACGGAGCAGCGCTGCCCCGTCGGCGTAGTCCGCGGCGATGCCGATCGGAGGGTTCCAGATCATGGACGGGACGATCGTCGTTCCGCGCCCCACCATGAGCTTGTGCGCGAGCGGGATGTCCCAGTTGTGCTCGGAAATGCATCGGATCCCCTTGGGGATCTCCGTCTCATTCGGCATCGAGTCTGCGGAGTAGAGGTACGAACGGTTTGCCATGGTCGCGACGCTAACACCGGGCACCGACAAGGCCGGCGCCGTCGGACGTCACGGCGTGACGACGGCGACGTTCGGGTCGGGGTCGTCGAGGGCTGGGTGCTGTACTCCGCGGAACGGAGCGCACGGTGGCTGCGGAACGGAGCGCACGGTGGCTGCCGATCGGGTACCGGGCACCCTGACGGTCGTCCCCGGCCGGGCTGCCTCCATCTGGTGCCGGTCGCGGCCTGCTTGGTGCCGGCGGTCACCCGTCGGCGGTACGGGCCTCCGCCTCGGGCGATCTGCCGCCCAGCCCCGGGATCAGCACCGCCGCCACCGCCAGGTGCATCAGGGCGAGGGAGACCCGGGTGGCGCCGTCCATGCCGTCGCCGATGAACGGCAGGAAGGACACGGCCAGTACGACGCCGGCCACCCCGGTCCACAGGGCGCGGGCGCGCCGCACCCCGAACCGCTCCAGGGCGGCCAGCAGTCCCCAGCCGAAGAGCGACGCGAGCAGGGCGACGAAGGCCACCGGCACGGCGCCGATGTCGAGCGTCTGCCCACCGTCGGCGATCCGCAGCCGGTGCCCCAGCAGCGGGTCCGTGACCAGCCACACCAGGACGGGGGCCAGGACGGCCAGGACCGCAACCCCCAGGCGCCTTCTGCGCGCGCTCACTTGGCGCCCTCCGCGATCGCTCCGTGCAGGAAGAACTCCACGAGCTCCTGCGGGGTCAGGTCGGGCTCGTCGTCCGTACGCGGCTGGGTGAAGAGCAGCCCGAAGAAGAGGGCGGCGATCTGCTCCGGCGGCCGGCGCAGGGCGGCCTTGTCGGGCTCCAGCAGCTCCGCGAGGGCCTCGCGGATACGGGTCGTCGACTCGTCGCGGCCCGCGCCGCGCACCGTGCCGGGGTGCTTGCCGCCACGATGCCCCAGCGAGCCGGCGATCGCGCCCATCCTGGACATGTGCGCCTGCAGCGCCTCGGCCGCCTCCGCGAGCCGGTCGGGCAGCGGCTGGGACAGGTCGATCGCGTCGAGCTCGCGGACCGCGTGCTCGGGAGAGAGCGCCTCGGCCATGCACGCCTGCAGCAGCTCGTCCTTGTCGGCGAAGACGCGGAAGATCGTGCCCTCGCCGATGCCCGCGGCGCGGGCGATCTTCGAGGTCGTCACCGCGGCGCCGTACTCGGCGATCAGCGGGATCGCGGTCTGGATGATCATTTCCCGGCGCTGCTCCGGCGACATGGCGGGGGCGCGGCGGCGGGTGGTCCGGTTCTCCTCAGGTGCTGTCATGACATCGAGACTACGGAGTGAGCACTCACTCCGTCAATGAGTGAGCACTCACTCCGGTCACCTTCCCGCCCCACGCACGTGCCCGAAAGGGGTACCCCGCAGCCACGCCCCACGTGACCATCGCCGCGGCAGCGTCGATACTGCCGAGCGTGGAGACCTCGACCGCCGCCAGCCGAGCCGTCCCATTCAGCTGACACACCATCACGTCGGATCCCAAGGAGACACTCATGCGCATGCTGATCAACGTCCCCGAGACCGTGGTCGCCGACGCGTTGCGCGGGATGGCCGCCGCGCATCCGGAGTTGGCGGTGGACGTGGAGAACCGGGTGGTGATGCGACGGGACGCTCCCGTCGAGGGGAAGGTCGCGCTCGTGTCGGGAGGCGGCTCCGGGCATGAGCCGATGCACGGGGGGTTCGTGGGGCCGGGGATGTTGGCGGCGGCGTGTCCCGGGGAGGTTTTCACGTCGCCCGTTCCCGACCAGATGGTGCGTGCGGCGGCCGCGGTGGACAGCGGGTCCGGGGTGTTGTTCGTGGTGAAGAACTACACCGGGGACGTGCTCAACTTCGAGATGGCCGCCGAGCTCGCCGAGGACGAGGGAATCCAGGTCGCCAAGGTGCTCGTGGACGACGACGTGGCCGTGACCGACAGTCTGTACACGGCCGGGCGGCGCGGGACCGGGGCCACGCTGTTCGTGGAGAAGATCGCCGGGGC
Organism: Streptomyces solicamelliae; assembly: GCF_045348655.1. Lineage (NCBI taxonomy): Bacteria > Bacillati > Actinomycetota > Actinomycetes > Kitasatosporales > Streptomycetaceae > Streptomyces > Streptomyces solicamelliae. The sequence continues at coordinate 490,374 of NZ_CP160404.1, forward strand.
GGCCGCCGAGGAGGGGCAGCCGCTGGAGCGGGTGGAGGCGATCGCCCGTCAGGTCAATGCGAGCTCACGGAGCTTCGGGGTAGCGCTGAGCGCGTGTACGACGCCCGCCAAGGGGAGTCCCACTTTTGAGCTGCCTCCCGGTGAGCTGGAGTTGGGAATCGGGATTCACGGCGAGCCGGGGCGGGAGCGGCGGGCGATGATGACCTCCCGGGAGATCGCCGACGTCGCCGTCGACGCCGTGCTCGACGATCTGCGGCCCGACGGACCCGTGCTCGCGCTCGTCAACGGGATGGGCGCCACCCCGCTCCTCGAGCTGTACGGGTTCAACGCCGAGGTCCAGCGCGTACTGGCCGAGCGCGGCGTGCCGGTCGCCCGCACCCTGGTCGGGAACTACGTGACCTCGCTCGACATGGCAGGCTGCTCCGTGACGTTGTGCCGCCTGGACGAGGAACTGCTCCGGCTCTGGGACGCGCCGGTGGAGACGCCCGCGCTGCGCTGGGGTCGTTGAGCCGCGAGAAGGGGAGTGCCTGAAGTGACTCGGTACGACGGTGAGTTCTTTCGGCGGTGGCTGGTCCTGACCGCTGCCGCCGTGGAACGGGAGGCCGGGCGGCTCACCGAGCTGGACTCGGCGATCGGCGACGCGGACCACGGCGTGAACCTGCGGCGCGGGTTCGCCGCCGTCACGGCCGTACTGGACAAGGAGGCGCCGGACACGCCGGGCGCGGTCCTGACGCTCGCGGGGCGGCAGCTGATCTCCACGGTGGGCGGGGCGTCCGGACCGCTGTACGGGACGCTGCTGCGGCGCACCGGCAAGGAGCTCGGCGTCGAGGCGACCGTCGGCCGGGAGCGGCTCGCCGCCGCGCTCGGCGCCGGGGTTGCGGCCGTCGCGCAGCTCGGCGGGGCGCAGGCCGGGGACAAGACGATGCTGGACGCGCTCCTTCCGGCCGTCGAGGGGCTGGGCGAGTCGTTCGCGGCAGCCCGCGACGCGGCCGCGCAGGGCGCCCTGGCGACCGTGCCGCTGCAGGCCCGCAAGGGCAGGGCCAGCTACCTCGGGGAGCGGAGCATCGGACACGAGGACCCGGGGGCGGCCTCCTCCGCGCTGCTGATCGCCGCCCTCGCGGAGGCGGCCGCGTGACCGCCGACGATCGGGCGTACGTCGGCCTCGTGCTCGTCTCGCACAGCGCCGCCGTCGCCTCCGCCGTCGCCGAACTCGCCCGCGGGCTCGCCGGCGGCGGCCCGACCGCGCCGCTCGCCGCGGCGGGCGGCACCCCCGACGGCGGGCTCGGCACCAGCTCCGAACTGATCGCCGACGCCGCGCGGGCCGTCGACCGGGGCGCGGGCGTGGCGCTGCTCGTCGACCTCGGCAGCGCCGTGCTGACGGTGAAGGCGCTGCTCGCGGAGGGCGACGAACTCCCCGCGGGGGCGCGGCTCGTGGACGCACCCTTCCTGGAGGGCGCGGTCGCCGCGCTCGTCACGGCGAGCGCCGGCGGCGACCTGGACGCGGTGGCCGCGGCGGCCTCGGAGGCGTACGGCTACCGCAAGGAATGACCGGGCGGAAGAGGTCTGGGAGGGGCTCGGGAGGGGCCGGGAGGAGGTCCGCAAGGGGTCCGGAGGAGGTCCGGAAGGGGCCCGTACTCCTTCCGGACCTCGTCCGCCGAAACCGGGCCATGTTGTGATGCGCCTGGTCAACGCACTAATGTCGCAGGGCCTTGGTGTACGGGAAACCGGTGCAGTACCGGTGCGGCCCTCGCCACTGTGATCGGGAGGTCCGGCTCCATCCCCTCGTGGGAGGCCACTGGACCGCCGCGGGTGACCGCTGCGGTGTGGGAAGGCGGAGTCCGGGCGGCATGACCGTCAGCCAGGAGACCGGCCAAGGTGCGTTGTCCATCCACGAGGTGCTGGAGAGGGTCTCCCAACCATGCATATAGCCGAGGGGTATCTGCCCCCCTTGCACGCGGCGGCCTGGGGCGCGGCGTCCGCCCCCTTCGTCGTCCACGGCGTCCGCGCCCTGACCCGTGAGGTCAAGGCCCACCCCGAGTCCACCCTGCTGCTCGGCGCGTCCGGCGCGTTCACTTTCGTCCTCTCCGCCCTCAAGCTGCCGTCCGTGACGGGTAGTTGCTCGCATCCGACGGGTACGGGGCTCGGCGCGATCCTGTTCCGGCCGCCGATCATGGCGGTGCTCGGCACGATCACCCTGCTCTTCCAGGCCCTGCTGCTGGCCCACGGCGGTCTCACGACCCTCGGCGCGAACGTCTTCTCGATGGCGATCGTCGGGCCCTGGGCGGGGTACGGCATCTACCGGCTGCTGCGGCGGTTCGGCCTGCCGCTGATGGTGAGCGTGTTCGCCGGCGCGTTCCTCGCCGACCTCACGACGTACTGCGTCACCAGCGTGCAGCTGGCGCTGGCCTTCCCCGACCCGAGCACCGGCTTCGTCGGCGCGCTCGCGAAGTTCGGCTCCATCTTCGCGGTGACGCAGCTGCCGCTGGCGGTCAGCGAGGGGCTGCTCACGGTGCTCGTGATGCGGCTGCTGACCCAGTCCAGCAAGGGCGAGCTGACGCGCCTGGGCGTGCTGCTCCAGGGCGGCGGCAAGGGCGGAGCGCAGGACGGTACGACGACGGGGGCGGCGGTCCGATGATGAGCCGTAACGCGAAGATCAACGCTCTGCTGCTGCTCGCGGTGGCCGCACTGGCCGTACTGCCCCTGGCGCTCGGGCTCGGCGACCACAAGGAGGAGCCGTTCACCGGCGCGGACGGCGAGGCCGAGGTGGCGATCACCGAGCTGGAACCTGACTACAAGCCCTGGTTCAGCCCGCTGTACGAGCCGCCGTCCGGCGAGATCGAGTCGGCGCTGTTCTCGCTCCAGGCCGCGCTCGGCGCGGGTGTGCTGGCGTACTACTTCGGGCTGCGCAAGGGACGGAAGCAGGGCGAGGCGCGGGCGCGGGCGGGTGTGGGTGCGGAGAGTGACTCGCCGGTCGGCCCGACGGTGCCCGCATCCGTGCCTGCGAGCACGGACACGGACGGTGCCGTACGGGACGGCGATCCGGAGGCCGCGCCGAAGACCGAGCGCGCACCGCACCCCTCCCCCGAGGCCTGACCCCCGGTGCTGCCCATCGACGTGGCGGCGCACAGCAGTCGCTGGCGCCGCCGTCATCCCTGCGAGAAGGCCGTGCTCGGCTTCGGCCTGACGCTGTGCGCGGTGTCCCTGCCCCCATGGCCGGGCGCGCCGCTCGTCGCGGCGGCGACGCTGGCCGTGCTGCTCGGGCCCGCCGGGGTGCCGGCGCGGCAGCTGTGGCGGGCCTTCCGGATCCCGCTGGGTTTCTGCGTGACCGGCGCGGTGCCGCTGCTGTTCCAGGTCGGCGGTCCCGACGGCCTCGTCACGCTCGCGCCGGACGGCCCGCGGCATGCCGCCGAGCTGCTGCTGCGTACCTCGGCGGCGTCGCTGGGGGTGCTGCTGTTCGCGTTCACCACGCCCGTCTCGGACGTGCTGCCGCGCCTGGTACGGGCCGGGGTGCCCGCGCCGGTCGTGGACGTGGCGCTCGTGATGTACCGGATCGGCTTCCTGCTGCTCGACGCGGTCGCCCGGGTCCGGCAGGCGCAGGCGGCCCGGCTCGGCCTCACCACCCGGGCGGCGACCTGGCGTTCGCTGGCCGGCCTGGGCGCGACGGCGTTCGTGCGCGCCTTCGACCGGGCGCAGCGGCTGCAGACGGGCCTGGCCGGGCGCGGTTACGACGGGACGCTGCGCGTCCTGGTCCCCGAGGCCGCGGTGTCACGGCGGTTCCTCGCGGCGACGGCGGCGCTGCTGGCCGGTCTGGTCGCCCTCACCCTCGTACTCGAAAGGTCTCTGCCGTGAGCAGCGTTCAGCCCCCGGTCGTCCAGCTCGTGCAGGCGGGGTTCGCTTACGAGGACGGGCCACCCGTCTTCGACGGGATCGACTTCGCCGTGCCGGAGGGGCGCGCGATGGCGCTGCTCGGCCGGAACGGCAGCGGCAAGACGACGCTGATGCGGCTGCTCAGCGGTGGCCTGCAGTGCCGGTCGGGCGCGCTGCGGCTGGCCGGCGAGGAGGTCGCGTACGACCGCAGGGGCCTGACCCGGCTGCGGACGACGGTGCAGCTGGTGCTGCAGGACCCGGACGACCAGCTGTTCGCGGCGTCCGTCGGGCAGGACGTGTCGTTCGGGCCGCTGAACCTGGGGCTGCCGGAGGACGAGGTACGGCTGCGGGTGCGCGAGGCGCTGGAGGCGCTGGACATCACGGCGCTGGAGGACCGGCCGACGCACCTGCTCTCGTACGGCCAGCGCAAGCGGGCGGCGATCGCAGGTGCGGTGGCGATGCGGCCGCGCGTGCTGATCCTGGACGAGCCGACGGCCGGCCTGGACCCGCACGGGCAGGAGCGGCTCCTGGAGGTGCTCGGCCGGCTGCGGGACACGGGTACGACGGTGGTGATGGCGACGCACGACGTGGACCTGGCGCTGCGCTGGGCGGACGACGCGGCGGTACTGTCGCCCACCGGGCTCCGCACGGGCCCGATCGAGGAACTGCTCGCCGACGACGCCCTCCTCGCGGCGGCCCGCCTGCGCCGCCCGTGGGGCATGGCCGTCACCCGTCTCCTGCGCGAGCAGGGCCTGCTGCCGGAGGACGTACCGGGCCCGCGGACCGCGGAGGAACTGGACGCGTGGGCGGAGACGGCACAGGGCACCCACAGGCCCACCGGCTGACGCGACCGGGCGGGCGGGCCACGGGCGCCCGCCCGAGCGGGCGGGCGAGTGGACGGACGGGCCAGGCGGCCGAGCGGCGGGGCGCCCACCAGGCGGACCACCGTCGTCCGCCGCCCCTCGGCCGCCGTGGCCGTGGCGGACGCACCGCCCGCTCCGGCCTCTCCACCACCCTCAGTCGTCCGCCGCCACCAGTACCGTCATCCGCCTCGCGCCGCGGTCGATGATCACGAACTCGTGGAACTCCCCGTGCACCGGTCCCCAGTCGTGGTACGCGTCGTCCGCGAGCTCGGTCAGGCGGTACACACAGTCGGCCTCCGCCCAGTCGTCGACGGTCGATTCCGTGCGCAGGTCCGCCGCCAGGCCGACGGGGACGGGCTCGTACTGGTCCGCCCACTCCCACAGCTGCCGCGCGGCCTCCGCCGCGCGAACCGGCTCGTACGCCTCCGGCGTGACCCGGCTCAGCCAGTACGGGCCGTGCCGCATGCCGTCCGGCGTGACTCCCCCGCCCGCATAGTCGTCGCGGAACTGCTCGTGGCCGATGAGCGCAGTGAGCAGTTCCCGGTCCGCGAGGGGCGCCGCGGGCAGCCGGAGCCGCTTGATGTCGACCCACCGGTAGGCATGCGCGTACCTGCGCTGGAAGGGGTGGTCCCGGAAGTTCAGGAAGGTGCTGTCTTCGTGGGTGAGCGCGTACTCCATGGCACCCGAGGCTACCGAGTAGTACACGTCACGCCCCGATCCTTCTGCAACTAGTTGCAGAACCGTGCCGCGGTCCCTTAGAACTGGGGTGACGACCCCGCGCGAGGAGGCCCCCATGTCCGCGACCCCGGCCCAGGCCCCGGCCACCACCCCGTACCCGCATCTGCTGAGCCCGCTCGACCTCGGGTTCACCACCCTGCCCAACCGGGTGCTCATGGGCTCGATGCACGTCGGCCTCGAGGAGACCGAGCACGGCTTCGAGCGGATGGCCGCCTTCTACGCCGAGCGCGCCCGCGGCGGCGTCGGCCTCATCGTGACCGGCGGCATCGCGCCCAACGACGCCGGCCGGCCGTGGGACGGCGGCGCCAAGCTGACCACCGACGACGAGGTCGTCGAGCACCGCCTGATCACCGACGCGGTGCACGCCGAGGGCGGCCGGATCGCGATGCAGATCCTGCACTTCGGCCGGTACGCGTACCACGAGGGCCTGGTCGCCCCCAGCGCGATCAAGGCCCCCATCAGCCCCTTCGTACCGAACGAGCTCAGTGACGCCGAGGTCGAGCAGACCGTCGAGGACTACGCCCGCTGCGCCGAGCTCGCGAAGGCCGCCGGGTACGACGGCGTCGAGGTGATGGGCTCCGAGGGCTACCTGATCAACGAGTTCATCGCCTCCGCCACCAACCAGCGCACCGACCGCTGGGGCGGATCGTACGAGAACCGGGTCCGCTTCCCGCTGGAGATCGTCCGCCGGATCCGCGAGCGGGTCGGCGAGGACTTCATCGTCATCTACCGGCTCTCCATGCTGGACCTCGTCCCCGGCGGCTCCACGCTCGACGAGGTCGTCGCGCTCGCCAAGGAGATCGAGGCGGCCGGCGCGACGATCATCAACACCGGCATCGGCTGGCACGAGGCCCGGATCCCGACCATCGCGACGTCCGTGCCGCGCGGCGCGTACACCTGGGTCACGAAGCGGCTGATGGGCGCGGTGTCCGTGCCGCTGGTCACCAGCAACCGCATCAACACCCCCGAGGTCGCCGAGGAGATCCTCGCCGAGGGTCGCGCCGACATCGTCTCGATGGCCCGCCCCTTCCTCGCCGACCCGGACTTCGTCGCCAAGGCCGCCGCGGACCGCGCCGAGACGATCAACACCTGCATCGGCTGCAACCAGGCGTGCCTGGACCACACCTTCAGCCTGAAGATCACCTCCTGTCTGGTGAACCCGCGCGCCTGCCACGAGACCGAGCTGGTCCTCTCCCCCACCCGGCTCGCCAAGCGCGTCGCCGTCGTCGGCGCCGGCCCGGCCGGTCTGTCCTGCGCGGTCGCCGCGGCCGAACGCGGCCACACGGTCACGCTGTTCGACGCGTCCGACCGGATCGGCGGCCAGCTGAACGTCGCCAAGCAGGTGCCGGGCAAGGAGGAGTTCAACGAGACGCTGCGCTACTTCCGCGTCCAGTTGGAGGCCAAGGGCGTCGAGGTCCGGCTGAACACCACCGCCACGTCCGAACTCCTCGCCGACTACGACGAGGTCGTCGTCGCCACCGGCGTCACCCCGCGCGTCCCGGAGATCGAGGGCGTCGACCACCCGAGCGTGGTCGGCTACCTGGACGTGCTGCGCGACGGAGCGCCCGTCGGCGAGCGGGTCGCGATCCTCGGCGCGGGCGGCATCGGCTTCGACGTCGCCGAGTTCCTGACGGACGGCGGCGAGGGCGCGAGCCAGGACGCCGAGACGTACTTCCGCCAGTGGGGCGTGGACACCTCGTACGAGCAGCGGGGCGGCCTGCGCACCCCGGAGCGGCCGAAGCCGCCGCGCCAGGTCCACCTGCTCCAGCGCAAGACGAGCAAGGTCGGCGCGGGCCTCGGCAAGACGACCGGCTGGATCCACCGGACCGAGCTGAAGCACCGCGGGGTCACGATGCTGGCGGGCGCGACGTACGAGCGGATCGACGACGACGGCCTGCACGTGACGGTCGACGGCACCACCACCGTCCTGCCGGTCGACACGGTCGTCCTGTGCACCGGCCAGGAGCCGCGCCGCGGCCTGTACGAGGAGCTGGTGGCCGCCGGCCGGACCGCGCACCTGATCGGCGGCGCGGACGTGGCCGCCGAGCTGGACGCCAAGCGGGCCATCGACCAGGGGACGCGTCTGGCGGCCACCCTGTGAGGCGAATCTAGGATGCGTGCATGTCCCTCCCGCACGCGATCCTGACCGCGCTGCTCGAGAAACCGTCCTCGGGCCTCGAGCTGACGCGCCGTTTCGACAAGTCGATCGGCTACTTCTGGTCGGCCACGCACCAGCAGATCTATCGCGAGCTGGGAAAACTGGAGCAGGCAGGGCACATCCGTGCCCTGCCCTCCGCGACGCCGACCCGCGGGCAGAAGAAGGAGTACGAGGTCCTGCCCGCGGGCCGCGCGGAGCTGTCGGAATGGGTCGCGCGCACCGAGGACCCCAAGCCCATGCGCTCCGCCCTGCTGCTCCGCATGCGGGCGGCCGCGGTGGTCGGCGGGGCCGGCATGCGCGACGAACTGGAACGCCATCTGGCCCTGCACCGGACGCAGTTGGACGAGTACCTGGAGATCGAGCAGCGCGACTTCCCGGCGGAGCGCCGTGACACGGAGCCGGACCGCCTGCGGCACCTGGTGCTCCGGGGCGGGATCGACCTGGAACGGTTCTGGGTGGCCTGGCTGACGGACGCCCTGGCGGAGCTGAAGGGCTAGGCGCCGGGCCTCAGGTGCGGGACCGCCGCCGGTGCAGGGCGTACCCGCCGGCCAGTGCGGCCGCGCCGGTGAGGCCGAGGCCGAGGGCGGCTTCGAAGGCCGAGGGGCCGTACGAGCCGCCGACGCCGCCCCGGGTGCCGAGGGTGGGCATGACCGTGGGGGTCACGGGCGCGGGGGTCACGGGCGCGGGGGTCACGGCGTCGGGGAGGATCGGCGCCGGAGTGATCGGCGCGGGGGTCACGGGCTCGAGGGTGGGGTCGAGCGGAATCGGCGCGGGATCCACGGGCGCGAACGTGGGCTCGTGGCGGGTCGGCAGCCACTCGCAGGCGATGCCGTCGTCGGGGCCGTCGTCCTCGTCGAGGCGGTGGGGGTCGTTCCTGTTCCGGTCGAACTCGGACTGGGCCTCCTCGCGGCTGGCGAAGTCCCGGCAGTCCAGGTCCTGGGCCTGCGCGATCCCGGCCGACGGGACCACGGACGCGCAGGCCAGGAGTATGCCGGCCACGGCGGTACGGCGGTGCATGCTGTTCTCCCAACGCTCGACGGCTGTCGGTTCCGACGCTACGGGCGGTGGGCGGGGGTGACCGTACGTAGCTAGGCCGAACGGTGTGCGGACGCCTTCCGCCAGGCCGCGTCGCGCAGCAGGCGGAGGCCGTTGAGGGCGACGAGGATCGTGGAGCCCTCGTGGCCGGCCACGCCGAGCGGCAGCGGGAGATGGCCGACGAGGTCCCAGATCACCAGGGCGCCGATGCAGACGCCCGCGAGGACCAGGTTCTGGACGACCAGGCGCCGCGCCCGGCGGGAGAGGGCGATCACGGCGGGGACGGCGGCCAGTTCGTCGCGGACGACGACCGCGTCGGCGGTCTCCAGGGCCAGGTCGGAGCCGGCGCGGCCCATGGCGATGCCGGCGTGGGCGGCGGCCAGGGCGGGGGCGTCGTTGACGCCGTCGCCGACGAACAGGACCCGCCGCCCCGCGCGCTCCCCGTCCCGGACGGCCTCCGCCTTGTGCTCCGGCAGCAGTCCGGGGCGGACGTCCGAGATGCCGACCGCGTCCGCGACCCGCCGCGCGGCGCCCGCGTTGTCGCCGGTCAGCAGGGCCGGCGCGGTGCCGGTGAGGCCGGTCAGGGCGGCGACCGCCTCGGGCGCGCCCTCGCGGAGCCGGTCGGTGAGTTCCAGTACGGCGCGGATCTCGCCGTCCACGACGACCTCGACGGCGGTGTCGGCATGCGCGTCGCCGGCGGCCCGGCGGACCTCCACGGTGCGGCCGTCGACGACGGCGCGTACGCCCTGGCCCGGTACGGAGACGAAGTCCGTCGCCAACGGGACACGCAGGCCGCGCTCCTGAGCGGCCGTCATCACCGCCCGTGCCAGGGGGTGTTCACTGTCCGATTCGGCTGCCGCGGCGAGCGCGAGCACCGACGCGTCGCCCCGGACGCGGGCGACCCGCGGCGCGCCCTCGGTCAGCGTGCCGGTCTTGTCGAACGCCACGTGGTCCGTCTCCCCCAGACGCTCCATGGCGACGGCGGACTTGACGAGGACGCCGTGCCGCCCGGCGGTGGCGATCGCGGACAGCAGCGGCGGCATGGTAGCCAGGACCACCGCACAGGGAGAGGCCACGATCATGAAGGTCATGGCCCGCAGCAGCGTCTCGGTGAAGTCCGCGCCGAGCGCGAGCGGCACGGCGAAGAGCAGCAGCGTGGCGACGACCACCCCGACCGAGTAGCGCTGCTCGATCCGCTCCACGAAGAGCTGGGTCGGGGCCTTGGTGGCGCTCGCCTCCTCGACGAGCGCGACGATCCGGGCGATCACCGAGTCGGCCGGGTCCGCGCCGACGCGGACCCGGAGCGCCCCGGCGCCGTTGAGCGTCCCGGCGTACACCCCGTCGCCGGCCGCCCGCGGGACGGGCAGCGGCTCGCCGGTGACGGACGCCTGGTCGACGTCGCTCGCCCCGTCGAGCACCGTGCCGTCCGCCGGCAGCCGCTCCCCCGGGCGTACGAGCACGGTGTCACCGACGCGCAGCGAGGCGGCCTCGACGGTCTCCTCGCCGCCGGCGGGGAGCAGCCGGACGGCGGTCTCGGGCGCCAGGTCGAGCAGCCCGCGCACGGAGTCGGCGGTGCGCCGGGTCGCGAGGGCCTCCAGGGCGCCGGAGACCGCGAAGATGACGATGAGCAGCCCGCCGTCCAGGTACTGCCCGATGGCGGCGGCGCCGAGCGCGGCGACGACCATCAGCAGGTCCACGTCGAGGGACGTGGCGCGCAGTGCCCGTAGGCCCTCCAGACCGGGCTCCCAGCCGCCCGCGGCGTAGCAGACCGCGTACAGCGGCCCCCACGCCCAGGCGGGCGCCCCGGCGAGGTCGAGCGGCAGCGCGGAGAGGAAGGCGAGCGCGGAGAGGGCCGCCCAGCGGACCTCCGGCAGGGCGAACAGGCCGGTCCGCCGCGCGGCGGGCGGGGCCGTCGCGGCGGGGGCGGCGGTCCGGTCGTCGAGCACCGGGGAAGCCATCGGGCACACCTCATCACGGTCGGGGGGCGGAAGCGCGGACCCTCACCATAGCGGAATACATGAAGAGGTCTTCATTCATGAATATATGCCTGCCGGTCTCGCCGTCACCCGACCGCCGTCGCCCTCGGTCGCCGACACCGCCGCCGATACGATGGCCCCATGGGACACGGAGCGAACGGCGGGACGACGCCGGCCATTCAGCTGGACGCCGAGTCCGCGGCCACCATCGCCGCCACCCTGCAGGCCCTCGCCACCCCGTCCCGGCTGATGATCCTCACGCGCCTGCGCCAGGGCCCCTGCGGCGTCACCGAGCTCGCCGAGGCCGTCGCCATGGAGCAGTCCGCCGTCTCCCACCAGTTGCGCCTGCTGCGCACGCTGGGCCTGGTCACCGGCGTCCGCCAGGGCCGCCGCATCGAGTACAGCCTGTACGACAACCACGTCGCCCAACTCCTCGACGAGGCCGTCTACCACATCGAGCATCTCCGGCTCGGCGCGCGCGACCTCCCCCAACCGTCCGTGGATACTGGACAGTCGTAGACGGACCAGGGGGACCTGCGACGAAAGGGTGGGCATGGCCGACCAGTTGGGGAACGACCGTCGGACACGTCACGCGGTGGTGATCGGGGGCGGCCTCGCCGGGCTGCTGGCCGCACGGGTGCTCGCCGAGCACGCCGAGCGCGTGACCGTCGTCGAGCGGGACCGGTACCCGGAGGGCCCCGACGCCCGCCCGGGCGTACCGCAGGCCCGTCATCTGCACGTGCTCCTGGAGGGCGGGCAGCGGGCGCTGGAGTCGCTGCTGCCGGGCTTCCTCGACGAGCTGGGCGAACTGGGCGCGCCCAGGGTGGGGATGCCGCAGGACCTCGTGCAGTGGGCCAACGGCAGCTGGATCCGGCGCAGTCGGGCCACCACGCACCTGTACACCGGAGCCCGCCCGCAGCTCGACCGGCTGGCCCGCCACCGGGTCCTGGCCGACCCGCGGATCGAGACCGTCGAGGGCGCCGAGGTCGTCGGCCTGGTCGGCGACTCCGCCCGGGTGCGCGGCGTGCGGCTGCGCGAGCGCGGCGCGGGGGCGGAGAAGGAGGCGCGCACGCTCGACGCCGACCTCGTCGTGGACGCCTCAGGACGCGGCTCGAAGGCCCCGGACTGGCTGGCCGCCATCGGCGCCGAGGCCCCGCACGAGGAACTGCTCGACTCCGGGCTCGCGTACGCCACGCGGATCTACCGGTCGGAGGAGGACCCGGAGCGCACGGACGCGCTCGGCTACTACGTGGTCCCCAACCCCCGGCAGGTGTACGGCGCCGTCGTGCTGCCCATCGGCGAGGGCCGCCACCTGGTCACGTTCTCCGGGCTGCGCGACGACCCGCCGCCGACCGACGAGGCCGGGTTCGAGGAGTACGCGAAGCGGCTGCCGCACCCGCTCGTCTCCGAGTGGCTGGCGCGCGCCGAGCCGGACTCCCCGGTGTTCGGCTTCCGCAAGACGGCCAACCTCCGCCGCCGGTACGACCGCCCGGGCCGCCGCCCGGCCGGCTTCCTGGCCATGGGCGACGCGCTCGCCACGTTCAACCCGATCTACGGGCAGGGCATGGCCGTCGCGGCGCTGAGCGCGGTGGCACTGCGCGACGCCCTCGGCGACCGCAGGAAGACCCCGTCGACGCGACGCGTGCAGCGCGCCCTGTTCGACGCGTCCGCGTTCGCGTGGGACATCTCGACCGGCGCCGACAAGAAGATGCCGGGCGTCACCGGCAACATCCTCGGCACCCGCGTCACCGACAAACCGACGTCCTGGTACTTCGACCGCATCCAGGAGCGCTACATGAGCGATCCGGTGGTCGGCGCGCCCTTCCGCGCCGTGCTGACGCTGACGGAACCGGCGACGGCGCTGTTCGCGCCGGAGGTGGTCCGCGCGGTCCTGGCTCCGGTCCGTGAGGGACTGCACGAGCCCGCGATGTGGCGGGAGACCCCGGAGGACTGAGCCCCGGCCACCGCGGGGGTCACACCCCCGGCGCCGCCGCGACCACGCCCGCGGCTATCGCGGCGGTGAGCGCCGCGTAGTCGTCGGCGTTCTGGGCCGCGTACCGCATCGAGAAGTCGGCGATCGCGCGGTCGAAGACGTCGGACGTGCCCAGGTATCCGGCGATCGCGATGCGGTCGCCGGACCGGGCGTGGGCCCGGGCCAGGGTGCGGCCGCACAGCGCCGCGTAATCGCGCAGCGTGGACGCCGACATGGTCTCGACCTCGGCCGAGCCCTTCATGTCGCGCAGCTGCCGCCAGTAGAAGTGCCGGCGTTCCGGCCCGGTCATCCAGCCGAGGAAGATGTCGCTGGCGGCCTGGGTGAGCCGCTGCCCGGCGACCACCCGGTGGCCCTGGTGGGAGTACGCGCTGGGCGCGAGGTGCTCCTCCAGGACGGACCGGCCGGCCTCCTTGATCTGCAGCATCAGCGGGTCGCCGGAGTCCCTGCCCTCCAGGAGCAGGATGAAGCAGCGGGTGCCGACGCTGCCGACGCCGACGACCTTGCGGGCGGCGTCCACGTACCGGTACCGGTCGAGGAGCAGCCGGCGCTCCTCGGAGAGTGAGCTGCGGTAGTCGCTGAAGATCTTGCCGAGGGAGGTCCGGTCGAGGTCGCCGACGCGGACGAGGAGCGGCGGGTCCTCGACGATGCGGCGGCCGCCGTCCTCGGTCTCCTCGGTCAGCTTGCGCAGGGCCTGGAGGCTGGTGCGCCGGCGGGCGTGGGCGAGCCGGGCCTCGACGGTGGCGCGTCGGCCGCGTGCGGCCTGGAGCAGGTGCTCGGCGTCGATCTTCTCGTACCAGACCGCGAGTTCGCCGAGCTCGGCGAGCCGGTTCATCGCCGCGCGGTAGGCGGCGGCGGAGACGAGGGCGGCGCGGTGGGCCTTGGCCTTGGTGCCGCCGTTCTGCAGGGCGGCGACGGCGACGCTGGCGGCGAGCCGTTTGACGTCCCATTCGAAGGGCCCGGGGAGGGTCTCGTCGAAGTCGTTGACGTCGAAGAGCATCGCCCGTTCGGGTGAGGCGTAGACGCCGAAATTCAGCAGATGGGCGTCGCCGCAGAGCTGCACGGTGAGCCCGGTGTGCCGCTGGACGGCGAGGTCGGCGGCCATGACGGCGGCGGCGCCGCGCAGGAAGGCGAACGGCGAGACGGCCATGCGCCCGTAGCGCAGCGGCAGGAGCTCGGACACGCGGTCGACGCCCTGCCGCTCGAGGACGGCGATCGGATCCTGCCGGTTGGAGCCGGGGATCCAGTTGCCGTGGGAGGAACGGGGTACCCGCTTGCGGATCGCCCGGCCGCGCTGGGCCCGCTCGGACGGCGTTGTCATCCGGCCTCACCCGCCTCTCCCGCCGCGTCCGGCAGTCCCTGGGTTTGGACCCGCTTCACCGGACCGCATGGAGACAGTTAAGGGCCGCGCGCCGGGCCGCGCATCCGGAGCCGCTTTCGGCCAGAGTCCCGGCAGAGCTTCCAAATGGTTTAGACCAATGATAGGAATTGATCACCCACGCGTACCGCTCGATCACACTGAGCGAAGAAGGGGCCTGCCTTGGAACGCCATGCCACACCGCTGTACGTCCACGTCGCCGAAGCCCTGCGGCAGGAGCTCGCCCGGGGACGCATCGCCCCCGGCAGCCGGCTGCCCTCGGAGCGCGAGCTCTCCCGGCGGCACGCGGTGAACCGCCAGACGGTCCGCAGCGCCCTGCAGGTGCTGCGCGACGAGGGGCGGGTGGTCACCGACCGGCGCGGCACCTTCGCCGCCCGCACGGCCGAACACCCGGACCGCGTCACCGTGTTGCCCGCCCGACGCCAGGCGTTCCCGGGCGGCGCGGAGACGCACGGCGCGGTGGTGCGCGCCGCGCTCTCCTGGGAGCCGCTGCCGGCCGCGCTGGCCACGCGGCTCGCGCTGCTGCCGGGCGAGCCGACGCTCGTCCACCGGCAGGTGGTGCTGAACCCGGACGGCACTCCGGTGCAGCGCGCCGAGTCCCGGTTCTCCCGCCACGCGCTGGCGCGGATACCGGAGTTGGGCCGGTACCGACGGGTCGGCGCGGCCCGGCACCAGCCGGACCTGCGGCTGCTCTACCACTGGATGCACCGGGCGGGCCTCCAGGTGACGCACCGGGAGTCGGTCGGCGTCACCCAGGGCGGCAACGACGGGCCGGCCGCCCGGCTGGTCGTCCACCGGGTGGTGAACGACCAGCACGGCCACACCCTGGAGATCACGGACATCGACTTCATGGCCCAGGAGGCCGCGCTCACCTACGAGTTCGACAGCTGAGCCGGCCCGGACGGCCTCAGCGGGCCCGGACCGCTCGACCCGGCCGGGACGACGGGCGTCAGACGATGCCCTCCTCGATCTCCGCCCGCTCGCGGGCGCTCCCGTACGCCTGCGGCGTCCCGTACGAGCGCCGGGCGACGTACCACCACACCGTGGCCAGTACGAGGACGACCGCGAGCGCGACGACCGCGTAGTTCATCGAGTCGGCCGTCACCGGCGACCGCTGCGGCAGGCAGAACAGCACCGTCACGCAGGCCACCCACACCACCGCGATCCAGCCGATCGGCCTGCTCCACCGCCCCAGGCTCCACGGTCCCGGCTCGAACCGGTCCTTGGCGCGCAGCCGCAGGTACACCGGGATGGCGTACGCGGGCGTGATCCCGATGACGTTGATGGCGGTCACCGCGCCGTACGCCGTGGCCGAGTACAGCGAGGGCAGCGCGAGCACCGCCGCGACCACCACGGACAGCCACACCGCCGGGACCGGGGTCTGCGTCCGACTACTGACCCTCCGCCAGATCGCCGATCCCGGAAGGGCGTTGTCGCGGCTGAAGGCGAACACCATGCGACTGGCCGCGGCGACCTCCGCGTTGCCGCAGAACAGCTGGGCGACGATCACCACGAGCAGCAGCACCGTCGCGCCGTCGGCGCCGAGCGCGTCCAGGAAGATCTGCGCGGGCGGCACGCCGGTCTCGGAGCCGGCGGTGCCCTCGTAGTCCTGGATGGCGAAGGTGAGCCCGGCGAGCAACAGGAACCCGGCGATCCAGGAGGCCCACACGGAGCGGACGATGCCCTTGGCGGCGCTCACCGAGGCGTTGGCGGTCTCCTCGGACAGGTGCGCGGAGGCGTCGTAGCCGGAGAAGGTGTACTGGGCGAGCAGCAGACCGATCGCGGCGACGTAGAACGGATTGGCCCAGCCGGTCTCGTTGACGAACTCGGTGAACACGAAGCCGGGCGACTGGTGCCGGTCGGGCACGAGCACGAGCGCGCCGACGATGACGGCGACACCGGTCAGGTGCCACCACACACTGATCGAGTTGAGCACGCTGACCAGGCGGACGCCGAAGAGGTTCAGCAGCGCGTGCAGCAGCAGGATGCACAGGAAGATCACGAAGGTGGAGCCGGGCGTCGGCGTGATGTTCCACTGCAGCTTCAGGAACGCTCCGGTGAACAGCGCCGCGCCGTAGTCGATGCCGGCGATCGCGCCCAGCAGACCGAGCAGGTTGAGCCAGCCCGTGTACCAGCCCCAGCGCCGGCCGCCGAGCCGGTCGGCCATGTAGTACAGGGCTCCGGAGGTCGGGTACGCGCTGGTGACCTCGGCGAGCGCGAGGGCGACGCACAGCACGAACGCGCCGACGCCGATCCAGCCCCACATCATGACGGCGGGGCCACCGGTGGCCAGGCCGAAGCCGTACAGGGTCATGCAGCCGGACAGCACGGAGATGACGGAGAAGCTGATGGCGAAGTTGCCGAAGCCCCCCATCCGGCGGGCGAGCACCGGCTGATAGCCGAGCTCTCTCAGTCGGGCCTCCTCGTCCTGGGGTGGCCGGGACTCGTTCGGCAGGGAGACGGGGACGGTGCGGGACATGCCGGTACCTCCGAGGGACGGGGACGGGAGCGGGTGATCCTCCTGCGCCGGCGGTGATGTGACATCGCGTCAAGGGTCGAGGCAGCGGGCGCGGACGGTCCGGAACAGCTGCTCGGCCGACGCGGGGTCGTCGGGATCCTCGGCGCGGTACGCCCAGGGCAGCGTCGTCCAGTACGGGCCGAGCGCCTCGAACACACGGCCGGCGGCCTCGAAGTGGTGCGCGCCCCACAGGGCGTGCGCCAGGTGGTTCAGGTCGGGCAGTGCAGCCTCTTCCACCGCGCTGAACAGGAACCAGGAGTCGAGCGCGCGGCCCGCGTCCCGGATGGCGTCCTCGGCGACCCAGTACAGGTCGAGGGCCCGCTCGTGCCCGCGCTCACGCCGGTACCGCTCCACCCGGGGGTACAGCGGCAGGGCGTGCAGCGCGGAGCCGATGGGCGCGGCGTCGGCCGCCCAGTGCGCGTACGTGAGGGCTTCGGTGACGGGTCCCGCGGCGCGCCGGGCGTACAGGAACTGGAGCATCCGGTGGTGCGCCTCGCGGTTCTGCGGATCGCGCCGGGCGGCCTCGGCGAGCAGGCCCCAGGGGCCCGGCGGGAGCATCGGGGCGGGCGGTCCCTGCCGGTGCTCGGCCCGCTCCTGGCCGGGGTCGAGGGCCGCGAGGGCGAGCAGGCAGATCCAGGGCACGGGATCGGCGGGGGCCGCGGCGGCGGCCGTGCGGCAGGCGGTGTCCGCCTCGTCGCGGAGGTCCGCGGCGCTGGGGTGGCCGGAGCGGTGGGCGCGGATGGCCCGCTCGACGGCGACCCGGGTGTGCATCACGAGTGCGGCCACGCTGCGCGGTTCCTCGGTGCGCCAGGCCCGTACGACGTCGGAGCCGGCGGCGACGGCGGCGAGCACCTGGGTGCGGCGGGTCCACGCGGCCCAGCCGGCGGTGCCGTCGAGTAATCGGGCCATGGACACCCAGCGGCCGGTCCGCAGGTCCTGGAGTGCGACGCGTAACTCGTTGTCGTGGCCCGCCGGGTGGTACACGGGTCTGAAGCCCTGGCCGCCGCTCATTCGGCGGGACGTGGTGCGTGCGGTGTCGCGGTCATGGTTCCTCGGGGCACGGAAGGGAGGGTGGTCGGCCCTCCGGCGGGCAGTCCTGCCGTCGATCGGCGATCACTATAGAGGCCGCTGGACGCCGCACGTCCACTTGTTCGGACGGCTCCGTGATCGCCGCAACTATTCGGCCATAACGCAAATTTGACTTCTTGTCAGCGGAGTCCGGTCCTGGCTCCCGCGAACCGCGGGGACCGCTTGACGCCGTCCGCCGACTGGACCAGGCTGCCACCCTGCGATCAAGAGCGAGGACGGAGCGGCGCGGTGGGCGGAGTGGCGCGATGAGTGGTGCGGTACTCGCCGTCGACCAGGGCACCTCGGCCACGAAGGCCCTCGTGCTCTGCCCCGAGCGAGGCGTGCTCGGCACCGGTTCCGCGCCGGTGCGCCCGCGCCATCTGCCGGGCGGACGGGTCGAGGTCGACCCGGCTGAGCTGTACGGATCCGTCGTCGCCGCGGGACGCGCGGCGCTCGCCGACGCGGGCCCGGCGGCCGGTCCGGTCGCCGCGGTGGGACTTGCCAACCAGGGCGAGACGGTGCTCGCCTGGGACCCGGCCACCGGCGCGCCGCTGACCGACGCGCTCGTCTGGCAGGACCGCCGCGCCGAGCCGCTCTGCGCCGAACTCGCCCCGCACGGCGCGACGTTGCGTTCGCTCACCGGACTACCCCTGGATCCGTACTTCGCCGCGCCCAAGATGGCCTGGATCCGACGCCACCTCACCCGCGAGGGCGTGGTGACGACCAGCGACGCGTGGCTGGTGCACCGGCTCACCGGTGAGTTCGTCACCGACGCGGCGACCGCCGGGCGCACCCAGCTGCTCGGCCTGGACACCGTGGCGTGGTCCGAGGCCGCGCTGGACATCTACGGGCTCGGCGGCGAGCGGCTGCCCCGCGTGGTCGACGCGGACGCCCCGGTGGGTGTCACGCGCGCCTTCGGGCCCGAACTCCCGCTCACCGGACTGCTCGTGGACCAGCAGGCGGCCCTGCTCGCCCAGCGGGTGACCGAGCCCGGAGCGGCCAAGTGCACGTACGGGACAGGCGCGTTCCTGCTCGCGCAGACCGGTCCGGTGCCGCGTGCGGGCTCGTCGGGCCTGGTGAGCTGTGTGGCGTGGCGGCTCGCCGGGCGGACCAGTTACTGCCTGGACGGCCAGGTGTACACGGCGGCCTCGGCGGTGCGCTGGCTCACCGATCTGGGCGTGCTGCCCGGCGGAGCGGCGGACCTGGACGCGGTGGGCGGCTCGGTCCCGGACGCCGGGGGCGTGACCTTCGTCCCGGCCCTCGCCGGCCTCGCCGCGCCGTGGTGGCGCGGGGACGTGCGCGGCTCGCTCACCGGGCTCGGTCTGGAGACCGGGCCGGGGCACCTGGTGCGGGCACTGTGCGAGGGTCTCGCCGCGCAGGTGGCCGAACTGGCCGACGCGGCGGCGCGGGACCTCGGCCGCCCGCTGGAGGTGCTGCGGGTGGACGGCGGCCTGACCCGTTCGGCGCTGCTGATGCAGACCCAGGCAGACCTGCTCCAACTACCCATCGAGGTATCGGCCTTGCCGGACGCGACGGCGCTGGGCGTCGGCGCGGTGGCCCGGCTGGGCCTCGACCCTTCACTGACGGTCGACGACGCCGTACCGCCGCGGAAGCCGTCGGCGGTGTACGAGCCGCGGATCCCGGCGGCGCGGGCCGGGGAGCGGCGCGAGCGGTTCCGAGCGGTGGTGCGGACGCTGCTCGCCGCGGATGCCGGTGGGGGCGCTTCGGCATGACGGTGACGCGGTCCGGGCCGCTGCCGGGGACCGGGACGGATCCGGGACGGCCCCCGTACGACGTGACGGTGGTCGGCGCCGGGGTGGTCGGCTGTGCCGTCGCCCGCGAGCTGGCCCGCCACCGGCTGAAGGTCGCGCTGGTGGACGCGTCGGGCGACGTCGGCGACGGCACCTCGAAGGCCAACACCGCGATCCTGCACACCGGTTTCGACGCCGTGCCCGGTTCGCTGGAGGCCCGGCTCGTCCGGGACGGGCAGCGCCGACTGCTCGCGTACGCCGTCGAGACCGGCATCCCCGTCGAGACCGTCGGCGCGCTCCTGGTCGCCTGGGACGAGGAGCAGCTCGCCGCGCTGCCGAAGCTGGCGGCGAAGGCCGAGCGCAACGCGTACCACGAGACGCGTTGCGTCGGCGCGGCCGAACTGAAGGAGCTGGAGCCGCGGTTGGGGCCCGGGGCGCGGGGTGCGCTGTCCGTGCCCGGCGAGGCGATCGTGTGCCCGTGGACGACGACCCTCGCGTTCGCCACCCAGGCCGTGCGCTCCGGCGTGGACCTGCACCTGGACTGCCGGGTGGAGAAGGTCCGCCAGGGCGACCCGCACCGCCTCGTCACCCCGCGCGGCGTGCTGCGCACCCGCCACCTGGTCAACGCCGCCGGGCTGCACGCGGACGCGCTCGACGCGCTGCTCGGCCACCACGACTTCACGGTGACCCCCCGGCGCGGCCAGCTGATCGTGTACGACAAGTTCGCGCGCTCCCTCGTCCGGCACATCCTGCTGCCCGTACCGGGCCGGCTCGGCAAGGGCGTCCTCGTCGCGCCGACGGTGTACGGCAACGTGCTCCTCGGCCCCACCGCCGAGGACCTGGACGACAAGACGGCCACCGGCTCGACCGCCGAGGGCCTCGCCTCGCTGCGCGCGCAGGGCCGGCGGATCCTGCCGGAGCTGGTCGAGGAGGAGGTCACCGCGGTCTACGCGGGCCTGCGGGCGGCGACCGGGCAGGACGACTACCGCATCACCGCGCACCCCGGACAGCGGTACGTGACGGTCGGCGGCATCCGCTCCACCGGGCTCACCGCCTCCCTGGCCATCGCCGCGCACGTGGTCGGGCTGCTCGCCGACGGCGGCCTGGAGCTGGGCCCGGAGCGGGCGTTGGCCCCGGTGCGCATGCCGAACCTCGGCGAGGCGTTCCCGCGCCCGTACGAGGACGCGGGGCTGATCGCGCGGGACCCCGCGTACGGGCGCCTGGTCTGTCACTGCGAGCGGGTCTCGCGCGGCGAGATCCGCGACGCGCTGGCCTCCACGATCCCGCCCGCCACGCTCGACGGCCTGCGTCGGCGCACCCGCGCCCGGGGCGGCCGCTGCCAGGGCTTCGCGTGCGGGGCGGCGGTGCGGGCGCAGTTCGAGGAGGCGCAGGGGTGAACGGGCCGGACGCGCACGGAAGGCGGCGTCGCACGGTCGAGGTCCTGGTCGTCGGCGCGGGCCCGGCGGGGCTGTCGGCGGCCGCGGAACTGGCGGCGGCGGGCGCGGGCCGCGTGGAGGTCCTGGAACGGGACCGGCGGCCGGGCGGAGTCCCCCGGCACTGCGACCGCCCCGGCTTCGGCCCGTGGCGGTCGCTGGACGGCCCGGAGTACGCGACCGGACTGGCGGAGACGGCCGTACGGGCGGGGGCGACGGTCCGGACGGAGGTGTCGGCGACGGGCTGGGCGCCGGGACAGGCCCTGACGCTCGACGTGACGAGCCCGGCCGGCCTGGAGCGCATCACGGCGGGGGCCGTCGTCCTGGCGACAGGCGCGCGGGAGCGGCCGCGCAGCGCCCGCCTGGTACCGGGTTCGCGCCCGGCGGGCGTGCTGACGACGGGCGAACTCCAGCAGTCGGTCGCGCTGTACGGCCTGCGGGGCGAGGCACTGGGGCGGCGGGCCGTGGTGGTCGGCGCCGCGGAGCCGGTGACCCGGAGCGCGGTGCGGACGCTGCGGGAGGCGGGGGTGGAGGTCGTCGGGGTCGTGACGGAGGGGCCGCGCGCGTACCGGGACTCCTTCGCGTACCGGGACGCCTTCGGCGCGCCGGTGATGGCCTGGACGACGGTGACGGGCCTGGTGGGCCGCGGCCGTCCGACGGGGGTGACGGTGCGCCACCGGGGCGGCCGTACGGGCACGCTGGCGTGCGACACGGTGGTCTTCTCCGGTGACTGGATCCCGCAGCACGAGCTGGCCCGGTCCGGCGGGGTGCCGCTGGACGCGGCGACGCGGGGCCCGGCGGTGGACGGCGCGTTCCGGACGTCGGTGCCGGGCGTGTTCGCGGCGGGCAATGCCCTGCGCGGCGTGGAGCCCGCGGCCGTCGCGGCGGCGGAAGGCCGGGAGGCGGCGCACGCGGTCCTGTGCCACCTGGCGGCGGCGCCGTGGCCGAGGCGCACGGTCCCGCTGGTGGTGGAGCGGCCGCTGCTGTGGGTGACACCGAACCGACTGGCACCGGACGCCAGGAGACCTCTGCGACTGCGCCCGGCGGAACCCCTGGCCCTGCCCGTCCTGGCGGCCGTGCAGGACGGCCGGCTGCTGTGGCGCTCGCGCCGGCTGCGCGCCCTGGACCCGTCGCGTTCGGTCCGCGTGCCGGCGGGGTGGGCCGGGGCGGTGGACCCCGAGGGCGGCCCGGTGGTGCTGCGGGCGCGGTGACGACGGAGTGACAGGAGGTGCCAGTGGTCAGGTCCACTGGCACCTGACAGAGCCTGTTGACCGCCCGCGAAGGACCCATCATGCTCATGCCGCACAGACCAACCGAGGCACGGCGCAACGCGCGTTGAACGACTAGGCACGACCACTCCCCCTCACTCCGCTTTCTCCGCACGGAGGTCTCATGGTCCGCCGTACCGTCAGATTCATGCTCGGCCTGGTCCTCGTGGTGACCGCGGCCTTCGCGGGCACCGTCGCCACGTCCGGCACGGCATACGCCGACGAGTGCTACACCTGGAACCGCACCCTGTCCTCCGGCGCGTCCGGCGCGGACGTGACCCAGCTGCAGATCCGCGTCGCGGGCTACCCCGGATACGGCGCGGTCCTCGCGATCGACGGCAGCTACGGCCCGGCCACCAAGGCCGCGGTGACCCGCTTCCAGCAGGCGTACGGCCTCGCCGCGGACGGCGTGGCGGGCCCCGCGACGTTCTCCAAGCTGTACGCACTCCAGGACGCCGACTGCACCCCGGCGCACTTCACGTACGCCGAGCTGAACCGCTGCAACAGCGACTGGTCGGGCGGCGCGGTGAGCGCGGCGACGGCCAAGCAGAACGCGCTGCGCACGATGTGGAAGCTGGAGGCCCTGCGGCACGCCCTCGGCGACGTGCCGATCTCGGTGAGCAGCGGCTTCCGCTCGTACGCCTGCAACTCGGCGGTCGGCGGTTCGTCGAGCAGCCGTCACCTGTACGGGGACGCAGCCGACCTGACCGGTTCACCGTCGCTGTGCACGCTGGCCAGGCAGGCGCGGAACCACGGCTTCAACGGGATCCTGGGCCCGGGCTACCCGGACCACGGGGACCACGCGCACGTCGACCACCGTCCGAGCCGGTTCTGGTCGGCGAGCAGCTGCGGCATCTGACCCGCGACGCACAGTGGCAGGGGGACCCGCGCTCGCCCACACTTGACGGCATGCCGGACAAGCGAAGCGCGGGTCTCCTTCTGTTCCGTCGTACGGCCGCGGGCGACACGGTCGAAGTCCTGATCGGGCACATGGGCGGCCCGTTCTGGGCGGCGCGCGACGAGGCGGCGTGGTCGATCCCGAAGGGCGAGTACGGCCCGGAGGAGACCCCGGAGGCCGCCGCGGCCCGCGAGTTCCAGGAGGAACTGGGCCTGCCGGCCCCGGCCGGCGTACGCGTCCCGCTGGGCGAGGCGCGGCAGAGCAGCGGAAAGACCGTCACGGTCTGGGCGGTCGAGGCGGACCTCGACCCGGCACGCGCCGTCTTCGGCACGTTCACCATGGAGTGGCCGAGAGGCTCGGGCACGCTCCGCACGTTCCCGGAACTCGACCGCATCGGCTGGTTCACCCCTCCGCGGGCGACTCCGCTGCTGGTCAAGGGCCAGCGGATCTTCCTCGAACGGCTGGCCTCGCACCTGGCCGAGCGGGGCGCCGAAACCTGACTGTCAGACCCGTACGAGAGGGTGGAGGCACCCGAACCGTCGAGAGGGAGCCCGACATGACCGGCATGACCGCCCGCGAACGCGCCGCGGCCCAGGCGTACATCCGCCTCCTGGAGACCACCCAGGCCGTCTTCAGCGACCCGTCCCTCACCCCGCTCGCCGCCGCCATCCTCACCCCGCCCATGACCGACGCCGACACCGCCCTCCGCGCCGCCGGCCTCACCGGCAACGAAGCCCGCCTCCTGAACCTGGTGTCGGCCCTGCGGGAGGTACCGGTGGCGCGGAGGTAACGGTGGTGGACGCGCGTGGCCGGACCGGGGACGACTGACCGTTCGGCCGGAGGACGTATGTACCCCACACCCTTTCGCCCCCATACTCGACGCAGTGGCGTTCTCACGGGGGAGGCACCCATTGGTTCAGCTGATTCGGACCCGGGACGGCCGCGATCTCGCGGTGGAGGCGTTCGGGAATCCGCATGGCCGGCCCGTCTTCATGCTGCACGGCACCCCGGGGAGCCGGCTCGGCCCGGCACCGCGGGCGGCCGTGCTCTACCGGCTCGGGGTCCGGCTGATCACCTTCGACCGGCCGGGCTACGGCGATTCGGACCGGCTGCCGGGCCGGCGCGTCGCCGCCGCGGCGGCCGACGTGGAGGCGGTGGCAGACGCCCTGGGCATCGACGAGTTCGCGGTGGTGGGCCGGTCGGGCGGCGCGCCGCACGCGCTCGCCTGCGCGGCCCTCCTGCCGAACCGGGCGGTCCGCACGGCCGCCCTGGTCGGTCTGGCACCGCGCAACGCGCCGGGGCTCAACTGGTTCGACGGCATGACGGAGTCGAACGTACGGGAGTACATCAACGCGGCCGCGGGGCACCGGCAGCTGACGGCGGCCCTGGAGTTCCGGACACTGGCCATCCGCTCGGACCCGGACGCCTCGGTGGCCGACATGCACCGCGGCCTGCCGGCTGCGGACCGGGAGATCGTCTCGGACGTCGGCATCCGGTCCATGCTGGTGCGCAACTTCGCCGAGGGACTGAGCAGTTCCGCGGACGGCTGGGTCGACGACGTCATGGCCTTCAGCCATGACTGGGGGTTCCGGCCCGAGGACATCGCGGGTCCGGTCCTCCTGTGGCACGGCGAGAAGGACATCTTCGCACCGGTGCAGCACACCCGCTGGCTCGCCGAGCGGATCCCGCGCGCCGAACTCGTCGTCGAACGGGGCGCGGCGCACTTCGCCGCCCTGCGCGTGCTGACGAAGGTCCTGAGCTGGGCGACCAGGCCCGCATCGGGCGGGGACGAGGCGCAGCGCACCGGATGACGGTCGGGCCGCCCGGAAGACCGGACGGCCCGCACCCCGTACACCGGAAGGGTCACACCGGCTGCGGCTCCAGATCGCGGTTGACCCGCCGCCAGACCCGGGCGCCCTCGGTGATCGTGTGGTCGGCGCCGTACTGCTTCAGGGCGGGTTCCAGCGCCAGGGAACGCTGCTCCTGCGCCTCCTCCTCACGGCCCGCCGCGCGCAGCGTGATCGCCAGGTTCGAGCGGCAGACCAGCGCGTCCGGGTGATCCTCTCCGTACCGGGCGACGAGCGCGCTCAGGGTGCTGCGCTCCCACCGCTCGGCCTCGGCGATCCGCCCCACGTCGCCGTACACGTTGGCGAGGTTGATCGTGGCACTCAACGTGTACGGGTGCTCCGCGCCGAGCTTCTCCTCCAGCGCCTCGCGTACCGCCTCGCCCTCCCGCAGGGCCTCCTCGCCGTTCCCGACCCCGCGCAGATAGATCACGATGTTGTTCCGGCACGCGAGCGTGAAGGGGTGCTCGTCGCCCATGGCCTCCCGGTAGCCGTCCAGCACCTGCCGGGCCAGCTCCAGGGCCGCCCGCTTGTCCCCGACCGCCGAGTAGTCCGCGGCCAGGTTGAGGCCGCAGGCCAGCGCGTCCGGCACCCGTGTCCCGTACCGCTCGCGGTAGCGGTTGTACGTGACCTCGGAGATCCGCTTCGCCTCGTGCGGGCTGCCCGCCTTGCGCAGCGACACGGCGAGGTTCTTGTTGGTGCGCAGCACTTCGGGCACGTCGGGGTTGAGCACCTGCTCGAACGACTCGACCACTTCGCGCAGCAGCTCCACCGAGCCGCGGTAGTCGCCGGTCTCGCGCAGGTCTCTCGCGAGGTGCCCCTGGGTGGTGAGCGTGTACGGGTGCTCGGCGCCGCCCTTCACGCTGCTGCGCAGGTCCACCGTCTGCTCGTCGAGCAGCCGCGCCTCCTCGCTGTCGCCGTTGAGCCGCAGGTCGATGGCGAGGTTGTTGGCCGCCTTCAACGTGCTGGGGTGCTCGGGGCCGAAGGCCTCCCGGAAGCCGGCGAAGACCTCACGGTCGAGTTCCAGCGCCTCGGCGAACCGGCCGAGGCCGCGCAGATCCGCCGCGACACTGCCGGAGGTGGTGAGGGTGTTCGGGTGGCCGGACGACAGGATGCGCCGCTGACGGGCGCGGGTGTCGTCGTCCATCCGGTAGGCGTCCTGGTACAGCCCCTGCGAGCGCAGCGCGTTGGCCAGTTCGAAGCGCAGGTTCAGAGTGGTGCGGTCGTCGGGGCCGAGCTGCGTGGTCCAGGTCTCGTTGAGCTGGTCCCCGAGCACCCGTGCCATCTCCAGCTCGCCGCGCTTGAGCAGGTAGCGCACGCGGTCGACCAGCAGCTGCCGGCCCTTCTCCTCGTTGCAGTCGACGATGCCGGACGGGCCGAGGTGCGGCCAGATCAGCTCGAACTCCGGCCAGTGCTGGGGGTCGTTGACCTTGGGGGCCGCGTCGCCGGGTGCGGTGGGGCTCACTTCGGCGAGGATGTTGTGGACCTCGTGCATGGTCCGCTCCTGCTCCTCGGGCGAGAGCTGGGAGCGGACGGCGGCCTGGACCAGACGGTGGATCTGGATGCTGTTGTCGGCCGGGTCCACCTTCGCCAGGGCGAACCGGTTCAGCGCACGCGTTACCTTGCCCAGCACGTACCCGTCGCGCAGATCGGGGTCGTAGGGCAGCAGGTAGCCCAGCATGGCTGTGCTGCCGATGAGCTTCATCGAGATCGGCTCGGCGGAGAAGAAGGCGCAGAGTTCGAGCAGCCGCACCGCCGCCTTGGACTCGCCGCGGAGCCGGTCGATGGAGATGTTCCAGGTCGCGCCGATGCGCTCGGCGTAGTCCTCGGCCCGGCCGAGCGAGAGCACCTTCGTGGTCTGGGCCTTGAGCTGTTCCACGTACGCGTCGACGGGCGTCGCCGTCTCGGCGAGCCAGGCGGCGGCCACCTCGACGGCGAGTGGCAGGTCGCCGACGGCCTCGGCGACCCGCTCGGCGTCGCGGGCCGGCAGCCGGTTGACCCGTCGGCAGAGGTGCTCGACGCTCTCGGAACGGGTGAAGACGTCGACCTCGACGGTCTCGACCCGGCTGGCGGCGGGCCGGTTCCGGCAGGTGACCAGGATGTGGCCGTAGACGCCGTCGGACGTCCGCCCGGTGTCGTCGGGCAGCAGTTCCAGGACCTGGTCCAGGTCCTCGACATTGTCCAGGATCAGCAACCACCGGTTGTACGGGGTGCCGCGGCGCAGCGCCTGGAGGGCGGCGGTCGCCGCCTCGGTCACGTTGCCGTCGCCCACGAGGCCGATCTCGTCGGCGAGGTCGGCGAGCGACGAGACGACCCGGTCGGACTGCTCCGCCTCGACCCACCACACGAGGTCGTAGTCGGCGCGGAAGCGGTGCGCGTACTCACGGGCCACCTGGGTCTTGCCGACGCCGCCGAGGCCGTACAGCACCTGCGGAAGGCGGCGTCCGGCACGGCTCTCGCCGCGCAGTTGGTCACGGAGCCGCTCGAGGATCGAGGTGCGGCCGGTGAACCAGGCGTGCCGGGGCCGCACGTTCCAGATCCGGGGGGTGCCGCCGGGGAAGCGGGGGCCGCCCGGCGCGACGGGGGTCGTGCCCACGGCCTCCTCCCGGTCCAGGGCGGTCAGCAGCGTGGAGGTGGCCTCGTCGGAGTCGAGCCTGACGAGGTCGACGACGCCGCGGCTGCTCAGCGGCAGGCCCAGCCGGACGTCGCCGACCCGGACGGGCAGGAGCTGGCGGCGGCCGCCGGACGGGTCCTGGCCGATGACCGACTCCCACAGTGCCCGGGCGCGGTGCGAACTCAGGTACGACTGCGAGACGACCGAGACGACGCGGTAGCTGCCCGTCGCGGTGAAGTCGGCCTCGAGGTCGGCGAGCGGCATGGTGTGGGCGTCGAGCGCGGCGACCTTGAATCCGGCCCGGTTGAGCAGGGAGGTGAGCCAGTCGGCCCACATCTGGTCCTCGGCGACGTACGACAGCACGATGTTCGCGGGTGGCGCGGGCCTGCGGCGGGTGTAGGCGCTGACGTAGGCGAGGCGTTCCACCTCGTCGATGGACGGCATGGTGGTGACGACGCCGCGCGTGAGTACGGCGGTGAGCCGCTCACAGGCGGTGAGCAGCGAGCTGGAGACGTTGGGCGCGTCCCCGAACGCGGCGAGGATCTCCTCGTAGGCGTAGAAGGGCCGGTACGGGATCTCCACGCTCCCCCAGTACTGGGCGAGTTGCTCGGCGCTCATGTCGTTGGGCAGTCCGCCGAAGCTCTTGCGGGCGAGCGCGCGGCCGGCGTCGGCCTTCTCCTTCTCGCCGTCGTCGATGCGCATCGGCACGGGCAGGATCCGGATGCCCTTGTCGCCGAACCGCTCCTCGATGTCGCGGGCGACGGAGGAGGCGCCTTCGATGCTCTGGTCGCTGAGGGTGAAGCAGACGACCAGGACCTCGGGCATCTGGACGGTGCAGATGTCGGCGATGTCGCTGAGTCCGGTGCGGCTGTCGATCAGTGTGTAGTCGTAGTGCTTGCGCATGTCGGCGCGCATGGCGTCGAAGAACTGACCGCCCTGGAACCGCTCGTAGAAGTCGTCCCAGTCCATCTTGCCGACGGTCGCCTGGTAGTCGCGGTTGCGGCGGCCGGCGGACAGGAAGTCGAGGCTGCCGCCCCCGGGGAAGGCCCAGTTGAGAGAGGTGGCGTGCGGGCGGACCCGGGCGTACTCGCGGTGCCAGTCCCGCTCACGGTCGGCGGGCCGCCGGACTTCCGTCTGGTATTCGCTGATCAGGTTGATCAGCCCGGGCGTGGCCTCCAGGGCGGGCAGATCCAGAAAGGGGTGGAAGAACCGGTGTAAGCCCGGTGCCTCCAGATCCCAGTCGACCGCGAGCACCCGGTGTCCGTTGGACGCGAGGATCCATGCGGTGTTGGCGAGGGCCATGGTCCGGCCGGTCCCGCCCTTGTACGAGTAGAAGGTGACGACGGTCCCCTCACGGCTCGCGGTCATAACGGCGTGTCCTCCCCCTTCTCCGACGTGCTCGGTTTCTCGTCCGTGCGCTGCTGAACGGGTCGCACCGGGGCCTCGGCCCCGTAGCCGATGCCCTCCGGGAGCAGCCGGGGCAGCGGGATGCTGGGCCCTTCCGGTGGAAAGGTGCGGGCATGTGCCTTGTAGTGCTTCTCCGCGGCCTCGACGGCGCGGGGCAGTTCCTGGTTGAAGGCCTCCAGGGTGAGCAGTCCGCCACCGGGTGAGCGGTGTCCGGCGGATTCCAGCTGCCGGGGCGCCAGAGCGGCGTCGGCGATGTCACGCAACTCCGGTTCCCTTGACGCCGATTCGGGGTCCAAGCGGTTCCACGGGACCATGACGCTGATCCAGGGCCGGTCCTCGGCGCAGAGCCGGTCAACCAGCTCCCGGCCGTGACGGGTGGTCAGGGCCCAGCGGTCCAGGAGCAGCAGACCGGGAGCACTGGGTGGCCCGGAGGCGAGCATCCGGCCGGCGTCGGCGTCGAACTCGCCCACGTTCACCCGGTAGTCCAGGTTCCGCACCAGCTCGGCCGCGTGCTCCACCAGGGGGCGGGACGAGTCGGGCCGGTACGGGTTCCACTCCCGCGCGTGCGTCCCGTAGCAGTCGGGGCCTCGCTGGTCGGGCAGTTCGGTGCTGGAGCAGGCCAGGACGGAGACGTCCATCCGGCGGGCCGGGCCGGGCGGCCCGAACGCGCTGGGCACGGACAGATAGTCCCGGTGCGGGTCGCCGTCGGGCAGTCCCGTCTCCTCGGCGACCCGGACGATGCGCTTGGCGAGCAGGTAGACGGCCCGCTCGTACTGCTCGCGCAGGTACTTCAGCTTGATCAGTCCGTAGAATCCCTCGTCGGCGTACTCGTCGCCGAAGCTGGCATGGTTGAACTGCAACCGCTCGGCCGGCTGGGGCAGTTGTCGGGGCGGCACGGGCACCCAGAGCGCGGGCACGATCTCGCTCACGGAGTTTCCGTTCCCCCGCGACTGGTGGTTGACGGCCCGTTGGGTGAAGGCGAACCATTCCCGGCCGCACTGTTCACTGAGGAAGTAGCGGGGCGAGTAGAGCGGGACGAAGACCCTGCAGTAGGAGAGCGCCTCGGAGAGGCTCTCCTGCCAGCCCTCGCCGGGCTGCATCTGCTTGTCCATGAAACCCGCCGGAACTCCGGCGGGTAAGGAGGTCAACTGCAGTACGTGATCACACAGATCACGGTAGAAGTGCTCCACCCAGTGGTTGGGATCACGGTCGTTCGGGTGGTTCTTCGGCGTGTGCGCATAACTCAGAAAGAAATACGGCGCCGCACGATCACGGCTTCTGCCTTGGGCGATTCCTGACACGAACGACTCCCCCCGTCCATGCATGCGATGCCCAGTGTCCCTCAGAAGGGCCGGGATTCGGCAGCCTTCCCGCGCATTCCGTCCACGAAACGCTCACCAAGGGCGGAGAGGCCCGGGAGGGGGGTGAGCACCGGTTCGACAGGGGTGGTGCGACCGGCGTCCGGAGCGTACGCGGTGTCCGCGAGCCGGGCGTACGCGTCCTCGATCGTATCGAGAACAGGAGCCGTGGGTGGCGTGGCCAGGGTGCAGGAGTCGCGCAGCGCACGGAACTTGACGCGCTGGAACTCGCGGACCAGAAGCAGGGCCAGCTCCTCGGGCCGCTCGGGCGGGGCGATGCCGACCGTGCCGACGGCGTCGCGGGAGGATACCGCGGAGGCGTGTCCGTGGCGTCGGGTCAGCGGGGTGATGCTCCGCAGGCCGGCGGCGAGGGCGGGAGCGAACTCGGGCAGTCCGGCGCGGACGGTCTCCCAGGCCGCGGTGAGGTCCTCGGCCCAGTCCTTGGCATCACGTGGTGCGAGGCGGTCGGCCACGGCGACCCCCCAGGCATGGCGCAGCGGGTCGGTGTCCTCCAGGGCGACCGTCCAGCCGGGCAGGTCGACGAGGCGGACGGGACGCCAGTACGGGGAATCGCAGTCGAGGCCTTCGTCCCAGCCGATGTGCAGCTCGCGCCGGTCGGCGCGGACGATGAACTCGTCAGCGTGCGCAGTGACTTGGACGGAGCCGGTGTGGCCGTCCAGGAGGACGACGCCGAGTCCGGGGAGCCGGAGCAGTCCGCCGCCTGTGGGTGCGCCGTCGGCGGGTCCGCGCACGGGGACGGTGACGGCTGCGGGGTGTCGGGCCCGGAGGGCCGCGGCGGCGACGAGTTCGGCGAGCCCGGGTCCTGCCTGCCTGCCTGCACCGAGGACGTCGGCGGCCCAGGGACGGGTCCAGGGGTGGGCGAGGACGGTGTCGATCGCTTCGGGCGCCTCTGCGTCGAGGACGTCGAGGAGTTCCCAGGCCGCGTGTTCCACAGGATCCTGTGGCATCATGTCGGCCGCGCGCTCGCGGACTGCGTCCAACAGAGCAGCAGTCGCGAGGAGTTGGGCTCCTGCAAGTCGGGCGACACTGTCCGCGCTGCCGTGGCCGCGCGCCAGGGCGTCGAAGGCTGCGAGGTCTTCGGGTGTCTCTGCAGGCCAGGCGTCGAGGCCCCGCAGACGGGTGTTCTCGCGGTCCTGGACGGCGTACACGAGCGCCTTCAGATCGGGGCAGAAGACAGAAGGGTTGTCGAAGCCGGTGTCCTCGGGGGTGGCCCCGGTACGATAGCGATGGGCGTAGAGCCCGCCTCCGCAGGAGGTTACGACGGGACAAGCTCGACAGGCGGGGCTGAGGTCCTCGACGGTCTGCCGACGAGCGGCCATTCCCGGGTGGTTCAGGACCTCGTCCAGGGTGTTGCGGAAGACGTCCATGCCCGTGGCCGGCGCGCCGTCATACGCGGTCTTCAGGCTGTCAGCCTGCTCGAAAGTGCCATCCGTCTCGACGACCACCAGGTCGGCCGGGGTGAGGCCGAGTGATTCGATCAGGCTGCTCTCGCCGCGCAGGGTGCGGTGGATCGACTCGAACATGCGGATGCCGACGGGGCGTCCGGTGGCGTCCCAGCGCTCATGGATCGCGTCGAGCCACTCCGCGTAGGGAGCCGCGGACGGACCGGGGCGCAGGGGAGGCTCGTCCCACGTCGCGTGCGGCAGTAGGAAGTCGATGCGAGGCGGGTCGAGTTCGACGAGCGCATCATAGACGTGGACCGGGTTGTTGCGGACGTCGATCGTGCACAGCAAACCAGCGAACAGGTGCCGGTACTCGGGGCGGTTCAGGAGTCGGACGGCCTTGAGGACCTGGGCGTGGCTGGACCGGCCGTTCGCATAGCGGCGGTGTCGGTCGTTGGCTTCCTTGTCCCCGTCGAGGGAGATGCCCACGGTGATGCCGAGTTCGTCGAAGAGGTCGCAGAAGCGCTCACTCAGCAGGACGCCATTGGTGTGGATCTTCAGATCCAGGACGGTCGTCCCGTCCAGGGCGCGGTGCAGTTCCTCGGCCGCCATCCGGATTCCGGCAGGTCCGGCAAGGAGCGGTTCGCCACCGTGCAAGACTACATGGACGGCCGGGAGTTCGTGGCTGCGCGCGTGTTCGGCAATGCGTAAGGCCGTCTGGGCCAGGATCGTCCGGGAGATCATTCTGGGCCGGCCCCGCCAACTCGTGTCGGCGTGCTCGTACACATAGCAATGATCACATGCGAGATCACAACGACTGTGCAGCTTGACGACGAACTGAGTCAACGTGAGGCAAGGCCGGTCCATGGTAAACGCAGTCGGCTTCCGCTGTTACATCGCCGACTGGAAAGCCGCGTCCACCTGGGGGACCGGAGCAGTCGGGGGCGCAGTCAGGATCCGACTCAGAGCGGCGCTCGCATCCCCTCGGCCCAGCACGGACCCGCGCTGCTGCAGCGCGGCGCCGGAGCGGACATGCCGACGGGAGACGGTCCCGGGCTTGGTGGCCGCGGAGATGAGAGTAGTAGCCATGGATTGCCTCTCTTTGCTAGTGCTGAATCACAGCCCTGCGCACAGGGTAATTAAGTATGCGACTTCGGGCAGAACGCCACCCGCCAGGACACGTAACTTTCAGGGGCGGGTGAGGTTCTGTCGCCAGCCTCAGCGTCATCCGATCGTGTGACCGCGCCAGCCTACCGGTGCTCACCCACCACCTGTCCCGCGATCACCCAACACCGCTGCCTGCACGTCAAGTTGAGGCACCTGATGACCCGTCGGGCCCGGCAGGGAGAGTGACCGTCCCGTGACCGAGCAAGCCCCTCGGAACGGGGCTGCTCGGGGGCTGGAGCGACCTCTGCGAGGGGTGGGAAACGGGTGACGAGGGCGTCCCGCGCTACAGCAGTTCGGCGAGGCCGCGGCGGGTGGTGGCGAGGACCACGCGGTCGCCGGGTTTGAGGACGTAGCCGGGGTGCAACTGCCACACCAGGTGGGGCTGGTCGCGGTGGCCGTTCTGGCGGGTGGTGCGGTCTTCGGGGGTCGTGGTCTCCAGGGCGATGACGCGCCAGGCGCCGGGGCGGAAGGCCTCCGCCACCGTGCGGCCCTGCAGGAGGGCGTGACCCGCCACGTCGAGGGCGGCGAAGAGCAGGACGCGGCGTTCCACCGGGATGGCGCCGAGGATCTGGCGGCCCATCATCGCCGCGGCGAACGACGGTGCGGCCAGGTGGGAGACGCTGCGGCTGCGGGTCAGCCCCTCGGGGTGGGCGGCGCGGAGGGTGCGGTACACCGCGGTGGCGAAGTCGTCGTCGTACAGCCGTAGCGCGACCTTCAGGTCCGGCTTGAGGGCGCGGGCGGCCAGCGCCGCCTCCAGGTTGGTGATGTCGATGCTGGTCAGGGCGAGGAGGGCGTGGGCGCGGTGGATCCGCGCGGCCTCCAGGACGCCCTCCTCCGTGACGTCGCCGACCACGGTCGGCACCCGTAGCCGTCGGGCCAGGGCGATCCCGCGCGCCTCCGGGTCGGCCTCCACGCAGACGACCTGGATGCCGAGGGAGCGAAGCCGGGCGAGGACGCGGGTGCCGACCTTGCCGAGGCCGAGCAGGACGACGTGGCCGGAGAGCGCCCGCGAGGGGCGGCGCAGCGAGGTCGCGGAGCGGAAGGTGCCGAGTGCCTCCAGGAGTCCGGCGACCAGGACGGGCAGGACCAGGAGGCCCGTGAAGCCTGCCAGGATCTGCAGGATCTGACGGCTGACCGGCTCCTCGACGGCCGGGTCGCCGATGGCGAAGATGTCGAGGAGGGTGAGGTAGGCGGCGTGCAGCGGGTGGTCGCCCGTGGTCAGCCATGTGGCGACGGCGATGGACGCCACCGCGGCCACCACTCCCGCCAGTGAATAGCGGAACCGCCGGGAGAACAGCGAGGCGACGGGCAGGAAGCCGCCACCGCCCGCGCGGGTGGCCGACGCGGGGCCGTTCGGGGCGGTGTGGCTGATCGCCTCCAGGACGACCGTGCCGCGCCCGGTGGCCGCGGCGACGGCGCGGTCGTCGGGCAGCAGCTGCGGTCCGTGCCGGCCGCTGGCGTGCGAACCCTCGATGCCCGCCGGGTCGTTGGTGGTGGCCGACAGCAGCGCGAGGGTGCACAGGCCCGGGTCGGTGAGCTCGCCGTGGGCCGGCGGCGGCCGGTCCACGGCGCGCAGCAGCAGCCCGCCGGCCTGGACGACCTTGCTGGTCCCGGCGACGGCGGTGGCCGCGAGGGCGGGCGCCGCGGTGTCCGCGTCGGAGAGCACCGTCGTGGTGGCGTCCAGGGCCTCCGGGTCGAGGCCGGGCTCGGCGACGGCGGCGGCCTGGTCGAGCAGGTTCTCCAGGTGCTGGCCGAGCTTGCGGTTGTAGAGGCGGATGACCAGGCGCAGGCGCGGGTTGAGCCGGCGCGCGGCCAGAGCGGCCCGGATGTTGACCTCGTCGTCGTCGTGGACGAGCGCGAGGGCCGCGGCCCGACGGACGCCCGCCTGGAGGAGGACGTCGTCGTCGAGGCCGGCGGCCTCCATGACCCGGATCGGCCGGACGGGGCCCGTGGTGGTCGTGGCGGACGCGGCAGTTCCGCCCGCGTCCGGTCCGGCCGCGGCCGTATTCCGCGTCACCGCGGCCGTCACCCGGCCGAACAGGGCCATCGCCCGGCCGGGGCGCGGCGCCGTGGGTTCCTCCGGGGCGGGGGTCGTGGCGGGGACGACGAGGGTGACCAGTTCGCGGTAGGCGTCGCTGAGCTCGCTCGCGAGCCGGTGCGCGAGCACGTCGTCGCCGCACACGATCATGTGACCGGTGGGCGCGGGCCCGCCCGGCCGGTCCGCCTCTCCACGGGCCGCCGGCCCGCCCGAGGGCGCGCCGAAGCCCCCGTCGTACGGGTCCCGGGGCGGCGGCGGTCCGGGGGTGTCCGCGGCGCCGGGCCGGCCGCCGGGCGCCGGGCCCGGGGTCGCGGCGGGTACGGGCGAGGTCCCGTCGGGGGCGGCGGCGGCAGGCGACGGACCGTCACCCGGTCGGCTGGGGTGCAGAAGTGACGACACGTGGACAGCATGCCTGGTCCCGCCCCGTGACGTGCGGGGTATCCCGTGGCCGGCCGGGTACGCCCCACTACGCCGGTCGGCGCACTCCGTCCTGCGGGCGGGACGGACCCCTTCCTACGGTGACTGAATGATCGTCACCTCAGCCGTTCGTCATGCCGCCGCCGGCGCCACGGCGCTCCTGCTCGCCCTGCAGGCCCCGGCAGCCCTGGCCGCGACCGTCGCCGAGCCGACTCCCCCTGCCCGCTCCTTCGTCGACCCGGCGCAGCTGTACCGGCCGGGCCCCCAGGTCCAGCGGCTGCCGGGCGCTCCGGCACTGCCGGACGACGTCTCGGCCCAGGCATGGGTGGTGGCCGACGTGCACTCGGGCGAGGTGCTGGCCGCGCGCGACGCGCACCGGCGGCTGCCGCCGGCGAGCACGCTCAAGGCGCTGTTCGCCCTGACCGTGCTGCCGAACCTGCCAGCCGACCTGCGGCACAAGGCGACGGAGGAGGAGCTGAAAGGGATCGGCTCGGGCAGCAGCCTGGTCGGCGTGAAGGAGGGGTACGAGTACAAGGTCTCCGATCTGTGGAACGGCGTCTTCCTCGGCTCCGGCAACGACGCGGTGCGGGTGCTGGCGGCACTGGACGGCGGCTGGGACGGGATGGCGCGCAAGATGCAGCAGAAGGCGGAGGCGCTCGGCGCGCGGGACACGCGGGTGGTGTCCCCGGACGGGTACGACGCGCCGGGCCAGGTCTCGTCCGCGTACGACCTGGCGGTCTTCGGCCGGACCGGGCTGCAGAACCCGGACTTCGCCCGTTACTGCGCGACTGCGTACACGAGCTTCCCCGCCGGCGGCTGGTCGTACGGGATCCGGAACACCAACCGGCTGCTCACCGGGGAGGGCGGGGTGGCCCGCTATCCGGGCCTGATCGGCGTCAAGAACGGTTACACCAGCGGGGCGGGCAGCACGCTGATCGCGGCCGCGCAGCGCGGCTCGCGGACGCTGGTGGTGACGGTCATGAACCCGCGGTCGGGCGGCGGGCTCGCCGTGTACGAGGAGGCGCGGCGGCTGCTCGACTGGGGCTTCGAGGCCGCGGGGAAGGTGCGGCCGGTGGGCTCGCTGCGGCCGGGACCCGCGCGCGGCGACGCGCAGCAGGCCGCGGGCCCGAACCGGCCCGCGAGGGCCCGTGAGACCGTCCGCCGGACGGCCTCGCCCGCCGAGGAGCCGGGGGACGGCGGCGGCTTCGCGCTGGGGTTCGTCGGCTCCGCGCTGGCGGCCGCGGCGGGCCTGTGGTTCCGGAGGCGCAGGAACGCGGGAGCGAACACCGACGGCCAAGGCTGAGGCCGACGCCCAAGCAGACAGCCGGAGCCGGGCAATCGCCCGAAACGCCGGGGCCGGGTCCGCTCAGTTCAGTGCCCCAGCGAGCGCTTGAGCTCGGCCTTGTTCATCTTCGACCGGCCGTGCAGGTTCCGGCGCTGTGCCTCGGCATAGAGCTGGTCGTAGGTCGGCCCCTGGGAGCCGCTGTGGGAGCGCAGTCCGCCGCGGCGCGACGACGACATGTCGTCCAGCGACTGCTTGCTCGCCGTCTTGGACTCCCCGGCCCGTGCGCGCTCCTTGTTGACCGTGCGGGCGGCGATCTCCTCGGCGCGCTCGCGGCTCTCGCCGCGTTCCAGCGCGCTCTCCTTGATGTGCTCGTACTGCCGCTCCCGTTTCGGGCTGGATCCGCGGGGCATGACCGTCTCCTCTCCGTGTCGTCCGTGTCGGCGTCGCATGACGTTCAGCGGCTACCCGGAGGGGCGGCGATCAGGCACGCCGACGACGGAGAGCTCGAACCAGACCACCTTCCCGTCACCGCGAGGCACCGAGCCCCACGCGTCGGCGAGCCGCTCCACCAGGTACAGGCCGTGCCCGGAGGGGTGGCCCGCCCGATGCCGGCCGTGCGGGCGCGGCGGGACGGGGCTGGTATCGCTGACCTGCACCCACAGCCGGTCGCCGGAGCGCTGCAGCAGCAGCTCGTACGGGGTGCCGCCGTGGGTGTGCGCGTTCGTGACGACCTCGGAGACGAGCAGCAGGACGTCGTCGACGGCCGCCCGCCGCGCGGAACCGTCCCGGCCGAACCACTCCTCGAGCACTTCGGCCGTCCGGTCCCGGCACTCCCCCACGCTCACCTGACCGTCGGCGAGCGGGATCCGGCGGGTGGTCGACGCGTACCTCACCTTCCGTTCCTCGCCCATGCGCTGCGGGTACCCAGAGAGAGGCTTCGAACCACCTCATAACGGGCATATTTTGTTCAGGAACCTCGTACGACGGACCCCGTCGGAGGTGCCACATGTCAGGTTCCGCAGTACACAGCCCCGCACCCACCCCTACGCCCGCCGCCCCCGAGTCCCCGGTGGCCGTCCGCAGGCAGGCACTCGGCGGACTGTCCGAGATCGACCGGCCGACGGACGTCGGCACGCGGGAGGCACAGACGCTGTCGACCGCCCTCTTCGCCCGTCTCGAGGAGCTGGAGGAGGGCACCCCTGAGTACGCGTACGTGCGCAACACGCTGGTGGAGCTCAACCTCAGCCTGGTGAAGTTCGCCGCCCGCCGGTTCCGGAACCGCGCCGAGCCGACCGAGGACATCATCCAGGTCGGCACGATCGGCCTGATCAAGGCGATCAACCGGTTCGAGCCGGGGCGCGGAATCGAGTTCTCGGCGTTCGCGCTGCCGACGATCGTCGGCGAGATGAAGCGGTTCTTCCGTGACACCAGTTGGTCCGTCCAGGTGCCGCGTCGGCTGCAGGAGCTGCGCATCGACCTGGCGAAGGCGGTCGACTCCCTGGAGCAGGAGCTGGGGCGGCGGCCCACCAGGGCGGAGCTCGCACGGCACCTGGGCACGGACGAGGCGTCGGTCGCGGAGGGCGAGCAGGCGGCGAACGGCTATGCGGCCCGTTCCCTGGACACTCCGCTGGGTGACGACGAGGACGCCTTCAACGGCCTGCTGCGGCACCTGGGCACGGAGGAGCACGCGTACGGGCTGATCGACGCGTTGGAGTCGCTCAAGCCGCTGCTCGCCCGGCTCGACGCGCGCGACCGGGAGATCCTGTCGCTGCGCTTCGGCGCGGAGCTCACCCAGGCACAGATCGGTGCGCGGCTCGGCCTGTCCCAGATGCACATCTCGCGGCTCCTCGCCCGCATCCTGGGCACCCTGCGCGACGGACTGCTCCAGGACGCCCCGGCCGAGGACACCCCGCAGTAGGCCCTACGGCCCCGCGATCTCCAGCCACACCACCTTGCCGCGCCCGTCCGGGCGCGGCTGCGCGCCCCAGCGGCCCGCGAGCAGGTCGAGGACCATCACGCCATGGCCGCCGGGCAGCGAGGCGGGGCGCGGGGCACCGCGCCTCGGCGGTTCGGGGCTCGCGTCCGCGACCTCCACGCGCAGCACGCCGCCGCGCCGGCGCAGCACGAGCTCCTCGGGGCCGCCGGCGTGCAGACAGGCGTTGGTGACGACCTCCGACACCAACAGCAGGACGTCGTCGGCTCGTTCGCCGGCCTCCGGGTCGTGGGCCGGGGTCCAGCCCCAGTCGGCGAGCGCCCGGGCGGTGAAGTCGCGGCAGCGGGTGACCGCGTGCTCGGCGCCCCGGAGTTCGAGCCGGCGCACCCGGTCGGGCTCCGCCGTGTCCCGCGTGTCGTCGTCGGCCATCGGGGTCATCGCTGTTCCGGCCGCCGGTCCGCGGCCGCGAGCGCGGCGCGCAGGTCGTCGTGGACCGTGAAGACGGTACGGGCCCCGGTGATCTCGAACATCCGGCTCACCGGCGGCCGCAGGTCCGCCAACTCCACCCGGCCGCCCGACTCGTGCGCCTGGAGCCGGGCTCGCAGCAGGGCGTTGAGGCCGGTGGAGTCGCAGAAGGTCAGGGCGGCGCAGTCGACGACGATACGGGGCGCGCCGGCCTCGATCTGCTCGTCCAGCGCCGTGCGCAGCGGGTCCGCCGTGTCGTGGTCGAGCTCCCCGGTGAGGGTGAGCACGACCACGCCGGACCCGGCCGTCACGTCCACGTCGAACCGTCCGGAATCTCCGACCATCCGCCGGCCCGCCTCCTTCGTCTGCTGCCTGTCCCTCCCCTCGACTATCGCGCCGATGGGGCGGGGGTGCGAGCGGCGGTCAGCCCGCCGCCTCCGCGGGGGCGGGCGGGGCGACGGCGGCGGTGCTGCGTCCGACGTAGTGCTCCGCGGCGTGCACGGCCTCGCGCGCCGTGCGCTCGCCCATCAGGACGCACAGGGTGTAGGCGGTGTCCTCGAAGCGGCGGCGGATGCCCAGATCTCCGGGACGCGCCAGCACGATCCGCTCCTGCGCCCGGTAGTGGTGCAGCAGTCGGTCGATCGTGTTTCGGTCGGGCAGCAGCATCATGTCCTCCTGGCTGGACCCCCGCTGCGGCCATCTTGGGGCCGATCGGCCGCCCCCGCGAGCCGGACGGGCACGCTCCGTGACCCTTTGGCCCCTACACACCCTCTGACGTGCGGAAACACCTCACGTCGGGCACCTGGACGGGCCGGAATCCTGCGGATGCGAGAGCTCGCGAGGTGACGGAGAGTGTCCCTATGGAGACCCGAGAAGGCGCATCGCTGCGCGTCGTGGTCGTCGGCGCGACCGGGAACGTCGGCACGAGCGTGGTACGCGCGCTGGCCGCGGACCCCAGGGTCGGCTCGGTACGGGGCCTGGCCCGCCGCCGGCCCGCCCTGGAGCTGCCCAAGACGTCCTGGGACACCGTGGACCTGACCGACGACGACGCCGGCCCCGCGCTCACGCGCCACTTCGCGGACGCCGACGCGGTCGTCCATCTGGCCTGGCGGTTCCAGCCCACGCGCGATCCGGTGACGACCTGGCGGACCAATGTGCTGGGGGCGCTGCGGGTGTTCGAGGCGGTGGCGGCGGCGCGCGTGCCCGCGCTCGTGTACGCCTCGTCCGTGGGCGCGTACACGCCGGGGCCCAAGTCCGGCCCGGGGGTCACCGAGGCATGGCCGACGCACGGCTGGCCGGGCGCCGCGTACTGCCGCGAGAAGGCGTACCTGGAGCGGGTCCTGGACGCGTACGAGCGCGAGCACCCGGAGATCCGGGTGGTACGGATGCGCCCCGGTTTCCTCTTCAAGGAGGAGGCGGCGAGCGAGCAGCGCCGGATCTTCGCGGGCCGGCTGTTCCCCGGGGCGCTGCTGCGCCCGGAGCTGATCCCGCTGGTGCCGGACCTCGACGGGCTGCGCTTCCAGACGCTGCACACCGACGACGCGGCGCAGGCATACCGGCTCGCGGTCCTCGCCGACGTGCGCGGTGCGTTCAACCTCGCGGCCGAACCGGTCGTGGACGCGCGGCAGTTGGCGGGCCTGCTGGCCGCGCGGACGGTGCGGCTGCCGGACGCCGCGGTCCGCGGGGCGCTGTCCGCGGCCTGGCGGCTGCGGCTGGCCCAGGCGTCGCCGGGGCTGTTCGACGCCGTGCTGCGCCTGCCGGTGATGTCCACGGAGCGGGCCCGCCGTGAACTGGGCTGGCAGCCCACGACCAGTTCCCTGGAGGCCCTGGAGGCGTTCCTGCGCGGGGTGCGCACGGGCTCCGGCGACGCCACAGCGCCTCTGGCGGGCCGCCGCTTCGGCTGACCGGCGGCGGTGCGGGATAATGCGGCCATGCGCATCTCAGCCAGGGCCGACTACGCCGTGCGTGCCGCGCTGCACCTCGCCGCCGCACAGGACGAGGGCCCGCTGAAGGCCGAGGCCGTCGCGGACGCGCAGGGCATCTCGCACAAGTTCCTCGAGGGCATCCTCGGCGACATGCGGCGCGGTGGGCTCGTACAGAGCCAGCGCGGCGGCAACGGCGGGTACTGGCTGGCGAGGCCGGCGTCGGAGATCACGGTCGCGGACGTGATCCGGGTGGTGGACGGCCCGCTGGTGTCGGTGCGCGGGGTGCGGCCGCCGGAGCTGGCGTACACGGGTCCCGCGGAGTCGCTGCTGCCGCTGTGGATCGCGGTACGGGCCAATGTGCGCCGGGTGCTCGAAGGGGTGTCGCTGGCGGACGTGGCCACGGGCAACCTGCCGGCGGAGGTCTCGGCGCTCGCGGACGCGCCGGAGGCGTGGACGAACCCCTGACGCCCGCCTGCCGGTGAACCCCGCGTCTCACCATCTCACCAGCATCATCTCACCAGCCGGGATCACGGTGTCCGCGATACGAACCACCCCTGGAGACCGCTCCCTTCGTCATGACAGTATCCCTACTATTCCAGTGGGAAAACTGGGGATCGCGGGCGAAGGGGGAGCGGAGGACCATGCGAGGCGATGCTGCGGCAGCGGACTGGCGACGCGTCACGCGGGAGGTCGCCGACGACCTCGCCGCCGACGCGCTCGCCCGTGACCGGGCCGGCAAGCCCCCGCACGACGAGGTCGCGCGGCTCCGGGAGGCGGGGCTGCCCGCCCGGCTCACCCCGCCGGCACCGGGCGGGCGGCGCGGGGCCGCGCTCCCCGCGGCCTGCGCGGCGCTCCGGGAGCTCGCCGCGGCCGACGGCTCGGTCGGCGAACTCCTCGCCCACCACTACGCGTTGGCGTGGACCTCGCAGCTCCTCGCCACGCCGGAGACCGGCACGGCCGAACCCGTGGACCGGGCGGCCGCACGCGAGGGCTGGCTGCTCGCGGGCGGCGTGGAGCCGTCCCGTACCGGCGGCCCCGACCTGGTCGCCGCACCGGCCGGCGCGGGCCATGTCCTGGACGGCAGGCGGTACTTCGAATCCGGGGTCACGGTCGCCGACCGGCTCGTCGTCGGCGCCCGCTGTACCGGCACGGGTGACCTCCTGGCCGTCCTCGTCGACCCCGCCGACCCGACCGTGTTCGTCGAACCGGCCACCGACCGCGTCGGCCGGCGCGTGTCCGGAGCCGGCACCGTCACCTTCGACGCCTCCCCCGTCGCCGCGGCCCGGGTCCTCGGCCGGCTGCCGCGCGACGAGCACGCCGTCGCCCCGTACGCCGGCCTCGCCCCGCTCGTCCAGGGGCTGCTCCTGGTGCAGGTCGCGCTCGGCGTGGCGGAGGGCGCGCTGGCCGAGGCCCGGGACGTCAGCCGTGCCGCGCACGCCGCGCCCCTGCCCGAAGGAGCCTCCTTCGCGTCCCGCGACGACGATCCGTACCTGCCGCTCGCGTACGGCGAACTGGCCACCGCCGCCCACGCCGCCGCGTCCGTCGCCGCCCACGCCACCGACGGGCTGGCCCGCGGACTGGCAGCGGGCCCCGGCCTCGCCGTCGAGGAGCGCGCAGAGCTCTCCGTCCTGGTCGCCGCGGCCGAGGCGGTCACCGAAAGGGCGGCCCTGCACATCACCACCCGCGTCCTGGAACTCGTCGGCCCGGAGGCCACCGACGGCGCAACCGGCCTCGACCGCTTCTGGCGCGACGCCCGCGCCCTGACCGCCGACCACTCCTCCGCGCACCGGCTCCGCGCGATCGGCGACCACTACCTCAACGCCGGTCTGCCCCTGGCGGGTTGAGCCGTCGGGCGCCGGCAGGAGCCGAACGGCCGTCCGGCGGCGGCAGAGCCGAGCGGGCCGTCCGACAGGGTCTTTCGGCCCTCTCGCGGGACGGCCGGACGCCCCATCCTGGAAGGAGCACGCACGGTACCGGGCACCGACTACCGTGCTGCAGACACCGCACACGAGCGCCTGGAGGTCGGCCGCATGAGTCTCGAGATCGTCGCCGGAGTGGACGGATCCGCGGAAAGTCTCGCCGCGGCGCACTGGGCGGCCCGCGAGGCGGGACGGCGCAAGCTGCCACTGCGGCTCGTGCACGCCTGGCTCTGGCAGCCGCTGGACCTGCCGCTCGAACAGGACCGCAGCACCCAGGCGCGGCTCGCCGAGGACCTGCTCAAGGACGCGGAGTCCTCGGTCGTCGCGGCGCACCCGGACGTCGCGGTCACGGCGGAGGTCGTGTCCGACACGCCGGTCGCCGCCATGCTGGGCCTTGAGGAGCAGGCGGAGATGCTGGTCATCGGCTCGCGCGGGCAGGGGCCGATCCTCGGCTTCCTGCTCGGCTCGTACGGGCAGCAGATCATCGCCGGCGCGAAGCGGCCGGTCGTCGCGGTCCGCTCGCGCCACGCCGAAGAGGAGGCCGGGGCCTCGGCGGACGAGGGCGACGTCGTCGTCGGACAGCTCGGCACATCGGAGGACAGCGCCCCGGCGCTGCGGTTCGCCTTCGAGGCGGCGGCGGCCCGCGGATCCGGGCTGCGTGCCGTGCGGGCATGGAGCCTGCCGCCGCTGTACGCGTACAGCCCCGGCTCGATGCGGCTGGCGGACGACGCGGGCGGTCTGGTGCCGTTCGAGGAGAAGGCCCTGCACGAGGCGCTGGTCCCGTGGCGCGAGCGGTACCCCGACGTGCGCGTGACCGAGCACGTGGAGATCGGCAGCGCGGGCCAGGTGCTGCTCGCCGCCTCCGCGTCGGCGTCGCTGCTGGTCGTCGGCCGGCGCGCCAAGCGCGGCGCGATCGGCCCGCGGATCGGCTCGGTCGCCCATGCGGCCCTGCACCACGCGGACTGCCCGGTGACGGTCGTCCCGCACGA
Organism: Streptomyces solicamelliae; assembly: GCF_045348655.1. Classification (NCBI taxonomy): domain Bacteria; kingdom Bacillati; phylum Actinomycetota; class Actinomycetes; order Kitasatosporales; family Streptomycetaceae; genus Streptomyces; species Streptomyces solicamelliae. The sequence continues at coordinate 534,079 of NZ_CP160404.1, forward strand.
CTGACGCCCGGCGGGCCTTCTCGGCGTACCTCCGTCCGCGCGGCTCCGGGTGCCGTCCCCGCGGGGCGCGCCGAGACTGGGGCGCATGCAGCAGCGCGACGACGAGTACGGGGCGCGGGCGGCCCGGCGCCCCGGCTGGCGCGCTCCGGCGGTGGCGGGAGTGCTGGCGGTGACCGGATGGGCCTGCCTGGTCCCCGCGGAGCCGTCCGGGCCGGACCGGGGCGAGGTGCCGCCCGCCGGTCCCCCGGGCCGTGCCGAGCCGCACCTCGGCACGGCCGAGCGGTACGCCGAACAGCTCGTCGCGCTGGTCAACACCGAGCGGCTGCGGGCGGGTTGTGATCCGCTGCGCTCGTCGGGGCCGCTGCGTGCCGCCGCGCAGGCGCACGCGGACGACATGGCGGCGCGCGGCTACTACGAGCACCGCGACCCGGAGGGCGCGGACGGCGGGGACCGGATCACGGCCGCCGGGTACGACTGGCGCGCCTGGGGCGAGAACATCCACCGCGGCCCGAAGACCCCGGCGCGGGCGATGCGCGACTGGATGGACAGCGCCACGCACCGGCGCAACGTCGTCAACTGCGGGTACAGGGACGTGGGCGTGGGCGTCAACCTCCGCTCCAACGGCCCCTGGTGGGTCCAGGTCTTCGGCGCGAAGGGCTGACGCCCCCGAAGACCGCTACAGCGGCTTGGCGAGCGTCTGCACCCACACGGTGCCGTCGGGCCCCGACACGGCGGCGACGCCCGTGTCGCGGTACTGGCAGTCGAGCAGGTTGCGGCGATGGCCGGAGCTGTCCATCCAGTCGCCGACCACCGCGCCGGGGTCGCCCTGCCCCATCGCCAGGTTCTCGCCGACCGCGCTCCAGGAGTAACCGGCGTCGCTGATGCGGGAGTCGACGTTGCGGCCGTCGGGGCTCGCGTGGTCGAAGTAGCCCTGCGCGACCATGTCCCGGCCGTGCCGCCGCGCCGCCTCGGTGAGCTTCGGATCGAGCCGCAGCGGACCGCAACCCGCCTCGTCCCGGCGGAGGTTGACGATCCGGGTGAGCCGCTCGGCGAGCGTGGGACGGGGTGCGGTACGGGACGCCTTCGGCTTCGGGCGCGACGGACTGGGACTGGGCGACGCACTGGGGCTCGGCGGCGTGGCCGGGACCGTCGCCACGACGGTCGGCGGGGCGGCGGCGGGCGGCGGGGCCGCCGCCTCCTGCTCGGGCCACAGCGCGACGAGCAGCAACGCGGTGACGGCGACCGCGCCCGCCCCGAGCGCCGAGCGAGCCGCACCGCCCCCGGGCGCGTACGCGGGACCCGCGGCCTCCGGACCCGGCGCCGCCGCCCCCGCCTCACCCCGCGCGTCGGCCGTCTCGTATGCGGCGCCGCCCGCCTCGGAGGCGTCACCGGCAGCCGTCGTGGCAGCGTCGGCACCCGCCTCTGACGCGGGCCCGGCAGCCTCCGGAGACTGCCCTGCGGCACCCGCCTCCGCCGGCACCGCGTCGGCGTCGTAGGCGCCCGCGACCGTCTCGTACCCGCCCGTGCCCGCCATGCCCGCCGCCCCCAGCAGCGGCGCGACGAGGCCGAGCCCCACCAGGAGGCCCTCCGCCGGGGCCAGCCCGGCCCACGCGCCCGAGCAGGCCCGGCAGTCCCGCAGGTGGCGGGCGATCCGCTTGCGCCACAGCGGCGAGGGGGCGCCGTCCCAGGTGGCCACCGTGTCGGCGAGGGCCGGGCAGCGGGGTTCGGCGGCCAGGGCCCGCACGATGCCGCGGCCGGTCTCCAGCTGTTCCTTCATGCGCCGCACCCGGACCGCCGCGTGCTGCGCGCCCACGCCCAGCGCCTCGGCCAGCTCGGCGCGGTCGAGCTCGCCCGCGGCCTCCAGCCACCACAGGGAGAGCAGCTCGCGGTCGTCGGTGTCGAGCCAGCGGGTGGCCTCGGCGACCTCGCGGCGCTGCCCGGACAGGCCGAGCCGCAGGATGGTGAGGTCCACGAAGTCGCCGGCCGGGTCGGGAGTCTCCGCGACCGTGTCGAGCGCGGTCTGCGGCTGCTGCTGACGGCTGCGCCAGCGGCGGCGTATCTGGTTCATCGCGATGGCCACGAACCAGGAGCGGAAGCGGGCCGGCTCGCGCAGCCCGTCCAGCCCGTCGAGGGCGCGGACCATCGTCTCCTGCACGACGTCGTCGACGTCCGCGTGCCCGTTCAGGGCGCGGCCGACGATGTTGTAGACCAGCGGGAGGTACGCCGCCGCCAGCGCGTCCCGGGCTCCGGCGTCGCCGGTCCGCGCCGCGTTCACCAGCTCCTCGGCGCGCCGCTCGTCGCTGTGCATGTCCGTGCTCCCTCGTGCCTGGTCCGTGTGTCCCGTCGTACGGGAGATCCGCGGGAGGCCGTGGGATGACGGTTATGCGGGCGCCGCGACCGGAATTCTCAGTCGGAGACGGTACGCCGTGGTGCGCTCGGGGTGTCCGGGGGGTACGGGACGGTCGCCCCGCCGCCGGCGCGGACCGCCGCGACGACGGCGTCGTGCAGGTCCCGGCTCTCCTGTTCGGAGGCGCACGGGACGGGGCTGCCCGACAGGGTGAACCAGTCGGAGGCGCCCGTGTACTGCACGGCGACGCGTGCCTCGTCGTCCGCGTAGGTGGTGTGCACCGTCAGGTCACCCGTGACGATGCCGCCCTCCTCGGTGAGGACCCCGCCGCGTCCGGTGTAGACCCCGGCCGTCGTCCATGATGCCCAGCTCATTCCCTCAGGTTCACACCGCGGTTCGGGTTCCGCCACCGGCAGGACGCGGGCGTTCCGGGACGGCGGCGCACGGGCCGCCGCACGGGACCGCCCCGGCAGGCCGGAAGCCTGCCGGGGCGGTGTGCGCGGTGCGGGCGGCCTCGGGGGCCGCCGTGGGTCAGCCGAGGCTCGCGACGGCCTCGTTGAACGTCGCGGACGGACGCATGACGGCCGCGGCCTTGGCCGGGTCGGGCTGGTAGTAGCCGCCGATCTCGGCCGGGGCGCCCTGGACGGCGTTCAGTTCGTCGACGATCTTCTGCTCGTTCGCGGTGAGCGTCTCGGCGAGCGGCGCGAAGGCCTTGGCCAGCTCGGCGTCGTCGGTCTGCTTGGCCAGCTCCTGGGCCCAGTACAGGGCGAGGTAGAAGTGGCTGCCGCGGTTGTCGATGCCGCCGACGCGACGGGTCGGCGACTTGTCCTCGTTGAGGAAGGTCGCGGTACCGCGGTCGAGGGTGTCGGCGAGGACCTGGGCGCGGGCGTTGCCCGTGGTGGTCGCCAGGTGCTCGAAGGAGGCGGCCAGGGCGAAGAACTCGCCGAGGCTGTCCCAGCGCAGGTAGTTCTCCTTGACGAGCTGCTGGACGTGCTTCGGGGCGGAGCCGCCGGCGCCGGTCTCGAACAGGCCGCCGCCCGCCATCAGCGGGACCACGGAGAGCATCTTGGCGCTGGTGCCCAGCTCCAGGATCGGGAAGAGGTCGGTCAGGTAGTCGCGGAGCACGTTGCCGGTGACCGAGATGGTGTCCTCGCCGCGGCGGATGCGCTCGAGGGAGAACCTGGTGGCCTCGACCGGGGAGAGGATCTGGATGTCCAGGCCCTCGGTGTCGTGCTCCGGCAGGTACTGCTTGACCTTGGCGATGATCTGGGCGTCATGGCCGCGGCTCTCGTCCAGCCAGAAGACGGCCGGGCTGCCGGTCGCGCGGGCGCGGGTGACGGCCAGCTTGACCCAGTCCTGGATGGGCAGGTCCTTGGTCTGGCAGGCGCGGAAGATGTCGCCCTCGGCGACCTCCTGCTCCAGGACGACGTTGCCGGCGGCGTCGACGAGGCGGACGGTGCCCGCGGCGGCGATCTCGAAGGTCTTGTCGTGGGAGCCGTACTCCTCGGCCTTCTGCGCCATCAGGCCGACGTTCGGGACGGAGCCCATGGTCGACGGGTCGAAGGCGCCGTGGGCGCGGCAGTCGTCGATGACGACCTGGTACACGCCGGAGTAGGAGCTGTCCGGGAGGACGGCGAGGGTGTCGGCCTCCTGGCCGTCCGGGCCCCACATGTGGCCGGAGGTGCGGATCATGGCCGGCATCGAGGCGTCGACGATGACGTCGGACGGCACGTGCAGGTTGGTGATGCCCTTGTCGGAGTCGACCATGGCGAGGGCCGGGCCCTCGGCGATCTCGTCGTCGAAGGAGGCCTTGATCTCGTCGCCCTCGGGGAGCGCGGACAGGCCGGCGAGGATGGTGCCGAGGCCGTCGTTCGGGGACAGGCCGGCGGCGGCCAGCTTCTCGCCGTAGGTCTCGAAGGTCTTCGGGAAGAAGGCGCGGACCACGTGGCCGAAGACGATCGGGTCGGAGACCTTCATCATCGTGGCCTTGAGGTGCACGGAGAACAGGACGCCCTCGGCCTTGGCGCGGGCGACCTGCTCGCTCAGGAAGGTGCGCAGGGCGGCGGCGCGCATGACGGAGGCGTCGACGACCTCGCCGGCGATGACCTTCAGCGGGGCGCGCAGCTCGGTCACGGTGCCGTCGGCGGCGACGTGCTCGAAGGTGAGGGTGGTGTCCTCGGCGATGACGGTGGACTTCTCCGTGGAGGCGAAGTCGTCGCGGCCCATGGTGGCGACGTTGGTCCGGGAGTCGGCGGTCCAGGCGCCCATGCGGTGCGGGTGCGTCTTGGCGTAGTTCTTGACCGAGGCGGGGGCGCGGCGGTCGGAGTTGCCCTCACGCAGGACGGGGTTGACGGCGCTGCCCTTGACCTTGTCGTAGCGGGCGCGGATCTCGCGCTCCTCGTCGGTCTTCGGGTCGTCCGGGTAGTCCGGCAGCGCGTAGCCCTGGGCCTGGAGCTCGGCGACGGCGGCCTTGAGCTGCGGGATGGACGCCGAGATGTTCGGCAGCTTGATGATGTTGGCGGCCGGCGACTTGGCCAGCTCGCCGAGCTCGGCGAGGGCGTCGGCGATGCGCTGGCCCTCCTCCAGGTACTCCGGGAAGTGGGCGATGATGCGGCCCGCCAGGGAGATGTCCCGGGTCTCGACACCGACCCCGGCCGTGGCGGCGTACGCCTGGACCACGGGGAGGAACGAGTACGTCGCCAGGGCGGGCGCCTCGTCGGTGTGGGTGTAGATGATGGTCGAGTCAGTCACCAGGTGCTCCGCTCCACGTCTGCGTATGCGAGATTGCTCGACATCAAGATATCTCGTGATCGTGCCCGGTGGGAAAGGGCCCTGCCTCACACGCCGGGAAGGCGTGTCCGGAGGGATCCGGGGCAGGCGCAGAAGGGTGAAGAGGAGGTGGCCGGGATGCGCACCGACCTGTGGGGCTACTCCGAGACGTCCGGTCACGCGCCCGGTGCGGAGCTGATCGGCTACCGGGTGGAGGCCAGCGACGGGCACATCGGGAAGATCGACCGGCACTCGGAGGACGTCGGCCGGTCGTACGTCGTCGTGGACACCGGTCCGTGGATCTTCGGGCACCGCGTCCTGCTGCCGGCAGGGCTGGTGGCCCGGATCGTCCCGGAGGACGAGACCGTCCACATCGCGGCGACCAAGGCCGAGATCAAGGACTCCCCGCCGTTCGAGAGCGGGCAGCACGAGGACGATCTGCCGCACCTGCAGCTGATCGAGCGGTACTACTCGAACCGGCACATGTGAGGCGGTGCGCGGCCATGACGATCCCCGATCGCCCGGACAACGTCCCGGAGCCGGAGCCGGAGCCGGTCCCGCGTGACCCGGGGGCGCCGGATCCCGAGGAGGATCCGGCGGTGCATCCGGAGCCCGGGACCGAGCCGGTACCGGAGCCGCCGGACTGACCGTCGTCGCCGGTCCCCGGCTGATTCCGCTGATCCGCCCAGCCGGTCCGCGCCGACCTCGGCCACTCCCGCCGATCGTGTCGCGACCATGGCCCTGCGGGGCGTGGGGTTGGCAGGGTGGTCCCGGCGCGCCCGGGTCGGCCGGGGCGGAGGGTGACGGAGGGGACGGCGGATGGCCGCGCAGTTCGGGGACTACCAGTACGAGATCTACCTCAACGGCCTCGCCGGGGTGCTGCCCGAGCTGCCGATGGCCTACGAGGGGCTCGAGGCGGGCGCGGAGGCTGCGCTGCCGCCGTCCGTCTGGTCGTACGTGGCCGGGGGCGCGGGCGACGAGCGCACCCAGCGGGTCAACGCGAGCGCCTTCGACGGCTGGGGGCTGGTGCCGCGGATGATGGTCGGGGCCAAGGAGCGCGACCTCACGGTGGACCTGTTCGGTCTGACGCTGCCGTCGCCTCTGTTCATGGCTCCGGTCGGCGTGCTGGGGCTGTGCACGCAGGACGGTCACGGCGACCTGGCCGCCGCGCGGGCCGCCGCCCGTACCGGGGTGCCGATGGTCGCCTCGACGCTGAGCGTGGACCCGATGGAGCAGGTGGCGGCCGAGCAGGGCGGAACGCCCGGCTTCTTCCAGCTGTACACGCCGACCGACCGCGAACTGGCGGCGAGCCTGGTCCGGCGGGCGGAGGCGGCGGGCTACAAGGGGATCGTCGTCACCCTGGACACCTGGATCACCGGGTGGCGGCCGCGTGATCTGGCCGGGTCCAACTTTCCGCAGCTCCGCGGGCACTGCCTGGCGAACTACACCTCGGACCCGGTCTTCCGGGCGCGTCTGAAGGAGTCTCCGGAGAGCAACCCGCAGGCCGCGGTCATGGAGTGGGTGTCCGTCTTCGGCAACCCGCTGACCTGGGACGATCTGCCCTGGCTGCGTTCCCTGACCGATCTGCCGCTGGTCCTGAAGGGCATCTGCCATCCCGAGGACGCGCGCCGCGCCCGGGACGGGGGCGTGGACGGGCTGTACTGCTCCACGCACGGCGGCCGGCAGGCCAACGGCGGCCTCGCCGCGCTCGACCTGCTGCCGGGCGTCGTGGAGGCGGCCGAGGGGCTGCCGGTGCTGTTCGACTCCGGGGTCCGCTCCGGGGCGGACGTGATCAAGGCGCTGGCGCTCGGTGCGACGGCGGTCGGCGTCGGCCGCCCGTACGTGTACGGCGCGGCGCTCGCCGGGACCGACGGCATCGTGCACGTCCTGCGGTCGCTGCTCGCCGAGGCAGACCTCATCATGGCCGTGGACGGCTATCCCACCCTGGCCGACCTGCGCGCCGAGGGCGCGCTGCGCCGCGCGGTGTGAGCCTGCCGACAGCCTTCCCGGCCCCCCTTGATCGATCAAACGGGGGTCGGGTTAGCATATGAGCGCCGCCTAGCTCGAAAGATAAACCTGTGACTGTCAAAGACGACTCGTTCACCAACTGGAAGCACCGCGAGGAGATCGCGGAGTCGATGATCCCGATCATCGGGAAGCTGCACCGTGAGCAGGACGTGAACATCCTGCTGCACAGCCGCTCCTTGGTGAACAAGTCGGTGGTCAGCATCCTCAAGACCCACCGGTTCGCCCGGCAGATCGCCGGCGAGGAGCTGTCGGTCACCGAGACGATGCCCTTCCTCCAGGCCCTGACGACGCTGGACCTCGGCCCGTCCCAGATCGACATCGGCATGCTCGCCGCGACGTACCGCGAGGACGACCGCGGCCTGTCGATCGAGGAGTTCACCGCCGAGGCCGTCTCCGGCGCCACCGGCGAGAACAAGCTGGAGCGCGGCGCCGGCCGCGACGTCGTCCTCTACGGCTTCGGCCGCATCGGCCGCCTCGTCGCCCGCCTGCTCATCGAGAAGGCCGGCTCCGGCAACGGGCTGCGCCTGCGCGCCATCGTCGTCCGCGGTGGCGGCGACCAGGACCTCGTCAAGCGCGCCTCGCTGCTGCGCCGCGACTCGATCCACGGCCAGTTCAACGGCACCATCACCGTCGACGAGGCGAACAGCACGATCCTCGCCAACGGCAACGCGATCAAGGTGATCTACGCCAACGACCCGTCCGAGGTCGACTACACGGCGTACGGCATCAAGGACGCCATCCTCATCGACAACACGGGCAAGTGGCGGGACCGCGAGGGCCTCTCCAAGCACCTGCGCCCGGGCATCGACAAGGTCGTCCTGACCGCTCCCGGCAAGGGCGACGTCCCGAACATCGTGCACGGCGTCAACCACGACACGATCAAGCCGGACGAGAAGGTGCTGTCCTGCGCCTCCTGCACTACCAACGCGATCGTCCCGCCGCTGAAGGCCATGGACGACGAGTACGGCGTGCTGCGCGGCCACGTGGAGACGGTCCACTCGTTCACGAACGACCAGAACCTCCTGGACAACTACCACAAGGCCGACCGTCGCGGCCGCTCCGCGCCGCTCAACATGGTCATCACCGAGACCGGCGCCGCCTCGGCCGTCGCGAAGGCGCTGCCGGACCTCAAGGCCCCGATCACCGGCTCCTCGATCCGCGTGCCGGTGCCGGACGTCTCGATCGCCATCCTCAGCCTGCGCCTGGGCCGTGAGACCACCCGCGACGAGGTCCTCGAGTACCTCCGCGACGTCTCGCTGCACTCGCCGCTGAAGCGCCAGATCGACTTCACCACCGCCCCCGACGCCGTCTCCATGGACTTCGTCGGCTCGCGTCACGCGTCGATCGTCGACGCCGGTGCGACCAAGGTCGACGGCGACAACGCGATCCTGTACCTCTGGTACGACAACGAGTTCGGCTACTCCTGCCAGGTCATCCGGGTCGTCCAGCACGTCTCGGGCGTCGAGTACCCGACCTACCCGGCCCCCCAGGCCTGACCCGTCGGGCGGACCCGCTTCCGCCCGCCCCGTCACCCCGTCCGCCCGGACCGGCGCCCCGCCGGCCCGGGCGGACGTGTTCGGGCCGCCTCCCCCGCTTGCACAAGCAGATCACCGCATTGCCCGGACCGGCCCGTTCGACCGGCCGAATCCGCAGTTCAACCGGCGCTGCACCGGCGCGGGACCGGCGCACTGACGGCTCCTCGGGCACGTTCACAAGCATTTATCGGCCGCACGGCGAGAAGTGACGCAATTTGAACGACGTTCTTCTTTCCGCTTCTACTATTCAGCCGTGTACGACCGAAGCGGTCAGAAGAAGATCTTTTCCTCGCACCTCCGGACCGGCCCCGGACCAGCCCCGAGCGGCCCCGAGCCGGGCCCTGGCAGGCCACCGCCGGGCCGGGCACGGCGGGGCGCCGGCACCTCGACACCTCGCGCCGAACGCGGAGGAATTGACGGGACGGGCGGGCCCGCAATTCACGGGGAATCGTTTCTGCAAACGAATCCCCCACCGCCCGGCCGCGCGTACCCCACTCCCCCGCCATTACCCGCCCACGCATCGGATGTCACCCTTCCGCGATCCTCGCCGTCATTCATCTCCGCAATATCGGATACGCACCACGGAACGCACGGCGAATCCCTCGACCCGTTCGACCGGCCGGCAGTTCGCTGACGAAAAGGAAGCAACGCCCCAACGAACGGGGCGCGCTCGGCGAGCCCTGCCCACCACCCCCGCCAGACCGCTTCGGGCACCCTCGAACTGCCCGTCACAGCAGGCACGTTAGGCCGGACTCACGCGCGCGTTCGACCGCCCGCGCACGAGCGCGCGAACGAATATGCCCCTCGCATACCCGACTCCCGTACGAAGATTGACGGTTTACGATCAATCGCGCAGATTCGCCCTCCTACATTGACAGTTCGCTCCCCTCTGAGGGTTAATTACCTGACAACTAGCCAGATCGCGTTGCCAGGAGGCGGATTAGGAGCCACACGAGCCGACAACGGCACACCGGGCGAACTCTTTCACCCTGGGGGAAGAATGAACCAGCTCCACAATTTCTCCGTCCCCGACTTTCATCTGCCTTTCGGGAACGCAAAGCATCCGCAGGCGGCCCGGGCCAACGAGGAGGCGACCGCCTGGGTGGCCGGCCACGGCCTCGTGACCCGCGCCCTGGAGCAGTTCTCCGGCATCGGCTGCGGACACCTGGCGGGCAGGGTCAGCGGCGAGGTCCCGTACGAGCGGGTACTGCTGCTCGCCGAGTGGATGGCCTGGTCGTTCGTCCTGGACGACCAGCACGACCACCTCATAAGGAACGGCGAACTGGAGGCCTGGCGCCCCGTCGTCGGCGCCATCACCTCGTACCTGGACACCGGACAGGCCGACGGAGCGGCGGAGGAGCGCAATCCGCTGGTGAACGGGTTCATCGACGTCTGCGGCCGCATCGTCGACGGCATGTCCGAGGCCTGCGCCGACCGTTATCGTGCCCATGTCCGTCTCGTGCTCCGCTCGCTCGACCAGGAGGCCGGCAACCGCCGTGCCGACGCCCGCCCCACGGTCGAGGACTACATCCTCTTGCGTCGCAACAGCTCCCAACTCCTGCCGATGATGGACATGGTGGAGGCCGCCCTCGGCATCGACCTCCCGGACCGGATCACCGGCCTCCCCCAGTTCGCGGAGGTCGTGGCGAGCACGCTGGACGTCATCTCCTGGGGCAACGACGTGTTCTCGCTGCCGAAGGAGTACGCCTGCGGGGACACCAACAACCTCGTGTCCCGGATCGCCTCCCGAGACCGCATCTCGCTGCGCGACGCCGTAGGCGAGGTCGAGAACCTCATCCAACTGCGCATAGAGGACTACCTGAAGGCCAAGGACCGGCTCTTCGCCACCCTCGACGCCGAACCCGGCACCGGCCCGGCCCTGCGCGACGAGGTCGCCCGCTGCGTCCGGACCTACGAGGACTGGATGATCGGCACGGAGCTGTGGCAGCGTTACGAGTGCACGCGATACAACGACGAACGCTTCGCGGCCGGTCTGGAGGGCGCCTACACCCGCCCGGACCTGGTCTCGGTCGCATGACGGGGGGTCGACCCGTGACACAGGTGGATGAGCAGACCTCGACGGCGGTCCCTGCGGCCCCCGCACCGGGCCGCATACCGCTCTTAGGACACGTTCTGCAGCTGTGGAAACAGCCCATCGCCTTCCTCGAGTCCCTGCGGGAGCACGGGGACATCGTGCGGCTGGACATCGGGACGTGGCCGGTGCACGTCGCGACGAGTCCCGAGCACGTCAACGCCGTACTCGTCCAGCACGCCCAGCGGTTCGGCCGGGGCCGCGTGTTCGAGCGGCTCCGGCCCATGTTCGGCAACGGCCTGGTCACGACCGACGGCGAGTTCCACCGCAAGCAGCGCCGCATGATGCAGCCGGCGTTCCATCGCGACCACATCGCCGAGTACACCGAGGCGATGTGCCGCAACGCCGAGGAGATGGCGGCGTCGTGGACGGACGGCCAGGAGATCTCCGTCCTCAACGAGACCCGCCGCTACGCCATGGCGGCGGTCGCCGACATGATCTTCTCCGGCGACCTCAGCAAGCCCGCCGTCGAGGAGGTGCACCGGTCCCTGCCCATCGTCCTGGAGGGCATGCTCCTGCGCGCCGTCATGCCCAAGGCGCTGGACCGGCTCCCGGTCCCGGCCAACCGGCGCTTCGACACGGCCGCCGCCCGCCTGCGGCAGATCATCGACGAGGTCATCGAGCGGTACGAGCCGGAGAAGACCGACGGCCGTGACGCCCTGTCCCTGATGCTCACCACGGCTGACCCGGAGACGGGCGCCACGATGAGCCCGGAGCAGGTGCGGGACGAGGTCATCTCCATCATGTTCGCCGGCACGGAGACCCCCGCCACGACGCTGGCGTGGATCTTCCACGAGCTCGGCCGGCACCCGGAGGCGGAGGAGCGGGTGCAGGCCGAGGTCGACCGCGTCGTAGGCCGGCGTCCCGTACGCCCGGAGGACCTCAGGGAACTCACGTACACGCGCCATGTGTTCCAGGAGGCGCTGCGACTGCACTCTCCGCTCCTGTTCACCCGGCGCGCGCTCGAGCCACTGGTACTCGGCGGCGTGCAGATCCCCGAGGGCGCGGAGGTGGGCTACAGCCCGTACGCCCTGCACCGGGATCCCGCGCTCTTCGGCGACCCCACGGTCTTCGACCCGGACCGCTGGGACCGCGACGGCGGCGAGGCTCCGCGCGCCCACCGGTACATCCCCTTCGGCGCGGGGGCGCACAAGTGCATCGGCGATTCCTTCGCCGTGGCGGAGATCCTGGCGTTCGTGGCGAGCGTCGCGTCCCGCTGGCGGCTGACCCCCGTTCCGGGAGTCGAGGTGCGCGAGTTGCCGGCGGGCATCCCGCAGCCGAGCGCTCTGCCCATGATCCCGGTGGCGCGCGGCTGAGCGTGCCGGGCCGGGGATCCCGCTGTGAAGCGGAATGTCCCGGCCCGGCACGAAAGCGCAGACAGTACACCATCTCGCCTCGGAACAAGCCGGGTTGAAAGAATACGGAGCGAAGCCGCGCCGCCACGCCCCGAAGGTCATAGACTCGCCCGTACACGCAGGAGGGGCGGGAATGTCATCTGTCACTGATCTCAGGAGCGACAACTCGAACCCGCTGCTCGAACGGGAGTCCGAGCTCCTGGATATCCGGCGCGCGGTGGACGAGTTGTGCGGCGGACCCAACCCGGGTCCGGCGAACCGTCGGGGCGGGGTGCTGACCTTCGTCGGCCCCGCGGGCATGGGCAAGACGAAGCTGCTCACAGCGGCGCGTGAGTACGCGGCCGAACGCGGTTGCACCGTGCTGTTCGCGCGCGGCGGCGAGCAGGAGCGGCAGGTGCCGTTCCACGTCATGCGCCAGCTTCTGCAGCCCACCCTCGCGGCCATGTCCGAACAGGACCGCCGCGAAGCGTTCGGGAACTGGTACCGGATCGTCGCGCCCGCCCTGGGCCTCACCGCCTCCCGGCAGGGAGCGATCGCACCCGACCCTCAGGGTGTCCGCGACGGTCTGGACTGGGTCGTGACCCAGCTGACGGTACGTCGCGCCCCGGTCGTCCTGGTCCTCGACGACGCCCACTGGGCGGACGCGGAGTCCCTGGCCTGGCTCACCTCCTTCGCCTCGCGCGCCGAGGAGCTGGGCATGGTCGTCTTGGTGGCCTGTCGTCCCGACGAGATCCCCGCCGACGCGGCCGGCCTGCGGGCGCTGATGTCCCGTCGCGGCGCACGTCCGCACGAGCTCTCCCCGCTCACCACCAGTGGTGTCGCGCGCATCATCCGCGACGTCCTCGGCGAGAACGCGGACGACGTATTCTGCCGCGAGTGCTGGGCGATCAGCGGCGGCAACCCCTTCGAGGTGGTCGAGCTCGCGATGAAGGGCCGCGAGCGCGGACTGCGGCCGAACCAGGACGGCATCGCGCAGCTGCGCGACCTGGCCTCCGCGGTCAAGGGCAGCGGAATCATCGAGCGTCTGGAGCAACTCGGCCCGTCCACCGTGCGGTTCGCCTGGGCGGCGGCCGTACTCGGCACCGCCGTCCCGACCACCATCGTCGGCGGGGTCGCGGCCCTCGGCGAGGCCCAGGTCACGGAATCCATCGAACTGCTCCGCAAGGCGCGCATCCTGACCGTTCTGACGAACGTGCGCCGCCAGGAGGTCGTGGAGTTCTTCCATCCGCTCATCGCCACCGCGGTGTACCGGTCGATGCCGCCCGGCGTGCGCGTCGCGATGCACGGCGTGGCGGCGCAGGCGCTGATCAACGACGGGCACGGCGCCTCCGCCGCGGCACGGCATTTACTGGAGATGCACCCCGAGGGCGACCCCTGGGTCGTCCAGCAACTGCGGCAGGCCGCCCGTGACAACTTCTCCGCGGGTGCGCCGGACGCCGCGCGACGCTATCTGACCCGCGCGCTGCGGGAGCCCCCGGACGCGGAGGACCGCGCGGAGGTGCTCTTCGAGCTGGGCTCGGCAAATCTGCTGCACGACCCGGTCACGACGATCAACCAGCTGCAGGCGGCGCTCGAAGAGCCCTTCATCGAGCAGAACCTCCGTGAGGCGATCACGTACCGGCTCGCTCAGGCCATGGCCCACTCCGGTCGTCTGGACTCCGCGACCGAACTGCTCTCCGAGGAGGCGCGGCGGGCGGGCAGCGGCCGTACCCGACTGCGGATGCAGGCCGAGCAGTTCAAGTGGAGCTCGGTACAGGTCGACAAGGAGAACTCGCCCGCGCGGTCGCGGCTTCTCGCCCAGTTCGCCAAGCGGCTCACCGGCCGTGGACTGCCGGAGAGGCACATCCTGGGCCTGCGTTCCTGGGACGCCGCGATGCGCGGTGAGCCCGCCACCGTCTCCCTCGACTACGCCGAGCAGGCTCTCGAAGGCGGCATGAGCTGGACCGATCAGGACTTCGGCTTCGAGGTCCCGGCCGCCGTCGCCATCACACTGATGTACTGCGACCAGCCCGGACGGGCCGAGGAGCTGTTCAACAAGGGCATCCTCGAGTTCGAGCTGAAGGGCTGGCGCGGCGCGCACCTGTCCTTCCTGTACACGCTGCTCGGGTACGTCCGTTACCGGCGCGGCCGGCTCAGCGAGGCCGAGGACTTCGTCCGCAACGGACTGGAGATCGCCGAACGCGTCGGGCCCGACATCCCTGCCCAGTGGTACGCGGTCGGCACCCTGGTCGAGACGTTGATCGCGCGGGGCAACGTCGCGGAGGCCGAAGAGGTCGCGAACCGGCACGGGTTGAGCCGCTACTCCTCACGCTCCATCGTCTATCCCGACCCGCAGGCCGTCTACGGCAAGCTCCTCCTCGCCCAGGGCCGCATCGACGAGGCCCGGCACCAACTCACCCAGGCGGGACGCCGCTTCGACCTGCGCGGTATCCGGAATCCCTCCTGGAGCCCCTGGCAGATGGACCTCGCGCTGGCCGAGGCCGTCGACGACCCGAAGCGGGCGGCGGCGACCGCCGCGGAGGCGGTGTCGCGGGCTCGGGCGTTCGGGGTGCCGAGCGTGATCGGGCACGCGCTGCGTGTGGAGGCGGCGACGGCGGATCCGACGCGTTCGATCACGCTGCTGCAGGAGGCGGTCTCGCATCTGGAGCAGTCGCCCGCCGCGTACGAGCTGGCGCAGGCGCTGGTGGAACACGGTTCGGCGCTGTACGCGGTCGGCGACCAGCCCCAGGCGACCCAGCAGCTGTACCGCGGCATGGAGGTCGCCACGGTCTGCGGTGCCGACGCGCTGGCGTCGCGGACCCGCAGCCAGCTCGCCGCGGCGGGCCTGCGGCCGCGCCGGCTGCACGACTCGGGGCGTGGCACCCTCACGGTCGCCGAGCACGAGGCGGGCAAGCACGCCGCGAAGGGGCTGTCCTCCGTGGCGATCGCCAAGGAGATGAACCTCGACACGCAGGCGGTCTCGGAACTCCTCTCCTCCGTGTTCACCAAGCTCGGCACCGACCGCAGCGGTCTGGCGCGGGCGCTGGGCGAGAGCTGAGAGGCAGGCGGGTCCGTCAGGCCGGGAGGGGTTGCGGGACGATGCGGAAGCTGTGACTCTCCCGGGCCAGTTCGCGTCCGTCGGCGTCGACGAAGCGGCCGGTGGCCTCGTAGCGGCCCCCGCTCGTCGGCCCGACGGGGAGCCGCTCGGGCGGCAGCCGCACTTCGTACGGCCCGCCGGCGCGGAATCCGCCCAGGGTGTGGGTGAGGGCGGCGATCCGGGTCCCCTCGCAGGACCGGGTCTCGTCGAACTTCAGCCCGTCGATCTCCGTCTCCGTCCGGAAGGTCAGGACGACGGAGACGACCGCGCCGGCGGGCAGGACGACGGGTTCGCGCGGCTGCCCGCCCAGGGGGACGCGCAGGCTCCCGAAGTCGTCGGACACCAGGGACACGTCGATCAGCTCGAAGTCGGCCATCGCGGTCTCACGTCCTCCGTCGGTTCGGTCCTGATCGCCTCGGCGCCCTGCGGCACGGCTCCGCCGCCCGCCGCGCGCGTGGCCTCTGCGTCGCGGCTACCCCGACGGATCGGGAGTACGCACTTTCTTCGAGGCTGTCAGTGGGCGCCGCTACCGTGATCACATGAGTTCTTCCCTGAGCGTGTACCTGCTCGACACCGAGGCCACCCGTGCCTTCGTGGGCTCCGGCAACGAGGAGTTGCTGAAGGCGATACGGGCCGAGTTCGGTGCCGAGATGGCCGCCGACGACTCGTGGTTCTCGTCCGAGATCGCGGACGGCGCACCCACGGCGTACGAGGCGCTGCGGACGGTGGTGCGCGGCGGGCCGTACCCGGAGGAACGGCGGTACGCCTTCCAGTACGGCTACGCGTACAAGCGGCTGTGCGCGATGACCGGGCAGTTCCTCGACAACTCGTCCTTCAGCCCGTTCCGGGGCGACTGGCTCGAGCTGGTGGACGAGGGGCTGCGCGCGCTGCGGGTCACGGCGGTGTCGGTGGCGGAGCTCGGGTACTACGGCGGGTTCCCCAAGGGCGTACCGGTCTACGATCTTCCGCGCTGCGGCGAGTGGACGCAGGCGCAGTGCCTGGAGGCGCTGGAGCAGGTCGAGGCGACGATGCGGGACGGCCGCGCGCCGGCACTGGAGCCGGAGATACGCGCCGCCGTGACGGACGTGATCGGCTGGCTGCGGCGGGCGCAGGCGCGCCCCGGCTCCGGCGTGGTCGGCTTCGTGTCCTGAAGCCTCCGGGGACGGGGCGGCATGCGGCTCGCGGGTACTACTCGGCGAAGACCTCGCGGAGCTTCGCCTCCTGCGCGCTGTCCAGGTTCGACTGGATGAGCTCGGCGTGCGCGCCGGGGAAGGCCTCCTTCACGCGGTCGACGACGGCGTCCTGCGAGAGCAGGAAGATCGCCGAAGTGCCCGGCGTTACCTGGGACTTGACGGACTCGATGAAGTCGTCGTCGATGCCGACGTCGGCCATCTTGCCGCCGAGCGCGCCGGCGGCCGCGCCGATGGCGGCGCCGAAGAGAGGCATCAGGAAGATCAGTCCGAAGAGCATGCCCCAGAACATGCCGGACAGCGCGCCGACGCCGGCGAGATTGTGCAGTTGCTTGGTCTTCGGCTTCTTGGCGTCCTGCGGCCAGGTGGCGACCGCCGCGTCCAGGACCTGGATCAGTTGTTGCCTCTGCAGCTGGAGCAGGGTGCTCTCGGCGGCTTCCGCACCGTCGGGGGTGTCGAACTTCCAGACGGTCAGGGTGGCCATGGGTGTCCTCCGGTGGCAGCGCTGCCGGGTCGGGGTCGAGTGCCTCCCCAGTAAACGGGCCGCCCCCACGTTTCGCATGTCGGATGAATCACCACGAATGACGCAGTACGGTTCGCGCCGCGCCGCGCGGAGGGGTCCCCTGGCAGGAGAGCAGCGGACCGATGCGGGAGGCACAGGTGGCGGACGACGAGGCGGCCGGGGCCGGCCACGCCGGGAACGGCGAGAACACCGAGCTCCAGCAGCTGAGGGCGCGCGTGGCCGCGCTGGAGAGCGAGGGCGTGCGGCCGCCGAGGCATCGGGTCCGGTCGTTCTTCGCCGCGGTCCTCATCACGCTCGGCGTCCTCCTCGCGCCGCTGTCGATCGTCGCCGCCTGGGCGTCCGACGTGGTCGGCGACACGGATCGTTACGTGGAGACGGTCGCCCCGCTGGCGTCGGAACCCGCCGTTCAGGAAGCGGTGGCCAACCGGGTGACGAACGCGGTGATGACACGCCTGGACCTGTCCACGCTGCTCTCCGACGCGGCACCCGCGGAGCGGCCCCGGCTGGAGAAGGCCCTGGGGAAGCTGGGCGACTCGCTGGAGGGGGCCGTCGAGTCCTTCGTCCGCGACAAGGCGCGGGCGATCGTGGCGTCCGAGCAGTTCGAGACCGTGTGGACCGAGGCGAACCGGAGGGCGCACGCGGCGGTCGACAAGGCGCTGACGGGCAGTGGCGGCGGGGCCATCGAGCTCCAGGACAACGCGGTCACACTGAATCTCGGCCCCGTGATCGACCAGGTGAAGGAGCGGCTGGTCGCCGACGGCATGACGGTCGCCGGCCGCATCCCGCAGGTGAACACGAACTTCGTGCTGGTGAAGTCGGACCAGCTGGAGGACGTGCGGACGTACGTCCGCATCCTGCAGCTGGCCGGCGACTGGCTCGTGGTGCTGGCCGTCGTCCTCCTCGCGGCGGGCGTCCTCCTGGCCGTGCGCAGGCGCCGGGCCCTGGTGACGGCCTCGCTGTGCGCCGCCGCGGCGGTGATCGTGCTGGCGATCGGGCTGCGGGTGTTCCGCGCCGTCTATCTGGACCGGCTGCCCGCGCAGGTGTCGCAGGACGCGGCGGCCGAGGTGTACGACACCGTGATCCACCTGCTGCAGCTGATGATCCGGATGACCGTCGCCCTGGCCGTCGTCATCGCCCTCGCCGCCTGGCTCACCGGCCCCGGCCGCCGCGCCTCGTTCCTCCGCGGCCTGTGGACGTCCGGCATCGGCGCGCTCCGCGGCACCGCCGACCGCGCGGGGCTCCGCCTCGGTCCGGTGGGCCCCTTCGTGCGCCGCTTCCGCACGTGGATCAACTGGATCGTGGTGGCCGGAGCGCTCGTGATCTACCTCCTGTGGTCGTACCCCACGGGCTGGACGGTCGTCGGCATCGCGCTGTGTCTCGTCTTCGTGCTGGCGATCGTGGAGTTCCTGGCAGGCCCCGCGGAGGCGGAGCAGCCTCAGCAGCCACAGCCGCCCGCCACCGCGCCGGTATGACGCCGGGGCCGCTCAGAGCTCCGGGCTCCGGTAGCGGGCGGCCAGGGCGCCGACCGTCTCGGCCATGCGGGCGCGGAGTTCGGCGGGTTCCAGGACCTCGATGTCGGTGCCGAGGCGGAGGAACTCCCCGTGGGCGTGGGCGATCGACTCGATGGGCACCCGGGTCTCCGTCCATCCGTCGCCGGCGGCTTCGACGCCCAGGCGCCGGGCTCCCTCGGGAGTGAGACGGACCAGGGCGTCGCCCGAGTGCAGCCGGGCCCGGAAGTCGGCCAGGTAGCGGGCCCAGTACGCCGGCAGGTCGAAGTCGTCGGGGGTCGCGAACTCCTCGTCCAGTTCCGTGAGTCCGAGGATCTGATCGACGCGATAGGTGCGGATTCCGGAGGGTCCCCCGGCGACCAGGTACCAGCGGCCGGCCTTGAGGACCAGTCCGTACGGCTCGATCCGGCGCTCGATCTCCTCCGGGGCCCGCCAGCGTCGGTAGCGCAGGACCAGCACCCGTCGTTCCCACAGCGCCGTGGCGACCGCGGCCAGATGGGGCGTGCGGTCGGCGTCGCCGTACCAGCCGGGGGCGTCGAGCAGGAAACGCTCCTGGATCCGCCCGGCGTGTTCGCGCAGCTCCGCCGGCAGCGCGGCCCGCAGTTTGAGCCGGGCGGCGGCGAGCGCCTCGCCGAGGCCGAGGTCGGCGGCGGCGCCGGGGAGGGCGGCGAGGAACGCCGCCTGCGCCTCGTCCGCGGTCAGTCCGGTGAGCCGGGTGCGGTAGCCGTCGACCAGCCGGTAACCGCCCGCGTGTCCCGCCTCGCCGTACAGCGGGATCCCGGCGCCGCCGAGGGCCTCGACGTCGCGGTACACCGTGCGGACGGAGACCTCCAGCTCTTCGGCCAGCTCACGGGCCGTCATCCGGCCCCGGTTCTGGAGCAGCAGGAGCAGGGTGACCAGCCGGGTCGCGCGCATGACGGCCAGTATCCACTGACAGAGGATGTCAGGGGAGCGCCCCTAGCCTGCGGCGCATGAGCATCGTCGAACTACGGCAGTACACCCTGCACCCGGGCGCCCGGGAGACCCTGATCGAGCTGTTCGAGCGGGAGTTCGTGACCGGGCAGCAGGCGGTCGGCATCACCGTCGGCGGACGGTTCCGGGACCTGGACGACCCGGACCGCTTCGTCTGGTTGCGCGCGTTCCCCGACATGGCGCACCGCCGGCGCGCGCTGGAGGCGTTCTACGGGGGGCCGCTGTGGCAGCGGCACCGCGAAGCGGCCAACGCGACCATGGTCGACAGCGACGACGTCCTGCTGCTGCGCGGGCCGTGCTTCACGGCGCTGCCGGGGGCGCGTCAGGTGGTGGCGACGGTCTGCCACCCTTCGGACGAGGCGGCCTTCGACGCGTACGCCGCCCGGCATCTGGCTCCGGTCCACGCACTGCACCGCACCGAGCACGCCGAGAACGACTTCCCCCGTCTGCCGGTCCGCACCGGGGAGGACGTCCGGGTGTGGTTCGGCCCGGCCGAGCCGCCGCCCTGGCCGGTCCGCCGACTGCGGCTGGAGCCGGTGGGGTGATCGCCTACCGGGCTCGAAGCGGGTCGGGTCGGGTCGGGATTGACGGTGTCTCGACCACTTAAAGTCGAATCAATTCGAGTTCGACTTTCTCGCCCGCGAAATGAGTATGCATGGCTACACACACCGAGCGCACCGACCGCGACGTCGCGGTCATCGGCAACGGGTTCATGGGCTCCTCGATCGCCCGTGCCCTGGCGCGGGCGGGCTGGGCGGTCACGGCGTACGACCCGGACGCCTCGCGCGCCCGGAGCCTCGCCGAGGAACTGCCGGAGCACGTCCGCGCCGATGCGGACCTGGCGGCGGCGGTCTGGTCCTGACCTGCGCCCCGGCGTACGGGCCGGTGCTCCGCAGCCTGGAGGCCGTCGGGAGCTGGGCCGGCAAGACCCTGCTCAACACCGGCACGAGCTCCACGGAGGAGTCGGAGACCGCCGACGCGTGGGCCGCCGAGCGAGGCGTTCCCTATCTGGACGCGGCGATCCTGTGCTTCCCCCAGGACATTCGGTACCGAGCGCGGCTACGTGCTGTTCTCGGGCAGCTCCGAAGCCTGGGCGGAGCACGAGAAGCTGCTCGGCGCGCTCGGTCCGGCAACGCGCTTCGTCTCCGAGCAGGTGCAGGCCGCGAGCGCGGTCGACGCCACGATCGTCGGCGGCGTGTACACGGCCGCCCTCGCCGCGTACGTCGACGCGATCGCCTACGCCAAGAGCCAGGGCGTCGGGGGCGAGGTGCTCGACGAGGCCACCGACAAGGTCCTGGCGGTGCTGAAGGACGGTACCCGGGAGGCCGTGCGGGCGGTCGACAGCGGCGACTTCACGACGGACCAGGCCACCCTCGCCGTGTTCACGCACGGCGGGGAGACCGTGCTCGACGGCATGCGCCGAGCCGGCTTCGCCGCGAACGTGCTGGCGGCGACGGTGCGCAACCTCAAGGCCGCCGAGGCCGCGGGCCTGGGCGGGTCGAGCTTCTACGCCCTCGCGCAGGTCGCCGCGACCGCTCCGGCGGGCGGGCAGCAGGGCTAGGGCCTGTCCGGCCCCAGCCGCACGCGGGCACGCGCACCCACCCGGGAGGGCGGCGACCGGTGGACCGCCGCCCTCTCGGCATGCCCGATTCCGCTTTCGGTACCCTGCCGATGGTGGGCGCACGCACTCCTGGGGCCGGAACTATGGTGTCCCACCACATACGCCTGTGACCTGGGCGTTTCTACGGTGTGGCGACACGCAAACGTCCCCGTCACATGCAGGAAGTGGTGCCGATGTCCTCCCCCGCGACCGCTCCGCCCAGCCCCTCGAATCTCAAGCGCATCGTCGCCGCGAGCCTCATCGGCACCACCATCGAGTGGTACGACTTCTTCCTCTACGGCTCGGCCGCGGCGCTCGTGTTCAACAAGCTCTTCTTCCCCGAGTCGGACCCGCTGGTCGGCACGCTGCTGTCGTTCCTGACGTACGCTGTCGGCTTCGCGGCGCGCCCGATCGGCGCGCTGGTCTTCGGCCACTACGGTGACCGCCTCGGACGCAAGAAGCTGCTGGTGCTGAGCCTGCTGATGATGGGCGGCGCCACGTTCGCGATCGGTCTGCTGCCCACCCACGCGGCGATCGGCAGCGCCGCTCCGGTGCTGCTCACCGTGCTCCGGCTGGTGCAGGGCTTCGCGCTCGGCGGCGAGTGGGGCGGGGCCGTGCTCCTGGTCTCCGAGCACGGCGACGCCGAGCGGCGCGGGTTCTGGGCCTCCTGGCCGCAGACCGGCGCACCGGCCGGCCAGCTCCTCGCGACCGGTGTGCTCGCCGCGCTGACCGCGACGGTCTCCGAGTCCGCCTTCCTCTCGTGGGGCTGGCGCGTGCCGTTCCTGCTCTCCGGCGTACTCGTGCTCGTCGGCCTGTGGATCCGTCTCTCCGTCGACGAGTCGCCGGTGTTCAAGGCCGCCCTCGCGGCCGCCGAGCAGCGCAAGACGGAGGCCGCGCAGACCGAGAAGGCCCCGCTGGTCGCCGTGCTGCGCAACCACTGGCGGGACGTCCTGATCGCCATGGGCGCCCGCATGGCCGAGAACATCAGCTACTACGTGATCACGGCCTTCATCCTCGTCTACGCGGTCTCCGAGGCCGGCATGTCCAAGCAGAGCGCCCTCAACGCGGTGCTCATCGCCTCCGCCGTCCACTTCGCCGTCATCCCCGCCTGGGGCGCGCTGTCCGACCGGATCGGCCGCCGCCCGGTGTACCTGATCGGCGCGGTCGGCGTCGGCGCCTGGATGTTCCCGTTCTTCGCGCTCATCGACTCCAGGAGCTTCGGCAGCCTGCTGCTCGCCGTCACCGTGGGCCTGGTCCTGCACGGGGCGATGTACGCGCCGCAGGCGGCCTTCTTCTCGGAGATGTTCGCGACCCGGATGCGGTACTCCGGCGCCTCCATCGGCGCGCAGTTCTCCTCCGTCGCCGCCGGCGCCCCGGCCCCGCTCATCGCCACCGCGCTGCTCACCAGCTACGGCAGCTCGACGCCGATCGCCCTGTACGTGATCGCCGCCGCGCTGCTCACCGTCGTGGCGATCGCCTGCGCCAAGGAGACCCGTCACCGCGACCTCGCCACCGTGGCGGGCGACCCGGCCGACGCGGCCGCCTCTCCCGCCGCGGACGCGGCGGTGCGGGCCCAGCCCGCCTGACACCCGCACCTCACGCAAGAGCGCCGGGCCTCGAAGGCCCGGCGCTCTTCCGTGCGTAACGGCATCGCCCTCAGCGCACCACCGCGCCCGACAGGGCGTGCAGCCGCAGCGCCAGCTGGATCTCCAGGGCGCGGGCCGGGGACTGCCAGTCCGGGCCGAGCAGCCGGCCGATCCGCTCGATCCGCTGCGCCACGGTGTTCACGTGGACGTGCAGATCGTCCTTGGTGCGGGCGGGGCTCATGCCGCTGGCGAAGTACGCCTCCATGGTGCGCACCAGGTCCGTGCCGCGTTTCCCGTCGTACGCGACGACCTCGCCGATCGTGCGGTCGACGAAGCCCTCGATGTCGCGGGAGTCGGCGAGCAGCAGCCCGAGGAAGCCGAGGTCCTCGGCGGCCGCGCCGTCGCCGGACCGGTGGAGCAGCCGAAGCGCGTCGAGGCAGCGGCGGGCCTCCTCGTACGCGACGGCCACCGCGCCCGGGGTGGCCGCGGGCGACGCGACGGGCGAGGACGCGCCGACGGTGACCGGTTCGTGCAGGGCGCCGCCGAGGTGGCGGGCGGTCTGCCGGGCCAGCTCCGCGGCGGTGTCGCCGGGGCCGAGCGGCAGCAGCAGGACCGTGCCGCCGTCGCGGGCGGAGGCGAGGCCGTGCCGGGTGGCCGCCAGGTGGGAGGCGGCGGACCACAGGCGCTGGCGGTCGGCGCTCTCGCGGCCGCCGCCTGCCTCCGCGCCCTGGCGGGCCCGGTCGATGCGGGCGGCGAGCACCACATGCGGCGCGTCGACGTCGGTACGGAGCCGGGCCGCGCGCTCGCGCAGCAGCCGGCGGTCGCGGTCGGGGGCGTCGATCAGATCGTCGAGCAGCTCGCCGCGGACACGCTGCTCGGCCTCGCCGGCGGAGCGGCGGGCGAGCAGCAGCAGGGACGTGACGAGCGCGGCGCGCTCCAGGGTGCGCTGGTCCACCGGGTCCAGCTCCGGCTGTCCGCGCAGCACCAGCGCGCCGAACACCTCGCCGCCCGCCGAGACCGCGGCGACCCACTCGTCGCCGTCCCGCAGGACGTGTCCGCCGGCGAGACGGGCGAGGCCGGGCGGCTCCTCGGTGAACGCGACCGTGCCGCCGAGGGCCTCGGAGACCGCGTCGGCCACGTCGTGCACCCCGCCGCCGCGCAGCACCAGTTCGGTGAGCCGGTCGTGGACCTCGGAGGCGCGCTCGATGACGGCGCTGTGTTCGCGGATGATGCCGTTGGCCCGTTCCAGTTCGGCGAGCGCCGAACGGGTCTCGGCGAGCAGGTTGGCGGTGTCGATGGCGACGGCGGCGTGCGCGGCGAGGGAGCCGAGCAGGGCGACCTGTTCCCGCTCGAAGACCCTGGCCCGCCGGTCGGCGGCGAAGAGCACGCCGATGACCTGGCTGCCGAGGCTGAGCGGCACGCCGAGGATGGCGACCAGTCCCTCGTCGCGTACCGCGCTGTCGATGGTGCGGGTGTGCTGGAAGCGGTCGTCGTCGAAGTAGTCGTCGGTGACATAGGGGCGGGCGGTCTGGGCGACGAGTCCGCCGAGGCCCTCGCCCATGCCGAGCCGCACCTGCTGGAAGCGGGCGGAGACGGAGCCCTCGGTGACCCGCATGTAGGTGTCGCCGGCGACCGGGTCGTTCAGGCTGAGGTAGGCGACCTCGGTGCCGAGCAGGGAGCGGGCGCGCTGGACGATGGCGCGCAGCACGGCGTCGAGGTCGCGCAGCCCGGCGAGGTCGTGGGCGGTCTCGAAGAGCGCGGAGAGCTCGGCCTCGCGGCGGCGCCGGCCCTCCAGCTCGGCCCTGACCCGCAGGGCGAGCTGCTTGGCCTCCTCGAGCCCGGCCAGCGCCTCGGGGCCCGCGCCGCTCGCACGGGCGAGCAGCACGGGCCGGTCGTACGCCTCCGTCGCCGCTCCGCGGGCGAGGAGCTCCAGGTAGGAGACCTGTTCGTGGGACATGGACACAGGGATACCTGCCGTACGGGGGCTCGCACCAGCCCTGTGGAAAACGTGGACGGCCTCAGTGGGCGGTCCAGCCTCCGTCGAGGGCGAGCGAGGTGCCGGTGATGAACGAGGCCGGGGGCGAGCAGAGGTACAGCACGGCCTCGGCGACGTCCTCGGGTTCGATGAGCCGCTTGAGGGCGGAGTCCTTGAGCAGGACGTCGGTGACGACCCGCTCCGGCGGGATGCCGTGGGCGGCGGCCTGGTCGGCGATCTGCTTCTCGACGAGCGGGGTGCGGACATAGCCGGGGTTCACACAGTTCGAGGTGACTCCATGGGGCGCGCCCTCCAGGGCTGCGGTCTTGGAGAGTCCTTCGAGACCGTGTTTGGCGGCCACATAGGCGGACTTGTAGGCGGAGGCGCGCAGCCCGTGCACGGAGGACACGTTCACGATCCGGCCCCAGCCCTGTCCGTACATGTGCGGCAGTGCGCCCCTGATCAGCCGGAACGGCGCCTCGAGCATCACGGTGAGCACGGTGTGGAAGACGTCGGGCGGGAACTCCTCGATGGGGCGCACCAGTTGCAGCCCGGCGTTGTTGACGAGGATGTCGGTTCCGGCGGCGGCCGCCTCGGCGGCGTCGAGGTCGGTGAGGTCGAGGAGCTGCGGGGTGACGGCCCCGGGCAGTCCGGCGGCCCGCTCGGCCAGGGACTCGAGCCCGTCGGCCGCCCGGTCCACGGCTCTGACCCGGGCCCCGGCGGCCGCGAGCCGCAGCGCGCAGGCGCGGCCGATGCCGCTGGCCGCGCCCGTGACGAGGGCGGTGCGGCCGGCGAGGTCGACGGTGACGGAGCCGGGCAGGGCCGCGAGGGCGGGGGCCGGGTCCGCGGCCGCGTCCGGGGCGGGGACGGGGACGGAGGCCGGTGCTATGGGGGCGCTCATGCTCGGCACCCTATGAAGCGCCCCACCCGCGACCGATGTGGTCCCGGCACATAGTTCACTCAGGGGGCGTGGGGTCGAACCATGTCGGTTCGTCGGCGAGCGCCTGCTCGATCCGGAAGTGCGAGAAGCGCTTCATCTGCGGCAGCGCGTCCACGTCGAACCAGCCGACGTCCGTGGACTCCTCGTCGTTGACCCGCGCCTCGCCGCCGACGGCCCGGCAGCGGAAGGTGACGTCCATGAACTGGCACTGGTCGCCGTTGGGATAGACGACGGGCCTGCGCAGCGTCTGGACGAGCACGACCCGCTCGGCGACACAGTGCACGCCGGTCTCCTCGTACACCTCGCGGACCGCGCAGGCGGCCGGCTGCTCGCCGGGCTCGACGATGCCGCCGACCACCGACCACATGCCGTTGTCGGCACGGCGGCCGAGCAGGACCCGGCCCCGGTCGTCGAAGACGACGGCGGTCACGCCGGGCAGGAACAGCAGCTGATGGCCGGCGGTCTCGCGCAGGTGCCGGATGAAATCGGGAGTACCCATGCCCCCGACCCTACGGCCTTGTGGATCTTCGGGTCGGGGACCTCGGGAGGCCGCCTCGGTCCGTGCGCGGCGCGGTCCTCGGTCCGCGACCGGGGCGGTCCTCGGTCCGCGTCCGGCGCGCCCGTCAGTCCGTGTCCGTCGCGCCCGCACGCGCCTTCCGGCCGCGGGCGCGCACCGCCGCCCAGCCGAGACCGCCGGCGGCGACGCCGAGCAGCAGCAGCTCCGGCGCGATGCCGAACCGGGTGGCCGGGGTCTGCGAGGAGCGCAGCGGCACCTCCTCGACCAGGGCGTCCGGGGTGAACATCGCCGACTGGCGGACGATCTGCCCGTCCGGCCGGATGACCGCGCTGACGCCGCTGGTGACCGGCACGACCACGGAGCGGCTGTGCTCGACCGCGCGGACCCGGGACATCGCGAGCTGCTGATAGGTCATCTCGCTGCGCCCGAAGGTGGCGTTGTTGCTGGGGACGGCGATGAGCTGGGCGCCGTGCGTGACGGTGTCCCGCACCGCCCAGTCGAAGGCCGCCTCGTAGCAGGTGGCGAGCCCGACGCGGGTCCCGGCCAGGTCGAAGACGCCGATCCTGGTGCCGGCGCCGAAGTCACGGCTGACCCGGTCCACGTTGCTGTTGAAGATCCGGACGAAGGACCGCATCGGGATGTACTCGCCGAAGGGCTGCACATGCCGCTTGTCGTAGGTGTCGACCGGGCCACGGTCCGGGTCCCACTCGATGAGGGTGTTGCGGAGATTGCCGGTCTCGGGGGCGATCACCGCGCCGATGACGGTGGGCGCGCCGATCTTCTTCACGGCCTTGTCGATGACGTCGTACGCGTCGGGGTTGGCGTACGGGTCGATGTCGGAGGAGTTCTCCGGCCAGAGCACGAAGTCGGGCTGCTTCGCCCTGCCGCGCGCCACGTCCTCGGCTAGCTGTGCGGTGCGGTCGGCGTGGTTGTCGAGGACCTGGCGGCGCTGGGCGTTGAAGTCCAGGCCGAGGCGGGGCACGTTGCCCTGGATCGCGGCGACGGTCGCGGTGCCGTTCTCGGCGGTGGCGTCGACCAGCGGCAGCGCCGCGGCCGCCCCGGCCACCGGGACGAGCACCGCCGCCACGGCGGCGGTGACCGGGCCGCGCGGCAGCCGGCCGGTACGGCGGTAGGCGACCGCGCGGCGCAGCGCCTCGTACAGGCCGAAGCCGGACAGCGCCACGGCGAAGCCGAGCAGAGGCGTACCCCCGACGGCGGCCAGCGGCAGGAAGATCCCGTCGGCCTGCCCGAAGGCGATCTTGCCCCAGGGGAAGCCGCCGAACGGCACCCGGGCGCGGGCGGCCTCGCCGGCGATCCAGACCGCCGCGGCCCACAGGGGCCAGCCGGGGAGTCCGGACACCGCGGCGATACCGAGTCCGGCGGCCGCCACGAACACCGCCTCGGCGGCGACAAGGGCGAGCCACGGGCCGGCGCCGACGAAGGAACCCGTCCAGATCAGCAGCGGCGCGAGGAAGCCGAGCCCGGCCAGGTAGCCGAGCCCGAACCCGGCGCGCAGCCGCCGGCCGCGCAGCGTCCAGCCGAGCAGCGCGAAGGCGGGCAGCGCCAGCCACCACAGAGGGCGGGGCGGGAAGCTCAGGAAGAGCAGCACACCGGACAGCAGGGCCGCGCCCGGCCGCGCCAGACGCCGCGTCCGTGCGCGCCACGCGGCAGCCTCGGAGGAACGGGAGGCGGCGGAGGACGAGGCGGACCCGGGGGGCATGTCGGGCTCGGACGCGTCGACGGGAGTCATGGTGGTGCTCACACAGCGGAGTCTACGGTGGGTCCCTGTGCCCCGAGCAGGTCGGCGGCAGGGCCGGTTCGCCGGTGCGCTCCGCGGCCAGGCAGGACCTCCGCAGACTCTGCCTTGACGGACTCGACCGTTTTTTCCGTCGATGGCGCAACGTTCCTGCACGAAGTACTCCCCCTGGCGGCACTCCTGCCGCTACCGTGACGGCGGCTCCGGCGCGCGGCCCGATCGGCGTGCGCGCCGTGCCGTCACAGTCGGGGGGCGACGGGGATGACTGCGCAAGTGGCCGAACGGCCTGCCGTGCGCGAGCGCGGGCACACCACGGACGTGGCCGGGGTCCTGATCCTCGCCGCGTGCGTGCTCTGGTCGCTGATCAGCGCCGCCGGGCGGGAGGCCCGGCCCGAGGGCGTCGTCCTCGCGGTGCTCGCCGTGGCCGCCGGGTACGCGGTGGGACGCATCGTCGGCTCGCTGCTGCCGGTCGCCGCGGCGACCGCCGCCGCCCTGGGGGCGGCGGCCTTCGCGCTGCTCTCGGGCGACGGCGCGCCCGGCACGGTGGACGTCGCGGTTCCGCTGGGCCGCACGGGGGCGACGACGGCGCTTCTCGTCCTGGCCGCCGGGGCGGCCTGCTGCGCGGCCGCGGCCGCACGGCCCGGCCCGCTGCGCCGGGCCCTGCGGGCGCTGGCGGTGGCCGTCGCCGTGACGGCGGCCGTCCTGGGTTCGGTGGTCGGGGTGATCGCCTCGCTGGGCGTCCTGCTGTGCTCGCTGGCCGCGGTCCGTATGCGGCGCCGGGTCCTGGGCCTGGCCGGGCTTGCCCTGGCCGCGGGGCTGGTGGCCGGCGGGTCCTGGGCCGTCGCGGAGAACGCGCTTCCGGAGGGGCCGGCGTCCTCGACGGAGGGCCTGCTGACGGGGCACCGCGTGGGGCTCTGGCGGGACGCGGCCGCGATGGCGCACGAGAACCCGGTCCGCGGTGCCGGTCCGGACCGCTTCGGGGAGCTGAGCCCGACGGCGCAGCAGACGCTGTACGCGGACGGCAAGCCGCACTCGGCGGTGCTCCAGCAGGCCGCGGAACAGGGCGTCCCGGGGGTGGTGCTGCTCGGCGCGGCGTACGGCTGGCTGCTGTGCGGGCTCGCGTCCTCGCCACGCTCCACGCCGGTCGTCCTCACCGCCGCCGCGACGCTGACCGCGCTGGCCGTCCTGGCCGCGGTCGGCAACGCCCTGAGTTTCACCCCGGTCACGGCCGCCGCGGGTCTCCTCGCCGGCCTCGCCACGGCCGGCACCGTACCGGACCGGAACGTCGACGACGCCTGAGCCCTACACCCCGGCAGCGGGACTCGACCGGCGCAGGTGGCCGCGGATGACCCGGACGGCCGTCGCCGCGTCGTCGACGGTGACCGTGAAACTGCGGCCGTCGCCGAGGGTGAGGACCAGGCCCTCGCCACGGCGGACCACCACGGCCGTGCCCTTGTCCGGCCGCCAGCGGTAGCCCCAGCCGCCCCACTGGCGCGGGTCGACGCTGGGCGCGAAGTCCGCGCCGACGACGTGGGAGAGCGGGATGCGGCGGCGGGGCAGGCCCATGTGGCCGCAGCGCACCTCCATCGCCCGGGAGTCGACCTTCACCGCGACATGGACGAACGCGAGGGTGCCGAACATCATCAGGAGCCCGGCGAGCACACAGCCGATCACGGACATGAGCAGCGGGACGGCACCGGAGGTCCAGGGCCGTTCGACGGCCAGTTCGATGCCGAGAGCCATGAAGCCCGCGCCGAGGACGGCGAGCACCCACTGGACGCGGTTGGTCGCCCGACCGGTCCAGATCTCGGGCTCGGAGCCTGCTCCGGGCGCCTCGTCCCGGGAGTGGTCCGTCATGAGTGGCAGCCTACTCACGTTCTGCTCCTACGGCGCTGCGTCGCCGTCCGGCCGGGTGCCGGACAAGCCGCCCCGCAGTGACGTTCCGTCGCCGTCAGCGGGCGGATGCGACCGACCGGAGCAGCCGGCCCTCGGGGTAGGCGAGCGCCGCCTGCGGCAGCTCGGCCGCCCGGCCGCTGTGCAGCACGGTCAGTCCGCCGGTGGGGGCGAGACCGGGCGCGGGCTCCGCGCCGATGCGGCGCAGTGCCTGTGCGGCGACTGCCCCGGCGGAGCCGTGCAAAACGAGCGGAGGCAGGCCGGTGGGCCGTACCGCCGTCCGGATGAGCTCTTCGACCAGTTCGTAGTGCGTACAGCCGAGGACGATCGCGCGGACGTCACGCGGAGTGAGAGCGGCGGCCGCGGCGACGGCCCGCTCGACGGCGGCGGAGTCCGCGGCCTCCACGGCGTCCGCGAGGCCGGGGCAGGGCACCTCGGCGACCTCGACGCCGTGGGCGAAGTCGCGGATGAGTCCGCGCTGGTACGGGCTTCCGGTGGTGGCCGGGGTGGCCCAGATCGCGACGGGGCCGCCGCCCGCCGCGGCGGGCTTGATCGCCGGGACGGTGCCGATCACCGGGACGGCGGGCTCCAGCTCGGTGCGCAGGGTGGGCAGGGCGTGCACGGAGGCGGTGTTGCAGGCGACGACCAGCGCGTCCGGCTCGTGGGCGGCGGCGGCGCGGGCCGCGGCGAGCGCCCGCTCGACGATGTCGTCGGTGCTGCGGGGACCCCAGGGCATGCCGTCGGGGTCGGAGGAGAGCACCAGATCGGCGTCCGGCCGCAGCCGGCGGACCGCGGCCGCCGCGGCGAGGAGGCCCGTTCCGGAGTCGATGAGGGCGATCTTCACCCGGTCACCCTATCCGACCGCCCTTGCGCTCCCGGCGTTCTGGGGCAGACTGCGCGGAATGAGCACCATTGCCTGGATCGCCGTGGGTTCGCTGGCCGCCTGGGGGTGGCTGCTGCTGGGTCAGGGGTTCTTCTGGCGGACCGACCAGCGGCTGCCCGCCCGGGTGGACCCGCCCGTGTGGCCGAGGGTCGCCGTCGTCGTGCCGGCGCGCGACGAGGCCGAGGTGCTGCCGGTGAGCCTGCCGTCGCTGCTGACCCAGGACTATCCGGGGCCTGCGGAGATCGTCCTGGTCGACGACGGCAGCTCGGACGGGACGGGGAAACTGGCGCGCGAGCTCGCCGACCGGTTCACCGGGCTGCCGCTGACGGTGGTCTCCCCCGGGGAGCCGGAGCCGGGGTGGACGGGCAAGCTGTGGGCGCTGAGGCACGGCATCGCGCGGGCCCGGCGGGGCTGCCCGGAGCCGGACGACCCGCTGCTCGGCGGTCCGCCGTTCGGCGACTCGCGGGCCGACGGACACCCGGCGCACGGCGGCCCCGCGTACCTGCTGCTCACCGACGCCGACATCGCGCACGAGCCGGACAGTCTGCGCCGGCTGGTGGCGGCGGCGGAGACGAACGGGCTGGACCTGGTGTCGCAGATGGCGCGGCTGCGGGTGGCGACGGTCTGGGAGCAGCTGATCGTGCCCGCGTTCGTCTACTTCTTCGCGCAGTTGTATCCGTTCCGGTGGATCAACGACCCGGGCGCGCGGACGGCCGCGGCGGCGGGCGGCTGCGTGCTGCTGCGCACGGAGGCGGCGGTGCGGGCGGGGGTGCCGGAGGTGATCCGGGGCGCGGTGATCGACGACGTGGCGCTGGCCCGGGCGGTGCAGCGGTCCGGCGGGCGGATCTGGCTGGGGCTGGCGGAGCGGGTGGACAGCGTGCGGCCGTACCCGCGGCTCGGGGACCTGTGGCGGATGGTGTCGCGCAGCGCGTACGCCCAGCTGCGGCACAGTCCGCTGCTGCTCGGGGGCACGGTCCTGGGTCTCTGCCTGGTCTATCCGGTCCCGCCGGCGGCGCTGGCCGTGGGGCTGCTCACCGGGGACGGGCCGGCCGCGTGGACCGGCGCGGCGGCGTGGGCGGTGATGGCCGGGACGTACGTACCGATGCTCCGCTACTACCGGCAGCCGCTGTGGTTGTCCGTGACGCTGCCGTTCACCGCGCTGCTCTATCTGTTCATGACGGTGGATTCGGCGGTGCAGCACTACCGGGGGCGGGGTGCGGCCTGGAAGGGGCGTACGTACGCCCGTCCCGAGGCCGCGCCGGACCGGTGAGCCGCGTCGGGCTTCCGGTCACTTCCGTCCCGGCGTCCAGTTCATGCCCCAGCCGTACGCCTGGTCGACGGTGCGCTGCGGGCTGACGCCGCGCGCCGGGACCAGGTAGCGGGCCTCGCGCTGGACGACGAGGTCGCCGCCGGTGTTGGTGAGCAGCGCCAGGGCGCAGACGGTGGAGGGGACGGTGCACTCGTCGAGGGAGAAGTCGATGGGCGCGCCGTGCTGCGGCTGGAGGGTGACCGTGGCGTGCAGGTCGGCGAAGCTGCGGGCGCCCTCGTAGATGGTGACGAAGACGAGGAGGCGGCGGAGCTTGTCGCGGTGGTCGAGGTTGATGGTGAGGTTCTCGCCGCTGGCGACCGCGCCGGTCCGGTCGTCGCCGTCGAGGTGGATGTAAGGGGGCTGGTGCAGCGCCCCGAAGGCGTTGCCGAGGGCCTGGACGACGCCCTTGCGGCCGTCGGACAGCTCGTACAGGGCGCACAGGTCGAGGTCGAGGTCGGAGTGGTTGGCGACGGCGCGGCCGAATTTGGCGCCCCAGCCGGAGAACTGCCTGCGGACCTCCCAGTTGAGGTTCACCCGCATCACGCCGGAGGTGCCGCCCTGCTTGGCGAGGGAGACGACCGGCGCCTCCTTCGTCAGGGTGACCTTGGTGAGGCGCACGGGCTGCGTCGGGGTGGGGGCCACCGGGGGCGCGGGCGGGGCGGGAGGAGCAGGGGGCACGGGCGGCATCGGGGCCGGGGGCGGGGTGAAGGTCGGGGTGAACGACGCCGTGGGCATGGAGGGCATGGTGGGCTGGCTCGCCACGGTCGCCGCGCTGGAGGGTGGCGTGTACGGCTGGGGCGCGGGTGCGGGGGTGGGCGTGGGCGCCGGGGCCGCCGCCTGCTGGGGTTCGTCGACGGTGATGCCGAAGTCGGTGGCGAGGCCCTCCAGGCCGGAGCCGTAGCCCTGTCCGACGGCGCGGAACTTCCAGGCGCCCTGCCGGCGGTACAGCTCGCCGAGGATGAACGCGGTCTCGACGGTGGCGTCGACGCTCTCGAAGCGGGCGAGTTCGGCGCCGGAGGCGGCGTCGACGACCCGTACGTACAGTCCCGGCACGCGGCCGAACGTTCCGCCGTCCGCGGAGGCGGCGAGCACGATCCGCTCGATGGCGGGCTCGACGCGCTCCAGGTCGACGCTCAGGGTGTCGGTGACGGAGCCGCCTGCGGTGCGCTTCCCGTCGTGCCGCACCGAACCCGAGGCGTGCGCCGGCTGGTTGTAGAAGACGAAGTCGGCGTCGGAGCGCACTTTCCCCGACACGAGGAGTAGCGCCGAGGCGTCGACGTCCGGTACGCCCGCCGATGAACGCCAGCCCAATTCGACGCGGACGCTTCGCGCCGGCACCGGAACATTGGCTCCTTTAAGCATGGACATGATCGCCCCCATCGAGAGTCCGCGTGCACCGCGATTTCGTACGCCAACTTATTCCGAAGAGCGTTCCCGCGGGGCGGAAGTGCCGTGGAAGCCCCGTCGGGGCGCCCGCGCCGACCCGCGGGTAACCCCTCCTCAGCTTGGACTTTGCGAGATCATCACCCTTCGCGCCGTCCGTTTTTGTCGCATTCGATGCCATTGGGGAATGCGTCGTCACTCAGAGCTCGTCAAACAACCCGCTTATCGGTCTACCCACCAGCACATCGTGGGCTTAACTTATGTGCCATGACCTCCCCCCGGGCCACCTATGGCGGCGGTTACCACTCCGCCACGTCGTTCCCCGACACCCCGATCTACGACTCCCTGGTCGCAGAACGGGGCACCCCTCAGATCGCGCCGATCCGAGTGCCCTCCGCGTACGACACCGGCCACAGCTACCTGCCGGCGCTCCCCGCGGCCCTGCCCGCCCTCCCGGCGGCCCCCAGCCCCACGCCGCCCCCGGCCTACAACGGCGGCTCGTACGGCTACCCGCAGCAGATGCAGCAGGCGGCGCCCGTGCCGCTGCAGCACGCTCCGGCGCCGTACATCCCGCAGCAGCCCGCCGCCTCGCGCGGCTACGGCTACCCGGGCCCCCAGGCCCCGCAGCCGCCCCGGCCGATGGCCACCGGCTACGAGGCGATGCGCCCGGCGGCCGCCCCGCGGCCGATGCAGGCGCCCGCGCCGTACGACGACCCGTACAACCGCCCCTACCAGGGCGGCGGATACTGATCGTCCGTCCGGAAGGTCGGCCGGAGCGGCTGGCAGGATGGCCGCATGTCGAATCCTGTGCTGCGCTCCGTCCACATCCATCCGGTCAAGGCGTTGCGCGGCTTCGCGCCCGCCGAGGCGGAGGTTCAGCCCTGGGGACTGGCCGGTGACCGCCGCTGGACCGTGGTGGCCGGCACCGGCAAGGTCGTGACCCAACGCGAGGCTCCGCGGATGACGCTGGCCGCCGCGGAGTTGCTGCCGGGCGGGGACATACGTCTGACTGCGCCCGGTCTCGAGCCGCTGACCGTGGAGGTCCCGGATCCCTCCGGCACGGTCGCGGTGGACGTCTTCGGTACCGAGGTCCAGGCGGTTCCCGCGGGCCGCGCGGCCGACGCGTGGTTCAGCCGGTACCTGGAGGCCGAGGTCCGGCTGGTGCACCTGGACGACCCTGCGGTCCGGCGGCCGGTGGACCCGGAGTACGCGCTGCCGGGCGAGACGGTCTCGTTCGCCGACGGCTACCCGCTGCTGGTCACGGCGACCGCGTCCCTGGACGCGCTCAACTCGCTGATCGCGCAGGGCGACCACGCGGCCGAGGGCCCGCTGCCCATGAACCGCTTCCGGCCCAACCTCGTCGTCGACGGCACCGGTCCGTGGGCGGAGGACGGCTGGACCCGGCTCGTGGTCGGTGAGGTGACCTTCCGCGTCGCGAAGCCGTCCGGCCGCTGCGTGGTCACGACGACCGACCAGCTCACCGGCGTCCGGGGCAAGGAGCCGCTGCGCACCCTCGCCGTGCACCGCCGGCGGGGCGGCAAGCTGGTCTTCGGGCAGAACCTGGTGCCCGAGCACACCGGCACCGTACGGGTCGGCGACGAGGTCAAGATCCTCGACTGAACGGCCCTGCGGTCGCCGGGTTATCCACAACCTTGACGACCGCCGCGCACGGAACGCTCGGCCGGGGCACACTCGTTGCAGGAACAGCGAGCCGAGGGGGTGCGGACCGTGGGGACGTTCACCGGGCTCTGGCGCTGGCGGCACAATCCCCTGCGCCGGACCACGGACCTGGCCGAGGCCTGGGTCGCGTGCGTCGCCTTCCTGCTCCTCGTGCTCGGCGCTCCGGCGACCGGGCTGTGGGCCGGCGGCCGCACCGACGACGCGCTGCAGCACGCGGCCCGCGCGCAGCAGGCGGAGCGCCGGCCCGTCACGGCGCGCGTGGTGCGGGAGGCCGAGCCGCCCGCGCAGGCCCCGCAGAACCCCGACGCCGCGGGCGAACAGCGGCTGCGCACCCTCGTGGTGGCCCGCTGGCCGGCCCCGGACGGCAGCACCCGGACCGGCACCGTGCACACCCTGGACCCCGATCCCGAGCCCGGGGAGACCTTCCGGATATGGACCGACGCCGAGGGGCGCGCGGTCAGCGCCCCGCTCCGGGCCGGCACGGCTCGCGCCCACGCGCTGTTCGCGGGCCTGTTCGCGGCCTCGGCGGTGGCGGTCGCGGCAGAGGCGGCGCGACGGGCCGTCGTACGCGGACTGATACGCCGGCGGTACGCGGAACTGGACCTGGAGTGGGCCCGAACCGGTCCGGACTGGGGCCGCACCGGCACGGGAAGCTGAGCCGCGGGGGCGGCGGGGGACGACCCGTCAACCCGCCCTCCCCGCGCGCGCTACGGTGGGGCATCGGATCAGCGACGACGCATGAGGCGGGGGCTAGACACACCCATGGCACAGGGCACGGTCCAGGTGACGCACACCGGTACGTCGCGGTGGCGGCGCCGCACGGGTGAGTACCCCTCCCTCGCGGCGGCCCTGGAGGCCGCAGGGGACGGCGACGTCCTCACCGTCGCGCCCGGCACGTACCGGGAGAACCTGGTGATCCGACGGGCCGTCACGCTGCGCGGTCCGGACGGCGGGCAGGGCTCGGTGCGGATCGCTCCGGCCGACGGCGTGCCGCTGACCGTGCGGGCGTCGGCGACCGTCCAGGACATCCACGTCGAGGGCCAGGACACGGCCGCGCCCGCGCTCCTTGTCGAGGACGGCACCCCCGAACTGCTCGACCTGCGGATCGTGACCCGTTCCGCCGCCGGGCTCGAAGTGCGCGGCGCGGCCCGGCCGACCGTGCGGCGGGTGACCGTCGACAACCCGGCGGGCGTCGGCATCGCCGTGCTCGACGGCGCGGGCGGGGTGTTCGAGGAGTGCGAGATCGTCTCCGCCGGACAGGCCGGCGTCTCGGTGCGCGGGGCGGCGCATCCGCGCCTGGAGCGCTGCCGGATCCACCACGCCTCGGGCGCGGGGCTCACCGTGGTCGGCGAGGGCAGTGCCCTGGAGGCCGTGGGCTGCGAGGTGTACGAGATCAAGGGCACCGGCGTCCAGGTCACCGGGCGCGGCGCGGCCCATCTGACGGACTCGTCGGTGCACCGCACGTCCGCGGACGGCGTCACCCTGGACACCGACGCGGTGCTGAACCTCGCAGACTGCGACATCCACGACGTCCCGGAGAACGCGATCGACCTGCGGTCCCGTTCGGTCCTGACGCTGACCCGGTCGACGGTGCGCCGCTTCGGCCGCAACGGACTGTCGGTGTGGGACCCGGGGACCCGGGTGGACGCCAACCAGTGCGAGATCCACGACAGCACGGGCGACTACCCCGCGGTCTGGGTCAGCGACGGGGCGACCGCCGTCCTGGAGTCCTGCCGGGTGCACGACGTCCCGGACGCGCTGTTCGTGCTCGACCGCGGCTCGCGGGTCGACGTCGTCGACAGCGATCTCTCGCAGGTGCGCAACACGGCCGTGTCGGTGAGCGACGGCGCGTCCGCGCAGCTCGACGACTGCCGGATCCGGGAGGCGTCCACCGGGGCCTGGTTCCGGGACCACGGCAGCGGCGGCACGCTCGCCGGCTGCACCATCGACTCCGTGCAGACCGGCGTCATCGTCACCAAGGGCGCCGACCCGACGATCGACCGGGTCGCCGTCGCCTCCCCCGCCGAGGCCGGCTTCTACGTGTCGGCGGAGGGCCGCGGCTCCTTCCTCGGCTGCCGGGTGACCGGCAGCGGCGGCTACGGCTTCCACGTGATGGACGGCTGCCGGACCACACTGCGCAAGTGCCGTACGGAGCGGTGCGCCCGCGGCGGGTACGAGTTCCCGCAGGACGGGCCGACGGCGGAGGACTGCACCAGCGACGAGAGCGGGGTGCGCACGACGGCCGCCGACTCCGCCGCTCCGGTGCTGACGGCGACGCAGTCGCCGGGGCTGCTCGGCATGGTCCCGGCGCCCCGCTCCCCCGCCCCGCCGACGACGGCGCCCGCACCGGCGGCGCCCGAGCCGGCGGCCGAGGCACGCTCGTCGCAGGACGTCCTCGGTGAACTGGACGGCCTGGTGGGCCTGGAGAGCGTCAAGCACGAGGTCCGCACCCTCACCAACATGATCGAGGTGGGCCGCCGGCGTCAGGAGGCCGGCCTCAAGGCGGCCTCGGTCCGCCGCCATCTGGTCTTCACCGGCAACCCCGGCACCGGCAAGACGACGGTGGCCCGGCTGTACGGCGAGATCCTGGCCTCCCTCGGCGTCCTGGAGCGCGGCCATCTGGTCGAGGTGTCCCGGGTCGACCTCGTCGGCGAGCACATCGGCTCGACGGCGATCCGCACCCAGGAGGCGTTCGACCGGGCGCGCGGCGGCGTGCTGTTCGTCGACGAGGCGTACGCGCTGTCGCCGGAGGACTCCGGCCGGGACTTCGGCCGCGAGGCCATCGACACGCTGGTGAAGCTGATGGAGGACCACCGGGACGCGGTGGTCGTCATCGTGGCCGGGTACACGGCGGAGATGGAACGGTTCCTGACCGTCAACCCCGGTGTGGCGTCCCGTTTCTCACGGACCATCACCTTCAGCGACTACGTGCCCGACGAGTTGCTGCGGATCGTCGGACAGCAGGCGGACGAGCACGAGTACCGGCTCGCCGACGGCACGGAGGACGCCCTGCTGAAGTACTTCACGGAGCTGCCGAAGGGTCCGGCGTTCGGCAACGGGCGGACCGCCCGCCAGACCTTCGAGTCGATGGTGGAGCGGCATGCGGGCCGGGTCGCCGCGCTCGCCGAGGCGAGCACGGACGACCTGACCCTGCTCTACCCGGAGGACCTGCCCGAGCTGTCCTGACTGTCCCTGCGGCCCTGACTGTCCGAGCTGCCCTGACTGTCCGAGCTGCCCTCCCCGGCCGCCTGCGCCTCCGTGCGCTGCCGGGGCAGTGCGGGCGGCAACCGGTCGAGCAGCAGCGTCCGTTCGTCGGCGAACGCCGGGTCGGCCTGGTAGTCGGAGTGGCCGAGGACGGGTTCGGGCAGCGGGTGGTCGTGTTCGCGGCCGTACACCAGCGGGTCGAGCAGGGCGTCCCGGTCGACGGCCGGCTTGTCGCCGTCGGCGGGGACCCCGATCGGCCCGCCGATGGGGTCCGTGGCCCGCCACAGGTTGCGCCAGCAGTGCACCTCGCCGTTCAGCGCGGTCAGCTGGTCCGTGCCGAAGTAGGCGGGGAACCAACGGCCGTAGAGCCGTTCCAGCGGGGAACCGTAGGTCAGCAGGGCCACGCGGTGACGGGTGTGCTCGGGTAGCTGCCAGACCGCCGCGGCGGCGAGCACGCTGCCCTGCGAGTGACCCGAGATGACCAGCCGGCCGCCGGTGGTACGCGTCCAGGAGCTCATCCGCCAGGTCAGGTCGGGCACGGCCCGCTCGGCGTAGCAGGGCGGGGCGAACGGGTGCGCGGCGCGCGGCCAGAAGGTGCCGACGTCCCAGAGGATGCCGATGGTGCGGCGGGCGGAGGCGTCCTTGTACGCGCGCCTGCCCCAGGTGACGAACAGTATGAAGCCGAAGCCGACCAGCCAGGAGCCGGTTGCCTGGGCGGTGTCGGCGGCGCCGGCGATCACGTCGTGGGCGCCGGCGAAGGCCCGGCCGGGCACGTTCCCGCTGGTCCAGGCCCCGGCCACGGCGCCGGCCCCGAGCAGCAGGGTCGCGCCGGCGACGATGCCGATGAGCGCGGGCGCGGCGTCGGTGAGCCCGGCGGCGGCGCGGGTGGAGGCGATGCGCTGGGTGCGAACCGGGTCGGGGCTGGTGACGCCGTAGTCCGCGTCCACCTCCTTGGCGAACCGGCGGGCCGTCAGGGCGGTACGGGCGGCGAGCACCGCGCAGGGCACCACGAGCACCATCAGCAGCACCGGGATCACCGACGCCTGCCAGCTGAGCAGCACCGGCGGGCCGACGATCCGCCCGCCCCCGGCGCCGGGTGTGCCCGGGCCGTCCAGCCAGTCGGCGACGCGCTGGGCGACGCCGCCGGTCATGACGCCGCCGAGCGCGCAGGCCAGCATGGCGGTGGCGGGGCCGCCCAGCCCGGACATGGCGGTCCGGGCATGCGGGGCGCTGCGGTACAGGGAGAGGGCGACCACGCCGAGGGCGACGACGAGCAGGCCCTGGGAGAGCGTGAGCACGCCGAAGGTGGTGTCGCCGGGCAGCGTGCCGGCGGACACCCAGCCCGGCCGGGACCAGGCGGCGTACAGGAGTGCCGCGCCGAGCAACGTCAGTGAGGCGGCGGGCAGCCAGGCCACGAGGGCGCTGTCGACGGCGTGGTCGAGACGCTTCTCGCTGCGGCCGCGCCGGATCACCACGACGAGGCACACGAGGGCGGCCAGCACCAGCGCGCCTTCGAGCACCGAGCCGACGAGGGCCGCCGCACCGCCGGTCACCCGGTCGTGCCGGGCGGCCGCGCCGCACACGGCGGCGGCGATCGTGAGGAACCCGGCGGCGGTGTGCGCCGCGCGCAGCCGGGCGACGAGCCGGCGGCCGTACCAGAAGCCGGGTCGGCCGAGCGCGGGACGGATCCGTTCCTGCTCCTGGTCCTCGTCGCCGGAGTCGTCGGGGTTCACGGAGTCGCCGGAGTCGCCGGCAGCCGGGTCGCCGGGCGGGGGCGTGGCGACGTCGTCGTACCCGGTGGGCGGGCGCTGGGCCTCGTACGCGGTCCAGGTGCGGTTGGACAGGTACCAGAGCAGGGCGACGAGGGCGGCCGGAACGAGCGCGGCGAGCGCGAGTCGGCGGCCGGGCTGGGACCACCAGCCGCCGCGGTCGGCGGCGAGGAAGCCGAGCCAGGCGCGGTCGGCGGCGCAGGCGGCGGAGCCCGCGCACTGCCAGGCCGTCAGGTCCAGGGCGACCTCGCACGCGGCGGCGGTCAGCAGGACGGTGAGGGTGAGCGCGAGCAGCCGTACGAGGACGCCGTAGAGGCGCACGGCGCGGCGGCGGCCCCCGGCCGGCGGCCGCATCCAGTGCGCGAGGTTGACGACCATGAACGGCAGGAGCAGCAGCCACAGCGCCCGGGTGCCGTTGCCCGAGGTGAGGTTGGACCAGCAGTACGCCTCCGGCACCGGCCGTTCGGCGTAGCGCTCGGGGTGGTCCTCCGCGTCGAGGTCGGCGCCACGGCGGTGCATGGCCGCGGTGGTGTCGCCGGTGACCCGTATGGTGCGCGGGTCGTCGAGCATGTCCTGCGGGGTGGCGCCGCCGACGCCGTGGACGAGCAGCTCGAGTGCCGCGCCCCCGCTCTGCGGGGCCGGTGTGGCAGGGGACACTTCGGTGGCTCACTCTCTGAGTGGGAGGATTCGACGGCACGTACAGAATTGCGGATGTGTACGGCCCCGGGGCAGGGGACGCACACAATCCGCACTTTGTCCCCTCTGGAAGGACCGGCCCCGGCGGTGAGCGACAATCAGAACCTCCTCGCGGAACAGCGGCGCGCTCTGATTCTGGACGAGGTACGGCGTCGGGGAGGTGTCCGCGTCAACGAGCTGACGCGGCGGCTCAATGTCTCGGACATGACCGTGCGCCGGGATCTGGACGCGCTGGCCCGGCAGGGCCTGGTGGAGAAGGTCCACGGCGGTGCGGTGCCGGTCGCCGAGCCGGCCGGTCACGAGCCGGGGTTCGAGGCCAAGTCGACGCTGGAGCCGGGCGCGAAGGAGGACATCGCGCGGGCCGCGGCGGCGATGGCCTCGCCGGGCAGCGCGATCGCGCTCTCGGGCGGGACGACGACGTACGCGCTGGCGCAGCAGCTCCTGGACGTGCCGGACCTGACGGTGGTGACCAACTCGGTGCGCGTGGCGGACGTGTTCCATGCCGCGCAGCCGCCGGGCCCGTCGGGTGCGGCGCGGCCGGGCGCGGCGACGGTGGTGCTGACGGGCGGGGTGCGGACGCCGTCGGACGCGCTGGTGGGACCGGTCGCGGACCGGGCGATCGCCTCGCTCCACTTCGACGTGCTGTTCCTCGGCGTGCACGGAATCTCGGTGGAGGCGGGTCTCTCCACGCCCAACCTGGCGGAGGCGGAGACCAATCGGCGGCTGATGCGGTCGGCGCGCC
Organism: Streptomyces solicamelliae; assembly: GCF_045348655.1. NCBI lineage: Bacteria > Bacillati > Actinomycetota > Actinomycetes > Kitasatosporales > Streptomycetaceae > Streptomyces > Streptomyces solicamelliae. Next base: position 575,407 of record NZ_CP160404.1, read on the forward strand.
GCGTCGTGGTGGTCGCCGACCACACCAAGTGGGGGACGCTGGGCCTGAGTTCGTTCGCGAATCTGGACGAGGTGGACACGCTGGTGACCGACCGGGGCGCGTCGGCGCGGATCCGCGCGGAGATGAGCGAGCATCTCCCGGGTCTGGTCGTCGCGGGCCCGGGCGGGTCGGTGGAGGAGTCCGAGGGCGACGCATGAGCGTGTTCCGGATCGAGCGGATCACCCCGCTCCCGCCCGCGGAGGCGTGGCGGCGTCTGACGGACTGGCCGGCGCACGGCGCGCAGGTCCCGCTCACCCGCACCCGCGTCCTGACGCCCGGCCCGACGGCGGTCGGCACCCGCTTCACGGCGCGTACGGGCCTCGGGCGGGTCGCCTTCGACGACCCGATGGAGCTCGTCCGCTGGGAGCCGCCGACGGCCGCGCCGGGCGTGTGCCGCCTGGAGAAGCGCGGGCGGGTGGTGCTCGGCTGGGCGGAGATCGAGGTGACCGCGGCCGCGGGCGGCGGCAGCCGCGTCGTGTGGCACGAGGAGCTGCGTCTCCGCGGCCTGCCCCGTGCCGCCGATCCGCTCCTCGCCACGGCGGGCCGGCTGCTGTTCGGCCGGGCGATGGACGGGCTGCTGAGAAGCTGACGACTCGTCATGTCGTCGCAGCCGGACGGAGGCTGGGCATCTGACGGATCGCCAGCTATCGTGTGCGGACCTCGGCCCCGCCCCTCGGGAGGTACGGTCCATGCCCCGCCGACTCCGGCTCGTGGAGCTCGACTTCGCCGCGACCGCGCCCGTACGCCTGGCGTTCACCGCCGAACTGGCCGCCCCGCCCGGCGACGTGTACCGCGCGCTCGCCGAGGATGTGGAGAGCACCCCCGACTGGTTCGCCGCGGTGGCCGTCGCGACCCCGCACGAGGGCGGCGCGGGGCGGACGGTCCGGCTGCGCGGCGGGATCGGCTTCCGGGAGACGATCATGGCGGCGGAGCCGGGAGCCCGGTACGCCTACCGGATCGACGAGACCAACGCCCCCGGCGTGACCGCCATGCTGGAGGACTGGGTCCTCTCCCCCGCGGCGGGTGCCGGCACCCGGGTCACCTGGACCATGGCCGTCGACGGCCCGGCCCCCTGCCGGCTGGCCCTCCGGCTGGCCCGGCCGGGCGTCCGCAAGTCGTTCCGGGACGCGATGCGCTGCCTGGACCGGCGGCTCACTCCGGCCAGTCGCCCGTAGCGAGGAAGCTCTCGAGCGCGGCGGCGTACGGGGCGATGTCCAGGCCCTGTTCGGCGAGCCAGGCGTCGGAGTAGTACTTGTCGAGGTACCGCTCGCCGGGGTCGCAGATCAGCGTGACCAGGCTGCCGGTGCGGCCCGCCGCCACCATCTCGGCGACGATCTTCAGCGCGCTCCACAGCCCGGTACCGGTCGAGCCGCCCGCCTTGCGGCCGATCGCCGTCTCCAGGGCGCGTACGGCCGCGACGCTCGCCGCGTCGGGCACCTTCATCATCCGGTCGATGGCGCCGGGCACGAAGCTGGGCTCCATGCGCGGCCGTCCGATGCCCTCGATGCGGGAGCCGCAGTCGGCGGTGGCGTTCGGGTCGCCCAGCGTCCAGCCGTCGAAGAAACAGGAGTTCTCCGGGTCGGCGACGCAGACGCGGGTGTCGTGCTGCATGTAGTGCACGTACCGGGCGATGGTCGCCGAGGTGCCGCCGGTGCCCGCGGTGGCCACGATCCAGGCGGGCTCCGGGTACCGCTCCAGGCGCAGCTGCTGGTAGATCGACTCGGCGATGTTGTTGTTGCCGCGCCAGTCGGTGGCCCGCTCCGCGTACGTGAACTGGTCCATGTAGTGGCCGCCGGTGCGCTCGGCGAGGGCGGCGGACTCCTCGTAGATGGTGCGCGAGTCGTCCACGAAGTGGCACCGGCCGCCGTGGAATTCGATGAGCCGGCACTTCTCCGGGCTGGTGGTGCGCGGCATCACCGCGACGAACGGGACGCCGATCAGCTTGGCGAAGTACGCCTCCGAGACGGCCGTCGAACCGCTGGACGCCTCGATGACCGGCTTGCCGGGACGGATCCAGCCGTTGCACAGCGCGTACAGGAACAGCGAGCGGGCCAGCCGGTGCTTGAGGCTGCCGGTCGGATGGGTGGACTCGTCCTTCAGGTACAGGTCGATGCCCCACTCCTCGGGGAGCGGGAAGCGCAGCAGGTGCGTGTCGGCCGAGCGGTTCGCGTCGGCCTGCACCTTGCGGACGGCGTCTTTCAGCCAGGCGCGGTATGCGGGGTCGCTGCGGTCCACGTCGATGGTGGCGGGCGGCATGGTGGTGCTCATGGAGGTTCTCCTCGTCCTGTTCCCACTGCCGACGATAACCCCCTCACCTGCGCAAACGATCGCTTTGGGGAGCCATAGGAGTCCCTTGGGAGACGCCGGGACGGGCCCGGGGAGGGCCGGGAACCCCGTTCGGCCGAAGGCTCCGCCGGGTCTGGTGCCGCGCCCCGCGCTCGGTCAGACTGGCGAGGGAGACCGGTGCGAAGGGGGCGGTAGGTCATGTCGAAGCCCGAGTTCAGTGCCACGCGCGTGCGCATCGAGCGCTGGCCGCGGTCGTTGACCCGGGCCGGCGAGGTGCGGATCGAGGACGGCCGGCTGTCGTTGCTGACCAGCTACGGCCGGGAGATCGACAGCGCACCGGTGAAGGCCGTACGGGCGGGCCGGTCCTGGTTCTCGGGCCCGGACTCGGCCGTCGCGACGGTCAACGGCACCCGCTACCGGCTGACGATGGAGCCCGCGCGCTCGGGCGGCTTCCTGGACGCGCTGAAGCGGGCGGCGGGCGGCAAGGGCGACGACGACTGACGGAGGGTGACGGTCGCCGCGAGTTGCGGGGTCGCGACGGCTGGTCCAGGCTGGGTGGCATCACTCAGGGTTCATGAGCGGTGACGCTGTGACCCAGCCTCCGCTCTGCACGAACAGCAGGCAGCTGACTGCTGGATCGGATCTTCGTCTTCTTCCGGACCAATTTCGGGGAGTCGCAGCCGTGATCAGCGAACCGAGCAGGCACTGCACGGTAGAGGTCCAGGCTCTGCCGTCGCGGATCGGTCAGGTCCGCAGAATCGTGTCGGCGCATCTGCGCTACTGGCACCTGGACGCACTGATAGACCATGCGGCACTCGGCCTGACCGAGCTGCTGACCAATGTCCACCGGCACGCACAGCCGGACAAGAAGTGCACCGTCGAGGTCGAGCTGCTGCTCGACCGGCTCACCGTGTCGGTCCAGGACCACGACCCGCGGCTGCCGTCCGAGACGGCCGGCGACCCGGGCGAGGACCCCGATCCGTACGCCACCTCGGGGCGCGGCCTCGCGATCGTCGAGGCGGTCAGCGAGAGCTGGGGCGTCCGGGCCGAGGGGTCCGGGAAGGTCGTCTGGTTCACTCTTCCGGCCCCTTCCCTGTCGCTGACCGCGCCGCCGCGTCCGCACGCGGTGCACGGCGCGACCACGGACGGGCCGTTCGCGCCCGCGGCCTTCGTCCCGGACGACGTCCCGTTCGGCGCCCCCGCCGAGTCGGTGCGGACCCACGCCACGGCCAGGTCCGCGGTCGCCGGCTGACGACCGCGGACGACGGCGGACGGCCGCGGACGGTTCGTCATGACGGGCGGTTCGTCATGCCGGGCCGCCTCCCTTGGGCCGGGCGACCCGGCCGAACTGCTCCTCCAGGACGGTGAGGCGGCGCCAGTACTCGTCCTCGTCGATCTCCCCGGCGGCGAAGCGGTGGCCGAGGAGCGCGATGGGCGACTTCTCGTCGTAGGCGGGCCGCGGGCCGGCGAAGCCGCCGGGCCCGCGGCGACCGCGCCACACGGTACGGCGCAGGACGGTGACGACGGTGACGATCACGGCGGCCCAGACCAGCGGGAAGAAGAGGACCCAGGGTCCGGGGCCTGCGTGGGCGAGGGTGTTCATCTCGGTCAGCTCCTTGGGTTCGGTACTGCCGAGAGTCCCGCGCGGAGGGGGTCCGGGGCGTCGTACGGTCAGCGGCTTCGCGCGTACGACGTGGGGAGTACGGGACGTCAACGGAACCTCAGTCCGGGAATGCGGTCCGGAAGCGCCCCTTCTGTACCTACTGGTATGTACAGTGTCCGCATGAGCACTCCGGACCGACTGATCGAGGCCACTCGCGCGCTGCTGTGGGAGCGCGGGTACGTGGGCACCAGCCCCAAGGCGATCCAGCAGGCGGCCGGAGCGGGCCAGGGCAGCATGTACCACCACTTCGCCGGCAAGCCGGATCTGGCGCTGGCCGCGATCCGGCGCACGGCGGAGGAGCTGCGGGCCGCGGCCGAGGCGGCGCTGGGCGGTGAGGGAACCGCGGATGCGCGGATCGAGGCGTACCTGCGGCGCGAGCGCGACGTGCTGCGGGGCTGCCCGGTGGGCCGGCTGACGATGGACCCGGACGTGATGGCGAGCGACGAACTGCGCGCGCCGGTCGACGAGACGCTGGACTGGCTGCGGGGCAGGCTCGCCGGAATCGTCCAGGAGGGTCTGGAACGCGGGGAGTTGACGGGCCCGCTGGACCCGGAGGCACTGGCGGCGACGGTCGTGGCGACGGTACAGGGCGGCTATGTGCTGGCCCGGTCGTCGGGTTCGGCGGCGGCCTTCGACACCGCCGTCGACGGACTGCTCATGCTGCTGGCGGCCCACAAGGGCCGGGTGGAGTAGGACTTTTCGAGTTTCGAGGGGGTTGGTCGCATGCACGCGATGCAGTACGAGATCACTCTGCCCGCGGATTACGACATGGGGATCATCCGCGAGCGGGTGGCGACCCGGGGGCATCTGCTCGACGCCTTCCCGGGGCTGGCGGTGAAGGCGTATCTGATGCGGGAGCGGGCGGACGGCTCGCCGGTCAACCAGTACGCGCCGTTCTATCTGTGGGCGGCTCCCGAGGGCATGAACGCCTTCCTGTGGGGCCCCGGTTTCCAGGGGATCGTGAACGACTTCGGGCGGCCGGTCGTCCAGCACTGGGCGGGGCTCGGGTACGCGGAGGGGCCCGCGGCCGCGAGCGCGCCGCGCACGGCGACGCGTCGCCGGAGCCCGCTGCCGGAGGGGGCTCCCCCGGCGGAGGCCGTCGAGGAGGCACTGGCGCGGCACGAGGCGGAGGCCCGGACGGACGGCGTGGTGGCGAGCGCGCTCGCCGTCGACCCGCGCCACTGGGAGCTACTGGCCTTCACCCTGTGGGCGGCGGAACCGGCCGCGGACGCGGGCGAACGGTTCCGGGTACTGCACCTGTCGGCCCCGGAGCGCGGCAAGTTGGCCCGGGGCCGCCTATGGTGACGTCCCGTCAGCCGACCGGGACGAGGGTCAGGTAGGCGATGCCGAGGACGTTGCGGTAGTGCATCCAGCCGGAGCGCTGGCGGTCGACACGGGCGCGGGTCTCCTCGGCGAGCGGATGGTCGGGGTGGGCGGCGAGCCAGAGTTCGGTGTCGTGGCGGTAGCCGGACTCGAACGCCTCCCACTCGTCGCGGCCGCCGGTCTCGATCCAGGCGGGCCGGAAGCCGGACTCGACGGCCAGGTCGACGAGTTCGGGGAGGAGCAGGTGGTCGGCGGCCGAGGCACCGGGCCACATGCCGGCGAGCTCAGCGTCGGTGGGCGTGCGCTCCCAGAAACCCTCGCCGAGCACGACCCGGCCGCCGGGCCGGACCAGCCGGCGCAGCTCGCGCAGCGCGGCCGCGGGGTCGTGCGGCAGCTCGGGGTCGCAGAGCGCCTGGCTGGACCCCAGGCAGAGGATCGCGTCCACGGGCCCGCGGGTGGTGCCGAGCGCGGACTCCTCGACGAACGTCACGCGGTCGGACAGCCCGCGCTCCTTCGCCAGGAGCCGCCCGCGCGCGAGGTCCTCGGCGTTGATGTCGAGCCCGACGCCGGTCGACCCGGGTGCCGCCTCCAGCACGCGCAGCAGCAACTCGCCCCAGCCGCAGCCGATGTCGAGGACGGTGGCGGGCGAGGCGTCGGCGAGGCGCTGGATGAGCCCGGCGGCCCGGGTCTCGGAGAGCGGACCGTGGAAGGTGAGGCTGCCGAGGCGGGGCGGAAGATCGTTGTCGGTCATGGGGCGGGACGGTAGCGGGCTGGTGGGGCGGGGGCCAGTGGTTTGTGTCTTCTTCCTCCCGGCTCCCCTCACTCCGCCTTCTGGCCCCCCAGCGCGCCGATCGGGTCGTCGAGGACCGGCTGCCAGGCGAGTTCGGCGGCGCCGACGAGGCTGTTGTGGTCCAGGGTGCACGGCAGGATCGGTACACCGCCGCTGCGGCCCCACAGGCTGCGGTCGGCGACGACCGCGCGCAGGCGCTCCGGGTCGGCGTCGAGGAGTTCGCGGTGCAGGCCGCCGAGGATGATGCGGTCCGGGTTGAGGATGTTGACCAGGCCGGCGAGCCCGAGGCCGAGCCGGTCGATCAGTTCCTCGGTGGCGGCGCGCACCCCCGGGTCGTCCGGCCGGCTGCGCAGCAGTTCGCGTGACTGGGCGAGCAGGGAGACCTCGGGGCCGGGGTCGCGGCCGGCGGCCACGAGGAAGGCCAGCGGGTCGGTCTCGACGTCGAGGCAGCCGCGGCTGCCGCAGTAACAGGCGCGGCCCTCCGGGTTCACGGTGAGGTGCCCGACCTCGAGGGCGAGGCCGGAACTGCCGGTGTGCAGGCGGCCGTCGAGGACGAGCGCACCGCCCACGCCGCGGTGGCCGGTGGCGACGCAGAGCAGGTGCTGCGCCCCGCGGCCGGCGCCGTGGCGGTGCTCGGCCAAGGCGGCGAGGTTGACGTCGTTGCCGGTGAAGGCGGGGCCTTCGATGCCGGCGGCGCGTACCCGCTCCGCGAAGATCTCGCGGACGGGCGCGCCGGCGGGCCAGGCGAGGTGGAGCGGGTTGAGGGCGGTGCCCTCGGGTTCGGCGACGGCGGAGGGCGCGGCGAGCCCGGCGCCGACGCAGCGGCGCCCGCTCTCGCGGAGCAGCGCCGCACCGGCCTCGACGACCTCGCCGAGTACCTGCGCGGGGTCCTCGGAGACGGTGACGCAGCCGGGCGCGGTGGCGACGAGGCGCCCGCCGAGGCCGACGAGGGCGGCACGGAAGCCGTCGGCGTGGACCTGGGCGGCGAGGGCGACGGGCCCGTTGTCGTCGACGGAGAGGCGGTGCGAGGGCCGGCCCTGGGAGCCGGCGGCGGCGCCCGGGTTGGAGTCGACGCGGATGAGGCCGAGGGCTTCGAGCTCGGCGGCCACGGCCCCGGCGGTCGCCCGGGTGACACCCAGCTCGGCGGTGAGCACGGCGCGGGTGGGGGCGCGTCCGGTGTGCACGAGTTCCAGCGCGGGTCCGAGTGCGCTGCGGCCCCTGTCAAGCCGTGTCCGGGTCGTGGTCGCCTTGCCGTTCATGGGGGCGAGTCTCCCATGATCGGCCGCCTTGGTTCCCCTACGGGCGGGAGGGGACGGTTTTGCGGCCGGCGCGGGGGGTACCGCGCGGGGTGAGGGGCGGGGTTTCCCCGGGAGGCGGCATGCCCGACACCGGCACTGGCACAGACGCAGGCACCGACGCAGGTACAGGTGCCCGCACCGGCACCGGCACTGACGACACGCGCGCGCGGGCGCAGGTGGAGGCGCTGCTCGCCGAGCGTGGGGAGACGTACGCGGAGGAGGCGGGGATCCGGCTGAAGGACACCCCGCAGCCGCTGTACGAGCTCCTCGTCCTGACCCATCTGCTCAGCGCACGGATCCGCGCGTCGACGGCGGTCGCGGCGGCCCGCGCCCTGTTCGCGGCGGGCATGAGCACCCCGCGACGCATGCACGACGCGACGTGGCAGCAGCGGGTCGACGCGCTCGGCGAGGGCGGGTACCGCCGCTACGACGAGAGCACGGCGACGCAGCTGGGCAGCGAGGCCGAGCTGGTCCTGGCGGAGTACGGCGGCGACCTGCGCCGTATGCGCGCGGCGGCCGACGGCGACCCGGACGCGCTGCGCGAGGCCCTGCGCGCCTCCCCGGGCATCGGCCCCGCGGGCGCGGACATCTTCCTCCGCGAGGTGCAGGGGGTCTGGCCGGAGTACGCCCCGGTCCTCGACGGCCGCGCCCTGGACGGCGCCCGGAAACTGGGCCTGCCGACGGATCCGCGGGCCCTGGCCGCGTTGGTCCCCCAGGACCGGCTCCCCGCCCTCGCGGCGGCCTTGGTCCGTACCGCGCTGGACCACCGCCGCACCGCTACCGCGGCGGGTTCCGCTCGTCGGCCCGGAGACGCCGCAGCGCCCACAGTCCGTACACCGCGAGCAGCGGCTTGAGGAGCAGCCACTCGCCCGGGCGGTAGTCGTCCGCGCGGACGAGCCGTTCGGCGAGGTCCGGCCGCTGCCGCCGCAGGTACGCGCGGGCCTTGAGCGCGTGCGCCGGCTGGGAGACGATCTTGATGCGGTCCGCGTCCTCGATCAGCGGGATCACGTGCGTGACGTTCTCCCAGGTCGACGCGCTCCGGTCCTCGATCTGCACCCTGCCGTCGAACCCGAGCTCGGACCGTGCGTAGTCGGCCATCAGCCGGGCCTCGGCGGGGCCGCCGCTGGTCGGGCCGCCGCTGAAGATCACGCGCGTGGCACGCCCGCCGGCGCCGGCGGCGTCGACATCGACATCGACGGAGCGGAGTCCGGCGCGGACCCGCCAGCGGTTGACACGGTTCGCAGCAGGCTGAGGGTTGCGGTACCCGAGGACGACGACCGCCTCCCTGTCGCCCGCACGGTTCCCGACGAGCGTGCGGGACCAGCGCCAGTTCAGCCACTCCGCCGAGACCAGGACCGCCGCCCCCGTCAGCGCGGCCCACCTCACCGTCGATCGCATGCGGCGACCCTACGGCAGGGCCGCAGAGCCTGCTACGCTGACTTTGTGCCGCTACTAAACAAACTAGCGACGGCCGTTCCGGGGGGCCACGGCGGAGACACCGCCACCCACTCCCTGTCCCGCCTGCGCGTCGCCCTCACCCTGTTCTTCGCCCTCGACGGGTTCCTCTTCGCCGGCTGGGTCGTCCGCATCCCCGCCATCAAGCAGCAGACCGGCGCGTCCGCCGGCGACCTCGGCCTCGCCCTGCTCGGCGTCTCGGCTGGCGCGGTCGTGACCATGACCCTGACCGGCCGGCTGTGCCGGCGGTACGGCAGCCACGCCGTCACCGTCGTGACCGCCGTCCTGCTCTCGCTCAGCATCGCGCTGCCCGCGCTCACCCGCTCGCCCCTCGCCCTCGGCCTGGTCCTGCTGGTGTTCGGCGCGGCGTACGGCGGGATCAACGTGGCGATGAACAGCGCCGCCGTCGATCTCGTCGCGGCGCTGCGGCGGCCCGTGATGCCCGGGTTCCACGCCGCGTTCAGCCTCGGCGGGATGCTCGGGGCGGGGCTCGGCGGGCTGGTCGCCGGGTCCGTGGCGCCGTCGGCGCACCTGCTGGGGCTGACCGTCGCCGGCCTCGCGCTCACGGCGCTCGCCGGTCCGGTCCTCCTGCGCCACCCCTCCCCCGCGCCGCCGCGGGAGCCCGCGGCCGCCGCGTCGCGCCCGGCGGCGCGCGGCCCGCGTCGCGTCGTCCTCGTCCTCGGCGTCATCGCCCTCTGCACCGCCTACGGCGAGGGCGCCCTCGCCGACTGGGGCGCACTGCACCTGGAGCAGGACCTGCACGCCCACCCGGGCGTCGCGGCGGCCGGCTACTCGGTGTTCGCGCTCACCATGACCGCCGGCCGGCTCTCCGGCACCGCGCTCCTCGAACGCCTCGGCCAGACCCGCACGTTGGTGGTCGGCGGCGCGACGGCGGCACTCGGCATGCTGCTGGGCTCGCTCGCCCCCGACGTCTGGGCCGCCCTGCTCGGCTTCGCGATCACCGGCCTCGGCCTGGCGAACATCTTCCCCGTCGCGGTCGCCCGCGCCGGCGCGCTCGCCGGCCCCAGCGGCGTCGCGACCGCCTCCACCCTCGGCTACGGCGGCATGCTCCTCGGCCCCCCGTCGATCGGCTTCCTCGCCGACTGGCTCTCCCTCCCCCTGGCCCTCACCACCGTCGCCGCCCTGGCCGCCACCGCAGCCCTCATCGGCCACCTCACCCGCAACACCACCGCCGACAACGGGGCCTGACGGCCGCCGGCCGGACGAGGACGCGGCATCATGGGCCCCGCGCGAGCAACGACGCCGTGGATCTCCATCCTGCGGGCGTACCCGGCTGCCACGACGGTCCGTTCGGGCGGGGCCCCGAGCTGCTGGACGAGAGGCTGTTCCGGATGGGCCCTCAAGAGGAGCGAGGACTCTCCAGGTCGACGACGGCGCCGTCCGCGACATACCGCTCAGCGTGATCCGAGGTCAGGGGCTCGTCGACTTCTTCGACTTCCACGTCGGCCGTTCGATGCGTGGGCTTCGTCAGTTCCAGGCTGGAGAGGTGCTTCTTCAGCCTCTTGGCCATGGGGAGGTAGGTCGCAAGCGTGAGCCCGCCGGAAACGACGGCCCCGACGACGGGGATGGCCTTGGAGACCGACTTCGCGAAAGTCTGCTTCGTCATCTGAGCGCCGAGGTAACCCGCGACCTTTTTCACTATGGGATAGATGACGCCCTGGGTGAGTGCTTTCTGCGGCAGCTTCTTGGCCACCTGCTTCGACATCATCCCCGCGACCTTCCCCACGGCGGCATTCGCCGATTGGGTGCCGAACATCACGCCGATGAACAGCGTCAGCACTCCCTTGGTCGCGTCATCAAGGTCATCACTGTCACCGGAGAACAGGTCGGGCCAGCTGTAGAGGTAGGCGAGCTTCTGCGCGATTCGCAGCATGTGGCCGAAGTACTGTGCCACATCGGCGGGGACAGTGGCGGGAAGGAAGAGCAAGCCGGGTATCCCGGCAGCCGCAGAGAGGGCGCTGGCCTTGGCGGTCTCGTAGCGGATCGAATCGTCGGCTGCCCTGTCGAGTACCTCGAGGGGGATGCCCGCCGCTGCAGGGGTCTCGTCGATCGCTCTGCGGATTTCGTCCTCGGAGCAAAAGCGAGCCAGCGCCTGACGGAGGTACGCCTCCCTGTCGATACGCACACCCGGAAGGCTTGCCGCGCGCACCAACAAGGCGGAGAAGCGCAGTTCCGGGTTCTCGATCACTTTGCTCGTGGCCATGGCAGGAAACTACAGCACCCGGATGCCGCGAAGCCCTGCTCAACCTGCATTTGACGTAGGGCAGTTGGGTCACGAGCTCGGCGAATCCCCTGAAGGGGGATCGTGCGGGAAGACGGATGTCAGAGGCGGCTGGCAGTCTGTACGGGTGCTGATCGACGAGATCGAGGAATCCGAGGCCGCCCTCGTCGCCCCGGGCGAGGAGCTGCTCGCTCTGCCGGGGTTCTGGGCGGCCTATCTGATGTGGCTGTGCCGGACGGAGGAGGGTGAGCAGCCCGAGCCCGCGTGGTTCGGCGTGGACGGGGCCGATGCGGACGCGGCGTACGAGGCGTTGTCCGACCCGGAGCGCTGGCCGGTGTTCCGGGTTCCGTTCGGCGGCGGGCACACGGTGGTCGTGCAGGCGTGCAACCTTCCTGACGACCCGGGCACTCAGTACGTCGTCACGCACCCCGACTGGGATCACCGCGGACACCTCGCCACGCTGGACGGGCATCACGCCGGCCCGGGTCTGGCGTGGAGCGAGCTGCTTCGCATAGCCCGCACGCCCGATCTCCAAGCCCCCGGGCTGCACGATCCGCACGTCCGCCTGCTCCTGCTCCTGCCCGTTCTGGGCGACGCCGATCTCCCGCCCGCCGCCGGCGGCATCGTGCGGGACGCGCTCGTCCGGGTGGGAGCTCCGGAGGATGAGGCAGGGCGGCTGAGCGAGGCGCTGCTCGTGGACCATCCGCTCTGGGAGCCGGCCGAGTGGATACGCCCCACCGCGTCCCCTCTCTCGGGCGCCGCACCCGACGACCGGCTCTTCGACGGCATCCTCCTGTGCGACGAGCCGCACAGCCCCCGCTCCGGCGTTTCCCTGGCCCGGGGCATCACCCAGGCACAGACCCGCGCCCTCGCCCACGCCCTCGGCACCTGGCCGCCCCAGGCGTGAGGTGGGCCGCGGACCTCGTCGGAGGGCCTGCGGCCACGCCCCGTCGGTCAGTAGTTGCCGTTGGAGATGAGGCGGCCGTCCGCGCCGTAGACGGTGACGAGGCCGTTCTTCGAGGTCTTCCAGTCGGCGAACGCGGAGGCGATGAGTTTCGCCTGGGCGGCGTCCTTGCTCATGATGCCGCCCTCGAAGTCCGTGTAGACGTCGGCCGTGTCGAGGAGGTCGTTCTGCACGTCCGCGCCCTGCACCTTCGTCACGTGCTTGATCGCGGCCTTCTCGGCCTCGGTGCCGTTCTTCGCGACGAAGGCCTTGAACTCGTCGGCCTGGCTCTGCTCCTTCGGCGCCTCGGTGGCCGGGGCCTTGCCGGTCGGCTGTTCCGCGGGGGCGGTGGGGGCGGGCTGTCGGGGGCCCTTGGCTTCGCCGCTGTCGCCGTCGTAGGCGAGCAGCCCGATCACCATGAGGAGCACGCCCAGGAGGAGAAGTACGCCGCAGCCGATCGCGATGCCGCCGCCGACTCCGATGCCCCTCCTCTGCGGCGGCGGCGGGCCGTACGGGCCGGGCTGCTGCGGGTAGCCGTACGGCGGCTGACCGGGTTGCTGCGGGCCCCATCCGGGCTGCTGGGTCATGCGGGTCCCCTCCCTGTGGTTGTGCTGTGAAGACCAGGTGAATCTAGCGTGTGGGCCCGTCCAAGTGGAGTCGGGTGTACCGGGTTGATGCGCGATCGGCGCCCGGTCGCCGATCACGGGCCCGGCCGGCCGCGGCGGCCGGGCAACCAGCTGGCAGAATCGATGGCATGGAACCGATCCTCAGCGTCGCCGAGCAGGTCACCGCACTCGATGCGTCGGGCCGCGCGCTCGCCGCCGCGGCCGCCGAGGCGGGGTTCGACGCGACGGTGCCGACCTGCCCCGGCTGGCAGGTCCGTGATCTCCTGCGGCACACCGCGATGGTGCACCGCTGGGCGGCCGGATTCGTGACCGAGGGGCACACCTCGTACCGGCCCGAAGGGGGCGAGACGCAGCTCGACGGTGCGGAGTTGCTCGCGTACTTCCGCGAGGGGCACGCCGCACTGGTCGACGCCCTCGGCAAGGCACCCGCGGACCTGGAGTGCTGGACGTTCCTGCCCGCGCCGTCGCCGCTCGCGTTCTGGGCGCGGCGCCAGGCGCACGAGACCGAAGTGCACCGCGCGGACGCCGAGTCGGCGCTCCCGGGCGGGCCGCGCCCGGTCGCCGCGGGCCTCGCCGTCGACGGTGTCGACGAGCTCCTGCGCGCGTTCCACGGGCGGAGCTACAGCCGCGTCCGCAGCGAGACGCCCCGCGTGCTGCGGGTGCGCGCCACGGACACGGGTGACGTGTGGACCGTACGGCTGTCGCCCGATGCCGCGCCCGACACCGTGCGCGACGACGACGGTCCCGCCGACTGCACGCTCTCCGGGCCCGCCTCACAGCTCTATCTGCTGCTCTGGAACCGGCTGCCCGCCGACGCCGTGGACGTGTCCGGGGACGCCTCGCTCGCCGCGCTCTGGCGCGAGCACTCGGCGATCACCTGGTCGTAGCCGACGCCCTCAGGCGCCCGGCGCCGTCGCCCGCTCGTCCAACATCCGCTTCAGCACGGCCCGTTGCAGCGGCCTCGCCTCCGCGTGCCGCTGCCGGCCGGCGTCCGTGAGAGCCACCCGCACCCCGCGCCGGTCCTCGCCGCACATCCCGCGCGCGACGAGCCCGGCCTTCTCCAGACGGGCCACGAGGCGGGACAGCGCGCTCTGGCTCAGATGGACGTGGGCCGCCAGTTCCTGGACGCGGAAGGCGCTGCCGCCGTCCGCGGGCGTCGACTCGGCCAGGACGTCGAGCACCTCGAAGTCGCTGGCGCCGATGCCGTACTCGTGCAGCGCGCGGTCCAGCTCACAGGTGGTCCGGGCATGCAGCGAGAGGACGTCCCGCCACTCCTGGACGAGCACCCGTTCGGACTTCTTCGCTGCCATGAGCGCACGTTAGCAGAGAAGCCGCCTTCTGTTGCATCGGAATTAAATGCGTTTGCATCCAATGCGCATGCATGTACTGTGCGGTGCATGACCACTCCGCTCAACTCCCCTGCGCCACAAGACCGATGGAGCCCCCGCCTGTGGGGGACCCTGCTCGTGCTCTGCGCCGCCATGTTCCTCGACGCCCTCGACGTCTCCATGGTCGGTGTCGCGCTGCCGTCCATCGCCACCGATCTCGGCCTGTCCACCGCCACGCTCCAGTGGATCGTCAGCGGCTACATCCTCGGCTACGGCGGGCTGTTACTCCTCGGCGGCCGCGCGGCAGACCTCCTCGGCCGCCGCCGGGTCTTCCTCATCGCCCTCGCCGTCTTCGCCCTCGCCTCGCTCCTCGGCGGACTGGTCGACTCCGGACCGCTGCTGATCGCCAGTCGCTTCATCAAGGGCCTGAGCGCCGCCTTCACCGCGCCCGCCGGCCTCTCGATCATCACCACGACCTTCAAGGAGGGCCCGCAGCGCAATCGGGCCCTGTCCATCTACACCACCTGCGCCGCCACCGGCTTCTCCATGGGCCTGGTGCTCTCCGGCCTGCTGACCGAGCTCAGCTGGCGCTGGACGATGCTGCTGCCCGCACCGGTCGCCCTGATCGCGCTGGCCTTCGCCCTGAAGCTGATCCCGCACAGCGCCCGCGAACAGGGCCGCGGCGGTTACGACCTGCCGGGCGCCGTCACCGGCACGGCCGCGATGCTGCTGCTCGTCTTCACCGTCGTCCAGGCCCCCGAGGCCGGCTGGGGCTCGGCCCGCACGCTGCTGTCCTTCCTCGGCGCCGCCCTCCTGCTCGCCGCCTTCGTCGCGATCGAACGGCGCAGCGCGAGCCCGCTGGTGCGGCTCGGAGTGCTGCGCTCCGGCTCGCAGGTGCGGGCCCAGCTCGGCGCGGCCGCGTTCTTCGGCTCGTACGTGGCCTTCCAGTTCATCGTGACCCAGTACATGCAGGCGCTGCTCCACTGGTCGGCGCTGCAGACGGCGCTGGCGTTCCTGCCGGCCGGTCTGCTGGTGGCGCTGTCCTCGACGAAGATCGGCGCGGTCGTCGACCGGTTCGGCACCCCGCGGGTGATCGCGGCCGGCTTCACGCTGCTCGTCGTCGGCTACGCGCTCTTCCTGCGGATCTCGCTCACCCCGCAGTACGCGGCGGTCATCCTGCCGTCGATGCTGCTGATCGGCGCGGCCTGTGCCCTGGTCTTCCCCTCGCTCAACATCCAGGCCACCAACGGGGTGGCGGACGACGAGCAGGGCATGGTCTCCGGTCTGCTGAACACCTCCATCCAGGTCGGCGGGGCGATCTTCCTGGCCGTCGTCACCGCGGTGATCACGGCGGGCGGGCACACCGGCGGTTCGCCGCAGGCGGTCCTGGACAGTTTCCGGCCGGGTCTCGCCGTCGTCGCCGTCATCGCCCTCGCCGGTCTGCTGATCACGCTGCCGGGGCTGCGGACCCGGCGGAGCCGGCCGGAGTCGCTGATCGTGGCGAAGTCCGAGACGCGGCCCGCCCAGGAGCCGGTCGGAGCGCGCGACTGACCCGGCGTTTCTCACAAGACGTCCGTGCCCGCACGGGGGCGGGCACGGAACCGGGGCGGCCGCAGGCACTGCGGCCGCCCCCGCGCGCTCAGCCCAGCCAGCCGGGGCGCACCAGCCCCGACTCGTAGGCCAGGACCACCAGTTGGGCGCGGTCGCGGGCGCCGAGCTTCACCATGGTCCGGCTGACGTGGGTCTTGGCGGTCAGCGGGCTGACGACCAGACGGCGGGCGATCTCCTCGTTGGACAGACCGATGCCGACCAGGGCCATCACCTCCCGTTCCCGCTCGGTGAGTTCGTCGAGGCCGTGCGGCCCTGCGGGGCCCTTGGAGCGGGCCGCGAACTCCTCGATCAGGCGGCGGGTGACGCCGGGCGAGAGCAGCGCGTCGCCGTCGACGACGGCACGCACCGCCCGCAGCAGCTCCTCCGGTTCGGTGTCCTTGACCAGGAAGCCGGACGCGCCGGCGCGGATCGCCTCGAAGACGTACTCGTCGAGCTCGAAGGTGGTCAGCATGACCACCCTGACGTCGCCGAGCCCGTTGTCGCCGGTGATCGCGCGGGTCGCGGCCAGGCCGTCGAGCCGCGGCATGCGGATGTCCATCAGGACGACGTCCGGCCGCAGTTCACGGACCAGCGCCACAGCCTCGTCGCCGTCCGCGGCCTCCCCGGCCACCTCGATGTCCGGCTGGGCGTCGAGCAGGGCCCGGAAGCCGGCCCGCACCAGCAGCTGGTCGTCGGCGAGCAGGACGCGGATCACGGGGTCTCCTTCGGACGGATCACGGGGTCTCCTTCGGACGGATCACGGGGTCTCCTTCGGACGGATCACGGGGTCTCCTTCGGACGGATCACGGGGTCTCCTTCGGACGGATCACGGGGTCTCCTTCGGACGGAGGGGGAGCCTGGCGCGGACCCGGAACCCGCCGTCGGGCCGGGTGCCCGCGTCGATCGTGCCACCGAGGGCCGCCGCCCGCTCGCGCATGCCGGCCAGGCCGTTGCCGCTGCCGCCGGCGTCGTCGCCGGTGGCCGGGCCGTCGTCGTCGATCTGCAGCCGCAGCGCGTCGGGGTGCTGCTCGACGTGGACGCGGGCGGTGCGGGAGCCGGAGTGGCGGACGACGTTGGTGAGCGCCTCCTGGACGATGCGGAAGGCCGCGAGGTCGGCGCCGGGCGGGACGGGGGCCGGGTCGCCGGTGCGGGCGACGTCGACGGCGAGTCCGGCCGCCGCGGCCAGTTCGACGAGTTCGGGGAGCCGGTCGAGGCCGGGCGCCGGGGTGCGGGGGGCGTCGCCGGGGGTCCGCAGGGAGTCGAGGACCTGGCGGACCTCGCCGAGCGCCTCCTTGCTGGCGGCCTTGATGGTGGTGAGCGCGGTACGGGCCTGCTCCGGGTCGCCGTCGAGGAGCGCGAGGCCGACTCCGGCCTGGACGTTGATGACGGACAGGGAGTGCGCGAGGACGTCGTGGAGTTCGCGGGCGATGCGCAGCCGTTCCTCGTCGGCGCGGCGGCGTTCGGCCGCGGCACGCTCGGCGCGCTGCTGCGCCCACTGCTCGCGGCGGACCCTGACCAGCTCGGAGGCGGTGAGGATCGCCACCACGAAGCCCGCGACGGCGAGTTCCTGGCCCCAGGGGGCGGGGCCGTCGCCGGCGGGCGGCAGGTACCGGTAGAGCCAGTGGCCGGCCAGGACGTGGCCGAGCCAGAGCAGCCCGAGCGCCCACCAGGCGGCGCGCCGCCGGCCGTGCACGATCGCGGCGTAGCAGGCGACGGCGACGGTGACGAAGACCGGTCCGTACGGGTAGCCGGCGGCGAGGTACACGAGGGCGGTGGCGGCGACGCCGAACACGACCGGGACCGGCCGGCGGTGGCGGAACAGCAGCAGTGCCGGTCCGGCGAGCAGCAGGATCCGGGCGTACACGTCGAGCGGCTGCCGGTCGAGCTGGCCGCGCGAGGCGAAGCCGGTACCGACGAGGACGAACGCGGCGATCAGCAGCGTGGACCGCCAGGGCAGCCGGGCACCCGGCTCCGTGTCGGCCCAGTGGCGCAGCCACGGGGGGCCGGCGGCGCGGCGCTGTTCGTCCATACGGCCACGCTAGACGCGGCGGGCGGGCGGCGGCGTCAGCCGCGCGTGGTGATCGCCCGTACTCCCGGAGGAGTACGGGAGGCCCGCACCGGGTCGCGTCAGAGGCGCGGCAGCAGACCGGCCTCGCGGCCGAGGCGTGCGGCGGCGTCGTCGAAGAAGGTGTCGCGGTCCTCGACGACCCGGTGGAACTGGCCGAACACCTCGAAGGAGATCGTCCCGAAGAGCTGCGCCCAGACGGCGACCAGGGTGACGGCGACGGCGGGCGGCAGATCGGGGGCGAGGTCGGCGGCGATCCGCTCGGCCTCGGGGCGCAGCCGGCCGTCGAGCGGCGGCAGCGAGATGCGGTCGGAGGTGTACGCGTCGCGCAGGATCGCGATCAGGACGCGGCCGACGCGGGCCGCGGGGCCGACGGTGTCCTGCGGGGCGCTGTAGCCGGGGACCGGCGAGCCGTAGATGAGGGCGTACTCGTGGGGGTGGGCGAGGGCCCAGGCGCGGACGGCGCGGCAGACGGCGGTCCAGCGGGCGGGGTGGTCGGCCTTCGGGGCGGCGGCGAGGGCGGCCTCGGCGGCCTCGCCGACGGCGTCGTAGGCGTCGACGATCAGGGCGGTCAGGAGGTCGTCGCGGCTGGGGAAGTAGCGGTAGAGGGCGGAGGAGACCATGCCGACCTCGCGGGCGACGGCACGCAGGGACAGCTTGGCGGCGCCGTCGGCGGCGAGCTGCCGGCGGGCCTGGTCCTTGATGGTCGCGGTGATCTCGGCCCGCGCCCGGGCGCGGGCTCCTTGAACGCTGGTCATGGGATCAGTGTGCCATCAAAACGGAGCACTGCACACAAACGAGAGCATCGCTCTTGCTTGTGAGCGCCGATCCGTGCACACTGATCTCAAGCGAGAGCACTGCTCACACTTTGCTTCCGGAGGAGATCCCGATGTCCGCTCAGCCGCAGCCCAGCCCGTCCGCGCACGTCATCAAGCCCGGCTGGTTCACGATCAACGTCTTCAACCGCGCCGTCGCGTGGATGACCCGCCGCGGCATCAGCGTCTGGGGCTCCCGCGTCCTCGCCGTCCGCGGCCGCAAGACCGGCGAGTGGCGGCGCACCCCCGTCAACCTGCTGACCTTCGACGGCGGCCAGTACCTCGTCGCCCCCCGCGGCCACGTCCAGTGGACCCACAACATGCGCGCGGCCGGCGGCGGCGAACTGCACCTCGGCAAGCACGTCACCCCGTTCACCGCCGTCGAGCTCGCCGACGACGAGAAGCCCGCCCTGCTGCGGGCCTACCTCAAGCGCTGGAAGGCCGAGGTCGGCGTCTTCTTCGGGGGCGTGGGCCCGGACTCCTCCGACGAGGAGCTGCGCGCCATCGCCCCCAAGCACCCGGTCTTCCGCATCACCACCACCGGATGACCCCGGCCCGGCCCCCGGGCCGGCGGCGCAGGCGCACACGACGACGGCGGCCCGCCGGGCTCGTCGCCCGCGACGGACCGCCGCCACACCCCCTGCCAGGACTCCTCGTCGACTCCTCGTCAGGACTCCTCGTCGGCTCCCGTCGGCTGCGTCACGCCCCTGCTCGGACCGGGGCCGCCCACCAGACGGCGGTCCACCACGTCCAGGGCGCGGCGCGCCACCCCGTTCGTCCGGACCATGCCGGCGAGCGAGGTGACCCCGCGCGTGATGTCCGCGAACGCGTTCCAGGCCGGCCGCAGTCCGGTGATCGTCGCGTGCAGCAGACCCGGCCGGCGCTCGAACATGGCCAGCATCCGGCGCCCGACGGCCATCTCCACACCAAGCCCGGCCTTGATCGCGAAGGCGTAGTTCAGCGCCTGCCGCCGCGCGTCCACCGCGTCGCCCGCCTCGGCGATCCTGACCGCCCACTCCCCGGCGAGCCGGCCCGAGCGCAGCGCGTACGAGATGCCCTCGCGGGTCCACGGCTCCAGCAGGCCCGCCGCGTCGCCACAGACCAGGACGCGGCCCCGGGACAGCGGCGAGTCGTCGCTGCGACAGCGCGTCAGATGCCCGGACGAGATCGCCGGCTCGAAGCCCGCGAGCCCGAGCCGGGCGATGAAGTCCTCCAGGTACCGCTTGGTCGCGGCGCCCTCGCCGCGCGCCGAGATCACGCCCACGGTCAGCGTGTCGCCCTTGGGGAACACCCAGCCGTAACTCCCCGGCATCGGGCCCCAGTCGATGAGGACCCGGCCCTTCCAGTCCTCGGCCACCGTGGCCGGCACCGGGATCTCCGCCTCCAGGCCCAGGTCGACCTGATCGAGCTTCACCCCGACGTGCGCTCCTATCCGGCCCGCGCTGCCGTCCGCGCCGACCACCGCGCGCGCGAGGACCGTCTCGCCGTCGGCCAGCACCACGGCGACCGTGCGCCGGTCCGGCACCGCCGGTCCGTGCTGCTCGACCCGGGCGACGGCCGCCCCGGTCCGCAGCTCCGCGCCGGCCTTCTGCGCCTGCTCGACCAGACCGGCGTCGAACTCCGGCCGGTTGATCAGGCCGAAGAGCATGCGGCGCGACCGGCGGGTGCGGGCGAACCGGCCGTTCATCGAGAAGGTGACCGCGTGCACCCGGTCCTGCAGGGGCAGTTCGAAGCCGGGCGGCAGCGCGTCGCGGGACGGGCCGATGATGCCTCCGCCGCACGTCTTGTACCGGGGCAGCTCCGCCTTCTCCAGGAGCAGCACGCGCCGCCCGGCCACGGCCGCCGCGTACGCCGCCGAGGCCCCGGCGGGGCCGGCTCCCACCACGACGACGTCCCACACACCCTCGGGCTCACCCGGACGTTCGGGCTCCGCGCCGGCCGCGGGCTCCGCGCCGGGCCCGGTCCCTTCCGGGTCGCCTGCCCGGACGCCGTCCGCCGCGGACTGCCCCGCGCCCGCCTCTGCCGCTCCGGCGTCTGCGTTCTCGCTGCTCACGATGTGCTTCTGCTCCTGATCCGACCCGGTGGTGCCTGCTCTTCTCGGCATCCTACGGCGCGGCCTTCGGGTGCCCGCGCCGTAGGATCGGCCATGCGTTCGCCGTACAACCGAAACGGCGTTCGTCCTCTCTAACGTCGCACCCACCAGGAGCGTGCCCATGACCGCCCATCCGATCGCCGAGACCGTTGCGTCCCTGATGCCCCGCGCCAAGACGGAGCTCGCGGAGCTGGTGGCCTTCCAGTCGGTGGCGGACGAGGCCGTGGCCCCGCGCAGCGAGTGCGAGGCCGCCGCGAACTGGGTGGCCGACGCGCTGCGCGCGGAGGACTTCCAGGACGTCGCGCTGCTCGACACCCCCGACGGTACGCAGTCTGTGTACGGCGTGCTGCCCGGTCCGGCCGACGCGCCGACGGTTCTTCTCTACGCGCACTACGACGTGCAGCCGCAGCTGGACCCGTCGGCGTGGATCTCCCCTGCTTTCGAGCTGACGGAGCGCGACGGCCGCTGGTACGGGCGCGGCGCGGCCGACTGCAAGGGCGGCTTCATCATGCACCTGCTCGCCCTGCGCGCCCTCAAGGCCAACGGCGGCGTGCCGGTGACGGTGAAGATGATCGTCGAGGGCTCGGAGGAGCAGGGCACCGGCGGCCTGGAGCAGTACGCCGAGGCGCACCCTGAGCTGCTGACCGCGGACGCCATCGTGATCGGCGACACGGGCAACTTCCGGGTCGGTCTGCCGACCGTGACCGCCACGCTGCGCGGCATGACGATGGTCCGGGTCCAGATCGACACCCTGGAGGGCAATCTGCACTCCGGGCAGTTCGGCGGCGCCGCGCCGGACGCCCTTGCCGCGCTGATCCGCGTCCTGGACACGCTGCGCGCCGAGGACGGCTCCACGGTCATCGACGGGCTGCCCGCGGACGCGGTCTGGGACGGTCTGCAGTACCCGGAGGAGGACTTCCGCAAGGACGCCCGCGTCCTGGAGGGTGTGGAGCTGCCGGGCCACGGCACCGTGGCGGACCGCATCTGGGCCCGTCCGGCCGTGACCGTCGTCGGCATCGACTGCCACCCGGTGGCCGGCGCCACGCCGTCGATCCCGCGGACCGCGCGCGCCCAGATCAGCCTGCGGGTGCCGCCCGGCCAGGACGCCGGCGAGGCGACGAAGCTGCTGTTCGCGCACATGGAGAAGCACGTGCCGTGGAACGCGCGGGTGAGCTTCGAACAGGTCGGCCAGGGCCAGCCGTTCCGTGCGGACGTCACCAGCCCGGCGTACACCTCGATGGCCGAGGCGATGAAGCTGGCGTACCCGGGCGAGGAGATGCAGGCGTCCGGCATGGGCGGCTCGATCCCGCTGTGCAACACGCTGGCCGCGCTGTACCCGGAGGCCGAGATCCTGCTGATCGGCCTGAGCGAGCCGGAGGCGCAGATCCACGCGGTGAACGAGTCGGTGTCGCCGGAGGAGCTGGAGCGGCTGTCGGTCGCCGAGGCGCACTTCCTGCTCAACTACGCCCGCTCGAAGCAGAACTGATCCGCTCCGCCCTCGGCGGAATCGGCCGAGGGCAGAGAAGTGTGCGGCGGACGTGCGCGGATGCGTACGTTCGCCGCATGGACGTCACCGTCGAACTCACCGAGATCACACCCCGGCTCCACCAGCTGGACTTCTCCATCGGCCAGGCCCATCTCTGGCGCGACGAGGAGGAGTTGACGCTGATCGACGCCGGCTGGACGGGCGCCGCCGACGCGGTCGACGCGGCGATCCGCTCGGCCGGCCTCGACCCGGCCCGGCTGCGCCGGATCGTGCTCACGCACTGCCACCGCGACCATGTGGGCTGCGCCCAGGAGTTGGCGGAACGGCACGGCGCCGAGATCCTCGCCCACCGCCTGGACGCGCCGGTGGTACGGGGCGAGGCGCCGGTCCCCGAGCCGGTCCTGCTGGACTGGGAGCTCCCGCTGTACGCGCACGGACTCACCGTCCCCGTCGCGCCGCCGACGCGGGTGGACCGGGAGCTGGAGGACGGCGACGAACTGGGCTTCGGCGACGGGGCGTTCGTGGTGCACACCCCGGGACACACGGACGGCTCGATCGCCGTCCATCTGCCCCGGCACGGCGTGCTGTTCACCGGTGACACGGTGGCCGCGGTCCAGGGAGTGACACTGGGCGTCTTCCACACCGACCGGGAACGGGCCCGCGCGTCGATGCGACGGCTCGCCGGACTCGCCCCGTCGGTGGTGTGCTTCGGTCACGGCGTCCCCCTGACGGAGAACGCCGCGACCGTCCTGAAGCGGGCGGCGGAGGCGGCCTAGGGCCTGTCCGGCGGATCAGGGTCGGAAAGGGCTCTAGGTCATCGGCCGGCGCGGCTCATGCCGTCAGCCGACCGGGACGCCGCCCTCCAGGTTGAGCACGGTGCCCCGTTCGCGGGCGCGCAGCGCCCAGCGCAGCCGCTGGTAGCGGACCGGGGGCAGCAGTTCGGCGGCCTCGGCCTCGGTCACGAACCGCCAGCCGCGCAGTTCGGCACCGGGCAGCAGGAGTTCGGCGGCGGCCGCGGCGGGGAGCGTCCCGCCGTCGAAGAGGAAGCGCAGTCCGCCGTACCCCGGGGGCTGCGGCTGCTCCCAGTCGACGACGAGCAGACCCGGCGGGGCGTCCAGCCGCAGCCCCAGCTCCTCGGCGACCTCGCGGACCCCGGCCCGGGCGGGCGACTCTCCGGCCTCGACGACGCCGCCGGGGAACTCCCAGCCGGCCTTGTACGTGGGGTCCACGAGCAGTACCCGGTCCTGCTCGTCGAAGAGCAGCACCCCGGAGGCCACGGTCTCGCTCGTCGGCTCGGGGGTCTGCACGATCCCGCAGGGCCGGGCCGCGCCGTTGCGGAGCGCCTCGGCGACGGTCGCCGCGGTGGCGGCGGGCGTGAGGCTCGAGTTGTCGACGACGTACGCGTCCTCGCCGAGCCAGCCGCCGAGCGCGGCGAGGTACGGGTCGATGTGGTCGTACGCCCAGTTCCGGACCCGCTCGTTGCCCTCCGGGTCGTCCGCGTACTCCTCGCGGCCGGCTATGCGACCGCGCAGGATCGTTTCGTCAGTTGCGAGCAGCACATGCCGGACCTCTATGCGGCGGGCCGCCAGACCGCCGAAGATCTCGTCCCGGTACTCCTGGCGGAGCAGGGTCATCGGGACCACGAGCGTGCCGCCGACCTCGGCGAGCAGCGCGGCGGCGGTGTTCACGACCATGCGCCGCCAGATCGGCAGGTCCTGGAAGTCGTCGACCTCGGCGAGGCGCTTCGGCGGCAGCAGGTGGCGCAGTCCGAAGCCGGTGAGTTCGGGGTCGTACAAGGTGCTGTGCGGGATCAGCTCGACCAGTTCGCGCGCGGTGCTGGTCTTGCCCGCGCTGAACGTTCCGTTGATCCAGACGATCACAGTGCCCCCTCTGTATAGCCCCTTGGTGGGGTTGCCCCCACCACCCTGCCATGACGAACGCCGGGGTGTGAGTCGTCTCACGGCCCGAACCACGCGGCCCGCCGAGGCGTGACACTTCGCAACGGAGCCTCGTTGATCGGGCAATGACAAGGGGGTGCGGACATGCGCACGGTGTTGGAACGGTTTCCCGCAGGCGGCCCGCGGGGCAGTTGGCCGGCCGAGGAGTACGCACGGGCACGCCGGGAAGAGGGCCTGCCGGCGCAGGTCGTGATGGACCTGGAGTCGGACGCGTTCCTGGTGGTCGTCCCGCAGCAGCCGACGGGGGAACGCACGGCGGGGACGGGAGCGGAACCGGCGGCGGCCTGAGACCGGGCCGACGGCCCGGTCGGCCGGGCGAATCGGGTGGGGAGAGGCGCCGCACGGATGTCCGGCGCGGGTGGCCGGGTGGGAATCCGTCATTCCGTCGGACTGCCGAATCAAGGCCCACGGGCCGTCGGGCCTCCCGGGCCGCGCGGCACCGGACCCGCCGTCAGGCCCCCTGCTTCTCCGCCGTCAGCGGGCCGCAGGCGGCCGCGGCCGCGCCGAGGAGGCCGGCGTCCGTGCCCGTGAGGGCGGGCACGACGGTGAGGTCGCGGACGAAGGACAGTGTGGCGTACGCGCGCAGGCTGCGCCGCAGCGGCGCGAACAGGACCTCGCCCGCCCCGGCCACTCCCCCGCCCACCACGGCGATGTCGAGCTCGACGAGGTGGGCCGTGGCGGCGATCCCCGCGGCGAGCGCACGCGCCGCCCGGTCGAAGGAGGCCTGGGCGATCGGGTCGCCGGCCCGGGCCGCGGCGGCGACCGCGGCGGCCGAGGCGTCGCCGTCCCGGCCGGGCCGCCAGCCGGCGTCGAGGGCGCGGCGGGCGAGGTGCGGGCCGCTGGCGATGCGTTCGACGCAGCCGCGGGCCCCACAGGCGCAGGGGTCGCCGTCCAGGTCGACGCTGATGTGCCCGATGTGACCGGCGTTGCCGGTGGGTCCGGGGTGGAGGCGGCCGCCGAGGACGAGTCCACCGCCGACGCCCGTGGAGACGACCAGGCAGAGCGCGTTGTCGTACCCGCGGGCCGCGCCCTGCCAGTGCTCGGCCGCGGTCATGGCGACGCCGTCGCCGACCAGGGTGACGGGGCGGCCGTCGACGGCCCGGCGCACCCGTTCGACCAGCGGATAGTCGCGCCAGCCGGGGATGTTGACAGGGCTGACGGCACCCCGCGCCGCGTCCACCGGCCCGGCGCTGCCGATGCCGACCGCCCGGACCGACGGCCAGAGCGGCCCGGCCGTGAGCTCCGCGAGGACCCCCTCGACCGCGCGCATCACCGTCTCGCCGTCCTCCCGCGCCGGCGTGGGGCGCTGCGTCCGGACGAGGATCCCTCCGGAGCCGTCCACGAGCGCGCCGGCGATCTTGGTGCCGCCGATGTCGAGAGCGGCGACGAGCTCGGTGTGCATGGGTGCGGGATCTCCGGGGAAGGCAGGGGGAGGCTTGGTCGAGATCCAGTCTCCCCGCCTCTGACAACGTTGTCCAGGGCCTATGCTCGACAACATCTCCCGCCGGGACCGAGGAACAGAGGAACAGCGCACCGTGGCCGACTCCACCCGCCCCTCCGACCGTCGCTACGGCACGCGGCCCACCATGAAGGACGTGGCCGCGCGCGCCGGGGTGGGCCTCAAGACGGTCTCCCGGGTGGTCAACGGAGAGCCCGGGGTCACCGCGGACACCGAGCGCCGGGTCCAGGAGGCCATCGATTCGCTGGGCTTCCGCCGCAACGACAGCGCCCGGGTGCTCCGCAAGGGCCGCACCGCCTCGATCGGCCTGGTCCTGGAGGACCTCGCGGACCCCTTCTACGGGCCGCTCAGCCGCGCCGTCGAGGAGGTCGCCCGGACCCACGGCGCGCTGCTGATCAACGGCTCCAGCGCCGAGGACCCCGACCGCGAACAGGAGTTGGCGCTCGCGCTGTGCGCCCGGCGGGTGGACGGGCTGATCGTGATCCCGGCCGGCTCCGACCACCGCTATCTGGAGCCCGAGATCCGGGCCGGCATCGCCACGGTGTTCGTGGACCGCCCGGCGGGCGGCATCCGCGCGGACACCGTGCTCTCGGACAGCTTCGGCGGGGCGCGCGAGGGCGTGGCCCATCTGATCGCCCACGGCCACCGCCGCATCGGCTTCCTCGGTGACCGGCCGCACATCCACACCGCGACCGAGCGGCTGCGCGGCTACCGCGCGGCCATGGACGACGCGGGCCTGCCGGTGGACGAGGCCTGGGTCTCCCTCGGCCCCACCGATCCCGGCCCGGTCCGCGCCGCCGTCACCGCGATGCTGACCGGCCCGGCCCCGGTCACCGCCCTCTTCGCGGGCAACAACCGGGTGACCGTCACCGCCGTCCGGGTGCTCGCCGAGCACCCAGCGCCGGTGGCCCTGGTGGGCTTCGACGACATCGAGCTGGCCGATCTGCTCGGCATCACGGTCGTCGCCCAGGACGCCGCCGCCCTGGGCCGCACCGCGGCCGAGCGGCTCTTCCGCCGTCTCGACGGCGCGGAGGAGCCGCCCGCCCGCATCGAGCTGACGCCCACGCTGATCCCGCGCGGCACGGGCGAGATCCCGCCCGCCTGAGTCAGCGGCGGGCGAGCCCTGACGAGGCCGTGGCCGTCACTGGGCCGTGGCCGTCAGGTCGCCGCGCCGCGGGGCGGCGAAGCGGTCGAGGTCGGCGCGGGTCAGACCGGTGAGGGCGTCGACCTCGGGGGTGTCGAGGGCGCCGCAGTCGATGCCGCGCAGCAGGTAGGAGCTGAGGGCCTTGGCGGTCGCGGGCTCGTCCATGACGTCGCCGCCGGCGTGGTTGGCGTACGCGGAGAGGCGCTTGGCGGCGGCCTCGAAGCCCTCGCGGTAGAACGCGAAGACGGCGGCGTACCGGGTGGGGATGTGGCCCGGGTGCATGTCCCAGCCCTGGTAGTACGCGCGGGCCAGGGCGCGGCGGGTGAGCCCGTAGTGCAGCTTCCAGGCCTCGTGGACGTGGGCGGTGGAGCCGACCGGGAGGACGTTGGTGGAGCCGTCGGAGACGCGTACGCCGGTGCCGGCCGCGGCTACCTGCATGATCGCCTTGGCGTGGTCCGCCGCCGGGTGGTCGCTGGCCTGGTAGGCGGCGGAGACGCCGAGGCAGGCGCTGTAGTCGAAGGTGCCGTAGTGCAGTCCGGTGGCGCGGCCCTCGGCGGCGTCGATCATGCGGGCGACGGCGGCGGTGCCGTCGGCGGCGAGGATGGCCTGGCTGGTCTCGATCTGGATCTCGAAGCCGAGGCGGCCGGCGTCGAGGCCGTGGGCCTTCTCGAAGGCCTCCAGGAGCCGGACGAAGGCGGAGACCTGCTCGGGGTAGGTGACCTTGGGCAGGGTGAGCACCAGGCCGTCGGGCAGGCCGCCGTGCTCCATCAGGCCGGTGAGGAAGACGTCGGTGGTGCGGATGCCGCGGTCGCGGACGGCGGCCTCCATGCACTTCATCCGGATGCCCATGTACGGGGCGGCGGTGCCTCCTCCAGCCTCCGGCCGGGAGGTGACCCCGGCGTACGCCTCGGCGATCAGGCGGGCGGCGCGGGCGGCGTCGGCGTCCTCGTCCTGTCCGGCGTAGCCGTCCTCGAAGTCGACCCGGAGGTCTTCGATCGGCTCGCGCTCCAGCTTGGCGCGGACGCGGCCGTACACGTCCTCGGCGAGGGCGTCGGAGAGGCCGAGCACGCGGGCGAAGGTGCCGGCGTCGGGGGCGTGCTCGTCGAGCGCGGCAAGGGCCTGGTCGCCCCAGGAGCGGATGGTGTCGGCGGCGAAGACGTTGCCGGGTACGTAGACGGTGTGGACGGGCTGACGGGTGCCGGGGTCTCCGGGGTAGCGCCGGTCGAGCTCGGCGTCCACCGTGGCGAGGGAGGCGCTGATGCCCTCGCTGACCGCGCCGGCGAGGCTCGTCGACACCTTCTCCTGCTGACCCATCCCACATCCTCCTGTTTTCCGCTGCACGGAATCAACAATCCGTATAGCGAAGTTAGTAGTCCGCCGGGACCTGCGTCAATGGTTGCCCGAAACGGCCGGGGGCCGCGCGGCGATATTTCGCCGCGCGGCCCCCGGGCCGTACAGAACAGCAGGTCAGCCCTGCGAGGCTCAGCCCTTGCGGGTCTTGATCTCCTCGGTGAGCTGCGGGACGACGTCGAAGAGGTCGCCCACGACGCCGTAGTCGACGAGCTCGAAGATGGGCGCCTCGGCGTCCTTGTTGATCGCGACGATCGTCTTCGAGGTCTGCATGCCGGCGCGGTGCTGGATCGCGCCGGAGATGCCGGAGGCGATGTACAGCTGCGGCGACACGGACTTGCCGGTCTGGCCGACCTGGTTGGAGTGCGGGTACCAGCCGGCGTCCACCGCGGCGCGGGAGGCGCCGACGGCCGCACCGAGCGAGTCGGCGAGGGACTCGATGATCGCGAAGTTCTCGGCGCCGTTGACGCCGCGGCCGCCGGAGACCACGATCGCGGCCTCGGTCAGCTCCGGACGGCCGGTCGACTCGCGCGGGGTGCGCGAGGTGACCTTGGTGCCGGTGGCCAGCTCGCCGAAGGACACGGACAGGGCCTCGACGGCGCCGGCGGCCGGGGCGGCCTCGACCGGGGCGGAGTTCGGCTTGACCGTGATGACCGGAGTGCCCTTGGAGACACGGGACTTGGTGGTGAAGGACGCGGCGAACGCGGACTGCGTCGCGACCGGGCCCTCGTCACCGGCCTCCAGGTCCACGGCGTCGGTGATGATGCCGGAGCCGATGCGGACGGCGAGGCGGGCGGCGATCTCCTTGCCCTCGGCGGAGGACGGGACCAGCACGGCGGCCGGGGAGACGGCCTCGTACGCGGCCTGGAGGGCGTCGACCTTCGGGACGACCAGGTAGTCGGCGAACTCCGGGGCGTCGGCGGTGAGGACCTTCACGGCGCCGTGCTCGGCCAGGGCCGCGGCGGTGTCGGCGGCGCCGTTGCCGAGGGCGACCGCGACCGGCTCGCCGAGGCGGCGGGCCAGCGTCAGCAGCTCCAGCGTGGGCTTGCGGACGGCTCCGTCGACGTGGTCGACGTAGACGAGAATCTCAGCCATGGGACTTCAATCTCCTGCGAACGAAAAGGGGGCGGGTGAGATGGCTCGCGCGAGCCTTAGATGAACTTCTGGCTCGCGAGGAACTCGGCCAGCTGCTTGCCGCCCTCGCCCTCGTCCTTGACGATCGTGCCCGCGGTGCGCGCGGGACGCTCGGCGGCGGAGTCCACCGCGGTCCAGGCGCCCTCGAGGCCGACCTCGTCGGCGTCGATCTCCAGGTCGTCCAGGTCGAGCTCCTCGACCGGCTTCTTCTTGGCGGCCATGATGCCCTTGAAGGACGGGTAGCGGGCCTCGCCCGACTGGTCCGTCACGGAGACGACGGCCGGCAGGGACGCCTCGAGCTGCTCCGAGGCGGTGTCGCCGTCGCGACGGCCCTTCACGACGCCGTCCTCGATGGAGACCTCGGAGAGCAGGGTGACCTGCGGGACGCCCAGGCGCTCGGCCAGGACGGCGGGCAGGACGCCCATGGTGCCGTCGGTGGACGCCATGCCGGCGATGACGACGTCGTAGCCGACCTTCTCGATCGCCTTGGCGAGCACCAGCGAGGTGCCCATGACGTCGGTGCCGTGCAGGTCGTCGTCCTCGACGTGGACGGCCTTGTCGGCACCCATGGACAGCGCCTTGCGCAGCGCGTCCTTGGCGTCCTCGGGGCCGACGGTGAGCACGGTGACCTCGGCGTCGTCCGCCTCCTCGGCGATCTGCAGCGCCTGCTCGACCGCGTACTCGTCGAGCTCCGACAGCAGGCCGTCGACCTCGTCGCGGTCGACCGTCAGGTCGTCGGCGAACTTCCGGTCGCCGGTGGCGTCCGGCACGTACTTCACACAGACAACGATCCTCAAGCTCACGCCGGCTCTCCTACTGCATCGTCATTACTGAGCTGCCTTGTCAAGGGGCAGCATAGGCGCCTGAAGGGCGGGTTTTCCGGTCGGGGCGTCCGACGCCCCCGACGGGATATTACTCGTCAGTACACCCAGTTCGTTACCAGTGAGCAAGCGCTCAGGCGTGTGACCTTGCCAACGCCGCGCGCCGGGAACGCTCAGTCGCGCAGGGCGTTGAAGCGACCCTGGTGGTACAGCAACGGGCGGCCCTCGCCCCGCGGGTCGCCGTCGACGACCTCGGCGATGACGATCCGGTGGTCGCCGGCCGGGACCTTCGCCACCACACGGGCCACCAGCCAGGCGAGGACGCCGTCGAGCAGCGGGACCCCTTCGGGGCCGGGCCGCCAGCGGGTGGGCGGGGCGAAGCGGTCGGCGCCGCTGCGCGCGAAGGTGGCGGCGAGCCCGGACTGGTGCTCGCCGAGTATGTGCACGCCGATGTGCTCGGCCTCGGAGAGCACGGGCCAGCTGGACGAGCCGGTGCCCACTCCGAAGGAGATCAACGCGGGTTCCGCGGACACGGAGTTGAGGGAGGTGGCGGTGAAGCCGACGGGGCGGTCACCGTGGGCGGTGACGACCGCGACGCCGGCGGCGTGCTGCCGGAAGACGGAGCGGAGAAGATCGGAGCTGGCCTGCCGAGTGGTGCGGAGCTCGGGCGAAACCGTCATCGAGTTGTCCTTCTGCGGGGGAGACGTACGGGGCCTGGGGTTACCGGACACCCGGACAGCGCGCACTCGCGTTGCGGGCCAGATCCACGTCGGCCCGCCCATGGAGAAGGAGTTCTGGGGGCAGCACCTCGTCAGGGTGACGATCGTTGCCGTACACAGTCAAGCGGGTCCCGACATGTGGGAGACATGTCACGCCGTCAGACCGCTCGACCCAGCGCCGCGATGACGTCCGCCTTCCGCGGCTGCCCCGACGCCCGCCGGACGATCCGGCCGGCGCGGTCGAGGACGAACACGGTCGGGGTGCGGGCGATGCCGAGTTCGCGGACGAGGTCGAGCCGCTCCTCCGCGTCGATCTCGACGTGCCGCACCCCCTCGACCATGTCGGCCACCTCGGCGAGGGTGCGGCGGGTGGCCCGGCAGGGCTGGCAGAAGGCAGTGGAGAACTGGACGAATGTGGCCCGCTCCCCCAGCTCGGCGCCCAGCCGGTCCGCGTCGAGAATCACCCTCGACCGGTCCTCCATCGGTGTCATCGCCCGCTTCCGTCCCTGTTCCGGCGCCCTTCGCCGCTCCCCCGGTGCAGCGTCCCACAGCGCCGTTCGATTCCCGCCACGAACACCGGGAGTGACGAGAATCTCCCTGTACGCAGGCGTCAGGACTGGTCAGCGCGGCCCACATGGGGCACGATCTCCCAAAGCCGCAAACCTACGGCTGCGTAACTTCCGCCGGGAGAACCCTCCCCGGGCATTCGAGAAGGGGTTCCTCCCAAGATGGCAGAGCTCGTCTATCGGCCGGTCATCGGCGCCGCGCTCACGATGTTCAAGGCGCTCGACCTGAAGATCGACACCAAGGGTTCCGAGCACATCCCGAGGACCGGCGGCGCCGTGCTGGTGAGCAACCACATCAGCTATCTGGACTTCATCTTCACGGGCCTGGCCGCGCTGCCGCAGAAGCGGCTGGTGCGGTTCATGGCGAAGGACTCGGTCTTCAAGCACAAGATCTCCGGTCCGCTGATGCGCGGCATGAAGCACATCCCGGTGGACCGCTCCCAGGGTGAGCACGCGTACCAGCACGCGCTGGAGTCCCTGAGGGCCGGCGAGATCGTGGGCGTGTTCCCCGAGGCGACCATCTCCCAGTCGTTCACCCTGAAGAGCTTCAAGTCGGGCGCGGCGCGCCTGGCGCAGGACGCCGGGGTGCCGCTGATCCCGATGGCGCTGTGGGGCACCCAGCGGGTGTGGACCAAGGGCCGTCCGCGGAACTTCAAGCGCAGCCACATCCCGGTGACGATCCGGGTCGGCGAGCCGATCGAGGCGCCGGCGGACCAGTACGCGGGCGCCCTCACGCGACGCCTGCGCGAGCGCGTCCAGGAGCTCCTGGAGGCGGCGCAGCGGGCGTACCCGGTGCGCCCGAAGGACGCGACGGACACCTGGTGGGTACCGGCGCACCTCGGAGGCACCGCGCCGACCCCGCAGGAGGTCAAGGACCGGGGCTGACCCGCCCCGCGCCTCAGACGGGGCTGTGGACGGTGATCCGCGCCCCGGGGCTGAGCCTCTCCAGGGACTCGGCGAGCTCGGCGCCCGCGGCGACCAGGGCGTCGACGGTCATCGGGGCCAGCGACTCCAGCAGGAAGATCGCGTTCTCCGTGGCGTCGTCGATCCGGGTGCGCGGGCCCTGGCGCCAGTTCCAGCGGCGGCAGGTGACGCCCTCGTCGTCGCACCAGACGATCTCGCCGGTCTCCGGGTGCTCGACGGTCTGCTCGCCGCCGGCCGTGGTCGTGAACGGCTCGTCCCCGACGGCCCGGATCAGCCGCATGTCGCCCTGGATGCGGTCGAGGTCCTCGCCGCCGGCCGGGATCAGGTGGGCGACGCTGATCGCGTTGTAGGCGTCGACGAGCCGGTTGATCCGGGGCAGTCCGCCGTCCGCGAGCGCCCGCCGGGCCAGCGCCTCGGCGGAGTTGCGGGTACGGGACGGCTTGGCGCCGAAGGCGGTGTACGCGGCGCGCCAGGCGGCGATGTGCGGGTCCTGGTCGGGCGTACGGCCGTCGAGCCGCTCGGCGAGCCGCCGCGCGGCGTCGTCGAGCAGAGCCGAACTGGCGTCGTCACTGGGCCCGTTGACGAGTCCGCGGGCCTCGATGGCGAGATGGGTGAAGCCGGGGACGAGGGTCCGTACCCCGTCGGAGACGATGAATCGCATGCGGTACAGCTTACCGGACCGGGCAGTCCACTCCACTGCACTGACATTCGGCGACGAAGCGGCCCGCCGGGGTCCCTCTCAGGACTCCGGCGGGCCGCCGTCGGTCTCGCGCGGTCTCAGCCGCGCGCCATCTCTTCCTTCAGCGCCTGGAGGAACGCGTCCACGTCGTCCTCGCGGGTGTCGAAGGAGCACATCCAGCGGACGTCGCCGGCCGCCTCGTCCCAGAAGTAGAAGCGGAACCGCTTCTGGAGCCGCCGGGTGACCTCGTGCGGCAGCCGCGCGAAGACCGCGTTGGCCTGCACCGGGTAGAGGATCTCCACCCCGTCGATCTCGCGCACGCCGGCCGCGAGCCGCTGCGCCATCTCGTTGGAGTGCCGCGCGTTGCGCAGCCACAGGTCCTTGGCGAGCAGCGCTTCGAACTGCACCGAGAGGAACCGCATCTTGGACGCGAGCTGCATGGACATCTTGCGCAGGTGCTTCATGTGGCTGACCGCGTCCGGGTTGAGGACGACGATCGCCTCGCCGAACAGCATGCCGTTCTTGGTGCCGCCGTACGAGAGCACGTCGACGCCGACCGCGTTGGTGAACGCCCGCATCGGCACGTCCAGGGACGCGGCCGCGTTGGCTATCCGGGCGCCATCGAGGTGCACCTTCATGCCCAGGCCGTGGGCGTGCTCGACGATCGCCCGGATCTCGTCCACCGTGTAGACGGTGCCCAGTTCGGTGTTCTGGGTGATCGAGACGACCTGGGGCATGGCCCGGTGCTCGTCGTCCCAGCCCCAGGCCTGCCGGTCGATCAGCTCGGGAGTGAGCTTGCCGTCCGGGGTCGGCACGGTGAGCAGCTTGAGGCCCGCCATCCGCTCCGGGGCGCCGCCCTCGTCCACGTTGATGTGCGCGGTCTCAGCGCAGACCACCGCGCCCCAGCGGTCGGTCAGCGCCTGCAGGGCGGTGACGTTCGCGCCGGTGCCGTTGAAGACCGGGAAGGCCTCGGCGGTCGGGCCGAAGTGGCTGTGCATGATCCGCTGGAGGTGCTCGGTGTACTCGTCCTCGCCGTAGGAGACCTGGTGGCCTTCGTTGGCGAGGGCGATCGCCGCGAGGATCTCCGGGTGGACACCGGCGTAGTTGTCACTGGCGAAGCCCCGGACCGACGGGTCGTGGTGACGACGCGCGTCGGTCTTCGGGGGGACGCCGGTCACGGCTCGGGGGTCAGCCACAGACGCTGTCCATTCACTTCGGAGGCGGTCCGGTCCCAGAGCCCGGCGATGGCGTCGGCGAGTTCCTTGACGTCCGTGAAGCCGGCGAACTTGGCGTTGGGGCGCTCGGCGCGCATGGCGTCGTGCACCAGGGCCTTGATCACCAGGATCGCGGCGGCCGCCTGCGGCTCGGCGTCGCCGCCGGCCTTGCGGAACGAGTCCGCCATGGCGAGCGTCCAGGCCTCGGCCGCGGCCTTGCCGGCGTTGTACGCGGCGTTGGTGGCCACCGGCTTGTGCGCGCCGGACTGGCTGATCAGGACGTAGCGGCCGTTGCCGCTGCGCAGCAGCGGGTCGTGGAACGCGAGGGACGTGTGCTGGACGGTGCGGATGAGCAGCCGCTCCAGGAAGTTCCAGTCCTTCAGGTCGGTCTCGGTGAAGGAGGCGCTGCCGCGCCAGCCGCCGACCAGGTGGACCAGGCCGTCGACCCGGCCGAACTCCTTCTCGGTCTTGGCGGCCCACTCCTTGGTGGCCTCCAGGTCGAGCAGGTCGACCGTGTCGCCGGTGACCGTGGCACCGCCGTGCGCGTACCGGGCGGCGTCGACCGCCTCCGCGAGCCGCGCCGGGTCGGCGTCGGACGCCACGACCGTGGCGCCGGCCTCCGCCAGGCGCAGCAGGGCGGCCCGGCCCGCCGGTCCGGCCGCTCCCGCGACGGCGACCACCGCGCCGTCGAGCGATCCGCCGTTTCCGTTGCCGTTCGTCATGGGCGACGCCTCCTCCGTGTCCTCCGTGCGAGAGCTCACGCGGCAGCCTGCTCGGACCCCGCGGCGCTCGAGGCAGTGATCCCCTTCGTGGCGGCGATCACACCCTTGAGCTTCTTGGAAAGGGCCTCATAGAACATGCTGAGCGGAAACTCGTCCGGAAGCACGTCGTCGACGAGCTTGCGCGGCGGCTGGGTCAGGTCCAGGGCGTCGGGACCCTTGGCCCACTTCGAGCCGGGGTGCGGGGCGAGGTAGGTGGAGACCAGGTCGTACGCGGCGAACCAGTGGACCAGCTTCGGGCGGTCGATGCCGTCGCGGTACAGCTTCTCGATCTCGGCGCAGAGCTGGTTGGTGATCTCGGGGGCGCGCACCCAGTCGATCTGCAGCTTGTTGTCGGTCCAGCGGACGACGTCGTGCTTGTGCAGGTACGCGAAGAGCAGCTGGCCGCCGAGGCCGTCGTAGTTGCGGTTGCGGTCGCCGGAGACCGGGAAGCGGAACATCCGGTCGAAGAGCACCGCGTACTGGACGTCACGGCCGTGCTCGTTGCCCTCGGCCTCGAGCTTCACGGCCTCCTTGAAGGCGGTGAGGTCGCAGCGCAGCTCCTCCAGGCCGTACATCCAGAACGGCTGGCGCTGCTTGATCATGAACGGGTCGAACGGCAGGTCGCCGTGGCTGTGGGTGCGGTCGTGGACCATGTCCCACAGGACGAAGGCCTTCTCGCAGCGCTCCTGGTCCTCGACCATGGCGGCGATGTCCTCGGGCAGCTCGATGCCGAGGATGTCGACGGAGGCCTCGGTGACCTTGCGGAAGCGGGCGGCCTCGCGGTCGCAGAAGATGCCGCCCCAGGTGAAGCGCTCGGGGGCCTCGCGGACGGCGATGGTCTCGGGGAAGAGGACGGCCGAGTTGGTGTCGTACCCGGCGGTGAAGTCCTCGAAGGTGATGCCGCAGAACAGCGGGTTGTCGTAGCGGGTGGCCTCCAGCTCGGAGAGCCACTCCGGCCACACCATGCGCAGCACGACCGCCTCGAGGTTGCGGTCCGGGTTGCCGTTCTGGGTGTACATCGGGAAGAGCACGAGGTGCTGCAGGCCGTCCTCGCGGCGCGAGGCGGGGTGGAACTCCAGCAGGGAGTCGAGGAAGTCCGGCACGCCGAAGCCCTGCTCGGCCCACTTGCGCAGGTCGGCGACGAGGGCGCGGTGGTACGCGGCGCCGTGCGGGACCAGCGGGGAGAGCGTCTCGACGGAGTCGACGACGCGCTCGAGGGTCTTCTCGACGAGGGCACGGGAGGGCGCGCCGTCGGCCTCGAAGTCGATGGAGCCGTCCTTCGACTGCCAGGGGCGGATCTCCTCCACGGCCTTCTTGAGCGCCGGCCAGGCGGGGTGGTCGACCACACGCTCGCCGGTCGCTATGCCCCCGCTGATCGCGTCCTGCACAAGAATTTCCGTCATGCCTCTTCCTTCACAGGAGAACCTCGTGTCAAAACACCGTAACCATTCAGGGTTCTTCGAGACAAGAGGAGAGAGAAGAAATTATCCTGCCGACCCCCCATGGTCACCGTGATTTTTCCTGCGCGGCAGGGCGTCATCCACGTGTACGTACGGAATGACCATCTCCGCAGGAACGTCAAGGCGCGGCGGACGCGCCCACGCGCGGGTGAGGCGTCAGCCTCCATGGGGCGCGAAATCCCTGGAAGCAACGCCTCCGACGGCCCGTGCACGACCGATGGCATCGTCGGCGCCCGGCGCTAGGCTGCGCCCGAGCCGCGACGGCGCCCGGAAGGGACCCGGGCGTGCGGACCTCGACGGCCCGGCCATCGACGGAAGCGAGAAGATCTTGAGTTTCCTCACCATCGGTCATCGCGGAGTCATGGGTGTCGAACCCGAGAACACCCTGCGCTCCTTCGTCCGCGCGGAGCACGCGGGCATGGACGTCATCGAGCTCGATCTGCACCTGAGCAAGGACGGCGCGCTCGTCGTCATGCACGACGCGGAGGTCGACCGCACCACGGACGGCACCGGCCTGATCGCCGAGCAGACGCTCGCCGAGCTGCGCGGGCTCGACGCCGGACACGGCGAGCGTATCCCCGTCTTCGAGGAGGTCCTGGACGCGGTCCGGTCCCCGCTCCAGGCGGAGATCAAGGACGAGGCGGCGGCGCGGGCGCTGGCCGACGTGATGCACCGGCGCGACCTGGTCGGCCGGGTGGAGGTGTCGTCCTTCCACGACGCCGCGCTCGCCGAGATCAAGGACCTGGTGCCGGGGGTGCGGACGGCGCTCATCGCCAGCCGCTGGGGCGCGGACATCGTGGACCGGGCGAAGGCGGTCGGGGCGGAGAGCCTGGCACTGAACATCCGCCGGCTCTCCCTGGAGACCGTGGAGCACGCGCACGGCGAGGGCGTGAAGGTGATCGGATGGGTGGTCAACACCCAGGACCACCTGCGCCTCGTCCGGGCCCTGGAACTGGACGGCGCGGCGACCGACTACCCGGAGATCCGCCGCACCGGCCGCTTCACCGCCTGACCGGGCGGGCCGTCGTCAGACGAGTTCCTTCACCAGGAGCTCGAACTGCAGGTCGTCGCGCTGCGGCAGGCCGAAGCGCTCGTCGCCGTACGGGAACGGGGTCATCCGTCCCGTGCGGCGGTAGCCGCGCCGCTCGTAGTACGCGATGAGCTCGTCGCGCACCGAGATCACGGTCATGTGCATCTCGGTCACGCCCCAGCCCTCGCGCGCCTGCCGCTCGGCCTCGGCGAGGATCTCCCGGCCCAGGCCGCCGCCCTGCACACCCGGCCGGACCGCGAACATGCCGAAGTACGCCGCCTCGCCGCGGTGTTCCAGGTGGCAGCAGCCGATCAGCTCGCCGTCCCGCTCCACCAGGAGCAGCCTGGAGCCGTCCGCGGCGATGACCTCCCGCACGCCCTCGGGGTCGGTGCGCTGCCCCTGCAGGATGTCCGCCTCGGTCGTCCAGCCGGTGCGGCTGGAGTCACCCCGGTAGGCCGACTCGACCAGCGGGACCACGGCGGCGACGTCCGCCTCGACCGCGTCCCGGTAGCTGAGCGTTCCGGTCTCCCGGGGCAGTGCGGTGTCCATGGCTGTGGGGCTCCCCTCGTGGCGGCGGCGACTCCCCCGAGCGTAACTCCCGCCCGGCGCGCTCCCCCTGTACACCCCTGCGCTCGCGTAGCGGCCCGGAGGGGCGGGCATCCACGCAGCAGTGGCGGCGAGGGGGAGGTGGCCCGTGCACGGACCGGCGACGGTCGGGTGGCTGCTGGTGGCGCTGTGCGCGGCCTCGGGGGCGTACTGCCTGGTGCGGATGCGCAGCTGCGCGGGCGCGGAGCGGCGGGCTGCGGGCGGCGAGGCGCTGATGGGGTTCGGGATGGCGGCGATGGCCGTGCCCGCCGCGGTGTTCGCGCCGCCCGCGTGGAGCTGGGCCCTGTACGCGGTGGTGTTCGGCGGCGCGGCGCTGCGGGCACTGTGGCCGGCCCGGCACGGCGGGCACCATCTGCACCATCTGGTCGGCTCGCTGGCGATGGTGTACATGGCGCTGGCGATGGCGGTCCCGGCGATGTCGGCGACACAGGGAGCGCACGGGGCGCACGGCGGGGGCGGCATACCGACGGCGGGGCTGCCGCTGCTGACCGGCGCGCTGCTCCTCTACTACACCGTGTACGTCCTGCGGTCGGGGGCGCGGCTGGTGCCGGTGATGTCCGTGCCCGCGCCCTCGGCGGGGCCGGCCGCGAGGGTGGGCTGGACGGCGCGACCCGAGCTGACGGCGGTCTGCCGGCTGTCGATGGGGCTCGCCATGCTGGCGATGCTGGTGACGTTGTGACGATCGCGGCGGTGTGCGCGGCGGTGCCGTCCAAACCGTGGCGTACGTCACTTGCCGCGTACGGCCATACCCCCGGGTAGCACGGCCTCATAGGCTGGCGGCATGGTGGTCTCTCTCACGTTGCTCGCCCTCGGCGTAGTGACCGCGGCCGTCGCTCCCCGGCTGCTGGCGCGAGCGGTGTGGGCGGAGCGCGAGCCGGTGGTGGCGCTGTGGGTGTGGCAGTGCGTGGTGGCCGCCGTGCTGTTCAGCTTCGGCCTGTCGATGCTTCTGAGCGCCGCCGTGGCCTGGCAGGCCGTACGGGGCCGACTGTTCGCCTCCGCGCCGAACGGCGTGATCGAGGCGTACGAACTCGGCTCCCACCAGCCCTGGTCCGCGCCGCTCGCCGTGCTCCTGGCCTGCGGCGGACTGTGGACCGCCGCGATGCTCGCCCGGGAGATCCGCCGCGCCCGCGCCCGCCGCAGGCAGCGACGACGCGAACTGCTGGTGCGCTCCCCCCTGTTGCCGGGTGAGGAGCGCGGCGCGGGACCGCTGGTCGTCCTGGAGGGCGAGCGGCCGGACGCCTATTTCCTGCCGGGGTCCACACCGCAGCTGGTCATCACCACCGCCGCGCTGCAGCGACTGAAGGGGCGTCAGCTCGACGCGGTCCTGGCGCACGAGGAGGGGCACGCCCGGGCCCGGCACGACTGGCTGCTGCACTGCGCGGCGGCGCTCGCCGGGGGCTTCCCGGGGATCCCGGTGTTCGCCGCCTTCCGCGCCGAGATGCACCGCCTGGTCGAGCTGGCCGCCGACGACGTGGCCTCGCGCCGGCACGGCCGGCTGACCACCGCGCTCGCGCTGGTCGAACTCAACGAGGACCGGGGCGTGTTCGGTCCCTCCTCGTCGCCGGAGGCGCACCTGCCCCAGCGGGTGAACCGGCTGCTGACCGCCCTGCCGCGACTCCGGCCGCTCCAGCGGCTGCACCTGACGGCCACGGCGGCACTGCTCCCCGTGGTCCCGCTGGTCGTCGCGCTGGTACCGGGACTCGCGGCCCTGAACTGATCGGCCCTGTCTCAGGACACGTCCCGCCGTTCCGGCGGAAGCGGAGGACGCGCTTCGGGTCCGTCCGCGAAGATCGACGCATGCGCTCCTCCGCCGTCGTCTCGGGCCTGCTCTCCCTCCTCCTGCTGGTGCTCGTGGTCGCCCAGTGCTCCCCGCTGCTCACGGTGGACCGCGACGTGGCCGAGTCGCTGCACCGCAGCGCGGTCACCGAACCGGGCTTCACCCAGCTGAACCGGATCCTCAGCGACTGGGTCTGGGACCCCTGGACCATGCGCGCCCTGATCGCGGTGACCGTGGTGTTCCTGTGGCTGCGCCGGGAACGCCGGCTCGCGCTGTGGGTCGCCGGGGCGAGCCTGCTGACCGCGGCCCTGCAGCACGCGCTGAAGGTGCTGGTCGGACGGGACCGCCCGCACTGGCCGGACCCGGTCGACTCCGCCCGGTACGACGCGTTCCCCTCCGGGCACGCGCTGACGGCGACGGTGACCTGCGGACTGCTGCTGTGGGTGCTGGCGCTGCACTGGCAGGAGCGGTGGCGCGGCTGGAGCCTCGTGACGGTGACGGCGCTGGTGTCGGTGATCGGCGTCGGCTGGACCCGGGTGTACCTGGGCGTGCACTGGCTGTCGGACGTGGTCGCCGGCTGGCTGATCGGGGTCTGCCTGGTCGGCGTGACCGTACTCACCTGTCGGGCCCACTCACCCCGGGAGACCGGAGGAGAATAGGACAGAACCGCCTGTTCTGGACGATCCCCCGCGTCGCCCAGAACAGACGGCAGCGCCCGGCCGGCCAGGCGTGAGGCTCGGCGGCAGGACGCTCTGAGTATATTGGCTGGAAGCCAGTCAACGCAGGAGTCCAGCATGTCCCCGCGGAGCCCAGCGGTCAATGAAGAGCTTCGTCGGCGTTCTCGCGAGCGCATTCTGCAGGCCGCCGTCGAGCTCGTCGGCGAGCGCGGGTACGAGGAGACCACCCTGGGCGACATCGCCGACCGGGCCGGTACGGCCCGCGGACTGGTGTCGTACTACTTCCCCGGCAAGCGCCAGCTGCTGCAGTCGGCCGTGCACCGGCTCATGCACCTGACGCTGGAAGAGGCCCTGGAGCGGGAGCCGCGCACCGAGGACGGCCGGGAGCGGCTGGCCCGGGCGATCGACGCGATCCTGGGCCTGGCCCGGGACCGGCCACGGCTGATGCGGACGCACATGGCCGGCATCCTGCAGGCCGAGGGCTTCGTACAGTGCCCGGAGCAGCAGCGGCTCGCCTTCCTGCTGCGGGACACCATGGCCCGGTACGGCACGCCGGACGTGGACACCGAGTACCCGCTGCTGCGGGCGCTGTTGATGGGCGCGGTGGTGGCGGTGCTGCTGCCCGGTGCGCCGATGCCGCTGCCGCGGCTGCGCGCGGAGCTGTTCCAGCGGTACGGGCTCGACTGGGACATGGGCGTGCCGCCGGACGGGGATCCGCCCGACGGCCTGCCGTCACGTGTGGTGCGTCAGTCGGTGCGTCAGTCCTCGAAGTCCTCGAAGTAGTCCGGCTGGGTCTGGACGTTGAGCTCGTCCATCCGGATCCGCTTCGCGGCGTCGGTACGCCGGTCGCTGAGCTTCAGCACGTCGAAGCCCTTGGCGATGTCGTTCGAGTAGATGTAGCCGTTGTAGTAGTACGCCGACCACGAGCCGCCGGTCCGGAGCACGTCGGTGCTGATCGGGCCGCGCTCGAAGTACGCGATCTCCTTCGGCTTGGCGGAGTCGGTGAAGTCCCACACGGAGACGCCGCCCTGGTACCAGGCCTGGACCATGAGGTCCTTGCCCTTGACCGGGATGAGCGAGCCGTTGTGGGCCACGCAGTTCTCGGTGTCCGCCTGGTGGCGCGGGATCTTGAAGTAGCTGCGGAACACCAGCTTGCGGTTGTCGCCCTTGCCGACGATGTCGTAGATGCCGTCGGCGCCGCGGTTCGGGCCGACGACCGCGTTGCAGGTGGCGCCGCCGCCACCGCCGAGCTCGTCGGTGAAGACGACCTTGTTCGCCTTCTGGTTGAAGGTCGCCGAGTGCCAGAACGCGAAGTTCACGTTGTCCTGGACCTGGTCGATGACCTTCGGGTGCTCCGGGTCCTCGATGTCGAAGAGGATGCCGTCGCCCATGCAGGCGCCGGCGGCCAGGTCCTTCGACGGCAGGACCGTGATGTCGTGGCAGCCGGTGGTCTTGGACACGCCCGGGTTGGTGGGCCCGCCCGGGTTGCCGCCGCCGTCCGGGCCCTCACCCGGGAACAGCACCGGGAAGTTGACGATCCGGGCCTGCTCCGGAGCCTTGCGCGGGACCTTGATGACCGAGATGCCGTCGTGCGGCGGCTGGCAGTCGGGGAAGGCCGCGTTCGGCGAGTACGAGGACACGTACACGTACACGTCCTTGCGCTCCGGCACGAGCGTGTGGGTGTGCGAACCGCAGGCCGTCTCGACCGCGGCCACGTACTTCGGGTTGGCGATGTCGCTGATGTCGAAGATCTTCATGCCCTCCCACGAGGACTTCTCCGTGGCCGGCTGCGTGGTGCTGGCACAGGAGTCGTCGCTGCGGGAGGAGTCCGTGGACAGGAAGAGCAGGTCGCCGGAGACGGAGATGTCGTTCTGGGAGCCCGGGCAGAGCACCTGGGCGACCGTCTTGGGGGCCTTGGGGTCGCTGACGTCGAAGATCCGGAAACCGTCGTAGTTGCCGGCGAAGGCGTACTTGCCCTGGAACGCCAGGTCCGAGTTGGTCCCCGGCAGGGCGTCCTTCGGGATGTTGGTGAGATGGGTGATGTTGTCGCTGTGGACGACCTCGTCCACGCCGGGTATCTCGCCGCTGCGGACGGCGGTCCGTGCTTCTGCTGCCTGCTCGGCGGTGACGGCGCCCTGGGTGGCGGCGTCGCCTGGGTCGGGCGTGGCGGCCGCGGGTCCGGCCGTCAGCAGGGTGGCCAGCAGTCCGACGGCGGCCGCCGCCACTGCCAGAGGTCTGCGTCGTACGTGCGTGGTACGCACCGAAGTCACGCGTCCTCCCTTGTGTCCGTTCAGAGTTGAACGGTTCCTGTGACCCCGGCAGTATCTTCCTTTCCGTGTACATCTCAATAGATGGCAACACAGCCGTCATGAAGGTTTTTACTCGACGCTCCTGACGCAGACATGAGTACGGCCCCTCACGTACCCGTCCGTCCCGTCCGTCCCGTTCCCGCCGTCCGCCCCGCTCGTCCCTGGAGGTCGTCTTGTCGAAGCGCCCGGTCCGCACCGCCGCCCTCGCGTCCGCGGGTCTGCTCGCCGTGTTCCTCCTCGCCGGCTGCGACGCGGGGCCTTCGGACGCCGGGCCGCAGGCCGGCAAGGGCTCGGGGGCCGGTGTGATCGCGCCCGGGAAGCCGGGCGAGGCGGCCCGGACCCTCTCCCCGCAGGAGGCGGCCCGCGCCCTCCCGGACGAGCGGCCGAACGCGGCGGACCGCGACTACGCGCAGATGATGATCGTGCACCACCGGCAGGCGCTGACGATGACCGCGCTGGTCCCGGAACGGGCCGCGTCGGGCCAGGTCGAGAAGCTGGCGGCGCGCATCACGGCGGCCCAGCAGCCCGAGATCGCCGCGATGGAGGGCTGGCTGAAAACGAACGGTGGGCAGACACAGCAGGGCCACCACAGCCACGGAGCGATGCCCGGTATGGCCACCGACGCCCAGCTGGCGCAGCTGAAGGCGGCCCGGGGCGAGGCGTTCGACGATCTCTTCCTCAAGCTGATGATCACCCACCACGACGGGGCGGTGACGATGGCCGCCGAGGTCCTGTCCGAGGGCAACAACGTGCAGATCGAGGAGATGGCGAACGACGTCATCGCCCAGCAGACGGCCGAGATCAACCGGATGCGCTCGATGTAGCCGCACGGCCGCCCGTCCGGAGCCCGCCGGTGCGATCCTGGAGACACCGGCGGGAAGGAGACGTTCCGTGCTTCGCGTCGCAGTCGTCGGCTCGGGTCCGAGCGGGGTGTACACCGCTCAGGACCTGGTGCGGCAGGACCTCGTCCCCGGGGTGCGGGTGGACGTGCTGGACCGGCTGCCCTGCCCGTACGGCCTGGTGCGGTACGGCGTCGCCCCCGACCACGAGAAGATCAAGTCGCTGCAGGGCACCCTGCGCGCCGTCCTGGAGGACGAGCGGATCCGCTTCCTCGGCAACGTCGAGGTCGGCGCGCGGGGACTGACACCGGCCAGGCTCCTGGAGCTGTACCACGCCGTCGTGTACTGCGTGGGCGCGGCCCGCGACCGGCGGCTCGGGATTCCCGGCGAGGACCTGGCCGGGAGCCGGTCGGCGACCGAGTTCGTCTCCTGGTACAGCGCCCACCCGGACGCGGCGGGCGACGGCTTCGGGCTCGGCGCGCGCTCGGCGGTGGTGATCGGCGCGGGCAACGTGGCGGTCGACGTGACCCGGATCCTGGCCCGCGGCGGGGCGGAGCTGCGGCCCACGGACGTCCCGCAGGGCGCGCTCGCGGCGCTGGAGCACAGCGGGGTGCGCGAGGTGCGCATGGTGGCCCGGCGCGGCCCCGGGCAGGCCCGGTTCACCACCAAGGAACTGCGCGAACTGGGCACGCTGCCGGGCGCGTCGGTCTCCGTGGACCCGGCGGACCTGGCGCTCGACCCGGCGTTCGCGGACCCCTCGGGGCTGCCGGCGGTGAACCGGCGCAATCTGGAGGTCGTGCGGGGCTGGGCGGCGCAGCCGCGGGACGACGGGCCCGGGCGGCACATCACGCTGCGGTTCTTCCTGCGGCCGGTGGAACTGCTGGGCGAGGACGGGCGGGTGGCCGGGGTACGGTTCGAGCGCACGGAGCCGGACGGCGCCGGGGGCGTGCGGGGCACCGGTGTGTACGAGGACGTCGAGGCCCAGTTGGTGCTGCGGGCGATCGGGTACCGGGGCGTCCCGCTGCCCGGGCTGCCGTTCGACGAGGCGCACGGGACCGTGCCGCACGACGCGGGCCGGGTGCTGCGCGACGGGGTCGCGTCGCCCGGGGAGTACGTGGCCGGGTGGATCAAGCGCGGCCCGACCGGCGTGATCGGCACCAACCGCCCCTGCGCGAAGGAGACCGCAGCCT
The DNA here is from genome assembly GCF_045348655.1 of Streptomyces solicamelliae. Classification (NCBI taxonomy): domain Bacteria; kingdom Bacillati; phylum Actinomycetota; class Actinomycetes; order Kitasatosporales; family Streptomycetaceae; genus Streptomyces; species Streptomyces solicamelliae. Next base: position 620,065 of record NZ_CP160404.1, read on the forward strand.
CACTCCTCGCGGACGCACCGGCGCTGGCGACCCGCGAGGTCCCGGCGGACCCGGTGGCCGCTCTGCGCGAGCTGGGCCACGAGCCGGTGACCTGGCCGGGCTGGCTCGCGATCGAACGGGCGGAGGCGGAACTGGGCCGCTCCCTGGGCCGGCACTCGGTGAAGATCCCGGACTGGGAAGGGCTGCGCACGGCGGCCCGGCCGGCGGCGTAGGCGGGGGATACGGCGAGGCCGGCGCGGTCTCTCCGGCCACCGGACTCCTGCCGGAAACGACCGCGCCGGAATCGTGCGAGCGCGCCTGAACACGCCCGTGACCTGCGGGGACGCCCGGTCGGGGGGCCGTTGTCAGTGGTGGGGTGCAGACTTGCCCGTATCCACGACAACGGCGTCGTTCCGGAGGTGTCGGCCATGTCCGACGTACTGCTCACCGTAGGCACTCGCAAGGGTCTGTTCATCGGCCGCCGGCGCGGCGGACGCTGGGACTTCGACGGTCCCCACTTCAACGCGCAGGCCGTGTACTCGGTCGCGATCGACACCCGCGGCGGCACGCCCCGGCTGCTCGTCGGCGGCGACAGTTCGCACTGGGGCCCGTCGGTCTTCCGCTCCGAGGATCTCGGCGCGACATGGACCGAGCCGAAACAGCCGGCCGTCAAGTTCCCCCAGGACACCGGAGCTTCGCTGGAGCGCGTCTGGCAGTTGCAGCCGGCGGGCCGCGACGAGCCGGACGTGGTGTACGCGGGGACGGAGCCGGCCGCGCTGTTCAAGTCGGTGGACGGCGGCGCGTCGTTCGAGCTGATCCGGCCGCTCTGGGAGCATCCCACGCGTAGCAAGTGGGCCCCGGGTGGCGGCGGTGAGGCCGTGCACACGGTGGTCACCGACCCCCGGGACCCGGACTCGGTGACGGTCGCGGTGTCGGCGGCGGGCGTGTTCCGCTCCCGGGACGGCGGCGCGAGCTGGGACCCGTCGAACAAGGGGGTCTCGGCGGTCTTCCTGCCCGATCCCAACCCGGAGTTCGGCCAGTGCGTGCACAAGGTCGCCCGCGACGCGGTCGACGAGGACCGGCTCTATCTGCAGAACCACTGGGGCGTCTACCGCAGCGACGACGCGGGCGCGACCTGGTCGGACATCGGCGCCGGGCTGCCGTCCACCTTCGGCTTCGCCGTCGCCGCCCACCCGCACCGCGGGGACACCGCGTACGTCTTCCCCATCAACGCCGACGAGGACCGCGTCCCGGCGGGCCGGCGCTGCCGGGTCTACCGGACCACCGACGCCGGCGCGAGCTGGGAGGCCCTGTCCGCCGGGCTCCCGCAGGGCGACCACTACGGCACGGTCCTCCGCGACGCCCTGCGCACCGACGACGCGAACCCGGCCGGCGTCTACTTCGGCAACCGGAACGGCGAGGTGTACGCGAGCGCGGACGACGGCGACACCTGGCAGCTCCTGGCCGAGCACCTGCCCGACGTGCTCTGCGTGAGAGCGGCGGTGATCGGCTGAGGAGCGTGCGGGGTGCGCCCGCGGAGCGCTAGGGCAGGCGCCAGTCGACGGGTGCGGCGCCCTGCCCCGCCAGGAGTTCGTTGGCGCGGCTGAACGGGCGGGAGCCGAAGAAGCCGCGGTCCGCGGACATCGGCGAGGGGTGGGCGGACTCGATCGCCGGCAGGTCGCCGAGGAACGGCCGCAGATTGCGGGCGTCCCGGCCCCACAGGATCGATACCAGCGGCTTGCCCCGGGCGGCCAGGGCGCGGATCGCCTGCTCGGTGACCTCTTCCCAGCCCTTGCCGCGGTGGCTGTTGGCCTTGCGCGGTTCGGTGGTCAGCGACCTGTTGAGCAGCAGCACTCCCTGGCGGGCCCAGGGGGTGAGGTCGCCGTTCGACGGACGGGGCAGGCCCAGGTCGGTGTTGAGCTCCTGGTAGATGTTCTCCAGGCTGGGCGGCAGCCGGCGTACGTCGGGCGCCACCGCGAAGCTCAGCCCGATCGGCATCCCCGGCGTGTGGTACGGGTCCTGACCCACGATCAGTACCCGTACGTCGTCGAAGGGTTGCTGGAAGGCCCGCAGGATGTGCTGCCCCGCGGGCAGGTACTGCCGGCCGGCGGCGATCTCCGCCCGCAGGAAGTCGCCCATCGCCGCGATGCGCCCCTCGACGGGACGCAACGCCTCAGCCCAGCCGGGCTCCACCAGTTCGTTCAACGGTCGCGCTGCCACGGTGTGTCACCCTACCGGCCTACACCGACAGCGCCCGACCACTCCGGGGATAGGGTGCGCGGCGTGGACAGTGCCGTGAGCGAGTGGGTGGTGGGCGTCGATTCGGGCGGCTCCGGTCTCCGGATCGCCTGTGCGGACGCGGCCGGTGGCCGGCCGGCGGAGACCGAGTCGACGCGCGATCCGGTGCGCACCGGGCCGCGCGGGATCGACGCCGGCCATCTGCTGGGGCAGGTGCTGCCGGTCGTGAACGGCTTCCTGGGACGGCACGGCGGCCGGGTGGCCGCGGTGGCGGTCGGGGCGGCAGGGATGGCGACGCTCGGGGACGGGCTGCGGGCCGAGCTGCCCGGGGCGCTGGAGAAGGCCCTCGGGGTGCGACGGCTCGCCATGGCGGCCGACGCGGTCACCGCGTATGCGGGCGCGCTCGGGCAGCGACCCGGGGCGGTCGTGGCCGGCGGGACGGGACTGGTCGCGCTCGGCACCGATCTCCACGGCTGGCGGCGGGCGGACGGCTGGGGCCATCTGCTCGGGGACTGCGGCGGCGGCGCGTGGATCGGCCGGGCCGGTCTGGAGGCGGCGATGCGGGCGCACGACGGGCGGCGGGGCGGTTCGCCCGCGCTGCTGGTGTGCGCCGAGCGGCGGTTCGGGCCGGCGGCCGGGCTTCCCGGCGCGCTGTACCCGCGTACCGACCGGCCCGCCGTACTGGCCGCCTTCGCGCCCGACGTGGCGCGCTGCGCGGCGGACGGGGACCCGGTGGCGGCCGGCGTGCTGCGGCAGGCGGCCGCGCACATCGCGGAGGCCGCGGCCGCGGTGTGCCCCGCGCCGGCCGGCGAGGCGAATGCGGCTGTGGGCGAAGTCGCGCTGACCGGTGGGCTGTTCAAGCTCGGCGAGCCGCTGCTCGTACCGCTGGAGGAGGAACTGGCGGCACAACTCCCGCACGCCCGGCGGGTCGCCGCGGCCGGGGACCCGCTGTCGGGCGCGGTCGCGCTCGCCGCGGCGCTGGCGGCCGGCGGCCTCCGCCTGCCGGAGGATCCGCGACTGCTGTACGTACCCGAGCATTGACCCCGTAAGAGGCAGGTCGGACAAACGCGGGCATCCGACGCCCAGTCGCACCTCACCGAACAGCGGGGCGGTCAAAACCAGTAGCATGCGGCCGCATGAGCTCCCCCACTGGGCCCACTCCCGGCCTGCCCGTACGAATGCCGCGCCCCCGCCAGACCGGGCGGCACCGCCGACCCGAACCCGTGGCGGCGCCCGAGGGCGCTCCGACGCTGGTCCTGGCGGTACCCGGCACGCCCACTCCGGCCATACGCTCCCTGGCCGAGGAAGTCGTCAGCATCGCCCGCTCCGAGCTGCCCGGCCTCGAGGCCGCGATCGGCTACGTCGACGGCGACGACACCGAGTACCCGACCCTCGGGACCGTCCTGGCCCATGTCACCGCCGTGCGCGCCCAGCGCTACGAGCTCGCCGTGGCCGCGGGCCGCGAGGTCAGCGCCCCCGACGGTGCGCCCGCGGTCGTCGTCCCGCTGCTCGCCGGCCCGGAGAGCGCGCTGATGCGCCGGATCCGGGAGTCCGTCCTCAGCAGCGGCTCGGGCGCGGAGCTGACCGACGTCCTCGGCCCGCACCCGCTGCTCGCCGAGGCGCTGCACGTGCGGCTCTCCGAGGCCGGTCTGGCCCGTGCCGACCGCGCCCGGCTGTTCACGGTGGCCACGGCCGCCGACGGCATCATCCTGGCGACGGTCGGCGGCGAGGAGGCCGTCCAGGCCGCCGGCATCACCGGCATGCTGTTGGCCGCGCGCCTGGCGGTCCCGGTGATCGCCGCCGCGCTCGACCAGGAGGGTTCGATCGCCTCCGTCGCCGAGCAGCTGCGCGGCGCGGGCTCGGCGCAGCTGGCGCTCGCCCCGTACCTGGTCGGCCCGGAGCTGGCCGAGGGCCTGCTCGACGAGGCCGCGAAGGAGGCGGGCTGCGCCTCCTCGGAGCCGCTCGGCGCGTACCCGGCGATCGGCAAGCTGGTGCTCTCGCAGTACGCGGCGGCCCAGGGCATCACGCTGCAGCAGGGGTCCCCGGCGCTCTGACGCCCACCGCACGTCATCCGCACGACAGCCGCAGGGCCCGCGCCGGAGTTCCGGTACGGGCCCTGCGGCGTTGGCCGGACGGTCAGGCGAAGACCACGCAGGTCGCCGCCGGCACCGGGAGCGAGCCGGCCCGAGCCGGCAGGCCGGTCGCCGGGTCGAGGTCGAACCAGGTGACGTCGCCGGAGCGCTCGTTGGCGACGTACAGCCGCCGCCCGGCGGGGTCGAGCGCCAGGTCGCGGGGCCAGTGGCCGCCGCACGGCACGGTGGCGACGAGCTCCGCCGCGTCCCCCTCGCCGGACAGGGCCAGAACCGCGAGGACGTCGCCGCCGCGGACCGCCGCCCACGCGAACCGTCCGTCCGGGGCGACGACGATCCCGGACGGGTACCCGGGCGCCGTGAGCGCGGTCTCCCCCAGCGGCTCCAGGACGCCCTGGTCGGCGTCCCAGCGGCAGACGGTGACGACCGGGTCGAGCTCGTACACGACGTACACGTACGCGCCCGACGGATGGAACGCGAGATGCCGGGGCCCGCTGCCGGGCCGCAGCCCGCACTCGTGGTGGAGGCGCAGGGCCCCCGTCGCCGGGTCGAGCGCGCAGACACGGACGGAGTCCGTGCCGAGGTCCACGGAGAGGATCCAGCGCCCGCCCGGATCCGGAACCACCTGATGCGCATGCGGCCCGGCCTGCCGCTCGACGACGGGCCCGGCCCCCTCGTGCCGCAGGACGTCCGAGGCGAGGCACGGCGAACCGTCCGCGGCGAGCGGCAGCACGCTGACGCTCCCGGAGGTGTAGTTCGCCGTCACCACGTGCCCGCCGGCCACGCACAGATGAGTGGGCCCGGCCCCGCGTACGCGCGCGGGCGCGCCGAACAGACGCGGCACGCCCCCGGAGACGTCGAACGCGGCCACGGCCCCGTCATCGCCCTCGGAGACGGCGTACAGGAGGCCGCCGGGCCCGGCCGCGAGAAAGGACGGATCGGCGACGGCGTCCGTCGCACCGGATTGCCGGAGCGCCCCGCTGTCCGGGTCGACGTCGGCAGCGACGACACCTCGGCCCCCGGCCGAGGTGAACGACCCGACGAACGCCCGCGGGGCACGGCGGGCGGGCACGAAGCCGCCGATCGGGGCGGCGGCAGCCGGTGCGGCGCCGTCGGCGCGCGCCGCGTCGCCCGGCGGGCCGACGGCGGGGTGGTCAGCAGCCCCGCCCTCCCGCGCTCCGGCGGCATCCCCTGCAGTGTCCTGCTGCGTCACGGCCTCTCCCCTCCGCGTGATCCCTCTGCGTCGGCGACGGTAGCAGGCGGTCTAGACCAACGGGGGTCAGGCGGAGAGAAGCGGGTCCTGGGGCTTGGAGTTCAGGGGGGTCGCGAGTTCGGCGAGGGCCTTCTCGAGGCCGTGGAGGTGCGCCAGGGCGGGCTCGCCGCGGTCCTGGGCCGGGTGCACCTGCGGTGCGTCCGTGTCGACGCGGCAGCAGCCCAGCTCGTCGGCCGTCAGGGCCTCCACCGCCTCCTCCACCCGCCAGCAGGCGGCGGCCAGGCGGGCGTCGTGCGCGGCGGAGGGGTCGGCGGCCACGGCCACCAGACCGCGCACCTCGCGGGCGCAGTCGTCGAGCAGCGCGATGACGTGCCGGGCGCGGGCCTTGCGGGCGCGGAACGGGTTCAGCGGGTGCAGCAGCGGGGCGAGCGCCATCCGCACCCGGACCAGCAGCTGCTCCAGCTCGGCGGCGTGCGGGGCCGGGTCTCCCTCGCGGTCGCCGGCCAGCCGGGCGATGGCCTCGGCGGTGGCGGCGTGCATGCTGTGCAGCGCCCGCTGGATCCAGGCGTGATTCGTGGCGTGCGTGGTGATCGGCAGCACCAGCGCGACCGCCAGGGCGGCGCAGACCGCGCCGACGCCCGTCTCGGCGAGCCGGAGCACCAGCAGTCCGGCGTCGAGGACGCCGAGCAGGCCGTACAGCGAGCTGGCCATGACCGTGACGGCCAGCATCATCCACGAGTAGGAGACGGCCGCGGTGTAGAAGATGCCGAAGACGCAGACCGCGACCAGGACCGCCGTGGGCGCGGGCGCGCCGTGCAGCGGGATCGCGACGAGCACGCCGAACACGATGCCGACGACCGTGCCGAGCACCCGGCGGAAGCCGCGGACCAGGGTCTCGCCGCGCGAGGTGGTGTTGACGAAGATCCACCAGACGGTGCCCACGGCCCAGTACCAGCGCTCGTCGGAGAGGAACTGGCCGACGACCAGCGCGACCGCGGAGGCGGCCGACGCCTGTACGGCCTGCCGGGTGGTGGCCCGGGCGAGGCCGGCCCCGGGCAGCGCCGGCGGGGCGGCCGCGGGCGGGGTGCGGCGCTCGATCGGCCAGAGGACGAAGCGCGTCGCGCCGGAGGCGGCGAGGGCCAGCAGGACGGCCCCGTACAGCTCCGGGAGCTGGGCGGGCACGGCGTGCAGGAACTGCGTGCTGAAGAACATCATGAACGCGAAGATCCCCAGGGCGTGGCCCCGGGGCCCCCAGCGCCGGGCGTACACGCCGCAGAAGACCACGAGCACGAACGCCGCGTCGCGGAGCTGCGGGAACCCGTGCAGGGCGGTGGCCACGGCCAGGACCGGGAAGCCCGCGGCCGGCAGCAGCGCGGTGGTGACGGCCTGGGCGCGCACGCTCGCGTCGGTGACGGTGAACAGGGCGAGCAGCGCGGCGAGGCCGGCGACGATCGACGCGATCAGCGACAGTCCGGCCGCCTGGGCGGCCGCGACGGACAGGCCGGTGCCGAGCACGGCGCGCAGCGCGGTGCGCAGTCTCAGGAATCCCGGGTCCGGGGCCACGAACATCTTCTTCACGGCGGTGCGCCGCCCCCCTTGCGGTGGTGCGCGCCGTCCCGCTGCCGCCCGGGGTGGTGGGCCGCGCACGGACACGACGAAGGCACCGCGGTCCGGAGGCGGCGTCGTTGCCGTCCGGCGCTGCGGCGCCTGGAAATGGTGGATGCCCCAAGGATAACGGCGGGGACACAAGTGGCTCAACACGGGCATGGATCACTGGACCATTGGTCCGGTCGACACCTCCGTCCGGCGGCCAGGAGTGCGCCATTGGATTGCCGGCGGCGCCACGGCGACGCGTACGGGCCGGCGGTGGGGAGCGCGCTTATCCTCGACAGTGAGCGGCGCGCCGATGTGGACGGACGCCGAACCCCCGGGGTCTGAACGGCAGGTGGGCCATGATCATCAGCCATGTCTTCGACGGTGCCGGCGACGGCGTCCTGCGCGTCACGATCCTCCGGGACCTGGACATCACCAATCGCGCCGCCGCCGCGCTGCAGATCGAGGCGCTGGTCTCCGCGCACCGCCCGGGTTCCGTCGTCGTCGAGCTCCCCGCGGGCACACCCTCCCCCGCCACCCTCAGCGCCCTCGCCCGCGCCCAGCGGATGTGCCAGAGCCTGGCGATCCCGCTCACCGCCACCGGCCCGGACGCGTCGGAGCCGGAGCCGACGCTGGAGAGCATCGGGAGCCCGGGGACGCGACGGCTGATGTTCGGGGCGCGACGGGACAGGTGACGGCGCGCGGGGGTCGCCGGTCCGGGTGATGCTGGTGGCATGGCCGGTGTCGTGAAGGCGCCGAGCGGGCCGCAGGCGCCCCGGGCGTCGCGGGCCGCGGTGCCCGCCGGGTACCGCCGCGCGGGCCGCCGGGCGGTGCGGGTCACGGCCGCGGCGGGCGGCGGCTTCTACCTCTTCCTCTACGCCTTCGACTCCGTCACCGCCGCGACGTACGCGCTGTTCGCCGCGGTCGCTCTCGGCGGGCTCTCGCGCATCCCCGGCACCGGACGGCAGCGGGCCGCCGTGATGCTGCGGGCGGCGCCCTGGTCGTGGGTCCTGATCACGCTCGGCACGTTCCTCGCCGTACGGACGTGGAGCGCGGTGGCGGGGATGCTGGTCGTCGGGTTCGCGCTGGCGTTCCTCGCGGTGTGCGGTCCGCGGCCGGCCGGAGCGGCGCCCGGCCTCCAACTGCTGTACATCCTGCCGTGCTTCCCGCCGTACGATCCGGGCTCACTCGGGGAGCGGCTCGGCGGGGCGGCGGTGGGGCTCGGCCTGCTGGTCCTGGCCGAGGCGTTCCTGTTCCCGGAGCGGCCCGAGCCGTCGTACGGGGAGCGGGTCGCCGCGGCCGCGCGCCTCGCGGGGCACTGGGCGCGGGTGCTGGGCGCGCCGCCGTACGCGCTGACGGCGCAGGACGCGCGGGCGGCACACTCTGCGGCGCAGGGGCTGCGGCCGTCCCGCGTACCGGAGCCGGCACGTCCGGCCGGGCCGGGCCTGCGGGACCGGGCACTCGCCCACTCGGGCCTCGCGGCCCGCGCGGTACTGAGCCGGCTGACGCGGCTCGGGCCGCCCCCGGCCGGAAGCCACGGGCCCGGAGTGCTCGACGCGGTGGCGCGGGTGACGGACGAGACCGCGCTGCGGCTGACAGGGGAGGGCACGGAAGTCCCCGGGCGGACGCACGAAGAGCTGGCCAGGATCCGGACGGCGCTGGTGACGGCTCCGCACTCCGGCACCGGACCGGACTCCGCCCCGGCACAGCGGCGGCGGGCGTCGCTCCTCGAGATCGTGGACGCCACGCTGGCCCTGTCGATGGCCGCCACGCTGGCCGTGCACGGGCGGACGGCCGGGGCGGTCGCCTCTCCGGGCCGCTTCTGGTACGCGGGCAGACGCGCCCCGGAACTCTGGTGGCACCGGCTCGCCGGCAACGTGGGCCGGCGGTCGGTCCACTTCCAGAACGCGGTACGGATCAGCCTGGCACTGGCGGCGGCCCGGCTGATCGCCGGCGTGGACACGCTGCCGCACGGCTTCTGGGCGCTGCTCGCGACGCTGACGCTGACCCGGACCACCGTGGCGGAGACCCGGGTGACCGTGCGGCAGGCGCTGACCGGGACGCTGGTCGGTGCGCTGGTGGCGGCCGGACTGCTGATCGCGGCGGGTTCGGACACGACGGTGTACGCGGTGATCCTGCCGTTCGTGATGCTCGGCGCGTTCACGCTGGGACCGGTCAAGGGGGTGGGGTGGACGCAGGCCCTGTTCACGGTGGTCGTCTCGATGGTGTTCGCGCAGCTGGCGCACTCGACGTGGCAGCTGGCCGAGTTCCGGCTCCTGGAGGTGCTGGCGGGCAGCGCGATCGGCGCGGTGTTCGGGCTGCTCGCGTGGCCCCGGGGCGCGCACGACGAGGTACGGCGGTCGGGGGCCGAGCTGGTGCGGGAGGCGGCGGAGATCGTCGTGGCGACGGTCGCGGCGGTGGTGGCGGGTGGGCTCCGCGAGCCACGGGCCACCGCGCCGGGGCACCGGTCGCTGCAGCACGGTCTGATCCTCGCGGAGTCGGCGTTCGCACAGTTCCAGAGGGAGCCGGACGGGGCGGGACGGGGCGTAGGGGTCCTGCGGACGGGAGCGTCGTCCACGGATCCGGACTGGCAGGCCACGCTGATGATGGCCCACCACACCCTGTGGGGCTCGGACCGCCTGCTCGTCCCGCCCCCACCGCCCGCCGGCCCCGACGGCCCGACGGTGGAACCGCCGCTGGGCCGGGAGGCCGCGGCGGAGGTCCAGCGGCTCGGCGACCGCGTGGCGGGCCGGATGCTGCTGGTGTCGGCCGCGGTCGACCCCGGCGGCGACACACCGGAGGCCCCGGTCCCCCTGCGCGACCCGACCGTCGCCGCGGGCCTGGAGGCGGACCCGCCGGACGCGTCACCGGCGTACTACGTGGCCGTGTCCTGGCTGGACGGCCTGCTCTCCGACCTGGAACGCATCACGGGCACGGGGAAGGACGGGGCCGCGGGGCCGGCGTAGGAGTACGAGCGAGGCGAGGACGCAAGGCCCGCACAGACCCGGGAGCCACCGACCCGAAGCACCGCGGGCAGCGCGGGCATGGCAGGCACCACGGGCATGGCAGGCACCGCAGGCATGGCAGGCACCGCAGGCACCCGAAACCGCTTCGACCCTCTGCCCCCGCCCCGACGACGACGGGGAGCGGGGGACGTGGAGGGGGTCGCATTCGGGACGTGAAGCGTGATTTGTGGCGCGACAGAAACGGCGACAACACCAGAGAGCCGAACGCGCCGTAAATCATGCAGTCCCGAATGCGACCCCCGGAACGTCCCACGCGGCGCCAGCCACCGACCCAAGCACCGGACTGGCGGCGCACCGCATCGCATAGGGTCGCGCCCATGGAAACCGGTACCGCACTCTGGTCGTTCGCGCTCGTCGTCGGGCTGCTCACGCTCACGCCCGGTCTCGACACCGCGCTGATCCTGCGCACCTCCGCGATCGGTCACCGCCGGCGCGCCTGGGGTGTGGTGCTCGGCATCCAGGGCGGCACGCTCACCTGGGGCGCGCTCACCTCGCTGGGCGTGACCGCGCTGCTCACCGCCTCCCAGGTCGCGTACGAGGCGCTGCGCTGGGCCGGCGCGGCGTACCTGGTGTGGATGGGCGGGCGCATGCTGTACGACACGTTGCGCCGCGGCCTGCCGCAGGTGCCGGACGAGGACGCGCCGGTCACGGCCGCGGACTCGCTGGGCGCCGGTTTCCGCCAGGGCGCCCTGACGAACCTGCTGAACCCGAAGGTCGGCGCGTTCTACGTGGCTGTCCTGCCCCAGTTCATCCCGCCGGGCGAGGGCCACTTCACGATGGGCCTGATGCTGACGTCCGTCCACATCGCGCTGGGCCTGGTCTGGTCGGCCGCCCTCATCGCCTGCGCCCGCGCCTTCCGCACCTGGCTGAGCCGCCCCCGTGCCCGTCTGGTGATGGACCGCATCACCGGCACCGTCATCGCCGGCTTCGGCATCCGCCTGGCCCTGTCGGACTGACGCATGGAGCTCGTCGTCCGGCGTGAGGAGCCCCCACCTCGGCCCACCGGCCCACGGTCATCCGCGCCGTCCTCGGTCTCGGGCCGGCCGGGACGCGGGCGGAGTCGGAGCGAGCGCCGCCCGAAAGGCGGCCGGATGAACCTCGCACCGCCGCGGCGCGTCCTTCCCGGTGAGCCCGTGAGCCCCGAAAGGAACCCCCGATGAGCGAGAAGGCCCGCACGCTGTTCGACGCGCTGGACCTCGACAGCGACGGCACCCTCACCCGGGTCGAGGTGATCACCGCGCTGCGGTCCAAGGGACCGACGCTCGCCGCGCAGGGGCTCCTGCCGTTCTGGGGGCTCGGCGACGTCGACTCCGCCTCCGCGCTGTTCGACGCGGCGAACCAGGACGGCGACGACGTGCTGACCTTCGAGGAGTTCACCAAGGAGATCGACCGGCGCTTCGGCTGGTGAGCCCATGCCCGTGCCCGCGCCCGCGCGGCGTCCCCACCGGGCCATTGGTACGGTCGAAGGGCCGGAAACCTGGCCATGAGGAGGACCGCGCACCGTGGCCGTCGACGCCCTGGACACCCGCATCCTGCGGCTCCTGATCGAGCAGCCCCGCACCAGCGTGCGCGAGTACGCGCGGATCCTCGGCGTCGCCCGGGGCACTCTTCAGGCCCGGATCGACCGCATGGAGCGGGACGGTGTGATCACCGGCACCGGCCCCGTCCTCTCCCCCGCCGCCCTCGGCCACCCGGTGCTCGCCTTCGTGCACATCGAGGTGACGCAGGGACACCTCGACGAGGTCGGCGACGCGCTCTCCGCGGTGCCGGAGATCGTCGAGGCGTTCTCGATCACGGGCGGCGGCGATCTGCTGACCCGGGTCGTCGCCCGCGACAACGGGCATCTGGAGGACGTGATCCAGCGGCTGATCAACCTGCCCGGCGTGGTGCGCACCCGCACGGAGATGGCCCTCCGCGAACGCGTCCCGCACCGACTGCTGCCGCTGGTCGAGGCGGTCGGCCGCGACACCACCGCCTGAGCCGGGACGCCCGCCCCGCCCCGCCGAAAAGCGTGTGTCACGCCCAGGGCACGGATCGTACGATCCCGGGGTGATCGATCCCCTGCGCCCCTCCCCGGCCGGACTCCCGCCCCGCACCCCCGAGCAGGCGCTCCTCGTGGCCGAGAGCGGCGCGGAGACGCTCCCCGCATGGCGGGAGTGGCCCTCCGAGGTGCTCGTCCCGGCGGTGCGTGTCGCACTGCTGCGCGCCGAGCTCGCACGGGACCCCGCGACGCCGGCGCGCGAGCAGCGCGGAGAGGTGCTGTACCAGGCCGTCCACGCGACGGACCTCCACACGGTGGACCGGCCCGCCGGACTCGTCGAGGAGCTCGCGGGCAGCGGGGACCCCGTCCTGGAGGGCGAGGCGCTGCGGCTGGCCCGGGAGGGACTGCGGGCACAGCTGCTCGGCCCGCGGTTCGTCCGCGGCGTGCTGACCGGACTGCTGCACTCACCCACCGAGGCCGTCGCGACCGGCGCCCTGACCGAACTCACCGAGCCCTGGGCGGCGTTGGAGCCACTACCCGCACACCTCCTGGCCCCCCTCCTCGACGGCCCCAGCGCCGGACCCGCACTTGCGGCCGCCGCCGCGCACGGTCACGGCGACCTGCTGCTGCGGACCGCCGAGGACCGGGCCCGGCCGGGACGGGTGCGGCAGCGGGCGCTCGCGCAGTTCGGGGAGACCGCCCGGCGGGACGACGTGCGCGCCGTGCTCACCGTCGCCGCGGAGGACCCGCTGCTCCTGGGCGGGGCCGCCGTGGACTGCCTGCGTGCCCTGCACCGCCGCGGCCAATTCGCCACCGACGCCGACGTGCCGGCCGTCGTCGCACTCGCCCTGGCCGACCACGGCATCCCGGCGCGCGCGGTGGCGACGATCCTGTACACGAGCCGCCACGCGCTTCTCCACCTGCTGCTGGACACCGCACCGGACGACCCGAACCTGTCGCGCCGCCTCGACCTGCTGGTGGCGCTCGACGCGCAGGGGGCGACCGGGCTGCCGGTCGCGGCGGAGGTCGCCGCGCTGCTGCCGTCGGCCCCGGCGCCCGGCCCGCTCCTGCGCGCACTCCGCACGCTGCGCGCCCCGGAGACCGAGGCCGCCGTACTCGCCGTTCTCCCCGAGGCGCCGGCCGATGCCCTCGACGCCCTGGAAGCGGTCGGCGGCGAACGGACCGTCCAGGTACTCGCCCAGGGCCTCGGGCTCGACACCCCCGAACCTTCCCCGATCACACCGGAGTTGCGGCCCGTACGCGACCGCGCCCTGGAAATCCTCTGGCTCCTGACCACCGACCCGGACCTCCGCCACCGCATCCTCGTCCGCCTGGACCCGCAGCAGATCCCCGCACGGATCGCCGCGGATCTCGGCGGCCCCGACGAGCGCGAACTCGCCGTCCTGGCCTCCCACTTGGACCCGGAGCAGCCGGTCGCCGCGTTCCGCCGCCTCGCCGACCACGGCGGCCCCGGGACCCTGCCCGTACTCGCCGACCTGCTGCTCCGCATCGCCGGCGAACCCTCCACGGCCAAGGAGCCCCCGGTCCCGCCGGAGGTGGTGGAGGCGCTGTGCGGACTGGGCCGGCGGCTGCACGGCCGCGGGCGGATCCGCCCGGCGGCGCTGCTGGACGCCGCCGACGCCGAGACGGCCGGGCAGGCGGTCGCCGCCGACCTGGTGCTCGGGCTGGTGGAGCGGGACGGGGTCACCGCGGCCGAACAGGCCGCCCTGCTCAAGGTCCTGGTCGACCTGCCGCGCGTACCGCACGGCCCCGTCCGGGCCCGCGTGCACCGGCTGCTGCGCCACTCCGACCGTCACGTCCGCAAGCACGCCGTCGCGCTGCTCGCCCGGGACGCCTCCGGCGACGGGGTCGAGGCGCTGTCGGCGGGGCTGCTCGCGCTCACCGGGCCGGAGCAGGACCCGGATACGGTACGGCAGACCCTGGCCGCCCTCGGGGCGGCCGGGGCCAGGTGGGCTTCGGGGGCCGTCGCCGACTGTCTCGACCACCAGGTCATGAGCGTCCGCAAGACCGCCGCCGGGGCCCTCGCCACGGCCGGAACGCCGTCGGTCGTACCCCACGTCCTCCACCACCTCGGCCGCACCGACAACCCCGGCCTGGGCCGGCTGCTCGTCGAGGCGCTGCGCGCGCTGCTCGGGGACACCCTCGGGGCGACCGTCGAGGCGGCCGCGCGCCGCGAGCCGGACGAGCGCGTCCGCGTGCGGCTGCTCAGGTCGCTCGGTCACAGCCACGTTCCGGACCCCGGCGAGGCCTACCTGCGCCGCCTGACGCAGCGGGGCTGGGACCCGGACATCGCGCTGGGCTTCGCCGAACTCCCCGGCCGCTCCAGGGACCAGCTGTGCGAGCTGCGCCCCCTCCTGGCCGACTGGCTGGAGCTGGCCGCCGCCTCGGGGCACGCACGGCGCACCGTACTGCCCCTCCTGCCCTCGATCTGCCCCACCCCGTGGGCGGCCCACGAGAGGGCCACCTTCGCACGCTCCTTCACCGTGCTGCTCGACGGCCTGGCGGAGGCGGAGGGCGAGGCACGGGACGAGCTGATCGAGGCCCTCGAAGCCGTGGCACCGGCGTTGACGTCCACCGCCGCCGCCCGACTCGCCTCAGCCGTCCGGGCGCTGTCCCCGCGGTCCCCCGGCCGCCGCTCCACGCTCCCCCTGCTCGGTCTCTCCGGCGCGGTCGTGGTCCGCGCGGACCTCGACCGCGAGCTCGCGGCGACGGCCCTCTCGCCCACCCCCGATGCCGCGCGGACGCGTCTGCTCCGGGAGGCGTTCGGAGTCACCGACACCGACCCCGAGGTCGATCCCGAGGTCGATCGCGACGAACTCGCCGCCGGCGCACAGAGCGTGGCGGACCTGGCCGCCTTCCGCGCCCGGTCGGGCATCCGCGACTCCCGTGCCCTGCTCGTCGCGCTGATCGACGTCCACACCGACGCCTCGACCGCCGTCCGGGCCGCGCTGGTCGACTGGATGACGGACCTTCAGCCGCTGGGGCTCCCGGCCTGGACTCTCGCCGAGACCTCCCCCGAACGCGCGCCCCGCGCGCCCCGCCCCGCCGACCTGGACCAGCCCCGGTCCGCGGCCCAGCGCGAGCGGCTGCTCACCATGCTCGGCTCGGACGTGCCCGAGCAGCGCGACCTCGCCGCGCGCACGCTGCCGGCCTGGCCGGAGCCCGCGGCGCGCGCCGCCGTGCTCGCGCCGTATCTGCGGGGCCTCGTGGACGTCCCGCACGGCCCGCTCCGGGCGGCCCTGAGCCGGGCCCTCGGCGAGGCCGGACCCGACGCCGTCCTCGATGACGCGGTCCGGGCCGAGCGCCTCGCGGACCTCGCCGCCGGGCTCGACGGCCACGCGCTGGAAGCCCTGTTGCCGGTGCTCCTCCACCTCTGGGAGCGGGGCCCGGCCGCCGCACGCGGCCCCGCCGCCGACGCCCTGCGCCGCCTGCCCGCGGACGTCCTCGCCCTGGCCCTGGAACCCCGGATCACCTCCGGCGCGACCGGCCTGCTCGACCTTCTCGCCGGCCTCCGCGTCCTCCGCACCCCCGCCCTCGCGCGCATTCAGGAACTCCACCCCGAAGCGCGGCTCGTCCTCGTCGACGGCCCGCTGCGCGGCCCGGACGCCGTCGCGCAGGACGCGGCCGCACTCCGGACCCTGCGCGAGCGTGCCCCCGCCGCGACGGTACCGCTGCCGTCGCGCGAGGAGCTGATCGGGCGGCTCCGGTCCGACGACCGGACGGAGGTCCGCCGCGCGCTCACCCACGTCACGGAGCACGCGACGGCCTTGGAGCAGCAGGAACTCGCCGACGTCCTGCGCGCTGTCCTCACCCACCCCGACACGGCCACGCGGCTCCACGCGCACCGCGTCTCCCGCGCGCTGCTCGACCGCGAGACCCATCTCGGGCTCACCGAGATCCTGCTCGACGACCCGCAGGCGAACCTCGTGCGCAACGCGGTCCGGGTCCTGGGCCAGGCCCGCTGGCAGCCGGCCGTGCCCGCGTTCACCACGCTGCTCGACCACAGCCACGCCATCGTCCGACAGGCCGCCGAGGAGGCGCTGGTCCGCATCGGCCCCGGCGCCGTACCGACGCTGCGTCGCGCCGAGTCCCGCGCGCGGCCGGACCGCCGCTGCCGCTACACGCGGCTCCTGGCGCGCGTGACGGCGCAGGAGCCGCCGAGCTGACTCACCGCGAGGACCGCCCCGAGCACCTTCCGCATGTCCCGCCCCCTCGTCTCGACCCCAGGGTGGGTCCGGGACCGGACCGGCGGCGTGGGTACGGATACTCAACTCAGGCTGTCGACACGGGTCTTGGCGGCCGCCCGCACCTCCGGCTCCTCGATCGGGTCGTCGGCCAGCTCCGCGAGCCGCTGCCGTACGACGGGCAGATCCGGTGCCGACGCGATGGCGAGCAGGCGCGCCTTCTCCTCGCAGTCCCAGAGGGATTCGACGTACACCGGCTCCAGGCCGGTGGGGTCGATCGCGGCGAGGGCCTCGAGGTAGGCGGGACGTTCGTGCGAGTGCGGGGTGTGCCGCCAGAACTTCCGCAGCGTGGGGACGGCGTCGGCCGCGGCGGCCCCGTGGCGGGCGAGTCCTTCGGCGAGCACGGCGGGGCCGCACCAGTTCCCCTGCCACCACTCGTCCTCCAACGCCTCCGTCAGGCGCGGCACATCACTGCGCTCGCCGTGCCGGGCGAGAACGTCCAGACCGATCCACTCCAGCCACGTCCGCCCGTCCCGCGCCCACTCCCGCGCCCGGGGCACGGCGTGCGCCCCGAGGCGGCTGACCGCCGGTCCCAGCATCGGCAGTGGCCGCCCGCCGTCGGCGGAGCCCAGCTCGGGTACGAGCGACAGCAGGGCGGGCTCGGGCGGTCGCCCGGCCAGGGTGTGCAGGGCCTGCCCCTTCGCGCTGTCGCCCTCGCCCGGGTCGACGAGGACCGCGAGCAGCCGGTCGGGGCGGGGACCCAGGTCGTAGCGGTGCCGCCCGGCCGGGCGCTCCCGGCGCTGGAGCGGGATACGGTCCCGCCAGCGCTTCCAGGGCTCCGACCGCCACAGGTACGGCTGCCGGCCGTCGAGTCGCGCCCGGGCGACGTCGGCCAGGTCGTCCCACCAGGCGACGGGCCAGTCGCGCGCCATGTCGACCAGGGTGTCCTCCCAGTGCTCCCCGTCCCGGACGTAGGCCCGCAGCGCCTCGCGGGCCTCGGCCGATCCTCCGCGGGCGAGCAGGCACAGCATGCCGGAGCCTCGGGCACACGCGTGCTCGTCCGCGTCCCGCAGGAGCGCGACGAGCGGGTCGAGCGGGAGTTCCAGGTCCCGTACCAACCGCGCGCCGTACAGTTCGCGGGCGTCGGCGAAGTCCCAGCACCAGTCCTGGGTGACGATGTCGAGCACGAGAGAGGCCGCCGCCGGATCCCGGTGCGCCTCGACGACGCCGAGCCCTCGCCCCCTCTGCAGCAGCCCCGCCTGCGTGCCCACCGGCGCGTACGTCGTCTCGTCCTCGATCGTGGACCGCCTCTCGGGGCTCTGTGTGTGCGGTGGTGCCGCTTCGGTGGTGCCACGTCAGTAATGCCGCGGCGACATCACCTGCGGCTCCGCGTCCGGTGGTGCGGCGAGGAAGCAGCGGGGGATGCCCGGGCCCGGGGTGACGTGCACCGCGACCGGTGTCGGCGGGTCGGTCGGCAGTTCGACGTCGACGACGACGGGGCGGTCGTGCAGGGTGGTCGCGTGGCCCGTCTCCTTGCCGTCGACGAGGACCTCGACCTGGGACGTGTGTCCGGTCTGGACGGTGACGCTCACGGAGTGACCCGCGTGGTCGACGTGGAAGTGATGCCGTCGTCTCATGTGCTCCTCCGACCGCACGGGACCGCCGAACCCCTTCTTCAGCGTAGGAGGCCGGGGCCCGGCGCGCAGCCGAGTTTCGCCGCCGTGCCGGTGCCCGGGGGCGTGTCGGTATGTCGGTAAGCCCGTCGGCCGAGCCTCCTGTATGCAAGTGGTATGGACTCCTCGCAGCGCGTCGACTCCCCGCGCATCCCGCGGCGCCGCGCCGCTCCCTGGCTGCTGGGGTTCGCGTTCGCGCTGATCGCCGTGGTGACGGTGGTGGACATCCTGGCTCCGCCGGAGGTCCATCTGGGGCCGTTCCTGGTCGCCGCACCGGCGCTGACCGCGTCGTTCGCGGGGACGCGGACGACGGCACTGGTGGGGGCGGTGGCCGTGCTGGCGCAGGTCGTCGTGGCCGTCGCGCGGACGAGCCTGACGGACCTCAACCACACGTACCAGATTCTGGCCCTGATCCTGATCTCGGTGGTGGTCACCTTCTTCGCCCATCTGCGTGAGCAGCACGAGAGCAAGGTGTCCCGGCTCCGTTCGATCGCGCGGGCCGCGCAGGGCGCGGTGCTGCACCCGCTGCCGCGTCGCTCCGGTCCGCTGGGCATCGCGTCGCTCTATCTGGCCGCCGAGGAGGAGGCGCTGATGGGCGGCGATCTGTACGCGGCGGCGCGCACGGCGACCGGGACCCGGCTGCTCATCGGGGACGCCCGGGGCAAGGGTCTCGACGCGATCAGCGAGGCGTCGCTGGTCATGGGCGCGTTCCGGGTGTCGGCGGGGCGGGCGGGCGCGCTGCCCGAGGTGGTGGCGAGTCTGGAGGCGGGCGTCGGCTCGGCGCAGTACGGGGGCGACGGGGAGGACGACGGGGACTCGGAGGCGGAGTTCGCCCGCGAGGAGGCGTTCGTGACCGCGCTGGTCCTGGAGATCCCGGACGACGAGCCGGTGGTCCGGGTGGCGAACTGCGGCCACCCGCCGCCGCTGATCCTGCGCGATGGCCGGGTGGTGTCCCTCACCAGCGGCGCGCCGAGCCCGCCGCTGGGGCTGACCGCGGTGCTCTCCCCGGACGTGGTCGTCGAGTCCTTCCCGTTCCGGGTGGGCGACGTGCTGCTGCTGTACACGGACGGCGTGATCGAGGCCCGCGACCGGGCGTCGCGAGCGTTCTATCCGCTGGCGGAGCGGTTGCCCGCCTGGTCCGGGGACAGTCCGGGCGACCTGCTGCACCGGCTGTCCACCGATCTGACCGGCTATGTCGGCGGGCGGCTCGGCGACGACGCGGCGCTCGTGGCCGTGGAGCGGCGCGCGCCGGGGGCGGTGTCCCCGGCGGACGGGGCCTCGTGAGCCGCCGCGGAGTGCCCGGCTAGGGTCGTGGACCATGACCGTCGCTCGTTCCGTCGCCCTGTTCGCCTTCGCCGCGCTCTTCGAGATCGGCGGCGCCTGGCTCGTCTGGCAGGGCGTCCGCGAGCACCGGGGCTGGGTCTGGATCGGCGCGGGCGTGGTGGCGCTGGGCCTGTACGGCGTGGTCGCGACGTTCCAGGAGGACGCGAACTTCGGCCGGATCCTCGCCGCGTACGGCGGTGTCTTCGTCGCCGGGTCCCTGGCCTGGGGCATGATCGCGGACGGGTACCGGCCGGACCGGTACGACGTGATCGGCGCGCTGATCTGCCTGGCCGGCATGGCCGTGATCATGTACGCGCCGCGGAGCGGCTGAGCCCGCCACGCCTCGCGGGCTCAGTAGTCGACCCGCTCCCAGCCCTGCCGCTCGGGGCGCTCCGCCCGGCTGCTTCAGGGTGATCACGGGCGGCCTCCGGGGGGTGCGGTGAGCAGCGGGAGGACGCGCGCTCGGGCCGTACGGACGCGGGGCCGGGCCGTACGGACGCGGGGTCAGGCCGCGCGCGTGCGGGCTCAGTCCGTGCGGACGCGGGCTCAGTCCGTGCGGAGGGCGGCGAGGAGTCGGGCGAGGGCGGCGCGGGCGTCGGCCAGGTTTCCGGGGGCCGGGTCGGAGGCCAGCCACAGGGCCGCTTCGTTCATCGCGCCGGAGAGCAGGTGGACCAGCGGCGCGACGGGCTGCCGGGCGACGAGCCCGGCGTCGACGAGCGCGGTCAGCGCCTCGGCCAGGTGACGGGCCGACGCGGCCTCGTCCATGGCCCGCCACTCGTTCCAGCCGAGCACGGCGGGGCCGTCGATGAGCATGATCCGCTGGAGGTCCGGATCGGTCGCGGCCGTGAGGAACTCCTGGCAGCCGGCGGTGAACTGCTCCCAGGGGTCGTCCTGGGCGTCGGCCGCGGCGGCCACCCGCCGGCCCGTCTCCTGCTGCACTTCCTCCAGGACGGCGCGGAAGAGTTCCGCCTTGCCGTCGAAGTGGTGGTACAGCGCTCCTTTCGTGACGCCCGTGGCCGCGACGATCTCCGCCAGGCCCACGGCCGCGTAACCGTGCTCCGCGAAACGCCTCCTGCTCTCCCGCAGCAGCGCCCGCCTGGTCTGTTCCCGCTGCTGTGCCCGCACGCCCGACTGCTTCACCGCGTCCCCTTTCCGGCGACTTCCCTTTGACATACCGAAGGTATGTGAATACCGTGATTCGCGTACCGATGGTATGCGAAACGGGAGGCGGACATGAGGACGACCAGCTTCTATCCGGTGATCGGCACGGCCCGTCTGGAGGAGTCCCGCGACTTCTACACACGGCTCCTCGGGTTCGAGGTGACCTTCGCGGCGGACTGGTACGTGAGCCTGCGGCAGCCCGGGGAACCCGGCTACGAACTCGCCCTGCTCGACCACACCCACCCCACGATCCCCGAGGGCCACCGCGTCGCCGCCCAAGGGCTGCTGCTCAACTTCGAGGTGCCGGACGCGGACGCGGAGTGGGAGCGGCTCGTCGTGCGGGAGGGGCTCGAGCCCCTGCTGGAGCTGCGCAGCGAGGACTTCGGCCAGCGCCACTTCATCGTGTCCGATCCGAACGGCGTACTGATCGACGTCATCACGCCCATCGCCCCGACGGCGGAGTTCGCCGCCCAGTACGCCGCACCCTGACCGGGCGGGCCGGCGGTCCCGCGGGCCTACGGGCCCCGAAACCCGGATGCGACGGGTCCGGCTCGTCTGTGACCATGCCGGGATGGTCCCGACTCTCGAACAGCTCGTCGTCCGCCACACGTTGCGCCTGCCCGTACCCTCCGGATCCACGACGACCCCCGGTCAGGGCGCGGCCGCGGCCCGGCAGTTCGACGCCGCGCTGATGACCGCGGGCTTCAAGCTGTCCTCCGCGTTGTTCGCACGGCTGGCGGGGCTCCCCCGCGAGACCGTCACCGGGACCGCCGCGGAGACGCTGGACACGCTGCGGCGGAGGGTCGGCGACCACGTCCGGCACAACGTGTACTTCCGCGACTTCCCGGCGAACGTCCCCGACACGCACGACTTCTGGGCGTGGTGCGTCTCCGAGGCGCTCGCCGACGACAGCTCCCGCGCGAGCACGCTCGCCCAGCTGTCGTCCGGGATGGTGGACCTGCTGACCCTGCCCTCGTACGGCACGTACCTGCACACCTACGAGGAGATGCTCACCGCCCAGGACGAGCTGATCGCCGCCGCCGGCGACCGCCTGACGGTGCTGCACCTCGGCGGTGAGCCGGCGGAGGAGGTCTCCGAGCTGTACCTCGCGCTCGCCGGCAGCACCACGCCGCTGGGCGAGGAGGCGCTGGCGGATCTCGCCGTTCTCGCGGCGGAGTGCGTCGGCGGGCCGCAGCCCGGGGAGTTCCCCGTCCGGGAGAACCGCGCGGTGGTCAACGCCGCCCGGCTGCGCGCCGGGGCGAGCCCGCTCCTGGACACCGTCACCGACGTGCTCCGGCTCGCCTGCGCGCTCGCGGACGGCGACGTCACCCTGCGTGAGCCGACGCGCTTCCGGGCGCTGTCCCGGCCGGTGCGCCGTACGCTGCTCGCCGGACTGGACGCGGTGGTCGCCGCGTCCCCGGCGAAGCTCGCCGACGTCGCCGCGCACCGCGAGGCGTGGAAGCGCCTCGGCGAGCGGCTGCACCCGCACGAGTACCCGAAGTGGCCGCATGCCGCGGAGGTGTTCGCGGTCGCCCGCGGCGAGAAGGTCGCGCGGTCCTTCGACAGCCGGCTGGAGGAGCTGCTCGACCACGGAGACGTGCTCGGGGCGACGGCGCTGCTGAAGTCCGCGCCCGGCAGGCTGTTCCGGTCCCTGGACCGGCTGCTGCGCGCCGACTGGGAGGAGACCCCGGTGCGGCAGCGCGAGGTGCGGGGCGCGGTGGTGGCCGCCGCCACGGCCGTCGCACCCGCGGTGTCGGGGCGGGTGCTGCTGTCCGTACGGGAGCACCTGGACAACCGGCGCCGGGGGGCGTTCGGCGCGCCCCGCCTGTTCGTCAACGGCAGCGGCTCCGCCTGGGTGACGCCCGACACCCGCGCGGGTCTGCCGGCGTCCCACGCCGAGCGGCTGATCGAGTCGATCGACGCCGAGCTGTCCCGTCGACTCCCCCTCGCCGAGAACCTGTTGGTCGACCCGGAGGTCCTCGACGTGGCGCTGCCGCTCAGCGGCAAGGCCGTCGCCTCCGGCGTCGGCGTGCTGCCGCGCGGCTCGGTGACCGCGATCGAGGGCGAGCTGCTGCGCTTCTTCGTGTACTGGAAGCAGACCGCGCAGAGCACCGACTACGACCTGTCGGCGCTGATGCTGAAGGCCGACTACTCGACGCAGTCCTGGCTGTCGTACACGGCGCTGACCGGCGTGGAGGGCGAGCACTCCGGTGACATCACGGACGCACCCGACGGGGCCTCGGAGTTCATCAACCTGCGCCTGGGCGCGGTGCGGGGCCGGTACATCGTGCCGCAGGTCAACCTCTTCTCCGGGGAGGGCTTCGAGGAGACCGAGGAGTCGTTCTTCGGGTTCATGCTCCGCGAGTCCGAACAGCAGGGCCGGCCGTTCGAGCCGCGCACCGTGCGGATGAAGTCGGACCTGCGCGGCCCCGGCCGGGTGGCGTTGCCGCTGGTGTTCCTGCGGGACGAGGACGACGGCCGCTGGTACGCGAAGTGGATGCACTTCCATCTTCGGGGCAGGCCGGCGAGCAACCGGGTCGAGGAGAACCGGGTGTCGGTGTCGACGCTGGTGCGTGGGGTCGTCGAACGACGCTACCTGACGATCCGCTACCTGGTCGGGCTGCTGACCGTCGCCGGCGGGAACGTGACCCTGTGGGACGGGAAGACGCTCCCGGAGGAACCGGTGACCTACATCGGTCTGGAGCGCCCCGACGGGCTGCCGGCGGGCTCCCGGGTGCTCACGCCCGGAAATCTCCGCGACATCGTCCCGGCCTGACTGCTACCGTCAGCCGTGGCGAGGCCATGAGCGGGCTTCCTTCTCCACACTCACAGTCTGATAGTCCGTTCGCTTTCCTTGCCCTCGACTTCACGCGCGGCCGGTCCCGAGTCCCTCGGGGCCGGCCGTCCCCGTTGCGCGCCGTGGTCACAGGCCGAGCGGCGGGAGTTCGGCCTTCGGGTCGGCCGGGTCACCGCGCAGCGAGTCCCCGAGGGCGGCGCGCAGGCCGCGGCGGGCGACCACCCGCGCCTCGGGCACGTCCGCCAGGATCTCGTACCCCTCGCCGTACGCCTCCGGGAGAGCGGGCAGGCCGAGGGCCGCGAGTGCCGCGTCGAGCGGGCCGCGGTCCCGGCCGGGGGCGCGGAGGGCGGCGGTGACGCGCCGCCGGTCGCCCTTCGGGAAGGCGGCGACGAGGGCGGCCGCGGTCGCGTCCGCCTCGTCCTGGGTGGGGATGCCGTCCGGGCCCTGCCAGGAGTGGCCGGTGACGACCTCACGGTCGCGGACGAGGCTCAGGCCGTACCGGTCGGAGACCAGGGACACCACCAGGACCGGCCAGGACTCGCCCGTGGTGAACGTGCGGGTCAGTCGGACGAGATCGCCCTCGCCGAGCAGCGTCCGGCGCAGCCCTGACCGCTTCCCGCCCGCCGGTTCCTGCGAGGGGGCCGGTTCGACGAGAGTGATGCCGGTGCCGAGGAGCGGCGCCATGCGGTACGTGACGCCGGTGAGCGCCACGGCCTCGGTGACCTGGCGCATCGTCGCGGGCACGAGGGCCAGTTCGCGGCGCGCGCCGCCCGCGTGCAGGGAGGGGTCGACGGGGCCGGGCCCGGGCGGGGTCACCGTGCCGCCGAAGAACGGGGTGTTCAGCGCCACCCCGGCGCGGACTCCCGTGCGGAACTGAAGGAACGTGTCCGTGCCGCCGAGGTAGGCCCAGGGGTGGCTGGTGGCGTGGCGGCCGATCGCCCGGAACACCTCCAGGATCTCGGCGTCGGGCCGACCGTCGCGGATCATCGCCCACGCGAGGTGGTTGCGGACCCCGGCCAGCCGCCGCTCGCCGGCCGGACCGGTCGCGGACAGCACGCGGGCCTCCGCGATGGCCCGGTCGACGCGGTCCCGGGAGAGCGGGCCGTACTTGGTGGCCTCGCCGTCGATGCTCTCGTCCAGGGCGAGTTCGGAGAGCGCGACGACCGGCAGGCCGCGCAGCCGGTGGCCGGCGGGGCTCGCGGCCGCCGCGCGCTCGGCGAAGGCGAACATCTCCTCGTGCGAGCCGTACCACTTGGCGGCGAGGTACTGCACGGCGCGCGCGTGGGCGGACCAGTTGTGCGGGTCGAGGGCGAGGGCGCTCGCGAGGTGGTCCTCGAAGTCCTCGCGCGGGGCCCGCGTGCCCATGTCGTGGGTGAGGACCGTCGCCCAGGGCGTTGGGTCGCCCTGGTTGAGCGAGACGGCCTCCTCCAGGACGGGCACGGCGTCGGCGAGCAGCGCGCGGAACGCGGCGAACTGCCCGGCGGACACGTGCGCGGCCCGCGCGTCGGTCCGTACGGCCCAGGCCCGCTCGATGGCCGCCTCGGCCCGGACGAGCGCCACGTCCCGGTCCCCGGGTCTGCGGGCCCACCAGTCCTCGAGCCGCCCCGGGCTCTCCAGCAGCGTCTCGGCGAGGGCGTTCGCCGCCGCGCCCCGCAGGTCCCAGAGGCCTTCCGCACGGGTCTCGGCGAGCAGTTCCTCGGCCGGTGCGAACCGGCCGAGCCGTACGGCCTCGCACGCCGCCCGCACCCGCGGGTCCGGTGCGTCGAACTCCACCTCGTCGTCCGCCGGCAGCCCCGCCCCGGTCGCGCCCAGGTGCCGCAGCATCCTGGGCAGCCCCAGCAGTCCGGACAGTCGCGACATCGAAGCTCCTCACAGGGCGGGCGGGCACGGTCGGGCCAGCGTACGAGGCCCGTTCCGGGCGTGCCCCCCACCCCCTCCCCCTCGGGCGGAGCCCTAGGGGGTGTCTGACAATTCCCCGCCGCGTCGCGACGCCCGGCACGCACGCTCGCCGCGTTGCCGAAAAGCCCTAGTAGCTCCGCTACGAGGGCTCTCCGGCGCCTTGCGATCGCACGCACCGGACGCCGCTCCTTCTTCCACGGGGAATTGTCAGACACCCCCTAGGCGTCCACGTAGCCCTCCGCCTGCACGGTGAACAGCCGCTCGTACACGCCGCCGGACGCCATCAGCTCGTCGTGCGTGCCCTGTTCGGTGATCCGGCCGTCGTCGAGGACGACGATCGTTTCGGCCTCGCGGACCGCGCTGAGCCGGTGGGAGACGAGCAGGCTGGTGCGGCCGGCGCGGTGGGCGCGCAGTCCGGCGTGCACCTCGTACTCGGCGCGGGCGTCGAGGCCCGCGCTGGGCTCGTCGAGGATCAGCAGGTCCCGGTTCTGCCGGACCAGTGCCCGGGCGAGGGCGAGCCGCTGCCACTGGCCGCCGGAGAGGACGGTGCCGGCGGTCGGGTCGTCGTCCTCCTCGGTCTCGCCGTCGGCGAAGAAGATCCGGCTGAGCAGGGTGTCGTAGCCCCGCGGCAGTGCGGCCACCAGCTCGTGCGCACCGGCCAGTTCGGCGGCGGCGCGGACGCGGCCGTGGTCGGCGAGGCGGTCGAGGTCGCCGACGCCGATGTTCTCGCGGGCGGTGAGGTCGTAGTTCATGAAGTCCTGGAACAACACGCCCATGCGGCGGCGCAGTTCGTCGGGGGCGACGGCCCGCAGGTCGGTGCCGTCCCAGCGGACCGAGCCGCGCACGGGGTCGTAGAAGCGGCAGAGGATCTTGATCAGGGTGCTCTTGCCCGCGCCGTTGAGGCCGACGAGGGCGACGGAGCGGCCGAAGGGGATGAACAGGTCGACGCCCTTCAGGACCCAGGGGTGGTCGTCGTGGTAGCGGAACCACACGTCGCGCAGCTCGATGCCGTGCCGCAGCGCGGGGAGGTGCGCCGTGGCGGGCCCCGGCAACGCCGCCAGGTCGTCGTCGAGTCCGGTGACCTCGACGTGGTACCCGAACAGCAGCAGGGCCTCGTGGGCCTGGGCGAGTCCGGCGACCAGGCCGACGAGCGCGGCCTGCACCCCGGCGACGGCGGCGACGAAGGCGGTGACGTCGCCTGCGGTGAGCCGGCCGGCGAGCGCCGCGTCCACCGCCCAGAGCAGGCCGCCGCCGGCCACCGCGGCGGAGAGGACGGCGAGCCCGCCCTGGACGGCGGACTCCCTGCGGTCCAGGCGGCGCTCGGCGCGCTGGATCGCGGACAGTTCGTCCAGCATGCGGTCCTTGAAGAAGCCGCCGAGGCCGTACAGGCGGACCTCCTTGGCCGCCTGTTCCTCCGTCAGGAGGGCCGAGTAGAACAGCTCCTTGCGCATCCCCTCCGAGGTCGCCGCCAGCATGCCGACCCGTCGGCGGGACAGCGCGAGCCGGCCGAGCAGCACCGGCACGGCGGCCAGCAGCACGACGACCGCCATCACCGGGCTGAGCACGAACAGCGTGGCGAGCAGGCTCAGCAGCGCCACGACGTTGCGGCCGGTCTCGGCCATCCCGCCGGTCACCGGCGAGAGCGAGCCCCCGGACGCCTGCGCCGCCATCCGCAGCCGGTCCAGGTGCCGGGGGTCCTCGAAGCGGGACAGGCCGTGGAAGCCGTTGACCGCGGTGTGCAGCCGGTCGCGCAGCGCCCGGTCCATGCGGCGGCCGAGTTCGCCGCGCAGGTACTCGCCGAGGTGCGGGAGCAGCGCGCCGAACAGGCCGACCGCGCCGAGCCCCGCCGCGTAGGCGAGGGTGTGATCGCCGCGGCCCTGCGTGAGGTCGTCGACCAGGAGCTTGGTGAGCCAGGCGGTGGCCGGCGGGACGAGTCCGGCCGCCACCGCGACCGGCAGGTGGCCGGCCCAGATCCCGGGCGCGGCCTGCCAGCAGGCGGCCCAGACGGTCCGCAGACGGCCCAGGGCCCGCAGGCGGCCGTTCGGCGGGACGGTCACCGCGCGGGGGCCGGGGCCGGGGAGGGCGACTCGGCCACGGCGATGCCGGCGCGGAGGATCACGCCGTCCTCGTCGACCTGCAGGAAGGTCGGGAAGGCGCGGATGTCGACGGCCTTCATCAGCCGGTCGCCCTCGTCCCCGGTGACGACGGTCGGCACGCCGGCGAGGAGACCGGTCAGCTCGTCGGCGGGGGTGCCGACGACGACGGCCGAGGCGTCGCCGGCCGCCGCGGCGGCCACGAACTCCGGGGCCTGCTCGTGGCAGGCCTCGCAGCCGACGGAGAAGAAGCCCACGGTGCGCGCGACGCCGCCGGTGTGCGCGGCGAGTTCGGGGACCCGGCGGCCGACCAGCTCGTTCGGGTCGTACGCGTCCATCGGCCCGGCGGAGCGGGCGAGCTGCTCGAACCTGGTCTCGTGCTCGCGCAGCCGGCGCAGCACGGCGAAGATCACGAGCAGCTGGAAGACGCAGAGCGCGGCGACGAGGACCAGTGCGACGACGAGATAGGCCATGGGTGACTCCAGTCAGCGAGGGGTCGGCACGAGGGCCAGCAGGTCGTCCATGCGCACGACCAGCAGGGCCCCGGTCGCCGCGGTGCCGGCGGCGAGCGCGAGCCCGCCGGGGTGCACGGCGCCGGGTGCGGAGGCCGCGGCCAGGGCGGCGAGGCCCACCGCGGCGACGGCGGCGAGCAGCGCATTGCGGATCACGTGCGGCAGGCCGAGGGGCGCGCTGGTGGCGCCGAAGCAGCGGCAGGGCACGAGGCGGCCGCCGCGCCGGGCGGCGAGGATGCCGGCGACGAACGCCGCGAGCACGGCGATCGCGAGGGCGAGGCCCGCGCCCGCGGTGGCCGGGACGGCGAGCAGCACGGCGGTGAGCGCCTCCGCGGCGACGGTCGCGGCCGCCACCGGTGTGGCCAGGCGGCGGGGGAAGAGACGCAGCGCGGCCAGCGAGGCCGCGAAGCCGGTGAAGGACGAGCGCCGCCGGGTCTTGCCGACGGCCGCGGCGAGGAAGACGAGGACCAGCAGGAGGCGGGCGGCGAGCCCGATGTAATACACGCGCGTCGGCTCCTCGGCGGAGGGTTCCGTGGGCTCCGGGGCCGGGTGGCCCCGGAGCGCCTCGTGGGGTCTGCGCTCAGCACTCGCCCGAGCGGTAGCACGCGCCGCAGCTGCTGATGCCGCCGACGACGTGGCACAGCTTGCGGTAGTAGTACGGGCCGCTGCAGTAGCAGAACTTGTAGTAGCTGGTGTCGGCCTGAGCGGACGTGCTGGGCGCGAGACGCTCCAGCACCTTGTCCCCGAGCTTCCTGACAGCGTTCATGTCTGCCCCTTCCGTTGCGTCGGTAGGTGGAGGAAAGGCGGTGCGGCTCAGGACCCTACGAGCGGGGCGTACAGCGGGCCGTACACGGCACGTACAGCGGGGATACAGCCCGGATACAGCGGCCTGACGTGTAACTGCCGTGCAGGGATTGACACTTGTGGCGGATGGGACGGAGGATTCCTGATCGCTCGAAGATCCCTGAGGAAGATCCCTGAGGAGGCTTCAGTTGCGCGGGGGCTGGTTGTGCGCAGGGGCGGGTGTGCTCGCCGTGGGGGCCGCGATCGCGGTCGTACGGGTCCGCACGTCCGTGGTTGTGGTGTCGGTGCGGGGGGACAGCATGGCTCCCGCGCTGCGGGACGGTGACCGGGTGGTGGTACGGCGGCGGCCGCTGGCCCGGGTGCGCCGGGGCGACGTCGTGGTCCTCAAGCCGCCGCCGACGTCGGAGCGGGAGGACGCGTACGGCACCGACCGGCACGGCGCGGGCTGGAACGTCAAGCGGGTGACCGCGCTGCCGGGCGATCCGGTGCCGGAGGGGACCGCGGGGGCGGGGCCGGGGGAACGGGTCCCGGCGGGCGCGCTGGTGGTGCGCGGCGACAACCCCGACAGCATCGACTCCCGCCATCGCGGCTGCTACCCGGGCGGCGGACTGCTCGGGACCGTGGTGCGGCGGCTCGGCGCGCCCCGGACGCCCGCCGTATGAGCGAAAACGGCGGCATGGCGGACGGCGACGGTCCGAGAGCCGGTGCGCCGGTGTTCCGGGCGCTGGGACCGCTCGAACTGCGGGTGGCCGGGGAGCCGGTGGAGATCGGCGCGGACAAGCAGCGGGTGCTGCTGGCCATGCTGCTCGCGCACGGCGGGCGGGCGGTGCCGGTGCCGACGCTGATCCGGGAGATCTGGGGCGACGAGCCGCCGCGCTCGGCCGTGGCCAATCTGCGGACGTACGTGATGCAGCTGCGCCGGCACCTGCGGCCCACCGGCGCGCGGCTCGCGACCTCGCGCGCGGGGTACGTGCTGAGGGTCGACGACGCCGACTTCGACCTCCCGCGCTTCCGGGGGCGGGTGGCGCGGGCGCGCCGCGCGGTGGCCGGGCAACGGCTGCCGGAGGCGGCGGAGTTGTACGGCCGGGCGCTGGATCTGTGGCGCGGGGTCCCGCTGGAGGACGTCGGCCAGGGGCCGGCGCTGCGCGCCTTCGCGCAGCACCTCACGGAGGCGTATCTGAGCGCCGTGGAGGAGCATGTCGAGGTGGAGTCGGCGCTGGGCCGGGAGGGCCGGGTCGTGCAGCGGCTGCGGCAGGTGGTCGCGCTGCACCCGCTGAACGAGCGGCTCCGGGGCAGGCTGATGCTGGCCCTGTACGGCAGCGGGGACGCGGCCGGGGCGCTGGACGCGTTCGACGAGGCGCGCGCGGCGCTGCGGGACGAGCTGGGCATGGACCCGGGCGAGGAGCTGTGCCGCATCCATCGCGCGGTACTGCGCCGGGACCCGGCGCTCGGGCGTCCGGCGGCGGAGGCGGGCGGCACCGAGGTGTCGTCCCCGGCAGCCGCCCCGTCGACTGTGACGCCCCGTCAGTTACCGCCGGAGACGACCGTGTTCGTGGGCCGACATCACGAGCTGGCGCTCGCGCGGGCGGCGCTCGCCGTGCCCGGGTCGGCCGTGAGCGCGCCGACGGTCGTCCTGCACGGGCAGGGCGGGTTCGGGAAGTCGGCGCTGGCGCTGCGGCTGGCGCACGAGCTGGCGCCGCAGTACCCGGACGGCCAGCTGTACGCGGATCTGGCCGCCCCCGCCCCGGACGGCGGCCCGCAGCGTCCGCACGATCCGGTCGCCGGCTTCCTGCGGGCCCTCGGCGTACCGGCCGGGCAGATCCCCGACTCCCCCGCCGAGGCGGTCCGCCGCTACCGGTCGGCGGTCGCCGGACGGCGGCTGCTCGTCGTCGTCGACAACGCCCGGGACGCCGCCCAGATCCGCCCGCTGATCCCGGCGAACACCGCCTGTGCGGTCCTGGCCACCGGCCGCTCCAGCCTGCCGACCCTGCTCGCCGCCCGGATCCCGGTCGGCGCGCTGGACGAGGAGGCGTCCGTCCGGCTGCTCGCTCTGACGGGCACGGGCGAGCGGTTCGTCCGGGAGCCCGGCGCGGCCGTGGAGCTGGCCCGGCTGTGCGGTCGGCAGCCGCTGGCGCTGCGCATCGCGGGGGCGCGGCTCGTCGCCCGTCCGGAGTGGTCGCTCGCCGGCTTCGCGGACCGGCTGCGGGACCGGGGCCACCGGCTCGACGAGCTGCGCGCCGAGGGGGTGTCGGTGCGCGCCTGCATCGCCGAGAGCTACCGGGAGCTGCTGCACACGGCGCTGCCGGGCCGGGTCCGCTCGGTGCGGGCGTTCCGGCTGCTGGGGCTGTACGACCGCGCCGAGTTCGACGTGGCCGACGTGGCGGGGCTGCTCGGGACGGACGTGTACCGGGCGGCCTGCGCCCTGGACGGGCTGGTGGAGGCGCAGTTGGTGGAGCCGGTCACCGAGCGGGTGTTCCGGATGCACGAGCTGATCCGGCTGTACGCGGTCGAGGTCGCCGGCGTACCGCGCGCGGCCCCGTCGGCGCTGTGAGCGGGCCTGGGCCTGTCCGGCCCCTGATCCGCCGGACAGGCCCTCGCTAGGCGGCGCTGACCCCGCTGCGGGCCAGGGCGAAGACGCCGAAGACGATCAGGGCGAGGCCGGCCAGCTGGGGCAGCAGCCACCAGCCGGACCGGATGTGCTCCTCGTACAGCAGGATGCCGAGGGCGAGGCTGATGGTGGCGTCGCCGAGGGTGAGCGCGGGCTGGGAGGCGACGAGCGGGCCGCCCTGCATGGCGTGTTCGAGGAGCAGCAGCGCGGCGATGCCGGTCACGCAGAAGGCGTAGGTCTGCCAGCTCGTCAGGAACCCGCCGATGCCCTGGTCGTCGAGGATGTGCATGGCCGCCTTCATCAGGGCGGCGGTCAGCGCGTAGCAGATCGCCGTGGCCGCCCCGAGGCAGCCGGCCCGGGCGCGGCCCGCGGGCCGGCGCAGTCCCGCGACCGCGAGGGCGACCACGGCGACGGAGAGCACGACGAGCGCGGGCACCCAGCGGTCGAGGGCCACATGGGTGCGGTTGCCGTCGGGCGAGGCGGCGACCAGGGCGACGCCGAGCCCGCCGACCACGGCGGCCACGGCGAGCCACAGCGCGGACGGCAGTTTCTCCCGCGCCAGCAGGGAGGCGATGAGCAGCGCGAGCGGCAGTTCGAGCACGAACAGCGGCTGGACGAGCGAGAGCGGCCCGGTCGCGAGGGCGGCGGCCTGTCCGACCCCGGCGGCGATCACCGCGAGGATGCCGCCCAGCCAGAGCGGGCGGCGCATCAGGTCGAGGATCAGTCCGGGCCGGAACGCGTCGGACTGCGGCACCGTCAGCGCGGCGCGGCGCTGCAGCACCGTCGCGAGCGCGTTGCTGAACGCGGCGAACAGGGAGAACACGACCGGCAGCAGCACGCCCATCCTCCGATCCTCACCGGTGCGCGGCGGGGCCGCCCATCGGCGGCACCGGTCGGGCGAATGTGGGGCCGGGGGCGTGGCGCGGGGCGCCCGGGGTGGTACGTCGTCGGTCATGCAGCCCGCCCCGCCTCCGCACGTGGTCCCGTTCCTCCGCACGGCCGCCGCCTACGCGTGGCGGGTGCTGGTCGTCGGGGCGCTGGTGTACAGCCTGTTCGCCGTGCTCGGACGGTTCCACGAGATCGGCGTGGCGCTGTTCCTGGGCCTGGTGATCACCGCACTGCTGCGGCCGGTGGCCGACATCGCCGCCCGGGGGCTGCCGCGCCCGCTGGCCGTGGCGCTCACCCTGCTCGGCGGGATCGCGCTGGTCCTGGGCATCCTCGCGCTGGTCGGCGAGGCGGTGGCGGACGACCGGACGACGCTGGTGCGGGAGTTCCGGCAGGGCATCGAGCGGATCGAGAACTGGCTGGAGAAGCCGCCGTTCCGGGTGAACCCGGAGGCGCTGTCGGACGTCCAGGCGAAGGTCGGGCAGTGGCTGTCGAGCCACCGCTCGACCGTGGTGAGCGAGGCGGTGAGCGGGGCGCACCGGCTGGTGGCGGTGCTGACGACGCTGGCGCTCGCGCTGTTCAGCTCGGTGTTCTTCATCCACTCCGGGGACCGGCAGTGGGCGTGGTTCAGCGGGCAGCTGCCGGGCTCGGTGCGCGACCGGGTGGGGATCGGGGGGCGGGCGGCCTGGCGTACGTTCACCGGGTACACGCACGGGATCGTGCTGGTGGCGGCGGTGAACGCGGTCCTGGTCGGCGTGGCGCTGTGGCTGCTCGGCGTGCCGCTCGCGGTGCCGCTGGCGCTGCTCGAGTTCATGGCCGCGTTCGTGCCGCTGATCGGCTCCCCGATCGCGCTGGCGGTCGCCGCTGTGGTGGCGCTGGCGTCGAAGGGGCCGCTGGTGGCGGGGATCGTGGTGGCCCTGATCGTGATCATCGGCCAGATCGAGGGGCATCTGCTGCATCCGCTGGTGATGAGCTGGGCGGTGCGGCTGCACCCGCTGGTGGTGGCGATCTCGGTGATCGCGGGCTCGATCGCGGCCGGGGTGGTGGGGGCGGTGGTGGCGGTACCGCTGGTGTCGGTGGTCTGGGCGGTGTACGTCGCCCTGCGGGAGAACCGCAGGGCGACGCGGGAAGAGCCGGATACGGCCGCGGACGGCTGAGACCGGCCGGCCTCAGGGGGCGACCGGCCGGCCCCAGGGGGTGCGACCGGCCGGCCCCGGGCTCAGGCGAGGACGCCGAGCGCCTCGGTCGCGAAGCCGTGGTCCTGCTCGGGCGCGCCGCCGCCGACGCCGATCGCGCCGATCAGCCGGCCGTCGCGGTGGACGGGGATGCCGCCGGCGATGAACAGCAGCGGACGGTCGAGGGCGGTGGGGAGGCTGTGGAACGGCCCGTCCGGCTTGACCAGGTCGACCAGGTCGGCGGTGGGTGCGTTCAGCTGGAGCGCCGTGTACGCCTTGCGGGTGCTGGTCTCGCCGGCGATGAGCACGGCGCGGTCGTCGCGGCGGAAGGCCAGGAGGTGGCCGCCGGCGTCGAGGACGGTGATCGCGACGGCGACTCCGGCGGTCTCGGCCGCGTCGCGGGCGGCGGCGATCAGGGCCTCGGCGTCCTGGACGGTCAGCGGGGCGGGGGCGGTGATGACGGTCATGGTGCGTGCTTCCTCGTGGGTCGTTCGGTGGTGAGGGTCAGTGGTGGGCGGCCGCGACCGGGGCGGGGGCGGCCTCCGGCGTACCGGCGGCTACGACGCGGGAGCGGGCGGCGCGGGTGCGGCGGTCGAGGTACGCGGCCAGGAAGGCCAGCAGCAGGGCCGTGCCGGAGAGCAGCGCGCCGACCCAGTTGGGGGCGGTGAAGCCGAGTCCGGCGGCGATCACGACGCCGCCGAGCCAGGCGGCGAGGGCGTTGCCCAGGTTGAAGGCGCCGATGTTGGCGGCGGAGGCGAGCGTGGGGGCGGCGGAAGCCTGATCCAGGACCCACTTCTGCAGCAGGGGCACCGTCGCGAAGCCGAGGGCGCCGATCAGGGTGAGGGTGATCGCGGCGAGGACCTTGTGGTGCGCGGTCGCGGTGAAGACGAGGAGCGTCGCGGAGAGGGCGGCCAGGCTGACGAACAGCATGGGCATCAGGGCGCGGTCGGCGAACTTCCCGCCGAGCAGGTTCCCCAGGAACATGCCGATCCCGAAGAGGACGAGCAGCCAGGTGACCGCGCCCTCGGTGTAGCCCGCCACCTCGGTCATCATCGGGGTGATGTAGGTGATGGCCGCGAAGACGCCGCCGTACCCGAGGACGGTCATCGCCATGGCGAGCCAGACCTGGACGTTCTTGAAGGCGGCGAACTCGGTGCGGACGTTCGCGGCCTCGGGCCGGCCGTGCTCGGGCACGAGCTTCGCCACGCCGAGCAGGCCGACGACGCCGAGGACGGCGACGAGACCGAAGGTGACCCGCCAGCCGAGGGCCTGACCGATGGAGGTGCCGCCGGGGACGCCGACGATGTTGGCGACGGTGAGCCCCATGAACATCAGGGAGATGGCCGAGGCCTTCTTCTGCGGGGCGACGAGGTCGGCGGCGACGACGGAGCCGATGCCGAAGAAGGCGCCGTGGGCCAGGGAGGCGACGACCCGGCCGGTCAGCATGAGGCCGAAGGTCGGGGCGAGCGCGGACAGCGTGTTGCCGACCACGAACAGGCCCATGAGGATCATGAGCATCTTCTTGCGGGACGCCTTCGCGCCCAGGACGGTCAGGATCGGGGCGCCGACCACGACGCCCAGGGCGTAGCCCGTCACCAGCCAGCCGGCGGTGGGGATCGAGACGCCGAAGTCGCCGGCGACCTGGGGCAGCACGCCCATGATCACGAACTCGGTGGTGCCGATCCCGAAGGCCCCGATGGCCAGGGCCAGGAGCGCGAGTGGCATGACGATGCACCTTCCAGAAATGCTTGCGCGGGGGGACTTACAGATGGAGACAATACTTGCATGCGCGCATTAGTTGCAAGCGGTGGCTATCCGCGCCGGAAGGTACATGAAAACGCACCGGCCGCTCCCGGCCTCCGCGAGGAGGTGATCGGAAGCGGCCGGTGCGGCTCGCGCGAGGGGGCGGGACCAGGCGGGTCAGCTCTGCCGGGTGTTGACGTTGACCATCCAGGTGACGCCATAGCGGTCGACGCACATGCCGAACACGTCGCCCCACATCTGCATCTCCAGCGGCACGGCCACCGTGCCGCCGCCCGAGAGCCGGTCCCAGTAGCCACGCAGCCGGGCCTCGTCCTCACCGCTCACGCTGATCGACATGGTGTTGCCGGGCTTGAACTCGTTGCCGGGCGGATTGTCCCCGGCCATCAGCGTGAAGCCTTCGTCGGTCTCGAGCATGGCGTGCATGACCTTGTCGGTGTGGCTGGGCGGCACCTGGTCGGCGAAGTCCTCGTACGTGTGCACCCTGAGGGTGCCGCCGAAGACCTCCTTGTAGAACTCCATGGCCGGCTTGGCGTCGCCGTCGAAGGTGAGGTACGGGTTGAGTTTCGAAGGCATGACTGCCGCCTCTCGTGACCTGACAGGGCGTGGCGGTCCGCACACGGCCCGCCACGGTCGAGCCTGCGGGAGCCCCACGGCCCCCGCAAACGCGGGGCCCGGTCAGCGCCCCAGGACGCCGTCCAGCCACTGCAGGGCCTCGGGCGTCACCGGGTCGGTGATGTCGGCGAACTCGTCGTGCTTCTTCAGGAACTTCGCCACGTACGGGCAGACCGGCACGATCCGCAGACCGGATGCGCGCACATGGGTGAGCGCCTCCTGGACGAGGACGCCGGCCAGCCCCTGGCCGGCGTAGGCGTCGTCGATCTCGGTGTGGAAGAAGACGCGCTGTCCGCCGCGGTCGCGGTAGGCGGTGAGGCCGGCGCGCTCGCCGCCGACCAGGATCTCGTAGCGGTGCCGGGCGTCGACATGCCGCACGACGGGGGCGGTGGCCTGCTGGGTCATGACGCGGACTCCCGTTTCATGTAGTTTCGATTTCAACAAACTATGATGATCATAGCCCTTGTACCCATGATGTGCACGGGCGGCGACGAGGACGACGACAAGGCCGCCGGAACGCCGGCGGCCGGTGAAGGAGCGCACGGTGAGCGACACCGCGGGAGCCCCCGGGAACGGTCGGGTCTACCTCGACAAGCAGAGCCCGACGGCGTACCACGCCCTGATCCAGACGGCCGAGACCGTCCGGGCGACCGCCGCCTCGGCGGGGCTCGACCGCATCCTCGTGGAGCTGGTCAACCTGCGCGTCTCGCAGATCAACGGCTGCGCGTACTGCCTCGACGTGCACACCCGGGCGGCACTGCGGGCCGGCGAGACCACGCAGCGCCTGGCCGTGCTCGCCGCCTGGCGCGACACCGACGTGTTCACCGCCCGCGAGCGGGCCGCCCTGGCCCTGGCCGAGGCGACCACCTCCCCGGCGGACGAGCTCGCGCAGGAGCGCGCCTACGCGCAGGCCCGGGAGGTGTTCGGGGACGACGAACTGTCCGCCGTGCTGTGGGTGGCGATCACGATCAACGCGTTCAACCGGGTGTCGATCCTGAGCAAGCACCCGGTCCGCGCGCGGGGCTAGGGGTGTCTGACAATTCCGCGACGCCGCGGGGAATTGCCAGACACCCCTAGGAGGGCTCGCTCACCGCGCGCCGAAGACCTGCGTCCAGTACGGGCCGCCCGCATGGTGGATGCCGATGCCGATCTCCTTGAAGGAGCAGTTGAGGATGTTCGCGCGGTGGCCCGGACTGTTCATCCAGGACTCCATGACGTCCTTCGGGGTCTGCTGGCCCATGGCGATGTTCTCGCCGTACGTGGACCACTGGTAGCCGGCCGCGGTCACCCGCTCCCCCGGGCCGTCGCCGTCGGGGTTGGTGTGGTCGAAGAAGTCCCGGGCGGCCATGTCCTCGGAGTGCCCCTGGGCGGCCTTGTCGAGCAGTGCGTTCCCGCTCAGCGGACCGCAACCGGCCTTCGCCCGCTCGGAGTTCACCAGCGCCACGACCTGCTGGGCTTCGGAGCCGCCGCCCCCGCCCCCGCTGGTCGCCTCGCGCGTGGGGCGCGGGCGCGGAGCCTGCGTGGTGGGGCGGACGGGGGCCTTGGTCGTGGGCTTCGGCTTGGCGGAGGGGCTCGCGGTGGGCGAGGGCTTCTTGGTCGGGGTGGGCGAGGCCGAGGGGGTCGGGGACGTCGGGACCGCGGAGGAGGCGGACGCCTCGGCGGGTGCGACGTCGAGGCCGGACCCGGTCGACGGCGTGTCCGCGGCGTCGACCGTCGTCACGTCCTCGTCGCGGCCGCTGCCCAGGTAGAAGGACCCGCCGGTGACCGCCACGACGGCTATGCCGGCGGCGACCACGGCACGACGCCGGTCGCGCCGCCGCCGCTCCGCCTGCCTGCGCCGCGCGCCGCGCCCGCCCCGGCCCCCGCCCGCGGGCGACGGCACGGCGGCGCCGGACGCCTCCGGAGCCGGCTCGTAGGACTCGCGTGCCGCGCCGGTCTCGTACGACTCGTGGAGGGTGGCGGTCTCGTAGGGCTCGTACGCCGGGGTGGTCTCGTACGGCTCGTAGGCTCCGGCCGTCTCGTACGACTGGTACGCCGGCACGCCCTGCTCGTACGACTCGTGGGCGGCCACGCCCGTCTCGTACGGCTGCTCGTACGCGGCGCCGGACTCGTACGCCGCGCCGGAGCCGTACGGGTCATAGGCACCCGCCCCGTACGCCTCGTGGGCCGCCCCGTTCCCGTACGTCTCGTACCCCGCACCGGCCCCGGAGGCCCCGTACGCCTCGTACCCCGCACCGGCCCCGTAGGACCCGGCCAGCCCCAGCCCCGACGCGCCCTCCCGGACCGCCGCGACCAGCGCGGCCGCCGGCGGGACGAACAGCAGGCCGGCCAGCAGGCCCTCCGCCGGGACGAGGCCGCTCCACAGGCCGGCGCAGCGGGCGCAGCCGCGGGCGTGCCGGGCTATTCGCTTGCGCCACAGCGCGGAGGGGCGGCCGTCCCAGCCGGCGAGCTCGTAGTGCAGCGTCGGGCACGGCGGGTTCTGCGCCAGGGCCCGGACGACGATCCGGGCGGTCTCCAGCTGCTCCTTCATCCGCTGCACCCGCACCGCGGTGTGCGCGGTGGACAGGTCGAGGGCGATCGCGACCTCGTACCGGGTGAGCTGGCCCGCGCACTCCAGCCACCACAGCGAGAGCAGCGCGCTGTCGTCCGGCTCCAGCCAGCGGGTGGCCTCGGCGGTCTCGCGCCGCTGCCCGGAGAGGTTCAGCCGGACCACGGTCAGGTCGACGAAGTCGCCGCCGGGCTGGGCCAGATCGCGCGCCTCGTCGAGGACGCCGGTGCGCAGACCGGTCTGCGATTCGTGCCAGTGGCTGCGTATCGCGTTCATGGCGATGGCCACCAGCCAGGAGCGGAAGCTGTCCGGGGCGCGCAGCGTGCCGAGTCCGTCGAGGGCACGCAGCATGGTGTCCTGCACGACGTCGTCGACGTCGTGGCCGCCGTTCAGCGCGCGGCCCACGATGTTGTACACCAGGGGCAGGTACGCGTCGACGAGCTGGTCCCGCGCCCACGGGTCGCCGGCCTGTGCCGCCCTGACCAGATCGGTGCCGTGCTGTCCGCTCATCCCTGACTCACCCTGCCTGTCGCGCCTGCCGTCGTTCCCTGTGTCTGGGAGACCCCGGCGATCCGGCCGGATAACGGAAAACGCCGAGAAATCTCGTGGAGGTCTCGAGGGAGCATACGTAAGGCGCCCGGCCGGGGTTCTCCGGCCGGGCGCCCTTTCTCACGTGATGCCGCTCTCAGTGGCCCCTCAGGCGCGCAGGCGCCCCAGGTGTTCCAGCAGCTCGGGCCACTGATCGTCCGGGCCGGCGCCGGTCAGCCGCGGATGGCCGGGACCCGCCACGGACTCGAGGAAGAAAGTGGTGAAGTCGTCGGCCGCTTTTGCGAAATCGGATGACATCCACCATTCGACCCCGGTGTCCGGGAAGTACCAGACGGCCCCGGATGCCCGGTCCACGAAGAACGGCTCGTCGGAGATCACCCCGATGCAGAACCACTTCTCCCGTCCGAGCGTCACCGCGGCGCCCTCCACCGGGTCGCAGTGGAACTGCATCCCGGGGAGCGTGCCGCTGCCGAAGACCGTCACGTCGCCGCAGGTCGCCCCGTCGCTCAGCGCGAGGAACTCCCGGACGGCGGGCGGGATCCCCGGGTCGAGCGACTCGGGCCGCGCCCCGGCGGGCAGCGCGTTCATCATGCGCCACTCGTCGCGCTCGTCGAGGGCGGCGCGCAACTCCTCCACCACCCGCCGGAGTTCGGCGTTCATCATCCGCTCCCTACCATTCGATCTTGATCTTGATCGGGGTGAAGTCGTCCAGGTTCTTGATCTGCGGCCAGATCTGCTGGGTCCCGACGTGCCAGTTGGTGTAGCGGTCGAGCATCTTGAGGTTACTCGCCACATCGGGCCCGCCGAGCTGCAGCTCGTGGACGTGGTCGGGGTCCATCCGGTTGAGGATGCGGTCCTTCAGCTTGTCGGCGAAGGCCGGGTTGGTGGACCCGTACTGGTCGTACACCCGCTTGATCAGATCGCCCTTGTAGTTCTTGGTGACCTGCTTGTTGCGGGCGACCGGGTTGGGGGCCTTGAAGAGCTTGCCCTGGTCGCTGAGCTTCTGCAGGGCGGCGGCCTTCTTGGCGAACTCCACCTTGGACATGCCCTGCTGGTACTTGACCGTGATCTCGACCGGTCCGCAGTTGGCGTTGTGGACCAGCAGGCTCTGCCCGCCGGCGACCACGTAGTACGTGTGGACGCCGTCGACGGTCAGGTTGTGGACCCGCTCGGTGCGCTTCTCGTGGGCGACGGCGGTGACCTGGACCCAGGTACCGCTGGAGGCCCGCAGCCACGCGCCCGGGGCCAGGTCCGCGGCCTCGGCCCAGCGGCCGACGTCCGGCAGCCAGTAGGTGTGCGCCGCCGTCGAGGTGATCTTCCCGATGCGGTCCCCGTCCCGGCCGTCGACGTCGACGGTCAGGGTGACGAGGTCCTTCGGACCCTTGTTCTCGAGCGTGGCGCGCACCTCGCGGGCGCGGGTGTCACCGGACTCGACGTCGGTGGCGAGCACCCGGTCGCCCTCGCGGAGCGCCTCGATGGCCTTCGTGGAGCCGTCGGCCAGCACCACCTTCGTGCCGGGCACGAAGCTGTTGGTGCACTTCGGGGCTTCGGGTTCCTTCTTCGGTGTGACGCCGGGCGTCTCGCCGTCGGCCTTCCGCGCGGTGCTCGCCGCGTCGCCGACGTCGTCGACCTTGTCGACGGTCTTGCGGACGTCGTTGGCGCTGTCGACCGCCTCGACGCCCTTGGCCACGTACTTGCCGGCCTTGATCGCCGTCGCCCCGTAGCCGACCAGCGGGATCGCCGACGCCATGGACAGTGCCGCGTCCGCGTAGTTGCCCTCGGCGGCGTACCAGATGCCGTTGGCGACGTCCGCGACCTCGCCGACCACCGGCACCATGCCGACGACGTCGAGCGCCGCGTGGCCGATGTCGGACAGCGACAGGCCGAAGAGGTGGCCGTCGAGCTCCACGAAGGAGATCGGGTTGCCGCCGGCGAAGGCGTACCGGTTCCCGGTGAAGGGGTCGGTGGCCAGCGACATGTCGGACAGGGCGCCGCCGTACGAGTCCCGGGTCGTGAAGCGGTTCAGGCCCGGGTCGTAGTTGCGGAAGCCCATGTCGTACGTGCCGGAACCCTTGTCCCAGCGGGACGAGTTGAACCGGAAGGCGTTGTACGAGTCCTTGTCGGGGTTGCCCGCCTCGGGCTTGTCGGCGCCGGTGAACTGGGAGGCGTCGTCCTTGCCGTAGGCGGTGTAGCCGTAGGTCGCGCGGGTCCTGCCGTCCTCCTTGGTGATCGCCTCGATGTCGCCGCGCGGGCTGGTGGTGTACTGCGAGTACTCGCGGCCGCCGTCGTCCTTGTGCTTGATCTGGGTGGCCTGCTGGCCGGACGGCAGGTACTGGTACGACTTGTCGGCCTTGCCGTTCAGCTCCTCGCGCAGCACCTGGTTGCCCAGGCCGAGGTAGGTGAACGCGGTGGTCTCGGCCTCGGCCCCCGAGGTGGCCTGGGAGACCGTCCGGTCGAACGGGTCGTACGAGTAGCTGGTGGTGACCGCGCCCGCGCCGGAGCCGGTACGGGCCTTCACCTGGCGGTCGAAGCCGTCGTAGGTGTACTTCTGCGAGGTCTCGCCGCCGATGCTGACCGTGTCCAGCCGGCCGAGCGGGTCGTAGTTGTAGGTGGAGGAGACGCCTTCGGCGGTGGCGCTCAGCAGCCTGTTGCGGTCGTAGCGCTGCGTCGTCGTGATGCCGTCGACGGTCTGCTCGATGACGTTGCTGTTGCGGTCGTAGGTGTAGGACTCGGTCGCCGTGGAGTCACCGGTCTTGTCGACCTTGACGATCCGGTCCTGGGGGTCGTACCCGAAGGTGTACGTGTTGTCGATGGTCGCCGCGTTGTCGTCGGCGTTCATCAGCTTCAGCACGTCCTTGGAGCGGTGGCCGTTCGGCGTGTACTCCAGGTCGTGCTGCGCGACGATCGTCCCGCCCGAGGTCTTCTCGAGGGACTTCTTGACGGAGCCGTCGAGGTAGTAGGACAGGTCGAGCGTGTTGCCGTTGGGCCGGGTCTGCTTGAGCAGCTGCCCGCGGGCGGTGTAGGTCAGCGAGGTGATCTGCTGGTCCGCCGCTGTGGGCGAGTCGGCGTTGGTCACCTTGGAGACCAGGTTGCGCGTGTCGTACTCGATCTTCGACCAGGTGAGGTCGTGGGTCGAGGTGACGGGGTTGCCGTTGGCGTCGTAGGTCAGCGCGGTGGTGTTCTTCACCGTGCCGCCGGCCAGCTCCTCGACCTTGGCGATCCGGTTGCCGCCGTCGTAGGCGATCCGGTAGGTGTCGATCTTCGCACCGGAGGAGTTGTCCTTCACCTCCACCATGGCGCCGTTGGCGTCGTACTTGTAGGTGAAGTCCTTCTTCTCGGTGTCCGCCTCACCGGTGTTCGAGCGCACCAGCTTCACGGTGTCGGCGAGGACCGTGCCGTTGGCCTGGTCGGTGACGCTGACCTTGTGCAGGCCGTCCTCGGCGAAGGAGTAGCTGCCGAGGGAGACCCAGTCGCCGGCGTTCCGGGTCTGGTCGACGGTCTTGACGGTGCTGCCGCCGGAGTGGGCGACGGTGAACTTGGCGTCACTGGCCGCGCCGGTCGTCCGCGGGTGCCGGACGAACACCTCGTAGGTGCCCCCCTGCGGGATGTGCAGCTGCCAGGCGAACTCCGAGGCCCCGGTGCCGGCCGGGTGGGAGAAGGTGTCGTAGCCGTACTGCAGCTCGGACTGGGTGCGGGACCAGTTGCCCTGGGTCGCGGTGTTGTTGAAGTCCGAGCTGTCGACGAGCACGACCTGCCGGCCGACGGGCACGCCGTCGTCGGAGCGGGCGCGCTGGTTGCCCGAGGGGTAGAAGTCCCAGGTCATGGTGCGCTGCTGGGAGCCGCCCGCCGAGGTCATGGTGTTCTTCGTCTGCTGGCCGAGCGCGTTGTACTCGTAGGACGTGGTGATGTCCCACGGGTCCTTCGCGGTCCGGGTCCAGCCGTTGTCGAAGTACGCGTACTCGGTGACGTTGCGGACGGTCTGGCCGCTCGACGGGGGCGCCGAGACGGACTGCAGGTTGCCCACGGAGTCGTAGCTGTAGAGCGTGCTGTCGGGCGTGTTGTAGCGGGCGTCGTCCTTGTCGAAGGGCGAGCGCTCCTCCTTGACCCGGTTCAGTTCGTCGTAGACGGTCTCGGCCGTGAAGTCGTCGGCGTCGTCGGTGGTCTCGACGCCGCGCGGCGTGATCGTCTTCGTCCGGTTGCCGACCTCGTCGTACGCGTACCTGGTGGTGCGGTACGTGAGGGTCCCGGACGCGTCCTTGCTGAACGGCACCTTGGACTCGACGAGCGCGCCGCGTTCGTCGTAGGAGGCGAGTGCCTCGTTGCCCTCGGAGTCGGTCTTGCCGAGGGTCAGGCCGTCCCGGTCGTAGCGGACGGTGGTGGCGTTCCCGAGCGGGTCCGTGGTCCTGACGACCCGGTGGTTCAGGTCGTTGGTGAACGCGGTGGTGTAGTCGTCGGGGTCCGCCGTGGCGTTCTTCTTCGGGTCGACGACCTTCACCACGTTGCCGACGCTGTCGTACTCCGTGGTGACCCTGCCGCCCTCGGCGTCGGTCGTGGCGACCGGCTGGTAGATGGCGTCGTAGGTGGTGGTCGTCGTGTGGTCGCCGGCCGTCGGGGTCTCGTTGCCCCGCGGGTCGGTGATGGTCAGGACGTTGCCGACCCTGTCGTAGGTGGCGGTGGTGCGGCGCACCGGGTCGGTGGGCTCGTCACCGGGCATCGCCGCCTCGGTCAGCTGGTCGGCCTTGTCGTAGACGGAGGTCGACACGGTGCCGTTCGGGGCGGTGGTGCGGGTGATGTTGTCGTTGGCGTCGTAGACCGGGGCGGGTGTGGTGACGAAGTCCCCGGCGGCCTGGTCCTTGGGCTCCTTCTTCTCCAGCGGGCGGGCGAAGGTGTCGTATGCCTGGGTGACCTCGGCGCCCTTGGCGTTGACGACCTTCCTGACGTTGCCCCGTTCGTCGTACACGAACGTCGAGCGGTTCTGGGCGGCGTCGGTGATGGTCGCCGGGTAGCCGACCGGGGTGAAGTCACTGTTGACGGTGGCGTGCCCGTTGGCGTCCGTGGACTTCGTCAGCTGTCCGTAGGTGTCGTACTCGGACGTCG
This sequence comes from Streptomyces solicamelliae, assembly GCF_045348655.1. Taxonomy (NCBI): domain Bacteria; kingdom Bacillati; phylum Actinomycetota; class Actinomycetes; order Kitasatosporales; family Streptomycetaceae; genus Streptomyces; species Streptomyces solicamelliae. The sequence goes on from NZ_CP160404.1 coordinate 663,890, forward strand.
ACGTGTAGTCGTCGGGTTCGGCGGTGGCGAGGCCCTTGGGGTCGGTGACCGACGTCAGGTTGCCCCGGGTGTCGTAGCCGAACTGCCAGGTGCGGCCCTCGGGCGACTTCTTCCGGAAGAGGTCGGCGATGTGGCCGTCGAGACCGGTGGAGTAGGTGTACGTCCGGGCCGGGGTGCCGTTCTTGTTGGCCTCGGCGTCCTTCTGCTCCAGCGGGTAGCCGGTCTTCTGGTCGTAGACCCAGGTGGTGACGGCCCCGTTGGCCTCCTCCAGGCGGGTCACGTTGTTGTCGGCGTCCCAGTTGAGCTTCGTCGTCTCGGACTTGGCGTTGGTGAACCGGGTGACGCGCCCGTAGCCGTCGAGCAGCTGGCCGGCGGTGTGGTTCTCGGCGTCGGTGACCTTGGTCTCGATCGTCGAACCGGCGCTGCCGTCGGGGTCGGTGTAGACGAAGCCGGTGGTGCCGCCGAGACGGTCGGTGAACGTCTGGGTGCGCCAGTGGAACTTCGGGTCCTCGTGCTCGCTCGGGTAGTAGTAGTCGAGCGAGGTCGCGTTGCCGCGCGGGTCGGTGACCTTGACCAGCTTGACGTTCTTGTTGCCCTGCGTGGCGTCGTACTCGAAGAGGAACACCTTCGGCTGGGTCGAGCCCGCGCCGTCGGTGAGCTTGGTCATCAGACCCTTGTCGGAGTACTCGAAGGTCAGCTTGCGCTGCGAGACGTCGGTCATCGACTTGACGTGGTCGATGATCTTCGGGCTGCTGGTGTCGGCCTTCGAGTAGTAGTCGAGGGTGAGCGTCTGCCGGCCGGCCGGGTCGGTGATGTACCGGAGGAACTTGACCGGCTTGTTGTTGGACTTGCGCTCCTCGTAGGTGAACGTCTGGGTGTTGCCGTTCTTGTCCACCGTCGAGGTGATGTAGCCGTCGCAGTCGAAGAAGAACTGCGTACGGTCCGGGCGGGTCAGCGACCAGGCCTTCGGGTCACCGTCCTTGTCCGGGGTGCAGTCGGTGCCCGCGCCCTGCCGGAGCAGGTAGTGCACGCCGGCCGGGGCCTTCCAGGTGCCGTCCTCCTGCTTGCGGAAGACGTGCGAGGTGCCGTCGCCGTCCGGCAGGGTCACCTCGGTCGGGTTCGGGTCGGGGTGGAAGTCCAGTCCCGCGCCGAGCCGCAGCGGCGAGGCGGCCTGCGCCGACCAGCCGTGGCCGAGGACGGTGTCGGAGGTGTCCAGCGAGTTGTACGCGAGCCGCAGGAACGTGGTGAGGCCGCGGCCGGGGTTGTTGAAGGCGTTGTACTGCCAGACCGTGTTGCCCGCGTACACGTTGTTCATCAGCGTGCCGCCGGCGCCGGTGTTCTTCCCGCTGTACGAGAGGAACTTCTCCATGCCCAGCTGGTCGGAGGTGGGGTCCTCCACGCGGATGTTCTGGGCGAGCGGCGGGATCGACTCGGTGGCCGACAGCCAGCTGCCCGCGACGGTGTCGCGCAGGTCCCACTTGAGGACGTAGTCGAGCCGCTTGTTGCCGGAGTCCGAGTTGATCGGTGCCCGCAGCGCGGCCGGGACGGTCACCGACTCGCCCGGGTACAGGTCCCGCGGCAGGGCGGTCTGCAGCTGGTTGCCGCCGGTGGTGGCGTCGCTGCCGTCCGGGAGGGACCAGGTGTAGGAGAGCTTGCGCTCGGCGGCCCGCCACACCGAGGTGGTGGTGTTGGTCAGGGTGACGTCGACGGTCTGGTCGTCGCCGGGGATCATCCGCGCCGGGGTGTACGGCGCGAAGTACGTGGAGTCGGTCGACTTGTCGATGTACGTGACGACCAGCTGCGGCCGCAGCTGCGGCTCCTCCGCCTCCGACGACAGGAAGACCGTCCGCTCCTGCGGTCCGGTGGCCGACTCGTCGCGGAGCCGCAGCGCCACGCCCTTGTTGCTCGCCGGGTCGCTGACCCAGTTCTGAGCGAGGGAGGTGACGTACCAGCTCTGCCGGGCCGGGTCGTTGGTGACCGTGCCGACCGTGTCCGCGACGGCCGCGTCCATGTCGCCGCCGGGCGCGGTCCACGCGGTGGCGGCGTCCGCCTTGTTCCAGGAGGCGGCGGCCTCGTCGAAGTCGCGCGTCAGGCCGTGCGCCTCGTAGACCGCGCCGCTGGTGTCCGTGGTGGTGGTGAAGCCCCACAGGTCGAGCTGCGCCTCCAGGACCCGGGAGTTCGCGGGGATGCCGGACACCGGGAACTTCAGCAGGGCGCGCGTCTTGCCGTACGTGCCGCTGTTGTTGCCGACGGACAGCCACGGCCGGGCGAGACCGGAATCGGAGAGGGTGTCGTGGCCGGTGGCCGGCTGCGTGGACGACAGGGTGGTGTCGGTCCCGGTGCCCTGGAGGACGACCGTGGTGCGGCCGGCCTTGGGCAGCTTGACGATCTGCGTCGGCGCGGGGACGACCTGGCCGTCCTTCGTCTTCACCGCGACCATGTAGTAGAAGACGTTGCCGAAGGAGTCCGCCGAGTCGGCGGGCGTCGGCGTGGCCGTCGAGTCCGTGTACGCGGTCAGGTCCTTCGACACCGGCGCGACCAGGGTCTGCGCGGAGGGTGTGAAGGTCTGGTAGACGCTGCGGTGGACCTGGTACTCGACGATGTCGTCGGCGTCGGCGGTCGACGGGTCGGCGTAGGCGGACCAGTCGAGCTCGGCGCCGGTGGCGTGGATGACCTGCGGCGCGTCCAGCGTGACGCTGGGCCGGCCCCAGGTGAGCACCAGCTTCGGGAAGTTGGCTGCCTCGCCCTTGTACGCGAACTCGGCGGCCTCGTACCGCGGACCGCCCTTGGGGGCGCTCGCGGACTCGTCGCCTGCCTTCACGACGAAGCCGTGGTTGGTGTACGTGCCGTCGATCCACTGCTGGACGGTCTTGGTCACCGGGAAGCTGTGCCAGGTGTTCTGCTCGCCCGGCTTCTTGGTGACCACGCCGCCCTTGGTGAACCGGACGGCGTCCGCGATCACCGAGGTGGTGGTGGACGCGGGGCCGTCGCCGAGGACGATCTTGCCCGCGGTGCCCGCCTTGAACGGGTGGGTCCCGAGCGGCTTCCACACGCCGCCGCTGCCGGCCCGCTGGTCGACGGTGTACGCCTTGCTGCCGCCGTCGTAGGTCACGGTGTACGGCGCGGCGCCGGCCCGGTCCGAGGCGGGGACGTAGTGCGCGTCGACCTGGTACTGGCCGTCCTCGGGGAGGTTGGGCTGCCAGGTGTAGGTGTCCCCGGCGACCGCGTCCTTGTTGTACAGGTAGTCCTGGTTGACCGCGTACTGCGTGAACGCGGTGTTCCCGGACGCCGGCCAGGCGCCCTTGGCGGCGGTGCGACCGGCGTCGCCGTCGTCGACCACGACGGAGGTGCCGGACAGTTCGCCGGTGAGGCCGTTGGCGTTGTTCCAGGTCGCGCCGGTCTCGGTCCAGGCGCCGGTGGCGCGGTGGGCCTCCAGGCGGACCTCACTGTCGCCGGTGGTGTGGGTCTGGTCGTAGTAGAGCTTCAGCTCGGCGGAGTCCAGCTTCGTGCCCGCGGGCACGGCGGACAGGCCGAAGTACAGCAGCGCGCGGGAGCTGCCGGCGCCGGTGTTGCCGACGGAGAGCCGCCAGCTGCCGTCGTGGTTGGCCGTCGGGTCGTCCGACGTGATCATCACGTCGCGCGACTGGGTGGTCGTCGGCGAGATCGAGATGGTCGGGTCGACGACGACCGGGTACCGGCGCTCCGGTGCGGCGAGCCAGGCGGCGTCGGGCTTCAGGCTCAGCGCGTACGAGCCGTCGCGTCCGGTGAGCCGCTGCGCGACGTCGTGACTGGCGGCGGTGCCGTACGCGCCGCTCGCGTCGGGCCGGGCGTCCGTCATGAACGGGGCGGGGATGACGAGTTCCGGGCGGGTGGGGCCGGCGCTCTCGCTGTACAGCGCGATGGAGCCGTCCTTGCGCGCCTGGGCGGCGAGGCCGTGGGTGGTGAGGGTGAACTCGTAGGCGGGGGCGCCGTCGGGCCGGCCGTGGAGGACTATGCCCTCCTTGACGGTGCCGTTGCCGACGTCGTACCGGAGATCGGCGCCCTTGCCGAGGGCGTCCTTGTAGGTGACGGTGCTGCCGGAGGTCTGCGGGACGAGCTTGCGCGTGCCGCCGCCCTTGAGGCCGAGGGACACCCAGTGTCCGTCGTCGAGTTCGAACCGGACGAGCTGCCCGGCGGTGTCGCCGAACCAGGTGCGGGCGACGTTGGTGGTGTTGGCGTGCGGGAAGCCGGCCCGGTCGGTGGGGGCGACCGTGGTGTCGATGGGCTTCCACGTCCGGTCCCGGCCCTTGCCCGTGGCGTAGTGGGTGGCCGTGCCGGAGACCTCGGACTGGATCCGGCCGTCGGAGAGCTGCCAGTAGCGGGCCTGCGGGGTGCGCCGTTCGGTGAGCTCCTTGACCCGCCGGGGCGCGGCGGCCGCCTTGCCCTTCGGGAGGTGCTCGTTGCTGGGTACCGCGGTGTCGGGGAGCCGGGGCGGGTCGGCGTCCTTCTGGCCGTCACCGCCGAACCAGCTCTTGATGCCTTCGACGATCGTGTCGCCGTCGGGCGGCGCGGCGTACGCGGGCAGGGGGCTGATCGTCGCGACGACCGCCATCACCCCGCTGACCGCAAGGAGCCTTCGCGCTCGTGGTCCGAACATGGGTCGAGTCCCTTCCTGGGCCGCCGGTTGGCAGCCGTCGGCGCAGGTTCTACCGGGCCCTGAACCGTCCATGTCAAGCGGGGACGCAAAAGCGCCCGTTCACGGCTGAGTGAGGGTCAATCGGCCGTGAACGGGCGGATGTTCGGGAAGCGGGCGCGGCCCTCGGACCTGCTGATCAGTCCTCGGAGCGGCTCAGTCTCTGCCACAGGAAGGTGTGCACGAGCGCGTCGTTGTGGGCGGTCTGCTCGTTGTCCGAGGCGCCCGCGTGACCGCCGCCGGTGTTCTCGTGGAACAGCACCTCGTGCCCCAGCTCCCGCAGCCGCGCGGCCGCCTTGCGGGCGTGCCCGGGGTGGACCCGGTCGTCGCGGGTGGAGGTCATCAGCAGCACCGGCGGGTAGCTCCGGTCCGCGGCGAGATGATGGTACGGGGACAGGGCCCGCAGGTGCTCCAGGTCGGCGGCGTCGTCCGGGTCGCCGTACTCGGCGATCCAGGACGCGCCGGCGAGCAGCTTGTGGAATCGCACCATGTCGAGCAGCGGCACCTCGGAGACGAGCGCGCCGAACAGCTCGGGGTACCGGGTGAGCATCGCGCCGACGAGCAGTCCGCCGTTGCTGCCGCCCTCGGCACCGAGCATGGCCGGGGTGGTGACGCCGCGCGCCACCAGGTCCCGGGCCACGGCCGCGAAGTCCTCGAAGGCGCGCGGCCGGTTCGCTGCGAGCGCCGCCTGGTGCCATGCGGGGCCGTACTCGCCGCCGCCGCGGATGTTGGCGATCACGTACGTGCCGCCGCGCTCCAGCCAGGCCCGGCCGGTGACCCCGCCGTAGTACGGGGTGAGGGAGACCTCGAAGCCGCCGTAGCCGTAGAGCAGCGTCGGACCGGGGCCGGTGACCGCGCGGTCGGGGCCGATCTCGAAGTACGGGACGCGGGTGCCGTCGTCCGAGACGGCGAAGTGCTGGCGCACCACGAGCCCGGCCGTGTCGAAACGGGCCGGCGCCTGCTTGAGGAGCTCGGAACCGGCGCCGATCTCCCCGCGGTAGAGCGTGGAGGGCTGCAGGAAGCCGGAGACGTCGAGGAAGTACTCGTCGGAGACGTCGGGGTCGGTGTCGGTGACGCTCACCGCGGACAGCGCGGGCACGTCGGCGAGCGGCGCGCGCGTCCAGCCGTCCGCGCCGGGGGTGAGCACCTCGATCCGGGTGCTGACGTCCCGCATCGTCTCCAGGATCAGGTGGCGGCGGGTCCACGACTGGCCGGCGAGGGCGGTGCGCTCGTCGGGGGTGAACAGCACCTCGGCGGTGCGGTCGCCGGCCAGGAAGGCGTCGAAGTCGAAGGCGAGCAGCGCGCCCGACGGGTGGCCCAGCCAGTCCGACTTGAGCTGCACGATCAGGTGCGTGCGGTGGGCGTACGCCTCGGCGTCGTCCGGGACGTCGATCCGGACCAGCTCGCCGCCCGCGGTCAGCAGGTGCATCTCGGAGTGGAAGAAGTCCGGCGAACGGCCGACGAAGTCCCGCTCGAAGCCCGGCGTGGAGTCGTGCACGCCCCAGGCGTCGACGTCGTCCTGCTCCGCCTCGAAGACCTGCTCGGCCGCCGCCAGGGGGGTGCCGCGCCGCCAGCGCCGTACCGTGCGCGGGTAGCCGGAGTCGGTCAGCGAGCCGGGCCCGAAGTCGGTGCCCACGAAGACGGTGTCGGCGTCGATCCAGCCGATCCGGGTCTTGGCCTCCTCCACCCGGAAGCCGTCCTCGACGAAGGCGAGCGTGGCCATGTCGAACTCGCGGACCACGACCGCGTCCCCGCCGTCGCGGGACAGCTGGACGAGGGCCCGGTCGTACGCGGGGTGCCGGACGCGGGCCCCGGCCCACACCCACTTCTCCCCCTCGGCCTCGGCCAGCGCGTCGACGTCGAGCAGTACCTCCCACTCGGGGGCGTCCTTGCGGTACTGCTCCGGCGTCGTGCGCCGCCACAGCCCGCGGACGTGCTCGGCGTCCTGCCAGAAGTTGTAGAGGTAGGCCCCGCGCCGCGTGGTGTACGGGATCCGGTCCGAGGCGTCCCGCACCTCCCGCAGCCGCTCCTTCAGCCCGGCGAACCCGGGGTCGGCGACGAGGGCGGCGTCTGTCTCGGCGTTCCGCTCGGCCACCCAGGCGAGGGCGGCCTCGCCCGACACGTCTTCCAGCCAGAGGTACGGGTCGTCTTCGCTCACGGGGTGCATTGCTGCATTGTGCCGGATCCGGGGCCGGGGCCCGGCCCGGGACCCCGGCCGGTCAGAGCCCGGCCGCCGTCCTCAGCCGGTCGAGCCGGTCCCGCGCCCCGAAGGTGCCGGCTCGCGGCCGGGCCGTCCGCAGGTCCACCAGGCGGGCCAGCTGCGCCACGACCATGTCGAGGGGCGGGCCGCTGGAGGTGAGGTCCTCGGGCTCCGGCAGCAGCGACGCCGGCTTCTGGAGGAAGGGCACGACCAGCCGGTGGTGGTGGAACGAGGAGACGGCGCCGTGCCGCGTGCACAGGGCGAGCAGCAGCCGGGCGTTCTCGCGCAGCTGCGGTGTGACGGCCTGCCGCTCCGCCTCGCGCAGGAAGACGTCGAGCAGCGGCTCGGCACGTACGGCGGAGCGCAGGGCGGGCTGGTCCTCCGGCGGCAGGTACGGCTGCTTCTCGGCGAGCACGGCCTGGTAGAAGGGGTCGTGCGGGGAGCACAGGCCGAGCAGGACGTCGACGGCGTTGACCGCCGCGAAGTCGCCCGCGTTCGCGCCCCGGTACTCGGCGGCGCCGACGCGATGGGACTTGAAGTACGGCCGGATGTGGTGGAAGAAGCGGTCGACGTCGAGGTTCTCGCTCAGCGTCGTCCCGAAGTCCATGACGTCGTCGAGCCCGGCCAGCGCCTCGCGGAGCAGGTACTCGGTCATGGGGCTGGACGCCCCGAGGGGCCCGACGCCGCCGAGGGCGGTGGCGGCGCGGCGGTAGGCGAGGCCGGAGAGCGCGTTGTGGACGATGAAGGTGCGCTCGTCGTCGAACGAGGTGAAGGTCCGGATGCGGTCGCCGACCGCCCGGTTGCAGAAGGCCTGGTGGGCGAAGACGAAGCGCGGGGCGACGCCGAGGGAGGCACCGAGGGCGGTCGCGAGGGGCCAGGCGGCCGACTGCGGGCCCTGCGGGGCGTCGACCTCGTGACGGCGGCAGGCGGCGAGGTACATGCCGACCGAGCCGAGGAGTTCATAGCGGGTGTCGCGGTCGGCGGCGAGCACGGCGCGGCCTTCCTCCTCGGCGATCCGGCGGACCAGCACCGCGCCCTCCTGCGCGAGGCGCTGTTCGAGCCGGTCGGATCCGGGACCGGCCTCCTCCAGGCGGGTGTTGAGGGCCACGAAGTCGGTCCGGAGCCAGTGGTCGAAGGCGTCGGCGGCTGCGGTGCTGTGCATGGGGCTGTCCTCCACAACTGTGGTGCGCAGTACGGTGTTTCACCCCATTCGATCTTCCGGTTGGTCCGCCGGCCAGTACCATCGGTGGCCTTGTGGACAGGACCAATGAGACCGAAGAAGGCGCGGACTTCCTGCAGTTGCGGCGTCCGGCCGCGCCCCCGTCGGGCCTGACGGCCTGGCTGGTGGACGCCGTCCGCGCGGCCGTCGCCGACGGGCGGCTGCGCGCGGGCGCGCGGCTGCCCGCGACCCGGGCGCTGGCGGCCGACCTGAGGCTGTCACGCGGGGTGGTCGTCGAGGCGTACCGGCGGCTCGCGGAGGAGGGCCTGGTCAGCGGGCACGCGGGCGGCGGCACCCGGGTCGCGGTGGTGCCCGCGGGCCCGGGGCGCCCGCGGGCCGGGGCGGCCCCCGTGGCGCGGACCGGGGCGGCGCTGCCCAGGCTGCCGCTCGGGCCGTTCGCGCCGGCGGTGGACATCAACCTCTCGCCGGGACTGCCTGACCTGTCCGCCTTTCCGCGCACCGCGTGGCTGCGGGCCGAACGGCAGGTGCTCGGCGGGGCGTCGACGGCGGAGTTCGCGTACGGCGATCCGCGCGGCTCGCCGGCGCTGCGGCGGGAACTGGCGGGCTGGCTCGGCCGGGTGCGGGGGGTGCGCGCGGACCCGGAGGACGTGCTGGTGGTGGGCGGGGTCGCCCAGTCCCTCGCCCTGGTGGCGCACACGCTGAAGGCCAGGGGCGTCACGGAGATCGCCGTGGAGGACCCGGGGTCGCGCGGGGCCGTGGAGGCGCTGACCTACTGGGGCGTGCGGCCGGTGCCCGTACCGGTGGACGAACAGGGCCTGGACGTCGGCGAGTTGACCCGCACCGGGGTGCCGGCGGCGCTGCTCACGCCGGCCCACCAGTTCCCGACCGGGGTCGTCCTGGCGCCCGGGCGCCGACGCGCGCTGCTGGCGTGGGCGGCGGCCGGCGGGCTGATCATCGAGGACGACTACGACGCGGAGCACCGCTACGACCGGGCGCCGGTGCCCGCGCTCCAGGCGTCCGCGCCGGAGCACGTGGTGCACACCGGCAGCGTGTCCAAGACGCTGGCCCCCGGCATCCGGCTCGGCTGGCTGATCGCCCCGCGCGCGCTGCAGGAGGAACTGGTCGCGGCGAAGCACGCCAGCGACCTGGGCTCACCCGTGCTGCCGCAGCTGGTGCTCGCCCGGCTGATCGCGGGCGGCGACCTGGACCGTCATCTGCGGCTCACCCGCGGCCGGTACCGCAGCCGCCGGGACGCCTTCCTGACCGCCCTGACCGCGCGGCTGCCCTCCGCACGGGTGCAGGGGATCGCGGCGGGCCTGCATCTGCTGATCACGTTCCCGGAGCCGGCCGGATCGGCGGAGGCGGGCGGCGCGGCGGAGGCGGGCGGCGCCGCCGACGCCGTGCCGGACACGGAGCTCGCGGAGCGGGTGCGCGCCGCCGGTGTCCTCACCCATCCGCTCTCCTGGCACCGCGGCCGCCCCGGCCCGCCGGGCCTGGTCGTCGGCTACGCGGCCCACCCGCCGGACCGGCTCCGCGAGGCCGCCGCGCGGATCGCGGACGCGGTCAGGAGCGGCCGCGGCGCGTGAGGGTGCCGGGGCGCGGGAAGACCTTGGACTGCTTGACGCTGCCGAAGGCGAAGCTGGACTCGATCGACGCGATACCGGGGATGGCGTGGATCCGCGTCCGGACCAGGGTCTCGTACGCCTCCAGGCTCTCGATCACGACGCGCAGCAGGTAGTCGCTGCTGCCGGCCATCAGATAGCAGTCCTGGATGTGGTCGATGAGGCCGACGTGCTCCTCGAAGACATTGACCGCCTCGGCCGTGTGCCGCTCCAGGCCGATCCGTACGAAGACGGTGATCGGCAGCCCGTACGCGACCTGGTCGACCATCGCGGTGTACCCGCTGAGCAGCCCGGCCTCCTCCAGCCTCCGCACCCGCCGCAGGCAGGGCGAGGGAGAGAGGCGGACGCGGTCGGCGAGGTCCTGGTTGGACAGCCGGCCGTCCGCCTGCAGCTCGCGGATGATCTGGAGATCCACGTCGTCCATCGCCGTTCCCCGTCCCTCTTCCTCATATCTTGGCAGATTCTGCCCCCACGCTAGGCATGGAGGGCAGAACTGGCAATCGGCTGCCCCGGCGAAGCTCCTAGGGTTGCCGTTCGGGCGGGGGTGTCTCCGACTCCGTTCCGAGTGTGAGGAAACCTTTCAGTGGTCGCAACGACAACGGCGGCAGCGGCCGAGGCGCCGTCCGCCGCCGGGCCCCGGCGCGGGATCCTGGAGCACCGGGCGGCGGGTCCCGTCGCCCTCGGCCTCACGGTCCTGATCTGGGCCGGCTTCGCGCTCAGCGCCCGCGCGCTCGGCGCGTCGACGCTGCTGCCCGCCGACGCGGCCCTGATCCGCTTCGGCGTGCCGCTGCTGGTCCTCGCTCCGGCGCTGTGGCGCCGGCGCCGCGCGCTGGCCTCCGTACGGCCGGGTCCGGCGCTCAAGATCATGTGCGGCGCGGGCGTGCCGTTCTTCCTGATCGTGATGCACGGCGGCGCGCTGACGTCGGCCGCGTTCGTCGGCGCGATCGTGCCCGGCATGGTGCCGCTGTTCGTCTCCGCCCTCATGGTGGCGAGCGGGCGGGGCCTGCCGCGCGGCGCGCAGAGCGCCGGTCTCGCGCTGATCGTGGCGGGCGTCGTGGCGCTGGTGTGGCGGCACACCGTCGCGCTCGACCAGGACGTCCTGCTCGGCGCGGGCGCGCTGCTGGTCGCCAGCGGGCTGTGGGCGCTGTACACCGTGGGCCTGCGGGAGGTGGAGCTCGACCCGGTCGGCTCCATCGGGGTGCTGTGCCTGCCGTCCTTCGCGGTCGTCGCGCTGCTGGCGCTGACCGGCGTGCTGCCCATGGGCCTCGGCCGGGCGGCGGCCGGTGACGTGCTGCTGTTCCTCGTCGTCCAGGGCCTGGGCGTGGGGCTGTGCGCGGGCCTGCTGTACGCGTTCGCGATCCGCCGGCTCGGCCCGGAGCGCTGCGCGGTCGTCGGCAGCCTGAGCCCCGTGGCCGTCGTACTGCTGGCCGTCCCCCTCCTCCACGAGTCGCCGACGGTCTCCGTCCTGATCGGCGTCCCCCTGATCACCACGGGTGTCGTGCTCGCCAACCGACGGCCCCGCCCCCGAACCACCACCGAGGACACCGCCCGTGCTTGAGCTGCTTCCCGCCCCGCCCGTCGACCCGCTGTGGGACCTCACCGCGGAGTACGCCGCCGACCCGCGCCCGGAGCGCCTGGACCTCGTCCTCGGGGTGTACCGCGACGACTCGGGGACCACCCCGGTGATGGCCGCGGTCCGCGAGGCCGAGGCCCGGCTCGCGGAACGCGCGGAGTCGAAGGAGTACCGGGGCCTGTCGGGCAACACGCGCTTCAACCGGTCGATGCAGGACCTGGTCCTCGGCGCGGGGATCCCCGCGGAGCGCGCGGTGACCGTCCAGACGGTGGCCGGTACGGGCGCGCTGCGCCTGCTCGCCGACCTGGTGCGGCAGTCGTACCCGGGCACCACGGTGTGGATCAGCGATCCCGCGTACGTGAACCACCGGCCGATCCTGGAGGCCGCCGGCCTGAAGGTCCGTACGTACGCCCTGGGCGACGGCGCGGACCTCGTCGACGGCCTGCGCGCGGCGCGCCGTGACGACGTGGTGCTGCTGCAGGGCTGCTGCCACAACCCGACCGGCGTCGACCCGACGCCCGAGGAGTGGCTGGCCCTGGCGGACCTGGCCGCCCGGAACGGCTGGGTCCCGCTGATCGACCTGGCGTACCACGGCCTGGGCGACGGCCTGGAGGCCGACCTGGCCGCCACACGCATGCTGGCGTCGCGCCTGCCCGAGCTGCTGATCGCGGTCAGCTGCTCCAAGAACTTCGGCCTCTACGCCGACCGCACGGGCTGCGCCATGGTCCTGTCCTCGTCGAAGGCGGCCCTGCGCCAGGTCGAGACCACCCTGCAGAACGCCGCCCGCACCCTGTACTCGATGCCCCCCGAGCACGGCGCGGCGGTCGTCGCCACCGTCCTGGAGGACGGCGCCCTGCACTCCCTGTGGCGCGCCGAACTCGACGCGATGCGCGGCCGCATCGCCGAGAACCGCGCGGCCCTGGCCGACCACCTGGAGGCCCTGGGGGCGGAACGGGCGGCGCGCTCCCTGGCCCACCAGAAGGGCATGTTCTCCACGCTCCCCCTCACCCCCGACGACATGCGCCGGCTGCGCCGCCAGTACGCCGTCTACGGCACCACCGGCGGCCGCATCAACATCGCCGGTCTGTCCGCCCGGCACGTCCCCCACCTGGCGGCCTCGCTCGCCGCCGTCCTCAGCGTCGACTTCGAGGCAGTGCGTTCCTGACATCACGGGCCGGCTGGGCAGGCAGCGGGCCGTAGCCGAGTTCGGCCGTCGCCTGCCGGCCCTTTATGGCCGGCGTGGACGCGGGGAGGAACATCGGCTGCGCCACCGTGGCCCGACCTGAAGGTGCGCACGGCCCGTTGTCCGCCAGGCGAGCTGTTCCCCACCGCCATGGTTACGTTCCGTGTCTTCATGCATACCTATGAACACTGTCCGTATGCACCGGGGGGTGGAGGCACAGTGACGAAGAAACGCCGGGACATCAACTCCCTGACCCAGGCCCAGCTGGACGACTACATCCACGCGCTCGACATCCTGCGCGCCCGTTCGGCGGTGAACCCGAGCGACCCCACGGGGTACGCCTTCCAGGCCGACCTGCACAACAACGTGTTCGTCGGCCCGTGCGAGCACGGCAGCGACGCGTTCCTGCCGTGGCACCGCGCGCATCTGCACTACTTCGAGCAGCTGCTGCAGGCGGCCGACCCGCCCCGGACGGCCGACGTCACCATCCCGTACTGGGACTGGATCCACCCGCAGACGACCGGGAAGTTCCCGGCGGCGTTCGCCCGGCCGGGTCTGACGGCGACGCCGGACCGGGACCAGCTGCCCAAGGAACTGCCGCCCGACACACTGGAGATCGTCACCACCGAGACGGACCAGGAACTCTTCGCCGGCTTCCCGGAGGACGATCCGGCCGGCGACTACGGCCGCCTCGAGGAGGGCCCGCACAACTACATGCACCCCGAGTTCATCGGGGGCATGATGGCCAATCCGAGCCAGGCGGCCAAGGACCCCATCTACTGGAGCTTCCACTGCTTCATCGACCTGATGTGGGCGGAGTGGCAACGCCGCAACGGCGCACCGGCCCTGACGTCGCCCACCCGTGACCTGCGCGGATTCACCAGCCGGCCGAAGCACAAGATCGCCGACTTCCACGACACGGAGGCCCTCGGCTACGCGTACGAGTACTCGGACCAGCTCACGAGCGCGTTCGGCATCGCCCCGCCGATGCCCGGCCCGCGGGAGCTGGTGGCGTCGAAGCCCATGGAGCCGGTCTCGGAGGACGACCTCACGACCCAGCTGCGCGACACGGAGCACGCCCAGTTCCGTTTCTCGGCCCCGCCCGACGAGGGCCGGCGTCTGGCGGTGCGGCTCAGCGACCTGAAGGTGCCCAAGACCGGCAGCTTCATGATCCGGGCCTTCGCCCACCCCCAGGACGTGGAGTTCCGCACCGACGAGGACTTCGCGGAGCAGTACGGCGTCGGGTACGTGGTGATGTGGCGGGCGCATCTGCACGAGGACGGCCACGGGAACGGACACGGCGAGCATGACCACGGCGGTCACGAGCACGGCGGCCACGGTGGTCACGGAGGTCACGGCGACGGTGGGCACGACAACCCGCCGCCGGCCCATCACCCCACGGGCTGCACGGCCCGCTTCGACGTCACCGCGGCCGTCGAAGCGACGCCCCAGCCGACCGAGGATCACGTGCTGACGCTCCACTACGTCCCGTTGCCCACGAGCACGGACCCCGCCGACCAGCCGGCCGGGCTGATCGAGGAAGTCGCCCTGGAGAACGTGCTCATGGAGGTGTACGCCTGACATGCGCACCCCTGTCTTCGAGCTGCACATCCGGCCCATGTTCCGCGCGACCGACCGCGAGCACATGATCTGGGCCCTGGACCTGTGGGACTACGACGACGTCGTCGCCCAGGCCGACGACATCCTCGACCGTCTGGAGCAGGACATGCCGCCGGTGACCGGCGGCGGTCTGTGGCCCGAGGAGTGGATCGCGCTCTTCCGGCGCTGGAAGGACGGTGCCCGCAAGCGTCTCGAACTCGGCACGGCTACGTACGACATCACCAGGACGCCCGCGCAGGTCGACCTCACGGCGACGGGTACGTTCCCGGCGGCGGGCTACGAGGGCTGGCTGCAGCTCGAGAGCGAGACGGACGCCTCGAAGACGTACGTGCTCCACTTCGAGGCTCCCGACGCCCCGGAGGCGGGGTCGCCCCCGGCCTTCACCGTCGTCGAGACCTACCGGGCGACCGACACCCGGACCGTGTTCGTCCGCGACGGCTCGGGCGTCCAGGAACTGACCTGACGGTCCGGGCGGCCGGGGCTCCCCTGTGTGTCCGCTCCTCATCACCACCCGCGTCTGGCACGATCGCCGCGTACCCGACCGAGGAGAGGAGCGGGCCGTGGGCGAGCGCGCGGAGCGGAGGCCGTTGCGGGTGCGCGACGCGGTGGCGGAGGACTGGCCGCGGATCTGGCCCTTCTGGCACGAGATCGTGGCCGCCGGCGACACGTACGCCTGGGACCCCGGCGCCGACGAGGGCACCGCCCGGGCCCTGTGGATGGCGCCGGGCGCCCGGGTGTTCGTCGTCGAGGACCCGGACGCGTCCCATCCCGCGGACCGCATCGTCGCCTCGGCGTATGTGCGGCCCAACTACGGGGGCCCGGCGCGGACGGTGGCCAACGCGGGGTTCATGGTGTCCCCGGCCCACGCGGGCCGCGGCATCGGCCGGCTGCTCGCCGGGCACGTCCTCGACGCGGCGCGTGCGGACGGCTACACGGCCATGGTGTTCAACGCGGTGGTCGAGACCAACCCCGCGCTGCGCCTGTGGCAGTCGCTCGGCTTCACGATCCTGGGCACCGTTCCCAAGGCTTACGAGCACCCTCGTCACGGGCGGGTGGGGCTCCACATCCTGCACCGTTTCCTCTGAGCGCGCCGGGCGCCGGCTTCCGTGGAATTCCGCCGCGTTCCCCCTGCATTCCACCGCGTTCCGGCGCCGCATTCCGGGCCCAGCAGGAGATCCCTTTCCGGACCCGGCGACACCAAACGCCCTCGCGACCCACGATGCAATAACACTCCGATCGCAAAAGTGACACCTGGCAAAGGTGTTACATCGTCGTTATACAACGACACTTTGACCCGGTTTCTATGCATGAGTGCCCCCGAATATGAGACATGATCCGCACGCCGACTCGCCGCCGGGGCAGGAGGCATAACACAGAGACCGCGTCGTCCGTAACCCCACAGGCCCAGGAAGTTCGCAGTTCTGCTGGGTAGCTTCGGCGCCCATGACCACTGCTCACACGATTCGCATTCAGGACGAAGCGCCGACGCTGCCCCCGGGGTGGACCGTCGGCCGGCCGGAGGTGGCGGACGGGGCGCAGCTGTGGCGGCTGGCGCGTGAGTCCGAGGTGCTGGACGTCAACTCCTCGTACAGCTACCTGCTGTGGTGCCGGGACTTCGCCGACACGTCCGCCGTCGTCCGCGACGCGGACGGCCGGGCGGTGGGGTTCGTGACCGGATACCTGCGGCCCGACGCCCCGCGGACGCTGCTGGTGTGGCAGATCGCCGTCGACGTCTCGTACCGGGGCCTCGGCATCGCCGGTGCGCTGCTCGACGCGCTCTCCCTGCGCGTGGCCGGCGCGCACGGGATCGACGCCGTCGAGACCACCATCACGCCCGGCAACACCGCGTCCGAGCGACTGTTCGACGCGTTCGCGCGGCGGCACGGCGCGCGGGTCGGCCGGACGGTCCTCTTCCCTGCCGTGGTCTTCCCGGGCGACTCCCACGAGCCCGAAGTGCTGCACCGCATCGCGCCGTTGACCTTCTGACCGCCGGCCCGGCCCCCGACCGCCCACCCGCCGCGGTCCTGGCGCCCCGACCCCCCGGGCGCCGTCCCTCACGTACTGGAGAAACAGCATGACGCTCATCGCCGACAAGCCCACGACCGTGTTCGAGACCGTCGAGTCGGAGGTCCGCAGCTACTGCCGCGCCTGGCCGACCGTCTTCGAACGAGCCACCGGAAGCCGCCTGTTCGACGAGCACGGGCGACCGTTCCTCGACTTCTTCGCGGGTGCCGGTTCGCTGAACTACGGCCACAACAACCCCGCCCTGAAGCGACCGCTCCTGGACTACCTGGGCAGCGACGGCATCACCCACGGGCTCGACATGTCGACGACGGCGAAACGACGGTTCCTGGAGACGTTCCGCTCGACCGTCCTCGAACCCCGCGGCCTGCCCTACAAGGTGATGTTCCCGGGCCCGACCGGCACCAACGCCGTCGAGGCGGCGCTCAAGCTCGCCCGCAAGGTCACCGGTCGCAAGACGGTGGTCTCCTTCACCAACGCCTTCCACGGCATGTCGCTGGGCTCGCTCGCCCTCACCGGCAACGCCGGCAAGCGCGCCGGCGCCGGGGTGCCGCTGACCCACACCACGCAGATGCCGTACGACCACTACCTCGGCGGCCAGGTGCCGGACTTCCTGTGGTTCGAGCGCCTCCTGGAGGACTCCGGTTCCGGCCTCGACCACCCGGCCGCCGTGATCGTCGAGACGGTGCAGGGCGAGGGCGGCGTCAACGTGGCCCGCAACGAGTGGCTGCGGGGCCTGGCCGACCTGTGCCGCCGCCGCGACATGCTGCTGATCGTCGACGACATCCAGATGGGCTGCGGCCGCACCGGCGACTTCTTCTCCTTCGAGGAGGCCGGCATCACCCCGGACATCGTCACCCTCTCCAAGTCCATCAGCGGCTACGGACTGCCCATGTCCCTCTGCCTGTTCCGCGACGAGCTCGACCTGTGGGAGCCGGGCGAGCACAACGGCACCTTCCGCGGCAACAACCCCGCGTTCGTCACGGCGACCGCCGCCCTCGACACGTACTGGCGTGACGGCGCCCTGCGGGACCGCACCCTCCAGCGGGCCGACCAGGTCGAGCGGGCGCTGCTCGAACTCACCGCGGGGAACGAGCGGCTGGACATCACCCCCCGCGGCCGCGGCCTGGTCTGGGGACTGGAGTTCGCGCAGGAGGGACGCGCCGAGGCCGTGTGCCGCCGCGCCTTCGAACTCGGTCTGCTCGTCGAGACCTCCGGTCCCCGCAGCGAGGTGGTCAAGCTCCTGCCGCCGCTGACCGTCACCGACGACGAGCTCGACGAGGGCCTCGGGATCCTCGCCCGCGCCGTCCGGCACACCGCCGGCGCTGCCTGATCCCCCGTCCCCCGTCCCCGTACGGAAGGAAAACACCCCATGATCGTCCGCTCCTTCGCCGAGCTGGAGAACACGGACCGCCATGTGAAGTCCGCCTCCGGCACCTGGGAGAGCAAGCGCATCGTGCTCGCCCGCGAGCGCGTCGGCTTCTCCCTCCACGAGACCGTCCTCCACGCCGGCACCGAGACCACGATGTGGTACGCGCACCACGTCGAGGCAGTCGTCTGCACGGCCGGCGAGGCCGAACTCACCGACCACGAGACCGGCGAGACCCACACGATCACGCCCGGGACGATGTACCTCCTCGACGGCCACGAGCGGCACACGCTCAAGGTCAAGGAGGAGTTCCGCTGCCTGTGCGTCTTCAACCCGCCGGTGACCGGCCGCGAGGACCACGACGAGAACGGCGTCTACCCCCTGCTCACGGAGCCGGACCCCGTCTGACACCCCACGACCCGCGCACTCCCCCGTGTACGAGAAAGGCCAGCACCCGCGATGACCAGCGCCCCCGCCCGCCCCGTCGACCCGTACCCCACCCGCGGCGCCGAAGAAGCCCTCGTCCTGCGCAAGGAACCCGTCGTCTGGTCCGACCCCGGAACCCCCGGGCCGTTCTGGCCCCGTGAGCTGGAGGACTTCGAACGCAACGGCTTCTTCGCCGTCGACGGCCTCGTCGGCCCCGACGAGGTCACCGCACTGCGCGCCGAACTGGACCGGCTGGTCGCCGACCCGAAGATCCGGGAGGACGAGCGGGCGATCGTCGAGCCGCGGTCCCAGGAGATCCGGTCCGTCTTCGAAGTGCACCGGATCAGTGAGGTGTTCGCCCGGCTCGCCGCCGACCCGCGGCTCGTGGACCGCGCCCGGCAGATCCTCGGCTCCGACGTGTACGTCCACCAGTCCCGGATCAACGTGAAGCCCGGCTTCGGCGCGAGCGGCTTCTACTGGCACTCCGACTTCGAGACCTGGCACGCCGAGGACGGGCTGCCGCAGATGCGGACCGTGTCGGTGTCGATCGCGCTGACCCCGAACTTCACGACCAACGGCAGTCTCATGATCATGCCGGGTTCGCACCGCACCTTCCTCGGCTGCGCCGGGGAGACGCCCTCGGACAACTACAAGAAGTCGCTGCGGATGCAGGACGCCGGCACGCCCTCGCAGAAGGCGCTCACCACGTTCGCCGAGGCGTGCGGGATCGAGCACTTCACCGGGGACGCGGGCTCCGCCGTGTGGTTCGACTGCAATGCCATGCACGGCTCGGGCGACAACATCACCCCGTTCCCGCGCAGCAATGTCTTCCTCGTCTTCAACAGTGTGGAGAACGCGCCGGAGCTGCCGTTCGCAGCGCCCGTCCGGCGACCGTCCTTCATCGCCTCCCGGGACACCACGCCGATCGGCTGACCGGCCGGCACCTGCTCCACCCCGCGCCTCCCCCACCGCTCACTCTGCTCGCCCTGCCGAAAGGAACGGACATGACCGTGCCCCTCTCCCGCAGACGCCTCCTGACCCGGGCGGCCGCGCTCGGCGGACTGCTCGCCGTCTCCGGTCCGCTCGCCGCGTGCAGCCGTACGGAGGTGGGCACCGGGGCGCCGGCCGGCGACGCGGACCTGCTCGCGAAGCTGCGGAAGCAGGGCCACGTCCGGGTGGGCTTCGCGGGCGAGGCTCCGTACGGCTTCCAGGACGGGAGCGAGCTCGCCGGCGAGGCGCCGACGCTCCACCGGGAGATCTTCAAGGCCCTCGGCATCGGGGAGCTCAAGCCCACGCTCACCGAGTTCGGGGCGCTGATCCCGGGGCTGCTCGCCGGGCGGTTCGACGTGGTCAGCGCAGGGATGGCCATCACGCCCGAGCGCTGCGCCAAGGTGATCTTCTCGGAGCCCGAGTTCGTCTCCCCGACCGCGCTGATGGTCCGCAAGGGCAACCCCAAGGGGCTGACCGACCTGCGGTCGTGCGCGGCGAAGGGCGTCCGCGTCGGGGTCCTGACGGCCGCGGTGGAGACCTCGTACGCCAAGGAGGCCGGCGTCCGGGACCCGGCGGTGGTGTCGCTGGCCAAGCAGCAGGACGGGCTCGACGCGCTGCTCGCCGGCCGGATCGACGCCTTCGCCCTGACCGGCATCTCGCTGCGCTGGCTGGCCCGTACCAACGAGGGCGCCGCGGTCGAGGTCCTGGACCCGTTCGTGCCGGTGGTCAAGGGCGTGGAGCAGTACAGCCCGGGCGGCGCGGTCTTCCGGCCGGGGGCCACCTCGCTGCGCGACGCGTTCAACGCGGAGCTCGCGAAGATCACCGGCGATCCGGCCCGGTACGTGGGCCTGATCGGGAAGTACGGCTTCACCGACCGCGAGGTGCCGCCGCGCACCCTGCGCACGGCCGAGCTGTGCAAGGCGTGACGGGCGGCGGGGATGGCTGACTTCCTGGCCGAGACGGGCCGGGCGCTGCCCGCGATCGGCGAGGGGCTGCTGGTCACGCTGGAGGCGACGGGGCTGGGCGCGGCGCTCGCCCTCCTCGTCGCCTTCGCGCTCGGCCTCGCCGCGCGGTCCCGCCGCGTCCTGGTGCGCGGGGCGTCCCGGGTCACCGTCGAGTTCCTGCGCGGCACCTCGTTGTACGTGCAGCTGTTCTGGCTGTTCTTCGCCCTGCCGATGCTGGGCTTCCGGCTGGAGCCGCTGGCGTGCGGGGTGCTCGCGTTCGGCCTCAACTACGGGGCGTACGGCGCGGAGGTGGTCCGGGGCTCGATCGCGGCGGTGCCCGCCGCGCAGAGCGAGGCGGCGCTCGCCCTCGGGATGGGGCCGGGGCTGCGGCTGCGGCGGGTGGTGCTGCCGCAGGCGTACGTGCTGATGATCCCGCCGTTCAAGAACCTGCTGATCCAGCTGCTGAAGGCGACGCCGCTGCTGTCCCTGGTGACCGTCGCCGATCTGACGTTCCGGATCGACCAGTTGCGGTCGGCGACCGGCGGCACGGCCGCCGCGTACCTGCTGCTCCTGCTTCTCTACTTCGGCCTGGCCGTCCTGCTGAGCACGGGGATGAACGCGCTGGAGCGCACGGCGAAGAACCGGCTCGGCCAGGACGGGAGTGGTGTCTGATGTGGGACATGGAGGCGGCGCGCGCCGCGCTGCCGGTCGTGCTGTCGGGCTTCGGCGTCACCCTGCTCGCGACCGTGCTCGGTTTCGCGGTCGCGGTGTGCGCGGGGCTCCTCATCGCGCTGGTCCAGCGCTCCGCGCCCCGGTGGCTCGCGCTGCCGGTCCGGGCGGCGGCCTCGTTCGTCCGCTCGACCCCGGTGATGGTGCAGCTGTTCGCCACGTGGGTACTGGTGCCGGGGCTGAACGCGCTGACGATCGGCGTGCTGGTCCTGGGCGTGCACTACGCCACGTACCTCTCCGAGGTGTACCGCGCGGGCATCGACGCCGTACCGAAGGGACAGTGGGACGCCTGCACGGCGCTCTCGCTGCCGCGCCGGCGGGTGTGGCGTGCGGTGGTGCTGCCGCAGGCGGTGCGCAACGTGCTTCCCGCGCTGGGCAATTACGCGATCTCGATGTTCAAGGAGACGCCGTTCCTGTCGGTGATCACCGTGAACGAGATGGTCCACGAGGCGAACACCTTCGGCAGCACCCACTTCGCCTATCTGGAGAGTTTCACCCTGGCCGCCGGCGTCTTCCTGCTCGCGAGCTGGCCGACGTCCCTGCTCGTACGCCGACTGGAGGCACGCCTTGCCCACTGACACACGCCCGGGGGACAAAGTCCGCTTCACGCGGGTGACGAAGCGCTTCGGTGAGAACACCGTGCTCGACGGCCTCGACCTCACCGTCGCACCGGGCGAGCGCGTGACCCTGATCGGCCCGAGCGGCTCGGGGAAGACCACGATCCTCCGTCTCCTGATGACGCTGGAGCGGGTCACGGACGGCGTCATCCAGGTGGACGGGGAGCCCTTCTCCCACATGCCGGCCGGCGCGGGCGGGAAGCTCGTCCCGGCGAACGAGCGCTACCTCGCCCCGCGCCGCCGGCACATCGGCATGGTCTTCCAGCAGTTCAACCTCTTCCCTCACATGAGCGTCCTGGCGAACGTCATGGAGGCGCCCGTGAACGTCCTGGGCCTCGACAAGGACGAGGCCGCCGCCCGGGCCCGCGAACTGCTGGGCCTCGTCGGTCTCGCCGACAAGGCCGACGCCCACCCCACCCGCCTCTCCGGCGGCCAGCAGCAGCGCGTCGCCATCGCGCGGGCCCTGGCGATGAGACCCGGCATCCTGCTCCTGGACGAGGTGACCTCGGCCCTCGACCCCGAACTGGTCGCGGAGGTCCTGGACGTCCTGCGGGACGTGGCCGGGTCCACCGACCTCACGATGCTCTGCGTCACCCACGAGATGGGCTTCGCCCGGGACGTCTCCGACCGCATCCTGATGTTCGACGAGGGCCGCGTCCTGGAATCCGGGCCGCCGGAGAAGCTGTTGGACGCCCCGGACCACGACCGGACGAGAACCTTCCTCGGCTCGATCCGGTGAGCCGGGGCAGGTGGCGCGCGGGTCAGCCGTACATGGCGGTGCTGTAGAGGGCCGTCAGCGCGGCGTCGATGGCGTGGGGTTCCGGCCTGCCGGAGGAGTCGAGCCTGTTCCACCTCTGCAGGTTCACCGCGACGGCCATCTGCCGCTCGCCGTCGGCACGGATCATGGCCAGTGCTCCGCCGCCCCAGACCGTACCGCCGTGCCCCCAGAAGGTGGCCTGACCGGGATCCGCCATCGGGTACAGGCCGAGACCGTAGTCGACCGTCTTCCCCTCCTGGGAGACGACCTGGACGGTGCGCTGCATCTGCTCCAGCGACGACGGACCGACGATCTCACCGGCGAACAGCATGCGGTAGAAGCGGTTGAGGTCCGCCACGGTCGATACCAGCGAGGCCGACGGCCCCACCCATGACATGTCGTAGACGCTGTAGTCGCGCGGCGGGTCGATCATGCCGAACCACGCCTCGTAGTGCTGCGAGTGCGGCCCGTCGATCGTCCGGCCGGCGGGGAATCCGGTGTCCCGCAGACCGGCGCGCTCGATGACGTTCCGGGTGATGTACTGCTCGGCCGCGGTGCCGGTCACCTCTTTCAGGAGCTGGACGAGGAGCAGGTAGTTGGTGTTGGAGTACAGCCCCGGCGCGCCGCCCGGGGTGCCGACGGCGGGTGCGGTGACCCCCATCGCGATCAGGTCGACGGGGTCGAACCGCGTGAACCGGAGGTCGTCCAGGCTCTCGGGTCCGGTCTCGGCGAGGGCGGGGAACGCCTTCATGGACGGGTAGGCGTACGGGAAGTACTCGGGGAGGCCGCTGGTGTGGTTGACCAGCATCCGGACCGTGATCGCGTCACCGCGCTCCCCGGGAACCAGCTTCGGGAGGTACCGGCCGATCGGTGCGTCGAGCTCGATCCGGCCGGCCTCGACCTGCTGCAGGACCGCTGCCGCGGTGAAGGTCTTGGTGATGCTGCCGACCCGGTGCCGCAGGTCGGCGGTGACGGGGCGGCCGGTGGTGACATCGGCGACCCCGGCGGCGCCGCGCCAGACCCGGTCGCCGTCTCGTACCTCGGCGAACAGGCCCGGCATCCCGGCCCGGTGGACGTTCTCGAGGGCGGCGTCCAGTGCCGTTAAGTCCATTGAGTTGCTCACGACATGCGTCCTTTCGCGTGCCTTGGGGTGGGCGCCGCGCAGCGCCCATGCCCTCATTATGCACGCGGTGCGTGCAACACCAAGTGCACGGCTAGACTGAGTTCGACGAGAGGGGCGACATGGCAGGCCGAAGGCGTTGGTCGACCGAGGAAATCCTGGACGCGGCTGCGGAGTTGCTGCGCACGAGCGACGCGGAGTCGTTCAGCGTGCGCAAGCTCGCCGCCACCCTCGGGACCGATTCCTCCAGCCTCTACCGGCACTTCCGCAGCAAGACGGAACTGCTGCGCGCGGTCGCCGACCGGATCCTCCTGACCTCCATGGACGGCTACCGCGCCGAGGGCGACTGGAAGCAGCGCATCACCGCCCTGGCCCTGCGCCTGCGCGAGGCCTTCGGCGAGCAGCCCGAACTCGCCGCGGTCTGGGGACGGTACGCGTCGAGCGGTGCCGGTTCCCGGCTGGTCATGGAAGAGGTGCTGCAGGCCCTGCGCGCGTCGGGCCTGGCCGACGAGGAGATCCCGGCGCGCTACCACCGGCTCGCGGTCCTCATCGCCGCGCTGATCGCCTCCGAGGCCGGAGTCAGCACCATCACCCCGGAGGAGTACGAACAGGGCATGGAGCTGTTCCGCGTCGCGGTGCTCGGCGCCGACCCCGAGCGCTTCCCGGCCCTGGCCCACTTCGCCCGCGAGGTCCGCCCCCTCGGGGCGGACCGCGGCGCCGCGTTCGAGGAGATCCTCGCCGCCCAGCTCGCCCAGATCGAGGCCGCGATCGGCCCGAGCGAGCCGCCCGACCGCCCCTGAGCCGCTCACACGGAGACGAACGGCTCCGTCAGATGCGGCGTCGCCAGGTGCAGCGTGGTGGCGGCCGCACGGCCGAGCATCCGCTCCCTCGACCGCCGGGCCGCCTCGGGGTCGAGCTCGTGCGCGTAGGCGAGTTCGGGGTGGAGCAGCTGGAGCGCGTGCACCAGGAGGTCGCCGGTGACGAGCGCCAGCTCGCGCCCGTCGGCGACCAGCACGCTCTGGTGTCCGGGCGTGTGGCCGGGCGTGGCGATCGCGCGCCCGGTGCGCAGCGGTGTGTCCCCGTCGAGGAGCCTCAGCCGGCCGGCGTCCGCGAGCGGATCGGTGAGGGCCTCGCGGAGCTGCGGGTTGAGCGCGTCGAGGGCGTCGAACTCGGCTCGCTGGAGCAGGTATTCGGCGTTCGGGAAGTAGGGGCGGCGCCCGCCGGCCGCAGCGGTGCCGTCCGCCGAGGGCACGGCCGCCTCGGTCACCACCGCCCATCCGACGTGATCGGTGTGCAGGTGGGTGAGCACGACGGTGTCGACGTCGGCCGGGTCGATGTCCGCCGCGGCGAGCGACGCGGGAAGGGCACCGGGCACGGGTGCCCACGAGGCGGCCGGGCTGTCCGCCGGACCGATCCCGGCGTCCACGACGGTGATCCCCTGGTCGCCGCGGATCGCGTACGCGCGGAACCGGAGCCACCACCGGCCCTCGGCGTCGACCGCACCCGGGTCGTAGCGGTCGGCCTCGGCCCACTGACCGGCCGTGGCCTCGGGGAAGGCCTCTGCGCGCGGGGAGAAGAACGGGCCCTCCGCGTCGGGAAGGGCGATGATCTCGGTCGAGCCGATCCGGAGCCGGGGAACACTGAGGGACATGGCCGCGATCCTGTCATGCGGCGCTCTCCCGGCCGAACAGGGGTCAGTGTTCCGGTAGTTGCTCCCAGGCGCCGCCTGCCGCCTCTTCCGGATCGCCTACCGCCTCACCCCTCCCCGCTCGTACGCGGACCGGCCCGGCTGCATCCGGGTGGTGACGTCGGCGGCCGTCGAGGACCCGGTGGCCCGACCGGTCGGTGGTCAGGGGCGAGGGTCAGGGGCGGCGGCGGGCGAGGGTGGAGCCGAGGGCCGTCGCCGCGGCGCGTACGGCGTTCGCGTGGGACTCAGGCCGGAAGCGTCCGACCGGGCCGGTCACGCTGATGGCGGCGACCGCCGTTCGGCCGTCGGGTGCGAGGACCGGCGCGGCCACGCAGAGCAGGCCCGGTGTCGACTCCTCGCGTTCGTAGGCGACGCCCGTCTCGACCGCCTTCTCCAGCTGCCGGCGCAGCAGGCCGGGGGCGATCACGGTGTGCGGGGTGCGGCGTTCGAGCGGGCCGGTCAGTACGGCGGTCTGCTCGTCCTCCGGGGCGTGCGCGAGCAGCACCTTGCCGATCGCCGTGCAGTGCAGCGGCATGCGCCCGCCGGTGCGGGAAGGGGTCTTCGCCTGGCGGTGTCCGCCGATCTTGGCGAGGTAGACGACCTCGTGGCCCTCACGCATACCGAGGTGCACCGTCTCGTGGGTGCGCTCGTAGAGGTCCTGCAGGAACGGCATCGCCAGCTCCAGCAGGGTGCGTTCGGTGGCGGCGCGCATGCCGAGCTCGAAGAGGCCGCCGGACAACCGGTAGCCGTGCTCGGTCTTGTCGAGCAGCCGGTGGTGGACCAGGTCCCCGGCGACGCGGTGCACGGTGCCCTTCGCCAGGCCGGTGCGCCGCACCAGTTCGGCGAGCGGCAGCACGGAGTCCGCCGGGCCGAACGCGCGCAGGATCGCCAGTGCCTTGCCCAGGACGGTGTGGCTGTCCTCCATGGAAAAGAGCGTACCGCTGAGTG
The DNA here is from genome assembly GCF_045348655.1 of Streptomyces solicamelliae. Taxonomy (NCBI): domain Bacteria; kingdom Bacillati; phylum Actinomycetota; class Actinomycetes; order Kitasatosporales; family Streptomycetaceae; genus Streptomyces; species Streptomyces solicamelliae. The sequence goes on from NZ_CP160404.1 coordinate 689,549, forward strand.
GAACGCCTTCATGGAGCTCGCCGCACCCCGTGCCGCAGATTGGTCGACATGCCCCAGACTCACACCCCTGTCGGCGACGACAGCATCGCCGCCGCCGCGGCCCGGCTCCGTCGGGCCGCCGCCACCGGCACCCCCGCCGCCCCCGTGCGCGACCTGATCGGCCGCGAGGACGTCACGGCCGCGTACGCCGTGCAGCGGCGGCTGACCGCCGAGCGGATCGCGGCCGGCGCCACGGTCGTCGGCCGGAAGATCGGTCTGACGTCCGCGGCCGTGCAGCGGCAACTCGGCGTCGACCAGCCCGACTTCGGTGTCCTCTTCGACGACATGGAGTACGCCGACGGCTCGGCCGTGCCGGTCGGCGCGGTCCTCCAGCCGCGCATCGAGGCCGAGATCGCCTTCGTCCTCGGGGCCGACCTCGCCGAGGGACCGCTGGACGACGCCCAGGTGCGCGCGGCCGTCGACCACGCCGTCGCCGCGATCGAGATCTGCGGCAGCCGGGTGGCCGGCTGGGACATCAGCTTCGGCGACACGGTCGCCGACAACGCCTCGGCAGGTGCTTACGTCCTCGGCACCCGGCGCGTCCCGCTCACCGGTTTCGACCCCGTAGCGGCCGAGATGACCATGACCGTCGACGGCGAGACCGTCTCCACCGGCAGCGGCGCCGCCTGCCTCGGCGACCCAATCAACGCCGTCGTCCGGCTCGCCCGCCGCGCCCGTGAGTTCGGCGAGCCGCTGCGCGCGGGGCAGGTCGTCCTGTCCGGCGCCCTCGGCCCGATGCGTCCCGTGGCGCCGGGCGCCACCGTCCACGCCACCGTCACCGGCCTCGGCACGGTGTCGGTCACCTTCTCCGCTTGAGGAGCGACGATGAGCAGCACCAGCAGGACCAAGGTCGCCGTCATCGGCTCGGGCAACATCGGCACCGACCTGATGATCAAGATCATGCGCACGGCGCAGCATCTCGAAATGGGCGTCATGGTCGGCATCGACCCGGCCTCCGACGGCCTGGCCCGCGCCGCGCGCCTCGGGTTCGAGACCACCGCCGAAGGCGTGGACGGGCTTCTGAGGTCGCCGCGGATCGACGAGATCGGCATCGTCTTCGACGCCACCTCGGCCGGTGCGCACCGGCACAACGACGCGAAGCTGCGCCCGCTCGGCATCCGCGTGATCGACCTGACGCCGGCCGCGATCGGCCCGTACGTCGTCCCGGCGGTCAACCTCGACGAGCACCTCGACGCCCCGAACGTCAACATGGTCACCTGCGGCGGCCAGGCCACGATCCCGGTCGTGGCCGCGATCAGCCGCGTCGTCCCGGTGGCCTATGCGGAGATCGTCGCCTCGATCGCCTCCAGGTCGGCCGGCCCCGGCACCCGCGCCAACATCGACGAGTTCACCGAGACCACCTCCTCGGCGATCGTGCAGGTCGGCGGCGCCCGGCGCGGCAAGGCGATCATCATCCTCAACCCGGCCGAGCCGCCGCTGATGATGCGGGACACGGTCTTCGCGCTGGTCACCCTGCCCGAGGGCGAGGACGGCGAGACGGCGAAGGCACAGATCACCGCGTCGGTGCGGAAGATGGTCGCCGAGGTCTCGGCGTACGTCCCGGGCTACCGGACGGTCCAGGACGTCCAGATCGCCGGGATCCCGGCCGATCAGCCGGTGGAGACGCTCCTCGCGGAGGACGCGACCGGGCGGCCGACCCACCAGGTGTCGGTGTTCCTGGAGGTCGAGGGCGCGGGCATGCACCTCCCGGCGTACGCCGGGAACCTCGACATCATGACCTCGGCCGCCGTGCAGATGGCCGAGAAGATCGCCGCCGCGAAGGAGGCCACGCAGTGAGCACCCCGATCTTCGTCCAGGACGTCACCCTCCGCGACGGCATGCACGCCGTCCGGCACCGCATCACCCCCGACGACGTCCGGCGCATCGTCATGGCCCTGGAGGACGCCGGCGTCGACGCGATCGAGGTCGCCCACGGCGACGGCCTCGCCGGCGGTTCGGTCAACTACGGTCCGGGCTCCCACACCGACTGGGAGTGGATCGAGGCCGCCGCCTCGGTCCTGGAGAAGGCCCGTCTCACCACCCTGCTGCTGCCTGGCGTGGGCACCCTCCACGAGCTGAGGCACGCCTACGACCTCGGTGTCCGCTCGGTGCGGGTGGCCACCCACTGCACCGAGGCCGACATCTCCGCGCAGCACATCGCCGCCGCCCGCGAGCTGGGCATGGACGTCTCCGGCTTCCTGATGCTCTCCCACATGGCCGAGCCCGAACAGCTCGCGCGGCAGGCCAGGTTGATGGAGTCGTACGGCGCCCAGTGCGTGTACGTCACCGACTCGGGCGGCCGGCTGACGATGAACGACGTCGCCGCGCGGGTGCGCGCGTACCGGGACGTCCTCGACCCGGCCACCGAAATCGGCATCCACGCACACGAGAACCTCTCGCTCTCGGTCGCCAACTCCGTGGTCGCGGTGGAGAACGGCGCGTACCGCGTCGACGCCTCGCTCGCCGGCCACGGCGCGGGCGCGGGCAACTGCCCCATCGAGGCGTTCGTGGCCGTCGCCGACCTGTCGGGCTTCGCGCACGATTGCGACCTGTTCAAGCTGCAGGACGCCGCCGACGACCTCGTCCGCCCGCTGCAGGACCGCCCGGTCCGGGTCGACCGCGAGACCCTCACGCTGGGGTACGCGGGGGTCTACTCCAGCTTCCTGCGGCACGCGGAGACCGCCGCCCGGCGGTACGAGGTCGACGTGCGCGACATCCTGACCGAGTGCGGCCGCCGACGCCTGGTCGGCGGCCAGGAGGACATGATCGTCGACATCGCCCTCGGTCTGGCGTCCCGTTGACCGGACGGCTCAGCCGGTGGCGCCCGGGGTGCGGGCGATGATCCCGTCGAGGTCGAGACCGGCCGGGAGAGTGCCGAACGCCAGGCCGTAGCCGCCGCCGAGGCGGGTGGCGCAGAAGGCGTCGGCGACGGCGGCCGGGGCGTGCCGGACCAGGAGCGAGCCCTGCAGGACCAGGGCCATCCGCTCCACCAGGCTGCGGGCGCGCAGTTGGGCGTCCTCGGTGACGAGCAGCTGCTCGCGCAGCGCGCGCCAGGCGGCGTCGAGGCGGGCGTCCGCGCCCGCGGCCGCCTCGACCTCGGCGGCGTACGCGTGCATGCTCTCCGGCTCCCGGGTCAGCGCGCGCAGCACGTCGAGGGCGTTCACGTTGCCGGAGCCCTCCCAGATGCTGTTGAGCGGGGCCTCGCGGTAGAGGCGGGGCATGCCCGACGCCTCGTCGTAGCCGTTGCCGCCGAGGCACTCCAGGGCCTCGGCGACAGCGGCCGGCTGCCGCTTGCAGACCCAGTACTTGCCGACGGCAGTGGCCAGGCGCAGGAAGGCGCGCTCGCCGGCGTCGCCGCGCTGCGCCCGGTCGGCGGCTCCGGCGAGGCGCAGCGCGAGCGTGGTGGCGGCCTCCGACTCCAGGCCGAGGTCGGCGATGACGTTGCGCATGAGCGGCTGGTCGATGAGCTTGGCGCCGAAGACGGAGCGGTGCCGGACGTGGTGGGCGGCCTGGGCCAGCGCGGCGCGGATGCCGGCCGCCGAGCCGAGGACGCAGTCGAGCCGGGTCATGGTGACCATGTCGATGATCGTCCGCACCCCGCGCCCCTCCTCGCCCACGAGCCAGGCGACGGTGTCGTCGAACTCGGGCTCGCTGCTGGCGTTGGAGCGGTTGCCGAGCTTGTCCTTGAGCCGCTGGATGCGGAAGGTGTTGCGACTGCCGTCGGGCAGCACCCGGGGGACGAGGAAGCAGGAGAGTCCGCCGGGGGCCTGCGCCAGGACGAGGAAGAGGTCGTTCATGGGGGCGCTGGTGAACCACTTGTGGCCGCGCAACCGCCAGCTGCCGTCGGTCTGTTCGGTCGCGCTGGTGGTGTTCGCGCGGACGTCGGTGCCGCCCTGCTTCTCGGTCATCCCCATGCCCGCGAGCAGGCCCTGCTTGTCGCCGGGGGCGCGCAGACCGGGGTCGTAGACCCGGCTGGTCAGCAACGGCTCGTAGCGGGCGGCGAGTCCGGGGCTGTTGCGCAGGGCCGGAACGACGGCGTACGTCATGCTGACCGGGCAGAGGTGCCCCTGCTCGACCCCGGTGACGATCATGAAGTCGGCGGCCCGCGCGACATGGACGCCCGGACGCTCGTCGGCCCAGGGCGCGCCGGCGAGACCCGCGCCGACCGACAGGTCGAGCAGTGCGTGGTACGAGGGGTGGAAGTCGACCTCGTCGACGCGGTTGCCGTACCGGTCGTGCGTCCTCAGCACCGGCTCGTGGCGGTTGGCCTCGTCGCCCCAGCGCTGCACCTCCTCGGTCCCGGCGAGCCGGCCCAGGCGGTGCAGCTCGTCCCGGTGCCAGGCCGCGCCCTCCCGCTCCACGCCCTCCAGCAGCACCGGGTCGTCCGCGACGTCGTGGCCGACGAGGGGCGGAGACTGGTTGGTCACCTCGTGGGTGCGCGCGGAGGGCCGGCTTCGCAGGGGGGAGCTGTCGGTGGGGGCGCTCATCGGATCCTCCGAGTGGGGTCTGCGGTCGTCCGGATGCTCCGTGCACGTCGGGCGGCCGTCGGCATGCCACGAAGAAGTGAAGCACCGTTCAGAACTTTCCACCAGGGACCCGCCACCGCCGGCCGTCGCGCTGCGCCGGGTCAGCCCCCGGTCGGCGTGATGGTGACGGCGGCCGTCACGCCGGTGACGTGGACGGTGCCGGATCCGGGGCCGGAGAAGAGGACGGCGTCGAAGCGGTCGAGGGTGGCGCCGGACTCGGCCACCGTCGCCGTGCCCGCCAGGGCGATCACGAGCGTCACGGCCCCGCCCTGCGGGGCGACGGAGAAACCCTCGCGCGTCACGCGCACCCGCGCCGTCGCGGCGGTGCGGCGCGTCATGACGTTGAAGTCGACGAGGGGGCCGCCGAGCAGCCGGCAGTCCGTGTCGGCGTCGCCGGGGAAGGCGAAGGGCTCGTACAGGGCGTCGACGGTGTGCGGGACCCCGTCGACCGTCAGCTCCATCCCCGGCCCGTCGACGACGGTGATGATCCGGTCCACTCCGGGGAAGGACGAGAAGGGGCCGCCGGCCGCGACATCGGCGAGGCTCACCCGCCAGACGAAGTCCTCCAGGCCCGCGTCGGCCGGGCCTGCGGCGACCTCCCTGGTCACACCGCCGCCGTTCCGCCAGGGCGTCGCGGGTCGGTCGTGGGCCCTGAGCAGGCGTCCTGCGGTCATGAGGTCGGTCAGCTCCTTCGGCATGGGCGGGGTCGCCCGGTCGAGCAGTGCTATAATCAAGGGGTTGCAGTTGCGGTACCCATGAACCTATGTGCGCCTGACGGGATGCTTCCTTCAGGCGCATTATTTGTTTTCCGGCATCTCCGGATGGGGCCTCTGCCTACAGAAGGAGAAGATCATGGCACAGGGAACCGTGAAGTGGTTCAACGCCGAAAAGGGCTTCGGCTTCATCGAGCAGGACGGCGGCGGCCCCGACGTCTTCGCCCACTACTCGAACATCGCCACCCAGGGCTTCCGTGAGCTCCACGAGGGCCAGCGGGTCTCGTTCGACGTGACGCAGGGCCAGAAGGGCCCCCAGGCGGAGAACATCGTTCCCGCCTGATCGCCGCACGCGTACCCGCACACCGGGGTCCGCACCGTGATGGTGCGGACCCCGGTTTGCGCTGTTCCGAGGAAGGCAGAGCACCGCATGTCCCGTAGGCCCCAGAAGTCGAACCGACGCACCTCGTCGCCGTCACCGGCACCCTCGTCACCGAGGGAGTTCCGGCTGCCCGAAAGCACGACGCCCGCGCTTCCCGCCGTCGAGGACTTCGCCGGCATGGACATGCCCGCGGGGCTCCTGAAGACGCTCGTCGCCCAGGGCGTCACCACCCCCTTCCCCATCCAGGCCGCCACGCTGCCCAACTCGCTGGCCGGGCGTGACCTGCTCGGCCGGGGACGGACCGGCTCCGGCAAGACCCTCGCGTTCGGACTGGCCCTGCTGGCCCGTACCGCCGGACTGCGGGCCGAGCCCAAGGCGCCGCTCGCGCTGGTGCTCGTCCCCACGCGTGAACTCGCCCAGCAGGTGACCGACGCGCTGACTCCGTACGCCACTGCCGTGAACCTCCGGCTGGCCACCGTGGTCGGCGGGCTGTCCATCACCAAGCAGGCCGCCGCGCTCCGGCGCGGCGCCGAGGTGCTCGTGGCGAGTCCCGGCCGGCTCAACGACCTCATCGAGCGCGGCGACTGCGTGCTCGACGACGTACGCATCACGGTCCTCGACGAGGCCGACCAGATGACCGACATGGGCTTCCTGCCCCAGGTCACCAAGCTGATCCAGCAGGTGCGGCCCGACGGGCAGCGCCTGCTCTTCTCGGCCACCCTGGACGCCAACATCGACCGCCTGGTCAAGCGGTTCCTGACCGACCCCGTGGTGCACTCCGTGGACCCGTCCGCGGGAGCGGTGAGCACCATGGAGCACCACGTGCTCCACGTCCTGGACGAGACGGACAAGAAGGCCGTCACCACGCGCATCGCGGCCCGGGACGGCCGGGTCATCCTCTTCCTCGACACGAAGAGGTCCGCCGACCGGCTCGCCAAGCGGCTCCTGGCCGTCGGCGTCCGCGCCGCCGCCCTGCACGGCGGCCGCAGCCAGCCGCAGCGGAACCGCACCCTGGACCAGTTCAAGAGCGGCCAGGTCACGGCGCTGGTGGCGACGAACGTCGCGGCCCGGGGCATCCACATCGACGACCTCGACCTCGTCGTGAACGTCGATCCCCCCACGGACCACAAGGACTACCTGCACCGCGGCGGCCGCACGGCCCGCGCGGGCGGCACCGGCAGCGTGGTCACGCTGGTCCTGCCCGACCAGAAGCGGGACTTCACCCGGCTCATGTCCCACGCGGGCATTCGCCCCAGGACGGCCCGCGTCCAGTCCGGCGACGCGGAGCTCGCCACCCTCACCGGTGCCCGCGAGCCCTCCGGCGTCCCCGTCACCATCGAGGTGCCGCAGCCGGCGACGCCGCCGGCGCCCCGCCGGGAGCGGAAGGCCGGCGCACCGTCCGGCCGCCGCCGGAGGGGCGGCGGCAACGCGGCGGCGACGGACTCGGCCACCGGCACGGGCACGACCGGCCGGAGCTCGAACCGCCGGACCGCCGCGGCACCGGCGGGGTCCGGGCGGCCGGCGGCGTCCGGGCGACCCGCTGCCTCCGGGCGGCCGTCCGCGACCGAGGGCCGCGGCTCCGCCCGCCGTGCCGGGAGCGGCAAGGCCACGGGTACCGGGGCCGGGTCGAACGGCCGCACCACCCCCGAGCGTCGTACCGGCGAGGGGACCCCGGCCCGCGCCGCCACCGGCCAGTCCGGCCGCGGCTCCGGCCGGCGCACGGCGGCCAGCGGCACCGGCGACCGCACGTCCACCCGCGGCGACCGCCGCAGGACCGCGCGGTAGCGCACCCGGACGTCAGCCCGCGACCAGCTCCTCGAAGAGGCGCCTGAGGTGCCGGTCGGGGCCGACGCCCAGCTCGCTGCGGTGGACGTGGACGGCCGCCCGGTACGTCTCGGCCAGGCTCCCGCGCTCGCCGAGCGCGTGGTGTGCCCGCATCCGCAGGGCCCAGCTCCGGCCGCGCAGCGGCGAGACGGCGAGCAGGGCGTTCACGTCGCGGAGGGCGGCCCGGGGCTCGCCGAGGTGCAGGAAAGCACCGGCCAGGTCCTCGACGGCGCGCATCCTCTCCTCCTCCAGGTGCCCCAGCCAGCCCTCCAGGGGGCCGTGCCGGGGCACCCCCACCGCGGCCCGGTCGCCGTCCCACAGGGCCAGCGCCGCGGTCAGCAGTTCCGCGGCCCCGGCGCAGTCACCGGCGCGCAGCGCCTCCCGCCCGTCGGCGGCGCGGTCCAGGAACACCAGGTGGTCGCAGTGTTCGGCCGCCACCTCGAGGACGTACCCGCCGCCTCCGCCGACGAGCCCTGCGCCGGGCCTCAGGTGCCGGCGCAGGACGCTGGCGTGCGTGCGCACGTTGGCCACCGCCGACAGGGGCGGCTCCCCCTCCCACAGGGCTTCGACCACCCGGTCCACGGTGACCGTGCGGTTCGCCTGCAGCAGCAGCGTCACCAGGAGGGCGCGCGCCTTGCCGCCGCCGACCTCCGCCGCGCTCCCCGCACCCGTGTCGCCCCCGTGCCGTACCCGCCCGAGCATGCGAAAAGCCGCCTCCACGCCACCCCCAGTCCGCCGGACGCACCCCCGCGATCCGGTCGGCTTGAACCATGCACCGGGTGACGGACACTTAGCAAGACGCTTGCAGGATCTTGCTGAAACTTCTTGCAGCTAAGCCGATCTGACGGGGTGTCGGCCCGTGCTCATGCGCCGCACCACCACCCCGAGGACGCGGTCCACGGGGATCGCGCCCATCTGGCGGGAGTCGACGCTGGCCGCCGCGTTGTCCCCCAGGACCGCGAGCGTGCCGTCCGGGAGGGAACCGGTCCGCCCGGTGCAGGAGGCGGGCCACTCCTGTCCCGGGAGCGCCGCGAGCCGTTTGACCATCCAGGCGCGCCGCTCGGACGGCTCGTCGGGATCGGGCCAGGACCAGTCGGGCCGTGCCGCCGGCGGTACGGGGCACTCCACCACGACGACCTGCCCGACGGACAGGTCCGCGGGGCGACGGCGGCGGACCAGCACCACGTCCCCGTCGCGCAGGGTCGGGACCATGCTGGAGCCGTCGACGGTGACCACGACCATCCGCCGTCGCACCAGCAGGACGGACAGAAGAGCGGCGAGTCCGGCGAGCGCCGCCGGGATCACCGCGCCACCGCCGCGACGTCCGTGTACCCCTCCGCCTGCCGGCGGAACAGCGTGGCGTACCGGCCCCCCGCGCGCATCAGTTCGTCGTGGTTGCCCTGCTCGACGACCTCACCGCCGCGGAGCACGACGATGACGTCGGCGCCGCGCACCGCGTTGAGCCGGTGCGAGACGAGCAGTCCGGTCCGGCCCTCGCGGTGCTCCAGGAGCAGCCGGTGGACCTCGTGCTCGGCCTCGGGGTCCAGCCCGGAGCTCGGTTCGTCGAGGATCAGCAGGTCGGCGTCCCGGCGCAGCAGCCCGCGGGCGAGTCCCACGCGCTGCCACTGGCCGCCGGACAGCTCGACGCCGTCGTCGTCCCCGGCCCCGTCCTCGGTGAAGGTCCGCGACAGCATGGTGTCGTAGCCGCGGGGCAGTGCGGCGAGGGTCTCGTCCATGCCCGCGCGTGCCGCCGCGTCGCGGATCCGGGCGGTGTCGGCCACGTGGCGCACGTCCCCGAGCCCGATGTTCTCGCCCGCCGGCAGGTCGTAGCGCATGAAGTCCTGGAAGATTCCGCTCAGTCGGCCGCGCAGGTCCTCCGGCGACAGTGCGCGGATGTCCGTGCCGTCCCAGAGGACCGAGCCGCGCACGGGATCGTAGAACCGGCACAGCAGCTTGACGATGGTGCTCTTGCCCGCGCCGTTGTCGCCGACGAGCGCCACCGTGCCGCCCGCCGGGATGGTCAGGTTCACCCCGCGCAGCACCCAGTCGTGCTGCGGGGAGTAGCGGAACCACACGTCCCGCAGTTCCACTCCGCGCGTCAACGGCCCTGCGGGCAGCGGGTCGTGGGGTACGGGCAGGTCGGGGGGCTGTGTCGTCACCTCCAGGTAGTGCCCGAAGAGCATCAGATGCTGGTGGGTGACGGCGACCATGACCGCGATCCCCGCGAGACCGCCCTGCACGGCGGCGACGCCGGAGAGCAGCAACGCCACGTCCCCGAGGGTGAGTTCTCCGCCGGCCACCGCGCCCACGGCCCAGACGAGCCCGCCCGCTCCGGTCGCGGCGGCGACCAGCGCGGGACCGGTCTGGGCCAGTGCCGCTCGGCGATCGAGCCGACCGTGGGTGGCGTTGATGGCGCTCCGGTCACGGCGCATCTTGCCGCGGAGGTGGTCGCCGATGCCGAACAGGCGTATCTCCTTGGCGGTCTGCACGCTGCCGAGGAGGAAGCCGTAGAACGACTCGCGCCGCTCCAGCGGGCTCACGGTCAGCGCCGTGCCGACCCTGGCGCGGGCGAGCCTGATCTCCGTGAGCAGGGCGGGTACGGCCGAGATGACGACGGCGAGGGCGAGCCACGGGTTCAGCAGCACCAGCGACACCGAGAACCCGGCGAGCGTGACGGCCGAGCGGGCGAGTCCGACGACGCTGGCGACGATCTGCGGCGGGGTGTCCTGGCCGCACTGCTGGGCCAGCCGGAGCCTGTCGAGCGCCGCCGGGTCCTCGAAACGTCCCAGCCCGGTGAGGGAGTTGACCGAGGCGTACAGCCGGTCCTGGGCCAACAGGCCGACGCGACGGCCGAGTTCGGCACGCAGCAGCTGCGCCACATGGGGCAGTACGGACGCCGCGACGCCGACACCGGCCAGGGCGACGGCGGGAACGTACACGGCTGACGTTCCCGCTCCGGGTTCCGCCAGGGCGTCGAGGACGGTCTTGGTCAGCCATGCGGCGAGCACCGGGAGAGCGGCCTCCACCACGGCGACGACCAGGACGCCCGCCAGTGCACCGGGCGCGGCCCGCACGGCCAGCGCGGCCACCGCGCGCAGCGCGGAGGCCCGGCGGCCCGCACGGCTCACGCGACGCCCGCCGGACGGTGCGCGGCGAGGGCCGCCAGGTCGCTGTCCACCTCGTGGATCCGGCCCACCGCGTCGATCGCGCAGACGGCGGGGAACCCCTGGACCCCGCAGGCCGCCGAGACGGTACGGGCCTGTTCGCCGGCGACGACCGTGGCGACCCGCGCCAGGCGCTGCGCGTACTGCCGCGCCTCGGCGTCGTCCTCGCCGGGCATGACCACGGCGAGGACGCGCTCGGCGGGCAGTCCGGCGTCCTCGACCGCCGCGACGAAGCGCGGCAGGAGCGCGGCGCAGGGCGGGCAGCCGGGAGAGAAGAACCCCAGGACGCTGTCCGGCACGAGCTCCGCCCGGCTGACGCGGGCGCCGGACGTGGCGGTGACCGTGAAGTCCTCCACGCGCCCGGACACGGTCGCCGGACTCCCGGCGCGGGCCCGTGCCATGGCGCGCAACCGTCGGACGATCCCGTAGCTGAGGACCAGGTTGAACAGGCAGAGCACGGTCAGCAGCCCGGTGAGGGCGTCCGACAGATCCATGAGAACTCCTAGTGACCGGCGTGGTGAGGGGTCGCGGCCGGCTCGTCGTCGGGCGCGAAGAGCTCGACGAGGTCGTCGAGGGTGACGACGGCGGCCGCCCCGGCGATCCCCGCCGCGGCGGCGACCAGCGCGGCGGCCCCGGCGGGCAGGGCGTCCGGCTGCGGGAGCGCGGCGACGGCGACCGCCAGGAGCAGGGCGTTGCGGACGACGTGACGGCGCCGGAAGGGCACCGGCGCGCCGCCGAAGCACAGGCACGGCGCGCTGATCCCGCGGCGCAGCGTGCGCGCGACGGCGAAGGTGAGGACTGCCAGCAGCCCGAGGGCCAGCCAGAGCCCCGCCCGGACCCAGGGGCCCCAGGCGAGCAGCACCACGACCGCGCACTCCGCGACGAGGACCGTCACCCCGGCGACGCGGGCGAGCGCGGGCGGGACGAGCCGCAGCGCGGTGACGCTGTCCAGAAAGGCCGTGAACGCCGTACGCCCGCGCAGCTTGCCGGCCGCGGACGCCAGGAACACGCACCCGAGCAGCACCCGTCCGGCCGTACCGGCGTACGCCAGGGGATCCGCCATGTCCACGGCCCCCGCCCCCTTCCTCCGCGGTCTGTTCTCCTGCGGATCGGCACGGTAGGCAGGCGACATACAGGTTCTGTCCCGGTGGAGGCGGACGGGGTGTGTGCACCGCCGTCATAGGTTCCGGCTCGGCCCGGCCGCACCCGGTGGCCGGCGACGGAGGGAGACCGAGATGAGCACGCTGCAGCGCCTTGCCGACCGGATGATGAGCACGGTGGCGCCGAAGGTGACGGCGCAGGCCACGTGGTGGACCGACACCAAGTGCGTGTACGTGCCGTTCTGTTCGCGCGGCCAGCTCTACACCAACCGCTGCTGGGACAGCTCGTTCTGCGAGGGCTGGAAGAACACCGGCCGCTGCTGCTGACCCGCTCCGGCCGGACGAAGAGCGGCGGCGGGCCCGCGGGGCCTGCCGCCGCTCTTCGTCCTCTCACTCGTCCCGGGGCGTGCCGTTCGGCGGTCCGCGGGTGCCCAGACGGCGCGCCGCCCAGGGTTCGCGGGCGATGACGGCGCCGGCGGTGATGCCGAGGGTGACGACCACGCAGAGCGCGATGAGCCAGGACAACAGGGTGAAGACCGCGCCCAGCGAGCCGTACTTGTCCAGGCTGTGGTTGAGGACCTGGGGCACGTACAGCGTCGCGGTGGAGGTGAGGACGCCCAGGGCCGCTCCGGTCAGCACCGCGCCGGGCAGCAGCGGCAGCCACGGCACCCGCGCCGTCAGCAGCAGATGCTGCGTCCACCACCACATGCCGACCTCCGCGAGCAGCAGCAGCGGCACGCCCAGCCACAGGCCGGCCCCGAAGCCGTCGCGCAGGCTCCCCTGCACGGCGAGCATGACCAGCCATGCGGCGAGCCAGGCGAGCCAGCGCCAGGCGGCCACCCGCGCGCTCGCGCCGCGCAGGCTCCAGGCGCGCTCGCACAGCCGCTGCATGGCACGGCTGCACGCGGTGGCCGAGATGAGCACCATCAGCCCGCTGATGGCACCGGTGGTCTGCCGCAGTTCGTCCGAGGGATCGCCCGCGCCGTCGAGTGCCTTGTTCAGTTCCGTCTCCGCGCTTCCGGAGAGGCCGAACAGGGCGTGCACGGACTCGACCAACTGCTCCCGCAGCCCCTCCGGGGCGAAGGAGGCGACCAGGAACACCAACGGGACCGCCGTGAGGAACGTCTGGGCCGCCAGCCGGGTCGCCGAGTCGAGCACGTTCACCGAGATCAGATGGGACGTGAGATGCGTGATCAACGGGAACCTGGCCTCGGCCCGGGCCCGCAGCCGCGTCACCCGGGAACTCGGCGAGCGGTCTCGCCGTGGCGCTGGCTGCATGCTGCCAGGGTGCCGCCCCCAGGGCGTTCGGGCTCGCGGCGGGACCGCCACGACGGCCGAACAGGTGAATCGCGGCCGCGCGTGGTGAACGGTGGCGCGGGGACGCATGTCCAGAGGATTTGTGGGGTTCCGGCGGGGCGGTGAGGATGGGGCCATGAGCGAGAGCGGCCGGGCAGCCGGGCCCGCGGGACCGTGCGGGGGCTGCGATGGTGCTTGACCTGGTGGTCATCGGCCTGTGTATCGCGGTCTTCCCGCTGTCGCTGACCGCGTTCGTCCTGGTGGTGTCGGCGCCCGGGGGAACGTGGAAGGGCTTCGCCTTCATCATCGGCTGGCTCGCCTGCTTCGTGGCCGTCCTGGTCGCCGTACTCGTCTCCACCGGCGGCACGCCTCCGGCGCCCAAGTCCCCGCCGTCCACGGCTTCGTCCGCCGTCAAGCTCGCGATCGGCGTGGGGCTGGTCGCGTACGGCTGGTACCGGCACACGGTCCGCAAGCGCACCGGCCCCCGGCCCCGTTCCACCGGCGGGATGGCGGCACGGCTCGACCGTGTCTCGGTGTGGACCGCGGCCGGACTGGCTCCGTTGCTCCAGCCGTGGGGGCTCGTGGCGGCCGGTGCGGCGACCGTGGTGGGCGCCGACCTGTCCCACACCTCGTCCTACCTGGTCCTGGTCGCGTACTGCGTCCTCGCCACGAGCACGCTGCTGGCGATGCAGCTGTACACGATGTTCGCGCCCGACACGGCCCGTGTGCGCCTCGGGAATCTGCGGACCTGGCTCGAGACGCACCAGGAGCAGGCCCTCGTGGCCGTGGCGCTGGTGGCGGGGGTGTTCCTGGTGGGCAGAAGCATCTACCAGTTGGCGTCCTGAGCACGCACGCCCCGGCGAGGCGTCCGCCGCTCGGCAGCGTGCCGCGGCCCGGGGCGAACTCGTCGCCCCGGGCCGCGCCGGCTGTCCGGCGGGTGCCGGACCTGTCACTGCACGTCCTTCCAGCGCGGTGCCGCGCACAGAGCCCAGATGACGATGACGTCGATCGCGATCAGCAGTACGGCCCAGAACGGGTAGTACGGCAGCCACATGAAGTTCGCGATCATGCCGAGTCCTGCCAGCGCGACACCGACCATGCGCGCCCACAGGGCTCCCTTGAACAGGGCGAAACCGGCGAGCACCATGACGATGCCCAGGATCAGGTGGACCCAGCCCCAGCCGGTCAGGCTGAACTGGTAGACGTAGTTGCGCGTGCTGACGAACACGTCGTCCTTGGCGATCGCGGCGATCCCCTGGAAGAGGGTCATGAAGCCGACGAAGATCATCAACACCGCGGCGAAGACGACCCATCCCCCGACCTCCACGCCGCCGTGCGAGCTGTGCCCGATGTCCCCCCGGTCGGCACCCCTGACATTGCTGGCCATGCGTTTCTCCTTCGGCGGAGCCGAAGCCTTGTTCTTCAGCTGTCCGAGTTCCTGGAGTTGTGCGTCGTTGCTGGAGTCGTGCGTCGGAGCCTGCGTCCATTGGAGCATTCACCGAAGTGCTTCGCATGTTCACGCGGAGGGAAGCCGTCCCGGTCTCGTGCGACGGGCGTTCACGGCACGTCCCGCCGCCGGCGCTCCGTCTCGGCGGTCCGGGCGATGTTCCTGGCCATGCCGCCGAAGATCACCGCGTGGAACGGGGCCACGCTCCACCAGTACGTCTGTCCCGCGAGGCCCCGGGGATGGAAGAGCGCCCGCTGCCGGTACGACGTCCGGCCGCGCTCGTCGTGGTCGACGGCCATCTCCAGCCATGCGAGCCCGGGCAGCCGCATCTCGGCGCGCAGGCGCAGCAGGCGTCCGCGGTCGATCTCCTCGACGCGCCAGAAGTCCAGCGCGTCGCCGACCCGGAGCCGCGCCGAGTCCCGGCGTCCCCGGCGCAGCCCCACTCCCCCGACGAGCCGGTCCGCCCACCCGCGGACGGCCCAGGCGAGCGGGAAGGAGTACCAGCCGTTCTCCCCGCCCACCCCCTCGATGACCCGCCACAGCGACTCCGGGCTCGCGTCGACGGTGCGCGACCGTTCGTCGGTGTAGAGGCTGCCGCCCGCCCAGTCCGGGTCGGTCGGCAGCGGATCGCTCGGGGTCCCGGGCGTCGAGGCGGAGGACCAGCGCGTGGTGACCCGCGCCTCGCGCACCCGGCGGAGGGCCAGCCGGAGGGACTCCTCGAAGGGGACGGGCTCCCCGGGGCCGTCCGGGACGTACCGCGTGATGTCCTTCTCGGTGCACACGACCTCGTGCCGCAGCGATTCGGTGAGGGGCCGGGCCAGGGAGGCGGGGACCGGTGTGACCAGACCGATCCACTGGCTGGACAAGCGGGGCGTGAGGACCGGCACGGGGACGATCAGGCGCTTGCGGAGACCGGCGACCTCCGCGTACCGGAGCATCATCTCCCGGTATGTGAGCACGTCGGGCCCGCCGATGTCGAAGGTCCGGCTGACGTCCGCCGGCATACCGGCGCTCCCCACCAGGTAGCGCAGCACGTCGCGGACCGCGATGGGCTGGACGCGGCTGTCCACCCAGCTCGGGGTGACCATGACGGGCAGCCGTTCCGTCAGGTACCGGAGCATCTCGAAGGACGCCGATCCGGAGCCGATGACGACGGCCGCCCGCAGCACGGTGGTGGGGACGCCCGAGTCGAGGAGGATCCGGCCCACCTCGGTCCGGGAACGCAGGTGGGGCGAGAGTTCGCCGTCCGTCGCTCCGCGGGGCGCGAGGCCGCCCAGGTAGACGATGCGCCGCACCCCGGCGGCCCGCGCCTCGGTGGAGAAGTTCCGGGCGGCGAGCCGGTCGGCCTCCTCGAACTCCGCCGTCGAGCTCATGGAGTGGACGAGGTAGTAGGCCACGTCGACGCCGGCCAGCGGCCCGCGGAGGCCGGCGGCGTCGGTGACGTCCCCGCGCACGGTCTCCGCACGGTCGGCCCAGGGGAAGTCCCGGAGCTTGTCCGGGTGCCGGGCGAGACAGCGCACCCGGTAGCCGCGGTCGAGCAGCTCCGGCACGAGTCGGCCCCCGATGTAACCGCTCGCGCCGGTGACCAGGCAGCGGGGGCCCTCGGACGGGGTGGCAGTGTCCATGCGCTGATCCGTTTCACCGATGGGCGTGGCGTACACGCGTCCCGCGGATGCTTCTCGTCTTCCTCTGCGTCTTCTTCTTCGAGGCCGGGGCAGGCGGATGCAGGACCGACCGCTCCTTCGCACTGATTCCGCATCGATTCCGCGTCGTATGGTGGATCACATGCCATCCGACACGGCTCACGGGATCACGACGGGCGCCGTGGCACGGCGTCTGGGCGTGTCCCCCACCACGGTCCGGTCCTGGGACCGGCGGTACGGCATCGGCCCTGCCGTGCGCGCGGACGGACGGCACCGGCGGTGGAGCCCCGGGGACGTCGCCATGCTCGAGGAGATGTGCCGTCTGACGGCGTCGGGCGTACCGCCGGCGGAGGCGGCCCGGGCCGCCCGGCAGGTGCATCCCGAGCCCCCGGAGGACGTGCCGCCGGTCAGGACCGGCCGCGCCGGGCCCGGCAGCGGTCTGCCTCTGGGCGGCGACGTACGGCAGGAGTGCCGCGGGCTCGCCCGTGCGGCCGTGCGGCTCGACGGTCCGACCATGGAACGGCTGCTCCGGGAGGCGCTCGCGGAGCACGGGCTGGTCACGGCCTGGGAGGAGATCATGACGCCCACGCTCCTCGCCGTGGGCCGGAAGTGGGAGTCGTCGGGCGACCGCTACGTCGAGGTGGAGCACCTGCTCTCCTGGCACATCTCCACCGCGCTGCGGCGGGCCGCCGTCACCGAACCGGCGATCCCGTCCTCGGCCGCTCCGGTCGTGCTGGCCTGCGTCCCCGGGGAGCAGCACAGCCTGTCTCTGGAGGCGCTCGCCGCGGGACTCGCCGAACGGGGGCTGCCGACCAGGATGTTCGGCGCGGCCGTGCCGGCGGAGGCCCTCGACGCGGCGGTGCGACGGTCCGGTCCGGCTGCCGTCGCCCTCTGGTCCCAGGCGCGGTCCACCGCGAACCACTCCCTGGCCCGGCA
Organism: Streptomyces solicamelliae; assembly: GCF_045348655.1. NCBI lineage: Bacteria > Bacillati > Actinomycetota > Actinomycetes > Kitasatosporales > Streptomycetaceae > Streptomyces > Streptomyces solicamelliae. Next base: position 706,619 of record NZ_CP160404.1, read on the forward strand.
TGTCGCCGCGACGGGCTTCGGGGTACGGGGAGCACGCACCACGCCCCTCGTCCTCCTCGCGGGCCCCGGCTGGCGCGGCCGGACGCCCGCTCCCGGGACGGTGCGTCCCACCGGACTGCGCGAGGCGATCGGTGTGGTCTCACGGCTGTACGGAGAGCCGGGCGAGGTCGCGGAGGAGTGACGAGGGTTCGCGGGACGTGGCTTGGAGTGACGCGGGTTCGGGGGAGGCACTCGCCTCAGCCGAGGCTCTGGCGCATCCGCTGGAGGCCGCGCCGTGCGTGGCTCTTGACGGTGCCGAGGGGCATGCCGGTGCGGTCGGCGATCTGGGTCTGGGTCAGGTCGGCGAAGTAGGCGAGTTCCAGTACGTCGCGCTGGACGCCGGGCAGCCGGGCCAGTTCCTCGGTGACGACCATCCGGTCGAGGATCCGCTCGGGCTGCTCGTCCGTCCGGTCCTCGTGCTGCAGGGCGGCGCCGAGCATCGCCGTGAGCTCGGTCCGGCGGGTACGGGCGGTCAGCGCGTCGGCGATCTTCCGGCGCGTGATCCCGGTGAGCCACGCCGGCAGACTGCCGCGCTCGTGGCGGAAGTTGGCCCGCCCGCGCCACGCGGCGACGAACACCTGCTGGGTGACGTCCTCCGCCTCGCGGGGGTCCCCCAGCGCCCGGGCCGCCAGGGCGTGCACCAGCCCGCCCCAGCGGCGGTAGGCCGCAGCCAGGCAGTACTCGTCGCCGCGGACCAGGCCGCGGGCGATCCGGTCGTCGTCGTCACCGAGCGGCCTGTGGCCGGAGTACGGCTCCGAGGGGTCGACGAGGTCACCGGCGATCCGGTGCGCGGTCATGACGCTCACTCCTCCGGTCGGCGTCGGGACCTCATCGGCCCCGCACACCGTCACGCTCCGGCTGACCCGCCTCTCCGCTCAACCCGCATCGTTTCCGCATCGAAACTCTTCCCCTACCTGAGGCGCCGGCTCATGCCCCTCGTCCTGAGGGCGTGCACGGCTCGCTTGCTGTGGCTCTTGACCGTTCCCAGCGGGAGGCCGAGACGGTCGGCGATGTGCTCCTGCCTCAGGTCCTGGTAGTACGCGAGGTACAGCACGGCCTGCTGCTCCCGGGGAAGACGCTGCATGGCCGCGGAGAGCCAGAGGCAGTCGACGACCTGCTCCGCCGCGTCCCCGCACCGTTCCTCGAGGTGCAGGTATGCGGCGGCGGCCGCGTGTCCGTCAGCCGCGCCGAGGGCTTCGGCGGTCTTCGTGGTGGTGAGGGCGTAGAGCCACTCCCCCGCATGTCCTCGTCGCGGGCAGCGCATCGCGGACTGCCGCCACACGTCGAGGAAGACCTCCTGGCTCACGGCCTCCGTGTCGACGCCTGCGCCTGCGCCCGCGAGGCGCTCCGCCCAGCCGAGGACGGAACGACGCCAGGTGGAGTAGACGTGGTCGAAGCATGGGCTGCGGGACTCCTCGACGAGGGACGACATGCGGTTCTCGACGCAGTGCGGGCACGCGAACTGCGTCGGTTTCGGGGGCACCATGATGTTTCTCTCCGCGACGCGGTCTGGTGACGGAAGACGTCGGGGCGCTGCCGGCCGGCCGGGGGCCGCGGCGTGAAGCCGCGGCGGCCGGGGCGTACGGACGGGGATGGGTCGCTGGACGGAGGGGCGACTGCCCTCAGAGGTCGGCCAGGCTCCGGATGACCTGCGCGCCTTCCCGCCTCCCCGCACCGGGCGGCAGGATGACGCGCAGGACCAGGCGGGACAGCATGCGGGTCTGCAGTACGGGTGCCACCCTCGCGGCGACGCGGCAACGCGTCCGGAAGATCTCCCGGACGCGCAGCAGCCACTCCTCCCGTCGGGGGTTCGGACGCTCCGCGAGCGCGGGCAGGGCCACGACGTCGACGGCCATGAGTCCGACGTGTGCGAGCCCGAAGGCCAAGTCGCGCGGCCTGCGCTCCAGTTGCCTGCGCGCACGCCTGTCGCCGTCGAGCGTCAGCTCCAGGTACCGCAGCGCTGTCAGTGCGCTCCGCCGGTCGGTTCCGTCGGTCATTCCCGGCACCGTCACCGTGCGAACGGGCTGAGGTCGGGCAGCCAGGTGCGGGCCCGCCGGGGCCAGGTGACGGCGTCGTAGATCCGTCCGGGAGCGCCGCCGTACCCGACCGTCCGGCTCGCCGTCTCCACCCGCTCCAGCAGGGCCCCGACGGGGAACGACTCGAAGGGGGCAGGGTCCTGGGCGCACAGTTCGCGGACCAGGGCGTCGAGGCCGGCGCGCCCTCGGGTACGCCGGGCGTAGTCGAGCGCGGCCAGCAGGAGGCCCTGGGCGGCGGGGAAGGCGCGGGCGGCGACCCATGCCAGGTGCGCGCGGTCGAGACCCTCCCCCTCGAACGTGAGGCGCCCGCAGTCGCAGGGGTCGACGCGCAGAGCGAGGTACATGACTTCGTCGAGCGGCAGGTCGGCGGCGACCGCTTCCACCGCGACGAATCCGAAATCGAAGGCGATCTTGAAACCTCGATAGCGCAAGGATTCACGGAGCGTACTGATCTCACTCAGCGGCCTATGAGCAACCCCGGGCCGACAGATCAATCCATATTCACGATGCACAGGACTCACGGCGAACACGCTAGCCATCGGTCACAGCGGAAAGAAATCGGCGACTCGAGTTCGGGGCGCCTTCACATGTCACACACGTCAGGATCACATGTGAGGAGACCGAATCCAGCCGACCGAACCCACACCTCCGGCGCCGCAATTCCGCACCGTCCGGCACACTTTTCACCGCGCGGGGCCGGACGCCGACGAGCCCCGATCCGGGCGGACCCCCGGGGGATGAACGGGGACGGCTGCGGCCGCCCACGATCAGAGACGACCGCGGGGACACCGGCCCACGTGTGCCCGCCACAAGGGGGCGCCGCGAACCGCCCGCAGGAGCCCTCGGCAGCCTTCGGGAACGCGTTCGACGATTCAGCAGCTTGTCCGACTATCCCACCCGGGACCCCCTCACCCCACCCCCGCATCTCGCGAATCACAATGCAGAAATAGCCACCGAATCACATTCGACTGAATTACCGTCTATTTGAATCCAGTGAAGAATCGATTCTGCGTAGGATGCAGAATTCCCCTCTTCCACACATTCGACTGATTCCATTTCCGCGCAGGGCCTTCACAATGTGTGGAGACGGCGCCGCGACACCCCTGTGCAGCCATCCGCGTGAATCCCGGACATCGCATTTCCGTGGCCGACCTGCGGGAATGCAGGAAATACGCGAGATCGGGTGCGGACGATTCCCAGACATAAGCGGATCCGGGCACATACTCGACTCGTGCCCAGCCGGGTACACCCCTCGAGAAAGGTCACACCTTCATGCGCAAGGTTCTGCGCGGCGCGGTCGTTGCCGCCGCCATCGCACCGGCCGTCATGCTGTCGGTCGGAGTCGCCAACGCCGACACCTACGACCAGCTCAACTCGCAGGCCGGACCGGCCGGCGCGAGCGTCTCCTCGGTCGTCAGCGGCACCACGGCGGCGGGCGAAGCCTTCCACGCCACGGCGACGAACTCCGCCGGGCCGGAGGGCACTTCGTCCTCCCTGGTCACGAGCGACACCGCCGACCAGGCCGCGGACTCCGCGAGCGGTCCGGCCGGGCTGAACGCCCTCCTGGGCGGCCTGTTCGGCTGACCGAGCCGGATGCCGTACGGGCCGGACCGCCTCAGGGTCCGGGCCGAGTGACGTGCGCACGACCGGGCCGCTTGGGAGCCCGGATCGAGTGAAGTGCGGGCCGGGCTGCCTCAGAGCCCGGCCCGCACGCTTGTGAAGGCGCTGCACAAACGATGCGACTCGCTCCGGCACCGTAACCGGTTGCACCGTGAGGACCGGAGACGCGTCGACCGGGGAGTGTGCGAGGTGACCTACGTGTACCGGCAGCGCAGCGCTCGGACCGCGACCGCCCGACGGTGCCGGGCGCGCCCGGACGACGTGCTGACGGCCTCAGTCTTCCGCATCGCCGGCGAGGTACACGCGGTACGCCGCCGCGACATTCCGCAGGTAACGCTTCGCTCCCTCCCGCTCGTCGTCACTGAGCCCCGCCCCCGCCTCATGGAGCAGGCCCAGGAGGGGGGCCAGCTCCCCCATCACGTGCCGCAGGCCGGTGTCCGTCACGTCGAGGATCTGCCGGCGCCGGTCGTGCGGATGCGGGTGACGGACGAGATGCCCCTCCGACACCAGCCGGTTGACGGACTGGGTGCTTGCGGCGCTCGTGACGCCCAGCCGGCGGGACAGTTCCACGGGACCGATGGGGTCGTCGGCGGCTCGGGCCATGACGACGTGCTCGACCGCCTCCACGTTGGTGAGCGGCATGCCGAGTCTCTCGGCCAACTCGCCGCGCGCCAGCTGCGTGAGAGTCAGGACGTCGCGCAGCGCTTCCGAGAGCGCGTCGCCGACCGGTGCTCGTGGAGAGGGATGTTGCGCCATGACAAGAATTCTGACACGGTAAAAATCGCTAAGTTACTTAACGAGTATCGAGGGTGCGTACCGTGTCCCAACGCCTGGCCGACCGCAATCGGCCGACCACTCCCCCTGCTCCCCGCAGCGGCCCCCGGCGACCCCGTGCCACGGCATGGCTCGTCCTCCTCCTCACGCTCATCGGCCTGGGCGCCGCCTTCTCGCTGGGCCCGTCCGATGCCACCACCACCGAGGCGACCGGCACTTCCCTGCCCGCCGCCTCGCAGTCGGCCAGGGTCGCCGAGATCGTGGAGAGCTTCCCGACCGGTGCCGTGGCTCCGGCGATCGTGGTCTTCAGCAACACCGACAAAAGCCCCCTGACCCCGTCCCAGCAGGCGGTGATCTCCCAGCGGTCCGGGCCGCTCGGCGCCCTCGGCATCGCTCCCGGGGCCGCCCGCCCGGCATCCGTCGACAGGACGGTCACCAGCGTGGCCGTCCTGCTGCCCACCGAGGCCGGCGACGGCGAGAACTCCGAGAAGATCGACCTGATCCGGCAGACCGCGTCGAAGGACCTTCCCGCGCCCCTGCAGGCGCAGGTGACCGGCGGCCCGGCGTTCCGCGCCGACGTCGGTGCCGTCTTCGAAGGCGCCGACACCAACCTGCTCGTCGCCACGGCGTCGGTCGTCGCGGTCCTGCTCCTGATCACCTACCGAAGCCCCATCCTGTGGCTCGTCCCGCTCCTGGTGGTGGGTGCGGGCGATCGCGTGGCCGGCATCCTGGTCGGCGTCCTCGCCCCCCACGCGGGCGTGGAGGTCGACGCCTCGGCGGCCGGCATCCTCTCCGTCCTCGTCTTCGGCGCGGGCACCGACTACGCCCTGCTCCTCGTCTCCCGGTACCGCGACGAACTCCACCTCACCGAAGACCGCTTCACCGCCATGGCCCGCGCCTGGCGGGGCACCGCGCCGGCCGTTCTGGCCAGCGGCACCACCGTCGTCCTCAGCCTGCTGACCCTGCTCGCGGCCGAGCTCACCGGCAACCGCGGACTCGGCTTCGCCGGCGCCGTCGGCATCGCCACGGCCATGCTCTTCGGGCTCGTCGTCCTGCCGGCCGCGCTCGTCCTCCCCGGGCGCCGGCTGTTCTGGCCGCTCGTCCCGAAGGCCGGCGAGCCCGCCATCGCCGACCGCGGTGGCGTGTGGTCCCGCATCGGGCAGTCCGTCGCCAAGCGCCCCGCCCAGGTGGCCGTCGCGGCCACCGCGGTCCTGCTCGTGCTCGCCTCGGGCGCGTTCACCCTGCGCACCGGGCTCGCACAGGAGGACTCCTTCCGCGAGACCCCGGAGGCGGTCCTCGGCCAGCGGACCCTGGCGGCCGTCCAGCCCGACGGAGCCGCGGACCCGCTCACGCTGATCTCCGCCTCGTCCGCCGGCGACGAGGTCGTACGGGCGGCCCGTACCGTCCCGGGAGTAGCCGGCGTCACCCCTGGACCGTCCACCGCCGAGTGGGCGCGAGCCGACGTCGTCCTCGAAGCCGCGCCCGGGACGGAGGCTTCCGACCGGACCATCGAGCGCCTGCGCGACACCGTCGCGAGCGTTCCGTCCGCCGACGCCCTCGTCGGCGGCACGACGGCAGAGGCGTACGACACCGCCCGGGCCAACGCCCACGACACCCGCCTCGTCGTGCCCCTCGTCCTGGCCGTCGTCTTCCTGGTACTCGTCGTGCTCCTCCGCGCCCTCGTCGCGCCCGTGCTGCTGGTGGCGACCGTCATCGCCTCCTACTTCGCCGCACTCGGAGCCGCCTGGGTGCTCTTCCGCACCGTCTACGACTTCCCCGCCCTCGACACCAACGTCCCCCTGCTGTCCTTCCTCTTCCTCGTCGCCCTCGGCGTCGACTACAACATCTTCCTGATCGCACGGGCCCGCGAGGACACCCTCGCCGGCCACGACACGCGACGCGCGGTCCTGCGTGCCCTCGCCTCGACCGGTGGAGTCATCACCAGCGCGGGCATCCTGCTCGCCGCGGTCTTCGCCGTCCTGGGCGTGCTCCCCCTCATCACCCTCACCCAGATCGGTGTGATCGTCGGCCTCGGCGTACTCCTCGACACCCTCCTCGTCCGCACCGTCCTCGTCCCCGCCCTCGTCCTCCTCACCGGCAAGCGCTTCTGGTGGCCGGGCCACCCCGAGAACACCGGGCAGAGCCGCCACCCGTGACGGAAGCGGCTCGACACCGCCCGACGCCGGGACGTCGGGCGGTGTCGGCACAGGAAGCTCTGCCGCACCTGGCGCCCCAAGCCGTCGCAGCCGATGGAGAATCGAGGCATGGGCGGCGGATCCTGCCGGGGCCGCGGACGGACAGATCGTGCGATGACATGTGCCGTGGCGACGGCCCGGCTCCTCCGCGGGCACCAGCCGTCGGACAGAACCTCAGGAGGGGAAGCGTGACCGAGACCAGCGAGACCCGATCCGCCGCCAATGACACGCAAGGGGCGCAGCGGAGCCGACTGCAGCGCCTGATGCGCTACATCCCCCTGGTCGCACCCGTCCTGCTCTGGACCGTGCCGTGCTGGGTTCTGCTGCACACCGGTCAGCACTGGCCGCTTCCCGTCGCGCTGATCGGCACCGGACTGTTCGCGCTCGGCCTGATCGGTATGCCGCTCGCGATGGTGCGCGGCCACGGTCGGCGCGGGCAGGACCGGGCGGCGATCGTCGGTGACACGCTTCTGGGCGGTATCTGGGTCCTGTTCACCTGGTCCGTCCTGCTCGGCGTCGTGCTGCGGCTCACCCTGACCGTGGCGGGCGTCGGTGACGGACAGGGCCGGGCGCGCATCGTCACCTGGGCCGTCCTCGGCGTGGCCGCCGTGCTGCTCGCCTGGGGCTACACCGAGGCGCGACGCGTGCCGCGGGTGCGCCGGCTCGACGTACGACTCCCGCGTCTGGGTGCCGGGCTGGACGGCACCCGAGTCGTCCTGATCACCGACACGCACTACGGTCCGCTCGACCGGGCCCGCTGGTCGGAACGGGTCTGCGAGACGGTGAACACCCTGGAGGCCGACCTGGTCTGCCACACCGGCGACATCGCGGACGGCACCGCCGAGCGCCGTCGCGCCCAGGCCACCCCCCTGGGCACCGTGCGGGCGACTCGGGCCCGTGTCTACGTCACCGGCAACCACGAGTACTACAGCGAGGCCCAGGGCTGGGTCGACCTGATGGACGAGCTGGGCTGGGAGCCGCTGCGCAACCGCCATCTGCTGCTCGAACGCGGCGGCGACACCCTCGTGGTCGCCGGCGTGGACGACGTCACCGCCGAGTCCTCCGGGCTCGAGGGTCACCGCGCCCACCTCGCCGGAGCCCTCCACGGCGCCGACCCCGACCTCCCCGTCCTCCTCCTCGCCCATCAGCCCAAGTTCGTCGACCGCGCGGCGGCCCACGGCATCGACCTCCAGCTCTCCGGCCACACCCACGGCGGCCAGATCTGGCCCTTCCACCACTTGGTCCGCCTCGACCAACCGGCCCTCGCCGGCCTCAGCCACCACGGCACCCGCACCCTCCTCTACACCAGCCGCGGCACCGGCTTCTGGGGCCCGCCCTTCCGTGTCTTCGCCCCCAGCGAGATCACCCTGCTCGTACTCCGCTCCCCGCAGCGGTCCACCTCGCCCCAGGGCCCGGCGGGCTGACGCGGCCGGCAGTCCTCGGCGAGCCCCCGGCCGTGACCGGGCCGAGGGCTCGTGCGGCAGAGGGCGGAGGCCGTCAGTCGCGGGCTGTCCTCGGCTTGCCCGCGGTGGCCGTCGAGGGCTTGAGCCGGACCCGGCCGGCGACGCGCTGTCCCAGAATTCGGGGGATGCAGTCCCGCCGCGAACTCCCCGACCATGGGCGTCAGTACGTGTCCACACAAGCCCTCTACCACGCCGACAGGGCAGGGATCGGACGGTCGACCGGTGCGAAGGTTCACGGTGCTCTGCGGGGGCTACATCGTCAGCATGACGGGCACGGCGCTGACCTCGTTCGCGCTCACCGTCTGGATCTATCTGGAAACCGGCTCGACGATCCAGTTCGCCATCGGTTTCATCCTGTCACTGCTGCCCGCGATCGCGCTGTCCCCCTTCGCCGGAGCGCTGGTCGACCGCTGGGACCGGCGCACGGTGATGCTCGCCGGCGACACGGTCGGGGTGTGCACGAGCCTCTCCCTGGCCGTGCTCGCCGGCCTGGACGTTCTTGAGCCCTGGCACATCTTCGTCACCATCACCGTCCGCTCGGCCCTGGGGGCGTTCCTCGTACCGGCGCTGAACGCGAGCGTGACGCAGCTCGCCCCGCGCAGCCAACTGGGCCGCGCCAACGGCATGGTGATGACCGCGACCGCGGTGAGCCAGACCGTGGCTCCGGCGCTCGGCGGGCTGCTCATCGTCGCGATCGGTCTCCCCGGCATCCTCGCCATCGACTGCGCGACGTTCCTGCTCAACATCGCCATCCTCCTCCGGCTCCGCATACCCAGACCCACCCCGTCGGAGGACGGACCGGCCGGAATCTTCGGGGAGATCCGCGAGGGCTGGCACCACCTCGCCACCAGGCGCGGTCTGGTCCCGCTACTCTGCTTCTACGCCGCGCTCAATCTGGCGGTCGGGTTCGTCGACGTCCTCTTCACGCCGCTGGTGATCGGCATGGCCTCGGTGACGGCGCTCGGTGCGGTGCTGACGGCCGGCGGCGTCGGCATGTTCCTCGGCGGCGCCACCATGGCCGCGTGGGGAGGGCCGCCGAAGCGGATCCACGGCATCGCCGGGCTGGCCGTGCCGCTCGGGTTCTTCCTCTGCCTGGGCGCCCTGCGTCCGAGCATCGCCCTGGTCGCCGTCGCCGCCTTCGGCTTCCAGTTCTGCTCGATGATCATCGACGGCACCAGCCGGAGTGTGCTGCAGACCGAGGTGGAGCCCGGCATGCAGGGCCGCGCCTTCGCCGCCTTCAACATGATCACCAACACGGTGCTGTTCACCGGCTACATGCTCGCCGGGCCCGTCTCCGAGCGGATCTTCGAACCGCTGCTGCGACCGGACGGCGCCCTGGCCGACACGGTCGGCCGGGTGATCGGCGTCGGCGCCGGACGCGGCTCGGCCTTCCTCATCCTGCTGCTCGGGGTGGCCGTCCTGATCGTCGCGCGGCTCGCCTACTTCTCACGCGACCTGCGCGCCCTGCGCGACGACGTGCCGCTGACCGCCCCGGCAGCGGCGGACGCGGCACCGAAGCAGCGGGCCGACGCCGCAGGCTCCTCCTCGGGCCGTGAACCGGCCGCCCGCCCATGACCACCACCGACCAGGAGGATCCCGGCATGGCCCACGACCCGGTCGCCGCCGGCGGAGCAGACGCCCTCGCCGATCTGTTCCCCCACGGCTACGACCCCTTCGACTTCCGGATCCACGAGGACCCCTATCCGTTCTACGCCTGGATGCGGGAGCACGCTCCCGTGTACCGCAACGAGGAACGGGACTTCTGGGCCCTGTCCCGCCACGCCGACGTCGTCGACGCGCTGCGCAGACCCCGGCTGTTCTCCAACCGGTTCGGCATCTCGCTGGAGCCGGAACTGTGGGGTCCGCATGCGCCCAAGACCAGCTTCTTCCTCGCCATGGACCCACCCGACCACGGCACCTACCGTGCGTTGGTCTCCAGCGCCTTCACGCCGCGCCACGTGGCCGCGATGGAGGCGCGGGTCCGCGAGGTCACCCGCGACCGGCTCGAGGCCCTGCGCGGTCAGCAGCGCTTCGACTTCGCCACCGACTACGCCGCCGCCCTGCCCAACGACGTCCTGTGCGAGATGCTCGGCATACCCGAGTGGGACTGGGACCTGATCCGCGCGGACACCGATGCGCTCAACGTACGCGAGGACATGTCCGACGAGCGCGGCCCGACGGCGACCGCGGCAGCGCTGCGCATGGCCCAGTACTTCGTCGCCCTCGTCACCGACCTCCGTAAGAACCCCGGCCAGGACCTGACCTCGACCCTGATCGAGGCAGAGGTCGACGGCCGGCGGCTGACCGATTCGGAGATCGTCGGATTCCTCTTCGTCATGGTCGGCGCGGGCAACGAGTCCACCGGCAAGACCATCGGCAACGCCTGGTACCACGGGCATCTCGATCGTGGGATCCAGCAGGCCGGGCTGAACGGGCGGGCCGACGACTGGGCGAGCGAGACGCTGCGCTACGACTCGGCCAGCCAGATGGTCGCCCGTCGCCTCACCGAGGACACCGTGCTGCACGACGTCCGGCTGCCCGCGGGGGCCCGGATCGCCATCCTGCCCGCGTGCGCCAACCGCGACCCGCGGGTCTTCCCCGACCCCGAACGCTTCGACCTGGACCGCGACACCGGCAGGATGATCAGCTTCGGGCACGGACCGCATCACTGCCTCGGCTCGGTCCTCGCCAAGCTCGAGATGCGTATCGCACTGGAGGAGATCGGCGCTCTCGTGTCCGCGTACGAGGTCGACCCCGACCGCGCCCGCCGCGTCCACACCCCGCACCAGCGCGGTTTCGCCACGCTCCCGTGCGAGGTCACCTGGCGCACCGCACGGGCCCACTGACCCCGGCCGCGGCCGGGCGGCCGGCGGCCGGCGGCCGGGGTCAACCGGCCGCGGTCACCGCCCCGCAGCGGCCGCAGTGAGCGTCCAGGGACTTCTCGATCACCCCGGCCAGCGCCTCGGCCTGGTCCTGGAGGAAGTAGTGGCTCCCCTCGGGGATCACGGCCAGGTCCACCTTGCTGCTGAACCGGTCCCACAGCCGCACTCCACGACCGTATCCGGAGGTCATCGGGTCGGCGGTGCCCGCGATGAAGGTGATCGGTGTCGAGAGCGGCGTGGGCGGCTCCGCCGGCTCGCTCAGCCACGGCTCGGTCCCGCGCGTCCACGTCTCGGCGAAGTAGCGGCCGCCTTCGGTGACATCGTGGCGGAAGGCGCGCATCACGAACGCGATGGTCTCGTCGTCGACCTCGCTGCCGAAGCCGCCGATGGACCGCAGATAGCGCACCTCCGCCTCATCTGCCTCGGGCACACTCCCCCGGGTCGTCCCCACCGTCCGTGCGCCCACCCGGAGCCACCCTCGCTGCACCAGAGCCGCCAGCACCCGCTGCATGGCACGCCCGATGCGACGCGGCTCGTAGAAGGGGAAGGAGGCACCCAGGAACAGTCGCTCGACCGGGCGCCCCGCGGCCTCGACCCGGCGGACGACCTCGACCGCCAGCGCGACGCCCACGCAGTGCCCGTAGACGGCGACCGGGCCGGGCGGCAGCGCCAGCACGGCGGCGGCGCACTCACCGGCGATGGCGTCGACGGAACGCAACTGCGGGTCGCTGCCCGGTTCGTGTCCCGGAAGCGTCACCGCCTGGAGCGAGACGTCGGGCGACAGGTGGCCGGCGAGTGTCCGGTAGGCGATGGCGCTGCCGCCGCCGAACGGCACGCACACCAGCTGCGTCGCGGGCTGGGTCCGCGGTGCCAGGTTCAGGAGCATGCTCGCGGCGGAGGCGGGCGACTCCAGCGCGGCCGCCAGTCCACGCACGGTCGGGTGCGTGGTGATCAGCGGAACGGTGGCTCCCTCGATCCGCCGGATCGCGCGCACCGCGTCGAAGGACGTCCCGCCGAGCTGGAAGAAGTCGCTGTCGCGCTCGATCGACTGCACTCCGAGCACGGCCTCGAAGGCGGCGGCGACCGCCTTCTCGCCCGGGGTCTCCGGTCCCCTCCACGGGCGGCCGTCCGACACGCGCACCTCTCTGCGCGGATCGGGCAGCTGCTTCCGGTCGAGCTTCCCGTTCGGGCTCAACGGCATCGCGTCGAGCACGGTGACCGTCGCCGGCACCATGTAGCGCGGCAGCCGGTCGGCGAGGTACGTCCTCAGCTGCGCCGGCAGCTCCTCGCGATCGACCTCTCGGTCGGCGGCCGTCACGTACGCCGCGAGCTCGCGGTGTTCACCGCGCGCGTGGACCGTGACGGCGCTCTCGCGCACCGCGGGGTGGCCGGTCAGAGTGTGCTCCACCTCCCCGAGTTCGATCCGGTACCCGTTGATCTTCACCTGGTGGTCGATGCGGCCGAGGAATTCCAGTGACCCGTCCGCCAGCCTGCGCACCTTGTCGCCCGTGCGGTACAGCCGTCCGCCGGGGCCCGCCAGCGGATGCGCGACGAACGTGGCCGCGGTCAGTCCCGGCCGCCCCACGTACCCGGTCGCGAGCTGGACACCCCCCAGGTACAGCTCTCCCGGCACCGACCGGGGCACCTCCGCGAGCCGGCCGTCCAGGACATGGGCCCGTACGTTCGCCACCGGCCGGCCGATGGGGACCACCCCCGCGGGGGCCGTCCCGGCGCAGTCCCACCATGTGACGTCCACCGCGGCCTCGGTCGGCCCGTAGAGGTTGTGCAGCTCCACCTGCGGCAGGAGCTGCGCGAACCTGCGGGCGAGGCCATGAGGCAACGCCTCCCCGCTGCACAGCACCCGCCGCAGGGCCGGCAGCTCGACGGCGCCCGGGTCGTCCACGAACAGTTCCAGCATCGACGGCACGAAGTGAGCGGTCGTCACCTTCTCTTCCGCCAGGATCCCGGCCAGATAGGCGGCGTCCTGGTGCCCGCCCGGGCGGGCCACCACCATCACCGCACCCGTGATCAGGGGCCAGAACAGCTCCCACACGGAGACGTCGAAGCCGAACGGGGTCTTCTGCAGCACGCGGTCGTCCGGCGTCAGGCCGAAGGTGTCCTGCGCCCACAGCAGACGGTTGAGGATCGCCTCGTGCGTGATCGCGACGCCCTTCGGGCGTCCGGTGGATCCGGACGTGTAGATGACGTACGCGAGGTCGGAGCCCTGCATCGGCATCGGCATCGGCATCGGGGTCCGGCCCGTACCGGGCACCTGCACCGGAGACAGGGGGCTGACGACCGAGACCGCGCCGAGACGGCGTGCCAGGGGCGCCAGGGCGGGCTGTGCGATCACCACGTCGGCCCCGGCGTCGGTGACCATGAACGACAGTCGCGCCTCGGGAAGCGACGGCTCCAGCGGCAGGTACGCCGCACCCGCGAGCTGTGTTCCCAGGACGGCGACCACGAGGTCGGCGGAGCGTTCGAGACAGACCCCGACCGTCGATCCGCGGCTTGCTCCCGCGTCGGTCAGCGCCGCTGCCAGCGCGCACGACCGGTCCCACAGCTCGGCGAAGGTGAGCACGCCCTCCTCCGCCACCACCGCGGGCGCGGACGGCGTCCGTTCCACCCACCGCCGCACCAGCGCGGGCAGGCTCGCCCCTCGGTCGCCGTACCGCGCGAAACTCCCGGACGCCGCCGGCTCCGGCCGCCCCGACCGCGCGAGACCCGAGGCGACACCGCCGATCCTCGCCTCACGCGTCAGCCCCGTCAGGGCCGTCCGGAAGGCCGCGAGGATCTCCTCCACCTCCCGGGAGCCGATCCGGTCCCGGTGATAGAGCGCACGCAGCGTGGACGCCGCGGTGACGAAGACGGTCAGGGGTTCACTGGTCTTCTCGAAATCCGTCAGTCCCCGCAGCGTCAGCGGCTGCGCGTCGGTGCTCTCGCCGAAGTCGACGGGGTAGTTCTCCAGAACGAGCAGAGTGTCGAACAGCCGCTCGGTCGCCGTGACCCCCGTCCAGGACTTGATCTGGGCGAGCGGAGTGAACTCGAAGCGGCGCGCCGCCGCATGCGCCGCCTGGACCTCGCGCAGCCACTCCCCCACGCCGCGGTCCACGGGAACCGTGAGCTGCAGCGGAAGGCTGTTCACGAAGCTGCCGACCATCCGCTCCACCTGCGGCAGCAGCGCGGGCCGGCCCGAGCAGGCAACCCCGAACCGTACGACCGAGCCTCCGCTGAAGCACTCCGTCACGAGGGCCCATGCGGCCAGCATCAGCGTGCCCGGCGTGACACCGTGCCGGGCGGCGGTCTGCCGCACCGCGGCGCTCAACTCGTCGCCCAGCGCGAGGTTGTGCTCGTCGATGACCGAGGGCGGAGCGTCCGGCGCGACCGGCCGCAGAGGCGCCAGTCTGTCGAACCCGGCGCCGTTCCCGAGGGTTTCGGCCCAGTACTCCTGTGCGGCGTCCAGGTCCTGCTGCTGGAGCCAGGCGATGTAGTCGCGATAGGGCGGAGCGGGTGCCGGAGGCGGTGTCCCCGCGGTGAGGCTGAGGTAGCGGGCGACGACCTCCCCGATGACCAGCGGCACGGACCAGCCGTCGATCGGCAGCATGTGGTGGGTCCACACCACGAGGTGCCGCTCGGCGCCCAGGCGCACGAGGTCGAGGCGGAGCAGGGGGGCCTGTGCCGGGTCGAACCCTGCCGCCCGCTCGGCCGCGAGCAGCTGCTCCGCCTTCTCGTCCTGGACGGCCTGCTCCACACCGGACCAGTCGTGACGGCGCAGGTCGACGGTCACATGGCGGTGCACGACCTGCAGGGGCGTGTCCATGCCCTCCCAGTGGAAGGAGGTGCGCAGGGCAGGGTGTGCGCGGACGGTCTGCTGCCAGGCGGTCTCCAGCGCGCCTGCGTCGAGCCGCCCGTCGACGGCGAAACTGTGCTGCGCCAGGTACGTGTCGGAGTCTCCGCCGTAGAGGCTGTGCAGCAGCATGCCCTGCTGCAGCGGCGACAGCTCGTAGACGTCCTCCACGTCCTCCGGGCTCATTCAGCCTGCCTCTCGGCGAGCCTGCCGAGCAGGCCGTCGAGCTGGGCCCGGTCGACGCGCGCGAGCGGGAAGCTCGCCGACGCGCCCTCCGGGGCCGCCGCGCCGATCAGCGTGCGGAGGTGGGAGAGGTGGCTCGTGGAGAGACGTTCCACGGTCCCGGCGTCGTGCCGCCGCTCGCCGTACTGCCAGGCGACGACGAGTTCACCGGCGCGGACACCGGCGCGGACCTCGAGGGGATAGGGCCGGAGGTCCACGGGGCTGCGGTCCCCGCCGACGGTGTCCGCCGCGACGGAGAAGGTCCCGGACGCGGGCTCCATGGCCTTGCCCGTATAGGCGAACGAGAGATCGACCGGCGCCGCGTCCAGCGGCTCGCGCCCCTGCCGGAGCAGCTGCCAGCCGGTGCCGCCCGCGGGCACGGCCCGCAGGGTCTCCTTGACGGTGCGGAGCGTCTCCTCCCCGGCGGCCCGCAGGAGCAGCGGGTGGGTGGGACCGAACCAGCCGACGGTACGCGTCACATCGACGTCGTCGAACAGCTGCGCCCTGTCGTGGCGGACGAGATCGACGAGGTGCCGCTCGGCACCGGTCATTTCCTCGAGGGTCCGGGCCAGCGCCGCCAGCAGCAGTTCCTCGACCGTGCAGGCCAGCCGCTCGGGCGCCCCGAGCAACGCCGAGGTCGCGGCCGGATCGAGACGCGCGGTGACGGTCCGGGAACCGGCTTCGGTGTCGGGGCCCTGCTCCTCCGGGTGGTCGTCGGGCAGCCGCCCGCGCAGCACCCCGCCGGGACCTCCGGTCACCACCTCGGACCAGTACGGGCGTTGGCCCTGTACGGACTCCGATGACGCGTAGGAGGCGAGCCGGCGCGTCCAGGACTGCCACGACGTGGTCTTCGGCAGGAACCGCAGCGGCTCGCCGGCGGACAGCTGCACCACCGCGGTCTCCAGGTCCGCGAGGAGGATCCTCATGGACGCCTCGTCTGCCACCAGCCGGTGGGCCACCACGGCCAGCCGGTCCGCCCGCCCCCGGCCGGGTCGCAGCAACGCGACCCTGATCATCGGCCCGACCGCCGGATCGAGGCTGCGCTGCAGTTCGGCACAGACCTCCTCGGTCCGCTGATCCGGGTCCTGGCCGGACGCGAAGTCGTAGCACGCGAACGGCGTCTCGTCCCCGCGCGGGGCGATGCGCGACCGGGTCCGGGCCCCCGCGAGCAGCAGCCGCTGGCGCAGCCCGTCATGGTGCCCGAGCACCGCCTCGACGGCCGCGCGCAGCACCTCGGGATCGACCGCGACGGCCAGGTCCAGCAGCACCGACAGGTTCCACTGCGCGGGTGCCGTCAACCCGGCCGTGCACAAAGCGTGCTGGGTGGGCGCGAGGGGCGCCGGACCCGTGACGTCCGCCTGCTCGGCATCGACGGTGCGGCCGGCCTCGACCACCACGGCGAGCCGGCCGACCGAGGGGTTCGCGAAGAGGTCGTACGGCGTCAGCCGCAGGCCCGCCTGCTGCGCCTGGGCGACCACCTGGATCGCGAGGATCGAGTCGCCGCCGACCTCGAAGAAGTTGTCGTCGACGCCGATCTCCGCGACGCCCACCACACCGGCGACGATCCCCGCCAACGCCTTTTCCGTCGCCGACTCCGGCGCGCGGAAGCCTGCTCGGGCGGTCGCGTCCGCACCGCCCGGAGCGGGCAGGCGCGCGCGGTCGATCTTGCCGTTCGCGTTGAGCGGCAGCTCCGCTATCTCGACGAACGCCGAGGGAACGAGGTAGGAGGGCAGCCGGTCGAGGAGGAAGTCCCGCAGCAGGGCGGCCACACCGGTCATCCCCGCCGTCGGCACCACATGCGCCACGAGCCGCCGGTCTCCCGGAGCGGGCTCATGGACCGTCACCACGGCCTCGGCGACGCCGGGATGGTCGAGAAGCGCCGATTCGACCTCGGTGGGCTCGACGCGGAAACCGCGAATCTTGACCTGTGTGTCCACCCGGGAGTGGAACTCGAGGTTGCCGTCGGTGCGGCGGCGCACCAGGTCGCCCGTGCGGTAGACCCGCTCGCCCGGCCGGGTCGGGTCCGCGACGAAGCGCTGTGCGGTGAGGCCCGGGCGCCCCAGATAGCCGCGGGCCAGGCTGACACCACCGATGTAGAGCTCGCCCACGCCCCCGGCCGGGACCGGCTGCATCCGGCGGTCGAGGATGCGCAGGTCGGCCGAGGGGAGCGGGGTGCCGATCGGCAGGTTCGGCCACTCCGTCTCCGGATCGTCCGGGTCCAGCCGGAAGAAGGTGGAACTGACCGTCGTCTCGGTGAGCCCGTACACGTGGGCGAGGGGGACGCCGGTACGCCGCCACATGGCGAGGCGCTCGGGCAGGACCCGCTCACCGCCGATGATCACCAGGCGGAGGTGCCTGGGGAGTTCCAGGCCCAGCCGGTCGATCTCGCGCGCCCACTCGTGCCAGTAGGCCGTGGGCAGCTCCATCACGGTCAGATGTTCCCGCTCGACCAGCGCGGCCAGGTCGTCCTCACCGCTGATCAGGTGCTTCGTCGGCATGACCACGGCGCCGCCGGCGAGCCAGGTCGGGAACAGCTCCTCGGCGAGTACGTCGAAACCCGGCGAGGCGAACTGCAGGAACCGGTCGCCGGTGCCCAGGCCGAGTCGGTCCACCACGTCGCGCGCGAACACCGCGAGCGAGCGGTGCTCGATCACGGCGCCCTTCGGACGACCGGTCGATCCGGAGGTGTAGACGACGTACGCCGCCGCTGCCGGATCCGGCGGGTCGAGGTCTCCCTCGTCCGCCGCGGACTCGTCGGCCCCGTCCATGAGCACGGTGGTCCACCCGCCGGAGCCCGGCACGTCCGCCAGCAGCTCCTCGGTGACCAGGACGCGTACATCCGCGTCGGCGAGCAGGAACGCCATGCGTTCCGGCGGGTACGTCGGGTCGATGGGCACGTAGGCCCCGTGTGCCTTGAGCACCGCCAGGATCGCCACGGCCAGGGCCGGGGACCGGTCCACCAGGACACCGACGCGCGCGTCCCGGCGCACTCCCGCGGCGCGCAGCCTGCGGGCCAGCCGGTTCGCACGGCGGTTGAGTTCCGTGTAGCTGGTCGCGACGCCGTCCCAGACCACCGCCGGAGCGTAGGGGGCGAGCCGCACGCGGTTCTGGAACTGCTCGACGAATCCGCTCACCTCGGCCGGGACCGCCGGCTTGCTCTCCGCGGCGCCGACTTCGAGTTCGACGGCCCAGACCGGTGTGTCCGGATCGTCGACGAGCTGACGGAGCACCCGCTGGAACTGCTCGGCCAGCAACGCGACCGTGGCCGTGTCGAAGAGCTCGGACATGAAGTGCCACTGGATCTGCAACGTCCCGGCGGCCGGCGTGACGTTGAGGGTGAGGTCGACCGACGTCTTGGCCGGGGCGATCGACACCGGCGTGATGCGCAGCCCCGGCAGTTCCAGCGTCATGTCGGGCACGGTGAGCACGTTGATCCAGACCCGGCTGAACGAGGTGCGGGTCGACTCACGGCCGAGGTCGAGGCCCTCGGCGACCCGCTCGTACGGGAGGTCCTGGTGGTCGAGCGCGCCGGCCAGCGTCGCGTGGGCCTCCCGGACGACCTGACGGAGCGTCAGTCCATCGTGGATCCGCACCCGCAGCGGCAGCGGGTTGGCGAAGCTGCCGATGAGCCGCTGGGTCTCCCCGCGGGTGCGTCCCGACACGAGCGACCCGACGACCACGTCGTCCTCGCCCGAGTACCGGTTGAGCAGCACGGAGCAGGCGGCCAGCAGCACGCCGAAAAGCGAGGCGCCCTCCTTCTCCCCGAACCGCTGGACGCCCGCCGCCAGCTCCTCGGGAAGGCGCGTGTCGTACACGCCGCCGGCATACGTCGGGCGCGCCGGACCGGGGCGGTCGGCCGGCAGTGCCGACTCGACCGGCATGCCCGCCAACTGCTCTCGCCAGTACCGGACTTCGAGCTCTTCCTTCTCCTCGGTGCGCTCCGCGCGCTGCCACGCGGCGAAGTCCCCGAACTGGATGTCGAGCGGCGGGAGGTCCGCAGGGGCGTCGCCGAGGCGGCTGCGGAACGTCGCGGCCAGCTCCTCGACGATGATCGCCAGCGACCAGGCGTCCGAGGCGGCGTGGTCGGCTGCGAACAGCGCCACATGCACCTCCGCCTCCAGCCTCAGCAGCGTCACCCGCAGGCGTTGCGGATCAGCGGGGTCGAACGGGCGCGTCATGTCGCGGCGGGCGAGCCGTGTGACCTCGTCCGTCTGCCGTGACGGCGCCACGTGCGTCAGGTCCACCACCGGCGTCGGCACCGGCGTCACCGCCTGGACGACCTGAACCGGTGTCCCGTGTCCGTCGAGCTCGATCGTCGTACGCAGCACCTCGTGCCGCTCGACGATCCCGGTGAGGACGCTGCTCAGCAGGGTCAGGTCGAGGCCGCCTTCCAGCCGCAGAGCGCCGGTGATGTTGTTGACCGAGCGGATCTGCCCGACCGCCCACTCCCGGTGCTGGGCGACACTCAGCGGCGTCGCGGCGGAGCGGTCGCGCGGCAGGATCCGGCCTACCGTGCTCTGCCCGCGCGCGGCGGCGCGGTCGGCCAGACGGGCCTCGAGCACGGCCCGCTGCTCCGGCGGCAGTGCGGCGATGCGCGCTTCCAGGTCGCTCACTTCGCCACTCCTTCGTTCGTGGGCACCTGCACCTGCAGCTCACCGAGCATGCGGCCGACGGAGTCGATCACCCTTGCCTCGGACGCGGAGTCGAAGAAATGCCCGCACGGCAGCACGTCCATCGAGAAGGCCGCCGTCGTCTCGTCCCGCCAGGCCCGCATGCGATCCGGCCCCGCCTCGTCGTCCTGCTCCGCGGCGAAGGCGTGGATCGGTATGTCGAGCGGAACGTCCGGGTGGAAGTCGTGGGTGCTCAGCACCGTCAGGTCCGCCTCCAGTACGGGCAGCAGAGCGGCCAGCAGACCGGCCTCGGCGAGCACGGACGGCGGGGTGCCCCCCATCTCCCGTACATAGCCTTCGAGTCCGTCGTCGCGGTCCTCCCAGAGCCAGCTCCCGTCGTCGAGGGCCGGCCCGCCGCTCGCGGCCACGAACAGCGCACGGGGTCCCGGCAGTCCACGCTCGCGCAGGGCATGCGCCAGCGCCCACGCCACCCGCGCGCCCATGCTCGATCCGTAGCAGGCGAACGGCCGGCCCAGCGACGGCCCCAGGACCGTGATCAGCTCCTCCACCAGCGGCTCCATCCGAACATGGCGTTCTTCCAGGAACCGGTCCGCCCGCCCCGGAAGCTGCACGCCGATGACGTCCACCGACGGAAGCAGCGCGGGCCAGTGGCGGAAGAGCCCCGCGCTCCCCCCGGCGTAGTGGAAGCAGAGCAGCGTGGTCGACCCGGTCGGCGCGGGTGCGGCGAACCGCTTGAGCAATCGCCGTTCCCGCTCCGTCGGCGTGCCCCCGGCGCCGCTCATGAGGTGGCCCCGAGGGCGGCACCCATCAGGTCGAGCAGGTCGGCCGGCGCCTCGATGAACCGGTGGTGACCGCCCTCGAGCAGCACCGACTTCGTGTCCCCGCACGTCGGCCAGCCACCCATGGTGGAGTAGGGGATCTCCTCGTCCCCGGTCCAGCCCACGGCGATGATCGGACACGGCAGCCGGATGGGCTCGGGCACGACGTACCGCTTGTTGGTCTCCACGTCGGCGCGCAGTACCTCGAGGTACAGCTCGATCAGTTCGGCGGACGGCGTGCCGCCCAGTTCGCGGATCAGCTTCTCCAGCTCGGCGCCCAGCTCGTGGTCGTCCATCTCGAGGAACCTGCCGGCGGGGCCGTCCTGGGGGGCGACCTCGGACGAGACGAACAGCGCGGACGGAGTCGCCACGTTCCTGGTGACCAGCTGCACCGAGGTCTCGTACGCCGCGAGCGCCGACCCGCAGTGGCCGAAGAAGCCGAACGGCACGTCGAGGTAGGGGGCGAGCCCTTCGATCATCTGCTCGCCGAGCTCCGCGTAGGAGGTGAAGTTGGGCTCGGCGAACCGTGACTCGTGCCCCGGAAGCTCGACCGGCAGGAACTCCACGCCGTCCCGCTCCGCGGGCCACTGCCGGTACATGCTCGCGCCGCAACCCGAATAGGGAATGAGGAAGACCCGTGCGCGCGCGGCCCGCGAGGGTTCACGGGGCAGCCAGCGGTTGCGCAGGGGAGGTCGGGACGAGGACATGGGGAACCTTTCCGACGTTCGGACTCAGCCTGTGTGGACAGGCGACGCGGTGATCGGCAGCTTCCGGTGACCGGAGACGAAGTTGGAGCGCAGACGCTGCGGCTCGCCGGCCGGCTCGAACGCCGTGAACCGCGTCAGCAGTTCGTTGAACAAGGTGCGCAGGGTGACCCGCGCGACGGTGTGCCCCACGCAGTAGTGCGGGCCGATCCCGAAGGCCAGATGCTTGTTCGGGCGCCGGCGCAGGTCGAAGCGCTCCGGATCCGGGAACACCGCGCCGTCCCTGTTCGCCGCGCCGAGCCAGCTGACCACGGCGTCGCCGGCCCGTATGCGGGTCCCGTGGAGTACCACGTCGTCGACGGCGTACCGCATGAAGTGGCTGACCGGTGAGCCCAGTCGCAGCGCCTCCTCCACCGCGGTCGGGGTGGCGGTGAGGTCCTCGGCCCACCGGTCGAGGGTCCCGTCGGCGATGTGCTCGGTCATCATGTAGTTGGGGGCGTGCGGCGTCGTGACGACCGCTCCGAGCAGCACGCTGTAGCAGTTCGACATGACCTCGCCGGGGGTCATGGTGCGTCCGTCCACCTCGGTGGTGATCAGCACGCTGATGAGGTCGTCGCCGAGGTTGCGCTGCCGCTCGCGGTAGATGTCCTGGAAGTACGCGAACAGTTCGCGGTGGGCGGCGTCCAGCGTCGCCTGGGTGCCCCCGTCCTTCTGGTAGGCGGGATCGTCGGCGGCGATCGAGGCGACCAGGAGCTCTCCCAGCCGCGGCCAGTCCGCCCGGGGCAGCCCCATGGACTCGCCGCCGATGGCCACCGGCAGGGCCAGCATCGCCTCCGCGAAGTCGAAGCCGCCGTCGGCGGCCAGCGGTGCCAGCGCCTCGTCGACCAGGCGGCTGATCATGCTCTGCTGCTTCTCGATGGACTTGATGGCGAGCGCCTTCTGCAGGCGCGCCCGCATGACGGTGTGACGCGGCGGATCGGTCGCGGCGATCTGCCGCCCGCCGGCCGGGTCCTCCACCCCCAGAATGTTGATCATGGTGCCGCGTTCCGAGGTGAAGCCGGCGGCGTCGCGCAGCACCCGCTCCACGTCGTCGTAGGTCACCACCGACCAGAAGCCGTTGTGGTCGTCCACCTGGGTCCACTCCAGGTGGTCCTCCTCGCGCATCCGGGCCCAGACCCCGCGGAAACCCAGCTCGGTGAAGGCCTCGGAGTGCGCCAGGCCGGCGGCGGCCGCACCGACGGGGCAGCCCGCGGCCGGAGCGGCGGGCGATCCGGCCTCGTTGCTACGGAGCGGACGCATCCGTACTCCTCTCGGGTTCCGACTCCCCCGCGCCGCCGCGGAGTTCCTTCGCGAGTTCGGCGATCGTCGGGCGCAGGTACAGCGTGCGGGCGGGCAGTGTCGCGTCGAACTCCACGGGCAGCGCGGCCAGCAGTTCGGCGGCGAGCAGCGAATGCCCGCCCAGGTCGAAGAAGTTGTCCTCGACGCCGACCTGGTCGATGTCCAGCGCCTCGCTCCAGATCTCGGCCAGCCGGGCCTCGACGGAGTCCCTGGGCGCCACGTACGCGTTCCACACGTTCCGCGGGATCTTCGCCGACGGCAGTGCGGAACGGTCGACCTTCCCGTTCGGGTTGAGCGACAGCTCGGGGTGCAGGACGATCGCCCACGGGACCAGGTGGGCCGGCAGCACCGCCTGCAGCTGCTCGCGCAGCGAGGCGCTGAACGCCGCCCAGGTCGACGGGTCGCGGTCGCCGGCGGCGACGTACGCGATCAGGCGGGTGTCGCTCGCCCCGTACGTGCGGGGCACCACGGCGGCCTGCGCGACACCGGGGAGGCGCAGGATCTCCGACTCCACCATGCTCGGCTCGACACGGTAGCCGCGGATCTTCAGCTGCCGGTCCACCCGGCCGAGGAACTCGAGGGTGCCGTCGTCACGCCACCGCGCCAGGTCGCCTGTTCGGTACATCCGGCTGCCCGGGGCGGCCGCGGGGTCGAGGTCCGCGACGAAGCGCGCCGCCGTCTCCGGGCCTCGGTGCAGGTATCCGTTCGCCACCCCGCTGCCGCCCACCCACAGCTCGCCGACCTCTCCGTCGGGCACGGGCTGCAGGTCGGCGCCGCGGACCACGGCGGAGCTGCCGTCGATCGGGACCCCGATGGGCACCGTGGGTGCCGAGCCGGGCTCGCTCGTGGTCCAGCAGGTGCTGAAGGTGGTGTTCTCCGTCGGTCCGTAGCCGTTGGTGAAGAGCATGCCGGGGTAGGCGGTCATGACCCGGCTCACGTGCGCGGGGGACAGCACGTCGCCGCCGGCGAGCAGATGCCGGATCCCCGCGAGGCCGTCCAGGTGGTGCATCACCATCTTGTGGAACAGACCCGACGTCAGCCACAGCACGGTGACGCCCTCGGCGCGCATGATCCCGGCCAGGTCGGCGAGATCGAGGTTGGCGTGCAGCGGCGGTCCCAGGGCGAGCCTCAGGCCGCGCACCAGGGGCATCCAGATCTCGAAGGTGGACACGTCGAACCCGACGCGGGTGAGCTGGAAGAACACGTCGTCGTCGCGGACCTCGATCCAGGACGGGTCGTCGACGAGCCGGAACACGGCCCGGTGCGAGACGACCACGCCCTTGGGGTCCCCGGTGGATCCCGACGTGTAGCAGACGTACGCGGGGCTGTCGACGGGAGTTCCGCCGGCCTCGTCGGCCGGGTCGGTGCCGGCTCCTGCTGTCCCGGCATCGACGACGTCGTCGATGCGCACCACGACCGGGAGGTCGATCCGAGGGGCGAAGGCGCCGTTGGTGATGACGTGTCGGGCGCGGGTGTCGGCCAGGATCCGCTCGCGCTGACCGGTGGGCTCGGCCGGATCCAGATAGAGGTAGGCTCCGCCGGCGCGCAGTACGGCCGTCAACGCCACGATCAGGTCGATCGACCGGTCGAGGAGCACCACGACGATGTCGCCGTGCGCCACCCCGGCGCTCCGCAGGCGCCGCGCCAGCACCGCCGATCGCGTGTCCAGCTCGCCGTAGGTGATCCGCAGGTCCCCGTGGCTGACGGCGACGGCCTCCGGTGTACGGCGGGCCTGCGCGACGACCATCTCGTGGATACAGCGCGGTTCGCGCACGCGGACTTCGAGTTCAGCGGACATGATGGACCCAGCCCTCCGGGTCGGGCGCCGAACCGTGCTGGATTCCCAGCAGCTCCCGGCGCAGCCGCAGTGTCACCGGCCCCGGCTCGCCGTCGGAGACCGTCCATTGCCCGTTCTCCGACTTCACGGTGCCGACGGGTGCGATCACCGCCGCCGTTCCGCAGGCGAACACCTCGGTGAGCTCACCCGACGCGCATTCCTCGCGCCACTGGTCGATGGAGACGGGGCTCTCGACCGCGTCGTAGCCCAGTTTCGGCGCCAGGGTGAGGAGCGAGTCACGCGTGATGCCGGGCAGCAGGGTGCCGGTCAGCGGCGGGGTCGTCAGGCGCGGTCGTCCGCCGGGCCGCGCATGGACGAAGAAGAGGTTCATGCCCCCCATCTCCTCGGCCCACCGGTGTTCCTCGGCGTCCAGCCAGACCACCTGGTCGCACCCGTGGGCCGTTGCCTCCAGCCCTGCGGCGAAGGCGCCCGCGTAGTTGCCGCCCGTCTTGGCGTATCCCGTGCCGCCGCGGACCGCGCGCGTGTAGTTCGTCGACAGCCAGACCGACAGGGGCCTGGGCGTCCCGCCGCCGAAGTACGCGGTGGCCGGCGAGGCGACGACGCAGAACAGGAAGGTCCGCGACGGGTGGGTGAAGCCGAGCGAGGGGTCCGTGGCGATCATGAAGGGGCGCAGGTACAGGCTCCGGCCGGCTCCTTCCGGCACCCAGGCGCGGTCGTGGGCCACCAGCAGTTCGACCGCCTTGACGAAGATCTCCGGGGGCAGTTCGGGCATCGCCATGCGCCGCGCCGAAGCGTTGAACCGTGCCGCGTTCGCGTCCGGACGGAACAGCGTGACCGCTCCGTCAGGCCGGCGGTACGCCTTCATCCCCTCGAACAGCGCCTGCCCGTAGTGGAACACCGAGGTCGCCGGCTCCAGCGTGAACGCCCCGTACGGTTCGAGGCGTCCGTCGTGCCAACCGCGCTCGGCGGACCAGCGCAGCGTCACCATGTGATCGGTGAACGTCTGCCCGAACCCCGGTTCCTTCAGCACCGCTTCGCGTTCGGCCGCGGGCAGGGGTCTGCTCGTCGGGCTGATCGCGAAGTCCATCGTCGCGGCGGTCACCGCTCACCTCCGGGCGGAGTAGGCGTCGGCCAGGGCCGCGGCTGCGGTGTGGACGACTTCGTACGGCCGCGCGAGCGACATGCGTATGCTGCGCTGGCCGCTCTCGGGATCGGCCCAGTAGAAGGGGGCACAGGGCAGCACGTGCGCTCCGCGGTCCCTCAGGTCGTGGTACAGCTGCGAGGAGTCGGGGCCGCCCTCCGGCAGCGCGACCCGCGCCACGCTGATCTGGGAGTCGGGGTCGGCCAGACCGGTGCCGACGGCCTCGATCGCCTCGCGCACCGCGCTGCGGTTCCGCTCGACGAGAGCGCGGGCGCGCTCGTAGCCGCCGTCGGCCCAGTCGCCGGCCAGCGCCTCGACCAGCTGCAGCACCACCGGTGACGCGGCCAGCATCGACTCGGAGAAGGCACGCCTGATCGGGAGCGTGGTCCGTTCGCTGTAGGCCAGCATCCCGATCTTCAGCTCGTGCATCGGCCACAGCTTGCCGGTGTCCTCGATGATGATCCAGTCCGCACCCGCGGCCTCGAGAACGGCGTACGTGTCGTACTGCGCGTCCCGCACCTGGCCGCGGAAACTGGCGTCGACGATCACCGTCTGGCCGTGCCGCGCGGCGTGCTCGGCCAGCGAGCGCAGATGGCCCTCCGGGGTGACCAGGCCCGTCGGGTTGTTCGGCATGGTGATGACGACGACGCTCACCGGTGATCCCGGCCAGTCCTGGTTGAGCAACGCCTCTTCCTGCAGCGGCACCAGTTTCAGACCTCGGGTCTGGAAGAGGTCGGCGATGTTGTCGAACGTCGGATGCAGGACGGCGACGGTCGCGCCCGCCGGCAGGGCGCGCGCCACGATGTCGGTGGCGAGCGTCGAGGAGTAGCAGCTCAGGATGCGGCCGGTGCCGATCGGTGCCGAGCGCTGCCCGATGGCGCCGAGGAAGGCGGTGTGCGCCGCCTCCTCGATGGCCGGAAAGGCTCGGCGGGTGGCGATCGCGAACATCTCCGGGATGCGGGCGACGATGGCTGCCTGCTCCGGCGTCAACGCCAGACGCGCATGTCCGTCCGTCAGATTGAGGCCACCGTCGGGATCTGTCAGAGCGTCGACTTCCATCAAGGTCAGGTTCGCGGTCACAAATTCCCTCGTCTGCCGATATCAAGGATTCCGAATCGGGATCAACGCTGGAGACCATATTTTGGGAGGGCGTTGATTACTTGTCCCTTGTATTGGGCACCTCCACCGCCGCCGCGTGGACTCGTACGCTTGTGCGCGCTCTACGTGTCCTGAACTCGCCGCGCACCAGGGCGGCAGAAGGAAGTGCGATGAACAAGCTCACGCTGACGGCGCACGACCGTACGGAAGTCGCCCCGCTGCTCCGCGACATCGCTGCCCGGTACACCACCATCGAGGATCCGGAGCTCCAGCGACGGGCTCCGCTGCTCGCCCGGCGACTGCCCGCGCGTCTCCTGGAGTTCCTCGAGGACCACCGGTTGCGCGAGCCGGCGGCGCTCTGCCTGGTCTCCGGCTTCGAGGTGGACGAGGAGGAGATCGGACCGACACCGGAGCACTGGCGCGGCAGCCACGTCTCCTCGCCCACCCTGCGCCACGAGGTCTTCTTCCTGCTGTGCGCCTCGGTGCTGGGCGACGTGTTCGGCTGGTCGACCCAGCAGGACGGCCGGATCATGCATGACGTCCTGCCCATCAAGGGCCACGAGCATTACGAACTCGGGTCGAACAGCCTCCAGCACCTGTCCTGGCACACGGAGGACGCGTTCCACCCCTGCCGCGGGGACTACGTCGCCCTGATGTGCCTGAAGAACCCCGATGCCGTCGAGACGACGGTCTGTGACGCGGGCGATCTCGACTGGTCCGGGCTGGACGTCGAGGCGCTCTTCGAGCCGGCCTTCACCCAGATGCCCGACAACTCCCACCTGCCGGTGAATTCGACGTCAACCGGCGATCCGACGATCCGGAGGCTGCGCGAGGACAGCTTCCGGACCATCGAGGAGTGGAACGCGAATCCGGTCAAGCGACCGGTCCTTTTCGGCGACCGGGCCGATCCCTACATGGTCCTGGACCCTTACCACATGAAAACCGAGGGCTGGAGCGAACGCTCGCTGACGGCTTACACCGGGCTGTGCGACGAGATCGAGTCCAAGATGAAGGGCATCGCCCTGGAGCCGGGCGATGTCGCCTTCATCGACAACTTCCGCGCCGTGCACGGCCGCAACTCCTTCCGGGCCCGCTACGACGGAAGCGACCGCTGGCTGAAGCGTCTGAACATCACGCGCAACCTCCGTGGTTCGCGGGCCTGGCGCCCGGCCGCGGACGACCGGGTCATCTACTAGGTCGTCCGCTACGTCCCTCTCCTGGTGCCCCGATCCGTGAGTCCGGCAGCGGAACCGCTGCCGGACTCACGGCTTCAGCAGCAGATCCAGGTTGGCCAGCCCCGCCGTGAGCTCGGCACGGGTGCCTCCGAAGCCCAGCCGGACGTGATTGCGGTACGCGTCACCGAAGCACTCCCCGGGAATCAGCAGCGTGCGGTACTCCTCGGCGAGCCTGCGGCACACCTCGGTCACGTCCGGGACGCCGGTCAGTTCGACGAGCGCGCTGACGCCGCCCGCAGGAGGGGTCAGCCGGACGTGGTCGGGCCGCTCCCGCGCCCACGCGAGCAGCAGTTCCCGGTTCCCCGCGGCGTGTTCGCGTTGCATCGCGACGATGCGGTCGGCGTTGCGGACGGCCCGCTCGGCGAAGAACTCGAGCACCGGTGAGACGTAGAGCGCCACGTAGTCGCGTATGTACGCCATCTCCGTCAGCAGCTTGGGGGGCGCCAGGCACCAGCCGGTACGGATGCCCGCCAGGCCGTAGCTCTTCGAGAACGTGCCGAAGGACAGGCTGCGCTCGTAGCGGTCGTGCGGCAGCGGCAGGTTCTCGGCCTCGTAGGTCATCTCGCCGAAGGCGTTGTCCCAGACGAGCCAGGCGCCGGCGGCGGCCGAGATCTCGATCAGCTCGTCCTGCTGCTCGCGGGTGAGGGAGACACCCGTGGGGTTGTGCGGGAAGTTGACCACGATCATGCGCGGCCGCTCCACCGCCACGAGCTCCCGCAGCCGGTTCATCTCGACGGCGAACCCGTCACCGGAGGAGAGATCCCACCTGCGCAGGCGACACCCCCGGGCCACGGCGATGTCATGCAGTTGCTGGTAGGCGGGATCGACCACGATGACATCGTCCCCGGGCCGCACCAGGGTCTGCATGACGAGCCAGATCGCTTCACTGGACCCATGGGTGACCATCACCCGCTCGCTGTCCCCGCCGGTCCAGCGATCGGCCAGCGCGGCGCGCAGATTCCGGCCCCCGAGGGGCTCGCTGTCGTGGAACGGAAGCGCCGACAGTTCGGCCAGCTCGAAGCCGGCGACGTCGCACAGCTCACCGACGGTCAGATCCCGGACGCCGCTGCTGCCGATGTCGTGGTCGACCGCGTGGTAGTAACGCCGCATCCATTCTTCGAGCTTCGCGAGTGGCAGTTCCATTACTCCCCCAACCCTCGGACCGACGACGCGAGATCGTCGAGATCGTCAAGGCTCTCGAGAACCAGTTCCGGGTCGATGCCGAAGTCGACCAGGAAGGCGATCTCGGTGACACCGATCCCGGCGAAGCGGCGGATCCGCTCCGCACAGGTGGCCTTGTCGCCGACGAGGCCGCCGCCGCCCCGCAGCCGGCTCTTGGCCGTGGCCACCATGTCGTCCAGATCGGCCGCCGTGACGTCGGCCGCCTCGTTCTGCAGCTGCAGATCGAGGTGGCGGCGGATGTAGGCGTCGTAGGACGAGTCGAGTGCCTCCACCACGGCGTGCGGATCGTCATTGACGTACGTGTGCAGCATCAGCCCGACCCGGGGTTCCGGGGTGTGGCCGGACGGCACGAACTCGGAACGGTAGAGGGTGATTCTCCGTTCGAGGTCGTCGAAGCGCCGTCCGGTGAAGTTCGTGACGATGCCCATGCCTCGCCGCGCCGCGTGCACGAACGTCGTGTCGGACTGCCCGGACATCCACAGGGGAATCTCGGATCGCCGCGGGCGCGGATATGTCATGACCGAGATCTGGTCACCGTTGCCGTCGGTCCGCTTCTCCGCGCCCCCCTGCCACAGCCGCGTGAAGCGGTCCATGGCATCGTCCAGGGACGCGAGTCGCCCCTCGTAGGCGTCCGGTGCCAGGACGAAGTCGTTGGCGTGCCAGCCACTGGAGAAGGCGATCTCCGCGCGTCCGGCCGACAGGTTGTCGACCACCGACCACTCCTCGGCGACACGGACGGGATCGTGCAGGGGAAGCACGACACTGCCCGCCCTGATCGCCACCCTGCTGGTCGACACGGCCAGTGCGGCACCCAGCACCGAGGGGTTGGGGTACAGACCGCCGAACACGTGGAAGTGCCGTTCGGGCGTCCACAGCCCGCACATGGCGCTGTCGTCGATGCGCGCGGCGACGGCCTTCACCAGCGCGTACTGGTCCGTTCCGGCCCCTCCCGCCTCCGCGTCCGCGGAGAAGAAGAAGATGCTGGTGTCCACTAAGCGATGCCTTCGACGCGGGCGCTGCGCGGCCGCAGATCCGTCCAGGTCTTCTCCACGTGATCGAGACACCCCTGGCGCGTATCGGCCTCATGGCTGATGCTCCATCCGGCCGGGACGTCGAGAGTCGCCGGCCACAGGGAGTACTGCTCCTCGTCGTTCACGAGCACGAGAAAGGTGCCGTCGGGATCGTCGAACGGATTCATGGTGCCTCACTCATCGTGTGTCGACAGCTCGGACAAGAGGCAAGCTACTGCCGGACCACCTGCTTGCACTGTCACGTGAAGCCAGGACACCGACGGCCGGATCCACGCCCGGCGAGGTCATGCGGCTCCCATGGCCCGGAAGCGGACCGCGAGTTCGGAGATGGCCGCCAGATCGGCATTGCCCGCACTCACCCGCAGGGTCCGCCGGTCGTCGGGCAGGAACGCGGTGCCGGGGACCACCAGCACACCGTGCTCGCGGACGAGGGCCCGCACGACATCCGCCGTCGGACGGTCGGCGAAGGGGTGCCTGATCCAGCCGAAGAACCCTCCGCACGACAGCAGTTCGAACCCGCCCGGGCGATCGGCCATCGCCTCCCCCAGCCACGCTCTCTGGCGTGCGAGTTCCTGCGCGCGGTCGACCCGCCACCGCCGGGCCTGCGTCAGTCCCGCCCACGCCGCCTCCTGGCCGATCCGCGGGGCGCACACCGCCACGCAGTCGAGGAGCTTGCACACCTCGCGGTTGAGCTCGGGCGATGCCACCACGGCCCCGACCCGATAGCCGGGAACGGCGAGGTCCTTCGAGAACGAGTGCAGGCTCACCACGGTCCTCGCCCAGGACGGATCCGCGAAGAGGTCGTGCGCCGGCCGGTCCGTGGACCGGAAGGAGCGATAGGTCTCGTCCACCACCAGGGCGATGCCGTGCCTCGCGGCCAGCGCCGCGAACTCGGCGATCTCCCCCGGGGGCATCGTCACGCCCGTCGGGTTTCCGGGGGTGACCAGCACGATCGCCCGCGTCCGCCCGGTGATCAGCGGTTCCGCGTCCGCCGCGCGCGGCACCAGGTCCGCGTCGGGCTCCAGATACACCGGCACGATGCCGTTCATCCGGAGCCACATGTCGTGGTTGAAGTAGTACGGCAGCGCCAGCACGACCTCGTCACCGGGGCCCGCCAACGCGGAGGCGACCAGCGAGAACGCCTGGTTGCACCCTGCGGTGACGACGACGTTCTCGGGCGCCACCCGCCCTGCGTACGCCTCGCTCAGCTCGGCGGCCAACGCAGCACGCAGCCGTGGGATTCCGGGCACCTCGGTGTACTCGCCGCCCTCGCCGCGACGTACGAGGTCGGCCACGTGCTCGCTCACCACCTGAGCCGGCGGATACTGCGGCGCGGCCTGCGCGAGGTCGAGCAACTTCCCGGCGTACGCGTGCCCTTCGAGCAGATCGTAGGCCGTGCTGATGGGTGAGTCGCGCTGCTCGACCGTCTGACTCCGCAGCCGCATGGGCCCCTCTCCCGTGTGGTCGTCCAGGGTTGCCGGCCGGCGACCGCTCGCCGGCGAGAAGCGTGCTCTCACCGTAGCGATCTCCTCGCGGCCCGGCCTGTCTCCCGGAGTCCCTGAAACCGGGGAGTGCTCGGGCTCGCGACGGCTGCCGGATCATGGACCCGATAGGACTGGGCTCTCTGATGACAGGTCGGCAACGCCTATGACGATCCAGCAGCGGACACCGCCGTCCTCGGCCGCACAGCGCGCGCCCTCGCCTCCCGCGTGGCACCGGCGCGCGGTGTCGGCCGCGCTCGCGCTCGCGCTGCTGCTGATCGGCGCTGTGAGCCTCTGGTCCCTGCGGCCGCCCGCTTCGAGGCCCGCCTCCGTACCGCAGACGGAGTTCTCCGCGGAGCGCGCCCTCGCGAGGATCGACGACATCGCCGCGGTCCCGCACCCTTCGGGCTCCGCGGCCGCGGCCGAGGTGCGGGACTACCTCGTCCGTGAGCTGAGCAGCCTCGGCGCCCGGCCCACCGTGCAGACGCGCGTGGCGTCCCGCCTGCCGACGGACGGCTATCCGACACTCGGCAGGGTGAGCAACGTCCACGCTCATGTACCGGGCTCGAAACCCACCGGCCGGGTCCTGCTGGTGGCCCACTACGACTCCGTGCCCACCGGCCCCGGCGCCAGTGACAACGGAGCCAATGTCGCCGCCGTCCTCGAGATCGTCCGTGCGCTCCGCTCGCTGCCGCAGGCGCGCAACGACATCGATGTGCTGTTCACCGACGCCGAGGAGGCCGGCCTGCTCGGTGCCCAGGGGTTCGTCGACTCGGGAGCGGCCGGCGATCCGCGTCGTGTCGCGGTCGTGAATCTGGAGGCCCGCGGCGTCTCGGGCCCGGCGCTGATGTTCCAGATGGAGGGCGGTCTGACCTCCGCGGTGGCCGACTCCGACGTGGTGACCACGTCGTTCGCGGGCGCGTTGTACAGCCTGCTCCCCAACGACACCGACCTCAGCGTCCTGGCCGCCGACGGCATGCGCGGAATCAACCTCGCCTACATGGGCGGCGTCGCCCGCTACCACACGGCCCAGGACGACATCGCCCACGTGAACGCCGGAAGCGTGCAGCACATGGGAGACACCGCCCTCGCCGCCGCGCGCGCACTGGGCGCCGCCGACCTCGCCGAGGACGAGCCCGAGGCCACCTACTTCTCCTTGTTCGGCACCGTCGTCTCCTATCCGGCCTGGCTCACCCTGCCGCTCGCCCTCGCCGCGCTCGCGGCCCTCGTCCTGGTCATGGTCCGCGGCCGGCGTCACGGACTGCGTCCCTCCCGAGCCGGACTCGCGGCGGGCTCGTTCACCGCCGTCCTGCTGGCCGCCGCGGGCGTCGGCTTCGGCGGATGGTGGCTGCTGACCGCGATCCAGCCCGCTTTCGGCCTCGGCATCGGTGCCGTCTACCACCCGGAGCCCTACCTCGTGGCGGGGGCGCTGCTGATGGTGGGGGCCCTGCTGGTCTGGTACCGGTGGGCACGCCGCCGTATGTCGCCCGCGGAGGCGACCACCGGCGTACTGGGCTGGTTCGTGGCGCTCGCGCTGGTCAGCGCGGTCCTGCTGCCCGGAGGTGCCTACCTCTTCACCTGGCCGGCCCTGCTCGGTCTGGGCGCCCTGGCCGCGACGCCGCACGCCGAACCCCGCTCGCCGCTGCACCTGCTGGCCGCCGGGGCCGCGGCGCTGCCTGCCACCGTCCTGCTGCTCCCGGTCGCGGTGCTGGTGACGGCCGCTGTCGGACTCGGCCTGAGTGCCGCTCCCCTGCTGATGCTGACGCTGCTCGCCGCGACGGCGCTCCCTCTCGTCGAGTCTCCCCTCGTCGAGCCACGGCCGAGCCGCCGCGTCTCCGCGGCACTCGGGGCGAGCCTGCTCCTGGGCACGGCGGCCGCAGCGGCGGTCGCCGCCTCCCTGAACGGGTACAGCGACAGCAATCCGCGCCCCGTCAGCCTCGCGTACGCCTGGGAGGCCGACACCGGAACGGCCAGTTGGCTCAGCCGCGGCGGGCGGGAGCAGCCGGCCGTGGGGCGGCTGCTGACCGCCGGACCGAGCCGGCTGGACGACCGGATCCCGTCCCTGTCCGGGGCGCCGCTGTACCGCGGCAGCGCACTCAAGGCCCGCGACGTCCCCGAGCCCCTGCTCCGACGCACCGCCCCCGACGTCGTCGACCCCGCCACCGGGCAGCGCACCGTGCGACTTCGCCTCACCGTGCCCGGCGACGCCTTCATGGTGGACGTGTTCGCGGACACCACCCGCCACTCGGTGCGGGGCGCGACGGTCGACGGCGTGGACGTCGATGCCACGAAGGCCGTGCTCGCCGAACCCTGGGGCTGGGGAATCCGCTACGCCGCGCCCTCGGACAAGGGCGTCGACCTCACCCTCCGGACCAAGGGGGACGGCCCTCTGCGCCTGCGCGTCCTGTCCGCCGCCTCCGGCCTGCCGGAGGGTGTCGACGCACCTCGGCTCCCGCCGGGTACGGGCTGGGCGGGCTTCCCGGTGCTGTCGGGTCAGACCATTTCCGTACGCACCTTCTCGTTCTGACACAGGACGCCTGAACGACCGGATCCCTCGGCGGGCATGCCCGCCGAGGGATCCGGTCGTTCCGCGCCGAGTGGACCGCCGCGCCCTCAGGCGCGGCGGGACGCCTCGGACTCCAGATCGCTCAGCAGGGCCTCGACATCCTCCACCGGCTCCTGCTCGGCCTGGCGGTACGCGATGCGCCGCGCGAGCATCTCGACCGTCGCCGAGGCGAAGATGTCGCGCAGGGTGAGGTCCACCTGGATGGTCTCCCGGATCCGGATGTTCAACTGCGTCGCGAGCAGGGAGAATCCGCCCAGTTCGAAGAAGCTGTCATGGACGCCGACCCGGTCGACCTTGAGGAGTTCCGCGAGGATGTCGGCGAGCTGACGCTCCACCGGGGTGCGCGGAGCGACGTACCGGTCGGCCGTCTCCCGCGACTCCGGACGGGGCAGAGCGGCGAGGTCGTACGCTCCGTCCGCGGTCAGCGGCAGCCGTTCGAGCACCACGACATGCCGTGGGAGCAGTGCGTCGGGCACCCGCGCCGCGAGCCGGGGCTTGGCCGCGGCGAGGTCGAACTCTCCGTCCTCGGTGACCACATAGGCGACGAGTTCCGTGTCCGCGCCGGCTTCCGTCGCGTCCACGACGAGGGCGTCGACGACGCCCGGCAGCTCACGCAGCGCGCAGGTGACCGGAAGAGTTTCGGCCGACGGGTCGCTGTCGGCCGTGCCGACCATCTCGAACGTCCCGTCGGCCCAGCGCCGCCCGAGCTCCCCGCTCCGGCCGCCCTCCGCGCGGAGTTCGGCGACTTCGCCGACCGCCGCGTCCTGTCCGCCGCGCCGGACGAGCCGCACCGGACCGTGCACGGCACGGCCGAGGGGGACGCGCAGGGGTGCTGTCTCCGCCACCCACCCGTCCGGGATGTCGTGGACCGTCGCGGGCCGGCCGTCGGGCCCGATGCCGTACAGGCCCGTGCACCGGGCGTCCGGGGCCGTCCGGCGTACCGCGACGACGTCCTGTGCCACGAAGGATCCCGTGTTCTCGACGACGACGTGGCGCAGTCCGGGCAGGGAGGAACCCGCCAGGCCGCGCACCGACTCCGGCCCCGTATAGAGCACGCTGACACCGGCGCTCTCCAGTTCCGCGGCGAGCGCGCCCGTCGCACCGGCAGTCGTCCGGTCGACCAGCACCACGGTCCCCCCCGCGGCGAAGGCGGTCAGGAGTCCCGAGATCACGTGGTGGGTGGAGCCGGAGAGCACGGCGAAGCGGTCGTGGGAGTCGAACCCGTAGCGTGCCACCGCCCAGTCGGGGCCCCCACCGGGGACGACCGCGTCGGTGCCCGAGTCCGTCCCGTCGCTCGACGGGCCGTCGGGATCGATGACGTGTACCTCGTCCGGCCCGAGCCGCAGCGTGATGCCGGAGCCGTCGGAGCGCACCGCCAAGCGTCCGGCGGCCTCCGGGGCATCGCCCGAGCGATCCAGGGACACCCGGATTCCGGCCCGCAGACACCCCAGGAGCGCGGCCACGCAGAGAGCGGACGGCCGCCAGGCGAGGACGACCCGGCCCTCGTCGCCGTCAGGTCGACCGTTTCCGGCGGGTGAGGGAAGGTGCCGCGTCAGCGCCCGGGAGACGCGGTCCGCCACCTCGTCGAGGCGGCGGTAGGCCCACTCGCCGTCGCGGTCGACGACCGCGACCGCATCAGGGTCGGCCGCCGACAGCAGTCCACGGGCCGGTGCGGGGGACGCTTCCGCCAGGTGCGGGTCCGCGGTCCCGGCCTGCGACTCGTCGGCTGAGGTCGGCCGGTACTCGCTCAGCGGGCGGTCAGGAGCGTGCGCCGCGGTCCGGAGGAGATCCGTCATCTGCTCCAGAAGCTGCTCGATCATGACGCGCTCGTACCGGTTCGCGTCGAATTCCAGGTCGAAGCGGAGGACGCCGTCCCATTCACGCGCACTCAACGTCAGCTCGAACTTGCTGGGCCGGGCCGGGGTGTCCAGCAACTCCCCCGTGGTGCCCGCCAGTGGACGGACCTCAGGGGTGTCGACCCCGTTCAGGATCACCTGGAACAGCGGTGTCCTGGACGGGACACGGGTCGCGGGAAGCTCGCCGACCAGCAGGTCCAAGGGCGCTTCCGCATGCGCGTATCCGCCGAGCGCCGCCTTGCGGGCCCGGGCGAGGAGCTCGGCGAACGTCGGGTCGCCGGCGAGGTCGAGCCGGAACGGGAGCGTGTTGACGAAGAAGCCGATGAGGTTCTGCAAGCGGGCGTCGGACCGCCCGGTGATCGGCACCCCGATCACCACGTCCTCCTGGCCCGACCAGCGGCCGAGAACCGTCCCGAAGCCGGCCAGGAGCGCCATGAACGCGGTCGCGTCCGCCTTCCGGCACAGCTCGCCGAGCGCCGTCGTATCGGCTGCCGAGAGCGCGGCGGACACCCGTCCGCCCACCAGAACGTCGTCCGGTGTGCTGCGCCGTCGGCTGGGGAGCGCCAGGGAGGCCGGGGCGCCGGCGAGGTGCTCGCGCCAGTAGTCCACCTGCCGCTGCAGGTACTCGCCGGTCAGCCATCGCCGCTGCCACACGGCGAAGTCGCGGTACTGGACGTCCAGTTCGGGCAGATCCTCCCGCTGCGGATCGCCGCCCGCCGCGTACAGGGCGGACAGCTCCCGTACGAAGACACCGACCGACCAGTCGTCGCACACGATGTGGTGCGCGGTGATGCTCAGCAGATGCTCGGCCTCGCCCACCCGGATCACCAGACAGCGCACCAGGGGGCCGTGTTCGAGGCTGAAGGGCTCGGCGGCATCGGCGTCCATCAGTTCGCGCGCCCGGTCCTCACCGTCGGGTCGGGCGCTGACGTCCTCGAACCGGAGGTGCCAGTCGTCCGCGAGGTCGTCGACGATCTGCACCGTCCTGCCGTCCTGGACGGGGAACCGGGAGCGCAGTGCCTCGTGCCGGTCCATGATGGCGCGCAGTGAGGCGTCCAGGGCCGCCACGTCCAGGTCGCCGCGGAGCCGCTGCCGACCGTGCACGTGATAGGCGGCGCTCGGCAGGAGCTGGTCCTCCAGCCAGAGCCGCTGCTGGTCGTAGGACAGGACGGGTTCGGCTCCCGCGGGGCGCCTGCTGACCTCGGGCCACCGGGCGGGCGCGGCATCCACCACGTGTTGCGCCAGGGTGGCCACCACGGGGGACTCGAAGAAGTCCATCGCCCGGACCCGCACCCCGTACCGCTCGTGGATCTGTCCGAGGGCCCGCACGGCCATCAGTGAGCTTCCGCCGAGATCGAAGAAGTCGTCGAGCACGCCTATGTCGTCGCGCCGGAGGATGTCGCGGAAGATCGCGCCGATGCCCTCCTCGACAGCGGATCGGGAGGTCGCCGTACCGTCGTCGGCGGGGTGCGCCGCGTCATCAGGGGTCACGTCTGTCCGATCGGATGCAGGGGGCGGAGGATGAGAGGCCACAGGACTCACGTTAGGGGCGGGTCCGGACCTCGGTGGCGTCGCAGAAATCGGGTACCGGCGCTCGTGCGTCGCAGGTGGGGGCCTGTCACTCGAACACCGGACAGGAGACCTGCGCGGAGGCCGGGTTGACTGGGCGTATCCGGTTGCCGGTCCGCAGAGGGAGCACTGATGTCACCGATCGACAGGCTGTTTCCCTACCGGAGGGAGACCGACGGATTTGAGCTGTTCGCCTTTCCGCACGTCGCGGCGGGGCCCACGCTGTTCCACTCGCTCCGCGAGACGGCCGGGGAGGCGGGGATCTCCGTGACGGGGGCGTTGCTGCCCGGGCGTGGACGCCGGGTCCGGGAGGCGCCGCACCGCTCGATCCCCTCGCTGCTCGCCGAGATCGAAGAAGCGGCGAGGTGCGACGACTTCGCCGCCTTCTCCGGCGACTACGGCCTGCTGGGGCACTGCTCCGGCTCCCTCGTCGCCCTCGAGATCGCACGTCTGCTCGTCCGTCTGCCGTGTGCGAATCCGCAGTTGCTCGTGGTCTGCAGCTGCCGGCCTCCGGAGCTCGTTCCGGACACCGGCACCAGCAGGCTCTCCCGCGAGGACATGTTCGCGCGGACCGCCGCTCTGGGAGGCCTGCCGGACGCGCTCCTGGCCGACCGGGACTTCCTCGACCTGCTGGAACGGCCGATGCGTGCGGACTGGGAGGTCTTCGACGGCTACGTCCACACCGGCTCCCCCGCGCTCCCCGTCCCGATCCTGACGGCGCGCGGGGCGGACGACCCGACGGTGCCCGCGGCGGAGCAGCCCCTCTGGAAGGCGCAGACCCGGGCGCTCTTCCGGAGCGTCGAGCTGAAGACCGACCACTGGATGCTCTCCGACGAGGGGTCGCGCGCCCTCACCCACGAGATCGCGGCCACGCTCTCCGCGATCCGCGGCTGACTACGCACCCCTGTCGGTGAGGCCGGAGAGCGTCGCGCCCGGGTCGGCGGCGACCCGGTCCAGAACCGCCAGGTAGTCCCGTACCAGGCGATCGGCCGCCACGGCGTCGAGCGAGCCCGCGCGGAACCGCAGCAGCCCGTGCGCGGTGCCGGACACCTCGGCGATCACGACCTCGACGGGTACCGCACCCCCGCCGATGGACAACGGGAACTTCTCGACCGGCAGGGAACCCAGCCGGCCGCGGACCGCCGCGGGACCCACCTGGGCCAGCGCGGCGATCTCGGCGGTGTCGTGCGCCGTGCCCGGCCGGCGCGGTGTCGCCGATCCCGCCGCGCGGGGGTCGCCGATGGGACGCGGGGGTGTCTGGTTGACGGTGAACAGCACGTCCACGAGATGTCCGCGTCCGCCGACGCCGTGCCGTTCACGGAGCAGGGACATCGGGTAGTCCTGGTGCTCCAGCGCGCCGATGACCTGTCGGCGCACCCGGCCGAGCAGCGCGGAGAACGGCATGTCACCGGCCGCTCGGCAGCGGATCACCGAGGTGCCGGCGCAGCATCCGACCACGTCCGCGAACTCGGGACGGGTGCGACCCATCATGGGCGTCCCCACGACCAGATCGTGCTGACCCGTCGTCCGGTGCAGGACCGCCATGAACGAGGCGAGGAGCAGGACGTACAGCGTCGCGTTCCCGTCGGCGGCACGCGCGCGCAGCGCGTCCGTCAGCTCTGCGGTGAGCGCGAACTCGATCGCACCGCCGTCGCGTCCGCCCCCGTCTCCCCGGGGAAAGGTGAGCCGTGGCCACGCGGTGTCCGCCGCGACCTCCAGCTGGTCGAGCCAGTGGCGCTCCGAGCGGCGTACGTGTTCGTGGTCGGCCAGGACGGCGTTCCGCCAGGCGGACACGTCGAGATAGGTGGCGCGTGGCGGCGCCAGGGTGAGCTCCTGACCGGCGGCGTAGGCGCTGTAGAAGGCGCCCACCTCACGGGCGAGGAGCGTGCTGGACCAGAAGTCCGTGATGATGTGGTGCATGCGGACCAGAAGGACTTCACCGACTGCGGAGCGGTAGAGGTCGACCTGCAGCAGGGGACCGGTGACGAGATCGATCGGGGTGCTCGACACGGCGTTCAGGCGGGCGGCGAGGGCGTGTTCGTCCAGTTCGGGCACGTCGTGCACCCGGACCGTGACCGGGCTCTCCGGCCGGACGACCTGTACCAGCTCCTCGTCGCGCACCTCGAACGTCGTCCGCAGCACCGGGTGCCGGGCGACGACGGCGTCCAACGCCTTCTGCAGCGCGCCGAGTTCGACGGACTCCGGCAGGCGCAGCGCGGTCGCGACGGTGAACTCGGGATTGTCCGGATCGAGTTGCTGCATCAGCCAGATCTCCCGCGCGCCGTGCGACAGCGGTGCCCGTGCCTCTCCGGTCGCGTCCCAGGCCGGCGAGGGGGCTCCGTCCCCGGGCGTTCCCGTCCCGGCCGCCCCGGGGGCGTGCTGTGACCAGCTATCCGTGATCTGCTGGAGAACCCCTTCCATGGTCCCGCCGGCGAGCACGTCACCGAGCGGCACCGTGACACCGAACGCCGCTTCCATCCGGTGCTGCAACGTGACGAGGGCGAGCGAGTCGAGGCCGAGGGCCAGAAGCGGAACCTTCACGTCGAGGGTGTCGGGTGCGGCATCGAGCAGCTCTGCGACGAGCGCCCGCAGCCGGTGGTCCAGATCGTCGCGGGGCCCGGGCCGCGCATCGCCCGCAGGCGCATCGACCGCGGGCGGGGTGGCCGGGGGCAGGGTGGCCGCGGGCGCACGCTCCACGGCCGCCTCCGTCAGCTCGCCGGCCAGATAACGCGCGCGACACAGACTGCGCTGGACCTTGCCGCTGGAGGTCTTCGGCACCGTGCCGGCGCGCACCAGCAGGATCGTGTGGGCCCGCAGGCCGTGGACGAGGGCCACGGCCTCGCGGACCCGGGCGGTGATCTCGGCGCCGTCGACGGTCCCGGACGCCCCGCGCACCTCCATCACCAGGACCAACCGGTCCTCGTCACGGTCATCGGGCACCTGGAACGCCACGGAACAGCCGACCCGCAGCATCGGATGCGCGTGCTCGGCGGTGTACTCGATGTCGTGCGGGTAGTGGTTCCGGCCGCGGACGACGAGAAGGTCCTTGGACCGCCCCGTCACCACGAGCCCGCCCTCCGACCAGAACCCCAGATCCCCCGTGCGCAGGTAGTCGGCGTCCTCGCCCGCAAGGCGTGCGCCGAAGACGCGCGCGGTCTCCTCGGGACGGCGCCAGTACCCGCGGGCGACACTCGGCCCCGAAACCCAGATCTCCCCCACCACGCCGTCGGGGCATCGTCGCCCGGTGCCGGCGTCGACGATCGCGATCTCCTGGTCCGCGGCCCCGGAACCGCAGGAGACGAGCGACACTTCCTCACCCCCGCCGGGCGCGGCGGCCGTGTGGCCGGCCAGTGCGTCGCGGTCGACCTGGAGTCGAGGCACCGGTGTGCCCCGTTCGGTGCCGCTCACGATCAGCGTCGCCTCGGCGAGGCCGTAACACGACAGGAAGGCATCCGCCCGGAACCCCGCGGGACCGAAGACGGCGGCGAACCGGTCCAGCGTCGCCGGACGGATCGGTTCGGCCCCGTTGAAGGCCACCTGCCAGGTGCTCAGATCCAGCTGGTCGACCTCCTCCGGAGTGGCACGGCGGGCACACAGCTCGTAGGCGAAGTTGGGGCCGCCGCTGACGGTGACGCCGAGACGCGAGATCATCCGCAGCCAGCG
Organism: Streptomyces solicamelliae; assembly: GCF_045348655.1. Taxonomy (NCBI): domain Bacteria; kingdom Bacillati; phylum Actinomycetota; class Actinomycetes; order Kitasatosporales; family Streptomycetaceae; genus Streptomyces; species Streptomyces solicamelliae. The sequence goes on from NZ_CP160404.1 coordinate 747,808, forward strand.
CATCGGCTGCTCGAGGAAGTGCAGCGGAGACAGCAGCGTCACGGGGCAGCCCGCGTACAAGGGCTGCAGCAGACCGCCGATGAGACCCATGTCGTGATAGGGCGGCAGCCAGATCAGCGCCTGGGTGTCGGGGTCGGTGCCGAAGTACTTCTGGATCATCCCGAGGTTGTGCAGCAGATTCTCGTGCGAGACCATCACGCCGCGCGGTGCGGCCGTCGAGCCCGAGGTGTACTGCAGGAAGGCCGTCGAGGCGGGGTCGACCGCGACGGGTGCGGCCGTCTCGTCGGGCACGGCGTCGACGGCGATCCAGCGCAGCTTCCGCAGGGGTGGCGCATGCTCGCCGAGACCGTCGATGAACCCGAGCAGATCCGATGTCGTCAGGGCGGTGACCGGATCGGCGTCGTCCACCACACCCATGAGCCGGGGCAGGGTGCGTTCGGGCCGGAACGGGTCCGGCGGATAGGACGGCACCGCCACCACTCCGGCATAGAGGCAGCCGAAGAAGGCGGATACGTAGTCGAGTCCGGGAGCCATCAGCAGCAGGGCCCGGTCCCCGGGCGCGGCGCCGGCGGCATGGATGGCGGCGGCGATCGCGGACGCCCTGCGGTCCAGGTCGGCATGGCTGAGCGTCTCCCGCTCGGCCTCGCCGTCCGTCAGATAGGTGTAGCCGACCGCGTCCGGCCGCTCGCGCGTACGCTCCTGCAACAGCTCGGAGACGGTACGCGAGACCACGAGCTGTTCCTTCGGCGCCACGGTGAACCTCCAGCACGAGGGACGACACCCGCGCGTGCGCGGCAGCACCGCTGACGGGGACGGAGTGTCGGGACAACTGAAGCTAGGCAACGCCCGACGAGGCGTCCTGTCACCGGAACTTGGGGCGACGCCGATCCGTGGGCGGCACCTACCGTGTCACTCATGAAAGGCCGCGAGATCCACTTGGCTTCGAGGCCCCTCGGCTGGCCGTCGGAGGACGATTTCCGCCTGGCCGAGGTCGTGGTGGCCGAGCCCCGGGCAGGTGAACTGCTCGTCCGCAACCAGGTGATGTCCGTGGACCCCTACATGCGCGGACGGATGAACGAGATCCCGTCGTACGTGCCGCCCTTCGAGATCGGGCGACCGCTGGAGGGCGGCGCCGTCGGCACGGTGATCGAGTCCGGGTCGGCGCTCTTCGCGGCGGGCGATGTCGTCCTGCACCAGGCCGGCTGGCGGGAGTACGCGGTCGTGCCGGAGGACGCCGCGACGCGCGTGGACCCAGGTCTCGCCCCGCCCTCGGCCTATCTCGGAGTGCTCGGGATGCCGGGCCTCACCGCCTACGCGGGGATCCTGGAGGTCGCCGCCCTGCAGCCGGGCGAGACCGTCTTCGTGTCGGCCGCCGCCGGTGCCGTCGGCAGCGCGGCGGGACAGATCGCGCGGTTGAAGGGGGCCGGGCGGGTCGTCGGGTCCGCCGGCTCCCCGGAAAAGGTCGCGTACCTGAGCAGCATCGGGTTCGACGCCGGCTTCGACTACCACGACGGTGCCCTGCGCCGCTCCCTGCGCACTGCCGCGCCGGACGGCATCGACGTCTACTTCGACAACGTCGGCGGTCGGCACCTCGAGGTCGCCATCGGCGCCATGCACCCGCACGGTCGGATCGCGATGTGCGGCGCGATCTCGATGTACAACGCCGATGAATCACCGGCGGCGCCCCGGAACCTGGCGCTGTGCATGGGCAAGCGGCTCACCCTTCGGGGCTTTCTCGCCGGCGATTTCGCGGACCTGCGGGATCGGTTCGTCGCCGAGGCCGCCGAGTGGCTGAACGGCGGCGAGCTGCACTACAGGGAAACGTTCGCCGAGGGCCTCGATGCAGCCCCTCGCGCCTTTCTGGACATGATGCGCGGACGCAACCTGGGCAAGATGCTCGTACGCCTCTGACCAGGACGGGTGCCGACCGGCTTCCGGCCCGGGCCGCGGGCGCGCGCTCGCGGCCCGGCTCACACCGGGTTCGGCGTGAGACCGGCCGCCGGTCGGCGCGTGCATCAGACCGATGCGAGGAACGTCCGCACGCGGTCCATGAGCAGCTTGGACGCCTCCGCGTCGAAGGCATCGAGCGAGGCGTCGGTGAACAGGTGCTGTTCCCCGGGATAGACGAACAGTTCCGCGGCCGAGGCGGACTTGGCCAGTTCGTGTGCCGCCGGCAGGTCTTCCTCGAAGAACTCGTCACCCTCTTTGCCGTGCAGCTGCACCGGCACGCCGTCGGGCCAGGATTCCCCGAACTCCGACACCGGGATGCAGGAGTGCATAAGCAGCGCACCACGTGCGCCCGGCCGCGTCTGGGCGAGTTTCTGAGCGATCGTCACGCCGAAGGAGAATCCGACGTAGACCAGCTCCGGACCGAGGTCCTCGGCCGCCGCCGCACCACGCTCCCGGAGGGTGTCGAACCCGGTTTCCCGCGCGTACTCCATACCCTCCTCGAGACTCCCGAAAGTGCGGCCCTCGAACAGATCCGGCGTATGCACGGTGTGGCCGGCCTGCCTCAGGTCGTCGGCGAACGCCTGGATCCCGTCGGTCAAGCCTTGGATGTGGTGGTACAGCAGAATTTCGGCCATCTCTGCAGTCTCCTCCTGCCTATTGATCGACTGTCCCTAAAACGCACCAAAACGCTAGCCCCTCACCCCACTACTGACAACCTCTCACCACACGAGTGCGGGACGGGTTATTGTGCCCATCTCCGGGGGAGCGGTGAGCGAATGAGTAGTGCGACGGTTACTGACCGGCATAACTGCAGCGAGTCGGCCGATGGGTCGTCAGCGCGCCTCCACCGCACTCAACTCCCTTACGTTCAGCGGATGTTCTGCCACTCAGTGTCATGCACACTACGCGTGTCACATCCCCGGCGAGTCGAAGGTTGACATGTCCGAACAGGGGTACTGTTGTTCCCCGTTGGAGGTCCCTATTCACGGATAATCCTGACGCCGCGACAGCATCACTCATGCACACCTGACGTCCGTCGGTCGCACTACCGCCAGTGGCCGCCTTTCTCCTTGGGACACGCATGCTCCGTACAGATCTGCTCGTGACTTCCCCCTGCTTCCTGCTCGGCCTGAGCCAGGTCCTCACTGCGGCCGGGGTCAGAATTGTCGCCACCCGCACTTCGGCCCGTGAGGAGCCGTGCTGGCTCGCCGACGTGGCGGTCATAGACGCCGACGCGGTCACCGGTACAGATGCCCGTATCGTCACGGACGCCGCCCGGTCCATGGCGGTACTCATCCTCACCAACGGCCCCTCCATAGACGGCAAAGACTACATAAAAGAAGGCGCGACAGCCGTCATCAGCAAACACGAGCCGGGGTCCAGGATTGTGCGCGCCGTCCAACTCGCCGCCGCCGGCTCGGCCGGTCCCCTGGCTTCGGACCAGCCCGGCCCCGGCCCCACGGGAAACGGAGTCCAGCCGGGCCAGCCCACGCTCTCGGACCGCGAGCAGCAGGTGCTCAGCCAGATCGCGCAGGGAAGAACGCACGGCCAGATAGCGACCCGGCTCGGCATAAGCCAGCACACCGTCGACACCTACGTGAAACGTATTCGCGTCAAACTCGACGTCGGAAACAAGGCCGAACTCACCCGAGCCGCTCTCCTCGGTAAATTCGTCACCTCGACAGGGGACGAGCAAAGCGCCGGTACCACGATGTCCGTGTCATAGCGCCCGGGCGCGCTGGGCGGCAGATTGTCGCAGGGTCTGATGCGGAGAGAACACGTCGCTCAAGAACGCTCCACTTCCAGTTCGAGCCACTCGGCCAGCGCGTCCACCTCCGCATCGACGGCCACCGTCATCTCCTTCGTGAACGCCTCGTCCTCGTGGACGGCATTGACCCGGAGGACGCCCGCCTTCCGGTCCGCGGTCGCGTCGAGCTTTCCCACCATGCGGTCGTGGAACAGAATCGGCAGCGCGAAATACCCCCAACGGCGTTTCGCCGCGGGCTTGTACATCTCGACGCCGTATTCAAAATCAAAGAGCTCCACCGCACGCTTGCGGTCATGAATGAGGCGGTCGAAGGGGGACAACAGTGCGGCACGCCCCTCGAAGGGCTGCCCGAGATACATGGGGTCGACGCGCCACTCGCCCTTGACTCCCTCGACGACGGCCGCCTCGCCCGCCGCACCGACGTCGTACGGCTCGATGGGCACCTTGGTCGACTTGGTGCGGGCGATGCCCAAGGCCCGCAGCCTCCGCTCGTCGCGTTCCCGCAACGCCTCCCCGGGGTCCGGAACCGGGGCATCCGGGTACACCCGCTCGGCCAGGTCCCACAGCCGGTTGCGGCCCTGCCGCCCCGCGATGGCCACCTCTCCCAGATCGGCCATGAGCCCCAGCAGCCGGATCACGTTCTGGTCGTTCGTCCACCCGGTCGACTTCCACGGCAGCACGCACGTGTCCGGGATGTCGCGCGAGAGCAGCGGGCCATCGGCTTCCAGCCGCGCAAAGATGTCCCGGCGGCAGGCGTCATTGGCCTCGAGCCAGCCGTGGAACCTCTTCTCCCAGTCGGCCACCGGCGGCCGGCGCCGCATCTCGAGCATCTCGGCCCGAAAGAGCACCGCGTCCTCGACCGGCCGGATGGTCGCCCCGATCTCGACGAGTTGCCGCTCCTTGAGCGCCTGGACCAGGAACTCCGGCGCATAAGCCCCGCCGAGCCTGCTCCACGACACCAGATCCGCGGCCGGCGCAATGGCCGCGGTGGGATCCAGCTGCAACAACGTCAAGTGCCGGACCATGTCGGTCAACGCTTTCGGCCGCTCGCCGTGCAGAAGCTGCGCGCGAATCGCGATCCGCCGCGCATCCACACGACTGAGCGTGTGAACGTTCATCAGATTCCCTCCAGGAGACGTCCGTTCGACTCGACCACCCTGTGCCGCGTTCCTCCAGCGGACATCAATTCCGGAATGCGGTGGCGTCACCGTACGATACGAAAGTCCCGCGTCGAGTTCACCGTTCATCCGAGCTGTTCGGCGGGCAAACCGATGAGGTGAGTCTCGGGTACGCCGCACGCGGCGTCATGCCGCCCGTTCGGGTGACTGGCAGCCCGCCGGGTCCGCACTGTCCCCTGCAGAGAGGGCTCGTCCCACGGGCCCGCAGGCGACGGGATGAGGCAATGCGTACCGAGGAAGTCGACCACGTGTCGATCGACCTCCTGGACGAACTCGGCATCACGGCACCCGACCACGTCCTGGGGGAACTGGAACGCCACCACGTAGTGGAGCGCAGACGTGGCACCCCCGTCACCTATCTCGTGGTGCGCCGCACGTCAGGTGCTGCTCTGGGTCTGCTTCCCGTCTATCAGTTCGCGCGCCCCCACGACGCTTCCCTCGCCCCGGAGAACATCTTCGGCGACCCGCCCCCTTCGACCGGCTCCCGACTGTGTTCGGCCGGTGGGGCCGGCGGCTACCGGAATCACCTGCTCCTGAGCTCGGCGATCGAGCCCGCGTGTGCCGCCGGCGCCGCGCGCACCCTGGTCTCGGCCGCCCGGGAGCTCGCCTCGGCGGCCGGCTGCCCGCAGGTCCTGATCCCGGACCTCGACCCGGCCCAGGCGCGATGGCTCGCGGAGTTCGAGCCGGAGGCGGTCGCGGTCGCGACCCGCGACAAGGCCGTGATGCCGATCGAGTGGGGCCATTTCTCCGAGTACCTGGCCGCCCTCCCGCGCAAGCGCCGATGGCAGGTCCGCCAGGAGCGCCGCGCCTTCGCGGACAGCGGGATCGTCCTGCGCGACGAGCCGCTGGCCTCGGTCGCGGCCGACGTCGCACCGCTGCTCGCGCAGACCCAGCAGCGCCATGGCGACCCCGCGAGCGCATTGGAGGCGGAGTTCTACCTGGCCATGCTCGCGATGACACCGGGTTCCGAGGTACGCGCGCTGGTGGGATATCTGTCCGGCAGGCCGGTGGCCTTCTCGGTCGTGCACCGCCGCGGCGGCACCTGGGCCGTCAGGGCGGTGGGCCGCGACTACGCGGCACCGGAGCACGCCCAGTACTTCAACGTGACCTATTACGAACCCATCGCCCGCGCCATCGCCGAGGGCGCCACACTGCTCGACTTCGGGACCGGATCCCTGCCCGCGAAGCGCTTCCGCGGATGCCGGCTGCAGCCCCTGCGATCCCTCCTCCTGCCGGCCGATCCGTCCCGGGGCCGGTGACCGGTCGCCTGTTTCGGCGACACGACCGATCCCGACCCGGGCCGTAGCTTCCAAGAGGTCGCACGTCGTTGATCGAGGAGGCCTCAGTGGACGATGACGACAAGATCGCGGTGGTCGGGGTCGCGGCACAGGTCCCCGGCGCGTCTTGCGTTGACGCCTACTGGCTGAACCTCGTCCGGGGCAAGGAGTCCGTGACAGCGCTGAGCGACGAGCACCTGCGCGATCACGGCGTCTCCGAAGAGCTGCTGAGCGACACCTCGTACGTGAAGGCGGCCGCCCTGGTGCCGGGCGCGCAGTACTTCGACGCCGGCCTGTTCGCGATGACACCGCGCGAAGCGCAGACCTGCGACCCGCAGATCCGGCTGTTCCTCGAAGCGGCCCACACGGCGATCGAGAACGCCGGCTACGACCCGACCACCATCGGTGCCGGCACCGCGGTCTTCGCCTCGGCCGGCGCGCCGCTCTACGACGAACACCATCTGCGCCCCCGGAAGGACGCGATGGGCTTTCCTCTCTCCGACGTGGCGTCCCTCAATCTCGGCGGCTACATCGCCACCATGGCCTCCTACAAGCTCAACCTGCACGGGCCCAGCGTGACCGTGCAGACCGCCTGCTCCAGCAGCCTGGTCGCCCTGCACATGGCGTGCCAGTCGCTGCGCGTCGGCGACTGCGACACCGCGCTCGTCGGAGGTGCCAGCATCGACTTCCCGTACGGGCACGGCTACCTCTGGTCGGAAGGAGGAGTGCAGTCACGCAGCGGTCACTGCAGCCCCTTCGACGCGGAAGCCGACGGCACCGTGTTCGGCGGGGGCGCCTGCGCGGTCATGCTGAAGAGACTTCCCGACGCCGTCGCCGACCACGACCACATCCACGCCGTGATCCGCGGCAGCGCGATCAACAACGACGGCTCGGACAAGGTCAGTTTCGGCGCGCCCAACGCGGCCGCCCAGCGTGCCGTGGTGATGGAGGCACTGGCGATGGCCGGTCTGCGACCGGCCGACATCTCCTACGTCGAGGCGCACGGGACCGGCACCGTCGTGGGCGATCCCATCGAGATCAGCGCGCTGACCGACGCCTTCACCGGCCTCGCCGAGGAGCAACTCCCGGTGGGCGGCTGCTCCATAGGCTCGGTGAAGGGCAACATCGGGCATCTGGGACCGATGGCCGGCCTGGCGGGTTTCATCAAGACGGTACTCGCGCTGGAGCACGAGCAGCTGCCGCCCAGCATCAACTACCGTTCGCCCAACCCCCGGATCGACTTCGGATCCTCCCCGTTCCGCGTACAGGACCGGCTCACCGCCTGGCCCCGGGACCCGGAGCGGCCACGCCGCGCGGGCGTCAGCGCCATGGGCATCGGTGGCTCCAACGCCCACGTGGTGCTGGAGGAGCCCCCCGCCCACGCCCTCACACCCCACCAAGGGGAACCGCGTGCGGTGGTCTGGTCGAGCCCCACCGCGGACGCCGAGCCGGCCGTCCGCGGCCGACTCGCCGATGCCTTCCTGCAGTTGGGGGAAGAGGTGTTCGCGGACGCGGCGGCGACCCTGCAGCACGGCCGCCAGACCCATCCGGTCCGCGCGGCGGCCGTGTGCACCGGCGCGCACGACGCGGCCACCACCATGACGGCGGCCGACACCGGTCGCGTCCTCTTCTCCCCGCAGCCGGTGACGGGTCCGCCCTCCGTCTGTCTGCTGTTCCCCGGTCAGGGCTCCCAGCACGTGGAGATGGCGCGGGGCCTGTACCGGCGCGTGCCGGGTTTCACACGTGCACTCGACGAATGGCTCGACCGGCTGGACTCCCCCGACCTGCCGCTCCGCGACTGCTGGCTCGGCAAGGCAGGGCTGGACATCAACGAGACCTCCCTCGCACAGCCGCTCCTGTTCGCCACCGAACTCGCCCTGGCCCACATGTGGCAGCAGGCCGGAGTCCGTCCCACCGCGCTTCTCGGCCACAGTCTGGGCGAGTTGGCGGCCGCCACGGTCGCGGGGGTCTTCGCACCCGACGCCGCCGCCGCACTCGTCCTGGCCCGCGCCAGGGCGATGCGCGACCATCCCGCCGGCGGTGGCATGCTCGCCGCCGCGACCGGTGCGGATGCGCTCCGCGACGTGCTCGGCGGGACCGTCACCGTGGCCGTGATCAACCGAGCCGACCAGGTCGTACTGGCCGGGTCGGAGGACGACCTCGCCGACGTGGCCGCGGAGCTCGCCGACCGCGGTGTCGCATGCACCCGGCTGCCCACGTCGGGTGCCTTCCACACCCCCCTGCTCCGGGATGCCGCCCGCGCCTTCGAGAAGGCCTTCGCCGGCGTGACCCTGGCGCCACCGGCCGTGCCCGTCCACTCGGCCGCCACCGGACGCGTCATCTCCGCGGACGAGGCCGTCGACCCCGCGTTCTGGGTGAATCAGCTCGTCGAGCCCGTACGGTTCGCCACCGCTCTGGACGCGCTGGGCGAGACCGGGCCCGGGGTACTTCTGGAGGTGGGCCCCGGGCAGGTCCTCACCGAGCTGGCCCGCCGCCACGAGCGGGTCCGGGACGCTGCCGTCGCCGTCGTGCCGACGCTGCCGAAGAGGCGGGGCGGAACGGCTGCCGACGACGCCCACCAGGACATGACCGCCGTGCTGACGGCCGCGGCGCACCTGTGGACGGCAGGCACCGACATCGCGTGGGAAGCCGTCGGGCAGGCTCCGCTCCGGCATCGGATCCCGCTCCCCGGCTATCCGTACCAGCGCAAGCGGCACTGGGTCGACGCGCCGCCGGCCGCCCTCGCGGATGCCATGACGGCGCCGGACGCGCCCGGCGCAGCGCACACGGCACCACCGCCGACCGCTTCGGATGCCGAAGACGGTCAGCCCGGCCCGTTCTCCTCGCTGCACTGGACCGCCTCCGCTCCGACACCACCGAATCTCACCCGGGCCGGGGCGACCGCCGTCGTCTTCCTCCCTGCCGCCGAGGCCCGCGCGAACGACGTGGTGGCCGCGCTCGAGCGGGCCGAGATGCACACGATCCGGATCCGTCCGGCCGACGCCTACCGCCACGACGGCGACGAGTTCGCCGTCCGCCCGGGCGTCACCGCCGACACGAAGCAGGTCTTCGGCGAACTCGCCCGCCGCGGCGTCGAGGCCGACCTGCTGGTGCATGCCGTCGCCGCCGCTCCCTGGCCGGCGGCGACCACGGCAAACGTCCAACAGCAGCTGGACGACAGCTTCTTCAGCGCACTGTCGCTGGTCCGGCACGGGCTGCGAACCGGCGGGACGGGGCGTGTCCCCGAGCTCGTCGCGCTGACCTCCGGCGCGGTCGACGTCTCGGGAGCCGACCCGGTCGACCCGGTGAAGGCGAGCGTCCACGGACTCGTACGCACCCTGGCCGCCGAGCTTCCCCGGCAGCGCTGCAAGATCATCGACCTCTCGCCCCACACTCCCGTCGACGAACTGCGCGACGAACTCTGCCGCGCCGACGACGACCTCGTCGTCGCGCTGCGCGGGCGTCGCCGCTGGGTGCGCAGGGAAACGCCGCTGCGGGTGTCGCCGGACCACACACCGGCCCTTCGTTCCGGGGGCGTGTACGTCATCACCGGAGGGATGGGCGCGCTCGGCCTGGCCACCATGCGCAGCATCGCCGCGACGGGCATCCGTCCGCGGATCGCGCTGCTCGGCCGCACCCTCCCCGCCACCGAGGAGCCCGTCGACACCTGGTCGGCCGACGTCACGGCCGCCGTCCGCGAAGCCACCGCGCTCGGGGCCGAGGTCCGGCTCCTCGCGTGCGACGTGGGCGACCCGCGACAGGTGCGGCGCGCCCTCGACATCGTCGCGGCCGCCTTCGGGCCGGTCCAGGGGCTGCTGCATCTCGCCGGCGTGGCCGGCAACGGAATCCTGCAGGCCCGCGACCCGGCGCAGGCGGCCGAGGTGCTGCGACCCAAGGTGCACGGGACGTTCGCCCTCGCGGAGGCGCTGGCCGGCCGGCCCGAACTCGACTGGACCGTGCTGTTCTCGAGTCGCGCCGCCGTCGACGGCCTCGTCGGCGGCGGGGACTACGCGGCGGCGAACGGGGTCATGGACCTGTGCACGCGTCCTGGTCTGTTCCCCGCGCGCAGGGTGCTGAGCGTCAACTACCCGAGCTGGACGACCATCGGCATGGCCAGCCGGCCCAACGGCGCGCCCGCGGTCGGCGAACTGCACTGGACGGCCACGCTCGACGCCGCGGACACCTGGACGCTCGACGAGCACCGGCTCGACGGCACCCCCATCCTGCCCGGGACCGGCCATCTGGACCTGGTCACCCGCGCGTACGACCACACCGTGCCGGCGCCCGCCGGTCTCGTACCGGTGCTCTCCGACATCGTGTTCGTCGCGCCCCTGACCGCACGTCAGGCGCGGCGCGTCATCGCCGCGTTCGCACCCGACGGCGCCGGGCACCGCTTCGAGGTCCGGTCCCAGCCGGCGGACGACACGACCGCGCGGTGGGTCACGCACGCGACCGGACGGATCGCACGCCGGAGCGTCGAGGCGCCTGCCCGCGATCTCGCCGCGCTGCGCATGTCCACGCGTCCGACGGCCGGATCCGCAGCCGGGTCCTTCACGCTCGGACCGCGCTGGGACTCGGTCCTGGAGGTCCGCGACGGCGCGGACGAACGGCTGGTCGAACTGCGGCTCCCGCAGCGGTTCGCCGATGATCTCCGTACCCACCCTCTGCACCCGGCGCTCCTGGACATGGCGACCTCCGCGCTGCGGGGGTGCCCGGGGCCCGGCCCCGAGGACCGCGCCGACGAGGCGTATCTGCCGTTCCTGTACCGCGCGCTCACCGTCTTCGCTCCGCTCCAGGAGGAGATCGCCGTCCACATCCGCAGGAAGGAGACCCGTCACGGACAGCTCGTGGCGGACATCGACGTGATGGGCTCCGACGGCCGCGTCCTCGTCGCCGTCGAGGGCTTCACGATGCGGAAGGCGGACCGGACGGCGTTCGGCGCCGACCCCGACGACCGGATAGGCCAGGAGGCCGACGGCCAGGAGCATGCGGGCATCGACCCGTCCGTCGGAACCGGCATCCTGATGAGGCTGCTCTCCTCCCGCACCCCCGATCAGGTGCTGGTGCGCCCGCACCGAAACGGCCGGCCGGTGCCTGTGTCGGGGCCGGTTCCTCTGTCGGGGCCGGTGCCCGTGCCGGTACCCGCGCCTGTGCCGGTGCCGTCTCCCGCGCACCCCGCCACCACGCAACCGACCTCCGCCTCCCCTCGTACCGTGCCTTCCCTGCCGCTCCAGCGGGCCGGGTCAGGGAACGTGCCCCCAGGGCCCGCGGCACCGGCCGCCGGTTCCCCGACGGACACGACGCCGGACTCGACCACGGATCGTCTTCGCGGTCTGTGGGTGCGCATCCTGGGCCACGACCACATCTCACCCGACGACGACTTCTTCGACCTGGGAGGCGACTCGCTGACCGCGATCGACCTGATGGCGCAGATCAGAGAGCTGTTCGACATCGAGCTGACCGTCGGATTCCTCTTCGAGGCCCCCACCTTGGCCGAACTCGCCGAGGTCGTCGACCAGCGGGTGCGGTCATGACCGTCGCGCCGCCCCCGTCCTCCCCCGCATCCGAGTCGTCCGCGTCGTCCGAGTCCACGACGGGGCCCGCCCATCGCCTCACGCTGCACGGCGACTGGTCGCTGTGGCGGCTGGCCGCCCTGCGCAGCGCGGGTATGCCGATCTCCTGGCTCGACGCGTTCGCGGTCCCCTCCTGCGCGGACGACGACTCCGACACCCGCAGCCGCGAGACCGCCGCGGCGGCCGTACGCTCCGTCGTCGCGCAGCCGGCGTTCCTCGAGGCGGTCACCTGGCAGAATCCGGCTCTCGTCCGGAACTGGATGGGCGGCTTCGCCGCCGACCTCGCCGCGGGCGGAGACGGACGCCTCTCCCGCAGGGACCAACGCGAAGCGCTGGTCGCCTTCCTCGCACAGCGCTACTGCGCCAAGAACGAGACCATCGGATTCTTCGGTCCGGTGGCCTGGGCACGGTTCGGCGACGACCACCCCGGAATCCGTACCGACGGCACCTCCGGCCTGCGCAGCCGCAGCCTCTTCCGCGAGCACTGGGCCGTCGACGCCATCGCGCGCGCCTTCGCCGCGCGGCCCGAACTCCACCCCCACCTGATCGCGCGGCGCCACCCGGCGTGCTCCTTCGACGGACGAGTCCTGCGCCGGCCACGACGCCGGCCGCAGCAACTGGACGCCGACGAGGCCGCGTTGACGGCTCTCCTCGATCGTCCGCGCCAGGTGGGTGAACTGCTGAGCGCGTACGGACCTCCCGAAGCCCAGCCGACGGCCGAGCAGGCTCTGGAGCGGCTCACCGCCACCGGTGCGGTCCTCGTCGGACTGCCCGTCCCGGTCACCGACCGGCCCGAGGACGTCCTGCGCGGGCACCTCGCGCAGATCCCGGACGAGAAGCTGCGCGGCGGCCTCCTGGCCGAACTCGACCGGCTCGACCGCGCCGTGGACGCCGTCGCGGACGCGGCCGGCGACCCGATCGCACTGCGCGACGCCCTGGACCGGCTGGGGACGGAGTTCCGGTCCCTGGCCGGGGTCGGCGACCAGCGCGCCAAGCCCGACCGCGACCTCGGGCGGTGCATCGTGTACGAGGACTGCCGGCGCGACCTCGACGTCACCATCGGCGTCGACCTGATCGACGACCTCCGCGCCCCGCTCGGGCTCCTGCTGGACACGGCCCGCTGGCTGGTCCGCGAGAGCGGGGCGGAACTCGAGCGGGAGTTCGCGGCACGCGCAGATTCCCTGCGGGCCGCCTCGGGGCGGCCGGTGGCCCTGTGCGACCTGGTGATGGCCTCCGGCGACCTCCTCGGCGGACTGCCCGGGACCGCGGTCGCACGCGTCGCCGACGACTTCCAGGCACGCTGGGCGGAACTGCTCGCCACCGCGACGGAGTCCTCGGCATCCTCGGTCCGGCTCTCCACCGAGGCGATGGCCCCGCTCGTACGCACGCTGTTCCCGGCCGGCCCGGTCGGATGGCGTGCAGCCCGGCAGCACAGCCCGGACCTGATGCTCCGCGAACGCCCCGGCCACCGTCCGCAATGGGTGCTCGGCGAACTGCACCTCGCGGTCAACACGCTGGAGAACCGCGCCTTCGCCACGCAGGCCGACGATCGTGCCGAACTGCGTGCGGCGACCGCGGCCGACTTCCCCGACGGCCGCTTCGTGCCCGTCTACCCGGCCGCGTCACCGGCGGTCACCTCACGGACCTATCCGCCCCTCGCCCTCGATCTTCCCGACCTGTACCAGTACTGGTCCTGGACCGCGGACGAGGGCCATCCCTCGGGCCGGGCGGCCCTGCCCGGGGCCGGACTGGTCGTCGAACAGGACGACGGCGGCCGACTCCTCGTCCGCTCCGCCGACGCCGACTGGCGGGCACCGCTCACCGAAGTACTCGGCGAGTTCCTCACCGCGGTCGTCGCCAACCGGTTCGGCATCCGGCCCCGCGCCGGTCACCAGCCCCGCCTGCTGCTCGACGACGTGGTCATCGCGCGGGAGAGCTGGCACGTGCCGGTGTCGGAACTCCCCCACACCGTCGACAACGACTACCGCCATCGCGCGCTGCGCCGGCGGCTGCAGGAACTGGGCATGCCGCGGTGGCTGTTCGCCCGGACACCGGACCAGCCGAAGCCCTACCTCGTCGACCAGGACGCTCCGCTGTCCCTCCGCAATCTCGCGCGGGGTCTGCGCCGAAGCGTCGCCTCCGACGCCGAAGCCGCCATCACCTTCACCGAGATGCTTCCGTCCCCGGACGAGCTGTGGCTCGCCGGACCCGACGGCCGGCCCCACACCAGCGAACTGCGTGTGGTCGTCCACGACGACTCCCAGGTCCAGTCCCCGCTGACGACGCCAGATCGGACGGCATCCGCATGACCGCATTCTCGTCGGCCTGGTTCAGCGACGTGATCAACCCGGACGGGGACGGCCCCCTCGTGATCGCGCTGCCCTACGCCGGCGGCTCGGGGCGCGCGTTCCGTCCGCTTCACCGGCACCTGGACGGCGACAGCGTGCTGGCGCTCGTCGACCTGCCGGGACACGGCCCCCGCATGTCCGAACCCTGCCTGCGCGATGCCGACGACGTCGTCACCGAGCTGCTCGACGCGCTGGCGGAACTGCCGACGGAACGGATCGTGCTCCTGGGGTACAGCATGGGCGGGTGGCTCGCCTACGAGGCGGCCGCACGGCTCGCCGACGCGGGAACTCCGCCCATGGGCCTGATCGTGTGCGGCACCCGCGCTCCCCAGAGCGGGATCGGGCACCCGTCGGTCACGATGCGTCCGCCCGGCAGGGAATTCCTCCGCGAAGCCGTCGAGATGGGGCTCGCGGCCCCGGAGATGCTCGAAGTCCCGGGCATGGTCGAGCTGTTCGCCGAGCCGCTGCACGCCGACTTCTCCGTGGTGCAGAGCTACCGCCACCGGCCGCGCCCCCCGCTCTCCGTGCCGACCTGCGTCGTCGGCTTCGACGCCGACTGGCTGGTACCCGAGCCGTCGCTCCGGGCCTGGGGCGAGGTCTGCACGGATCCCCTGCAGAGCCGCGTCAAGGGCTCCCACCTCGCACTGCACGAGGACGAGACGGCGTTCGGCGCCGCGGTGGCGGCAGGAATGGCGCACATTCAGGCCGTCCGTCCCGCGCCGTCGGTCACGGCGTCCCGGCCGAGCCCGGCCACGGATCGGGCCGTCCCCGAAGACGTCACCGCGGTGGGCCTCGTCGCGCTCACCGCGCGACGGACACCGGACGCACCGGCCGTCGTGGAGCGGGACCGTGTCGTGTACACCTACGAGGAGCTGCTGAAGCTCTCGGCACAGGTCGCCGGGCTGCTCCACGAGCACCGCATCGAGCCCGGACACCATGTGGCGTTCATCGGACGACGCCGCCCGGAATCCGTCGTCGCGATCCTCGGCACGGCTCTGGCGGGTGCCGCGTTCGTACCCGTCAGTGACCAGTGGCCGCTCGAACGGACCGCGTACGTGCTGCGCTCGACCGAGGTCCGCTGCCTTCTCGGGTTCGCCGAGGACCTGGCCCTGTTCGAGCAGCTCACGGCCGTCTGCCCCGAGCTCACCGACATCGTGCTCCTCGACGTCCCCACCGAACGTCCTCCGCAGCCACGCCACGCATCGCCGCCCGCGGAACAAGCTCCCGCCGGGAGCGACTTCAGGGCGATCGCCGATCACGTCATGGCCGAAGAGCCAGGCACCGTCCTGCAGATCGGCCTGGGGCGGGGCGACCTGCTGAAGCTCGTCGCCCCTCGCCTGGACCTGTTCACCGCCGTCGACGCCGACGAGGGCGCGGTACGCACCGCGGCCGCATGGGCCGAGGAGCAGGGTGTGTTCGCCGACCTTGTCGTCGGAGACCCGGAACGCCTCGACGAGCTCCTGTCGACGACCGTCGACGTGGCCGTCGTACCTCCGGCGCCCTCCCCCGCGCTGCTGCGCGCCCTCGCGACGGTCGTCCGGCCCGGCGGTGCCGTTCTCCTGCCCGGTCCCCTCCCGCACGGACCCGACCACGCCTGGGCGATCGAGCCTCCGGCACCGGGCAGGCAGACAGGCCTCCTGCGTCGAACGGACCTTCCGCCGGACACGACAGAACGGTCCGCCGGGCGAGTTCACACCCGATGGCACCTCGCCCGGCAGCCCGACTCCCCGCCGCCCGTTCCGGCCACTTCCGGCGACGTCGCCTACGTGATCTACACGTCGGGCTCCACCGGGCGCCCCAAGGGCGTCGCGGTCAGCAACAGCGCACTCGTCAACACGCTCTCGGCCTCCGCCGACCGGTTCGCCGTGCGGGCCGACGACACTCTCCTGCAGGTGACGTCGTTCTGCTTCGACCTCTCCATCTTCGATGTCTTCGGGGTGCTGTCCGCCGGAGGCGCCCTGCGCATCGCCGGCGACACCGAACTCGCCGAACCCAGAGTGCTCGCCCAGGTGCTGCTCGACGAAGAGATCACCGTGTGGAACTCGGCACCCTCGATGTTCGCCTGGCTCCTCCCGTTCCTCACCGACCGTGACGCGCCCCACCGGCAACAGAAGTCGCTGCGCCTGATGTTGCTCGCCGGCGACTGGATCCCCATCTCCATGCCGGACGAGACCCGTGAGGTCTTCCCCGAGGTCCGGATCGTCAACCTGGGCGGAGCGACCGAGACCGCGATCTGGTCGTGCTTCTACGAGATCGGCACCGTGGACCCGCAGTGGCCGAGCATCCCCTACGGACTCCCGCTGAAGGGCTCGCACTACTACATCCTCGACGACCGGCGACAACCCACCGCGCCCGGCGAAGTCGGCCAGATCTACACGGCCGGTGAGTCACTCGCCCTCGGCTATCACGGGGACCCCGCGCAGACCGCACGAAGCTTCGTCCCCGATCCGTTCCGGCCCGGTCGGCGCATGTACGCCAGTGGCGACCGCGGCCGCTGGCGGGCGGACGGCCAGATGCAGTTGCTGGGCCGGATCGACCACCAGGTGAAGGTGCGCGGGTACCGCGTCGAACTCGAGGAGATCGAGGCCGTGATGGCCGGTGCGCGGGATGTCCGGTCCGCCGTCGTCGTCACCTGCGACCGCGACGGGAACCGGACGCTCGCCGGCTTCTACACCTGCCGCGGAGCCGGGACGTCCGGGACCGAGATGCGCGAGCTGCTCGCCTCCCGGCTTCCGCCCTACATGATTCCGAGCCATCTCGGCCGCCTGGACGCACTCCCCCTCACCCCGAACGGCAAGGTCGACCGGGCGGCGCTGGCACAGCTCGTGACCGAGGCGGATCCGACCACCTTCCCCGGAGGTCACCGATGACCGGCCCCGACAGCGGTCTCGCCCGTCGACTGCACGCCATCTGGACCGACCTGCTCGGCGACACCGGGCCCGACACCGGACTCCTCGAAGCGGGTGGACACTCGGTACTGGCCGCACGGCTCGTCGCCCGCATCGGCACCGAACTCGACGCCACACTCAGCCTCGCCGCCCTCATCAGGGACAACCCTTCACTCACCGACCTCGTCGCGCTGGTCGAGCAGGCCAGGCACGCACCCGCCCCGGCGACCACGGCCGCTCCACCCCATGCCGCCCCGGAGACCACGGCCGGCCGTCGACCGGAGTCGGAGCCCATCTCCCCCGCCATGCGCAGGATCTGGACGTGGCACCAGCTCTACCCGGACTCCCCCGCCTACAACGTCGTACGAGTGCTCACGCTCGACGCCCAGGTGCAACCCGCACCGCTGCGCGCCGCCCTGGCGGATGTGGCCGACCGGCATGAAGCCCTGCGCTGCCACGTCGTCGAGCCCTCACCTGCCCGTGCCGCGATCGTCGTCGACGAGGCGGTCTCCGTACCGCTGGTGATCGACGTCGTGCGCGGCACGGCACACGACGACGTGGCCGACCAGGTCGACGCCGCACTGCGGCGGATCGCCGACCGGCCGATCCCCCTCGATCCCGGACCCTTGTGGCGGTGCGGCCTCGTCTGGTCGCCCGGCACCGGGCGCACCTGGATCGCCTTGGTGATGCACCACCTCATCAGCGACCTGCGCGCGTCGGACATCGTGCTCGACGACCTCGCCACCGCCTACGCGGCCCGCCGGACCGGATCCGCACCGCGGTGGCCGCGCCCGGCCCCCCGCCTCCTGCCCCATCTCCGCCGCCAGGGCGGCCTCGTCGACTCCGCGCGGTGGAAGGCGGACCTCGACTGGTGGGGTCGGCTGCTGGCCGCCCGCGCCCGCACCATGCTGCCCGCGCCCGCCCCCCTCCCGGCCGGACCCGACGCGCACCGGGCCACCACCCACACCGTCGACCTCCCGCCGAGGGCCGGCCGTGCCGTGGACGCGTTGCTGCGCAGCGCCGGAGTCACGCCGGCCGTCTTCTTCCTGACCGTCGCCGCATCGGTGCTCGCGGCACGCTCCGGCGGCGACCCGGGTGTGGTCGGCGTGCCGAGCGTGCGGGTCGCGGACCCCGCGGACGAGCAGACCGTCGCCTTCCTCCTCGACACCCTGCTGCTGGACCCCGGCCATCCCGCCGCCGACGGGCGGAGCGTCCTCGACGCGTGCGCGGCGACACGGCTCACACTCCTCGACGCCGTCGATCACGCGACTCCCACCTACGACGAGATCCTGGACCGCCTGCAGCTCCCCCGCACGTCCCGCAGTCCGCTCGTCCGTCTGTGGTTCAACGACCTCACCGGGGCGGCTCCACCGGCACGCTTCGGCGGGCAGTCGAGTACCGAACACGACCTCCCACCCGGGTGGGCGCTGTTCGATCTCAGCCTGTACGTCAGACGCGCCGCTGCCGGTTACCGCCTGCACTTCGTCGCCCCTCGGGGATCGGCACCGCACGACGTCGCCGACCTCACCGCATTCGCCGAACAGGTGGCACAGGTCTGCTCGGCCGCCGCGACGGACCCGCAGCGCCGCCTCGCCGATCTCCTGCCGTCCCCGCGCACCGGCGGCCCCGGCACCCCACCCCTCGCCCTCGGTCCCGCGCCGTCGACGGTCGAGCTCCTCTCCCGTACGGCAGCCGAACAGCCCTCCGCGCCCGCTCTCGACACCGGCGACGGAGTCGTCGACCGGCACACGCTCGACCGCGCCGTCACCGCCCGCGCGGCGCACCTGCTGGAAACGGCCGAACCCGGGGCTCTGGTCGCCCTGCCCGCCCGACGGGACCGGCTCTTCGTCGAGCGGCTGCTCGCCTGCATGCGCGCCGAGGTCACCCCGGTCCTGATCGATGCCGCGTGGCCACCGGCACGCCGCGACGCGGCGGCGCTCGGCAGCCACGCCTCCTATGCCTTCCCCCTGGACGACGGCCCCCTGCGGGCGCTCCCCGCCCCACCCCGGCAGGCGCACGGCCTCCCATCGGCCGCCCATGTGCTCTTCACCTCCGGCACGACCGCGGATCCCCTCCCGGTGTTGGTACCCACACCCGTGACCGATGCCGCGGTCGCCGACCTCGTGACCTGGCTCGGCGTGGGCGCCGACGACCGCGTCGCCCTGCTCAGCGGCCCCGCCCACGACCCTGCCCTGCGCGACATCGGCCTCGCGGTACGGACGGGGGCCTGCCTCTGCCTGCCGACGCCGAGCGAGCAGGCCGATCTCACCGGCCTGGCCCAGTGGCTGCGCGCCCAGCGGATCAGCGTCCTCAGCGCGACCCCGACCCTGCTGGCGCTCGTCCTCGGCGGGGACCGGAACGCCTCGCTCCTGCCCGACCTGCGTCTCGTCATCTGTGGCGGCGCCCCGCTCAGCACCGCGACGGCGGCGCTGATCAGGTCGCGGGCCCCGCAAGCCGTGATCGTCAACGGCTACGGATGCGTCGAGATCCCGCAACTGGCGGTCGCCCACCGCCTCGACCCCGACGACCCGCTCCCCGACACCTCCCACGTACCCATCGGCCGCCCGCTGCCCGGCAGACGGGTCGAGCTCGTCACCGAGGACGGGCGCCGGTGCACCGACGGAGAACGCGGTGAACTCCTCGTCGGCGAGCCGTGGATCGCGTCCGGATACCTCGCCGACGCGCCCGAGCGGTTCGTCACCGCACCCTTCCGTCTGGTGCGCACCGGCGACCTCGCGCGGCGTGACACGACCGGACTGATCCATCTGGTCGGTCGCCGCGATCGGCAGGTTCTGGTCAACTCCCACCGCGTCCTGCTCGACGAGGTCGAGGCCGCGGCACGCGGCTGTCCCCGGGTCGCCGACGCGGTGGCCGAACTTGTCGGCGACGAAGACCACCAGGCGCTCCGGCTGTGGGTACAGCCCCGGGCCGCGGAGGCACGTCCGCAGGAGGCCCTCGTACGCGCGCATCTCACCGAGGTGCTCGCCGCACCGGCGCTTCCTGCCACGATCTCGATCGTGGACCGACTGGAACTGTCCGCGAATCTCAAGCCCGTCGCCCCTGGCACGGGAGCGGACGCCGCACCGAGTGACACCGGGGCCCTCGTGTCACTCGACGACCGCCTCCAGGAGACGGCGACGGCCGTACTCGGCCACCCGGTCTCCCCCACGGCCAACTTCTTCGACGCCGGCTTCACCTCGATCACCTTGCTGCAGTTCGGGGCGGAGTTGAGCACGGTCCTCGGCCGGCGGCTGGACCCGCTCCTGCTGTTCCTGCACCCGAACCTGCGGGCTCTGGCTGCCGCCCTCGATCTGACCACCCCCGCTCCTGCGGAGTCGGGCACCACCGGTCACGCCAGTCCGGCACCCCGGATCCCCGACGGAACCGGCCACCACGACAGCCGCGAGCGGCTCCGGGACGCCCGGCGCCGGGCCATGCAGCAGATCCGCTCATCGACGGAGCGGTAAGAGCCCCCGGGACGATCTCGCTGCGGCCCGGGTTCCCGGGTCAGCCCAGGGGGCTCGGCCGCACCTGCTGAACGTCGACAGCTCCGGCCCGCGGACCGCGGAGCCGACGTCAGCCCGCGGGCGTCTGGGCCGCCTGGTCCGCGGTGGTGCCGTCCTCGTCGTCCTGGACCTCCGACGCGGCGGACGACTCGGAGGGCTGCTGCGGAGCGGGCGGGGTACGGACCAGCAGCGCGACCAGTACGGTCAGTCCGCCGATCGCGGCACCGACGCCGAATCCCCACCGGATGCCGGTCTCCAGGGCACCGGTGGCGTCGGCGCCGGCAGCACCGGCCGAGGCGGCCCGGCCCGACATGACGCTGATGACCAGGGCGGTACCGGCGGCGGCCGCGACCTGCTGGAGCGAGCCCAGGATGGCGGAGCCGTGGGGGTAGAGGTGCGGCGGCAGCACGGCCAGGCCGGAGGTGAAAACGGGGGTGAAGACGAACGCCATGCCGGCACTCAGGGCCACGTGAAGGGCGAGCACCAGCCAGGGCGAGGTCTGGGCGTCGGTGAGGGCGAACAGGGCGAGGCAGACCGCGGTGAGCACGGCCCCGGGCACGACGAGGCGCGGCGCACCGAGCCGGTCGTAGAGCTTGCCGACCTGCGGTCCGAGCAGGCCCATGGTGAGGCCGCCGGGGATGAGCAGCAGCCCGGTCTGCAGCGAGCTCAGCCCGACCACCTCCTGCAGGTAGATCGGCAGCAGGATGAACGCGCCCATGAGCGCCATGAAGGACAGGCACATCAGGCCGAGCGCCACGGAGAAGTGGCGGTACGTCAGGGTGCGCAGGTCCAGTAGCGGCGTGGACGAGCGCTGCAGCGCCAGCTGCCGCCATACGAACAGGGCCACCATCACGCCTCCCACCAGGGTCGTGACGGCCGGGGGCAGGGGAGCCTGGGCCGAGCTCTCGGCGCCGAGCCCGCTCAGGCCGTAGACGAGGGCGCCGAAGCCCACGGCCGCGAGCGGTACGGACAGCCAGTCGATGGGACCGGCCTGCGGCTCGCCGATGTTGACCAGGTGACGGCGGCCGAAGAACGCCATGGCTCCGGCGATGGGCAGCACGGCAAGGAACAGCAGGCGCCACGTCCCCAGTTGCAGCAGCACGCCGGAGGCCGCGGGGCCGAGGGCGGGTGCGACGGAGATGACGAGGGTGATGTTCCCCATGACCCGGCCACGGTCCTGCGGGGGCACGAGGGTCATCAGCGTCGTCATGAGCAGCGGCATCATGACGGCGGTGCCGCCGGCCTGGATGACACGGGCGGCCAGCAGCACGGGGAACGTGGGCGCGGCCGCGGCCAGCGCCGTGCCGGCGAGGAACAGCGCCATGGCCAGACCGAAGGCGGTACGGGTCGTCACGCGCTGCAGGAACCATCCCGTCACCGGGATGACGACGGCCATGGTGAGCATGAAGGCCGTGGACAGCCACCCGGCGGCCGCCGCGCTGACCTCGAAGTGGCGCATGAGGCGCGGGATCGCGTTGACCATGATCGTCTCATTGAGGAGGACGACGAAGGTCGACAGCACGAGAATCCGCAGCACGGTGGTGACGCGGGCGGCTGGGATGGTGGGCGTTGTGTGGGGGTCGAGCATGGTGCCTTCCGTCATGTCGGTGTCCTCCGCTCGAAGCGGGTCACACTGACAGACCGCGGCGCCGGGAAGAACTCATCGGTTGTGCCCGATCCTCGCGCCGCCGCCGCCGAGGCTCAACCCATTTTCCCTTTCCCGAGGAACCAGAGGCTCGGATCTCAGCCCTCCGGGTCCTCGGCCGAGCTCGGCTCGGTCAGCCCAGGAAGCTCAGCCGCACCTGTCGGTCCGGGTTGTCCTTGTTGGTGTCGACGAGGCAGATGGACTGCCAAGTCCCCAGGACCAGGCTGCCGTTGACGACCGGGAGGGTGGCATGGGGCGGGACCAGGGCGGGGAGGACGTGGTCGCGGCCGTGGCCGGGGCTGCCGTGGCGGTGCTGCCAGCGGTCGTCGGCGGGGAGCAGGTGGTGGAGGGCGGTGAGGAGGTCGTCGTCGCTGCCGGAGCCGGTCTCCAGGAGGGCCAGGCCCGCCGTGGCGTGCGGGACGAAGAGGTTGAGGAGGCCGTCGCGGCCGGAGGCGGTCTCGCGGAGGAAGGTCTCGCAGGCCCCCGTGAGGTCGGTGACGGTCTCGGAGCGGCCGGTGGTGAGGTCGAGGACCCTGGTGGTGAAGGCGGGTGACATGGGGCTCATTGTCGCGGCTGGGCCGTCGGGGCGCCCCTCGGCCGGCGGGGAAGAACCCGGGGCCGCCCCCGGTTAGTGGAATCGTGAACGATTTCGGAGTACGCGACGTGGACGTGGTGGTCGTCGGGGCCGGGCAGGCGGGCCTGTCCGCCGCGTACCACCTCCGGCGGACCGGGTTGGAGCCGGAGCACGACTTCGTGGTGCTCGACCACGCGCCGCGGCCCGGCGGGGCCTGGCAGTTCCGGTGGCCCTCGCTCACGTACGGCAAGGTGCACGGCATGTACGCCCTGCCCGGGATGGAGCTGGTCGGGGCCGATCCCGAGCGGCCCTCCTCCGATGTCATCGGGGAGTACTTCGACTCCTACGAGGAGGTCTTCGACCTGCGGGTGCACCGGCCCGTCGACGTGCGCGCCGTGCGCGAGGGCACGGGCGGGCGGCTGCTCGTCGAGTCGTCCGAGGGGACCTACGCGACCCGGGCACTGATCAACGCGACGGGGACGTGGGACCGGCCCTTCCTGCCCCGCTACCCCGGGCAGGAGACCTTCCTCGGGCGGCAGCTGCACACCGCCGCCTACCCCGGGCCCGGCGCCTTCGCCGGGTTGCGGGTGGTCGTGGTCGGCGGCGGGGCGTCGGGGACGCAGCACCTGATGGAGATCGCCGAGGTCGCGGCCGCGACGACCTGGGTGACCCGGAAGGAGCCGATCTGGCGGGAGGGACCGTTCGGCGAGGAGCAGGGGCGGGCCGCCGTCGCACTCGTCGAGGAGCGGGTGCGGCAGGGGCTGCCGCCGCAGAGCGTGGTGTCCGTGACCGGACTGCCGCTCACCGACGCGATCCGCAGCGCACGCGCGCGCGGGATCCTGGACCGCCTGCCGATGTTCGACCGGATCACCCCGACGGGTGTGGCCTGGGACGACGGCCGGACCGTCGACGCGGACGTGATCCTCTGGGCGACCGGTTTCCGCGCCGCCATCGACCACCTCGCCCCGCTGCGGCTGCGCGAGCCGGGCGGCGGTATCCAGGTGGAGGGCACCCGGGCGGTACGCGACGAGCGCATCCACCTCGTCGGGTACGGGCCGTCCGCCTCGACCATCGGCGCGAACCGCGCCGGACGCGCCGCTGTGACCGAGATCCGCCGACTGCTCGCCCGCGAGCCGGAGGCCGTGCCCGCTTAGGGCGGGGCCAGGGCGGGCCGTGCGCGCGTAAGGCGGGCGGTGCCCCGCCGGGGGCTCCGTTCAGCCTTCCGTCGCGCGTCGGCGTTCCTCGTTGAAGTCCTGGACGTTGCGCTGCTGTTCGGCGTAGTCCGCCGTGAACCTCGTGTCGCCGGGCCGGACCGTGACGAAGTACAGCCAGTCCCCCTGCGCCGGGTCGATCGCCGCCGCCATGGCCTGCTCGCCGGGGTTGGCGATGGGGGTGGGCGGGAGTCCCTTGCGCTCGTAGGTGTTGTAGGGGCTGTCGATGCGCGTGTCCTCGTAGCTCGTGTCCACGGTGGAACGATTCAGCGCGTAGTTGAGCGTCGAGTCCATCTGCAGCGCCATCCCGCGGGCGAGCCGGTTGTGGACCACGCGCGCCACCTTGGCCATGTCCTCGACGGAGTCCGCCTCGGCCTGGACGATGCTGGCCACGATCACCGTCTGGTGCAGGCTCAGCCCGTGCCGCTGGGCGCCCGCCGTGATGCCGGCGGTGCCGAAGCGCTCCCCCGCCGTGCGGACCATGTAGCGGAGCAGGTTCTCCGGGGTGGTCGAGGACTCGATGGGGTACGTCGCGGGGAACAGGTAGCCCTCGGGGTTGCCGCGGGCCGCGGCCGGGAGGACGGGGGCGGCGGCCGTCATGGCCTTGCGGGCGGTGCCTGTGGGGAGCTTCAGGGCGCGGTCGACGGCGGTGTACACCTGGCCGGCGCGCCAGCCCTCCGGGATCAGGAGCGTGCGCTTCTTCGCGACGACCGGGGGCTGCGCCTCCGGGCGGAGCAGCAGCAGCGGTACGGCGACGGCGGCGGCCACGACGAGCAGGGCGGTCACGAGCAGCAGCAACCGGCCGCGCCGGGTCAGACGGCCCCGGCGCCGGCGTGGGCGTTCGGGCCGGGGGAACGCGTGGTTCATGGGGGCACGCTAACCCGGTGACCGGACATAACCGTGTACATCACTGTCTTCCTGTCGTATGACTCATACAGGTCGTATGAGCCATACGAGGGCGCGGCGCCCCCGACCCCCTGGGACGAGGGGCCGACGGCGCCGCTTTCCTGCTCGACCCCGAGGGTCAGGTCAGGGTCATCGAGGTCAGACGAGCCAGCCCAGGAAGTGGAAGACGCCGGCGAGCAGGTTGGTGATCAGGTCCATGGTGGTGCTTCTCCTCGTACAGATACTTCTTCAGGGACAGCGCGGTCGCGGTCTGCAGCCCGTCGCTTGCGCACCGTAATCATCTGACGTCACACGGGAGTTGAGCAACGAATACCGGGGCGATCACACGCACCGGGGAACAACCGCTCGGGCGTTCGTGTGTTCGTCACGCCGCACCAGAGCCGCGTACCGGCCGTTCCGGTCGAGGAGTTCGTCATGGGTGCCGCGCTCGACGATCCGTCCGGACTCCAGGACGACGATCTGGTCGGCGTCGCGGACCGTGGAGAGGCGGTGGGCGATGGTGATGGTCGTGCGTCCCGCGGAGAGCGCGTCGATGGCCTGCTGGACCGCGTGCTCGGTGCGCGTGTCGAGCGCGCTGGTCGCCTCGTCGAGGATGAGCACCGGCGGGTCGCGGAGGATGGTGCGGGCGATGGCCAGGCGCTGCTTCTCGCCGCCGGAGAAGCGGTAGCCGCGCTCGCCGACGAGGGTGTCGTAGCCGTCGGGCAGCGAGGAGATGTGGTCGTGGATCTGGGCGGCGCGGGCGGCGGCCTCGATCTCCTCGTCGGTGGCGTCCGGCTTGGCGAAGCGCAGGTTGTCGGCGACGGAGGCGTGGAAGAGGTACGTCTCCTGGGAGACCACGCCGACCGCGCGGGCCAGCGTGTCGAAGTCGAGGTCGCGGACGTCCACGCCGTCGAGGGTGACCCGGCCGCCGGTCACGTCGTACAGCCGCGGCACGAGGTAGCTGAGGGTGGACTTGCCGGAGCCGGTGGACCCGACGACGGCCAGGCCGGCGCCCGCGGGGACGGTCACGTCGACACCGTCGAGGGTGGGGCCGTTCTCCGCGTCGTAGTGGAAGTCGACCTTCTCGAAGACGACCTCGCCGCGTACCTTCTCCAGCCGCACCGGCCGCTCGGGCTCGGTGATGTCGACCGGCAGGTCGAGGTACTCGAAGATCCGCTGGAACAGGGCGAGCGAGGTCTGGATCTGCACGCCGGTGGAGAGCAGGCTGACGGCCGGGCGGAACAGGCCCTGCTGCAGCGAGACGAAGGCGACCAGGGTGCCGATCGAGAGCGCCGGGCCGCCCGACTGGAGGGCGAGGCCGGCGGCCCAGTAGATCAGCGCGGGCATGGCGGCCATGACGATGCCGATGGTGGACATCCGCCAGCGCCCGGCCATGGAGGAGCGCACTTCGAGGTCGACGAGGCGCTCGGACTCGTCGGCGAAGGACCGGGTGAGCGAGTCGGCGCGGCCCATGGTGCGGCCGAGCAGGATGCCGCTGACGGAGAGCGACTCGGTGACCGTGGCGGCCATGGCGGCCATCTGCTTCTGCCGCTGCGTGGTGATCCTCTTGCGCTCGCGGCCGACCCGGCGGCTGATCCACACGAACACCGGCAGCAGGGCCAGCGAGACGAGCGTGAGCCGCCAGTCGAGGGCCAGCATGGCCGCGATCGTGGCGACGACGGCGGTCACGTTGGAGACCAGGGAGGTCGCGGTCGAGGTGACCGTGGCCTGCATCCCCCCGATGTCGTTGGCGATCCGGGACTGGACCTCACCGGTGCGGGTGCGCGTGAAGAAGGCCAGCGGCATGCGCTGGAGCTGGGCGTAGACGGCGGTGCGCAGATCGTGCATCACGCGCTGGCCGACCGTGGTCGAGATCAGCGTCTGGAGCACGCCGAACACGCTGGTCATCACGGCGGTGGCGATCATGCCGAGGGCGAGCAGGCTCAGCAGGCCGGTGCGGCCCTGCGGGATCGCGGTGTCCAGGATCTCCTTCAGGAGGAACGGCGAGGCGACCGTGACCAGCGACGACGCGCCGACGAGCAGGACGACGACGGCGAGCCGGCCGCAGTACGGACGGAAGAGCCGCAGGATCCGCCGGATCTGGGCGGGTTCCTTCGGCTGGGCGGGGTCACGGGGCGGGGGTGTCCAGGTGGACTGGTCGTGGGGGTGCATGGGCTCCTGCGCGGGGTCGGACGGAACGGCGCTTCCCGGTGCCGTTGCCGGTGCGGGTACCTCTCCATCAAGGAGACATTCGATTCGATGTTCAAGTCGATCAGAGCCTAGCTCATTGTTACCTATACTCACAATGAACCAGGTCCTGATAAAGTTCCCGCATGAACACCCCGGCCGCGCGCACCCCCGACTCCGACGGTCTGCTCGCCGAGCAGCTGCTGCGCCTCACCCGCCGCCTGCACCGCATCCAGAAGCAGCACCTGGAGCCGGTGGGCATCACCCCGGCGCAGTCCCGGCTGCTGCGCACGGTCGCGCACTACGACCGGCCGCCCCGCATGGCGGACCTCGCCGCCCGTCTCGAGGTCGTGCCACGCGCCGTGACCAGCCTGGTCGACGGCCTGGAGGCGGCCGGCCGGGTGCGCCGGGCGCCGGACCCGACGAACCGGCGGGTGGTCCGGATCGAGCTCACCGACGCGGGCCGCGCCACGCTGCGCGAGCTGCGCAGCGCGCGGCGGGCCGCCGCAGAGGACATCCTTGCTCCATTGACCGGCGAGCAGCGGGACCTGCTCGGCGGCCTGCTGTCCGCTCTGGTCGACCCGGCACCGGAGCGCCGCTGCTGAGGGGAGCCCGCGATGCCGCTGCTGGAGCCCGACCCGCGCACCCTGCGCCCCGGCAGCCGCCGCAGAACCCCGGCCCCCGACCGGGTCCCCGACCTCCAGGCCCGCGGCACGCCCGGCCCCCTCCGCGACGAGCTGACCGCCCTGCTCGGCGGCGACCCCCGCAAGGTCCTGTCCACCGTCTCCGACCTGGTCCGCTACGCCTCCGACGCCAGCCCCTACCGCTTCGTCCCGCAGGTCGTGGTGGTCCCCGAGGACGTCGACGACGTCTCCGCCGTGCTGTCGTACGCGCACGGCAAGGGCCGCGAGGTCGTCTTCCGGGCGGCCGGCACCAGCCTGAACGGCCAGGCCCAGGGCGAGGACATCCTCGTCGACGTACGCCGCCACTGGACCGGCGTCCGGGTCCTCGACGACGGGGCGCGGGTCCGGGTCCGCCCCGGCACCACCGTCGCACGGGTCAACGCGGCGCTCGCCCGCCACGGCCGGGTCCTCGGCCCCGACCCGGCCAGCGCCGCGGCCTGCACGGTCGGCGGGGTCGTCGCCAACAACGCCTCGGGCATGACCGCCGGCACCGCCCGCAACGCGTACCGCACGCTCGCCTCGCTCACCTTCGTCCTGCCGAGCGGCACCGTCGTCGACACCGCCGACCCGGCCGCCGACGAGGAGCTGGCCCGCGCGGAGCCGCGGCTGTGCGCCGGGCTCCTGCAGATCAAGGCGGAGCTCGAGGCCGACCCGGAGCTCAGCGCCCGGGTCCGCGCCAAGCACGCCATCAAGAACACCAACGGCTACCGCCTGGACGCCTTCCTCGACGGCGACACGCCCGTGCAGATCCTGCGCGGCCTGATGGTCGGCTCCGAGGGCACCTTCGGGTTCATCTCCGAGGTCGTCCTCGACACCCTCCCGCTGGACCGCGAGGTCGCCGCCGCGCTGCTGTTCTTCCCCTCGCTGTCCACCGCGGCCGCCGCCGTGCCCCGCTTCAACGACGCCGGGGCCCTGGCCGTGGAGCTGATGGACGGCAACACCCTCCGCGCCTCCGTCAGCGTCCCCGGCGTGCCCGCCGACTGGGCCGGGCTGCCGAAGGAGACGACCGCGCTCCTGGTCGAGTTCCGCGCCCCGGACACCGCCGCGCTCACCGCCTACGAGCAGGCCGCCGAGCGCGTCGTCCGGACCCTCGACCTGATCGCCCCGGTGGCCTCGGCCGACAACGCCTTCACCCGCGACCCCGGCACCGTGGCCGGGTACTGGAAGGCCCGCAAGGCGTTCGTCACCGCGGTCGGCGGCTCGCGCCCCTCCGGTACGACGCTGATCACCGAGGACTTCGCGGTGCCGCCGGAGCGGTTGGCCGAGGCGTGCGCGGCGCTGCTCGACCTCCAGGAACGGCACGGCTTCGACGCGGCGGTCGCCGGTCACGCGGCCCACGGCAACCTGCACTTCCTGCTCGCCTTCGACGCGGCCGACCCGGCGGACGTGGAGCGGTACGCACGGTTCATGGCGGACTTCTGCAAGCTCACCGTGGAGCGGTTCGACGGCTCCCTCAAGGCCGAGCACGCCACCGGGCGGAACATCGCGCCGTTCCTGGAGCTGGAATGGGGTCCGCGAGCCACCGAACTGATGTGGCGGACCAAGCAGATCATCGACCCGGACGGGGTGCTCGCCCCGCGCATCGTGCTCGACCGCGACCCGCGGGCGCATCTGCGCGGCCTGAAGACCATCCCGAAGGTGGAGGCGGAGGTCGATCCGTGCATCGAGTGCGGCTTCTGCGAACCCGCCTGCCCCAGCCGCGACCTGACCACCACTCCGCGGCAACGGATCGTCCTCAGACGTGAGTTGATGCGGCAGGCGGACGGCTCCCCGGTGGCGGAGAGCCTGCTCCAGGCGTACGGGTACGAGGCCGTGGACACCTGCGCCGGAGACTCGCTGTGCCGGCTCGCCTGCCCGGTGGGCATCGACACCGGGGCGCTGATGAGGGACTTCCGGCACGCGAGGCACTCCCCGGGCGAGGAGCGGGCCGCCGCCTACGCGGCGAAGCACTTCCGCGGCGTGGAGGCCGCCGCGCGGCTCGCGGTGGCGACCGCGGCGCCGCTGGGCGACCGGTTCCTGGAGTCGGTGACCGGTCTGGCCCGCCGGAGCGTGCGCCCCGACCTCGTACCGGAGTGGCTGCCCGAGGTCCCCGGCGCGGCGCCCCGGCGGCTGCCGCGCACGCACCGGCCGGCGGCGGTGGCCGTGTACTACCCGGCCTGTGTGAACCGGATCTTCGGCGGACCGAAGGCGCGGCGCGGGCCGTCGCTGCCCGAGGCCGTGGTCCGGCTGTCGGCGCGGGCGGGCCGTCCCGTGTGGATCCCGGACGACGTGGCGGGCACCTGCTGCGCCACCATCTGGCACTCCAAGGGGTACGCGCGGGGCAATGCGATCATGGCGAACCGGATCGTCGAGGCCGCCTGGGGCTGGACGGCCGGCGGCACGCTGCCGCTGGTGGTCGACGCCTCGTCCTGCACGCTCGGCCTCGCGCGGGAGGTCGTGCCGTACCTGACCGACGACAACCGGGAGTTGCACGCGGAACTGACGGTCGTCGACTCGCTGGTCTGGGCGGCGGACGAGCTGCTCCCCCGGCTGAGGGTGCGCCGCCGCACCGGCTCGGCGGTCGTCCACCCGACCTGCTCGATGCGGCACCTGGGCGACGAGGACCGGCTCACGGCACTGGCCGAGGCGGTGGCCGACGAGGTCGTCGTCCCGCTGGACGCGGGCTGCTGCGCGTTCGCGGGCGACCGCGGGCTGCTGCACAAAGAGCTGACGGAGTCGGCGACGGCGCGGGAGGCGGCGGAGGTCACCTCGCGGGCGTACGACGTGCATCTGTCGGCGAACCGGATGTGCGAGATCGGCATGGACCACGCGACCGGCCGGACGTACTGCTCGGCGCTGCTGGAGCTGGAGCGCGCGACGCGGCCCTGACGGTGTTCTAGCGTGGAAGGAGACGGCGCCTCGCAGCGGCGACGGCCGCGACGGTCCACCTGTCCGGCCCGCCGCCTCTCGGGCGATGCAGCCGATCGGCGGGTGAGATGGATGAACGGCACGGCCGGCGACGGTAACCACCTCCATGACGTGATCGTCGTCGGCGCGCGCTGTGCCGGCGCACCGACCGCGATGCTCCTGGCGCGCCTCGGTCACCGGGTGCTCCTGGTCGACCGGGCGACCTTCCCCAGCGACACGATCTCCACGCATCTGATCCATCCGCCCGGACTGGCCGCGCTGCGGCGCTGGGGGCTCCTGGAGCGGGTCGTGGCGACCGGGTGTCCGCCCATCGGCACCTACGCGTTCGACCTCGGACCGCTGGCCGTCGTCGGGTCCCCGGCCGGAGAGGGGTTCGAGGCGTCGTACGCGCCGCGGCGCACGGTCCTCGACAAGCTTCTCGTCGACGCCGCCGCGGAATCCGGCGCCGAGGTGCGCGAGGGGTACACGGTCGAGGAGGTCCTGTTCGACGGGCCCGCGGTGACCGGGATCAGGGGCCACGGCAAGGACGGCACGCACTCCGTCGACCGGGCCCGTGTCGTGGTGGGTGCGGACGGGCTCCACTCGTCCGTCGCCAAGGCGACGAAAGCCGCCCCCTACGCCGAGAAACCGAAGATCAACGCCTACTACTACACGTACTGGGCGGGGCTGCCCATGGACGGCACCTTCGAGGCGTACGACCGCGGCGACCGTGCCTTCGCCGCGTGGCCCACCCACGACGACCTCACGATGGTCATCTGCGGCTGGCCCATGCGCGACTTCGAGACCAACCGGGGCGACATCGAGGGCAACTACCACGCCACGCTGGCCCGTGCGCCGGCCTTCGCCGACCGGATCGCGCAGGCCACGCGGGCCGAGCGGTACGTCGGCACGGCCATCCCCAACTACTTCCGCAAGCCCTACGGCCCGGGCTGGGCCCTCGTCGGCGACGCGGGATACCTGAAGGACCCCATCACCGCCCAGGGCATCCAGGACGCCTTCCGCGACGCGGAACGCTGCACCCGCGCGCTCGACGACGCGCTCACCGGCCGCCGGCCCTTCGACGCGGCGATGCGGGCCGCCCAGGAGGCGAGGGACGCCGAGGTCACGAGCATGTACGAGTTCACGGCGGAGTTCGCCACGATGGAACCGCCGTCCCCCGAGGAGCGGCAACTGCTCCTGGCCGTGTCGCAGAGCCCTGAGGCCTGTGACGAGTTCGTCCGGGTCACGGCGGGCGTGACACCGCCCGAGGAGTTCTTCGGCCACATGGAAGAACGCATGAACCACCGGACACCCGACGCGGCCTGAGCGTCGTGTCGGCTTCCGGTGTTCGCGGGCCGTTCGTCAGGGGCTGTCGGAGGGGTCGGGCGGCGTCAGGCCGCCGCCGGAAGGTGTCCTCGAAGTGCTCGGCGCGCGCGAGCTGCACCCGGAGCTTCTCCACCTGCTCGGCGGCGGCCCGCTGGCAGGTGCGGACGCGGCCCATGCGCCGCCAGTCGGCGCCACCCTACGGCGCGGGGCGCCGCGCTAGCCGTCCCGTCCGTCCGGCAGGACGGGCAGTTCGGCCCAGACCGTCTTGCCGTCCTCGCGGTAGCGCACGCCCCAGCCCTCGGCGAGCATGGCGCAGATGTGGAGGCCGCGGCCGCCCTCGTCCGCCGCCCTCGCGTGGCGCAGGTGAGGGGCGGTGAGCGCGGCGTCGTCGACCTCGCAGATCAGGGCCGACTCTCCCCTGATGAGGCGGAGGGTGATCGGGGCGGCCCCGTAGCGGACGGCGTTGGTGACCAGTTCGCTCACGACGAGCTCGGCGGCGAACGGATCGACGGCGAGCCCCCAGTCGTGCAGGCACGCCTCCGCCCGCTTCCTGGCCCGGCCGACGGCCCGGAACTCGGCCGGCACCTCGCGCTGCCACACGTCCGGCGCGGGCAGCCGCCGCGTGCGGGCGACGAGCAGGACACGGTCGGACGCGAGCAGTCGCTCCACGTCGTCCGCCATCTCCTGCGGGCCGCGCCCCGGATGGCCGAGCGCGGCGGCCAGCCGGTCGACGGTGGGGCCCTCCTCCTCCGACAGTGCGGGGGACGCCAGGCAGATCGTGCTTCCCTCCGGCAGAACGTGGCCGGCGCTGGCGAACGGGGGGCCCTCCTCCCCGAGAAGGGGTCCTTCGTCCACGGGCGCGGTGTCCACGGTGCCGTCCGGGCGGACGACGACGAGGAGCGACCGGCCGGCCCGGGCGATGTCGAAGCGTCCCCTGACAGGGTCGTGGACGGCGAACGTGCAGTGGACCGTCGGTTCGTGAACCCCCTCCGCGTCGGGCTGTTCCCTGGCCAGGCGCTGCACCGTGGAGTGCAGGCGGGCGAGGAGTTCGTGCGGGTCGAGATCCAGAGTGGTGAGACTGTGGACCGCCGTCCGCAGCCGGCTCATCGTGGCGACGGTGCTCAGCCCGGGACGCTCGACCTGGCCCACCACGAGGGCCACGCGGGCGCCGGGGAGCGGCAGGATGTCGAACCATGACCCGGCGCCGCTGCCGGCGGCGCGGTGCCGCTGGGCGATCTCGGCGGCCCGCTGGGTCTGCGGCTCCTGCCGCAGCGGCCAGCTCTGCAGTGCCGTCATGACGACGTGTTCGCGGGTGAAGCGGAGCGCGTTCTCGAGATGGCCCGCGGTGCGCGTGGTGATGCCCTCCGCCAGTTCCAGGTCGTCGGCGGTGAAGGGTTCGCGGCCGGGGCGGCGTGCGAAGGCGACCACGCCGAAGATCTGCCCGCGGGCCGACAGCGGCGCGACGAGTCGCGGGGTGTCGACGGTGCCCGCCGGACCGGGGGGATCTTGCGCGGGCGGCGGCAGGACGACGGGGGACGTGGGAAGCTGCGGGCCGAACAGTCCGGGCAGCAGGATCGACCCGGCCGGCGGGACGGGGCGGTCGCTGTCCGCACCGGCCGCCGCCGTGCAGCGCAGCAGCGCCTCGCCGTCCGGGGGCAGCAGCTCGGGCGCCTTGCCCTGCAGGACGGCGTCGGTGAGCGCCACCACGGCGCTGTCCGCGAAGTCCGGTACGGCGACGTCGACGAGTTCGCCGGCCGTGCGCTCCACCTGGAGTGTGCTCCCGATCCGTTCCCGGGCCTTGTGCAGGAGGCGCAGTCGGGCCTGCGCACGCTCCCGGTCGGTCACGTCGACCGTGGTCGCCACCAGTCCCAGGGCCCGGTCCGCCTCGTCGGTCAGGCGGTGGACCGACAACGAGATGGTGTGCTCGTGTTCGGGGTCGGCGAACGGCCGGGTGCTCACGAGGACGTCGCGGACCGGTTTCCCCGTGGCCAGGACGTCACGCAGCAGGGACTCGTCGAGGCGGACCCCCAGCGGCGCGTACGCCTCCGCCACCGGAAGGCCGATGACGCTCTCCCGGGAGACGCCGCGCATGCCGATGGCGACCGGGTTGATCCGCACGACCCTCAGCTGCGCGTCAAGGATGTGCAGGCCGATATCCGCCTGCGCGAACACGGCGTCCAGGATCGCCGTGCTCAGCCCCGGCAGGCCGTCGTCCTCGGCCCACACCGCCCACGCGCGTTCCGGCGGCCCGTCCGTCAGCGGCACGATCCGCCACGGACACGGCCCCGGCCCCTCGGAGCCGACGAGGTCGAACAC
Source organism: Streptomyces solicamelliae (assembly GCF_045348655.1). Taxonomy (NCBI): domain Bacteria; kingdom Bacillati; phylum Actinomycetota; class Actinomycetes; order Kitasatosporales; family Streptomycetaceae; genus Streptomyces; species Streptomyces solicamelliae. Next base: position 782,009 of record NZ_CP160404.1, read on the forward strand.
CCCCCGCCCCAGGACATCCGCCGCGAGACGGCGGAAGATGTGCTCCGCCCGCCCGCTCCACCCCACGACCCGGCCGTGCGCGTCCAGGGTGAAGAGGGGGTCGTCGTGTACGGACATCGCCACCCGCCTGTGTCTCAGCAGAAGTAACCGACCCCGCCCGGCTGTTCGCGGGCGGGCGTCGCCTCGCCCGCGCGCTCGGGGTCGACGTACGGCTCGCCGCTGACGGCGACGGCGACGCGGTGCGGATTGCCGCGGAACGTTCCGGCCATGACTCAGCCCCTCGCGAGTGGTGTCCTTCCCCGCCCGTCGTGACACGGCACGGCACGGGGGCGCTCCTGAAGTCTGTGCGCGGGCTCGGCACGCCGCCTGCGCTGCCGTACGAACGGGTGATCCGTCCACCCGCGGGCGTCGGGGCCGGATGCCGGGGCCACGCCCCGGAGCGCTTGTGAGATCTTGGCGCGTTCTGTGCCGTGTTGCCGGAAAACCGTTTGCCGGGGGCCACCCCGGACGGCGAACGTTGCATGAGTGCAGATCCGTGAGCTTCCGTATGCCGATCCAGGCGTCCCCGATGTCCGCTCGGGCACCCGGTTCCTCCTCTGGCTGGGCCGCAATCAGCTGGGCGGGCAGGTCAAGGCGATGCTCTGGGGCCTGCTGCTCCAGCTCGGCATCGCCGGGCTGCCGCTCGGTGTCGGCTTCGCCGTCCAGGCCGTCGTGGACGGCAGCGGCGGCCGGCTTGCCCTCGCCGGCGGGCTGATCGCGCTGCTCGGTGTGGTCATCGCCGTGGGCGACGCCATGCTTCACCGCGTCGCCGTCACCAACTGGATCACCGCCGCCGCGCGGGTGCAGCAGCTGCTGTCCCGCAAGACCGCCGAGCTCGGCTCCGTGCTGACCCGGCGGGTCGCCGCGGGCGAGGTCGTCGCGGTGTCCACGGGCGACGTGGAGAAGATCGGCTGGTTCGTCGAGGCGCTCTCGCGCTTCGCGGCCGCCGCGCTCACCCTCGTCCTCGTCTGCGTCGGCCTCGTCGTGTACCAGCCCGCGCTCGGCGCCGTCGTCGCGGCGGGCGTCCCGGTGCTCGCCCTGGCCGTGCTGCCGCTCCTGCCGCGCGCCACCAAGCGCGCCGACGAGCAGCGCGAGAAGGCGGGCCGGGCCACCGAACTCGCCTCCGACACCGTCGCCGGACTGCGCGTGCTGCGCGGCATCGGCGGTGAGGAGCTGTTCCTCGGCCGCTACCGGGCCGCCTCGCAGGAGGTCCGCCGGGCGGCCGTGCGCAGCGCCCGGATGTGGGCGCTGATCGCGGCCGTCCAGGTGGTGCTGCCGGGGCTGCTGCTGCTCGCGGTCGTCGCGTACGGGGCGCGGCTGGCGCTCGACGGGCGGATCGCGGTCGGTGAGCTGGTCACCGTGTACGGCATGGTGGCGCTCACGTACCAGCCGCTGCGGCACTTCGAGGAGATCGCCATGGCGTACTCCTTCTCCAAGCCGTCGGCGAGGCGGGCCGCGCGCGTCCTGTCGCTGAAGCGGACCACGACCACCTCGGACGAGCGCGCCCACACCCGGGCCACGGCGCTCGGCGGCGACCTGTACGACCCCGCCACCGGCGTCCTCGCCCCGGCCGGACTGCTCACCGCCGTGGTCTGCGGCGACCCGGACGCGGCCGGACGGCTGGCGGACCGGCTCGGCGGCCATCCCGCGGAGCCGGACGAGGCGCACGCCTCGGTCCTGCTCGGCGCGGTGCCACTGGACGAGCTGCCGCTGGGCACCGCCCGCACCGCCGTGCTCGTCCAGGACAAGGACCCGGTGCTGCTCTCGGGCACTCTGCGGGAACTCCTGGACGTGCCGTCGTCGGGCAAGATCGCGGCGGCGCAGGCGCTGGACGCGGCGCAGTGCGGCGACGTGCTCGAAGCGCTGGCCCAGGCGTCGGTGGACACCGACGGCGACCCGATGCGCACCCGGATCACCGAGCGCGGACGCTCGCTCTCCGGCGGTCAGCGGCAGCGCCTGGCGCTGGCGCGTTCGCTGGTCACCGACCCGGAGGTGCTGGTGCTCGACGAGCCGACGTCGGCGGTCGACTCGCACACCGAGTCGCGGATCGCGGCAGGCGTGGCCCGGCTGCGGCAGGGCCGGACGACGGTCGTGCTCGCCTCCTCACCCCTGCTGCTCGACCGCGCGGACCGGGTGGTCCTGGTCCACGAGGGGCAGGCCGTGGCGGTCGGCACGCACCGTGAACTGCTGCGCACCGAGCCCCGGTACCGGTCCGTCGTCACCCGGGAGACGGACGAGGAACTCGCGGATCTGAAGGCGCTCGACGACGAGATCGTGGACGAACTCGACGACGAGCTCGAACTCGCGGAAGCGGAAGGAGAGTCGGCATGATCGGCATCGCACCGCCGGAGTACGACCCGGCGGCGCCGACGTCGGCGACCACCCTGCCCGTCGGCACGACGGCGACGGTCCGCGGGTACGTACGGGAGCTGCTCCGCCGGCACCGTACGGCCTTCGTGGCGCTGGTGAGCGTCAACGCGGTGGCCGTGGTGGCCTCGATGGTCGGCCCGTACCTGCTCGGCGGGCTGGTCGAGCGGCTGGCCGACGGGGCGCGCGAGCTCCGTCTCCCGTACGTCGTCGGCCTGTTCGCGGCGGCGCTGCTGGTGCAGGCCCTGTTCGTCCGGATGGTGCGGCTGCGCGGGGCGATGCTCGGCGAGGAGATGCTGGCCGATCTGCGCGAGGACTTCCTCGTGCGGTCGGTGGGCCTGCCGCCGAGCGTCCTGGAGCGGGCCGGCACGGGTGATCTGCTGTCCCGGATCACCACGGACGTCGACCGGCTCTCCAACGCGATGCGCGAGGCCGTGCCGCAGCTGGCGATCGGCGTGGTGTGGGTCGGGCTGCTGGTCGGCGGCCTGACCCTCACCGCGCCGCCGCTGGCACTGGCCGTGGTGGTCGCCGCGCCGCTGCTGATCGTCGGCTGCCGCTGGTACTTCAAGCGGGCGGGCGCGGCGTACCGCTCGGAGGCGGCGGGGTACGCGGCGGTCGCCGCCGCGCTCGCCGAGACCGTCGACGCGGGCCGGACCATCGAGGCGCACCGGCTCGGTGCGGGCCGGGTCGCGCTGTCCGACCGGCGGATCACGGAGTGGACGGCCTGGGAGCGGTACACGCTCTTCCTCCGCACCGTGCTGTTCCCGGTCGTCAACCTGACCCACATGCTGGTGCTGGGCTCGGTGCTGATGATCGGCGGCGTCTTCGTCCTCAACGGCTGGATGAACGTGGGTCAGTTGACCACCGGCGCGCTGCTCGCGCAGATGCTGGTGGACCCGATCGGGATCGTGCTGCGCTGGTACGACGAGCTGCAGGTGGCCCAGGTGTCGCTGGCCCGCCTGGTCGGCGTGCGCGACATCGCGCCGGACGCCGGCGACGACGGGGTACGGCCCGAGGGCCGAGCGGTCCGGGCGGACGAGGTGCACTTCGGGTACCGCGAGGGCGTCGACGTCCTGCACGAGGTGTCGTTGGCCGTCGCCCCGGGGAGCCGGGTCGCGCTGGTCGGCCCGTCGGGCGCCGGCAAGTCCACGCTGGGCCGGCTGCTCGCGGGGATCTACGCCCCGCGCACGGGCACGGTCACCCTCGGCGCGGCCGAGCTGGCGCGCATGCCCGCGGAGCGGGTGCGGGAGCATGTGGCGCTGGTCAACCAGGAGCACCACGTGTTCGTCGGCTCGCTGCGGGACAACCTGCTGCTCGCCCGCACCGGCGCCGAGGACGCCGAACTGTGGGCGGCGCTCGGCGCGGTCGACGCGGACGGCTGGGCGCGGGCCCTGGACGAGGGCCTGGACACCGAGATCGGCTCGGGCGGTGCGGCGATGAGCCCGGCGCAGGCCCAGCAGATCGCCCTGGCCCGCCTGGTCCTGGCGGACCCGCACACCCTGGTCCTCGACGAGGCGACGTCGCTGCTCGACCCCCGGGCCGCCCGCCACCTCGAACGCTCGCTGTCCCGGGTGCTCGACGGCCGCACGGTCGTCGCCATCGCCCACCGCCTCCACACCGCCCACGACGCCGACGTCATCGCCGTCGTCGAGAACGGCCGCATCACCGAACTCGGCAGCCACAACGACCTGGTGACCGCCGACGGCGCGTACGCGGCGTTGTGGAGGTCGTGGCACGGGTGAGCCGGAAGTGCCACGCGGGACCCCGGGTGTCATCGGGGCCCCGCGGCTCGGCTACGGCGTCTCGACCGTCGGCAGGTAGGCCTGCTTCGAGGCGCAGTTCCAGATGACCGGCTGCATCCCTGCGGCGTTCACCGCCTGGCCGCCGACGCGGTCCCGGTCGGTGACGGCGTACGCGGCGGAGTGGCCGTCCGGCACGAGCCGAGGCAGCGCGAGCATGGGGCCGCTGCCCGGCCAGTACTGCGCCTGGCGCGGCGGGGCGGTCTCGGGCGGCCAGGGCCCCACGATGATCGAGTCCCAGGCGACGCCGACACTCACGCCGGTCGTCGGGCTGGTGTCCTCCAGGCTGCCCTGAGTGCGCTCGCCGAGGTTCGGCACGTCGCGGTGCTCCGCGTACGGCGGGGCCCAGGTCGTCCCGTTGCCCGAGTCGTGACGGGAGAAGCCGTACGAACCGACGATCCGGCCGTGCTCGTCGATCTCGCTCGGCTCGTAGTGGCTGTAGGTGTCGCCCGGGTAGGTCGGCGGCAACTCGGTTGCCGGGGCGGCGGGGTCGGCGGACCAGAGCAGCGCCGTGTTGTAGCCGTACTCCTCGTCCTGCACGCCGTCGCCGTGGCCGACGATCCGGCCGGCGTTGTTGATCGCGGTGACCTCCGCGACGCGGACGTGGGCCGGGACGGCCAGTTCGCGGCGGAGCGTGCTGCCGACCCATTCCAGGCCGACACTGCGGCCGTCCGGCACGTCCCGGTGGCCGACGATGTGGCCCCGGTCGTTGACGTCCGCCGCGTGGCCGCCGCCGGGCAGCAGGGTGACGGCGGTGGCACCGGGCCGGTAGCTGAAGGCCCGGGTCTCTCCGGCCTTCCGGATGGTCCCCACCATCAGTCCGTACCGGTTGACCGCCTCCACGGTGCCGCCCGCGAAGCCCTCGGGCAGCGGGACCCGGTGGACCCGCCGGCCGGTCCAGTAGACCGGCACGTTGCGGGACGCTCCCACCGCGAGGCCGAACCGGCCGATGTCGTTGACGCGGGTCCCGTACCCCCCGATGTCCGGTCCTCCGGTGCCCGGCGGCACCGACTGCAGGATCGTCACGGAGGGCTTGCACGTCCCTCCCGCCGCGCCCTCGGGCGTCACCGCCGCCTGCGCGGGCACGGCCACGGCGAGTGCGGCAAGTGCCGTCACCGCCGCCGCGGTCCCCCGTCCGCCGCCGCGCCCGAACCGTACTCTCCGTCTGTCCATGCGGACCCCCCAGTCCAACAGTCCGATGCCGACAGTCTTCTGACGGACCGTCGGCACGCATGGAGAGACATCATGGACGCTGCGGGACAGGATGGCCAGACGGCACGCGGCGCGACATCCCGGGCCATCGGAACCGGGGAGAGGGAGCGGATTCTCCGGCCCACCGCACCCGGACGGCATCACGCCGGCGTCGGCGACGCCACCAGCTCGCGAGCCTCCGCGGTCCGGTGGTGATCCGGACCGAACACGGCCGTGCAGGACGCCAGCGCCTTCTCGGCCTCCGCCCGTGCCTCCGGCGCGCGGCCCAGGCCGTGGAGGGCGCGGGCCGCGGCCAGGTCGGTCAGGCCCGTGTCACCGGCGTGGACGCCCGTGTCGTACAGACGGGCCGTGGTCACCTCGGCCAGGGCCTCCTCGTGACGGCCCTGACCGGACAGCGCACGGGCGAGGGCGGCGCCGAGGACCGGCAGCATGCGGGTGACGCCCGGTGCGGAGGCGGCCCGGACGGCCTGCGCGAGCGCCCCGCGGGCCACTGACTCGGCCTCGGTGTGGCGCTCCGCGCCGTTCAGGGCGTACGCGAGCACGATGCTCGCCGCCAGCCAGGGCGCGGTGGCCCCGGGCGCCCTGAGCCGGTCGGCACAGGCGGCGATCGCGAGGGCTTCCGCCTCGGCCTCCGGATGCCCGCCGAGCTGGGCCAGCGCCATGGCGCGGTTGGTCCGCAGCTGCAGGGTCCACGGGTGCTCGGGCCCGTTGATCCGGGTCATCTCGGGCAGCAGCCCGTCGTACGCGGCGACAGCCTCCTCGTGCCCGCCGCGCTGGCTCCGCAGCGTCTCCGCGAGCCCCAGGACGTGCACGCGCAGCGCGTCGTCCGGCAGGTGGCCGCGCGTGGCGGCGACGGCGCGGGCCTCGTCCTCCGCCTCCGCGAACCGGCCGGCGGCGTGCAGCACCGACACGAGGGCGAGCCGCGCCGAGACCATCACCGGATGCGTCGCGCCGAACAGGTGCCGGGCGTCGCGGACCACGGCCCGCAGCCCCTCCTCGGCCTCGGCGTGCCGCCCCTGGCCGGTCAGCGCGTGGGCGTCGCGGATCCGCCGCTCCAGGATCCGCGGGCTGCGGGAGCCCGCACCGCCGCGGAACAGCTCGAGTATCCCCACGACCCGCTCCCCCTACAGATAGCCGAGCGCCGACGCGCCCCCGACGCCGCCGAGCAGCATGAACGCGGGCATCAGCACCTTCAGCTCCACCCAGGAGCCGGCCCGGAACCGCATCGCCTTCGGCGGGCCGACCGGGTACCAGCGCTTGCGGCCCACCGGGATCGGCCACAGGATCGGGCAGCCGGAGACGGTCAGCGCGTCGCCGATGTCGTGCACCAGCGCGCCCAGCACGATCGGCAGGCCCAGCCACAGATAGTCCTGGCCGGCGAACAGCCAGTCGGCGCCGCTGCCGGGCTTGTCGAGGACGCCCGCGAGGATCCACGCGCTGGTCGCGCCGAGCAGCCACACGAGCACGTCGCTGGACATCCGGGCGGCCCGCCACAGCAGGCCCTCCACGGCCAGCACCAGGTGCACGAAGAGGATCCCGAGCACGGCCCAGCGGCCGCCGGTGATCGCCACCGCGGAGGCGCCGGCGCCGATCAGCACCGCCCAGACCCAGGTGTGGGTGAGGGTGCGGTGGCCGCCGGAGCGGCGCGGGTCGGCGGTGGAGCGCGTGGACTTGTAGACCGCGTACGAGAGCTTGTCGACGATCTCGCACAGCCCCCGCGAGACCGGCCCGAAGGCGCGCGAGATGGTCGCGGACTTGTGGTCGAGGTCCGGCGCGAGCGCCGCGCCCGCGCAGATGAGCGCGCCGACGACGAGTACCGGCCACGGCATGGGGTGTCCGAAGCCGGCCGCGGCCGCCCCGACGCCCAGCCAGGCCGCCGCTCCCGACAGCGAGTGCGCCGGTCCCATCATGGTCGTTCCCGCCCCATTCGTCGTACGCCGGCGCTCAGTTGACGACCGGTCGACGGGGCATCGTATCCTCCGTGATCTTCGGGCCGACGGCCGGTTCCCTCATCCGGGGGGAATCCAGGCAAGATGGGGGCGTGACCCTTATCGATCAGCTGCCTGCGACCGCCGACCCCGACGCCCTCTTCGAGGCCTTCTCCTCCTGGGCGGAGGGCCGGGGCATCACGCTCTACCCGGCCCAGGAGGAGGCGCTGATCGAGGTGGTCTCGGGGGCCAACGTGATCCTCTCGACCCCGACCGGCTCCGGGAAGTCGCTGGTCGCGGCGGGTGCGCACTTCGCGGCGCTGGCGAACGACCAGGTCACCTTCTACACGGCGCCGATCAAGGCGCTGGTGTCGGAGAAGTTCTTCGACCTGTGCAAGATCTTCGGCACCGAGAACGTGGGCATGCTGACCGGCGACGCCTCCGTGAACGCGGACGCGCCGGTGATCTGCTGCACGGCCGAGGTGCTGGCGTCGATCGCGCTGCGCGACGGCAAGGACGCCGACATCGGCCAGGTTGTGATGGACGAGTTCCACTTCTACGCGGAGGCGGACCGCGGCTGGGCCTGGCAGATCCCGATCCTCGAACTGCCGCAGGCGCAGTTCGTGCTCATGTCGGCGACGCTCGGCGACGTGTCGATGTTCGAGAAGGACCTGACCCGGCGGACGGGGCGGCCGACGGCCGTGGTCCGCTCGGCGACGCGGCCGGTGCCGCTGTCGTACGAGTACGAGCTCACGCCGATCACGGAGACGCTGACCGAGCTGCTGGAGACCAAGCAGGCGCCGGTCTACATCGTCCACTTCACGCAGGCGCAGGCCGTCGAGCGGGCGCAGTCCCTGATGAGCATCAACATGTGCTCGCGGGAGGAGAAGGACGCCATCGCCGAGATGATCGGCAACTTCCGGTTCACCACGAAGTTCGGCAAGAACCTCTCGCGGTACGTGCGGCACGGCATCGGCGTGCACCACGCGGGCATGCTGCCGAAGTACCGGCGGCTCGTGGAGAAGCTGGCGCAGGCCGGTCTGCTGAAGGTCATCTGCGGCACCGACACGCTGGGCGTGGGCGTGAACGTGCCGATCCGCACGGTGCTGTTCACGGCGCTGACGAAGTACGACGGCAACCGGGTGCGCACGCTGCGGGCCCGCGAGTTCCACCAGATCGCCGGCCGCGCGGGCCGGGCCGGCTTCGACACCGCCGGCTTCGTGGTGGCGCAGGCGCCGGAGCACGTGATCGAGAACGAGAAGGCGCTGGCGAAGGCGGGCGACGACCCGAAGAAGCGCCGCAAGGTGGTCCGCAAGAAGGCCCCGGAGGGCTTCGTCGCCTGGTCGGAGAACACCTTCGAGAAGCTGATCGCCTCCGAGCCGGAGCCGCTGACCTCACGCTTCCGGGTCACCCACACGATGCTGCTCTCGGTGATCGCCCGGCCGGGCAACGCCTTCGAGGCGATGCGCAAGCTCCTGGAGGACAACCACGAGCCGCGGAAGAACCAGCTGCGGCACATCCGCCGGGCCATCGCGATCTACCGGTCGCTGCTCGACGGAGGCGTCGTGGAGCGGCTGGAGACGCCGGACGCGGAGGGCCGCACGATCCGGCTGACGGTCGACCTGCAGCAGGACTTCGCGCTGAACCAGCCGCTGTCGACGTTCGCGCTCGCCGCGTTCGACCTGCTGGACCCTGAGTCGCCGTCGTACGCGCTGGACATGGTGTCGGTGGTGGAGTCGACGCTGGACGACCCGCGGCAGATCCTCGCGGCGCAGCAGAACAAGGCGCGCGGCGAGGCGGTCGGCGCGATGAAGGCCGACGGGGTCGAGTACGAGGAGCGGATGGAGCGGCTCCAGGACATCTCGTACCCGAAGCCGCTGGACGAGCTGCTGTGGCACGCGTACGACACGTACCGGAAGTCCCACCCGTGGGTCGGCGACCACCCGGTGTCGCCGAAGTCGGTGATCCGGGACATGTACGAACGGGCGCTGTCGTTCACCGAGTTCACCTCGCACTACGAGCTGGCCCGCACCGAGGGCATCGTGCTGCGCTATCTCGCGAGCGCGTACAAGGCGCTCGACCACACCATCCCGGACGATCTGAAGACCGAGGACCTGGAGGACCTGATCGCCTGGCTGGGCGAGATGGTGCGCCAGGTGGACTCCTCGCTGCTCGACGAGTGGGAGCAGCTGGCGAACCCGGAGCTGGAGAGCGCCGAGGAGGCCCAGGAGAAGGCCGACCAGGTCAAGCCGGTCACCGCGAACGCCCGCGCCTTCCGGGTGCTCGTGCGCAACGCGATGTTCCGCCGGGTGGAGCTGGCGGCGCTGGACCAGGTGGACCAGCTGGGCGAGCTGGACGGCGAGTCGGGCTGGGACGCGGACGCCTGGGGCGAGGCGATGGACGGGTACTGGGACGAGTACGAGGACCTCGGCACCGGCCCGGACGCGCGCGGCCCGAAGCTGCTGGCGATCGAGGAGGACCCGGAGCACGGGCTGTGGCGCGTCCGGCAGACCTTCGCGGACCCGAACGGCGACCATGACTGGGGCATCAGCGCGGAGGTGGACCTGGCCGCCTCCGACGAGGAGGGCCGTGCGGTGGTCCGTGTGACGTCGGTCGGACAGCTGTAGAAGGAGCATGAGGTGACCAACGCCGCCGAGAGGCTCGTGGATCTGCTCGACCTGGAGCGGATCGAGGTGAACATCTTCCGCGGCCGCAGTCCGCAGGAGTCGCTGCAGCGGGTCTTCGGCGGGCAGGTCGCCGGGCAGGCGCTGGTCGCGGCCGGGCGGACGACGGAGCAGGACCGGCCGGTGCACTCGCTGCACGCCTACTTCCTGCGGCCGGGCCGGCCGGGCGTGCCGATCGTGTACCAGGTGGAACGGGTGCGGGACGGCCGGTCGTTCACCACGCGGCGGGTCACCGCGATCCAGGAGGGCCGGACGATCTTCAATCTGACGGCCTCGTTCCACAAGCCGGAGGAGTCGGCGTTCGAGCACCAGCTCCCGCCGCGGCACCTCACCGACCCGGAGAGCCTGCCCCAGCTCGCGGACGAGATCCGCGACCACCTCGGCACGCTGCCGGAGGCGCTGGACCGGATGGCCCGGCGGATGGCTTTCGACATCCGCTACGTGGACCGGCTGCGCTGGACGAAGGACGAGGTCAGGGGCGCGGACCCGCGCAGCGCGGTGTGGATGCGCGCGGTCGGCCCGCTGGGCGACGACCCGCTGGTGCACACCTGCGCCCTGACGTACGCCTCGGACATGACGCTCCTGGACGCGGTGCGGATCCCGGTGGAGCCGCTGTGGGGGCCGCGGGGCTTCGACATGGCGTCCCTGGACCACGCGATGTGGTTCCACCGCCCGTTCCGCGCCGACGAGTGGTTCCTGTACGACCAGGAGTCCCCGATCGCCACCGGCGGCCGCGGTCTGGCCCGGGGCCGCATCTACGACCGCGAGGGCCGGCTGCTGGTGTCGGTGGTCCAGGAGGGCCTGTTCCGGAAGCTGTAGGGCTGTGGGGCTCAGACGCCGGGCAGGGTGTCCTGCTCGACCTCGTGCCGCCGGGTACGGATGTCCGGGCCCGGCGGGTGGAGTTTCGCGTCGCAGGACGGGCCGAGGCCGGTGCGGCGGGAATCGGCGCCGGTGAGGGGGCGGCCGCAGAGCCGGCACCACACGCGGCGCGGTGTTCCGTCGGCCGGTGCGGAATCGATCTCGATCGTCAGCGGTTCTTCACCCATGCTGGGATCCAACCCTATTCCCGTTCCGGAACCGAGGAGCTTTTCGTGGCCCTGTACGACATCCCCCTGAAGACCCTGTCCGGCGAGCCGACCTCGCTGGCCGACTTCCGCGACCGTGCCGTCCTGGTGGTCAACGTGGCCTCCAAGTGCGGGCTGACCCCGCAGTACGCCGGTCTGGAGCGGCTGCAGAAGGAGTACGGGGAGCGCGGCTTCACCGTGCTCGGCGTGCCGTGCAACCAGTTCGCGGGCCAGGAGCCGGGCAGCGCGGAGGAGATCCGGACCTTCTGCTCGACCACCTACGGCGTGAGCTTCCCGCTGCTGGAGAAGACGGACGTGAACGGTGCGGAGCGGCACCCGCTGTACGCGGAGCTGACGCAGATCGCGGACGCCGCGGGCGAGGCCGGCGACATCCAGTGGAACTTCGAGAAGTTCCTCGTCGGCCGCGACGGCACGGTGACCCGCTTCCGTCCGCGCACCGAGCCGGACGCCCCCGAGGTGGTCGCCGCGATCGAGGCGCAGCTCGCGGGCTGACGCCGGGCGTTCGTCCGGCCGACCGGCGCTCGCACACAGTGACGATCATGTAGTGTGTGCGGCGCCAGAGGCCGCGCACGATCCGAGGAGGTGGGACCCATTCACGCCATGCAGGCAGGGTGCTCCCCCTCGACGACCGTGTGGTCGGCCGGACGACGGTGACCGCGGGAGCGCCCCTCGCGTCCCGGAAGGTCCACATGTCCTACCCGTCGTACCCCTCTGATTCCCTCCGCTCCGCCACCGTCTCCCGTCTGCGCGCCGCAGGCTGCGTCTTCGCGGAGGACGAGGCGGAGCTTCTTCTCGCCGCGGCCCGCGACGCCGTGGAGCTCGACGCCATGGCCGCGCGGCGCGTGGCCGGGCTGCCCCTCGAACAGGTCGTGGGCTGGGCCGCCTTCTCCGGGCTGCGGATCGCCGTGGACCCCGGGGTGTTCGTGCCCCGCCGGCGCACCGAGTTCCTGGTCGGCTCCGCCGTGGGCCTGGCCCGGCCCGGGGCCGTCTGCGTCGATCTGTGCTGCGGGTCCGGCGCGGCCGCGGCCGTGCTGCTGTCGGCGGTGCCGGACGCGGAGGTGCATGCCTCGGACGTCGATCCGGCGGCGGTGCGCTGCGCGCGGCGCAACGTGGAGCCGCGCGGGGGCCGGGTGTACGAGGGCGACCTCTTCGGCCCGCTGCCGCGGGAGCTGCGCGGCCGGGTCGAGGTCCTGGTCGCGAACGTGCCGTACGTGCCCTCCGCCGAGGTCGGGCTGCTCCCGGCGGAGGCGCGCGAGCACGAGCCGCTGGTGGCGCTCGACGGCGGTGCGGACGGCCTGGACGTGCTGCGCCGGGTGGCCGCGGAGGCCGACGCGTGGCTGGCGCCGGGCGGTTCCCTGCTGTCGGAGACCAGCGAGCGGCAGTGCGCCGCGGCCCTCGACGCACTGGCCACGGCGGGCCTGACGCCGCGGGTGGTCACCGACGAGGACCTGTACGCCACGGTCGTCGTCGCCACCCGCTGAGTGCGGCCGCGCCGGTCATCCCCTCGGTGCGCCCCACCAGGTCCCGTACCGGCGATGGACGCGGTTCCAGTCCTCCTCCGGAGCGTCCTCGGGCACGGCCACGGGCAGGGACGTCGCCGTGTCGTACGCCTGCCGGGCCTGCGCCGCGGTGAGGTGGCGGCAGTTCCACAGCAGTCGAGCCATCTCCTGCGTCAGCGGGTCCGTGGGCTGCGACGGCTCCGGGAGTTCGACCCCCGTGATGGCGGCGAGGTCGCCCGGATCCATGCCGAGGGTGACCGCGAAGCCGGCCACCAGTTCCGGTGTCAGCGGGACGCGGCCCCGGCCGATGCCGTTGACCGTGGACGCGGCCGGGTACACCCGGCCACGGGTCAGCAGCGCCAGAGCCATGGCGCCGCTGGGCACGGAGTGCCCGAGCCGGTTGCCGCAGAGCAGGTTGACCAGCAGCGCGCCGGAGCCGCCCCGTCGTGGGTAGGAGACCCGCACCGGCTCCGACGGCCCGGTGACGGGTTCCCGGGGCAGTTCGCCGACCAGCCGGTGGACACGGTCCCGCTGGTCCGGCGGCAGCGCCATGGTGACCTTGAGCAGGCTCACCGTCCTGGCCCTCCCCGCCGGGTCCCACCGGGAGTGGGCGTCCGGCACCGGGACACCGGCCATCACGTGCAGATCCTCGGTGTGGAGGCCGAGGGCGGCGGCGAGGGCGTCCAGCTGACCGGGCGACGGGGGCGCCCCCCGCACCACCGTCCGGAGTTCCGCCTCCGGGATGCCGGACGCCGATGACAGGCGTCCGGCGTCCGTCCGGCGGTGGCGCAGCAGCCGGGTCAGGATCCCGCCGAAGCCCGGCTGCGGTTCACCCTCGTCCACGTGCGTCTACCGCGCCCGCAGCCTGACGCGGGCGGTGCCCAGGGCCTGGAGGGTGATGCCGGTGGCGAGGGGGACCTCGGTGTCGATGGCGTCCAGGTCGTACGCCTGCAGGAGCATCGCGAGGGCGATCACCGACTCCAGCATCGAGAAGTGCTGGCCGATGCAGGCGCGGGGGCCGCCGCCGAAGGGGAACCAGGCGTAGCGGGGGCGTTCGGCCTCCGCCTCTGGGGTGAAGCGGTCGGGGTCGAAGCGCTCGGCGTCCGGCCAGTGGCGGGGGTGACGGTGGGTGACCCAGGGGGCGACGATGACGTCGGCGCCGGCCGGGATGGTGTGGCCGCCGATCTCGGTGGCGGCGACGGCGCGGCGGCCGATGGCCGGGGCGGCCGGGAAGAGGCGCATGGCCTCCTTGAGGACCCGGGTGAGGTACGGCAGGCCGTCCAGGTCGGCGGCGGTGGGAACGCGGCCGGCGAGGACCCGGTCGACCTCCTCGTGGGCGCGCTTGCGCTCCTCGGGGTGGCGGGCGAGCAGGTGGAGGGCGAAGCCCAGCGAGGTGGCCGTGGTCTCGTGGCCGGCGAGCAGGAACACCAGTACCTGCTCGCGCAGTTCGCCGGGGTCGAAGCTGCGGTCCTCGGCGCTCTCCGCCTCGGCGAGCAGGCTGAGCAGGTCGTCGCCGCGGCGGCCGGAGGCCCGGCGTTCGGCGATGATCCGGTCGCAGACCGCGTACAGCTCCTCGTGCGCGGCGGCGGCTCGGCGGTTGCCGGGGGTGGGCCAGTCGCGGGGGACGTTGAGCGGCGAGAAGCCGCGGCGGAGCACGTAGTCGTTGATGACGGGGAAGGAGCGCTCGACGATCTCCACGGCGGTGTCGACGTCCGTGCCGAAGAGGATCCGGGCGACCGCGCGCAGCGCGAGCTCGGTCATCTCGTCGAGCACGTCGACGGTGGCGTCCTCGGCGTCCGCCCAGTCGGCGACGAGCTTCGCGACCTCGGCGGCGACCGCGTCCGCGTAGCCGTCGACGCGGCGCTTGGTGAACAGCGGCTGGACGAGCCGGCGCTGTCGCAGGTAGTCCTCGTCCTGGCTGGTCAGCAGGCCGTTGCCGAAGGACTCGCGGAGCTCCTGGTAGAAGTTGTTGTCCTTGCGGAAGTTGGCGGAGTCGGTGGCGAGCACCTGCTGGACGCCCTCGGCGGAGAAGACCCCGTACACGGTGGCGCGGACCCCGGGCGGTCCGGCGGTGATCCGTACGACGTCGCCGTGCTCGCGCTGGGCCTTGAGGAAGGTGCCGAGCGAGTCGTTCTTGAGGTCGAACATCGAGCCGAGCAGCGGGAGTCCCGCCGGTCCGGGAATCTCGGTTCCGGTGGTTGTCATGGATCCACGCCCCCTTGATCGTTTCCACGAACGATTCTGCCGCAGGACCGAACTCACGGGTAGCGTCTGGTGAACTCCCGTCCGGAATCGGCCGGTCGGCGGGTCAGCCGGTCGGCGGGTCGACCGGTCCCGACGCCGGCGCTCCGGCCCCCGAAGCCCGAGCGCCGGCTCCGCGCCCCCCACGGGAGCGGAGCCGGCGCGGCCCGTGGGGGGGGTCAGCGGATCTGCATCCCCGAGAGGGTGCGGGCGATGACCAGACGCTGGATCTCGCTGGTGCCCTCGAAGATGGTGTAGATCGCGGCGTCGCGGTGCATCCGCTCCACCGGGTACTCGCGGGTGAAGCCGTTGCCGCCGAGGATCTGGATGGCCTGGGCGGTGACCTTCTTGGCGACCTCGCTCGCGAACAGCTTGGACATGGAGCCCTCGGCCGCGGTGAACGGCTTGCCGGTGGTCGCCATCCAGGAGGCGCGCCAGACCAGGAGGCGGGCGGCGTCGATCTGGGTGCGCATGTCGGCCAGCTGGAAGGCGATGCCCTGGTTGTCGATGATCGGGCGGCCGAACTGCTCGCGGGTCTTGGCGTAGTCGAGGGCGACCTCGTACGCGGCGCGGGCGGTGCCGACGGCCATGGCGCCGACGGCCGGGCGGGACGCCTCGAAGGTGGCCATGGCGGCGTTCTTCACGCGCTCGCCGCCGCCCGCCTTGGCCTTCTCGCGGGCCCGGGCGAGCCGCTCGTCGAGCTTGTCCTTGCCGCCGAGCAGGCAGCTGCCGGGGATGCGCACGTCCTCCAGGACGACCTCGGCGGTGTGGGAGGCGCGGATGCCGTGCTTCTGGAACTTCTGCCCCTGGGACAGACCGGGGGTGTTCGGCGGCACGATGAAGGAGGCGTGCCCCTTGGAGCCGAGCTCGGCGTCGACGCAGGCGACGACGACGTGGACGTTGGCGATGCCGCCGTTGGTCGCCCAGGTCTTGGTGCCGTTGAGGACCCACTCGTCCTTGGCCTCGTCGTAGACGGCGCGGGTGCGCATGGAGGCCACGTCGGAGCCGGCGTCCGGCTCGGAGGAGCAGAAGGCGGCGACCTTGACGTCGTTGACGTCGCCGTACATCTGAGGGATCCAGGTGCCGATCTGCTCCTCGGTGCCGTTGGCGAGGACGCCGACGGCGGCGAGGCCGGTGCCGACGATCGACAGGGCAATGCCCGCGTCGCCCCAGAACAGCTCCTCCATCGCCATCGGGATGCCGAGGCCGGTCGGGTCGAAGAACTGCTGGGCGTAGAAGTCGAGCGAGTAGATGCCGAGCTTGGCGGCCTCCTGGATGATCGGCCAGGGGGTCTCCTCACGCTCGTCCCACTCGGCGGCGGCGGGGCGCATCACGTCCGCGGCGAAGCCGTGAAGCCAGTCACGGACCTGCTTCTGGTCGTCATTGAGATCGAGCGTGAACTCGGCCATTTTCCCTCCCAGCATTACGTTACTTGCAGTAACAACAGTCTGTTACTCGCAAGTAAGGTCTGTCAACCGGCGTCCCGTACCGGACGCCCGTCACGGCCCGGAACGCGCCGGGGGGCGGGTGGGTGTTACGTTGCGCAAGCCTTACGGAACATTCACGGGCGGGGAGACACACCATGGACACTGCACACCGGGCCGATCAGCAGAAGTCGGCCGCGCAGCGCCGGCGCGAGCTGCTCGAGGCGGCGGACCGTGTGGTGCTCCGGGACGGGCCGAAGGCCTCGATGAACGCCATCGCCGCGGAGGCGGGGATCACCAAGCCGATCCTCTACCGGCACTTCGGCGACAAGGGCGGGCTGTACCGTGCGCTGGCCAAGCGGCACACCGACGGGCTGCTCTCGGCGCTGCGGACGGCGCTGGACGCACCCGCCGACCGCCGACGGCGCGTGGAGGCGACCCTCGACACGTACCTCGCCTCGATCGAGGCGATGCCCCAGGTCTACCGGTTCCTGATGCATCCGAACGAGGAGACCCAGCAGACCGAGCAGGGCTTCGACGTGGGTCGGCACTCCGCGCCGCTGCTGCGGCGGATGGGCGAGGAGCTGGGCCAGGTGATCGCCGAGCGGATCGACCTGGGCCCCGGCGGGGACGCCATGGCCCGGATCTGGGGCCACGGCATCGTCGGCATGATGCACGCGGCCGGCGACTGGTGGCTCGGCGAACGCCCGTGCAACCGGGCCGAGTTGGTGAGCGCCCTGGCCGACCTGCTGTGGGGCCGGCTGGCCGAGGCGGAGGACCTGCCGGGCGCTCCGGGGTTCTAGACCCGGCGGTACGGGAGCGCTCAGCCCTCCAGCACGGCCACCCCGCCGCCCCACGGCTGCTTGCGGATCGACCGCAGCAGCCGGGAGCGCCGCCGGCCGGTGACGTGATCCGCGTACACCCCGCCCTCCAGGTGGTCGCACTCGTGCTGGAGGCAGCGGGCGAAGAACCCGGTGCCCTCGATCCGCACCGGCGTCCCGTCAAGACGTACACCCTCGACCACCGCGCGGTCGAAGCGCGGCGTCGGGGCCTCCAGACCGGGCAGGGACAGACAGCCCTCGGGGCCGCTGAACTCCTCCCCGTCCGCCTCGACCAGGCGCGGGTTGACCACGTGCCCCAGGTGCCGCACGTCCTCGTCGTCCGGGCAGTCGTACACGAAGACCCGCAGGCCCACGCCCACCTGGTTCGCCGCGAGACCGACGCCCTCGGCGGCGTACATCGTGGCGAACATGTCCTCCACGAGCCGGGCCAGTTCCGGGCCGAAGTCGGTGACCGGGGCGCAGGGCGCGTGCAGCACCGGGTCGCCGAGGAGGGTCATGGCGCGTACGAGGCCGGAAGTGCCGGGGATCGGGCGGTTTCGCATGACGGCAAGGTTACGTTCCGGCCTGACCTCGTCGTTTCGGCGGTGCCGCGGTTCGGGGCCCTGGCCGGATCTCGATAGGCTGAGCACGGACCGACGCAAGGAGGAACAAGGACGATGTCAGGACACCCCGGTAATCCAGAGCCGCTGTCGCCGCGCGCCAAGCTGGCCGTGACGGCGGGCAAGGCAGCCGCAGCGGTGTCGCGGGCGGCGGGACGCGGCAGCGGTTCGGTGATCGGCGGGCGGGTCGCGCTCAAGCTGGACCCCGACCTTCTGGCGCGGCTCGCGCAGCATCTGGACGTCGTCCTGGTGTCGGCGACCAACGGCAAGACCACGACGACCCGGCTGATCGCCGAGGCGCTGCGGGCCGCGGGTCCGGTCGTGTCGAACGCCCTGGGCGCCAACATGCCCGCGGGCATCACCTCCGCCCTGGCCGGCGGCTCGGACGCCAAGTACGGCGTGATCGAGGTCGACGAGAAGTACCTCGCGGGCGTCGCCCGGGACACCACGCCCAAGGCGATCGCGCTGCTGAACCTCTCCCGCGACCAGCTCGACCGCGCCGCCGAGACGCGGATGCTGGCGGAGAAGTGGCGTGAAGGGCTGAACGGCACCAAGGCCGTGGTCATCGCCAACGCGGACGACCCGCTGATCGTCTGGGCCGCCTCCTCCTCCCCCAACGTCGTGTGGGTGGCCGCCGGCCAGGAGTGGAAGGACGACGCCTGGTCCTGCCCGTCGTGCGGCGGTGTGCTGCAGCGCCCCGGCGACGACTGGTTCTGCGGCGACTGCGGCTTCCGCCGCCCCGCGCCGAGCTGGGCGCTCAACGGCGACCACGTGCTCGACCCGCACGGTTCGGCCTGGCCGATCCACCTCCAGCTGCCCGGCCGCGCCAACAAGGCGAACGCCACCACCTCCGCCGCGGTCGCCGCGGTGTTCGGGGTGCCGCCGCAGGTCGCCCTGGAGCGGATGTACCAGGTGCAGGCGGTGGCCGGCCGGTACGACGTCGTCAGCTTCCAGAACCGGGAGCTGCGGCTGCTGCTCGCGAAGAACCCGGCGGGCTGGCTCGAAACGTTTTCCCTCATCGACGGCCCGCCGGCCCCGGTGATCCTCTCCGTCAACGCGCGCGGCGCGGACGGCACGGACACCTCCTGGCTGTGGGACGTCGACTACGGCCGGCTGGCCGGACATCCGATCATGGTGATCGGCGACCGCAGGCTGGACCTGGCGGTCCGCCTCGAGGTCGCCGGTGTGGAGTTCCGCGTCTGCGAGACGCTCGACGAGGCCGTCCAGCTGGCCCCGCCCGGGCAGATCGAGCTGATCGCGAACTACACCGCCTTCCAGGACGTCCGCCGCCGCGTCGGCAACTGACCCGACCCGACCCCCTAGAGGACTTGGCAAGCAATGACTGACAGCAGCCTGCGTCTGGTCTGGGTCTACCCGGACCTGCTCAGCACCTACGGCGACCAGGGCAACGTGCTCGTCGTCGAGCGCCGCGCCCGCCAGCGCGGTCTCAGCGTCGAGCGGCTCGACGTGCGCAGCGACCAGCCGGTCCCGACGTCCGGCGACATCTACCTGATCGGTGGAGGAGAGGACCGTCCGCAGCGGCTCGCGGCCGAGCGGCTGGTCCGCGACGGCGGTCTGAGCCGGGCCGCGGCCAACGGCGCGATCATCTTCTCGGTCTGCGCCGGCTACCAGATCCTGGGCCACGAGTTCGTCAACGACGTCGGCGAGCGCCAGCCCGGCCTGGGCCTGCTCGACGTGACCACGGTGCGCGGCGAGGGCGAGCGGTGCGTCGGCGACGTGCTCGCGGACATCGACCCGCACCTCGGCCTGCCCCAGCTCACCGGTTTCGAGAACCACCAGGGCGTCACGCACCTCGGCCCGACGGCCCGCCCGTTCGCCCGCACCGTGTTCGGCCGTGGCAACGGCACCGGGGACGGCACCGAGGGCGCGTACAACGACACCGTGTTCGGCACGTACATGCACGGCCCCGTCATGGCGCGCAACCCGCAGATCGCGGACCTGATGCTGAAGCTGGCCCTCGACGTCAACGCGCTGCCGCCGACCGACGACCGCTGGTACGAGGCGCTGCGCGCCGAGCGGATCGCGGCGGCCACGCAGACCGCCTGACGGGCTCCGGGGCCGGTGAACCGACTGCACGTCTGAGCGCCCATACGCCCATTGGATTCGTAAGTAAATACGACGTCCAAACTTTGGACATCCGGTAGGACCCCGCCGCTCGCCGACGATAGGGTGGCGGGGATCCAACCGGACGACGTGGTCCGGAGTCGGCCCACGTTGCAAAGGTATTTCGGGCTATGCGCATTGGTGTGCTCACCTCCGGCGGCGACTGCCCCGGTCTGAACGCCGTCATCCGCTCCGTCGTGCACCGCGCCGTCGTCGACCACGGCGACGAGGTCATCGGCTTCCACGACGGCTGGAAGGGCCTTCTGGAGGCGGACTACCGCAAGCTCGACCTGGACGCGGTGGCCGGCATCCTGGCCCGCGGCGGCACCATCCTCGGCTCCTCCCGGGTCCAGCCCGCGCATCTGGTCGACGGCGTCGAGCGGGCCAAGGGCCATGTCGCGGAGCTGGGTCTCGACGCGATCATCCCGATCGGCGGCGAGGGCACCCTCAAGGCCGCGACCCTGCTGTCGAACGCGGGCCTGCCGATCGTCGGCGTCCCCAAGACCATCGACAACGACATCGCGTCGACCGACGTCACCTTCGGCTTCGACACCGCCGTCGGCGTGGCCACCGAGGCCCTCGACCGCCTCAAGACCACCGCCGAGTCCCACCAGCGCGTGCTGATCGTCGAGGTCATGGGCCGGCACACCGGCTGGATCGCGCTGCACTCCGGCATGGCGGCCGGCGCCCACGCCATCGTCGTGCCCGAGCGGCCCTTCGACATGGACGAGCTCACCGCCCGGGTCGGCGCCCGCTTCGAGAACGGCAAGCGCTTCGCGATCGTCGTGGTCGCCGAGGGCGCGAAGCCGCGCGAGGGCTCCATGGACTTCAAGACCGCCGGTACCGACATCTACGGCCACGAGCGGTTCACCGGCGTCGCCAACCAGCTCTCCGTCGAGCTGGAGAAGCGCCTCGGCAAGGAGGCCCGTCCGGTGATCCTCGGGCACGTGCAGCGCGGCGGCACCCCGACCGCGTACGACCGGGTCCTCGCCACCCGCTTCGGCTGGCACGCCGTGGAGGCGGCGCACCGCGGCGAGTTCGGCATGATGACCGCGCTGCGCGGCACGGACATCACCATGGTCCCGCTCACGGAGGCCACCCAGACGCTGAAGACGGTCCCCGCGGACCGCTACGAGGAGGCCGAGACCGTGCTCTGAGCACGCGCCGCCACCCCTTCGTACCGCCCCCGGTCGCAGTCGCGGCCGGGGGCGGTTCTAGTCTGGTGCGGACACAAAGCGCGAATCGGGCTCCAGGAGTACACACATGGATCACAGCGGGCACGGCACGACCATGGATCTGCCGCCGTTCACGCTGGGACGGGCCCTGGAGTTCTCTCCCGACCTGTTCTTCCTGTTCGGCTGTCTCGCCGCACTCGGCCTGTACGGCTGGGGCGTGGCGCGGCTGCGCCGGCGGGGCGACAAGTGGGGCGCCGGCCGGACCGTCGCGTTCGCGATCGGTGTGCTCAGCATCGCGCTGGTGATGTGCACCAAGCTCAACGACTACGGCATGGTCATGTTCAGCGTGCACATGGTGCAGCACATGGTCGTCAGCATGGTCTCGCCCATCCTGCTGCTGCTCGGCGCGCCGATGACGCTGGCACTGCGGGCGCTGCCGGTGGCCGCCCGCGGCTCGCTCGGGCCGCGCGAGCTGCTCCTGAAGCTGCTGCACAGCCGGTACATGCGGATCATCACGCACCCGGCGTTCACGATCCCGATGTTCATCGCAAGCCTGTACGCGCTGTACTTCACGCCGCTGTTCGACTTCCTGATGGAGTCGAAGCCGGGGCACATCGCGATGATGGTGCACTTCCTGATGGTCGGCGTGGTGTTCTTCTGGCCGATCATGGGCATCGACCCGGGTCCGCACCGCCCCGGCTACGTGATGCGGATGCTGGAGCTGTTCGCGGGCATGCCGTTCCACGCGTTCTTCGGGATCGCCCTGATGATGGCGACCGAGCCGATGGTGAAGGCGTACGCGAACCCGCCTGTCTCGCTGGGCATCGACGCGCTCTCCGACCAGAACGCGGCGGGCGGGATCGCCTGGGCGTTCAGCGAGATCCCGTCGGTGCTCGTGCTGATCGCGCTGGTCTACCAGTGGTACCACTCCGAGCAGCGCCAGGCGGTCCGCGAGGACCGGAAGGCGGACCGGGACGGCGACCAGGAGCTGGAGGCGTACAACGCGTACCTCGCCTCGCTCCAGACCCGCGGCAGGTGATCCGCGCCCACTAGTGGCGCGGCCCGCGGCAGCGGAGGGACCATGGCGGGGACGGCCCCGGTCGGAGGAGGACAGCCATGTCCGGTCCCACGAAGTCGATGGGTGTGATCACCGTCGTCGCCCTGGTGCTGACGACCGCGTACACGGTGGCCCTGGGCAGCAACGGGCTGCTGTGGTTCGGCTGGGTCGTGCTCGGCCTGGTCACCCTCGGCATGGCGGCGGCGGACAGCGTCCCGCCGACGACGATGCCCCGGCCGGGACGGTCGCACGGGCCCACGTCCTGAGCGGCCTCGGCGCGGGCGGGTCACCGCGGCGCCAGGACCACCCAGACCTGGCCCCGGGCGAAGTTCAGCGGGGTCCCGGCCGGCGTGGTGAAGGCCGTGCCGGCGTCCTGCGTGGGCCGGTTCCAGCGGGCCTGGTGGCTCCGTCCGTCGCGCAGCACGACCGCGTTGCCGCTGCCGACGGTCTCGGTGTACGGGGAGACCGAAC
This sequence comes from Streptomyces solicamelliae, assembly GCF_045348655.1. Lineage (NCBI taxonomy): Bacteria > Bacillati > Actinomycetota > Actinomycetes > Kitasatosporales > Streptomycetaceae > Streptomyces > Streptomyces solicamelliae. The sequence goes on from NZ_CP160404.1 coordinate 804,555, forward strand.
CGAACCGGTCGCGGAAACCGGAGGGGCGGACGGTGACGTACTGGATCACGACCGTCTCCGGGGTCAGCGCCCCGGTGTCGGTGCTGCGCCCCGCCCGGCCGTCCATCGCCACCCGCCAGGCCTTGTCCGGGGCGGACCAGGTGAAGGTGTAGCGGGCGGCCGGGAAGCGCACCGAGGTCGAGTTCACGGCGGTGCCGTCGGCCGGGGCGGAGCCGAAGCGGAAGCCGATGTCGCGGGCGCGCGTGGCGTCCGGAGCGGCGGCCAGCGCCCGCTCGGGACGCAGATACAGGTTGTGCGGGGCGGGCCGGGCGGGGTCGCGCACGAACGCGGCCGGGGTGTCGCCCTCGGTGACCGGGTACAGCGGGGCCGCCTCGATCAGCGGGTTCAGAGCGGACTGGGCGCCGGAGTAGGCGAGCACCGGGCGGCCGAAGGGACGCAGCAGGGAGAGGTCGGACTCGCGGGCGCTGCGGACCGGGCCGATCCGGTCGGGCAGGTGGGCCGAGTACACGGCGAGCAGCCGGGTCACGCCGCCCTCGACCTGCTCGACGTAGACCAGATCGGCGGTGCCGAGGCCGGTGGCCGGGCGGGCCGCCTGCACGTTGTCGATCTTCACGGCGAGGACCTGGGCGGGCTTGGCGGGCAGTCCGGTGAACGGGGAGCGGGCGGTCGGGCTCGCGGGCGCGCTCGGCGGCGGCGTACCGTCCGGCGGCGGGGTCTCCTGCGTGCCGTCCGAGGTGCAGCCGTACAGCCCGGCCGCCGTCACCGCGCTCAGGAGACTCAGGAGCGCGATGCGGATCGCACCGGGACGCCGTCGGTTTCTCGTCGCGCCGGGCATGGTTCTGCTCCCCCTCCAGTGGACCACGGGGGCGCTTGGTTGGACACTCTCAGTCGGATCTCCGCACAACGGGGTGCGGGGACATGGACGGGGGTCGCCTGGTGTTCTACCAGTTGCTGAAATACGTGTTGCTGGGCCCGATCCTGCGGCTGCTGTTCCGGCCGCGGATCGAGGGACTGGAGCACATTCCGGAGGAGGGCGCGGCGATCGTCGCCGGGAACCATCTGTCGTTCTCGGACCACTTCCTGATGCCGACGGTGCTGAAGCGGCGGATCACGTTCCTGGCCAAACAGGAGTACTTCACCGGGCCCGGCCTCAAGGGCCGGCTCACGGCCGCGTTCTTCCGCAGCGCCGGGCAGATCCCGGTGGACCGCTCCGGCAAGGAGGCCGGGCAGGCGGCGATCCGCGAGGGACTCGCGGTGCTGGCGAAGGACGAGCTGCTCGGGATCTACCCGGAGGGCACCCGCTCGCACGACGGCCGGCTGTACAAGGGCAAGGTGGGCGTGGCGGTGATGGCGCTGACGGCCGGGGTGCCGGTGGTGCCGTGCGCGATGGTGGGGACCTTCGAGATCCAGCCGCCCGGGAAGGTGCTGCCGCGGATCCGGCCGGTGACCATCCGCTTCGGGGAGCCGCTGGACTTCTCGCGGTTCGCGGGCATGGAGGGCGAGAAGGCGGTGGTGCGGGCGGTCACGGACGAGATCATGTACCGGATCCTGGAGCTGTCCGGACAGGAGTACGTGGACGACTACGCGGCCGTGGTGAAGGCCCGCGGCTCTGCCGAGAGCTGAGTCACTGGGCCGCGGGGCCCGGGGCGCCGTAGCGTCGCGATCATGACCAAGGGACACGCATTCGTACTGGGAGCGACGGGACAGGTGGGGCGGGCGGCCGTGCGGGCGCTCGCCGCGGACGGCTGGGAGGTGACGGCCGCCTCCCGCCGGGGCGGCGGAACGGACTCGGGCGGGACCCGCACGGTGGCGGTGGACCGCGACGAGGACGGCGCGCTGGCGCGGGCGCTCGGCGACGGCGTGGACGTGCTGGTGGACGTGGTCGCGTACGACGCCGGGCACGGCCGGCAGCTCACCGGGCTCGCGGACCGGATCGGCTCGGCGGTGGTGATCTCCAGCGGCGCGGTGTACGTCGACGACCGCGGCCGCGGCTTCGACACCCAGGACGAGCCGGACGGCTTCCCGCGCTATCCGGTGCCGGTCCTGGAGACCCAGCCGACGGTGCCGCCGGGCCACGGCACGTACGGCACGCGGAAGGTCGCGCTCGAGTACGAGGTGCTGCGGGCGGACGAGCGGCTGCCGACGACGGTGCTGCGGGCGGGCGCGATCCACGGCCCGTACTGCCCCGGCCCGCGCGAGGCGTGGTTCGTGAAGCGGGCCCTGGACGGACGGCCGGTGCGGCCGCTGGCGTACGAGGGCACGTCCCGGTTCCAGCCGGTGCACGTGGACAACCTGGCCGAGCTGATCCGGCTCGCGGCGGCCGCGCCGGCGCCGCGGGTGCTCAACGCCGCGGACCCCGAGGCCCCGACGGTCGCCGAGATCGGTGCGGCGATCGACGCGGTGCTGGGCGCGGAGAGCGAGACGGTGCTGCTGCCGGGGCCGCCGGAGGGCACGGTGGGGCAGACGCCGTGGACCTGCCCGCATCCGGTCGTGTACGACATGGCCACGGCGGAGCGGGAGTTGGGGTACCGGCCGGTGGTCTCGTACACCGACTCGCTGCCGGCGACGGTCGAGTGGCTGACCGGGCGGCTGCGGGAGCAGGACTGGCGGGAGGCGTTCCCGGGCCTGGTGAAGTACGGCGTGGACTTCTTCGACTACGCGGCGGAGGACGCCTGGCTGGCGGCCCGCGGCTGACAGGCGGAGAGGAGGGGCGGCCGTCGGACGGCCGCCCCTCCCCCGTGTCCGTGCGGTGTTACGGCTTCGGCGTGGCGTGCGGGGCGCAGGTCACGTCCGCCGCGTCCACCGTGCCCTTGAGCAGGTAGGCGTCCACCCGCTCGTTGACGCACGGGTTGACCAGGCCGGTGACGCCGTGCGAGCCGGCGCCCTTCTCGGTGATCAGCCGCGAGTTGTGCAGGCGCTTGTGCAGCTCGACGGCGCCCTCGTACGGGGTGGCGGCGTCACGCTCGGCCTGCACGATCAGGATCGGCGTGAGGTCCTTGCCGGACTTCACCTGCACCGGGGTCTGCTGCTTGGCGGACCAGGTGGCGCAGGGCAGGTTCATCCAGGCGTTGGCCCAGGTCATGAACGGGTGGCTCTGGTGCAGCCGGGTGTTGTCGCGGTCCCAGCGCTTCCAGTTGGTGGGCCACTTGGCGTCCGCGCACTCGACGGCCGTGTAGACGGCGTTGCCGTTCTCGGCGCGGATGTTGCCGGCCGTGTCGTCGGGGTTCGGCGCCGCGTTCTCGATGAGGTCCTTCGGGTCGCCCGCGACGTACTTGCTCCAGGCGTCGGCGACCGGCACCCAGGAGGAGTCGTAGTACGGGGCGCTCTGGAAGAAGCCGATCAGCTCGGACGGGCCGACGAGGCCGCCGAGCGGGGCCTTCTTGGCGGTGGCGCGCAGCTGCTGCCACTGTGCCTCGACCTTCTCGGGGGTGTCGCCGAGGTGGAAGGTGGCGTCGTTGGCGGCGACCCAGGCCTTCCAGTCGTTCCAGCGGGTCTGGAAGGCGACGTCCTGGTCGAGGTTGGCCTGGTACCAGATCTTCTCGCGCGAGGGGTTGACCACGCTGTCGACGATCATGCGGCGCACGTGGCCCGGGAACAGGGTCGTGTAGACCGCGCCGAGGTAGGTGCCGTAGGAGACGCCGATGAAGTTGAGCTTCTTCTCGCCGAGCGCGGCGCGGATGACGTCCAGGTCACGGGCCGTGTTCGGGGTGGTCATGTGCGGCAGCATCCAGCCGCTGCGCTCGGCGCAGCCGTCCGCGTACGCGCGGGCGAGCTTGCGCTGGACGCGCTTGTCGGCCTCGCTGTCGGGGACCGGGTCCATCTTCGGGCCCTTGACGAACTCCTGCGGGTCGACGCAGGAGATCGGCGTGGAGTGGCCGACGCCGCGCGGGTCGAAGCCCACGAAGTCGTACGCCTTCGCGGTGTTGACCCACAGCTTGCTGCCGCTGGTGGTCCGGACGGGGAAGCGCATGCCGGAGCCGCCGGGGCCGCCCGGGTTGTAGAGCAGCGCGCCCTGGCGCTCGGCGTCGGTGCCGGTGCTCTTGGCGCGGTCGACGGCGAGCTTGATCTGCTTGCCGTTCGGGCGGGCGTAGTCGAGCGGGACGGTCACCCAGCCGCACTGGATGGGCTTGGCCAGGCCCCAGTCGGCCGGGCAGTCGGCCCAGTCGATGCCCTGCTTCGCGGCGCGCGCCGCCGCGATCGTGACGCCGCGGGCCTCGGACCAGGTCCGGTCCCGGGTGTCGGCGCCGGCCGTGGGCGCGGCGACCGCGCTCGCGACGAGCGCGCCGGCGACCAGGGCTCCGGCCGTGCCGAATGCTCCTGTACGTCGTGTCACGTAGGTCCTCCCCCTTGCTGAAAGTCGAGTCGAGGGGGATCCTCGCGCCCTCCGTACACCCACGAACAGTCGTACAGGTGTTTTTTTGCCGAACCGATAAGCGAGTTCCGCACACCGCTGACCGAACACCTGGACGCGGACGGTGAAATGAGGGGTCGTCACACCCTCAGAACGGGACGAGTGCGGACTGGGCCTCGTCGAGGGTCCGGCGCAGTCCGAGCGCGTCCGCGGCGACGGCGGAGACCAGCGCGGCGGGACCGGCGAGCGGGGTGACGGCGGCGTACTCGCCGAGCAGCGCGGCCTCGGCCGGTTTCGCCTCGAACTCAGGTGCAACGAGGAGGAGTTGCCCTACCGCACGGTGGCCGGCGAGGACGGCGGGACCGTCCCAGCCGCCGGGCGCACCCGGCCCGTACGCGAGCTCCTGGTCGAGCAGCGGACGGCCGGCGAGGGTGACGGTGAGCCGGGACCTGAGGGTCCCGGGCTCCTCGCCGTACCGCCCGAGGACCTGCTCCTCGCGGAGCACCAGCCGGGCACCGGCGGCGAGTTCGACCGTGGTCCGGGCGCGCAGGTCCGAGCCGCGGGCGGAGACCAGCGGCTCGGGCAGCCAGCGCAGCGCCGCGTCCGCCCCGACCGACAGCCGGACGCGGTAGTGGGCGGGGCCGGGAGTGCGGCCGGGCAGGGCGACGGTCGCGGCGGCGGTGCCGACGGCGAGCCGGGCGCCGTCCTCCGCCCGTGCCTCCAGGTCGAGTTCGTCGCCGCCCAGCGGGGCGCTCATCGCGCCGACGACGGTGACCCGGGTGTACGCGTCGGTGCTGCGGGTGCGGCGCAGGGCGAAGGGGCCGTCGCTGCGGAGGACCGGCAGGGAGCCGTCGGCGGCGGCGACGATCCGTGCGGTGGCGCGCAGGCTCATGCGGTCCAGTCGGCGAGCCGGGCGCGGACCCACGCGGCGACGGGGGCGACGCCCTCCGGCCCGGTCAGCGAGGTGAACACGACGGGCAGTTCGCCGCGCTGCGCCTCGGCGTCGCGGGCCATCCGCTCCAGGTCGGAGCCGACGTACGGGGCGAGGTCGGTCTTGTTGACGACGAGCAGGTCGGCGGTGGTGACGCCGGGGCCGCCCTTGCGCGGGATGTCGTCGCCGCCGGCCACGTCGATGACGAAGACCTGGGCGTCGACCAGGCCCTTGGAGAAGGTGGCGGTGAGGTTGTCGCCGCCGGACTCGACGAGGATCAGGTCGAGCGGACCGACCTCGTCCTCCAGGTCCTCGACGGCCTCCAGGTTGGCCGAGATGTCGTCGCGGATCGCGGTGTGCGGGCAGGCCCCGGTCTCCACGGCCTGGATGCGCTCGGGCGGCAGGACCGCGTTGCGCAGCAGGAACTCGGCGTCCTCGCGCGTGTAGATGTCGTTGGTGACGACGGCGAGCGAGAACTCGTCGCGCAGGACGCGGCACAGCGCGGCGACGGTCGCGGTCTTGCCGGACCCGACGGGCCCACCGAGCCCGACCCGCAGAGCCCGCCGGGACCCGTCGGGCCGGTGGGCATCGGCGGACACGGCGCCGTGGTGATCGTGAGAGTGGTCGAGATGCATAGGGGCGGCTCCTGCTTCTACCGTTGTGGGCATACGTTCCGCGGGGCGATGGGGGTCCCCCTGCTCGGGCGAAGCCGAGAGCCTGGGGGATGGGCGGGCACAACCCCGCAGGGCGGCGCCCGATCAAGCTCCTCGACCCCGAGGCCCCCGGGACAGCCGGTCACGACGCAAACAAACGGACCGGCCAGGCGCCATGGTGCTCGGCGGCGATGTCGAGCAGAGGCGCGGACGCGGCGGGCAACGCATGCAGGCCCTCCCGAGCCGCGGCCGCCGCCCGCTCCGCGACCTCGTCCATCTCCGGGGCAAGCCGGGCCAAGACGGCAGTGGCCTGGTACGGATCGAGGCTCAGCAGCCGCACGGCCGCCGTCGCAGGCCCGCCGACCGTCTCGTACGCGACGCAGTACGCCGCGTCCTCGGCCCCGAGCCCCGCGGCCCGGGCAGCGGTGCCGAGCACGACCGGCTGGTGCGCCCCCCGCGGGAACGCCGCGGCGAGCGCGTCGAGTTCGGGCCCCGGCCAGGCGGCGCGGCCGGCCCGCATCAGTTGCCGGCCGAGCTTGCGGGACGCGGCCCGCAGCGCGGACGACGGGGTGCGCGCGTCGGCCGCGGCGTCCAGCGCGTACGGGTCCATGCCGAGCGCGGCCGCCCCGGCGAGGCCCGCCGAGGTGAGCCCGGTGGTGTGCAGCCGGCCCCGGCAGAACGCGGCGAGGTCCGCGGCGTCCCGGAGGCGGCCGGCCCTCACCGCGGCCTCGGCGCCGCCGGAGTGGGCGTGGCCGCCGGCGGGGAACCGCCCGTCGGCGAGCACGAGGAGGGCCGATCTGTTCGTCATCAGAAGAGGAAGTACCGCTGGGCCATGGGCAGTTCGGTGGCGGCCGCGGGCTCGACCGCCTCCCCGTCGATCGTCACCGTGAAGGTGTCGGCGTCGACCTCGACGCGGGGCAGCGCGTCGTTCTCCCGCATGTCCGCCTTGGTGACCCGGCGGGTGCTGCCGATGGGGGTGAACGTCTTGCCCAGACCGAGGCGTTCGGGCAGGTCGTCCTCGAGGGCGGCCGGGGCGACGAAGTTGACCGAGCCGGTGGCCGCCGCCTTGCCGAGCGCGCCGAACATCGGCCGGGGCAGGACCGGTTGGGGGGTGGGGATGGAGGCGTTGGCGTCGCCCATCTGCGCGTACGCGAGCTGGCCGCCCTTGAGCACGGCGAGCGGCTTGACGCCGAAGAACGCCGGCTCCCACAGGACGAGATCGGCGAGCTTGCCCGGTTCGACGGAGCCGATCAGGTGATCCATGCCCTGCGCGACGGCGGGGTTGATCGTGTACTTGGCGACATAGCGACGTGCGCGCAGGTTGTCGGCGCGGCCGTCGCCGGGCAGAGCGCCGCGCCGCTTCTTCATCACGTGCGCGGTCTGCCAGGTCCGCAGGATCACCTCGCCGATGCGGCCCATGGCCTGGGAGTCGGAGGAGATGATCGAGATCGCGCCGAGGTCGTGCAGCACGTCCTCGGCGGCGATGGTGGACGGCCGGATCCGTGACTCGGCGAAGGCCAGGTCCTCGGGCACGGCCGGGTTGAGGTGGTGGCAGACCATCAGCATGTCGAGGTGCTCCTCGACGGTGTTGACCGTGTGCGGCCGGGTGGGGTTGGTCGAACTGGGCAGCACGTACGGCTCGGAGACGACGGTGATGATGTCCGGCGCGTGTCCGCCGCCCGCGCCCTCGGTGTGGTACGCGTGGATGGTCCGGCCGCCGATGGCGGCGAGGGTGTCGCCGACGAATCCGGCCTCGTTGAGGGTGTCGGTGTGCACGGCGAGCTGGGCGCCGGTCTCGTCGCAGACGCCCAGGCAGGCGTCGATGACGGCCGGGGTGGCGCCCCAGTCCTCGTGGATCTTGAACCCGACGGCGCCGCCGCGCAGTTGGGAGAGCATGGCCTCGCGGGACATGGTGTTGCCCTTGCCGAGCAGGCCGATGTTGACCGGGTAGGTCTCCAGGGCCTCGAACATCCGGGCCAGGTGCCAGGGCCCGGGCGTGATCGTGGTGGCCTTGGTGCCCTCGGCGGGGCCGGTGCCGCCGCCGACGAGGGTGGTGACGCCGGTGGCCAGGGCCTGGTCGACGACGGTCGGCGAGATGAAGTGCACGTGGGCGTCGACGGCGCCGGCGGTGACGATCCGCCCGTTGCCGGCGATGACCTCGGTCTCGGGGCCGATGACGAGCCCGGGGTGGACGCCGTCCATGGTGTCGGGGTTGCCGGCCTTGCCGAGGACCGTGATCCGGCCGCCGCGGATGCCGATGTCGGCCTTGACGACGCCCCAGTGGTCGAGGACGACGGCCCCGGTGATCACGGTGTCGGGCGCGCCCTCGGCACGGGTCGTGCGGGACTGCCCCATGGACTCGCGGATGACCTTGCCGCCGCCGAAGACGGCCTCGTCGCCGGCCCGGCCGGGGCCACCGCTGCGGTCCTCCTCGATCTCGATGAGCAGGTCGGTGTCGGCGAGCCGGATGCGGTCGCCGGTGGTGGGGCCGAACAGGTCGGCGTACACGGCGCGGTGCAGTTCAGGCATCGAGCGGTCCTCCGATCGCGCCGCGCAGTCCGGCGACGATCCGGCGGCCGGCCAGCGGGACGAGTTCGACCTCGACGGGGATGCCGGGCTCGAAGCGGACCGCGGTGCCGGCGGCGATGTTCAGGCGCAGACCGTGAGCGGCCGGCCGGTCGAACTCCAGGCCGGGGTTGGCCTCGGCGAAGTGGTAGTGGGAGCCGACCTGGACGGGCCGGTCGGCGGCGTTGAGCACGGTGAGCGTGGTGACCGGGCTGCCCTCGTTGAGGACGACCGGACCTTCACCCAAAAGGATTTCTCCGGGAATCACGGCGCGGGTCAGCCCCTCAGGCGATCGGCTCGTGGACGGTGACGAGCTTGGTGCCGTCCGGGAAGGTGGCCTCGACCTGGACGTCGTGGATCATCTCGGCGATACCGGCCATCACGTCGTCGCGGGTGAGCACCTTCCGCCCGGAGGCCATGAGTTCGGCGACGGTACGGCCGTCCCGGGCGCCCTCCAGGACGTGCGCGGTGATCAGGGCGACGGCCTCGGGGTGGTTGAGCTTGACCCCGCGCGCGCGGCGCTTCTCGGCCACGTCGGCCGCGACATGGATGAGCAGGCGTTCCTGCTCATGGGGGCTCAGTTGCACGCTTCCACCTCACAGTCGTCCACCGGGCGGGCATCCTGACGGCCGCGGACCGGTCGATCGTCGGTGGACCCTACCGATCTTCAACAGCCCGTCGAACTGCGAGGACGGTCCGTGCGGTCAGACATTGCACGTTAGGGCGGAAGTTTTTCCGGCGCGTTAACTGGCGCTTTGCGTCTCCATGGACATGAGCCCGCGCAGCCCGTCCTCCAGGACCTCGACGGCCACGTCTCCGAAGAGCGCCTGCTGAGCGATGAATCCCTGGGCGACGGCGATGAGGGTGCGGGCGACGTGGTCGGCGGGGACGTCCGCGCGGAGCAGCCCGTTCTTCCGGTACGCCTCGACCAGCTCGGACCAGGCCGCGCGCATGCCCTGGTAGCCCGCGGCCAGGGTCGCGGACAGCTGCTCGTCGCGCAGCGTCTCGGTCCACACCTGGATGATCAGCCGGGGGAAGGCCCGCTGGTCGGCGCCGGGGATCCGCTGCTCCAGGAACATGCGCAGCACCCCGCCGAGCAGCACGTCCGGCATGGGCGGCGGGACCATCCGCGAGGCGTCCTCGAAGGCGGCCCGGATCCCGCCGAACGCCTCTTGGGCGATGGCCGCGATCAGGGCCTCCTTGCCGTTGAAGTAGCGGTAGACCGCTCCGGCCGACAGGCCGACCTCGGTGAAGACGTCCTGCATGGACGTGGCGTGGAAGCCGTTGCGGGCGAAGCAGCGGGCGGCGCCGTCGAGGATCTGCCGGCGGCGGGCGTCGAGGTGCTCCTGGGATACGCGTGCCATGCCCGCAAAGTTAAAACGAACATTCCTTCTTGACAAGGAGCGGACTCGGCGGGACAGTCGGGGCAACAGAAAAACGAACGATCCTTCTCTTTGAATCGAGGGGTGCCATGTCCGCCAACGCCACCCGCCGCACGGTCGCGGTCCTGGCCCTGATCCCGATCGTGGTGGCCCTGGCCCTGTGGGCCTTCGCCTGGCCGGCCGCCCGGACGGCCCCCCGCGACCTGCCGCTCGGCGTGGCGGGCCCGGCGACCGCCACCGCACCGCTGGAGCAGAACCTCGCCCGGCACGAAGGCGCCTTCGACGTGCACCGCTACGCGGACGCCGACGCGGCCCGCCGCGCGATCGAGGACCGCGAGGTGTACGGCGCGATCGTCGTCACCCCGCAGGGCCCCGAACTGCTCACCGCCACGGCCGCGAGCCCGGCCGTCGCCCAGCTGCTGCGCGAGGCGGTCACCGGGCAACTGCCCGCGGGCGCCGAGCCCAAGGTCACCGATGTCGTCAAGGCGCCGGCGACCGATCCGCGCGGCGGTGTGTTCGCGTCGAGCCTGATGCCGCTGGCGATCGGCGGGGCGGCGACCGGCGCGGTGGTCACGCTGTTCGGTCTGCGCGGACTGCGGGCCGGGGCCGCGCTGGTCGGCGCGGCGGCGCTCGCAGGCATCACCGGCGCGGCGCTCGCGCACAGCTGGCTCGGCGTCCTGACCGGCTCGTGGTGGGCGGAGGCCGGGGTGCTGGGCCTGACCGTGCTGGCGATCGGCGCGACGATGGCCGGCCTGGGCGCGCTGCTCGGCCCGCGCGGCCTGGGCGTCGGCGGCCTGCTGATGATCCTGATCGGCAACCCGTTCTCGGGCATCGGCTCCGCGCCGCAGCTCCTGCCGGAGCCGGCCGGACTGCTCGGCCAGTGGCTGCCGCCGGGCGCGGCGGGCACGGCTCTGCGCTCGGTCGCCTACTTCGACGGCAACGGTGCCGGGGGCGCGCTCCTCGTCCTGGGCACGTGGGCGACGGCGGGCCTGGTCGCGGTGCTCGCGGTGCGGCAGGGCGGTGCGACGGCCGCGGCGCAGGGCCCGGCCGCGGCGCGACCGGAGCCGGAGCCGGAGCCGGTGCGCTGAGCCCGCTCCTTCTGTACGGCCGCGTGTCCCCGCTGTAGCGGACGGGGGCACGCGGCCTTCGTCATGCGGGCTGCGTCATGCGGCCATCGCCCTCAGGCGTTCGCCGGACGGGCTCCGTCAGGCGCCCCGTTCGCGGTGGCGGGCGGCGATGCCGAACCGGCCCTGTTCACCGGGAGCGGACGCGACCGGGCGGACGGCGGCGACCGTGCTGATCACCGGCTCCTCCGCCGGCTCCGGGTCCGCTTCGAGTTTCTCCAGGTCAGCGGCGGATACCAGGGCCACAAGGGGCTTGCCGTGGCGGGTCACGACCACGCGCTCGTTGCCGTACACGACGCGGTTGATCAGGTCGGCGAGCTCTGCCCGCGCTTGCGTCACCGGAATCTCGTAGGCCATGCTCCTCATCTTACGGCCTGTACGTCCTGTACATTTTTTACAGAGGAGGCGCCGCCATGCAGAACCGCTACGTCCTGCCCGAGTTCACCGAGCGCACCAGCTACGGGAGCCGCACCCTCGATCCGTACTCCAAGCTCCTGGAGGAGCGGATCGTCTTCCTCGGCACGCCGATCGACGAGACCTCGGCGAACGACGTGATCGCCCAGCTGCTGCACCTCGAGTACGCCGACCCCGACCGGGAGATCGCGCTCTACATCAACTCGCCCGGCGGCTCGCCGAGTGCCATGGCCTCGATCTACGACACGATGCAGGTCATCACCTGCGAGGTCGCGACGACCTGCCTCGGCCAGGCCGTGTCGACGGCCGCCGTCCTGCTCGCCGCCGGCGCGCCCGGCAAGCGGATGGCCCTGCCCGGGGCGCGCATCGTGCTCGAGCAGCCGGGCACGGACGAGCCGGTGCAGGGGCAGCCCAGCGACCTGGAGATCCAGGCGGCGGAGATGCTGCGGCTGCGCGCCATGGTCGCCGGGATGCTGACCGAGCACACCGGGCAGAGCCGCGAGCGGATCGACGCCGACCTCGACCGCCTCTCGGTCTTCGACGCCGGGCAGGCCGTGGAGTACGGGCTCGTGGACCACGTGGTGCAGAACCGCGGCGCCGGACCGAGGTGAGCGCAGGTGGTCCCCGAACTGCCGCCGCTCCCCGCCCTCACCCGCGCCGAGGGTGAGTTGGTCGACGCGTACCTCGAAGTCGTCGACCAACTGGGGAGAATCAATCCATCCAGGGCATCGCATACCTATGGGGCCCTGAGGGCGGCTCAGGCCCTGGTGGGACGGGCGGTCGCCCTGCGGGACGCCCTGGAAGTCATGCACCGGCGCGGGGAGAGCGAGGTCCACGCGGCCACATTGGCGCGCGCCCTGCGGGTGTTGGACGGCGAGCGCCGCGCACACCGGGTCACCCTGGCCGACTCCTCCGCCAGTTGACAGTTCCGCATGTCGTGTCCAGGGCCAGTCGGTCGCAGGAACCCTCGCTCGATCGGCGTAGTCGACGAATCGACTTGTGTCGCGGGTGAGTTGCGCAACCGGTGTACGCATTTGGCGGAATGAACTATTCCGGTGCTGGTACGGGGCTCATCCGCCAAACCTCCGCTGATCACAAAGACTGCCTGTCCACCCGATCGGATCAGTCGTGAGCAGCCTCACATCACCTCGTTTCAGCTCGGATTTCGGCACGAGCTGGGTCAAGATCCCTGTCGACGACAAGCCCCCGCCATCCCCGGCGGGGCGGTCCGGGCGGACGCCGAGTCCTGCCGCCGCTCCGGACGTCTGGTCGACAGAGTGGATCGGCAGGAGTGGAGGACCCAGGCAACACGGACCGGCCGTACGCACGACCACGGCAGGTCCTCGGGGTGAAGCCGCAGCCGCGGCCGGGCTTCTTCGGGCCCGAACCCGACAGGTCATCCTTCACAGGCGGCTGACGAAGGGTTGCGCATGTCTGCGCAGATTCATGTCCCGTCCCTGCTCTCCCGGGCCGGCGCCGTATCGGCCCTGACCCTCGCCGCCGTCGGCGGCACGCTCCTCGCCCCCGGCGCGGCGCCCGAGGCCGAGGCGGCCACCGTGTACGCGAGCAAGGCGCTCGGCGTCGCCGCGTCGAAGAAGGGCGCCCCCTACAAGTACGGCGCGACCGGGCCCAGCAGGTTCGACTGCTCGGGGCTCACGCTCTACTCGTACAAGCGCGCGGGCAAGGCGCTGCCCCGCACGGCGCAGCAGCAGTACAACAAGACCCGGCACATCGCGGCCTCCGGCCGGGCCAAGGGCGACCTGGTCTTCTTCCACTCCGGCGGACGCGTCTACCACGTCGGCATCTACGCCGGGAACGGCAGGATCTGGCACTCCCCCAAGACGGGCTCGTGGGTGAAGCTCGACCGGATCTGGTCCTCGAAGGTCTGGTACGGCAGGGTCCGCTGACGCGGCGGCCGCCCCGGTTCAGTGTCCCGTCACCGGGGCGGCCGGCAGGGTGAGCCCGAGACCGGCGAGCGCGCCGCCGGTCACCCCCTGTCGGTCGGGGGACGGGGTCAGTTGGGGGACGGGGTGGTCCAGGGGAGTTCGATCCAGACCGTCTTGCCGCCGTCGTCGGTCGGGCGGACCGAGAGCCTGCCGCCGCACTCGGCGGTCAGCCAGCGGATGATCACCATGCCGCGCCCGTTGTCCTGCTGGACGGCGGCGGGCAGCCGCTGGGGCCAGCGGGGGTGGCTGTCGGTGACGCCGATGTGCAGCTGCTCGTCGCGTTCGAGGCGGACGTCGACGGTGAAGGTGGGCGACTGGCCGAAGGTGTGCTGGACGGCGTTGGTGGCCAGTTCGGAGACGATCAGACGGACGGTGTCGGAGGTCTCGGAACCCTCGTCGAGGCCCCAGCCGGCGAGCACGCCGGCGACGTATCTGCGGGCCGTGGAGACCGAGGCCGGATCGCTCGGCAGAGTGAGGGTTGCTTCTTGATGGTCTGCCATGGCGACGCTGTCCCTTTCCCACCGGGGCGCCCGGCCCCGGATTGCGCTTCGCGCCAGAGTGCCACCGTTCCGGGGGACCTGGGAGGTGTTTCACGGAGATATGCGTAAATCTGTCGCTCGATGCGGTGAACTCTGCGATGCCAGAACGCATTTGAGGGCCGGTCTGCTCGACGGCCGGACCCCGGCCCCGAGTCCGGCACCGGCCCCGGCCCCGAGTCCGCCGGAGGTCAGGCCTCCGGTGCCGTGCGCAGGATCGTGGCGACGGCCTCGTCGACCTGCTGGTCCGTGAGGTCGGCGCGGGCCGTCAGCCGCAGCCGCGAGATGCCGTCCGGCACCGACGGCGGCCGGAAGCAGCCGACGCCCAGACCCTGTTCGCGGCAGTCCGCGGCCCAGCGCAGCGCCGCGTCCGGGGAGGGCGCGTGCACCGACACCACCGCCGCGTCGGGGCGGGCCGCGGTCAGCCCGGCGTCGGTGAGCCCACGGTGCAGGGCGGCGGCGACGGTACGGGCCCGCTCCGCGAGTCCCGGCTCCTCGCGGATCAGCCGCAGGCTCGCGAGAGCGGCGCCGACGGCGGCCGGGGCGAGGCCGGTGTCGAAGATGAACGTGCGGGCCGCGTTGACCAGGTGCTCGATCACCCTGGCCGGGCCGAGGACCGCGCCGCCCTGGCTGCCCAGCGACTTGGACAGGGTGAGGGTGGCGACCACGTCCGGGTCGCCGGCGAGCCCCGCCTCGTGCAGGGCGCCCCGGCCGCCCTCGCCGAGGACGCCGAAGCCGTGGGCGTCGTCCACGACCAGCGCGGCCGGGCCGTGGGCGCGGCAGGCGGCGGCGAGCTCGGCCAGCGGGGCCTTGTCGCCGTCGACGGAGAACACCGAGTCGGAGACCACCAGGGCGCGGCGGCCCGGGTGGGCGTCGAGGGTCTTGCGTACCGCCTCGGGGTCGGTGTGCGGGACGATCGCGGTCTCGGCGCGGGAGAGGCGGCAGCCGTCGACGATGGAGGCGTGGTTGGCGGCGTCCGAGACGGTCAGCGAGCCGTGACCGCCGAGCGCGGTGAGCGCGGCGAGGTTGGCGGTGTAGCCGGAGGAGAAGACCAGGGCGGCCTCGAAGCCGCAGAACGCGGCGAGCTCCCGGTCCAGCCGGGTGTGCAGCGCCGTCGTGCCGGTGACCAGGCGCGAGCCGGTGGAGCCGGCGCCCCAGCGCAGGGCGGCCTCGGCTGCCGCCTCCTTGACCTCGGCACGGTGGGTCAGGCCCAGGTAGTCGTTGCTCGCGAGGTCCAGGACGTCCGGTTCGGCGGCGCGGGGGCGCAGCGTCCGGACGAGTCCGGCGTCCGTACGGCGGCGGGCCTCGGCGTCGGTCCAGTCGAACGCGCGTCGGCGCGGGTCCACGGCCTGGGACATGACAGATCCTTTTGTAGGCAGCGCACAGACCCTAACCGCAGGACGCCGAGGTCGGGGTGTGGTCATACACACACCTCGAACGGGCCCGTTTGTTCGGATCCTCCTTGGCCGAAAGGCGTGACGTAGGTCAGGATCAGCCCTTATGGACCTGCTGAACACGCTGGTGGAGAAGGGCCTGCGGCGCGAGCTGCCGACCCGTGAAGAAGCGCTCGCCGTGCTGGCGACCTCCGACGACGAACTGCTCGATGTGGTGGCCGCTGCCGGCAAGGTGCGCCGTCAGTGGTTCGGCCGCCGGGTCAAGCTCAATTACCTGGTCAACCTGAAGTCCGGGCTGTGCCCCGAGGACTGCTCGTACTGCTCGCAGCGCCTCGGCTCCACGGCCGGGATCCTCAAGTACACCTGGCTGAAGCCGGAGGAGGCCTCCCAGGCGGCCGCCGCCGGTGTCGCGGGCGGTGCGAAGCGGGTCTGCCTGGTCGCGAGCGGCCGCGGTCCGACGGACCGGGACGTGGAGCGGGTCGGGAAGACGATCGAGACGATCAAGGAGCAGAACGAGGGCATCGAGGTCTGCGCCTGTCTCGGTCTGCTCTCCGACGGCCAGGCCGAGCGGCTCAAGGACGCCGGCGCCGACGCGTACAACCACAACCTGAACACGTCCGAGGGGACGTACGGGGAGATCACCACCACCCACACCTACGCGGACCGCGTGGACACCGTGCAGAAGGCGCACGCGGCCGGCCTGTCGGCCTGCTCGGGCCTGATCGCGGGCATGGGCGAGGCCGACGAGGACCTGGTCGACGTGGTGTACGCGCTGCGCGAGCTGGACTCGGACTCGGTGCCGGTCAACTTCCTGATCCCGTTCGAGGGCACCCCCCTCGCGAAGGAGTGGCACCTCACCCCGCAGCGCTGTCTGCGGATCCTGGCCATGGTCCGCTTCGTCTGCCCCGACGTGGAGGTCCGGATCGCGGGCGGCCGTGAGGTGCACCTGCGGTCGATGCAGCCGCTGGCGCTGCACATCGCCAACTCGATCTTCCTCGGCGACTACCTGACCAGTGAGGGCCAGGCCGGTCAGGCCGACCTCGACATGATCGCCGACGCCGGCTTCGAGGTGGAGGGCGCCGGGACGACGACGCTGCCCGCGCACCGTGCCGACGCGCTCGCCGCGGCGGGCGGCGGCTGCGGTTCCGGCGCGGCGGCGGGCGGCTGCGGCTCGTCCGCTTCCGCGGACGCGGATGCCGCAGCGTGCGGCTCGCACGCGGGCGGCGGCTGCGGTCCGTGCGGCGGGCACGCGGCGGCGGAGCCGGCCTCCGAGCCGGTCGCCGCCGAGGCGCCGTCGGCCGAGGACGCCAACCCCGCCCGTACCGACCTGGTGGCCGTGCGCCGCCGCGGCGCGGGCACGGACCTGGCGCCGAATGCGTAACGACGAACTGCTCGCCTTGGACCGGGCGCACGTCTGGCACCCGTACGGCCCCATGCCGGGCCGTGCGGAGCCGCTGGTCGTCGCGTCCGCGTCCGGGGTACGGCTCAGGCTCGCCGAACCGGCCCACGGGCAGGACGAGCTGATCGACGGCATGTCGTCCTGGTGGTCGGCGATCCACGGCTACAACCACCCCGTCCTGAACGAGGCGGCGCGCGGTCAGCTCGACCGGATGAGCCATGTGATGTTCGGCGGGCTCACCCACGAGCCCGCGGTCCGGCTCGCCGCAAGGCTGGTCGAGATCACCCCCGGGCCGCTGCAGCACGTCTTCCTCAGCGACTCGGGCTCGGTGTCCGTCGAGGTCGCCGCGAAGATGTGCCTGCAGTACTGGCGCTCCGTGGGCCGGCCGGCCAAGCAGCGGCTGCTGACCTGGCGCGGCGGCTACCACGGGGACACCTGGCAGCCGATGTCGGTGTGCGACCCCGAGGGCGGGATGCACGAGCTCTGGTCCGGGGTGCTGCCCCGGCAGCTGTTCGTCGACGCGCCGCCGGCGGCGTACGAGGAGTCGTACGCGCAGCTGCTGCGCGAGGCGGTCGCGCGGCACGCGGACGAGCTGGCGGCGGTCATCGTGGAGCCGGTGGTGCAGGGCGCGGGCGGGATGCGGTTCCACGCGCCGGAGTACCTGCGGGTGCTGCGCGAGGCGTGCGACGAGCACGGCGTGCTGCTGGTGTTCGACGAGATCGCGACCGGGTTCGGCCGGACGGGCACGCTGTTCGCGGCGGACGCGGCCGGTGTCGCGCCGGACGTGATGTGCGTGGGCAAGGCGCTGACCGGCGGCTATCTGTCGATGGCGGCGACGCTGTGCACGTCGGAGGTGGCCGACGGGATCTCGCGCGGCGAGGTCCCGGTGCTGGCCCACGGCCCGACGTTCATGGGCAACCCCCTCGCCTCGTCGGTGGCCTGCGCCTCGATCGACCTGCTCCTGTCGCAGGACTGGCAGACGGAGGTCAAGCGGATCGAGGGCGGCCTGCGCGAGGGCTTGGAGCCGGCCCGCACGCTCCCGGGCGTCCGGGATGTCCGGGTCCTCGGCGCCATCGGCGTGGTCCAGCTGGACCACGACATCGACATGGCGGCGGCGACGGCCGCGGCGGTCCGGGAGGGCGTCTGGCTGCGCCCCTTCCGCGACCTGATCTACACGATGCCGCCGTTCGTGACGGGGGACGCGGACGTGGCGCGGATCTGCGCGGCGGTCCGCGCGGCGGCGGCAGCGGGCTGAGCGGGTCCCCTCCCCCGGTGGGGGCAGCGAGGAAAGGAATTCTTGTGAACGTCATCGTCGTCACCGGGACCGGGACGGAGATCGGCAAGACGATCGTGACCGCGGCGCTCGCCGCGGTCGCGAGCGCGCAGGGCCGCTCCGTCGCCGTGCTGAAGCCCGCGCAGACCGGCCTCGCGCCGGACGAGCCGGGCGACGCGCACACCGCCGCGCACCTCTCCGGCGCCGCGACGGCCAGCGAACTCGCCCGGTTCCCGGAGCCGTTGGCCCCCGCGACCTCCGCCCGCCGGGCCGGCCTCACCCCCGTCACTCCGGCGGAGGCCGCCGCCGCCGCGGCGAAGCTCGCCGAGGAGCACGACCTCGTGCTCGTCGAGGGCGCCGGCGGTCTCCTCGTCCGCTTCGACGAGGACGGCGGCACCCTCGCCGACGTGGCCCGCGCCCTCGACGCCCCCGTCCTGGTCGTCGCGCCCGCCGGGCTCGGCACCCTCAACGCCACGGCGCTCACCACGGAGGCCCTGCGCGCCCGGGGCCTGGACCCGCTCGGTGTGGTCGTCGGCAGCTGGCCGGACGAGCCGGACCTCGCGGAGCGCTGCAATCTGACGGACCTCCCGGAGGCCGCCGGCGCACCGCTGCTCGGCGCGGTCCCGCACGGCGCCGGCGCGCTCACGCCGGAGGAGTTCCGTACGCGCGCGGCCGGCTGGCTCGCCCCGCGGCTCGGCGGCGCGTGGGACGCGGAGGCGTTCGCCCGTTCCGTAGGCTGACGGCCATGAGAGCGAAGGTCAGCGAGATCGTGTTCGACTGCGCGGATCCGGCGGCCCTGGTCCGGTTCTGGGCGGCGCTGCTCGGCGGCGAGCCGGTGGACCGCGGTCCTGACTGGTCGTACGTCGAACCGCCCGGGTTCGTGCGGATCGCCTTCCAGCAGGTGCCGGAGGGCAAGGCGGTGAAGAACCGGCTCCATCTCGACCTGGAGGGCGGCTCGGTGTCCGCCGCCGCGGACGCGGCGGAACGGCTGGGAGCGGTGCGGGTCGGCGGGATCGTGACCGACCCGCAGGGCGATTTCCAGGTGATGCGCGACCCCGAGGGCAACGAGTTCTGCTTCGTGAACTGATCCACGGGGGAGAATGGGCGTATCCGCCCGAGGAGGTCCGTCATGTCACCACGCCCCCCGAAGGTCCGGAAGGACGCCGTCCACCATCCGCTCTTCGCCCGGTTCTACGCCCGGTTCAGCGTCCAGGCGGATCTGAAGGGCGGGGTGGCGCGGCACCGCGAGGCGCTGCTGTCCGGCCTGTCGGGCCGGGTGATCGAGATCGGCGCGGGCAACGGGCTGAACTTCGCGTACTACCCGGGCGCGGTCTCCGAGGTGGTGGCGATCGAACCGGAGCGTCATCTGCGGCAGTTGGCCACGGATGCCGCGCTGCGGGCGGGCGTTCCGGTGGACGTGGTTCCGGGTGCGGCGGAGGCGCTGCCGGTGAAGAGCGAGGCGTTCGACGCGGCGGTGGCGTCGCTGGTGCTGTGCACGGTACGGGATGTGCCGCGGGCGCTCCAGGAGCTGTACCGGGTGCTGCGCCCGGGCGGCGAACTGCGCTTCTTCGAGCACGGCCGGGCGCCGGGGCGGGCGATGGCGACCGCGCAGCGGGGCCTGGACCTGACGGTGTGGCCGCTGCTGTTCGGCGGCTGTCACACGGCGCGGGAGCCGGTGCGGGCGATCGAGGCGGCCGGCTTCGAGGACGTGTCGTACCGCAGTCTGCTGATCCCGGAGAAGGGCCCGCGGATGCCGTCGTCGTACTGCGTCCTGGGCTCGGCGCGCCGACCGTCGGCCTGACGGACCGGGTCCCGACGGCTCAGCGGGTCCAGCCGCGCAGTTCGTCGGCGACGGCTCGCACGTCCCCCTTGCCGTCCTTGACGAGCCGGGCCAGGTCCCGGACCTGCTCGGGCGAGGTGACGACCTTCAACCCGCAGGCGACGAGATAGCCGTAGGCGACGGCGGAGGCGTACATGGCGTTGGAGTGCTCCAACGCCGGTACGTGCAGGAGGAGTTGGAGCAGCGCGGCGGCGCGGGCGTGCGGGTCGGTGTAGACGGACACGCCGAAGATCTCGGCCTCGTGCCGGGCGACCGCGGCGATCAGGGCGCCCCAGTCGGTCACCTGCGGGTCCCCCGGCGTCCGGTGCTCGGCGACCATGAGCAGCCAGGACAGGTCGATGTCGACGGTCATGCGGCGCGGCCGGGGTGCTCCTGCCCGAACTCCTCGGCGAACACGGTCTCGTACTCGCGCATGAAGTCGGCGGCGGCCTCGACGAAGGCCCGCCCGACCTCGCCCGCGTCCTGCTGCACGAGTTCTTCGATGTACCGGTTGACGCTCACCCCGCGCTGCTGGGCCCGCCGGCGGGCCACTTCCGCGGTGGTCTCGTCCACGCGTACGTTCAGCTGTGTCTTGGCCACATCGCCACGCTAGCGCCGATCTGCTAGCACCGACAAGGGGAGAGACCCGTACATGTACGCGACCGAATTACCCGTCCGTCCCTTCCGTTTCGGCGTCAACATGGTCGGCCACAGCACCGGCGAGGAGTGGCGCGCCCGCTGCCGGCGCGCGGAGGAACTCGGGTACGACCGGATCCTCGTCGCCGACCATCTGGGCATGCCCGCCCCCTTCCCCGCGCTGGTCGCCGCCGCGGCCGTGACCAGCCGGCCGCGGCTCGGCACCTTCGTGCTCAACGCCGGCTTCTGGAATCCGGCCTTGCTGGCCCGCGAGGTCGCGACGACGCAGGCGCTGACGGACGGGCGGCTCGAACTGGGCATCGGCACGGGCTACGTACGCGAGGAGCACGAGGCGGCGGGCATCGACTTCCTGCCGCCCGGCGAGCGCGTCGCCCTGCTGGAGCGCACGGTCGAGGAGCTGGACCGGCATCTCGACGGCCAGGCGCCGCCCCTGCTGATCGGCGGCAACGGCGACCGGCTGCTGCGGCTCGCGGCGCGCCGCGCCGAGGTGGCGGCGTTCACCGGCGGACGCACCGAGAGCGGGCGGGTGCGGGTGCTGACCGCCGAGGAGCTGGACGCGCGGGTCGCGGCGTACACCCGGTTCGAACGGGAGGCCGGCCGGGAGGCGCCGGCCGAACGGAACCTGCTGGTCCAGCGTGTCGTGCTGACGGAGGACCGCGCGGCAGCGGTGGCGGAGTTCCTCCCCCATGTCCCCTACCTGACCGAGAAGCAGGCCCTCGAACTGCCGCTGCTCCTCGTCGGCACGGTGCGGGAGATCGCCGACCGGCTGCGGGCGCAGCGTGCGCGGTACGGCTTCTCGTACGTCACGGTGCTGCAGGACTCGATGGAGGCGTTCGGGGAGGTCGTCGCGGAGCTCCGGAAGGACTGACCGCACCGGAGGCCGGCAGCGTGTCCACACCGTGGAATTCGCTCGCCCGGCCGGGGACGGCTCTGCTTGGCTCGACGCATGGACGATCTTGTGCGTATCCGCCCGGCCGGTCCCGACGACATCGACGCCGTGCTGGCGTTCTGGCGGGAGTCCGCCGAGGGCACCAGCATCACCGACGACCGGGACGGGGTGGCGCGACTCGTGACCCGGGACCCCGAGGCGCTGATCCTCGCCGAGCGGGACGGTGTGCTCGTGGGGAGCGTGATCGCCGGGTACGACGGATGGCGCTGCCATCTGTACCGGCTGGCCGTGCACCCGGAGCACCGCCGGCAGGGCATCGGCGGGGCGCTGCTGGACGCGGCGGAGGAGCGGTTCGCACGGCTCGGCGGGCGGCGGGCGGACGCGATGGTGCTCGACCGGAACGAGCTCGGGCAGCGGGCGTGGCAGGCCGCCGCGTACGCGCCGCAGGAGCAGTGGACCCGCTGGGTCAAGCCGCTGGCCGGGCACGGCACCTCGTGAGGGCATGAGCGTGCGAGGGCGTGGAGGCGTCCGCGATGTGGCCGGATGACGGCCCTGCTTTGCCTGTCCTTTACCATGGTCTTCTTTCGCCCGGCGCGAGCGCGCCCGGGCACCGAACGACGACCGAAAGGTGTGAGCGTCCGCCCATGGGCGAGCCTCCCAGTAGCAGACATCGAGCGATCCGCCTCCCCCTGCCCGATCATGGGACGGAGGTGAACCGATGACCGAAGTGCTCCTGCTCCTGGTGGCGCTCCTGCTCGCCGTGGCGTGCGGCGCCTTCGTCGCGGCGGAGTTCTCGCTGACCACCGTCGAACGCGCCGACCTCGAGCGCGCCGCGGAGCGCGGCGAGCGGGGCGCAGGCGGCGCGCTGAAGGCCGTACGGTCCCTCACCTTCCAGCTCTCCGGCGCGCAGCTGGGCATCACCGTGACCAACCTGGTCGTCGGCATGCTGGCCGAGCCCTCGATCGCCGCGCTGCTGCGCGGACCGTTCGAGGCGATCGGCCTGTCCGCGTCGGTGGCCTCGTCGGTGGCGCTGGTCGTCGGCACGGCCCTGTCGACCGTGGTCCTGATGGTCGTCGGCGAGCTGGTACCGAAGAACTGGGCGATCTCCTCGCCGCTGGCCATGGCGAAGGTGGTGGGCAACCCGCAGCGGGTGTTCTCCACCGCGTTCAAGCCCCTGATCACCCACCTGAACAACACCGCCAACCGCATCCTGCGCCGGCTCGGCCTGGAGCCGACCGAGGAGCTGGCCTCCGCCCGCTCCCCGCAGGAGCTGGTGGCGCTGGCCCGGCACTCGGCGAAGGAGGGCGCCCTCGAGGCGGACACCGCCGAGCTGTTCGTCCGCACGCTCAACCTGGCGGAGCTGGACGCCGAGAACGTGATGACGCCGCGGGTCCAGGTCACCGCCCTCGACGTGCAGGCCACGGCCGAGGACGTCGCCAACGCGACCCGCGCGACCGGCCTGTCCCGGTTCCCGGTCTACCGGGGCAACCTCGACACGGTCGTGGGCATCGCCCACATCAAGGACGTGCTGGCCATACCGGCCGACGAGCGGCGCCGCCGCAGCGTCGCCGACATCGTGCGCGAGCCGCTGCTGGTGCCGGAGACGCTGACCGTGGACCGGCTGCTCGACCGGCTGTCCGGGAAGCGGACGATGGCCGTGGTCATCGACGAGTACGGCGGCACGGCCGGCGTGGTGACCCTGGAGGACATCGTCGAGGAGGTCGTCGGCGAGGTCCGCGACGAGCACGACCCGCACGAGACCCCGGACCTGGCCCGGGCGGGCGTCGACGAGGACGGGCGCGAGCTCTGGTCCGCCGACGGCGCGGCCCGTACGGACCAGCTGCAGGCCATCGGCATGCGCGTGCCGGACGGCCCGTACGAGACGCTGGCCGGGGTCCTCGCGACGCTGCTCGGCCGGATCCCCGAGGTCGGCGACAGCGTCGAGCTGGTGGGCTGGCGGCTGGACGTCGTGGACGCCTCCGGCCGGCGCGCGGCGCGGGTGCTGATGCACGCGCCGACGGACGGGGACGGTACGGACGAGTCCCGGGAGGCGGGCCGATGATCGCGATCCAGTTGCTGATCGGCCTGCTGACGCTGGTCGTGAACGCGTTCTTCGTCGGCGCGGAGTTCGCGCTGATCTCCGTACGCCGCAGTCAGATCGAGCCGCTGGCGGAGGCCGGGAACCGGCGGGCGCGCAGCGTCATGTGGGGTCTGGAGCACGTCTCGGCGCTGCTCGCGGCGGCGCAGCTCGGCATCACGCTGTGCACCCTGGTGCTCGGCATCGTGGCCGAGCCGGCCATCGAGCACCTGCTGGAGCCGATGTTCGACGCGATGGGCGTGCCGCACGGCGTGGCCACCACGATCTCGTTCGCGATCGCGCTGGCCCTGGCGACGTACCTGCACATGCTGCTCGGCGAGATGGTGCCGAAGAACATCGCGCTCGCCGAGCCGACGCGTACGGCCCTGGCGCTCGGACCGCCGCTGGTGACCCTGACGCGAGCGCTGCGGCCGGTGATCTTCACGATCAACGCCTTCGCCAACGGGCTGCTGAAGCTGCTGCGGGTGGAGCCCAAGAACGAGGTCGCGGCCACGTTCTCGGACGACGAGCTGGCCCGGATGGTCACCGACGCCGGGGACGCGGGCCTGCTCGACGACCGTGCGGCCGAGCGGCTGCACGACGCGCTCGAGCTGGGCCGCCGCCCGGTCCGGGACGTGGTGATGCCGGTGGAGCGCGTGGTGTACGCGCGGGCCGGCACCACGCCGGAGGAGCTGGAGGCCCTGTCGGCCGAATCGGGCTTCTCCCGCTTCCCGGTGGTGGACGCGGGCCGGAAGATCCTCGGCTACCTCCATGTGAAGGACGCGCTCGACGTCACCCCGCGCGACCTGCCGTTCCCGGTGTCGGCGCTGCGGCCGATCGCCCGGGTGCGGGCGGCGACGCCGCTGGACGACGTGCTGACGGCGATGCGCCGCAGCCGGACGCACCTGGCGGCGGTCCTGGACGAGGACGGCAAGCTGGCCGGACTCGTCACGATGGAAGACGTGCTGCGGGAGCTGGTGGGCCGGCCGCTGGCGCCCTAGCGCTCACAGCGCGGTGGCACCCCGCCAGGCGTCGAGGAGCCCGCGGTCGCCGGTGACGGCGAGCCGCGGGTTCTCCGTCTCGTACCGGCCGTGGACGAACAGCAGCAGATCGGCGACGTCGCCGCGCACCGTCGCGGTGGCGTCGCCCTCCGCCGTGCGCCGCCAGGCGAAGCCGCCCCCGCCGAGCGTGACGTTCCACACGGCGCCGGTGTCGCCCGCCTCCAGGCGGAGCACCGCGCCGTCGCGGCCGAGCTGGGCGATCGGCTCGGCGACCCACGGGAGGTGGGCGGCGTTCGACAGGAAGTGGTCGATGCCGTCGGCGGCGTGGGAGGGCTCGATCGGGCCCGGTCCCCCGCCCAGCGCCAGCTCGGCGTCGGCGAGGTGCACCAGCAGCTCGGCGAGAAGGTGCCGCGGGTAGTACCGCACGTGCGGGTCGCCGCCGGGCGACCAGAGGCCGGTGTCGGGGTCGGCGTTCCGAAGAGTGCCCAGGCAGGAGTGGGCGGAGGCGGCCAGCCAGCCGGGGTACGCGGCCGGGTCCTCCGGCAGGTCCAGCGGAAGGTCTGCGGCACGGACGCGCGTCGTGGACCGGGTGCCGACGAGGTGCCCGGCCCAGCGGTGCACGGAGCCGACGTGCCGGGTCAGGTGGGCCAGGGTCCAGCCGGGGCAGGTGGGAACGGGCGTGGCCGGGTCGGCGTCCTGCACGGTCTTCACGAACCGGCGGCCGAGGTCCTCGACGGCGTCGCACTGCGCGGCGTGCACGTCCAGGGTGAGGCCGAAGCCTTCGGAGGTGGTGAGCAGCGCGTCGCGGTACGGGCCGGGCTCCTGGCGGAGCGCGGCCTCGCGGAAGAGCCGGTCGAGGGTCCGGCGGTCGGCCTCGGAGAGCCTGCCGAGGATGTAGCCGGTGCTCTCCAGCCACGTGACCGCCATGTCCTGGTCGAGCGCCTCGTCGTCGTCACAGGTGTCGATCATCGTCACCAGGTCCGCCAGCGCCTCCGCCAGCGCGCTCTGCAGCGCCTCGCTCATTGGGTCTTCCCCTCCCGGTCTCCCGCGGATCCGTGCGCGCCATACCGCGCGGTATGATCGCTCCGCCATGGAGATCAATGCTCGTTACAACAGTCTCGTCGCCCTGGGCGACAGTTTCACCGAGGGTATGTCCGACCGGTTGCCGGACGGGACGTACCGCGGCTGGGCCGACCTCCTGGCCGCCCGTCTGGCGACGCGTACCCCGGGATTCCGGTATGCGAACCTCGCCGTCCGCGGAAAACTGATCGGCCAGATCGTCGAGGAGCAGGTCGACGCGGCCGCCGCGATGCAGGCGGACGTGGTGACGCTGGTCGGCGGGCTCAACGACACCCTGCGGCCGAAGTGCGACATGGGCCGGGTGCGCGGGCTGCTGACCGAGGCGGTCGAGAAGCTGGCGCCGTCCTGCGGGCAGCTGGTGCTGATGCGTTCCCCCGGCCGGAACGGCCCGGTGATGGAGCGTTTCCGACCCCGGATGGAGGAGCTGTTCGACCACATCGACCAGCTCGCCGCCCGGCACGGCGCGCTGGTGGTCGACCTGTACGGCGCTCCCGCCCTGGGCGACCAACGGATGTGGGACGTCGACCGGCTGCACCTGACCGACGAGGGGCACCGTCGGGTGGCCGAGGCCGTGTGGCAGTCCCTGGGTCTGCCGGCCGAGGACGACTGGCGCACCGAACTGCCGCCGGCCGTACGCCCGGCCTGGGCGGCCCGGCGGGTCGCCGACGCGCGCTTCGCCCGGGAGTACCTCGGGCCCTGGGTCATGCGGCGCCTGACCGGCCGGTCCTCGGGCGACGGCCTGCCGCCCAAGCGCCCGGAGCTGCTGCCGTACGCCGCGTCGCCGAACGGGTCCGGTCCCGACGGGGCCGGCAACGTGACGAGCGTCTCGTAGCAAGCTCCCAACCGGGCCATGGCGCTGGCCTGCAGAAACCGCCAGTAGAATCAGGACACGTGACTGCTGTGACTGCGAAGCCCCGCATCCCCAACGTCCTGGCCGGCCGCTACGCCTCCGCGGAGCTCGCCGTCCTCTGGTCCCCCGAGCAGAAGGTGAAGCTGGAGCGCCGGCTGTGGCTCGCGGTGCTGCGTGCCCAGAAGGACCTCGGGATCGAGGTGCCGGACGAGGCGCTCGCCGACTACGAGCGCGTCCTCGACCAGGTCGACCTCGGCTCGATCGCCGAGCGCGAGAAGGTCACCCGGCACGACGTGAAGGCCCGGATCGAGGAGTTCAACGCCCTCGCCGGCCACGAGCACGTCCACAAGGGCATGACCTCGCGCGACCTCACCGAGAACGTCGAGCAGCTGCAGATCCGGCTCTCCCTGGAGCTGATGCGCGACCGCACGGTCGCCGTCCTCGCGCGGCTCGGCAAGCTGTCCGGCGAGTACGCGGAGCTGGTCATGGCCGGCCGCTCGCACAACGTCGCCGCCCAGGCCACCACCCTCGGCAAGCGCTTCGCCACCGCCGCGGACGAGCTGCTGGTCGCGTACGCCCGCCTGGAGGACCTGCTCGGCCGCTACCCGCTGCGCGGGATCAAGGGCCCGGTCGGCACCGCGCAGGACATGCTGGACCTGCTCGGCGGCGACGCCGACAAGCTGGCCGACCTCGAGCAGCGGATCGCCGGTCACCTCGGCTTCGCGCACGCCTTCACCTCGGTCGGCCAGGTCTACCCGCGCTCCCTCGACTACGACGTGGTCAGCACCCTGGTGCAGCTGGCCGCCGCGCCGTCCTCGATCGCGAAGACCATCCGGCTGATGGCCGGTCACGAGTTGGTGACCGAGGGCTTCAAGCCCGGCCAGGTCGGCTCGTCCGCGATGCCGCACAAGATGAACACCCGCTCCTGCGAGCGCGTCAACGGCCTGATGGTCATCCTGCGCGGGTACGCGTCGATGACCGGCGAGCTGGCCGGCGATCAGTGGAACGAGGGCGACGTGTCGTGCTCGGTGGTCCGCCGTGTGGCGCTGCCGGACGCGTTCTTCGCGCTCGACGGTCTGCTCGAGACCTTCCTCACCGTGCTCGACGAGTTCGGCGCCTTCCCGGCCGTCATCGCCCGCGAGCTCGACCGGTACCTGCCGTTCCTCGCCACCACCAAGGTCCTCATGGGCGCGGTGCGCGCGGGCGTCGGCCGCGAGGTCGCGCACGAGGCCATCAAGGAGAACGCCGTCGCCTCCGCGCTCGCCATGCGCGAGCAGGGCGCCGAGCGCAACGAGCTGCTCGACAAGCTGGCCGCCGACGAGCGCATCCCGCTGGACCGCGCGGAGCTCGACGCGCTGATGGCCGACAAGCTGTCCTTCACCGGCGCGGCCGCGGGCCAGGTGGCCACGGTCGTCGGCCGCATCGAGGAGCTCGTCAAGCAGCACCCCGAGGCCGCGGGCTACACCCCGGGAGCCATCCTCTGACCCGGTTCACCCCGGCGGAGCTGGAGGCCGCTCGCGACCGCGTCGTCCCCGACGTGGCCGCGGGCGGCCTTTCCGTACTCTTCTGCGGCATCAACCCGGGGCTGATGACCGCCGCCACCGGCCACCACTTCGCCCGCCCCGGCAACCGGTTCTGGCCGGTGCTCCACCTGTCCGGCTTCACCCCGCGCCGGCTGCTGCCGGAGGAGCAGGGCGAACTGCTCGCGTACGGGCTCGGCATCACCAACGTGGTCGCCCGCCCCACCGCGCGGGCCGACGAGCTGAGCGCGGAGGAGCACCGCGAGGGCGGCCGGATCCTCGCCGCGAAGGTGCGGGAGCTGCGGCCCCGTTGGCTCGCCGTGGTCGGCGTGACCGCCTACCGGGCCGCCTTCGCCGAGCCGAAGGCTCGCATCGGGCCGCAGGAACGGACCATCGGCGAGACCCGCATCTGGGCCCTGCCCAACCCCAGCGGGCTGAACGCGCACTGGACGGCCGAGACGATGGCGGAGGAGTACGGACGGCTGCGGGCGGCGGCCGCCGGGGAGTGAGCGTCCGAGACCGTCAGGGCGGGTCGACCTCGGTGACCAGCAGGACGAGTTCAAAAGGCAGTTCGTCGTCCCACTGGGAGACGCCGAGCCCTATCCAGCGGCCGTCCGCCCGCCACAGGTAGAGGTCGGGCGTGTGGTTGCTGAGGACGTCCCACGGTTCCGGTATGTCCTCGCCGTCCATGGAGCGGGCGAGGACGGAGAAGAGCGAGACGTGCTCGTGCGCGCCCCAGCGGGCGGCGAGCAGTTCGCCGAGCGCGTCCCGCTCCGCTTCGTACTGCTCCTCCACCTCTAAGCGACGGGTGCCGTCGTCCTCCCAGAACTCCTCGCTGCGGGCGAGCGAGGCGACATGGAAGCCCGGACCGCTGTCGCACAGCCCGGATCTGACCGGCGACTCCGGGAAGGGGTCGAGTCGGAGCCGGTCGATCGTCGCGAGATGGCCTGCGAGGGTCATGGATCAAGTAAAGCGAAGCCCACTGACAGTCGGCGGTCGGCCGAGGGTCCGTCAGACGCCCACTCGCCTCGCCGTCCTTGACAACCATTGAGTACCATCCGGCAGACACGCGCTGCGAGCTGGGAGGACACACTGTGGGGCGGCTGACCGGCGGGGACCCGTCGCTGCTGCGGCGGATCAATTCCGCAGTGGTGCTCCATGCGCTGCGCGGATCCGACGCGCTGACGCTCACCGACCTCACCCGGGTCACCGGCCTGTCCCGGCCGACCGTCGAGGGCGTGACGGAGGGCCTGATGGCGACCGGTCTGGTCGTCGAGGCGGCGCCGGAGGAGCGCGAGACCCGGCGGCAGGGCCGGCCGGCGCGGAGGTTCCGCTTCCGTGTCGAGGCAGGGCATCTGCTGGGGGTCGAGATCGGCCCGCACCGGGTCGCCGCGCTGCTGTCCGGGCTCGACGGCCGGATCATGATGGCCGGTTCCCGCGAGGTCTCCGAGACGGCGTCGGCGGACGAACGGCTGGAGCGGGTCCGCGCGGTGGTCGCCGACGTCCTGCGGCGGGCCGGGGTGCCGCGGAGCAATCTGCGCGCGGTCGGCGTCGGCACGCCCGGGATCGTCGAGGCGGACGGCACGGTCCGGCTGAGCACGGCGCTGCCCGGCTGGACGGGCCTGGCGCTGGGCGAGCGGCTGCGCCGCTCGTTCCGCTGCCCGGTGCTCGTGGAGAACGACGCCAACGCGGCGGCGGTCGCCGAGCACTGGAAGGGCGCCGCGACGGACTCGGACGACATCGTGTTCGTGCTCGCCGGGCTCAGCCCGGGCGCGGGCTCGCTGATCGGCGGGCGGCTGCACCGGGGTTACGGCGGGGCGGCCGGCGAGATCGGGGCGCTGCATCTGCTGGGCCGTGAGGTCACCCCGGAGACGCTGCTCTCGACGACGGACGAACCGCTGCACCCGCTCGACGAGCAGGCGGTGGCCGAGGTGTTCGCGCTGGCGCGCAGCGGGGACGCCCGGGCGCAGGCGGCGGTGGACCGGTTCATCCAGCGGCTGGTCCACGATGTGGCGGCGCTGGTCCTCGCGCTGGATCCGGAGCTGGTGGTGGTCGGCGGCTGGGCAGCCGGTCTGGACGGGGTGCTGCAGCCGCTGCGCGAGGAGCTGGCCCGGTTCTGTCTGCGCCCGCCGCGGGTGGCGCTGTCCCTGCTGGGCGAGGCGGCGGTGGGTACGGGCGCGCTGAAGCTGGCGCTGGACCATGTCGAGGAGCAGTTGTTCGCCGTGGACGGGGCGGTGACGTCCCGGCGGTGAGCGGGCGCGACGCGAAGCGGCCCCGGCGTTCGGTGAACGCCGGGGCCGCTTCGTGTCGTCGGTGGGTCGGTCGGTGCGTCAGGAGGCCATGACGAGGTCGCCGGAGTCGCCGAAGGTGAGGCGGCAGGTGTCGGCGCGGTAGGTGGCCGCCGACACGGCGGCGGTGCGGCCCTCGGAGAGGTACCGGGTGGTGACGACGAGCACCGGCGCGCCGGGCAGCCGGTCGAGTTCCTTGGCGTCGTCGGCGCGGGCGGAGCCGAGTTCCACGGAGCGGTCCTGGCCGTCGAGGGCCAGTCGCTGCAGTTCGCGCAGGACGGCGCGGGCGCGCGCGGGGCCGCCGAGCGGGTCGGCGGTGGGGCGCTCGGGGACGCAGCCGAAGGGCACGTACAGCAGCTCGGCGGCGACGGGCTGGCCCTGGCTGACGCGCAGTCGGCGCACCACGTGGACGGGCTCGTCGGGCTCGGTGTCGAGCTGGCGGGCGACCGCGGCGGGCGGGACGTCGACGGCGGAGTCGAGGGACTGCCAGACGTCCTCGCCGGCGCCGGGCCAGGCCTGCTGGGCGGTGGAGACGTCGACGCCCATGCGGGGCGGGGCGACGGTGGTGCCGACGCCGCGGCGGCGCTGCAGCCGACCCTCGAGCTCGAGCTGTTCCAGGGCCTGGCGGAGCGTGGCGCGGGCGACGCCGAAGCGGGCGGCGAGCTCGCGTTCGTTCGGCAGGATCTCGCCGACGGCGAAGTCGGAGTCCAGCGCCTCGCCGATCACGGTCTTGAGGTGCCAGTACTTGGGCTCCGGCACCGAATCCAGCTGCGTGGTCCCCACCCTGATCCTCCGCAAGATCCGTGTCCTCGGCGGCTTTTCCGCGCCCTTGTTTATTAAAGGTTCCTGCACTAACTCTGCGACCATAGGACGGCGCATCTCCTTGGTCAAGACCAATCCTGCGTCGGGTCGGCTCAGCACCGGGTCTCCGGCGCGGATGTTCACAGGACGTTCGCGCCGTCGTGAGCCGTGCGCAGCAATCCGCCCCGGGTTCGGGCGGACACGGGGCGGCGGCGGGAGGGTCTAGACGGGTACGGCCTGGAGTTTGTCCGGATTGCGCATGATGTAGACGCATTGGATCGCTCCGTCGGCGCTCTCGATCTGGAAG
Organism: Streptomyces solicamelliae; assembly: GCF_045348655.1. Lineage (NCBI taxonomy): Bacteria > Bacillati > Actinomycetota > Actinomycetes > Kitasatosporales > Streptomycetaceae > Streptomyces > Streptomyces solicamelliae. The sequence goes on from NZ_CP160404.1 coordinate 835,812, forward strand.
ACCACGTCGACCCGCCCGTCGACCACGCCGACCAGCGCCGGAGCGCCGTTGATCTCGTCGAAGCGGTACGTGTGGTCCGCGACCTCGGTCCGCGCGACGGCGAACAGGAACCGGCCCACCTTGTCGGCGCTCTCCACGACCCGCAGCGGGCTCTTGGACTTGCCGCCGCTGTCGCCGACCAGCCGGACGTCCGGGGCGAGCAGCGCGAGCAGCTCCGCCAGGTCGCCGCCGGCCGCGGCCTCGAGGAACCGTTCGGTCAGCGCGCGTCGTTCGGCGGGGTCGACGTCGTACCGCGGGCGGCCCTCGTCGACATGGCGGCGGGCGCGGCCGGCGAGCTGGCGCACGGCGGACTCGGTGCGGTCGAGGGTGGCGGCGATCTCGGCGTACGGGAAGCCGAAGGCCTCCCGGAGCACGAACACCGCACGCTCCAGCGGGGAGAGCGATTCGAGGACCACGAGCACGGCGAGCGAGACGGACTCGGCGAGCACGGCCCGCTCGGCGGTGTCGGGCACGGCCGAGCCGAAGTCGGTGACGACGGGTTCGGGGAGCCAGGGGCCGACGTACGCCTCCCGGCGCGCCTGGACCTGGCGCAGCCGGTCGACGGCGAGGCGGGTGGTGACCCGTACGAGATAGGCGCGGGGCTCTCGGACCTGTTGTACGTCGGCGGCGATCCAGCGCAGCCAGGCCTCCTGGACCACGTCCTCGGCGTCGGCCGCGCGGCCGAGCATCCGGTACGCGACGCCCGTCAGCAGCGGGCGGTGCTCTTCGAACAGGTCGGTCGCAGTCTCCGTCACCACTCCCCCATCCCAGCCCGGGGCCCGCGCCGTGTCCACTGCAGCCCGTCCCTTTCGGCCGCCGCTGTCCCCCGCCTCTTCCGGCTACCCCTTGAACTCGACCCTACCGGTGGGTAATTCTCCCTGACAGGGTGTCTACGAGAGGGAGCAGTCGCATGTCCGCACAGATCGAGTTCACCATCGAGACCCCGCTGGGGCCGGGCGAGGTGTCGGTGACATACGACCGGCGCGGCGAGGGCGAGCCGCTGCTGCTGCTCCACGGCATCGGCCACCACTGGCAGGCCTGGGAGCCGGTGATCCCGGTGCTCGCCGCGGAGCGCGACGTCATCGCCGTGGACCTGCCGGGCTTCGGCGCGTCCGCCCCGCTGCCGGACGGCTGCGGGTACGACCTGACGACGGTGGTACCGGTCCTGGGCGCGCTGTGCGAGGCCCTCGGGATCGAGCGGCCGCACGTCGCGGGCAACTCGCTCGGCGGACTCCTCGCCCTCGAAATGGGGCGGCAGAAGCTGGTGCGGTCGGTGACCGCGCTCTCCCCCGCGGGCTTCTGGTCCGAGGGCGAGCGGCGGTACGCCTTCGGCACCCTGCGCGCGATGCGCGCGGCCGCCTCCGCCATGCCGCTGCCGCTCATCGACCGGCTGTCCCGCTCGGCGGCCGGACGGGCCGTCCTCACCGGCACCATCTACGCCCGGCCCGCGCGCCGTTCGCCCGAGGAGGCGTTCGCCGAGGCGCTCGCACTGCGCGGGGCGACCGGCTTCCGCCGGACCCTGGAGTCCGGCCGCGGTGTCGCGCTCACCCAGGACGTCACCGGGCTGCCGGTCACCATCGCCTGGGGCAGCCAGGACCGGCTGCTCCTGCGCCGGCAGGGCGTCCGGGCCAAGCAGGCCATCCCGGAGGCCCGCCTGGTGCGGCTGCCGGGCTGCGGCCACGTGCCGATGAACGACGACCCGGCGCTGGTCGCCCGCGTCATCCTCGACGGCAGTCGCTGACGACAGTCACAGACGACAGTCACTGACGGCACATCACCTCGCGTGCCCCGCAGCGTTGTTCACGCGGGGTTCGCGCGGTCGCCGCCGCCGGGCGTTAGGCATGGGTCGGCACACCGGCCCCGCCCGACCGCCTGGAGGCGACGATGTCGTACGGCACACCGAGTCCGAACCCCGCCCGGCGCAGCGTGCTGCGCGGCTCCCTGGCCGCGACGGCGGCGCTCTCGCTGGGCGCCGCCGCGGCCCCCGCGCTCGCGCTGTCGGGCCGGCCGCGCGCCGCCTGGGGCGTCCAGGCCGGGGACGTCACCGCGACGTCGGGCCTGGTGTGGGTGCGGGCGGACAGGCCGGCCCGGATGCTGGTGGAGACCGCGGCGACCGAGTCGTTCCGCGGCGCCCGCCGCTGGTACGGGCCGCTGCTGGGTCCCGGCAGCGACTTCACGGGGACGACCGCCCTGCGCGGGCTGCCGCCGGGCGAGCAGATCCACTATCGGGTCACCCTGGCCGACCCCGACGACCCGCGCCGCGCCGGCGAGCCCGTCACCGGCACCTTCCGCACGGCTCCGGCGCGCCGCCGGGACGGTGTGCGGTTCCTGTGGTCGGGCGACATCGCCGGGCAGGGCTGGGGCATCAACCCGGACATCGGCGGCTTCCGCGCCTTCGAGGAGATGCGCCGGCTGGACCCGGACTTCTTCCTGTGCAGCGGCGACACCGTGTACGCGGACGGCCCGATCCAGCCGAGCGTGACGCTGCCGGACGGCCGGGTCTGGCGCAACCTGACGACGCCGGAGAAGTCGAAGGTCGCCGAGACCCTCGACGAGTACCGCGGCAACTTCCGCTACAACCTGCTCGACCACAACGTGCGGGCGTTCAACGCCCAGGTGCCGTCCGTCGTGCAGTGGGACGACCACGAGGTGCGCAACAACTGGTACCCCGGCCAGATCCTGGAGGACGCGCGCTACACGGAGAAGGACGTGGACGTGCTCTCCGCCCGTGCGGTACAGGCGTTCGGCGAGTACTTCCCGGTGTCCACGCTGCAGCCGAGCGGCGCGGACCGGCGGATGCACCGCGTGGTCCGGTACGGCCCGCTGCTCGACGTGTTCGTCCTGGACATGCGCTCGTACCGGAACGCGAACTCGCCCGGCCGGCAGGCCGACGACGGCACCGGCATCCTGGGCGCGGAGCAGCTGGAGTGGCTGAAGCGGGAGCTGAGCCGGTCGCGCGCGGTGTGGAAGGTGCTGGCCGCGGACATGCCGCTCGGCCTGGTGGTGCCGGACGGCGCGGCGAACATCGAGGCGATCGCGCAGGGCGACCCGGGCGCCCCGCTCGGCCGCGAGCTGCAGATCGCGGAGCTGCTGCGGTTCGTCAAGCACCGCCGGATCACCGGCACCCTGTGGCTGACGGCGGACGTGCACTACACCTCGGCGCAGCACTACGCGCCGGAGCGGGCCGCGTTCCAGGACTTCGCGCCGTTCTGGGAGTTCGTCTCGGGTCCGCTCGCCGCCGGTGGCTTCCCGGCCAACGCCCTGGACGCGACGTTCGGCCCGGAGCGGGTCTTCGTCCGCGCGCCGGAGCGCGCCAATCTGTCGCCGATGGAGTCGCCGCAGTACTTCGGCGAGGTCGACATCGACGGCGACAGCGGCGAACTGACGGTCCGTCTGCGGGCCGAGGGCGGGCTTGTGCTCTTCTCGAAGACTCTGCGGCCGGGGCTGGTGGGCCAGTAGACGGGCACTCCGGCCGGCTCCTCCGGCCAACTCTCCCTTGCCGCCTCAGCAATGACTTGCCATAGTGGAAAGTAATTGCCGACGGCGACAAGGGGGAGAGTCATGTCCGAATACGCGGACGCGGCCGAGGCGTTGACGCGCTCGGGGGCGATGGAGGACGCGGTACGACGGCAGAGCCGCTGGTACCTGCGGTACCTGATCGTCTACGGCGTCGCGCAGACGGCGCTGGTGCTGACGGTCCTGCTGTGGCACGGGCCGGTGGCGGTCGGGGTCAGCACCGCGCTGTTCGCGCTGTGCGTCGGGGGATTGAGCGCGTACGCGGGCCGGCAGCGCGCGGTGCGCCGGCGGTTCGGGCTGCGGCACGGGCTGATCATCGCGAGCTGGGGTGTGCTGTACGCCGCGACACTGGTGCTCGGCCCGATGGTGGCGCCGGACAGCGTGCCGTTCGCGGTCGGCGCGGCGCTGTGCTGCGCACTGCCGGTCGCGGTCGGCGTCGGTCTGGAGCTGCGGGACGGGGCGACGGCGTGAGCGCGGGTCCCCTTCCGCATCCGCGGCACGATCTGGAGCCGCTGCTGACCTCGCCGGTGCGGCTGTCGGTGGTGGCGGCCCTCGCGCCGCTGGACAAGGCCGAGTTCGCGTTCGTCCGCGACCTGGTGCAGGTCACCGACTCGGCGCTGTCCAAGCAGGTCGCGGCGCTGGAGGAGGCCGGCCTGGTGGCCGTGCACAAGGGCCGGGTGGGGCGGCGGACGCGGACCTGGCTGGCGCTCACCGACCAGGGCCGGGTGGTGTACCGGCGGCACTTGGAGGCTCTGCGGGCGATCGCGGGGGCCTGACGCGACGGCCGGGCGTCGCGTGTCAGTGCCGGGGCCTACGGTTCTTGCCATGATGCGATCCGTACAGGCGCTCGCCTACGCGCGCCCGTCCGTCCTGGAGTCGTCCGGGAGCGGGCGGGTGCTCGGGCTGGAGACCTCCGAGGGGCTCACGCCCCACGGGGTCGAGGCGCACCCCCGTTTCTTCGCAGGGTTCCTCAGCTCGCCCCGGGTCGCCGCCCGGGGACTGCTCGCGGTGGCGGACGTTGCGGCCACGCGCTACTACCAGAGACCGAGTCCGGCGTCGCTGGATCCGGTGGTGACGGGGAACGGCGACCGGCTGCGGTTCGAGTCCTTCTCGGGGTGCGGCGGGGTGTACGCGCGGCTCGACGTGCTGAGCGAGGGCCTGGACGGGGCCGCGACCGGGCACGGCACGACGAACGTGGACGTCAACAACCCGCTGCGGGAGGCGCTGTCCCGGATGACCGGGGACGATCCGCTGCATCTGCGGGTCGGCCCCGAGGAGTTGGCGGTGACCACGCTCGGCGGGCGCGTGGTGGAGAAGAAGGTGCCGCTGCCGGACCGCTGGCTGCGCGGCTTCGCCGAGGCCCAGGTGGTGAGCGCCGGCTTCGATCTGCGGGCGGAGCTGCCGGTGGCGGAGGCGGTGCGGTTCCTGCGCGGACTGCCGCGCGCCGGGGGCCGGGGGCGGGGGCCGCTGTGGGTCGTGCCGGCCGGGCGGACGCTGCGGCCGACGACGCGGCCGGGGCCGGGCGCGGTGTGTCTGACGGGGCCGGAGCGGCTGGTCGCCCTGGAGCGGGTGCTGCGGGACGCGACGGCGCTGCGCGTGTACGGGCCGGCGCCCGACGGCGCGCCCACGGCGAGCGCCTGGGAGGTCGTACTGCCGGGCATGCGGATGACGCTCACGCTGTCGCCGGACGCCTCGCGCGGCTTCTCCGGCGAGGGCGGCGTGCTCGAGGCGCTGGCCACGGAGGAGGCCGCGCAGGACGCGGAGCTGATCTCCGTCCTGCTCGCCTGGGAGCCGCGGATCGACCCGGCGGACCTGGCCGAGCAGTCCGGGCTGCCCGTGGCACGGGTGCGCGCGGCGCTGACCCGGCTCGGGACGGCGGGCCGCGTCGGCTACGACGTGGCGGACGCGGCGTACTTCCACCGCGAGCTGCCGTACGACGCCGGCCGCGCGGAGCGGCACAACCCGCGCCTGGTGGCGGCCCGCGTGCTGGTCGCGGAGGGGGCGGTGACGCTCGATGGCGCCCTGGCCTCCGTGGCCTCGGGCGAACGGGCCTACCAGGTACGGGAGTCGGGCGGGGCGCTGAGCTGCACCTGCCCGTGGTGGGCCGACTACCGGGGCCGTCGCGGCCCCTGCAAGCACGCGCTCGCGGTCCGCATCGCGCGCCGCGACGGAACGACCGGAGCAAGCCGATGATCCTCACGCGCAATCCGTCGCAGGCGCTGATGCAGGCCGTCCGCAAGGGCGCCGTGGACGAGGTCCCGGCCCTGCTGAAGGCCCTGGACGCGGCCGGACGCAAGGCCCTCCTGGTCGAACTCAAGGAGCTGAAGACCGCACTGCTGAACGGCCGCGTGCGGTGGCGGGACTGGCGGCGCACGCTCGCGGCGCTCCGCGTCGCGGGCACAGGCTGCCAGACGGGTGCGGCGGCCGTCGCGACCTGGCTCGCCGCTCGGGAGATGGAGGACTGGGGCGGCGTGTCCCACACGGCCACGCTGGAGGTCCTGGCGGATCGCGACCCGGCCTGGCTCGGCGACGTCGCGCGGCGGCTCGCGGACCGCCGGAACTTCGTCGAGTTCGAGTTCCGGCTCGTCCAGGAGCTGGTGCTTCGATCGGGCGGCGAGGTGCCGGCCACGGACCTTTACGTGGCCGGGTGGACGGCGTCCCTGGACCACACGCGCCTGGCCGAGGAGCTGCGGGACCACCCGCACACCCGGCTGCTCGTGGCCCGCCTCTTCGAGCTGGCGGAGACCCCGCAGCCCCTGCATCGGCACGCGAGCGCCCAGGGCGGCGACGCCTCCTCGGGGTACGCCTGGGCGGAGGCCCTGACCGCCGCGGCGGAGGACGGCGAACTCGAGCGGCGCGACCTCCTCGACGGCTGCCTCGCCCGGCTGGTGCGCGGCGGACGGCCGCACGACCTGCGCTTCCACCTCGCGCTGCTCCAGCGCCTCGCACCGACGGACGAGGACCTGCGGGCGCACATCGCCGACCTGCTCGGCATGGCCGCCGACGGTCCGTCGACGGTGGCCGGGTACGCGCAGGAGGCCCTGACCGTGCAGGCGCTCGCGGGCGACCTCCCGGACGCGCAGCTCGCGGAGATGTCCGGCGCGCTCCTCTTCCGTACCGAGAAGAAGCTGGTGCGGGCGCAGCTGACGCTGCTCGGCAAGGTGTTGAAGAAGCGGCCCGCCGCGTCGACCGAGCTGCTGCCGGTGGTCGCGGAGGCGTTCGGGCACGCGGACAGCGACGTCCAGCTGCGGGCGCTGAAGCTGGTGGGCGCGCACCTGCCCGCTGTGGACGAGGCGGTGCGGGGCGAACTGGCCGGGGCGGCGGAGCTGCTGAGCGCGGTGCACCGGCCGCTCGCCGGCGACCTGTTCGGCGCGGCCCTGCCGGCGGAACCCGGCCTGCCGTACGAGGAGTTCCTGCCGCCGGTCCCGGAGCGGCGACGGCTCGCACCCGCGGCCGGCACGCTGCCGGAGCTGATCGAGGACCTGGTCCCGCTGGTGAAGGGACGGCGCCGGGCGGAGCCCGAGGCGCTGGACCGGGTGCTCGACGGGCTGGTCCGGCACGCGGCGCGGGACCGCGGTGCCGTCGCCGAGGCGGTGCGCGGGCTGGTCGCCGACGCATGGTGGCTGATGGAGGGCTATCCGCACCGGGACAGCTACTTCCGGCACTCCGCGCACGGTCTCGAGGTCGTGCTCGCGGCGCTGCTCGGCAGGGTGCCGCAGGAGTTCCTCGACGCCGGCCGGGCGCGGCAGCACGTCCACCCGGACTGCGCCCGGCACGTCCTGGAGGCGGTCGTCGAGCAGCGGCTCTGGGAGATCGCCGACCTGATCGGTACGCCGGCGCTGCCGTTCCTGCTCGCCATGCCCACCTGGCACACCGGCGCGGTGGACGCGGACGAGCTGGTGGAGCGGCTGCGGCTCTACCGGGACGCGGGCTGCGAACCCGCTCCGGCGGACTTCGCGCAGGCGCTGCTGCGGGTGCGGCGTACCGATCCGACGGCCGCCGGGGCGGCCCACGCGGCCGCCGCATTGGGAACGGAGGCCGGCGACCGGCTGGCGCAGTGGCTCTCCGGCGCGGCGCCGCTCACACCCGTGCTGCAGATCGGGCCCCCGGTCGAGAGGCGACACGGGCAGCCCCACTGGTCGGACCGGATCGAAGTGATCGGCTGCGCACGGCCGGACATACGGTGGGACGCCTCGGGCGCGTTCCAGTGGCTGGCCCGCCCCTTCGACGCGCACACCGAGCCGTGCCGGCTCTGGAGTCACCAGCAGGAGCACCTGCCGCTGGTCCTGCCGGTGGACCGCGAGGCACTTGCCTCCTGGCTGCTGCGCCGGCTCGCTGCGGGCGTCGAGTGGGACGCGCGGGACTCGACCTGGTGGCTGACGGCGTTCGCCGAGGCGGAGGGCGAGCCCGGTGCGGCGGGGATGCTCGCCCTGGCGTGCGGCACGACCAGTGCCCACGCGGCGGACCGGCTGAAGGCGGTGGACGCGCTCCTGGTGCTCGCCGCGTCCGGGGAGCTGGACGCCGCCGGCCTGGGGACGGCGCTGGCCGGGCTGGTCCGGGACGGATACGCCAAGCCCAACCGGCTGGCCGACGCGGCTCGTACGGCGGCGGCGACCGGCGCGTACGCCACGACCTGGTCGGTGCTCGCCGCGCTGCTGCCGCCGCTTCTGGAGGAGGCGAAGCCGGTACGGGGTCTCGGCGAGCTGCTCGCGGTGGCGGCGGACTGCGCCGAGCAGTGCCGGCCGGGCGGTGCGCTGCCGGGACTCGACGGGGTGGCGGGGCGCAAGGGTGCGTCGCAGCTCGTGGTGCAGGCGAAGCGCCTGACGATCGCACTCGCACACGGATCCGCGCAGGAGGTGTCATGACCGGTGGAAAACCGCTGGTAATCCACCAGATTGGCGCTTAACCCGTCAGTCACAAAGCGTTCGTGATCACGCAACACCGCTCGGCCACAGTGAGTGCATGACTGATGTGACTTCTGCGAAGAGTGCCCGCCGCCCCCATCACTGGCGGCGGGACCTCATCGAACTGGCCGCGCTGTTCACGGCCGTGGTGGTGGCCGACACGATCGCGAAGACCGTGGTGAAGGGACCCGACGGCCCGTACCTCCTGGTGGCCTCCGCGATCGCGCTCACCGCCACCGCCGCGTTCCACACATGGTGGGCACGGAGGCACAGCCATGCGCCGCCCACCGGCGATCCCGGCCGGACACCTCCGCCGTCGCCGCGCGGCGACGGCGACGAGCCCGCCGGGGCCGGGATCGAGACCGAGACCGTCCTGTGGCGGATGCGGACCACGGTTCAGGACACCCCTGGCAGCCTCGCCGCGCTGTGCACGGCGCTGGCCCGGCACCGCGTGGACATCCTCACGCTGCAGACCCACCCGCTCGCCGACGGCACCGTCGACGAGTTCCTGCTGCGCGCCCCCGCCGGCCTCCAGGCCGACCGGCTCACCGGCGAGATCGCGGCGGCCGGCGGCCGCAGCACCTGGCTCGAGCGCGCCGACGCCCACGACCTCGTCGACACCCCCACCCGGCTGCTCGGCCTGGCCACCCGTACCGCCCTCGACGCGGCCGAACTGCCGCTCGCGCTGCGCCAGCTCCTCGGCCGCTGCACCATCCACTCGATCCCCGCCGTCTCCCCGACCGGCCGCCCCAACCGGGAGGCCGCGCCCGTCGAGGGCGTCCTGGAGGAGACCGTGATGCGGCTGCGCGACCCCAACGGCGGCGTGATCACCGTCGAGCGGCCCTATCTGCCGTTCACGCCCACCGAGTTCGCCCGCGCCCGGGCCCTCGTCGAGCTGGACGCCCGGCTCGGCCCGCGCATCCCGCGCAGCCAGGACGTGCTCACGCTGCCCGAGGGCAACGAGATCACCGTCCGCCGGGTGGACCAGAGCGACGTCGTCGCCGCCCGCGCCATGCACGACCGCTGCTCCGACCGCACCCTGGGCCTGCGCTACCACGGCCCGGTGGCCGACGCCGACCGCTATCTGAACCACCTGCTCAGCCCCCGCTTCGGCCGCACCCTCGCGGTGCAGACCGCATCCGGCCGTCTCGTCGCACTCGGCCATCTGCTCTGGGACGGCGACGAGACGGAGGTCGCCCTGCTGGTGGAGGACGACTGGCAGCGCCGCGGCATCGGCTCGGAGCTGCTGCGCCGGCTGATCGCCCTGGCGGTGGAGGCCGGCTGCGGGAGCGTGTACGCGGTGACGCAGTCGTCCAACACCGGCATGGTCGCGGCGATGCGGTCGCTGAACCTGCCCCTCGACTACCAGATCGAGGAGGGCACCCTGGTGATCACCGCGCAGCTGGCCGCGGCTCCGGTATCGCGTCCGCTGCCGGACGAGGCGTGCCGGCCGCAGGAGCGCTGAGCGCCTGCGTCAGATCCCGCCACAGGTCCTCGACGTCCTCCAGCCCCACCGACATCCGCAGCAGCCGGTCGCTGACGCCGGCCGCCCTGCGGTCTCCCTCGGCCACGATGCGGTGGCTGATGGACGCCGGGTGCTGGATCAGCGTGTCGACGCTGCCGAGGCTGACGGCCGGGGTGATCAGCCGGACCCCGGCGGTCACGGCGTGCGGATCGCCGTACACCTCGAACGCGATCATCGCGCCGCCGATGCTCGGGTAGTGGACGCGGGCGACGCGCGGGTCGGCGGAGAGCCGCCGGACCAGTTCCGCCGCGGTCGCCGAGGCCGCCCTGACCCGGACCGGCAGCGTGGACAGGCCGCGCAGCAGCAGATAGCCGGCCAGCGGGTGGAGCACCCCGCCCGTCGCGAAGCGGACCTGGCGCAGTGCGCGGGCGAACTCCTCGTCGCAGGCCACCACGCCGCCGAGCACGTCGCCGTGGCCGCCGAGGTACTTGGTGGCGCTGTGCAGCACGATCCGCGCCCCGTGCCGCACCGGCTGCTGCAGCACCGGGGTGGCGAAGGTGTTGTCGACCAGCAGCGGCACCGAGCCGCAGGAGTGCGCCAGGGCGTCGAGGTCGACCTCGGCCAGCGTCGGGTTGGCCGGGGTCTCCACCATGACCAGGCCGGTGTCGGGACGGATCGCGTCCGCGACACCGGCCGGGTCGGTCCAGGTCACCTCGGTGCCGAGCAGGCCCGCGGTGAGCAGGTGGTCGCTGCAGCCGTACAGCGGGCGGACGGCCACCACGTGCCGCAGGCCGAGGCTCGCCCGGACCAGCAGGACGGCGGTCAGGGCCGCCATGCCGCTGGCGAAGGCGACGGCGCTGTCGGTCCCCTCCAGGCGGGCGAGGGCGTCCTCGAAGCGGGCGGTGGTGGGGTTGTCGAGGCGGGCGTAGACCGGCGGGCCGTCCGGGCGGGCGCCCGTGCCGGCGAACTCGTCGATCCGTGCGGCCTCGGCCCGGGTGTCGTACGAGGGGTAGGTCGTCGACAGGTCGAGCGGCGGGGCGTGCAGGCCGAGGGCGGCGAGGTCCTCGCGTCCGGCGTGCACGGCCTCGGTGGCCAGGGCTCTGGGGGTGGTCGAGACGTCGTTGTCCATGGCCGCACCCTGAACGGATACCGGGGAGTAGCGGAAAACCGTCGTGTTACGTTCGCCGCATGGCCGATTCCGTCGTACTCGATCCGATCGATCTGCACATTCTTCGCCTCCTGCAGAACGACGCCCGGACCACGTACCGCGAGCTCGCGGCCGAGGTCGGCGTGGCCCCGTCGACCTGCCTCGACCGCGTGGCCCGGCTGAGGCGCACCGGAGTGATCCTGGGCAACCGGCTACGACTGGATCCAGCCAAACTCGGCCGCGGTCTCGAGGCGCTGTTGTCGGTGCAGGTTCGGCCCCACCGTCGTGAACTGATCGGCCCCTTCGTCGAACGGATCCGCGCCCTGCCGGAGTCCCGGGCGCTGTTCCATCTGACCGGACCGGACGACTACCTGGTGCACGTTGCCGTCGCGGACGCTGCTGACCTGCAGCGACTCGTCCTCGACGAGTTCACCTCACGGCGCGAGGTGGCGCGCGTGGAGACCCGGCTGATATTCCAGCAGTGGGAGTGCGGCCCGATGCTGCCGCCCTCGGCCGGCGCTCATTTGTCAGCCGACTGAGATCGGATGAGGGTGACGCGGGGGCGCCGGAGGGGCCAGGATGAGCCGCATGCCAGAGACTTCCAGCAGCCCGCTGCCCCGCCAGGTCGCCGACACCTACGTCGACGAACTCATCGCCCTCGACCCGATCACCGGTACCTACCTGGGAGTCAACGAGAGCGCCGGCCGCCTTCCGGACTTCTCCCCCGCCGGCCAGGAGGAGGTGGCCGAACTCGCCCGACGCACCCTGGCCCTGCTCGACGAGGCCGAACGCCGTCCGGGCGCGGAGAGCGACACGGAACGCCGCTGCGGCCGCCTGCTGCGCGAGCGGCTGACCGCCGAACTCGCCGTGCACGAGGCCGAGGAGGGGCTCTGCGCGGTGAGCAATCTGCGCTCCCCCGCGCACAGCGTGCGGATCGTCTTCACCGTGATGCCGACCGAGACCGCCGAGGACTGGGCGGCCGTCGCCGAGCGGCTGCGCGCCGTGCCGGCCGCCTTCGAGGGCTATCGCGCCTCGCTCGAACTGGGCCTGGAGCGGAAGCTGTTCGCCGGTCCGCGGCCGACGGCCACGTTCGTCGGGCAGCTCACCGAGTGGGCGGGCGGCGAGGACGGGCGGGGCTGGTTCGAGGAGTTCGCCGCGGGCGGCCCCGAGGAGCTGCGTGCCGAGCTGGACGAGGCGGCGCACGCCGCGACGGCGGCGGTGACGGCGCTGCGCGACTGGATGCGGGACGTGTACGCCCCGGCGGTCGCGGACGCCCCGAACACGGTGGGCCGGGAGCGGTACCGGCGCTGGTCGCGGTACTTCAACGGCACGGACTTCGACCTGGACGAGGCGTACGCGTACGGCTGGGCCGAGTACCACCGGCTGGCCGGCGAGATGCGCGCCGAGGCGGACCGGATCCTGCCGGGCTCCGACCCGTGGGAGGCGCTGGCGCACCTCGACGAGCACGGTACGCACATCGAGGGCGTCGAGGAGGTCCGGGTCTGGCTCCAGGGCCTGATGGACGAGGCGATCGAGGCGCTGGACGGCACGCACTTCGAACTCGCCGAGCGGGTACGGAAGGTGGAGTCGCGGATCGCCCCGCCGGGAGGCGCGGCGGCCCCGTACTACACCGGTCCGTCGGAGGACTTCTCCCGCCCCGGCCGCACCTGGCTGCCGGTGGACGGAGAGACCCGGTTCCCCGTCTACGACCTGGTGTCGACCTGGTACCACGAGGGCGTGCCGGGCCACCACCTGCAGATCGCGCAGTGGGCGCACGTCGCGGACACCCTCTCGCGCTACCAGGCGACCGTCGGCGGCGTCTCCGCGAACTGCGAGGGCTGGGCGCTGTACGCGGAGCGCCTGATGGACGAGCTGGGCTTCCTGCCCGACCCGGAGCGGCGGCTCGGCTACCTCGACGCGCAGATGATGCGGGCCTGCCGGGTGATCGTCGACATCGGCATGCACCTGGAGCTGGAGGTCCCGGCGGACTCGCCGTTCCACCCCGGCGAGCGGTGGACGCCGGAGCTGGCGCAGGAGTTCTTCCAGCGGCACAGCAGCCGTCCGGCCGCGTTCGTGGAGAGCGAGCTGACCCGCTACCTGTCGATGCCGGCGCAGGCGATCGGCTACAAGCTGGGCGAGCGGGCCTGGCTGCTCGGCCGGGCGAACGCACAGGCCCGGCACGGCGAGGCGTTCGACGCGAAGGCCTGGCACATGGCGGCGCTGTCGCAGGGCCCGCTGGGTCTGGACGACCTGGTGGACGAGATCTCGAAGCTCTGACGCACCCCCTCGGGGTCCCCGGGCGAGGCTTGATCGCCCGGGGATTTCCCTGTTGTGTGGCGCGCATGACGGGATACTCACCGGACGCCACCGACCGGCGCATCATCGAAGCCCTGCAGCACCAGGGCCGGGCCAGCTTCACCGAACTCGCCAAGTCGGTGTCCATGTCGGCCTCCGCGGTGACCGAGCGGGTCCGGCGTCTGGAGGAGGCCGGTGTGATCACCGGCTACACCGCGGTGATCGATCCCGAACGGCTCGGCCTGCCCATCCTCGCGTTCGTCCGGCTCCGCTACCCGAACGGGAACTACAAGCCGTTCCACGACCTCCTCGACACCACCCCGGAGATCCTGGAGGCGCACCACGTCACCGGCGACGACTGCTTCGTCCTGAAGGTCGCCGCCCGCTCGATGAAGCACCTGGAACAGGTCTCCGGCAAGGTCGGCACCCTCGGCTCGGTGACGACCAGCGTCGTGTACTCGTCCCCCCTGCCCCGGCGTCCGATCAGCCGGTGATTCCCTCCCCGCTGCGAGGCGTCTCCGGTGCGGTCCTGGGCTGTCCGGCCGGCGGGCAAATTGCGTCGAAGGGGCGCGGGAGCCGTCGCTACGATTGCGGCGACCTGCAACGACGGGCTCGCCCCGTCCGCACGAGAGGGAGCGTCCGAGGATGGCTCGACACCTGGTGACCAGCGCACTTCCCTACATCAACGGGATCAAGCACCTGGGCAACATGGTCGGGTCGATGCTTCCGGCGGACGTGTACTCCCGGTACCTCCGCCAGCGTGGTCACGACGTGCTCTACATCTGCGCCACGGACGAGCACGGCACTCCGGCCGAGTTGGCCGCCAAGGAGGCCGGGCTGTCGGTCGCCGCGTTCTGCGCGCAGGCGCACGAGGCGCAGAAGGCCGTGTACGACGGCTTCGAGCTGGCCTTCGACCACTTCGGTCGCAGCTCCTCGGCGCAGAACGTGGAGATCACCCAGCACTTCGCGCGGCGGCTGTACGAGAACGGCTTCATCGAGGAGCGGGCGATCCGGCAGGTGTACTCGCCGGTCGACGGCCGCTTCCTGCCGGACCGGTACGTCGAGGGGACGTGTCCGCACTGCGGCTACGACAGGGCCCGCGGCGACCAGTGCGAGAACTGCACCCGGGTGCTCGACCCGACCGACCTGATCGGTCCGCGCTCGGCGATCAGCGGTTCCACGGACCTGGAGGTCCGCGAGACCACGCACCTCTTCCTGCTGCAGTCGAAGCTCCAGCCCGAGGTCGAGGAGTGGATCGCCGGGGTCGGCGCGGACTGGCCGCATCTGTCCACGTCCATCGCCCGCAAGTGGCTGACCGAGGGCCTGAACGACCGCGCCATCACCCGGGACCTCGACTGGGGCGTGCCGGTGCCGGCCGACACCTGGCCGGAGCTCGCGGCCGAGGGCAAGGTCTTCTACGTCTGGTTCGACGCCCCCGTCGCGTACATCGCCGCGACGAAGGAGTGGGCGGACGCCGCCTCAGACGGCGCGGTCCGCGACTGGAAGTCGTGGTGGTACGAGGCCGACGACACCGTCCGGTACACGCAGTTCATGGCGAAGGACAACGTCCCGTTCCACACGGTGATGTTCCCGGCCACCGAGCTCGGTGTCCGTGAGCCGTGGAAGAAGGTCGACGTCGTGAAGGGCTTCAACTGGCTGACGTACTACGGCGGCAAGTTCTCCACCTCGCAGAAGCGCGGCGTCTTCACCGACGCGGCCCTGGAGATCCTGCCCGGCGACTACTGGCGCTACTTCCTGATCGCCCACGCCCCCGAGTCCGACGACTCGTCCTTCACCTGGGAGCACTTCGCCACCACGGTCAACAAGGATCTCGCCGACACCCTCGGCAACTTCGTCAACCGCGTGCTGTCCTTCTCGCGCAAGCGGTTCGGCGACGAGGTCCCGGCCGGCCGCGCCGCGGGGGACGCGGAGGCGAGGCTGGGCGAGGAGATCGCGCGTCTGCTGGCCGAGTACGAGGAGCAGATGGAGGCGCTGCAGTTCCGCAGGGCCGCCGCCGCGCTGCGCGCGCTGTGGTCCGCGGGCAACGCCTACCTGGGCGAGAAGCTGCCCTGGGTGGAGGTCAGGACCGACCCGGACGGCGCCGCGCTGACCCTGCGCACGGCGATGAACCTGATCCACCTGTACGCGGTCGTCTCCGAGCCGTTCGTCCCGGCCACGGCCGCCGCCATGCGCGGGGCGTTCGCCCTGGCGGACGACACGGCGACCTGGGTGACCCCCGGCCGGGCCAGGTCCCTGGACTCCGTCCCGGCGGGCACGCCGTTCACCGTGCCGCCGGTGCTGTTCGCGAAGGTCACGGAGCAGGACCTGGAGTCCTGGCGAGAGCGCTTCGGCGCACCGGTGACCTGACCCGCCGTGCCTGCGGGTCAGCCGCCGACCCGCAGGCGCACGGCCGATCCGTGCCGCTCCTTGACCACCTCCAGCTGGGCGGGGATGCGGCGGCGCAGATCGGGGACGTGGCTGACGATGCCGACGCTGCGGTCGCGTTCGCGCAGCGAGTCCAGGACGTCGAGGACCTCGTCGAGGGTCTGGTCGTCCAGACTGCCGAAGCCCTCGTCGATGAAGAGGGTGTCGAGGCGGACGCCGCCGGCCTCGTCCGAGACCACGTCGGCGAGGCCGAGGGCCAGGGCGAGCGAGGCGAAGAACGTCTCGCCGCCGGAGAGCGTGGCGGTGTCGCGTTCGTTGCCGGTCCAGGCGTCGACGACGTGCAGACCGAGGCCGGCCCGCTTGCCGCCGGTGCGGGCGTCGGAGTGCACCAGCGTGTAGCGGCCCGACGACATGCGCTGGAGGCGGGCGGTGGCGGCGGCCGCGACCTGTTCGAGGCGCGCGGCGAGCACGTACGACTCCAGGCGCATCTTGCGCTCGTTGTCGGCGGAGGTGCCGGCGGTGAGCCCGGCGAGCCGGGCCACCCGCTCGTACTCCTCGCGGAGCGGGCCGAGCCGGCGGACCTCGTCGTCCGCCTGCCGGGACAGCCGGCCGAGGGCGGCGCACCGGTCCCGTACGGCCGCGAGCGCCGTGTCGGCGGCGCGCAGCGTCCGCTCGGCCGCGGTGTGGGCGGCCTCGGCGGCGGCCGGGTCGGCGGGCGGGAGCGCGGCGGCGGCGCGGGTCTCCGCGTCGCGGAGCCGGTCGGCGACCGCGGCGTCCTCGGCCTGCCAGGCGTCGAGGCGGTGCTGGAGGTCGCGGTGGCGGGCGTCGTCGATGCGGGCGGCCGCGGCCGCGGCGGGGGTGTCGAAGCCGGCGCGGAAGGCGGCGTCGGCGAGCCGGCCGTCGGCCTCCTTGAGCCGCTGGGCGGTCTGTTCGACGGCGCGCACGGACTCAGCGGCGGCGACCAGGATCCCGATGCGGCGTTCGAGCAGGGTCGCGTGCTCGGCGACGCTGCTCGACTCGCCGCGCCCGTGGGCGACTTCCTCGTCGAGCGTCGTGCGCTCCCGCTCCAGGGTCTCGCGCTGCGAGCTCCGCCCGGCGGCCCGCCGCTCGGCCTCCTGCTTGGCCGCGAGCCGTTCGTCGTGCTCCCGCTCGGCTCGTGCCTTGGCCTCGCGGGCGGCGTGGGCCTGACCGGCGAGGGCGTGCGCGTCGGCGTGCTCCCGCTCGAGGCGCTCCACCTCGTCGGCCAGTTCCACGACGGCCGGGTCGGAGAGGGCGGAGGGAGCGGCGGCCGGGGCGGACGCGGTAGCCGGGCCTGCGCCGGTGTCCGTGCTCGACGCGGACGTCGCGCGCGCCGTTCCGGCCTCCGTCGGTACGTGCCCTGCCAGCACCTCTGCCCGCGCGGTCGTCCAGGACTCCTTGGTGACCGCCAGGTCGCGTTCGGCCGCCGCGTGGGCCTGTTCGGCCCGCGTGTACGTGGCGTACGCGGCGTCCTCCGCGGCGCGGTCGACGTGGTCGGCGCCGGTGCGGGCGGGGGCCGGGTGGGTGGCCGAGCCGCAGACCTGGCAGGGGGCGCCGTCGGTCAGGGCGGCGGCCAGTTCGGCGGCGATGCCCTGCAGACGGCGGGACTTGACGTCGAGCCAGGTCTCCTTGGCCGCGTTCCGCTCCTCGCGCGCCGCGACGACGCGGCCCTCGTCCTCGGTCACCCGCGCCGCGAGCTTGTCGCGAAGGCGTGCGGCGTCGAGGCGGCGGCGGGCCGGTTCGAGGCGGCCCGCAAGGTGCTCGGCGCGGGTCGCGGCGTCCTGCGCGGCGTCGATCCGCTCGTCGTGGGCGGACCGGCGGGACTCCCAGTCGGCCAGCCAGGCGTCGGCGTCCTGGATGATCTCGTCGTCCGCCCGGGACTGCCTCTCCAGGGCGGCCAGTTCCTCGCCGATCTCGGCGCTGCGGCGCTCCGCGCGGCGGGCGGAGTCGAGCCGGGCGAGCCGGTCCCGCAGCTCCTGCTCCAGCCGGGACAGCGGCTCCGCGCCGGCGTCGGCGAGGTCAGGCGGCAGGTCGGCGCGGGACCGCTCGCGGGCCCCGGTCGCCGCGGCGTGCGCCCGCTCGGCGTCGTCCCGCAGATCGAGCGCGGGCGCGACGAGGTCGGCCTTGCGGGCCCGGTCCAGGGCCGCCTGCCAGGCGTCGCGCTCGTCCCGCCGCGTGTCGAGGTCGGCCCGCCGCCGCAGCGCGTCGGCGTGCCGCTGCTGCCGGGCGGCGAGTTCGCGCTCGTCGTCGAGGCGGAGTCGGGCCGCCGCGCGCCGGCCCTCCGCCGCGCGCAGGGCCAGGTCGGCGACGTCGAGCGCCTCGCGCGCCTCGGATCGGGCCACCGCGGCCCGTACCTGCACGGCCTCCGCGAGCCCGGGCTCGCCGGGCCGCTCCTCGACCGCGCCGCCCCCGGACGCGCCGCCCGCCGCGGCCTCGGCCATCCGCTGGGCGAGGCCGAGCAGCCGCTCGTCGCCCTCCCGGACCCGCTGTTCCGCGCCGCGCCGCAGCTCGGCGAGGCGCTCCTCGACGGCGGCGAACCGTCGCGTGTCGAAGAGGCGGCCGAGCAGTCTGCCGCGCGCCTCGGCATCGGCCCGCAGGAAGCGGGCGAAGTCGCCCTGCGGCAGCAGCACCACCTGGCAGAACTGCTCGCGGCTCATGCCGACGAGCTGGGTGAGCTCCTCGCCGATCTCCTGGTGGGAGCGGCTGAGGGCCTGCCAGCTCGCGGTCTCCGCGTCGTACGCGCGCAGCCAGCTCTGCGCCTTCTCGGTGGTGAAGCCACCGCCGCGCTTCTTGGGACGCTGCTGGGCAGGGCGCCGGGTGACCTCCAACCGCCGCCCGGCGACGGTGAGTTCGAGGGTGACCTCGGTGTACGTGCCGGCCGGCGTGTGGTCGCTGCGCAGCGAGGCGCCGGGGCTCTGCCGGGCGCCGGGCACGGCGCCGTACAGCGCGTAGCAGACGGCGTCGAGGACGGACGTCTTGCCCGCGCCGGTCGGCCCGTGCAGCAGGAACAGCCCTGCGGACGACAGGGCGTCGAAGTCGATCTCCTGCGTGCCGCCGAATGGGCCGAAGCCGGTGACGACGAGTCGGTGCAGCCTCACCGGGCCACCTCGCGCTCCGCCGCGTCCACCCGAACCGCCTCGAACGCGCCGTGCAACACCGTGCGTTCGGCACCGTCGGGACCGGCGCCGCGCACATGGGCCACGAAGTCCTCCGCGATCTGCTGGTCGGTGCGGTCCCGGAGCCGCTGGGCGTACGAGGCGTGCGGGGCGTCGTCGGTGCGCTCCGGCTCGAAGACCAGGTTGAGCGTGTGCGGGAAGCGGGCGGTGAGCCGGGCCATGGGCTCGGCGGGCCGCACCGGGTCGGTGAGGGTCGCCTCGACCCACGCCTCCTCGTGCCGGGCGAGCTCCGGGTCGGCGAGCAGGTCGTCGAGCCGGCCGCTGATCCGGGCGAGCGGTCGCGGCACGGGGCAGTCGACGCGTTCGGCGGCCTCGATCGCGCCGTCGGCGCCGAGGTCGATCAGCCACATCGTCTTGCGGTGGTGCACCTCGGAGAAGGAGTACGCCAGCGGCGAGCCGGAGTAGCGGACCCGTTCGTCGACGGTCTGGCTGCCGTGCAGGTGGCCGAGGGCCACGTAGTCGACGCCGGCGAACACCCCGGCAGGGACGGCGGCGACCCCGCCGACGGTGATGTCCCGCTCGCTGTCGCTCGGTTCGCCGCCCGCGACGAAGGCGTGCGCGAGGACGACGGACCGAGTGCCGGCGGGCCGGGCGGCGAGGTCGGCGCGGACCCGGTCCATGGCCGCGGAGAGCACCGCCTCGTGCCCGGGCTTCACCGCGCCGAGCTGCTCGCGGACGAGGGAGGGCTCCAGGTAGGGCAGCCCGTACAGCGCGACGTCGCCGTGCGCGTCGGAGAGCACGACGGGGACCCCGGCGCCGGCCGGGTCGGTCCGCAGATGGATCCCGGCGCGCTCGATCAGCCCCGCGCCGACGCCGAGCCGGCGGGCGGAGTCGTGGTTGCCGGAGATCATGACGGTCGGCACTCCGGCCTCGGCGAGCCGGTGCAGCGCGCGGTCGAACAGCTCGACGGCGGCCAGCGGCGGCACGGCCCGGTCGTACACGTCCCCCGCGACCAGTACGGCGTCCACCTCGCGCTCGCGCACCGTGGCGATGAGGTGGTCGAGGAACGCCGCCTGGGCGTCGAGCAGGCTCACCCGGTGGAACGACCGCCCCAGGTGCCAGTCCGACGTGTGCAGGAGTCTCATGATCGAGGAGCGTATCGGGAGGGTCGGACAACGGCGGCGACTTCGGAATTCCGGGCCGGGAACACCCCGGACACGGCGTGCGTCGTCCGGCCCGGGACCGGCCCGGACACCCCGTGCACCGACCCGCCCGGCACCGGCCCGGACACCCCGCGCGCCAGCCCGCCCGGCACCGGCCCGGACACCCCGCGCGCCAGCCCGTCCGCGTCGGACGCGGGCACCCTCCCCGCCGCACCGCCCGCCGCGACCTCCAGCCGCGCGCGGCCGCCGCCCGGCGACTCCCCCTCACGCATCGCCGTACGCCTCGCCGCCCAGCTCGAACCCGGCGGTCCCGGCCGTCACGTCGGCCAGCCAGGCCCGGAAGTCGTCCACGTCCGCGTCCGGCAGCCCGATCTCGATCGTGACCGCCTCCGCGTACCGCACCTCTCGCACCGCGCGCCCGGTCGCCCGCAGGTCGTTCTCCAGCTTGCCCGCGCGCTGGTGGTCGACGGTCACGGTGGCCAGCCGGAACCTCTGCCGGGTGATCGTGCCGAGCGCGTCGAGCGCCTCGCCGACCACGCCGCCGTACGCACGGATCAGCCCGCCCGCGCCGAGCTTCACCCCGCCGTAGTACCGGGTGACGACGGCGACCACGTACCGCACCTCGCGCCGCGTCAGCATCTGCAGCATCGGCACCCCGGCGGTGCCGCCGGGCTCGCCGTCGTCGCCGGCCTTCTGGACGGAGCCGTCGGCCCCGATGACGTACGCGAAGCAGTTGTGCGTGGCGGTGGGGTGCTCCTTGCGGATGCGTGCGACGAAGTCCTGCGCCTCCTGCTCGGTCGCGGCTGGCGCGAGCGCGCAGATGAAGCGCGAACGGCTGATCTCGGTCTCGTGCACGCCCTCCCGGGCCACCGTGCGGTACTGCTCCTGCATCCCGCCACCCTATGCGCCCGCCGCGGCGCCGCCGTCCTCGGTCCGCCGGGGCGGAACGGGTCCGCTTGGGAGAGCGGCGGACGAGGGCCGGGAATCACCGGGGACCGCGGCTCGTTCTGCACCAGTGACGAGCCACAGGAGGCAGCACATGAGCGTCGAGACCGCGACCACCGAGTCGGACACCGTGAGGAAGATCCTCACGGCCGCCGGCGACACCTGGGCCGTCGTGGGCCTGTCCTCGAACACCGCCCGCGCGGCGTACGGGGTGGCCGCGGTGCTGCAGCGCTTCGGGAAGCGGATCGTCCCCGTCCACCCGAAGGCGGAGACGGTGCACGGCGAGCAGGGCTACGCCTCGCTCGCCGACATCCCCTTCCCGGTCGACGTGGTGGACGTCTTCGTGAACAGCGAGCACGCGGGCCCGATCGCCGACGAGGCCGCGGCCGTCGGCGCCAAGGCGGTGTGGTTCCAGCTCGGCGTGATCGACGAGGCGGCGTACGCGCGGACCCGCGAGGCCGGGCTCGACATGGTCATGGACCGCTGCCCCGCGATCGAGATCCCCCGGCTGGGCTGAGACCGTGGGGCCCGGCGCTCAGCCGTCGGCCAGCCGGTCGAGCAGCTCCATCAGCTCCTCGCAGTACACCCCGAACATCCGCTGCTCGACCGGGGTCACCACGGACATCCGGTTGTGGACCATGGGATTGCGCACCTTGGCGAGCAGCGAGAAGCGCTCGCTCCAGTACGCCTTGTCCTTGCCGAGCAGCTTGCCGAAGACGTCCCAGTGCGAGGCCATCAAGTCGTACAGGTCCCGGGGATAGGTGAAGTCGAGGAGCCGGGCCGAGGCCCGCGCGCCGTAGGCCCGCGCCTCCCTGGCCCGCAGCTCCTCGCACTTGTCCAGGACGGCGGTGAGCTTCGGTCGCTTCGCCCTGAGCTCGTCCGGCCACTCCTCGCCGTACCGCCCGGTGAACCCGTCGTCGACGAGGTCCCGGACCCGCCCCTCGACGGCCATCCACTGATCCCAGTGACCCAGCTGCCGGCCGATCAGGGTGAGGTACTCCTGGAAGTCCTGGGAGAAGGCCCGGTAGGTGTCGTCCCGGACCACGATCAGTCCCTGCTGGAGCAGGACCTGCGCGTCGTCGGGCGTCACCACGAGCTGCGGCCCGAGGACGACCTCGAGCAGGGCGCGCAGCCGGCCGTCGGCGTCCAGCAGACCCGCCAGGTCCCGGTAGTAGTAGGAGAACTCGGCCGGCAGCGGGTCGACGTG
This sequence comes from Streptomyces solicamelliae, assembly GCF_045348655.1. Classification (NCBI taxonomy): domain Bacteria; kingdom Bacillati; phylum Actinomycetota; class Actinomycetes; order Kitasatosporales; family Streptomycetaceae; genus Streptomyces; species Streptomyces solicamelliae. The sequence goes on from NZ_CP160404.1 coordinate 858,012, forward strand.
GCGCTCCAGTGCCGTGGCCAGCGGCAGGTGGTCCGCCTCGGCCGAGCAGACCCGGTCGAGGAGCACGCTGGCCAGGTACGGATGTCCGCCGGTGAGTTCCGCGAGCCGGCGCGTCGTCCGGGCGAGATCCTCCGGCTCGACGCCGTCGACGCGCCCCGCCAGCTCCGTGAGGTCCGGCTCGTCGAAGCAGGTGAGAAAGACCGAGCGGAAGATCCCGGCGAAGGTCGACTCGTCCGGGTCCGCCATGTCGACGATCTCCCGGAGCTCCCGCCGGGAGGTGGTGACCAGCCCGATGTTCCAGTCCAGGTTGTAGGCGAACTCGCGCAGCGCCTGGAACGTCCCCGGCTGCGACCGGAAGACCTCACGCGCGGCGTCGAACTCGTCCAGGATCAGCACGACGCGCCAGCCCCGTCTGCGGACGAGCCTCAGGAACTCCTGGGTCTCGGTCTGGGCCTCGACCCACTCCATTCCCGGGGCCACGGCGCGCTCGTACGCGGCGGTGATCCGGCGGTCCTGCTCGGGCGCGCGCTCCTCCAGGGCCTCCCACACGTCCTCGACGAGCCGCAGCACGACCTGGGCGATCCCGCCGCCGGTCCGGACGTTCATCCACACCGGGATCAGCCGGGGGTACTCCGCCAGGGCCTCGGGCCGCATGAAGAGGTGGTACGCCAGGCTGGACTTGCCGATCCGCGGCGGCCCGATGACGGCCGTGGCGCCGGCGGTGGGCTGCTCCAGGACCCGCTGGCGCAGCACGCGGATCTGGTGGGCCCGGCCGGCGTGGGCGGCCCCGTGGACGGGATGCCCGACGGTGGCGAACGGGTTGTCGCGGGCCACCGGAACGCCGGGAGCGCCCTGCCGCGGCACGTGCGCCCCGCCGATCCCCGTCCGGTTGTCTGCCTCGGTCATCGCGTCATACCCTCCGGTGCCAGAGCCACTCGGCGAAAAGACCGACCTTGATCCGGTAGCGGTCCGCCGACTCGCGTTCGATCACGTCACGGCGCAGCAGGTCCTCCAGAACCCGCGGCCCTTCGGACAGTTCCCGGGCCTTGCGCCCGTCGATGTGCAGGTCCCTTCGGTGCCCGGAGAGACCGCGTTTGAGCACTGTGAGGACGACGTCGTCGCTCAGCTCGCTGACGTCCGCGTCCCCGGGAGTGAGCAGGTTGTCGAACTGCTCCTGGAGCAGGGCTTGTTCCCCGCTGGTGAGCGAGGAGGCCACCGCATCGACGTCGGCGGGTCCGATGAGCGGCTGACGCTCCGCGTTCATGTGCTGCACCAGCCGGCTGCAGAGCAGCTGGATGTAGTACGGGCTGCGGGCCGTCAGTGCGATGATCCGTTGGACGGAGTCGCCCCGGTAGCGGTTTCCGCCGTCCGCGAGGGCGATCGGTTCCGTGATCAGCGCCTGCGCGGAGTTCTCGTCCAGGTACGAGACGGGTTCCTGCCGGGCCACCTGGAACTCGTTCGGGAACATCTTGAGGAACCGAGGCATGAGGTCGTTACCGACGACGACGCTGGAGAACATGCGGCTCTCCAACAGCGCCTTCCAGGACTTCATGAACTCTCGCGGCAGCGCGCCCCGTTCGATCGCCGAGTAGAGCACGGTGAACTCGTCGAGGAGCAGCACCATCCGCCAGTCGCGGTGGGCTTCGCTGCGCCGCATGTGGCGCTGGATGTCGGTGAGGTAGGCGTCGAAGTGCAGATGCGGGGAGCCGCTGTCGGTGAACTCACGGAGAACCGGGCGCTCCAGATCAAGCGGCGGGTATCCCGCGTCCTCCAGATCCTCCAGACGGTGGTGGAAGGCGCTGGCAATCCGGTAGAGCAGGCTGGCGTGATTGAGGTCCGTGGCGATGTCCAGCAGGCTCAGCTTCGCCGCCAGCAGGGGCGGTTCCAACGCTTTCTGCAGGTGGTGCAGGACGGAGGACTTGCCGACGCGCTTCTGGCCGTAGATCACCACGCATTTGGCGTCGGCCCCGCGGAGCGTCTCGGCGAGACGTTCAATGAGCCGGTCGCGTCCGAAGAACATCCTCTCGTTCTGGACGGGCGCGCCCTCGGCGAACGGGTCCTGAATGGGCTCCCAGTCCGGCGCGGCGCTGAGCCGCAGTGAGAGGGTGCGGGGTTCGGTGGTGAGGCGCTGGTCCGAGCGGAGGGTGAACTCCAGGCAGTACCGCAGGGTCGCGACCTTTTCGCCGATGGTCCTGGGTGTCAGCACCAGCGGCACGGTGCACGTCTCGGTCTGCTCGTCGCGCAGGCTGGGCGCCACCGGGATCGGCGCGGCTACCGGCTCGTAGTCGTCGTCGTTGTCCAGGACCCGCAGCCTGACATCGACGGCGGGCGAGCGCCGGGGCAGGTTGGTGACGCTGAGCTGCACGTGGATCAGCGAGGCTGCATTCGGCGTATAGGCGGAGAGGACGGGCTCGACGTCCAGGTCGGTGGGTTCGGCGGCGCGCTGGACGTCCCGGAAGTGGGCGGTCAGTGCCGATTCCAGGTTCTCCAGCGGCGGGACCAGAAACTCCAGGCTGATCCGGGTGGGCAGCCTCTCGATCGTGTTGACCAGATCGCGGATCGTGGCGCGTATGCGGGACTCCAGCCGCTCCTGCTCCAGGTAGGCGGGCTGCTCCAGGTAGCCGCGCAGCTCGGCGAGGATGCCGGCCACCTTGGTGAAACGGTCGCGGTCCAGAGGCGTCGTGTACGCGATCCCGGCGGCGCCTTCAAGAACCTCCTGGTCCTCCGTGAGGGTGCGGAGAGGTTCGTCGCGATCAAGGAGGAGCTGGAGGGTGTCGCGCTGGGCGTCCAGGAGCCGTGCATGGTGAGAAAACGCCTCCTCCCATAGCTCGGTGTAGGCGTTCTGCGCCGTCGAGGAGTCGGAGACCTGGAGGTAGGCCCGCAGTTCGCGGACGAGGACCTCGCGGATCCGGGTGTCCCGGTACGTCCGCGAGATGATCTCGCGCCGCACGCGCTCCGAACTCACCGACAGCAGTCCGACCAGCCCCATCGCCAGGGGCTTGTGGCGGTTTTTGTCCTCCAGGACCCAGCTCATGCAGAGCTCGAAGGGTGGGCGGGTCTCGGGCTGCTGCCAGTCCGGGTCGAGGTAGGAGGTCACGAACTGCTTGACCTTCAGCTCCCCCATGTCGTCCCAACCGCCGAGTGAGACCGCCTCGGTGTAGTAGGCGCGGGTCACGTCCGGCGGCTTGCGCTCGACGGTGCACAGGTCGCCCATGGCCGCGCCGAAGCCGCGCAGCGACCTCCGGAAGCGGTCGTCGGCGGTCTGATCGAGGTCCCGGAGAATGCAGGCCGCGGAGAGGTTGTAAGCCGCGCGATCGGCGGGCCGGGAGGGGCCCAGCCGTTCGATGAGCTTCACCAACTCCTGGACGTCGAGCTCGCTGAGGGAGCCCTCCTGAATGCGTACGGCGCTGACGCCCGCGTATTCGCAACGGTCCAGGTGCATCTGCACGATGCTGCTGAGGGAGACGGCCCGCTCGGGCTGCCAGTCGCTCGTGGCGACGATTCCGTCGAACGTGTCCCACACCCCGGTACGGTCGGCATGGGCGATCTCCTCGGCGATCGAGATGAATTCCGGGTTGCGCGGCCCGTGCTGGAGCAGCCGCTGCGCTGCCCCCTTGGCCTGTTCGGCATCGCCCAGCCGACGGTAGAGGACGATGAGCCGCTTCAGGAGCCCGGTGCGAGTCTGGTTGCTGTGCCAGCCGTCGAGCAGCTCCTCCAGTAACTGGGCCGCCTCGGACCAGCGCTGGCAGTCACCCAGGATCGCGATGATCATGTTCTGGTGCTGGAGGACCTCCTGCACCGCTATGCCCGGGACACGGAGGACTTCCAGGGCCTCCTCGCTGCGCTTGCCCCGGTGCAGGCCCCAGGCGAGGGAACGGCGGGCCCGCTCGTTGCCCGGGTCCTCCTCCAGCACCTGCCGATACAGGGCCTCGGCCTTCTGCCAGTCCTTCTCGCGGGTGGCTGCGTACTGGGCCTTGGCATTCAGGGAGTCGCGGCCGCGGGCCGGCCGGGGCCGGGCGGGTGAACGGTCCGCGGCCCGTGCCGCGAGTTCCCGTTCGGCCATGTCCACGATGTCCAGGAGTCCCGGATGGCTCGGGAAGCGGTCGAGCGCGGTCCGCGCGATCCGCAGGGCGTTGTCGAGGTTTCCCTGCTGGAACTGGCGCTGGGCCGCCTCCAGCCGGCGCTGGGGGTCGCGGCCGTCGGCCGGGGTGCGGGGAGCCTCGGGAGCGGCGGTCGGACGGGGTTTCGCGACGACGGCCCCGGGCTCCGTCCCGGTGTTCGTCGCAGCGTTCGTGAGGTCGTCGTTCGAGGTCGCCGGGCCCAGCCGCTCCAACATGCCCGGGCTCAACACGTCCAGGACGCGGCGCAGGTCGCCGGAGGCGGGTGCCGTGCGGGAGAGGAGCGGTTCGAGCGGTGCGGCCCGTTCGGGGAAGAGGCGCCGGACCAGGTGCAGGGCGGCGCGGGTCGCGATCAGGCGCGGGCCGGCCTCGGCCGTCACGGCGCCGGACAGCGCACGGGCCGCTTTGTCGCTGTCCCCGGTGTGCAGCGCGAGGTCGAGGAAGGCCCGGAGCAGCAGGTCGTCGTTGTCCTGGGCGGGCGTGTCGTGCAGAGCGTCGCCCAGTGCCGCCAGGGCGTCGGGGGTGTGTCCGCTGCGGGCCCGCAGGACGGCGAGGTCCCAGGCGTAGCGGCCGCCGAGGTGAGCGGCCAATTCCAGCCATTGCCCGGCCTGGTGGCGGGTGGCCTCGCTCTCCTCCCACTCCAGCAGCAGGAGCGCGGCCAGATGGAGCGCGGGCGGGTAGTCGAGCGCCAGGCCCGCCTGGGCAAGATCACGCACAGCGAGACCGGCTTTGGCCCCGTCTCGGGTGAGCCGCGCCGACTCTACCCGGTTCCTGGCCCGGTTGAGGGCCTGCCGGACGTCGTTCGTGACGCTGTACGGGAGGGGCACGGCGGCATCGAGTCGGTAGGACGGCCTGGTGAACGTCAACTCGACCGAGCCCGCGGGGAACTCTCCGCCCAGGGCGTCCCACTCCTCGGAGAGCTCCGCGGACGCTGTCCGATGCTCGCCCCGCCGCTCACCTGTCGACGCGGCGGGGGAAGCAGCAGCACCGGCCATCTCGATCAATTCGACCGCGGCGGCGCTCAGCAGAGCCGGACCGGTCTCGGTCGCCAGCACGACGCTGTCGTTCCCGATCGCCTGCAGTCGTCCCCGCGCCCCCCGACCGCCTCGGAGGTGGACGATCACATCCATGCCCACCGTGAAGTACTGCTGGATCATTGCTAAATCCACACTGCACGATAGCCGAGGAACGCGCAGCGAGGGAGATCTTCGTCACAGGAAGTCCACGTCAACCGTCCCCGGCGCGCCGCCGGTTCGAACGGAGGGGCGCTCAGTCTGCGGACAGTCCCAGGCCCTCCAGGACCACCGCGCCGGGGAGCTCGGCGAAGGCCTTGCCCGGGAGGATGAGCTTGCCGCGGCGGCGGCCGCTGCCGACGAGGACCCAGGGGGTGTCGACGACCGCGGCGTCGACGAGGACGGGCCAGTCGGCGGGGAGGCCGAGGGGCGTGACACCGCCGTACTCCATGCCCGTTGCGCCGATGGCGGTGTCCCGGTCGGCGAATCGCACCTTGCGGGCGCCGATCTCCTTGCGGACGACGCCATTGACGTCGATCTTGTTCGCGGAGCGCACCACGCAGGCGGCCAGGGTGGTGGTGTCGCCGCGCTTGCCCGCGACGATCACGCAGTTCGCGGACTCCTCCAGGAGCTGCGCACCGTGGTGCTCGACGAAGACCGCGGTGTCGGCGATGGCCGGGTCGGTGTCCACGTACAGGAACTGGTCGGCGGGGACGGCGCCCCGCCAGGCGCGGACGGCCGCGGCCACGGGCTCCGTGAGCTCGTCGAGGCAGTCGGGGGCGGGGCGGGCGTCGTCGAAGTCTCCGATGGGTGCGCGCATGATCACACGCTAACAGCGGTCGCACGGAGACCCGTTGACCGTCTCAGCGGACGGGCGGGACCGACACGGCCATGGTCAGCTCGACGGGGACGTCGCCGTCGTTGCGGTACTCGTGCGGGACATGGGCCTCGAAGGTGGCGGAGGTCCCGGCGGGCACGGTGTGCGGCTGTCCGTCGACGACGAGGGTGAGTTCGCCGGCCGTGACATGGAGGAGTTCCGTGGTGCCCTCGGGGTGCGGGTCGGAGGCGCTGCCGTCGCCGGGCATCAGCATCCAGGCCCACAGTTCCAGCGGGCCGCGGGACTCGGTGCCGACGAGCAGGGTGGTGTGGCTGCCGGCCTCGGTGGACCACATGCGGACGGCCTGCTCCGGCGGGACGAGCCGGACGTGGGGGCCCTGCTCGTAGTCGAGCAGGGTGGTGATCGAGACGCCGAGCGCGTCGGCGAGCTTCACCGTGGTGCCCACGCTGGGGTTGGTCCGGGCCTGCTCGATCTGGATGATCATGCCGCGGCTGACGCCGGAGCGGGCGGCGAGCGCGTCCAGCGTGAAGCCGCGTTCGCCGCGCCACCGCTTCAGGTTGCGGGCGAGCGACTGCGTGAGCTGATCGAGGTCCGACACATTCCGTCCATTATTTTGGATGACAGAGTTCAATGGAGTGGACTACCGTCGAGTGCACCCCGATGTTCACCGCACTGTACTGCGAGGATCCGATGACAGCACTGCTCGCCCTGGCCACCAGCCTCCTCTGGGGGCTGGCCGACTTCGGCGGCGGGCTGCTCACCCGGCGCATGCCCGCGCTGACCGTCGTGGTCGTCTCGCAGACGATCGCCGTGATCGTGCTCGGCGCGCTCGTGGTCGCCACCGGCGGCTGGACCGAGGCCGGACCGCAGCTCTGGTACGCCGTGGCGGCAGGCGCGGTCGGCCCGGTGGCGATGCTCTGCTTCTACAAGGCGCTCGCGCTCGGCCCGATGGGCGTGGTCTCGCCGCTCGGTTCGCTCGGGGTGATCGTGCCGGTGTCGATCGGGCTGCTGCTCGGCGACCGGCCGGGACTGCTGCAGTTCGCCGGCATCGGCGTGGCGATCGTGGGCGTGGTCCTGGCCGGCGGGCCGGAGCTGAAGGGCGCGCCGGTCCAGCGGCAGGCCGTACTGCTCACGCTCGTGGCGGCCTTCGGCTTCGGCTCGGTGATGGCGCTGATCGCCGAGGCGTCCACCACGCTGACCGGTCTTTTCCTCGCGCTGTTCGTACAGCGCGTGACCAATGTGGCCGTCGGCGGCGCCGCCCTGTACGCCTCCGTGAAGCGCGGCGGCCGCGCGCTGCCCGAGCCCGGGGCGGGCGGCTGGAAGGTGATCACGGCCGCGCTCCCGGCGCTGGCGTTCGTCGGCCTCGCCGACGTGGCCGCCAACGGCACCTACGCACTGGCCGCGCAGAACGGGCCGGTCACGGTGGCGGCGGTACTCGCCAACCTGTACCCGGTGATCACCGCGCTCGCCGCGCGGGGTGTGCTCAAGGAACGGCTGCGCGCGGTGCAGGCGGCGGGCGCGGGCCTCGCGCTGATCGGCACGGTCCTGCTCGCCACCGGCTGAGGTGGGTTCAGCCGTCCTGGAGGTCCAGTTCCGCCAGGGCGGCCAGCTGCTCCGGGGTGATCCCGTCGGGGATCGGCATCGGGGCGGGCGTGCGCAGCGGGGGCTGCCAGCCGAGCTCCGGGTCCCAGCGGCGCACGACCTTGGCCGGGGCGCCGGCCACCACCGCGTGGTCGGGCACCTCGCCGCGTACGACCGCGCCGGCCGCGACCACCACGTTGCGGCCGAGCTTCGCGCCGGGCAGGATCACGGCGCCGGTGCCGAGCCAGCAGCCCGGACCGATCTCGACCGGGTCGGTGCGCGGCCACTGGCGGCCGACCGGCTCGTGCGGGTCGTCGTAGCTGTGGTTGGTCGAGGTGATGTACACGTACGGCCCGCAGAAGGTGTCGGAGCCGATGGTGATGCGGGTGTCGGCGATGACATGGCTGCCGCGGCCGAGGACGACGCCGTCGCCGAGCGTCAGGATCGGGTCCGGACCGAGGTCGAGGCCCGGCATCATGCCCGCTGTGAGCGTCACCTGCTCGGCGATGATGCAGCACTCGCCCAGTTCGATCCACTGCTCGCCGAAGACGGTGCCCTGGGGGAACGCCAGCCGGGTGCCCGCCCCGAGCTTCCGGAACCTCAGGCGCCCGGGCGTCTCGGCGGAGACGGCTCCCGCCTGCTGCAGCCATCGCCACGCGCCCTGCACGGCGCCGGCGACGACGCGCCGCCGCCAGGCGGTGAAGGACGAGAACGTGTTTCTGTTCCTGGGCACCCGGACACCGTAGTCGGCCGTGTCCGCGCTGATCACCGCGGTGCGCTGTGATGTCCGTCATGGGCATCTCGTAGGGTGCCCGTGGCGCGACCGACAGCGAGGAAAGGCGGAACGGACGATGACCGAGCGGGCGTTGATCATGGGTGTGGGCGGCAAGGAGCCGCAGGTCGATCCGACGGCGTTCACCGCGCCCACCTCCGTGGTGATCGGCGACGTGACGATGGCCGCGGGCTCGAACATCTGGTACCACGCGGTCCTGCGCGCGGACTGCGGCCCGATCGTGCTCGGCGCGGACTCCAACATCCAGGACAACTGCACGGTGCACGTCGACCCGGGCTTCCCGGTGACCATCGGCGAGCGGGTCACCGTCGGCCACAACGCGACCGTGCACGGCTGCACCATCGAGGACGATGTGCTCGTCGGCATGGGCGCGACCGTCCTGAACGGCGCGGTCATCGGCACCGGTTCGCTGGTCGCGGCGCAGGCGCTGGTGCCGCAGGGCATGGTCGTCCCGCCGGGTTCGCTGGTCGCGGGCGTCCCGGCGAAGGTGCGCCGGCCGCTGACGGACGAGGAGCGCGAGGGCATGAAGCTCAACGCGGAGATGTACCTGCACCTGGCGAAGGCGCACCGCGAGGCGCACGAGGAGCGCTGACCCCGGTACGCCGAAGGGCCCGGCCGCTCCACCGAGCGCCGGGCCCTTCCGTACGACCGGGGGTCAGTCGGCCGCCACCGCGACCGGCTCCGGCTGCGCGTCCTTCTGATCCTTCTCGGCCTGCTCCGCCTTCTCCGCCGCCTTCTTGGCACGGTTCTTGATCACCAGCATCGAGGTCACGCCGACGGCCACCGCGAGCACCAGGCCCAGCCAGGAGAACCGCTTCAGCCACGCCTCGGCCACGACGCCGACCGTGTAGATGACCGCCGTGGTGCCGCCGGCCCAGAGGATGCCGCCGAAGACGTTGGCGAGGGCGAACTTCCAGTACGGCATCTTCAGCACGCCGGCCAGCGGGCCCGCGAAGATCCGCAGCAGCGCCACGAAGCGGCCGAAGAAGACCGCCCACATGCCCCACTTCTCGAACGACCGCTCCGCCAGGGCGATGTTGGCCGGGCTGAAGTGTTTCGGGAACTTCCCGCCCAGCCAGGTGAGCAGCGGCCGGCCGCCCTTGCGGCCGATCGCGTAGCCGATCGAGTCGCCGATGATCGCACCGGCGGTGGCGCAGGCGCCGAGCACCCACGGGTTGATGTCACCGTGCTGGGAGGCCAGCAGCGCGGAGCTCACGAGAACGATCTCGCCGGGCAGCGGGATGCCCAGACTCTCGAGGCCGATCACCACGCCGACCAGCGCGTACACGGCGACCGCGGGGATCGTCTCCAGCCAGTCCTGGACGTGCAACGCGGTACCTCCCGTTTTCTTGGCGTGCGCCGCGTCGCGCACTGCGGTCGGCTCAGCCTATCGAATCAACTCGATGTCACTTCGACTTCTGCGCTCAGCCCCAGATCCCGCGAGGAGGACCCTACCCGGATCGTGCGCACACCGGTGCCGAGCACCCAGCCGCCCCGGGCCGGGTCGAAGGACGACAGCGTACGGGCGGCGATCCGAACGGTGACCCGCCGCCGCTCCCCCGCCGCCAGCTCCAGGCGCCGGTAGCCCGCGAGGAACTGCGCGGGCTGGTCGAGCCGCAGGTCGGGCGAAGGTCCGGCGTAGATCTGGGCCACCTCGACGCCGGACCGGCGGCCGCTGTTCCGCACGGTGAAGGAGACGTCCAGAGCGCCGTCGGCGCGGGGCGCGAGCCGGAGGCCCTCGTACGCGAACGTGGTGTACGACAGTCCGTGCCCGAACGGGAACAGCGGCGCGACGCCCTGGCCGTCGTACCAGCGGTGGCCGACGTGGACGCCCTCCGAGTACTCCTCGGTGCCGTCCTGGCCGGGGTACCGGTGCGGGTCGCCGGCCGTCGGGTGGGCGTCCTCGGAGGCGGGGAAGCTCTGGGTGAGCCGGCCGCCGGGGTCGGCGTCGCCGAACAGGACGGCGGCGGTCGCGGCGGCGCCCTCCTGGCCGGGGTAGTACATCTGCAGCACGGCCGCGGTCCGGTCGAGCCAGGGCATGGTGACCGCGGAGGAGGTGTTGAGCACCACGACCGTGCGCGGGTTGGCGGCGGTGACGGCCCGGATCAGCTCCTCCTGACGACCGGGCAGGGCGAGGGTCGTGCGGTCGCGGCCCTCGGTGGCGTCCTCGTAGGCGAAGAGCACGACCGTGTGCGCGGCGCGGGCGGCGGCGACCGCCTCGGCGACGTCGGCGGCGCGGCCCGCCGAGGTGATCGCCCGCAGCGAGAACCGCTGGCCGGTGGCCCCGCCCTTCGCGGTCACCGTGATCCGGTGCGCGCCGGCGGTGAGCCGGACGTCGGCGCGGCGGACGTGCAGGCCGTCGGGGGCGGTGCCGAGCAGGCCGCCGGCGAAGAACTCGGCGACGCCCTGGCGGACGGGGAAGAGTTCGGCCCCGTCGACGGTGATCACCGGGCGTTCGCCGCTGTAGTGGACGACGAAGGTCCAGCTGTCGTCCTCGGGAACGGTGAGCGTCGCCTCGTGCGTCCAGGTCGCGCCCGCCGCCACGCCCCGGTCCTCCAGGGAGGCGGCCGGGGTCAGCGGCGGGAGCGGCTTGCCGTAGAGGTCCTCGCCGAGCGCGTACGCGACCTCGGCACCGGCGCCGGCGCGGGCGCGCAGCGCGTCGACCGGACGGGCGGCGGCGTCCGGGACGACGTGGGCGCTGCCGCCGCCGCTGACGAAGGGGACGGCGCCGGTGGGCCCGACGACCGCGAGGGAACGGGCGGCGGGCCCGGCCAGCGGCAGGGCGCCGTGCTCGTTGCGGAGCAGGGTGGCCCCGGCGGTGGCGACCCGCAGCGCGAGGCGCGCGCCGTCGGCCGCGTCGCGGGCGGGGCGCGCGGACGTCTCCGGGCCGAGCAGTCCGAAGCGCTCGCGGACGGCGAGGATCCGGCGTACGGCCCGGTCGACGGCGGCCTCGGGGACCGTGCCCTCGGCGACGGCGTTCCTGAGGGGTTCGCCGAAGCGGGCGCCGGCGGGCATCTCCATGTCGAGCCCCGCGGTGAGCGCGGGGGCGGTGCTGTGGGTGGCGTCCCAGTCGCTCATCACCCAGCCGTCGAAGCCCCAGCGGTCGCGCAGGACACCGGTGAGGAGGGCGGCGCTCTCGCCCGCGTGGACGCCGTTGACCTTGTTGTACGCGGCCATGATCGCGCCGGTCCCGGCGTCGACGGCGGCCTCGAAGCCGCGCAGTTCGGTCTCGTGCAGGGTCCGCTCGCTCGCCCGGGCGTCGATCGAAGTGCGGTTCGCCTCCTGGTTGTTGAGGGCGAAGTGCTTGACGGTGGCGATCAGGCCCTCGGCCTGGATGCCGCCGATCTCCTCGGCGACCAGGTCGGCGGAGAGCAGCGGGTCCTCGGAGAAGGTCTCGAAGTTGCGGCCCGCGTACGGGGTGCGGATCAGGTTGACCATCGGGGAGAGCAGGACGTCCTGCCCGAGCGCGCGGCCCTCGCGGCCGATGACCCGGCCGTAGGCGCGGGCGAGGGCGGGGTCGAAGGCGGCGGCGAGCATGACGGGGGCGGGCAGCGCGGTGGCGTTCGCGCGCACCCGCACGCCGGCGGGGCCGTCGGCGAGCCGGAGTTCGGGGATACCGAGGCGGGGGACGCCGGGCACGTACCCGGCCTGGCCGAGGCTCTTCGGGTCGCCGGCGCCGTGCAGCAGGGAGATCTTCTCGTCGAGGGTGAGCGCGCCGAGGAGTTCCTCGACCCGTCGGCCTGGCGCCGTGGCGCGGGCGGGCCCGGCGGGGGCCATGGTGGCGGCGAGCGCGACGGCCGCGCCGAGCAGTCCGAGGGCGGTGCGCCGGGTCACACCGCGCGCGGCGGCCTGGTCCTGGGGTACGTCGACGGTCACGGCGGCGGCTCCTTCGTACGGCGGATCGTTCCGAACGCACTATGCGTGACGGTTCGTCCGTTTCCGGGGCGCCGCCCCCGGAACGCCTCCGCCCCCGCACCCATTCGGGGTGCGGGGGCGGAGGCGCAGCGGCCGGAGGGCCGGTCAGCTGTTGGGGCGCAGGGTCCAGACGACGGTCATCTCGCCGGTGACCGCGCCGTCCTCGCGGGTGATGTCGATCCGGACCGGGAACTCGGGGCGCTGCCCGGCGTCCAGTTCGGCGACGACCTCGGCGGCCGGGCGGCCGAGGGTGGCGGTCGCGGTGACGACGCCCATGGCCAGCTTCTTGTAGCCGATCTCGGCACTCACGGCGAGCGGCACGGCGCGGCTCAGCTGCTCGCCGAAGGCGGCGAGGACGATCGCGCCGCTGGCGGACTCGGCCAGGGTGAACATCGCGCCGGCGTGCGGGCCGCCGACGTGGTTGTGGTAGTCGGCCTGGTCCGGCAGGCGCACCACTGCACGCTCCGGAGTGGTCTCCAGGAACTCCAGCTTCAGGGTCCTGGCCATGGGCACCGTGGCGGCGAGCAGCTCGCCGACGGACATCTGGTCTGCGCTCATGGCCGCGATGTTACCCACGAGTAGCCCGGCTTGGCCATCCCCGGTCCCCACCGGAGCCGCGCCCCCTCTATGGTTACTGGCCATGTGGCCAGGACAGCAGCCGCCCGGGGGCGAGCAGAACCCGCAGGACCAGAGTCAGAACCCGTACCAGCAGCCGGGATACGGGCAGCCGAACCCGTACCAGCAGCCGACGGCGCCGCAGCCGGGCTACCAGCAGCCCGGCTACCCCCCGCAGGGGCAGCCGCCGCAGGGGCAGCCGGGCTACGGCCAGCCGAACCCGTACCAGCAACCCACCGTGCCGCAGTACGCGGTGCCGGGCGCGCCGCAGCCGGGCGGACCGGGCGGGCAGAAGAACAGGACGACGCTCGTCGCGATCGGGGCGGCGCTCGCCGTCGTGATCGCCGCCGGCGTCACCGGCTTCCTGGTGCTGAACAAGGACGAGGAGAAGCCGCAGGCCGGCGGTGACCCGAAGCCGTCCGTCAGCGCCTCCACGCCCGCCACGGATCCCTCGATCGACAACCCGCGCGGCGGCGGCGCCGAGGCCAAGCCGTCCATCCCGGGCTGGAAGCCGGTGATCAACCCGCGGCACGGCACGATCTTCGACGTCCCGGCGACGTGGGAGGTGGCCGGCAGCGGCGTCATGATGATCATCGAGGATCACAAGAAGGACGACGGTTCGGCGTACATCGTCATGTCGGCCCCGGCCGAGTACAAGTCCAAGTGGTGCAGCGAGGACTCCGACAAGGACGGGTCGATGGAGGACAGCAATCTGGCCGCCACCGGCACCCGCGGCGGCCAGGGCGCCACCAACACCTCGGACAACGCGCGCAACGAGGCGGGCGCGTGGGTCTTCGGTCCGTTCGCCCAGGACGAGCCCGGCGACAAGGGCAAGGACAAGATCAAGGTCAGCCCGGCCGAGGCGTACACCTCGAAGTCCGGACTGAGCGGCCATGTCGCCACGGCCAGGTCCACCGGCCTGACCAAGAAGGGCAAGTGCGACACCGACGGCAAGTCGATCGCGTTCAGCTTCAAGAACGGCAAGGGCGACTTCGCCACCTGGGTGCTGTACGCGAACGCGGGCGTCAAGGACGAGGTCCCGGACGCGACGATGCGGCAGATCCTGAGCACGGTCCGGCTGGCCCCCGGCGGCCCGACGGGCTCCTGAGGGGCCGACGGGCTCCGAACGGCCCGCCGTTGAGGGAACCGGCCGCATAACGGTTTGGCAGACAGGTGTGTCGGCGGGGATAGTCCTGACGTGAGTACTCCCCCCGCCGCCTCCCGTCGCCGGCTCGCCCCCGCGTGGGCCGGACGCAACTACACCCTGCTGACCGCCGCCGCGATCGTCACCAACCTGGGCGCGCACGGCGCCCTGATCGCCACCACCTGGGCGGTGTTCGACGCCGGCGGCGACGCGGGGGACGTCGGTCTGGTGGCGGCGGCCCGGATCGTCCCGCTGGTCCTCTTCCTGCTGATCGGCGGCGCGGTCGCCGACCGCGTGCCGCGGCACCGCGTGATGGTCGCGGCCAACGCGCTCAACTGCGTCTCGCAGGCGGTCTTCGCGGTGCTCGTCCTGGCAGGCGAGCCGCAGATCTGGCAGATGATGCTTCTGACCGCGCTGTGCGGCGCCGGCCAGGCGTTCTTCAACCCCGCCGCCGAGGGCATGCTGATGTCCAGCGTGACCGGCGAACAGGCCGGCCGGGCCTTCGCGCTGTTCCGGATGGCGATGCACGGCGCGGGCCTCGGCGGAGCCGCGCTCGGCGGCCTCCTGGTCGCCCTCGTCGGCCCCGGCTGGGTGCTCGCGATCGACGCCGTCGCCTTCGCCGTCGCGGGCGGGCTGCGCGCCTTCCTGGACGTGAGCCACATCGCCGAGCGCGCGCCCGGCGGCGGACTGCTCTCCGATCTGCGCGAGGGCTGGCAGGAGTTCATCGGCCGGCCGTGGCTGTGGTCGATCGTGGCGCAGTTCGCGATCGTGGTGGCGCTGGTCGGCGCGGTCGAGTCCGTGTACGGACCTCTGGTCGCCCGCGACGAACTCGGCGGCTCGAAGCCCTGGGGCCTGGCGCTGGCCGCGTTCGGCCTCGGCACGCTGGGCGGCGCACTGCTGATGATGCGGTGGAAGCCGCGGCGGATGCTGCTGGTCGGCACGCTGGGCGTGTTCCCGCTCGCGCTGCCGTCGGCGGCGCTCGCCGTGCCGCTGGACACGATCGGACTTTCCGCGGCGATGTTCGTCTGCGGTGTGTGCAGCGAGATGTTCGGCGTGGCCTGGATGACCACGCTGCACCAGGAGATCCCGGAGGAGAAGCTGTCCCGGGTCTCCGCCTACGACTGGTTCGGCTCGACGGCCCTGCTCCCCGTCTCCACCGCCCTGGCGGGCCCGGCGGAGAGCTGGTTCGGCCGGACGAACGCGCTGTGGGGCTCGGCGGCGCTGGTCGTGGTGGTCACCGCGCTGGTCCTGCTGGTCCCGGACGTACGGAACCTGACACGGCGTACGGAGACGAAGCAGGTCGCGGGCGGCGGGGAGCCCGCCCCGGCTGCGGTGCGCACCGAGGCGGTCTGACGGCCCGCGAGCCCGACGGCCGCTAGCCCGACGGCCCGCGTGTCCGACGGCTCGGGGAGCGCCGGCCGGGGGAGCCCGGGCGTCAGCCGACCGTGAACGTGCCGCCCGGCGGTACCGGCGACGGCACCGCGTCCTCGTCGGTGACCGGTCGGGCGTCGCCGACGAAGCGGGTCAGGGAGTCCCCCGCCTCCACCCGCGCCGGGAACGGGTCGGCGGCGGCGCGGCGGGCCAGGTAGGCGGTGTCGAGCGGGGCGTCGGACGCGACGAGGACCGCGTTGCCGAAGCGCCGCCCGCGCAGCACCGCCGGCTCGGCGACCAGCGCCAGCTCGGGGAACTCCGCGGCGAAGGTGGCCAGTTGGGAGCGGAGGAAGGCGAACGGGGCGCCGTCCGCCAGATTCGCGAGGTACACGCCACCCGGCCGCAGCGCCCGCCGCACGGCCTTCGCGTACGCGGTCGACGTCAGGTGCGCGGGCACCCGCGAGCCGCCGAAGACGTCGCCGACGATCAGGTCGAAGGACGTGGCGGGCGCGGCCTCCAGCCAGGCGCGGGCGTCCGCCCCAAGCACGGTGACGCCCGAACCCTCGGGCAGCGGCAGGTGCTCGGTGACCAGGGCGAGCAGCCCGCGGTCGGCCTCCACGACGTCCTGCCGGGAGCCTGGCCGGGTGGCCGCCACGTAGCGGGGCAGGGTCAGCGCCCCGCCGCCCAGGTGCAGGACGTCGAGCGGGGCGCCCTCCTCGGCGGCCCGGTCCACGACGTGGGCGAGCCGGCGGGCGTACTCGAACTCGAGGTGCGTCGGCTCGTCGAGGTCGACGTACGACTGGGGGGCGTCGTCCACGGTGAGCAGCCAGGCCCGCTCGCGGTCGACATCCGGGAGGAGACGGGCGGTGCCGCCGTCGACGTCCCGGATCACGGGAATCTGCTCGTTCACATGCCTATTCTGCCCAGAGCGCGGTGACCGCCGGCGCGTGGGCGGCAGCCTGGGCCCGCCCGGCGCGGGCGGCGGGGGCGCGGCGCGACGGATCGAGCGGGTTGCGCCCGAAGGCCGCCTTCGACGCCTTGTCCGGAGTGACGACCTCGACGCGCGCGCCCGTGGCGGCGAGGTCGGCGCCCTGCCGGGCCGGGGCGTGGATCACCTTGCTGCCGACGGTGCTGGGCGCGATGATCACGACGCGTGCGTACCCGGCGGCGAGGTGGGCGTTGGCGGTGGAGTGCAGCCCGCCGTCGATGTAGCGGCGGCCGAGGAGCGTGGCCGGCGGCCAGAGTCCGGGGATGGCGCAGCTCGCGGTGACGGCGTCGGCGAGGGGCGCGCCGGAGTCCTTGTCCAGGGCGGCGAGCTCCCCCGTGAGCGCGTCGACGGCGGTGACCAGGAGCGGGCGCTCGGGCCAGTCGGTGACAGGGTCGAGCCGCCGGGCGATCACGGCCCGCCGCCGGGCCTCGTCGACCGTGTCCGTGCCGAGGGCCAGCCGGCCGAGCCTGCGGCCGTACGCCTCGGGGGTGCGGGACGTCAGCAGGGCGAGCGCGTACCGCAGGATGTTTCCGGCGCCGAGCCGGGCCGCGGGCTCCGCGGGGGCGGTGCCGTCGAGCTCACGCTCGTACAGCCCGGCGAGGGTGTCCTTCCCGGCGGCGAGCCGCGCCGCGACGACCGCGCCGGCGGAGCTGCCGACGACGAGGTCCGCCGTGGACAGGTCCGCGCCGGCCTCCGCGAGGCCCTGGAGCACGCCCAACTCCCAGGCTCCGCCGACGAGTCCACCCGCGCCCAGTACCAGTGCCGTCCTTCGTGTCTGCGTCATGACCCGAGTCTGACGCACCGGCAGGAGGCCCGCGTCCCGTGGGGGTACGGAACGCGGGCCTCCGCCGCGGTGGGCTCAGGCGACCTCGGTCACCGTGCCCGCGCCGACGGTCCGGCCGCCCTCGCGGATGGCGAAGCCGAGACCGGGCTCAAGGGGCACCGCGCGGCCGAGCTCGACGGTCATGGTGACCGTCTCGCCGGGCCGGGCGAGGCCCGCGGACCCGAGGTCGACGTCGCCGACGACGTCCGCGGTGCGGATGTAGAACTGCGGCCGGTAGCCGGTCGACAGCGGCTTGCTGCGGCCGCCCTCGGCGCCGGACAGCACGTAGACCTGCGCGGTGAAGCGGTTGCGCGGCTCGACGCTGCCCGGCGCGGCGACGACGTGGCCGCGGCGGACGGCGTCGCGGGGGACGCCGCGGAGCAGCAGGGCCACGTTGTCGCCGGCCTGCGCGGACTCCATGGGCTTGCCGAAGGTCTCGACACCGGTGACGACGGTCTCGGTCTCCGCGCCCAGGACCTGGACGCGGTCGCCGACCCGTACGGTGCCGCGCTCGACCGCTCCGGTGACCACGGTGCCGCGCCCGGTGATGGTGAGCACGTTCTCCACCGGCATCAGGAACGGCGCGTCCACGTAGCGCACGGGCATCGGCACGTACGTGTCCACCGCGTCGAGCAGCGCCTCGACGGCGGCGGTCCACCGCGGGTCGCCCTCCAGCGCCCGGAGCCCGGAGACCCGTACGACGGGCACGGTGTCGCCCCCGTAGCCGTGGGCGCTCAGCAGCTCGCGGACCTCGAGCTCGACCAGGTCGGTCAGCTCGTCGTCGCCCGCGTCGGCCTTGTTGAGCGCGACGACGATGTGGTCGACGCCGACCTGCCGGGCGAGCAGGACGTGCTCGGCGGTCTGCGGCATGATCCCGTCGAGCGCGGAGACGACGAGGATCGCCCCGTCGAGCTGCGCGGCGCCGGTGACCATGTTCTTGACGTAGTCGGCGTGGCCGGGCATGTCGACGTGCGCGTAGTGGCGGGTGTCGGTCTCGTACTCGACGTGCGCGATGTTGATGGTGATGCCGCGCTGCGCCTCCTCGGGCGCCCGGTCGATCCGGTCGAACGGCACGAACGTGCCGGTCCCGCGCTCGCTGAGGACCTTGGTGATGGCGGCGGTGAGGGTGGTCTTGCCGTGGTCGACGTGGCCCATGGTGCCGATGTTGAGATGCGGCTTGGTACGCACGTACGCCGTCTTGGACATGACTGGTTCGGTTCCTTCCCGGAACTCGATGCTTGCTCCCTCGCGGAGGGGGACCCCTGGGGCCTTACCGACCCTCCCCCTGCGGGGTCCGCCGGACGTTCCGGGGAGGGTCAGCTTCGCGCGCCGTCGAAGGGCGCTGCGACTGCGGCGAACGCCGCGTCCAGGGCAGCCTTCGGCGCGTCCGCGACTGCGGACGTCACTGCGAGGAAGGCGTGCCGGAACATGCCGCTGATCCTCGCGCACCGGCCCGTCCACGTCGAACGAATTACGCGGCGGTCAGAGACACCTCAGGGTTCTAACGCGTCAAGTCCTCGTCGGTGAGTCCGGGGTTTCCCCAGCGATTCCAGAGCGTGCGATGCCAGACGTCGGCGTCGGGCCCCGGGCGTGTCACGGCCGGCAGCGGGCCTGGGCTGGTCTCGATCAGGTGCAGCAGCGACCAGGCGACGCCATAGCAGTCGTCGGGGCCGAAGCAGCCAGCCAGGGCCTGCGCCTCGTCGGGTGTGACTGGCGCGGAGATGGCGTCGATTTGCCGACCTCGGCGGTCGACGAGCTCCTCGTCGTCGGTGTCCCAGTCGGGGAGAGGGCCGTCGGCGACGAAAGCCTGAACTTCGGGTCTCATCCTTGAATGATCGACTGCCGTGGGTGAACTGAGCAAGATAACTGCAGGTCAAGCGGCTGCCATCTCCGCCGTTGAAGGGGGTGCGGGGAAGGCAGCCTGCTCGTCGAACTGTTCGCCGCGCTGCAGGCAGTGGTAGAGCTGGCCGATCATGCGGTTGAAGAGGTTGCGCTGGGCGGCGGCATGCCAGTCTCCGTGGTCGCGGCGGCGCCGGTAGTGGGCCTTGGCGCCGGGTGAGGCCGTGAGCGAGGCGAAGGCCCAGAGGTAGCCGGCGTGGTTGAGGCGGTCGTTCTTGACCCAGCGGCGGGTGATGGACGACTTCTTTCCGGAGGCTCTGGTGATGGGCGAGGCGCCGGCGTATGCCTTCAGGCCGCGGGCGTCGGCGAACCGCTGCCGGTCGTCTCCGACCTCGGCGAGCACCCGGGCGCCGAGCTGGAGGCCGAGGCCGGGAAAGCTGAGGATGATCTCAGCGTCCGGGTGCTGAGGGAAGGACTCTTCCACGGCGTTGGCGAGCTGGTCGGCGGCCGTGCAGGCCGCATCAAGCTGCGTCAGGAGGGCGAGCGTCTGCTTGCCCAGCGCCTCCTCGACCAGCGGTGGCTGATGAGCCCACTCGGACCGGAAGACCTCACGCAGCCGTTCGACTTCGGCCTCGATGCCGCGCTGGCGGCCCGCGCGCTTGAGGACGGCCTGGAGCTGGGTGCGGGTGAGCCGTGCAGCACGGGTCGGAGTCGGGGCTGTCCGGAGGAGTTCGCGGGCCTCGGACCGGCACAGACCGTTCTTCCAGCCGTCCGCTGCTGCCAGGGCTGCGGGGTAGTACTCGCGCAGCAGTGAGCGGAGCTGGTTGGAGATCTGCTGGCGGTTCCAGGTGGCATCCTGCTGAGCTCGGGCGAGGACGGCAACGGCCCGGGCCAGGTCGGAGTCGTTGGGCAGGGGCCGGTGGGCGTGCATGTCGGTGCGGAGGATGTTTGCCAGGACCAGCGCGTCGCCGGGGTCGGACTTCTTGCGGGAGACGGAGTGCCGGTCTCGGTAGCGGGCGGCTGCCATCGGGTTGATCGCGAAGACCTGCCGCTTGCCGGTCCGCAGCACGGCAACGAGCAGGCCGCGGGACGTCTCGATCGCGACCGGGATCGGGTCCTCGGCAGTGTCGCCGTACTCGGCGAGCAGGTCCAGCAGGATCTTGTAGCCGTTGGCGTCGTCGGTGATGTGGCGTTTGGCCAGGAGCTGGCCGGTGTCGTCGACGAGGGCGACGTCGTGTGTCCTCTCCGCCCAGTCGATGCCGCAGTAGATCAAGGTCCCTCCCGGTACTGCTGTGTATTTGTGCTGGTCACGAGCTCGTGCGGAACCACGCAGCGACCTAATCCCAGGACTCGACGCGAGGGCCGGTCCGCCACCTCAGTAGCTGTTCGTGGCACCAGCTCACCCCACGGGCCTCGGTCTATCTGGGAGCTCTGCGGCTCGGCAGCATCGAGAAGTCACCGCACGGTGGGCTCGCACCACCAACTCCAACGAGCGATCAAGTGGCAAGTGTTGACGCCCCTGCGGTGGCGGTCAGGGAGGTGCCGAGACGCGCTCGGTCTGGCACAAGGTCTCGGGACCCGATCACACGAAGTCGTCCACTCGGCACCCGCCTGGACGCCACCACCATGAACACCACAGCCCTCGCGCCACTCTCTGACGAGGCCTGAGGGCCAGGTTCTTGATAGGCATCACGGGCCTTGGTGCTCGAACAGGCCCGGGAGCACTCGGCTCCCCAATCCCGCTCTTAAGACGGGATTAGGTTCTTGAGCGCCTCGCGGACCGACAGGGGTGCGAACTCGCCCTCGTGGGCGGCCACGAAGGCGCGGACCTCGGCGGGGGCGGTCTTGGCGTACTCGCGCAACGACCAGCCGATGGCCTTGCGGATGAAGAAGTCGGGGTGGCCGGCGCGGCGCAGGCAGTACGCGAAGAGGCGCTCGGCGTCGGTGGCGTTCTTGAAGCGGAGCTGGTGGAGCAGGGCCGTGCGGGCGACCCACAGGTCGTCGTCCCCGATCCACTCGTCCATCCGCTCCGCGAGCGCCGAGTCGGCGGCGACGAGTCCGCCGACGACATGCGCGGCGAGGTGGTCGACGGTGTCCCACCAGGACTCGGTGGTGACGAGGCTGCGGGCGACGGGCAGGAAGCCGGAGGAGCAGCGGGCGACGTGGCGGCGGAGGTAGTCGACGGCGAAGTAGTGGTACTCGCGCTCCGGCAGCGCGAAGCACCGCAGCGCCACGGCCGCACAGTCGTCCTCACCGGGCCGCGGCAGCCCCTCCAGCACGGCGCGGGACAGCGCACGCCGCTCCGGCGTCCGGATCCCGAGGAAGGGCACGACCCCCTTCATGTACGCCACCATCTCCTGCGCCCGGAAGGGATCCCCGCCGCCGGGATACACGGTGGTGAGGCGGGCCAGCACGGTGTCGGCGAGGTCGCTGTCGGGCACGGAGGCGGGCATGGGGCCACCTTATGCAGGCGGCGGTGCCGGGGAGAGGCCTGCGCAAGGGCCGCTGTGGTCCCTCCCGGGGCCGGCCGCGACACAGACCTGCCCGGAGGCCCTGGCTGGGGCGCCGCAGGGCCCTGGCCGGGGCGCGGCAGGGCCCTGGCTGGGGCGCCGCGCGGCCCCGGCTGGGGCGCCGCGCGGCCCTGGCTGGGGCCTCACGCGCACACCTTGCGCCCGCGGCGTCCCGTGACCGACGCGACAGCGATCACCTGCCGGCTTCGGTTAGTCTCGCCGCGTGCTCGACCCCGTGACCCGGCCGCCGGGCTCCTCCCTTCTTCGCTGCATCCGGGCGCTGCGTTCCCCCCGGGTGCGCATTTCCGTGCTGGGCGCGCTGCTGGCCGGTGCGGTGTCGCTCGTCGTGCTCTTCGAGCCGCAGAAACTGCTGGCCGAGGGCTGGCCCCCGCAGTTGTCCGGCGTCGGCGCGGTCGTGGTGTTCGGGGTGGCATACGGGCTGTGCACGGCCGCGTTCGTGCCGCGGCCGATCCTGAACCTGGCCGCCGGCGCCCTGTTCGGCACGTGGCTCGGCGTCGTCGGCGCCGTGGCCGGCACGGTCCTCGGCGCGGGAATCGCGTTCACCCTCGGCCGGCTGCTGGGGCAGGACGCGCTGCGCCCGCTGCTGCGCGGACGCTGGCTGCAGGCGGCGGACGGGCAGCTGAGCCGGCACGGCTTCCGCTCGACCCTGGTGATCCGGCTCCTCCCAGGGATCCCGTTCGCCGCCGCCAACTACTGCGCGGCGGTGTCGCGCATGAAGTACGCGCCGTTCCTCATCGGCACCGGACTCGGCTCGCTGCCGAACACGACCGCGTACGTGATCGCCGGCAGCGAGGCCTCGTCGCCGTCGTCGCCCGCGTTCCTGATCTCGACGGGGTTCATTGTGGTGACGGGCCTCGCGGGCGCGGTCGTCGCCTGGCGCAAGCGGCACCGCCTGCACCGGGCGACCGAGCCGGCCCGGCCGACCGAGGCCCCGGTCCCCGCCGGGGACCGGACCCCCTCGCCCGTCTGAGCAACCGCGTCAGGGCGCCTCGACGATCGCGCAGCCGCGTCAGAGCGCCTCGACGATCATCGCGTTCGCCAGACCGCCCGCCTCGCACATGGCCTGCAGGCCGTACCGCGCCCCGCGGGCCCGCAGCGCGTGCACCAGGGTCGTCGTCAGCCGGGTCCCGCTCGCGCCGAGCGGGTGGCCGAGGGCGATGGCACCGCCGTGCACGTTGACCTTGGCCAGGTCCGCCCCGGTCTCCTGCTGCCAGGCGAGGACGACGCTCGCGAACGCCTCGTTGATCTCGAAGAGGTCGATGTCGGCGAGCCCGAGCCCGGACCGCTTCAGCACCTTCTCGGTCGCGGGGATGACCCCGGTCAGCATGAGCAGCGGGTCCGAGCCGGTCACGGCGAAGGCGTGCAGCCGGGCGAGCGGCCGCAGCCCGAGCCGCTCCGCGGTCTCCGCGGCCATGATCAGGACGGCCGAGGCGCCGTCGTTGACGGGGCTGCTGTTGCCCGCCGTCACGGACCAGTCGATCTGCGGGAAGCGCTCGGCGAACGCCGGGTCCTCGAAGGCGGGACGCAGCCCGGCGAGGATCCCGGTCGTGGTGGCGGGCCGCACCGACTCGTCGCGGCGGACGTCGCCGTACGGCGCGACCTCGGCGTCGAACAGTCCGGCGTCCCAGCTCGCCGCCGCCTTGGCGTGGGAGGCGGCGGCGAACTCGTCCATCGCCTCCCGCCCGATCGACCACTTCGCGGCGATCAGCTCCGCGCTGATGCCCTGCGGCACGAGGCCCTCCGGGTAGCGCGCGGCGACGCCGGGGCCGAAGGGGTCCGCGCCGGGCGGCACGTTCGACCACATCGGGACGCGGCTCATCGACTCGACCCCACAGGCGACGACGACGTCGTACGCGCCGGAGAGCACGCCCTGGGCGGCGAAGTGGACGGCCTGCTGCGAGGACCCGCACTGCCGGTCGACGGTCGTGGCGGGCACGGACTCCGGGAACCCGGCGCCCAGCCAGGCGTACCGCGTGGTGTTCATGGCCTGCTCGCCGACCTGGTCGACGGTCCCGCCGATCACGTCGTCCACGAGGGCGGGGTCGATGCCGCTGCGCTCGATCAGCGCGCGCAACGTGTGGGAGAGCACGGCGACGGGGTGGACGTCGGACAGGGCCCCGCCGGGCTTGCCGCGTCCGATGGGCGTACGGACGGCTTCGACGATGACGGCGTCTCGCATGATCACAGCTCCTGGACTGGACGACATGAGTTGGAAAACTGGACCGACCATCGCGAGTAACATAGCGGAGCGAGTCCAGTTTTCCAACTCACCCCGGGTGCTGCTCTAGGCTGGTCCCATGAAGGCCGCGCCCCGCCCCTGCTCGATCGCCGACGCCCTGAGCCTCGTCGGCGAGAAGTACTCCCTGCTCGTGCTCCGCGAAGTCCTGCTCGGCGTGCGCCGGTTCGACCGCATCGCCCGCAACACCGGCGCCCCGCGCGACATCCTGACCGCCCGGCTGCGCAAGCTCGTCGAGGCGGGGGTGCTCGAGAAGGTCCCGTACAGCGAGCGCCCGCAGCGGTACGAGTACCGCGCGACCGCGGCCGGCGAGGAACTTCAGCCGGTGCTGCTCGCGTTGATGACCTGGGGCGACCGGCACCTCAACGAGGTCCCGCCGGTGGTCCTGACGCACCGCTGCGGCGACGAGCTGACCCCCCGGCTCGTGTGCGCCGGATGCGGCGGTGACGTGGACGACGCGAGCGTCACCGACCGGGTCGACCCGCCCGGGTGGACCCGGACCGGCCCGGCCGGGGACTGACGCCCGGCCTCGGGGCATTCACCCGGGGGCGGTACGCTGCGGGGCGAGCGGCGGTCGATCAACGACCGCCTCGCCCATGACCGCACGCGCACACTCGGGACGGCCCTAGCCCCATGAGTTGGTTCGAATCATTCATCCTCGGGCTCGTCCAGGGGCTGACCGAGTTCCTCCCCATCTCCTCCAGCGCGCACCTGCGCCTCACCGCGGCGTTCGCGGGCTGGGAGGACCCGGGCGCGGCGTTCACCGCGATCACGCAGATCGGCACCGAGACGGCCGTCCTGATCTACTTCCGCAAGGACATCATGCGGATCATCTCCGCCTGGTTCCGCTCGCTGACCGACAAGTCGATGCGCTCCGACCACGACGCGCAGATGGGCTGGCTGGTCATCGTCGGCTCGATCCCGATCGGCGTCCTCGGCATCACGCTCAAGGACCAGATCGAGGGCCCGTTCCGCGACCTCCGGCTGATCGCCACCACGCTGATCGTGATGGGCATCGTGCTCGGCATCGCCGACCGGCTGGCGGCCCGCGACGAGATCGGCGGCCGGCACCGCGCCATCCGGGAGCGCAAGACGCTGCAGCAGCTGAACGTGAAGGACGGCCTGATCTTCGGCATCTGCCAGGCGATGGCCCTGATCCCCGGCGTCTCCCGCTCCGGCGCGACGATCTCCGGCGGTCTGCTGATGGGCTACACCCGCGAGGCCGCGGCCCGCTACTCGTTCCTGCTCGCGATCCCCGCGGTCCTGGCGTCCGGCGTCTTCGAGCTGAAGGACGCGGGCGAGGGGCACGTCTCCTGGGGCCCGACGATCTTCGCGACGATCATCGCCTTCGCCGTGGGCTACGCGGTCATCGCCTGGTTCATGAAGTTCATCACCACGAAGTCCTTCATGCCCTTCGTGATCTACCGGATCATCCTCGGCATCGTCCTGTTCATCCTGGTCGGCACGGACGTCCTGTCCCCCCACGCCGGCGAGTCCGGGGACTGACCCCCGCGGGCGGTCGCGTCGTCCGAGTCCCTGCACGGCCCTTGGCCCGGGCCGCCCCGTCGCCCCACACTGAGGCGATGACGCTGCGTGTGGAGCTCGCGACCCTGATGGACCGGCTCGCCGTCGACGACGTGGTCACCGGCTACGCCGCGGCCGTGGACGACGCCGACTGGGCGGCGTACCGGGACCTCTTCACCCTGGACGGCCGCGCCGACTACCGCGGCTCGGGCGGGATCGAGGGCCCGGCGGCCGAGGTCGCCGACTGGCTCGCGGAGACGATGCGGCTCTTCCCGGTACGCCAGCACCTCGTCGTCAACCGGCTGATCCGGCTCCAGGACCTCGGCGGCTACCCGGGCGACACCGCCGAGGTACGGGCCGACTACGTCAACCCGATGCGGTTCGAGTCCGGCGAGGACTTCGTCTGCGGCGGCCGGTACGCCTTCGGCCTGGCCCGCACGGACGCGGGCTGGCGGCTGCGGTCCGTGGTCGTGCACGAGAAGTGGCGCCGGATGCCTTCCGGCTGACCCGGGCCGCCCCCGCGCGATGGCCTCCGGCCGACCACCGCGTCGCCCCGTGCGATGCCGTCCGGCTGAACCCCGGCCGCGCCGCGCGCGCCCCCGGTCGCGCCCTCTGTCCCCGTACGCGCCCGGCGCGCACACTGGAGGCGACACCGCTCCCCCGGCGGTCGGCGGTCGGCAGTCGGCATGAGGAGGCGTCGCGTACATGCAGATCCCGGTGGCGGCCCGTACCAACGCCCGCAACCGAGCCGGCGGGGCCGCCCGCGCCGCGCTCGCCTCGCCGTGGTGGCGTGCGCTGCTCGCCGCGGCGGCCGGGGCCCTGCCCGCGCTGGCGTTCCCGGAGCCGTCGCTGTGGTGGTTCGCGTACGTGGCGCTGGTGCCGTGGCT
Organism: Streptomyces solicamelliae; assembly: GCF_045348655.1. NCBI lineage: Bacteria > Bacillati > Actinomycetota > Actinomycetes > Kitasatosporales > Streptomycetaceae > Streptomyces > Streptomyces solicamelliae. Next base: position 884,228 of record NZ_CP160404.1, read on the forward strand.
GCTGCTGATCCGCTCGGCGGGCTCCGCCCGCCGGGCCGCCCTGGACGGCTGGCTGGGCGGGATCGGGTTCATGCTGGCCGTGCACCACTGGCTGGTGCCGAACCTCCACGTCTTCATCCTGCTCGTCGCCGCCCTGCTCGGGCTGCTGTGGCTGCCGTGGGGCTGGGTGGTGCGGGCGATGCTGAGCGGCGAGCCGTCGCCGGCGCGCGCCCTCGCCGCGGTCGTGGTGGTGCCCTCGGGATGGCTGATGGTCGAGCTGGTGCGGTCCTGGGAGGGCCTCGGCGGCCCCTGGGGGCTGCTCGGCGCGAGTCAGTGGGAGGTCGCCCCGGCGCTGCGGCTCGCCTCGGTGGGCGGGGTGTGGCTGGTGAGCCTGCTGGTGGTGGCGGTCAACACCGCGGTGGCGCTGCTGGTGTCGGTGGCCGCCGTACGGGTGTCCGCCCTGGTGGGGCTGTTGGTGTGCGCGCTCACCACAAGTCTGGTCTGGGTGTGGGCGGAGCCGCCGAGTCCGGTCGGTGCGGTGAGGTTCGCGGTCGTGCAGCCGGGCATCCACCACGGCGCGGGCGGCGTGGACCGCCGCTTCGACGAGGGCGAGCGGCTGACCCGCACGCTGATCGGGCAGGACGTGGACCTGGTGGTGTGGGGCGAGAGCAGCGTGGGCCGCGACCTGGGCAGGCGCCCGGAGCTCGCGGAGCGGGTCGCCGCGCTGTCGCGGGCGGTCGGCGCGCCGATCCTCGTCAACGTGGACGCGCGCCGTTCGGACGAGCCCGGCATCTACAAGAGCAGCGTCCTGATCGGCCCGGACGGTCTGACGGGCGAGCGGTACGACAAGATGCGCCTGGTCCCGTTCGGCGAGTACGTCCCGGCCCGCTCGGTGCTGGGCTGGGCGACGTCCGTGGGCCGGGCGGCCGGGGAGGACCGGCGGCGCGGCGAGGCCCAGGTGGTGATGACGCTGCCGGGCGAAAACGGGCTGGGGATCGGGCCGCTGGTCTGCTTCGAGACGGCGTTCCCGGACATGACCCGGCGCCTGGTCAGGGACGGCGCGCAGGTGGTGGTGGCGCAGTCGGCGACCTCGACGTTCCAGGGCAGCTGGGCCCCGGAGCAGCACGCCTCGCTGGCGGCGCTGCGGGCGGCGGAGTCCGGCCGTCCGGTGGTGCACGCGACGCTGACCGGTGTGAGCGCGGTGTACGGGCCCGACGGGGCGCGCGTCGGCGAGCCGCTGGGCACGGACTACCGCGGCACGGCGGTGTACTCCGTACCGCTGTCCGAGGCGACGACGGCGTACGTGCGGTACGGCGACTGGGCCGTGTACGCGGCGTTCGCCGTGCTCGCGGCGCTGTGCGCGGTGGAGGGCGCGGGTTCGTTCAGGCGCTCTGCGCGAGGCACTCGCGCACCACGTGCTCGCAGAGCTCGTGGGTGAGCAGCGCGTCGCGGGCGCTGGTCGTCCGGCCCGCGCGCACGTCGTCGAGGAAGAGGTGCACGGCCTGCTCGATCCCGCGCTGCCGGGCGACCGGCACCCAGTCGCCGCGCCGCCGGACCGAGGGCTGGCCCTTGTGGTCGACGACCTCGGCGAGGTTGAGGACCTGGCGCTTGGTGTCCTGGCCCGAGACCTCGAGGATCTCCTCGGTCGAGCCGCTGAGCCGGTTCATGATGCCGAGGGCGGTGAAGCCGTCGCCGGACAGCTGGAGCACGACGTGGTGCAGCAGGCCGTCGCGGATCCGGGCCCGTACGTCGGTGTGCTCGACGGGGCCGGGCAGCAGGAAGCGCAGGGTGTCGACGACGTGGATGAAGTCGTCGAGGACGAAGGTGCGCGGGTCCTCGGGCAGCCCGATGCGGTTCTTCTGCATGAGGATCAGTTCGCGCGGGTGGTCGAGGCACTGGGCGTAGCCGGGGGCGAGCCGCCGGTTGAAGCCCACGGCGAGACCGGTGCCGCGTTCCTCGGCGAGCTCCACGAGTCGGCGGGAGTCGGCGAGTTCGTACGCGAGCGGCTTGTCGACGTAGGTCGGCACACCCGCGTCGAGGAGGCGCGCGACGATCTCCGGATGGGCGTCGGTGGGCGCGTGGACGAACGCGGCGTCGAGTCCGGCCGACAGCAACGCGTCGAGGTCGCCGTGCCGTTGGGTGCCGGGGACGTGCAGGGAGTCGCCGACGCGGCGGAGCGTCTCGGGGGTGCGGGTCTGCAGGTGGAGCTCGACGCCGGGGAGGGTGGACAGCACGGGCAGGTACGCCTTCTGCGCGATGTCGCCGAGCCCGATGCAGCCGATCCTCACGGTCCACTCCCTAGTGCCTGGTCGTCCGCGGCTCCTGTCGTTCCCGCAGGTCCCGCCTGTCGGCAGCATACGTGGCGGCCGGCGGTGACCAGTCGGCGATGCCGTCGAAGCCGCGCAGGACCAGCCCGGGTCCGCAGCGGGACACGGCGGCGATGAGCGTGTTGCGGACGGCGACGGCGGGGCGGGCGGAGAGCAGGGTCAGCCGCCCGGTGCGGGCGGCCTTGCGGACGATCGCGGTGGTGCGGGGCAGCCGGTCGGCGGTGTACGCGGCGAGGGCGCGGTCCACGGGCGGCCCGGCGGCGACGTGGTGGGCGAGCACGATCGCGTCCTCGATCGCCTGGTTGCCGCCCTGGCCGAGCGTGGGCTCCATGGCGTGCGCGGCGTCGCCGAGCAGGGCCACGCGGCCGCGGTGGAAGGCGGGCAGCGACGTGATCAGGTGGTGCACGTCGTGGCGGAGGACGTCCTCGGGCGCGGCAGCGGCGAGGATCGCCGGGATCGGGTCGTGCCAGTCGCCGAAGCGGCGCAGCAGTTCGGCCCGTTCGTCGTCGGCGGCGTGCGCGCCGGCGGGGGCGGCGGCCATGGCGTACGCGTAGATCCGGCCGTCCTTGAGCGGCTGGGTGCCCCACAGGCTGCCCGCGCCCCAGGTCTCGTGCGGGGCGAAGGGCCGGTCGGGGGCGGGGACGACGACGCGCCAGGTGGTGAACCCGGAGTACGCCGGGCCGGGGTGGTCGGGGAACAGGCCGCGGCGGACGGCGGAGTGGATGCCGTCGGCGGCGACGACGAGACCGGCCTCGAACGTCTCGCCGTCCGCCGTCACGACGCGGGCCGGGCGCCGCCCGTCGCCGGGGTCGGCGACCGAGGCGGTGACGCCCGTACGGACTGTGCCGTCGGGGAGGGCGGCGCGCAGCAGGTCGACGAGGGTGGCCCGGTGGAGCAGGACGAGCGGGCCGCCGAAGCGCTCGGCGGCCGCGGCGGCGTCGGTGCGGCACAGCCAGCGGCCCGACGGGGTGCGCATGCCCCCGTCGCCCTGCCAGGCGGCGAGTGCGCGGACCGGGTCGCCGAGGCCGATCACGTCCAGGGCGCGCTGGGCGTTGGGGGCGAGACCGATCCCGGCCCCGACGGGGGCGAGGGACGCGGCCCGCTCCAGGACGGTGACCCGGCGGCCCTGCCGGTGGAGCGCGACGGCGGCGGTGAGTCCGCCGATCCCGCCTCCGATGACGACGGCATGCTGCTGCATGACCCCTCCTCGATCGAAACTACAGGTGTAGTGACATCTCGACCGTACTACAGCTGTAGTCCCGCGGCCAGGGGCGGATCGATAGGTTGGCCCCATGACCGCACGCACCTCCGCCGCGCCGCCTTCCCCGAGGTCCGACCTCATCGGCGACACCGCCCTGGCCCTTCTCGCCGAGCGGGGCATGCGCGGACTCACCCACCGGGCCGTGGACGAGCGGGCCGGACTCCCGCAGGGCTCGACCTCCAATCACGCCCGCACCCGGCAGGCCCTCCTGGAGACCGCCGTGCGCCGCCAGGCCCACCACGAGGCGCAGGTGCTCGCGCCGGACGAGATGCCGGCGCCCGACGGCGGCGTCCAGGCCGTCGCCGACGCCCTCGCACTCGCCCTGCACCGCTACCTCACCGACCACCGGCCGCTGCTGGTCTCCCGCTACGAACTGGCCCTGGAGGCGACCCGCCGGCCGGAGCTGCGCAGCTTCTTCGACGCCACCGGCGCGGCCTTCCGCGGGCCGCTGATCGCGATGATGGAGCGGGCCGGCTCGCCGTCCCCCCGGCGCCACGCGCTGTCCTTGGTCGCCTGGTCGGAGGGGCTGATGTTCTCCTGCGCGATCGGCTCGTTCCACGCCGACGTGCCGAGCCTCGACGAACTGCGCACCGGCTTCGAGGAATTGCTGCGCGGCATGCTGGGCGACGAGGGCCGATAATCGGCTGGCGCGCCGCACGGGCCGCGGCGACGATTCCGGGATGACCGTCGAACGCACCTCTCCCCCGACCCTGGCCGGCGAGCGCGAGAGCCTCGAGTCCTGGCTCGAATTCCACCGCGCCACCCTGGCCGTCAAGACCGAGGGCCTGAACGACGCCCAGCTGCGCACCGCCTCCGCTCCCCCGTCGGACCTGACCCTGTTCGGCCTCGTGCGGCACATGGCGGAGGTGGAGCGCCACTGGTTCCGGCGGATCCTCTCCGACGAGGACGCCCCGCCGCTGTACACCACCGAGGACGACCGGGACAAGGACTTCGATCCGGACCCCGAGGACACCTTCGAGGAGGCGCACGCGACCTGGCAGGCGGAGATCGCCCGGGCCCGTGAGCTCGCGGCGGCCCGCACGCTCGACGACATCGGCGCGGGCAAGCACCGCACCGGAACGCAGTTCAACCTGCGCTGGATCTACGTGCACATGATCGAGGAGTACGCGCGGCACAACGGTCACGCGGACCTCGTCCGCGAGGCGATCGACGGCGTCACCGGGGACTGACCCGGCACCGCCCGTACGGCCGGGAACCCCGGGGCGCGAAGATCACTCGTGCGGGGCATTCCCGGCCGGTAGGGGTATGCGGACCTCCTGCGACCTGCAAGGTTGCGCGGGTGCATCGAACGAGAACCACTACGAAGGTCCTGGCCGGGATGGCCGGGGTGGTCGGGGTGACCGTCGCGGCGGTCACCGGCTGCGTGTCCGTGGAGCCGCCACCGGCAGCGCCGCCGATCCCGGCGCCCGCCGGGGTCGGGCTGCCGGCCGGACAGGCGGAGCCCCAGGTCGTCGTCGAGGCGCCCGCCAGGGAGGCCCTGGAGGCCGTCGATCCGCCGGAGCGGCCCGCCGCGCCGCCGCGGCGCCAGGAGGCCCCTGAGCGGGCCCACGGGGGCTCGCAGCAGAACGAGACGGACCGGCCGCACGAGCAGCGCGAGCGGGGCCGGTCTCCCGGCGGCGGGCCGCAGATCGTCCTCCCGCCGGTGCTGCCGAAGCTGCCGGTTCACCCGCCGCGGTCCCGGGGCGAGGTGTGCGACATCGGCGAGAAGTACGGCGGCTGGGGCCGCGGCAGCGACCAGTCCCGCATCTGCCGCGACACGTACGGCGGCCGGGGCTGAGCGCGCCGCGGTCGGCCGGGGCCGACCGGCCGCGCCGGCTCACTCCTGCGGGCCGAGCCGGCTCTCCAGACGGCCGATCGCGGCCCGTACGCCGTTCCCGTACCCGTCGTCGCCGAGGGCCTCCGATGCGGCGCGGGCCCGGTCGAGGTGGACGCGGGCCGCGTCGGGCCGGCGCAGCTTGACGTAGTCCGCGGCCAGGTTGAGATGCAGCGAGGGGTAGAGCGAGCGCAGCGCGACCGCCGAGTCGTCCCGGGCGACCCGCTCCTCGCTCAGCTCCTCCGCCGCGCCGAGCGCCCGCAGGTCCCAGGCGAGCTCGGTGTCCGGGTCCTCCTGGGTGTCGGCCATGTAGTGCGCGAGGGTGCACCGGTGCAGGAGGTCGCCGTCCGCCCCGAGCTCCTCCCACAGCGCCCCGAGGCGGTTGCGGGCCTCTTCCCGGTCCCCGGCGTGGAGCAGCATCGTCGCCTGCCCGATCCGGGTCATGACGGGATCCTCCGAGGGCTGCTGGTCGCCCAATGCGGCCTCCTTGGGTGCGGTCCGGCGGGGCGCCGCGCGGTGCGTCGCCGGACCGACGCTAGCCCGCACCGCGCCGGATCCCGGTCAGGCGCGGGCCGGGGCCCGCGCCTGTGTCGCACCGGGGATCAGCCCAGGTTCGGGATCCGCCAGTCGACGGCCTCGTGGCCCTGGGCCGCGATCGCCTCGTCGATCTGGGTGAAGGGCTTGGAGCCGAAGAACTTCTTCGCGGACAGCGGGGAGGGGTGGGCGCCCTTCACCACGACGTGCCGCTCCTGGTCGATGAGCGGGAGCTTCTTCTGCGCGTACGCGCCCCAGAGCACGAAGACCGCCGGGTCGGGGCGGGAGGCCACGGCCGTGATCACCGCGTCGGTGAACTTCTCCCAGCCCTGGTTCTTGTGCGAGTTCGCCTCGCCGGCGCGGACCGTGAGGACCGCGTTGAGCAGCAGCACGCCCTGCTCGGCCCACGGCATCAGATAGCCGTTGTCCGGGATCGGGTGGCCGAGCTCCGCGTTCATCTCCTTGTAGATGTTGCGGAGCGAGGGCGGGGTCTTCACGCCGGGCCGCACGGAGAAGCACAGGCCGTGGCCCTGCCCCTCGCCGTGGTACGGGTCCTGGCCGAGGACGAGGACCTTGACCTTGTCGTACGGAGTGGCGGCGAGGGCGGCGAAGACCTCCTCGCGCGGCGGGTAGACCGGCCCCTTGGCCCGCTCCTCCTCGACGAACTCGGTGAGCTGCTTGAAGTAGGGCTTCTGCAGTTCCTCGCCGAGGACGCCGCGCCAGGACTCGGGCAGCATGTCGGTGTCGGTCACGTCAACAACCTCCGGTAGGCGATCACTTCTGGATCAGAACCTACCGGGGGCCACTGACAACGCCCGCCGCGGGCCTCCTGCCCGCCCGCGGCCGGCCGGTCCTACCAGCTGGTCTTCTTGCCCAGCTCCCACATCTGCATGACGGTCTGCGGGTCCAGGGCGTTCTCGCCGCCGGAGATGTCCTCGCTGGCGGCCACGTACAGCTTGCCCTGCCACAGCGGCAGCAGCTGCACGTCGCCCACCATGATCTCCTGGGCCTCCGCGAAGTCCTCGGTCACCGCGCTGCGGTCACTCTGCTTGCGGGACTGCGGCAGCAGCTTCTCGGTGATCTTCGGAGACTCGTACGGGTTGCCGAGGACGTTCTTCTTGCCGACGAACGGGGCCACGAAGTTGTCCGGGTCCGGGAAGTCGGGGAACCAGCCGCGGCCGAAGACCTGGTACTTGCCGGCCTGGTAGTCCTTCTGGAACTCGCCCCACTTCTTGCCCTTGATCGTGATCTTGAACAGCCCGGTGGCGTCGAGCTGCCGCTTGATCTCGGCGAATTCCGCGGCGGTGCCGGAGCCGTACCGGTCCTCGGTGTACCAGAAGGTCATCTCGACCGGCTCGTCGATCCCGGCCTGGCGGAGGATCTTGCGGGCCTTGGCGACGTCCGGGTCGCCGTAGCGGTCGAAGAACTTGGTGGTGTGGCCGGTGATGCCCTTGGGGACCATCGAGTACAGCGGCTCGGCGGTGCCCTGGTAGACCTTCCCGACCAGCTCGTCGCGGTCGATCACCTGCGCGACGGCCTTGCGGACCGGGAGCTTGCGGGCGACCGGATCGGCGGAGTTGAAGACCAGGTAGCGGATGTCCGCGCCGGTGGTCTCGACGATCTGGAGGTGCTCGTTCTCCTTGCCCTTGCCCTGGAGCTCGTTGACCTCCTCCGCGGTCAGACCACGGTAGACCGCGTCGATCTCCTTCTTCTTCAGGGCCGTGACCATCGGCTCGGACTGCTCGAAGTACTTGATGGTCACGCCGCCGTTCTTGCGGTCGGCGAAGCCCTTGTAGGAGGGGTTCTTGGTGAGGACCGCCTCCTGGGGAATGCCCTCGCCGTCGACCTCGAAGGAGTCGAGGACGTACGGGCCGGAGCCCATCAGCTTCCCGTCCTTGCGGAGGGAGTCCATCGGGTATTCGGCGGGGTCGACCAGCGACATGGCGGGAGTGGCGAGAACGAACGGGAACGTCGCGTCCGATTCCTTCAGCCGGAACACCACGGTCCTGCTGCCGACGGTTTCGATCTTGGCGAGCGAACCGAGCATTCCATTCGGACCGCTCTTGTCGTCGATCTTCCGGATGCGCTCGATGGAGTGCTGCACGGCCGCCGCGTCGAGTACGTGCCCATTGGAGAACTTCAGACCGTCACGAAGCGTGCACTCGAAGACACGACTCGCGGTATCGGTGAATTTACAGTCCGCGGCGTCCGGCTGCGGGGTGGTGCTGCCGGTCGGAAAGGCCACCAGGGTCTGGAAGACGTTCCGGTACAGCTCCCACGAGTTGTCCCACGCGGCAGCGGGATCCAGGCTGGTCGGGGAGCTTGTCGTGCCCACGACGAGCTTCTTCTCGCCCTCGGCCTCGTCACCCTCGAAGAGGCTGCAGCCACTCACCAGGGATATGGACGCAAGGGCTGCAGTGATCTGCAGACTGGTCCGGTTGAACACGTGCACGCTCCTCGTTCAGCCATGGGTCGAGCGACCATACCGCAGTGCCCCGCCAGGTCAATGTGGAGCCCTGGCGGGGCACTTGAGGCATTCGGCGCACAACCGGTAACAAACCGGTCAGATGACGGCTCCGAATTCGGTCACACAAAGGTCACGCCATAGAGGCGTCACGGTCACGCCACTCCGGCGTTGAGGAACAGACCACCGTCCACGACCAGCGTCTGGCCGGTAATCCAGTCCGCCTGCGAGGAGGTGAGAAAAGCGGCGGTGCCGCCGATGTCCTCCGGCAGGCCGAGCCGGCCGAGCGGATAGGCGGACGCCGCCTCCGCCTCCCGGCCCTCGTACAGGGCCTGCGCGAACTTCGTCTTCACCACGGCCGGGGCGATCGCGTTGACCCGGACCAGCGGAGCGTACTCGTGCGCCAGCTGCAGGGTCAGGTTGATCATGGCAGCCTTGCTCATGCCGTACGCGCCGATGAACGGCGAGGCGGAGACGCCGGCGATCGACGCGATGTTCACGATCGCGCCGCCGTTCTCCTTCTGCCAGGCCCTCCAGGTCTGCTGGGCGAAGCCCAGCGCCGAGACGACGTTCGTCTCGAAGACCTTGCGGGCCACGTTCAGGTCCATCTCGGCGATCGGACCGAAGACCGGATTGGTGCCGGCGTTGTTCACCAGGAAGTCGACCCGGCCGAAGGCGGCCATGGTGGCCTCCACGGCGGCGGCCTGGTGGGCCTCGTCGTGCGCCTTGCCGGGCACCGCGATCACCCGGTCGGCGCCGAGCCGCTCGGCGGCCTCCTTGAGCGCCTCCTCGCCGCGCCCGGTGATGCAGACCCGGTCGCCGCGGGCGACCAGCGCCTCGGCGACGCCGTACCCGATGCCCCGGCTCGCGCCGGTGACCAGCGCGACCTTTCCGGAGAGCGGAGGAAGTTCCTGTGCGGTCATGTCGCTGCCCCTTGTCCCTGTCGTCGTCCCTCTGGTCCCGTGCCGGGTCAGTTGAGCGGGCCGCCGGCCACGTACATGACCTGGCCGGAGACGAAGCCCGCGTCGTCGCCCGTGAAGAAGGCGATGGCGTTGGCGACGTCCTCGGGGCGGCCGACGCGCGCCACCGGGATCTGGGTCGCGGCGGCGGCCTGGAACTCCTCGAAGCCCATGCCGACGCGGGCGGCCGTCTGGGCCGTCATCTCGGTGACGATGAAGCCGGGGGCGACGGCGTTGGCGGTGATGCCGAACTTGCCGAGCTCCTTGGCCAGGGTCTTGGTGAAGCCCTGCAGACCGGCCTTGACGGCGGAGTAGTTCGCCTGGCCGCGGTTGCCGAGGGCGGAGGACGAGGAGAGCGAGACGATCCGGCCGAAGCCGGCGTCGACCATGTGCTTCTGGACCGCCTTGGCCATCAGGAACGCGCCCTTGAGGTGCACGTTCATCACGAGGTCCCAGTCCGACTCGCTCATCTTGAAGAGCAGGTTGTCGCGCAGCACGCCCGCGTTGTTGACCAGGATCGTCGGCGCGCCGAGCTCGTCCGCGACGCGCGCCACGGCCGCCTCGACCTGGGCGCCGTCGGAGACGTCGCAGCCCACCGCGATGGCGCGGCCGCCCGCGGCGGTGATCTTCTCGACGGTGTCCTTGCAGGCCGCCTCGTCGAGGTCGAGTACGGCCACGGCCCGGCCCTCCGCGGCCAGGCGGAGGGCGGTGGCCGCTCCGATGCCCCGTGCCGCACCGGTGACGACGGCTACGCGCTGCTCGGTGGTCATGCTGGTTCTCCTCGCCCTTGGATCGTCCCTTGATGGCGGAACCGCGACGGCCCGCCCTGGGGTGAGCAACCGCTTAGTACCTTCCGCAGACGAGACGCTAGAAGCCCTGGCACCCGGTGTCAACGGCCCACCGGGTGCACCGCGTCACGCCACCGTTACGGCCGTCACGATCAGCGCACCAGCAGATCGAGCAGTCTTTCGACCTCGGCCTCCGGATCGACGGTCAGCCCGGTGTGCACCGGCCCCGGCTGGACGACGGTGGAGCGCGGCGCGATCAGCCACCGGAACCGCCGGCCGGCGTCGTCCCCGGCCGCCTGTCCGGCGTCCTCGCCGCCCAGGCACACCCCCTCCACGGCGTGCAGCGCCGCCCGTACGCCCACCACGTCGGCGGCCGGGTCGAGCACGGCCAGCTTGGCCTCGTCCAGATGCGTACGGGCGGCCACGAAGGACCGGGCGCGGCAGTACACGACCACGCCGGCGTTGAAGCACTCGCCGCGCTCGACGCGGGGCACCACGCGCAGCAGCGCGTACTCGAAGACATCGCGGTCGGTCACGTGGTGCTGTCCTTCTCCTGGGCGTGCCGGGGGGCGAGGCGGGCGGCGAGCCAGCCGGGCGGCTGCTGGGCCCGGCGCTCGGTGCGCGGGCCCAGGGTGATGCGCTCGTGGATGGTCGCGGCGCGCGGCAGCAGCGCCTCGACGTACGCACGGCGCAGCGCGTCCGGGCCGTCGAAGCCGGGCTCGTCGACCAGCCACTCGTCGGGCACGTCGGCGGCCACCTCGGTCAGGAGCTCCTCGGTCACCCGCGGGGCCAGCTCGGCGGCCGCGGCGGCGACGTCCGGCGAGAACGGCGCGAGCGCGTGGTCGGAGGCGTCGTAGGGCTTGGCGGCGGACGCCTGGGCGCCGGGCCAGTTGTGGTGCCAGATCATGGTGGCGCCGTGGTCGATCAGCCACAGGTCGCCGTGCCAGACGAGCATGTTCGGATTGCGCCAGGACCGGTCGACGTTGTTGATCACCGCGTCGAACCAGACGACCCGCCCCGCCTCCTTCGCGTCCACTTCGTACGCCAGAGGGTCGAAGCCCAGCGAACCGGGCAGGAAGTCCATCCCCAGGTTCAGCCCGCCGCTCGCCTTGAGCAGCTCCTGCACCTCCTGATCGGGCTCGGAGAGCCCGATGACCGGGTCGAGCTGGATCGACACCAGCTCGGGCACCCGCAGCCCGAGCCGCCGCGCGAGCTGCCCGCAGATCACCTCGGCGACGAGGGTCTTCCGCCCCTGCCCGGCCCCCGTGAACTTCATGACGTACGTACCGAGATCGTCGGCCTCGACGATCCCGGGGAGCGAGCCGCCCTCACGCAGAGGGGTGACATAGCGGGTCGCTGTCACTTCTGTAAGCATTTCCCCAGGTTATCCAGCGGGCGGCCTGTGACGTAACGAGATACGGCCCGCTGAAGGTCCACCTGACCCGAGCCGACGCGAGCGGACCTCATCGAGCACCTTACGGTCCACGACGCTCCGCGAGCCCGCCCCTTCTGTCGGGCACTTCGCTTCACCCTACAAATGCCCTAATTGCGCGGCTGATTGACACTGCATCAGTCGGGTGATTAGAAAGCCCACGCTCCGACCAGGCGCAGTATGCGTGCAAGGCCGTTTCCACTTTCTGGGGACGGCCTGGTTCCGCGTGCCTTGAGCACCGCATCGCGCCTGGTCAGCACGGATGTGCCGATGGAAGGAATGGCGTGAGAACGAAACACGGGCGGGTAATAGCCTGCCTCGTGGCCTCGGCGATAGCCGGGACCATGCTGCCACAAGTCGCTTATGCGGCCCCGGTTTCGAGTGACGACACCGAAGGTACGGGGAGTGTTTTCGACGGCTGGTTCTCGGACGACGAGGACGGCCTGCCGGAAGCCCCGCAGACCGGCGGGACACCGACGCTCCCGGTCCGGGAGAAGCTCCCGAAGGGCAAGGCGGCCCCGAAGCCGAAGCGCGTCGGGGAACTGACCGGGCGGCGTACCGCGAACGCCCGGTACTGGCAGTTGTCGGACGGTCGGGTGCAGGCCGAGGTGTCGGCGGTGCCGACGGGGTACCGGTCGGGGGCGTCCTGGAAGGACATCGATCCGACGGTCACGCCGGGCGGGACGGCGGGTTTCCCGTTCGTCAACACGACGAACGCCGCGCGTACGTCGTTCGGTTCGGACGCGGGCCGGCTGCTGCGGTTCGAGGCCGGCGGCCACACGGTGACGCTGGGGCTGAAGGGCGGTGCGGGGAAGCTGTCCCCGGTCGCCGCCGGGGACACCGTCACCTACAAGGATGCGGTCGGTGGCGCGGACCTGTCGTACGTGGTGGGTCCGGGGCGGGTGAAGGAGAACATCGTTCTCGACGCGAAGCCGTCGGGTCCGGTGTCGTACACGTTCACCCTGGACGCGGGCGGTCTGACGCCGAAGGCGAACAAGGACGGCTCGATCGCGTTCTTCGGTGAGGGCGCGGATCCGGTCCTCGTGATCCCGTCGGCGTTCATGACGGACGCGAAGACGGGTTACAGCCCGGCCGTGACGCAGAAGCTCACCCGGGCCGGCAAGGCGTGGACGCTCGCCGTCACTCCGGATGCGAAGTGGCTGGCGGCCCCCGAGCGCGCGTATCCCGTGACGATCGATCCGACGATCGCGATCGCTCCGACGCCGTCGACGGCGCAGGACGTGATGATCTCGTCGGACGGTCCGGGGACGAACTACAAGGACAACTGGCGTCTGTCGGTCGGCAACACGACGACGGGCGCGTCGCGTGCGTTGATCCGTTTCCCGATCACGGGTGTTGCGGCGGGGACGAAGCTGGACTCCGCCGATCTGAAGCTGTACTTCGACCAGACGCACACCACCGGTGACACGGAGGTGCAGCTGGAGGCGCACCGCGCGACCCAGGCGTGGCAGGAGGACACGGCCACCTGGAACAGCGCGAACACGTTCACCGGCGAACTGTCCGGCACCTCCGTCCTCGTCGACAACGGTGAGGCGGGTCGGACGGCTGCGGTGGGTTCGTGGCCGGCGTCGGGGAACACGGCGTACACGCAGTACGCGGTGAACCAGACGTACATGTACAACAAGGACTCGGTCGCGGGTGACACCTACACCTGGCAGCCGAGCCTGCCGGAGGACGGCACCTACCAGGTCGAGACGCACTACGTCCCGGCCGCCGACCGTGCGACGAACGCGCCGTACACCGTCACCTACAACGGCGGCACCAAGGCGTACACGGTCAACCAGGCCGCCGGCACCGGCGGTGTGTGGAAGACCCTCGGCAGCCACCCGTTCAAGGCGGGCACGCTGGGCAAGGTCGTCCTCGGTGACGGCCCCGCCTCGACCACGACGGCCGTTCTCGCGGACGCGATGCGGTTCACCAAGGGCGGTGTGGTCACCAAGCAGCCCGGTGAGCTGAACACCTGGCATTCGTTCCCGGTGACCAAGACGGTCCAGCAGTGGATCGACGGCACGTACACGAACAACGGTTTCGTGATCAAGGTAGCGACGAGACGGCGAACGGCCCCAAGGGCGGTCCGCGGTACGAGGGCAGCGAGTTCGGGTACGGCGGCGAGACCGCCAACTACCCCCGCCTCGTGCTGACCTTCGGCCGACAGGGCGTCGACCTCGCCGCCCCCACCACGATCCACGACACCGGCGCGGAGCTGAACTGGTCGGCCTACGCCGACCCGTCCACCGCGACCGGTGACGACCTGGCCGAGTACCAGGTCCACCGGTCCATCAACCAGACCTTCACCCCGTCCGCCGCGACGCTCGTCTCCCCGGTCGCGTCCGGTACGACGTCCTACACGGACACGTCGGCCACGCCGACGAAGGCGGACGACCCGGACCCGTACGGCCGCGCGTACTACTACATGGTCGCGGTCAAGACCAACGACGGACAGGTCGTCGGCGCCCCGACCCAGCTCGTCCGCCTGCCGAAGGCCGGCCGGACGACGAAGGTCATGGACGCCACCCAGGACACCACCCTGTCCTCGGCCCGCACCACGTCGACGCACGACACGATCGACGACGGCGGCCCGAAGAACTGGCTGAGCGTCGGCAACAACTCCCTCACCTACGGCGACACCCGCGCCGTCCTGAAGTTCCCCGCCCTGGGCATCCCGCAGACGGCCCGCGTCCTCGACGCCAAGGTCCGCCTGTGGTCCACCCAGACCGCCACGGACGCCGCCGGCGCGCTCTACGAACTGCGGCCGCTCACCCGGGACTTCGACGAGAACGCCACCTGGGTCAAGGCCAACGCCACCACCAACTGGACGACCGCCGGCGGTGACTTCGGCGCGGTCGTGGGTGACACGGGCGCGAAGACGAACGACCCGGCCCGTCACGACTGGGGCATCACCTCCCTCGCCCAGTCCTGGGTGACCACCCCCGCCTCCCAGCAGGGCGTCGTCATCAAGATGGCCGACGAGACCGCCTCGCAGGAACGCACCCTGTTCCTGTCGTCCGAGGGCACCGAACAGCGCCTGCGTCCGCGCATCGTGGTCACGTACATCGACTCCACCACCGAGTCGACGTACTACGCGCCCCAGACCCCCGCGCGCATGACCCCGAACAGCGACTACACGGTCGACTTCACCCTCACCAACACCACCGCCGCCAACTGGACGACCGCAGACCACGTCCTGTCCTACCGGTGGACGCTGCCCGACGGCACCGACGTCACCAACGGCGGCAACCAGGTCCAGACCGCCCTGCCCAAGGACATCGTCCCCGGCGACACCGTCGGCCTCCAGGCGCAGGTCAAGACACCGATCAACTCGGACAACGGCAACAAGCGCACCGACTACATCCTCACCTGGGACCTCTTCAACAAGACCACCGGCACCTGGATCTCCAGCACCTCCGGCATCCCCGGTCTGAAGCAGAACGTCGCGGTCGAGGACCCCACCTCCAACCAGCTCGGCATGGAGAAGTTCTACGCCTACACCGGCAAGAACACCGGCGCCGGCTCGTCGGTCATGAACAACCTGGCGTCCGGCAACAACGTCTGGCAGTACAACGCGTTCACCAACCCGGGCCGCGGTGTCACCACCTTCGCCCGCTTCGCGTACAACAGTCAGGACACGTCGGACACGGTCTCCGGTCACGGCTGGTCGTTCCAGGCCTCGGGCCCGATCCGGCTCGGCGCGGCGCTGGACTTCCACCCGAACCCTCACCCGACGGAGATCCGTCTCCCGGACGGTGACGGCACCACCCACGTCTTCCGCAAGCAGGCCGACGGCTCCTGGAAGGCCCCGGCCGGTGTCCACTACAACCTGACGTCCAAGCCCGGTCTGGACTGCACCCCGCTCAAGGACCCGGTCCCCGACGCCTGGACGCTCACGCGCCCCGACGGCACCCGGTTCGTCTTCGGCTGCGACGGCTACATGACGTCGCTGATCGAGAAGAACGGGAACACGCAGACGTACACGTACGAGGAGCGGAAGTCCAACAACAAGCCGACCAAGTTCCTCAAGTACATCACCGACCCCACCGGCCGTCAGTCGCTGACGATCGACTACTACACGAAGACCGACAGCAGCAGCCCGAAGATCGTCGACCACATCAAGTCGATCACCGACATCTCGCTGCGCAAGCTGACCTTCGAGTACTCCGACAAGGGGCTGCTCACCAAGATCACCGACGGCGTGGGCTCGTCCCAGCCGAAGGTCTTCGGCTTCGAGTACGACGCCACCCAGGGCAACAAGAACGTCAAGCTCGTCAAGGCCACCGACCCGCGCGGCAACTCCACGGCGATGGCGTACTACGCGCCCTCGGCCGGTGACGACCCGAAGTACCACTGGTGGACCAAGAAGATCACCGACCGGCTGAACAACGACACGTCGTACGCCTACGCGGCGAACGCCTCGAACTCGAAGTTCACCGACACCGAGGTCACCGACGCGGAGTCGCACGCCACGGACTACGTGACGGACGACTTCGGCCGCCAGGTGAAGGTGACGAACGCCAAGTCCGAGACCACCAGGATGAACTGGGACGCGGACAACAACGTCACGTACATCGAGGAGGCCAACGGCGCCAAGTCGGCGTTCTGCTACGACCAGAAGACCGGTTTCCCGCTGCGTGACTGGGACGCGGAGACGACCAAGACCTGGCAGTCCGAGCAGCTCATCGCCACGTACTACTGCGACCCGGCGAACGGGGCCGCTCTTCCGGGGGCTGCCCAGTTCGCGTACCAGACACGTCTGGACGGCTACTCGGCCGACCTCGTCCGCAAGACGTCCCGCGAGGGCCGTGCCTGGCAGTTCGGCTACGACGCCTTCGGCAACCTGACGAAGGTCACCGACCCCAAGGGTGTCGCCACGGCGACCGTGGACGACTACACCACGACGTACGAGTACGACGCGTACGGCCAGCAGACCAAGACGGTCGACGCCAACGGCAACGCGACGACGAACGCGGACTTCGACGCGTCCGGCTACCCGAAGACGACCACCGACGCGGAGAACCACGCGACGAAGTTCGTCTACGACGTGCGCGGCCAGGTCACCTCGGTCACCGACGCCCTGCAGAAGACGACCACGCAGACCTACGACGCCTTCGGCCGCCCGCTCGTCAGCAGGGTGCCGAAGGACCAGGCCGCCGGTGTCTACATCACCACGCCGGCGCCGGTGTACGACGCCAACGACAACGTGACCTCGTCCGCCGACCCGGCCGGCGCCGTCACCACGGCCGTCTACAACGCGGCGGACGCCGTCACCGCGTCGACCGGCCCCGACAACAACAACGTCAGCCGCACCACGAAGTACACCTACGACAAGGTCGGCAACCTCAGCACCACGACCGAGCCGAAGGGCGTCGCGACCACCGCGGACGCCACGGACTTCGTCACCACCAACCAGTACGACGCGATCTACCAGCTCACCGGCGTGGTGGACGCCGAGGGCGACAAGATCTCCTACGAGTACGACAACGTAGGAAACGTCGTGACGGTCGTCGACCCGCGGAAGAACGCCACCGCGGACACCACCGACTACACGGCGAAGACGACCTACGACCTCAACCACCGGGTCGTCAAGGGCACAGACGCCGCGGGCAAGTACACCACCACGGTGTACGACAAGGACTCGCTGGTCATCGCGGCCACGGACAAGGAGCGCAACAAGACCGAGGTCGTCCACGACGAGCGTGCCATGCCCGTCGAGAAGAAGGAGCCCTACGAGGGCACCACGGTCCGGACCACGAAGTTCGAGTACGACGAGGTCGGCAACCGCACCAAGGTCGTCACCCCGCGCGGTGTGAACACCGCCGCCACGGAGGACTTCACCCTCCGTACGGAGTACGACAAGCTCAACCGTGCGGTGAAGCAGTACCAGCCGTACGACCCGGCCGACGCCACCTTCAACAACCCGAACGTCTACACCCAGACGGTGTTCGACGCGGTCGGCCAGGTGAGCAAGGTCTCGGCACCGCCGTCCTCGGGTGAGACGGTCCGCATCGACACGGACTACACCTACTTCGACAACGGCTGGGTGAAGACGTCCACGGACGCCTGGGACATCCGGACCTCGTACACCTACGACAGCGTGGGCCGGCAGACCGGGCGCACCCTGACCGGTGCGGGCGGCTCGCCGTCCCGGACCATGACGACCGCCTACTGGCCGGACGGGTCGATGAAGACCCGTACGGACGCGCCGTCCGCGGGCACGGACCGCAAGTCGTTCGCCTACGCCTACGACGCCAACGGCAACACCACGTCGATCGACGACACCTCCGCCGGTGCCAGGATCGACGCGTACACGATGACCTACACCGGCCTCAACCAGGTCGAGAAGGTCACCGAGGCTCTGGCCGGCGAGGCGAAGAAGACGACGTCGTACGTGTACGACGTGAACGGCCAGACGGAGTCGGTCACCCACCCCGACCAGTACTCCCAGTTCACCTATGACCTGCGCGAGCTGGTCAAATCGGCGAAGGTCGGCAAGTCGCCGACGGACGCCTCCCCCGAGGTGACGGAGTACACCTACACCGACCGCGGCCAGATGCTGCGGGAGACCAAGGCCAACAAGAACACGGTCGACTACACCTACTTCCTCAACGGAGAGCTGAAGAGCACCACGGAGAAGAAGTCCGGCGGTGCGCTGGTCGCCTCGCACTCGTACACGTACGACGCCAACGGCAACAAGGCGCAGGACGTGGCGAAGAAGATGAACGCCGACAACCACGCGGCGTACCTCGAGAGCACCAGCACCTACACGTACGACCCGGCCGAGCGGATCGCCAAGGTCACCAAGACCGGCAACGGGGCGGCGACCGAGACGTACACCCACGACAACAACGCCAACGTCATCAACCAGACGGTGAAGGGCGTCCAGACCACCTTCGACTACGACCGCAACCGGCTCGACACCTCGACCACGGGCGGTTCCACCGCGACGTACCACTACGACGCGTACGGGCGTCTGGACAACGTCACGGGTGGCGGCAAGACCCTGGAGGACAACACCTACGACGGCTTCGACCACGTCGTCGAGCACACCAAGCTGCAGAGTGACGGCACGTCGAAGACGACGAAGTACACCTTCGACCCGCTGGACCGCAAGACCGCCAAGACCGAGGGAACCAAGACCACCGACTACAACTACCTCGGTACGAGTGGCGAGGTGCTCGACGAGCGGGTGGCAGGTGAGATCACCAAGTCCTTCCAGTACAGCCCGTGGGGCAAGCGCCTGTCGCAGATCAAGCACAACAGCGACGGCACCGAGGAGCTCGGGGTCTACGGCTACAACAGCCACACCGACGCGGAGATCCTCACCGACAGCGCGGGTGACACCAAGGCGACCTACGGCTACACCGCCTACGGCAAAGACGACGCGTCCGAGTTCACCGGCATCGACAAGCCCGAGGCCGGCCAGCCCGACAAGGAGGCGTACAACCCGTACCGCTTCAACTCCAAGCGCTGGGACGCCGCTTCCGGCACGTACGACATGGGCTTCCGGGACTACAACCCGGGCCTGAACCGCTTCACCACCCGGGACATGTACAACGGTGCCCTCGCCGACATGCGGCTGGGCAGCGACCCGTACACCGGAAACCGGTACGCCTTCTCCGGCGGCAACCCGGTCAGCAATGTCGAACTCGACGGCCACTGCTTCGGGATCGACTGGTGCGAGGCCGCCGGCGACGCCATCGCGGACACCGCCAACGGCATCTTCATGGGCACCGGAGAGGTCTTCTACGGCCTGGTGTCGAACGTCCCGCACGCGGCGGAGTACGGCGGCTGGCTCGTCGACGGCGACTGCTGGGGCGACGGCGGTCCCGGAACGCCGGGCTGTGACTACGGCACGCAGTTCGACAACTGGGTGGCGAGCCACGGATACAACACCGACAAGTGGACGTACACGCTGCCCAGCCTGGTCGCCGACCTGGTGACCAGGAAGACCAGCCCCACCGCGCCGGCCAAGCCCTCCCCGGGCGTCATGCCCAAGAAGAAGCCGGCCCCGGCGCCAGCGCCCAGCACCCCGGCGACGCCGAAGAAGGAGAAGTACTCCGACCGGGACGGCTACATCTCCCTGTTCAAGGCGCCCGGGCGCGGCAAGGGAGCCGACCAGTACGCGAACGGCTATCGGGCCGCCGACTTCCCCAAGGACGCGGAGAACGACGGCAAGGCCTACTTCGGCCGGCGGTACAGCCTGGTCGAGGAGAAGTACGCGAGGTACTACGGGGAAGGCGTCATCGAGATCCGTATTCCCGAGGACGACTACAATCGCTACTTCAAGCAGTACGAGAAGGCCTACGAGGGCGGGCCCGATGTCGAGGTCCCCATTCCCAACACCGATTTCGACCGGCTCAACACCTACGACAGAAACTGGTACAAGTGACAGACGAGTGGACCGCGACGAAGCAGAAGTATCCGGTCGGCTCGTCCCTGAAGGGGACCGTCACGAGGGTCGCTCCGTTCGGCATCTTCGTCTCGGCCGAGGGCACACGACCCTCCGGGGTGGTCGCGGATCTCGCCGGAATGCACAAGGACCCCGCCGACGACTCGGTGGTGATCCGGCCCGAGGTCGGTGACCCGGTCACCGGCGTCGTGGTGGAGCATTCGGAGCACAACGAACAGCTGAAGATCCATCTGACCTGATCTGATCTGATCGCACAGGTCGCGGAAGAACGGGCGGGTGAGCCTCCTCAGGAGACTCACCCGCCTTTTCGCTCTTCTCGTCGAACGCTTCCCGCGTCGCGCCCGTACTCCTTCGTGAACGCAGGAAACCGGAAGAGTCAGGGGAGCTGGGATGAGCGGAGTGGCGCGCCGGACGGTGGTCGCGGCGGCGGGTGGGGCCGGGCTGGTCGGGGTTCTGGCGGGATGCGGTGGTTCGGGGGACTCTGGCTACGGGACGTCCGGCAGTGCGTCGGGGACGTCCGGGGCCGCGGGGAACGACGCCCCCAAGGGCGGGGGCGGCGGGGCCGTGCTGGCCAAGACCTCGGACATCCCGCAGGGCGGCGGCAAGGTGTTCGCCGATCAGGGTGTGGTGGTGACGCAGCCGGTGGCCGGGGAGTTCAAGGCGTTCTCCTCCTCGTGCACCCACTCGGGCTGCGCGGTGAAGGACGTCGTCGACGGGACGATCACCTGCCCCTGTCACGGCAGCGCCTTCTCCGCCGCGGACGGCAGCGTGAAGCAGGGCCCGGCGACCCGGCCGCTGCCCGCGGCGCAGATCACGGTCGACGGGGACTCGATCACGCTCGCGTGACGCGGCCCGACCGCTTCCAGCAGCCGAGCACCTGCTGGGTGGTGGTGACCGTGGACACCAGGGCGAGGGTGTGCCGGAGGACCTCGGCGGTGTACTCCGCCGGCACGCCCGCGACCGCGTCGCCGGGCACGACGGCCGTGTAGCCGAGGTTGACGGCGTCGAAGACGGCGTTCGGGATCGCCACGTTGGCGGAGACGCCGGTGACGATCAGCGTGCGGCAGCCGAGGTTGCGCAGCAGCGGGTCGACGTCCGTGCCGGCCAGCGGGGAGAGCCCGTGCAGCCGCCGGACGACGAGGTCCTCGTCGGCGACCTCGAGCGGCTCGGCGATCCGTACGGCGGTGCTGCCGGTGTGCTGCTGCACCGGCAGCCGGGCGGCGGCGCGGAACAGCCGGGCGTTGGTGTTGGCGGCCCGCCCGTCGGGCCGTCGCTCGGCGACGGCGTGCACCACCTGCACGCCGGACTCGTGGGCGGCGGCGACAAGCCGGGCGATGTTGCGCAGCGCGCCCGACGCGCGGGCGGCCGCGGCGAGTTCGGGCAGGGCGCCGTCCCGTCCGACGACACCCTGCTGGCATTCGACGGTGAGCAGCACGGTGGTGGCCGGATCGAGCTGTTCCTCGAGCGACACGGAGTGCGATGCCATGACGTCCTCCTTGCCCTTCGTCCTGATTCCCGGTCGCGCGACGGTAACGGCCATTGCGTCAGGACGGAAGAGCGCCCATGCTTCACTGACGAATCGTCAGTTCATTGGGGAGGCACGCCAGATGGCCGTCACACAGCGCCGCGGACGCAGGATCATGATGACGCCGGCGGAGATGGACGCCTTCCTCGCCGAGCAGCGCACCTGCCGGGTCGCCACCGTCTCCGCCGACGGCCGCCCGCACGTCAGCGCCCTGTGGTTCGCCTGGGACGGCACCTCGCTGTGGCTGTACTCGATCACCCGCAGCCGCCGCTGGGCGGAGCTGCGCCGCGACCCGCACCTCGCGGTCGTCGTCGACGCCGGCGAGGAGTACGGCGAACTGCGCGGCGTGGAGCTGTCCGGTACCGCGGTCTTCGTCGGGGAGGCCCCGCGCACCGGCGAGCCGTGCCCCGAACTCGACGTGCCGGAGCGGCTGTTCGCCCGGAAGAACTTCGGTCTGGACGAGATGCCGCACGACGGCCGGCACGCCTGGCTGCGGCTCACCCCGGACGCCGTCGCCTCCTGGGACTTCCGCAAACTGGCCGGGCTCTGAGCTGGGGACGGGGACGGGGACGAGGGACGAATACGGGGCTCCCCCTCTACTCCCCTGCCACCCGGCCCGCCTCGCGCAGCGCCTGCACGGCCGCGCGGATGGACGGTCGCCGGTCGGCGTCCATCCGCCAGACCGCGTAGATGTGCCGGCGCACCCGCTGCCGTACGGGCACGAGCACGACACCGTCCGGCACCGGGCCGCGGCCGAGGCGCGGTGTGACGCAGACGCCGAGCCCGGCGGCGATCAGCGCGAGCTGGGTGTGGTGCTCGCCGGCCAGGTGGGCGATGCGCGGCTCGATGCCCTGGGAGCGCAGGGTGAACATCAGCCACTCGTAGCAGAACTCGCCCTCCGGCCAGGACACCCAGTCGTCGTCGGCGAAGTCCACCAGGTCGGCCTCGGAGCGGTCGGCGAGCGGGTGGTCGAGAGGCATCGCCACATCGGCGGAGTCGTCGAGCAGATGGGCGCGGGCCAGACCGCCGGGCACGGGCATCCGCTTGTTGTTCCAGTCCAGGACGATCGCCAGGTCGGCGTCCCCGCGCAGCACCTCGCGGATGCCGCG
This sequence comes from Streptomyces solicamelliae, assembly GCF_045348655.1. Taxonomy (NCBI): domain Bacteria; kingdom Bacillati; phylum Actinomycetota; class Actinomycetes; order Kitasatosporales; family Streptomycetaceae; genus Streptomyces; species Streptomyces solicamelliae. The sequence continues at coordinate 906,865 of NZ_CP160404.1, forward strand.
CTCGGGCTCCAGTTCGCTGGTGCGCGCCCGCAGCTCGGGGTGGTCGACGCGCAGGGCGCGCAGGGCGGCCGGGAACAGTCCCCGCGCGGCGGTCGGGAAGGCCGCGATGCGCACCTCGCCGACGACACGGCCGCGCTGCGCCTCGATGTCGGCCTGGGCCATCTCCACCTGGGACAGGATCCGGGCCGCGTGTTCGGCGAGCAGCCGGCCGGCGTCGGTGAGCCGGACGCCCCGGCCGTTCTTGGCGAGCAGCTGCTGGCCGACCTCGCGCTCCAGCTTGGACAGCTGCTGCGAGACGGCGGAGGTCGTCACATGCAGGCCGTCCGCGGCGCCGCTGACCGAGCCGTGGCGGGCGAGGGCGTCGAGGGTCCGCAGGCGCTCCAGGTTCAACATGTAAGCAATGCTACGAGAAAGCACGCAGGAATTCTCGCTTGTTCTACGACGTGTGGAGCGCCACCCTTGACGTCATGACCCGCACCCGCCGTACCGTCGACTGGCGCCTCCGCTTCGCCGCCCTCGCCCTGATCTGGGGCTTCAGCTTCGTGTTCATCAAGGTCGGCAACGAGGGCTTCGCGCCCTTCCAGGTGACCTTCGGCCGTCTCCTGTTCGGCACGGCGGTGCTGGCCGTCGCCATGGCGGTCAAGCGCGAACGGCTGCCGCGCGGGCTGCGCACATGGGGTCATCTGGCGGTGGCGGCGTTCCTGCTGAACGCGCTGCCGTTCTCGCTGTTCGCGTACGCGGAGCTGACCATCCCGTCCACGCTGGCGGGCATCTGCAACGCCACGACGCCGCTGTGGGGCATGCTCCTCTCGCTGGTCGCGCTCTCGGAGGACCGTCCGACGCGGCTGCGGGCGGCGGGCCTCGGCATCGGCTTCGTCGGCGTCCTGACCGTACTCGGGGCCTGGCAGGGCTTCTCCGGCCTGGACGCGACCGGCACGGCGATGGCCCTGCTCGCCTCGTTCAGCTACGCGGTCGGCTGGATCTACGTGCGCCGCACGCTGGCCGGCAACCCGGCCTCGAACCTCTCCCTCGCGGGTTCCCAGGTGGGCCTGGCGACGATCCAGCTGGCCGTCGTCACCCCGGTGTTCACGACCTTCCCGACGTCGTTCGACGCGCTCCCCCTCCTCTCCGTCCTGGCCCTCGGCGCACTCGGCACGGGCTACGCGATGCTCCTCCAGTACGGCATGGTCGCGGAGGTGGGCCCGACGACGGCCTCGATGGTCACGTACTTCATCCCGGTCATCGCCACGGTGGCAGGCGTGGCCCTCCTCGACGAGTCCCTGGCGTGGAACACGCCGGTGGGCGCGGTGATCGTCCTGGCGGGTGCGGCGCTGACGCAGACCCGCGTCCCCGCCGTCGTGGGCAATCGCTCCTCCCGCGGACTCCGTCCGGGAGGTGCCCCCGGGGCGGAACGGCTGGGCACGACGGACGGCGCCCCTGCGGGCGCCTCCGGCCCCGGCTCGCACCCCCACCGAGAGCCCGCCGCACTCACCCGTACGCCCGCGCCTGCCCCGGCCCCGCCGCCGCGGCGATAGCGTCGGCCAGGGGCTCGAGGTCCGAGACCGCGAGCCCCGACACCGTCACCCGCACCGCAGGCCCCGCCGCCGCCCGGAACCGCGCCCCCGGCGCCACCGCCCACCCCGCGGCCAGCAACCGCGTCACCGCCCCCGTCTCGTCCGCGACCGGCACCCACACGTTCATGCCGGTCACCCCGTGCGCCCGCACGCCGCGCGCCGCCAGGGCCCGCACGAGTCCGTCACGCCGCTCCCCGTACCAGCCGGCCACCGCCGCCGCGTCGACCGCGCCGCTCGTCCAGAGGTGGGCGACGGTGCGCTGCAGCAGGTGGCTGACCCAGCCGGGGCCGAGCCGCTGCCGCCCCATGACCCGGTCGAGGGTCACCGGGTCGCCGGTCAGCGCGGCGACCCGCAGGTCGGGCCCGTACGCCTTGGCGACCGAACGCACCAGCGTCCAGTGGTCGGTGACGCCGCCGAGCGGGTGCAGCGGCACGTCGACGATGCCGTGACCGTGGTCGTCCTCGACGAGCAGCGCCGCGGGGTGTGCGGCGAGCACCGCGCGCAGCGCGGCGGCCCGCTCCGCGGTGACGGCCGCACCGGTGGGGTTCTGCGCCCGGGCGGTGACGATCACGGCCCGCGCCCCGCCGCGCAGCGCACGTCCGACCTCCTCCGCCAGCGGCCCTTCGTCGTCCACGGGCACGGGCACGGGCCGCAGCCCGAGCGCGGGGACCAGATCGAGCAGGCTTCCCCAGCCGGGGTCCTCGACCACCACCGCGTCACCCGGCTTCAGATGCGCGTTCAGCACGCGTTCGACAGCATCGAGGGAGCCCGAGGTTACCGCGATCGGCCCGTCCGGCACACCGTCGGCGTCCAGGGCGAGACGGGCGAGCCGGGCGAACTCCTCGTCCACGGCCCGCTCCCCGTACAGCACGGGCCGCTCGGCATTGCGCCGCGCGGCCTCGGCGAGGGCCGCGCCGAGGTCGGGCAGCAGCGCGGGCTCGGGGTTGCCCGCGCCGACGTCGCGCACGCCTGCCGGGGCCTCGACGCGGATCGTGCCGCGGGCCGTGGTCGCGGGCTTGGGGCGTACGCGACTACCGCGCCGGCCTGCGGTCTCGATCACCCCGCGCTCCCGCAGGGTGCGGTACGCGGCCGCGACCGTATTCGGGTTCACGCCGAGCTCCGTCGCCAACTCCCGCATGGGCGGCAGAAGTTGACCGGGCAGCAGAGCCCCCGAGCCGACCCCGCGCTCCACGCTGGCCGCGATCTCCGATGCGCGACGCCCTTCGATCCGATACTCTCCTAGCACAAACCAGATTATGCACTAGTGCAATGGAGAGCGCAATGTCGAAGACGGGATACGAGCCCACCGAGCGGACCGTCCCGAGCCGCAGCCGCGACCGCATCTCGTACGACCAGGACCTGGTCCACTCGATACTCGACGAGGCGTACGTCTGCCATCTCGGCTTCGTCCGCGGCGGCAAGCCGATCGTGCTGCCGACGCTGTACGGCCGGATCGGCGAGCGCCTGTACGTGCACGCCTCCACCGGCTCCGGCCAGGCCCGGTCGGCCGACCCCGGGCTCGAGGTCTGTCTGACCGTCACCCATGTCGACGGCCTGGTCCTGGCCCGGTCCGCGTTCCACCACTCGCTCAACTACCGCTCCGTCGTGGTCCTCGGCACCGCCCACCGGGTCACCGACCCGGAGGAGCTGCACGACGCCCTGAACGCCCTGGTCGACCAGGTCGTCCCCGGCCGTTCGCAGGACTCCCGCCCGGCGAACGCCAAGGAGCTCGCCGCCACGGCCGTACTCCGCCTCGACCTCACCGAGGTCTCCGCGAAGGTCCGCACCGGCGGCCCGAACGACGACCCCGCGGACCTCGGCCTCCCCCACTGGACCGGCGTGGTCCCCCTGAGCACCGTGTACGGCAGCCCGATCCCGGCCGAGACCCTGGCCCCGGACGTCGCGCTGCCCGACTACCTGACGGCGCTGTGAGGGCCGGCCCGTGCTGATCCACCCCTGGGACGCGGCCCACGACGAGGGCGAGTGGCGCGACTGGCTGGCCGGCCACGACTTCGGCCAGCTCGCGGTCAACGGCCTGCCGGGCGAGCCGCCGTGGGTGCAGCCGATGCACTTCCGGTACGACGCCGAGCCCGGCCCGTACGGCCGGGTGATCGCCCACCTCGCCCGGCCGAATCCGCTGTGGGCGGCCCTGGAGACCTGTCCGGACGTCGTGCTGAGCGTCGTGGACGACTACGTTTTCGTGCCCGGCACCTGGGCCGCCCCCGAGGGCGCCCCGGCCGCGCACGGCACGCCGACCTCGTTCTACGCGGCGGTCCAACTCCGTTGCACGGCGCGGGTGGTGGACGACCCCGCCGAGAAGGCCCGGCTGCTGAACCGCCAGGTGGCGCATTTCCAGCCGCAGGGCGGCACCGCCCCGGTCTGTCCGGGCGAGGCGCCGTTCGGGCGGTTGCTGCCCGGCTTGCGGGTCCTGGACCTCGCGGTGACAGACGTGCGCGCCAAGTTCAAGTACGCGCACAAGAAGCCGCTCGCCGTGCAGGACCGTATCGCCGCCGGACTGCTGAGCCGTGGCGGTCCGGGCGACGCGGCCGCGCACGCGCACCAGGTGCGCCGCCGCCCGGAGACGGAGCGCGGCCGGAAGCCCTAGTCGACAGCCCCGGCCCTGGCCGACGGCCCCGGTCCGCGCCCACCCTCACGGCGTGTGCGCCGTCGCCTCCGTCACGCCGTCGCCGCCGGTGCCGCACGGCGACGGGCCGCCGCCGTGCGGGCCTCGGCCGCGGCCAGTCCGGTCACCGCGGTCAGGAGCAGCAACGTGCCGCCGACGGTGGCCGCCGTGAGTTCCTCGCCGAGCAGCGTCACCGCGATCAGCGCGGCGCTCACCGGCTCCAGGAGCATGATCACGGAGACCGTCGCCGCCCGGACGACGGCCGCCCCGGCGAAGTACAGCGCGTAGGCGAGCGCCGTCGGCACGGCGGCGACGTACACGAGCAGGCCGATGACCTCCAGCGGCCGTCCGGTGTGCGGGAGCAGGCCCTCGAACGCGGCCATCGGCAGCAGCCCGGCGGCGCCGATGGCGAAGGCCCACGCGGTGGTGGACAGGGAGTCCACGCCGCCGCCGTCCCGGCCGAGCCAGCGGGTGAGCAGGGTGATCGCCGCGTACCCGGCGGCGGAGAGCACGGCGAGGACGACGCCCAGCGGGCGGACCTCGGCGCTGCCGCCGCCGAGCACGAGCACCCCGAGCCCGGCGAGCGCGCCGGCCACGGCCGTGGCGCCGCCGCGCCCGAGCCGTTCGCCCATCAGGATTCGCGCGCCGAGGGCGATCAGGACGGGGCCCGCGCCGAGCGTGACGACGGTGCCGACGGCGAGTCCGGTGGCCTCGACGGCCGCGAAGTAGGCGCTCTGGAAGACGGTCAGGCCGATGCCCGTACCGAGGATCCGCAGCAGCCGCCGGCCCTGCGGTTCGACGGTCACGGACGCCGGCGCCGTCGCGCGGGACCGGCGCAGCAACAGCACGGGCAGCAGCAGGACGAGTCCGCCGACGCACCGCCAGAAGGACAGTGCGAGGGGGCCGAGGTCGCTGGCGCGGAAGACCAGGGACGCGGCGGCGCCGGCGGTGCCCCAGGCGATGCCGGCGACGACGAGGTAGACGAGGCTCCGCCCGACCGCGGGCAGGGGGGAGTGCGACAGGTGGTTCGACACGTGGGTTCGTTCTCCGTGGGAAGACGGGTGAGGGTCGCTCGACTCCGCACGGGCAGCGACGGACCACCCGGGGGCGAACGCCACCGGGCCTGGTCTACGTCGGGAGGGTGCCGCCCGCGCCTAGGCGGCGGGAGGCGGAAGCACGGTCGCATGCATGATCGGCACCTTAAGGGGCGGTTCGTCCGGCCGACAACTCGGTTTCCCGCTCGGCGGCCCCGGACCCGGCCACCGGCTCCGGGGCCGCCGCCTTGGGCGTCGCGGACTGCGCGATGAACGCCCCGACCAGCACCAGCGCGCCGCCGATGAGCTGCGGCGCCCCCAGGTGCTCGCCGAGCAGCACCCAGGCGAGCACGGTCGCGATCACGGCCTCCAGGCAGGCGACCACGCCGGCCACCTGCGGCGAGAGCCGGCGTACGGACAGCACGCCGGTGACGTACGCGACGACGGTCGCGATCAGCACGATCCAGCCGAGCAGCAGCCAGGCCGGCACCTCCGCGCCGTCCATGTGCGCGACGCCGGTGACCACGGACCAGTCCATGCCCCACGGCCGGGCGATCACGGTGAGCACGAGGGCACCGATGAGCAGTCCGTACGCGATGACGCCGAGCGGGTCGGCGGGCTCGGCCTCGTCGCTGCCCTGGTCGGACAGGACGAAGTAGCCGACCTGGCAGCAGGCCGCGGCCAGGGCGAGCAGCAGGCCCAGCAGGTCGAAGCTCAGCCCGGACCAGACCTGGACGACGCAGGCGAGACCGCCGACGGCGAGGACGACGCCCAGCGCGGCGGCCCGGGTCACCGGCCGGCGCTGGACGAACCGCACCCAGCCGAGGACGAGGGCAGGCGCGAGGTACTCGACGAGCAGCGCGACGCCGACGGGGATGCGGGAGATGGCGGCGAAGTAGCAGGCCTGGACACCGGCCACGGCCAGCAGGCCGAAGCCGGCGAGCAGGGCGGGCTTGCGGCGCAGCAGATCGCGGTGGCGCCAGGCCACCGGCAGCATGACGAGGGCGGCGCCGGCCACCCGGAGCCACACCACGTGCAGCGGGTCGAGTCCCGCTTCGATCAGCGGCTTGGCCGCCACTCCCGATCCACCGAATGCGAAGGCCGAAGCGAGGGCGAGTCCCAGGCCGGCGCTTCTCCCCTGAGACGCGTGCATCGGGCCATCATGACAGGGCGCCGTCAGGTGCGTAACCCCCGTTACACCTGTTGAGACAGCTCCGCGATCCGGGCGGTCAGCGCGTCGGGGTCGACCCCGGCCCGGCGCAGCACTTCGACGGCCCTGCAGTCGGGGTCGGCGACGAGGACGTCGAGCACGTCGAGCCCGGCGGCGCGGGGATCGCCGCGGCGGGCGGCCCGCGCCAGGGCGCCGTCCATGGCGGCGGCCGCGGCCGGCGACCAGCCGCCGGGCCCGCCGGGGCCACGCGCGACCTCGACGTCCCTGGACGCGGAGCCGGGCTGCTGCTTGGGGCCGGACCTCCGCCAGCGCAGCCCGTACCCGATGCTCCGCTGGACCAGGTACCCGAGCACCCGGGAGACCTGCGCCTGGCCGGCGAAGGCCGCGCGGACGGCGGGGTCGGACTCGACGAGGGAGTGCAGCAGATGCGCGGTGTCGACCTGACGGTCCCCGTCCCGCAGGGCTCGCCGGCGCGCCCCGGCGACGGCCATGGCCAGCTCGACGGTGAGCCGGGACTCGATCGCGACGCGGTAGGGCGTGGGCTGGGCGGGAATCCGCGGGACAGGATGGTGCACCCTTCCACCTCACCATCCCCGGGCGCCCGGAACATCCCCGCCGAGCATCATCTGCGCATCCCACGTGAGGTGGGCAACGACGCCCGCACCCTCCTCCCTGGGGATGAGATCGCGCGGATTCGGTGCGTGCGGCGCGCGCCGCCTTGCCTCGCACCCCAGACGCAACCACGACCCCGGTGGAATTCGTCCTAGAAGTATGTTCTGGATGGTCGCTCTTGTCGCCGTGGACGGTCGGCAGTACGTCTACCGCGTGTACGCCCCGCGGAAGGCGCTGCCCGCCGACCTCTTCTGGGCCGCCTACCACTGCCACGAGGAGGACGGCCGGCCGCGCGCCTCCGACTGGTTCGACGCGGCCGAGATCCGCTGGGTGGGCGGCTCGGAGGAACTGGCCCGCCAGAGCTGAACGAGGCGCGCGCACACAGAATCTGACGGTTCATCAGTATTGAATGTTCGACCCCGCCCGGCTACGTTCCGCGACACCGGAAGCCCGACGAGAAGGGGTGGTCGCATGGCCGAAGTGAGCGCGGAGGCACGGATCGAGGCACCGGCCGAGAAGGTCTGGGCCCAGCTGACCGACTTCACCGCGTACGGCGAGTGGAACGCCACCCACACGAGCTTCCCGAACGGAGGCCCGGAGAACCTGGCGGCCGGCGCCACCTTCGTCGAGAACATGAAGCTGATGGGCTTCCCGGCCGAGGTGCAGTGGACGGTGGAGGAGTTGGAGACCGCGCGGGTCCTCGCGATCCGGGGCAAGGGTCCGATGGGTGTCATCGTCGGCACCCGGTACGCGCTGACGCCGGACGGCGGGGCGACGACCGTCCGCGTCGAGGGCGAGTTCACCGGGGCGGCGGTCTCGCTGATGGCGGGCAAGCTGAAGGACTCGGCGACGGCCGCGCTGAACGAGTCGCTGCGCAAGCTGGCGGGCCTGGTGGCCTGACTCCCCCGGAGACGGCGGAGGGCCCCGTGGCAGATCGCCGCGGGGCCCTCCGCTCATCATGAGCCGTCGACTCAGTCCTCGTCGGCCAGGATCAGGTACAGCTTCTTGCGCGCCTCGTTGATGACCTCGACGGCCTTCTGCCGCTGGTCGGCGTCGCCGGTCTTCCAGACCTGCCCGAACGCCTCCATCAGGCCGAAGCCGGCCTGCCGGATCTCGTTCACGGCATCCCAGTCGACACTGCGCCCGGCCTCCTCCCAGGGGGCCTCCGGGCCCGACTCGGCCTCGGTGCGGCCGGCGTCGGTGAGCGTGAACAGCTTCTTGCCGCCTTCGCTCGCGCTGACGATCAGCCCCTCGTCCTCCAGGAGCTGGAGGGTCGGGTAGACCGAGCCGGGACTGGGCTTCCAGGCCCCGCCGCTGCGCTCGCCGATCTCCTGGATCATTTCGTAACCGTGCATCGGGCGGTCCTTCAGCAGCGCCAGGATCGAGGCGCGCACGTCGCCGCGCCGCGCCCTCCCCCGGCCGCCGCCGCGTCCGCGGCCGCCGCCGAACGGTCCCCCGAAGCCCGGCCCGAACGGACCGAAGGCCGCGCGCCGCGCCTCGAAGTCGCCGCGAGCGAAGCCGCCCCATCCGCGATGGCCGGGGCCGCAGTTTCCGTGTCCGCGGCCGTACTCGTGGTCGTGTCCCTGTGAACGCATCGCTACGCTCCTTCCATCGTCGATCTGTCGCGATGCTTCGACGATATATCGGAATACTTCGTTGAGCAAGCATCGAGCCGAACGAACCGGGACACCGGGGGCGGGAGCGGTCAAGCGGTGTGGCGCGTGACGAAGTCCGCGATCGCGTCCTCCATCTGCTGCAGGCCGGGCCACTGAGCCCCAGGGCCCCTGAGCCACCGACCCGACGCCACTGACCCGTTCGCTCGGCATCGGGCCAGCCGTCCCGGATTGGCCTTGGTCCGTCTCTCCCCGGAGCCCGTACCGTCTCCCCATGCGCATCCGAATCGTCGACGCCTTCACCGACCGCCCGTTCGCCGGCAACCCGGCCGGCGTGCTGCTCCTCGACTCGTTCCCGGACGACCACTGGCTGCAGAAGGTCGCCGCCGAGGTGAACCTCTCCGAGACGGCCTTCGCCCACCCGCTGCCGCCCGGCGGGGAGGCCGACTGGGCGCTGCGCTGGTTCACGCCGACCACCGAGGTCGACATGTGCGGCCACGCCACGCTCGCCACCGCGCACGTCATCAACACGGTCGAGCGGGCCGAGGGGACCGTGCGGTTCGCCGCCCGGTGCGGCATCCTCGGGGCGACCGCCGAGGCCGACGGCACGATCACGATGGACTTCCCCACCTCCGAGCTGAAGCCCGTCGCGGCCCCCGCCGGGCTCACCGCGGCCCTCGGCGCGGAGGTCGTCTCCGTGCACGACACCGCGGCCCACATCGGCGACCTCCTCGTCGAGCTGAACGACGAGGAGACGGTACGGAGCATCACGCCGGACCACGCGGCCCTGAAGGGCCTGTCCGACCGCGGGATCATCGTCACCGCGGCGGCCGAGAAGCCCGAGCGCGGCTACGACTTCGTCTCCCGCGGCTTCTTCCCGGGCGTGGGCATCGACGAGGACCCGGTCACCGGCAGCGCCCACACCGCGCTCGCCCCGTTCTGGGCAGGACGGTTCGGCCGCGAGGACCTCACCGGTCTACAGGGCGGCGCCCGTACCGGCATGGTGCGCACCCGGCTGCGCGGCGAGCGCACCCTGCTCACGGGGCACGCCGTGACGGTGATCGAGGGCGAGCTGCGCGCCTGACGGCTCAGCCCGTCGGCAGCCAGTCCACCCGGCCGGCCAGCAGCCCGTACCCGACGAACGCGACGATGTCGAGCAGGGCGTGCGCCGCCACCAGGGGGCCCACCCGCCCCCAGCGGCGGTAGAGCAGGACGAACACGACGCCCATCACCACGTTGCCGACGAAGCCGCCGATCCCCTGGTACAGGTGGTACGAGCCGCGCAGCACCGAACTCGCCGCGAGCGCCGCCCACGGGGTCCAGCCCAGCTGGTCGAGGCGGCGCAGCAGGTACCCGACGACGATGACCTCCTCGACGACGGAGTTCTGGATCGCCGACAGGATGAGGACGGGGTACTTCCACCAGACGTCCGGCAGCGCCTCGGGCACCACGGTCAGGTTGAACCCGGCCGTGCGCGCCGCGAGATAGAACGCGAGCCCGGCGCTGCCGATGCCGGCCGCGATCAGCGCGCCGCGGCCCAGGTCCTGCCAGGGGCGCTTCAGGTCGAAGCCGATGGCCCGCATCCCGGCGCCCTCGCGGAACAGCAGATGCGCCACGAGGGCGACCGGCACGAGGGCGCTCGCGATGCCGAAGAGCTGCCAGGCCAGGTCGAGCCAGGGGCGGTCCGGGGCGTACGAGCCGTTGAGCGTGGCCGCCTGGTCCTTGAGGCCGCCCGGCTTCGTCAGCGAGCCGATGAAGCTGATCAGCGCCGACACTCCGCTGGCGCCCAGCGACAGGGCGAGCACCAGCAGCATCTCGGACCGCAGGATCCGCCGTGGCAGCTCCTCCGGAGGAGAAGGAAAGGCCGCCGCACCCGACTCCGCCCGCACACGTGCCTCCACTACGCCGTTCACCCCTCGGGTCTCATCCAGCCCCGCCAGGGTAAACGGCGTCCCTGTGCTACAACCCCGCCGGCCAGGTGTGCACCGGTGCGTCGGTGTGCATCAGCTCCGTGTAGCGGCGGGTCGTCGCGGCGAGCGCCGCCTGCCGGCCGAGCCCCGCCGCCAGTCCCCGGTGGAACGTGTCGACCTGCCAGGAAGCGCCGTTGGTCCGCAGCCGGCAGCGCTCCTCGATGATCCCGAGGTAGTGGTCGCGGTCGGCCGGGTCGATCTGCCAGGCGTCGAGACCCGCCGCGGCGAGCGGCAGCAGTTCGTCGCGTACGAGCTTCACCGCGGGCACCGTGGCGACGCCGCCCCCGCGGCCGGGCCTCGGCCAGCGCAGCTCGGCGTCGATCCCGTACCGGCACGCCGTGTCGAAGTTGGCCTCCGCGTCCGCGAACGGCAGCCGCCGCCACACCGGGCGCGGCTCGTCGGCCAGCGCGCGCACGAGCCCGTAGTAGAAGGCCGCGTTGGCGACCACGTCGGAGACCGTCGGCCCGGCCGGCAGCACCCGGTTCTCCACCCGCAGGTGCGGGACGCCGTCGACGACCCCGTACACCGGGCGGTTCCACCGGTAGACCGTGCCGTTGTGCAGCACCAGCTCCTGCAGGGAGGGCACGCCGCCCTGGTCGAGGACGCGGAGCGGGTCCTCCTCGTCCATCAGCGGCAGCAGCGGCGGGAACCAGCGCAGGTTCTCCTCGAAGAGGTCGTACGCCGAGTCCACCCACCGCTCCCCGAACCAGGTCCGCGGGCGCACGCCCTGCGCCTTGAGCTCGGGCGGGCGGGTGTCGATGGCCTGCTGGAACAGCGGGGGCCGGGACTCGCGCCACAGCTCGCGCCCGAACAGGAAGGGCGCGTTCGCCCCGACGGCGACCTGCACCGCGGCCACCGCCTGCGCCGCGTTCCACACCGAGGCGAACCGCGCCGGGGTCACCTGGAGGTGCAGCTGCACGGAGGTGCAGGCCGCCTCGCAGGCGATCGACGAGGAGGTGCAGCGCAGCCGCTCCACCCCTTCGATGTCGAGTGCGAAGTCCTCGCCGCGGGCGGCCACCAGCTGGTCGTTGAGGAGCATGTAGCGGTCGACCGCGGAGAGATGCTCGCTGACCATGTCGGCGTGCTCGAGCGTCGGAAGTATGCCGATCATGAGAACGCCGGCGTCCACTTCCCTGGCCATGCGATCGGCATATCCCAGACCGGCACGGAGTTCTTCCGCGAGCTGGTCGAAGACCCGGCCGCCGAGCCGGTGCGGGGCGATGTTGACCTCGAGGTTGAACATGCCGAGTTCCGTTTGGAAATCACGGCTGGCGATGCGGTCGAGGACCTCGGCATTCATCATCCGGGGCAGGCCGTCGCCGCCCGCGAGATTGAGCTCGATCTCCAGGCCCATCAGATTGCGCGGCCGGTCGAACCTCTTCTCCGCCAGCAGCCGCGCCAGTCCCGCCAGGCACTGCTGCAACTTCCTGCGGTATTTCTGTCGATCGGACAGGTCGAACCCGTCTGCCACGACCTTCTCCCCCATCGAAGGGTCCCTCCTCGAGTGGGCAGCCCACGGCTCCGTCGCTCGCGTCACGGACGATAATGCCCAGCTGACTGATCCATAACGCCTGCGCGGCCGCCGATCGGCCGGTAGTCTGAGTAACGCCGAACCACCGGCACTTACCCCGGGCACGACGCATCACGCATATTCCGTCGAAGCCGAGTACGACAGGTTCGGACCGGCACCGAATCAATTCGGCCGTCCGTCCCTACGGAGAACTCGCAGGCCGTGGACGTGCGTTCGCCGGAAATCCGGCGTATCCCCCGGAGAACAAGACCTGATCGGGCCTTGCCGGGAATATCGCGCACGGCTAGCGGAAACAATGTCTGAACAGCCGTCGTATAAACTCCGCGGACGAGGCAGAGTGTCGGCGCCCGGTCATGCCCGCGTGTCCCGCTTCCGGCCCGGCCCCGCAGCCGACAGCGCCGTCCGTCCGCGTCTGCCCGCATCACCCTTGTCTCTTGAGCGAGAGGCGACCCACCATGCTCCAGCCTTCTCCGGCCCCTGCGCCGGCCCTGCGCACTGTCCTCACGGCCCTCGGTTCCCCCACCGCCGTCCGCGAGGCACGCACGCCCGCACTGCGGTCCCACCAGGGACCACTGAGCCCCGAACTGCCTCTGCCCGTCCACGTGTTGGACGTACGCGATCACGTCACCCCGTCGGCCGAGCCGCCGCGCACCCGGCTCACCGGCTGGCGGTTCCTGATCCGGGGCGCCGAACGGGCCGTGGCCGCCGGGGACGCCGTCCTCACGCCCGACGGCTGGTCCTTCTCCCACTTCTTCGAGGGGCCGTACCTCGCCGCCACCGAACGCGCCCTGGTCCAGGCCGAGTCGCTGCCCGGGACGTACCAGCCGCGACTGCTGTCCGTCCCGGACCTGTACATGCTGACGCTCTGGCTGCACGGCGACACCGCGGCCGACGGGGCCGACGGGGTCCCCGACCCGGCCGACCTGCTCATCCCACTGGCGCCCGCACCCCCCGGGATCGCCTCGCACCGGCCCTACCGGGTCGCCGATCTGCTGCCGGTCCTCACCCTGCGACTGGCTCCCACACCCCTGTTCGGCTCACCGGCCCCCGCCGCCTGAGCACAGGCGTACGGGGCCCCCTCCGTACGGACTAGCCCGCCGGGACCATCCCGAACCATCCGAAGGGGCCGTGCAGTTGGATTGAACCGCCCGCGCGGGTGATGCGTCATTCTCTAGTAGGAAGAGCTGCCGTGAAATCCCTGCGGATCGCCTTCCGTAGGGGAACACTGGACCGTACGAACTCACCACGGGGGCGGCCATGAACAACGCATCGAGCCGCAGGACACTCACCACCACGCAGCGAAAGAACCCATCCATGTGCCAGCATCAGCCTGCCTGTCCGACCGCCGACTCCGCCGACCGGGAGGCGGCGCGCCCGGTGGCGCACCACCCGGAACAGGGCTGGAGTCTGCTGTGCAACGGCGTCCTGCTCTTCGAGGACACCGGTGAGCTGCTGCCGGACGGCCAGGTCATCGCGCCGCACCGGCCGCTGACCACGGGTCAGGTGGCGCAGGCGGCCTGAGCACCACCCGCACACGGCGAAGGGCCGGCCCGGAGAGGATCCTCCGGACCGGCCCTTCACTCATGCTCAGGCGTCGTACTCGTCCAGCGGCGGGCAGGAGCAGACCAGGTTCCGGTCGCCGAACGCACCGTCGATGCGGCGCACCGGCGGCCAGTACTTGTCCGCGGCGGAGACGCCGGCCGGGAAGACGGCCTCGTCGCGGCTGTACGCGTGGTCCCACTCGCCGCCCAGCGCGGCCGCCGTGTGCGGCGCGTTGACCAGCGGGTTGTCGTCGGCCGGCCACGTGCCGGAGGCGACCTTCTCGATCTCGGCGCGGATCGCGATCATCGTGTCGCAGAACCGGTCCAGCTCGGCCAGGTCCTCGGACTCGGTCGGCTCGATCATCAGGGTGCCGGCGACCGGGAACGACATGGTCGGCGCGTGGAAGCCGTAGTCGATCAGGCGCTTGGCGATGTCGTCGACGCTGACGCCGGTGGCCTTGGCCAGCGGACGGATGTCGACGATGCACTCGTGCGCGACGAGGCCGGCCGGACCGGTGTACAGCACCGGGTAGTGCGGCTCCAGGCGCTTGGCGATGTAGTTCGCCGCGAGCACCGCGACCTGGGTGGCGCGCTTGAGGCCCTCGCCGCCCATCAGCCGGACGTACGCCCAGGAGATCGGCAGGATGCCGGCCGAGCCCCACGGGGCGGCCGAGATCGGGCCGACGCCCGTCTCCGGGCCGGCCGTCGGCTGCAGCGGGTGGTTCGGCAGGTACGGGGCGAGGTGGGCGCGGACGCCGACCGGGCCGACGCCGGGGCCGCCGCCGCCGTGCGGGATGCAGAAGGTCTTGTGCAGGTTCAGGTGCGAGACGTCGCCGCCGAAGTGGCCCGGCTTGGCGAGGCCGACCAGCGCGTTGAGGTTGGCGCCGTCGACGTACACCTGGCCGCCGGCGTCGTGCACCGCGGCGCAGATGTCGGCGACGTGCTCCTCGAACACACCGTGCGTGGACGGGTAGGTGATCATCAGCACCGACAGCTCGTCGCGGTACTGCTCGATCTTGGCGCGCAGGTCCTCGACGTCGACCTCGCCGTCGTCGGCGGTCTTGACCACGACGACCTTCATGCCGGCCATCACGGCGCTGGCGGCGTTGGTGCCGTGCGCGGAGGACGGGATGAGGCAGACGGTGCGCTGCTCGTCGCCGTTGGCGCGGTGGTACGCGCGGACCGCGAGCAGACCGGCCAGCTCGCCCTGGGAACCGGCGTTGGGCTGGATGGACACCTTGTCGTAGCCGGTGACCTCGGCGAGGCGCTCCTCCAGCTCGGTGATGAGCGTGACGTAGCCCTGCGCCTGCTCGATCGGCGCGAACGGGTGGATCTGGCCGAACTCGGGCCAGGTCACCGGCTCCATCTCGGTGGTCGCGTTCAGCTTCATGGTGCAGGAGCCGAGCGGGATCATGCCGCGGTCGAGCGCGTAGTCGCGGTCGGCGAGCTTGCGCAGGTAGCGCAGCATCGCGGTCTCGGAGCGGTGCGCGTGGAAGACCGGGTGGGTCAGGTACGTGTCGGAGCGCAGGCCGTCGGCCGGCAGCGCGTCCTCGGTGGCGGCGTCGAGGGCCTCCACGTCGGCGGTCACGCCGAAGGCGGACCAGACGGCGGCGAGCTGCTCGCGGCCGGTGGTCTCGTCGCAGGACATCGACACGTGGTCGGCGTCGACGCGGTACAGGTTGACGCCGGCCGCGCGGGCGGCGGCGACGATCTCGTCGGCCTTGCCGGGGACACGGGCGGTGAGGGTGTCGAAGAAGGCGCCCTGGGTGAGCTGCACGCCGCCGGCGCGCAGACCGGCGGCGAGGATCGCGGCGTAGCGGTGGGTGCGCTGCGCGATCGTCTTCAGGCCGTCGGGGCCGTGGTAGACGGCGTACATGCCGGCCATGACGGCGAGCAGCACCTGCGCGGTACAGATGTTGCTGGTGGCCTTCTCGCGGCGGATGTGCTGCTCGCGGGTCTGCAGGGCGAGGCGGTACGCCTTGTTGCCGTCGGCGTCGACGGAGACGCCGACCAGGCGGCCGGGCAGCGAGCGGGCGTGCTTGTCCTGGACGGCCATGTAGCCGGCGTGCGGGCCGCCGAAGCCCATCGGGACGCCGAAGCGCTGGGTGGTGCCGACGGCGATGTCGGCGCCGAGGGAGCCCGGGGAGGCCAGCAGCGTGAGGGCGAGCAGGTCGGCGGCGACGGTGACGATCGCGCCGAGCTCGTGGGCCTGGTCGATGACCGGCTTGATGTCGCGGACCGCGCCGGAGGCGCCCGGGTACTGCAGCAGCACGCCGAAGACGCCGCGCTCGGCGAGCTCGGCGGGGATACCGGCGGACAGGTCGGCGACGACGACCTCGACGCCGGTCGGCTCGGCACGGGTCTCGATGACGGCGATGGTCTGCGGCAGCGCGTCGGCGTCGACGACGTACACGCCGTTCTTGACCTTGCCGACCCGGCGGGAGAGCGACATGGCCTCGGCGGCGGCGGTGCCCTCGTCGAGCAGCGAGGCGCCGGAGGTGGGCAGGCCGGTGAGGTCGGCGACCACGGTCTGGAAGTTGAGCAACGCCTCCAGGCGGCCCTGCGAGATCTCCGGCTGGTACGGCGTGTACGCGGTGTACCAGGCCGGGTTCTCCATGACGTTGCGCAGGATGACCGGCGGGGTGAAGGTGCCGTAGTAGCCGAGGCCGATCATCGGCGCGAGGATCTGGTTGCGGTCGGCGAGCGTGCGCAGCTCGGCGAGCACGTCCGCCTCGGTGCGGGCGGCCGGCAGGCCCAGGGCCTCGGCGCTCTTGATCACGTCCGGCACCGCGGCGGCGGTGAGCTCGTCGAGGGAGCCGTAGCCGACCTGCGCGAGCATCTTGGCGCGGGCTTCGGCGTCCGGCCCGATGTGCCGCGCCTCGAAGGGGATGCCCTGTTCGAGTGCGGAGAGCGGGGTGCGGTTGGCGGTCATTGCGGAGGCCTCCTGGTCGTCACGACCCTGAAGGGGCACCACGGCGCAGGTGCCCGGACGGCCTCCCCCTCTGTCATCTCAACCTGAGAGCTTCACCGGCGCGCATGGGAGCAGGCCGGCTTTCACCGTCGGTGAGAGCGGATGCCGTGGGACTACCGCTCTGCTTTCCAGAGTGACCTCGTCCGCGCGGTACGGGGGCCTGAGAGATTCCGGGGAGGATTTGCTCCTTCGGCGCCTCCGGAAGTCTCCGGAGGACTCTCCCGCGCGGGGTCGACAGCCACAGCCAGCCTACCAGCGCCCTTGCGCCTCCAGATCGCTCAAGTGGCCGATATCTCTGTTGTGCACTTTCGTAGGGGTTGGAGAGCAGTTGCGACCATCTGGAGGGACCGTGCAGACCGATATCGATCCGCGCAGCCTGATCGGCCGCAAGGCGTACGACCGCAACGGGGCCAAGATCGGCACCGTGGACGAGGTGTACCTGGACGACGCGACCGGAGTCCCCGAGTGGGCCGCCCTCCGCACCGGCCTGTTCAGCCGTGACGCGTTCGTCCCCCTGGAGAACAGCGAGCTGGCCTCGGACGGCCTCCACGTGCCGTACGAACGGTCCCTGATCAAGGAGGCCCCGGACTTCGGCGTCGGCCGGCACCTCTCGCCGGAGCAGGAGATCCAGCTCTACCGCCACTACAACATCGCCCTGCCGCCCGCGACCCACGAGGACCGCGACTTCGGCCGCCTCGCGGGCCGGGACGACAGCTAGCTCCGCGGGACCAGCGGCAGCGGGTCGGCGGGTTCCAGGTCGGGATCGTCGACCTGGAAGGTGCGTACGCGCCCGGGCGCGGAGCCGGGCTCCTCGAAGCGCACCGTGACCCGGCCGACGCCGCTGCCCTGCACCCAGCCGGGGCCGTACACGGCGTGCCGGAGGTCCTGGCCGGGAGACCAGTGGCGCTCGCGCGGCGGCTCCGACTCGGACGGCTCGGCGGCGACGGGCCCCTCCTCGGCCGGGGCCGAGGGGTCGGGAGCCGCGGCCTCCGCGGCCTGCGCGAACAGGTCCTCCTGCGTGTAGTCGGCGAGCCCGCTGACACCGACCCCGAGCAGCCGTACCCCGCCGGTGGTGTCCACGCCCTCGAGGAGCCGGGCGGCGGCCTCCCGGACCACGCCGAGGTCGTCCGTCGGCCCGCGCAGGGTCTCGGAGCGGGTCAGCGTCGAGAAGTCGAAGCGGCGCACCTTCAGGACGATCGTCCGCCCCGAGTGACCGGAGGCCCGCAGCCTCCCCACGCAGCGCTCGGCGAGCCGCTCCACCTCGATCCGGATCCGCAACCGGTCGTGCAGGTCCACGTCGAAGGTGTCCTCCACGGACACCGACTTGGCGTCCCGCTCCGCCACCACGGGCCGGTCGTCGTACCCCAGGGCCATGCGGTGCAGCGACGAGCCGTGCGCCCGCCCCAGCAGCCGTACGAGCTCGTCCTCGCCGGCCGCCGCGAGATCCGCGACCGTGGTCATCCCGGCCCGCCGCAGATGCTCTCCGGTGGCCGGCCCGACGCCGGGGATGATCCGCACCGACTTCGGCCCGAGCAGCTCCCGCTCGGTGCCCGGCTCGATCAGCACCAGACCGTCGGGCTTGGCCTCCTCCGAGGCGATCTTGGCGAGCATCTTCGACCCCGCGAGCCCCACCGACCCCGTCAGCCCCGTGGTGCCGAGAATGTCCCTGCGCAGCCGCTCACCGGCCTCCCGCGCACTCGCCGAGTCCCAGGCCACACCCCCCGCCTCGAGGTCCACGAAGGCCTCGTCCAGGCTCAGCGGCTCGACCAGCGGGGACAGCCGCCCGAGCAGCTCCATGACCTGCTCGCTGACCGCCTTGTACAGCGCGAATCGCGGGTACAGATAGGCCGCGTTGGGCGCGAGCCGGCGCGCCTGCGCCGTCGGCATCGCGGAGTGCACCCCGAAGCGCCGGGCCTCGTACGAGGCGGTGGCGACGACCCCGCGCGGGCCGAGCCCGCCGACCACGACGGGCTTCCCGCGCAGGCTCGGCTTCGCCGCCTGCTCGGCGGCGGCGAAGAACGCATCCATGTCCAGATGCAGGATCGTCGGCGCGGCTCTCACAGGTCCGATGCTGCCCTACGGCACTGACAACGGACCCGCACTGGCGTGCGAGTCCGTCAGCGTGTCGCCGTCTCGGACGGCCTTGTCGCTTCTCGGACGGTCCTGTCGCGTCTCAGACGGCCTTGTCGCGTCGCCGCCGGGCCGCCAGCTCGTCGCCGGGGTTGTGGCCGATCAGCGTCTCCCCGGTGTCGACCCGCTCGCCGTGCAGCTGCGACAGCGCCGCCTGGACGTCCCGCCACACCACGCCGACCGCGATGCCGAAGACACCCTGACCGCCCTTGAGCAGGTCCACCACCTCGTCGGGCGAGGAGCACTCGTACACCGTCGCGCCGTCGCTCATCAGCGTCATGCGCTCCAGGTCCTGGAACCCGCGGGCGCGCAGGTGCTGCACGGCGGCGCGGATGTTCTGCAGGGCGACACCGGTGTCCAGGAACCGCTTGACGATCTTCAGCACGACGACGTCGCGGAAGCTGTAGAGGCGCTGCGTCCCGGAGCCGTACGCGGGCCGGACGCTGGGCTCGACCAGGCCGGTACGGGCCCAGTAGTCGAGCTGCCGGTAGGTGATGCCCGCGGCGGCGCAGGCCGTGGGCCCGCGATAGCCGATGCTTTCGGTGCCGGCGTCGGAGGGCACGTCCGCCGTGCCGCTCTGGAGCGGGTACAGCCCACTCTCTCCCGGAGTGCGTCCGAGAGCGCCCCCTGCCGTGCCGTCGCCGCTGCTCATCACGCCGACCCTCCGTCCTTGACCTGCCCACTCGACGGTAGGCAGTCACTCGGGGTGCGTCAACGATCGCCACACTCGGCACGCCGAGTGATAATCACCCTGAGAGTGGTTTCCCGTGTCTCTCTGCGGGAAAGGCTACTCGAATGCGCTGAGCGCACCGGCGCCACGAGGGTCACTGGCTGTTGGTTCCGAAGTCCTCGGGGGAGATCTGGTCGAGGAACTCGCGGAACTTCTCCACCTCGTCCTCCTGTTCGTCCGGAATGGCGATACCGGCGTCGTCGAGGACGCCGTCGCTGCCGTAGATCGGGGTCCCGGTGCGCAGCGCCAGCGCTATCGCGTCGGACGGCCGGGCGCTCACCTCGACACCGCTGGCGAAGACCAGCTCCGCGTAGAACACGCCCTCGCGGAGATCGGTGATCCGCACCTCCGTGAGCTCCTGGCCCACGGCCTCGAGGACGTCCTTGAACAGGTCGTGCGTCAGCGGCCTGGCAGGGGCCATGCCCTGCTGGGCGAAGGCGATCGCGGTCGCCTCACCGGGGCCGATCCAGATGGGAAGGTACCGGTCGCCTCCCACTTCACGCAGGAGCACGATCGGCTGGTTGGAGGGCATTTCCACCCGGACACCCACAACGTCGAGCTCGTTCACACAGCAACCCTAGGCCGTGCCCGACCGGTTTGGATAGTCGGGCCCGGGCAAGATCACTGCAGGCGGAGCCCCAGAGCGGTCTGGACCAGCGCGGCGTGCAGCCGTACGGAAAGGCCCGCCAGTTCACGCGCGGTCGCCTCGGCATGCGCCCTGGTCTGCGGATTCCGGTGCCGCCGCAGCGGGGCGACCATCTGCTCGACCAGACCGGCCTCGCGATCCGCGGCCGCCTTCACCGCCCGCAGGTGCCGAGGTTCCAGACCGAATCTCCCCAGATCCGCGACAAGTCTGGCGACGTTGACGGCCTCCGCGTCGTACCCGCCGTCCGGACCGGCGGCCAGGAGCCCGTACGACTCCCACTCGGCCAGCTCCGCCTCGGTCACCTCGGCGGCGGCGAGCAGCTCGGCCCGGCCGATCCGGGCCGCCGTCGGACGGTCCTGCTCCGGATCCCAGGCCCCCTCGAGGAGGTCGCGCTGCCCGCCCGGCGCCGGCAGCCGGACCTGCTCACCGCGGGCGAGGGCGTCCAGATGCTCGCGGATCACTTTCAGCGGCAGGTAGTGGTCCCGCTGCATCCGCAGGATCTGGGCGAGCCGCTCCACGTCCTGCGGACTGAACTTGCGGTAACCGGAGGCCGTGCGCTGCGGCTCGACCAGCCCCTCGGCCTCCAGGAACCGGATCTTCGAGATGGTCACTTCGGGAAACTCGTCGCGCAGCTGGCCGAGCACCGCCCCGATGCTCACCATCCGCTCCCCGGCGGTGGCGGTGCCGGTACCGGCACCGCCCGTCGCTGTTCGCACCATGGACCTTCCCTGAAGGCTGCCCGGAGCGGTCAGACGCCCCGCTGGCTGGAGTAGAACACCAGCCGGTACTTGCCGATCTGGACCTCGTCACCGTTGTTGAGCCGGACCGCGGAATCGATCGGCTCACGGTTGAGGTAGGTGCCGTTGAGGCTGCCGACGTCGCTCACCGTGAATCCGCCGTCGGGCTGGCGACGGAACTCCACGTGGTGGCGCGACACCGTGATGTCGTCCAGGAAGATGTCGCTCTGCGGGTGGCGGCCGGCCGTGGTCAGCTCGCCGTCCAGCAGGAAACGGCTGCCCGAGTTCGGCCCGCGGCGCACCACGAGCAGCGCCGAACCGGCCGGCAGCGCGTCGACCGCGGCCTGCGCCTCGGGCGACAGCGACGGCAGCGCGGTCTGGCCGGTGGCCTCCGCCTCGTACGCCTCGATGCCCGAGATGGAGATCGTGGACGTCGTCTCCGACGCGCGCTCCGCCGGGGCCCCACCGCGCAGCGGCGCGCCACAGTTGGAGCAGAACCGACTGTCCGCGGCGTTGCGGTGGCCGCACCTCGTACACACCGGCATGGACGCATCCTCCTGCCGCGGCTGCCCCGCGGAGGCGTGGGTCGCATACGGGTCGGGGGCAAACCCTCCACCCGCACTTGAGGTTGATGATTCTCCGAAACCTATGCGGCCGGGACCGGCAGGGTCAACAGAAGACGCGCCCTGTCCGCCCGGAATGTCACCGCCCTGCCCGCCGACCTCGTCGCGGAAGAGCGGCCGCTCGGCCTGCTGTTCCTCGCTCTGGGCCTGGCGCGGCGCGCGGTGCTTGGCGTTGCCGCCGTCCTCGCGTGCGCTCTTGCCGAACAACTTCGCAAACAACTTCACGGGCGATTCCCCTTGACCGAAACAGACCCGCCCGTGGGGCAGGACGAACCCTGGATCGACTCTCGTGCCGACCCGGACACCTTCACAACGTCCGTGACCTCCGGACAGTTTCCACCACGCACCGGGAGTTGCCTGCGGCGACCCCCCGCAACGTCACGCCCTTGTCCCGCTTCCCCCATGTACCCCCGCCTCACTGCGACGACGACCGAGCGTAGTCAGGGCGCTCCGCAGGTCGCAACGCATCGACAACGATCTTGCTGGAGCGGGTCACCGAGGCGGTGGCCTGCTCCTTCTCCAGCGTCTGCACCACACCGCCGGGGATGTTCAGCGCCGGTTCGAGATCCTCGGGCTTGCCGATCACCTTGAAGACGTACGGAGCGGTGATCTTCTTGCCGTCGACCTCTATGGCGCCCTCGCCACCCGAGAAGTAGCTGTCCGCGACGACCCGGACGTCGTTCACCTGGATCGCCTCGGCGCCCGCCGCACGCAGCTCCTGGATCGCGTCGAGCAGCATGTCCGACTCCACAGCGCCCGCGCCGTCCGTGACCGTCAGCGTGATCCCCGGCCCCTCGGCCGCGACCGTACCGGCCAGGATGCCGAGCTGCCGCTCCTTCTCCCGCGTCTGCTTGCGGGCCTCCTCCGCCTGGTCGGAGCTGCTCTCCAACTCCCGGCGCTGGCTCTCCAGACGGGTCTTCTCGTCCTCGAGGCGCTGCGTACGGTCGTCGAGCTCGTCCAGGATCCGCACCAGGTCCTCCTGGCGGGCGCCGCGCAGCGCGCTGTTGTCACTGGTCGAGCGGACCTGGATGGCCAGACCCAGACCGAGCACGAACAGCAGCAGGGCGACGACGAGTTGGGCCCGGCTGAAGCGCGGCGGCCACAGCCCCGCGGCCAGCCGCTGCCGACCGGTCTGCTCCGGCTCGGCCGGCGTCCCGGCGGCAGGCTGCGTCCCGCCGGCGGGCTTCGCCTCCGCCGCGGCGTCCGGCGCCGGCGTCTCCTCCGGCTTCCCCTGAGGGTTCTCCTCGGTGCTCATCGGCCTCACGCCCGGAACACGTGCCGCCGGATGGCGGCCGCGTTGGAGAAGATCCGGATACCGAGCACGACCACCACACCCGTCGACAGCTGCGCGCCCACGCCCAGCTTGTCGCCCAGGAACACGATCAGCGCGGCCACCACCACGTTCGACAGGAAGGACACCACGAAGACCTTGTCGACGAAGATCCCGTCCAGCATGGCCCGCAGCCCGCCGAACACCGCGTCCAGGGCGGCGACCACGGCGATGGGGAGATAGGGCTCGACCACCGCAGGCACCTCGGGCCGGACCAACAGTCCGACCACCACTCCCACGACGAGGCCCAGTACGGCGATCACGATGTGCCCTTCCCCTTGTCGGCCGTGGACTCCCCGGTGGGCTTCCCCGCCCCGGCGCCCCTCGGCTCGGCTGTACGTACGATCAGGCTCGGCGCGGCCGGCAGGCGCACCTCGTCCTCTACCGAGATGCTGCTGCGGATCCCGAAGTTCTCCTGGAGCACATGCAGGTACTGGCCGTCGGCGCTGTCCTGGAAGGCGGTGCTCAGGCGCCGCCCGTCCCCCACCGCCAGCACGGTGTACGGAGGCACCAGCGGACGGTTGTCGACCAGTATGGCGTCACCCGCGGCACGGATCGCCGACAGGGAGGTCAGCCGCTGGCCGTTGATCGACACGGCCTCGGCGCCGGACTGCCACAGCCCGTTCACCACCCGCTGCATGTCCCGGTCCCGCACCCGCCCGGTATCGGCGAAGCCGCTGCTCTCCCGCGGCCCGCCACCGCCGTCCGCGGCGCCTTTCGCGTCGTCCACGACCAGCTTCACGCCCGGCCCGTGCA
Source organism: Streptomyces solicamelliae (assembly GCF_045348655.1). Lineage (NCBI taxonomy): Bacteria > Bacillati > Actinomycetota > Actinomycetes > Kitasatosporales > Streptomycetaceae > Streptomyces > Streptomyces solicamelliae. Next base: position 930,457 of record NZ_CP160404.1, read on the forward strand.
CCGGCGTCGCGCCCGACAGCAGAGCCACCAGCTCCGCCTGGTCGCCGCCGTGCTGCTCCAGGGCCTTGCGCTGCCGCTCCCCCACCTCTCGGCGGATCTTCTCGACGTCCTGCTCCAGCGTGTCCGCGGCGGCCGTCTCGGAGTCGATCCGGTCGATCAGCTCCTCGCGTTCCTTCGCCACGATCGGCGCCGCCTCCCGCGCCTGCGCCGCACCCAGCGTGACGACCGCGGCCGCGAGCACCAGTCCGGCGGCCAGGCCCAGCTTGGCCCGCAGCGGCCGCGGCAGCCCCTCGCCCCGGGCGGCGCGCCGGGCGGTCGCCTCGGCGTAGCCGTCGTCCAGGGCATGGTCCATCACGTTGTTCAGCAGCGACATGGACGCGTCGGGACGCGGAGGCGGGGTGCCTGTGCTCCGAACGGGGGGCTGCTGCGACATGCCGCACATCGTCGCACGTCGCGACGGCTACCGCCGAATGGCCCCACCGAAGTGCCGGGCGTGCCCGATTCGGACACCGCCCGGCACACCCGTCACCGGGTCATCGCCCGGCGCCCTCCACGACGGCGCACCACTCGTCGAGCAGGGCCTGCGCGGAGGTGTCGTCGGGCCCCTCGGCCCACAGATGGGTGACGGCCTCGGCCGGGTCGGGCAGCACCATCACCCAGCGCCCGTCCGCCTCCACCACCCGTACACCGTCGGTGGTGTCCACGGACCGGTCGCCCGCCGCCTCCACCACCCGGCGCATGACCAGGCCCTTCACCGCCCACGGCGTCGCCACGTCCCGCTTGATCACATGGGCCCTCGGGATCCGCGCGTCGATCTGGCTCAGCGTGAGCTGCGTCCGCGCCACCAGACCGATCAGCCGTACGAACGCGGCCGCACCGTCGAAGACGCTGCTGAACTCCGGCACGATGAACCCGCCGCGCCCGTCCCCGCCGAAGATCGTCGACTCCTCGCGGCCGACCCGCGTCAGATCGTCCGGCGACGTCGTCGTCCACTCCACCTGCGTCCCGTGGTACGCCGCCACCTGCTCGGCGATCCGCGTCGTGGTGACCGGCAGCGCCACCCGCCCCGACCTCCGCTCCGCGGCCACCAGGTCCAGCATCACCAGGAGCGACCGGTCGTCCTCGATGATCCGGCCCCGCTCGTCCACCAGCGACAGCCGCTCGCCCACCGGGTCGAAGCGCACCCCGAACGCCGCCCGCGCCGACGCCACGATCTCCCCGAGCCGCACCAGACCGGCCCGCCGCGTCTGCACGGACTCCGTGGGCCGCGACTCGTCGAGCCCCGGGTTGATCGTCAGTGAATCCACCTGCAGCCGGCCGAGCAGGCTCGGCAGAACCAGGCCCGCACTGCCGTTGGACGCGTCCACCACGACCTTCAGCCCCGCCTCCGCGATCCCGGAGGTGTCCACCTGCCTCAGCAGCGCACCGGTGTAGGAGTCGAAGACGCTCGACGGGAACGACAGGTCGCCGATCTCGCCCGGGAACGCCCGTCGGTACTCCTGACGCGCGTACACCCGGTCCAGCTTGCGCTGCCCGGCCTGTGAGAGGTCCGCCCCGCGCTCGTCGAAGAACATGATGTCCACGGAGTCGGGCACACCCGGCGAGGTCCGGACCATGATCCCGCCGGCACTGCCGCGCGCCGTCTGCTGCCGCGCCACCGGCAGCGGCACGTTCTCCAGGTCGCGTACGTCGATGGCGCTGGCCTGCAGCGCCGAGATCACCGCCCGCTTCAGGGCCCGCGCGCCACGGGAGTGGTCGCGGGCGGTCGTGACCGTCGCGCCCTTCTTCAGCGTCGTCGCGTACGCCCCCGCCAGCCGCACGGCCAGCTCCGGCGTGATCTCCACGTTGAGGATTCCGGAGACACCGCGCGCACCGAACAGATGCGCCTGGCCGCGGGACTCCCAGATCACGGAGGTGTTGACGAAGGCGCCGGCCTCGATCGTCTTGAAGGGGTAGACGCGCACGTTCCCCTGGACAATCGATTCCTCACCGATGAGGCACTCGTCGCCGATGACCGCCCCGTCCTCGATCCGGGCCGCCCGCATGATGTCGGTGTTCTTGCCGATGACACAGCCGCGCAGATTGCTCTGCTGGCCCACATACACGTTGTCGTGGACGACGGCCTTGTGCAGGAAGGCGCCCGACTTCACGACCACGTTGGAGCCGACGACGGTGTGCTCGCGGATCTCCGCGCCGGCCTCGACCTTGGCGTAGTCCCCGATGTACAGCGGCCCGCGCAGCACCGCCTCCGGGTGCACCTCGGCCCCTTCGGCGACCCATACCCCGGGCGAGATCTCGAAGCCGTCGAGTTCGACCTGAACCTTGCCCTCGAGCACGTCTGCCTGTGCCTTGACGTAGCTCTCGTGGGTGCCGACGTCCTCCCAGTAGCCTTCGGCGACATAGCCGTAGACCGGCTTGCCCTCCTTCATCAGCTGGGGGAAGACATCCCCGGACCAGTCCACCGGAACATCGGCCTTCACATAGTCGAAGACCTCCGGCTCCATGACGTAGATACCGGTGTTCACCGTGTCCGAGAAGACCTGTCCCCAGGTCGGCTTCTCCAGGAAACGGTCGACCTTTCCTTCCTCGTCGACGATCGTGATCCCGAATTCCAGCGGGTTCGGCACACGCGTCAGACAGACGGTGACCAGCGCGCCCTTCTCCTTGTGGAAGGCGATCAGATCGGAGAGGTCGAAGTCGGTGAGCGCGTCTCCGGAGATGACGAGGAAGGCATCGTCCTTCAATGCCTCCTCGGCGTTCTTCACGCTCCCGGCGGTACCGAGTGGCTTTTCCTCATTGGCGTACGTGAGCTCCATTCCGAGGTCCTCGCCGTCGCCGAAGTAATTCCTGACGAGGGAGGCGAGGAACTGCACGGTGACAACGGTCTCGGTGAGACCGTGCCGCTTGAGCAGGCGCAGCACATGCTCCATGATCGGCCGGTTGGCCACCGGCAGAAGCGGTTTGGGCATGCTCGAGGTCATCGGGCGAAGTCGAGTGCCTTCGCCACCAGCCATCACGACGGCCTTCATGTCGGAAGCGTCCTCCTTGAGAGACGACGGTCTAGCCGACTTCACCCATCCGCTCGGTGGCCCTCTTGCGTCAGCGACGTACCGGCGACACTGCACGGCACGGGACAGACGGGCTCAATCGGCCTTGATGTCCGCCTTCACGAGACGGCGGACCTGGACCACGTACAGGATCCCTGCCCACCAATAGAGAGTTGTACCCCATCCTGCGAAGGCCCACCCGAAAACTTCGGCGAGTGACGCAATCCAGGTGTCTCCGTCACTGAGGAGCAGCAGCGGAAACGCGTACATCAGGTTGAAGGTGGCGGCCTTTCCGAGGAAGTTCACCTGCGGCGGAGGATAGCCGTGCCGACGGAGGATAGCCACCATCACCAGCAGCATGCCCTCACGGGCCAAAAGCACGAGGGTCAGCCAGAGCGGAAGGATCTCCCGCCAGGTGAGTCCGATCAGCGTGGAAAGGATGTACAGACGGTCCGCGGCGGGGTCGAGCAACCGGCCGAGGTTGCTGATCTGGTTCCAGCGGCGGGCCAGCTTCCCGTCGAGATAGTCGCTGATCCCGCTCAGCGCGAGTACCAGCAACGCCCAGCCGTCGCTGTTGGGTCCGCCGAACACGGGGCGGAGAATCAGCCACAGGAACAGCGGCACGCCGACGAGACGCGCCATGCTGAGGATGTTGGGGATGGTGAGGACCCGGTCCGTCTGAACGCGAGTCTCCTGGACCTCCACCCGGGGGCCTCCTGTGGGAAATGAGCCAACGATGCCCACTGACCTTACCGGCAGGTGCCGCGGGGGCGTGCACAGGGGGTACCGGCGGCCTGCCCCTGAACGCAAAAATGCCTCAACCCCCGGACCAGGTCCAGGGGTTGAGGCTAAAAATTGTTCGGCGGCGTCCTACTCTCCCACAGGGTCCCCCCTGCAGTACCATCGGCGCTGAAAGGCTTAGCTTCCGGGTTCGGAATGTAACCGGGCGTTTCCCTAACGCTATGACCACCGAAACACTATGAAGTTGAACCGCCGCACCACCCGTAGGGGGGCGTGTTCGTTACTTCAGAACTAACACAGTGGACGCGAGCAACTGAGGACAAGCCCTCGGCCTATTAGTACCGGTCAGCTCCACCCATTACTGGGCTTCCACATCCGGCCTATCAACCCAGTCGTCTACTGGGAGCCTTACCCTCTCAAGGAGGTGGGAATACTCATCTCGAAGCAGGCTTCCCGCTTAGATGCTTTCAGCGGTTATCCCTCCCGAACGTAGCCAACCAGCCATGCCCTTGGCAGAACAACTGGCACACCAGAGGTTCGTCCGTCCCGGTCCTCTCGTACTAGGGACAGCCCTTCTCAATATTCCTGCGCGCACAGAGGATAGGGACCGAACTGTCTCACGACGTTCTAAACCCAGCTCGCGTACCGCTTTAATGGGCGAACAGCCCAACCCTTGGGACCGACTCCAGCCCCAGGATGCGACGAGCCGACATCGAGGTGCCAAACCATCCCGTCGATATGGACTCTTGGGGAAGATCAGCCTGTTATCCCCGGGGTACCTTTTATCCGTTGAGCGACGGCGCTTCCACAAGCCACCGCCGGATCACTAGTCCCGACTTTCGTCCCTGCTCGACCCGTCGGTCTCACAGTCAAGCTCCCTTGTGCACTTACACTCAACACCTGATTGCCAACCAGGCTGAGGGAACCTTTGGGCGCCTCCGTTACCCTTTGGGAGGCAACCGCCCCAGTTAAACTACCCATCAGACACTGTCCCTGATCCGGATCACGGACCGAGGTTAGACATCCAGCACGACCAGAGTGGTATTTCAACGGCGACTCCACAACCACTGGCGTGGCCGCTTCAAAGTCTCCCACCTATCCTACACAAGCCGAACCGAACACCAATATCAAACTGTAGTAAAGGTCCCGGGGTCTTTCCGTCCTTCTGCGCGAAACGAGCATCTTTACTCGTAGTGCAATTTCACCGGGCCTATGGTTGAGACAGTCGAGAAGTCGTTACGCCATTCGTGCAGGTCGGAACTTACCCGACAAGGAATTTCGCTACCTTAGGATGGTTATAGTTACCACCGCCGTTTACTGGCGCTTAAGTTCTCAGCTTCGCCCTGTCGAAACAGAGCTAACCGGTCCCCTTAACGTTCCAGCACCGGGCAGGCGTCAGTCCGTATACATCGCCTTACGGCTTCGCACGGACCTGTGTTTTTAGTAAACAGTCGCTTCTCGCTGGTCTCTGCGGCCACCCCCAGCTCAGAGTGCAAGACTCATCACCGGTGATGGCCCCCCTTCTCCCGAAGTTACGGGGGCATTTTGCCGAGTTCCTTAACCATAGTTCACCCGAACGCCTCGGTATTCTCTACCTGACCACCTGAGTCGGTTTAGGGTACGGGCCGCCATGAAACTCGCTAGAGGCTTTTCTCGACAGCATAGGATCATCCACTTCACCACAATCGGCTCGGCATCAGGTCTCAGGCTATGTGCTGTCCGGATTTGCCTAGACAGCGCCCTACACCCTTACCCCGGGACAACCACCGCCCGGGCTGGACTACCTTCCTGCGTCACCCCATCGCTTACCTACTACCACCTTGGGTCGGCGGCTCCACCACTCCCCTTTGCCCGAAGGCTCCGGGGCGGCTTCACGGCCTTAGCATTAATGGGCTCGATATTGGGCGTTTCAAAGCGGGTACCGGAATATCAACCGGTTGTCCATCGACTACGCCTGTCGGCCTCGCCTTAGGTCCCGACTTACCCTGGGCAGATCAGCTTGACCCAGGAACCCTTAGTCAATCGGCGCACACGTTTCTCACGTGTGTATCGCTACTCATGCCTGCATTCTCACTCGTGAACCGTCCACAACTCGCTTCCGCGGCTGCTTCACCCGGCACACGACGCTCCCCTACCCATCACAGTCCCCGTTGGGGGTATGTACTGCAATGACACGACTTCGGCGGTACGCTTGAGCCCCGCTACATTGTCGGCGCGGAATCACTTGACCAGTGAGCTATTACGCACTCTTTCAAGGGTGGCTGCTTCTAAGCCAACCTCCTGGTTGTCTCTGCGACTCCACATCCTTTCCCACTTAGCGTACGCTTAGGGGCCTTAGTCGATGCTCTGGGCTGTTTCCCTCTCGACCATGGAGCTTATCCCCCACAGTCTCACTGCCGTGCTCTCACTTACCGGCATTCGGAGTTTGGCTAAGGTCAGTAACCCGGTAGGGCCCATCGCCTATCCAGTGCTCTACCTCCGGCAAGAAACACACGACGCTGCACCTAAATGCATTTCGGGGAGAACCAGCTATCACGGAGTTTGATTGGCCTTTCACCCCTAACCACAGGTCATCCCCCAGGTTTTCAACCCTGGTGGGTTCGGTCCTCCACGAAGTCTTACCTCCGCTTCAACCTGCCCATGGCTAGATCACTCCGCTTCGGGTCTTGAGCGCGCTACTGAATCGCCCTATTCGGACTCGCTTTCGCTACGGCTTCCCCACACGGGTTAACCTCGCAACACACCGCAAACTCGCAGGCTCATTCTTCAAAAGGCACGCAGTCACGAGACGTGCAAGCACGTCCGACGCTCCCACGGCTTGTAGGCACACGGTTTCAGGTACTATTTCACTCCGCTCCCGCGGTACTTTTCACCATTCCCTCACGGTACTATCCGCTATCGGTCACCAGGGAATATTTAGGCTTAGCGGGTGGTCCCGCCAGATTCACACGGGATTTCTCGGGCCCCGTGCTACTTGGGTGTCTCTCAAGCAAGCCGCTGACGTTTCAGCTACGGGGGTCTTACCCTCTACGCCGGACCTTTCGCATGTCCTTCGCCTACATCAACGGTTTCTGACTCGCCTCACAGCCGGCAGACTGTGAAAGAGAGATCCCACAACCCCGTATGCGCAACCCCTGCCGGGTCTCACACGCATACGGTTTGGCCTCATCCGGTTTCGCTCGCCACTACTCCCGGAATCACGGTTGTTTTCTCTTCCTGAGGGTACTGAGATGTTTCACTTCCCCTCGTTCCCTCC
>NZ_CP160404.1:940000-1425000 GCF_045348655.1 Streptomyces solicamelliae
ACAGTACATCCCACCGCCAGTGGAGGCAAACCGTTTCGGGAAGTTCGTAGGTCCATGAACCCGTACCAATCGGTACACCTCATGGGGAACCGGGACTTCCCATGACATACGCTTCTGCTCAGTACGCCGTCCGGGACAGGCAGTGACGGCGCCACACCATCTCCGCCCCTGGGAGGCTTCCCATGACATCCGTGACGTCGCCACTTGCCGGCCGCGCCATCGGTCTCGCCGCAGTGCCCGACCCCGTCTTCTCCGGTGCGATGGTCGGGCCCGGTACCGCCATCGATCCCGTGCGCGAGCCCTCGGAGGCCGTGGCCCCCGTGGACGGGATCGTCGTCTCGCTCCACCCGCATGCCTTCGTCGTCGTCGACGACCAGGGCCACGGGGTGCTCACCCACCTCGGGATCGACACCGTCCAGCTGAACGGTCAGGGCTTCGAGCTCCTCGTGAACAAGGGGGACACCGTGCAGCGCGGACAGGCGCTGATCCGGTGGAACCCGGCCGAGGTGGAGGCCGCGGGCAAGTCCCCCATCAGCCCCGTCGTGGCTCTGGAGGCCACGGTCGACTCTCTCTCCGGCGTCGTCGAGGACGGCGACGTGAAGTCCGGCGACGCGCTCTTCTCCTGGAAGTGACGCCAGGCTCGCCCCTGGGGCGAGCGCGTACGACATTCATCGCGGCGGCCCGGTGCCGCCGCTCTATCGGAGACGGGTGAGATGGAGACAACGCTGCGAGGCGTCGGCGTCAGCCATGGGGTGGCGATCGGCCAGGTCCGGCACATGGGTACGGCGGTGCTCGAGCCGCCGGCCAAGCAGATTGCCGCGGACGAGGCTCCGCGCGAGCAGGGGCGCGCCCGCCAGGCCGTGGACGCTGTGGCCGCGGATCTGGTGGCGCGCGGCAATCTGGCCGGCGGGGAGGCGCAGCATGTGCTGGAGGCCCAGGCGATGATCGCCCAGGACCCCGAGCTCATGGCGGATGTCGACCGCCGGGTCGCCGTGGGCAGCACGGCGGAACGCGGTATCTACGACGCCTTCTCGCACTACCGCGAGCTGCTCGCGGGTGCGGGCGAGTACATGGCCGGCCGGGTGGCCGACCTGGACGATGTGCGGAACCGGATCGTGGCGCGCCTCCTCGGCGTGCCGATGCCGGGTGTGCCGGACAGCGACGAGCCGTACGTGCTGATCGCGCGGGACCTCGCTCCGGCCGACACGGCGCTGCTCGACCCGACGCTGGTGCTCGGGTTCGTGACCGAGGAGGGCGGGCCGACCAGTCACAGCGCGATTCTCGCGCGGGCGCTCGGCGTGCCGGCCGTGGTCGCGCTCCCGGGTGCGGGCGAGCTGGCCGAGGGCATCGTCATCGCGGTGGACGGCAGCACGGGCGACATCTTCGTCGAGCCGAGCGCCGAGAAGCGGGCCGAGCTGGAGCAGGCGGCCGCGGAGCGCAAGGCCGCGCTGGCCGCGTCGAGCGGTCCGGGTGCGACGTCGGACGGGCACAAGGTGCCGCTGCTCGCGAACGTGGGCGGTCCGGCGGACGTGCCGGCCGCGGTCGAGGCGGGTGCGGAGGGCGTGGGCCTGTTCCGTACCGAGTTCCTCTTCCTGGACGACAGCCGGAAGGCGCCGTCCGAGGACAAGCAGTACGAGGCGTACCGGCAGGTCCTGGAGGCGTTCCCCGAGGGCCGGGTGGTCGTGCGGGTGCTCGACGCGGGCGCGGACAAGCCGCTGGACTTCCTGACTCCGGCGGACGAGCCGAACCCGGCGCTGGGCGTGCGGGGTCTGCGGACGCTGCTGGACCACCCGGAGGTGCTGCGGACACAGCTGACCGCGCTGGCGAAGGCGGCCGAGGGGCTGCCGGTGTACCTGGAGGTCATGGCGCCGATGGTGGCGGACCGCCAGGACGCGAAGGCGTTCGCGGACGCCTGCCGGGCGGCCGGGCTGCAGGCGAAGTTCGGTGCGATGGTGGAGATCCCGTCGGCCGCGCTGCGGGCGCGTTCGATCCTGCAGGAGGTCGAGTTCCTGTCGCTGGGCACGAACGACCTCGCGCAGTACACCTTCGCCGCCGACCGGCAGGTCGGTGCGGTGTCGCGGCTGCAGGACCCGTGGCAGCCGGCCCTGCTCGACCTCGTGGCGCTGTCCGCGGAGGCGGCGAGGGCCGAGGGCAAGAGCTGTGGCGTCTGCGGTGAGGCCGCGGCGGATCCGCTGCTGGCGTGTGTGCTGACGGGTCTGGGCGTCACCTCCTTGTCGATGGGTGCGGCGTCGATCCCGTATGTGCGGGCGACGCTGGCGAAGTACACGCTGGCGCAGTGCGAGCGGGCTGCGGCCGCGGCGCGTGCGGCGGACTCCGCCGACGAGGCGCGGCGCGCGGCGCAGGCGGTGCTGTCCGGCGAGTGAGCCGGCGGGCCGTCGTCGTACGGCGGCCCGGTGTCGAGGGGCTTCCCGCCCGGTGGGCGGGGAGCCCCTCGGTCGTCTTCTCCCGCGCATGTCAGTGGTGGTCGGGCCAGGGGGTGTCGGGGGTGATGTCGAAGCCGGCGCGGTAGTCGACGTGGGGTTCGGGGGCGAGGGGTTCGCCGGTGTCGGCGTCGGTGCAGTAGGCGTTGAAGACCTCTGCCTCGGTGAGCGGGATCAGGTTGCCCCCGTCGAGTCGCCAGCCGTGCAGGCGGTCGCGGGCGCCGGGGCGGGAGGTGCGCAGGACGAGTCCTCCGGGGCCGTGCAGGGCGATGCCGGCGGCGAGGACCATGAGGAACTCGGTCCACGGGCCCGTGGGTTCGAGCGGGGGTGGCTGCGCGGGGCCCGTCTCGGTGTGGAGCACGGCGAGGAGCGTCTCCTCCTGGGCCGGGATGCTGCAGACGAGGTGGTGGACTCCGGGTCCGGCGGCGTCGAGGAGCCGGCGCAGGAGGTGGACGGCCCGGGTGTGCGCGGCGCGGCCGATGTCCTGGCCGCACTCGGCGCAGGCCCCGGCGTCGGCCAGGAGCAGCATGGCGTACTGGTGGGTGGCGTGCCGGACCGCGGTGTCGACGAGGATCGGGAGCAGTTCGCCCAGGGGCTGGCCGGTGTAGGCCACGTGGGTGCCGGTGGCGGTGAGTTCGGCGGTGTAGCGGCTGCGCGAGGCCGGAGTGTCGGGGTCGGCGCCGGTGTCGGCGCAGTAGTCCTCGTAGTCCGCCGGGTCGAAGAGGGCGACGGTCGTGTGGCCGCCCTGGGAGGCGAGGGCCTTGAGCAGGCGCTCCACCTCGTGGAGGTACGTGGGGTGGTCGTCGAAGGGGAAGCTCGGGTAGCGGTCGGTCATGGTCGCGAAGTCCTCGGCGTCGACGAGGACGCCGAGGGTGCGGACCACTTCGCGCCGCAGGGTGCGGCGGAGGGACGGGGCCGAGGGCGGCCGGGTCCTGGCCGCCCTGCGCCTGTGGGCGTTGCGAGTGGGCGCGGTGCCCTTGTTGCCCTCGGTGCCCTTGGTTGTCCCGGTGGTGTTGGTGTTCTTTGCGTTCTTCGCGGTTCCCTTGCGCATTTCTCCCCCTGCCACGGATCGATCAGTGCTCACTCACCGTAATCGTGAGCACTGACAGTGACCGTTCGAGGGAGGCCTGCGCTCAGCTCCCGTCGCGCTTCAGCTGCGTGTAGAAGGTGAGCAGGGACGGGTTGTCGACCGAGCCCGGGTTGACGGCCTTCTCCAGGGCGGTGCCCTGCAGGAGTCGCTTGACCGGGACCTCCAGGCGCTTGCCCGTCAGAGTGTGCGGGATCGCCTCGACCTGGATGATGTCGTCGGGGACGTGGCGCGGGGAGAGTTCGGTGCGGAGGGTCTGCTTGATGCGGGCGATCAGCTGCTCGTCCAGCGTCGCACCGTCCGCGAGGTGGACGAAGAGCGGCATCCAGTAGCCGCCGTTCGGTTCCTCCAGGCCGATGACCAGGGACTCGCGGATCTCCGGGAGGCGTTCCACCGCCTCGTAGATGTCGGCGCTGCCCATCCGGACGCCCTGGCGGTTCAGGGTCGAGTCGGAGCGGCCGTGGATGACGACCGAGCCGTGGTCGGTGATCGTGATCCAGTCGCCGTGCCGCCAGACACCGGGGTACATGTCGAAGTAGCTGTCCCGGTAGCGGGCGCCGTCGGGGTCGTTCCAGAAGCGGATCGGCATGGACGGCATCGGGTTGGTGACGACCAGCTCGCCGACCTCGCCGGTCAGCGGCTTGCCGGCCGGGTCCCAGGACTGCAGGTCCGTGCCCAGGCAGGCCGCCTGGAGCTCGCCGATGTGGACCGGGAGCGTGGGCACCGCGCCCGCGAAGCAGGAGCAGACGTCCGTGCCGCCGCTGACGGAGGCGATCCACAGGTCCTCGCGGACCTCGTCGTGCAGCCAGCGGAAGCCGTCGGGCGGCAGCGGGGAGCCCGTGGTCGCCACGCACTTCACGCGCGACAGGTCGAAGTCCCGGCCGGGATGCGCCTCGGCCTTCGCGCAGGCCATCACGTACGCCGCCGAGGTGCCGTACAGCGTCGCGCCGGTGCGCTCGGCGATCCGCCACTGCGCGGCGATGTCGGGGTAGCCGGGGCTGCCGTCGTAGAGGACGACCGTCGTGCCGGTGAGGAGGCCGGAGACGAGGAAGTTCCACATCATCCAGCCGGTGGAGGTGTACCAGAAGAACACGTCCTCCGGGCCCAGGTCGCAGTGCAGGCCCAGCTGCTTGTAGTGCTCGAGCAGGATGCCGCCCTGGGACTGCACGATCGCCTTCGGCAGGCCGGTCGTGCCGGAGGAGTACAGGATCCAGAGCGGGTGGTCGAACGGGACCGGCTCGAACACCGGCTCCGTGTCGGCCGCCACCAGGTCCGTCCACTCCAGCGCGCCCTCCGGCGCCTCCGTGCCGAGGAGCGGGATGTGGACGACGGCCCGGAGCGTGGGCAGCTCGGCGCGGAGTTCGGCGACGGTCTCGCGGCGGTCGTGCTCCTTGCCGCCGTAGCGGTAGCCGTCCACGGCGAACAGGACGACCGGCTCGACCTGCTGGAAGCGGTCGAGGACGCTGCGCGCGCCGAAGTCCGGGGCGCAGGAGGTCCACACCGCGCCGACGGCGGCGGTGGCGAGGAGGGCGACGGTGGCCTGCGGGACGTTGGGCACGTAGGCGCTGACGCGGTCGCCGGGGCGGACTCCGAGGGCGCGCAGTTCGGCGGCGAGGGAGCCGACCTGGCGGCGGAGTTCGGCCCAGGTCACGGGGACGGGCTCGTGTGTCTCGTCCACATGGAGGAGCGCCGTGTCGTGGGGGCGGTCCTCGGCGGTGCGCAGGGCGTGCTCGGCGTAGTTGAGGGTGGCGCCGGGGAACCACTCGGCCCCCGGCATCGAGCGGTCGCCGAGGACGCGCTCGTACGGGGCGCTGAAGCGGATGTCGAACCACTCCGCCACGGCCTGCCAGAACGTCTCCAGCTCGGCGACGGACCACGCGTGCAGGGCCGGGTAGCCGCCCTCGGCGGGGGCGCCGAAGCGCTCGGCGGCCCAGGCCTGGAAGCGGGTGACCGCGGCCGAGTCGATGCGGTCCTGGTCCGGCTGCCACAGCGGCTCGGCCGGCGAGGAGTGCGGCGGCTGCGCTTGCTGCGATGACGTCATGGGTACGGCTCCCTGGCTGCTACGCGGGTCTGCGTGGTGCGCGCACGGGCTGGGGTGTGCGCGTGACACGACTGACAGGGACGATGCCATGTGATCGTCTTTCGCACCAGGGCTCCCCACCCATGGTCGAGCAGCTGAATATGTGCTCCCACCACGGGTGAACGGCAGTTGAACGAACCTCTCCCGCGCTCTGCCGGATGGCAGGGTGACCTTCATGAACGGTGGGCGTGGGCATCGGTTGGGGCAGTCGGTGGTGGAGTCGGTGCGGGTCGTGGGTGCGGGGAAGGTGTCGGGCGCCGTACGGGGCCTGCAGGGGTTTGTGTCGGCGTTGCGGCGGCGTCGGACGGACGCGTGGGGGCTGCCGGCCCGGGGGGCGGAGCGGGCCCGGGTGCCGGGGCCGGTCGGCGAGGCGGAGCCTCTGCCGGGCGGCGGGATCGTCCGGTTCGCCCGGTCCGAGCTGCGGATCAGTGTCTCGGTGGGCGGCACCGTGTTCTGGGGCTGGGACGGCGCCGGGCCGCTGCCCTCGTACGCGCTGGCCGGCGAGCCGCCCGAGCCGGACGCGCGGGCCCGCCTCGAACCGGACAAGGACGGCGGCTGGCGCGTGGTGTCGGAGCGCGTGACGGTGGCGGTGTCCCGGCACGGGGCGGTGGAGATCCGCACTCCGGGAGGCGTTTTACTGCGCCGGGACCTGCCGCCGCGGTGGTGGGAGCCGGTGGCGGGTGGGCCGGCGCGCTGGGTGCAGCGGAGCGAGGTGCCGGCGGACGCGCGGTTCTTCGGTCTGGGCGGGCGGGCGTCGGGGCCGCGGCTGCGGGACGGCACGTACGAGCTGTGGAACACGGACCCCAAGGGCGGTTTCTCGACCGGGGACGACCCGCTGTACATCACGATGCCGGTGCAGTTCGTGGTCTCGGACGCGGGGACGCATCTCGCCTTTCACGACAACGCGTGGGAAGGGCGGGTCACTCTTGCCGAGGGCGAGGAGGGGGCCGGTTCCGGTCATGACCGGCCCGGGAGCAGCGAGGTCCGGATGGGCGGCGGGCCGCTGCGCTGCTGGGTGGTCGTGGGCACGCCGGCGCGGGTGCTGCACGGCTGGGCGGCGCTGACCGGTGCGCCGGCGCTGCCGCCGGCCTGGGCGCTGGGTCCGCAGCACGCGCGCTGGGGGTTCGGCAGTGCGCGGGAGGTGCGGCGGGTGGTGGCCGGGTACCGGGAGCGGGGGCTGCCGCTGTCGGCGGTTCATCTGGACATCGACCACTACGACCAGCACCGGGTGTTCACCGTGGACCGGGAACGGTTCCCCGATCTGCCGGGGCTCGCGGCGGAGCTGCGGGAGCAGGGCGTACGGCTGGTGTCGATCGTCGACCCGGCCGTGAAGGCGGAGCCGGGAAACGCGGTGTACGACTCCGGGGTCGCGGCGGACGCGTTCGTGCGGGACGCGCGAGGGCGGGAGGTCCGGGGGGTGGTGTGGCCGGGCGAGTGCGCGTACCCGGACTTCACGGACGCGGGGGTGCGGAAGTGGTGGGGCGAGCTGTACGAGGAGCGGCTCGCGCAGGGGTTCGCCGGGTTCTGGCACGACATGAACGAGCCGGTCTCCTTCGCCCCCTTCGGTGACATGACCCTGCCGCGGTCTGCGCGGCACGCGCTCGAGGGGAGGGGCGGGGACCATCGCGAGGCGCACAACGTGTACGGGCTCGCCATGGCGCGGGCCGGGTACGAGGGGCTGCGGCGGCTGCGTCCCGACGAGCGGCCGTTCCTGTTCACACGGTCGGGATGGGCCGGGATGCAGCGGTACGGCGGGACGTGGTCGGGTGACGTCTCGACCGGGTGGCCGGGTTTGCGGGCCTCGTTGTCGCTGGTGCTGGGGCTCGGGCTGTGCGGGGTGCCGTACTCGGGACCGGACGTCGGCGGGTTCGACGGGGCGCCCTCGCCGGAGCTGTTCCTGCGGTGGTTCCAGCTGGGGGCGTGGCTGCCGCTGTTCCGGACGCATGCGGCGATCGACGCGGGGCGGCGGGAGCCGTGGGAGTTCGGGGCGGAGGTTCTGGAGCACGCGCGGGCGGCGGTCGTCGAGCGGGAGCGGCTGCGGCCGTACTTCGTGACGCTGGCGCAGCTGGCGCGGCTGACCGGTGCGCCGTATGTGCGGCCGATGTGGTGGGGTGCGCCGGAGGACCGGGCCCTGCGGGACTGCGAGGACGCGTTTCTGCTGGGCGATGCGCTGCTGGTGGCGCCGGTGCTGACGGGTGGTGCGGATCGGCGGGCGGTGCGGTTGCCGCGGGGGCGGTGGTACGACACGGCTACGGAGCGGGTGTACGAGGGGCCGGGGCAGGTGCTGCTCGATGCGCCGGTGTCCCGGATTCCGGTTCTGGCGCGGGCGGGCTCGGTGCTGCCGGTCCGGGGGGAGGACGGGGGGCTGGCGCTGGAGGTCTGGGCGCCGGCGGCGGGGCGTACCGGTGGGGGGCTCGTCGTGCGGGATCGGGGGGACGGGTGGGAGGGGGCGTCGATCGAGCGGTACTCCACTCGTCTGGTGGACGGCTGTGTGGTGGTGGAGCGGGTGACCGAGGCGGGGGTGGAGGGGGTGCTTGACCTTCCGGTGCGGGTCAGGGGGTGGGTCGGCCGGTGAGGTGGGTGGTGCGTGGGGGACGTTCCGGGGCGCGCGTTCGGGACTGCATGATTTACGGCGCGTTCGGGTCGCCTCGGTTCTGAGCGTTTCTCCTGCGCCACGCATCACGCTTTACGTCCCGAACACGCGCCCCGGAACGTCCCCCACTCCCGTCCGTCTCAGGCGTACGCGCCCGCGAACCAGCGGCGGGCCGCCGTCGTGTGGAGGGGGAAGCCGAGGTCCGTCGGCTCGGTGAGGAGGTGCCAGCCCGTCGTCTCGTCGGTGGGGGTCGGGGGCGGGAGGGTCACTGCCTCGCGGGTCGGGAGGAGGCCGAAGAGGAGGAGGTGGTCCGTGGAGCTCAGGGCGTCTGCCAGGCGGACGTCGGTGGCGGGCGCCTCGATGCCTGTCTCCTCGTGGAGCTCGCGGACGATCGCGTCCCGCCAGTCCTCCCCGTGGTCGATGAAGCCGCCCGGCAGGGCGACGCGGCCGCGGGCCGGTTCGATGGTGCGGGTGATCACGACGAGGCCCGTGCCGGCGGAGTGCCGCGCGGGGAGCAGGGTCACCGCCACCGGGAGCGGGTTGCGGTACGTCGTTCCGCCGCAGGCGTCGCAGGTGCGGGGCCAGCTCGCGTCGGCGGGGTAGGCGGAACCGCAGTACGAGCAGTGGGAGTTCGTCTTGTCAGTCACGAGCCGACCGTAGTCAATGGTCTTTTCCCGTGGGGCTGCTGACTGATAGACGGGTGCACATGACAGGACTTGCTTCCGCTTTCCGTGCCCTCGGTGTGTTCGCCGCCGCCACTCTGCTCGCCACCGCCGCCGTTCCCTCGGCACAGGCGAAGCCGGAGCCCAAGGCGCCGCAGGAGTTCGTGGCGTTGAGCTCGGTCGACCGGACCATCATCCAGGAGATGCGCTACACCACCGCTCACAATTTCGTCGGCGAGCCTGTCGACGGCTACCGGCAGCCGCTGTGCATCCTCACTCGGCCTGCCGCCGAGGCGCTGGGGCGTGCGCAGACCGTGCTGCGGGCGCAGGGGTACTCGCTGAAGGTGTACGACTGCTACCGGCCGCAGCGGGCCGTCGACCACTTCGTGCGCTGGGCCAAGGACCTGGCGGACGAGCGGATGAAGGCCGAGTTCTATCCGCATGTCGACAAGTCGAGGCTGTTCGCGGACGGGTACATCGCCGAGAAGTCCGGGCACAGTCGGGGGTCGACCGTCGATCTGACGGTCGTTCGGCTGCCGGCTGCCCCTACCCGCCCGTATGTGCCCGGTGAGGTGCTCGCGCCTTGTTATGCACCCCGGGACGAGCGGTTTCCGGACAATTCAGTGGACATGGGGACGGGGTATGACTGTTTCGACACGTTGTCGCACACCGATGATCCGCGGATCCAGGGCGAGCAGCGGGCCAACCGGCAGTTGCTGAAGTCCACGCTGGGCGCGCAGGGGTTCGTCAATCTGCCCGAGGAGTGGTGGCACTTCACCTTCAAGCCGGAGCCGTTCCCGAGCACCTTCTTCGACTTTCCGGTGGCGCGGCGGTCCGTGGCCGGGCACTGACATGCAGGGAGGACGACGGCCGTCCGGGACCACCCCCGTGGGTTCCGGACGGCCGTCGTGTCGTACGTCCTCTACGACGCCGATCTCGTCTCCGTGGTTCTCAGGTTTTCGGATTCGTGCAAGACTCCTGACGGTTCGTCAGATGTGGAGGGGTGGGGCGTCGTGGCAGCTGTGCGGAGACCGGTGGTGAGCGGGTGGTTCACCGGGGACGGCGAGGTCCCGTTTCGGCTTCTCGGGACGCGTTGCTCGGCTTGTTCCTCGGTCTTCTTTCCTCGGGAGGACGACTGGTGCAGGAATCCCGGCTGTTCCGGCGGCACGCTCGTGGAGGTGCCGCTGTCGCGGAGGGGGCGGGTGTGGTCGTGTACGGATGGGCGGTACCGGCCGCCTGCGCCTTACGTGTCGGATCCGGACGTGCCGTGGGAGCCGTACACCCTGGTTGCCGTCGAGCTCGCCGCGGAGGCCCTCGTCGTGCTCGGCCAGGCCGTGCCGGGGGCGACGGTGGCGGATCTGCCGGTCGGGGCCGAGGTCGAGCTGGTGCCCGGGGTGCTCAATGAGGACGACTCGTGCGTCTGGACCACCTGGCACTGGCGGCCCGTCGGTGGGGAGGAGGGGCGATGACCGATGTCGCCGTCCTCGGTGCGGGCATGCATCCCTGGGGGAAGTGGGGGCGGAGTTTCGTCTCGTACGGGAGGGTCGCCGCGGGCGAGGCGCTGGCCGACGCGGGGCTGGAGTGGCGGGACGTCGGCGCGATCGTCGGGGCGGACACCGTACGGGGCGGGTACCCGGGGTACGTCGCGGGTGCCACGTTCGCCCAGGCTCTCGGCTGGCAGGGGGCGCGGGTCACCAGCGTGTACGCGGCCTGTGCCTCCGGTGCGCAGGCGATCGGCGCGGCGCGGGCACAGATCCTGGCGGGGCTCGCGGACGTGGTCCTCGTGGTGGGGGCGGACGCCGCGCCCAAGGGCTTCTTCGCCCCGGCGGGCGGGGACCGGCCGGACGATCCGGACTGGTTGCGGTTCCGGATCCTGGGGGCGACGAATCCCGCGTACTTCGCGCTGTACGCCCGGCGCCGGATGGCCCTGCACGGTGACACGGTCGAGGACTTCGCGCAGGTCAAGGTGAAGAACGCGGCGGCCGGCGCGCTCAATCCGCGGGCGCGGTACCGCAAGCCGGTGACCGCCGAGGAGGTGGCGGCCTCCGCGGTGGTCGCCGATCCGCTGCGGCTGCTCGACATCTGCGCGACGTCCGACGGCGGCGCGGCGCTGGTGCTGTCCAGCATGGAGTTCGCCCGGCGGCACGGGCGGCCGGACCCGGTGCGGATCCGTGCGGTGTCGACCGTCACGCCCGTGTACCCGAAGACCGTGCTCGATCTGCCCGACATCGCCACGGACTCGGCCGTCGCCGTCGCCCCAGGGGCGCACAGCTTCCGCGCTTCGATCGCGAAGGCCGCGTACGAGGAGGCGGGGATCGGGCCCGAGGACCTGTCGCTGGCCGAGGTGTACGACCTGTCCACGGCGCTGGAGCTGGAGTGGTACGAGGACCTCGGGCTGTGCGGGGCGGGTGAGGGGGCGAAGCTCGTACGGGAAGGGGCGACGGCTCTCGGCGGGCGGATTCCGGTCAACGTGAGCGGCGGGCTCGCGTCGTTCGGGGAGGCGGTTCCGGCGCAGGCGATCGCCCAGGTCTGCGAGCTGACCTGGCAGCTGCGGGGTGCGGCCGGTGAGCGGCAGGTGGCGGGGGCGCGCGTGGGGATGACCGCGAACCAGGGGCTGTTCGGGCACGGGTCGGCAGTGGTGGCGGTGCGGTGACTCCGGCCGGTTGACCTTCCGGTCCCTGGTGTCCACTGCGGACCGTCTGAACTGGGGCTGTTGTCACATCCCTTGACGGTCTCTCAGGACCGCTGAAGACTGCCGTCTCGCTTCCCCGTCATGGAACCGTTCCCCTCTGGAGCCGCCATGAGCAACGGAGACATCTTCCTCGGCGAGACCATAGGAACAGCGATCCTCATTCTGTTCGGCGCCGGCGTCTGCGCCGCCGTCACCCTCCGCTTCTCCAAGGCGAGAGCCGCCGGCTGGGTGGTCATCGCCTTCGGCTGGGGCTTCGCGGTGCTGGCCGGCGCGTACACGGCCGCGCCGCTGTCCGGCGGACACCTCAATCCGGCCGTCACGGTCGGCGTCGCCGTCGACACCGGCGCATGGGACAAGGTCCCGGTGTACGTGTCCGGGCAGATGGTCGGCGCCTTCGTCGGCGCGGTGCTGGCCTGGCTGACGTACTACGCCCAGTTCGCGGCGAACGCGGACGCCCAGCACGCGACGCCTACTCTGGGGATCTTCTCCACAGCGCCCGAGATCCGCAATCCCGTGGCCAACCTGACGACGGAGGTCATCGCGACCGTCGCGCTCGTGCTGCCGATCCTCGCCTTCGGCCGGAACAACGGCATCGGCATCGGTCAGATCCCGGGGCTCGACGCCGGGATCTACGGGTCCGGCATCTCCGTGCTGCTGGTGTCGTTCCTGGTCGTCGGTATCGGTCTGTCGCTCGGCGGGCCCACCGGGTACGCGATCAACCCGGCCCGCGACCTCGGGCCGCGGATCGCCCACGCGGTGCTGCCGATCCCGAACAAGGGGACCTCGGACTGGGGTTACGCGTGGATCCCGGTCGCCGGACCGCTGATCGGCGGCGTGCTCGCCGGGGTCGTCTTCAACCTGGTCTTCTGAAACCACCGAGGAGAGCGTCATGACGTACGTCGCCGCGATCGACCAGGGCACCACGTCGAGCCGCTGCATCGTCTTCGACCAGAACGGTTCGGTCGTCGCCGTCGACCAGCGCGAGCACGAGCAGATCTTCCCCCGGCCCGGCTGGGTGGAGCACGACGCGACGGAGATCTGGGAGCGGGTGCAGGGCGTCGTCGCCGGTGCCCTGGAACGCGCCGGGCTGCGCGCCGACCAGCTCAGCGCCCTCGGGATCACCAACCAGCGCGAGACCACCGTCCTGTGGGACCGGGCCACGGGACGGCCTGTGCACCATGCGATCGTCTGGCAGGACACCCGGACTGCCTCGCTGTGCGTCGAGCTGGGTGGGGCCGAGGGGCAGGATCGTTTCCGCGGGGCGACCGGGCTGCCTCTTGCGAGCTACTTCTCCGGGCCCAAGGCCGCCTGGCTGCTGGACAACGTGCCGGGGCTGCGCGAGCGGGCCGAGCGTGGCGAGATCGCGTTCGGCACCGTCGACACCTGGCTGATCTGGAATCTCACCGGAGGTGTGGACGGCGGTGTGCACGTCACGGACGTCACCAACGCCTCGCGCACCATGCTGATGAACCTCGAACGCCTGGAGTGGGACGAGGAGATCCTGGACGCGATGCGCATCCCGGCGGCCATGCTGCCGGAGATCCGGTCGTCCGCCGAGGTGTACGGCACGGCTGTCGGGCAGCTCGCCGGGGTGCCGGTCGCCTCGGCACTCGGCGACCAGCAGGCGGCAGTCTTCGGGCAGGCCTGTTATGACCCGGGCACGGCGAAGAACACGTACGGCACGGGCAGCTTCCTGCTGCTCAACACCGGGAACCGGCCGGTGCCGTCGAAGAGCGGGCTGATCACGACGGTCGGGTACCGGATCGGTGAGGCCAGGCCGGTGTACTGCCTGGAGGGGTCCATCGCGATCACCGGTGCGCTGGTGCAGTGGTTCCGCGACCAGCTCGGGATCATCGCCGACGCGTCGGAGATCGAGCCGCTGGCGGCGAGCGTGGACGACAACGGGGGCGCGTACATCGTGCCGGCGTTCTCCGGGCTGTACGCCCCGTACTGGCGGGCGGACGCGCGCGGCGTGGTCACCGGCCTGACCCGCTACGTCACCAAGGCGCACCTGGCGCGCGCGGTCCTGGAGGCGACGAGCTGGCAGACCCGTGAGGTCGTGGACGCGATGTACCAGGACAGCGGGGTGCCGATCACGACGCTGAAGGTCGACGGCGGGATGACCGCGAACGGGCTGTTGATGCAGCACCAGGCGGATGTGCTCGGCGTGCCCGTGATCCGGCCGCGGGTCCCGGAGACCACCTGTCTCGGCGCGGCGTACGCGGCGGGGCTGGCGACCGGGGTGTGGTCGGGGCTCGACGAGCTGAAGACGCACTGGCGTGCGGACGTGGAGTGGGTGCCGACGATGGCCGGGGAGGTGCGCGAACGCGAGTACGCCCAGTGGCGCAAGGCGGTCGAGCGCAGCCTCGGCTGGGAGGACGGGGCCTAGGCCCCTCGTGAACGCACGGCCGTACCCCTGTCGGTGGGGGTGCGGCCGTGCTCCCCGTGTCAGGTGCCGACCGGCTCCCGTTCGCGGTCGGCCAGGACGAGGGCGTGCTGGACGACCGTCACCAGCACGTTCTTGACCGACTCCCGGTCGCGGGCGTCGCACATCACGAGCTCCACCTCCGGGTCGAGGTCCAGCGCCCCGCGCACCGTGTCCGCGGGGTAGCGCGACGCGCCCTCGAAGCAGTTGACGGCCACCGTGAAGGGGATGCCGCGCCGCTCGAAGTAGTCGATCGCCGCGAAGCTGTCCTCCAGGCGGCGGGTGTCCGCGAGGACCACCGCGCCGAGCGCGCCCTGCGCCAGCTCGTCCCAGAGGAACCAGAAGCGGTCCTGGCCGGGCGTGCCGAACAGGTACAGGACGAGGTCCTCGCGCAGGGTGATCCGGCCGAAGTCCATGGCGACGGTGGTCGTGGACTTGGTCTCCACGCCGTCCAGGTCGTCGACCGGCCGGCCGGCCTCGCTGAGGGTCTCCTCGGTGCGCAGCGGCCTGATCTCGCTGACCGCGCCCACGAGCGTGGTCTTGCCGACACCGAAGCCGCCGGCGACCAGGATCTTCAGGGTCACCGGCTCGACCGGGGCCGGCTTGCGGCTAGAGCGCCCGAAGGCCATTGATCACCTCGCGAAGGATGCTCACGTCCGGCAGCTCGGCCGGCGGAACGGGGCGGGTCACGTGGACGAGTTGCTCGTCGACGAGGTCGCCGACCAGGACCCGGACCACCCCGACGGGGAGGTCGAGTCCGGCGGCGAGCTCGGCGATGGACTGCGGGAGTTCGCTGCAGCGCTCGACGATCTCGACGTGTTCCGGCGAGAGCGTCTGGTCGCGCCCGGGGTCGTCGGCGGCGGGCTCGGGCACCACCACCGCGATCAGGTCGAGCCGGTGCCGGGTGGCCGCCGTGGTCCGGCCGCGGGTCATCGCGTACGGCCGGACCACCGGCCCGGCGTCGTCGTCGTACCAGTGGTGGGGGTTCTGCGGCGTCCGCTCCCGGCGGCCTGCAGTACTCATGCCATCCATCACCCTCCGGCGTGCAGCCCGGACCGGGGCGCCGTGGCGAGGTGGGCGCCGACCCGCTTCACCATCAGCGTCATCTCGTAGGCGACCTGGCCGACGTCGGAGTCGGCGTCCGCGAGCACGGCGAGGCAGCTGCCGTCGCCGGCGGCGGTGACGAAGAGGAAGGCGTCGTCCAGTTCGACGACGGTCTGGCGGACCTGGCCGGCCTCGAAGTGGCGGCCGACGCCCTTGGCGAGGCTGTGGAAGCCGGAGGCGACGGCGGCGAGGTGCTCGCCGTCCTCGCGGGTGAGGTCCTTCGAGGCGCCGGTGGGGAGGCCGTCGCCGGAGAGCACCAGGGCCTTCCTGATCGACCCGACCCGCTGGACCAGCTCGTCGAGGAGCCAGTTGAGCTCCCCGTTTCCGGAGGTGTTGGGCACTGCGGCGTTCGGTGCGGTCATCGACCGTCCCCCTCGGGTGTCGTTCCTGGTGCTGTCTCGCCCGTCTGGTTCTGGGCGTTCTGCTGTCGTCCGCGCTGCCAGCCGCGCTGCATCGAGGACATGCGGCGGCGCACTTCCTCGGCGTCGCGCTCGGCGTCCGGCTCGGTCGGGCCGGTGGTCCGGGGCTCCGCGCCGCCGCCGGCCGAGGCGTCCCGCAGTTGCGGGGCGAGGCTGGCCTGGCGGACGCGGCGGGGCAGTCCGCCGAACGGCGCGGGGCCCTCCGGCGGTACGGGGACGAGCGTGGGCGCGGGCGGAGCCGCGGGGCCGGGGGCCGACGCGGGGTCGGGCTTGCGGCCGGGGATCAGGGTGGGCAGCGTCGGGCGGTCGCGGCCGGTGTCGCGGGCCGGGACGCCGTTCGTCCCGGGCGCGGTGTCCTTGGCGGGGGCCGGGTGGGCGCGGCCCGGTTCGTCGACGCGCCGGCCGTGGTCGCTGACCAGCGTGGGCGGGCGGCGGCGGGGCAGCGGTACGGGCCCGTCGTCGCGGCCCGGGTCCCGGTCGGCCGCGCCGCGGGCGGCGCCCTGGTCGTACGCCTGCTGGTGCTGCTCGTCGGAGCCGCGGCGGCGCAGTTCACGGGCCCGGAAGATGCCGCCGCGCTCGCTCTCGGTGTCCTCCAGGTCGCCGGCGGACTCCAGGAGCGCGTCGATGCCGGAGACCGGGGCCTCCAGTTCGACCGGTCCGTCGAGGACCGCGGGCGCGCCGCGGCGCGCGGGCGCGGTACCGCGGGAGGGGACCTGCGTGAGGGCAGGGCGCGGCGCGGGCTCGGCGGGGCTCTTGCGGTCCAGGCGGAAGCCGGAGCCCTCGGTCTCGGGGGCGTCGGTGAGCAGCGCGGCCGGGATGAACACGACCGCGGTGGTGCCGCCGTACGGGGAGATCTGCAGCGAGACCCGCACGTTCTGGCGCTGGGCGAGCCGGCTGACCACGAACAGCCCGAGGCGGTCGGTGTCGGAGAGCTCGAACTCGGGGGTCTCGGCGAGCCGGAGGTTCGCGTCGAGCAGGGCGTCGGCGTTCATGCCGAGGCCGCGGTCGTGGATCTCCAGGGTGAAGCCGTTGGCGACGCGCTCGCCGAGGACCTGCACGGCCGTGTGCGGGGGCGAGAACACGGTGGCGTTCTCGAGGAGTTCGGCGATCAGGTGGGTGAGGTCGGCGACGGCGGGGCCGCCGACGCCGATCCGGGGCAGCCGGCGCACCTCGATCCGCTCGTAGTCCTCGACCTCGGCGACGGCGGCGCGGACGACGTCCATGAGCTGGACGGGCTTGCGCCACTGCCGGGACGGGGCCGCGCCGGAGAGGATGACGAGGCCCTCGGCGTGCCGGCGCATGCGGGTGGTGAGGTGGTCGAGCCGGAACAGGTCGGCGAGTTCCTCGGAGTCCTCGGTGCGCCGTTCCATGGTGTCGAGCAGGGTGAGCTGGCGGTGCAGCAGGACCTGGTTGCGGCGGGCGAGGTTGACGAATACCTCGGCGACGCCGCGGCGCATCTCGGACTGCTTGACGGCGGCCTCGACGGCGGCGCGCTGGAGGGTGTTGAGCGCGTGGCCAACCTGGCCGACCTCGTCCTTGTCGTACTCCAGGCGCGGCACCTCGGTCTCGACGTCGACCTGTTCGCCGGCGGCGAGGCGGCGCATCACGCTGGGCAGCCGGACGCCGGAGACCTCGTGCGCCTCCTTGCGGAGCGTCCTCAGGTCGCGGACGAGTGCGCGGCCGATGCGGACGGAGACGACGACGGAGGCGAGCAGGGCGAGGAAGCCGAGGATGCCGGCGACGCCCGCCTCGAACAGGACGTCGCGGACGGCGGGGCGTACCCGGTCCTGGTAGCGGTCGCCGGCCTCGGTGTTCTCCCGCGCGAGGTCGTCGAGGACCCGGGTGCTCAGCTCCTCCCAGCCGGCGGCGTCGACGCCGCGCGGGTTCTTGGTGGGGCCGGCGGCGATGAGCGCGTCCTCGGCCTTGCGGAGCTGGCCGGTGGCGGGGCTGCTCCAGTACTCCTCGAAGCGGCGGCGCTCGTCGGCGGGCAGGACCTCCAGGTTGGCCTCGTAGAAGAACGTGCGGTGGGCCACCAGGTCGGAGATGGCGCGGAGTTCGCCGCTGGTGACCCGGCGGGCGATGAGGGCGGAGACGACGAGGGCGTCCTCGCGGGCGAGCATCTCGCGGGCGCGTGCCACGCCGACGAGGGCGCGGCCCTGCTTGTCGAGCTCCACGCTCTCCAGGCCGTGCAGGGTCATCAGGAAGCCGTAGCAGGGGTCGACGAACCGGTCGAAGAACGTGAGTGCCTGGATCCGGTCGATGCTGCGGCGCTCGACGGAGCTGCGCAGCGAGTCGATCCCGTCGAGCGCGTCGAGCAGCAGGTCGAGGCGTTGTACGGAGCCGGGCTGCAGTTCGTCGCGGACCTCGGGGTCCTGGGCGTTGGCGCGGAGTTCGGCGATCGTGTCGTCGGTGGCCGAGCGCTGGCGGCGCAGGGCGGCGAGGGAGTCGGAGGCGCGTGGATCGGCCAGATAGAGGAGGGACTGCCGGCGCTCCACCTGGATCACCCGGACGATGTCCTCGACGGGGTAGCCGACCTTCTCGACGACGTAGCCGACGCCGATCAGATGGTCGGCCTCCCGGGTGGTCAGGAAGGTGGCGTAACCCCAGAGTGCGGTGAGGGAGATGAGGGGTACGAGCAGCAACGCCACGATCTTCCGGCGGATGGACTTCCCGCGAAAGCGCATGGCCTCCCCCAGCTCGCCCCTCGCCGCCGCGGGGGTGCTCACCTCGTCGTCGTGACGCCCGGCGTCAACACGCGGCGTCAACCTTCGGTTTCAACTTCGGTTTGAACAAACGGCGGCGCGAGCCTACTACTGCATCACAGCCAACTCGAAGGTGCTTCCGGACGATTTTCAGCCTACCGAGTGACCGTTGATCATGAGATGTCCCGGTATTCAGGGAGTTGGGATTCGCCAGTGTGGCGCAGGCCACCTGGTGTGCCGTCATTTCCCGCTCCCCGGCAGTTGGCTGGAACTGTGCGTTCCGGTGAGACGGGCCCGGGATTTCGAGGAAACCTTTCCCTCTCTTCACTCGTCTTCCGTACAGGGAGGCTTCTGTCGTCGCGAAACGGTGTGGAACGACGCAGAACGGGCAGCCACCCAGAAGTCGTTCGGTGGTGGGGAGTGACAGGCACGATGGAGCACGAGGCGCGGGCGCCGCAGCAGCTGTGGGTGGACGACGAGAGGGGCGTGCGCCGGATGCCCGATCCGGTGCGCACGGCCGCCGTGCGGGCGGTGCTGCTCACCGCCGTCACGCTCATCCAGGCGATGGTCGCGTTCTTCTTCACGCTGACGGAGTCGTGGCTGGCGTTCCCCACGGTGCTCACCTCGGTCGCCAGCACGGTCGCCGCCACGTGGATGGTCCTGGACGTGTGGGTGACGCGGCAGGTCTGGAACCAGCGGAACGGCGTGGTGTCCGTACCCAGCAGCACCGCCCGCCGACTGCGCCGCGAGCGGCGCCGGGCCCGGCGGGCGGCGAAGCGGCAGGGCGGTGATCCTTCCGGGGCGGAGGCCGTCGGGGCGGAGACGGTCGGTCCGGAGCCCGTCGGGGCGCCGCTGGCGGAGGCCGCGTAACGCCGGAGCGTTACGCGTCCGCCTGCTCGGGCTCCGGCCGGGACGGTGGCTGGTCCGGGGTGCGGCGGAACATCCGGGTCGCCGTGATCTCGCCGTGGATCGCCTCGCCCTCCGCGCTCGGCTGCGGCAGGCCCGGGCGCAGATGCTCCTCCACGCTGATGTACTTCAGGCCCGCCCGCAGGTCCGCGTCGTTCCGCAGCCGGATGACCAGCGGGAACTCGGCGAGCGCCGTGGTGTCGAACAGGCCGGTGGTGTAGAGGAGCTGGACGCCGAGCGCGTCCGACACGGCCCGCTGGAGCTCCAGCAGATACGTGGCGTTGGCGCGGCCGATCGGGTTGTCGAGGAACAGCGTGCCCGCGTGCCGGTGCTTGTCGCGGCCCCGGTCGTTGGAGCGCAGCGCGGCCATCGTGCAGTACAGCGCGATCGCGGCGGTGAGCAGCTGGCCGCCGGAGAAGACGTCGCCCATCTGCCCGACCGGCACCCGCTCGGCGCGCAGCACCGCGTCCGGCTTGAGGATCTCCACGGCGACGCCACGCGGTTCGAGGGCCGCCTGGACACCCCGCAGCAGCAGGGACATGCCGTCCCGGCGCAGGTCGGAGTTCTTCTTGACGGCCGCGCGGGTGGCCTCGTCGACGACCTCGCCGAGCCGCTCGGCGAGCGTGGCCTGGTCGGGCTCCTCGAACCTTATGCGCAGGAACTCCTGCCCCGACCATTCGCCGAGCCCCTCCGGCAGCCGGGAGAGCCGCTGCGCGGAACGGAGCGTGGTCAGCGCGGACTCCACGAGCCCGCGGAGCCGGTCCACGATCGAGTCGCGGTTGCGTTCCAGCTGCGCCAGTTCGTCGGTGAGGACGCGGAGCCGGGGCGCGAACGCCTCGGCCCACTTGGCGGCGTGCTCGGGCAGTGCGGCGGCGGGCAGTTCGCGGATCTGCTGCCGGGCCGGGGTGCGGACCTGCTCGTACCGGGTGGAGTTGGCGTGCCGGACGAGGATGTCGCTCGCCTCGCGGACGGACGCCTCGGCGCCCGACAGGTCGGCGGCGCAGCCGCGCAGCGAGCGGCGGGCCTCGGCCGCGGCCGTACGGGCCTCCTCCAGCCGGCCGGGGTACGGCTCCGGCTGCTCGGTGTCGTCGTCGGCGTGCTCGCGCAGCAGGTCGCGCAGGAGCGCCGCGGTCTCGTCGAAGCCTCCGGCCGCGTCCTCGGCGGCGCGGTGGGACTGGAGCAGGTGGGTGTGCGCGGTGCGCGCGGTCTCCAGGGCGTCGGTACGGGCGGCGAGTTCGGTCGTCGCGCCGCGGAGCAGGGTCTGGGCCTGCTCGGCGTCGGCGGGGACGCGGTCCTCGGGGAGCTCGGTGTGGGCCTCGCCGTCCTCCGGGGCGAGGCGCTCGGCCTCGCCGCGGAGCCGGCCCAGCTTCTCGCTGGCCTCGGAGGCGCGGGACTCCAGCATCTGGACGAGGGACTCGGCGCGGGCGGCGGCGGCCTGGCGGGACGGGCCGTCGGCGCCGTCGGTGGACTCCAGGAGCTGCTCGGCGCGGGTGCGGACCTTGTTGGTGAGACGGTCCAGTTCGGCGAGGGCGGCGGACTCGTCGCTCTCGGCGCGGGCCTGCTCGGCACGCAGGTCGGCGCCGACGCCGACCTTCTCGTACACCTGCGAGGCGGCGCGGTACGCCTCGCGGAGGGTCGGCAGCGCGACGCGGGGGGCGTCGGGGTCGGCCTCCGGGAGGGTCTCGGGCGCCCCGGCGATCTCCGCACGCTCGGCGCGCAGGGCGCGGGCGGTGCGGTGGGCGTCGTCGGCGGCGCGCTGGGCGGCGCGGCGGTCCTCGTCCGCGGCGCGTGCCCGCTCCAGGCAGGTCTGCGCGCGGGCCTCGGACTCGGCGGTGTCGTCGGCGAGTTCGCGGGCACGGACCTGCCAGGCGGAGCGTTCGCGCAGCCGGAACGCGAGGCCGGCGAGGGCGTCGGCGGCGCGGCGGGCCCGCTGGGCGGCCTCCTGCCGCTCGTCGCGCACGCGCGCGGCGTCGGCGGCGGCCTCCTCGGCCTCGGCCCGGACGGTACGGGCCTCCGCCAGGGCGGCGACCGCGTCCTCGACCGCCGTGCGGGCGGCCGCGGCGGCGGCGCGGAGCTCGGCGAGCATGCCGGGCGGGCAGTCGGCGCGCCAGGAGCCGATCCGGGCGGCCAGCGCGCGGTCGCCGGCGAGGCGGGCGGCGAGCGTGCGGATCTCGTCGTCGCGGCGGGCGGCCCGCTCGCGCAGGGCCTGGCGCTCCTCGTCGGCGGCGTGCTCGTCGTGCATGGCCGGGTTCGGCGGCACGAGGAAGACGTCGTCCTCCGTGTCCGCGGCCGGGACCGGCGCGAGCAGCGCGGCGGCGGTGCCGACGGCCACGGTCGAGCGCGGCAGCAGCGCGGCGCCCGCCAGCACCTCGCGGGCGCGGGCGTACGAGACGGGGTCGGTGACGACGACGCCGTCGACCAGTTCGGGGCGGGCGGCCAGCACGCGGGAGTGGTCGACGGGGTCGACGGCCTGTGCGAGATAGCGCCAGCCGGGCAGCGCGGGGATGCCGTGCTCGCCGAGGAACTCGACGGTCGCAAGCACGTCCGGCCCCGGCGGCAGCAGCCCGCCGTCACCGAGCGCCCCGAGGATGCGGGCGTCGTCGGCGGCGGCGGTACGCAGGTCGAACAGGCTCCGCTCGGCGGAGGAGATCGACTGGTCGAGCAGGGTGCGGAGTTCGTCCGCGTACCGGTCGAACTCCTCGACGGTGAGGGGGCCGTCGAGGGAGCGGGCGGGGGCGGTGCGGGTGGCGTGCGGGGCGGGGGCCGCGGCGTCGCGGGAGCCGCCGGGCACGGCCGTGACCACACCGGTGCGGGCGTCGCCCGCGGCGGCGGTGGCAGCCCCCGTACGGTCCGGGGTGCCGTCGGCAGCCGCCTGGGCGGAGCCCGCCTCGCCGCCGTCGGCGGGACCGGCCTGCGCGGCGACGCCCGCGGCGGGGGTCCCGGCCCCCGTACCGGCTGCGCCGCTGTCGGAGCCGTCGGCGGTCGCGCGGGGCGTGTCCGTCTCCTCGCCACCGGGCCCCACTGCGGCGTCGTCCACTCCCCCGCGCGGGCCCGGCAGCGCCGGGGTCGCCGGCGGGAGGCTGAGGAGTTCGGCGAGGCGGTCGTCGGCGGCGATCGACTCGGCGGCGCGGCGTTCCGCCTCGTACGCGGACTCGGCGGCGGACGCCGCGTCCTCCGCGCGGGCGGCGGTCAGTTCGGCGCGGGTCTCCGCGGCGGCGGTCTCGCGGGCGCGGTCCGCGGCCGTGCGGGCGGCCTCACGCGCCGCGTCCCAGGCGGCGACCGTGGTCTTCTCCGCGTCGCTCGCGGCGAGCGCGGCGCGGGCCGGGTCGGCGTCCGGGGCGGTGTCGTCGAGCCACCCGGCCCGTACCGCCTCCGCCGTCTCCTGCTCGACCTCGGCGAGCCGCTGCCGCAGGTGCTGCGCCTCGCTGCGGGCGCGCTGGGCCTCGGTCGCCGCGGCGGTGGCGTCGCGGTGCGCTGTCTCGCCGGCCTCCTGGAGCGCGGCGGAGCGCTCCTCCTCCTCGGCCGCGTGCCGCTCGCCCTCCTCCGCCTTGGCGTGCAGCGCGCGTACGAGATCGGCGGCGGCCTTGGCGCGGGCGGCGAGCGCCGGGGCGGCGTCCCGCTCGGCCTCCTGGATCGCGGCGGCGACGCGGGCCGAGCGGTCGGCGGCGGCGCGGTGCCGCAGGACGGCCTCGGCGGCCTGCCAGGCGGAGTGCAGGGTGCGGGCGTCGATCAGCTCACGGCGCTGAGACGCGGCGCTCTTCTCCGCGGCGGCCAGCGCCAACGAGG
Organism: Streptomyces solicamelliae; assembly: GCF_045348655.1. Classification (NCBI taxonomy): domain Bacteria; kingdom Bacillati; phylum Actinomycetota; class Actinomycetes; order Kitasatosporales; family Streptomycetaceae; genus Streptomyces; species Streptomyces solicamelliae. The sequence continues at coordinate 962,898 of NZ_CP160404.1, forward strand.
CGTGCCGGTAGGCGAGTTCGGCCGCGATGAGCGAGCTGCGGCCGCGCGCCGTCTCCGCCTCGGAGACGGCGTGCGCGGCGGCGGTGACCTGCTGGGCGAGGTCGGCGGCGCGGGCGCGTTCCTCGGCGGCGCGGGCGGAGAGCCGGCGGGCCAGGGTGCGGGTGCGGCGTTCCGCGCCCGCGTGGATGTCGCGCGCGCGGGCGCGGGTGTCGGCGGCCTCGACGATGCGGCCGAGGAGGTCGACGGAGCCGGCGGTGAAGTCGCGTTCGGCGGTGAGCTCGGCGCGGCGGCCGAGTTTGTTGCCGAAGCCGGAGACGAGGTCGGCGAGGCCGTCGGTGTCACGGGTGTCGGTGACGGCCCGGAGGAGGAGGTCGGTGAAGTCGGAGTCCTTCTTGACCGCGAAGAGGCCGGCGGCCTCACCCTCGTCGGCGTTCATCTCCCGCTGGTAGCGGAAGAGTTCGGGGTCGAGGCCGAGGTCGCCGAGGTGCTCGTTCCAGCGGTCGTGGATCTCCTCCCAGGACACCTCCAGGTGCGGGTACGCCTTGCCCGCCTCCGTGAGCGCGTCACGGAAGCCCTTCATGGTGCGGCGGCGGCCCTGCGCGCCGGAGGCGCCCTCGGCCGCCGGACGCACGGCGGTGGCCTCGGCGACCGGGAGGTTGTCGAGGCTGAGGCCGGGGCCGGGACGGAAGGAGTACCAGGCCTCGGCGAACTTCCGCGGGTCGTTGGAGACCTGGCGGCCGCGCCATTCGCTGACCTTGCCGACGACGATCAGCTCGCCGGTGAGGGTGTGCTGCCACTCCAGGGCGACGTGGCCGCAGTCGTCGGCGAGCAGGAACTTGCGGAGCACGCCGGAGCTGGCGCCGCCGAGGGTGTTGCGGTGGCCGGGCAGCATGACGGAGAAGATCAGCTTGAGCAGGACGGACTTGCCGCCGCCGTTCTCCAGGAAGAGCACGCCCGCGGGCGCGGGGCGGCGCGGCGGGCCGACCGGCTCCTCCTCGAAGAACTCCGCCTGGGTGGGGGCGGGGTGGGGCACCGGCTCGCCGACTCCGCGCAGGTCCAGGACGGTGTCGGCGTAGCGCGCACCGGCCGGACCGATGGAGTAGAGGCGGACCCGGGACAACTCGTACATGGCGAACTCTCGTCGGCTGGTTCGGTGGTTACGCGTGGAAGGGGAGACCGGCGTCGGCGACCAGCTCCAGGTCGTCGCCGTCCGGCGCCGGGAGGAGCGTGGCGGATCCGTCGGTGACCGGGACGACGCCGAGGTCGAGCAGCTCGGCCATGGCGGCGGTGCCGGCCATGTCGCGGACCTGGAGCTGGTAGCGGGCGGTGGTGCGGTACGCGCCGCCCGCGTCGTCGCCGGTGCGCTGCAGGAAGCCGGAGTCGGTGAGGAAGGCGACGGCCTTGCCGACGATGCCGGTGGTGGAGCCGGCGAGGCGGCGGGCGTCCTTGGTCGCGCCGGTCGCACTGCGGCGGGCGTAGATCCGCCAGGCGGCCTCGAGGCCGGGGGCGTCGGAGGCGGGGTCGGTGAGCTCTCCCTGCTCCTCGGCACGCTCCTCGAGGCGGCGGCACGCCTGCCGTACGAAGGCGTCGACGCCGTTGACGGTGAGGCGGCCGATGTACGCGTCGTCGGCGAGGTCCTCGGGGCGGGGGAACGCCATCGCGGCGACGGCGAGGTGGGCGAGGCCGTGCAGGAACCGGTCGGCGGAGTCGGTGTTGGCGCGGCGGGCGTAGTCGCCCATGCGGACGGCGAAGACGGAGTCCTCTCCGGCGGTGACGGCCATGCCGGCACGCGGCGAGACCTCGAGGACGACGAGGCCGAGGCCGGTGGCGACGGCGTCGGCGAGGCGCGCGAAGGCGGGGTCCTCGCGGTAGCGGCGGAGCAGTTCGGCGTACTCGGCGTCGCGGGCGGGCAGCAGCTTGGGCTGCAGCCCGAAGGAGACGAGCCGCGCCGCGTCGGCGGCGTCGGCGGGCGTGACGCCGCCGCCCGTCGTGGGCGCGACGGCCGTGGCCTCGGGCTCGCTCCACGCGGCGGCGTGCTCGGCGTGGTGGTCGCTCACGGCTGGGACTCCTCGACGGGTACGGGCGGACGTACGGGCTTGAGCGGCAGCTCGACGGGCTGCACGGCGGGCAGATCGGGCGGCGGCACGTCGGCGGCCGCGACCTCCACGAGCCGCACCCCCCGCACGTAGGGCCGCGCCACCGGCACGACAGGCGCCCCGACGTCCACCCGCACGATGCGGGCACGCGGCGCGGCGGGGGCCGTGGCGGCGTCGCTGCCGAGGGACACAGGCGCGGCTGCGGCGGACTCACCGTCGGCGGCGGTCACGGCGCCGGCCTCGCCACCGAGAGGCAGCGGGGCTGACGCGTCGCCGGCGGGCTCGCTGTCGGGAGCCACCACGGCTGCGCCGCTCTCGCCGGAAGCCGAAGCTGCCGTCTCGCCGGCGGGCTCGCCGCCGGCAAGGACCACGACCGCGCCGCTCTCTGCGGAAGCCGGCACTGCCGGGTCCCCGGTGAACTCCCCGTCCGCAGGCGCCACGGCAGCGCCGCCCTCGGCGGAAGCCGGCGCTGCCGGGTCCCCGGTGGGCCGGCCGTCGGCGTCCTCCGTTGCGGGCGCGTCGTCGTCGGGCTGCGGCGGTGCCGTCGCCTCCGCGGCCGCGGCCGGGCGGACCGGCGGCACGGTGTGCGGCTCGGCGGCCGGGCGGGGCGTCGAGGCGTCGGTGTCCGCGGCCTGCGGGATCACGTGGGTCATGCGGACTCCGTACGGTCCGCGGCCATGCCCGCGGCGTCGAGGAGGGCGGTGCCGACGATGAGGTCGGCGCCGCCGAATTCGGGGTCGTCGAGGCGGGTGCCGTCGTCGACGGCGAAGAGGAGGCGCTCCTCGCCCTGGCGGTACGCCGTGCCGACCGGGGGGCTCGCCGCGTGGACGGCGAGGAGGGCGACCAGGTACGGCAGGTCGGGGTCGCGGCGGCGGGCGTCGGCGAGCAGGCCGGAGAGCCGGCGCGGGGCGTCGTGCTCCAGGTCGAGCAGTTCCATCGCGCTCGCCAGCTGCTCCTCGCTGAAGCGGCTGTCGTCGGGCGTGGCGATCAGGTCCGGCTCGGGCATCTCCGCGCCCAGGTGCTCCCGCTCCACCGGCGGGGTCAGCAGCAGGTCGACGAGGTCCCCCACCCGTACCGACACGGGCGTGCGCAGCCCCGTGCCACGGGCGAAGAACGCGTCGGTGACGCGCGTCGCCTGCTCGACGGGGAGCGGCAGCAGCGGCGCGACCAGCTGGCCGTACAGGTCGATGCCCGCGTACGCCGTCGGCGTCGCGAACGCCTGCCGGTCCTGTTCGGCGCGGAACAGCGGCCCGGCCTCCAGGAGCCGGGACTGCAGCTGGGTGTGCCGGCGGATGCAGTCCTTGACTATGTCGACGAGCTCGGCGGCGCGCCGCTTGTGCTCCGCCGTCTTCGCATCGGACGCGGCCTCCGCCTCGTCCCGCGCCTTGCGGATGTTCGTGAGGATCGCGTTCTCGTGGCGGTACCGGTCCGCCACGTGGTCGAGCGCCTCCGCGATCATGTCCGGCACCGCGTTCAGCCAGTCCACCGCGCGCACGTTCCGCCGGGTCGCCTCCAGCGTCCGGCGCAGCGACTCCGCGTACTGGACCGTGCGGTACCGCGCCTGCTCCGCCGCGAGCTGCGCGTCCGCGAGGCGGCCCCGGCTGATCAGGACCTCCAGCTTGACCTCGGCGGCGATCTGCGCGCTGGTGACGTCCGTGTCGAGCGCGCCGACGAGGACGTTGACGGCCTCGTCGGTCGTGCGGAGGTACACCCCGCCGCCATAGCCGGGGACCTCCTCGATGAGCTTGAAGTCGTAGTCCCGCCGGACGTACACCCCGTCCGCCCCGAACGTGCCGTACACGGCGCGGAAGCCGCGGTCGACGCTGCCGACGTTGATCAGGTTCTCGAGGACCCAGCGGGCCACCCGCTCGTGCTCGGCGGCGGGCCGCTGCGGGGCCTGCGCGGCGACGCGCGGCAGCAGCCGGGCGACGATCTGCTCGTGGTCGGCGCCCGTGTCGAAGTCCATGTTGAGCGTGACGAGGTCGATCGCGGCGAGCGCGACCTCCGCCATCGCGTACACCGAGTACTCACCGGCCAGGTTCGCCTTGCGCGCGTCCAGGTCGTGCAGCGGCGCGGTGCACGCGAGCGCGCGCAGCCGCCGCGCCAGTCCTTCGTCGGCGGCCGGTCCCTGCGCGGGTCGCGGCCCCGCGCTGAACTGGGGCGGAACGAGGTCCGTCGAGGCAGGCGATGTCACGGTGCACAGATTAGGTCCTCGCAGTGACAACGGTCGAAACGGCGCAGATACGACCGGTCGCGTCTCCCTCACGCCAACGGCCCTGCGAGGCCGGGGACGTGACCGGTCTCACGCCTCCGCGGGCCCCGGCCCGGGCCCGTCCCCGTCCACCGAGCGGGCGTAGGCCTCGACCATGCGGTCCCGGGAGTCGTCCAGGTAGCGGGCGAGGAGCCGTTCCGCCGCCGCCCGCTCCCCCTCCCCCAGCGCGTCCAGAATCTCCCGGTTTCGTACGAGATAAGGCTCGTGCAGCACGCGGGGATCGGCCACGACGTGGAACGCGAGCCGGAGTTCGGCGAGGACGCCGCGCATCAGCTCGTCGGTGCGGGCGCTGCCGGCCAGAGCGACGAGTGCGGTGTGGAAGTGGATGTTGGCGGTGGAGACGCCGGTCCAGTCGTCGGCACGGGCGGCCTGCTCGCCCTCGGCGACCGCCGCGGCGAGTGCGTCGAGCGCGTACGGCGGCCGCCCGAGCCCGCGCACCACCGCGCATTCGACGAGCCGGCGGGTGCGGTAGATGTCCGCGACGTCCGCCACGGCCAGGACCCGGACGAACACGCCCCGGTTCAGCTCGTGGACCAGCAGCCGCTCGTGGGTGAGCAGCCGGAACGCCTCGCGCAGGGTGTTCCGGGACACCCCGAGCGCGCCGCCGATGCTCTCCTCGGAGAGCCGCGCGCCGGGCGGGAAGAAGCCCTCGGCGATCCGGGTGCGCAGGATGTCCGCGACCCGCTCCGCCGTGCTCGTGCGCCCGAGCAGCGCCCGGTCGCCGGCCAGCTCGTCGGCCCGTCCTTCGCTTCCGCCCACGGCGCCCGCCCTTCCACCCGATCGCTCCGCCTCCGTTGCGGCGTCGAGTCAATCGCAGAATCGAGGACCGGACAACACACCTCTTGTCGGATCGTTGAACAATCCTCTACGGTGACGGACACCGCACGGTCCCTCGGCACGTTCCCTCAGGCACGCTCCTCCCCCTCTGCGAGGTGCACATGAGCTCGACCCGGACGACCAAAGCCACCGCCACCGCCCACGGCGAACTCCCCGACGCATCCGGCCCGTTCGGCTGGCTGCGCGCCCTCGGCCCGCGCGGCCGCCGCGCCTTCGGCGGCGCGTTCGGCGGATACGCCCTGGACTCCTACGACTTCTTCACGCTGCCGCTCGGCATGGTCGCCATCGCCGCGTACTTCGGCCTCGACAAGGGCCAGACCGGCCTGCTGACCACCGTCACCCTCGTCGTCTCGGCCGTCGGCGGCGTGCTCGCCGGCATCCTCGCCGACCGCATCGGCCGCGTCCGGGCGCTGATGATCACCGTCGGCACGTACGCGCTGTTCACCGTGGCGTGCGGCTTCGCGCCGAACTACGAGACCCTGCTGGTCTTCCGCGCCCTGCAGGGCCTCGGCTTCGGCGGCGAGTGGGCGGTCGGCGCGATCCTGGTCGCCGAGTACGCCTCGGCCCGGCACCGGGGCCGTACGCTCGGCGGCGTCCAGAGTGCCTGGGCGGCGGGCTGGGCGCTCGCCGTGATCGTGTACACGCTGGTCTTCCAGTTCGCGGAGCCGGACAGCGCCTGGCGGATCCTGTTCTGGACCGGCGCGCTGCCCGCGCTGCTCGTCGTCTGGGTCCGGCGGAACGTCGAGGACGCGCCGGAGGCCACGGCGGCGCGCACGGCGGCGCCCGAACGCGGCTCGTTCGCGGGCGTGTTCAAGCCCGGTCTGCTGCGCGTGACCCTCTTCGCGACGCTGCTCTCCACCGGCGTGCAGGGCGGCTACTACACGCTCGCCACCTGGGTCCCGACCTACCTCAAGACCGAGCGCGGGCTCACGGTCGTCGGCACCGGCGGCTACCTCACGCTGCTGATCTCCGGCGCGTTCCTCGGCTACCTCACCGGCGGTGTGCTCACCGACCGGCTCGGCCGGAAGAAGAACATCGCGCTGTTCGCGGTCCTGTCCGCGTTCTGCATCCTGGCCTACACGAACATCCCCGAAGGCGCGAACGGTCTGCTGCTCGTCCTCGGGTTCCCGCTCGGCTTCTGCATGTCCGCGATCTTCAGCGGCTTCGGCTCCTTCCTCGCCGAGCTGTACCCGACGGCGCTGCGCGGCACCGGGCAGGGCCTCACGTACAACACCGGCCGCGCGGTCGGCGCGCTGTTCCCCACCCTGGTCGGCTTCCTCGCCGACAGCTGGGGCGTGGGCGGGGCGCTGGTCTTCGGCGCGGTCGGGTACGGCATCGCGGTCGTCGCGCTGCTGGGGCTGCCGGAGACGCGGGGGCGTGAACTCGTCTGATCCGTAAGCCTGCTCCCACGGGTACCACCCGCACTGCCTGAGCCACCCGTACCGCCCGTACCACCCGCACTACCCGTACTACCCGTACTACAGGAGACACATCACCATGACCTGGGCCTCGATCGACCTCAACGCCGACCTCGGCGAGGGTTTCGGCCGCTGGCGGCTCACCGAGGACGAACAGCTGCTGTCCGTCGTCACCAGCGCCAACGTGGCCTGCGGCTTCCACGCCGGGGACGCGGTCACCATGCGCCGGGTCTGCGCGCAGGCCGCCGAGCGCGGGGTGCGGATCGGCGCCCAGGTCTCGTACCGCGACCTGGCCGGCTTCGGCCGGCGGGCCATGGACGTCCCGGCCGAGGAGCTGGCGGCCGAGGTCGCGTACCAGATCGGCGCGCTGCAGGTGTTCGCCCGGGCGGCCGGAACCCGGGTCTCGTACGTGAAGCCGCACGGCGCGCTCTACAACCGCGTGGTGCGCGACGAGGAACAGGCGACCGCGGTCGTGGACGGCGTGCTGCTGAGCGGCGAGCGGCTGCCGCTGCTCGGACTGCCCGGCTCCGTACTGCACGCGGTCGCGGAGAAGGCCGGACTGCCCGTGGTCACCGAGGCGTTCGGGGACCGGGCGTACACGGCGGACGGCACCCTCGTGCCACGGGGGCAGGAGGGTGCCGTCGTCGCCGACGTGGCGCAGGTCGTCGAACGGTCGGTGTCCATGGCCCGGTTCGGCGTGGTCACCTCGCACTGCGGGAGGTCCGTGCCGGTACGGGCGCGGTCGCTGTGTCTGCACGGCGACACCCCCGGCGCGGTGGCTCTCGCCCGGCAGGTCCGTACCCGGCTCGAGGCCTCCGGGGTCCACGTGAAGGCGTTCGCGTGAGGACGTATCCGGTCGGCGACCACGGGCTGCTGGTCGAGCTGGAGGACGGGGCACAAGTACGGGCGCTGCATGCGGAGTTGCTGCGGCGCCGGGCGGCGGGGGTGCTGCCCGCCGTACGGGAGCTGGTGCCCGCGGCGCGGACCGTGCTGCTCGACGGTCTGGCCGAGCCGCGCCGGCTGGCCGCGGAACTGCCCACCTGGGACGTGCCCGCGCTGCCCGAGCGGGCGGCCGAACCGGTGGTCGTGCCGGTCCGTTACGACGGGCCGGACCTGGCGGAGGTCGCCGCGCTGTGGGGGGTGTCGGCGGAGGCGGCCGTCCGGATCCATTCCGCGGCCGAGTTCACCGTGGCCTTCTGCGGGTTCGCGCCGGGGTTCGGGTACCTGACGGGGCTCGGCGCGCGGTACGACGTACCGCGGCGCGCCACACCGCGCACCGCCGTGCCCGCGGGCTCGGTCGCGCTGGCGGGGCCGTACACCGGGGTGTACCCGCGGTCCTCACCGGGCGGCTGGCAGCTCATCGGCACCACGGACGCGGTGCTGTGGGACCCGGCGCGGGAGCCGGCGGCGCTGCTGGCGCCCGGGACTCCGGTGCGGTTCACGGAGGCCGTCCGATGACGGACCGCGCGTTCGCCGTCGTGCGGGCCGGGGCGCTGACGACCGTGCAGGACCAGGGGCGGCCGGGGCACGCGCATCTGGGCGTGCCGCGATCGGGGGCTCTCGACCCCGGGGCGGCGCGGCTGGTCAACCGGCTGGTCGGCAACCCGGACGGGGCGGCCGTCCTCGAGACCACGGTCACCGGGTGCGCGGTGCGGCCGCGCTGCGACGTGACGGTGGCGGTCGGCGGTGCGCCGTGCCCGGTCACCGTGGACGGCCGGCCGGCGGCGTGGGGCACGGCGGTGCGGGTGCCGGCGGGGGCGGTACTGGACGTGGGCGCGACGGTGCGGGGGGTGCGGTCGTACCTGGGGTTCGGGGGCGGGGTGGCGGTGGAGCCGGTGCTGGGGAGCCGGTCCGCCGACCTGCTGTCCGGGCTCGGTCCGGCGCCGCTGTCGGAGGGGGCGGTGATACCGCTGGGGGCGGGCGGCGCGGTCGTACGGGGGGCGGTCGACGCTCCCCCGTGGCCGGGGCCGCCGGACGTGCTCGTGCTGCGGGCGCGGCTCGGGCCGCGGGACGGGTGGTTCAGCCGCGAGGCGGTACGGGCCTTCGCCTCGGCGACGTATCGCGTGTCGGCGGCGAGCAATCGGATCGGGTTGCGGACGGAGGGGCCGGCGCTGGAGCGGGCGGTTCCCGGCGAACTGCCGAGTGAGGGGATGGTGTGGGGCGCGGTCCAGGTGCCGCCGGACGGGCGGCCGGTGGTGTTCCTGGCCGATCACCCGACGACGGGTGGGTATCCGGTGATCGCGGTGGTCCGGGAGGACGACGTGGCTGCTGCGGCGCAGGCTCGGCCGGGGACGGCGGTGCGGTTCGTTCCGTACGGGTGAGGCTCTGGGGGTGGGCCTGCCCCGTGCGCGAAGTGTCCCGCGGGGTGGTGCCCGCCCTCCCCCGGACTCCGTCCGGGGACCCCCTCGCCCTGCGGAACGATTGCCCACAACGGTTACTCCGTCACCGCCGTGCACCCGCCGCCCGCCCGCGTCCCGTACCCGCCTCCCCCCGGCGTGCGGACGATCAGGACGTCGTTCTCGCCCACGTCGACCGTCGCCACCCCGCCCAGCCGCTCCACCGAGCCGTCGGCTCTCTCGATCTCGTTCTCGCCCACGGCTCCGGGGGCGCCGCCCCGCATGCCGTACGGGGGGACCCGGCGGTGGCCCGTCAGGAGGGTGACCGTCATCGGTTCCAGGAAGCGGAGGCGGCGGGTCACTCCCGCGCCGCCGTGCCAGTGGCCGCGGCCGCCGCTGCCGCGCCGTACCTCGAAGGCGTCGACGCGGACGGGGTAGCGCCACTCCAGGATCTCGGGATCGGTGAGGCGGGAGTTGGTCATGTGGGTCTGGACGGCGTCCGCGCCGTGGAAGCCGTCGCCCGCGCCCGAGCCGCTCGCCACCGTCTCGTAGTACTGGACGCGGTCGTTGCCGAAGGTCAGGTTGTTCATGGTGCCCGAGCCCTCGGCCTGGACGCCGAGCGCCGCGTACAGCGCGCCGGTCACCGCCTGCGAGGTCTCGACGTTCCCGGCGACCGTGGCCGCGGGGTACGCGGGCGCGAGCATCGAGCCGTCCGGGACCCGGACCTCCAGGGGTTCCAGGCAGCCGCTGTTCAGTGGGATGTCGTCGTCCACCAGCGTGCGGAAGACGTACAGGACCGCCGCCATGACCACCGACTTCGGGGCGTTGAAGTTGCCCGGCTGCTCCTCCGACGTCCCGGTGAAGTCGAGGACGGCGGAACGGCGTTCGCGGTCCACCCTGACTGCCACCTCGATCATCGCGCCGCCGTCCGTCTCGTACCGGTACGAGCCGTCCCGCAGCCCCGCGACGATCCGCCGCACCGACTCCGCCGCGTTGTCGCGGACGTGTCGCATGTACGCCTGGACCACGTCGAGGCCGAACTGGTCGACCATCTTGCCCAGTTCCTCGATGCCCTTCTCGTTCGCGGCGATCTGCGCGCGCAGGTCGGCGAGGTTGGTGTCGGGGTCGCGGGAGGGGTACGCGGCTCCCGTCAGCAGCTCGCGGGTCTCCGCCTCGCGCAGTCTGCCGTCCCTCACGAGCAGCCAGTTGTCGAAGAGGACGCCCTCCTCGTGCACCGTGCGGCTGAACGCCGGCATCGAGCCGGGGGTGATGCCGCCGATCTCGGCGTGGTGACCTCGGGAGGCGACGAGGAAACGCAGGTCACCGCCGTCCGGGCCGAAGACGGGGGTGACGACGGTGACGTCCGGCAGGTGCGTGCCGCCGTGGTACGGGTCGTTGACCGCGTACACGTCGCCCGGCCTCATCTCGCCCGCGCGGCGGTGCAGCACCTCCTTGATGGACTCGCCCATCGAGCCCAGGTGGACGGGGATGTGGGGCGCGTTGGCGATGAGGTTGCCGTCGGCGTCGAAGAGGGCGCAGGAGAAGTCAAGGCGCTCCTTGATGTTGACGGAGTGGGCGGTGTTCTCCAGGCGCACGCCCATCTGCTCGGCGATCGCCATGAAGAGGTTGTTGAAGACCTCCAGCATGACCGGGTCCACGTCCGTGCCGACCGCCACCCGCGACGGGCGCGGTGTCGCGCGGGTGAGCCGCAGGTGGCCCCGTTCCGTCGTCGTGGCCTGCCAGCCGGGGTCGACGACGGTGGTGGCGTCGGCCTCGGCGACGATCGCCGGGCCGGGGACGGTGTCGCCAGGGCGCAGGTCCTCGCGGCGGTGCAGCGGGGTGTCGCGGGGCTTGCCGTCGGTGTGCGTCGTGACGGTCGCGTACGGGGTGAGGGGGCCGCGGCGCTCCGGCCGGTCGACGGCGACGGGCTCGTGCGGGCCCGCCGTGCCGGTCGCCTCGACCTGGACCGCCTCGACGACCAGCGGCTTGTCCATGGTGAACGCGTACCGGGCGCGGTGCAGGGCGGTGAACTCCTCGGCCATCGCGTCGGCCGCGCCCAGCGGCACGGGCAGGCTCGCGTCGGTGCCCGCGTAGCGCAGCAGGACGCGGGCCCGGGTGCTGATCGCGGTGTCGGGAAGGCCGTCGGCGCGGAGTTCGGCGTGGGTGCGGTCGGCGAGTTCGGCGCAGAGGTCGTCGACGCGGGCGAGGGTGGCGGCGTCGTCGAGTGCCGCCTCGACGGACTGCTCGCGCAGGGCGGTGGCGTCGGCGAGGCCGATGCCGTACGCGGAGAGGACGCCGGCGAGCGGCGGGACGAGGACGGTGTCGATGCCGAGGGCGTCGGCGACGGCGCAGGCGTGCTGGCCGCCGGCGCCGCCGAAGCTGGTGAGGGCGTAGCGGGTGACGTCGTGGCCGCGCTGGACGGAGATCTTCTTCACGGCGTTGGCCATGTTGAGGACGGCGATCTCCAGGAAACCGGCGGCGACTTCTTCGGGGCTGCGGCCCCCGCCGACTTCCTCCGCGAGGGCGGTGAACTTCTCCCTTACGACGTCGGCGTCGAGCGGCTGGTCGCCGTTCGGCCCGAACACGGCCGGAAAATGGGCGGGTTGGATGCGGCCGAGCATGACGTTGGCGTCGGTGACGGTGAGCGGGCCGCCGCGGCGGTAGCAGGCGGGGCCGGGGACGGCGCCGGCGGAGTCGGGTCCGACGCGGTAGCGGCGGCCGTCGTAGTGGAGGATCGAGCCGCCGCCGGCGGCGACGGTGTGGATGCTCATCATGGGCGCGCGCATGCGGACGCCGGCGACCTGGGTGCCGAGTTCGCGTTCGAACTCGCCCGCGTAGTGGGACACGTCGGTGGACGTGCCGCCCATGTCGAAGCCGATGACGCGGTCGTGGCCCGCCTGGTGGGACGTACGGGCCATGCCGACGACACCGCCGGCCGGGCCGGACAGGACGGCGTCCTTGCCGCGGAAGTGGGCGGCCTCGCGCAGTCCGCCGTTGGACTGCATGAACATCAGCCGGATGCCGTGGAGTTCACGGGCGACCTCGTCGACGTAGCGGCGCAGGATCGGCGAGAGGTAGGCGTCGACGACGGTGGTGTCGCCACGGGGCACCAGCTTGATCAGCGGGCTGACCTCGTGGGAGCAGCTGACCTGCGGGAAGCCGGCGGCGCGGGCGAGGGCGGCGATGCGGGTCTCGTGCGCGGGGTGCCGGTAGCCGTGGAGGAGGACGACGGCGGCGCTGCGGTAGCCGTCGGCGTGGGCGGTGCGCAGGGCGTCGGCGACGGCGTCCTCGTCGAGGGGGCGGACGGGGCGGCCGTGGGCGTCGACGCGTTCGGGGACCTCGACGACCCGCTCGTACACCGCCTCGGGGAGCACGATGTGACGGTCGAACAGGCGGGGCCGGTTCTGGTAGGCGATGCGGAGGGCGTCGCGGAAGCCCTCGGTGATCAGGAGGACGGTCGGCTCGCCGCGCCGCTCGAGCAGGGCGTTGGTGGCGACCGTCGTACCCATCTTGACGACGTCGATGTGGTCGGCGGGTACGGGTTCGTCCGGGCCGATCCCGAGGAGGAGCCGGATGCCGGCGACGGCGGCGTCCTGCCCGCGTGCGGGGTCGTGCGAGAGCAGTTTGCGGGTGACGAGGCGGCCGTCGGGGCGGCGGCCCACGACGTCGGTGAAGGTGCCGCCGCGGTCGATCCAGAACTCCCAGCGTCCGGTCATTCCCCCATTCTGGCGCGGGGGACGTCGAGGGACACGGCCGCGAGGGCGGCCGACAGGGCGTTCTCGGCGTGGCGGTCGAGGCGGGCGCCGGTGCCCTGGGCCCAGTGGCGGAGTTCGCCGCCCGCGAGGAGCAGGAGCTGGGGCAGCAGGTCGTTGCAGCGGCGGAGGACCCAGCCGGTGCCGGAGGTGGCGAGCCAGAGCAGCACGTCGGCGGTGGTGGGCGGCGGCTGCTGGGGGTCGCGGGCGGGCGGTGCGCCGTGGGCGAGGCCCTCGGCGGCGAGGAGGGTGTGGAACCGGGCGGCGATGGCGCGGTGGCCGCGCTCGCCGGGGTGCAGCCGGTCGGCGCTCCACAGGGTGCGGTCGCTGGTCCAGACGGGGTCGGCGAGGTGGAGGTGGAGGGTGCGATGGCGGGCGGCGAGGGCGTGGACGACGGTGTTGACGGCCTGCTGGCGGCGGGCCAGCGGGCGGGCGAGCGGGGCGGGCAGGGCGAGCATCCGGCCGGGGTCGGGCAGGCAGGCGGTGAGCAGGACGGCCCCGGCGGCGGCGAGCTCGCCGCAGGCGCGGTCGAGGTTGCGGGCGAGGCGGGCGATGTCGAAGGTGCGGCGCAGGGTGTCGTTGACGCCGACGACGACGGAGGCGACGTGGGGGCGGAAGGCCGCGGCGCGGGGGGTCTGGTCGTCGGCGACGTCCTGGCTGAGGGCCCCGCTGACGGCGAAGTTCCGGAACGCGACGGGGTGCTCGGCGTCCCCGAGCCGCTCGGCGAGCAGCGCGCCCCAGCCCCGCCACCGTCCGTCGACCCGGTCGCCGACCCCTTCGCTGAGGGAGTCCCCGAGTACGGCGAACCTGAGCGTGTCGGCCGGCCCGTACGGCGGCCGGCCGGCCGTCTCGTCGTCCTCCGGTCCGGGCCCGCGCGGCGGCTCCGGGCTGGCCGGCCGCGCCAGCGGCCGCGAGGGCCCGGCGGGGCGGCGGGCAGGGGCGGCGGCGGGTTCGGCGGCGGCCGCGGGGCGGTGGGGGGCGCCGGTCCGGCGGGCGGCGGGCAGGGGGACGGAGGCGGTGGGAACAAGGGCCCAGGGGACGGGGGCGGAGGGCTCGGGGACGGCCGGTACGGGGGCGGAGGGCTCGGGGACGGCGGAGACGGGGACGGCGGAGACGGGGGCGGAGGGCTCGGGGACGGAGGGCTCGGGGACGGCGGAGACGGGGGCGGCGGAGACGGGGGCGGAAGGGACGGGGGCGGAAGGGACGGGGGCCGTACCACCCGAGGGGGCGCCGGTGCGGCCCGTACGAGCCCCGGATGCAGCGGCCTCCGCAGCCGCGAGGAGCGGGGCTGCATCGGCCGGCCGGGGTGCCGGGGTGATGGTGGGGTGCGGGCCCGTGGACGGCGGCGGAGACGCCTCGGTGGCGGAGCAGGTGGGCTGTCGGGGCGGAGAAGGGGCCGTGTTCGGGGTCATCTCGGGGCTGCCTCGGGGGTGAGGGCGTCGTGGGCACGGAGGAAGGCGGTGGTGGCGCGCTGCCAGGAGAAGAGTTCGGCGCGGGCCCGGGCGCGGGCCCGGCGTACCGGCTCCGGCTCGGCCAGCAGGGCGCGAACGGCGGTGGCGAACGCCGCCGGGTCGTCCGCCGCGGACGCGCCCGCCGGGCCCAGGACCTCCGGGAGTGCCGACGACGTGCTCGCCACGACCGGCGTGCCGCACGCCAGGGCCTCCAGCGCGGACAGTCCGAACGTCTCGGCGGGGCCGGGGGCGAGGCACACGTCCGCGGACGCCTGCAGGTCGGCCAGCGCCTCGCGGTCGGCGACGTGCCCGAGGAACCGCACCGGCAGCCCGCGGGCCCGCCGTTCGAGCCCGTCCCGCAGCGGGCCCTCACCCGCCACCACCAGCGCGGCGCTCACTCCGGCGGCCCGCAGCTCCGCGAGCGCGTCGATCGCCGTACCGGGCCGCTTCTCGACCGACAGCCGTGAGCAGAGCAGCAGCAGGACCCGCTCGCCCTCGGTGTACCGGGCACGGAGCGCCGCGCTGTACCGCTCGGGCCGGCAGCGCTCGAGGTCCACGCCGAGCGGCGCGCGGACGACGTTGCGGGCGCCGATGCGGGCGAACTCCCGCTCGGCCCACTCCGTCGTGCAGACGATCCGCGAGTACGCCCAGGCGCTGCGCCGGTTGAGCCGGTCGGCGACGTGGGCGGCGGCGGCCGTCGGCACGCCCCAGGTGCGCAGAACGCCGTCGGCGGTCTCGTGGGAGACCATCACGGACGGGACGCGGGCGCGGCGCGCCCACTCGCCCGTCCAGCGCAGCGTGGTGCGGTCGTTGACCTCGAGGCGGTCCGGTGCGAGCTCCTCAAGGAGCTGCCGGACGCGGCCGCGGTCGGCGAGCACGCGGTAGCCGCCGGTGCCGGGCAGGACGGTGCCGGGGAGCGTGATGACCCGCCCCTGCTCGGTGACCCGGTCGTCGGCCTCCTCCCCCGGCACGATCAGGACCGGTTCGTGCCCGGCGGCGAGGTAGCCGCGCCCGAGCCGGTCGAGCGCGGTCCGCAGCCCGCCGGAGGTGGGCGTGACGAAGTTGGCGACGCGTACGATCCGCAGGCCGCCGGAAACCGTACCGCCCGGCTGCCCGGATGCGGAGGCGGTCGCGGACGACTCCGGCACGGCCGGCCCGGGAATCCGGACGCCGGGGCCCACGCCGCCCGGCCGGTCGGTCACGGTGACGGACGGGGCGACCGGTCCGGGGGCGGCGGGCGCCGCCCCGCGCTGCTCCGGCCCGGCGGCCCGCGGGCCCGCCGTCGGGGCGGGCGTCACGTCGGACACCGTCGATTCCGCCGCGCCCTGCTCCGCTGCGAGCGACCCGGCCGCCCGCACGCGCGGTGTCGCCCCGCTCACGCCGCCACCTCCGTGCGCCGGGCCTGGAGGACGTCCGCGTAGTGGTCGAGGAGTTGGTCGCCGATCGCCTCCCAGGTGCGCAGTTCCACGGCGGCCCGGGCCGCGCGGCCGTAGACGGCGCGCAGCTCCGGGGAGGCCGCCAGGGTCGCCACGGCCGTGCTCATCGCGACGGCGTCGTTCGGGGGGACCAGGAAGCCGGTGGTGCGGTGGTCGACGAGGTCGAGCGGGCCGCCGGCCGCGGGGGCGACCACGGGGACACCGCTCGCCATGGCCTCCTGCACGGTCTGGCAGAACGTCTCGTACGGGCCCGTGTGGGCGAACACGTCGAGCGAGGCGAAGATCCGGGCCAGCTCGTCGCCGGTCCGCCGGCCCAGGAACACCGCCCCGGGCAGCGCCGCCCGCAGCCCGGGTTCGCTCGGCCCGTCGCCGACCACGACGACCCGTACCCCGGGCAGCCGGCACGCCCCGGCCAGCAGCTCCACCCGCTTCTCGGGCGCGAGCCGGCCCACGTACCCGACCAGCACCTCGCCCGCGGGCGCGAGTTCGCGGCGCAGCGCCTCGTCGCGCCGTCCGGGGCGGAAGCGCACGGTGTCGACGCCGCGCTGCCAGAGCCGTACCCGCGGCACGCCGTGCTCCTCGAGGTCCCGCACCGCCGCGGAGGACGGCGCGAGGGTCCGGTCGGCGGCGGCGTGGACGGTGCGCAGCCGTCGCCAGGCGGTGCCCTCGCCCGCGCCGACGTAGGTGCGGGCGTACCCGGCGAGGTCGGTCTGGTAGACGGCGACGGCGGGGATGCCGAGCCGCGCCGCGGCGGTCATGCCGCGG
Organism: Streptomyces solicamelliae; assembly: GCF_045348655.1. NCBI lineage: Bacteria > Bacillati > Actinomycetota > Actinomycetes > Kitasatosporales > Streptomycetaceae > Streptomyces > Streptomyces solicamelliae. The sequence continues at coordinate 979,261 of NZ_CP160404.1, forward strand.
ACGCCGAGCACGAACGGGCTGGCGAGGTGGACGACGTCCGCGCGGTGCGCGGCGATCGCGGCGGCCACCCGGCGGCTCGGCAGTGCCACTCTGACCTGCGGGTATCCGGGAAGCGGGAGGGAGGGGACGCGGACCACCGGGCAGGGCGCGGCGGTGTCCGCGGCTTCGGCGGCGGCGCCGTGGGGCGCGGCCGGGGCTATGACGAGCGGGTCATGGCCGCGCCGGACGAGGTGCCGGGCGGTCTGCAGGGCGCAGTGCGCCACACCGTTGACGTCGGGGGGAAAGGATTCGGTGACGATGACGACACGCATACCCGTGTTGTCGTCGCGCCCGGGGTTCCCCCGCCAACGTGGATCTTTCTCCCCGCCGAACGTCCCATGAGCGTTTCCCCCGGGGGCGCGTGGGGGCGTCCGCCGGGGGCGCGGACAGGAGCGCGGGCCGGGGCGCGCGGACCCGCGCCGGGGCGGGGCCGCTCCGCCGGAGTTCCTCCGGCGGGGGCCACGCCGCCCCGGTGCGCGGGCGCGGTCCTAGACCTGGAGGTCGGGGCCGATGCGGTTGCGTACCGCCGTCTGGACCTCGGCCTCCTCGGCCGGGTCGGCGGCGAGCCTGCGCAATCGCTCGGCCACCCGGACGTCGCCGGTCTCGGCGTGCTGGGCGGCCAGCTCGCGGGTCGTCTCCTCGCAGTCCCAGAGGCACTCGACGGCGAAGCCGGTCGCGTACATGGGGTCGGTCGCGGCGAGCGCGCGTGCGGTGCGGCCGCGCAGCTCGGACGAGGAGGTCTCGCGGTAGACGTGGCGCAGGACGGGCGCGGCGCAGCCGATGCCGAGCCGGCCGGCGCCGTCGACGAGGGCGTACAGCGCGGCCGCGTCGGGGCCCTCGGAGCGGACGGTGCGCCGCAGCGCGCCGAGCACGAGCTTGGCGTCCTGGGGCGTGCCCCGGTCGGCGAGCACGGCGGCGGCGGAGGCGCCGAGCGCGTCGGGTCGCTGCACCCAGCCGCGGGCGCGGTCGACGGCGGCTTCGCCGCACATCCGCTCGAAGGCGCTGACGGCAGTGTCCGCGACGATCCGGGAGGGGTCGGTCGACGCGGTCTCGATCAGGTCGAGCACAGCCGGGTCACGCGCTTCGGCGAGGTAGTGCAGGGCGGCGCAGCGCGCCCCGTCGGGTCCGCTGCGGGCGGCCTCGACGACGGCGGGCCGGTCCTCGGGTCCGGCGACGGCCTTGAGGCAGCGGGCGGCGGGTCCGTGCAGTTCCGTGCCCCGTTCCAGGCCCTGCTGGGCCCAGTCGAGGACGGCCTGGACGCTCCAGCCGGGTCGCGGCCCGGTGGGCCGCAGCTGCCGCTGCCAGCGGTCGAACGAGCCGCGTTCGCCGGCGGCCCGCACCCGGGCGCCGACGCGCTCGCGCGGATCCTCGGCCCAGAGCCGCCAGGGGCGGGGCTCGAAGGCGTCGCGGACGGCCGCGGCGAGGGCGGCGTCGCCCTCCGCGTCGGCCGGGAAGCGGTCGAGGACGGGTTCGGCGAGCGTACGCAGGCCGGCGTCGTCGTCGCGCAGGGCGAGCTCGTCGAGCGCCCAGGCCCAGTTCGCACCGGTCGCCGCGTAGCGCCGGAGCAGGAGGAGGGCGTCCCGGCGGCCGTAGGCGGCGAGGTGTCCCAGGACGGAGAGCGCGAGCCCGGTCCGGGAGTCCTCGGTGTCGAACACGTCCTCGGCCCCGAACAGGTGCGCCTCGATCTCGTCGAGGCCGCCGTGCAGGTCGAGGTACAGGCGTGCGTAGTAGAGGGAGCGGTTCTCGACGCGCCAGTCCTGGCGGGGGTCGTGGAGCACGCAGTGGTTGAGGGCGGCCAGCGCATCGGCGCGTGGCGCTGCCAGGGCGTGCAGGGTGCCGTCGCCGCGGCCCCTCTGCAGCAGACCGAGCAGTGTGCCGCTCGGCGCTATGACGGGATCGAACATGGAAGGCCTCACATCAAGCTGTCGACGCAACCGGGGAAAACCGGACGGTGGGGTTCGCCTACGCCGCGCAGCAACATGTCGGGCCGCTCGTCGTCCGTCGCTTGATGATGACCATCTTCCTCTGCCTCTCTTCGGTGGCCCCCTGTGGGCTCGTCGTCATGATGACCCAGCGGTTTCCTGACCGCGACCACATTTACGGGACCGCTCTCACCTGCTGTTCAGTACCCGTTCACCGGGATTCGAAGAGTGTCAGGAGCTCCGTCTTGGCGAACATCCGCGCCGTGTCCACCGCGGACGGAGTCCCGGCCTCCGGATTCGCGCCGCCGGCCAGCAGGGCGCGGACGACGTCGTCGGCGCCCTTGAAGACCGCGCCGGCGAGCGGCGTCTGCCCGCGGTCGTTGGCCCGGTCGGCGTCGGCGCCGCGGGCGAGCAGGGCCGTGACGGCGGCGGCGTGCCCGTGGTAGGCGGCCAGCATGAGCAGGGAGTCGCCCCGGTCGTTCGTCAGCTCCACCGGGACGCCGGCGTCGACGTACGCGGCGAGGGTGTCGGTGTCGCCGTGACGCGCGAGGTCGAAGACCTTGGCCGCCAGCTCGACGACCTCGGGGTCGACGGGCTCGGGCGTCGCGGGGGTCTCCGGGGCGCTGCTCATGGGGGTGCACCTTTCACTGGGGCCGTACGAGTGAATCGACAGGGTACTGCCCGTCACGGCACATGAGGCGGGACGTCCACGGCAAAGATCACCCGCGGGCGGGACGCGGGTCCGGTCCTCTACCGCAGCCCGGGGCTTTCGCCACCCGGGGAGCGGATGCGCGTCCGCCGGTCAAGTGAAAACGCCAGATTTTCACTCTTTTGCACCTTTTATCGCATAGATACTTCCTGTGAACCTGGAAGGACTCATGGTGACTGTCCCCTCAACCAGGAGAACCCCCAATGATCCTGTCCATCTCAGGCGTGGTGCTGCTCGGAATCATCTGCTTCCTGTTCTTCAAGAAGGACGGGATGAAGGCGTCCCACGCGCTCGTCAGCGCCCTCTTCGGCTTCTTCCTCGCCGGCACGGCGATCGCGCCGAGCATCACGGCGGGCAGCCAGAGCCTGGCCAGCCTCCTGGGCGGCATCAAGTTCTGACGCCGACGCCCCACAGCCCCTTCCACAACTCCAGGAGTACGACGTGGCCCGGCGACCACTCCCCCGCATTCTGACCAGCGGCAGCGACCGGATCGCTCGCAGTCGAGAGATCGCGCGCACGGCCGCCGACAGTGCCACCGACGTGCTCCACCCGCTGATCACGATCTCCCGTGGTCTGCGGAGGCTGGCCGCGACCGGGCGTGCCAAGTGGGCCGCGACCCCCAAGGAACAGCGCGGTCCCACGCTGTTCATGGTCGCGGCCTGCGTCCTGGTCGTCGCGCTCATCCCGTACGGGCCGCTCCTGGCCCTGGTCACGGTGATGGGCGCGGCCGCATGGAAGGGGCGGGAACGCCCCGTCGTGAAGACGGGGCCCGACGACGCGGAACTGGCGCGGCTGCAGGGCCTGTACGAGGCGCTGGTGCCGTACTTCTCCGTGCCGGACGACCCGGCTCCGCTGTACGCGCACGCGGGTGCGTGGAGCGACGTGTTCGCGGACCACGCGTTCGACGAGAACGGGCGGCTGACGCGGCTGCGCATCAAGTACCCCGCGTACTTCACGGACGGCGAGCCGGCCTCGCGGGCCCGGATCGAGCACGTGCTGCACGCCAAGTCGGGGCGCGGGCGGGAGTACCGCTTCGTCTGGGACGAGGAGGGCAACCAGCTCGACATGACCGTGCTCGCGGCGCTGCCGACCACGATCGCGGCGCAGCGGTTCGTCACGGCTCCCGGGGAGACGGTCCTCGGGTTCACCGACGAGGACGCGGTGCAGCGGACGGTGCCGGTGGTCGCGGGGGACGGCGAGGAGGACGCGCCGGCCGTGGTGTGGCGCACCGGGCCGCGCTCCCAGGAGCCGCATCTGCTGGTCGTGGGGCGGCCGGGCAGCGGCGCGAGTTCGCTGCTGCGGTCGATCGCGCTGCAGGCGCTACCGCACGGCGACGTGCTGATCGTCGAGGGGGCGGGTGCGGGCGAGTACGCGTGCCTGACCGGGCGGGCCGGGGTGCTGGCGGTCGAGTGCGGGCTGTCCGGGGCGCTGGCGAGCCTGGAGTGGGCGGCGCACGAGACGGAGCGGCGGCTGGTCGCGGCGAACCGGGCGCGGCAGGCGGGCCAGCCGGCGCCGGAGGACACGAAGCGGCCGCTGTGGATCCTGCTGGACCGGCCGAGCGTCCTGTCGTACCTCGCTGCGGCCGACGACCGCCCCGACCCCCAGACCCTGTTGCAGGTACCGCTGCGGCACGGGCGGGCGGCGCAGGTCACCGTGGTGGTGGCGGAGCAGTTCGACGGCCTGGACGCGATCGGCGAGGCGGTACGGGCGCACACCCGCGCCCGGGTGGTCCTGGGCCCCGCGGCCCCGGACCTCGTCGAGTCCGCCCTCGGCGCGGCGCCCCCCACGACGCCCACCCCGGACGTACCCCCCGGCCGCGGCTACGCCCGCCTGGGCACCGGCCCGGTCCTCCGCCTCCAGACCCCCGCGACCCCGGACCCGTACGACGACGCCGCCCCGGATCCCCACCGCCGGGCCGTCACCGCCCTCCTCCCCCCACGCACCAGCGCCCTGGCCCCGGACCCCGTCCCGCCCCAGGAGTCGGAGTCGGAGTCGACGGCGGAGCACGCCATCGTCCGCGCGGAGGGTTGACGAGGCGATTCCCCCACCCCGCCCCCTCCCGAAACTCCGACGAGCCCGGAGCTCCGCCCCTAAGCAAGCCCCCGCGCCGACGACGCGGGGGCTTGCGGCTGAACGAGGCGCCCTCCGGGCGGGGGCAGACGCGTCCTGCGCGCAGGCGCGAGGCCGAGCACCGCACCGGACCCGCGCCGCGCCCTCACGCCACGAACGTGCGCGGCGGCTCCGCGCCCGTCGCCGCGCCGGAGGCGACCAGGCGGGCGGCGGCGGAGAGGCGGGCGGCCGCCTCCTCCGCCACCGCGCCGCCGACCGTGAAGGGGAGGCGGACGTAGCCTTCGAAGGCGCCGTCGACACCGAAGCGGGGCCCCGAGGGCACGCGGACGCCGACACGTTCGCCGACCTCGGCGAGGCGGGAGCCGGAGAGCCCGCCGGTGCGGACCCACAGGGTCAGACCGCCCCGCGGGACGTGGAACTCCCAGTCCGGCAGCTCCTTGCGCACCGCCGCCACCAGCGCGTCGCGGTTCTCCCGGGCCTGGGCGCGCCGGATCGATACCGCCTCGTCCCAGCCGCCGGTGCGCATCAGCCAGTGGACGCCCAGCTGCTCCAGGACCGGGGTCCCGAGGTCCGCGTACGCGCGCGCCGCGACCAGCGAGCGGATCACGTCGGGCGCGGCCCGCACCCATCCGATCCGCATCCCGGCCCAGAACGCCTTGCTCGCCGAGCCGACCGTGAGCACGGTCGCGCCCGCCGGGTCGAAGGCGCAGACCGGCCGCGGCATCTCCAGCTCGTCGTCCAGGTACAGCTCGGTCATCGTCTCGTCGACGACGAGGACCGTCCCGGCCGACCGCGCCGCGTCGACGAGCTGCCGACGCTGGTCCTCCGAGGCGAGCGCGCCCGTCGGGTTGTGGAAGTCGGCGACCACGTACGCCAGACGCGGCGCCGCGTCCCGCAGCACCTGCCGCCAGCGGCCCAGGTCCCAGCCGTCGAGGCCCTCGGCCATGGCGACCGGCACGAGGCGGGCGCCGGCCTCGCGCATCAGCTGGAGGATGTTCGCGTAGGAAGGCGACTCGACGGCGATCCGCTCGCCGCGGCCGGCGAACAGATGGCAGATCGCGTCGATCGCGCCCATCGCCCCGGTCGTGACCATGATCTGCTCGGGCATCGTCGGGATGCCGCGCTCGGTGTAGCGGTCGGCGATCATCTGCCGGAGCACCGGCAGCCCGGCCGGGTAGTCGCCGTGGGTGTGCGCGTACGGCGCCAGCTCCTCCAGCGCGCCCTGCACGCTGCGGGTGAGCCAGGGCTCGGGCGCGGGCAGCGCCGCGCAGCCGAGGTCGATCATCGACCCCAGCGACTCCGGCGGCAGCGGTTCGAGGCCCCGCGCGGGCAGCGGGTTGCCGGCCGGCACGGCGGTCCAGCTCCCGGCGCCGCGCCGGGACTCCAGGAACCCCTCGGCGCGCAGCGCCTCGTACGCGGCCGCGACCGTCGTCCGGCTCACGGTCAGCGCGAGCGCCAGCTCCCGCTCGGCGGGCAGCCGGGCCGCGACCGGAACCCGGCCCTCCAGGACGAGCAGCCGGATGCCGTCGGCCAGTGCGCGGTAGGCGGGCGGCTTGCGGGCGCCGGGGCCCGCGGGCCGCGGCTGCTGCGCCTGGAGCTGCCGCGCAAGCTGCGCCGCACCCACCGCCGAAGTCCACTCAGCCATGGAATTCAGTCCACCTTCCTCGAATTGGCCATGGGTGGCATCTCATCCCCTGCCACACAGTGTCATGTGGCAGTCCACATCCACCAGACAGGGGGGCATATCCGTGTCCATGTCCATCGCCTCCGGACTCCGCGGCCGGCACCTGCCCCGCCGCCTCACCCAGCTGTACGCGGGACTGGCGCTGTACGGGGTGAGCTCGGCGCTCCTGGTGCGCGGCGGGCTCGGCCTGGAGCCCTGGGGCGTGCTCCACCAGGGTCTCGCGGAGCGGACCGGTCTGACCATCGGCGTCGTGTCGATCATCGTCGGCGCGATCGTGCTGCTGCTGTGGATACCGATCCGGCAGCGGCCCGGCCTCGGCACGGTCTCGAACGTCTTCGTGATCGGCCTCGCGATGGACGCCACCCTCGCCCTGGTGCCGGACGCCCACGGCCTGCCCGCGCGGATCGCCCTGATGGTCGCCGGCATCGTGCTGAACGGCCTGGCCACCGGCCTGTACATCGCCGCCCGCTTCGGCCCGGGCCCGCGCGACGGCCTGATGACCGGCCTGCACCGGCTCACCGGCCGCTCGATCCGCCTGGTCCGCACCGCGATCGAGGTGGCCGTGGTGGTCACCGGCTTCCTGCTCGGCGGCTCCCTCGGCGTCGGCACGGTGCTCTACGCGCTGAGCATCGGCCCGCTCGCGCAGCTCTTCCTGCGCTTCTTCGCCGTCCCCGAGCAGGACGCGAGCAGCAGCGTGGTCGCCTCCGGGTCACCTGAGCAGGTCATACTGCGGCGGTGACTCGCGTACGCCACCCCTACCTGGACCACCCGGCCCCGATCCCGTTCGCCCACCGCGGCGGCACGGCCGACGGCCTGGAGAACACCGCTGCCGCCTTCCGGCGCGCCGCCTCGACGGGCTTCCGCTACTTCGAGACGGATGTGCACACCACCTCGGACGGGGTGCTCGTGGCCTTCCACGACAGCACCCTGGACCGGGTGACCGACACCGCCGGCCGGATCCGCGATCTGCCGTGGAGCGCGGTGCGCGAGGCCCGGGTGGCCGGCAAGGAGCCGCTGCCACTGTTCGAGGACCTGCTCGACGAGTTCCCCGAGGCCCGCTGGAACGTCGACCTGAAGGCCGAGTCCGCGCTGCAGCCGCTGGTCGACCTGATCCGCCGGACCGGCGCCTGGGACCGGGTCTGCGTGGGCTCCTTCGACGAGGGCCGGATCGCCCGGGCGCAGCGCCTGGCCGGACCGAGGCTCGCCACCTCGTACGGGGTACGCGGCGTCATCGGGCTGCGGCTGCGCTCGCTCGGCATCCCGGCGGCGCTGCGCGCGGGCGCGGTGGCGGCGCAGGTGCCGGAGAGCCAGGGCGGGATCAAGGTGGTCGACCGGCGCTTCGTCCGCGAGGCCCACGCCCGCGGGCTGCAGGTGCATGTGTGGACGATCAATGATTCCGAGCGGATGAACTCTCTCCTCGACCTGGGTGTCGATGGCATCATGACCGATCATCTGGAGACGCTGCGCGACGTCCTGACCGCTCGGGGCGTGTGGAGCTGAGGCGCGTCCGCCCACGCGGGACCGCACGAAAGAGCACGAGGGGGACGCGCACGTGAACACTGACACCGCCGGGGAGCCGGAGGGCCTGACCGCCGATCCGGCCGAACGCAAGCGCGAACAGCGCGGCTGGTACTTCTACGACTTCGCCTGCTCGGTGTACTCGACGAGCGTGGTGACCGTGTTCCTCGGCCCGTACCTGACCGCGGTGGCCAAGGCCGCGGCGGACGCCGAGGGCTTCGTGCACCCGCTGGGGATACCGGTGCGGGCGGGCTCGCTGTTCGCGTACGCGGTGTCGGCGTCGATCGTCGTGGCGGTGCTGGTGATGCCGCTGGTCGGCGCGGCGGCGGACCGCACCGGTCGGAAGAAGCCGATCCTCGCCGCCGCGGCGTACCTGGGCGCGGCGGCCACGACGGGCATGTTCTTCCTGGAGGGCGACCGCTATCTGCTCGGCGCGTTCCTGCTGATCGTGGCGAACGCCTCGCTGTCCGTGTCGATGGTGGTCTACAACGCGTATCTGCCGCAGATCGCCGGACCCGAGGAGCGGGACGCGGTGTCCTCGCGCGGCTGGGCATTCGGCTACACCTCGGGCGCGCTGGTCCTGGTGCTCAATCTGGTCCTGTACTCCCAGCACGACGCGTTCGGGCTGAGCGAGGGCACGGCGGTGCGGCTGTGTCTGGCGTCGGCCGGTCTGTGGTGGGGCGCGTTCACGCTGGTGCCCCTGCGGCGGCTGCGGGACCGGCGGACCGGGCCCGCGGTGCGGGAGGGCGCGGTCGGCAGCGGCTGGAAGCAGCTGGTCGCGACGCTGAAGGACATGCGGCGGCATCCGCTGACGCTGTCCTTCCTGGTGGCGTACCTGATCTACAACGACGGCGTGCAGACGGTGATCTCGCAGGCGTCGGTGTACGGCTCGGAGGAGCTGGGCCTGGAGCAGACGACGCTGATCGCGGCGGTGCTGCTGGTGCAGGTGCTGGCGGTGGCGGGCGCGCTGGGGATGGGCCGGCTGGCCCGTGTCTACGGTGCGAAGCGCACGATCCTGGCCTCGCTGGCGGTGTGGACGCTGATCCTGGCGGCGGGCTACTTCCTGCCGGCCGGGGCGCCGGTGGCGTTCTTCTGCCTGGCGGGGGCGATCGGTCTGGTGCTCGGCGGCAGCCAGGCGCTGTCCCGCTCGCTGTTCTCGCACCTCGTGCCGCGCGGCAAGGAGGCCGAGTACTTCGCGGCCTACGAGATGAGCGACCGGGGTCTGAGCTGGCTGGGGCCGCTGGTGTTCGGTCTCGCGTACCAGCTGACCGGCAGCTACCGGGATGCCATCATCTCCCTGGTGATCTTCTTCGCGCTCGGTTTCGTCCTGCTGGCGCGGGTACCCGTACGACGTGCGGTGGAGGCCGCGGGCAACCCCGTTCCGGAGCGGATTTAGACGTCGGAACGAAAGTCCGGTAGTGTACACCTTTGGCCTGCCAGACGGACCGTTACTGCGCGCCAACTTCGTGAAGGCGCTGGGTGACATCTGCTGCCAGATGTGACAAACCGGGCACTGGTGGGTACAACAAGGGGCGGCACGACGGGCGACGCATGACCCGCAACGGGAATCTTTACCGCCGACCGGACGTTGACCGGATGACGACGACAGCGACACCTGTCCTGTGGGCGACAAGCCCGGGAGGCACGATTCATGAGTGAGCGAGCTCTTCGCGGCACGCGCCTCGTGGTGACCAGCTACGAGACCGACCGCGGCATCGATCTGGCCCCGCGCCAGGCGGTGGAGTACGCATGCGAGAAGGGGCATCGTTTCGAGATGCCGTTCTCGGTCGAGGCGGAGATTCCGCCGGAGTGGGAGTGCAAGGTCTGCGGAAGCCAGGCGCTCCTGGTGGACGGGGACGGCCCCGAGGAGAAGAAGGGCAAGCCGGCGCGTACGCACTGGGACATGCTCATGGAGCGGCGTACCCGTGAGGAGCTCGAGGAGGTGCTGGCCGAGAGGCTGGCCGTCCTTCGCTCCGGCGCCATGAACATCGCCGTGCATCCGCGCGACAGCCGCAAGTCGGCCTAGCGGAGTGGGGGTCCCCCGGACGGAGTCTGGGGGAGCACGGCTCGAGCAACACGCCGCGGGGCCCGGTACACATTCAGGGTGTACCGGGCCCCGCGGCGTTCGCGTGTCACGAACGCGCCCGCCCGCAGGCGGGCGCGTTGCGTCAGAAGGTCAGGGCGTCAGCGGCGGCCGGGGCTCCTGGGGGCTGCGGGGCCCGCGGGGCGCATCGTCGCGGATGACCTCACCCTGCACGACCTTGCCGTCCGGCCGGTGAATACGGGCCTGCTGGAAGGCGTCCTGGAGGCTGCCGGGCGTCACGGCCGCGCTCATCCGACGCTCCACGGCCTTCTCCGTGTACTTGCCGAGGGCCGAGCGGATCTGCGGCACGAGCAGCAGCAGTCCGACCGCGTCGGAGATCAGGCCGGGGATCATCAGGAGCAGACCGCCCAGCATCAGGAAGCCGTTGCGGTCCGCCGCGCCGTCGCGGCGCGGGGTCTCCGGGAAGCGGCCGCTCTGCGCGGCCGCCTGGGCTTCCTTGAAGGCGCCGGAGAGGTTGGCGAACGCCCGCCGGCCGGCCTTCTTGATGACGGCGGCGCCCAGCACGGCACCGCCGACCAGGATCAGGAACACGGTCAGTCCGCCGGTCGCGCGCGCCACGACCGTCAGCAGCCAGATCTCCAGGACCAGCCAGACGGCGAGGGCGAGCGGGAGGAAGGTGCGCAGGCGGGAGCGCTTCGGGGCGAGGGGAGGCGGGGCGCCGGTCGTCATGTCCCCCAGTGTGCCTGGCCGCTCGCAGGAACGTCGTAAAGGAGGGATCAGGGAAGGGGCCCCGGAGAACCGGGGACGGATTCCGGCGAGGAGTCAGTTCCCGGGACCGCGGCCGAGCAGCTTGCCGACCTTGCGGGCGCGGTCGCCGATGCCCCAGCCGGCGACCCGCCAGACCGCCTCGACGAGGATGTCCTTGCTCATCTTGGAGTCGCCGATCTCGCGCTCGACGAAGGTGATCGGGACCTCGACGACGTGGTAGCCGGCGGCGACGGCGCGGCGGGCCAGGTCGACCTGGAAGCAGTACCCGGCCGAGACGACCTCGTCCAGGCCGAGGCCCTCCAGGGTCTCGCGCCGGAAGGCCCGGTAGCCGCCGGTGACGTCACGCAGCGGCAGATCGAGCAGGACGCGGGAGTACAGGCTGCCGCCGCGGGAGATGACCTCGCGGGACTTGGGCCAGTTGACGATCCGGCCGCCGGGCACCCAGCGGGAGCCGAGCACGAGGTCGGCGCCCTTGAGGGCGGTGAGCAGGCGGGGCAGTTCCTCGGGCTGGTGGGAGCCGTCGGCGTCCATCTCCACGAGGACGCCGAAGTCGTGCTCGATGCCCCAGCGGAAGCCGGCGAGGTACGCGGCGCCGAGGCCCTCCTTGCCCTTGCGGTGCAGGACGTGGACGTGGTCGTCGTCGGCGGAGAGCTCGTCGGCGAACTTGCCGGTGCCGTCGGGGCTGTTGTCGTCGGCGACCAGGATGTGCGCCTCGGGGACGGATTCCCGCACCCGGGCGACGATGGGCTTGATGTTCTCGGCCTCGTTGTAGGTCGGGATGATCACCAAGACCCGGCCGAGCGGGCCGTACCGTCGCTGCCCACCGTCGTTCACTGCTGCCCCTTTGACGTCCGTACGCGAGTGCCCACCATAGCGAGGTCTGTGCGAGGGTCGGCGTCGCGGGCGCGTACGGCGTCCACGGCCGGTGCCCGCGGGGGCGTCGGCGGCCGTTCGGCACGGGACGCCCCGGGTGCGGAGCGGATAGGGGCCCGGCGTCCTTCGGGCCGACCTGGGACCCGCTGGCTGCGGGTCGGCCGAAGGCCGTTGTCTACTGAACGCCCGGGCCCCACCCGGATCGCACCCTCCGCCGGAAAAACCTTCCCTCGCCCCCGAGGCACGGACGCTGAACCTGGCTCCGGGGTTGCGTCCGCGCCTGTCCCGGTGCGGGCGTCCCCATGACCCAGCGGCGTTCGGCGACTGCGTGGAAGTGTGAACCGGCCGGACGTCCCGTGGTGGACCCGCCGAACCTACCGGCCGGTGGCGGCTTCCTGTCAACACTCGTTTGACCTGGGCCGACGGACGGAAACCGCAGGTCGGGGACGAAGATCCGCAGGTCGCGGCGGAGCCTTCGACTCTGTGAGCGAGGTGCGAAATGTCCCGATGTCACTCGTTCGGACGCGCGAATACCGTGCGCCCGCCGACCACCGTCCGCAGGCAGACGGGGAGTTCGCCGCCGGGGGTCAGATCGGGCAGACCGGGCGTTCCGGACCGCGGGTCGGTGGACCAGCGGGCCACCCGGTCGTCCGGCGCCTGCACGATCAGTTCGCCGGTGCGCCAGACCGCGTAGTCGGCCGGGGCGCCCGGGACCAGCGCGCCCGCGTCGTCCACGCCGGCCGCCCGCCAGCCGCCCCGGGTGTGGGCGGTGAACGCGGCCCGGACGGAGACCCGGTGCTCGGGGGTGCGGTGGAAGGCGGCGGCCCGCACGGTGCCCCAGGGGTCGAGCGGGGTCACCGGACTGTCCGAGCCGAGCGCCAGCGGGACACCGGCCCGCAGCAGCGCCGCGTACGGGTTGAGGGTCCGGGCCCGCTCGGTACCGAGCCGCTCCGCGTACATGCCCGCGTCGCCGCCCCAGAGCGCGTCGAACGCGGGCTGGACGGAGGCGGTGAGCCCGAGTTCGGCGAAGCCGGCGATCGTCTCCGGCGTCAGCATCTCCGCGTGCTCGACGCGGTGCCGGGCGGCGCGGATGCGGGCGAGCCCGAGCTTGTCGGCGGCGGCGCGGACGCCCTCGACGACCGAGGTCACCGCGGCGTCGCCGATGGCGTGGAAGCCGGCCTGCAGACCGGCCTCGGTGCAGGCCACGACGTGGGCGGCCACGGCGGCCGCGTCGAGGCGCTCCGCGCCGGTGTGCGCGGCGTCGGCGTACGGCTCGTGCAGACAGGCGGTGTGGGAGCCGAGCGAGCCGTCGACGAACAGGTCGCCGGCCGCGCCGCGGGCGCCGAGCGCGCGGGCCCGCTCGACGTCGAGGTCGGCCCAGTAGCCGACGATCCGCGGGGCGGGCCCGTCGAGGGCGAGCAGTCCGGTGAAGTCGTCCTCGGAGGAGATCTGCGGGCCGCCGCACTCGTGGACGGTGCCGATGCCGAGGGAGGCGGCGCGGGCCAGCGCGGCGCGCTGGGCCTCGGTGCGCTGGGCGGGCGAGATCGCCCCGTACGCGGCGGCGCGTACGGCGTGGTGTGCGTCGCCGGTCAGCGGCTCGCCGTCGCGGAAGCCGTCGAGGTCGCGGACGCCGGGGACGAGGCCGAGCAGCGCGGTGGTGACCACGGCCGAGTGCACGTCGATCCGGGTCAGGTAGAGGGGACGGCCGCCGGTCGTCTCGTCGAGCTCGTCGCGGCGCGGGGCGCGCCGCTCGGGCCAGCGGGACACATCCCAGCCGTGGCCGACGAGGATCCGGTCGCCGGGCCGGGCGGCGGCGTACGCGCGGATGCGCTCGAGGGCGTCGGTGAGGGACCGCGCGCCGGACAGGTCGAGCCCGGTCAGGGCGAGGCCGGTGGCCGTCGTGTGCACATGGGCGTCGACGAACGCCGGGGTGACCAGGGCGCCGTCGAGGTCGATCACCTCGTCGGCGCCGTCCGCGAACGCGTCGGCCGCACCCTCCGAGCCCACCCAGGCGACGTGCCCGCGCTCCACCACCATGGCGGTGGCGAAGGGATCGGCGGGGCTGTGGACTTCACCCCGGCGGAGCAGGACGGTGCGGTGCGCGTCCTCGGGCAGACGCTGGGTCAGGCTGTCGGTCATGCGACCAGCCTAGGCCGTCCCTTCCGGATCAGGCCGGGTCAGGGAGCGGCGTCTGGTGCGTGCGCTCGCAAGGCGGAGGAGGGAGTCCATGCGGAGCATCGGCGACTGACGACAACGCGGCGAGCGCGCGTGCCAGACGCCGCGAGCCCGGCATGATCCGGAAGGGACGGCCTAGATGCGCGGCGGTCTGGCCTCGTACGGCGTCGAGAGCACGACGGTGGTGCGGCTGGAGACGCCGGCCTGGGAGCGGATCCGGCTGAGCAGGTGCTCCAGCTCCAGCGGCGTGGCGACGCGCACCTTGAGGATGTAGTTCTCCTCGCCGGCGACGCTGTGGCAGGCCTCGATCTCCGGGATGTCGGCGAGCCGGTCCGGGGTGTCGTCGGGGGCGCTGGGGTCGAAGGGTTTCACCGAGATGAACGCGGTGAGGGGCAGGCCCACGGCCTCGGGGTCGACGACCGCGGCATAGCCGCGGATCACCCCGCGCTGCTCGAGCCGCCGGACGCGCTGATGCACCGCCGAGGTGGACAGGCCGGTGGCCTTGCCCAGGTCGGTGTAGCTCATGCGCCCGTCCTTGACGAGCAATTCGACGATCTGACGATCCAGCTCCTCCATGCGGTCAACCTATTGCCCCGGCTCCGGATCGGCACAGCCGGGTGGCGTCCCGATGTGGCGCGATTGGGCGGGTGCGCGGCATGTGGGCGGCGTCCGCGCGGCACCTGCGGCGGGCATGTGACGAACGCCACAGGCTTGCCGTGGAGTGGATCGTGACCTCGCGGTTATACGGCGGGTCCGCTGGGAATTGCTTGCTGTGGTCGAGGCCATACGTACGTGGCCGGCCCACCCGAGGGGGAGATTCTCCATGCAGGAGCCCGTTGATTCCGTCGTGACCTCCGAGGACGACGTCCTCGACGCCTACGACACCTTCGAGATGTACCGGGTCGTCTGCCCGGACTGCGCCCAGCCGATCGCGCTGCTCGCGGACGAGGACGTGCTCCCCGAGCACGCGCTCTGCCCGACGCCGTGGCACCCGTTCACGCTGACCGTGTGCTCGGGCACCGGTCGCGCGGCGGCGGACGCCCGGCCCGCGGACGAGACCCTCGAGGTCCAGGAGCAGGACATGGGCCTTCTGCTGACGCTTCCGCAGGGACTCGACTGGCGGACGCAGCCCTTCTCGCACGTCGGCGGTCCGGGCTCGCGTCCGCTGAAGGTGCCGCAGATGCGCCGCGCCGCCTGACGACGGCGCCGCACTCCCTGCCGGCCGCCCCTTCCTACCAGTAGTCCCCGCGCACCATCGCCGCCAGCGTGGCGTGGTGCAGGATCAGCCCGTCCGGATTCTCCGGCACCTCGACCTCTCCGAAGTGCGCCTGCCGGTACGCGACCCTGAGCATCACGATCGCGTGCCGCAGGGCCGCGTAGAGGGTGTGGAACTCCATGTCGCGCGGCGTGTGGCCGGTCAGTTCGGCGTACCGCCGCTCGACGGCGTCGCGGCGCAGGAAGTCCGGCAGTCCGGGCTGGCCGAAGCTCACCGTCAGGTCCTGGAAGAACCGGTGCAGGTAGACGGTCCAGCCCAGGTCGACCTCGCGCGGTGCGTATCCGGCCATCTCCCAATCGAGGACGGCGGCCGGTTCGAAGCCGTCGTAGACGATGTTCCCGATACGGGCGTCGCCCCAGTTGAGCACGGCGGGTCCTTCGTCGGCGGGCCAGTGGTCCTCCAGCCGGGCGAAGGCGGACTCGATCAGCGGCGAGGGCGCGAGCCCCTTCACCACCCAGGCGTAGTAGGCGCGTTGGGCGTCGACGTGCCGGCGCAGCGGGCTGCCGGTGCCGTCCGGCAGCAGGAACGCGGCCTGCTCCGCGGGGAACTGGTCGTGCAGCCGGGCGAGGACGCCGACGGAGGCGTCCTCCAGGCGGGCGCGTTCGGCGTCGGTGGCGGCGTGCAGCCAGTTCCCCTCGTACGTGTAGGGCATGACGTCCGGCGGGACGCGGCCGTCGGCCCGTTCCATGACGAAGAACGGCGCACCGAGCGGTCCGGGGTCGGTCTCCAGCCAGAGCACCCGGGGCACCGGCAGGTCGGTGTGCTCGCCGACCAGCCGCATCACCCGGTGCTGCCGTTCCATGTCGTACACGGGGAAGATCGTGTACGCGGCGGGGTCGGCTGCCAGCCGCAGGGCGCAGCCGCGGGCCGGGGCGTCGGGGTGGTCGACGGTGAACAGCAGGGTCTCGCTGGACATGCCGTTGGAGCCGGGGACGGACAGGTCGGCGATCCGGACGCCGGGCAGTCGCGGCTCGAGCCAGGCGGTGAGCCGCCGCCCGAGCTCCTCGGGATCGCGGGTGGTGGTGCGGGGGCGGGGGGCGGTGGCCATGGGCTGGTCCCTCCTCATTCGGCGACGGCCGTGTGGTCGGCGAAGCCGCTGGGGTCGTGACGGCCGAAGGAACCGTGCTCGAAGATCCCGTATCCGGTGCGGCCGTCGAGGGTGAAGCGGGCGGAGTGGTCGGTGACGCCGTACGCGGCCAGGGGGTGGGCGGCCGGGTCGGACAGGTCGTACACCCGGCGGTCGGTCCAGTCGCGGCCCTGCCAGCTGCCGTGCTGCCAGTCGGCGGCGGGCGGGTAGCCGGCGCCGACGGCGAGCGGGGAGGAGGCCAGGATCTCGACGCCGAGTTCCAGGGGCTTGCCGGCGGGGTCGGTGAGGTGGACGACGGCGCGTTCGGGGTGGCGGCTGCCGGGGCGGTAGGCGATGTCGGTGCGGGGCCAGCCGAGTTGGGCGTCGCGGTGCCCGTTCCGTACGAGGAGGGCGTCGTTGAGGGTGCGGTACCCGTCGGCGTCCTCCTGCACGACGACCATGACGAAGCGGTCGTCGAAGCGCACCGGGATCCAGAGCCAGTGGAAGCCCTCGGGGCGGAACTCGTCGGCGCGGCCGGGTTCCTCGCCGGGCAGGGGGCGGACGCCCCAGCTGCGGTCCCGGGTCCCGGTCCACTCCCCCGGGGTGACCGTGAACTCCTCGCCGCCGGCCCGGATGACGCCGGCGCAGTGCCCGGCCTGGACGAACCGGCGGCCCTCCAGCATGAGCCGGCCGCCGCGGCGCTGGACGTGGTGGGGCTCCCAGACGGCCGGGAAGTCACCGGTCCAGTCGAGGTCGAAGGAGAGGCCGTCGGGGTCGTCGGGATCGGGGTCGCAGTGCAGCGAGAGCCGCTGGAGGGGTATGTCGACGGTGATGCGTACCGGCCCGACGGCCAGGTTCATGCGGTCGTCGCCGAGGGCGTCGGAGGCGCGCACCGCGTGCAGCCGGTCGCCTGTGCGCAGGGTGGCGTAGGCGTCGATGACGCCGGTGTTGGGGTAGACGCCGAGGCCGGCGATGAGCAGCGCACGGCCGGCGTGGTCGAAGACATGGAAGATGCACCGGTCGTAGGCGTTCCGGTCGCCGCTGACGTGGTGCTTCATCGACAGCGGGGCCTGATGCACGGGGTACTCGTCGAGCGCGACGGGCCGGTCCTCTGACACGTGTGACCTCCGGGTCGTCCTCTGGTCGGCGAAGGGAAATTGACGGTACGTCAGAAACTCCTCGGCCGACCAGAGCCGTGCGCGCCCGGCTCGCCGTTCCGGCCCCCGGGTAAGGGGCGAACCTTCGCTCGAATAGGGGCGACGGTGACCCCTCCAGGGTGATGAACGTTGAACGTGGCATGACCTCGACCTACACCGCCCCGAGCGGGTACGGACGGTGGACCCGGGTGGACGCCGGCGCGGAAGAATCGGTTCCGCAGCCGACTCCGCCCCCTGCCGACCCGCCCATCTACCAGGCGATGATCCGCCAGTGGGCGAGCCACGGCCGGACCCTGCCGGGCCGCCGCGACCCGGAGTGGAGCCGGCTCGCCGCGGCTCCGGTCTGGTCCGACCGCACCGTCCGGGCCAGCGGGGTCAGCGGGACTCTGGTCCCACAACGTGACGAGCGATGACCATCCGCTGGATCTGGTTGGTGCCCTCCACGATCTGCAGCACCTTCGCCTCGCGCATCAGCCGCTCCACCGGGAAGTCGGCGGTGTACCCGTAACCGCCGAGCACCTGCACCGCGTCGGTCGTCACCTGCATCGCCGTGTCCGAGCAGGACAGCTTGGCCATCGCCGCCTCCCGGGCGAACGGCAGTCCGGCGTCGCGCAGCCGGGCCGCCTCCAGGTACAGCGCCCGGCCCGCCGCGATGCGGGTCGCCATGTCCGCGAGCAGGAAGCGCAGCCCCTGGAAGTCGGCGATCGGCCGGCCGAACTGGCGGCGCTCCCGCGCGTACGCCACGGCCTCGTCGAGCGCGGCCTGCGCCACCCCGATCGCGCAGGCGGCGATGCCGAGCCGGCCGGAGTCCAGCGCGGCGAGCGCGATGGTGAAGCCCTGCCCCTCCTCGCCGATGCGGCGCGCGTCCGGCACGCGCACCCCGTCGAGGTGCACCTGGGCGGTGGGCGAGCCCTTCATGCCCATCTTCCGCTCGGGGGCGGCGGCGGACAGCCCCGGGGCGTCGCCGGGTACGAGAAAGGCGGTGATCCCCCTGGGACCGGGGCCTCCGGTGCGGGCCAGCACCGTGTAGAAGTCGGCGACTCCCCCGTGCGTGATCCACGCCTTGGTGCCGTCGAGCACCCAGTCCCCGCCGTCCCGCTCCGCGCGGGTCCGCAGCGCGGCGGCGTCCGAGCCGGACGACGGCTCGGACAGGCAGTACGCGCCGAGCAGCCCGCCCCCGAGCATCGCGGGCAGGTGCGCGGCCCGCTGCTCCTCCGTCCCGAAGTGGGCCAGCGCGTGGCAGGACAGCGTGTGCACGCTGACACCGAGCCCGACGGTGAGCCGGGCCGCGGCCAGTTCCTCCAGCATCTGCAGATAGACCTCGTACGGCTGGTCACCGCCGCCGTACGCGGAGTCGTACGGCAGCGCCAGCAGCCCCGTACCGGACAACAGCGTGAACAGCTCGCGCGGGAAACGCCCGGCGGCCTCCTCCTCCGCGGCGCGTGGCGCGATCTCGCGCTCGGCGAGCTCCCTGACCAGGACCAGCAGGTCCCGGGCCTCGTCACTGGGCAGCCTGCGGGCCACCGGCTGCGGGGCACGGTCGGACATGACGGCGCACTCCTCCCTGTAGGGCGTGACTCACAGGGCCGATGCTGCCCGTCCGGGTCGCGGAGCGGGGCGACCGGCGGCTGTGGCGGGAGGAGTATGCCCGTTCGGCGGGACGCTCAGGCCGACGGTCCGGCCCCGATGCGGCGGCCTCCAGAGCCCTGCGCCGGGCGATTGACGGGCGGGCCGGGAAGGAAGGCAGTGCAGCAGCCGCGGGGGCCTCACGCGGCAGCGGGCGGCGAACCCGGGTGTGCCGGACCGTACGCCCGCGCCCGGCCAGGTGCGGATCACACCGGACAGATGAAGGTGCTTCCCGCTCCCCAGCGTCGAGTGCTTGGAGCCCCGGATCCATGGTCCCGCAGCTGTGAAACCGGTGCCACCGAGCCCACGAACGCGCCGGTACGCCGCAAGGTGGACTCCGGCTGTGGGGCTCGTGTGCCTGCCGGGGACGGCCTCGCCGATCGTGATAGGTCCTGACCTGAAGTGGCTCCTCACGACGGCTGCCAGCGGTCTCACACGAATGGATACGGCGTTCATGCGGATCAAACGTGTCATCGATCTGGCAGTCGGTGCGGCACTGCTCGTCCTGGCGTCTCCCCTGTTCCTCGCCATCTCCTTCGCCGTCGCCGCCACATCGCCGGGCGGCGTGATCTTCCGCCAGGTGCGGGCGGGGCTGGACGGTCGCCCCTTCGAGATGCTCAAGTTCCGCACCATGCGCGACGGAGCGGACAGCCAGCGCGGCACGATGGCCGCGTGCAACGAGACGAACGGCCATCTCTTCAAGATCCGTGACGACCCCCGGGTCACGCCGTTGGGCAGGGTGCTGCGGCGGCTGTCCCTGGACGAACTGCCGCAGCTGGTCAACGTGCTGCGTGGGGAGATGTCGCTCGTCGGCCCGCGGCCCCTGCCGCTGCTCGACTCCGGCTACGGCGGCCCGGCCCGCGCCCGGCTCTCCGTGCCGCCCGGCCTGACCGGTCTGTGGCAGGTGAGCGGTCGTTCGGAGCTCCCCTGGGAGGAGATGGTCCGGCTCGACCTCTACTACGTGCACCACCGTTCGGTCCGCATGGACCTCGCGATCCTCGCCCGGACGGCTCCCGCGGTGCTGACCGCACGAGGCGCCCACTGAGGGCGGCACCCGTCGGGAGTCAGTGCCGTACGGCGTCGGCCGCGCGTTGCTCCACGTACCAGGT
This sequence comes from Streptomyces solicamelliae, assembly GCF_045348655.1. Taxonomy (NCBI): domain Bacteria; kingdom Bacillati; phylum Actinomycetota; class Actinomycetes; order Kitasatosporales; family Streptomycetaceae; genus Streptomyces; species Streptomyces solicamelliae. Next base: position 999,297 of record NZ_CP160404.1, read on the forward strand.
CGTCCACGGGCGGGAGTTCGCAGCGCGGTGTCCCCTGCCTCAGTCGACCACGCGCGGTGCGCCCGGCTCCCGGTCCCCTGAAGCGCCTCGTCGAGGACGGACCGCTCGGCGAACTCGGCGTGGATGCGGCCGGAGCCGGGACCTTCTCCCTCCGGACGGTCGTGCGAGCGCGTTCCGTACGCTCAGTGCGCGCGCAGTACGGCGGTGAGCTGCACCATGCGGCTGTACAGGGGCCTCAGGCGCATCTGCATGCGCTCCGTGGTCACCTTCTCGACGACATCGCCGCAGAAGTTGAGCAGTGCGCGCTGGGGCGTCCGCCGCGTGGCCGACAGCATCGCCCCGGCCTTCCTGCGGAACTCCTCCGGTGAGGACGTCCAGAACCAGGACCGCCGGTCGACGGCATCGCGGTACATGCGCTGGAACCCAAGGTCCTTCTCGTACGGGAGGTTCCACAGCGTCAGGCCCAGGATCGTGTCCCGGTCGGTGAGGTAGCGGCGGTAGGGCGCGGTGGGGACGACGCGCACGTGGCTGCTCATCTCCGCCACGGGCGTGCCGCGCACCGCGTAGTTCATGAAGTGCTCGTCCTGGAAGAAGCCCTGTCCGCCTCGGTCGTACCGGGCCATGGACAGCTGCCACGCCTTGTCGATGCGCTCGAGCAGGGGCGACATCCAGCGTTCGGGAATCACGTACACGGAGCCGTTGAACATCTCGTGACCGGTGGCCGGTTCGCCGAGCTCGAGGTGCATCGACGCGCTCAGTTCCCGGTACCCGTCCAGCTTTCTCGACCCCGGCTTGGCCACGTCCTCAAGCCGCTCGGCCTGTACGCCCACCGCGTCGCCCACGCGCGTGATCAGGTCGTCGAGCGGACGCACGCACAGGACGTCGGGCTCGGTGAACACCTGCACTCCGGCACGGCCGCGCAGCGCTTCCATCGCGTCGAGGTGGTAGAGCGAAGCGCCCCACACCTTGGCGTAGCCCTCCGGAGGCCGGTGGGCGAAGGGGGTCAGCAGGACCTCGACGCCGATGCGCGACAGTTCCCCGTGGAACGGCTCCGGCAGCGGGTCCGTGGTCACGAGCGCCAGATCGGCGCCGGGATTCCAGCGGCGGAGCGAGCCGTAGGCGGAGGCCATGCACCGGTAGTACATGTACGCCGTCGGTTCACCCAGCCGGCCACGACCGTACGGGCTCTGGGCCGACGGCATCCGTGCGAAGGCCATGGCCACGGTGACCTTGCGCGATGAAGAACTCGCTGTCATTCCCTCTCCTTCCGCACGGCCGGACGAGGCGGCCGATGCCAGGACACGCGGGGCGACGACATGCTCGACGGACGGCTGTCGGCAGCCGAGAATCCACACATTGGTCACGTATACCTGATTTGGGCAAATCTGTCCCAGAGATTCCCACTCTGCACGAGAACAGAGATCACGTCTCTGCCGAGACTGCTTGCGCCAGGGAGACCGTATGGACGCGCCGTGCATTGCCGTGCTGATGGCCAGTCACAATCGCCGTGAGAAGACCCTTGCCGCGCTGGAGTCGCTGGAACGCCAGCGCGGTCTGCCTCCCGGTACGGCCGTGCGGGTGCATCTGGTGGACGCGGCGAGCACCGACGGCACCCCGCAGCTGGTCGCCGAGCGGTTCCCGGACGTCGACGTGGTGGGCGCGGGCCCGAACGTCTTCTGGGGCGAAGGCATGCGCATCGCCGCCGGCCGGAGCCTGCGGTCCGGACTGCCGCCCTTCACCCACCACTTGTGGCTCAACGACGACGTGCGGCTCGCGGACGACGCGCTCTCCCTGCTGCTCGACACCGCCGACGCGGTCGGGGGGATGGCGGTGGTGGTCGGCCCCGTCCACTCCACGGACGGCAGGCGCACCACGTACTCGGGCCTGCGACACTGCGGCCGGCCGTGGTGGCACCCGTACCGGCACGACCTGGTGATGATCGAGCCGACCGGCCGACCCGAGCGCTGCGACACCCACCACGGCAACGTGGTGCTCGTGCCCCGCCAGGTACGGGACCACGTGGGTGACATCGACCGGCGCTTCTGGCACAACATGGGCGACTACGACCACGGGTTCCGGGCCCGGCGCGCCGGCATGGGACCGTTCGTCGCACCGCGCCACGTCGGAGCCTGCGACACGAACCCGCCGTTGAGCGGATCCAAGGAACCCGGCATCGGCGCCCGCGAGGCGCTGCGCCGGATCACCTCGCGGCGCGAACTGCCGTGCCGCGCCTGGTGGGTCTACTGCGCCCGGCATCTGTGGCCGTGGGCGCCGGTGCTGATGTGCTCGCCGTACGTCAAGACCTTCCTGCGCGCGATGCGAAGCCGGTGATCGTGTCCATCGCCCAGAACCCCGCGACCGCCCTGCTCGCCTGCGGCGGGCTGGCGGTCTTCGCCCTGCTGGTCACCACGCTCGTGCGCAGACCGGGGATCGGCATCGGCCTGCTCATGGCGGGCCAGTTCTCCCTCGTCCTGGGAGACGCCGGGCCTCCCCCGCTCCCCGTGGGCGGCCTGAACCTCACGGTGCCGGACGTACTGGCAGCCGCCGCGACCCTGGCCGTCCCGGTCCAGCTCGTGGTGCATCCCCGCGCCCGGCCGAGCCTGCAGCGCCGGGCACTGTGGCTGCTCTGCGCGATCGCCCTCGGATCCCTGCTCGTGGGCATGGCCGAGCACGGGCTGCAGGCCGCCGCGAACGACGCGCGGACGTCGTTCGTGTACGTGCTCGGCCCGGCGCTGTACGTCGTCACCGCGAACCCCCGCCGGGATCTGACCGGTGTCGTCGTACGGATCTGGACCGCGGCCGCCGTCGGGTACGTGCTGGTCGCAGTGGTGTGGTGGTCGCAGTACGGCGTCGGCTCCAGCTCCTCCGCGGTGGTGATCGACGGTCAGGTCGTCGGCGGGCGCGGCATCCCGGCCGTGGCGGCGTTCATCGTCGCCCAGGCGGCGGTGATGCTGCTCGTGGTGCGGGCGACACGGCTGCGCGTCCTGCTCGTCGCGGGCCCGCTCCTGCTCTCCGTACTGCTGCTGCAGCACCGTTCCGTGTGGGCGGCCGTCGTCGCGATGGCCGGCGGCTGGCTGCTGCTGCGGCCGGGAGGGGGGCTGCGCAAGGCGATCGCCGGGGGCGCCATCGCCGTCGCCGGGACGGCCGCCGTGATCACCATGGCCGGTCAGCCGGCGGGCGGGCTGGGCGCGGACCTCGCCGAATCGGCTTCGAACGCGAGCACCTGGGAGTGGCGGGTCACCGGCTGGCTCCAGCTCGTGGACCGCCTGGAGGGTGTGGGCGACTGGCTGCTCGGTCTCCCCTTCGGCAGCGGGTACGAGCGACTCATGGGCGACGTCGTCACGGAGGTCCACCCGCACAGCTTCTATGTGCTCATGCTGCTCAGGGTCGGGCTCCTCGGGCTGGCCCTGCTGTCGGTGACCGTCCTCGCCTCGCTCCGCGGCTGCGGCCGGACGTCGTCGACCGGACTGCTGCTGTGGCTGCTCGTCGCCGGAGAGACGGCCTACTGGATCACCTACGAACCGACGATGCCCGACGGCCTGCTGCTGGGGCTGCTGGTCCGGTACTCCTCCCGGATCCCGGGCGGGCCGTCGCTGCCCGTGCCGAAGACACGGGAGGCCCGACCGGGGGCCGTCACCCCCGTGGCGGCGACACCGCCCACAACCGTCGAATAAGCCCCGTATGTCCACTATCTCCCACTAGGGTGCGCACATGTCTGCCAAGAAGGCGTTGATCACGGGTATCACCGGCCAGGACGGCTCGTATCTCGCGGAGCTGCTGCTGGCCAAGGGGTACACCGTCCACGGACTGATCCGTCGCTCGTCCGCGTTCAACACGCAGCGGATCGACCACCTCTACCAGGATCCGCACGACCCCGACGCCCGGCTCCTCCTCCACTACGGCGACCTCGCCGACGGCAGCCGCATCACCACCCTGCTGGAGCGGCTCCAGCCGGACGAGGTCTACCACCTCGCCGCCCAGTCGCACGTCAGGGTCTCCTTCGACGAACCGGAGTTCACCGGTTCCACCACGGGGCTCGGCACCGTGCGACTGCTTGAGGCGATCCGGATGACCGGACTGCCCTGCCGGTTCTACCAGGCGTCCAGCTCCGAGATGTTCGGCATGACCCCGCCGCCCCAGGCGGAGAACACTCCCTTCCACCCGCGTTCCCCCTACGCGGCCGCGAAGGTCTACGCCTACTGGGCCACGCGCAACTACCGTGAGGCGTACGGGATGTTCGCCGTCAACGGCATCCTTTTCAACCACGAGTCGCCGCGCCGCGGCGAGACCTTCGTGACCCGCAAGATCGCCCGCGCCGCCGCGCGGATCGCCCGCGGCGAGCAGGAGTTCCTCTACCTCGGCAACCTCGAGGCCCGTCGCGACTGGGGCTACGCCCTGGAATACGTCGACGCCATGTGGCGGATGCTCCAGTGCGACCAGCCGGACGACTACGTCGTCGCCACCGGCACCAGCCACAGCGTCCGCGACTTCCTCGGCTTCTGCTTCGAGCACGCCGGCCTCGACTGGGAGAAACACGTCCGCTTCGACGAGCGCTACCTGCGCCCCTCCGAGGTCCCCGATCTGATCGGCGACGCCACGAAGGCCCGGCGCGAACTGGGCTGGCAGCCCAGCGTGTACGCCCCTGAACTGGCGCGCATCATGGTCGACGCCGAACTGAGACTGCCGGCCGGGCCCGCCCCGCTCCGCGAAGTCCCCTCCTGATCGCGCGCGATGACCGCGACGAATCCGGGCGGGTCAGGATCACGCGGCGTCCTCGTCGTGCTGGCCTGGAACTCGTCCGGCGCGATCATCGGCGCGATCCTCCAACTCTGCTACACCGCCTACACGGCCCGCATGGTGTCCCCCGGCGCCTACGGCGCCTACGCCGTCGCCACCACCCTCATGACGCTCCTCGCGCCATTCGCCTGCCCCGGACTCGGCACGTACCTGTTGCGCGCCGAACGGCTGACACAGCGCATGGTGCGCACGGCGTGGAAGGTGTCGGCGGCGACCGGCGCGGTGTGCTGTGCGGTGGTACAGGCCGTCACTCCGCTCTGCGTCGCCGTGTGGGATCTGCCGGATGCCGGTCCGCTGCTCCGGCTGGCCGCCCTTCAGGCGCTCGTCCAGCCGGCGGCCGCCGTGGCGGTCACGGCACTGCGACGGCTCGGCCAGGGACGGTTCACCGCACTGACCGAACTGGTCTGCCAGGCCGGGGGGATGGCCACGGCCTCGGCCCTGCTCGCCCTGGGATGGACGCCCTACGGCCTGGCTGTCGCCCCGGCTCTGGGCGCCGCGTACACGCTCGTGGTGAGCGGCCCGCGGCTCCATCGGGCCGCGGCGGAGGACGGACCGCCGGTGCCGGTCCGCTCCATGCTGGGCCTGTCCGGCGCGTTCGCCGGGTACAGCCTGATCCAGTCGCTCACGCTCAGCGCACCGCTGTGGGCGGTGACCCGCGGCCTCGGCGCCACGGCCGCGGGGCAGTTCTCCCGGGCCACCCTGACGACCGCCCTGCCGGGCGACATGCTGTTCCAGAACTTCCACCGCGCCGTGACTCCGGCGCTCGCCCGCAGGAACGGCAACGGGCTGCCGCTCGGCCCCGCCGTCCGCGATGTGCTGAGCGCCGCCTCGGCGCTGGCGTTCGTCTTCTTCGGGGCGATCGCCGGAGCCGGGCCGTCGGCCCTGCGGCTGCTGCTGGGTCCCGGCTGGGAGACGGCCTGCACCCTGGTGCCGGTCCTCGCCCTCGGCGCCGCGTTCACGCTGCTCTACAACGTCTGCTACGCCGTGGACGAGGTGCGCAAGGCGATGGGCGCCCTGCTGCGGATCCAGGTCGCGGTCAGCATCGCCACGGTCGTCACCGCCGCAGCCGCGGCAGTGGCGCGCGATCTCACGCTGCTCGCCTCCGCCGTCGCCGTCGGGACCGGCCTCGGCCATCTCCTGCAGCTTCGGCGCTGGTACCGGGACGGGGTGGTGCCGCCTGCGGCGCTGGCCCGGCCCTACCTCGTGCACACGGCCGTCGGTGCGGCGCTGTGGGCGAGCGGTTCGGCCGGGGCCTCCCTGGGCGGGACGCCCCTGGCCGCGACCGGCTGCTCCCTGCTCGGCATGCTCCCGGTCGCCCTCGTCTGCCTCGCGGCACGCCGCCGGATGCCGCTGTACGCGACGGCCGTGCAGCGCGGTCTCGTCTCCCCGTAAGTCCCCTCCCCCGAGGAGCTGTCATGCACATCGGCTTCGCAGGGCCGATCCCGGCTGCCTTCCTGCGCGACTCCTTCGGCTGCGAGCCGCCGCCCACGGACGGCCCGACGTTCATCGGGCAGCTCGTGCACGGGTGGCTGGAGCAAGGGCACCGGGTCACCGTCTACGCCCACCACACCGAACTCCGGCAGCCGTGGGCCAAGGCGGACGGGCCGCTCAGGGCCGTCGTCGTGCCGAGGCGGCGGCGCGCCCGCGACTACCTGCGGGACTACTTCCGTGTCGAGCGGGAGCAACTGGCGTCTGCCATGCGAGAGCACCGTCCCGACGTGGTGAACGCCCACTGGACGTACGAGTTCGCGCTGGCCGCGCTGGCCAGCGGGCGGCCCGCCTACGTCACCGCCCACGACGCGCCGCTGCGCTGCGCCTGGGAGATGCGCACCGCCTTCCGCTGGCTGTACAACGCCATGGCGGTGCCTGCGGTGCACCGGGCGACCGCGCTCAGCGCCGTCAGCCCGTACACGGCCCGGCATCTGCGTCGCTGCCTGGGTGTACGCCGCCCGGTGCGGGTCATCCCCAACGGAATCCCGGTCCAGGACTTCCCAGGTGCCGTCGTACGGGACTGCGCCGCAGCACCCGTCTTCGCCACTGTCCTCAACGGCTGGGGACCGCTGAAGAACGGCGAGGCCGTGCTGCGCGCCTTCCCGGCCGTGCGGGCCGTGCTGCCCGGTGCGCGGCTGCTGCTGCTCGGCCAGGGGTTCGGTCCCGGAGGGCCGGCCGCCGAATGGGCGGCGCAGCGCTCGCTCACCGACGGCGTCGACTTCGCCGGCCCCGCCGCCCACGACGCGCTGCTGAACCGGATCGCGGGGGAGGCGGACGTGCTGGTCCACCCCTCGCGCGTCGAGGCGTGCCCGCTGACCCTGATCGAGGCCATGGCCATGGGGGTGCCGATCGTCGCCGGTGCGCGCAGCGGCGGCGTGCCCTGGGTGCTCGACGAGGGACGGGCCGGAATGCTCGCGGATGTCGGTTCGCCCGCGTCCCTGGCCTCCGCGATGGTGCGCCTCGGCGGCGACCGCGCGCTGCGCACCCGCCTGGCCCGTGCGGGTCGTGAACATGCCATGGCGGCCTTCGACGTCAAGGAGACGGCCGCGGCCTATCTGCGCTGGTTCGGCGCCTGACCGCGCGCTGCCGCCGGCTTGCGCCGAACGGGTGGGACTCGATGGAACCACTGCACACGGGGCCGGTGAAGGGCGGGCGGATGGATAGCGTCGTGCCGCGCGTTCGGACTCCGAAGGGTGATCACATGACGCAGGTGCCGGCCTCTGCAATGACGGTTCTCCGACAAGTCATTCGTCCCGCGACGTCCTGGCTCCACCCGAGCCGTCCGCCGCTCAACGGGCAGCAGTTCCGTCAGCGCCTGTTCCGCAGTCTGATCCGCGAGTTCGAACCGCAGGCGGTCTTCGAATCCGGCACGTACTACGGGGACTCCACCCAGTTTCTGTGGAACGTGTCCGGCCGGCCGGTGCACACGGTGGAGAAGAACCCGGGTTTCGCGCGCTGAAGCAGCCAGCGCTTCCGGAGGATCCCGGAGGTGGTGGTGCACACCGGCGACTCGCGAGCGGCGCTCCTTCGACTGCGGAGTTCCGACAGCTTCCCCAAGTCGCGGGTCCTGTTCTACCTGGACGCCCACTGGGAGTCGGATCTGCCCCTCCGCGAAGAAGTCTCACTCGTCACCGGCACCTGGACGGACTCGGTGATCGTCATCGACGACTTCAAGGTCCCCGACGACAGCGGGTACACCTTCGACGTCTACGGGGGCCAGGCGCTGTCCATGGAGTACCTGGGGCAGGGGGTGGTCGATCCCTACGAGGTGTTCTGGCCGAACTGCCCGTCCAGCGCCGAGACCGGCGCACGGCGCGGTTGCGTCGTCCTGGCCGCCCCCGCCGTCGCGCGGCAGGTGGAGGGGCTCCCGGAGCTGCGGCGCGCGGCCGCCGTGTAGGACCCCCCCCCGGCACACCGGACGTCACGTGGTCCGGTGTGCCTCGCTGTTCCTCCCCGGTTTCAGCAGCCGCCGGTAGATCTCGACGTGCTCGGCCACCCCACGTGCCATCCCGAACCGCCGCTGTACCGGCGCTGCGGCCTGCTGCCCCCGTTCGGCGGCCGGCCGCGCGGCGGCCCGGGCCAGGGCGCGTGCCAGGGCCGCCGGCGCGACGTCCGTGAGCACAGCCGCCGGGCTCGCCTCCGCCAGGCAGCGCAGGCCCGGGGCGTCGGCGAAGACCGCCGGAAGCCCAGTGGCGAGCGCCTCGACGGCGGCGATGCTCATGCCCTCGTGCGTGGAGGGCATGGCGTACACATCGGCCGCGTGCAGCGCCTCCAGCGGATGCCGCGCCCCCAGGAACCGCACCCGGTCCGCGAGCCCGAGCCGCACGGCCAGCCGGTGTTCCTCGCGCGCCTCGTCCTCCTGCCCCAGGTGGAGGTAGACGAGCTCCGGCGGGCAGGCGCGGTGCGCCATGGCCGCGAGGACCGCGTCGTGGCGCTTGACGGTGGAGCAGTTGCCGACGCTGACAGCCACGACGTCGTGCTCGCCCAGGCCCAGGGCGGCCCGGGCTCGGGCGCGCTCCTCGGGCGTCGGCGGAGCGAAGGCCGGGTCGTACCAGTTGTCGACGACCCGGGCCGGGTTGCGGAAACGGCGGCGTTCGTTGTTCGCCACGTCCTCGCTGACGGCCACGTGGACCGTGCCCATGACCCGGAGGATCGCGCGTTGCACGACGCGCTTGGCACGCGCCTTGCCGCCGAGCGGGAAGACGTTGTGCACCGTGCTGACGACCCTGGCCCCAGCGCTGTACGCCGCCAGGGCGAGCCAGAAGTTCAGGGTCTCGTCGTGCAGATGGACAACGTCGTACCGGCCGGCCCTGACGCGTCGCCGGAACCGGAACGGCACCAGCCACCACGGGGCGTTCTCCTCATGGGCCACGTGGTAGCCGGCCGCGCGCAGGTCGGTGGCGAAGGGACCGATGTCAGGGGCCACGGCAAGGACGTCCGCTTCGACGCCGTGCTCCTTCCACTGGGCGGCCGCACTGCGCAGCATGACTTCGGCGCCCGACGGCCGCAGTTCGTTGAGGGAGTGCAGTACGCGGAGGGTCTTCACGGGCGCCTGCCTTCCGTCGTCGTCAGCCGCGGCGGCCGCACGGCGATCTTCGCCAGGTACGCGGGGTTGTTGCGGAGGTAGCGACGCCACAGGCGGCGCGGTTCCTTCGCCAGGCGGTAGGCCCACTCCAGTCCGCGCTGCTGCAGCCAGCCGGGGGCCTGCGGCTTGAGGCCGGCGTGGAAGTCGAAGGCGGCTCCGACGCCGATCAGGGCCGGGGCCTTGAGCCGGTCGCGGTGTTCGGCCATCCACCGCTCCTGCTTGGGCGTGGACAGCCCGACCCAGACCAGATCGGCGCCGGAGTCGTTGATGGCGTCGACGATCTCGTCCGATTCGCGCGCGGTCAGGGGCCGGTACGGCGGCGAGTACGCACCAGCGATCGTCAGGCCCGGGATACGGCTCACCAGCCGTTCGCCGAGGAGCTCCGGCACCCCCTCGGCACCGCCGTACAGGAACGACGACCAGCCTTCCCCGGCGGCGCGTTGGAGGACGGCCAGCATCAGATCGGGCCCGTACACGCGGCGCATCCAGGTCGCCCCGGCCCGGTGGCCGGCCCACACCATCGGCATGCCGTCGGGGACGGTGAGGCCGGACGCGTTGTGGACGCGGCGGAGCGTGCGGTCGCGCTGGCACTCCATGACGCCGTGGACCCCGGTGACGCAGACGTAGGACCGCTCACCGTTCTCGATCCAGCGCGCGATCTCCTCGACGGCCAGGTGCGGGTCGACGGCGCTGACGCCGACCCCGAGGACGTCCACGCGCTGGTGTCCGGCGGTCAGCATGTCACCGGCCGACCGTCGAGCTGCGCCTTCGCCTGGTCGTACACCCAGCGGTAGGTGGCTTCGAGTCCGTCCATGAGCGAGGTCTCCGGCGCCCAGCCCAGTTCCTTGCGGATCCGGGTGTTGTCGCTGTTGCGGCCGCGTACCCCGAGCGGGCCCGGGACGTGGCGGTGCCGCAGCCGGACGCCCGCGATCTCCTCGACGATCGCGTACAGCTGGTTGACGGAGACCAGCTGGTCCGAGCCGATGTTGAGCGGGTCGGTGACGTCGCTGCGGGTGAGGCGCAGCGTGCCCTCGACGCAGTCGTCGATGAAGGTGAAGCTGCGGGTCTGCTCGCCGTCGCCCCAGATCTCCACCTCGTCGCCGCCGGTGAGCACGGCGAGGGCGACCTTGCGGCAGGCGGCGGCGGGGGCCTTCTCGCGGCCGCCCGTCCACGTGCCGTGCGGGCCGTAGACGTTGTGGTACCGGCCGGCGCGGGTGGCGAGCCCGTAGTCCTCGCGGAAGTGGCGTCCCATGTGCTCGCTGAACAGCTTCTCCCAGCCGTAGCCGTCCTCGGGCATGGCGGGGTACGCGTCCTCCTCCCGCAGCGGGAGGACGTCTGCGTCGGTCTGCTTGTAGGCGGCGTACACGCACGCGGACGACGCGTAGAAGTAGCGGCGCGCGCCGGCGTCCCGGGCGGCGAGCAGCATGTGGGTGCTGGACAGCACGGAGAGCATGCACGCGGCCTTGTTGTTCTCGATGAAGCCCATGCCGCCCATGTCGGCGGCGAGGTGGTAGACCTCGTCGGCGCCGCCATCCAGGACCTCGGCGCAGGTGTCGCGCCGCGAGACGTCGCCCACCACGTTCTCGGCGCGGTCGTGGACCTGGTACCAGTCCTGGAGCGGCTTGATGTCGACGGCCCGCACGCTGCGGCCCTCGCCGAGCAGAGCCCTCGTCAGATGGCCGCCGATGAATCCTCCGGCCCCTGTCACCACCACATCGATGTCACCCATTGCTTGCTCCTCGGGGTTCTCCTGCGAAAGACAAGAGACACCGTTACGCAGCGAAATATGCCGATTCGCGCGTTGGACGGGTAGGAGACGCCGAGCCCACCCGGCTGGCGCAGCGGCCCGGAACGGGGCGGCCGGGGCACTCCCTCCGCACCGTCCGGCGGGACCCTCGCGGCACTTGGAGCAGACCGTGGCGACAGGGCGGCTACCCCTTGCGGGTGAGGATTCCGTACGCCCCCGGCGCAGGCGGACCCGGTGCCGCAGCCGCCTGAGCTGCGCTTCGCGCCCGGAAGGGTGCCGCCGTACGGGTCACCCCGGCCCCGGCCGACTTATCGGCCGATCGCCGCCGAGGCCCGCCCGGAGCGCACGGAGTCCGCGCTACACCATTCGGTGGCTTCTGCACGGCACCGCGATATTCACGGCCAGGATTTCCTACATATCCCTGTATCTGGCTGTTCTGGGCGCTGAACACCGCCCGCGCTGCCGCCAGGCCCTGCTCGAAATCAAGGAGAGTGGAATCGATGACGGTATCGCCGCGTTGGCGAACTGTTCTGGCCTCAGCCGCCACGGTCGCTGCGCTCGTCGTATCACCGCTGGCCGGCGCCGGGGTCGCTCACGCCGATGACCCGTACCCGCCGCACGGGAAACCGACCGGTCACCCCTACCCGCCCAAGCCGAAGCCGGACGACCACCCGTACCCGCCGAAGCCGCCCCACCCGCATCACCCCGACCACCCGCATCACCCCGACCACCCGGACAAGCCGCATCACCCCGACAAGCCGCATCACCCCGACAAGCCACACCTCGCGGACACGGGTGGCGACGAGACGAAGCTGGTCATGGGCGGTGTCGCAGCCGCTCTCGTCGCGGCAGGCGCCGGAACTGTGCTGGTCGCACGTCGCCGACGCAGCTCATGACACTTCCCAGACTGCGCATGACCTTCCGCGGGCGTCCCGGGCTGTTCCGGGACGCCCGTCGGTTGCTCCCGAGCGGCCGCGGCCCGCTGCTCAGAAAGGCGCTGCCGGTCGCCGCGGCCCTGCCACCGGTGGCGGCTGCCTGGATCGGCGTCACGGGCTGGCTCGCCCACAGCGAGCTCCGCGCCGCGCAGGACGACCTGAACGCCCTGCGCACGGCGGTGACGGCGGCCGCGGCGTCCGGGCCGGCCGCAGCCTCCGCCGGGGCCCCGGCGGAGTCCGACCAGGAGCGACTGCTGCGCTCGGCTGCCGCGCACGCCGCCCGCGCCCACGATCTGACCACCGGACCCGCCTGGTACACCGCCGCCGCGTTGCCCCTCGTCGGCGGGCCCCTCGAGACCGTGCGCGGAATCGCACAGGCCTCGGACCGGCTCGCCGGAGACGTGCTGCCGCCGCTGCTGCGCGCCGTCCCCCGCCTCACGGCGGGAGCGCACACAGGCGGCGTCCCTCGCGCGCTCACGGAGCTGGGGGGCCAGGCGCCCGCGTTCGACCGGGCGGCGCGCGCCGCGGACGAGGTGCGGAGCGCCGTCCGGCGTCTGGACCGCTCCACCTGGCTCCCGGCGGCCGACCGCGGCCGCGCGCAGCTGGCGGACCAGCTCGACCGCCTCGTCCCGCGCACCCGCGACGCGGCCGTCGCGGCCCGATGGGTGCCGTCGATGCTCGGGACCCAGGGGCCGCGGCGCTACTTCCTCTCCTTCCAGAACACCGCCGAGGCGCGCGGCACCGGCGGTCTCCCCGGAGCCTTCGCCGTGGTGCGGGCCGACCGCGGCCGGCTCACCTTCGAGCGCTTCGGCAACAACACGGAGCTGGAGGGCGTCGGCGCCGACGTGGACCTCGGCGATGAGTTCGAGGCCCAGTACGGGAACAACGGGCCCGCCGCCGTCTGGGCGAACTCCAACATGAGCCCCCACTTCCCGTACGCGGGCCGCATCTGGACCGAGGCGTGGCGCACGCACACCGGCCAGGGCCTGGACGGCGCGATCGCCATCGACCCGGGCACCCTGGGCCTCCTGCTTCGCGCCACCGGCCCGGCCCGCATGCCCGATGGCACCGAACTCACCGCCGACAACACCGTGGACCTCACCGAGCGGGCCAGCTACGCGACGTTCACCGACGTTGCCCAACGCAAGGCGTTCTTCGTCGAGGCCGCCCGCGCCGCCGCGGCACGGATGATGACCGCGTTCGACGACCCCAGCCTGCTCCCCGCGCTGCTCAGTGCCGTCCAGGACGTGCAGCGGGAGGGCCGCATGCAGCTGTGGAGCGCCCACCCCGCGGAGCAGCGGCTGCTGGAGACGGCCGGGCTCGCCGGAGCGCTCCCCGACACGCCCGGCCCCTTCGCGGGCCTGGTGGTGAACAACGCGGCCGGCACCAAGCTGGACTACTACCTGGACCGGAGCCTGGTCTGGTCGCCCGGCGCCTGCACGGACACCGGCCGGGCGGTGACCGTGACCGTGACGCTCGCCAACCGCGCCCCGGTCTCCGGTCTCCCGCACTACGTCACCCAGCGGGTCGACCACCCGCCCTATCCCACCCGCGCCGGCGACAACCGGCTGCTGGTGTCGTACTACGCGGGCATCGGCGCGACCCTGACGGGGGCCACCCTCGACGGCCGGAAGGTCGCCCTGATCCCCGGCGCCGAACGCGGCCATCCGGTGTACACGCTCGACCTGGAGCTGCCCCGGCAGTCCAGCCGCACACTGGTGCTGCACCTGCGCGAGCCGCGGGCCGACCACCCCCCGACGCTTCTGCGCCAGGCGCTGGTGACGCCCATGCGGGCGACGGTGCGCCCGACGGAGCCCTGCGGGAGCTAGGACCGTTCGCCGTCGCCGACGTGGCCGCCGCACCCACGGGGGTGCGGCGGCCACGTCGGCGTCGACGGGAGCGTTCAGGGGCGCAGGACCCCGGCCAGCGCCACGACCGCGTCGCGGACCTCCAGGGCCCGCGCCCTGAGTACGGAGGGCGAGCCGCCGCGCGGGTCGTCGATGCCGTCCGACTCGCCCGGTACGGGCACCGTCGCGCCACGTCGGGACGCGGCCAGCCGGACGGCCTCGCACGGGGTGTCCGCGACGGTCCCGCCGTTGAGGCGGATGAACTCGCGCAGGGTGAAGCACCGGCGCAGCGCCAGCGGGGAGAGCCGCACCGCGGCCTCCCGGTGGCACCGTTCGAGGCCGAGCACCAGGTCGGCCCGCTCGATCTGGCCGGCGTCGAGGCGCCGGGCGGTGAACCCCCGTGCGTCCCCGCCGAGTTCCCCGAGGATCTCGCTGGTCACGGGATCCAGCGGCACCGGCCGGCCGGCGGTGCCGGCGCTGCGGACCCGGAAGTCCGGCTCCGGCAGCTCGGCGGCCAGCAGACGTTCCGCGACCGGCGAGCGGTGCAGGTTGCCGGTGCAGACGAACAGCACTTCGAAGGTGGTCACCGGGCGGCCCGCCTCACTTCTCGCCGACGGAGGAACGGGGCAGGACGTCGACGGCCCCGCCGGGCGCCGCGGCGGGCGGGGCCGCCGCCTTGGCGGGCTCTTCGTGCGTCGCCGCAAGCCGGGGGACGGGCACTTCCGCCGGGCCGTACCCGTAGCCGTACCCCTCGCTCTTGTAGGCGGAGGCCATGCTGAAGACGGTGCCGAGGATGCGCGTGCCGGTCCTGCTCAGCGACTCGGCGGCGTTGCGGATCTGCTCGCGGCCGGTCTTGGAGGCGCGGACGACCAGCAGCACGCCGTCGGCGAGCGGCGCCAGGCCGAGGGTGTCGGCGACCGGCAGCAGGGGAGCGCTGTCCACGATGACCACGTCGTATTCGGCGGCGAGTTCGCGCAGCACCTCGGCCATCCGGCCACAGGAGAGCAGCTCGGTCGGGTTGGGCGGCACGGCGCCGCTGGTGAGGACCGCGAGCCGGCCGCCGGCCTCCTGGATCACGTCCTCGACGCGGGCCTGGCCGATGAGCACGGTCGTCAGTCCGGCATCCTGGACCAGTCCGAAGCTTCCGGCCACGGACGGGCGGCGCAGGTCGGCGTCGACCAGGCAGGTCCGCATGCCCGCGTCGGCCAGGGAGAGCGCGAGGTTGATGGAGGTGGTGGTCTTGCCCTCGCCTGGCACCGGGCTGGTCACCGCGATGATCCGCGACCGGTCGTCCACCTGTGCGAACTGCAGGTTGGCGCGCAGCTTGCGGAAGGCCTCGGCGCGCTGGGAGGTGCTGGCGGCGTCCATCGCGATCCGCTGCCGGACCGAGCTCCTGTCGTAGGGGATGGTGCCGAGGACCGGGAGCGAGGTGAACTCCCCCAGCGCATCACTGGTCTTGATGGTGGTGTCGAGCGCCTCGCGCAGTGCGACGACGCCGGCGCCGAGCAGCAGCCCGCCGAGCACGCCGGCGAGGAGGTCGAGCAGCCGGTTCGGCGAGACGGGGGCGGTGGGCACGACCGCCTGCTGGGTGACACCGAGCGACACGGGAGAGGCGACAGGACGAGTGGCCTCGGCGGCGGTCGCCGGCGCTGCGGCGGGCTTCGGCGTCTCCAGCCGCTCGACCACGGTGATGAAGCGCCCCGCGACGGCGTCGGCGATGCGTGCCGCGCGCGCGGGAACCGTGTCGCGCACCGTGATGTTGATGAGCACGGTGTTGAGCGGCGCCTCGGCGGTGATCTGGGAGGCGAGTTCCTCCGGCGCGACGTCGAGCCCGAGTTCGCGCACCACGTGCTGCGTCACCGGTCGGGTGGGGACGATCGCCGCGTACGACTGGACTCGGGCCTGCGAGAATGCCTGCCCCTGCGTCAGGTCGCTGGTGTCCACGCCGGTCCGGGTGGCGACGAAGAGTTGCGTGCGGGCCTCGTAGACCGGCGTGGTCAGCGCGGTGGCGGTCTCACCCACCCCGATGCCGAGCAGCAGGCAGACCAGGACGGTCGGCCAGCGTCTGGCGAGTACTTTCAGGTATCCACGGAGATCCAACGTGTACCCCTCACCGGGCTAGAGTGCACCATTTCGACGGCATATGACCTGAATGACCTGATCAGAATAGGTGGAACGGGTTGATCCGCCCCGCCGCCACGGTCCCCCGGACAGGTGGCGTCCACGCCGCCCGGGGGACGCACCCGGGGCGCTCACCGAGCGTCGGCCATCGCCCTGAGCTGCAGAAGCCTTCCGTAGCCCGACCGGAGCCGACGCCGGAGCCGTTCGTCCAGGATGTCGCGCAGGACGCGCGCGGCGGCGCCGACGAGGGCGGCCCCGGGGCCCCGGGGCCCGACGGACATGAGCGCCGCGGCCCGCGCACGGAACTCCTCGGCGGGCGCCGTCCAGAACCACGACGCCGGGTCGGACGCGTACGGGTACAGCCACTGGAATCCGCGGTCCTTCTCGAAGGCCAGGTTCCACAGGGTGAGTTCCGGGAGGACCTCCAGACGCTCGGGGCACCGCAGCCACGGCACCGTGGAGACGCACCGCGTGTGCCCGCTGATCTCCACGACGGGCACCCCGCGCAGCGCGTAGTTCATGAAGTGCTCGTCCGTGGAGAACCCGGGGAGTCCCTGCCGGTGGCGGTCCAGGGTGAGCCGCCAGGCACGCTCGAGCCGGTCCAGCAGGACGCGAACGTGGTGCTCGGGGATCACGAAGCAGGAGCCGGTGAACACCTCGTGACGACCAGTCGGCTCACCGAGTTCGGGGTGCATGACCTCGCACATCTCCCAGTACGGGGTCCACCGCCTCGACTCCGGGCGCATCAGGGACGGTTCGAAGTGGGCGCCCACCCGGTCCCCGACCGCGGCCAGCAGGTCGTCGAGCGGCCGCACGCAGAGCAGATCCGGCTCGATGAACACCTGCGTGCCGCCCCGCCCCCGCAGCGCCTCCATGGCGTCCAGGTGGTACAGCGAGCTGGCCCAGCCGTCGCCGAGCCCCTCCGGAGGCCGGTGGGCGAAGGGCGCGAGTACCGTCTCCACCCCGATCCGCGCCAGCTGCCCCGCGTACGGCTCGGGCAGCGGTTCCGCGGTCACCAGCACCAGATCGACCTCCGGATTCCACCGGCGCACGGAGCCGAAGGCGGATGCCATGCAGCGGAAGTAGGACAGCGCCGGCTCCTCCCCCGGCCGCCCGCGGCACTGCGCGCTCTCGGCCTTCGGCATCCTCACGAACGCGATCGCCGCCGTCACCTTGCTGCCCGGCAGAGCCGTCATCACCTGCTCCCTCGACGCACGGACCGACGCGTGCATCATGGAGCGGCGGCAACCGGAAATCCGGCGTGCCCGGCAGCGCCCCGGGAATTGCCCACGAACGGACGCACGTCACGGGCCACGATCGCCCGCACAGCTCGCCCGGCGGCCTCCTCCTCCGCGGCGCGCGGCACGATCTCGCGCTCGGCGACCTCGTCCGGGTCGCGGAGCGCGGCGACCGGCGGCTGTGGCGGGAGGAGTATGCCCGTTCGGCGGGACGGGCCATGCACGGATCCGCCCGACGGCTCCGGCCGTCGGGCAGATCCACCGGTCACGGGCGGCTCCCCGGCCCGGGCGCTCAGAACGGGCTGGGCACCTGGGTCCAGATGATCACCACGAGCACCATCTGGAGGGCGACCAGCACGCGTACGGTCGTCCAGCGGAACGCCACCGCCCCCGCCCCGATGCCGAACAGCGTCGACAGCACCAGGCAGAAGAAGGCGCCCGCCGCGGTGTCACGGTCGCCGGTCGGCGTGTTCTCGACGCCCACCGCCGGAAGGCTCAGGGCCAGCATGAACAACGCGACGACGAACAGCGCGGCGGCCAGGATCCCGCGCGCCCAGAGGACGACGGGCTTCTTGTTCTCGGATATCACTTTCGTTCCGTCCTGCATCGGCGGCCGATGCGCGGGGACTCCGGTCGGTCAGGCCCGGATGCCGACGGCCTCCAGGGCCTTGCACTGGGCGGGCGTCGGGCGGGCCGGGAAGTAGAGGTAGCAGACACCACCGCTACCGGACACGATCTTGCCGCTCGCGTTGTACCTCTTCGTACGCAGCCAGATGTTCTCCCACTCGCGCCGGGCGTAGACCCGGCGGACCGCCTCGTTGCTGGGCGAGGCCGGGTCGTTGGCGATCACGTCGCCGTCGGCGGTGAAGCCGATCACCGTCATGAGGTGGCCGGAGGTGCCGTAGCCCGCCCCCGTCAGCTCCTCCTTGAGGAACGACTGCGAGGTGATCACCGGGATGCCGGCGGCGATCAGGGTCTCCACGTCGGTGAGCGTGCGCAGCCGGGTGACCACCGCGGCCATCTCGTCGTACGTGGCGCAGTACGCGGCGTTGAAGGGCCAGTTGCCGCAGCCGGAGTACTGGTGGTCGTAGGTGTTCCGAGCCGCGTGGCAGACCTGCGGGTCGGCGTAGTCCGGGTTCACCCAGGCCAGGTCCTCGGCTGTCGGTCGGCGCTCCCAGTACTCGACGATCATCTGGGAGGAGGTCGGGCTGCACCAGGCCTCGCCGCCGTTGTCGTACTCCGGGTACTGGCCGGTGTGGATGTTCTGCGAGTAGCGCGGCACCGCCAGCTCGCGGGCGACGCCGGGCGTCGAGGCCGGGACGGTGAAGCGGTCCGGGATGTCCGAGGCCATCGCGCCGAGCCGCCAGACGCGGGGTGTGAGGGCCGTACCCGGCTTCCGGTACAGCGTGACGCGCAGCCGGTACGCGAGCAGGCGCAGCCCGCTCGCCGCGTCGTCGACGGCGAGGGTGTCGGTCCAGACGGTGCTGCGGCCGTCGGTCTGGTCGTCGACCGAGGTGCGCCGGATGTCGCCGTCGCCGGAGGCCCAGCGGCCGAGGACGTACCAGGGCGTCCAGGAGCCGTCGGAGTACGCGGCGGTCGCCTCGATCTGCAGCCAGGTACCGGCCGGAGTGGCGGCGTTCCAGGAGGCGATGACCTCGGTGGCGGGGACGGTCGAGGCGTGCGCCGGGGAGGTCCAGGTGGCGTACTCCCAGGTCGCGGTCTTCCCGCTGTGCGGGTCGGCGTACTCGGTGCGCCCGGCGGGGGCGTCGATCACCAGGGCGGGGCGCAGGCCGGCGACGGGCCGGACGCCGGCGGCCTCGCCGGAGCGCCAGTCGGTGTACGTGGTCCAGGCGCCGTTGTCGACGAGCCCGGGCTCGGGCGCGTGCCGTCCGGGTGCGGCCGCCGGCGGGCGCGAGGTGGCGGTGGCCGGCGTGACGGCGGCCGCACCCGCGGCGGCGGCGAGCGCGGCGGTCAGCACGGTCCTGCGCGGAGTGGAGCTGGTCATGAGACCCCCGGTCGAATGCGTGGTCGGGACGGGTGGTGTGCGCCCTGGGGCGGGCTCGCGGGCGAGCCGGACGGCGCGTGGACTGCGGCCCGCGCCCGGCAGTGCACCGGTGTGGTGCGGGGCGGGGGTCTGAGGCGGATGGGGACGTGGGAGGCGGGCGGGGTGGGTGGTGCGGGGCGGGTCGGCCCGGCGGTAAGCACGGTCGGTCGGCGGTGGGCACGGGGCAGGTCCGGCAGTGGGCACCGGGCAGGTCCGGCGGTGAGCGGCGGGCAGGTCCGGCGGTGAGCGGCGGGCAAGTCGGTGCTGGTGCACGGCGTGCTGGTCGGCGGGCACGGAGGGCGAGGTCGGCGGCGCCCGCCAGCAAGGTCCGTGGTGCTCGGCAGGCGTGGTCGGCGGTGGGCAGGTCCGTGGTCTTCGGCAGGCGTGGTCGGCGGCGGGCAGGGGCGTGGTCGTGGTGTTCGGCAGGCGCTGTGCGCGGTGCGCGGCATGGCCTCGCCGCGCGCCGCGCACCGTCACTATCGCGCCTGCACCACGGGCCGGGCCAGCGCTTCGGGGCGTGTGGCGTGAGCAATATTGGTCTCTACCATTGGCGTTCGTACCCGGCTGACCTGCATCGGTGCGGGCGGACCTCGATACGCTGGGGTCATGGACCTCCTCGAACGCGCCGCCGCGCTGCGCGCCCTGCCGCCCTCCTGCGGGCCCGTGCGGCTCGTCGCCGTGGACGGGCACGCCGGCTCGGGGAAGTCCACCTTCGCCGCCCGTCTCGCCGCCGCGCTCGGGGACGCGCCGGTGCTGCATCTCGACGACCTTGCCAGCCATGAGGAGTTGTTCGCATGGACCCCTCGGCTGCTCGAGCAGGTCATCGGCCCGTTCTCGCGCGGCGAGGACGCGTCCTACCGGGCCTACGACTGGAACGCGCGGGTCTTCGGCGCGCCCCGCCCCCTGCCCGCCGCACGGGTCGTCCTCGTGGAGGGGGTCGGCGCGGGGCGTCGCGCACTGCGGCCGTATCTGGCGCGGCTGTTGTGGATGGAGCGGGAGCCGGAGGCGTCCTGGGTGCGGGGCCGGCACCGGGACGGACCGGAGCAGTCCGCCTTCTGGGACGGCTGGACGGTGGCGGAGACACGCCACTTCGCGACGGACCCCTCGCGTCCGTTCGCGGACACGCTGGTACGGGAGCGACAGGTGGGGTACGAGTGGCTTCCGGGGCCTGCTGAGGCGGCCGCCGAAGACCTGATCCTCACGGATCGTGACCGCGCTCGACCTCCGTACTGAGCAGTCGGACACCGACCTGCCGGACTGTCCCAACTCGGCTTGACCGACGGGGCGTACAGGTCTTACGTTCTCAATGTGCGGCTTTTCGGAGCCGCCGCAGACGCGAAGCCCCCGGTTGTTCCCCCGTGATCGGGGGCTTCGTTCTGCCCTCGTTCGCCACCTTCCTCCGCACCGCGCGACCCCGTCCGCCTACCCAGGGTCACCACCGGCGGTTCGCCGCGGATCATGCCCGACGCCTCACTCGTCCCCCCGCTGCGCAGGTACGATGCCCCAGGTGCGGTCAAATCCCGTCCACGAGAAGGCGGTTGGGTAGTGGGGGACGCGATGGACAGTGGCGCCCGCGGCGTCCACGCCCCGGCCGAGCTCGCCTGGCTGCGCGGCGTCGACGCGTACACCATGGGCGCGTACCCGCAGGCGGAGGAGGAGTTCCGGACCGCCGTACGGGTCGATCCGGGCATGGCCGACGGCTGGCTCGGGCTCCACGCGCTGCGCGTCGACACCACCACCGCGTTATTGCGGATGTACCGCAACCGCGACCGCTTCGGCGAGCAGCGGGCCCGGCACCGGCGCACCCTGAACTCCTGGTACTGGCTGGGCTGGTGGGTCCAGCCGGTGCTCGAATCCCCCCGTGACCTGCTCCTCGCCCACGCCTCGCACTGGCTGGACGGCCGGCACGTGCCCGAGCTGGACCGGGCGCTGGCCGGCCTGCCGCCGGTGGACACCGATCCCCAGGTCCGCTTCCTGCACGCCTGCCGCGCCTATCTCGTCAAGGACTGGGACCAGCTGGTCCGGCACACCGAACCGCTCGTCGACGATCCGCTGCTCGGCATCGAGGCCGGACTCTTCGGCGGCATGGCCCGGGTCCGCCTGGAGATGTACGCGCAGGCCGAACCGCTGCTGTCCACCGCGCTGATGCGCTGCCGCAGCGAGCAGCCGCAGCGCAAGGAGCTGCGGTACTGGCTCGCCCGGGCGCACGAGGGCACCGGGCGCAGCGCCGCCGCGCTCCCCCTGTACCGGGCGGTGCACCGGGTCGACCCGACGTTCATGGACACCTCGGCCCGGCTCGCGGCGATCGCCGAGTACGACGGCTTCGACGGCACCGAGGACCCCGCCGGGTACGCGGCGGTGGCGCTCGGCGGCCTCGGTCAGGACAGCGTGGAGGCGGACCGGGTCGAGACCGAGGGCCCGCTCGGGGACCCGCCGCGGCTCGGCGGCGAGCCGCTGCAGCCGCCGCCGGGCGCCCCGCCGCCCGCTCCGCCGCCGGACGGCGTGCGCGAGAAGGCCGCCGTGCCCGGCCGGCCGCCGGCGCCGCGGTTCCCGGTCGGCGCGACCGACCCGGCGCTGCTGGCCGAGGCGCTCGCGGAGCTGGCCGGGATGGTCGGCCTGGAGCCGGTGAAGCGGCAGGTCAGGGCGTTGTCGGCGCAGCTGGAGATGGCCCGGCTGCGGGCCGCGCAGGGGCTTCCGGTGCAGCCCCCGAAGCGGCACTTCGTCTTCTCCGGCCCGTCCGGGACCGGGAAGACCACGGTCGCCCGGATCCTCGGCCGGGTCTTCTACGCCCTGGGGCTCCTCGGCGGCGACCATCTCGTGGAGGCCCAGCGGGCCGACCTGGTCGGTGAGTACCTCGGGCAGACCGCCGTGAAGGCGAACGAGCTGATCGACTCGGCGGTCGGCGGGGTGCTCTTCGTCGACGAGGCGTACGCGCTCTCCAACTCCGGCTACAGCAAGGGCGACGCGTACGGCGACGAGGCGCTGCAGGTGCTGCTGAAGCGCGCCGAGGACAACCGGGACCACCTCGTGGTGATCCTCGCCGGCTACCCGGAGGGCATGGACCGGCTGCTCGCCGCCAACCCCGGGCTCTCGTC
The DNA here is from genome assembly GCF_045348655.1 of Streptomyces solicamelliae. Lineage (NCBI taxonomy): Bacteria > Bacillati > Actinomycetota > Actinomycetes > Kitasatosporales > Streptomycetaceae > Streptomyces > Streptomyces solicamelliae. The sequence continues at coordinate 1,021,697 of NZ_CP160404.1, forward strand.
GCGGTTCACCACCCGGGTGGACTTCCCCTCGTACCGGCCGCTGGAACTCACCGCGATCGGCGAGGTGCTGGCCGCGGCGAACGGGGACGGCTGGGACGAGGAGGCCCGGGACGAGCTGCGCTCGATCAGCGGGCACGTCGTCGACCAGGGCTGGATCGACGAGCTGGGCAACGGCCGATTCCTGCGCACCCTGTACGAGAAGTCCTGCGCCTACCGCGACCTCAGGCTCTCCGGCTACGCCGGCACGCCGACCCGCGAGGACCTGGCCACGCTGCGCCTGCCGGACCTGATGCAGGCGTACGGCGAGGTCCTGTCGGGTCGCGGGCCCACGGCCCGCGACCCCCAGGACCCGGCGGCCTAGCCGACGGCGGTGCGGTGGGCGGGGCCGGGGACCTCGTCCACGCGGTGCGCGGGGTCGCGGACCTCGCCCACCAGGAGTTCCAGGACGTCCTCCAGGGCGACCAGGCCGAGCACGCGCCCGGAGGGGTCGGCGACCTGCGCGAGATGAGTGGCCGCGCGGCGCATGACCGTCAGGACGTCGTCGAGCGGCAGCTCGGAGCCCAGGACGGGCATCGGGCGCCAGACGTGCTGCGGCACCGCCCGCTCGCGGTCCTCCAGGTCGAGCACGTCCTTCACGTGGACGAAGCCCATGAAGCGGCCGCCGCGCCCGCCCCCTACCGGGAAGCGGGAGTAGCCGGTGCGGACGGTCAGTTCCTCGATCTCCCCGGGCGTCGCGGACGGGGTCACCGTCACCAGCTCCGACGTCCGGATCAGGACGTCCGTCACCGGGCGGCTGCCCAGCTCCAGGGCGTCCTCCAGGCGCTCCTGCTCCGCCGGGGCGAGGAGCCCCGCCTGGCCGGCGTCCTCGACGAGCCGGCCGAGCTGGGTGCTGGTGAACACCGCCTCGACCTCGTCCTTGGGCTCCACCCCGAACAGCCGCAGCACCGCACCGGCGCACGCGCCGAAGGCCGTGGTGATCGGCCGGCAGAGCCGGGCGAAGGCGACCAGGGCGGGGCTGAGCAGGAGCGCGGTGCGCTCCGGGTCCGCCATCGCGAGGTTCTTCGGCAGCATCTCGCCGACGACGAGGTGGAGGAAGACCACGAGCGCCAGGGCGATCACATAGCCCAGCGGGTGGATCAGGCCCTCGGGGACATGGACCGCGTGGAAGACCGGCTCCAGGAGCCGGGCCACGGTCGGCTCGGCGACCGCGCCCAGGGTGAGCGAGCAGACGGTGATGCCGAACTGGGCCGCCGCCATCATCTGCGGCAGGTTCTCCAGGCCGTACAGGACCTGGCGGGCCCGGTGACCGGGAACCGTCTCGATCTGGCTGCGCCGCACCGAGACCAGCGCGAACTCCGCGCCGACGAAGAAGCCGTTCGCGACCACCAGGAGCAGCGCGAACAGGAGTTGGAGGGCGCTCACCGGGCGGCCTCCGGGACCCTCGCGGTCCGGACCAGTCGGACCCGTTCGGCGCGGTACCGGTCGACCTGGCGCACCGAGAGCCGCCAGCCCGGGAGTTCGGCGCGGTCCCCGGCGGCGGGGATGCGTCCGAGGAGGTCGGCGACGAGACCGGCGACGGTCTCGTACGGCCCGTCGGGCACTTCGAGACCTATCCGGTGCAGGGTGTGCACCCGGCAGCTTCCGTCGGCCTCCCAGGCGGGCTGGCCGTCCTCGGCGGCGACGGCGGTGAGTTCGGGGCGTTCGTCGGCGGCGGTGTCGTGCTCGTCGCGGACCTCGCCGACGAGCTCCTCGACGATGTCCTCCAGGGTGACGACGCCCGCGGTGCCGCCGTACTCGTCGACGACGACCGCGATGGGCTGCTCGCGGCGGAGCCGTTCGAGCAGCACCTGCACGGGCAGCGTCTCGGGGACGAGCAGCGGCGGCACGGCGATCCCGCCGACCGGGGTGCGCAGCCGTTCCTCGGCGGGGACGGAGAGCGCGTCCTTGAGGTGGACCATGCCGGTGATCTCGTCGATGCGGTCCCGGTAGACCGGGAAGCGTGAGAGGCCGGTGGCCCGGGTCAGGTTGAGCACGTCGGCCGCGGTGGCGTCGGACTGCAGCGAGCTGACCTTCACCCGCGGCGTCATGACGTGCTGGGCGGTGAGTTCGGCGAGCGACAGGGTGCGGACGAACAGGTCGGCGGTGTCCTGTTCGAGGGCGCCGGCGCGCGCCGAGTGCCGGGCGAGGGCGACGAGTTCGCCGGGGGTGCGGGCGGAGGCGAGCTCCTCGGCCGGTTCGACGCCGAACAGCCGGACGAGCCGGTTGGCGACGGCGTTGAGCAGGGAGATCACCGGCCGGAACGCCGAGGCGAACAGGTACTGCGGTCCGGCGACGAAGCGGGCCACCTGGAGCGGCCGGGAGACCGCCCAGTTCTTGGGGACCAGTTCGCCGACGACCATCTGCAGGGCGGAGGCCAGGAGCATGCCGGTCACCACGGCGATGCCGCCGACCATGCCGTCGGGCAGTCCGAGCGCGGTCAGCGGTCCGGAGAGGAGCGCGGCGAGCGCGGGCTGGGCGAGCATGCCGACGACGAGCGAGGTGATGGTGATGCCGAGCTGGGTGCCGGAGAGCTGGAACGACAGCTCGCCGAGGGCCTTGACGACGGTCCGCGCGCGCTGGTCGCCGGTGGCGGCGGCCTGCTCGGCCTCGGGCCGTTCCACGGTGACGAGGCCGAACTCGGCGGCCACGAAGAAGCCGTTGGCGAGGATCAGAACGAAGGCCGCGAGCAGCAGCAGGAGGGGGATGATCATGCCGCCGCCTCGTGGGAGGGGGCGGCGCAGGTACTACCGGACGATCCGTCCATTGCCGGAGGGAGTCACTCCTCGGTTCGCAGGGAGGCCCCGCGGGGCCGGCGGGGCGGCCCGCACACGCGAGGCGGTGGCACCGCGTCGGTGCCACCGCCTCCAGATTAGTCACGCCCGGCCGTCCCGGGGCAGGGGGTCGGCCCCGTATGGGGGACCCGGTTTCACCCTCGGCCGGACGGGGTCGCCGCGCGGTCAGTCCGCGTCGGGGCCGGTGCCCCGGGCGTCCGCGAGGGCCCGCAGGGCGCGGGCGTCGCGGATAGCCTGCTCCTTGGCGATCCCCGGCTGGATGCCGAGGGCGGGCAGGCTGGTGCCGTCGCTCAGGTCGAGGAACACCCAGGCGTCGCCCGGGCGCAGGTTGACCCGGAGGATCTCCGCCCAGGCCAGCCGGCGGGTCCGGGTCAGGTTGACGACCGTGACGCCCTCGTCGTCGGCGACGACCTTGGGACGGCTGAGCAGGGTCAGGATCCCGAGGAACAGTGCCGCGGTGAAGAAGAAGCTGATCCGCTCCGCGGGGCTGAGCCGCTCCAGCAGCAGGGCGACGGTGCAGATGACGACGAACATCACCGTCCCCAGGGTGAGCAGGACGATCCGGGTGCGCTGCGGCCGGAAGGTGACCGGCAGGGCGGGGACGAGCGGGTCGGACATGCGCGGGAGGTTCCTTCGGGGTCGCCGGTCGGGCGTCAGAGGCGGCAGGCGTGGATGGCCGTGGTGAGGATGGCGCGGGCGCCCAGCTCGTACAGGTCGTCCATGATCCGCTGCGCGTCCCGGGCGGGGACCATGGCGCGGACGGCGACCCAGCCCTCGTTGTGCAGCGGCGAGACCGTCGGCGACTCGAGGCCGGGGGTGAGCGCGACCGCCTTCTCCAGGTGCTCGGCGCGGCAGTCGTAGTCCATCATCACGTAGCTGCGGGCGACGAGGACGCCCTGGAGGCGGCGCAGGAACTGCCCCACCTTCGGGTCGTCGGCGGTCGCGCCGGTGCGCCGGATCACAATCGCCTCGGACTTCAGGATCGGCTCGCCGATGACGGTCAGGCCGGCGTTGCGCAGCGAGGTGCCGGTCTCGACGACGTCCGCGATGATCTCGGCGACGCCGAGCTGGATCGCGGTCTCGACGGCGCCGTCGAGGTGGACGACGGAGGCGTCGATGCCCTGGTCGGCGAGGTGCTTGGCGACGATGCCCTCGTACGAGGTGGCGATCGTCATCCCGCCGAAGTCCTGCGGGCCCTCGGCGGTGCCGGGCTTGGTGGCGTAGCGGAAGGTGGACCGGCCGAAGTTCAGCGGCAGGATCTCCTCGGCGTTGGCGCCGGAGTCGAGCAGCAGGTCGCGGCCGGTGATGCCGATGTCGAGGCGGCCGGACGCCACGTAGATCGCGATGTCCTTGGGGCGCAGGTAGAAGAACTCGACCTCGTTGTCGGGGTCGACCGTGACGAGTTCCTTGGACTCCTTGCGCTGCCGGTAGCCCGCCTCATGGAGCATCTCCATCGCAGGTCCGGAGAGAGAACCCTTGTTGGGGACGGCGATGCGCAGCATGGGACGGGCTTCCTTTGCCTCGGGTGGGGGTGTGCTTCGGGGGTTTCTCTGGAGGACGTGCTCAGAGGTGGGCGTAGACGTCGTCGAGGGAGATCCCACGGGCGACCATCATCACCTGGACGTGGTACAGCAGCTGCGAGATCTCCTCGGCGGCGGCGTCCTTGCCCTCGTACTCGGCGGCCATCCAGACCTCGGCGGCCTCCTCGACGACCTTCTTGCCGATGGCATGGACGCCCTTCTCCACCAGTTCCGCGGTGCGGGAGGTGGCGGGGTCGCCGGTCTCGGCCTTGAGCTTCAGCTCGGCGAAGAGGTCTTCGAAGCTTTTGCGGGTTTCGTTCGCCATGATGTCCTAAGAGTACGGGGTGCCGATCCCCTGCTCAGCGCCAGGGTTCGCTCACGGTGCGCAGTGTGGTCGCGGTGGCGACGGCGGCGGTGACCGCCTCGTGGCCCTTGTCCTCGGAGGATCCCTCCAGGCCGGCCCGGTCCAGGGCCTGCTCCTCGTTGTCCACGGTCAGGACGCCGAAGCCGATGGGTACGCCGGTGTCGATGGCGACCTGGGTGAGGCCGTTGGTGACGCCCTGGCACACGTACTCGAAGTGCGGGGTTCCACCGCGGATGACGACGCCGAGCGCGACGACGGCATCGTAGCCGCGGCCGGCGAGCACCTTCGCCACCACGGGGAGTTCGAAGCTGCCCGGGACGCGCAGCAGCGTCGGCTCGTCGATGCCGAGCTCGGACAGGGCGCGCAGGGCGCCGTCGACGAGACCGTCCATGATCTTCTCGTGCCACTGGGCAGCGATGACCGCGACCCGGAGGTCGCCGCAGTTCTTCACGCTGAGGACGGGTGCGCCCTTGCCGCTCATGTTTCTCCTTGCCGGTGGTGCGTTCAGTGGTGCGTTCGGACGTGGTTACTGGTTTCCGCAGGTGGTGGCGGTGGCGCCGTCCAGCCAGGGCAGGTCGTGCCCCATCCGGTCCCGCTTGGTGGTGAGGTAGCGCAGGTTGTGCTCGCCCGCCTGGACCGGCATCGGCTCGCGGCCGCTGACCTGGAGTCCGTACCGGCTGAGGGCGGCGGTCTTCTCGGGGTTGTTGGTCATCAGCCGCAGGCTGCGGACGCCGAGATCGGCGAGGATCTGCGCGCCGGCCGCGTAGTCGCGGGCGTCGGCGGGCAGGCCGAGCTCGAGGTTGGCGTCGAGGGTGTCGCGGCCGCGCTCCTGGAGCTCGTACGCGCGGAGCTTGGACAGCAGCCCGATGCCCCGGCCCTCGTGGCCGCGCAGGTAGACCACGACGCCGCGGCCGGCCTCGGTGATCCGCTCCATGGATGCCTGCAGCTGGGGGCCGCAGTCGCAGCGCAGCGAGTGGAAGATGTCGCCGGTCAGGCACTCGGAGTGGACCCGGACCAGGATGTCCTCGCCGTCGCCGAGCTCGCCGTGGACGAGGGCGATGTGCTCGACGCCGTCGACGGTGGAGCGGTAGCCGTACGCGGTGAAGTCGCCGTGCGCGGTGGGCAGCGCGACCTCGGCCTCGCGGCGGACGGTCGGCTCGGCGGAGCGGCGGTAGGCGATCAGGTCCTCGATGGAGATGATCGTCAGGCCGTGCTTGCGGGCGAAGGGCACCAGTTCGGGCAGCCGCAGCATCACGCCGTCCTCGCCGGCGATCTCCACGATCGCGCCGGCGGGGCGCAGTCCGGCGAGCCGGGCGAGGTCGACCGCGGCCTCGGTGTGGCCGTTGCGGGCGAGGACACCGCCCTCCTTGGCGCGCAGCGGGAAGATGTGGCCGGGGCGGACGAAGTCGCCCGCCTCGTACGTTCCGCTGGCCAGCATCTGCAGAGTGACGGCGCGGTCGGCGGCGGAGATGCCGGTGCTGACGCCGTGCGCGCTGCTCGCGTCGACGGAGACGGTGAACGCGGTCCGCATGGACTCGGTGTTGTGCTCGACCATCTGCGGCAGCTGCAGGCGGTCCAGCTCGTCGGCCTCCATGGGCGCGCAGATCAGTCCGCGGCACTCGCTCATCATGAAGGCGACGATCTCGGGGGTGGCCTTCTCGGCGGCGACGACGAGGTCTCCCTCGTTCTCGCGGTCCTCGTCGTCGACCACGACGACGGGGCGGCCCGCCGCGATGTCGCGGATGGCCTGCTCGACGGGGTCGAGGGCGAGGTCGGTGGTGTTCCAGACCGGAAGCGCGCTCATGCGGGGGCTCCTTCCAGAGCGGTGGGAGCGGTGCGCGTCCGGAGCCACCAGTCGCGCATGCCCCAGATGACGAGGGCGAAGTAGATGACGTAGACCAGGCCGGAGAAGGCGAGACCGCTGCTGAAGGCGAGCGGGACGCCGACCAGGTCGACGAGCAGCCAGGCGAACCAGAACTCGACCAGGCCGCGGGCCTGGGCGACCATGGCGACCAGCGTGCCGACGAAGATGTACGCGTCGGCCCAGGGGCTCCAGGACAGCGACGGGTACAGGGTGAACAGCCCGCCGACCGCGAGGGTGCCGAGGACCGCGGCGCCGAGGAGCAGTCCGCGCTCCTTCCAGGTGGCGAAGCGGACGGCGATGGAGCCGTCCTGGGCCTGCTGCCGGCCGCGGGTCCACTGGTGCCAGCCCCAGGCGGCGACGCCGATGACCAGGATCTGCTTGCCGACGCCGCCGGCCAACTGGGCGGAGGCGTACGCGGCGACGAGGATCAGGCCGGACAGCAGCTGGGCGGGCCAGGTGAGGACGGAGCGCCGCCAGCCGAGGGCGAGGGCGATCAGTCCGATGGTGTTGCCCAGCATGTCGGACCACATGATGTGCTGCCCGAAGACGGTGAACGCCTCGGCGTTGAGCCAGCTCACTGGAGGTTCTCCCCGGCGTTCGGGCCGAGCAGCCGCTCGACGTACTTGGCGATGACGTCGACCTCGAGGTTCACGGGGTCGCCGCTCTGCTTGATGCCGAGCGTGGTCAGCGCGAGCGTGGTGGGGATGAGGCTGATGCTGAACCAGTCCTCGGCGGCCTCCACGACGGTGAGGCTGACGCCGTCGACGGTGATGGAGCCCTTCTCCACGACGTACCGGGACAGGTGGGCCGGCAGCGCGATCCGGACGAGCTCCCAGTGCTCGGAGGGGGTGCGGTCGAGGATCGTTCCGGTGCCGTCGACGTGGCCCTGGACGATGTGTCCGCCGAGCCGGTCGCCGACGGCCATCGGGCGCTCCAGGTTGACCCGGGAGCCGGGCTCCAGGGCGCCGAGCGAGGAGCGCTTGAGGGTCTCGGCCATGACGTCGGCGGTGAACTCGCCGTCGCCGCACTCCACGACCGTGAGACAGACGCCGTTCACGGCGATGGAGTCGCCGTGCTTGGCGTCCTCGGTGACGAGGGGGCCGCGCAGCCGGAAGCGGGACGCGTCGTCCAGCTTCTCGACGGCGGTGACCTCACCCAGTTCTTCGACGATTCCGGTGAACACGGTCAGCGCTCCTTGATGGTGGCGGTGATGCGGAGATCGGGGCCGATGCGGACGGTCTCGGTCACGTCGAGCCGGAACGCGTCGGCGATGGTGCTGATTCCGGCGTCCTGGAGGGCCGCGGGGCCCGCACCGAGGAGGACCGGGGCGAGGTAGCCGACGACCTGGTCGACGGCGCCCGCGGCGAGGAAGGCGCCCGCGAGGGTGGGGCCGCCTTCGAGGAGGACGGAGCGGACGCCGCGCTCGTGCAGGGCGTCCAGGAGGGCGGGTACGGACAGGCCGCGCTCGGCGCGGGGCAGGCGTACGGCCTGGGGCAGGTCGGTCGCGACGTCCTCGGCGACGGCGATCAGGGTGGGCGCGGCGTCGTCCAGGACGCGGGCGCCGGGCTTGACCGCGGTGGCCTCGGTGTCGACGACGACCCGCAGCGGCTGGACGGCCTCGTCGATGCCCCGCACGGCCAGGTGCGGGTCGTCGGCGCGAGCCGTGCCGGAGCCGACGACGACGGCGTCGGCCTCGGCGCGCAGCCGGTGGACGTCGGCGCGGGACTCGGCGGAGCTGATCCAGCGGGAGGTGCCGTCAGCGGCGGCGATGCGGCCGTCGAGGGTGGCGGCGTACTTCCAGCGGACGAAGGGGCGGCCGCGGCGCACGGAGGTCAGCCAGGCGATGTTGACGGTCTCGGCCTCGTCGGCGAGCAGGCCCTGCTCGACCTGGACGCCGGCCGCGCGCAGGGTGTCGGCGCCTCCGGTGGCCTGCGGGTTCGGGTCGCCGACGGCGTACACGACGCGGGCGATCCCGGCCTCGATCAGGGCCTGGGCGCAGGGGCCGGTGCGGCCGGTGTGGTTGCAGGGTTCGAGGGTGACGTAGGCGGTGCCGCCGCGGGCGAGGACGCCGGCCTCGCGCAGGGCGTGGACCTCGGCGTGCGGGCCGCCGGCCTGCCGGTGCCAGCCCTCGCCGACCTGGTGGCCGGAGGCGTCGTGGACGACGCAGCCGACGACGGGGTTCGGGCTGGTGGCGCCGAGTCCGCGGGCGGCGAGCGCGACGGCGCGCCGCATGGCGGTGATGTCGGCCTGGTCTGCCACCGGGTCCTCCTGCCTCTTCGGGCACGGACTCCGGGGCCTGTCGATGACGACAGAGAGCGGGAACGGCGTCTCACGCAGGGGTGCCGAGGCCGGATACGCCGGACCGCCGCGGACACCGGGTGCGCCGGTGGCGGCGATCAGCGGGTACGGCCGGCACGCCCTTCGAGGACGATCGCCCGCCGCGCACTGCCTCCCATCCGGACTTTCACCGTCGGTCCAGGAATTTCACCTGGTCAACCGGCCGCTGGCTGCGGACGGGTCGCGGACTATACCGCCGGTTCGGAATTACACCGACCCCGGAGTGCGCTGCTGCTGATACAGGGCCAGTGTGCCACGGACGGACGGCGGCCATGCGGCCGAGTTCTGTGGGGTGGCTCACAGAGGGTTCGCGCATGAACACACGGAACGAGTTCTGGCGACTTTGGTCCAGACCTATTGACCGACTGGTCTAGTCCTCTTAATCTCCGTGTCACCTCCGAGGTACGGCCCGCCGGCGTGCGCACGCCACGGGCCCAACACGCACCACCCCCTTGTTCGTTGTGTGTTTGAACCTCCCTAGGAGGAACCGATCGTGCCGTCCCCCACCAAGCGGAGAGCGCTGCTTGCCGCGTCCGGCGTGGCCGCCGCCGGGCTGCTGTTCAGCTCGCTCTCGGGCGGAGTCTCGTACGCCGCCGACAACGAGAGCTGTCGCCCCGACGGGCTGTACAAGACGCCGGGCGTCGACGTGCCCTACTGCTCGGTCTACGACACCGAGGGCCGCGAGAAGATGGGCGCCGACCACCAGCGCCGCGTCATCGGCTACTTCACCGGCTGGCGCACCGGCAAGAACGGCGAGCCCGCCTACCTCGCGAACAACATTCCGTGGGACAAGATCACCCACATCAACTACGCCTTCGGCCACATCGGTTCCGACAACAAGCTGTCGGTCGGCACGGACGGCCCGAACAACGCCGCCACCGGGATGACCTGGCCGGGCGTGGCCGGTGCCGAGATGGACCCGGCGCTGCCCTACAAGGGCCACTTCAACCTGCTGACCAAGTACAAGAAGCAGCACCCGGACGTGAAGTCGCTGATCTCGGTCGGCGGCTGGGCGGAGACCGGCGGCTACTTCGACGACAGCGGCGCCCGGGTGAACTCGGGCGGCTTCTACTCGATGGCCACCAACGCGGACGGCTCGGTCAACCAGGCCGGCATCGACACCTTCGCGGACTCGGCCGTCGCCTTCATCAAGAAGTACGGGTTCAACGGCGTCGACATCGACTACGAGTACCCGACGACGATGAAGGACGCGGGCAACCCGCTCGACTGGCAGCTCGCCAACGCCCGCCGCGCGGGCCTGGTCAAGGGCTACGACGCCCTCATGAAGTCGCTCCGCGAGAAGCTGGACCGGGCCGGCGCCGCCGACGGCAAGCACTACCTGCTGACCGTCGCCGCGCCCTCCTCCGGCTATCTGCTGCGCGGCATGGAGACCTTCCAGATGCAGAAGTATCTGGACTACGTCAACATCATGTCCTACGACCTGCACGGCGCCTGGAACGAGTACGTCGGCCCCAACGCCTCGCTCTTCGACGACGGCAAGGACGCCGAGCTGGCCGCCGCGGGCGTGTACGGCTCCGCCCAGTACGGCGGCCTCGGCTACCTCAACACCGACTGGGCGTACCACTACTTCCGCGGCTCCATGCCGGCCGGCCGGATCAACATCGGCCTGCCGTACTACACCCGCGGCCACAAGAACGTGCAGGGCGGCACCGACGGTCTGTGGGGCAAGGCCGCCGCGACCACCTGTCCGGCCGGCGCCGGTCTGACCAAGTGCGGCGACGGCGCGGTCGGCATCGACAACCTGTGGCACGACAAGGACACCAACGGGCAGGAGTCGCCCGCCGGTTCCAACCCGATGTGGCACGCCAAGAACCTCGAGAAGGGAATCGTCGGCGACTACGTCACGCAGTACGGCTTCCCCGCGAACACCACGCTGACCGGCACCTACGCCCGCAAGTACGACTCGACCCTGGTCGCGCCGTGGCTGTGGAACGCCGAGAAGAAGGTGTTCCTGTCCACCGAGGACGAGCAGTCGGTGGCCGCCAAGGCGGACTACGTGGTGGACCGCGGCATCGGCGGTACCATGGTCTGGGAGATGGCCGGCGACTACGCCTGGAACGCGGCCAAGGGCCAGTACGAGATGGGCTCCACGCTCACCTCGCTGATGTACGACAAGTTCAAGTCGGCGACGCCGTACGGCGCGAAGAAGTCCGACAAGGCGCTGCCGACGCAGGCGGTCGACGTCAAGGCGGAGTTCGGCGAGTTCAAGCTCGGCGACTCCAACTACCCGATCACCCCGAAGCTGAAGATCACCAACAACACCAGGACCGCGCTGCCGGGCGGCACGGAGTTCCAGTTCGACTACGCCACCGCGGCTCCGGGCAACGCCTCCGACCAGTCGGGCTTCGGCACCAAGGTGATCAGCAGTGACCACACCGGGAACAACGTGGGCGGGCTGAAGGGCAACTTCCACCGTGTGTCGCTGAAGCTTCCGGCCTGGCAGTCGCTCGCCCCGGGCGCGTCGGTGGACCTGGCGTTCAACTACTACCTGCCGGTGTCCACCCCGTCGAACTGGACGGTCGCCATCGGCGGGACCACGTACGCGCTGGCCGGTGACCTGACGCGCGGGACCACGGTCGTCGAGCCGGGGGGCTCGACGCCCACCCCGACGCCGACGGACCCGACGCCCACGCCGACGGACCCGACCCCGACGCCGACCGACCCGGGCGGCTCCTGCACCGCCCCGGCGTACGTGGCCGGCCAGGTCTACAACGCGGGCAACCAGGTCTCCCACAGGGGCCACACCTGGAAGGCCAAGTGGTGGACGCAGAACGAGGAGCCCGGCACCACCGGCGACTGGGGTGTCTGGCAGGACCTCGGCGCCTGCTGACCCCGCTCCCCCGAAGGCTCCCGGCGGCGGATCAACCCGGCCCTTGCCGCCGCCGGGACCCACTCCGGCCCTCGCCGCGGCCCGCATGTGCGGGTCGCGGCGAGGGCGTTCACGCTGGAGACATGAGCACGATCCTGGTGACCGGCGGCACCGGCATGCTCGGCCGGCCCGTCTGTGACGCACTGCGCGGGGACGGACACGAGGTGCGCGTACTGAGCCGGCACTCCCCGCCGTACGCCGTGGACCTGCGCGAGAGCGGGCGGCTCGTGGACCGGGCGGTCGACGGCGCGGACGCGGTCGTCCACTGCACCAACATCCTGCGCGGCGACGCGAAGGCGGCCACGAACCTGATCGACGCCGCGCGCCGGGCCGGTGTGCCGCATCTCGTGTACATCTCGATCGTCGGCGTGGACCGGATGCCGTACGCCCATCTGAAGGCCAAGTACGTCGTGGAGCGGCTGATCGAGCGGTCCGGGCTCGGCTGGACCGTGCTGCGGGCCACCCAGTTCCACGAACTGCTCTTCAAGCTGCTGGAGGGCCTGGCGCGGCCGCCGGTGATGGTGCTGCCGAAGGGTCTCGCTTTCCAGCCGCTGGAGGCGACGGAGGCCGCGGCGCGGCTCGCGGAGCTGGCGACCGGTCCCCCGGTGGGGCGGGCGGAGGACATGGGCGGCCCGGAGATCCTCGCCCTCGCGGAGATGGCCCGCGCCTATCTGGCCGCGGCCCGCAAGCAGCGCCGCATCGTCGAGACGCCGCTGCCGGGCCGCCTGTACCGGGGCTTCCGGCACGGCGCGCAGCTGGCGCCGGAGTTCCCGGTGGGGCGGGTGACGTTCGAGGAGTTCTTGACGGGGCGGTTCGGCGGGTAGTTCGCGCACGATACGGCTCGGCTATGGCGCGCCCGGCCCGAACAGGTCGTCCTGGGCGGCGTCGCGGGCGGCCAGGAGCGCGCCGCGGAGCACGGCTCCGCCGCCGAGGGCGGTGGCCCGGACCTCGGTGCGCAGCGGGGAGAGCCGGGCCAGGCGGTCCTCGACGCGGGCCGCGAGCGCGGCGCCGCCGGCGTGGCCGTTCTCTCCGCCGAGGACCACGCAGCCGGGGTCGAGCACCGAGGCGACCGCGGCCGCTCCGAGGGCCAGCCGCTCGGCGAGTTCGTCGAGGAAGCGCTCGTCGCCCGAGGTCAGGGCCGTACGCGGGTCGAGGCCGTGCCGCAGCGCCAGCGCGTCGACCGCCGCCGCGCCGGCCAGCGCGTGGAAGCCGCCTCCGCAGTCGGTGGCCGAGGGCAGCCCGGCGGTGCCCGGCACCGGCAGGAAGCCCAGTTCGCCCGCGCCCCCGGAGGCCCCGCGGATCAGCCGGCCGGCCAGGACGACGGCGGCGCCGACGCCCTGGCCGAGCCAGATCAGGACGAAGGTGTCGCGGTCCCGGGCGGCTCCGACGCGCTGCTCGGCGACGGCGGCCAGATTGGTCTCGTTCTCGATCAGGACGGTGGCCGGGACCCGGCTCTGCAGGGCGGGCACCAGGCGCCGGTGCCAGGCGGGCAGCCCGGAGGAGTCGTTGAGCTCGCCCGTCGCCGGGTCGATGAGTCCGGGCGCGCCGATGCCGACGCTGTGCAGCCGGGCGACGCCGGCCTGCCGGGTGGTGCGCTCCAGGAGCGCGACGGCCTGCTCGACGGCGGGCCCGGGGGGCGGTTCGGCGGCGCTGCCGTCGCCGATGGGCACGGAGGCCTCGGAAAGCGTGGCGCCCAGCAGGTCGGCCACGACGACGGAGACGGAGTCGGTGCGGACGTCGAGCGCGGCGAGGTGGGCCCGGTCGGCGACGATCCCGTACAGCTTGGCGTTGGGGCCGCGGCGCTCCGCGCCGGCCTCGCCGACGATCCGGACGAGTCCGGAGTCCTGGAGCCGCTCGACGAGGTCGGCCACGGTGGGCCGGGACAGTCCGGTCAGCGTCTTCAGTTGCGTCGCCGTCAACGGGCCCTCGTCCTGGAGCAGGCGCAGGGCGAGCCGGTCGTTGATGGCCCGGGCTGTGCTCGGGGATGCGGCCATGCGGGGATCCTCTCAGACCTTCGGACGCCGGTTCCGCCCGCCACTCTATTTATCAGGCAGGGTTCCTGATAGTTTACGCGCCATCACCGGAACGCCGGCATCAACCCGGCATCAGGGAGGGATCCATGACGGGCGAGACCACGGGCGGGACCACGGGCGGGACCGTCTTCGGCACCGAGCGGCTGCGGCGCGCCCGCTTCGCCGTCGCCGCTGTCTTCTGTGTGCACGGCGCGGTGACCGGCAGCTTCGCCACCCGCATCCCGTGGATCCAGGAGCACGCCGGCGTCTCCGCCGGACAGCTCGGCCTCGCACTCGCCTTCCCGGCCCTCGGGGCGTCCCTGGCGATGCCGCTCGCCGGCGCGATCAGTCACCGCTTCGGCGCGCGCACCGCGCTGCGCGGTCTGATGGTGCTGTGGACGGCGGCGCTGATCCTGCCGTCGCTCGCGCCCCACGTGTACGGGCTGTGCGCGGCGCTCTTCGTGTTCGGCGCCACCGCGGGCATGTCCGACGTGGCGATGAACGCGCTCGGCGTCGAGACCGAGAACCGGCTCGGCAAGTCGATCATGTCGAGCCTGCACGGCATGTGGAGCGGGGGCGCGCTGATCGGCTCGGCCGCGGGCACCGTCGCCGCCCACCTCGGCGTCGACGCCCGGACACACCACCTGCTCGCCGCCGTCGTGCTCACCGCGCTCGGCCTGGCGTTCTGCCAGGGCGTGCTCGACCTGCGCAGCACCCCCGACGAGGAACCCCCGCCGCGCTTCGCGCTGCCCCCGCGATCGGCGCTGGTCATCGGGGCGATCGGCTTCTGCGGGGTGTTCGCGGAGGGCGCCAGCCTGGACTGGTCGGCGGTCTACCTGAAGGACGAGCTCGGCTCCTCGGCGGGGGTCGCGGCCGCCTGCACCACCGCCTTCGCGCTGACGATGACGGTGGCCCGGCTGGTCGGCGACCGGGTGGTGGACCGTTTCGGGCCGGTGCGTACGGTCCGGGTCGGCGGCGCGGCGGCCACGCTCGGCGGGGTCCTGGTGGTCCTCGCCCCGCACGCGGCACTCGCGATGGCCGGTTTCGCACTGATCGGGCTGGGCGTCGCGGTGGTCGTCCCGCTGGCCTTCGCGGCGGCGGGCCGCAGCGGCCCCAACCCGAGCCAGGCCATCGCCGGCGTCGCGACGATCACGTACACCTCGGGCCTGATCGCCCCCTCGGCGATCGGCGGCATCGCCGACGCGACCTCCCTGACCGTCTCCTTCGGCCTCGTCACCCTGCTCACCCTGGGACTGGTCGCGGGCGCCGGGGTGCTGAGGTCGGCCGGCCGTACCCAGACGCCGAAGACCGCGGCCGAGGTGGTGCCGGAACCCCGCTGACCGGCGGCGTCTTACCATGTGGCTGATCTTTTTCGGCTGAGGTCTCGCGCGGCGAACCGGCCGACGGAACCGGAGAACGGGAGCGACCACATGAACCTCGGCGTGCGCTGGAGCCTGCACGGCGACGGGAGAACACCCGCTCCCGGCGCCGTCGTCCGGCCGGACGAACGGCTCACGTGGCCGCGCACGGTCGGCCTCGGGGCCCAGCACGTGGTCGCCATGTTCGGCGCGTCCTTCGTGGCCCCGGTGCTCATGGGGCTCGACCCGAACCTGGCCATCATGATGTCCGGGTTCGCGACGGTGATCTTCCTGCTCGCCACCCGCGGCACGGTCCCCTCGTACCTCGGCTGCTCGCTGTCGTTCGTCGGCGTCGCCGCGGCGATCCGCGCCTCCGGGGGCACCAGCGCCACGGTCACCGGCGCCGTGTTCGTGGTCGGCGCGGTGCTGTTCCTCGCGGGTCTGGCGGTACGGAAGTTCGGCGCGCGGATCATCCACGCCGCGATGCCGCCGATCGTCACCGGCGCCGTGGTCATGCTGATCGGCTTCAACCTGGCCCCGGTGACGGCCGCGACGTACTGGCCGCAGGACCAGTGGACCGCCCTGCTGGTGATGCTGTTCACCGGTCTGGCCGTGGTCTGTCTGCGCGGCTTCTGGTCGCGGATCGCGATCTTCCTGGGCCTGGTCTTCGGCTACGCGATCTCCTGGGTCTTCGACCTGGTCTTCGGCAAGATCCACTCGATGGGCCCGGGCGGCCAGGTCACCGACCACTGGCGGCTCGACCTGTCCGGCGTCGGCAAGGCCGACTGGGTCGGTCTGCCGACCCTGCACGGCCCGAGCTTCGAGTGGTCCGCGATCCTGGTCGCGCTGCCCGTCGTGATCGCGCTGATCGCCGAGAACGCCGGGCACGTCAAGGCGGTCGGCGAGATGACCGGCGACAGGCTGGACGACAGGCTCGGCACCGCCATCGCGGCCGACGGCGCCGCGTCGATGCTGTCCACCGCCGTGGGCGGCCCGCCGAACACCACGTACTCCGAGAACATCGGCGTCATGGCCGCCACCCGCGTGTACTCCACCGCCGCCTACTGGGCCGCGGCCGCCTTCGCGCTGCTCTTCGGCCTCTGCCCCAAGTTCGGCGCGGTCGTCGCCGCGATCCCGGGCGGGGTGCTCGGCGGCATCACCGTGATCCTGTACGGCATGATCGGCCTGCTCGGCGCACAGATCTGGATCAACGCCGGGGTGGACCTGCGCAATCCGCTGAACCTGGTGCCGGCCGCGGCGGGGATCGTCATCGGCGTCGGCGGAGTGAAGCTGACCTTCACCGACACCTTCGAGCTCGGCGGGATCGCCCTGGGCACGCTGGTCGTCATCACCGGCTACCACGTGCTGCGGGCCTTCGCCCCGGCCCACATGAAGGAGGAGGAGCCGCTGCTCGACGCCGGCACCAGCTCCTACGACGAGCAGGGTCCCGCCGGACCCTGAGCGGTTCGCCCGTTCCGGTGAGCCCGGGGCCGGGGAGTTCCCTCCCGGCCCCGGCGGCTGGGACCCTGCCGCCATGGCGTGGATCGGGCAGTGCACGACATCGGTCGACCCCGTGGTGGACCGGATGCGGGGCGTGAGGTCGGGCTGGCATCCGGCCGACGGGGTCGCGGTGTTCAACCGGGTCTATCTGACGGTCACCGAGGAGATCGGCCGGGCCGTCGCGCAGGGCGCGTTCGCCGACCGTCGGGCCGCCGCGACCCTCGACGTACGGTTCGCCGAGCGCTATCTGACGGTGGTCGACGCGTACGCGGCCGGCCGGCCCGTACCGGCGTGCTGGCGGCCCCTGTTCCACTACCGGCGCCATCCCGGGGTACGGCCGCTGCAGTTCGCGCTGGCCGGGATCAACGCCCACATCGGCCACGACCTGGCCCTCGCGGTGGTGGACGCCTGCCGGGCGCTCGACTGCGCGCCGCGCGAACTGGAGGACGAGTTCGACCAGGTCGGCGATGTCCTCGTGCTCCTGGAGGAACGGATCCGGGAGGAACTGATGCCGGGCCCGGACCTCCTGGAGATCGCGGACCCGCTGACGCATCTGCTGGGCTGCTGGAGCCTGGAGCGGGCCCGCGACGGGGCCTGGCTCACCGCGCGCTCGCTGTGGCAGCTGCGCGGACTGCCCGACCTGGCCGAGGAGTTCACCGAACGCCTCGACCGGTCGGTGGGGCTGGTGGGGCGGATGCTGCTCACCCCGCTGTCCCGCCCCTGACGGCTCAGTCCTCCGGGAGCTCCACCGGGGCGATCTCGTCGTACACGTCGCCCGGGCCCGGGTTGGTGGCGTCGGTCTCGCCGCCGAAGTGGTGCATCACGCCCCACACGGCGTTCAGCGCGGTCTGGATCGCGCCCTCGGCCCAGCCCGCCGTCCACGAGATGTCGTCGCCGGCCAGGAAGATGCCCCGCTTGTCCTCGGGCAGCCGGTCCTGCATGAAGTGCGTGAACAGACGGCGCTGGTAGCGGTAGTGGCCCGGCAGGTTGGCCTTGAACGCGCCCATGAAGTAGGGCTCGTTCTCCCAGGACACGGTCACCGGGTTGCCGATGATGTGCTTCCTGATGTCGACCTTCGGGTAGATCTCGCCGAGCGACTTCAGCATGACCTCCATCCGCTCGTTCGCGGACAGCGGCAGCCACTTCAGGCTGTCGTCGCACCAGGTGTACGACAGGCAGATCACGGCCGGCTTGTCCGGGCCGTCGTCCAGGAGGTAGGTGCCGCGGGTCATCCGGTCCGTCAGCGTCATCGACATGACGTCCCGGCCCGTCTCCTCCTCTTTGTCCAGCCAGAACGGACGGTCCACCGGCACGAACAGCTTCGAGGACTCCATGTAGTGGGTGCGCTCGATCGCGGTCCAGTGGTCGATCGGGAAGAGCGAGTCGTCGCAGGCGATCTTGGAGAGCAGCATCCAGGACTGGGCGGTGAAGATCGCCGCCTGGTACGTGCGGATGTCGCCGGAGGCGTCGGTGACGGTGATCCGGTTGCCGGCGGCGCGGTTCAGCCGGGTCACGGCCGGACGCGGCGCGCCCTCGTGCAGGGACTGCAGCGAGGTGCCCGGCGCCCAGTGGACGATCTTCTGCGGCTCGCGCTCCCACAGGCGCAGCGGCAGCTGCTGCGAGCCGCCGACGATGCCGCGGTGGTGGTCGTCGGCCTCGGTGTAGACGACGCGCAGGATCTCCAGGATGGAGTTCGGGAAGTCGGTGTCCCAGCCGCCGGTGCCGAAGCCGACCTGGCCGAAGATCTCGCGGTGCCGGAAGGACTTGAACGCCTCGGAGTCGCAGAGGAAGCCGTAGAACGTCTGGTTGTCGAGCTTCTCGACGAGCTTCGCCCAGATCTCGCGGATCCGCGGGACGTCGCGCTCGCGCATGGCGCGGTTCATGTCGGAGAAGTCGGCGCCCTCGTCGAGGCACTTGTTCCAGGCCGCGGCGACGTCGCGGTAGACCTGCGGCAGGTCGTCGACGGTCTCGGCGTAGTGCGACTCGCCCTTGAGGTCGACGACGGTCGAGGGGGTGGCCTCGGCCAGCGGGTTCGGGAAGGGCGTGGTCGTCAGGCCGACCAGGTCGATGTAGTGCTGCAGGGCGGTGGAGGACGGCGGGAAGCGCATCGCGCCCATCTCCGCGGTCAGACCCTCGGTCTCCGGTCCCTCGAAGCCGACGGTGCGCAGCCGGCCGCCGATCTGGTCGGCCTCGTAGACGACGGGCCTGAGGCCCATCTTCATCAGCTCGTACGCGGCGACGATGCCGGACAGGCCGCCGCCGATGACCGCGACCTCGGTGCCGTGCTCGGTCGCCGGTATCTGGCCCAGACCGGCCGGGTGGGCCAGGAAGTCGTCGTACGCGTAGGGGAAGTCCGGACCGAACATGGTGATCGGCGGCTGAGCGTCGGTGTGCTGGACGGCGGTGGGCACCGTGGACGTCATGGGGTCGGACTCCTTGCGGGACGAGCGGAGAGAGGGAGGAGGCTGGGAAGGCTGGGGGCGCTCAGGTGGTGAGCGCGGTGTAGAGGCCGGGGCGGCGGTCGCGCAGATACGGGTTGGCGGCCCGGGAGGCGGCCAGCCGCTCGGGATCGACGTCACCGAGCAGCAGCTCCTCGCCGCAGCCGGCCCGGGCGCGGGCCGTGCCGTCGGGGCCGGCCAGGCAGGAGAGTCCGGCGAAGTCGAACGGGCCCTCGTGGCCGGTCCGGTTCACGTAGGCCACGTACAGCTGGTTCTCGAAGGCCCGCACCGGGATCACGGACTCGGCGATGAGCGCGTACGGGACCGTCTGCGCGGTCGGCACCGCCAGGAGGTCGGTCCCGGCGAGCGCGTGCGCCCGGACGTTCTCCGGGAACTCGACGTCGTAGCAGACCATGAGGCCGACGGTGAGACCGTCCAGCTCCGCCTGGACGACGGGCTCCTCGCCGGGCGTGAACCACTGCCGCTCGTAGGCGCCGTAGAGGTGGGTCTTGCGGTAGTCCGCGAGCGCGGCGCCTTCGGGGCCGGAGAGCCGGACGGCGTTGTACAGGCGCTCGCCGGCCCGCTCGGGGTAGCCGTGCACGATCGCCAGGCCGTGCCGGGCGGCGAGCCCGGCGACCGCCCGGGAGGCCGGGCCGTCGGCGGGCTCCGCGAGCCGGGCGAGGTCGTCGCCGACGGCATAGCCGGTGAGGAAGAGCTCGGGGGTGATCAGCAGCCCGGCGCCCGCGGCGGCGGCGCGGCCGGCGGCCTCGTCGAGGAGCGCGAGGTTCGCGGGGACGTCGCCGGGCACGCCGGAGCTCTGCAGCAGAGCGGTGCGCAGCGCGTGCATGGGCGGTCCTCGGCGGGGTGACGAGCGGGTGGCGGGGAGACGTCAAAACGGTACGGTTCGGGCTCCGGCCGGGACAAGGCGGGAGCGTT
Source organism: Streptomyces solicamelliae (assembly GCF_045348655.1). Lineage (NCBI taxonomy): Bacteria > Bacillati > Actinomycetota > Actinomycetes > Kitasatosporales > Streptomycetaceae > Streptomyces > Streptomyces solicamelliae. The sequence continues at coordinate 1,041,747 of NZ_CP160404.1, forward strand.
GCGGACCGACGGCGGAACCGTTGCGCGGTTCCGGGGGTCTGCGGCGATTCGTTGCGCGCCTCCTCCGCCCTGGGGCGGAGGGCTCCCCCGCCGCGCGGCGGAGGCGGGAACCCTCCTGCGGCCCGACGCCCGGCTGCGAGGGGCGCGGAAGAGTGGTGGTCGTCCGGTTGACCTGCCGAAAGGACCGAGAGATGAACCGCCGTACGAAGCTCGCCGCCGTGGCCGTCGCGGTGCTGCTGACCGTGGGGGCGGGCGGCTCCGCCGTCGCCGTGCCGGACCTCGCCGGGCCGGGCAAGGACGGACGGCCGGTGGTGGCACGGGAGGCGGCGGCGCTGACCGGCACCGCGAAGGTGTTCCGGCCGGCCGGTGACGACATCACGTTCAGCTTCGACGCGCATCTGGCGGCGAAGGACAACATGGATCCGGAGGCCGCGACAGGCACCTTCCGCTTCAGCCACTACAAGGACGGCGGGGGCGGCTACGCGGTGGCGAAGGTGGACTGCCTGCTCACCGGCGGCAAGGTCGCCATGGTGACGGGCGTGGTCACGGAGACGGACCTGGACGTCTTCCGCGGCAAGCGCGTCGGGGTCACCATCCACGACCTCGGGAAGCACGACCGGCTCGGCTACAGCTGGGTCGGCCGGGACACCGAGGCGAAGCTGCCGAAGTGCGTGAGCTCCGCCCCCTTCGAGAAGGTGAAGGCCGGGACGGGCGACTTCCGGGTGCTGCCCTGGCAGCCGGTGTTCCCGACCGAATGAGCGCAGGGACCGCCCCACGGGGGTGGGCGGTCCCTGACGTGCGAGGGGGCGGCTACGCGGGCGAGCCCGAGGAGAAGCGCCGCAGCAGCGGCGAGAGCACCAGGACGGACTTGGTGCGCTCCACGAACGGCTCGCCCGCGATCCGCTCCAGGACCCGCTCGAAGTGCCGCATGTCCGAGGCGAAGACCTGGACGACGGCGTCCGCGTCGCCGGTGACGGTCGACGCGGACACCACCTCGGGGTACCGCTCCAGCCCTCGCCGGATGTCCTCCGGCGAGGTGTTGTGGCGACAGTAGATCTCGACGAAGCCCTCGGTCTCCCAGCCCAGCGCCGCCGGGTCCACCCGGACGGTGAAGCCGGTGATGGCGCCCTCGGCCCGAAGCCGGTCCACGCGCCGCTTCACGGCGGGGGCGGACAGGCCGACGAGCGAGCCGATGTCGGCGTACGAGCGGCGGGCGTCCTCCGCGAGGGCGTGGACGATGCGTTCGTCGAGGTCGTTGAGTCGCACTACGGGTGGATCACTTCTCTGCGTCGGTGGCCACGGCCTCGGTGGCCAGTCGGGAGCGGCGCATGCCGTACAGGAAGTAGAACACGAGTCCGGCGGCCATCCAGCAACCGAAGACCACCCAGGTGACGGTGTCCAGGCTGAACATGTTGTACGCGCAGAACAGGAAGCCCAGCACCGGGAACAGCCAGCCGAGCGGCACCTTGAAGGTGCGCTCCATGTCGGGGCGGGTGTAGCGGAGCACGATCACCGCGATGTTGACCAGGCCGAAGGCGAACAGGGTGCCGATGCTGGTGGCGTCGACGAGCTTGCCCAGCGGGATGACGGAGGCGAGCGCGCCGCAGAACAGCGAGACGATGACCGTGTTCACGCGCGGGGTGCCGGTCTTGGGGTTGACCTTAGCGAAGACCTTGGGGACGAGGCCGTCGCGGGACATGGCGAACAGCACGCGGGTCTGGCCGTAGAGCACGGTCAGCACGACGCTGGCGATGGAGATCACGGCGCCGAGGGCGAGCAGGGTGCCCCAGAAGGTCTGGCCGCTGACGTCGTTCATGATCGCGGCGAGGGAGGCCTCGGAGCCCTCGAACTTCTTCCAGTTCCAGGCGCCGACGGCGACGGCCGCGACGGCCACGTAGAGCACGGTGACGATCAGCAGCGAGAGCATGATCGCGCGCGGCAGGTCGCGCTTCGGGTTCTTCGCCTCCTCACCGGCGGTGGAGGCGGCGTCGAAACCGATGTACGAGAAGAAGAGGCTGGCGCCGGCGGCGCTGACGCCCGCCATGCCGAGCGGCATGAAGTCGGCGTAGTTGCCGGACTTGAAGCCCATGAAGCCGATGGCGCAGAACAGCACCAGGGCGGCGATCTTCACGAACACCATGATGGTGTTGACCAGCGCGGACTCGCGGGCGCCGCCGAGCAGGAAGACCATCGCGAGGAGCACGACGATCAGACCGGGCAGGTTGATGATGCCGCCCTCGCCGGGCGCCGAGGAGAGCAGCGCCGGGATGGTGACGCCGATCGTGCCGTCGAGCAGCTCGTTGAGGTACTCGCCCCAGCCGACCGCCACCGCGGCCACGGAGACGCCGTACTCGAGGACCAGGCACCAGCCGCAGACCCAGGCGACGAGTTCGCCCATGGTTGCGTACGCATACGAGTAGGAGGAGCCGGCCACCGGGATGGTGCCGGCCAGCTCCGCGTACGACAGGGCCGAGAAGAGCGCGGTGAGGCCGGCGATGACGAAGGCCAGGGTGACCGCGGGGCCGGCCTTGGGGACCGCGTCGCCGAGGACGACGAAGATGCCGGTGCCGAGCGTGGCGCCGATGCTGATCATCGTGAGCTGCCACATGGAGAGCGAGCGGCGGAGCGAGCCGCCCTCACCCTGGCCACCCTCGGCGACCAGGCGTTCTACCGGCTTGCGCCGGGTCAGGGCGGAGAGCCCGGAGGTCTTTCTGGCGGTCGATTCGTCGACCGTGGGGGCTGCGCCGTGGTCCAGCACTGCGGGAGGCTCCTTATCGCTGCCTGTCGGGAGGCGCGACGACCGGCGGCGGTGGGCGGGCGCGCGAACGCAGCCCACGGGAGGGGGAACCGCCGAGCAGGCGGTCGACGCCACTCCTGGTACGAGGCATGAGCCTAAACGCTCAGAGCTTGCACTTGTAATGCAGGGTTGTTGCGCAGCCACAGATGATCATTGCGCACTTGCGAGGCAGACGGGGAAACATTGCGCCCCGGTGCACGAATCGACACATCGGGGCGTTTCGGCGCCCTCCGCCCGAGGGGTCGCAGACCCGTCTTCACGGGCATGGACTTCTCATGGGCGATGACGCACTCTGCACCGCCATGGAGCGGGACGGTAAGGACGGCACCTGGCAGGACGCGGGGCCCTTTCTGCGGGGCACGGCGTGGTTCGACGAGCGGGGCCGGGCGCTGCGCGCGGACCCGGCGGACCTGGACCGGCTGCCGTGGGACGCGGCGCAGCGGGCGGCGCTGCCGATCGGCGTACGGCTGGAGTTCACGGCCGCGCCGGGCACCCGGGCGGTGGCCGTGCACTACCGGGCGCGGGTCCCCGGGCGGGCGGACGCACTCAAGGAGCTGGCGCACTGCTTCGCGCTGTGGGAGGGCGGGCGACTGGTCGGCGAGACCTTCGCCCGGCCGGCGAAGAACGCCGTGGTCGTCCTCGAACTCCCGCCCCGCCCAGGCCCGTTCACGGTCCATCCGCCGGAGTGGGCGGCGCCGCGGCTGCTGCGGCTGCGGGCGGTCGGCGGCGCGGTCGCACCGGCGCCGGCCCGGCCGCGCTGGGTGGTGCACGGCGACTCGATCACGGAGGGCTGGTTGTCCACCCGCCCGGCGCACTCCTGGCCGGCGGTCGCGGGGCGGGCGCTGGGCCTGGACGCGGTGAACCTGGGGTACGCGGGGGCGGCGCGCGGCGAGCTGCCGACCGCCGAGCAGCTGGCGGCTCTGCCCGCGGAGCTGCTGACGCTGGCCTTCGGCACCAACTGCTGGGGCCGGACCCCGCACTCCGCCCCGCTGCTGTACGAGACCACGCGAGCCTTCCTGGCCGTCGTACGGGCCGGCCGGCCCCGTACGCCGCTGCTGCTCCTCTCGCCCGTGCTGCGCCCGGAGGCAGAGGCGACCCGCAACGCGCTGGGCGCGACCCTGGCGGAGCTGCGGACGGCCATGGAGGAGGCCGTACGCGACCGTGTGGCGGCCGGGGACGACCGGCTGGCCCTGTTGCCCGGCCGCGACGTCCTGGGCGCTCAGGACCTCGCCGACGGCCTCCACCCGAACGACCGCGGGCACGCCCGCATCGCGCGGGCGGTGGCCGGGGCGCTGCGGGACTCGGGGTTCGCGGGAACGCCGCGGGCCCCCGGGAGGGATCTCCCGGGGGCCCGCGGAACGCGCCTCGGCGCGGACTAGCTCCAGCTGGCGTGCAGCGGCTTGCCCTCGGCGTAGCCGGCGGCGGACTGGATGCCGACGACGGCCTTGTCCTCGAACTCGGCGAGGTTGTTCGCGCCCGCGTAGGTGCAGGAGGAGCGGACGCCCGCGATGATCGAGTCGATCAGGTCCTCGACGCCCGGACGCTGCGGGTCGAGGAACATGCGCGAGGTGGAGATGCCCTCCTCGAACAGCGCCTTGCGGGCCCGGTCGTAGGAGGACTCGTCGCTGGTGCGGTTCTTCACGGCGCGGGCGGAGGCCATGCCGAAGGACTCCTTGTACGCGCGGCCCTGGGCGTCGTGCTGCAGGTCGCCCGGGGACTCGTACGTCCCGGCGAACCAGGAGCCGATCATCACGTTGGACGCGCCGGCGGCGAGCGCCATGGCGACGTCGCGCGGGTGCCGGACGCCACCGTCGGCCCAGACGTGCTTGCCGTACTTCCGCGCCTCGGCGGCGCACTCCATGACGGCGGAGAACTGCGGCCGGCCGACGCCGGTCATCATGCGGGTGGTGCACATGGCGCCGGGGCCGACGCCGACCTTGATGATGTCCGCGCCCGCCTCGACGAGGTCCCTGACGCCCTCGGCGGCGACGATGTTGCCGGCGACGATCGGGACGTGCGGGTCGAGCGCCCGGACGGTCCGGATGGCGCTGACCATCGACTCCTGGTGGCCGTGCGCGGTGTCGATGACGAGCGTGTCCACACCGGCGTCGAGCAGCTGCTTGGCCTTGCCCTCGACGTCGCCGTTGATGCCGACGGCGGCGGCGATGCGCAGCCTGCCGTCCGCGTCGGTGGCCGGGGTGTACAGGGTGGCGCGCAGCGCGCCCTTGCGGGTGAGGATGCCGGCCAGGCGGCCGTCGGCGTCCACGGCCGGGGCGTAGCGGCGGTTGGCGCCGTCGAGGACGTTGAAGGCCTCGCGCGGCTCGATGGTGGCGTCGAGGAGCAGCAGGTCCTTGGACATGACCTCGGACAGCTGGGTGAAGCGGTCCACGCCGGACAGGTCCGCGTCGGTGACGACGCCGACGGGGCGGCGGTCTGCGTCCACGACGACGCCGGCCTCGTGGGCCCGCTTGGGCAGCAGCGCGAGCGCGTCGGCGACGGTCTGGTGCGGCTCGAGGACGATGGGGGTGTCCAGGACCAGGTCGCGGCCCTTGACCCAGGAGATGACCTCGGTGACGACCTCGATCGGGATGTCCTGGGGGATCACGACGAGTCCGCCGCGCCGGGCGACCGTCTCGGCCATGCGGCGGCCGGCGATGGCGGTCATGTTGGCCACGACCAGCGGGATCGTCGTCCCGCTGCCGTCGGGCGACGAGAGGTCGACGGCCTGGCGGGAACCCACGGCCGAACGGCTCGGCACCATGAACACATCGTCGTACGTCAGGTCGTACGGCGGCTTGACGTCATTGAGGAAACGCACGTGCTGAACATCCCAGTCGATCGGATCGGCCCCTAGGCATTTCAGCCAGGGGAAAAAGCACGTAGTTCATTGTCCCACGCAGGCCCATGAGACCGGTGCGGGTGCAACGTCCAGGACTCGCCGGAACGGCTTGTCGGATCCTCCAAGGGTCGCCTACGGACGGAGTGACGGCAAGGGGCGCGACAGGCTCGAACGGACCCCGAACAGACCCGGACGGGCCCCGGACGTCAGGAGCCGTCCGGGTCCGCGCGGTCGAGCGCCGGGCGCGGGCCGGGCACGAACTCGGACAGCAGGTAGTCGGCCGCCGAGCGGTCGGTGACCAGGCTGGTCACCAGGCCCGAGCGGAGCACCGCGCCGATCGCCGCCGCCTTGCGCTGGCCGCCGGCGATCGCCACGACCTCGGGGATCCGGCGCAGCCGGTCCGCCTCGACGGTGATGCAGCGCTCGCCCAGGTCGCGGCCGACGCGGCGGCCCTCGGCGTCGAAGAGGTGCGCGGACATCTCGGCCGCGACGCCCAGAGAGGCGTAGTGGGCCCGCTCCTCGTCCGTGAGCATGTCGTGGACGGTGGAGATGCCCGGCTCCCAGGAGCCGATGGAGACGCAGGCGACGGTGACCTTGTCGAAGTACTCGAAGGCCCGTGCGATCCCGGTCTGGTTGCGCAGCGCTGCCGCCGTGGCGGGGTCCGGCAGCAGCATCGGCGCGTAGATCGGGTGCGCCTCGCCGCCGGAGACCTGCGCGGCGCGGCGGACCGCCTCGACGGAGCCGCGCTCGGCGGTCCCGGCGTCGTACACGCCCGTGAGCTGCACGACGGTGCAGGGCGGCAGGCGGTCGAGCGCCGCCGCCATGTGGATGGTCGAGCGACCCCAGGCCAGGCCCAGGACGTCGCCCTCGTTCACGAGCTCGCCGAGCAGATCGGCCGCGACCTCGCCGAGGTTCTCCGGGTCGGGCGACTCGTCCACGCCCTCCGCCGGAGACTCGACGACGACCGCGTGCCGCAGCCCGTACCGGGCGCGGAGCGCGTCGGAGCGTTCGGCGTCCAGTTCGGCGGGGACGCGGATCTCGATGCGTACGAGATCCCGCTCCAGCGCCGTCTCCAGTACGCGGGCGACCTTGAAGCGGCTGACGCCGAACTCCTCCGCGATCTGGATCTTGGACTTGCCCTCCAGGTAGAAGCGGCGCGCCATGGCAGCCGCCTGCACCAGCTCCGCGGGTCCCATCCGCAGGGCTGATCGTCCCGCCGACATACCCGCCACCGCGATCTCCTCACTGCTGTTCACGTACCGCTGTTCACAAACTGTCGGCCGGCCGCTGCCCTGACAGCCGCCGCCGCTGTTCACACTGTGGACTGTCCGTCCATCCTGTCAGATCCCGCGGGCCCCGATCAGACCTGTCGGTCGCCCGTCGGGCCCCGTTCATCTGCCCGAGGCTCAGTGGCCACACGCCCACGCGACGGAGGCCGTCGCGGACTCCGCCTTGGCCCGCAGGGCCCGGACCGCCTCGGCCGGATCCTGCGCCCCGTAGACCGCCGAGCCGGCGACGAAGACGTCCGCACCGGCCTCGGCGCAGCGCTCGATCGTCGACTCCGCGACGCCGCCGTCGACCTGCAGCCACAACTCCAGGCCGTGCTTGGAGATCAGCTCACGGGTGCGGCGGATCTTCGGCAGCATGATGTCGAGGAACGCCTGGCCGCCGAAGCCGGGCTCCACGGTCATGATCAGCAGCATGTCGAGCTCGGGGAGCAGGTCCTCGTAGGGCTCGATGGGCGTGGCCGGCTTCAGCGCCATGGACGCCCGCGCGCCCTTGGCCCGGATCTCCCGCGCGAGGCGTACGGGCGCGGCCGCGGCCTCCACGTGGAAGGTGACCGAACCCGCGCCGGCCTCCACGTACTGCGGGGCCCAGCGGTCCGGGTCCTCGATCATGAGGTGGCAGTCGAGGGGGGTCTGCGTCGCCCGGCTCAGCGACTCGACCACGGGCACGCCCAGGGTGAGGTTGGGCACGAAGTGGTTGTCCATCACGTCGACGTGCAGCCAGTCGGCGCCGTCGACCGCCTTCGCCTCCTCGGCGAGACGCGCGAAGTCCGCGGACAGAATGCTGGGGTTGATCTGCGCCATGAGCCAAGCCTGCCATGCTCTTGGACGGTTCTTTGCCGCGAAGCGGTTTCGAACGGGGTTCGGGACGAAACCGGGGTGGCCCGGACCGGTCTAGACCACCCCAATCCCGACGAAACAAATGCCGGGCGGAAAGTGATTTCCGCTCAGGCCGTACGGCGGATCAGCGCCAGGTACATCGCGTCGGTGCCGTGCAGGTGCGGCCAGAGCTGGACGTCCGGGCCGTCGCCGAGCGCGGGCACTCCGGGCATCAGCGGGCGGGCGTCGATCAGCTCGGCCCCGCCGGTCCGCTTCAGGACGTCGTCCACGACGACCCGGGTCTCGGCGAGATGCGGGGAGCAGGTCGCGTACCCGACGACGCCGCCGACCCGTACGGCCTTCAGCGCCTCGGTCAGCAGGCCGCGCTGCAGCGTCGCGAAGCCGTCCAGGTCCTCGGGGCGGCGCCGCCAGCGGGCCTCCGGGCGGCGGCGCAGGGCGCCCAGGCCGGAGCAGGGGACGTCCATCAGGACCCGGTCGAAGGAGCCGGGCTGCCACGGCGGGCGCGTGCCGTCGGCGGCGATGACCTGGTACGGGCCCGGGTTGCCGGCCAGGGCCCGCTCGACGAGCCGGGCACGGTGCGGCTGCTTCTCGGAGGCGAGCAGTGCCGCGCCGCGCTGCGCGGCCAGCGCGCCGAGCAGGGCGGCCTTGCCGCCGGGCCCGGCGCAGCCGTCGAGCCAGCGCTCGTCGGGGCCGTCGAGGGGCGCGTCGGCGAGCGCGATCGCGACGAGCTGGCTGCCCTCGTCCTGGACGCCGGCCCGGCCGTCCGCGACGGCCGCGAGGGCGCCGGGCTCGCCGCCCTCGGTGAGCCGGACCGCGTACGGGGACCAGCGGCCCGGCAGGGTCTCGGCGGCGTCGGCGAGCTCGGCGGTGGTGGAACGGCCCGGGCGGGCGACGAGGGTGACCTCGGGCCGCTCGTTGTCGGCCTCCAGCAGGTCCTCGATGCCGGCGCGGCCGCCGCCGAGCGCGTCCCAGAGCGCCGAGACGACCCAGCGGGGGTGCGAGTGGACGACGGCGAGGTGGTCCTCGGCGTCCTCGTCGTACGGCGGGGCGACCTGCTCGATCCAGCCGGCCAGGTCGTGCTGGGCGATGCGGCGCAGCACGGCGTTGACGAACTTGGCCCGCCCGTCGCCGAGCACCACACGCGCGAGCTCGACGCTGGCGGACACGGCGGCGTGCGAGGGGATCCGGGTGCCGAGCAGCTGGTGCGCGCCGAGCGCGAGCACGTCGAGGACCGGCGGGTCGACCTCGCGCAGCGGCCGGTCGATGCAGGCCGAGATGATCGCGTCGTACGTGCCCTGGCGGCGCAGCGTGCCGTACACCAGCTCGGTGGCGAGCGCGGCGTCGCGCGCGTCGAACTGTTCCGGGCCCTCCTTCTCCCGGGCCTTCTTCAGCAGCGGCGGCAGGACGAGGTTGGCGTAGGCGTCGCGCTCGTCCACCGCCCTCAGCGCGTCGAAGGCGAGGATCCGGACCGGGTCCTTCTTGGGCCGGCGGTAGGGCTTGTGGGGACGGCGACGGGCCTGCTCGCTCAAAGGTGCTCCGCGTAGGAAAGGAAGAGGGGTTTCCCCCTCAGCCTACGTCGGCGCGACGGCCCGGCCGCCCACGGCCGCCCCTCAGCCGTCAGGCGCCGACGGTCTCGCCGGGCGCGATGCGGACGCCGCGGGCCCAGTCGGCGGCGCGCATGGGCTTCTTGCCCTGCGGCTGGACCCAGAGCAGCTCGACGGCGTGGGAGCCGGTGCCGACGTACACGTTGTTCTTGCCGGCGGAGAGCTCGCCGGGGGCGAGGTCGGTGCGGTCCTGTACGAGCGCGGCCTGGATCAGCTTGAGCCGCTCGCCGCGGAAGACGGTCCAGGCGCCGGGGGCCGGGGTGCAGCCGCGGACCACGCGGTCGACGCGCAGGGCGGGGGCGGTCCAGTCGACGTGGGCGTCCTCGACCTGGATCTTCGGGGCGAGGGTGATGCCCTCGGGCGGCTGGGGAACGGCCTTCAGGGTGCCGTCCTCGATGCCGTCCATGGTGGCGGCGAGCAGGCCGGCACCGGCGAAGGCGAGGCGGGTGAGCAGGTCGCCGCTGGTGTCGGTGGGCCGGACGTCCTCGGTGATCACGCCGTACACCGGGCCCGAGTCGAGGCCCTCCTCGATCAGGAAGGTCGACGCGCCGGTCACCTGGTCCCCCGCCATCAGGGAGTGCTGCACGGGCGCGGCGCCGCGCCATGCGGGCAGCAGCGAGAAGTGCAGGTTGACCCACCCGTGGGCGGGGATGTCGAGGGCGACGCGGGGCAGCAGGGCGCCGTAGGCGACGACCGGGCAGCAGTCGGGCGCGATCTCGCGCAGCCGCTCCAGGAACGCCTCGTCACGGGGGCGCTCCGGCTTCAGCACCTCGATGCCGGCCTCCTCGGCGCGCTGGGCCACGGGGCTGGCGACGAGCCGCCGGCCGCGGCCCGCGGGGGCGTCGGGGCGGGTGACGACGGCGGCCACCTCGTGCCGGCCGGAGGCGAGCAGGGCGTCCAGGGCGGGGACGGCGACCTCGGGGGTGCCTGCGAAGACCAGCTTCACTCGGTTTGACCTCGTCTCGGGGCGATGGGGTACCTCCCTGCTCGAGCGCGGCCGAGAGCTTGGGGGAGGGCAGCGCACCAGTCTAGGCGGCGACGCGAGGGGGCGTGCCGCGGTGTGCGCGGCTTGTGCATATGCGTGTACGCCCCTGCAGCGTGACCCAAGCCCGGGTGGCGCGTTGGTCAAGAGAGATTGACCCGATTCGGGCCGCCGTCGCAACGCTGCGGCCCGCTCCCCTTCACACGCCGGTTCGAGAGGCTTTCACATGGCCGACCACGCAACCCACGACGCCCAAGCCCGGGCAAGTCTGCACCTGCTGGTGCGGGACATCGAGCGGGTCCGGCGGCAGGTGGACGCACTGCGCACGCTCACGGCCCAGTTGGGCAATGTGTACCGCCCGCGTCGCTCCGGTCCGTCGACGGGCTTCGTCGTGTACGGACGCGCCCCCGCACCGACCGTCCGCCTCGCGCAGGAACTCCGCGACAGCGTCGAGACCCTGGTGACCGCGGCGGTGGACTTCGATCGTTCGCTGGGCTTCTCGTGGGACGCGGTGGGCTCGGCGCTCGGGGTGACGAAGCAGGCGGTCCACCGCCGCTACGGCGCCCGCCGCTCCCCCCAGCAGACCGCCCCCGACGAGACGGCCACCCGCACCCTTCAGGCACCCGCCCCGGCCGTCCCCGCGGCCCGCACCATGCCCCCGCAGCCCCTCCGCGACGACCCCCGCCCCCCGGCCTTCCCGGGCCCCCGCAACGGCTGACGCAGCCGGAGAAGCCGCCCCTCCCGGGTCAGGGGAGGGGCGGCTCTCTGCGGGAGCGGGATGCGGAGGGGCAAACCTTCAGCCGATGTCCGGCGGGTCGACCCGTACGCGGATCGGCGGCACCGGCCCCCGCGTGGAGCGGGACGCCTGGGCCTGCTTCAGGGCGGCGGCCAGCGCCGCACCGGAACCCGGCGGTACGCGGACCAGGGCGCGCTCCCAGGACTCGCCCGCCGGCGGGTCCCCGGGCCGCGTCGGGCCGCCCGGGCGGACGACCGGCAGCGGGACCGGGCCCAGGATCTCCGCGTCCGGGGGCAGCGGCGCGGACGCCAGGAAGCCCAGGACCGCGTCCACCGGCCCCGCCACCGCCGCCATCCGCGACACCGGCGGAAACCCCAGCTCCGCCCGCTCCGCGAGCTCCCGCTGCGCGTGCCCCACGGGATCCCACCGCACCAGCGCCTGCACCGGCCGCAGCGTGGGCTCGGCGACGACGACGACCGTGCCGCCCTCCCCCTGCCCCCGCACCAGCGAGGCCGCGTCGATCCAGCGCCGCAGCGCCTCCTCCCCGGCCCGCAGATCGGGCCGGTTCAGCATCGCCCAGCCGTCGAGGAGCAGCGCCGCCGCGTAGCCGCCCTCGGCGACCGGCTCCGCGCCCGGGGTGGAGACCACGAGCGCCGGTCGCCCCGGGACGGTGTCCAGAACGTGGTCCCGCCCCGAGGTCCGTACCGGCACCGAGGGGAACACCCGCCCCAACTCCTCCGCCGTGCGCCGCGCGCCCACCACCTGGGCCCGCAGCCGCACCGACCCGCACTCCACGCAGTGCCAGTCCGGGGCACCGCGCCCGCACCACCCGCACCGCAGCTCCTGCTGCTCGGGCGCCTCCAGCGGCCCCGCGCAGTGCCGGCAGCGCGCGGGCGTCCGGCACCGCTCACAGGCCAGCCGGGGCACGTACCCGCGCCGCGGCACCTGCACCAGGACCGGCCCCGTACGCAGCCCGTCCCGGACCGCCTCCCAGGCCAGCGACGGCAGCCGCGCCGCCCGCGCGGCCTCGTCGCGGGCGAGCTGCTCGTCCCCGACCGTGCGCACCCGCGGCGCCGCGGCCCGTACCTGCTCCCGCCCGGCGACCAGCGGCGCCGCCCACCCGGACTCGACCAGCTGCGCCGCCTCGACCGTGCAGCTCAGCGAGCCCAGCAGGAAGCCGCACCGGTCGTGCGCGGCGCGCAGCAGCAGGACGTCACGGGCGTGCGGCTGCGGCGCGTGCGGCTCGCTGTGGCTGCCGTCGCCGTCGTCCCAGATCGCCACCAGGCCCAGGTCCCGCACCGGCGCGAACATCGCGGCCCGGGTGCCGATCACCGCCCGTACCGCTCCTCGCCGCACCGCGAGCCACTGCCCGTACCGTTTCTCGGGGCCGGCCTCCGCGGTCAGCACCGCGTGCCGCCCCTCCCCCAGGACCGCGGTCAGCGCCGCGTCCATCCGGGCGACCGCCCGCCCGTCGGGCACCACGACCAGGGCTCCGCGCCCCGAGGCGAGCGTCGCCGCCACGGCGCGGGCCAGCTCCTCGGCCCAGGACGGCCCCGGCAGCGCGTTCCACACCGCCCGCGGCGCCCCGCCCCTGGCCAGCGACTCCAGGAACGCCGGCCCCCGCTCGTACCGCGTCCAGCTCCCCGGCTCCGGCGCGGCCGGCGGCGGCAGCGGCGCGGGCGAGGGGCGGGACTCGGCCCGCGCGCTGCGCGGCGGCACCGCGAGCTGCAGCACGTCCGCGAGGCTCCCCGCGTACCGGTCGGCGACCGCCCGCGCCAGCGCCAGCAGCTCCGGGCTCAGCACCGGCTCGGGCGACACCACGTCGGCGAGCGCGGCCAGCGGCCCGGTGTAGTCCGAGGTGGCGAGCCGCTCGACGAGGAAGCCGTCGATCAGCCGGCCGCCCTCGCGCCGCCCGTCCCGCACCTGCCCCGACCCGGCGCCGAACCGCACCCGCACGCGCACCCCGGGCTGCGCGGTCTCGTCGAGCTCCTCGGGGACGGCGTAGTCGAAGTACCGGTCGAGATGGAGCACGCCCTTGTTGACCACGATCCGGGCGACCGGCAGCTCCTTGGCCAGCGCCGCCCCGCGCCAGGTGCGCGGCTTGGCGCGGGGCGCCTTCGCCTTGCGCACGGTCTCCCGGATGAGCGCGAGCTGCTCGGGCGGCCCGCCGTCCGCCGGGCCGTCCGCGTCTGCCCCCGCAGGGGGCCGGTTCTCGCCGCTCACAGACCCATTCCTACCAAACGGCACCGACAACGCCGACGGCCCCGGACCAGCAGGTCCGGGGCCGTGCGGGCACGACGGAAGCGTCAGATACCGGCGGCCTTGCGCAGCGCCTCGACGCGGTCGGTGCGCTCCCAGGTGAAGTCCGGCAGCTCACGGCCGAAGTGGCCGTACGCGGCGGTCTGGGCGTAGATCGGGCGCAGCAGGTCCAGCGCGCGGATGATCGCGGCCGGGCGGAGGTCGAAGACCTCGCCGATGGCGTGCTCGATCTTCTCCGTCTCGACGGTGTGGGTGCCGAAGGTCTCGACGAACAGACCGACCGGCTCCGCCTTGCCGATGGCGTACGCGACCTGGACCTCGCAGCGCGAGGCCAGACCGGCCGCCACCACGTTCTTGGCGACCCAGCGCATCGCGTAGGCGGCCGAGCGGTCGACCTTGGACGGGTCCTTGCCGGAGAAGGCACCGCCGCCGTGACGGGCCATGCCGCCGTACGTGTCGATGATGATCTTCCGGCCGGTCAGGCCCGCGTCACCCATCGGACCGCCGATCTCGAAACGACCGGTCGGGTTCACCAGCAGGCGGTAGCCCTCGGTGTCCAGCTTGATGCCGTCCTCGACGAGCTGCTTCAGCACGTGCTCGACCACGAACTCCCGGATGTCGGGCGCCAGCAGCGAGTCCAGGTCGATGTCCGAGGCGTGCTGCGAGGACACCACGACCGTGTCCAGACGCACGGCCTTGTCACCGTCGTACTCGATGGTCACCTGCGTCTTGCCGTCGGGACGCAGGTACGGGATGGTCCCGTTCTTGCGGACCTCGGTCAGCCGGCGCGACAGCCGGTGCGCCAGGTAGATCGGCAGCGGCATCAGCTCCGGCGTCTCGTCCGACGCGTAGCCGAACATCAGACCCTGGTCGCCGGCACCCTGCTTGTCCAGCTCGTCCTCGTCGCCCTCGACGCGCTTCTCGTACGCGGTGTCGACACCCTGCGCGATGTCCGGGGACTGCGACCCGATGGAGACCGAGACGCCGCAGGAGGCGCCGTCGAAGCCCTTCTTCGAGGAGTCGTACCCGATCTCGAGGATCTTGTTGCGCACCAGGGTGGGGATGTCCGCCCAGGCCTTGGTGGTGACCTCGCCGGCCACGTGGACCAGGCCGGTGGTGATCAGGGTCTCCACGGCGACGCGGGAGGTGGGGTCCTCCCGGAGCAGCGCGTCGAGAATGGTGTCGCTGATCTGGTCAGCGATCTTGTCGGGGTGACCCTCGGTCACGGACTCCGAGGTGAACAGACGACGGGACACAACGCTCCCTGTGGTTGCAGCGGCTGCTGGCTGATCATTTACGGAACAGCAGGGGGCTGCGCCCCGCGTCGTTCCGAGAACAGTTTATCGGGCGCCATCGGGCGTATGACCAGGTGTCTCGCAAGGTGGGAGAGGGATCACCCGGGAAATGGTCATCTCCTGTACGGCGAATGGCTCCGCCGTACACCCGAAAGGCCCAGTTCCGCACAGCATGCTCACCATGTGTCGCCGATGTACGGATTCATCCCGATGGTACCGGAGCGGTTACGCCGGCAGAGGACGCAGCCGCGGGGCGACGAGGTCCCAGACCGTCTCGGCGAGCGCCTCCTTCGGTCCGTACGGCACCGGCGTCTCACCGCCGTCGGTGGCGAGGATCACGGCCTCGTTCTCCTCCTGACCGAAGGTCTTGCGCTCCCCGACCTCGTTGACCACGAGCAGGTCGCAGCCCTTGCGGCGGAGCTTGTCGCGGCCGTTGGCGAGGACGTCGTCGGTCTCGGCGGCGAAGCCGACGATCACCTGGCCGTCCAGGACACGGTCGGCGGAGATCTCCGCCAGGATGTCCGGATTGCGCACCAGCTCGACGGTGGGCGCGCCGCCGTCGTCCTTCTTCTTGATCTTGCCGGGGGCGTAGACGGCCGGACGGAAGTCGGCGACGGCCGCCGCCATCACCACCGCGTCGGCGTCCGAGGCGGCCTTGACGACCGCCTCGCGCAGCTGGAGCGCGGTGCCGACGTGGACGACGTCGACGCCGGCCGGGTCGGGGATGCCGGTGTTGGCCTCGATGAGCGTGACCCGCGCGCCGCGCGCCGCGGCGGCCTTGGCGAGGGCGTAGCCCTGCTTGCCGGAGGAACGGTTGCCGAGGTAGCGGACCGGGTCGAGCGGCTCGCGGGTGCCGCCGGCGCTGACCACGACATGGCGGCCGGCGAGGTCGGGCTCGGCCGTCCCCCGGGCGAGCACGCGGCGGCAGACCTCGAAGATCTCGCCGGGGTCGGGCAGCCGGCCCTTGCCAGTGTCGACGCCGGTCAGCCGGCCGACGGCGGGCTCGATGACGAGGGCGCCGCGGCGGCGGAGGGTGGCCACGTTCTCCTGGGTGGCCGGGTGCTCCCACATCTCGGTGTGCATGGCGGGCGCGAAGACCACCGGACATCGGGCGGTGAGCAGGGTGTTGGTGAGCAGGTCGTCGGCGAGCCCGTGGGCGGCCTTGGCCAGCATGTCGGCGGTGGCGGGCGCGACGACGACGAGGTCGGCGCCCTGGCCGATCCGGACGTGCGGGACCTCGTGGACGGACTCCCACACCTCGGTCGAGACGGGGTTGCCGGAGAGCGCGGACCAGGTGGCGGCGCCGACGAAGTGCAGCGCCGAGTCGGTGGGGACGACGCGCACGTCGTGGCCGGACTCCGTGAGCCGCCGCAGCAGCTCGCAGGCCTTGTACGCGGCGATGCCGCCGCTGACCCCCAGAACGACCTTCGGCTTGGTCACCACTACTCACTCCCCGCACTCGGATGCGTACGACTCCATGAGACACCACAGGCCCGGCGGTTGTTCCGCCGGGCCTGTGGTGACAAGCGTTTCGTGCTTACTGCGCCGGGCCCTCGATGGCCTCGGAGGTCAGCAGGCCCGCGTTGATCTCGCGCAGCGCGATCGAGAGCGGCTTCTCGTGGACGTGGGTGTCCACCAGCGGACCGACGTACTCCAGCAGGCCCTCGCCGAGCTGGGAGTAGTACGCGTTGATCTGACGCGCGCGCTTGGCCGCGTAGATCACGAGGCTGTACTTCGAGTCCGTGGCCTCGAGCAGCTCGTCGATCGGCGGGTTGATGATGCCCTCGGGCGCGGTGATGGAAGAGGACACGCTCTACCTTCCGAAAAGGGGAAAAAGATCAAAGAACCTGCATCAAGGCTAGCAGCTCACGTGCTACGTCCTCGACGGAGGTGTTCACAAGGGTGGTGTCGAACTCGGTTTCGGCGGCCAGCTCGATCTTGGCCGCCGCCAGCCGGCGCTCGATCACCTCGGGCGACTCGGTGCCCCGGCCGGTGAGCCGGCGGACCAGCTCGTCCCAGCTGGGCGGGGCCAGGAACACCAGCTGGGAGTCCTTCATGGACTCCTTCACCTGGCGCGCGCCCTGGAGGTCGATCTCCAGCAGGACGGGCTCGCCCGCCTCCAGGCGGTCCTGGACCGCCCGACGAGGCGTGCCGTAGCGGTTGCCCGCGAACTCGGCCCACTCGAGGAGCTCGCCGTTGGCGATCAGCTTGTCGAACTCGTCGTCGGAGACGAAGAAGTACTGGACACCGTGCTTCTCGCCGGGCCGGGGCTTCCGTGTCGTGGCCGACACCGAGAGCCAGACCTCGGGGTGGACCTTGCGCATATGAGCGACGACCGTGCTCTTGCCGACCCCGGAGGGGCCGGAGAGCACGGTCAGCCGCGGACGTACCTCTGCTGCCATGCAGCGATTATTCCAGCTTCGCGGGTGTGCCCGGGACGCCGTCCCGGACTCAGGCGCCCGTGGTGCCGAACTCCCGCTGCAGGGCGGCGATCTGGTTGGTGCCGAGACCGCGCACGCGGCGGCTCTCGGAGATGCCGAGCCTTTCCATGATCTGCTTGGCACGGACCTTGCCGACGCCCGGCAGGGACTCGAGCAGCGCCGAGACCTTCATCTTGCCGATCACGTCGTTCTTCTGGCCCTGCTCGATGACCTCGTTGAGGGAGGCGCCGGAGTGCTTGAGTCGATTCTTGACCTCGGCCCGCTCCCGGCGAGCCGCGGCGGCCTTTTCGAGCGCGGCTGCGCGCTGTTCAGGGGTAAGGGGCGGAAGAGCCACGCCTACGTCACCTCGGATGTCGAACTGTCGGATACGGACCGCTGAGGAACGTGGTCGCCCCACATGCGGCGAGTCACATGGCGGTGGCCTGGGCCATTCGCCACGACGACTCTGCGTCGGAGACTAGCGGCCAGGACCGCTCCAGTCAGCGAGAACAGACGAAAAGTCCTGGTCAGGATCGAGTCTGGCACCACCGACCGGGACAATCCCGGCATTATGCCGAGGATTTTCGCCCTCGCCGTTCGACAACTGAGACGGCTCCGACGGGTCAGACGGCGACGGCGGCCCGGATCTCGTCCGCGAACCGCTCGGCTGCGGCCCTCAGCGCGGTCGCGTCGGGGCCCTCCTTCAGGACGCCGCGGCTCACGTTCGGCACCACGTTGCGCACCGCCGGGCCGAAGACCGCCGGGAGATCGGCGGCCGTCGCGCCCTGCGCGCCGATGCCGGGGGCGAGCAGCGGGCCGTTGATGTCCAGGTCGAACGAGGACAGGTCGCCCAGGGTCGCGCCGACGACCGCGCCGAAGGAGCCCATCGGGCTCTCCCCCGCGTTCTCCTCCGCCAGGTGCGCCAGCATCGTCGCGCCGATGGTCCGGCCGTCCTCGCGGACCGCGCGCTGGACCTCGGCGCCCTCCGGGTTGGAGGTGAGGGCCAGGACGAACAGCCCGGCGCCGGACTCCCGGGCCAGGTCGACGGCCGGCTTCAGCGAGCCGTAGCCGAGGTACGGGGAGACCGTGAGCGCGTCCGAGAACAGCGGGGACTCCGGGCGCAGGAAGGTCTCCGCGTAGGCGGCCATGGTGGAGCCGATGTCGCCGCGCTTGGCGTCCATGACGACCAGGCCGCCGGCCGCCCGCAGGTCGGCGACGGCGCGCTCCAGGACGGCGATGCCGCGCGAGCCGAAGCGCTCGAAGAAGGCCGACTGCGGCTTGAAGACGGCGACGGTCTCGGCGAGCGCCTCCACCACGGTCCGGGTGAAGGTCTCCAGGCCGTCGACGTCGTCCTTCAGGCCCCAGGAGGCGAGCAGGGAGGCGTGCGGGTCGATGCCGACGCAGAGCGGACCGCGCTCGTCCATGGCGGAGCGGAGACGTGCACCGAAGGAGTCGTTCATGCGGTGGCCTTTCGGGTGTCGGCGCCGACGGCCTCGGCGAGGGTGTCGTACGGGGAGGCGGCCAGGCGGGCGGCCAGGCCCTTGTGGATCGCGCGGGAGTAGAACGGGCCCTCGTAGATGAAGGCGCTGTAGCCCTGGATCAGGGTCGCGCCGGCGAGGATCCGCTGCCAGGCGTCCTCGGCGTTCTCGATGCCGCCGACGCCCACGAGGACGATCCGGTCGCCCACGCGTGCGTACAGGCGGCGCAGGACCTCCAGGGAGCGGGCCTTGACGGGGGCGCCGGACAGGCCGCCGGTCTCCTGGACGAGGGCCGGGTCGGACTTCAGGCCGAGGCCCTCGCGGGCGATGGTGGTGTTGGTGGCGATGATGCCGTCCAGGCCCAGCTCCAGGGCGAGGTCGGCGACGGCGTCCACGTCCTCGTCGGCGAGGTCGGGGGCGATCTTGACGAGGAGCGGGACGCGACGGTCGGTGACGGTGCGGTCGGCGGCCTCCCGGACGGCGGTGAGCAGCGGGCGCAGCGACTCGGTGGCCTGGAGGTTGCGCAGGCCGGGGGTGTTCGGCGAGGAGACGTTGACGACGAGGTAGTCGGCGTGGGCGGCGAGCCGCTCGGTCGACTTCACGTAGTCGGCGGCGGCCTCGGCCTCCGGGACGACCTTGGTCTTGCCGATGTTCACGCCCACGACGGTCCTGAACACCGGCTTGCGGGCGCCCAGGCGCTCGGCGACGGCGGCGGAGCCCTCGTTGTTGAAGCCCATGCGGTTGATCAGCGCGCGGTCCGCGACGAGGCGGAAGAGCCGCTTCTTGGGGTTGCCCGGCTGGGGCTCCCCGGTGACCGTGCCGATCTCGACGTGGTCGAAGCCCAGCATCGACATGCCGTCGATCGCGACCGCGTTCTTGTCGAAGCCGGCCGCGAGGCCGAAGGGGCCGTGCATCCGCAGGCCCAGGGCCTCGGTGCGCAGCGCCTCGTACCGGGGGGCGAGGACGGCCGCGGCGAAGGTGCGCAGCACAGGGATGCGGACGGCCAGGCGGATCCAGCGGAAGGCCAGGTAGTGGGCCTCCTCGGGGTCCATCCGCTTGAAGACCAGGTTGAAGAAGAACTTGTACATGTGTCTGTCGTCCAGGTGTGCTCATGACGAGGGGGACACCGCAGGTCCTGCCGGTGTCCCCCTCCTCGTACGGGCTGCTAGTCGCGGGCCGCGGTCAGGTGTTCCGCGTGCTCCTGGAGCGAGCGGACGCCCACGTCGCCGTGGTTGAGCGCGTCGATGCCCTGGACGGCCGCGGCGAGCGCCTGGACCGTGGTGAGGCACGGGACGCTGCGCGCCACCGCCGCCGTACGGATGTCGTAGCCGTCGAGGCGGCCGCCGGTGCCGTACGGGGTGTTGACGATCAGGTCGACCTGGCCGTCGTGGATCAGCTGGACGATGGTCTTCTCGCCGTTCGGGCCCTCGCCCTCGGACTGCTTGCGCACGACCGTGGCGTTGATGCCGTTGCGCTTGAGGACCTCGGCGGTGCCGGAGGTGGCCATCAGCTCGAAGCCGTGGGCGACCAGCTCGCGGGCCGGGAAGATCATCGAGCGCTTGTCGCGGTTGGCGACCGAGATGAACGCGCGGCCCTTGGTGGGCAGCGGGCCGTACGCGCCGGCCTGGGACTTGGCGTACGCCGTGCCGAAGACCGTGTCGATGCCCATGACCTCGCCGGTGGAGCGCATCTCCGGGCCGAGGACCGTGTCCACGCCGCGGCCCTGGATGTCGCGGAAGCGGGTCCACGGCATCACGGCCTCCTTGACGGAGATCGGCGCGTCGAGCGGCAGCTCGCCGCCGTCGCCGGTCTTCGGCAGCAGGCCCTCCTCGCGCAGCTCGGCGATGGTGGCGCCCAGGGAGATCCGGGCGGCCGCCTTCGCCAGCGGCACCGCGGTCGCCTTCGAGGTGAAGGGGACGGTGCGGGAGGCGCGCGGGTTGGCCTCCAGGACGTACAGGATGTCGCCGGCCATGGCGAACTGGATGTTGATCAGGCCGCGCACGCCGACGCCCTTGGCGATGGCCTCGGTGGAGGCGCGCAGCCGCTTGATGTCGAAGCCGCCGAGGGTGATCGGGGGCAGGGCGCAGGCCGAGTCGCCGGAGTGGATGCCGGCCTCCTCGATGTGCTCCATGACGCCGCCGAGGTACAGCTCGTGGCCGTCGTAGAGCGCGTCGACGTCGATCTCGATCGCGTCGTCGAGGAAGCGGTCGACCAGGACCGGCCGGGTGGGGCTGATCTCGGTGGACTCGGCGATGTACGACTCGAGGCGGGTCTCGTCGTACACGATCTCCATGCCGCGGCCGCCGAGCACGTACGACGGGCGGACCAGGACCGGGTAGCCGATCTCGTCGGCGATGGCCTTGGCGCCGGCGAAGGTGGTCGCGGTGCCGTGCTTGGGGGCGGGCAGGCCGGCCTCGGCGAGGACCTGGCCGAAGGCGCCGCGGTCCTCGGCGGCGTGGATGGCCTCCGGCGAGGTGCCGACGACCGGGACGCCGTTGTCCTTCAGCGCCTGGGAGAGGCCCAGCGGGGTCTGGCCGCCGAGCTGGACGACGACACCGGCGATCGGGCCGGCGAGGGACTCGGCGTGCACGATCTCCAGAACGTCCTCGAGCGTCAGCGGCTCGAAGTACAGGCGGTCGGAGGTGTCGTAGTCCGTGGAGACGGTCTCCGGGTTGCAGTTGACCATCACGGTCTCGTAGCCCGCGTCGCTGAGCGCGAAGGAGGCGTGGACGCAGGAGTAGTCGAACTCGATGCCCTGGCCGATACGGTTCGGGCCGGAGCCCAGGATGATCACCGCGGGCTTCTCGCGCGGGGCGACCTCGCTCTCCTCGTCGTACGAGGAGTAGAAGTACGGGGTCTTCGCGGCGAACTCGGCGGCGCAGGTGTCGACCGTCTTGTAGACCGGGCGGACACCGAGGGCGTGCCGGACCTCGCGGACGACGTCCTCGCGCAGGCCGCGGATCTCGGCGATCTGGGCGTCGGAGAAGCCGTGCCGCTTGGCCTCGGCGAGCAGCTCCGGGTCGAGCTTCTCGGCGGCGGCCAGCTCGTCGGCGATCTCCTTGATCAGGAAGAGCTGGTCGACGAACCACGGGTCGATCTTCGTGGACTCGAAGACCTCCTCGGGCGTGGCGCCCGCGCGGATGGCCTGCATGACCGTGTTGATGCGGCCGTCGGTGGGGCGGACCGCCTCGGCGAGCAGCTCGGCCTTGTCACCGGTCTCGCCCACGAACGTGAACTGCGAGCCCTTCTTCTCCAGGGAGCGCAGGGCCTTCTGCAGCGCCTCGGTGAAGTTGCGGCCGATGGCCATGGCCTCGCCGACCGACTTCATGGTGGTGGTGAGGGTGGAGTCGGCCTGCGGGAACTTCTCGAAGGCGAAGCGCGGGGCCTTGACCACGACGTAGTCGAGGGTGGGCTCGAACGACGCCGGGGTCTTCTCGGTGATGTCGTTCGGGATCTCGTCCAGCGTATAGCCGACGGCGAGCCGGGCGGCGATCTTGGCGATCGGGAAGCCGGTGGCCTTGGAGGCGAGCGCGGAGGAGCGGGAGACGCGCGGGTTCATCTCGATGACGATGATCCGGCCGTCGACGGGGTTGACCGCGAACTGGATGTTGCAGCCGCCGGTGTCGACGCCGACCTCGCGGATGATCGCGATGCCGATGTCGCGCAGCACCTGGTACTCGCGGTCGGTCAGCGTCATCGCCGGGGCGACGGTGATCGAGTCACCGGTGTGCACGCCCATCGGGTCGAAGTTCTCGATGGAGCAGACGACCACGACGTTGTCGTGCTTGTCGCGCATCAGCTCCAGCTCGTACTCCTTCCAGCCGAGGATGGACTCCTCCAGGAGCACCTCGGTGGTCGGGGAGAGCGTCAGACCCTGGCCGGCGATGCGGCGCAGCTCCTCCTCGTCGTGCGCGAAGCCGGAGCCGGCGCCGCCCATGGTGAAGGAGGGGCGGACGACGACCGGGTAGCCGCCGAGGGTCTCGACGCCCGCGAGGACGTCGTCCATGGAGTGGCAGATGACCGAGCGGGCGGACTCGCCGTGGCCGATCTTGGCGTTGACGGCCTCGACGACGCCCTTGAAGAGGTCGCGGTCCTCGCCCTTGTGGATGGCCTCGACGTTGGCGCCGATGAGCTCGACGCCGTACTTCTCGAGGACACCCTGCTCGTGCATGGAGATCGCGGTGTTGAGGGCCGTCTGGCCGCCCAGCGTCGGCAGGAGCGCGTCCGGGCGCTCCTTGGCGATGATCTTCTCGACGAACTCGGGGGTGATCGGCTCGACGTACGTGGCGTCGGCGATCTCCGGGTCGGTCATGATCGTGGCCGGGTTGGAGTTGACCAGGATGACGCGCAGGCCCTCGGACTTGAGGACCCGGCAGGCCTGGGTGCCGGAGTAGTCGAACTCGGCGGCCTGGCCGATGACGATCGGGCCGGAGCCGATGACCAGGACGGACTGGATATCGGTGCGCTTAGGCACGCTCGGCCTCCATCAGAGAAACGAAGCGGTCGAAGAGGTACGCGGCGTCGTGCGGGCCCGCGGCCGCCTCGGGGTGGTACTGGACGGAGAAGGCCGGCTGGTCGAGCAGCTGCAGGCCCTCCACGACGTTGTCGTTCAGGCACACGTGGGAGACCTCGGCGCGCCCGAAGGGGGTGTCGGAGACCTTGTCGAGCGGCGCGTCGACGGCGAAGCCGTGGTTGTGCGCGGTGACCTCGACCTTGCCGGTGGTGCGGTCCTGGACCGGCTGGTTGATGCCGCGGTGGCCGTACTTCAGCTTGTAGGTGCCGAAGCCGAGGGCGCGGCCGAGGATCTGGTTGCCGAAGCAGATGCCGAACAGCGGCGTCCTGCGGCGCAGGACCTCCTGCATGACGGCGACGGGGCCGTCGGCGGTGGACGGGTCGCCCGGGCCGTTGGAGAAGAACACGCCGTCGGGGTTCACGGCGAAGACGTCGTCGGCGGTGGCGGTGGCGGGCAGCACGTGCACCTCGATGCCGCGCTCGGCCATCCGGTGCGGGGTCATGCCCTTGATGCCGAGGTCGACGGCGGCGACGGTGAACTTCTTCTCACCGATCGCGGGGACGACGTACGTCTCCTTGGTGGCGACCTCGGCGGAGAGGTCGGCGCCGCTCATCTCGGGGGCCTGGCGCACCTCGGCGAGCATGGTGCCCTCGTCGGGCAGCGCGTTGCCGGAGAAGATGCCGACGCGCATGGCGCCGCGCTCGCGCAGGTGGCGGGTGAGGGCGCGGGTGTCGATGCCGGAGATGCCGACGACGCCCTGGTGGGCCAGCTCCTCGTCCAGGGAGCGCCTGGAGCGCCAGTTGGACGGGACGCGGGCGGGGTCGCGGACGACGTAGCCGGCCACCCAGATCTTCGCGGACTCGGGGTCCTCGTCGTTGACGCCGGTGTTGCCGACGTGCGGGGCGGTCATCACGACGACCTGGCGGTGGTAGGAGGGGTCGGTCAGGGTCTCCTGGTAGCCGGTCATGCCGGTGTTGAACACCGCCTCGCCGAAGGTCACCCCCACGGCCCCGTAGGCGCGGCCGCGGAAGATGCGGCCGTCCTCCAGGACGAGTACGGCGGGAGCCTTGGCTCCCCGGGTGGAGGTCGTCATCGTGCGGTGCCTTCCGTCGTGCGTGCGTGGTTCATGGTGTTGACGGCCTCGACCCAGGCGGCGTGCTCCGCCGCGTGGTCGGACCGGAAGCCGGAGTCGAGCAGCGCGTCACCGTGTGCCCAGGTGACGATCAGCAGCCCGCCCTCGGCGAGGACCTTGCCGGCGATGCCCTTGTCGAGGCGCGCCTCGCGCAGGTCCGCGGCGGGGATGAAGAAGTCGTTCGCGCCGGGGCGGACGACGGCCAGTCCCTGGTCGGTCAGGGTGAGCTCGACCCGGCTGCGGGTGCCGAGCCCGTGCGCCACGATCCGGTCGAGCCACTGACCGGCGGTCGTCGAGCCGTGGTAGCGCCCGCTGAGCTCCAGTCTCGCCTCGCCGGGCTGCTCCGGCATTCCGGGCAGCGGCGGCTTGCCGCCTCCGTTGAGGGTGGTGGTGGGAGACGGGAGGGCGGCGAGTTCGGGGAGTCCGGACTGGAGGCTGCCCCGCCACTTCCATCCCTGGCGCATCAGCCAGTACACGAAGGCGATGAAGAGCAGCAGTCCGGCGACCCAGCCGAGCCGGGCGGCCCAGTCGGTCACTTCCGCCGATTTCTGCTCGGCGGCCAGGTTGATGAGTGTCACGCGAGCTTCCCGTCCACGACCGTCGCGCGGCCCCGCAGGAAGGTGTGGGTGATGCGCCCCGGCAGCTCGCGGCCCTCGTACGGGGTGTTGCGGCTGCGGGAGGCGAAGCCCGCGGGGTCCACGGCACCACGGTATGCCGGATCGACCAGCGTGAGGTTCGCGGGCTCACCAGCCGAGACGGGCCGGCCGTGGCCCGCGGCCTGTCCGATCCGGGCCGGGGCGAAGGACATCCGGTCGGCGACGCCGGCCCAGTCGAGCAGTCCGGTCTCGACCATCGTCTGCTGGACGACGGAGAGCGCGGTCTCCAGGCCGACCATGCCCATGGCGGCCGCGGCCCACTCGCAGTCCTTGTCCTCGTGCGGGTGCGGGGCGTGGTCGGTGGCGACGATGTCGATGGTGCCGTCGGCCAGCGCCTCGCGCAGGGCCAGCACGTCGCGCTCGGTGCGCAGCGGCGGGTTGACCTTGTAGACCGGGTTGTACGTGCGGACCATCTCGTCCGTCAGGAGGAGGTGGTGCGGGGTGACCTCGGCGGTGACGTCGATGCCGCGGGACTTGGCCCAGCGGACGATCTCGACGGAGCCGGCGGTGGAGAGGTGGCAGATGTGGACGCGGGAGCCGACGTGCTCGGCGAGCAGCACGTCGCGGGCGATGATCGATTCCTCGGCGACGGCGGGCCAGCCGCCGAGGCCCAACTCGGCGGAGACGATGCCCTCGTTCATCTGGGCGCCCTCGGTGAGGCGGGGCTCCTGGGCGTGCTGGGCGACGACGCCGCCGAAGGCCTTCACGTACTCCAGGGCGCGGCGCATGATCACGGCGTCGTCGACGCACTTGCCGTCGTCGGAGAAGACGGTGACGCCGGCGGCGGAGTCGTGCATGGCGCCGAGCTCGGCGAGCTTCTTGCCCTCCAGGCCGACGGTGACGGCGCCGATGGGCTGCACGTCGCAGTAGCCGTGCTCCTTGCCGAGGCGGTAGACCTGCTCGACGACGCCGGCGGTGTCGGCGACCGGGAAGGTGTTGGCCATCGCGAAGACGGCGGTGTAGCCGCCGGAGGCCGCGGCCTGCGTGCCGGTGAGGACGGTCTCGGAGTCCTCACGGCCGGGCTCGCGCAGGTGGGTGTGCAGGTCGACCAGGCCGGGCAGGAGGATCCGGCCCTCGGCCTCGATCACCTGCGCGCCCTCGGCGGCCAGGCCCGTACCCACCTCGGCGATGGTCTCGCCGTCGATCAGGACGTCCTGCTGCTCGCCGCCCAGCACCTTCGCACCGCGGATCAGGATCTTGCTCATGACTACTTGCTCTCCTCGGTACGGGTGTGGCTGACGGCGGGCTCGTTGCCGCCCAGAAGCAGGTAGAGGACGGCCATCCGGATGGAGACGCCGTTGGCGACCTGCTCGACGACCGTGCAGCGGTCGGAGTCGGCGACCTCGGCGGTGATCTCCATGCCGCGGACCATGGGGCCGGGGTGCATGACGATGGCGTGCTCGGGCATCCTCGCCATCCGGTCGCCGTCGAGCCCGTACCGCCGCGAGTACTCGCGCTCGGTCGGGAAGAAGGCCGCGTTCATCCGCTCGCGCTGCACACGCAGCATCATCACCGCGTCGGACTTCGGCAGCACGTTGTCGAGGTCGTACGAGACCTCGCAGGGCCAGGTCTCGACGCCGACCGGGACCAGCGTCGGCGGGGCCACCAGGGTGACCTCGGCGCCGAGGGTGTGCAGCAGGTCGACGTTGGAGCGCGCGACCCGGCTGTGCAGCACGTCACCGACCAGCGTGATGCGCTTGCCGGCCAGGTCCTGGCCGAGCCCGGCGTCCCGGCCGATCAGGCGGCGGCGCATGGTGAAGGCGTCGAGCAGGGCCTGCGTGGGGTGCTGGTGGGTGCCGTCACCGGCGTTGATCACCGGGGCGTCGATCCAGCCGGAGGTGGCCAGCCGGTAGGGGGCGCCGGACGCGCCGTGCCGGATGACGACGGCGTCGACGCCCATCGCCTCCAGTGTCTGGGCAGTGTCCTTGAGGGACTCGCCCTTGGAGACGCTGGAGCCCTTGGCCGCGAAGTTGATGACATCGGCGGAGAGGCGCTTCTCGGCGGCCTCGAAGGAGATCCGGGTCCGGGTGGAGTCCTCGAAGAAGAGGTTGCAGATCGTGCGGCCGCGCAGGGTGGGCAGCTTCTTGATCGGCCGGTCGGCCACCCGGGCCATCTCCTCGGCGGTGTCGAGGATCAGGACGGCGTCGTCGCGGGTGAGATCGGCGGCCGAGATGAGGTGACGCATCATCGGGGTGTGCTCCGTGATCGGGAGGTGTGACGGGCTGCGGGCGCGCAGGGGTGTGCCCTGGACCCGGCGGGGGGAGCCGGTGCTGGGACAGGCCCTAGGCGGAGGCGGGCTTGCTGCCGAGCAGCACGGTGTCGCGACCGTCCTCCTCGGCGAGCTGGACCTTGACCGTCTCGCGCAGCGACGTGGGGAGGTTCTTGCCGACGTAGTCGGCGCGGATCGGCAGCTCGCGGTGGCCGCGGTCGACCAGGACCGCGAGCTGGACGGCGCGCGGGCGGCCGAGGTCGCCGAGCGCGTCGAGCGCGGCGCGGATGGTGCGGCCGGAGAAGAGCACGTCGTCGACCAGCACGACCAGGCGGCCGTCGAGGCCGTCACCGGGGATCTCGGTGCGGCCGAGGGCGCGGGCGGGCTTCATCCGCAGGTCGTCGCGGTACATGGTGATGTCCAGCGAGCCGACCGGGATCTTCCGTCCGGTGATCTCCGCGAGCTTGTCGGCCAGCCGGCGGGCGAGGAACACGCCCCGGGTCGGAATGCCGAGGAGCACCACGTCGTCGGCGCCCTTGGCGCGTTCGACGATCTCGTGGGCGATGCGGGTGAGGACCCGCGCGATGTCGGGGGCTTCGAGCACGGCGCGTGCCGTACCGGACCCCTGGATGTCCTGCTGTGCGTCCATACGAAACGGACCTCCTTCTCCGCCTCACGGGACGGTTCTTAAAGGACGTCTGATGTGCGCCGTCAACCCTACCAGGGGCGGGCGACCGCCCCGCCCACGCCCCCGTCGCCGCTCCGTGCCCCGTCCCCCGGGAGTGGGCGGTATGGACCATTCGGCTTGACGGAGCCAAGTAACGCTGCGTAACCTCACAGTGAGTTACCAGCCGCGCGGCGCAGCCGCATGTCGTCACAGCGTCCGGGAGCGTTATGTCCAGCGAATACGCAAAGCAGCTCGGGGCCAAGCTCCGCGCGATCCGCACCCAGCAGGGCCTCTCCCTCCATGGTGTGGAGGAGAAGTCCCAGGGGCGCTGGAAGGCCGTCGTCGTCGGCTCGTACGAGCGTGGTGACCGTGCGGTGACCGTGCAGCGTCTGGCCGAGCTGGCGGACTTCTACGGCGTCCCGGTGCAGGAGCTGCTCCCGGGCACCACCCCCGGCGGGGCCGCCGAGCCGCCGCCGAAGCTCGTCCTCGACCTGGAGCGCCTGGCCCACGTCCCCGCGGAGAAGGCCGGCCCGCTGCAGCGCTACGCGGCGACCATCCAGTCGCAGCGCGGCGACTACAACGGCAAGGTGCTGTCGATCCGCCAGGACGACCTGCGCACCCTCGCCGTGATCTACGACCAGTCGCCCTCGGTGCTCACCGAGCAGCTGATCAGCTGGGGCGTCCTGGACGCGGACGCGCGTCGCGCGGTCGCCCACGAGGAGAGCTGAGTCGGGCGACTCCGCAGTAGCAGAAACGTGCCGCCGGGGCGGCGGGAGGGGCATACGGCCTTCCCGCCGCCCCGGCGGCGTTCTCCGGGCCTGCCAGGTGCGCTCCGGGCCCCTGGGCCCGCCGGTGTCCGACGGCCCGCCCTGCGTCCCACGGCCTGCTCCCCGCCCGGGCACGTGCCCGGGTACGGCGAAGGGGCCCGCAGCACCGAGTGCTGCGGGCCCCTTCGACTGCCGGGGCGCACGGGACGGACTAGGCGCCCGCCTCGGCGTCCCGGCGAAGGCGCGGCTTCAGGTCCTTGAAGCGCGCCAGCAGACCGTTGACGAAGGTCGGCGACTCGTCGGTGGAGAACTCCTTGGCGAGCTGTACCGCCTCGTCGATCGCCACCGCGTCCGGCGTGCCGTCCTCCCAGATCAGCTCGTACGCGCCGAGGCGCACGATGTTCCGGTCGGCGACCGGCATCCGGTCGAGCTCCCAGTCCACCGCGTAGGTGGCGATCAGCTCGTCGATGCGCGCGACGTGCTGCGCGTACCCCTCCACGAGCTGCATGGTGAACTCGCTGACCGGCGGCTGACGGTCGTCGGACCGCGCGTGCCGTACCCAGTCCGCGAGGACCTCCTGCACGGACGCGCCGCGCTGGTCGGCCTCGAAGAGGATCTGGAAGGCCCGCTTACGGGCCTTGCTGCGGGCAGCCACGGTTAGCTGTTCACCCGGCCGAGGTAGTCGCTGGTGCGGGTGTCGACCTTGACCTTCTCACCGGTGGTGATGAAGAGCGGGACCTGGATCTGGTGGCCGGTCTCCAGGATGGCGGGCTTGGTGCCACCGGTGGAGCGGTCGCCCTGGACGCCCGGCTCGGTCTCCTGGATGGTGAGCTCGACGGCGGCCGGGAGCTCGACGTAGAGCACCTCGCCCTCGTGCTGCGCGACCTGGGCGTTGAAGCCCTCGATCAGGAAGTTGGCGGCGTCGCCGACGGACTTGCGGTCGACGTGCAGCTGGTCGTAGGTGTCCATGTCCATGAAGACGAAGTAGTCGCCGTCCATGTACGAGAACTGCATGTCGCGACGGTCGATGGTGGCCGTGTCGACCTTCACGCCGGCGTTGAAGGTCTTGTCGACGACCTTGCCGGACAGCACGTTCTTGAGCTTGGTGCGCACGAAGGCCGGGCCCTTGCCGGGCTTGACGTGCTGGAACTCGACGACGGACCAGAGCTGGCCGCCTTCGAGCTTGAGCACCATGCCGTTCTTGAGGTCGTTCGTGGAAGCCACGGTTGCGGAATCTCCTGGACTGACGTGGGACCGGGGAGGCGGGCGCGCCCTACAGCGCGAGCAGCTCCTTGGTCGTGATGGTGAGTAGCTCGGGTCCGCCGTCCGCCTCCTGGCGTACGACGAGCGTGTCATCGATCCGGACCCCGCCCCGGCCCGGGAGGTGGACCCCCGGTTCGACGGTGACCGGCACACAAGCGTCCAGTTTACCCATGGCGGAAGGTGCGAGCTGCGGGTCCTCGTCGATTTCCAGACCGACGCCGTGCCCGATGCGGGGCTCGAGGGTCTCGCCGTGGCCTGTGCCGTCCAGGATCTGGCGGGCCGCCCGGTCCACGTCCCGGAACTCCGCCCCGGGTGCGAGGGCCTCCCGGCCGGCCCGCTGAGCGGCGAAGACGAGGTCGTACAGCTCGATCTGCCAGTCCGCGGGGGTGGTGCCGATGACGAAGGTGCGGCCGATCTCGGAGCGGTAACCGCGGTAGTTCGCGCCCAGGCAGACGGAGAGGAAGTCGCCCTCCTCGACGCGCCGGTCGGTGGGGCGGTGGCCGCTGCGACCGGAGTTCGGCCCGGTGCCGACCGAGGTCGGGAAGGCCGCGCCGTCAGCCCCGTGGTCGACCAGCCGGCGCTCCAGCTCCAGGGCGAGATGACGCTCCGTGCGGCCGACGAGGATCGACTCCAGCAGCTCCCCCAGCGCCTGGTCGGCGATCTCGGCGGAGATCCGCAGACAGGCGATCTCGTCCTCGTCCTTGACGATCCGCAGCTGTTCCACGGCACCGGCGAGATCCGCGAGACGCAGCTTGGGGGCGACCGAGCCCATGGCCCGGTGCCGGGCCACGGTGAGGTGGTGCTCCTCCACGGCGAGCGAGTCGGCCCCCGATCTGCGGGCCGTGTCGACGGCCGCGACGGCGGGATCGCCGATGGGCGCACCGGGAGGCAGCACCGTCAGCGGGAGGTCCTCGTCGAGCCGGCCGTGGGCGGGATCGCCGCCGGGCGTGACGGGGCAGAGCAGCAGGTCCTCCTTCGGGCCCAGGAGCAGGACCGCGCCGGGAGGCGAACCGCCCGCGAGATAGCGGACGTTGGCGGGGCGGGAGACCAGGGCAGCCGTGCTGCCGGCGGCCGCGCAGCGGTCGCGCAGCCGGACACGGCGGTCCGCGTACACCTGTGACATGTTCCGAGCCTACGAGCGTCCGCGCGACCCGGCCCGTCGTGAGGTCCGACCGGGGAGCGCCCCGGGCCGCCGGGCCCGCTACCAGGTGGGCGGGCTGGCTATGGAGCGGGCCAGGACGTCGTCGAGGACGCGGGCGGTGGTCTCCACGTCGTACTTGGAGTTGTCGATGATCGGCAGGCCCGAGCCGTACCAGCCGGCCATCCGGCCGTGGATGGAGGCGACCTCCTCGTCGGAGAGCCGCCGGTTGCCGCTGCGCTCGGCGTTGCGCTCCAGGACGATCTCCAGGCCGGGCAGCAGGACGACGGGGAGCAGGCCGGGGCCGACGTGCCGCTTCCAGCCGCCGAGGCCGACCACCGGGCGGTCGGGGAAGACGGCGTCGTCGAGGATGCAGGAGATGCCGTTGGCGAGGAAGTTGCGCGCGGCGAAGCCGCAGGTGCGGCGAGCGAGGCGGTACTGGGCCTCGGAGTTCTCGTTCCAGCCGGTCTGCGGGTCGGCGAAGCCGGAGCAGACCCATTCGCGCACGTCGTCCAGGCTGATGTGCGCGGTGGGCACCCGGCGGGTGCGGGCCCAGTGCTTGGCGACGGTGGTCTTCCCGGCCCCCGCGGGGCCTATGAGCAGCACGGCGAGCGTCGCGTTGCCGGTGCCGAGCTCGACGGCCGGCGGCGCGGGCATGGCGACCGGTCCGCCGGGCGGCAGCGGGACGTGCCCGGTGGTGTCCCGCGGCATCCCGCTCCCCCACGCGGGTCCGGGGTGCTGCGCCTGCTGCCCGGGCGGCGGCACGGGGGCGCCGGGCGGGGCGGGCTGCGCGCCGGGGTGCTGCCCGGTCGGGCCGGCGGGATGCGGGGCCGGGGAGCCGGCGGGGGCGCCGGGGTGCGGAGGCTGCGGCGCGGCGGGCGTGCCCGGGTGCTGCCCCGCGTACGGCTGCTGCGGGTGCCGGGAGGTGCCCGGCGGGGGCGGTACCGGCGGGCGGCTGCCGTGACCGGGGGTCGACGCGGCGCGGATGACCTGCAGCCGGGCCGTGGGCTCCTGTTCGTCCTGCGGCCCCGGCACACCGGCCGGTCCGTCGGTGGGCGGCAGAGGCGCACCCGTCGGCGGGACCGGCCCGGCCGCACTCCCCGGAGGCTGATGGCCCGTGGGCGGCCAGCCACCCGACTCCGGCGGCAGAGCCCCCATCCCGTGCTGCATCCGGTGCCACTCCGTCTCGTTCGTACGTCCGATGCCTCCGGGCACGGTACCGCCCCCGGCGCTCCCAGGGGGAACGGCCGGGGGCGGTCCAGAGTGCCCGGTCAGCCAGAGATCTCCTCTGCGAGCGCGCGCAGCGCCAGCCGGTACGACCCGATGCCGAAGCCGGCGACGGTGCCGCTGGCGACGGCGGCGACCACCGAGGTGTGCCGGAATTCCTCCCGTGTGTACGGGTTCGAGATGTGCACCTCGATGAGCGGCGCGGTCCGCTGGGCGGCCGCGTCGCGCATCCCGTACGAGTAGTGCGTGAACGCACCGGGGTTGAGAACGACCGGAATCGAACCGTCCGCGGCCTCGTGCAGCCAGCGGATCATCTCGCCCTCGTCGTTGGTCTCGCGCACCTCGACGTCGAAGCCCAGCTCCTTGCCGAGCGCCCGGCAGGACTCGACGAGACCGGCGTACGAGGTGGCGCCGTAGATGTCCGGCTCGCGCGAGCCGAGCCGGCCGAGGTTGGGCCCGTTGAGCACGAGCACCCGTCGCCGCTCGCTCACGCGGACACCTCGCCGTACGCGGCCACCAGCACGGCCGGGTCCGGGCCCTCCAGGACCGTGGGCTTGCCCAGCCCGTCGAGGACGATGAAGCGGAGCAGGTCGCCGCGGGACTTCTTGTCGACCTTCATGGTCTGCAGAAGCTTGGGCCACTGGTCGCCGCGGTACGTGAGCGGCAGGCCGACGGACTCCAGGACCGCGCGGTGCCGGTCGGCGGTGGCGTCGTCCAGCCGGCCGGCCAGCCGGCCCAGCTCGGCGGCGAAGACCATGCCGACGGAGACGGCCGCGCCGTGCCGCCACTTGTACCGCTCGTTCTTCTCGATCGCATGGGCCAGCGTGTGCCCGTAGTTGAGGATCTCCCGCAGGCCGGACTCCTTCAGGTCGCTGGAGACCACGTCCGCCTTGACCTGGATGGAGCGCACGATCAGCTCGGCGGTGTGCGGGCCGGCGGGCGTACGGGCGGCCTGGGGGTCCGCCTCGATCAGGTCGAGGATCTTCGGGTCGGCGATGAAGCCGGCCTTGATGATCTCGGCCAGGCCGCTGACGTAGTCGTTGACCGGCAGCGAGTCCAGCGCCGCGAGGTCGCAGAGCACCCCGGCCGGCGGGTGGAAGGCGCCGACGAGGTTCTTGCCCTCGGCGGTGTTGATGCCGGTCTTGCCGCCGACGGCCGCGTCCACCATCGCGAGGACGGTAGTGGGCACGGCGATCCAGCGCACCCCGCGCAGCCAGGTGGCCGCCACGAAGCCGGCCAGGTCGGTGGTGGCGCCGCCGCCGACGCCGACGATCACGTCGGTGCGGGTGAAGCCGGTCTGGCCGAGGGCCTTCCAGCAGTACGCGGCGACCTCGGCGGTCTTGGCCTCCTCCGCGTTCGGCACCTGGATGGCGACGGCCTCGTAGCCCTGCTCGGCCAGGTCGTCGCGCAGGGCCTCGCCGGTGCCGGCCAGCGCCTCGGGGTGGATCACGGCGACGCGCTTGGCCTTGTCGCCGATGAGGCCGCCGAGCTCACCGAGCAGCTGCCGGCCGACCAGCACGTCGTACGGATCGTGTCCGGCGCTGCCGCCGACGTGGATCCGCGTCACCTGGTCCTGGTCCGTCATTCGTCCTTCAACTCCAGTGCGTCGAGGACCGCCTGGGCGACCTCTTCGGGGGTGCGGTCGTCGGTGGCGACGACGGCACGGGCGACTTCGATGTAGAGGTGGCGGCGCGCCTCCATCAGCTCGCGCCACTGCCGGCGCGGGTTGACGGCGAGCAGCGGCCGGGCGGCGCCGAGGCCGACCCGGCGGACCGCCTCCTCGACGTCCATCGAGAGATAGGCGACGGGCAGCCCGGTCAGCAGCTCGCGGGTGCCGGCGTCGAGGATCGCGCCGCCGCCGAGCGCGAGGACGCCCTCGTGCTCGGCCACGGCGGTGCGCACCGCCGCGCGCTCGAGGGCACGGAAGTGCTCCTCGCCGTCCTCCACGAAGATGTCGGAGATCTCGCGGCCCTCGGCGGCGACGATGTCGGCGTCGGTGTCCCGGTAGGGCGCGCCGAGCCGCTCGGCGAGCAGCGCGCCCACGGTGGACTTGCCGGAGCCCATGGGTCCGACGAGGACGACGAGCGGTCCGCCGGTCACCGGATGTGCAGGTTGTCGAGGTACGACTGCACGTTGCGGCGGGTCTCGGGGACCGAGTCGCCGCCGAACTTCTCCACGACGGCGTCGGCGAGCACCAGCGCAACCATGGCCTCGGCCACGATGCCGGCGGCCGGGACGGCGCAGACGTCGGAGCGCTGGTGGTGGGCCGCGGCGGCCTCGCCGGTGACGACGTCGACGGTGGCCAGGGCGCGCGGCACGGTCGCGATGGGCTTCATCGCGGCGCGGACGCGCAGCAGCTCGCCGGTGGTCAGACCGCCCTCGGTGCCGCCGGAACGGCCGGAGGTGCGCCTGAGGCCGTCCTCGGTCTTCACGATCTCGTCGTGCGCCTGGGAGCCGGGCACCCGGGCGAGCTCGAAGCCGTCGCCGACCTCGACGCCCTTGATGGCCTGGATGCCCATGAGCGCGGCGGCCAGCCGCGCGTCGAGCCGGCGGTCCCAGTGGACGTGCGAGCCGAGGCCGACGGGCACGCCGTACGCGAGGACCTCGACGACGCCGCCGAGGGTGTCGCCGTCCTTGTGGGCCTGGTCGATCTCGGCGACCATCGCCTTCGACGCGTCGGCGTCGAGGCAGCGGACCGGGTCGGCGTCGAGCTTCTCGACGTCGGCGGGGGTCGGGTAGACGCCGTACGGGGCCTTGGCGGCGGCGAGTTCGACGACGTGGCTGACGATCTCGATGCCGGCGGCCTCCTTGAGGAAGGACCGGGCGACGGCGCCGAGGGCGACGCGGGCGGCGGTCTCCCGGGCGCTGGCGCGCTCCAGGATCGGACGGGCCTCGTCGAAGCCGTACTTCTGCATGCCGGCGAGGTCGGCGTGGCCGGGGCGGGGCCGGGTCAGGGGCGCGTTGCGGCCCGTCTCCTTGAGCTCCGAGGGGTCGACGGGGTCCGCCGACATGACCTTCTCCCACTTGGGCCACTCGGTGTTGCCCACCATGACCGCGATCGGCGAACCGAGGGAGAGCCCGTGGCGGACACCGCCGAGGAAGGTGATCTCGTCCCGCTCGAACTTCATCCGGGCGCCGCGACCATAGCCGAGGCGCCGCCGCGCGAGGTGGTCCGCCACCAGTTCGGTGGTGACCGGGACGCCGGCGGGAAGGCCCTCCAGCGTCGCGACCAGTGCGGGTCCGTGGGACTCCCCAGCGGTCAGCCAACGCAACCTGCTCAACGATGCTCCTCTGCTCGCGCCTGGCACTGCGACGACGCGACCGGGTGCGCGGCCCTGGCCCGCCGACTCCGATCCTCCCACGTCCGACACCGTGACCAGGCCGCCGGTCCAGCTATCGGACGCGTGCTTCGTCAGATCCGGACGCGGCGAGGACCTGCCGGCGGCGCCTACGGCTGTGCGCCCAGCCGCCGAGGAGGGTGAGGAAGACCGCGGCGGCGAAGGCGAGCTTCGCCCATTCGGGCAGGCTGCCGAAGGCGATGCGGAGTCCCGCGACGATCCAGTGGCCGACGTCGAACACCGCGTCCCAGCGCGACGCGAGGACCAGTTCCCCCGTTGCGCTCACCGTGCCGCGAGTGCCGATTCGCCCGCCGCGCGCATCGCCGCGAGAGGCGCCTCGGGCACGCCGGTCATCTGCTGCACCTGGAGCACGGCCTGGTGCACGAGCAGGTCGAGTCCGCCGACGACCTGCGCCCCGCGGTCCGACCAGGCGGCCGCGAGGGCGGTGGGCCAGGGGTCGTACAGCACGTCGAAGAGGGTGCCGGGCGCGCCGGGGACGGCCTCCGCGAGCGCGTCCGTCGTACCGGCCGGCGTGGTGGCGACGACCAGCGGGGCGTCGAACGCGCGCACCGCGTCGTCCCAGTCGGCGGTACGGACGTCCACGGCGAGCCGCTCGCCCCAGGCCCGCATCTCGGCGGCCCGGGCCTCGCTGCGGACGTACGCGGTGACCGGGCCCGAGCTGATCCGGGCGAGCGCGGCCAGCGCGGAGGACGCGGTGGCGCCGGCGCCGAGGATCGCGGCGGAGTCCACCTTCTCGACGCCCCGCTCGCGCAGGGCGGCGAGCATGCCGGGGATGTCGGTGTTGTCGCCGTACCGCGAGCCGTCCGCGCGGAAGACCACGGTGTTGACGGCCTCCACGGAGGCGGCCGTCTCACCGACCTCGTCGAGCAGCGGGATGATCGCCCGCTTGAGCGGCATGGTCAGCGAGAGACCGGCCCAGCTGTCGTCGAGATCGCCGACGAACCCCGGCAGCGCCGCCTCGTCGATCTCGAACCGGTCGTACGACCAGTCGGCGAGGCCCAGCGCCGCGTACGCCGTGCGGTGCAGCACGGGCGAGAGCGAGTGGGCGATCGGCGAGCCGAGTACGGCGGCGCGGCGCCGTTCAGCTGTTGGCATTGAACTTTTCCTTGAGCTTGAGGAACTCCGCGTGCGTCTTGGCGAACTCGGTCTTGTGTTGGCCGTCGGTCGCGACGAAGTAGATCCAGCCGTCCTTCGTCGGGTTGAGCGAGGCCTGGAGCGCCACGGCGCCCGGGTTCCCGATCGGGCCGGGAGGCAGACCCTTCTGCGTGTACGTGTTGTACGGGTCCTTGTTCCTGAGGATCTCCTTCTCGGAGATCTTGATCTCGCTCTGGCCCTTCAGGTAGTTGAAGGTCGAGTCGAACTGGAGCAGCTGGTAGGTCTCCCGGTTGTCCGGCTTGAGCCGGTTGTAGACGACCTCGGCCATCTTCCGGAAGTCGTCCTCCGTCTTGCCCTCGGCGTTGACCAGGCTCGCGACCGTGACGAACTCCCACGGGTCCTTGAGACCGAGCGCCTTCGACTTCGCCTCCAGGTCGAGCTTCTCGTACTCCTGGTTCGCCCGCGCGACCATCTTGCGCAGCACGTCCTCGGGCTTCGCGCCCTTGGCCACCGGGTAGCTCGCCGGGTAGAGGAAGCCCTCCAGCGGGTCCTTGACGTCCTCGTGGTTCTTCGCCCACTCGGGCAGGCCCAGGTCGTTCGCCTTGGCCTTCGCGACGCCCGCGGTGGAGCCCGCCTCCAGGCCGAGGCGCTTGTCGATCTCGGCGTAGACCCAGCTGTTCCGCCGGCCCTCCGGGATGGCGAAGTTGGTCTGGCTGGCCGGGTCGAGCATCATCTCGACCGCGCTCGCCGCCGACATCCCCTTCTTCAGGGTGAAGACGCCGGCCTGGATCGACAGGCCCTTGGGGTTCTTCTGCTGGGCCGAGACGAAGGCGTCGACGCTCTTGACGACGCCGGCCTTCTTGAGGATGTTGCCGATCTCGTAGCCGCCGGCGTTCTTGGGGATCTCGACCTGGACCGTGCCGCTGCCGGTGCCCTCGAAGTCCTCCGCGCCGCCGAACTGGCCCTGCCAGAACTGGTAGCCGACGTAGCCGACGCCGCCCACGCCGCCGACCAGGACCAGCGCGACGAACAGGCAGGCGAAGCCGTTGCGGCCCTTCTTCTGGCCCTTGCCGCGGCGGTCACGACCGCCGCCGCGGGAGGACCGGGAGTCCGGTTCGTCGTCGTAGTCGCCGTCGTACTCGTCCTCACGGACGGCCTCGCGGCCCCGGCCGCGCCGCCGGCGGGGCTCCTCGGGGGCGTCCTCGCCGGTGAAGAACGGGTGGTTCTCCTCTTCCGGCTCCTCCGCCTGCCAGTCGCTGACCGGCTCCGGCGGCCCCTGCCGCCGGCCCGGGGGCTGCGGCGGCGGGTACGCCTCGGGGGTGCCGTACAGGTCCTGCGGCCGGGCCGCGCCGTACGGGTCGGCGGGCGGCGCGCCGTACGGCATCGCCTGGTGCTGGCCGGTGTCCCAGCCGCCGTCGTACGGCTGCTGCACGGGATAGCCGCCCGTGTCGTAGCCCTGCCCGGGCTGTCCGCCGTACTGCTGCTGCCCCCCGTACTGCTGCTGCGGGTACTGCTGTCCGTCGTAGCCCTGCTGCGCGTACGGGTCCTGCGGGTGGTAGTTCGCCTGCTGCGCCTGTTGCGGGTACGGCTGCTGCTGGCCTCCCCACCCCTGGTCCCCGTACAAGGGGTCCTCGGGGTGCCACGGTTCGGAGCCGGGGCTCCGGCCATACTCAGTCATCGATCCCCAAACAGCCGCGAGGCTTCCGGACGATCCGCCTCTACGTTGTGCGGCACGTGTTCGAACCGCCGCATCGCGCGGAACGTTACCGTATCGCGATCAGATGACCACTTCGACGCCCTCGCCGGGCGGATTATCAGATACCCGTTCGGCCTCAAGAGCGTTCTGGAGGATGATCACAGCGGCGGCCTGGTCGATCACCGAGCGTCCCTTTTTCGACTTCACGCCGGACGCACGCAGGCCCTGGGTGGCCGTGACCGTCGTCATCCGCTCGTCGACGAGCCGTACCGGGACCGGCTTGATGCCCCGGGCGAGCTCCTGCGCGAAGGCCCGCACCTTGGTGGCCGCGGGGCCCTCCCGTCCGCTCAGCGAGCGGGGAAGGCCCACGACGACCTCGATCGGCTCGTACTCCTCGACGAGTTGCCGCAGCCGCCGGTGGGCGGCCGGGACGTCACGTCCCGGCACGGTCTCCACCGGGGTGGCGAGGACCCCGTCGGGGTCGCACGAGGCGACCCCGATCCGGGCGTCCC
This sequence comes from Streptomyces solicamelliae, assembly GCF_045348655.1. Taxonomy (NCBI): domain Bacteria; kingdom Bacillati; phylum Actinomycetota; class Actinomycetes; order Kitasatosporales; family Streptomycetaceae; genus Streptomyces; species Streptomyces solicamelliae. Next base: position 1,080,517 of record NZ_CP160404.1, read on the forward strand.
CGACGTCGATGGCGAGTCGCCGTCCTCTGCGCATTACGCGGTCTCCACGACCAGACGCTCGACCGCGGCGATGGCCTCGCTCACGGCCTCCGGGTTCTGGCCGCCGCCCTGGGCGACGTCCGGCTTGCCGCCACCGCCGCCGCCGAGGGTCTTGGCGGCCGTACGGACCAGCTCGCCGGCCTTGAAGCCGCGCTCACGGGCGGTCTCGTTGGTGGCGATCACGGTCAGCGGCTTGCCGTTGGCCGTGGTGAACAGGGCCACGACGGCCGGGCGGTCGGCCGGGATGCGGCCGCGCACGTCGAGGACCAGCTTGCGCAGGTCGTCGGCGCCGGTGCCGTCCGGGACCCGGCCCACGACGAGGGCCACGCCGCGGATGTCCTGGGCGTTCTCGGCGAGTCCGGCGGCGGCCTGGAGGACCTTCTCCGCGCGGAACTTCTCGATCTCCTTCTCGGCGTCCTTGAGCTTGCCGAGCATGCCCGCGATCTTCTCCGGCAGCTCCTCCGGACGGCCCTTGACCAGCTCCTGGAGCTGGGCGACGACCGTGTGCTCGCGGGCCAGGAAGTTGTACGCGTCGACGCCGACCAGGGCCTCGATACGGCGCACGCCGGAGCCGATGGACGACTCGCCGAGCAGCTTCACCAGACCCAGCTGGGCGGTGTTGTGCACGTGCGTGCCGCCGCACAGCTCCTTGGAGAAGTCGCCGATGGTGACGACGCGGACCTGCTCGCCGTACTTCTCGCCGAACTCGGCGATGGCGCCCTGACGCTTGGCCTCGTCGATCGGCATGACCTCGGCGTGCACGTCGAGTTCGCGGGCGAGCACCTCGTTGATCTTCTGCTCGACGTCGGTGAGCACGGCGCCGGGAACGGCGTTCGGCGAGCCGAAGTCGAAGCGGAAGCGGCCGGGCGAGTTCTCCGAACCGGCCTGGGCGGCCGTCGGGCCGAGGGCGTCGCGCAGCGCCTGGTGGGTGAGGTGGGTGGCCGAGTGGGCGCGGGCGATGGCCCGGCGGCGGCGCACGTCGATGGTGGTGTAGGCCGTGGAGCCCAGGGTCACCTCGCCAACCTGCACGGCGCCCTTGTGCACGGTGACGCCGGGGACCGGCTGCTGGACGTCGCGGATCTCGACGACGGCTCCGCTGTGCAGCCTGATCCGGCCCTGGTCGGCGAGCTGGCCGCCGCCCTCGGCGTAGAACGGGGTGCGGTCGAGGACGACCTCGACCTCGTCGCCCTCGGTGGCGGCCGGCGACGGAACGCCGTTGACCAGCAGACCGACGACCGTGGACTCGCCCTCGGTGTTGGTGTAGCCGGTGAACTGGGTGGCGCCGGAGCTGTCGGCGATCTCGCGGTACGCGGAGACGTCGGCGTGGCCGGTCTTCTTGGCCTTGGCGTCGGCCTTGGCGCGCTCCCGCTGCTCCTTCATCAGGCGGCGGAAGCCGTCCTCGTCCACGGACAGGCCCTGCTCGGCGGCCATCTCGAGGGTGAGGTCGATCGGGAAGCCCCAGGTGTCGTGGAGCAGGAAGGCCTTCTCGCCGGCGAGGATCGTGCCGCCGGCGGCCTTGGTCTCGGTGACGGCGGTGTCGAGGATGTTGGTGCCGCCCTTGAGGGCCTTGAGGAACGCGGCCTCCTCGGCGAGGGCGACGGTCTCGATCCGCCTGCGGTCGGTGACCAGCTCCGGGTACTGCTCGCCCATCGTGTCGATCACGACGTCGACGAGGTCCTGGACGACCGGCCCGGTGGCGCCGAGCAGGCGCATGTTCCGGACGGCGCGGCGCATGATGCGGCGCAGCACGTAACCGCGGCCCTCGTTGCCCGGGGTGACGCCGTCGCCGATGAGCATCACGGAGGTGCGCATGTGGTCGGCGACCACGCGCAGCGAGACGTCGCTGTCGTGGGCCTTGCCGTAGGCGACGCCGGTGAGCTCGGTGGCCTTGTCGATGACGACCTTGAGGGTGTCCGTCTCGTACATGTTCTGGACGCCCTGGAGGATCATCGCCAGGCGCTCCAGGCCGAGGCCCGTGTCGATGTTCTTCGACGGCAGCTCGCCGAGGATCTCGAAGTCCTCCTTCGAGGTGCCCTCGCCGCGCTCGTACTGCATGAAGACCAGGTTCCAGATCTCCACGTACCGCTCGTCGTTGACGGCCGGGCCGCCCTCGACGCCGAACTCGGGGCCGCGGTCGTAGTTGATCTCGGAGCACGGGCCGCAGGGGCCGGGGACGCCCATGGACCAGTAGTTGTCCTTCTTGCCGAGGCGCTGGATGCGCTCGGCGGGCACGCCGACGACGTCGCGCCAGATCCGCTCGGCCTCGTCGTCCTCCAGGTAGACGGTGATCCAGAGCTTCTCCGGGTCCAGCCCGTAGCCGCCGTGCTCCACCGGGGTGGTCAGCAGCTCCCAGGCGAGCTTGATGGCGCCTTCCTTGAAGTAGTCGCCGAAGGAGAAGTTGCCGCACATCTGGAAGAACGTGCCGTGCCGGGTGGTCTTGCCGACCTCCTCGATGTCCGGCGTGCGCACGCACTTCTGCACGCTGGAGGCGCGCGAGAAGGGCGGCTTGACCTCGCCCAGGAAGTAGGGCTTGAACGGCACCATGCCGGCCGGGACGAGCAGCAGAGTCGGGTCGTCCGCGATGAGCGACGCCGAAGGGACGACGGTGTGCCCGCGCTCCTCGAAGAAGCTCAGCCAGCGACGGCGGATTTCAGCCGACTCCATCAGTGGTCCTCATTCCGGTTGTACGTGATCGTGGGGTACGGAGGTTTCGTGCTCTTCGCCCGGCCCGGCGCGCGCGGGTCGAGCGCCGCGTACCGGCGCGGGGCCGGAAGCTCCGCCGGTTCGTCGGAGGCGTCCAGGCCGAGCGCCTCGCCGAGTTCGGCCTCGCGCTGGGCCATGCCGGCCCGGACGTCGAGGGCGAAGTCCTTCAGCCGGTGGCCGGTCTCGACCGCCTTGTTCGCCGCCTGGGCGGCGAGGCTCTCGGGAGTCAGCTGCTTCAGCTTCTGGTTGACCTTGGTGGTGGCCCAGACACCTGCGGCGGCGCCTGCGGTGAACCAGAAAGCGCGACGGAACATCGTGTGCTCAGCCCTTCTGCTTGCGGCGACGCGGCGCCGGCACCGTGCGGCCGACGATCACCGAGCGGCGCGTCTGCTCGCGCGGCTGCTCCTCGCGGCCGCGGCCGAGCGCCCGGCGGACGCCGTAGCCGAAGGCCGCGATCTTGACGAGCGGGCCGCCGAAGGTCGAGGCGACCGTGGTGGACAGCGCCGACGCGTTGGAGGTGACCTCCTGGACGTCGGAGGCGATGGCGTCGACCCGGTCGAGCTGGGTCTGTGCCGAGCGGACCGCCGCGGAGGCGTCGGCCAGCAGCGGAACCGCCTGCTCCGTCACGTCCGCCACGAGCTTGGTGGTCGCCCTGAGCGTCTGCGCCAGCCTCACCAGCACCACGGCGAGGAAGGAGACGAGAATCGCCCAGAACACGGCCACCAGGATCCCGGCAACCTCTCCACCGGTCACGCGCTGCACCGCTCTCTGCTGTCGTTGGGCCCTTGCGAAAAGTCGTCCTCCGACCCTATCGCGCCCGGGGTCTCTCCCCGTACCGCATTAGAGGCGGCGCGGGGCCCGGAATCGCGGGATCGACGCACCGATTGTACGGAGTGCGCGCGGATGAGTACGCTCCGTGTCCCATGCGACGGAGCAATCTTCCGGCGGAGCTCAACCGGTTCGTGGGCCGGGCCGGGGAGCAGGACGGACTGCGGCGGCTCCTGGAGGAGTTCCGCCTGGTCACCGTGGTCGGCATGGGCGGAGTGGGCAAGTCCCGGCTGGCGCTGCGGTGTGCCGCGGCGACGGAGAAACGCTACGTCGACGGGGTGCGGCTGGCCGAGCTGTCGGCGCTGCGCGATCCGGCGGTCCTGGAGCACGCGCTGGCCGAGGCGCTGGGACTGACCGATCACACCGTCCGGTCGCCGCGGGAGATGCTGGCCGAGCACCTGGCGGAGCGCCGGCTGCTGCTGGTGGTGGACGGCTTCGAGCACCTGGTGGAGGAGTGCGCGCCGCTACTGCGGGAGCTGCTGGCCGGGGCGCCGGGGCTGACCGTGCTCGCGGTGGGCCGGCGGCCGCTGCGGGTGGACGGCGAGGCGGTGTTCACGCTGGCCCCGATGTCGGACGAGGACGCGGTCGAGCTGTTCGAGGCGCGGGCGGCGGGCGCGGGCGCGCCGGGGGCTCCGGGGGAGGCGGTACGGGAGCTGTGCCGACGGCTCGACGGGATCCCGCTGGCGCTCGAACTGGCCGCGGGCCGGCTGCCGTTGCTGACCGTGGAGCAGGTGCTGCACCGTCTGGACGACCGGTTCCGGCTGCTGACCGACGGCGCCCGGGGGGCGCTGCCCCGGCACCAGACGCTGCGGACCGCGATCGGGTGGAGCCACGAGCTGTGCACCCCGGAGGAGCGGCTGCTGTGGGCGCGCCTGTCGGTGTTCGCCGGGCCGTTCGACCTGGAGGCGACGGAGTACGTGTGCGGGGGCTCGGGCCTGCCCGCGGAGCGGGTGCTCGACGTACTGGGCGGGCTGCTCGCCCAGTCCCTGGTGATGCGCGAGGACACCCCGGCGGGCCCGCGCTTCCGGATGCTGGACACGGTCGCCGCGTACGGGGCGGACTGGCTGGCCGCGCTCGGGGACACCGAGCGGATGCGGCGGCGGCACCGGGACTGGTACATGGGCCTGGCGACCTGGTGCGAGCTGGAGTGGTTCAGCCCCCGCCAGGCGGAGGTCGCGGCGGCGACGGACGCGGCGCTGCCGAATCTGCGGGCCGCCCTGGAGCTGTGCCTGGAGCAGCCGGAGGACGGCCATCTGGCGCTGCACCTCGCGGGCACGCTGTGGTTCTACTGGGCGGGCTGCGGCCGGCTCGCGGAGGGCCGGCACTGGCTGGACCGGGCGCTCGCCCCGGAGCCGGAACCGGCGGGGCCGCACGGTCACCACGACGCGCGGCTCAAGCCGCTGTGGGTGCTGGGGTACGTGGCCGTCCTGCAGGGCGACGACACGGCCGCGGTGGCGGCGCTGCACGAGTGCGCGGACCGGGCCCTGCTGGCCGGCGACCGGGTGGCGGAGGCGTACGCGACGCACCGGATGGGCTGTCTGGCGCTGCTGTCGGACGACATGCCGCGGGCGGAGGAGCTGATGCGGCGGGCGCTCGACGCGTACCGGGAACTGGGCGAGCTCAACAGCAATGTGCTGATGGGGCAGGTCGAGCTGGCGATGACCCGGATCTTCCAGGGGGACCTGGAGGGGGCGCTGCTGCTGGTCGCCGAGGTGCGGGAGATCTGCGAGGAGCGCGGCGAGCGCTGGACGAAGGCGTACGCGCTGTACGTGCTCGCGTACGCGGCCTGGGCGGGCGGCGAGCACGGCGAGGCGCGGACGCTGCTCGCCGAGTGCATCGCGATCGACCACGCCTTCCACGACCTGGTGGGCCTGGTCCTGGCGCTCGAACTGCTCGCGCTGGTGACGGCGAGCGAGGGCGATCCGGCGGAGGCGGCGGTGCTGCAGGGGGCGGCGGCCCCGGTGTGGGACTCGGTGGGGGTGCCGCTGTTCGGCTCGGCCAACTTCAGCGGGCCGCGGGAGCTGTGCGAGCGGCAGGCGAGCGAGGTGCTCGGACCCGCGCGGTACGCGGCGGCGGTGCGGGAGGGGCGGGCGCTGTCGCTGGACGAGGTGGTGGACCGGGCGCTGGCGGGGCGGCGGGCGCCTGCCGTGGGCGGGCGCGGGACGCGGACGCCGCGCCCGTTCCGTGCCGGGGTCCCGGAGACGCGGAAGCCCGCCGGCTCGCCCACCCTGAAGGGCGGGGAGACGGCGGGCTGACACCGCGGAGGCGGTACTACGGCTCGCTGAGGATCAGCGGGCGTAGTACTCGACGACCAGCTGCTCGTCGCAGATGACCGGGATCTCCTTGCGGTTCGGGTCGCGGTCCAGGCGGAAGGCCAGGGCCTTCAGGTTGACCTGGAGGTAGCGCGGGGTCTCACCGTCGGCGGCGAAGCCACCCTCGCGAGCGACCTGGAACAGCGGCTTCTCGCGGGACTTCTCGCGGACCATCACGACGTCGTCGGGACGGACACGGAACGACGGCTTGTCGACCTTGCCACCGTTGACCTGGATGTGACCGTGCACGACCATCTGGCGGGCCTGGTAGATGGTGCGGGCGATGCCCGAACGCAGGACCAGGGCGTCGAGGCGACGCTCGAGCTCGACGACCAGCGCCTCGCCCGTCTTGCCCTCGGCCTTCTTGGCGCGGTCGTAGGCGCGCGCCATCTGGCGCTCGCTGATGTCGTACTGGGCGCGCAGGCGCTGCTTCTCGAGCAGACGGACCTTGTAGTCCGAGTTCTGCTTGCGGCCACGGCCGTGCTCGCCCGGCGGGTAGGGGCGGGCCTCGAAGTACTTGACGGCCTTCGGGGTCAGCGCGATGCCGAGGGCACGCGACTTCTTGACCTTGGGACGGGACTGGTTCGGCATGAACCAACCTCTCTCATCTGTGCGAATACGGCTTCACCAGTGGTTAGAGGAGGTCGCATCCGCAGCCGGGAAACCCCGCGGGTCCTGACGGACCTGCCGGGCAGCCGCTCCCTGGTCTGGGCACATACGTGCAGCACGCGAACGACCCACCGCCGGTCCCGGGAATCCGGGGGGTGGTGGGTGGCACGCGACACCTTCGAAGGTGCGCGACGCTCCTGGAACTCCGCCCGGGGGCGGTGTTCCGGCTGACTGTCCCGCTCTGGTGGCGCCGGCACGGGGCCGGACACGGGACGCAGCACTCCGCACGAGTGTACCGGCTCGGCGGAGGGGGTGCGGACGGGGGCCTGTGCGGCCGGGTGCGTCAGCCGCCCTCGCCCTTCAGCCGCTCGCGGACCTTCTCGACCACGTCCGCGTACCGGGCCTCGGCGCCGTACCGGGTGGGCTCGTAGTACCGCTTGCCGTGCACCGTGTCCGGGGCGTACTGCTGGGCGGCGATGCCGCCGGGGACGTCGTGCGGGTACACGTACCCCTGGGCGTGGCCGAGCTTCGCGGCGCCCTTGTAGTGGCCGTCGCGCAGGTGCGGCGGCACGGCGCCGGCCAGGCCGTTGCGGACGTCGGCCTGCGCGGCGAAGATCGCGGTGGTCGCCGCGTTGGACTTGGGGGCCAGGGCCAGGGCGATGGTGGCATGGCTGAGCGTCAGCGCCGCCTCGGGGAATCCGATCATGGCGACGGCCTGGGCGGCGGCGACGGCGATCGGCAGCGCGTGGGGGTCGGCGAGGCCGATGTCCTCGCTGGCCGAGATCATCAGCCGGCGAGCGATGAACCGGGGGTCCTCCCCCGCCTCGATCATGCGGGCCAGGTAATGCAGGGCCGCGTCCACGTCCGAGCCGCGGATCGACTTGATCAGAGCGCTGGCCACGTCGTAGTGCTGGTCGCCGTCCCGGTCGTAGGTCACCGCGGCCCGGTCGACGGTCTCCTCGAGGGTGGCGAGGGTGATCTCCGGCTCGCCCTTGTCGATCGCCGCGCCCGCGGCGGCCTCCAGGGCGGTCAGCGCCCGGCGGGCGTCGCCGCCGGCGATCCGCAGCAGATGCGCCTCGGCGTCCTCGGGGAGGGTGACGGCCCCGCCGAGGCCCCGGTTCTCGGTGAGCGCCCGCTGCAGCAGGGCGCGCAGGTCGTCGTCGGTGAGCGGCTCCAGGGTCAGGAGCAGCGAGCGGGAGAGCAGCGGGGAGATGACGGAGAAGTACGGGTTCTCCGTGGTGGCCGCGATCAGGGTGACCCAGCGGTTCTCCACGGCGGGCAGCAGGGAGTCCTGCTGGGCCTTGCTGAAGCGGTGGATCTCGTCGAGGAAGAGGACGGTCTCCTTGCCGTAGCCGCCGGCGGCCCTGCGTGCGCCGTCGATGACCGCGCGGACCTCCTTGACGCCGGCGGTGATCGCGGAGAGCTCCACGAACCGCTTGTCGGTCGCCTTGGAGACCACGTACGCCAGGGTGGTCTTGCCGATGCCGGGCGGGCCCCACAGGATCACCGAGGAGGCCCCGGCCGGCCCGCCGCCCTCGCCCACCAGGCGGCGCAGCGGCGATCCCGGCTTGAGCAGATGCTGCTGGCCCACGACCTCGTCGAGGGTGCGCGGGCGCATCCGCACGGCCAGCGGACTGCTGGCCGGGTCCTTCTCCTGGCGTTCTTCGGCGGCGGCGGTAAAGAGGTCGGGCTCCACGCAAGGAAGCCTAAGCGAGCGGACTGACAGCCCGGTCCCGGGCCGCCGTGGACCAGCGGGAATCAGCCGGGATCAGCCGGGATCAGCTGGTCCAGAAGTCCCACCAGCGGGTCAGGATCAGCATGCCGATGATGCCGATGTGCAGCGCCGGCAGGATCCAGGTGAACTCGTCGAAGAAGGTGCGCAGCCCGGCCGGGGCCGGGATGACGCCCTTGCGGACGTTGTGCGAGGTCACGTACCAGAACATGATGATGGTGGCGACCCAGGCCAGGCAGCACCACAGGCAGAGAGCGTTGATCTCGTACAGCGACTGCTGCATGAGCCAGGTGCAGAACCCGACGCCGAACAGCGTGCCGGCGTTGAGCCCCAGCCAGTACCACTTCCGGTAGCGCGCCCCGGCCAGCAGCCCGACCCCGATCGCGATCACCATCGCGTAGGTCACGAGGCCCAGCATCGGGTTCGGGAAGCCGAACACCGACGCCTGGTCGCTCTTCATGATGTTGCCGCAGGAGACGACCGGGTTGAGGCTGCAGCCCGGGGTGAAGGTCGGGTCCTCGAGCAGCTTGAACTTGTCGATCGTGATGACCCAGGCGGCGAGCAGTCCGGCCGCTCCCGTGATCACCAGCATCCAGGCGAACGCCCGGCTCGCGCCGATCGTGCCGGAGCTCTCCTTGTCGGACACGTCGTCCCGCGCAGCACTCGTCATTTCGCCGTTCCATGGTCGTCGCGAGCAAATGGGCACGGTCATTCTGCCGTACCGACCTGTCGGTCCACCGTTCGATGGACATAAGGACGATCACTTCCCGGCCATCCCGCGACATGCCGAGGGCCCGGTCCGCCGGGCGGCGGCCGGGCCCTCGTGCGCCTGCGGTCAGGCCAGCTTGGACGTGACCGTCTCCACGAGCTTGTCCAGGGCGACCGGCTCCTGCTCGCCGGTCTCCATGTCCTTCAGCTGGACGTTGCCGTCGGCGAGGTCGCGCTCGCCGGCGACGATCGTGTAGCGGGCGCCGGAGCGGTTGGCGTTCTTCATGTGGCTCTTGAGGCCCTTGGCGCCGTACGAGAAGTCCGTCGCCACACCCGCCCTGCGCAACTCGGTGACCACGCCGAACAGCACCCGGCGGGCCTCCTCGCCCAGGGGCACGGCGAAGACGCTGGTGGCCGCGGGGATCTCGAGCTCGATGCCCTCCGCCTCCAGGGCCAGGACCGTGCGGTCCACGCCGAGCGCCCAGCCGACCGACGGGAGCGCCGGGCCGCCGATCATCTCGGACAGGCCGTCGTAGCGGCCGCCGCCGCCCACCGCGGACTGCGAGCCGAGACCGTCGTGGACGAACTCGAAGGTGGTGCGGGTGTAGTAGTCCAGGCCGCGGACCAGCTTCTCGTCGTCCTCGAAGGTCACGCCCGCCGCGGTCAGCAACTCGCGCACCTCCGCGTGGTACGCCTTGCAGGACTCGCACAGGTAGTCCTTGAGCAGCGGCGCGCCGACGAGCTGCTGCTGGACGTCGGCGCGCTTGTCGTCGAGCACCCGCAGCGGGTTGATCTCGATGCGGCGGCGGGTCTCCTCGTCCAGGTCGAGGCCGCGCAGGAAGCCCTGCAGGGCCTCGCGGTAGACCGGGCGGCACTCCTTGTCGCCCAGCGAGTTCAGCAGGATGCGGAACTGCCGCAGGCCCAGGGAGCGGTACGCCTGGTCGGCCAGGATGATCAGCTCGGCGTCGAGCGCCGGGTCCTCGGCGCCGATGGCCTCCGCGCCGACCTGCGAGAAGTGGCGGTAGCGGCCCTTCTGCGGGCGCTCGTAGCGGTAGTACGAGCCCGAGTACCAGAGCTTGACCGGCAGGCCGCCGGCCTTGTGCATGTTCGCTTCCAGGGCCGCGCGCAGCACGGAGGCGGTGCCCTCGGGGCGCAGCGCCAGGTTGGCGCCGCCCTTGGTGGTGAGGGTGTACATCTCCTTGGTCACGATGTCGGTCGACTCGCCGACGCCGCGGGCGAAGAGGTCGACGTCCTCGAAGCCGGGGGTCTCGACATAGCCGTAGCCCGAGGTCCGCAGCGGCGCGGAGATGGCGTCACGGACGGCCAGATAGGTCGCGGAGAACGGCGGGATGAGGTCGAACGTGCCCTTGGGGGCCTTGAAGGTGCTCACGGAAGTCTCTCGTCACATTCCTCGTCGGGGAGCCTGGGTGCTCCCGAGGCCGGCGGCCACTTCCCGGAGGTACGGGTTGGTGGCGCGCTCCTGGCCGATGGTCGTCTGGGGACCGTGTCCGGACAGCACCACGGTCGAGTTGTCGAGCGGCAGGCACACGCGGGCCAGCGAGCCGAGCATCTCGTCCATGTCACCGCCGGGGAGGTCGGTGCGTCCGATGGAGCCGGCGAACAGCAGGTCGCCCGAGAAGAAGACGGACGGGATCTCCGTCGTCTGGGGCATCCGGAAGGTCACCGACCCCTTGGTATGGCCGGGCGCGTGCGCGACCGAGAACTCCAGTCCGGCCAGCTCCAGCGTGCTGCCGTCGCCCAGTTCGCGGACGTCGTCCGGCTCCCCCACGGTCAGCTCGCCCATGAGCGGCATCCCGATGGAGCGGCCGAGGGCCTTCTCCGGGTCGCTCATCATGTAGCGGTCCTCGGGGTGGATCCACGCGGGCACGTCATGGGCGCCGCAGACGGGGACGACGGAGGCGACATGGTCGATGTGGCCGTGGGTGAGGATCACGGCGACGGGCTTGAGCCGATGCTTCTTGAGCGTCTCCTCGACTCCCTGGGCGGCCTGGTGGCCCGGGTCGATGATCACGCACTCCTCGCCTGCGGCGGGGGCGACCAGGTAGCAGTTGGTCCCCCAGGCCCCGGCGGGGAACCCGGCAATCAGCACGATCGTCCTCACTGTGTCGTCCGGCGAAAGCGTGCGGCGCACGCTGCGGCGCAGCGGAATGCAGCAGATCAGAGCCTACCGGCGCTGCTCATCCCACAGCCAACCCGTATACGGTACGGGCACATCAGACCAGGACAGGAACCAGCGACCGACAAGGAGCGACCCGGTGGTCAGCAGCGATCAGCGGCGGCGGCAGCTCGCCAGGGAGAAGTACGCGCGGCAGCAGCAGCGGCGTCAGGAGGCGCGCCTCAAGGGCAGACGCCGCAACGTCGTGATCGCCGCCGGTCTGGCCGTGGTGCTCGCCTCCGGAGGCGCCGTGTACGCGTCCGTCGCGCTGGGCGGGGGCGAGAAGAAGTCCGACGACAACGCGGCCACGAGCCCGACGCCGACCCCGCCGGAGACCTCGGAGTCCAAGGCTCCGGAGCCGAAGATGGCGATCGACGCCGAGGCGAAGTACGCGATGGAGCTGAAGACGAACCAGGGCGCGATCGGTATCGCCATGGACGCGGCGAAGACCCCGCGCACGGTGAACTCCTTCAAGCACCTCGCGGACAAGAAGTACTTCGACGGCACGAAGTGCCACCGGCTCACCACGCAGGGCATCTTCGTGCTCCAGTGCGGCGACCCGAAGGGCGACGGCACCGGCGGCCCCGGGTACACGATCCCGGACGAGAACCTGACCGCGCTCGGCAAGGCGGGCGCGGACGGTTCGGTGACCTTCCCGGCCGGCACGGTCGCGATGGCCAACACGATGCAGCCGAACACCGGCGGCAGCCAGTTCTTCCTGGTCTACAAGGACACCAAGCTGCCCCCGCAGTTCACGCCCTTCGGCACGATCGACAAGGCCGGCCTGGAGGTCGTGAAGAAGATCGCGGCCGGTGGCGTCGAGGGCGGGGCCCAGGACGGCGCGCCGAAGCTGGCGGTCACGGTGGAGAAGGCAGCGGTCCGGAAGGTGTGAACCCGGTGAACTTCGCTCGCGCTGACAGCGGACAGCCGGGCGGCCGGTCGCCTAGATTGGCGTTGTGCAGCGTGGACGGTATTCCGCGCTGTGGAGGGCGGGCGGGACCCGCCGCGAAACTGTGGACGATGCCCGGGGGGCACAACCCCTTCGCAGGGCATCAGGTGGAGGAGGCGCTGTGAGCAGCGACCCGTGGGGCCGCGTCGACGAGACGGGCACCGTGTACGTGCGTACGGCCGACGGCGAGAAGGTCGTCGGCTCCTGGCAGGCCGGCACTCCCGAGGAGGCACTGGCCTACTTCGAGCGCAAGTACGAGGGCCTGGTTGTCGAGATCGGCCTCCTCGAGCGTCGGGTGAGGACCACCGACCTCTCGGCGAAGGACGCCATGACCGCCATCGAGCACCTGCGCCAGCAGGTCGACGAGCACCACGCCGTCGGCGACCTGGACGCGCTGGGCAAGCGGCTCGACAAGCTGGTGGAGACGGTCGACTCGCGCCGCGAGGAGCGGAAGGCCCAGAAGGCCAAGCAGACCGACGAGGCCAAGCACGCCAAGGAGGCGCTGGTCGTCGAGGCCGAGGAGCTGGCCCAGAGCGAGCAGTGGCGGGCGGCCGGCGAGCGGCTGCGGGCCCTGGTCGACACCTGGAAGGGCCTGCCGCGGCTGGACCGGAAGTCCGATGACGAGCTGTGGCACCGCTTCTCGCACGCCCGCTCGGCCTTCTCCAAGCGCCGCAAGGCCCACTTCGCCTCGCTGGACGCCCAGCGCGAGGACGCCCGCAAGGCGAAGGAGGCCCTGGTCGCCGAGGCGGAGTCGCTGTCGAACTCCACGGACTGGGGTGCGACGGCCGCGCGCTACCGCGAGCTGATGGCGGACTGGAAGGCGGCCGGCCGGGCGCAGCGCGAGTTCGAGGACGACCTGTGGAACCGCTTCCGCGGCGCCCAGGACGTGTTCTTCGCGGCCCGCTCCTCGGTCTTCGCCGAGCGGGACGCGGAGCAGGGCGAGAACCTCAAGCTGAAGGAGGAGCTCGCCGCCGAGGCCGAGAAGCTGGTGCCGGTGACGGACCTGAAGGCGGCCCGTGCTGCCTTCCGGGGCATCAACGAGCGCTGGGAGGCCATCGGCCACGTGCCGCGCGACGCCCGCCCGAAGGTGGAGGGCCGGATGCACGCGGTGGAGCGGGCGATCCAGGAGGCCGAGGAGTCCGAGTGGCGCCGGACCAACCCGGAGGCGCGGGCCCGCGCCGCGGGTCTGACCGGTCAGCTGCAGGACGCGGTCGACAAGCTGCAGAAGCAGATCGACGCGGCCCGTGCGGCGGGCAACGACGCCAAGGCCGACAAGCTCGCCCGCGAGCTGGAGGGCCGCCAGGCGCTGCTGGACCAGGCGCTGAAGGGCCTGGAGGAGTTCGGCGGCTGACACCGGCCGAGCCCCGTACGTACGAGGAAGGCCCCCGGGACACGGTCCCGGGGGCCTTCCTCGTCACCCCCTAGGGCCTGCGGGCACTGGTGACGCGGTAGACGTCGTACACGCCCTCCACGCCGCGCACCGCCTTCAGGACGTGGCCGAGGTGCTTCGGGTCGCCCATCTCGAAGGTGAACCGCGAGGTGGCCACCCGGTCGCGGGACGTCTGCACGGCCGCGGACAGGATGTTGACGTGCTGGTCGGACAGCACCCGGGTGACGTCCGACAGCAGCCGCGAGCGGTCCAGGGCCTCGACCTGGATGGCGACGAGGAACACCGAGGACTGGGTCGGCGCCCACTCGACGTCCAGCATCCGCTCCGGCTCCCGGGACAGCGACTCGACGTTGACGCAGTCGGCGCGGTGCACCGAGACGCCGCTGCCACGGGTGACGAAGCCGACGATGGGATCGCCCGGCACCGGGGTGCAGCAGCGGGCCAGCTTCACCCAGACGTCCTCGACGCCCTTGACCACGACGCCCGGGTCGGCGCTGGAGCGGCGCTTGGTGCGGCCGCGGGCCGGCGGGGCGGTCTCGGCGATGTCCTCGGTGGCGGCCTCCTCGCCGCCGAGCGCCTGGACCAGCTTCTGCACGATGGACTGGGCGGTGACATGGCCCTCGCCGATCGCCGCGTACAGCGAGGAGATGTCGGTGTAGCGCATCTCGTGGGCGAGGGTGACCAGCGAGTCGCCGGTGAGGATCCGCTGGATCGGCAGGTTCTGCTTGCGCATGGCCCGCGCGATCGCGTCCTTGCCCTGCTCGATCGCCTCGTCGCGGCGCTCCTTGGAGAACCAGGCGCGGATCTTGTTGCGGGCCCGCGGGGACTTGACGAAGCCCAGCCAGTCTCGGGACGGGCCGGCGCCGGCGGCCTTGGAGGTGAAGACCTCGACGAGGTCGCCGTTGTCGAGGGTGGACTCCAGCGGGACGAGGCGGCCGTTGACCCGGGCGCCTATGGTGCGGTGGCCGACCTCGGTGTGCACCGCGTACGCGAAGTCGACGGGGGTGGCGCCGGCGGGCAGCGCGATGACGTCGCCCTTGGGCGTGAAGACGAAGACCTCGTTGCGCGACAGGTCGAAGCGGAGCGACTCCAGGAACTCGCCCGGGTCCTCCGTCTCCTTCTGCCAGTCAAGCAGCTGGCGCAGCCACGCCATGTCGTTGAGGTGGTCGTCCTTGCCCTTGCCGGACGACTTGGGCACGTCGGTGCGGACCTTGGAGGCGCCGGCGACGGCCTCCTGCTTGTACTTCCAGTGCGCGGCGATGCCGTACTCGGCGCGGCGGTGCATGTCGAAGGTGCGGATCTGCAGCTCGACCGGCTTGCCGTTGGGGCCGATGACCGTCGTGTGCAGCGACTGGTACATGTTGAACTTCGGCATCGCGATGTAGTCCTTGAACCGGCCGGGGACCGGGTTCCATCGCGCGTGGACGGTGCCGAGGGCGGCGTAGCAGTCGCGGACCGTGTCGACGAGGACGCGGATGCCGACCAGGTCGTAGATCTCCGCGAAGTCACGGCCGCGGACGATCATCTTCTGGTAGACGCTGTAGTAGTGCTTCGGCCGCCCGGTGACGGTGGCCTTGATCCGCGCCGCGCGCAGGTCGGACTGCACCTCGTCGGTCACTATCGCCAGGTACTCGTCCCGCTTGGGGGCGCGCTCGGCGACGAGCCGGACGATCTCGTCGTACATCTTGGGGTAGAGGATCGCGAAGGCGAGGTCCTCCAGCTCCCACTTGATGGTGTTCATGCCCAGGCGGTGGGCGAGCGGCGCGTAGATCTCGAGGGTCTCGCGCGCCTTCTTCTCCTGCTTCTCGCGCTTGAGGTAGCGCATGGTGCGCATGTTGTGCAGGCGGTCGGCGAGCTTGATGACCAGGACGCGGGGGTCCTTGGCCATGGCGACGACCATCTTGCGCACGGTCTCGGCCTGGGCGGCCTCGCCGAACTTGACCTTGTCGAGCTTGGTGACGCCGTCGACGAGCAGGGCGACCTGGTCGCCGAAGTCCTTGCGGAGGGTGTCCAGGCCGTACTCGGTGTCCTCGACGGTGTCGTGCAGCAGGCCGGCCATGAGCGTCGCCGGGTCCATGCCGAGCTCCGCGAGGATGGTGGTGACGGCGAGCGGGTGCGTGATGTACGGGTCGCCGCTCTTGCGCTTCTGGCCGCGGTGCCAGCGCTCGGCGACCTGGTACGCCTTCTCGATCTGGCGGAGCGTGGCCGTCTCGATCTTGGGGTCGTTGGAGCGGACGATCCGCAGCAGCGGTTCGAGGACCGGGTTGTACGGCGACGAGCGCTGCACGCCGAGCCGGGCGAGGCGGGCCCGGACGCGGTTCGAGGAACCGCCGGGCCGGGCGAGGGAGCTCGGGTTCGGCCGGGGCGCCAGCGGCGCAGGGGCGGCCGGGGCACGGTCGGGCGCCGGCCGGTTCTCCGCGGGCTCGTTCTGTGGCGTGCCGGACCCCGCCGCGGCCTGCGTGGCCTGCGGGTCGGGTTGCGCGGCGGAGAGTGGCTGGGCCTCGTCTGGCAAGAGCGCTCCTCGTGGGATCCGGGTCCCCCGGTCAGGCCCGGAAAACCCATGGTATCGACCCACCCGCCACGGCGCGCACGCGTCCGCCCCCTGAACCCACCCACCCGATCGGGCCACCGCCGCCCCGGGTGGCCGGACAGCGCGAAAGGGGCGCCCCGGGGATTCCCGGGGCGCCCCTTTCCGTGGACGTCGCGCTGCGCGCTCAGACCGTGATCAGCGCCTCCAGCGGGGCGCCGTCCAGGACGGGCTGCAGGCGGGCGCGGCCCGGCAGGAAGCCCAGTTCCATGAGGACCGCGACGCCCGCGACCGAGGCGCCGGCGCGGCGGATCAGCTGGAGGGACGCCTCGGCGGTGCCGCCGGTGGCGAGGACGTCGTCGATGACCATGACGCGGTCGTCCGCGGTCAGGTCCTCGGCGTGCACCTCGATCTCGGCGGTGCCGTACTCCAGGTCGTACGCCTGGCTCAGCGTCGCCCCGGGCAGCTTGCCGGCCTTGCGGACCGGGATGAAGCCCAGGCCCGCGCGGACCGCGACCGGCGCCGCGAGGATGAAGCCGCGGGCCTCCAGGCCCGCGACCTTCGTCGCGCCGCTGCGCCGGCACAGCTCGGCGAGCGTGTCCGTCAGCGCCGTGAACGCCACCGGGTCCGCGAGCAGCGGCGTGATGTCCTTGAACAGCACGCCCGGCTTCGGATAGTCCGGAACGTCACGGATCCTGCTGAGCAGCAGGGCGCGCGGGTCGGTCACTGGGGCGCTCACGTGCTCGGTCATCGACGCCCGTCCGAGGACCGGCCGCGACGGCCGCGCTGGCCGACCACGGCCGCCGGGACGGCGTCCTCGACGGAGTCGTCCGACGGGTCGGCGTCCACGGACTCGCCCTTGGCGGCCGCGGCCGCGCGCCTGGCGAGCACCCGCTTGTTCAGCGCCCTGACGGCCGGATCGCGGTCCTTGAGGTCCGCGACCAGCGGCGTGGCGATGAAGATCGACGAGTACGCACCGGCGGCCAGACCCACGAACAGCGACAGCGAGATGTCGTTCAGCATGCCCGCGCCGAGCACACCGCCGCCGATGAACAGCAGACCCGCGACCGGAAGCAGCGCCACGACCGTGGTGTTGATCGACCGGATCAGGGTGCTGTTGATCGAGATGTTCGCCAGATCGCCGTACGTGTACCTGGTCTGCTTGGTGATGCCCCTCGTCTGCTCCTTGAGCGAGTCGAAGACGACCACCGTGTCGTACAGCGAGTAACCGAGGATCGTCAGCAGACCGATGACCGTACCGACCGTGACCTCGAAGCCCACCAGCGAGTAGATGCCGACGGTGATGGTGAGGTCGTGGATCAGGGCGACGAGCGCCGCGACCGCCATGCGCCACTCGAAGGCGATGGCGAGATACAGGACCACCAGGATCATGAAGACCCCGAGGCCCGTCCACGCCTTCGTGGCGATCTGCTCGCCCCAGCTGGGACCGACCAGCTCGGCCGCGATCTGCGACGTCGGGACGCCCATGTCCTCGGCCAGCTCCGCGCGGATCTGGTCGGACTGCTCGGTGTCGAGGCCGCCGACCTGGATCCGCAGCTGGCCCTCGCCGAGCTTCTGGACGATCACCTCGTGGCCGGAGGCCTCCTCCACGAACTCCTGGGCCTGGGAGACCGAGACCTCGCTCTTCGGCGTCGTGAAGACCGCACCGCCCTGGAACTCGATGCCCATGTTGAGCCCGCGCACGGCCAGGGCCGCGATCGCCGTGATGGTGATCAGGACCGAGATGCCGTACCAGATCCTGCGGTTGCCGATGAAGTCGTAGACGACCTCACCGCGGTTGAGCCGGGCGCTGAAGCTGTCGCGCTTCGCCATCTCACGCCTCCTTCGGGTCGACAGGGCCGGCGGGGGCAGCGGCGCGACGCGCGCGGCGCAGCGGGGGCTTGGCTCCGAGGCGCTTCGGGTCCAGACCGGACCAGGGGTGCCCGTCGCCGTAGAACTTCGTGCGGGCGAGCACCGTCATCAGCGGCTTGGTGAAGAAGAAGACCACGACCACGTCGAGCAGGGTGGTCAGACCGAGGGTGAACGCGAAGCCCTGGACCTTGCCGACGGTGACCACGAACAGCACCGCGGCGGCGAGGAAGGACACGAAGTCGGACACGAGGATCGTGCGCCGGGCCCGCGGCCAGGCGCGCTCGACGGCCGGGCGCAGCGTGCGGCCCTCGCGGACCTCGTCGCGGACGCGCTCGAAGTACACGATGAACGAGTCCGCGGTGATGCCGATGGCGACGATGGCGCCGCAGACGGCCGGCAGGTTCAGCGCGAAGCCGATGGCCGGGCCGAGCAGCGACATGATCACGTAGGTGAGGATCGCCGAGGCCAGGAGGCTGGGCAGGGCGATCAGCGACAGGCCGCGGTAGTAGACCACCAGGTAGAGCACGACCAGGGCCAGACCGATCGCACCGGCGATCAGACCCGCCTGGAGCTGCTCGCCGCCGAGGGCGGCGGTGACGGTGTCGACGCTCTGGGTGTCGAAGGACAGCGGCAGGGCGCCGTACGACAGGATGTTGCCGAGGTCCTGCGCGGACTGCTGGTTGAAGCTGCCGGAGATCTGCGCGTTGGCGCTCAGCGTCTGGTTCACGGACGGGGCCGAGGTGACCTCGCCGTCGAGCACGATGGCGAAGCGGTTCATCGGGTCCTGCTGCTGGGACAGGCGGCCCGTGATCTTCTGGAACTTCTTGGCACCGTCGTCCGTGAACGTCATGTTGACGATCCACTGACCGCTGCGCTCCTCGATGGCGGCGCCGGCGTCCTTGACGTCCTTGCCGTCCACCTCGGCCGGGCCGAGCAGGTACTTCTCGACGACGCCGTTCTCGGGGGCGCTGCAGGCGACCGTGGACTCGGTGGGCTTGACGCCCTTGCCCGCCGCGGCGCGCTGCTTCGGGTCCGAGCAGTCGAGTGCGGCGAACTTCTGCTGGAGCGCGGCCTCGCTGTTCGAGGGGGCCTTCGGGGTCTCGGAGGCCTTGGGCTTCTCCGAGGCCGAACCGCTCGGGGTCGGCGTGGGGCTCGGGGCCTTCAGGGCCTCGGAGACCGGCCGGCCCTGGGTGGTGGCGCTCGGGGTGGGCGTGGCGGTGGCCTTGCCGTCCTTCTCGTCCTTGCCCTTGTCGGCGGTCGCGCCGGAAGCCGTGGGCTTCGGCGACGGCGAGCCGGACGGGGACCCGGACGGCGTCGCCTGCGGGTCCGTCGCCTGCTGCTGGGCGATCAGGACCGGGCGGAAGTAGAGCTGGGCGGTGGTACCGACCTGCTCACGGGCCTGCTCCTCGTTCGTCCCCCGCGGGATGTTGACGACGATGTTCTCGCGGCCCTGGGTCTGTACCTCGGCCTCGGAGACGCCCAGACCATTCACACGGCGCTCGATGATGCTCACGGCCGTGTTCATGTTGGTCTCGTTGACCGCGGATTCCTTGCCGGGCTCCGCCTGTGCCTTGAGCGTGATCGTCGTACCGCCCGCGAGGTCGATGCCCAGTCGCGGCGTGGTGTGACCCGACCAGAACATCCCGCCGGTGAGCGCGACCATGGCGATCAGGAACATGACCAGGACACGTCCCGGCCTGCCCTGTCCCCCCGCCGGCCTTCGGCCCTTCTTCGGTGCTGCCACCTTGTCGATTCTCCCTGTCCAACCGCCTGCGCCGGGTGTGCGCGAGCGGCCACGAAGTTGTGTGGGGACCTGCCCCCGCAGTCGTAGACACGGTCCGGGGACCGCGGGCGCGCCGGTGGGCGGGTCCGCGATCCCCGGCTGCGACTACTTCGCGTCGGTGTCGCCGTCCGCCTTGCCGTCCTTGACCTCGGCCTCGGCGCCCGCCTCGGCCGGCTCCGCCTTCTTGGTCAGGTCGGTCTTGGCGTCGGACGCGTCGTCCTTCTCGGTCAGCGAGGAGACGTCATCCGGTACAGCGTCGCCAGTGATCTTGATGTCACTGTCGTCGCCCTCGGTGTCACCGTGCACGATCCGGTTGTACTCGTCGTCGGAGAGAACCGCGCCGATCGCGTTCTTCGCGAAGACCGCGTGCACGCCGGGCGCGACCTCGAGGAGGACGGTGTCCTCGCTGATCTCCTTGACGGTGGCGTACATCCCCCCGATCGTGCGGACGCCGGAGCCTTCCTGCATCTGGTTGCGCATTTCCACGGCCTGCTGCTGCTTCTTCTTGGCAGAGCGGGTCAGCAGGAACATGGCCCCGATGAGGACGATGAACGGGAGGAGCATGCCGATGTTATTCACGGGACGGAAATCCTTCGCATGGTCGCGGCGATTCCGCGGCCTGATCTTCGGGGGTGGGTGCGCCGACCATAAGGGCGGCATCGGCGGAGTCTAGGCGAGTCCGCATCGATGGAACAACGCCCAGCATCCCCGATTGGTTCCTCCTCCGGCGAGCCTCCGCGCCGTTAGCGTCGTCACGCCCCGAAGAGCCCCTGTTGTCCATTTCCCGGTGCGGCCGCCTGCGGCGGCGTCAGTCCGAGGTGGGTCCAGGCCGCCGGAGTGGCGACGCGACCACGGGGCGTACGGGCCAGCAGACCCTCGCGTACGAGGAAGGGCTCGGCGACCTCCTCGACCGTCTCGCGCTCCTCCCCCACAGCCACGGCGAGGGTCGACAGGCCGACCGGTCCGCCGCCGAACAGCTTCAGCAGGGCCTCCAGGACCGCGCGGTCCAGCCGGTCCAGCCCGCGGGCGTCCACCTCGTACACCCCGAGGGCCGCGGCGGCGATCTCGCGGGTGATCCGGCCGTCGGCCCTGACCTGCGCGTAGTCGCGGACGCGGCGGAGCAGCCGGTTGGCGATACGGGGCGTGCCGCGGGAGCGGCCGGCGATCTCGGCGGCGCCGTCGGTGTCGATCTCGACGTCGAGCAGGCCGGCGGAGCGGTGGATCACGCGCTGGAGCTCGCCCGGGTCGTAGAACTCCATGTGTGCGGTGAAGCCGAAGCGGTCGCGCAGCGGGGGCGGCAGCAGGCCGGCCCGGGTGGTCGCGCCGACCAGCGTGAAGGGCGGCAGCTCCAGCGGGATGGCGGTGGCGCCGGGGCCCTTGCCGACGATGACGTCGACGCGGAAGTCCTCCATCGCCATGTAGAGCATTTCCTCGGCGGGCCGGGACATCCGGTGGATCTCGTCGAGGAAGAGGATCTCGCCCTCCTGGAGGGAGGAGAGGATCGCGGCGAGGTCGCCGGCGTGCTGGATGGCGGGGCCGGAGGTGATCCGGATCGGGGCGTTCATCTCCGCGGCGATGATCATGGAGAGGGTGGTCTTGCCGAGCCCTGGTGCGCCGGAGAGCAGGACGTGGTCGGCGGTGGCGCCGCGTTGACGGGCGGCCTTGAGGACCAGGTCGAGCTGCTGGCGGACCTTCTCCTGGCCGACGAACTCGCTGAGGTCCTTCGGGCGCAGGGCGGCCTCGACGGCCTGGTCCTCGCCGTCGGCGGCGGCGCCGACGAGGCGCTCTGCGCTGGTGCCGGGGTCCGTCTCGTCGTCCCAGTTCACGGTGGTGTGCCTATCTCGGGGGTGGGTGGAGTGGGTGGGGTGCGGGTGACCGGCGGGCGGAGGGGTGGCCGCTGCGCGGGGCTCCGCCCCAGACCCCGGTCCGTATTCCAGCCTCGCCGGCGTTCGAGGCGCGGGGGTCCGGGGCGGAGCCCCCGGCTAGGGGAAGGGGCCGGGTGGGGGAAGAAACCCCGCGCAGCGGCCCCCTCAGCGCGCCCGGTTCAGGCTCTGCAGCGCCGCTCGCAGCAGCTGCGGCACCGGCGCCGAGCCGCCCGCGGCGATGGCCTCCTCGGCCTGCGGCGTCACCGCCACGACCGCCTCCTCCGCCTCGCGTGCCGCGTAGCCGAGGCCGATGAGGGCGGCGTGGAGCTGCTCGGTCCACGGGGCCGGGCCCGAAGCGGCCGGTCGGGCCGCAGCCGTGCCCACCGGCGCCCCCAGCTTGTCCTTCAGCTCAAGGAGCAGCTTCTGCGCTCCCTTCTTGCCGATGCCCGGCACCGCCGTCAGCGCCTTCTCGTCGCCGGTCGCGACGGCGAGGCGGAGCGTGTCGGGGCGGTGGACGCCGAGCATCGCCTGGGCGAGCCTCGGGCCGACGCCGCTCGCCGTCTGCAGCAGTTCGAAGACCTGGCGCTCGTCGTCGTCGGCGAAGCCGTACAGGGTCATGGAGTCCTCGCGGACCACCAACGACGTGGCGAGCCGGGCCTCCTGACCGATCCTCAGGCCGGCGAGGGTGTCCGGGGTGCACTGGACGGCCATGCCGACCCCGCCGACCTCGACGACGGCAGTCGTCGGACCGAGGGCGGCGACAGGTCCGCGGACGAACGCGATCATGATGTGCGGCCTTTCGCTGCGTGCTGGGCGTGCTGGGCGACCGCCTGCTGCAGACGGTTCTGGGCGGGGGCCCGCCAGATGTGGCAGATGGCGAGCGCCAGGGCGTCGGCCGCGTCGGCCGGCTTCGGCGGGGCGGAGAGCCGCAGCAGCCGGGTCACCATCGCGCCGACCTGGGCCTTGTCGGCCCGGCCGCTGCCGGTGACCGCTGCCTTGACCTCGCTGGGGGTGTGCAGCGCGACGGGGATCCCGCGGCGCGAGGCGCAGAGCATGGCGACCGCGCTTGCCTGGGCGGTGCCCATCACCGTACGCACGTTGTGCTGGCTGAACACCCGCTCCACGGCGACCAGTTCGGGCGCGTACCGGTCGAGCCACTCCTCCAGACCGCGCTCGATGCCGACCAGCCGGGTGCCGATGTCCGCGTCCGCGGGCGTACGGACGACGCCGACGCCGAGCATCGTCAGCGGGCGGCCCGCGACGCCCTCGACGACACCGACACCGCAGCGCGTCAGCCCCGGGTCCACCCCCAGTACCCGCATCGCACCCCTCCCTCGCTCATCTGTTTGTGCAGGCTATCGGCTGCCACCGACAACGCAGCGGGCCGACGGGGTGTGTCCCGTCGGCCCGCTGCGAGAAGGAAGCCGCGATCAGGCGTCGACCTTCTCCATGACCTCGTCGCTGACGTCGAAGTTGGCGAAGACGTTCTGCACGTCGTCGCTGTCCTCGAGCGCGTCGATCAGCTTGAACATCTTGCGCGCGCCCTCCTCGTCGAGCTCGACCTGCATGGTCGGGACGAAGCTGGACTCGGCCGAGTCGTAGTCGATGCCGGCCTCCTGGAGCGCGGTACGGACCGCGACCAGGTCGGTGGCCTCGCTGATGATCTCGAAGGACTCGCCGAGGTCGTTGACCTCCTCGGCGCCGGCCTCGAGCACCGACTCCAGGACGTCGTCCTCGGACAGCTCGCCCTTGGGCAGCACGACGACGCCCTTGCGGTTGAACAGGTACGAGACGGAACCCGGGTCGGCCATCGAGCCGCCGTTGCGGGTCATGGCGACGCGCACGTCGGAGGCGGCACGGTTGCGGTTGTCGGTGAGGCACTCGATGAGCACCGCGACACCGTTCGGGCCGTAACCCTCGTACATGATCGTCGCGTAGTCGACGCCGCCGGCCTCGAGGCCGCCGCCGCGCTTGACCGCGGAGTCGATGTTCTTGTTGGGGACCGAGCTCTTCTTGGCCTTCTGGATGGCGTCGAAGAGGGTCGGGTTGCCCTCGGGGTCGGCGCCGCCCGTACGGGCCGCGACCTCGATGTTCTTGATCAGCTTCGCGAAGAGCTTGCCGCGCTTGGCATCGATCACGGCCTTCTTGTGCTTCGTCGTAGCCCATTTAGAGTGGCCGGACATCTGCCTGTCTCCTTCGCGTAACCAAATACTGAACGAACCCCAGAGATCTTACCGGGGACGCGTCACCGCTCCGTGCGCACCATGTCCACGAAGAGTGCGTGGATCCGGTGGTCGCCGGTGAGCTCGGGATGGAACGACGTCGCGAGGGCCTTGCCCTGACGGACCGCGACGATGTGCCCCTCGTGCTCGGCGAGTACCTCGACCGTACCGCCGACGGACTCGACCCAGGGGGCGCGGATGAAGACACCCTCGACGGGGGTGTCGATTCCGGCCACGGTGACACCGGCCTCGAAGGATTCGTTCTGCCGGCCGAAGGCGTTGCGGCGCACGATCATGTCGATGCCGCCGAAGGTCTCCTGGCCCGAGCGCGGGTCGAGGATCTTGTCGGCGAGCATGATCAGGCCGGCGCAGGTGCCGTACACGGGCATGCCCTCGGCGATCCGCTCACGGAGCGGCTCCATGAGGCCGAAGAGCACGGCCAGCTTGGAGATGGTGGTGGACTCGCCACCCGGGATGACCAGGCCGTCGATCTCGGCGAGTTCCTCGGGGCGCCTGACGGGCCTGGCCACGGCGTCAGCCGCGGCCAGGGCGATCAGGTGCTCCCGTACGTCGCCCTGGAGGGCCAGGACACCGATCACGGGAGTGCTGCTCATGGGTGCTTACCAGCCCCGGTTCGCGTAGCGCTCGGCCTCGGGCAGGGTGTCGCAGTTGATGCCGACCATGGCCTCGCCCAGGTTGCGGGAGGCGTCCGCGATGATCTTCGGGTCGTCGTAGAAGGTGGTGGCCTTCACGATGGCGGCGGCGCGCTTGGCCGGGTCGCCGGACTTGAAGATGCCGGAGCCGACGAAGACGCCCTCGGCGCCGAGCTGGCGCATCAGCGCGGCGTCGGCCGGGGTGGCGACGCCACCGGCGGAGAACAGGACGACGGGCAGCTTGCCGAGCTCGGCGACCTCCTTGACGAGCTCGTACGGGGCGCGCAGCTCCTTGGCGGCGGCGAAGAGCTCGTTGTGGTCGAGGGCGCGCAGGTGGCCGATCTCGTTCTTGATCTGGCGCAGGTGGCGGACGGCCTCGACGACGTTGCCGGTGCCGGCCTCGCCCTTGGAGCGGATCATGGCCGCGCCCTCGGCGATGCGGCGGAGGGCCTCGCCCAGGTTGGTGGCGCCGCAGACGAAGGGAGTGGTGAAGGCCCACTTGTCGGAGTGGTTGACCTCGTCGGCCGGGGTGAGGACCTCGGACTCGTCGATGTAGTCGACGCCGAGCGACTGCAGGACCTGGGCCTCGACGAAGTGGCCGATGCGGGACTTGGCCATGACCGGGATGGAGACCGCGTCGATGATCTCCTCGATCATGTTCGGGTCCGACATGCGGGCCACGCCGCCGTCCTTGCGGATGTCCGCGGGGACCCGCTCCAGGGCCATGACGGCCACGGCACCGGCGTCCTCGGCGATCTTCGCCTGCTCGGCGTTGACGACGTCCATGATCACGCCGCCCTTGAGCTGCTCGGCCATGCCGCGCTTGACGCGCGCGGTGCCGGTCTCGGGGGACTGCGGGGTGCTGGAAGGCGTGGTGGACACGGGTACCTCACTCATGACAACGGGGGTTGACTGGAGTAGGAAACCGGCCACCTGGGGGCCACATCAAGGGCCAATGTGGATCCCGTGGCTCGTTTTTTCGGATTCCGAAGGCTGAGACGGCTCAGCTGGGGCGATCCGCAAGTGCGACAGGCGGTTCGTCGTCCATTTCGAAGGCCAACGGGAAGGGTGCGTGGCCTGCAAGCCGGAACCAGCGGACCTTGCGGTGCCGGCGCAGGGCGCGGGCGGCGCGGACCGCGTCGTTGTGGAAGCGGCGGGCCATCGGGACCCGGCGGACGGCCTGTGCCAGTTCCTCGGCGGCGGCCTCGCCACCGGGGGCCTCGCGGACCACCTCGACCTGGCCGGCCTCGCCGAAGACCGCCCGCAGCGCCTGGCTGAGCTCGCTCTCCGCGACCTCGCGCTGGTCCTCGTCGGCCTGGCGCGCGCCGTGCGCGGCCTCGTACAGCACGATCGACGCGGCCGGATCCAGTACGCCGGAGGTGGCGAGCTCCTGCGCCACCGAGGCGCGTCGCAGCAGCTGCGCGTCGAGCGCGGCCCGCGCCGCGTCGATCCGCGCGTGCAGCCGGTCGAGCCGCCCGGCGGTCCAGCTGAGGTACAGCCCGATGGCGACGAGCCCGACGAGGATCCAGATGAACGTTGCGGTCACGGCGGGCAAGGCTACCGGGCCGCCGGGCCCGCCCCGCGCCCGCCAGGCCCCGTCCGGCCCTGATCCGCCGGACCGGACCCCCTAGTCCCGCGCCAGGCCCCAGCGGGCCCGCAGGCCCGTGCGTTCGTCCGTCGCGACCGACGCCGCGCCGTCTGTGACCGTCTCGTAGACCGCGAGGATGTCCGCGCCGACCGTCGACCAGTCGAAGCGGCGGACGTGGGCGCTGCCGCGGGCGCGCAGTTCCTCGCGCCGCTCCTCGTCGCCGAGGAGGCGGATCGCCGCGTCCGCCAGCGCGTCGGCGTCCTCGTTGGCGAACAGTTCGCCGGCCGCGCCCTGGTCCAGGACCTGCGCGAACGCGTCCAGGTCGGAGGCGAGCACCGGCGCGCCCGCCGACAGCGCCTCGACCAGGATGATCCCGAAGCTCTCGCCGCCGGTGTTGGGCGCGACGTACACGTCGACGCTGCGCAGCAGCCGCGCCTTGTCCTCGTCGCTGACCATGCCGAGGAACTCGACGCGCGAGCGCATCTCGACGGGGAGGGAGGCCACCGCCTCCTCCTCGTCGCCGCGCCCGGCGACGAGGAGCCGCGTGTCCGGACGCGCCTCCAGGATCCGCGGCAGCGCCTTCATCAGGACCGGCAGGCCCTTCCGCGGCTCGTCGATCCGGCCGATGAAGCCCAGCGTCGCTCCCTGCCACTCCTTCTTCGGTTCGGCCCGCGCGAAGAAGTCCACGTCGACGCCGTTGGGGATGACCACCGCGTCGCCGCCGAGGTGCTCCACCAGGGTGCGCCGCGCGTACTCGCTGACCGCGATCCGCGCGCTGATCTTCTCGAGCGCCGCCTGCAGGATCGAGTACGCCGCCACCATGGCCCGCGAGCGCGGGTTCGAGGTGTGGAAGGTGGCCACGATCGGCCCCTGCGCCGCCCAGCAGGCCAGCAGGCCCAGCGAGGGCGAGCCCGGCTCGTGGATGTGGATGACGTCGAAGGTGCCCTCGTGCAGCCAGCGCCGCACCCGCGCCGCGGACAGGAAGCCGAAGTTCAGCCGGGCCACCGAGCCGTTGTACGGCACGGGCACGGCCCGCCCCGCCGAGACCACGTACGGCGGCAACGGCGTCTCGTCGTCCGCGGGGGCGAGCACCGACACCTCGTGCCCGAGCCGGATCAGATGCTCCGCGAGGTCCCGGATGTGGAACTGGACGCCGCCCGGCACGTCCCAGGAGTACGGGCAGACAATGCCGATCTTCACGAGTCGCCGCCCTCCCCCGGCCGTTCCTCCAGGTCAGCGAGCCACAGTCGTTGCAGCATGTGCCAGTCCTCCGGGTGGTCCGCGATGCCGGTGGCGAAGGCGTCGGCCAGCGCCTGTGTCATCACGGACGTCTTCTCGGCCCGGGTGCCTGTCTCGGGCACCTCGACCGGCGGATGCACCCGCCCCTGCATGACCGGCGAGTCGTCGTACCAGAGCGTCACCGGCAGCAGGATCGCCCCTGTCTGCTGGGCGAGCAGCGCCGGCCCGGCGGGCATCCGCGCGGTCTCGCCGAAGAACTTCACCTCGACGCCCGAGGCGGACAGGTCGCGGTCCGCGACCAGGCAGACCAGGCCGCCGTCCCGCAGCCGCCGCGCCAGCGTGCCGAACGCGGCGCCGCCGGTGTGCGGCAGCACCTCCATGCCGAGCGACTCGCGGTACGCGACGAAGCGGTCGTACAGCGACTCCGGCTTCAGCCGCTCGGCGACCGTCGTGAACGGCACGCCCAGGGCCCGGGTCACCCACACCCCCGCGACGTCCCAGTTGGCCAGGTGCGGCAGCGCGAGCACCACACCGCGCCCGGAGGCCAGCGCGTCCTTCAGGTGGTGCACGTCCTTCGGCACGAAGCCGCCCGCGGCCCGCTCCTGGCTCCAGGTGGGCAGCCGGAACGACTCCATCCAGTACCGCATGTACGAGCGCATGCCGGCCTTCGACAGCTCGGCCAGCCGCTCCGGCGTCGCGTCCGGGACGACCCGCGCCAGGTTGGACTCCAGGCGCAGCACGCTCTTGCCGCGCCGCTTCCACGCGGTGTCCGCGATCTTCCGGCCGAGGGCCGTCGCCACCGGCTCGGGCAGCTTCTTCACCGTGGCCCAGCCGAGCCCGTACAGCCCGTCCGTCAGCCTGTCCTTGATGCCGCTCACGACGCCGCCCCGCTCCCCGGCGCGGCCGCCGCGTCGGCCTCCGCGGCCTCCCGGCGTACCGTGACGACCCGCTGCCCCAGGGTGACCGCGGAGCCCACGGCCACGATCCACAGGGCGATCGGGAGCAGCACGTCGATCCCCGGCACACCGAACTTGTGCAAGCCCGCGAAACCGGCCGCGACCAGCGAGATCACCAGCCGCTCGGCCCGCTCCACCAGCCCGTTCACCGCGACCGGCAGCCCGATCGACTCGCCGCGCGCCTTGGTGTACGAGACGACCTGGCCGCTGGCCAGGCAGAAGATGGACACCGCGCACAGCACGTTGTCGTCGCCGCCGCCCGCGTACCAGAGCGCGAAGCCGCCGAAGATCGCGCCGTCCGCGACCCGGTCCAGGGTCGAGTCCAGGAACGCGCCCCAGCGGCTGGAGATCCCGGCCTGGCGGGCCATGTTGCCGTCCACCAGGTCCGAGAACACGAACAGCGTGATGACGATCGTGCCCCAGAAGAACTCGCCCCGGGGGAAGAAGACCAGCGCGCCCGCCACGACTCCGGCCGTGCCGATGAGCGTGACCGCGTCGGGGCTCACCCCCTTGCGGAGCAGAAACGCGGCGAACGGTGTGAGGACACGCGTGAAAAACGCACGCGCGTACTTGTTCAGCATGGCCTTCGAGCCTCTTCCCGAGAGGGGGTGGCGCCGCACGGCCCTGATGGCCACCGGCGCGCCCATCGTAGCCACGCGGGTCCCGGCGCACGGCCGCGCCTCCGGCACGGCGCGTGGCGGCGCTCCGGCGGGCGTCGCGCACCGGCCCCCGGGTACGACGTATGGACGCGCCGTGACAGCAGTGCAAAGCTCGAAGGACCATCGCGGGCCGTCGCCGGAGCTGCCCCGCACTCCCCACGCCCGCGTCCCACCTCGCATGCGAGCAGTCGGGAGGAACAGAGATGGGCGACAAGGCGAACGCACAGCCCGGAGCCGCCGGCAGGGCACCGACGGCCGACCGGCCCTCGGCGGTACGGAACGTGGTGCTGGTCGGCCACAGCGGTTCGGGGAAGACGACCCTCGTCGAGGCCCTCGCGCTGGCCGCCGGGGCGGTCAACCGGGCCGGCCGGGTCGAGGACGGCGGCACGATCTCCGACTACGACGAGATCGAGCACCGTCAGCACCGTTCCGTACAGCTCTCCCTCGTCCCCCTGGAATGGGGCGGATACAAGATCAACCTCCTCGACACCCCCGGGTACGCCGACTTCGTCGGGGAGCTGAGGGCCGGTCTGCGCGCCGCGGACGCGGCCCTCTTCGTCGTCTCGGCGGCGCAGGAGGCGGACGCCGTGCCCGCCGCCACACGCATGGTGTGGGAGGAGTGCGCGGCCGTCGGCATGCCCCGCGCCATCGTCGTCACCCACCTGGACACCGCCCGTACCGACTACGACCGGCTCACCGAGGTCTGCGGACAGCTCTTCGGCGGCGACGACCCCGACGCCGTCCTGCCGCTCTACCTGCCGGTCCACGGCCCCGAGGCACCGGACGGGCACGCCGCCACCACCGGTCTCGTCGGCCTGCTGACGCGGAAGATCTACGACTACTCGGCCGGCGAGCGCGCGGAGAACCCGCCGGACGACACCCAGCGGCCGGTCCTGGAGGAGGCCCGCAACCGGCTCATCGAGGGGATCATCGCCGAGAGCGAGGACGAGACCCTGATGGACCGCTATCTCGGCGGCGAGGAGATCGACCTCAAGACCCTGGTGGACGACCTGGAGAAGGCCGTAGCCCGCGGCAGCTTCCACCCCGTGCTCGCCGCCGCCCCCGCCGCCGACGGCGGCCGCCAGGGCCTGGGCACCGTCGAACTCCTGGAGCTGATCACCGGCGGCTTCCCCAGCCCGCTGGAACGCGAGGCCCCGGCCGTCACCACGCCCTCCGGCGCCTCCCGCCCGCCCCTGACCTGCGATCCGGACGGCCCGCTCGTCGCCGAGGTGGTCAAGACCGCCTCCGACCCGTACGTCGGCCGGATCTCGATGGTCCGGGTGTTCTCCGGCACCCTGCGCCCCGACGAGACCGTGCACGTCTCCGGCCACGGACTCGAGGACCGCGGCCACGAGGACCACGACGTCGACGAACGCCTCGGCGCGCTGACCTCGCCCTTCGGCAAACAGCAGCGGCTGATGAGCCACTGCATCGCCGGCGACCTCGCCTGCGTCTCCAAACTCGGCCGCGCCGAGACCGGCGACACCCTCTCCGCCAAGGACGACCCGCTCCTGATGGAGCCCTGGCGGATGCCCGACCCGCTGCTGCCCATGGCCGTCCAGGCGCACAGCAAGGCCGACGAGGACCGGCTCTCGCAGGGCCTGGCCCGGCTGGTCGCCGAGGACCCCACGATGCGCCTGGAACAGAACCCCGACACCCACCAGGTCGTCCTGTGGTGCCTGGGCGAGGCGCACCGCGACGTCGTCCTGGAGCGACTGCGCACCCGGTACGGCGTCCAGGTCGACACCGTCCCGTACAAGGTGTCGCTGCGGGAGACCTTCGCCGCGCCGTCCGCGGGCCGCGGCCGGCACGTCAAACAGTCCGGCGGGCACGGCCAGTACGCCATCTGTGAGATCGACGTCGAGCCGCTGCCGGCCGGCAGCGGCATCGAGTTCGTCGACAAGGTCGTCGGCGGCGCGGTCCCGCGCAACTTCATCCCGTCCGTGGAGAAGGGCGTACGGGCCCAGGCCGCACGCGGCGTCGCCGCCGGATATCCGCTGGTCGACGTGCGGATCACGCTGAAGGACGGCAAGGCCCACTCGGTGGACTCCTCCGACGCGGCCTTCCAGACCGCCGGCGCGCTCGCGCTGCGCGAGGCCGCCGCCGACGCGTCCATCCACCTCCTGGAGCCGGTCGCCGAGGTGCAGGTGATGGTGCCGGACGAGTACGTCGGCCCGGTCATGAGCGACCTGTCCGGGCGGCGCGGCCGGGTCGTCGGCACCGAACAGGCCGGGCCGGGCCGGACGTTGGTACGGGCCGAGGTGCCGGAGATCGAGATCGGCCGGTACGCGGTCGACCTGCGCTCCATCTCGCACGGCACCGGCAGCTTCGACCGCAGCTACGCCCGGCACGAGCCGATGCCGCCGCAGCTGGCCGGCAAGGTGCGCGAACAGGCCGACGCCGGCGTCTGATTCGGCCGGATGCCGCCGCCTCCCGCCCACGGGAGGCGGCGGCATCCGGCCGTCACCTGACGTGACCGCCCGGTCCCCGATACGCTGGGGTGCCCAGCTCAGCAGGTGTGCGGGGCGCGGTAGTTGGGAAACAGGGCCGGGACAGGGCCGCACAGAGATCACGCGGTGGCACGCGGCGATGGGGGCTGATGACGATCGTGTACGGACCCGGGGCGCAAGTCCCCCTCCAGGGCTCGGACGGGCAGACGGCGGCGACGTTCGCGCTCGCCTCCGCCGCGTACCGCGACGGCCCGATGGACAAGATCCTCGAGGCGGACAGCGACTGGCACAAGTCGACCGTCAAGAAGGGCAAGTGGTACGATCTCTTCCGCCCCGACTTCGGCGAGGCGTTCTCCCGGGCCGTCCAGGTCCGCATGCTCGGCGGCGCCCGCAAGGCACTCATCCAGTCCTTCGGCACCGAGCCGCAGCCCGTCGTGGAGCACTGCCTCGCCGCCACCAACATCCGCCGCCGCCGTGACGTCAGACTCACCCTCGTCACGGTCGTCTTCGGCGTGCTGTTCCTGCCCGGCCTGCTGCTCTGGCTGGGTGTGATCCAGCTCCGCCGCAGCCTCGCCGGCGCCGCCGACAAGCGCTCCGGCTGGCTCGGCACCGCGCTGCTCATCGGCATGGGGCTGCTCGCCCTGATCTTCCTGATCAAGCTGCCGCTCGACAGCGTCCTCGGGATCTATCTGCGGGCCATGGTCGTCGCCCCGCCGCTCGGCTGGGTCCTCGCCAAGCGGATCTGCGAGTCCACCGCCGTCGACCTGCGCGAACGCTGGAACGGGCTGCTCTCCGGCGGCGGCGTCGCCGCGAAGATCCCCGAGGCGGTCCCCCAGCACCCCGGCGAGGAGGCCGCCGAGGAGCTCCGCCAGAACCTGGAGAAGCTCACCGCCGAGCAGCAGTCCAACGTCGTCTTCTACGCCGGCCCCAAGGGCATACTCGGCATGGGCACCCGCTGGGGCAGCTGGACCCTCGCCGAGGACCTGGTCCCCCAGGAGGGCAAGGAGATCCACGACTTCCGCGCCTGGGACGTGATCCGGCCGATCCACGACCAGCTCAAGCTCCTGGAGCGCGGCTCGCTCAAGACCGGCTTCCCCACCCCGGTCGTCAAGCACTGGATCGTCTCACCCGTCGGCGAGGGCGCCGCCGAGGTCGCCCGTCCCGAGGGCGAGAACATCGTCTCGTTCCAGGTCCGGCCGCACGAGATACAGCGCATCTGCAACGACCAGCAGTTCGGCAGCGGCAACCGCCACTACCTCGGCGTGCAGTTCACGCTCTGGGACGGCCAGCTCGTCCTCACCATGATGATCACCGTGACCTCGCTGCTGCACACCCTGCGCGTCGAGGTCACCGGCCACGCCCTCGGCCCGGTCCACTCGCTCTTCACCAGCAAGCCGGCCGCGAAGACCAAGGAGGTCTCGAAGACCGTCCGCTTCTGGGAGACCCGGGAGATCCACCTGCCGCTGGTGGACACCGACGAGGTGGTCCGGCTCGCCGTCCGCGCCCCGCTGACCTGGTTCCCGCCGGTCCTGGACTTCCTCGGCGGCAAGCTGGTGCTGCCCGAGCCGTTCGGCCTGCGGCACGCCTGGGCCGACAAGCCCTGGCGGCACCGCTTCATGGCCGACGACGCGATCCGCGCCGCCACCCCGGTCATGCGGGCCGTGCACACCGCCGTCATCAAGGTCCTCGAGGACCACGGCGTGAACACCGAGCGCTTCGCCAACCGCTCGCTCGTCCTCAGCGGACTGATCCAGGACCCCGGCCCGAAGAAGGCCGACGTCTACGACGCCTGACCGCGCACGCGAAGAAGGCCGGGCCCGCCACCTGCGGACCCGGCCTTCTCTTCGCGTACGGGGAACTAGCCCACCGGCCAGGCGTCCGCCAGCATCTTCCGCGTGTCCGCGAGCAGCTGCGGCAGCACCTTCGTGTGGCCGACCACCGGCATGAAGTTCGTGTCGCCGCCCCACCGGGGCACCACGTGCTGGTGCAGGTGCGCCGCGATACCCGCGCCGGCCGCCGCGCCCTGGTTCAAGCCGATGTTGAACCCGTGCGCCCCCGACGCCGTCCGCAGCGCCACCATCGCGCGCTTCGTCAGCTCGGCCAGCTCCACGGTCTCGCCGGTGTCCAGCTCCGTGTAGTCGGCGACGTGGCGGTACGGCACCACCATCAGGTGCCCGCCGTTGTACGGGTACAGGTTCAGCACCGCGAACACGTGCCGGCCACGCGCGACGATCAGGCCGTCCTCGTCCGACATCGACGGGATCGAGCAGAACGGACAGCCGTCCCCGGCCTCCGGGCCGCTCGGCTTGTTCTCCCCCTGGATGTAGGCCATCCGGTGGGGTGTCCACAGGCGCTGGAACGCGTCCTGCGTCCCCACTCCGTTCTGCTGCTCCGGCTCAAACGTCATGCTGTGCAGCATATTGCTTCGCCCGTTCGGAGCGTGTCGCCGGGGCGGCGGATCCTCGCCCGGCGGAGATGCTGATCCGATGAATGACAGGTCGCAGCAGCTGGAGCGCTGGGAAGAGCGGACGGACGCGCTGCTCGCCGTGGCGTCCCTGGTCTTCCTCGCCGGATACGCGGTCCGGATCCTGGGCCACGATCTCCCCCTGGTCTGGCGGGACGTCTGCCTGGGGTTCACGTACGCGGCCTGGGCCCTGTTCGCGGTGGACTACCTGGTACGGCTGTGGCTGAGCGGTCTGCGTCCCCTGCGCTTCCTGCGCACTCATCTGCTGGACACGGTCGTCCTCCTGCTGCCCTTGCTGCGGCCGCTGCGGATGGTGACCGAGTACGACAAGATCCAGCGCCGCCGGGACCAGCCGCGGCTCACTCTGTACGTCCGGGTCATGGCCTACGCCGGCCTCTCGTCGATCCTCCTCGGCTTCGCCGGAGCGCTGACCGTCTACTCGTACGAGTACGGGGCCCCGGGCGCCTCGATCCGCACCTTCGGCGACTCGATCTGGTGGGCCTGCTCGACGCTCTCGACGGTGGGCTACGGGGACGTGTCCCCGGTGACCCCGGGCGGGCGGGTCACGGCGGTGGGCCTGATGGCCTGCGGGCTCGCGCTGCTGGGGGCGGTGACCGGCTCCTTCTCGTCCTGGCTGGTCCAGGTCTTCACGCGGGAGGACGAGAAGAGGCCCCCGGGGAATTCCCCGGGGGCCTCCTGAGCACGTCGCGGATCAGACCCGCACGCCGGATCAGACCTGGACGCGGTCCTCGACGATCTGGGCGATCTTGGCGATGGCCTCGTCGACCGGGATGCCGTTCTCCTGCGAACCGTCGCGGTAGCGGAAGGAGACGGCGCCGTTGGCCATGTCCTCGTCACCGGCGATGATCATGAACGGCACCTTCTGCTTCTGCGCGTTCCGGATCTTCTTCTGCATCCGGTCCGAGGAGGCGTCGACCTCCACCCGCAGCCCCTGCTTCTTCGCCTTGGCGGCGAACTCCTGCAGGTACGGGATGTGGGCGTCGCCGATCGGGATGCCGGTGGCCTGGACGGGCGCGAGCCAGGCCGGGAAGGCGCCCGCGTAGTGCTCCAGGAGCACCGCGAAGAAGCGCTCGATCGAGCCGAAGAGCGCGCGGTGGATCATGACCGGGCGCTGCTTGGTGCCGTCCGGGGCGGTGTACTCGAGGTCGAAGCGCTCCGGCAGGTTGAAGTCGAGCTGCACGGTCGACATCTGCCAGGTGCGGCCGATCGCGTCGCGCGCCTGCACGGAGATCTTCGGGCCGTAGAAGGCCGCGCCGCCCGGGTCGGGGGTCAGCGGGAGGCCCTGCTTCTCGGCGACCTGCTGGAGGACGGCGGTGGCCTCCTCCCAGACCTCGTCGGAGCCGACGTACTTCTCCGGGTCCTTGGTGGACAGCTCCAGGTAGAAGTCGGTCAGACCGTAGTCGCGCAGCAGGTCCAGGACGAAGGTGAGGGTCCGGTCCAGCTCCTCCGCCATCTGCTCGCGGGTGCAGTAGATGTGCGCGTCGTCCTGGGTGAAGCCGCGGGCGCGGGTCAGGCCGTGCACGACGCCGGACTTCTCGTACCGGTACACGGTGCCGAACTCGAACAGGCGCAGCGGCAGCTCACGGTAGGAGCGCCCGCGCGCGTCGAAGATCAGGTTGTGCATCGGGCAGTTCATGGGCTTGAGGTAGTAGTCCACGCCCTCGTCGAGCTGCATGGGCGGGTACATGCCCTCGGCGTACCAGTCCAGGTGGCCCGACTTCTCGAACAGCTTGCCCTTGGTGGCGTGCGGCGAGTAGACGAACTCGTAGCCGTGCTCCTCGTGCTTCTTGCGCGAGTAGTCCTCCATGACCCGGCGGACGATGCCGCCCTTGGGGTGGAAGACGGCCAGGCCGGAGCCGATCTCGTCCGGGATCGAGAACAGGTCGAGCTCGTTGCCCAGCTTGCGGTGGTCGCGCTTCTCGGCCTCGGCGAGGAAGTCGAGGTGGGCCTTCAGCTCCTCCTTCGACGGCCAGGCGGTGCCGTAGATGCGCTGGAGCATCGGGTTCTTCTCGCTGCCGCGCCAGTACGCGGCGGCGTTGCGCATCAGCTTGAACGCCGGGATGTTCCGGGTGGTCGGCAGGTGCGGACCGCGGCAGAGGTCCTTCCAGCACAGGTCGCCGGTCTTGGCGTCCAGGTTGTCGTAGATGCTCAGCTCGCCGCCGCCGACCTCGACGTTCGCGCCGTCGTCGGTGGAGGCGGCGCCCTTGATGCCGATGAGCTCGAGCTTGTACGGCTCGTCGGCGAGCTCCTCGCGGGCCTCCTCGTCGGAGACGACGCGGCGGGAGAAGCGCTGGCCGCGCTTCTGGATCTCCTGCATCTTCTTCTCGACGGCCTTGAGATCCTCGGGGGTGAACGGCTTCTCGACGTCGAAGTCGTAGTAGAAGCCGTCCCGGACCGGCGGGCCGATACCCAGCTTGGCCTCGGGGAAGAGCTCCTGCACGGCCTGGGCCATGACGTGCGCGGTCGAGTGGCGCAGGATGTTGAGGCCGTCCTCGGAGGAGATCTCGACGCCCTCGACGAGGTCGCCCTCGGCGAGCTCGTACGCGAGGTCCTTCAGCTCGCCGCCGACGCGGGCGGCGATGACGGACCGGTCGTCGGCGAACAGGGCGCCGGCGGTGGTGCCCGCGCTCACCGCCCGTTCCTCGGATCCTGAGGCGTTGCGGACGGTCACACGGACATCTGACACGGGTACTCCAGAGCATTGGGGCGCAGGCAGACACGAGGTGCCGGCGCCGGCGGTCCGCGGCAGAGACGAGGTGCCGCGTCGTCGCCGATCGTACCGACCCGGGGGCCCCACCCGCGAAACGGTTTGCCCGGGCGGGCCGGCCCGGGGCCGGGCCGAAGCGGCGCGACGCCCGTGGTCACGGCCCCGCCGGGGGCGAACGGCCGGTCGGCGACGGGTCCCGCCTCGCGGCGGAGGGACGCCCGGCTCACGCGGGACACGTACGCGCCGCCGGCGCACCGCCGTCAGGCTGCCACCGCGGGCAGAGGCCACGGTCAGGCGGCGCGGATCGCTGCCACCGCACCACCCCGCCGCAGCCCGGCCGCACTCGTCAGTCGCCCCCGCAGGCCTCCTCGAAGAAGTCGACGTTCTCGTGGAGGGCCTTCATCAGGCGGTCCCGCTCGGCGTCGTCCACCTGTACCGGGACGACGTCCGAGGCGTCGGTGAGCCGGCGGAAGCCGCCGCGGCGCTCCAGCCGGCCGACGACGCGGATGGGCAGGCCCACCAGGTGGGCGTGGACGGCGGTCCGGTACGCCTCCTCGTCGAGGGCGACCCGGACGTGCGGGACCTCCGCCCCGGCCAGCACCCGCAGCCGTACGGTGCCCGCGCCGCGCGCCCCGGAGCGGCGCATCCGCACCACCGCGCCGGTGATCCGCACCGGTACGGACGGCTCGTCGCTCATGTACCGCGCGCCCGCCTCCCGCAGCGCGGGCAGGTCGCCGGGCGAGAACTCCACCGGCTCCGGCCGCGCCGCGCAGCCCTCCGGCGCGCCCGCCGCGGGCGCCCAGGAGAGCGCGATCCCGGCGCCCTCCGCGCCGCGCACCAGCGCCACCAGCGCCTCCGTGAGTTCCCGGCTCACCCCCGCCTGCACCGCCGTGTCGAAGGCCTCCATGCCACCGGTGGCCCGCTGGTAGTCCACGGCCTCCCGGGCCGCGTACAGCGCGTGGTAGAGCCGTACGGCGACGGGCCGGCCCGTGTCCACCGGCACGAACGCGGTCAGCCCGCGCCCGCCGGGCGCCGCGCCGACCACCACGCTCTCCAGGGACGCCTGGGCCTGCCGGCGGTGCCGGCCGCCGTAGTACCCGGCCCGCCCGCGCACCGCGAGCGCGCCGGCGAGGAGCAGTTGCCGGGCGGCCGAGCGCAGCTGCTCCTGCGCGGTCCAGGTCAGCGCCCCGGACAGGCCCTGCGGCACGTCACGGGTCCAGCGGATCTCGTCGCTGGGCAGGCCGAGCCCCACCAGCACCTCGCGCGCGGAGGGCGTGCCGCTGCGGGCCAGCGCGGTGAGCGCCTCGCCCAGCAGGTCCTCGCAGTCGGGGAACGCCCGGCTCTCGGGCACCAGGAGGCTGGTGCGGTGCCCGCCGGGCCCGGGTGGGCTCCAGCGGGCGTACCGCCCGGCGGCTCCGCCCCGCCGCCGCCAGCCGTGCCGGTCCAGGAGCGCGCCGAGGACCAGCGGGTCCACACGGGCCGGGTCGGGCAGGGCGTCGGGCGTCGCGCCGGGCGCCCCGTCCGGCGGTCCGGGGTCGCCGACGGAGGCCGGGGGGTGGGGCCGGAAGGGGAGGGACCCGCCCTCGGGTTCGTCGATCGG
Organism: Streptomyces solicamelliae; assembly: GCF_045348655.1. NCBI lineage: Bacteria > Bacillati > Actinomycetota > Actinomycetes > Kitasatosporales > Streptomycetaceae > Streptomyces > Streptomyces solicamelliae. The sequence continues at coordinate 1,118,569 of NZ_CP160404.1, forward strand.
CCAGTGCATCAGGGTCTCCCTCCCGCCCCGACCCGGGTCATGATCTCGCAGAGCGCCCGGTCGTCGAAGATCCGCGCGGTCGGTATCCGCACGGTGGTCCGGCGCCGCCCCGTGACGGGATGGCCGGCCAGATTGATCCAGTAACAGCAGTGCCTGAGGTCGAGCCGGTCGTGCCCGGCCCGCAGCCAGTCGTCCTGGGAGCGGGGCGCGATCATCACGACGAGGATCTTGTGCACCGAGACCGGGGTCCGCGCCAGCTTGGCCAGGTGCTCGTTGTCGAGGGTGAACGAGAAAGCCGGGGGCGCCGCCCCGGGGGTGTGCGGTGCGAGCTGGTAGGTGCACTTGAGCTGCACCTTGATGGTCACTTCGTCGTCGATGGTGTGCCCGGGAGCGCTGTGGCTCACGTGCCAGTCGATGCCGTTGTCCGGAAACGGCTGCGACAGCGAACATCCCGCCGCCGCCGCGACCGCGTGCAGATAGCCCACCTGGAGGGTCTCCATGCAGGCGGTGGTGGCGAGCGAACCCCGCAGCGGCGCGTCCCGCTGCGGGGGCAGCAGCCCGCCGCCCGTGCCTGCGGTGCGGGACGGCCCCCCGGGTTCGGGCTGCGGGATGGCCATGAGTGAATTCCCTTCCCCGTCATCTGTGTTGTGACCGCCCCGCGTACAGCGCAAACGGCCCGGGTATCACCGGTTCGGGCAGCGGGACAAGCCCACCTGCCGCCATCTGCCCGCGAGGTGGGAGGAGTTCGGGGATGACGATGCACTGGTACGAGGGCCCCCTGGCCGCATTCGACACGGAGACCACAGGAGTTGACGTCGAGCAGGACCGGATCGTGTCCGCCGCCCTCGTCGTCCAGGACACCGCGGGCGGCCGCCCGCGCATCACCCGATGGCTCGTCAACCCCGGCATTCCGGTGCCCCGGGCGGCGACCGACGTGCACGGACTGACGGACGATCACCTCCAGCGCAACGGCCGCTGGCCGGCTCCGGTGATGGAGGAGGTGGCCCGGGCGCTGACCGAGCAGTCGGCGGCGGGCCGTCCGCTGGTGGTGATGAACGCGCCGTTCGACCTGACGATCCTGGACCGGGAGCTGCGCCGGCACCGGGCCTCGTCGCTGGCCCGCTACATGGAGAACGTGCCGCTGTGCGTGCTCGATCCGCGGGTCCTGGACAAGCACCTGGACCGCTACCGCAAGGGCCGGCGCACGCTCACGGACCTCTGCGCGGAGTACGACGTGGAACTGACCGGGGCGCACGACGCGGCGGCGGACGCGGTCGCGGCGCTGGACGTCGTACGGGCGGTGGCGCGGCGGTTCGCGTCGCGGCTCGACCGGCTGACACCGGCGGAGCTGCACACCCGTCAGGCGGTGTGGCACGCGGCGCAGGCCCGGGGCCTGCAGGCGTGGTTCACCCGGAACGGGACGCCGGAGGCGGTCGATCCGGCGTGGCCGCTGCGGCCGGAGATCGCGGCGGCGGCGTGAGGCGGACGCGTGAGGCCGACGCGTCCGGGAACGAAGAAGGCCGGTCCGTCTGTGACGGACCGGCCTTTCCCGGTGGGCGATACTGGGATCGAACCAGTGACCCCTTCGGTGTGAACGAAGTGCTCTCCCGCTGAGCTAATCGCCCGGGAACGGGTTGAACCATACAGGCCCTGCGGCGGTTGGTTCAAACTCATTGGGCGGGCTCCCTCAGCCGGACCGCAGGTGGGCGGCGAGGCCGCGCCGTCCGCCCCGCATCATCAGCGCGTGGTTGGCCCGGAACACCGGCCGGCCGGGCACGGCGAACGCGCGCATCAGCCGGCTGCGGACCTCGACCTCCTGCTCGTACACGGCACGCGTGCCGCCGTCGTGCGCGGTGAGCGTCCAGCGGGCCCAGCCGTCGAGGTCGCCGCTCATGCCGATCTCCAGGATCCCGGACTCGGGCTCGCGGCGGCGGGCGACGGCGGTGACGACGAGCTCGTACGGCAGGAAGGAGCGGAAGCGCGCGGTGCCGGTGGCCTCGTCGACCGGGGTGACCTCGCGGACCTGCGGCCACCAGCGCGGGTACTCCTCGGCCCGTTCCAGCACGGCGTAGACGGCGTCCGGGGGGGCGGCGAGCTGCCAGACACTGCGGAAGCGGTAGCGGCACCAGTCCATGACCCCAGTGTGTACGTACTCCCACGTACTCAGGCGCGGATCTGAGTACCCCGACGCATTCCGCGGGCGGGTGCGGCGGGCCACACTCCGCCTCATGGAGAATGTTCTGCCGCCCGCCGACGAGCTGGTGCTCGTCGACCGCGAGCTGGCCCAACTCGATGCCCGACGGTCCCAGTTGCTGGCCCGCCGGGCCTGGCTGCTGCAGGTGCTGCGAGCCGCCGCGGTCCCGCAGGCCGCACCGACGCCCGCCTGGGGTCCCGCGGCTCCGCGTCCCGTCGCGGACACCACACCGCCCAGCGCCCAGAACGTGCTGCTCACCCTGGGCGGGGTGCTGCTGACGATCGCCGCGATCGCGTTCACCCTGGTCAGCTGGGGTTCGATGGGCATCGGCGGCCGGGCCGCGGTGCTCGGTCTGGTGACCTCGGCGGCGCTGGCCGCGCCGGTGGTGCTGCTGCGCCGCGGCCTGGTCTCGACGGCGGAGTCGGTCGGCGCCCTGGGCCTGGTCCTGACGGTCCTCGACGCGTACGCGCTGCACCGCGTGGCCCTTCCCGGCACGGACGGCGTGGCGTACACGGCGGGCGCCACGGCGGTCCTGGCCGGCGCGTGGGCGGCGTACGGAGCGGCGCTCGGCGGCCGGCTGCGGATCCCGCTGCCGGTGGCGGTGGTCGCGGCCCAACTGCCGCTGCCGCTGGCCGCGGTGGCGGCGGACGCGGGCGCATACGCCCTGGGCTGGGCGATGCTGGCGACGGCGGCCGCGGACGCGGCGCTGCTGCTGTGGGGGAAGCCGCGGTCGGTGCGGGTCACGGCGGCCGTGGGGCTGTGCGCGACGGGCTCGTGGGCGCTGCTGACCGGCGGCTGGTTCTCGCTGACGGACCCGGTGCCGGCGGTGGGGCTGCTGGTCGCGGGCGGCGCGCTCGCCCTGTTCTTCGGGTGGCGCACGTCGGCGGTGACGGTGTTCGGCGCCGTGGTCGCGGCGCTCGCCGCGGTCGCCGCGGTGGGCGGTGTCCTGCGGTCGGCGCTGCCGGAGGCGTGGATCGTGCCGGGGTACGTGGCCTGCGGGCTCGCCCTCGCGGCGGTGCTGCGCACGGGGCTGCCCCGCCCGGTGAAGCAGGGCGCGCTCGGGACGGGCGCGGGCGTGCTGGGCCTGGGCGTGCTGTGGGCGGTGCCGCCGGCGGCGGCGCTGCTCCTGGACTCGGCGGTCCGTACGACGCCGGTGTGGTCGGGCCCGGACATGCCGGCGCTCCCGGAGTACCCGGCGACGGCCCCGCTGGTCCTGCTGGCGGCGACGGCCGCGCTGGCCCCGCTCCGGCGCACCTGGGCCCGCTGCGCGGCGGTCCTGCTTGCGTGGACGACGGTCCTGTCGCTGCCGGTGTCCCTGGACCTGAGCCACTCCCTGCGCCTGACGGTGCTCCTGGCGACGGCCGCGGCGGGCGCCGCCCTGGCCTGCCGCCCGCAGTGGCTCACCGGCGACCTGCCGGAGCCTGCCGCGGCGCCGGCGGTCGGCGACGGCCCCGCGGCCGCGCAGGGCGAGGCCGCCGGGGGCGGTTACCGCCCGGCAGCCGGAACGGCGCCGGGCACCACGCCCGGCATGACCGGCCCGCAGGGTCAGACCCCGGCGAGCGGCACGTCCCCCGGCAGCGAGCCCGGCATGACGGGCCAGCAGGGCCTCACCCCGGGCGGGACCCCGCCGGCCGGTACGGCGCCGGAGGGCGCGTTCGGGCCCGCGGCGGGCGCGACCCCGGACGGGGGCTTCGGCCCCGCGGCCGGTGCGGCTCCCGCCGGTGCGTTCGGGCCGCCGACCTGGCCCGGGTGGGCAGGCGCCCGGATACCCGCGGCCGCTCGGGCGACCGTGGCTCCGGCGGCGGCGCTGGCCTGGTGCGGGTTCGGGGCCGCCCTGGCGTCCGCGCTCGGGGCGGTGCTGAGCGGGCTGGACACACGGGCGGGGACGTTCACCTCGCTCGGGATCCTGCTCGCGCTGTTCGCGGGGGTCGCGGCGCTCGGTGAGCGCCGCGTGCGCGCCACGGCGGCCTGCCTGGCCGTCGCCGCCGCGGGCGGACTGGTCCTCGCGGGGGCGCGGGCCGCCCAGCTCGACGACCCGCGCACGGCGGTCTGGCTGCTGGTGGTGCCCACCGCCGCCGTCGGCGTGGGCGCCCGGCTGCGCCGCCACCCGCTGGCGCTGCCGGTCGAGCTGTCCGGCGCCGCCGTCGCGCTGCTCGCGATCGGTCTGGCGGCGGGCCGCCCGGCCTCCCTGGCACTCGTACTGGCGCTGTGCGGCGTGCTCGCCGCGGCCGTGGCCGCGGTACGTCCGGAGGGCGGGCGCACGGCCGGCTGGACCGCCGCGGTGCTCTTCGTCCTGGCGACCTGGGTACGGCTCGCCGCCTCGGACGTGACGACGCCGGAGGCGTACACGCTACCGGTGACGCTCCCGGCGCTGGCCGTCGGCGTACTGCGGCGGCACAGGGATCCGGAGGCGTCGTCCTGGACGGCGTACGGGCCGGGCCTCTCGGCGACGCTGGTGCCGAGCCTGATCGCGGCCTGGAGCGACGCGTCCTGGGGCCGCCCGCTGCTGCTCGGCGTCGGGGCGCTCGCGGTGACGCTGCTCGGCGCCCGGTACCGGCTGCAGGCCCCGCTGGTCCTGGGCGGCACGGTGCTGGCCCTGGTGGCGCTGCACGAGCTGGCGCCGTACGTGGTGCAGGTGGTCGGCGCGCTGCCCCGCTGGCTGCCGCCGGCGCTGGCCGGTCTGCTGCTCCTCGCGGTCGGTGCGACGTACGAGCAGCGGCTGCGCGACGCGCGCCGACTGCGCGAGAAGCTGGGCCGGATGCACTGACCGGCCGGGCGGGCCCGGCAACGCCGAGGGCCCGGAGACTCATCGAGTCTCCGGGCCCTCGGTCCGGGTGGTGGGCGATACTGGGTTCGAACCAGTGACCTCTTCGGTGTGAACGAAGCGCTCTCCCACTGAGCTAATCGCCCGGGCGCACCGCAAACATTACCCCATGTCAGCGGGCCCCTCTGACCAGGTCCTCACGGGGTCGTCACTGGTCGATCCGCCACGGCATCACGAAGCCGAACTTCCAGAGGTAGATCCCCAGCAGCACCCCGATGATCACGAGGCCGATGGTGGTCAGGATGATGTTCCGCCGCCGCACCCTCGGGTCCAGGGCCTTCTGGGCCGCCTCGGTCACCTTGAGCTTGGTCCAGCGCAGGACGAGCTGTGCCCAGACGAACTCGGTCGCCCAGATCGCCATGCCACCGAAGATCACCAGCCAGCCGGGGCCGGGCAGCGGCAGCATGATCACGCCGCCCACCACCACGGCCAGACCGACGATGAACACGCCGACCTGCCAGCTCATGTGCAGCGTCCGCCGCGCCTTGATGAACTCCGGCGCCCGTGACCCGAGGGGCCTCTCCCCGGTCTCGGCGGTCTCTGCGGTCTCGGTGGTCCCTGCCTCGGTCTCGGCAGTCTCGGTGGTCTCCACCGTCTCCCCCGTCTCAGCGGGCCCGGCGGCCCCCGCGCGCCGCTCGTCACTCTCCGCATTCATGGCCCCAACTTACCGGACCGGCGCGGATCACCGGAACGGCGTCATGTCCGGACGACATACACCGCCGTCCGGGCGACCTGAACGATCACAAAACAGACAGAGGGGTTTACAACGGCACCGTAGGTGGCATGTCGATTTCGCCGACGTGCGAATCCCCGAGCGCACACTGAGCGAAAGGCCCTGGCGCTTATGAACACCACGGTCAGCTGCGAGCTGCACCTGCGCCTCGTTGTGTCGAGCGAGTCCTCACTGCCTGTACCGGCGGGCCTGCGGTATGACACGGCCGATCCCTATGCCGTGCACGCCACCTTCCACACCGGAGCCGAAGAGACGGTCGAGTGGGTCTTCGCCCGCGACCTTCTCGCCGAGGGCCTGCACCGGCCCACCGGTACCGGCGACGTCCGTGTCTGGCCGTCCCGCAGCCACGGTCAGGGCGTCGTCTGCATCGCGCTGAGCTCTCCCGAGGGCGAGGCCCTGCTCGAAGCCCCCGCGCGCGCCCTGGAGTCGTTCCTGAAGCGGACCGACGCCGCGGTGCCGCCGGGCACCGAACACCGCCATTTCGACCTCGACACGGAGCTCTCGCACATCCTGGCCGACAGCTGACCGGCTGACAGCCAGGCCGAGAGCCGCACGACGCCGTCCGACTCGGGGAGACGGCGTCGCGCGGACAACCGCATACGGCAGGGATCGGCGCCCGCACCGCGCATCGACGTGGTGCGGGCGCCGACGTCCCGGCCCCCGGACGCCTGTCCGCGGACCGCACGCTTTCGGCCCCGTTCCCGCCCACTCCGGGCAGGACGGACGGAAGCCGCTAGAGTCAGCGGAATTCGGCGGGCGCCCGCCCGCAGCCGGCCAGGGAGCGGAACGTGCTGATCCCCCACGACACCAGAATCGCCCTCGACGCCGTCGTCGATCTGATGAACACCGCCGCCGAGGGCGAGCGGGGCGACGCGCTGGTGGACCTCGCGGGACTCCACACGTTCGTGCGGGACCACAAGATCAGCGACGTCGGCGAGCTCGGCGCCGACGACCTCGCCTCCCTGCGCGAGGTGCGCAGCCGCTTCGCCGCGGTGTTCTCCGCGCCCGACTCGCGGGTGGCGGCGGCGCTGATCAACCAGCTGGTGGCGGCCGCGGGCACGACGCCGCAGCTCACCGACCACGACGGCTACGACTGGCACGTGCACTACTTCGCGCCGGGCGCGTCCGTCGCCGACCACCTGGCCGCGGACTGCGGCATGGCGCTCGCGTTCATCGTCGTCAACGGGGAGCAGGAACGGCTGCGCCGCTGCGAGGCCCCGGACTGCGGGCGCGCCTTCGTCGACCTGTCCCGCAACCGCTCGCGCCGCTACTGCGACAGCCGGACCTGCGGCAACCGTCTGCATGTGGCCGCGTACCGGGCGCGCCGGAAGGAAGCGGCCGGCTGACGGCCCCGGAGCGCCGTCACAGCAGGAAGAGGTCGTGCACGGAGGCCATCAGGAGCAGGCAGCCGATCACCGCGAGGAAGATCATCAGCGGCGGCTGGGAGAGCGCGAACAGACAGCCGCGCGGCTCCTCTGTGGGGGCGGGGGCTCGATCCCGCGAGGTTTCCAGCATCTCGGGGGCGATCATGGCGCAGGGCCGGCCCGGGAGATCCAGCAACACGCCCCACGACCGCGGCAGTTCACCGGATCCCGTGGATCGGCGCCCCCGGGTTCACGGGGGCGCGGGGAGCGGGGATACGGGAGGAAATCCCGTGGGTCGGATCCTCTGGTTCAGATCCTTCGGGTCAGATCCCGTGCTTCTTCAGAATCGCCTCGATGTCGCTGAAGTCGTCGGCCGGGGCGCCGGTCTCCGGCTTCGGGGTCGCACCCCGCTTGCCCTGACCGAGCGCGGGTGCGGACGCGGACGGCTCGGCGGCCCGCTTCCGTCCCTTGGGCTCCTCCTCGATGCCGGCGGTGCCGCCGCGGCGTCGCTCCACGGTGCGGGAGGTCATGAACAGCACCCAGGCCACGCCGAGGACGCCGAAGCCGGCCCAGGCGACGGGGCTGAAGGCGGTGTCGGCGAGCCACTGCACGGCCCCGGTCATCACCAGACCGAGCGGCACCAGCGCGTACGCGGCGATCCTCGTCGCGGCGAGGAACCGCTTGCGGTACGCCGTGATCGCGGCGATGCCCAGGCCGGCCGCGGCCACCGCGGAACAGACTGTCTCGGCAAGCATCCGGTCCTCCTGGCGGGGCGCTGGGCGTTACGTCCCTTCCATCCTGCACCGTCACGGCCGTCCGCGGCCACGACGGCGGCCGCACCGGGCCGGATCTCCGGGAGATCTCCGGGGCGGCCTCCTCCCCAGGTCCCGGTTGGGAGGCGCCGCGGCGGGCTGGAAGACTGGCCCCATGAGCGACTCCACCACCGGCAACGCCGCCGCCCCCGTCGTCCTGGAGACCTGGTTCGACCTCCAGTGCCCCGACTGCACGAGCGCCCTCGACGACGTGCACGCGCTGCGCGAGAAGTACGGCGAGCGGCTGGACGTGGTGCTGCGGCACTTCCCGCTGCCGAAGAACAAGCACGCGTACGCGGCCGCGCAGGCGGCGGAGGAGGCAGCCGAGCAGGGTCAGGGCTGGCCGTACGCGGAGGCGCTCCTGGCCAGGACCTCGGACCTGGCCGAGCGGGGCGAGCCGGTGCTGCTCGAGGTGGCCCGTGAACTCGGCCTGGACGCCGAGGAGTTCGACACGGCGCTGATCGACGGCCGGCATCTGCTCGTGGTCGACGCCGACCAGGCGGAGGGCCAGGCGATCAAGGTCACCGGCACCCCGACGTACGTGATCGGCGGCGAGCGCCTGGACGGCGGCAAGAGCCAGGAGGGCCTGCGCGCCCGGATCGAGGAGATCGCGGACCGCCTGCTCGCGCAGGGCTGAGCGCCGCGAGAGCAAGGGCAGGAGCGACACCGGCCCCTGCCTTCCCCGCCGCCCTCCCCTACAGCAGGACCTTGCTGCTGTTGATGTGCGTGGTGCGGTAGCCGAGCGAGGAGTAGAGGCGGAGGGCCGGGGTGTTGTCGGCGAAGACATGGAGGCCGAGGAGCCGGGTGCCGGACTCGGCGACGGTGCGTTCGGCGAGGAGCATCAGGGCGCGGCCGTAGCCGTGGCCCCGGTGCGCGGGGGCGACCTCCACGTCGTACACGTACCCGCCCTGCACGCCCGGGGCCAGCTTGCGCCGCCCGGTCCAGACGTGGCCGACGACGGCCCCGCCGCTCGTGACCACCTGGACCGCCACTCCGGGGCTGGCGAGCCCCTCGGGGAGCAGTTCGCGGTGGCTCGCCTCGGCCTTCGCGCGGGCCTGGTCGGCGGGGATGCCGCGGGCGCTCCAGCTCTCCGCGAAGGCCCGCCGGCCGGCGGCCTCCCACGCCACGTACTCGACCTCGGTCATCGACCGCGCCTCGACGCCGTCGGGGAGCGCGGGCGGCGGGCCGGTGAGTTCCTTGAGCATGTTGCGGCTGACCTCGGCGTAGCCGAGCATCCGGGCCATCCGCTGCGCGAGCTCGGCCTCGGCGGGGACGGAGACGTGCACCTGGGTGCAGCCCCAGCCGCGCAGCACCTCTTCCGCGGCGAGCGCCGCGACGGTGCCCCGGCCGCGCCGCCGGTCCGCCTCGTCGATCCGCAGGCTCTCGATCACGCCCGCCTTCGGGCCGAACGCCGGGTCGGTGGCCAGCCGGACGGCGCCGACCGGCCGGCTGTTCACGCACACCTCGTAGGCGCGGGACCGGTGGCCGTCGGCGGCCGTCTGGAGCGGCCCTGTCGGCCGAAGGGTGGTGGTCATCACGGGTGTTCTACCTGCCCCGCGGCCGGACGTCACCTGGTTTCGCCGGGTTGTCGGGGAAACGCCTACAGCCGGGGGTCCGTGTCGGCCGCGGCCCGCTCCTCGAAGACGCGCATGGCCTTGGCGGTCACCGGGCCGGGTGCGCCGGCCGGCTCACGGCCGTCGATCCGGTGCACACCCTGGACATCACGCAGCGTGGAGGTCAGGAAGACCTCGTCGGCCTCGTCCAGGACGTCCATCGGAAGATCGGTCTCCTCCGCGCCGGTCCACTCGATCGCGAGCGCCCGGGTGATGCCGGCGAGGCAGCCCGAGGCGACCGGAGGGGTGTGGACGCGGCCGCCGAGGACGACGAACACATTGGAACCGGTGCCCTCGCAGAGCCGGTCCCGCGTGTTCGCGAACAGCGCCTCGGAGGCGCCGGCGGCGTGCGCCCGGGCGAGGGCGACGACGTTCTCCGCGTACGACGTGGTCTTCAGGCCCACCAGTGCGCCGCGCTCGTTGCGGGTCCACGGGACGGTGACCACCGCGGTGGTGTCCGGGCGGCGCTGGGTCGCGCCGAGGGCCACGACCAGGCCGGGGCCGGCCTCGCCGCGCTCGGAGCCGAGGGGCGAGACCCCGCCGGTGTAGGTGATGCGGAGCCGGCCGAGCTCCACCGGGTTCGCCTCCAGGACGGCGGCGCAGGCCCGGCGGATCTCGTCGTGGTCGGGGTCCGGCAGGCCGAGGCCCCGGGCGGAGCGGGTGAGCCGCTCCAGGTGCAGGGTGAGCGCGAAGGTGTCGCCGCGCACGGCCTTGACCGTCTCGAAGACGCCGTCGCCCACGGTCAGCCCGTGGTCCAGGACGGAGAACCGGGCGTCGGCCTCGTCGTGCAGTGCGCCGTTGACCCACAGCTTCATCGCGTTCGCCGCGTTGATCGCGTTCAAAGAGAGATGGCCCTTTCGCTCGCCTCGTACGCGCCCGACGCTACCGCGAGCAGCCGGGAGGCCTTGAGTTCGGTCTCGTCCCACTCGCGCTCGGGATCGGAGCCCCAGGTGATGCCGGCGCCGGTGCCGAAGCGCAGGACGGGGCCGCCGGGCTCGTCGCGGTCGACCCAGAAGGTGCGTATGCCGACGGCGAGCTGCGCGGTGTCGGCGTCGGCGTCCACCCAGCCGATGCCGCCGCAGTACGGGCCGCGGGGCGCGGTCTCCAGGGACTCGATGATCCGCAGCGCGCTGGACTTGGGTGCGCCGGTGACCGAGCCGGGCGGGAACGTCGCCGCCAGGACGTCGCTCCAGCCGGCGTCCTCGCGCAGCAGTCCGCTGACGGTGGAGACCAGATGGACGAGGCCGGGGTGCTCCTCGACCGCGCACAGGGCGGGGACGGTGACGGTGCCGGTCTCGCAGACGCGCCCCAGGTCGTTGCGGACCAGGTCGACGATCATCACGTTCTCGGCGTGGTCCTTGGGGAGCAGGTCGGCGGCGGTGCGGCCGGTGCCCTTGATGGGGCCGGAGGAGATCCGCGCGCCCTCGCGGCGCAGGAACAGCTCGGGCGAGGCGGTGGCGATCTCCACACCGTGCCCGGGCAGGCGGATCGTTCCGGCGTACGGGGCGGGGTTGCCGCGGGCGAGCAGTGCGGTGAGCGCGTCGACGTCGGCGGCGTCCGGGTCGGGCAGCGGCGCGGAGAGCACCCGGCAGAGGTTCGCCTGATAGACCTCGCCGCGCGCGATGTGCTCGCGGACCCGGCGGACGCCCTCGGTGTAGGCGGCCCGGTCCAGGGAGGAGGTCCAGGTGTCGGGGGCCGGTCCGTGCCAGGCGCCCGGGCGGGGCGCGGGGACCGGGGCCGCGCGGACGTCTGCGAAGCGGGCGCAGGTGAGCCTGCCGTCGAAGTCGGCCGCGACGGCCCAGAAGCCGGCGGAGTCGAGCGCCTCGGGGTCGTGGGTGACGTCCCGGAGGTCGGTCGCGACGAGGCCGCCGAAGCGGGCCAGGGGAGCGAGGTCGTGCACGGCTCGAGTCTAGGTGGGGGCTCGCGCGGGGGCGTGCCGGAGCGACCGGGCGGCCACCCGGAGTGAACCTGCGGCGCACGCGGATCGGCGGCGGCTCGGCCACAGGTCAGGCCACACGTCAGCACGCTGCGGAAACGCGTTTTTGTACTGGGCCCGGAATCCGCTAGAGTTCAACACGTCGCCGGGACGCGCAAGCGGAACGGAAACGACAAGCGGACGTGGCTCAGTTGGTAGAGCATCACCTTGCCAAGGTGAGGGTCGCGAGTTCGAATCTCGTCGTCCGCTCGATGTGGGGGATCTTCCCGAACCCCCTGAATCACTCCTGGTGGAGTGGCCGAGAGGCGAGGCAACGGCCTGCAAAGCCGTCTACACGGGTTCAAATCCCGTCTCCACCTCCAAGGACGATTAGCTCAGCGGGAGAGCGCTTCCCTGACACGGAAGAGGTCACTGGTTCAATCCCAGTATCGTCCACTGACCCGCAAGGGTCCCCGCGCGATTAGCTCAGCGGGAGAGCGCTTCCCTGACACGGAAGAGGTCACTGGTTCAATCCCAGTATCGCGCACGCAGCACTATGTACCACTTGCTTCACCTGCGGCTTCATGCCGTTCCCGCGCGATTAGCTCAGCGGGAGAGCGCTTCCCTGACACGGAAGAGGTCACTGGTTCAATCCCAGTATCGCGCACCACCACCGGAGCCCCCGGCCGCCTCGAGCGGCCGGGGGCTCCGTCGTTCGTCCGCTCAGGACGAGAACAGCATCCGGCCGAAGCCGCGCTGATGGTGGTGTCCGCCGTGATGGTGGTGGTGCACCTGCTGCGGGGCGCCCCAGGCGGGCGCGGCCGGCGGGGCGGCGGGCGGCGGCGCCTGCTGGCCCCACTGCGACTCGAGACGGGTCAAGGCCTCCAGCTCGCCGTAGTCCAGGAAGATCCCCCGGCAGCCGCTGCACTGCTCGATCTGCACGCCGCTGCGGTTGTACGTGTGCATCGGGGCATGGCACTTGGGACACTGCATGCTCGGCTCAACTCCTCGCCGTTCGGATGATGTGCTCACCCTACGATGACGCAGGTTCGCCCAAGTCGGTTCGGACGGACGCGATTCGGGCGCAGGCGTCGAGCATCAGCCGCTCCACCTCGTCGAGCGGGCGGTCCTCCGCGGCGCTCTTCACCAGGGCCAGCGCCGCGGTCTGCACGGTCAGGGCCCGTGCCGGGACGTCGAGTTGCGGCCACGGGTCGCCGTCGGCGGGGACGGCGGGGCCGCCGGCCGCGCGGTACGCGGCGAGGAAGGCCGACCAGATGTCCGGGGGCAGGATCCCGGCGGCGTACCAGGCGGCGGGGCGTGCCAGGTCCCAGGCGGGGTCGCCCAGGCCCAGGTCGTCGACGTCTATCAGCAGCCAGGGGCCGTCGGGGGCGGGGTGGCGGACGAGCTGGCCCAGGTGCAGGTCGCCGTGGCAGAGGATGTCCGCACGGGGCGGGGCCGCCTCGTCGCGGGCCCAGGGCGGCAGCCCGGCCCAGGCGCGCAGTACGGGCGCGGCGGCGGGCCGTGGGGGCCCGGCCAGGAGCCGGGCGACGGCCCGGGCGGCCTTGGCGGGACCGCGGTGCGGGGGCAGGGGCCCGGCGGGCGGCGGGGTGCGGTGCAGCCGGGCGAGGAGGCGTGCGGTCTCGGCCCAGGGCGCGGCGTCCGGGTCCTCCGGGTCGACGGGGACCCCGTACGGCCACGCGCTGACCCGCCGCCCCTCGACGGCGGCGTCCGGCAGCGGGAGCGGCGGCAGCAGGATCCCCCGTAGCGCGGGATCGGCGGCCACGGCCACCCGCGCGGCGTGCCCTCCCGGGTCGGCGTCCGCCGCGTGCGCCTTGGCGACGACCGCCCCGTGCCGCACGACGGTCCCGTCGGCCCGGTCGGCCAGCACGTCCGCATCGCCTGCCCCACCGCAGTCCGCACAGGCGTCACGCGGCGCGGGAAGATGCGCGGCGACCTGAGCGAGCCGCCGAAGCTCACGCACGACGAGGGTGCTGCGTTCGACCATGGAGAGCAGCGTACGCGGGACGAACACCCCTGCCGCCGGCGGAAGGACAGACGGGCGGACGGCTCGGAGCAGTCGGCCCGCGCACGCGTGCCGGGCGGGATGTGCGGCCCCGCGGCCGGCAGGCGCCGTGCGTCTCCCCTGCCCGGCGGGCGTCGGACGGACGGCTCGTCGAGGCCATCGGCCGCGCGCGGGTGCCGCAGGCGGGCTCGGCCCGTGCACGGCGCACGGGCGGCATGCGGGCCCGGTCCGCCGTGCGCGGGTGCGCCGCCGCCGGTCCGCCGCGCAGGCGCGGCCGCCGCCCGTCCGACGCCGCGGCCTCGTACCTCCCCGAAAAGCGCGATGGCCGGTCAGCTCCCCAGCTGACCGGCCAAACGCTGTCGTCCGCCGCACCCCCGTCCCCACGGGGTTGGTGGCCGGATGTCCCCGACCCGGGCCGCTCACCCGGGTCCGGGGCGCCGCTCAGCGCCCCAGCATCACGCCCACGGACGACGCCTGTGTGACCACCGCTTCCCAGCCGCCGAAGACGACGACGAGCAGGGCCGCGAGCGGGAGGACCATGGCGGTCGCCACCAGGGGGTGGCGGCGTCCCTCGGTACGGGTCATCGTGCGGGATGCCGTGTGCGCCATGGGTCCTCTCCTGTCATGTCCGACAGCGGCGGGTGTCTGACCTCGGGGGACGAGTGCACCACCCGCCGCTTGTCTTCAACAGTAGGGACGCGGGGTGCCCGCGGCGTCATGCCGGCGTACCGGCTTCCGGGCCTCCCGGAGGATGAGCCCACCCCTCGCGGTGTACTCCCCTGGGTGGAGGACGCCTCCTCCGGGCTGCGGGTCTTCCCGGAGGGGAGGCGCCGCACGCGGGACGCGCGCCCCCCGCGTACGCCCCCGGCCACGGCCTCGTCCGGGCCGCTCAGGCCGCCGCGCCGGGACCTCCGCCCTCGCCGTCGGCCACCCGGGGCGCGGGCTGCTCCACCAGCGCGAGCACCCGGTTCGCCATGAAGCGCGCGGTCCTGACCACCGCCCCTCCCCCGGGCTCCGCCCGGGAGGTGCCCCCAAGCGTGACTTCGCTCACTTCGACCACCCCCCGGCGGACCGCCGTCTCCACCCTGCGGGCTGCCCGGCTTGCCACCACTTCGTACGTGCGCGTCGTGTCCCCCGCGTCCACGACGATCTCCACCCAGTCACCCTTCATCGATCCAACCCCCCTTCTGCGACGCGCCATTGGGAACGTGCAGGAGTCGGGGGCCGGCGTGCGGCCGCCCCCTGACCACCCCTCAATTCGCGCCCCGGGCACTGACAATCGATCGGGCCGTGAGGGCGCGGCCTATGAGCGCGCCGGGGCGGCGGTACGTAAGCTGTGCCACGTCAGAACGGACGACCAGGGGACGGACATGGCGATGATGCGGCTCCGGCGCGAGGATCCGCGGATCGTCGGGTCGTTCCGGCTCCACCGGCGTCTCGGCGCGGGCGGGATGGGCGTCGTCTATCTCGGCTCCGACCGGCGCGGACAGCGCGTGGCCCTGAAGGTGATCCGGCCGGATCTGGCGGAGGACCAGGAGTTCCGCTCGCGCTTCGCCCGCGAGGTGTCCGCCGCGCGGCGGATCCGGGGCGGCTGCACCGCCCGCCTGGTCGCGGCGGACCTCGAGGCGGACCGCCCCTGGTTCGCGACCCAGTACGTACCCGGGCCCTCGCTGCACGACCGCGTCGCGGAGGAGGGCCCGCTGCGGGCCGCGGACGTCGCGGCGATCGGCGCGGCGCTCTCGGAGGGCCTGGTCGCGGTCCACGAGGCCGGGGTGGTGCACCGGGACCTGAAGCCGTCGAACATCCTGCTCTCCCCCAAGGGTCCGCGGATCATCGACTTCGGCATCGCCTGGGCGACCGGCGCGAGCACGCTGACGCACGTCGGGACCGCGGTCGGCTCCCCCGGCTTCCTCGCCCCCGAGCAGGTGCGCGGCGCGGCGGTCACCCCGGGGACGGACGTGTTCTCGCTGGGGGCCACGCTGGCGTACGCGGCGATGGGCGACTCGCCCTTCGGGCACGGCAGTTCGGAGGTCATGCTCTACCGCGTCGTGCACGAGGAGCCACAGCTGCACGGTGTCCCGGACGCGCTCGCGCCGCTGGTGCGGGCCTGCCTCGCGAAGGACCCGGAGGAGCGCCCGAGCACCCTGCAGCTGTCCATGCGGCTGAAGGAGATCGCGGCGCGGGAGGCCCAGGGGCTGCCGGACGCGCGTCCGCCGGCGCAGCGGGAGCGGCCGGAGCAGGCGCGGGCGACGGTCCGGCCCACCGAGCGGTACACGGAGCGGGCGACGCTCGGCACGAACGGCAGCGCCGGCGGCGGCGCGGGGCGGAAGGGTCCCTCGTCCCGTGCGGGCGGGGCGCGCACGGGCGGCGGCGGCCGGCCGCAGGGCGCGGCCAGGACCGGCGGCGGCCGTCCGACGGGTTCCCGGCCGGGCGGGCGCTCGACCTCGACGGGCCGGCGCCCCGCGAACCCGCGGCTGCTGCGGCAGCGGCTGGTGGTGTTCGTGGTGGTGACGCTGCTCGTGGCACTGGGCATCACGGCGCTGCAGGCCCTGCAGGGCTGAGGCCGCCCGGGCTGCCGCTCGACCCGCAGGCGTCTGTCCGGCGGACGGGCCCTGCACGCGTGCGCCCGCCCGCCGGGCACGGAGTCGGCCGACGGGCGGGCGGTGCGCCGGGCGCGATGCGTCAGACGCGGTCGGCCGCGATGAGCAAGTACTGGAAGGAGCCGTCCTTGTACGACTCGATGAACGCCTCCTCGATGCCGGTGACCAGCGACGACGTGGCGCGCAGCTCCCAGTAGGGCAGGGTCGCCGCAGTCAGGTCCACGACCGCGTTCGGCACCAGGCGGTTGTCGGCCATGGCGCGCAGGTACTCGCGGCGGGAGTGGATGTTGCACTCGAAGTGGGCGTTGATCTGGGAGACCCACTTCGACGGCTGGCCGTACTTCGGGTTCCAGCAACCGGTGATGGTGACGTAGCGGCCGCCGGTCGCGAGGACCCGGGAGTGCTCGGCCATCAGGTCGTGCAGGTCGACGTACATGCTCGACTCGTTGTTCCACGAGCCGGCCATCTGCCCGGTCTCGAAGGGGGTGTCGAGCATGTTGCAGACCCGGGCGTGCACGTGGTTCTCGATGTCGAGCTCCCCGGCACGCCGGTTGGCGAAGTCGGCCTGCTTGGCGGAGAGGGTGACGCCCTCGACCTTGCAGCCGAAGCGCTGGTGGGCCATGACCATGGAGCCGCCGCGGCCGCAGCCGGCATCCATGAGGGTGTCGTCGGGGCCGATCGGGCCGAGGTGGTCGAGCAGGACCTCGGCCTGGGCCGACTCGAGCCGGTGCAGTTCGGCGATCAGCTTCTTCTCGTACTCGCTGTCCTCGGGGGTGCCGAGGGAGGCGTGGTCGACGGCGCCGATGCCGTAGTGGTGGTGGTAGAGCCCGTCGACGTCGCCGAGGCGGAGGTTCACCGGCCTGGCCTCGTTGTTCCAGTAGCGGGCGATGTCCCCCTGGTAGGGCGTCGCGGGCGCAGGGACGAACGTCGAGGTGGCGTCGGCGGTGGTGAACTCGGTGCTGGTCACAGATAAAGGTCCGTTCTTACCAGAAACTAGGCAGGCTGTAGCGGTACGTGTTGGTGCGGTGCCAGTAGTGGTTGCCGTCGACCCAGGCGGCCACGCCCTTGAGGAAGCGCAGCACGGTCGGGACGGGGCAGGCGGCGGCCAGTTCGGCGGCCTCGGCCTCGAAGGTGCGCATGAGGTCGTTGTGGACCTCGACCGCCTTCAGATAGGCGTCCTGCTCGGAGAGGCCCTCGCGTTCGGCGATCACGACCGGCAGGTTCAGGTGCAGGCCGGGGCTCCTCTGCTCCTTGGTGTAGGAGTAGAGGTCGTTGACGATGGTGGTCGCGTTCCCGGCCAGGGCGATCACCCGCTGCATGGCGGGCGACGCGTGCAGATCCGCCGGCAGTTCGTAGCCGCCGACGGTGTCGGTGATGGTGGGACAGGGGCGGAAGTTGTTGAACTGGCGCATCGCCAGGTACTCCCACACCTCGGGTACGTGCTCGGTCTCGGCCCACGCCGCCTCGGCGAGGTACCCCAGGTGCAGCCGGGCCATGTCGTGCCGGTAGCGGTCGGACTGGGACGGCGTGGCCAGCTCGACGAAGTACTCCATGGCGGAGCGGTAGGCCCGCCGCGGGGCGTCGGAGTGCAGCGACTCCGCCCAGTCCGGCGCGTACTCGGCCGTCGTGTGCAGCGGGTCGAGCGCCGTGTGGGCGAGCAGCAGCCGGCTGCCGAGCCCGATCGGCGAGCCGCCGTGGTCCTCGCAGTAGCAGTCGTCGACCGCGTTCTCGGCGACCATCAGCCGGGTGGCGGCCATCAGATGGTCGACGGTCGGGGCGTCCGGGTGGCAGGCGACCATGTAGCGCCCGACGGAGAAGCCGTCGAACTGGTCCTCCCACTCCGGCGGGAACGCCTGGACCTCGTCGACCGCCCAGGCCTTGATCCGGAGGCTGACCTCCTCGACCCGCACGGGGTCGGGCTCGGCGACCGGGTGGTGGTACAGGCCCGGGATCGCGGGCCCCTCCGCCGGGGCGGTGGGGGCCGGTGCCTCCAGCGCGCCCTCCGGGTGCCGTGCCAGGGAGAGGCTCGCGGTGCCCAGGCCGCTGGGCCCGCGCGGGATCCATCCCGGCTCCGGGGTGACAGGTACGGGGATGTCGGCGACGCCCGCGGGCGCGGCCGCCGTGCCGGCCCCCGCCGCACCCGCGGGCGGGAACGGCAGGGTGGGCGGGCCGGGCAGCGGCGGCGGGGTGACGGGCGGGTCGGGCAGGCTCGGCTGCCCGGGAGAAAGCCCGGAGTCGGGCATCCGTGGCTCCTTGCTCGGACGGGTCGGGGGTCACTCACGGCCCGGACGGCTCGGGCCGGCGCGGCCTTCGCCCGCACGGGCCCGGGGGCTCTAGTCGCGCCTGCGGGCGATCTGCACGTTCTCCAGCACGCCGAGCGCGTCGGGCACGAGGATCGCGGCGGAGTAGTAGGTGGTGACCAGGTACGAGATGATCGCCTGCTCGCTGATGCCCATGAAGCGCACCGAGAGGCCCGGCTCGTACTCCTCGGGCAGGCCGGTCTGGTGCAGACCGATGACGCCCTGGTTGTTCTCGCCGGTACGCATGGCGATGATCGAGCTGGTCTGCTCCTTGCTGATCGGGATCTTGTTGCAGGGCAGGATCGGCACGCCGCGCCAGGCCGGGACCGACTGTCCGCCGAGGTCGACGTGGTCCGGGTAGAGGCCCTGGGCGTTGAACCCGCGCCCGATCGCGGCGATGGTCTTCGGGTGGGCGAGGAAGAGCTTGGTGCCGCGCCGGCGGCAGAGCAGCTCGTCGAGGTCGTCCGGGGTGGGCGGGCCGGAGTGGGTCTGGATGCGCTGCTTGAAGTCGGCGTTGTGCAGCAGACCGAACTCGCGGTTGTTGATCAGCTCGTGCTCCTGGCGCTCGCGCAGCGCCTCGATCGTGAGCCGGAGCTGTTCCTCGGTCTGGTTCATCGGGCCGTTGTAGAGGTCGGCGACCCGGGTGTGGACCTTGAGCACGGTCTGGGCGACCGAGAGCTCGTACTCGCGCGGCTTGAGCTCGTAGTCGACGAAGGCGCCGGGGAGTTCGTGCTCGCCCACGTGGCCGGCCGACATGGCGATCTCGGCCTCGCCGTGGCGGTTCTGCCGCTGCTCGGGCAGCGAGCTGAACGTGTGGATGTGCTCCTGGAGGCTGGGCGCCGCGTCGAGCACGGAGGCGAAGTCCGCGCGGGAGAGGGTGAGCAGGGTGCCCGGCGTCTCGGCGGTCGCGGTGTAGTCCCACCTGGCGTCGGCGTCCAGGAGGGCGTTCTCACCGAACCGGTCGCCGTCGGCGAGGACCGCGACGGCTACCTCGTCGCCGTACTTGCCGATCGAGGTCTGGCTGATGCGGCCGTGCGCGACGAGGTGGATCTGGTCGGCGGGCGCACCGCGCTCGACGAGGACCTCGCCCGCGCGGAAGTCGCGCTGGACGCACCGGTCGGCCAGGGTGCGCAGCACCTCCTCGTCCTCGAAGCCGCGCAGCAGGGCGAGTTCACCGAGTTCCCGGGGGATGACCCGGACGGTGGCGCCGTCCTGGACGAACTCGATGACTCCGTCACCGACGGTGTAGCTCAGCCGGCGGTTCACCCGGTAGGCGCCGCCCTTGGTCTCCACCCAGGGGAGCATCCGCAGCAGCCACCGGGAGGTGATCTCCTGCATCTGCGGGGCGGACTTGGTGGTGGTGGCGAGGTTCCGGGCAGCCGCGGTGCTGAGGCTGGACTGCGGCCGCGGCGGCTCTACTTGAGTGTCCGGGCCGGTCTCGACGGTCATGGCGCGAGAGCTCCTTGAGAAAAGAGGAAAAAACGACACAATCCCTGGGAATCCATCCAGATCCTCGGGAACAGTAGCCGTCGAAAACCCCGGCTCGCGCCACGAGACCGGGGTGTTTACCTCTATGCAGTGATCTTGCGAAACGCGGGGTTTAGCCGCGTGAACAACGACATTCGAGCCATCGCGTCACGTGTGCGCCCGGCGCACACCACCGCGCCACACGCCCCTTCAAGTCGGGCCCCAGCAAAGGCATGTGACGATTCATCAGCTCGAAAGGGCGCGCGGTGCCGCTGCGAACGCACGGAATCGCGCCCGCCGGTCGAGTGCCGGACCGGCAGCGGAACGAAGGATTCCGGCCATGGCGGGCCCGGAGGGACGCGGCCGGAACCGTGGGTCCGCCGCGCCTCGCCCCGCGCTTGCGTCAGTCCTGCGGGCGACCTGTGGCCACCGCGTAGAACGCGACGGCGGCGGCCGCACCCACGTTGAGGGAGTCCACACCGTGGGCCATCGGGATCCGGACCCACTCGTCGGCGGCCATCAGCGCCTGCCGGGACAGGCCGTCGCCCTCCGCGCCCAGCATCAGCGCGACGCGCTCCAGTCGGTGCGGGGCCGCCTCGTCGATGGACGCGGCGCGCTCGGCCGGGGTGAGGGCGAGCAGCTTGAAGCCCGCCTCGCGGACCGCCTCCAGGCCCTTGGGCCAGGAGTCGAGGCGGGCGTACGGGACGGAGAAGACCGCGCCCATGGAGACCTTCACGGAGCGGCGGTACAGCGGGTCCGCACAGTCCGGGGAGAGCAGGACCGCGTCCATGCCGAGCGCGGCGGCGCTGCGGAAGATCGCGCCGATGTTGGTGTGGTCGTTGACGGACTCCATGACGACGACCCGCCGGGCGGTGCGGAGCAGTTCCTCCGCGCTCGGCAGCGGCTTGCGCTGCATGGAGGCGAGCGCGCCGCGGTGCACGTGGTAGCCGGTGACCCGCTCGGCGAGGTCCGGCTGCACCGCGTACACGGGGGCCGGGACCTCGTCGATGACGTCGCGCATGACGTCGACCCACTTCGCGGACAGCAGCATCGACCGCATCTCGTACCCGGCCTGCTTGGCGCGCCGGATCACCTTCTCGCCCTCGGCGATGAACAGGCCCTCGGCGGGCTCGCGCCGGCGGCGCAGCTCGACGTCGGTGAGGCCGGTGTAGTCGCGCAGGCGGGGGTCGTCGGGGTCGTCGACGGTGATGAGATCTGCCACGGGTCGATACTGCCTTGTCCGGGGGGTGGTGCCAATGTGTGCGGTGGGGCGGGTTACCCCTGGTTACGTACGGCGGTGACCGTCATTCGACGGGTGACGTACGGCGGTGACGGTCACTTGACGAGCTTGTCGGGGCTCTCGCCGACCACGTCGCCGATCACGATCACGGCGGGCGGGCGGACGTCCTCGGCCCGCACGGTCTCGGCGACCGTGGCGAGCGTGGCGTCGACCCGGCGCTGGGTGGCCGTGGTGCCCTCCTGGATCAGGGCCAGCGGGGTCTCGGGGGCCTTGCCGTGGGCCACGAGTGCCTCGGCGATCTTCCCGATCTTGTCGACGCCCATGAGGATCACGAGGGTGCCGGTGAGCTTGGCCAGCGACGCCCAGTCGACGAGGGAACGCGGGTCGTCGGGGGCGACATGGCCGCTGACGACGGTGAACTCGTGCGCCACGCCCCGGTGGGTGACCGGGATGCCGGCCGCGCCGGGCACGGAGATCGAGCTGGAGATGCCCGGCACGACCGTGCAGGCGATGCCCTCGGCGGCCAGCGCCTGGGCCTCCTCCATGCCGCGGCCGAAGACGAACGGGTCGCCGCCCTTGAGACGGACCACGGACTTGCCGGCCTTCGCGTGCTCGATGAGCGCGTTGTTGATGGCCTCCTGGGCCATGAAGCGGCCGTACGGGATCTTCGCCGCGTCGATCACCTCGACGTGCGGGGGCAGTTCGCTGAGCAGGTCGCGCGGGCCGAGGCGGTCCGCGATGACGACGTCGGCCTCGGCGAGGAGCCGGCGGCCGCGGACGGTGATCAGGTCCGGGTCCCCCGGGCCGCCGCCGACGAGGGCGACGAAGGGGGTGCGGGAGCGGTGCGCCGGCGCGGCCAGGGAGCCGTCGCGCAGGCCCTCCACGATCGCGTCCCGCACGGCGGCGGAGCGGCGCGGGTCGTGGCCGGTGAGGACGGCGACGGTCACGCCCTCGCTGTGGCCGGTCGCCGGGGTCCAGGCGGTGGCCGCCGCGGCGTCGTCGGAGCGGACGCACCAGGTGCGGGTGCGCTCGGCCTCGGCGGAGACCGCGGCGTTCGCGGCGGGGTCTCCGGTGGCGACGAGGGCGTACCAGGTGTCGGCGAGGTCGCCGTCCTGGTAGCGGCGCCGGGTCCAGGTGATCTCGCCGGCCTCGGCCATGGCCTCGACGGAGGGGGTGGCGGAGGGGGAGATCAGGGTGATGTCCGCGCCGGCGGCGACGAGGGCCGGGAGGCGGCGCTGCGCGACCTGTCCGCCGCCGATGACGACGACGCGGCGACCGGCGAGACGGAGTCCGACGGGGTAGGCGGGGAACGCGGCGTGCGGCACGGTCTCGGTCATGGCGGTGCGGCTCCTGATGGCGTAGCGGTGCGTGCGGGCCGCTGCGGCGGTGAAGCGGCTGGTGGGGCGGGGTGCGGGGCCCTCCGCCCACGATATCGGTGACCGGCGGTACCGACGCTGTGACCCTGATCCCGTCCACGCCGGACGGGCGCCGGCGGGTCTCGGACGAACGCCGCGCCCCCGACGAGGGGGGCGCGGCGTCCGGTCCCTACTTCTCCGTGACGCCCGCGGAGTCGAACGTCGCCACCTCGTGCATCGCCCGGGCCGCGCTCTGGACGATCGGCAGGGCCAGGAGGGCGCCGGTGCCTTCGCCGAGGCGCAGGTCGAGGTCGACCAGGGGGCGCAGGCCCAGCTTGTTCAGGGCCGCCACGTGGCCGGGCTCCGCGCTGCGGTGGCCCGCGATGCAGGCCGCCAGGGCCTCCGGGGCGATCGCCCGGGCGACCAGCGCGGCCGCGCCGGTCGAGACGCCGTCCAGGACCACCGGCGTGCGCAGCGACGCGCCGCCCAGGATCAGGCCCACCAGCGCCGCGTGCTCCAGGCCGCCGACCGCCGCCAGGACGCCGATCGGGTCCGCCGGGTCCGGCTTGTGGAGGTCGAGCGCCCGCCGGACCACGTCGACCTTGCGGGCGTGCATCTCGTCGTTGATGCCGGTGCCGCGGCCGGTGACCTCCGTCGGGTCGACGCCCGTGTAGACGGAGATCAGCGCGGCCGACGCGGTGGTGTTCGCGATGCCCATCTCACCGGTCAGCAGGGCCCGGTTGCCCGCCGCGACGAGGTCGCGGGCCGTCTCGATGCCCACCTCGATCGCCGCCAGGACCTCCTCGCGGGTCATCGCGAGGCCGGTCGTGAAGTCGCCGGTGCCCGGGCGGACCTTGCGCGGCAGCAGGCCAGGCGTCGCGGGCAGGTCGGAGGCCACACCCACGTCGATGACGCAGACCTCGGCGCCGACCTGGTTGGCGAACGCGTTGCAGACCGCTCCCCCGCCGAGGAAGTTCGCGACCATCTGGCCGGTGACCTCCTGCGGCCACGCGGTGACGCCCTGGGCGTGCACCCCGTGGTCGCCGGCGAAGATCGCGACCGCGGCGGGCTCCGGGACCGGCGGCGGGCACATCCGGGAGAGCCCGGACAGCTGCGCGGAGATGATCTCCAGCATGCCCAGCGCCCCGGCGGGCTTCGTCATCCGCTTCTGCCGCTCCCACGCCTCGCCGAGCGCCTTGGCGTCCAGCGGGCGGATGTTCGCGACGGTCTCCTGGAGCAGGTCGTGCGGCTCCTCGCCGGGCAGCGCCCGGCGGCCGTACGTCTCCTCGTGGACGACCCACGACAGCGGACGGCGCTTCGACCAGCCCGCCTGCATCAGCTCCGGCTCCTCAGGGAACTCGTCCACGTACCCGACGCACAGGTACGCGACGACCTCCAGGTGCTCCGGCAGACCGAGCGCCCGCACCATCTCGCGCTCGTCGAAGAAGCTCACCCAGCCCACGCCCAGGCCCTCGGCCCGCGCCGCGAGCCACAGGTTCTCGACCGCGAGCGCCGACGAGTACGGGGCCATCTGCGGCTGGGTGTGACGGCCCAGCGTGTGGCGGCCGCCCCGCGTCGGGTCGGCGGTCACGACGATGTTGACCGGGGTGTCGAGGATCGCCTCGATCTTCAGTTCCTTGAACTGCTTCGCCCGGCCCTTGGGCAGCGACTTGGCGTACGCCTCGCGCTGCCGCGTGGCCAGTTCGTGCATCGACCGGCGCGTCTCCGCGGAGCGGATGACCACGAAGTCCCACGGCTGGGAGTGGCCCACGCTGGGCGCGGTGTGCGCGGCCTCCAGGACGCGCAGCAGCACCTCGTGCGGGATCGGGTCGCTGCGGAAGCCGTTGCGGATGTCGCGGCGCTCGCGCATCACGCGCAGCACGGCCTCGCGCTCGGCCTCGTCGTAACCGGGGGCCGCAGCGGTGGCCGGGGCCTCGTCCTGGGCGGGCTCCTGCGGCTCCTGCTGCTCTTCGGCCGGGGTCTCGACCACGGCGGCGACCTCGGCCGCGTCCTCGGTCTCGGTCTCGGTCTCGGCGACGGGCTCCGCCGTATCCACGGCCTCAGGCGCCTCGATGATCTCGGGGGCCTCGGTCTGCTCGGCGACGGGCTCCACGACCTGCTCGGCCGGTACGGGAGCCTCCGCCTCGGGGGCCTGCGGTGCGACGACGACCACCGGCTCCGGCGCGACGGCCTCCTCGACGGGCTGCTCGGCCGTCTGCTCGGCTGTCTGCTCGGGGACGACGACCACGACGGGCTCGGTCACGACGGCCGGCTCCGGCTCCGGGGCCTGCTGGGCCTCGACGGCGGGCTCCGCGACCGGCTCGGCCTGCTGAGGCTCCGCAACGACGACGGGCTCGACGACGACCGGCTCCACCGCGGCGGGCTCGGCGGCGACCTGCTCGGCCACGACGGGCTCCGCGGCGACGGGCTCCGCGGCCACCGGCTCGACAACGATCGGCTCAGCCGCGATCGGCTCCGCGGCGGCCACCACGGGCTCCACCACGACCGGTTCGGAGACGACCGGCTCCGGGGCGACCGCCACCGGCTCCGCCGGTACCGGCACCTCCCCCGTACCCTCCGGCTCGGCCGGCGTCGGGGCGAGGTGCGGGGTCGTCGGGACCTGGCCCTCGACCTGGACGAACCGGGCCGCCGGAACGGGCTCACCGCCCTGCGGCGGCACGACCGTTTCTGCGGACGCGGGCGCGGGCACCGGCGCCGCCACGGCGACCGGCTGCGGCTCCTGCGGGGCGACGGCCTCCGGCGTCCACGGGACCGCGCCCTGGGGCAGGTCGCCGAGGCGCGGGCCGGGCAGCGGGGCCGCCTCGTCGCGCGGCACGTCCAGGTACTCGAGGCCGGTGGTCGGCGGGCCCTGGGTGCGGGCCGGCATCGGCGCGGGGGGCGGCTGCGCGGCACCGGCGGCGCCGCGGTCGGACAGCGAGCGGACCACGCCGCCGGTGCTGTCCGGGGCGGGCGGGCCCATGTGGAGCGGCCGGCGCGCCGGCGGCGGCGTCGGCGCGGCGGAGGCGGGCGCGGCGGCCCGTACGGCACCGAGGTCGAGCGCGCCCGAGTCGCGGCCCGCGGCCTCGTGCGCGCCGACGGCGCCGTACGCGGCCTGCGGGTCGAGCGGCAGCGGGTCAGTGAGGGGGTCGGGCAGCGGGTCCGTCAGCGGGTCGCCCATCATCGGCGCGGGGACGGCGACCGGCGGCGCGGGCACGACGCCCGGCTGGTGCTCGCTCCACGCGCCCTGCGCGCCCGGCATGAGGAGGATCTCGTCGTCCTCGGCGGTGCTCCCGGAGGGGTCCAGGAAGGTGTACGCGCCCGGTGCGGGGATGCCCGGCTGCTCCACCATGCCTGCGTTCTCCGGCAGTCCCTCGCCCGGGACCTGGCCGGTGTCCGTCATGCGTACCCCTCGCCCATCGGTTGTGCTCCTTCAGACCTTCGCCCGTCGACAAGAACGAGCAAGCGCGCCGCGCGGCACGAACGGCGCGCGAACACCAAGCATTCTCGCGGCCTTCGGCCATCGTGGCAGGGAGATCCGCCACGGTGCGCTGTGGACTGCGCCACGTCGCGCGTCCCCCTGTTGAGCCGTATCACAGGAGCGACCCAATCGGGCCACCTTTTCCGGACATTGGTGAATCAAACGCCGGAAGCCTGGGTTTCGGTACAACGGTCGGTCAGCCTACCTGGCGCACGGTGCGCCCGGGATCACGGGGCGCGGTCGATCCGGCGTCCGGACAGCAGGAACACGACCGAGCGCTCGCGCTCCGACCAGTCCCCCGCGTCGAGTTCGACGGACTGGAGCAGGACGCACTCGACGTCGTATCCGCCGTCCGCCAGGGCCTTGCCGATGGCCTCGGCGTCGTCGCGGGTGGAGGCGTGGGCGACGATGCGCTCCGGGCGGCGGTCGGCGCAGGCGGCGACCACAGCGGCGCCGCCCGCTCCGACGCGTACGACGTCGGGTTCGGGCAGCCGTTCCAGTACGTGCGGGGCGCGGCCGGTCACGGCCTGGAGCTGGACGTGGTGGCGGCGGGCGGCGGCCTCGACGCGGGCGCAGGCGGCCGGGTCGGCGTCGACGGCGATGACGGCGGCGCCGAACCGGGCGGCCTCCACGGCGAGCGCTCCGGCTCCGCTGCCGATGTCCCAGACGAGGTCGCCGACGCGGGGGCCGAGGCGGGCGAGCTGCGCGGCGCGCAGGGCCGGGGACTCGCCGGCGGCGTCGTCGTCCGTGGCGGGGCCCGCGTCCGCCTCGCCGGCGTACTCGGCGGCCGGGAGGACCCAGTCGCGTACGGCGGGGGTGTCGTGACCCATCAGCCAGCCGGTGCCGGGCGGGGCGCCGCCGCCGCCGATGACGATGACCACGTTGGGGTCGCGCCAGACGTGGTCGGCGGCCTTGTCGGAGGTGAGGACGGTGACCTGTTCCCGTTCGGTGCCGAGTTCCTCGCAGATGACGAAGGTGCGGTGGACCCCGTCGAGGAGCAGGGCGAGTTCGGCGGGTCCGGCGCCGGGTGAGGTGAGGACGGCGACCTTGGGGTGGGCGCGGCAGACGTTGACGGCGCGGCGCAGGGTGCGCTGGTGGGCGACGACGACGCGGGCGTCGTCCCAGGGCATGCCGGCCCGTGCGAAGGCGGCGGCGACGGAGGAGACGGCGGGGACGACCTCGACCTCGAGGCCGTGCTCGGGGGCGCGCAGGGTGCGGACGACGCCGAAGAAGCCGGGGTCGCCGTCGGCGAGGACGACGGCGGTGCCGCGGTGCTGGGCGATCCGGCGGGCGGCGAGGTCGACGCTGCCGAGGCGGATGCGCTCGGCGCCGGACGGCACCTCGGGCAGGGCGAGGTGGTGCGCGGCACCGGCCACCAGCGTGGCGGCAGAGAGCGCGGAGCGGGCCGCCGCGGTGAGGGGAGATCCGTCCCAGCCGATCACCGTGACCCGGTCGGCCATCGTCGCGTGTCTCCTGAGGTCGTGGCTGGTCGGGGCAGGGTGAGGGTACCTGGGATCGGGTCTGTCCGGCGACGGAGCGGACCGGACCGGGGCGGCTCTGTCAGCTCCAGTCGGCGAAGGACGAGTACCCGGCGTCGGCCATCTGGTCGGCGACGCCCTCGAGGTCCTCGGGGAGCAGGCTCCACACGATGAGGTCGGTCCGGAGGTCGGTCCACTCGCCGCTGTCGGTCTGGTGGCGCACGATCCAGGCGTTGCGCAGGACGCCCTCGCTGATGCAGCCGATCTTCTGGGCCACCTGCTGGGAGGCCGTGTTGTCGGCGGCGGTGCGCAGCTCCAGGCGCTCGAAGCCGCGGTCGCGGAACAGCCACTGGGCGACGGCGAGGACGGACTCGGTGGCGTAGCCCTCGCCGCGGGCCCAGGGGGCGGTGACGTAGGCGACCTCGGTGGCTCCGGTGCGCCAGTTGGTGTGGTGCAGATGGACGGTGCCGACCAGCCGCTGGGTCAGGAACTCGGTGACGGCGAAGACGATGCCGCGTCCTTCGGTTCGCTCTGCAGGAGCGATCCTGCGCACCCAGTCCTCGGCGTCGGAGCGGGTGTACGGATGCGGAACGGAGGTCCAGGCGGTGACCAGTTCGTCGTTCATCATCTCGGTGAACGCGGGGATGTCGGCGTCTTCGTACGGGCGCAGCACCAGCCGGTCCGTGCTGATGGACATGTCCGGAAAGGTGGTAGTCATGCGCAGCTCCATGCCGAAGAACCGTCGGAAGACAGCGTGAACGCACAGCATGCAGCATGAAGCTGACGGTGTGCAGGGCCGGGTGGGTCGCGGCGAAGGCCCCGCGCACCGGACGGGATGCGCGGGGCCTTCGTCGACAAGGACACTACTGCGCGCGCCGTCTGACGGCACGTCGCATGCGGGGGCGGTTACTTGGCCGGGGCGCCGAAGGCCGCGACGACCGAGCCCGTGTAGGTGTCCTCGATGTACTTCTTCACCTCGGGGGAGTTGAGCAGCTCGACGAGCTTGGTGACCCGCGGGTCCTTCTCGCTGCCTTCCTTGACGGCGAGGAAGTTGGCGTACGGGTTGCCCTCGGCCTTCTCCAGGACGAGCGCGTCGGTGGCGGGCTTCAGCTTGGCCTCGATGGCGTAGTTGCCGTTGATGACGGCGGCGTCGACGTCGTTCAGGGCGCGGGGCACGGTGGCGGCCTCCAGCTCCTTGAACTCCAGGCCCTTCTTGTCGGTGATGTCGGAGAGCTTGGCGTCGGTGCCGACACCGTCCTTCAGGGTGATCACGCCGTTGGCGGCGAGCAGCTGGAGCGCGCGGCCCTCGTTGGTGGTGTCGTTGGGCACGGCCACGGTCTGGCCGGGCTTGAGGTCCTTGATGTCCTTGACCTTCTTGGAGTAGAGGCCGAGGGGCTCCAGGTGGACGTTGGCCACCGGGACGATGTGGGTGTTGTTCTTCTTGTTGAAGTCGTCGAGGTACGGCTTGTGCTGGAAGTAGTTGGCGTCGACCTGGCCGGACTCGGTGGCCGTGTTCGGCAGGACGTAGTCGGTGAACTCCCGCACTTCCAGCTTCAGTCCGGCCTTGTCGGCCAGCTTGTCCTTGACGAAGTTCAGGATGTCGGCGTGCGGCGTCGGGGACGCGGCGACGACGAGCGGCTTCGACGCGTCGGCCTTGCCCTCCCCCTTGGCGACGGGGTCGGAGGACGTGCCGCAGGCGGTGAGGCCCAGGGCGAGTGCGGCGGTGGCGGCGGCAGCGGCGGTGAGCTTGGTGTTCTTACGCACGAAGAGTGCCTCTTTCTGGTGGTGCGGACTTCGCCCGAGCACGACAAGTGCGGGCTGTGGGTGGAGAAAAGGTCGGGGACCTACGCGGTGCGGCCGCGGCGGGCCAGGAGCCGGACGACGCCGTCTCCGACCAGCTGGACCACGGTCACGATGGCGATCAGGACGACGACGGTGACGAGCATGAACTGGGTGTCGAAGCGCTGGTAGCCGTAGGTGATGGCCTTGGAGCCGAGGCCCTCGCCGCCGACCGCGCCGGCCATGGCCGAGTAGCCGACGAGCACGATCACGGTGGTGGTGACGGCGGAGACGAGGGAGGGCAGGGCCTGCGGGAGCAGGACCTTGCGGATGATGGTGGGCACCGAGCCGCCCATGGACTGGACGGCTTCGACCAGTCCGTGGTCGACCTCGCGGATCGCGGTCTCGACGAGGCGCGCGAAGAACGGGATGGCGCCGATGGCGAGCGGGACGATCATCGCGGTCGGGCCGATGAAGGTGCCGACGACGAAGGTGGTGAAGGGGATCAGGGCGATCAGCAGGATGATGAACGGCAGCGAGCGGCCGATGTTCACGATGACGCCGGTGACCTTGTTGACCGCCGTGTTCTGGAGCAGTCCGCCCTTGTCGGTGAGGACGAGGAGGATGCCGAGCGGCAGTCCGCCGAGCACGGAGACGACCGTGGCCCACAGCACCATGTAGAGGGTGTCGATCGTGCCCTGCTCGAGCAGCGGCTGCATTTCGGACCAGGTCACTTGGCGACTTCCTTCACCGGCGCGGGGTTCTGTACGGGCACGGCGGCCGGGGCCGCGTCGACGACGTCGACCTGGAGTCCCTGCTCGCGCAGGAAGCCGACGGGGACGACGTTGTCCTCGTACCGGCCGGGCAGCTCGATGCGCATGCGGCCGATCTGCTTGCCGGAGACGGTGTCCATCGCGGCGCCGAGGATCGAGATGTCGATGTTGTAGGTGCGGGCCAGCTGGGAGATGACCGGCTGGGTGGCGGCCTCGCCGTGGAAGGTGACGTCGACGACGGTCCGCTCGGGGCCGGTGGCGGCGCCGCTGAGCGGGAAGAGCTCGGTGGCCAGCTCGGAGCCCGGGGTGGCGAGCAGTTCGCTGACGGTGCCGGACTCGACGATGCGGCCCTTCTGCATCAGCGCGGCGGAGTCGCAGATCGTCTTGACGACCTCCATCTCGTGCGTGATGAGCAGGACGGTGAGGCCGAGCTGCCGGTTGAGGTCGCGCAGCAGCTGGAGGATGGAGCGGGTGGTCTCGGGGTCGAGGGCGCTGGTGGCCTCGTCGGAGAGCAGCACCTTGGGGTTGCCGGCGAGGGCGCGGGCGATGCCGACGCGCTGCTTCTGGCCGCCGGAGAGCTGGCCGGGGTACGCCTTGGCCTTGTCGGCGAGGCCGACGAGGTCGAGCAGCTCCAGGGCGCGGCGGCTGCGCTCGGCGCCGGAGACGCCGAGGATCTCCAGCGGGAGCTCGATGTTGTCCTGCACGGTGCGCGAGGACAGCAGGTTGAAGTGCTGGAAGACCATGCCGATGCCGGTGCGCGCCCGGCGCAGTTCGGCACCCGCCCGGCGGCCGCGGCCGGCGAGGGCGGTGAGGTCGACCCCGTCGACGGTCACGGTGCCGGAGGTGGGGCGTTCGAGGAGGTTGACGCAGCGGATCAGGGAGGACTTGCCGGCGCCGCTCTGGCCGATCACGCCGAAGACCTCGCCCTCCCGGACGTGGAGGTCGACGCCGTCCAGAGCGGTGACCTGGCGGCCTCGTGACTCGTAGACCTTGGTGAGGCCCGTAGTGGTGATCACAGGGGTTTCCGTACTGTCGAGTGCGCGGCGCTTGGTTCCGCCGGGCACGGGCATTCGCAAGGGGACAGTCAGGCGCGGGGGTGCGCGGGGGCAGCCTCGTTCCGGTGCCGGGGGCACTCGGACGGGTTCGGCCGTGGGGGCTCGCTTCGGGGCGCGAGTCTCAGACGGGGGCCCTCAGTTGGCGCACATTCGACACATACAACGAGCACCGGGCGTCATGTTCGCCTCGGTCGCAGGGCTGCGTTCGCTCGTCGTGGTCATGGCTGCAAGTAAAGCACGGTGCTTACCGAACGGAAGCGCGATGTCCGAATAGCGGACGCCCGTGGGACGCCAGGCGGACACGGCGGAGGGCGGCGGGACAGTGGCGGAGGGACTCATTCCGCTCCCTGCCTGGCCGAACACGGCCCGCGCGCGGTCCTCCGCGGGGTGCCCGCGGGGCGCCTCGTGTGGCCAAGGCCACCCCCGGCGCGCGCCCCGGCGGCCTGGGGCGGGGCGGGAGCCGGGCCGGAGCGGGGCCGGGGACGGCGGCCCCCTCGCCGCGTAATACGCTCGGGCGCATGCTTGACGCCCTGACGGTCGCGGTCTCCGTGGCCGCGCTCGCCCTCGCCGCCTGGTGCGGCTTCGCCGCGTACCGCGACCAGCCGACCAAGGACTGGCACTTCATCGGCATGGCCGTGGTGACGGTGCTCGCCCTGGTCCAGCTGGTGGTCGGGGTCGTACAGCTGGCCCGCGGCCAGGAGGCCGACGAGGGCACGGTGATCTTCGTGGCGTACCTGCTGGGCTCGCTGTGCGCGGTCCCCGCGGCGGGCTTCATGTCACTGGCGGAGCGCAGCCGCTGGGGCTCGGCGACGGTGGCCGCGGGAGCGGTGGTGCTCGCGGTCCTCGAGGTGCGTCTGTTCGACATCTGGACGGTGGGCTGACGATGACGGCGACGGACGCGCAGACCGAGGAGCCCGGCGGGCGGACCCGGCTCGTCAAGGGCCCGGGCATGCTGCTGGTCTGGCTGTACGGGGTGATGTCGGTGGGCGCGGTCTCGCGCTCGATCGTGCAGATCTCCACCGAGTTCGAACACGCCCCGCTCGCGTACTCGCTGTCGGCGGTGGCCGCCGTGGTGTACGTCTTCATCACGTACACACTGGTCCGGGGCGGCGAGCGGGCCCGCAGGGCGGCGCTGGTGTGCTGCGCCGCCGAGCTCGCGGGCGTCCTGGTCGTGGGCACCTGGACGCTGCTCGACCCGGCGGCGTTCCCGGACGCCACGGTCTGGTCGGACTTCGGCTACGGCTACGTCTTCATCCCGGTGCTGCTCCCGGTGACCGGCATCCTCTGGCTGCGCCGGTCACGCGGGACGCGCACGGCCTGAGTCAGGCAGCCTTCTCCAGGGTGACCAGGGTGAGCCGCGGGCCGACCTCGCGGGTGCCGATCTGCTCGTACCCGCGGCTGCGGTAGAGACGCAGGTTGCCGTCGCTGCGGTGACCTGTGAACAGCTGGTAGCGCTTGGCGGCGGGCCGGGCGCCGGCCGCGTAGTGCTGCTCGATGGCGTCGAGGAGCCGGCCGCCGAGGCCGTGCCGGCGCAGCCGCGGATGGACGATCAGCTTGGCGATGTGCACGGTGCCGGCCTCGTCCGCCTCGGCGCGGACCGACGCGACCACCTCGTCGCCGAGCCGGGCCACCAGGCCGTGGCCCCGCTCCAGTTCGGCCCGCAGGTCCCCGAGGGTCTGGGTGAGCGGTTCGATGCGCCAGTCGCCGTACAGCTCCGCCTCGCTCTGGTAGCAGAGGTACTGCAGCTTCAGTATCTGCTCGGCGTCCTGTGCGGTCGCCGCCGAGATCGTCACACTCATGCCCATGTGCGCTGCCTTCCGCTCACCTGGTCTTCCGGCCGGTCTCCCGCTCCTTTCCCCGGAGGGCGGCGGCGGGAACCTCTGCAGCCAGCATTCTGCGCAGGCATCCCAGGCAGCGGGAACGCATCGGCCCCAGACTGCCTTGTGAGATACCCAACTCCCCTGCGATTTCGCGGTACGTGGGGTCCTCGGGCGACAGCATCGCAGTCAGGACCCGGGGGCACTGGCCCGGCGTACGGCGCACCGCGGCGCGCAGCGCCCGGCGGCGTTCGGCGACGAGCGCGGAGCGCTCCGGGGCGCCGGGCGCGCCGTGCGGCGCGGCCGGCTCGCGGGGGTAGCCGCGCTCCCGGCCCGCGGTGCGGCGGGCCCGGCGGGCCTCGTCGCGGACGGCGCGGCGCAGCCAGTCGGCGGGGCGGTCGGGGGCGTCGTCGTCGTGCAGGCGCTCCAGGAGGCGGAGCCAGACGGCCTGTTCGAGGTCGCCGGGTTCGATGCCGGCGCCGGCGGCCTCGGCGTGCGACTCGGCGGCGAGCAGCGGGGCGAGTTCGGCGACCAGGCGCGGGGCCCGCTCGGGGGCGGGGGGTTCGTCAGTCGTCATGCCGGGCACGACGGGCGGCGGCCCGGGGGCGGTTGCGCGCCGTCGCGCCAACCACCCGGTCGGGTGCACCGCCCGTCGCCGGCGGTCAGTTCTTCTCGGCGTCGGCCACGGCGAGCAGGGCCGTGTCGGGGTTGTCGGAGAAGATGCCGTCGATCCCGGTGGCCAGGTAGGTCTTCAGGGCGCCGAAGGCGTCGCCGTACGCGTTCGGGTCGGTGCCCCGGCGGTACTCGGCGGGCAGGAAGCCGTTCTCGTTGCGGTGCGTGTACGGGTGCAGGATCAGGCCCTGCGCGTGCGCGTCGCGGACGAGCGTCGTCGGGGCGCCCAGCCTGCCGGTGGCGTCGCGCGGGATGACCAGGTCCAGGGTCGGGCCGATGCCCTGCGCGTACGAGGCGATCCACGCCAGGCCCTCGGGCTTGACCAGGTCGGCGACGGTGCGCGGATCACCCGCCTGGACGAAGTCCCAGGGGCGGCTGCTCGCGCCGGACAGCAGGACCACCCGCGGGGAGTCGACCAGCTTCGCCAGGCGCTCGATGCTGCTGGGCTCGAAGGACTGCAGGAAGACCGGGGAGTTCGCCCGGTGCCGGCCGTAGCGGCGCAGCAGCTTCGCGAGCCGCTCCTCCAGGCCGAGGCCGAGGCCGCGGAAGTACGTGGGGTGCTTGGTCTCGACGTGCAGCCACACCTCGCGGCCGCGGCGGCGGCCCTCCCGCTCGGCCCAGCGCAGCACCTCCTCGAAGGTGGGGATCTCCCAGCGGCCGTCGTAGAGGGTGTTCTCCTGGCGGGTGCCGGGAATGCGCTCCTTGGCCCGCAGTGTCTTCAGCTCGGCGAGGGTGAAGTCCTCGGTGAACCAGCCGGTGAGGGAGACCCCGTCGACGGTCTTGGTGGTGCGCAGGGAGGCGAACTCGGGGTGGTCCGCGACGTCGGTGGTGCCGGTGATGTCGTTCTCGTGGCGGCACACCAGGTGCCCGTCCCTGGTGGGGACGAGGTCCTGCTCGACCACGTGCGCGCCGAGGTCGAGCCCGAGCTGGTACGAGCCCAGGGTGTGCTCGGGGCGGTAGCCGCTGGCGCCGCGGTGGGCGATGACGGTGGGGACGGGCAGGGCGCGGTGGCCCCGGCCGGCCGTGCGGTCCGCTGCCGGTCCGCCGGCGGCCTGCGCCTCCGCCGTACCGAGGGCCGCGGAGCCGAGGACGGCCGCTCCCGCCGCGCCGAGGACGGTCCGCCGGGCCGGGTTTGTACGCGAACCCTGGGTCATGAAGGCTCCTTCTGCCGCTGTCGTGTCGATGTCCCGCACCTGTCAATCGGGCGCTCCGACCGTAGGCGGGGCCGCCTTCCGGGCGGCAGACGTCGGGAGAACGGGGCGCAAAATCGCGTCAACGCCGCGTTGCCGCTCCGTGAACCCGATGTGCGGATCCGTATGACCCGCGAGTATCGTCCTCACCTGCACTTCGCACGCCGCAGTTCCCAGCCCGCCGCCCGCATGCCGTCCCCGACACCGGAGGAACCGTTGTCCCGTCTCGCGCTCATCAAGGCAGTGCTCGGACCGATCCTGCGTCTGATGTTCCGCCCACGCGTGGAGGGCGCGGAGAACATCCCGGGCACGGGACCGGTGATCCTGGCCGGAAACCATCTGACGTTCATCGACTCGATGATCATGCCGCTGTGCACGGACCGCCCGGTGTACTTCATCGGCAAGGACGAGTACGTGACGGGCAAGGGCCTCAAGGGCAGGCTGATGGCCTGGTTCTTCACCGGCGTCGGCATGATCCCGGTGGACCGCGACGGCGGCCGCGGCGGCGTCGCCGCGCTGATGACCGGCAGCCGGGTCCTGGAGGAGGGCAAGGCGTTCGCGATCTACCCGGAGGGCACCCGCTCCCCCGACGGCCGGCTGTACCGGGGCCGTACCGGCATCGCCCGGCTGACGCTGATGACCGGCGCGCCGGTGGTGCCGTTCGCGATGATCGGCACGGACAAGATCCAGCCGGGCGGCGCGGGCATGCCGCGGCCGGGCCGGGTGACGGTCCGCTTCGGCGAGCCGATGGAGTTCTCCCGCTACGAGGGCATGGACCGCGACCGGTACGTGCTGCGCGCGGTGACGGACTCGGTGATGGCCGAGGTGATGCGGCTGTCGGGGCAGGAGTACGTGGACATGTACGCCACCAAGGCGAAGGCGGCGTAGCGCCTCGACGAGCGACGTGAGAAGCGCCCCCGCACTGCTGTACGGGGGCGCTTCTCACGTCCGGTGCGTCTGGTGCGTCCGGTGCGTGCGGTGCGTCGTGGGCGTCCTCGGCGTCCGGCGGCGTCAGTGCTCGACGCCGTCCGCCAGCTTCTGGCCCTTCAGCAGGAACCACGCCGCCACCGCCGTCGCCAGGAGGACCGTCGCACCGATTCCGGCGGCTATGCGCAGGCCGTCGACGAAGGCGTCCTGGGCCGTGGCGACCAGGGCCGCGGCCGTCTCCGGGGCCAGGTCCGCGGACGCCTCGACCGCGCCGCCGAGCGAGTCGTGGGCCGCCGCGGCGGCGCCGTCCGGGACGCCCGCCGGGGTGACGAAGCCCTGGTACACGCCGGTGACGATCGAGCCGAGCAGCGCGATGCCGAGCGCCGCGCCCAGTTCGTACGCGGTCTCGGAGACCGCGGAGGCCGCACCGGCCTGCTCCTTGGGCACGCCGCCCAGGATCACGTCGGCCGTGACCGTGAACGCGAACCCCGCGCCGACGCCGACGACGAGCAGGCTGGCGCCCAGCAGCGGGTAGCCGCTGTGGCTGTCCAGAGTGGTCAGCACGGCCAGCGACAGACCGACCGCGGCGAGGCCGCCGGCCACCACGGACCGCACCGACCAGCGGCGGGCGGCGGAACCGGCGATCAGACCGGCCGTCACCGCGCCGACGGCCGCCGGGAGTTCGGCCAGACCGGCCTCCAACGGCTGTCGTCCCTGGACCAGTTGCAGGAACTGGGACAGGAAGAAGATCAGTCCGGACAGGCCCAGGATGGTCAGCAGATCGGCGACGACGGCGGCGGAGAAGCCGCGGTTGCGGAACAGCCGCATGTCGAGCAGCGGCGCCGGCAGGGTGAGCTGACGGCGGACGAACCAGGTCAGCGCGCCGGCACCGGCGAGCACGGCGACGGCCACGTCGACGGTGGGACCGTGCGCGGCGATCTCCTTGATCGCGTACACGACGCCGATCATGCCGACCAGGGACAGGCCGACGCTGGGCAGGTCCCAGGGGCCCGGGGCCGGGTTCTTCGACTCGGGGATCAGCTTGTAGCCGACGACGACGAGGACCGCCATGACCGGCAGGTTGATGAGGAAGACCGAGCCCCACCAGAAGTGTTCGAGCAGGAAGCCGCCGACGACCGGGCCGACGGCCGCGCCGGCGGAGGCCATCGCGCCCCAGATGCCGACGGCGAGGCTGCGCTCGCGCGGGTCGTGGAAGAGGTTGCGGATCAGCGCGAGGGTGGACGGCATCAGGGTCGCGCCGGCCACGCCGAGCAGGGCGCGGGCCGCGATCATCATCTCCGGGCTGGTGGCGTAGGCGTTCAGCACGGAGACGGCGCCGAACGCGACGGCGCCGGTGAGCAGGAGCTTCTTGCGGCCGATGCGGTCGCCGAGGCTGCCCATGGAGACCAGCAGACCGGCGATGACGAAGGAGTAGACGTCGCCGATCCACAGCAGCTGGGTACCGGACGGCTTGAGGTCCTCGGAGAGGAAGGGCGTCGCGAGGCCGAGCACGGTGGCGTCCACGGCCACCAGCAGCACGGCCAGGACGAGTACCGCGAGGGCGAGCCAGCGGCCCGGCCGTCGGCTCACCTCGGCGTGTCCCTGGTGCCGGTCGGTCACGGTCATTGCTCCACGCTCCTGCGCGCTCCGCCGAGCAGCAGCTCGACGATCATGAATTGGAAGTCCTTGGCGGCCACCCGCCCGTCCATCACGGCCCACGCCCCGCTCCCGACGAGCCCGTAGAAGGCCTCGGTGAGCCAGGCGGGCGTCAGGTCGATCCGGAAGACGCCCTCCTCCTGACCGCGCCGGAAGAGCGCGGAGACGCGGGCGTCGAGCCGGGCCCAGCCCTCGTGCTGGCCCTCCCCCTCGAACAGCTGGTTCTCGGTGACGAGGAACGACAGCAGCGGAGCGATCGGCTCCACCCCGGCGACGAGCCGGCGTACGGCCTCGTCCGCGGGGCCCTCGTCGAGGGCCGCGCCGTCGAAGGCGGCGTCCAGTTCCTCCAGGGCCATCTCCTCGAGCGCGCGGATCAGCGCCTCGCGCCCGGCGAAGAGCCGGTGCAGCGTGGCGCGTCCGATGCCGGCGGCCCGGGCGACGTCGTCCAGGGTGGCGGTCGCTCTGAGGCTGAGCGTGGCGGCGGCGGAACGGAGTACCTGGGTGCGGTCGACTGCCATGAGACAACGATACACGAAATGAGACATGAATGTCTCATCTGAAATAGAGATGCCTCACCGAGGCGGAAGCGGGATGCTGCACGCATGACCATGTCCATGCCCATGAAGCCCTTGCTGCTGATCGACGTCGACGGGCCGCTGAATCCGTACGCGGCGCAGGCCGAGCGGCGGCCGGAGGGGTACACGACGCACCGGATGCGTCCGTCCGGCTGGTTCGACGGCAAGCCGCTGCGGGTCTGGCTGAACCCTGACCACGGGGCGGAGCTGCGGGAGCTGGCGGAGCAGTACGAGCTGGTCTGGGCGACGACCTGGAAGGATGAGGCGAACGACTGGATCGGGCCTCATCTGGGGCTGCCGGAGCTGCCGTTCATCGACTGGCCGAAGATGCACGGGGCCGCCCCGCGCGGGACGTTCTGGAAGACCCAGTACATCCTCGAGTACGCGGCGGGGCGGCCGTTCGCGTGGGTGGACGACGACATCACGTCGTACGACCACGAGTACGTGGAGCAGAACCACCTCGCCGCCGCCCTGCTGCTGCACATCGACCCCCGGCTCGGTCTGCTCCGGCCGGACTTCGACGCGCTCGCGGACTGGGCGGCGGCGCTGTGACGTGACGTACTGCGGTTACTTCTTGGCGTCCGCCCAGGCGTGCTGAATGACCAGGTCGGCCTTGACCTCGACGAGCTGGGCGGCGACGGCGGAGGGCGCGGTGCCGCCGCGGCCGTTGCGGGAGGCGAGGGCGCCGGGGACGTTGAGGACGGAGCGGACCTCGGGGGTGAGGTGCTCGGAGATCTTCACGAACTGCTCGTCCGTGAGCTCGTCGAGCTCCTTGCCCTCCCCCTCCGCGACCTTCACGCACTCGCCGGCGACCTCGTGCGCGACACGGAACGGCACGCCCTGCCGGACCAGCCACTCGGCGATGTCGGTGGCGAGCGAGAAGCCGGCCGGGGCCAGCTCCTCCATGCGCTCCCGGTGGACGGTGAGGGTGGCCATCATGCCGGTGAAGGCCGGCAGCAGGACCTCGAGCTGGTCGCAGGAGTCGAAGACCGGCTCCTTGTCCTCCTGGAGGTCCCGGTTGTAGGCCAGCGGCAGGGCCTTGAGGGTGGCGAGCAGCCCGGTCAGGTTGCCGATGAGCCGGCCGGACTTGCCGCGGGCGAGCTCGGCGATGTCCGGGTTCTTCTTCTGCGGCATGATCGAGGAGCCGGTGGAGAAGGCGTCGTGCAGGGTCACGAAGGAGAACTCCTTCGTGTTCCAGATGATGATCTCCTCGGCGATCCGGGACAGGTTGACCCCGATCATCGCGGTGATGAAGGCGAACTCGGCGACGAAGTCGCGCGAGGCGGTGCCGTCGATGGAGTTGCCCGCCGAGCCGCGCTCGAAGCCGAGGTCCTTGGCGACGGCCTCCGGGTCGAGCCCGAGCGAGGAGCCGGCGAGGGCGCCCGAGCCGTACGGGGAGACCGCGGTCCGGGTGTCCCACTGGCGCAGCCGCTCGCCGTCCCGGGACAGCGACTGGACGTGGGCCAGCACATGGTGGGCGAAGAGCACCGGCTGGGCGTGCTGAAGGTGGGTACGGCCCGGCATGGCGACGTCCGGGTGCGCCTCGGCGAGGCCGACGAGGGCGTCCTGGAGGTCGGCGATCAGGCCACCGATGATGCGGGCGTGGTCCCGCAGGTACATCCGGAACAGCGTGGCGACCTGGTCGTTCCGGGACCGTCCGGCACGCAGCTTCCCGCCGAGGTCGGGGCCGAGCCGCTCGAGCAGCCCCCGCTCCAGAGCGGTGTGCACGTCCTCGTCGGCGATGGTCCCGGTGAACTCGCCGGAGACGACGTCGGCCTCCAGCCGGTCGAGTCCGTCGAGCATCCGCGCCAGCTCGTCCTCGGTGAGCAGTCCCGCCTTGTGCAGCACGCGGGCGTGGGCACGGGAGCCGGCGATGTCGTACGGCGCGAGGCGCCAGTCGAAGTGCACCGAGGCGGACAGCTTCGCCAGGGCCTCGGCCGGCCCATCCGCGAACCGACCGCCCCAGAGCCGGACGTCACCGTTGTTGCTGCTCACTGCTGCGCTCCTCCTGGCCGTAACTGAAGCCTGTTGATGCATGAGTATGCATTGCTCTGCATGATTCGTCAATCGAGGGGTGTGGGCGGCGGAAAATCGCGGGTGGGGTGATCGGCCGCGCCGCTACAGTCCGGCTCGTGACGATCCACCGCCTCCTTCCCACCCAGTACCCCACGCCCGGCGAACGCCTGCTGCGCGGAAAGGGCACGGCCTCGGCCGTGGGCGCCGGGCGGGCCGAGGACTGGGTACGGCTCGACGCGGACGTGCGCTCCGGCTCGCTGTCGCGCGTCATGGGGTGGAGGAGCAGCCTGCGGCTCAGCATCGGCTTCCACTGGGTCGACGGACGGGAGGTCGCCGACTGGGACACCGCCCCGCACTGGGGCTCCGACGGCACCACCACCGCCGAGCACCGCTACGAGCCGGAGGCCCTGCTCGCCGCGCTGCGTCTGGTGGATGACCCGTTTCGGGCGGTGCGCGCGGCCGCCCGCGGGCAGGGGGACGCGGGTGCCGTGGGACGGAAAGGCCGCGGAGGGCCCCTACGCGGACGAGGTCCGCGCCCTCGCCGAAGCGAACCAGGAGCGCCTGTACGACTGGCGGGCCGCAGAGGGGAGACGTCGCCGTGCGACGCGAGGTGAGTGAGATGTCCGCGGGCCTGCCGCACCTGGCGGACCCGCCGGCGGTGTGGGTCCGGTACGACCGGGAGGTCCGGGCGGAGGGCGGGGCCGTCGCGCCCGGCGGGCTCGGTGGGGCGCTGTGTGCCGCCTCGCGGGCGGACCGGCGGGCGGCGCTGCGGCAGGCCGCGGCGCTTCCGCGCGACGAACTGGCCCGGGTGCTGCCCCTGGTCGCGGTGCGGTGCGCGGACTGGGTGAAGCCCGTACGGGCGCGGGCCCGGAGGCTGCTGCGGGACGCGCTGCGCGGGCCGCTGCCCGCCGGTGCCCTGGCCGCCACCGCCGCC
Source organism: Streptomyces solicamelliae (assembly GCF_045348655.1). NCBI lineage: Bacteria > Bacillati > Actinomycetota > Actinomycetes > Kitasatosporales > Streptomycetaceae > Streptomyces > Streptomyces solicamelliae. The sequence goes on from NZ_CP160404.1 coordinate 1,159,359, forward strand.
GCGGTGCTGGCCGTGGAGAAGCGGCGGGAGGGGGAGGCGGCCCACGCGTTGCTGGCGGAGGCGTTCTCCGACGCACGCGTGCGGGAGGTCCTGCTCGACGCGCCCGATCCGGTCACCCGCCGGTTCGCCCACCGGGCGGCGCTGGACGGCGGTCTCCTGCCGGCCGAGCGGGCCGCGTGGACCGCGGCGGCCGACCCCGACCGGCTGGTACGCGGCATGTGCCTGGCGGCAGTGGCCGACGTCCCGGACCCCGACCCGGCCCACCTCTCCGTCCTGCTGACCTCCAAGTGGCCCGAGACCCGCGCCGCGGCGGTCGCCGCCCTCACCGACGCGGAGCCGTACCTCGCCGACCGCTCCGGGACGGTGCGCGCCGCCGCCCGCGAAGCGGTACGCGCCTCCGGCGGCCACCCCGCCGACCTCTGCCGCGCACAATGCGCGGACGCGGCCCGCCGGCCTTACGCGCCCGTCGGCCTCGCCGAGTGCGCGGAGCGCACGGACGAGGACCTGCCTCTGCTCAGGGAGCTGACGACCCATCCGGTCGCCAGGGTCCGCGCCTCGGCGGTCGCCGGGCTGCGCACCCTGGACCCCAAGGGCTGGCAGCGGGTGCTGCCACTCCTCGACGACCCGTCGGCAGCGGTCGTCCACGAGGTGACGCGGTCACTCTCCGAGCACGCGTACTCCCTGCCGGGGGACGAGTTGCTGGCCCGGATCGCGCCGGAACGGCCCTACCCGCAACGGGCCGCGGCCCTGCGCCTGCTGTCACTGGGCTACAGCTCCCACCGGATGCTCGGTTTGATGCGGATGCTGGAGGATCCGCATCCGAGGCTGCGCGCGCGGGCGGCCCTCGCGGCGACCCGCAGGGCCTACATCGCCTGGCCTACCCCGCCCGAGGTGGCCGTCGAGGTGCTGGAGCTGCTCGACCGGCACCACGACGTGCTCCGCGCCTGGGACCGTTCCCATCTCCGCGAGGTCCTGCTGCGGTCGCTGGATCCGGCGAAATCCGCAGGCGCGGGCGTGCCGCTGACCGACCGCTGAAACGCTTCGGCACTTCCGCTCGCCACACGGCAGAATCGGGGCCATGGGGAAAACACATGAGCGAATCGACGGGCGGCTGCGGGAGTTCATCGAGGCGCAGCCCGTGTTCTTCACGGCGACCGCGCCGCTCGACGGGGACGGGACCGTGAACCTGTCGCCCAAGGGGCTGCGGGGGTCGTTCGCGGTGGTCGACGACCGCACCGTCGCGTATCTGGACTTCGCCGGGTCCACCGCCGAGACCGTCGCGCACCTGAGGGAGAACGGCCGGATCACGCTCATGTGGTGCGCGTTCCAGGGGCCGCCGAACATCGTGCGGGTGCACGGGAAGGGCGAGGCGGTGTTCCGGGACGACGAGCGCTGGGAGGGCCTGATGGCCCGTTTCCCGGACATCGACGTCACGCAGCACGGGCTGCGGGCCGTCATCGTCGTCCGGGCCGAGGTCGTCCGGGACTCCTGCGGGTACGGGGTGCCGTTCATGTCGTACGACGAGGACCGCGATCTGCACGCGAGGCGGTTCGCGCGGGAGGACGACGACTCGCTGAGCGCGTACTTCGCCAAGAAGGACCACATCGCGACCAGCATGGACGGGCTGCCCGGGCTGCCGCTCCCGCTGCCGCCGCTCCCCCGCCCGGCCCCGTAGCCGTGGCGGCGGCGCCGCGGCGGGTCTAGCGTCGCGCCATGCGTGTGCTTCTCGCCGTCGGCGCCGTCGTCCTCGCCCTGACCGCCGCCGCTCCTGCCGATCCGCTGCCCTCGCGCATGGCCGACACCGGGGGCGGTACGCAGCTGATCACCGCCGAGGCGCCCTCCGCGGGCTCCACCACCGGGACCGTCACCTGGTGGGACCGGCGGGGCGGGCGGTGGGCGGCGGCCGGGTCCGCGCCCGCGCGGTTCGGGGCGAACGGGCTCGTCGACGGGGCGACCCGCCGGCAGGGGACGAGTACCACCCCGACCGGGTTGTACCCGTTGCCGTACGCCTTCGGGATCGCCGAGCCGCCGGAGACCTCCTACCCGTACGTGCCCGTCACCGAGCGCTCCTGGTGGTGCCAGGACAATGCCTCGCAGGCGTACAACCGCTGGGTCGAGGGGCTGCCCGCCGACTGCCGGGCCGCCGAGTCCGAGCACCTCGTCTCGTACGGGACGCAGTACGCGCACGCGCTCGTCGTCGGCTTCAACTACGACCGCCCGGTGCGCGGCCGCGGCGCCGGGATCTTTCTGCACGTCAACGGGCGCGGGGCGACCGCCGGTTGCGTGTCCGTGCCGGCCGGCGCGATGCGCCGGATCCTGCAGTGGGCCGACCCGGCCCGCCGCCCGCACATCGCCGTCGGGACGCGGGGCGGCCCGACGGCGATCACGCGGTACTGAATCAGCGGTCGTTCTGCGCCAGCCGCAGCAGATGGTCGGCCAGGGCCTGGCCGCCCGCCGGGTCGCGGGAGATCAGCAGCAGCGTGTCGTCGCCCGCGATCGTGCCGAGGATGTCGTGCAGCTCGGCCTGGTCGATGGCCGAGGCGAGGAACTGGGCCGCACCGGGCGGGGTGCGCAGCACCACCAGGTTCGCCGACGCCTCCGCCGAGATCAGCAGTTCGCCGGAGAGCCGGCGCATCCGCTCCTCCTTGGCGGACTCGCCGAGCGGCGCCTGCGGGGTGCGGAAGCCGCCCTCGCTGGGGACCGCGTAGATCAGCTCGCCGCCGGTGTTGCGGATCTTCACCGCGCCGAGCTCGTCGAGGTCCCGGGAGAGCGTCGCCTGGGTGACGCTCAGCCCGTCGTCGGCGAGGAGCCTGGCCAGCTGGCTCTGCGAGCGCACCGGCTGCCGGTTGAGGATGTCGACGATCCTGCGGTGGCGTGCGGTGCGGGTCTGCGGAACGGACGGTCCCGCCGGGTCCCCCTTGGAGGACCCGTCGTGCTCGGTGCCCTGCGCCTCGGTCATCGTCGTCTCATTCTCCGCGTCGTCCTTCCCCGTCCACCGCGTCCAGGACACCCGCGAACGCCTCCAGGAAGGCGTCCGCCTCCGCGTCCCCGATGGTCAGCGCCGGCATGATCCGTACGACATCGGGCGCGGGCGCGTTCACCAGGAGGCCGGCGTCCTGGGCCGCCTGCTGCACCTGGGGTGCGAGGGGCCCGGTGAGCACGATACCCAGCAGCAGGCCCGCACCACGGACGTGGGAGACGAGCGGGTGGCCGAGGCCCTCGATCCCGTCGCGGAGCTTCTCGCCGATCCGCTTGACCTGGTCGAGCGCACCGTCCTGGGCGAGGGTGTCGACGACGGCGAGGCCGGCCGCGCAGGCCACCGGGTTGCCGCCGAAGGTGGTGCCGTGGTGACCGGGCTCGAAGAGTTCGGCCGCCGGCCCGAAGGCGACGGTCGCGCCGAGCGGCAGCCCGCCGCCGAGGCCCTTGGCGAGGGTGACGATGTCGGGGTCGACGCCGTCGTGGGCCTGGTGCTCGAACCACGTGCCGCAACGGCCGATGCCGGTCTGCACCTCGTCGAGGACCAGCAGCGTGCCGGTGGCGCGGGTGATCTCGCGGGCCGCCCGCAGGTAGCCGGCGGGCGGGACGACCACCCCGTACTCGCCCTGGATCGGCTCGATGATCACGAACGCCGTCTCCTCGGTGACGGCGGCCCGCAGCGCCTCGACGTCGCCGAACGGGACGTGCGTGACGTCGCCGGGCAGCGGCCGGAACGGGGCCTGCTTGCCGGGCTGGCCGGTGAGCGCGAGGGCGCCCATGGTGCGGCCGTGGAAGGCGTTGTCCGTGGCGACGACGTGCCGCCGGCCGGTCAGCCGGCCCAGCTTGAACGCGGCCTCGTTGGCCTCCGCGCCGGAGTTGCAGAAGAACACCCGGCCCGGCCGGCCGAACAGCTGCAGCAGCCGCTCGGCGAGGGCGACGGGCGGTTCGGCGACGAACAGGTTGGAGACATGGCCGAGGGCCGCGATCTGCCGGGACACGGCCTCGACGACGGCCGGATGACCGTGGCCGAGCGCGTTGACCGCGATACCGCCGACGAAGTCGAGGTACTCCTTGCCGTCGGCGTCCCACACCGTCGCGCCCTCGCCGCGCACCAGCGGGAGGCGGGGGGTGCCGTAGTTGTTCATCAGCGAGCCCTGCCACCGCTGGGTGAGGTCCGCGTTGCTCATTCCTTGTCCCCCGCGTTCTCGTCCGGCACGACCATGGTGCCGATGCCTTCGTCGGTGAAGATCTCCAGCAGGATCGAGTGCTGGACCCGGCCGTCGATGACGCGGGCCGTGCGGACGCCGTTGCGCACGGCGTGCAGGCAGCCCTCCATCTTGGGGACCATGCCGCTGGAGAGCTCGGGCAGCAGTTTCTCCAGCTGGCTCGCGGTGAGCCGGCTGATGACCTCGTCGCTGTTCGGCCAGTCCTCGTACAGGCCCTCGACGTCGGTCAGTACCATCAGCGTCTCCGCGCCCAGCGCCGCAGCGAGTGCCGCAGCCGCCGTATCAGCATTGACGTTGTAGACATGTCCGTCGTCCTCGGAGCGGGCGATGGAGGAGACGACCGGGATGCGGCCGTCCTCCAGGAGGGCCTGGATGGCGCCGGTGTCGATGGCGGTGATCTCGCCGACCCGGCCGATGTCGACCGGCTCGCCCTCGATGACGGGCTGGTGCTTGGTGGCGGTGATGGTGTGCGCGTCCTCGCCGGTGAGGCCGACGGCGAGCGGGCCGTGCTGGTTGAGCAGCCCGACGAGCTCGCGCTGGACCTGTCCGGCGAGCACCATCCGTACGACGTCCATCGCGTCCTCGGTCGTGACGCGCAGGCCGGCCTTGAACTCGCTGACGATGCCGTGCTTGTCGAGGGCGGCGCTGATCTGCGGGCCGCCGCCGTGCACGACGACGGGCTTGAGGCCGGCGTGCCGCAGGAAGACGACGTCCTGGGCGAAGGCGGCCTTGAGCTCCTCGTCGATCATGGCGTTGCCGCCGAACTTGATGACGATGGTCTTGCCGTGGTGGCGGGTCAGCCAGGGCAGCGCCTCGATGAGGGTCTGCGCCTTGGGCAGGGCCTTGTGCTTCCGGGTTCCGTCGCTCATGAGGAGTACGCGCTGTTCTCGTGGACGTAGTCGGCGGTGAGGTCGTTGGTCCAGATCACGGCGGACTCGGCGCCGGCGGCCAGGTCGGCGGTGATGGCGACCTCCCGGTAGCGCATGTCGACCAGCTCGCGGTCCTCGCCGACGGAGCCGTTCCTGCAGACCCAGACGCCGTTGATGGCGACGTTCAGCCGGTCCGGCTCGAAGGCGGCGCTCGTGGTGCCGATGGCGGAGAGCACCCGGCCCCAGTTGGGGTCCTCGCCGTGGATGGCGCACTTGAGGAGGTTGTTGCGGGCGATGGAGCGGCCGACCTCGACGGCGTCGTCCTCGCTCGCCGCGTTGATCACCTCGATCCGGATGTCCTTGCTCGCGCCCTCGGCGTCGCCGATGAGCTGACGGCCGAGGTCGTCGCAGACCTGCCGGACGGCCTCGGCGAACGCGTCCTGCGCCGGCGTGACGCCGGAGGCGCCGGAGGCGAGCAGCAGGACGGTGTCGTTGGTGGACATGCAGCCGTCGGAGTCGACCCGGTCGAAGGTGAGCCGGGTGGCCTGCCGCAGCGCCTCGTCGAGGCCCTTGGCGTCGACGTCGGCGTCGGTGGTGAGGACGACGAGCATGGTGGCGAGGCCGGGGGCGAGCATGCCCGCGCCCTTGGCCATGCCGCCGACGGTCCAGCCGTCCTGGGTGACGACGGCGGTCTTGTGGACCGTGTCGGTGGTCTTGATGGCGATGGCGGCCTTCTCGCCGCCGTGCTCGGAGAGTTCGGCCACGGCCTTGTCGACGCCGGGCAGCAGCTTGTCCATGGGGAGCAGGACGCCGATGAGGCCGGTGGAGGCGACGGCGACCTCGCCCGCGCCGATCTCCAGGGCCTCCGCGACCTTCTCGGCGGTGGCGTGGGTGTCCTGGAAGCCCTTCGGGCCGGTACAGGCGTTGGCGCCGCCGGAGTTGAGGACGACGGCGGTCAGTTCGCCGTCGGCCAGGACCTGCTGGGACCACAGGACGGGGGCGGCCTTGACGCGGTTGCTGGTGAAGACTCCCGCGGCGGCGCGGCGCGGCCCGGTGTTGACCACGAGGGCCAGGTCCGGGTTGCCGTTCTGCTTGATCCCGGCGGCGATGCCCGCCGCCGTGAATCCCTTCGCTGCGGTGACGCTCATGGAGCGACTCCAATCGTGGAGAGTCCGGTGTCCTCGGGAAGACCGAGGGCGATGTTCATGCTCTGTACCGCGCCGCCGGCGGTGCCCTTGGCGAGGTTGTCGATGGCGCTGATCGCGATGATCCGGTTCGCCTCGGCGTCGTACGCGACCTGGATCTGGACGGCGTTGGAGCCGTACACGGCCGCGGTGGCCGGCCACTGCCCCTCGGGGAGCAGGCGGACGAACGGCTCGTCGGCGTACGCCTTCTCGTAGGCGGCGCGGACGGACTCGGCGGTGACGCCGGGCTTCGCGTACGCGGAGCAGGTGGCGAGGATGCCGCGGGGCATCGGGGCGAGGGTCGGGGTGAAGGAGACGCCCACCCGGGTGCCGGCGACGGCGCTCAGGTTCTGGATCATCTCGGGGGTGTGGCGGTGGCCGCCGCCGACGCCGTAGGGGGTCATGTTGCCCATGACCTCGGCGCCGAGCAGGTGCGGCTTGAGGGCCTTGCCGGCGCCGGAGGTGCCGCTGGCGGCGACGATCACGGCGTCGGGCTCGGCGAGCCCGTCGGCGTAGGCCGGGAAGAGCGCGAGCGAGACGGCGGTCGGGTAGCAACCGGGCACCGCGATGCGCTTGGACCCCTCCAGCGCGGCGCGGGCGCCCGGAAGTTCGGGGAGCCCGTAGGGCCAGGTCCCGGCGTGCTCGGAGCCGTAGAAACGGTCCCAGTCGGCGGCGTTCTGCAGCCGGAAGTCGGCGCCCATGTCGACGACGAGGACGTCCGGGCCGAGCTGCTCGGCGACGGCGGCGGACTGCCCGTGGGGCAGGGCGAGGAAGACGACGTCGTGGCCCGCGAGGACGTCCGCGGTCGTCGGCTCCAGGACCCGGTCGGCGAGCGGTGCCAGATGGGGCTGGAGCCCGCCGAGCGCCTGACCGGCGTTGGAGTGCCCGGTCAGGGCACCGATCTCGATGTGCGGGTGGGCGAGGAGCAGGCGCAGGAGTTCCCCGCCCGCGTATCCGCTCGCGCCCGCCACTGCTGCTCGTACCGTCATCGAACCCTCCTCCTGGATGGCATGACTATACGTAGTGCAGCAGTTTTATGCAAAGCCTTGTGCACGGATGCCGGGGTCGAGGAATCGATCACGGTGCCCCCGACGCCCTCCGCAAGCGGACGCTGCCCTGGCGCGGGGTGGGCGGTCGAGGCGATCACGCACATCGCCCGCCGGCAGCGGGGCGGTCACGGCGGGCGCGAAGGCCGCGGCGGCGGCCTCGCTGACGCCGTCGAGCCGGTGGACGGCGGGCGCGGCCCGGGCGCTAGCGGCGCTTCACGGCCCTGAGGACGACGAACTTCGGGTCGCTCGCGACGAGTTCGCAGTTGCCGAAGACGCGGCGGAGGGTCGCGTGGTAGCCGAGGTGGCGGTTGCCGATCACCCAGAGCTCGCCGCCGGTGCGGAGCACCCGGCGGGCGCCGGAGAACATGCGGCGGGCGGTGCGGTCGGTGGTGGCCTGGTGGCTGTGGAAGGGCGGGTTGTTCAGGACCAGGTCCACCGAGCCGGCCGGCAGCTCGGCCACTCCGTCGCCGACCAGGAACTCGGCCTTCCGGCCGGGCTCGGCGTTGGACTCGAAGGTCGCCTCGGCGGAGGCGACCGCCTGGTACGACTCGTCGGTGAAGACCAGTTCGGCGTCCGGCTCGCGCAGCGCGACCGCGAGGCCGACCACGCCGTTGCCGCAGCCCAGGTCGACGACCCGCGACCGGCCGAGGTCCTCGGGAAGGTGCTGCAGGAAGAAGCGGGTGCCGATGTCGAGACGGTCGGCGCAGAACACGCCGGCGTGGTTGGTGACGGTGTGGCCGGCCACCCCTCCGGCCGCGTCGGCGGGCAGCTCGTACCGGTACGGCCAGGGGTTCGCGCCCGGCCGGAGCGCCGGGTCGGGCGTGGTGTGGATGAGGCGGGCCTTCTTCACGGCGAGCGAGGTGCGGGTCGGGCCGAGGATCCGCTCGAACAGCTGGAGCGTGGAGGTGTGGATCTCCTTGACCATGCCGGTGCCCACGACCACCGTTCCCGTGTGCACCGCGGGCGCCAGCCGGTGCAGCTGGTCCTCCAGGAGGGCCAGGCTCTTCGGGACGCGGACGAGGAGGACGTCGACGCGGTCCGGCGGGGTGTCCTGGGTGGTCAGCAGCAGCGGCTGCCGCTCGGCTCCGGCCCGGGCCAGGTTCGCGTGCGTCGCCTGCCGGCCGAGGTGCGAGTCGGTGATCTGGACGAGCCGCCCCGCGGCCCCGGCGAGGACGGTGGTCAGCGCGCCCCAGCGGTCGCCGACGACGGCGACCGTGCCGGACAGGTCCTGGCCGCTCTCGTGCAGGTGCCGCAGCAGGTACTCGTCGGACGCGTCCCAGGCGCGCAGGGTGTCGCGCGGGTCCTCGGGGTGGCGGGTGAGCTCGAACTCGCCCCATGACGTGGTCAAACGGTTCATCGTGCCTCCCAGGCTAGCCGGTCGGCGCGGCCCTCACGGGCCCGGTGTGTACGGGCGCATCACGGGCGCGGGCCGCGGCGCCGGCTCCAGCTGGAGGTGCCACCCTCCCGGGCGGCCGGTCAGGGTGACCGTCGACAGCGGCCGGACGTCCACGTTCCAGTACGTCGCGGGCGGAGCCTTCAGCACGTACACGAAGGCCGCGCGGACCACCGACGGCTCCGCGACCGCCACGATGGTCGCTCCGTCGTCGGCCGGCCGGGTGTCGAGCCAGTTGCCGATCCGGGTGATGAAGGCCAGCAGCGGCTCGCCGCCGTGCGGGGCGCTGCGGGGGTCGCCGAGCCAGGCGTCGACGGAGGCCGGGTCCAGCGCGGCCACCTCCGCGAGGGTGAGCCCGCGCCAGCGGCCCATGTCGCACTCGCGCAGCGCGGGCTGGGCGAGCGGCGCGTAGCCGAGCGCCTCGCCGGTGGCCCGGCTGCGGGGCGTCGGCGAGCAGTAGCGCAGTTCGGCGCCCCCCAGCGGTACCAGCGCCTCGGCGGCGCACTGCACCTCGTACCAGCCCGCGGCGTCGAGCGGGCGGTCGTCGTCGAAGCGTTCGGCGAGCAGGGAGGAGCTGCGCGCCGCTGCGACCAGCGTGACCCGGAGTCCCATGGGCGCGATCGTGAGGCCGCGTCCGCCGTAGGTCAAGAGTTCGACGCGTGCGGAGCTCGTCAGTGCAGGCCGAGGGCCATCCACCGGCCCGGGTCCTGGAGCCGTGCGAAGCCGACCTTCTCGTACACGCCGTGGGCGTCCTCGGTGGCCAGCATGATGCGGCGCACGCCGTACGGCGCCAGGTGGTCGCGGACGGCCGCCACCAGCGCGGTGCCGAGTCCGGTGCCGCGGGCCGGGCGGTCGACGTAGACGTCGCAGAGCCAGGCGAAGGTCTCCCGGTCGGTGACGACCCGCGCGTACGCGGCGAGCTCGCCGGTGTCGCGCTGGTACGCGCCGAAGTTGAGGGAGGCGTCGATGGCCCGGTCCTGCTTGGCGCGGGGGCGGCCGAGGGCCCAGTAGGCGTCGGTGGAGAGCCAGTGGTGGACCCGGGCCCGGTCGAGGCGGGCGAGGTCGGTGGAGATCTCGTACGCACCGTGCACGGCGAGTGCGACGGCGTCGGTCCCGGCGTCCGTACCCGTGTCGTCGTTCGGTTCGTTCATGGGCCGCAGGCTCGCAGGAGGGGCGGGAGGCTGTCAGCTCAATTCGTCAGCTCGTCGACCGCCGTGCGGAGCCTGCGCACGCCCTCCGCGAGTTCCGCCGGCCCAGCCACCCCGGCGAAGCTCAGCCGGACGTGGCCGGCGGGCGGTTCGGCGCTGAAGTACGGGCGGCCCGGTGCGACCGCGACGCCGGCGCGCAGCGCGGCGGACAGCAGGGCGGCCTCGTCGAGGGTGTCCGGGAGGCGGAGCCAGAGGTGGTACCCGCCGGAGGGGATGCGGGGCGGCAGGGCCAGCTCGGGCAGGCTCCCGGCGAGGGCAGCGGCCAGGGCGTCCCGGCGGCTCCTGAGCTCGGCCGCCACCTGCCGCAGGTGACGGCCCCAGGCGGGCGCGCCGACGAGTTCGAGCGCGGCCTCCTGCAGGGGGCGGGGGACGAAGAAGCTGTCGACGACCTGGATGGCCCGGAGCCGCTCCAGTACGGGCCCCCGCGCGGCGAGCGCGCCGACCCGGAGGCTGGCGGAGGTGACCTTGGTGAGCGAGCAGACGTGGACGACGACGCCGTCCGGGTCGTCGGCGGCGAGCGGCGCGGGCAGGGGCCCCGCGTCCTCGTGGACCAGCCGCCGCGCGAAGTCGTCCTCGACGACGAACGCGCCCGCGGCACGGGCGATCCGCAGCACCTCGAGGCGGCGGGCTCCCCGGAGCACCGCGCCGGTCGGGTTCTGGAACAGCGGCTGGCAGACGAACACCCGGGCCCCGGTGGCCCGGAAGGCCGCTTCGAGGAGGTCGGGCCGGACGCCGTCGGTGTCGACGGGCACGGGCACCGGCCGCAGGCCGGCCGCGCGGGCCACGGCGAGCATCCCGGGGTACGTAGGCGACTCGACGAGCACGGGCGTGCCGGGCGTGCCGAGGGCGCGCAGCGCGGTGGTGAGCGCGGACTGCCCGCCGGCGGTGATCAGGACCTCCGCGGCGGTGACGCTGCCGCCGATCTCGCGGGCGAACCACTCGCGCAGCTCGGGCAGTCCGTCGGCGGGCGGCCGCCCCCAGGCGCCGGGGCGGCGGCCGGCCCGGGCCAGGGCGGCGGCGAGGGCGCGTTCGGGCTGCAGGGCGGGGTTCAGATAGCCGCCGTTGAACTCGACGACGCCCGGCGGCGGGGCGGCCAGCGTGACGAGGACGCCGGAGGCGTCGACGGCGCGCGGCACGACCTCCGCGGCGGTGTCGGCGCTGAGCGCGACCTCCTGCCAGGACGTGTCGCCGGCCGGGGCCGCGACGGCGCGCGGCTCGGCGCGGAAGGCCCCGGCGCCGGGCCGGGTGACGACCAGGCCCTCGGCGGCGAGCAGGCCGAGCGCGCGGGTGACGGTGACCGGGGAGACCCGGTACTGCTCGACGAGCGCCCGACTGGACGGCAGCTTTCCACCGTATGGATAGCGGTGGAGCTCGGACCTCAGAGAGTTCGCCAGTTCGGCCACACTGCTACGCTCATGCATGACAGCACAGAATAGCGCTACTCGCCTCAGCTCGATAGCGGTCGACGGCATCGGCGGGACCCGGACCCGCGGCACCCTGCTCGCGGTCCTCGGCGTGGTCGCGTTCTCGCTCACCTTCCCGTCGACCGCCTGGGGCCTGGAGAGCTTCGGCCCGTGGTCCCTGGTCGGCGTGCGCTCCGTCCTCGCCGCCCTGATCGCGGGCGCGTTCCTGCTGGCGCTGCGCGTCCCGCTCCCCGACCGCCGGCACTGGGCCGGGCTCGCCGTCGTCGGGGCGGGCGTGGTGGTGGGCTTCCCGTTGCTGACCACGCTGGCGCTGCAGACGTCCACCACCTCGCACGCCGCCGTGGTCGTCGGCCTGCTGCCGCTGACGACGGCCGCGTTCGCCGCCGTCCGCACCGGCCGCCGGCCCTCGCGAACGTTCTGGGCGGCGGCGGTCGGCGGGGCCGTCGTCGTGCTCGCGTTCACCCTCCAGCAGAGCGGCGGGGCGCTGTCGACCGCCGACCTGTACCTGTTCGGCGCGCTGCTCGTGTGCGCCGCCGGGTACACCGAGGGCGGCCGGCTCGCGGCCGTGATGCCGGGCTGGCAGGTCGTCGGCTGGGCCCTGATCCTCTGCCTGCCGCTCGCGGTCGCCTGCTCGGCCGTGGCCCTCGCGCACGAGCCCGTGCACCTGACCGCGCGGGGCGTGATCGGACTGCTCTGGGTGGCGGCCGGCTCGACGTTCTTCGGGCTGTACGTCTGGTACCGCGGCATGGCCGAGATCGGCATCGCGCGGGCCAGTCAGCTCCAGCTCGCCCAGCCGCTGCTCACCCTGTGCTGGTCGGTGCTCCTGCTGGGCGAGCAGCTGCCGCTGGCGGCCCCGCTGGCCGCCGTCGGGGTGCTGGTCTGCATTGCGGTCACCCAGCGCGCGCAGACCTGACGGGCGGGCCCCACGAGCCCGGCAGGACACCCGGGGTGACCCAGGTCACAATTGCAGACGTAGACTCCGAAGTAGGCAGGCCGGTCGCGAGGAGGTCAGTCGGGATGCATGCGAGCAAGGGCGACAAGCTGGTGGTGCACGGCCGCACCGTAGGTCAGCACGACCGTACGGCCGAGGTCCTCCAGGTACTGGGCGAGAACGGCAACCCGCCGTACCGGGTCAAGTTCGACGACGACGGCCACGAGGCCCTGATGTCACCGGGCCCCGACACCGTCGTACGCCATCACGAACAGCCGATGTGAGCACCGGGAGCGGACGTGAGCGCGGCCGCTCTCACCGAGGCGAAGGCGTACGGACCACGGTCGGGTAGTGGTCGGCCACCACGGTGGCCATCGCCCCGATCCGGTCCGTCGCGACGTCCGTCGCCGCGAAGTAGCAGTGCCCGCCCACCGACGGGTACGCCCCGGCGACGTCAAGGTGCCGGGACAGCTCCTCCGGGTCCTGCCAGGCGGCCGGCTGCGCCGGATCGCCGGCCTTGTACAGCGCCTCGCCGATGTACAGCGCGGTGCCGCTGTCCCGGGCGACCCCGTCCCACCAGGCCACCAGCGTCGCGTAGTCGGCGGCGGTGTTGCCGATGTGCCAGTACAGCTGCGGCACGACGTAGTCGATCCAGCCCTCCCGCACCCACTTCCGGGTGTCCGCGTAGAGATCGTCGTACGTCTGCACCCCGCCGCGGGTGTCCGAGCCCAGCGGGTCCGTGGACGCGTTGCGCCACACGCCGAACGGGCTGATCCCGAAGGCTGCCTGCGGTGCCAGGGCCCGCAGCCGCCGCACGGTCTCCCCCACCAGCAGATCGATGTTGCCGCGCCGCCAGGACGCCTTGTCCGGGTAGGCGCCGCCGTACCGCGCGTAGGCGTCGTCGTCGGCGAAGGTCTGCCCGGCCACCGGGTACGGGTAGAAGTAGTCGTCCCAGTGGAAGCCGTCGAGCGGGTAGCGCCGGGCGGCGTCGAGCATGGCCTCCTCGACGAAGGCCCGGACCTCCGGCAGCCCGGGGTTGTAGTACAGCTTGCCGCCGTACGGCACGACCCAGTCGGGATGCAGCCGCGCCGGGTGCGAGGCGGTAAGCCGCCCGGGGTCGGTGTGGTTGGCCACCCGGTACGGGTTGAACCACGCGTGCAGCTCCAGGCCGCGGGCGTGCGCCTCCTCGACGGCCGTGCCCAGCGGGTCCCAGCCCGGGTCGCGGCCCTGCACGCCCGTCAGGCACTGCGCCCACGGCTCGTACGGCGAGGGCCACAGCGCGTCGGCGGTCGGCCGGACCTGGAACACCACCGCGTTGAGGTGGTTGGCCACGGCCGTGTCGAGATGCGCGAGCAGCTCCGCGCGCTGCTGTGCGGCGCCGAGACCGGGCTGCGAGGGCCAGTCCCGGTTGGCGACGGTGGCCAGCCACATGCCCCGGAACTCGGTGGCGCGCTGTGTCCTTCTTCTCATCCGTCCGCCCCCGTCCGGCCCGCCCCCCGGTGCGGCGCCGAAGCCGGCGTACGCGGCCGCTCCCCCGCCGATCCCCAGTGCCGCGGCCGTTCCGGCCGCCCCCGCCACAAAGCCCCTTCGTCCCATTCGCCGCATCAGTGCCCCTCGGATGTCGGGTACGTCACACCTGTCCGGCCAGCATGCACCTCCCGAACGATCGATCAAACGAGGCTGGCGGAGTAACGTCATGGAGTCGAGGCGGAGAACCGGAATCACACGGGCCCGCCGCCAAGCAGAACGAAAGACACGAGGTGACGGACTCCATGGCCGACATTGAGCGCGTCGGAGTGGTCGGCTGCGGCCAGATGGGCGCGGGCATCGCAGAGGTGTGCGCCCGCAGCGGCCTCGACGTGAAGGTCGCCGAGACCACCGGCGAGGCGCTGGAGATCGGCCGCACCCGGCTCACCAACTCGCTGTCGAAGGCCGCCGAACGCGGCAAGATCAGCGAGGAGGAGCGGGACGCGGCGCTGGCGCGGCTCAGCTTCACCACCGACCTGGGCGAGTTCGCCGACCGGGACCTCGTCATCGAGGCCGTCGTCGAGAACGAGCAGGTCAAGACCGAGATCTTCCAGGTGCTCGACCAGGTGCTGACCCGCCCGGACGCCATCCTGGCCTCGAACACCTCCTCCATCCCGCTGGTGAAGCTGGCCGTGGCGACCTCCCGCCCCGACCACGTCGTCGGCATCCACTTCTTCAACCCGGCCCCGGTGCAGAAGCTCGTCGAGCTGATCCCGGCCCTCACCACCTCCGAGGGCACGATCAGCCGGGCGCAGGTCTTCGCCGAGAAGACGCTGGGCAAGCACGCGATCCGCGCCCAGGACCGCTCGGGCTTCGTGGTGAACGCGCTGCTCGTGCCGTACCTGCTCTCCGCGATCCGGATGTTCGAGTCGGGCATCGCCAGCCGCGAGGACATCGACAACGGCATGGAGTTCGGCTGCGCCCACCCGATGGGCCCGCTGAAGCTGTCGGACCTGATCGGCCTGGACACCATCGCCTCGATCGCCGACTCGATGTACGCGGAGTTCAAGGAGCCCCTGTACGCCGCTCCCCCGCTGCTGCAGCGCATGGTGGACGCGGGCCGGCTGGGCCGCAAGACCGGCTCGGGGTTCTACGTCTACCCCTGAGCCTCGCCGCAGGACACCCCCAGACCCGCGCCCGGGACTCCGCTGCCCCGGGACGCGCAGGCCGGACGGCCCGTACACCGCACAGGTACGGGCCGTCCGGCGCATTCCGGGCCCGGTCAACCGAGCCGCATGTGATGGAGCATCAGCAGCCCGGCGGCCATGTTGGCGGCCGGGATCTCGCCGCGGGCGATCATGTCGGGGATCTGCTTGAGGGGTATCCAGGCGCGCCTGGAGGACTCGAAGCCGTCCTCGGGCGGACCGGTGTACGTGGCCTCCTCGGTCCAGTAGAGGTGGTGCCGGGCGTCGATGAGACCGTTGGCGGGCTCGACGGTGAGGAGATGGCGCAGCGGTCCGGGCCGCCAGCCGGTCTCCTCCTCCATCTCGCGGGCGGCGGCGGCCTCGATGTCCTCGCCGTCCTCGACGACGCCCGCGGCCAGTTCCCAGCCCCAGCTGTCGGTGATGAAGCGGTGGCGCCAGAGCAGGAGCACCTCGTCGGCCTCGTTGACGGCGGTCGCCACGGCGACCGGCCGGAGCCGGATCAGATAGTGGTCGAGGCGGCGGCCGTCGGGGAGCGCGACGTCCGCCAGGTTCACCCGGAACCAGCGGTTCTCATAGACCGGTTGTTCACTCAGTTTCGTCCACTGCACGTTTCTGCCACCTTTCTGCCACCTTCCGATTAGTCGGTGGCAATATGGCAGCAGTCCTCGGGTCACAGGGGAACGCGGAGCGCTCCGTCGATCAGTTCCGCGGCCTCCCGGGCGTCCCCGCCGCCGCTCGCCAGCAGATGTTCCCGCACCAGGCGCAGCCGGTCGCGCAGCCGCTGCGACTCCATCCCCCGCACCCGCTCGGTCATCTCCACCGCGGTATGGGCCGCCCGGTCGACCTCTCCCTCCCGCAGCTCGATCTGGCAGAGCATGGCCAGCCGGTGGACCCGCCCCCGGTCGTGCGCCGGCACCGCCACCGCCCGGTCGGCGTGCGCGCGCGCCGAGGGAAGATCACCCAGCTTGAGGAGAGCCTCCGCGATCTGCACGTTGACGTGCCCCGGCTGCACGTACCCGGTCTCTGCCGGCTCCGTCCCCGGACAGATCCGCTCCGCCTCCGCCTCCGCCCGCCGGATGCACGCCAACGCCGCGGCCCCGTCGCCGAGATGGGCGTACGCCTTGGCCTGCATCGCCGACAGGTCGCCGGCCAGCGCCGGGGTGATCCGCTGCCCCGCCGACCGCAGCGCCGCCTCCGCGAAGGCCACCGCCTGCCGGTACTCCCCCATGAACAGCGACTGGTTGACCAGCAGCGCGATCACGTACGCGCCCAGGCCCCGGTCGCCGCTCGCCTTCGCGAGCCGCAGCGCCTGGTGGAAGTACCGCTGCGCCAGACCGTGCGCGTCGGAGTCGTACGCGCAGATCCCGGCGATCGCGACCAGGCCGCCGGTCGCCCGGTGCAACTGCCGCCCCAGCGCGTCGGGATACGCGCCGCGCAGCAGCGGCGCGGTCTCGGCGTTGAGGAAGCCGACGATCCGGGCGCGGGTCGCGAGACCGCCGGCCCTGCGGTACATCAGCTCGTAGTGGGCGCGGGCGGCGCGCAGCAGGGCGACGTCGGACGGCACGACGCGGGTCTGGCCGTCACGGGACACGTCGGCGTCCTCCGGCGGGTTCTCCCACTCCCAGACCGGCATCACGGCGGGCGTGCCGGTGACCGCCGGCGCCGCGATGACATGCGGCCGCTGCTGCTCGTCGGAGCGCCACAGGGCGGTGGCCCGCTCCACGAAGCCCGAGAGCGACGAACCGTTCGGGGCCGCGGCGGGACCTCCGGGGACGCCGAGGCCGATGTCGTCGAGGGTGACGGTGCGGTGCAGCCGGGCGGCCAGCACCTCGCAGATCAGGTCGGGCACCTGGCCGCGCGGCCGCTGGCCCTTCAACCAGCGGGCCACGGCGGTGTGTTCGTACCGCAGGGCGAGGCCCCGGGCCCGGCCGGCCTGGTTCACATGGGCGGCCAGGCCCGCGTGCGAGACCCCCGCCTCGTCGAGCAGGGCGTCGAGCAGGGTGTTGGGCTGCATGGGGCTCTCCCGTGGTCGGTCCGCCCTGACGGGAAACGGTTCGCGGACCGGGGTCGATGCGAGACTAGGGCCGATTCGCACGGGGTGTGAAGGGAATGCCCGCATAAGCACCCTGTGCACTCTGCCGCCGTGCCTCCGCTGCCGGTTGACTGAGCGTCCTCCCGCCGAGGGATCTGCCCCCTCGGGGAGGGAGGACCCGCCTCCCCGGAGGCGGCCGGGCCGTCTGCTCCCCCTCGTACAGCGCGACGGCCCGCCCCGCGCCGCCCGTCCTGCCGTCTGCCCGACACTCCGTGGCAGGACGGGCGGCGCCGACCGGAAGACGCCGGCCCCCTATCCCGGGTACGGCGCCGGTCGGGTGCGGCGCAGCCCGGGTTCGGCGGGCTGCGCCGGGACCCGCACCCGGTCGTTGCGCACGACGAGCAGCGCCACGTCGTCGGCGAGCCGGCCGCCGGTGTGCCGCAGCAGGGCGGTGTGCACCCGCTCGACCAGGGCCGCGGGCGCGACGGGCGCCTCGCGGACGGCGTCGGCGAGGACGGCCTCCAGCGGGAAGAACCGGCCGCCGGAGTCCCGGGCGTCCTCCGCGCCGTCGGTGTGCAGCAGCAGCGTCTCGCCGGGCCGCAGCCGGCCGCACCGGTACGGGATGAGCTCGGCGGGCAGCGGGAACGCGCCGAGCGGCGGCAGCGGATCGCCGGCCGGCAGCACCTCGGCCCGCCGGCCGAGCCGGTACGGGCCGGGATGGCCGCAGTTGAGCGCGTGCACCGACCCGCCGGGCCGGATCTCCAGGAGCAGGACGGTGACGAACTCCTCGGCCGCCGGATGCTCGGGCTCCGCCGTGCCGCCCGCCGGGTGCTCGTCGCGGGCCCGGTCGCGCAGATGGCGGGCCAGCGCCCGGTCCAACCGCCGTAACACACCGCCGAGTTCGGGTTCGTCGTGGACGGCCTCGCGGAAGCTGCCCAGGACGGCGGCGACGGCCCCGAGCGCGGCGAGGCCGTGCCCGCGGGCGTCCCCGATGAGCAGCCGCACGCCGTACGGGGTGGCGGCGGCCTCGTACAGATCGCCGCCGACCTCCGCCCCACGGGAGGCGGACAGCTGGGCCGCGGCGAGCGCGAGCCCGTCGAGACGGGGCGGCAGCGGCCGCAGCACGACCCGCTGGGCGGCGTGCGCGATGGCGCGCATCCGCTCCAGCTCACGGGCGAGCCCGCGGCGCAGGCCCAGGACGAGCCCGGTGCCCACGCTGAAGAACACGGCGCTGGTGGCGATCCGCATCGGCAGCCCGGGCTGTTGGGCGAGCGGACAGGCGAGTTTCCATGTGACGGCCACGGCGCCCCAGGCGCCGGGGAGGACGAGCGGACGCAGCCGGCGCAACCGGCTGACCTTGGAGTGCGACGACCTTGTACGGATCATGCACGGCCCTCCCTGAGGCCCTCCAGCACGCAGGCCGGCCCCTGCGGCCGCGTCGATTCTGTCGACACGGCCGGTCACGGGGGAACATCCGCCAGACTTCTCACCCGAAGGAGTGAGCACCGGGAGCGCGGCTGTCAGGCGTGCGCCCTCGTGCGGTGCCGGGCGCCCGTTTCGGCGCGATGGCGCACCAGATGGCTCACGACGTGCTCCGCGTCCCGGCCCGCGCCTCCGATGAGCATGGAGGCGAAGGCGTACTGGAAGGCCAGGCCGACGAAGTACAGCCCGGGCGACGAGGGGACCACGCCGCGCTCCTCCAGCGGCCAGCCGTCCTCACCCGTGACCGGCAGGTCGATCCAGGAGAAGTCCTGCCGGAAACCGGTGCACCAGACGACGTTCGCCACGTCGAGGACCCGGCCGCCGTCCAGCATCGGCATC
Source organism: Streptomyces solicamelliae (assembly GCF_045348655.1). Classification (NCBI taxonomy): domain Bacteria; kingdom Bacillati; phylum Actinomycetota; class Actinomycetes; order Kitasatosporales; family Streptomycetaceae; genus Streptomyces; species Streptomyces solicamelliae. The sequence goes on from NZ_CP160404.1 coordinate 1,178,144, forward strand.
CCGTCCCGCACGCCGACGGTCCGCTCTGGGACCAGCTCGACGCCGGCGCCGGTGAGGTCGGCCTTCTTGACGCGGATCAGCGGCCCGCCGTGCGCCCGGACCTCGGGCCGCATCCTGCGTCCGATCGGCGTCCGCAGATTCAGCACGTGCTGCGCCAGGAACCACAGCACCGGGAAGACCGCGTGGGCGGGCCGGCCCTCGATGTCGAACGGGATCTCACCGTGGATCGTCCCGCTGAGCACGGTCGGGTGGCCGGCCTTCCCGGACTCGTAGGCGATGTCGCCGCCGGAGTGGGAGGCGCCGACCACCAGCACGGCGCCGGGCCGCAGGTCGTCCGGGTTCTTGTAGGAGCTGGAGTGCAGCTGGGCGATGCGCGGGTCGAGTCCGGCGGCGAACCCGGGGACGTACGGGGTCCGGCCGAACGAGCCGGAGGCGACGACGACGTGGTCGCAGAGGTAGGCCCTGGTGCCCGTCTCGACCACGTACCCGCCGTTCTCGCGGCCGAGCCGGGCGACGCGCTCGCCGTGCCGCACGGGCAGGTCGAAGGTCTCGGCGTAGGTCTCCAGGAAGTCGGCCATCTCGTCCTTGGTGGGGAAGGACATCGGCGGCGCGGGGAAGCGCATGCCCGGCAGCGAGGCGACCTTGGCCGGGCTGTACAGCCGCAGCGAGTCCCAGTGGCAGCGCCAGTTGTCGCCGACGCGGGCGTTGCCGTCCAGCACCACGAACGGCCGGCCGTGGCGGGCCAGGTGGTATCCGGTGGACAGACCGGCCTGACCTGCTCCGATGACGACCGTCTCGATGCGTTCCGTCCTGTCGGTGGGGTTCATCGCCGGCCTCCTCGGTTCGTTCCTGAGCACGACACTAGGCAGACGGCCCCTGCGGCTGCTTCGGGAGAACGCCCCAATCCCACGCCGCGCCGGCGATGGGTCATTCTGCCCATCGCCGCCCGACCAGATCGTGCTCGTAGGCGTACGCCGTGGCCGCTGACCGGGAGGAGAGCCCGAGCTTGCCGAAGATGTTGCTCAGATGCCGGGCCACGGTCTTCTCGCTGAGCATCAGCTCGGCGGCGATCGCGTGGTTGGTCCGGCCGGTGGCGACCAGCCGCAGCACCTCGAGCTCCCGGGGGCTGAGCCCGCCGTCCCCGCGCGGACCCGCGTGGGTGAGCGCGTCCAGGCGGGCCAGGTCGGGGGCCGCGCCCAGGTCCCGGAACACCTGGCGGGCCGCGTGCAGCTCGAGCCGGGCGGTGCCCGCGTCGCCGAGCCGCTGCCGGGCGAGGCCCAGCAGGACGAGGGAGCGCGCCCGCTCGTACGGGGCCTCGATCTCGTCCCAGATCCTGCCCGCCTCCAGCAGGGCGTCCAGCGCCGCCGCGGCGTCCCCCTCCGCCAGCAGGACGGCCCCGCGCGCATGGGCGGCGACGGCCTGCAGCAGCGGGGCGCCGAGCGCCCCGGCGGTCCCCGTCAGCTCGTCCGCGGCGGCCCGGGCGGCGGGTACGTCGCCGACGGCCAGCATGATCTCCGCGTACGGGGCGAGCAGCCTCGCCCGGCGCAGCCGGTCCGGCGTCTCGTCCAGGACGCTGCGGATGGCCGCGGCCGCCGCGTCGGCCCGGCCCTGGGCCAGCCACAGCAGCGCGAGCCCCGGCTGCGCCCGGTGCCCGCACGCGCCGGCCTGCCGGTAGGTCTCCTCGGAGCGGGCGAAGGCGCCCTGGACCCGGTACAGCTCGGCCTCCTGGTACAGCGCCATGCCGAGGACGCCGCGCCCCGGCGGCTCGGTGAGCCGCTCGCAGGCCCGGCGCGTCTCGTCCAGGGCGTCGGGCCAGGCGCCGTGCGTCTGCAGCACGTGGGCACGGTGGATCAGGCACTGGCCGCGGTACGGCACCAGGTCCGGCTGGGCGGCGCACCAGTCGGACAGCGCCTCCGTCCACTCCTGCGCCCGGCGCAGGTCGAAGATCTCCTCGCAGGCCTCGATGACGCTGCAGTACACGAGTCCGGTGACGAGCGGCGACAGCCGGCCGGACACGACCGCGACCATGGCCTCGTCGAGCAGGGCCGTCCCGGCGCCGGTGTCGCCCGCGAAGATCAGCGCCCGGCCCTGGCCGTGCCGGGCCAGCGTCACCAGGTCCTGGTCCCGGAAGCGCTCGCCGATCGCGGCCGCCTCGCCGAACAGGGTGTACGCGGCCCCGGGATCCTTGTGGATGAGCCGCAGCCCCTGGGGGAAGAGCACATAGCCCTGTTCCACGCAGTCCAGCCGGCCGTCGTCGAGCAGCCGCCGCGCCCGGGCGAGCCAGCCGCCGCCCTGCGCCGTCTCGCCGCGCAGCAGCAGCGGCAGGGCCATCCAGAAGGCGCAGCGCACGGCGCGGGCCGTCTGGCCGAGGTCCAGATACGCGTGATGGGCCCGCTCGGTCGCCGCGCCGCACTCCGCGTCCCGGCCCAGCAGGTAGGCGGCGGTGGCGAGCAGGACGAGGTCGTCGGGGCCGAGCGACCGCTCCCCGTCGGCGTCCGAGAGCGCGGCGTAGGCGTCCGACCACGCCTCACGAGCAAAGGCGTCCCGGGCCCGTTCCAGATCCGCGGCCACGTCCATGACGGCTCCCACCACCATTGCACCGCACGGCCATGGACTTGTCAGGCCGGGCCGGGGCCGGGAACGACGGAGGGCCGCCGCCGGGAGTCCCGGCGGCGGCCCTCCGGCCGTGGGTGTGCCTTACGGCCTCACGGCCTACGGCTCACGGCCTCACGCGCCGCGCAGCGTCGCGCCGAAGCGCTCCGTCGCCAGGGCGACGGCGGCGTCACGGGCGGCGGACGCCTCGTCGACGGTGAGCGTGCGGTCCGCGGCGCGGAACTTCAGCGCGTACGCCAGGGACTTCTTGCCCGTGTCGATCTGGTCGCCGGTGTACACGTCGAACAGCCGGATGGACTCCAGCAGCTCGCCCGCGCCCTCCCGCAGCACCGTCTCGACCTCGGCAGACGGCACGTCGGTGCCGACGACCAGCGCCACGTCCTGGGTGGCGACCGGGAAGGAGGAGATCCGCGGGGCCTTCAGCGGCCCCTCGTTCGCCTGCTCCAGGACGTCGAGGTCCAGCTCCATCGCGCAGGACCGGGCCGGCAGGCCCAGCGCCTTGACGACGCGCGGGTGCAGCTCGCCGGCGTGGCCGGCGAGGACCTTCTCGCCGTCCACGACCACGTGGAACGCGGCGCAGCGGCCCGGGTGGAACGGGGCGTGCTGGTCGGCGCTGATGATCAGCTCCACGCCGGCCTCGGCCGCGACGATCCGGCCGGCCTGGATCGCGTCCGCCCAGTCCGACGGGTGGCCCTTGCCCCACCAGCCGGCCTGCTCGCGGGCGCCCGCGAGGACGACGGCGACGCGGTACGGCTGCGCCGGGAGGGCGGCGTCGAGCTGGGCGATCTCCTCGTCGGTGGGACGTCCGTCGACCCGCAGCCGCTCGGCCTCGCCCGGCTTCTCGCCCGGCCGGAAGACCAGGCCGGTCTCGAAGAGCGCCAGGTCGTGGCTGCCGCGGCCGTCGTTGCGGCGCAGCGCGCCGAGCAGGCCCGGCAGCAGCGTCGTACGGAGCGCGGGCTCCTCGTCGGAGAGCGGGTTGACCAGGGTGACCACGTTGCGGCGGGCGTCGTCGGCCGCGAAGCCGAGCTGGTCGAGGACCTGCGCGCCGATGAACGGGTAGTTCAGGGCCTCCACGTAGCCGGCGCCGGCCAGGGCGCGGCCGACGCGGCGGCGGGTGCGCTGGCGCTCGGTCAGCCCGCGGCCGGCGGGCGGCTTGGGCAGCGTCGAGGGCAGGTTCTCGTACCCCTCGAGGCGGATGACCTCCTCGGCGAGGTCGTTCGGCGCGCCCAGGTCGGGACGCCACGACGGCACGGTGACGATCAGCTCGTCCTGGCCGTAGACGTCGCAGCCGATCTCCTGCAGGCGCCGGACGACGGTCTCGCGGCCGTAGGCGACACCCGCGACCTTGTCCGGGTGGTCCGCCGGCATGGTGATGGTGCGCGGCGCGGACGGCGCGACGACCTCGGTGACGCCGGCCTCGGCCGTGCCGCCCGCGAGCAGCACGAGCAGGTCGACGGTGCGCTGCGCGGCAGCGGCCGCGGCCTGCGGGTCGACACCGCGCTCGAAGCGCTTGGACGCCTCGGAGGACAGCTTCTGGCGGCGCGCCGTGCGGGCGATCGCGATCGGGTCGAAGTGCGCGGCCTCGATGACGACCTCGGTGGTGCCGGTGACGGCGTCGCTCTCGGGGTCGGTCACGGCGTCGGCGATCTCCGAGTTCTGGCCGCCCATGACGCCGGCGAGGCCGATCGGCCCGCGGTCGTCGGTGATGACCAGGTCCTCGTGGTGCAGGGCGCGGTGAGCCCCGTCGAGGGTGACGAAGTGCTCGCCCTCCTCGGCACGGCGGACGCCGATGGTGCCCTGGACGCGGCTGCGGTCGTAGGCGTGCAGCGGCTGGCCGAGCTCCAGCATCACGTAGTTGGTGATGTCGACGGCCAGCGAGATCGGGCGCATGCCGGCCTTCTGCAGACGGCGCTGCAGCCAGATCGGCGAGCGGGCCTCGGGCTCCAGGCCGGTCACCGTGCGGGCCACGAAGCGGTCGCAGCCGGCCGGGTCGGCGACCTGGACCGGGTAGCCGTACGAGTTCGGGGCGGGCACGTCGAGCAGCGCCGGGTCGCGCAGCGGCAGGCCGTACGCGATGGCGAGCTCGCGGGCGACGCCGCGCATCGACAGGCAGTAGCCGCGGTCCGGGGTGACGGCGATGTCGAGGACCTCGTCGTACAGCTCCAGGAGGACGGTGGCGTCGATGCCGACCTCGTGCTCCGGCGGGAGCACGATGATGCCGTGCGAGCCGTCGTCGCCCATGCCGAGCTCGTCGCCCGAGCAGATCATGCCGCGGGAGACCCTGCCGTACGTCTTGCGCTCGGCGATGCGGAAGTCACCGGGCAGCACGGCGCCGGGCAGGGCCACGACGACCTTGTCGCCCTCGGCGAAGTTCCGGGCGCCGCAGATGATCTCCTGGGGCTCGCCGGTGCCGTTGGCCTGGCCGACGTCGACGGTGCAGAAGCGGATGGGCTTCTTGAACTCCGTCAGCTCCTCGATGGTGAGGACCTTGCCGACCACCAGCGGGCCGGTCAGGCCGGCGCCGAGCTGCTCGACGGTCTCGACCTCGAGGCCGGCCGAAATGAGCTTGGCCTGGATGTCACGCCCGGTCTCCGTCGCCGGCAGGTCGACGTACTCCCGCAGCCAAGAAAGCGGGACCCGCATCAGATCTCCATCCCGAACGGCCGGGTGAACCGGACGTCACCCTCGACCATGTCTCGCATGTCTTCGACGTTGTGGCGGAACATCAGCATTCGCTCGATGCCGAAACCGAAGGCGAATCCGCTGTACTTCTCGGGGTCCACGCCGCAGGCGACGAGCACCTTCGGGTTGACCATGCCGCAGCCGCCGAGCTCGATCCAGCCCTCGCTGCCGCAGGTGCGGCAGGGGCGGTCGGGGTTGCCGACGGACTCGCCGCGGCAGACGTAGCAGAGCATGTCCATCTCGGCGGACGGCTCGGTGAACGGGAAGAAGTTCGGGCGGAGCCGGGTCTTCATGTCCGGGCCGAAGAGCGCCTGGACCATGTGGTCCAGGGTGCCCTTGAGGTCCGCCATGGTGAGGCCCTCGTCGACGGCGAGCAGCTCGATCTGGTGGAAGACCGGGGTGTGCGTGGCGTCGAGCTCGTCGGTGCGGTAGACGCGGCCGGGGCACACGACGTAGACCGGGGGCTCCCGGTCGAGCAGCGTGCGGGCCTGCACCGGGGAGGTGTGGGTGCGCAGCACGATGCCGGACTCGTCGCCCGTGGTGCCCTCGGGGCCCTGGACGAAGAAGGTGTCCTGCATCTGGCGGGCCGGGTGGTCCGGCACGAAGTTGAGGGCGTCGAAGTTGAACCACTCCGCCTCGACCTCGGGACCCTCGGCGACCTCGTACCCCATGGAGACGAAGACGTCGGAGACCCGCTCCATCAGCGTGGTCAGCGGGTGGCGGGCGCCGGCCGGGACGCGGTCGTACGGCAGCGTGACGTCCACCGCCTCCTCGACCAGGACACGGGCGTCGCGCTCGGCCTCCAGCTCGGTCTGGCGGGCGGCCAGCGCCTTGGAGACGGCGCCGCGGGCCTGGCCCACGAGCTTGCCGGCCGCGGCCTTGGCCTGCGGGGGCAGGGCGCCGATCTCGCGGTTGGCGAGGGCCAGCGGCGAGGTGCCGCCGGTGTGCGCCGTCTTGGCGTGCGCGAGCGCGTCGAGGTCGCCGGCGGCCGCGAAGGCGGCGAGCGCCTCGTCCCGCATGCGCTCGATCTCTTCCGGTTTCAAGGCTTCGACCTCGACCGGGTCGTACGACTTATTGGGTGCCGACATCTCTTCCCGTGCTTCCGTTTGGCTGGCTGGGCGCAGCCCCGCTCGACGACAAGGGCGCAAACGTGCCAAAGGTCGAGTCTAACGGGGTGCGGGGACGCGAATGAGCCCGTGGGCGGCCTGCGCGGCTCGGGTCTCGTCAGGCGAGATAGGCCGGGGCGCTCACGGGCAGGATAAATCGGAACTCGGCGCCGCCCCGGGGGCCGCGGCCGACGGTGATGGTGCCGCCGTGGGCCTCGACGATGCCCTTGACGATGTACAGGCCGAGGCCGGTGCCGCCGCGCTTGCTCCCCCGCCAGAAGCGGGTGAAGACACGGCCCATCGACTCCTCGGGGATGCCGGGGCCTTCGTCGCTCACGGTGACGGCCGTGCCTTTCTCGTCGTCCTGCGCGGTGGCGGGTGCCACCTCGATGGTGACGGTTCCCTCGCCGTGGCGCACGGCATTTTCCAGCAGGTTGCCGAGCACCTGGTCGATCTTGTCCGGGTCCGCCCACAGATCGGGCAGGCCGGGCCGGACGCGGACGAAGAAGCGGTCCGGGGACTGGCCGCCGGCGGTGTGGGCCTGGATGTGCCGGCCGACGGCGGCGGCGATGTCGACGGGCTGGCGGCGGACCTCGAGCCGGCCGGAGTCGATCCGGGAGATGTCGAGGAGTTCGGCGATGAGCCGGGTGACGCGGTTGGCGTCGGCGTCGACGGTCTCCAGCATCAGCCGCTTCTGGTCGTCGGTGAACCGCTCCCACTTGGCGAGCAGGGTCGCCGTGAAGCCCTTCACGGAGGTGAGCGGGGAGCGCAGTTCGTGGGCGACGGTGGCGATCAGCTCGGCGTGGCTGCGTTCGGTGCGGCGGCGGGCCTCGGTGCCGCGGAGGCTGACGACGACCCGGCGGACGGGGCCTGCGGGGGTGTCGCGGATGTACCGGGCGGAGACCAGGACCTCGCGGCCGCCGGGCAGCAGCAGGTTGCGCTCGGGCTGGCCGGTGCGGGTGGCGAGCCCGCCGTACGGGTCGGTCATGGCCCACCAGCGGCGGCCCTTGAGGTCCTCCAGGGGCAGCGCCTGCTCCAGGGGGCGGCCGAGGGCGCGGGCCGGGGCGACGGAGGTGATGCGGCCGGCGGCGGCGTTGAAGCAGATCACCCGGCCGGCGGCGTCGGCGACGACGAGTCCGTCGGGCAGCTCGTCGGGGTCGATCGCGGCGATCGGGGCCGCCGCGGCGGCCCGTTGCGGCTCGGGGGCGTACGGCGGCGTGCTCTGGTCGCCTGTGGGCCTGTCCGTGTCCGTGTCGGCCGTCATCCCCGTATCCCACCCCTCCGTGTGACGCAGTGGGCCCCCGAGCCCGTCACCCTACTAGCTGAAGGTGACGGTTTGGACCCCCTCAGTGGGTACGGCCGGGGCGCTGGGCCCGCGCGGAGGCGTACAGGCACACCGCGGCGGCCGTCGCGAGGTTGAGGCTCTCGGCCTTGCCGTGGATCGGGACGCGCACGACCGCGTCCGCGAGGGCGCGGGTCTCCTCCGGGAGTCCCCAGGCCTCGTTGCCGAAGATCCAGGCGGTGGGACCGCCCATGGTGCCGGCGTCCAGCTCGTCGTCCAGGTCGTCCTCGCCGGCCCCGTCGGCGGCCAGGATCCGCACGCCGGCGGCCTTCAGTTCGGCGACGGCCTGCTCGACGGGGACGCCGACGGCCACCGGCAGGTGGAACAGCGAACCGACGGAGGCGCGCACGGACTTGGGGTTGTACAGGTCGACGGAGGCATCGGTGAGGACGACGGCGTCGGCGCCGGCCGCGTCGGCGCAGCGCAGCACGGTGCCGGCGTTCCCGGGGTCGCGTACGTGGGCCAGGACGGCGACCAGCCGGGGCTTGGCGGCGACGATCTCCTCGAACGGCGAGTCGAGGAAGCGGCAGACGCCGAGCAGGCCCTGCGGGGTGACGGTCTGGGAGACCTCGGCGAGCACGGCGTCGGAGGCGTGGTGGACGCGGGCGCCGGTGGCGCGGGCGGCCTCGACGATGTCGGCGTACCGTTCGGCGGCCTCGGCGGTGGTGAAGAGCTCCACGAGGGTGGGCTGCCCGTCGCCGCCGCGGTGGGCCACGGCCTCCCGGACGGCCTGCGGGCCCTCGGCGATGAACCGGCGTTCCTTGCCCCGGAAGTTGCGCTTGGCGAGCCGCCGTGCGGCGACGACGCGCGGGGAACGCGGGGAGATCGGCTCGGGGGTGACCATGGGCTGCGGCGGTTCTCTTTCGTGATCCGGTGCGAGGTCCGGGTTACGTGGTCCGGAGGCTGACGCGCCCGGACCCGCAGGCGGGCTCGCCTGCGGGTCCGGGCAGAAGTGCTGCGGCCTGGAGGATCAGGCGGCGGCCTTCGGAGCGTTGACGTCGGCCGGCAGAGCCTTCTGCGCGACCTCGACCAGCGCGGCGAACGCGTTGGCGTCGTTGACGGCCAGCTCGGCGAGGATCTTGCGGTCCACCTCGATGTTGGCAGCCTTCAGGCCCTGGATGAGGCGGTTGTAGGTCATGCCGTTCAGGCGGGCAGCGGCGTTGATGCGCTGGATCCACAGCTGACGGAAGTCGCCCTTGCGCTTCTTGCGGTCGTTGTAGTTGTAGACCAGCGAGTGGGTGACCTGCTCCTTGGCCTTGCGGTACAGGCGCGAACGCTGACCGCGGTAGCCGGAGGCCTGCTCGAGGATCGCCCGGCGCTTCTTGTGGGCGTTGACTGCCCGCTTGACGCGTGCCACTTCTTAACTCCTTGTAGGGGGGCCGTGGTCGTACTCACACGACCCGAAATCCATTGGGTCCCGGACTGGGCCGGATGCCCTCGTCACCGAGGGCGGGAGATCAGGGTCAGATGCCCAGCATCTTCTTGATCTTGGCCGCGTCGCCCGGGGCCATCTCGGCGTTGCCGGTGAGGCGACGCGTCAGCTTGGACGACTTGTGCTCGAGCAGGTGGCGCTTGCCGGCGCGCTCCCGCAGGATCTTGCCGGAGCCGGTGACCTTGAAGCGCTTCTTGGCACCGGAGTGCGTCTTGTTCTTCGGCATGGCGCCGTTATCTCCTCGTCAGTGGCGCTCCCCTCCGGTGCGGGCACCGGGCGACCGGGAGCGTCAATTCTTCGTGTGGTGGTGCCGGGCGGTCCGGGGGGCTGCCTGCCGGGGCAGCCCCCGCCGGATCACGCCTCGGCGTTCTCGGCCGACGTGTCGGCCGAAGACTGCTCGGCGTCGGCCGCGGGCGCAGCCTCGGACGAACCGCCCTGGCGCTCCGCCTTGCGCGCGGCCTGGGCCTCACGCGCCTCGGCCATGGCCTCGGTCTTCTTCTTGTGCGGGCCGAGAACCATGATCATGTTCCGGCCGTCCTGCTTCGGGTTGGACTCGATGAAGCCGAGCTCCTGCACGTCCTCGGCGAGGCGCTGCAGCAGTCGGTAACCGAGCTCCGGGCGGGACTGCTCACGACCACGGAACATGATCGTGATCTTGACCTTGTCGCCCTGCTTGAGGAACCGGACGACGTGACCCTTCTTGGTGTCGTAGTCGTGCGGGTCGATCTTCGGCCGGAGCTTCATCTCCTTGATGACCGTGTGCGCCTGGTTCTTGCGCGCCTCACGGGCCTTCATGGCCGACTCGTACTTGAACTTCCCGTAGTCCATGAGCTTGCACACGGGCGGACGGGCGTTCGCCGCAACCTCAACCAGGTCGAGGTCGTACTCCTGCGCGAGCTCCAGGGCCTTGGCAAGCGGAACAATGCCCACCTGCTCGCCGCTGGGGCCGACAAGACGCACCTCGGGAACGCGAATCCGCTCGTTGATGCGGGGCTCGGCGCTGATGGATCCTCCTCGGTAGCACCACGCGACCGCCTTGGCGGACGGACACGTCACGTGTAAAACGTTGAGACCAACCATCCCGGGACACGAAAAATGCCCCGGACGGGACACAGGCGGGGCTCCAAGGAAATACCGGAGCACCGCCGCGGTGAACCGCGGGGCGCAACATCGGGCGACTCCATCGTCCGTACGGAACGATGGCGGCCGCCTGACCGGTGACCCGCCGCCCCTGAAGGGTGGCAAGGTGGGAAGTCGGAGCCTCCACTTGTGGGCCGGGCACGCACGTGTCCGGCCGGTCGTTACACAAGGTTAGCAGGTCGCCGGGGCAAGGGCTAACCGAAGGGTCCCGGCCGGCGGGGCATATCGTGGGCCCCATGAGTGACACGCCCACCAATGACTCCCCCGACTTCGACGCCATGACCCGCGACATCGCGGAGGTCCCGGCGGTCGAGGTGATCGTGACGGTCGCCGTCAACCTGATGAGCGCCGCCGCGGTGAAGCTCGGGCTGACCGAGGAGGGCGACGACCACAAGGATCTGGACGAGGCCCGCAAGCTGGTCCACGCACTGGCCGGCCTGCTGGACGCCAGCACGACGGAGATCAGCTCGTTCCACGCGGCGCCGCTGCGGGACGGCCTGAAGTCCCTGCAGCTGGCGTTCCGCGAGGCGTCGATCGTCCCGGACGAGCCGGGCCAGGGGCCGGGCGAGAAGTACACGGGGCCGGTGTTCGGGTAACCCCGAGGCTCAGTCCCGTACGTAGAAGGGCTCGCCCGGAGGCGGGGCCGCGGCCGGCAGGAGTGCCAGGTCGAGGCCGCGCACCAGGCGGGCCCTCAGTGTGTCGTCGACGGCCAGGGCGCGGGCCACGCGCCCGCCCGCCTCGGCCGGGGCCGCGTCGTCGGCGAGGACGAGGGCGAGGGTGCCGTCCGCGGTGCCGGGGCCGAGGTAGGCCCGTACGACGGCGGGCTCGCCGGCGACCACGGCGCGCACCGCGTCCCGTACGGCCGGGTCCTGCAGCGGGTCCGCGGTGGTCCGGCCCTCGGCGAGGGCGAGCAGCGCGGAGCCGGTCACCTGGTACGGCACCGGGCCCGCGAGGTCCAGGACGAGCGTGTCGGCCTTCTCGTGCACGAGGGCCGCCAGGGCCTGGTGAAGCGGTACGGCCACGGGCCGGGCGGCCGGGTCCCACAGGGCCAGCGAGGCGATCGAGGTGAAGGCGGGCAGCGCCCGGCGGTCCCCCGCGGTGAGCGTGGGCACGGCCATGTCGCTGGTCTTCTCGCGGCGCAGGCCGGTCTCCGGGTCCTCCTCGACCTCGCCGAGGACGGCGACCACCGGCACCAGGAGCCGGGCGCCCTTGAGCGCCTCCAGCACCGGGCCGTGGGCGGTGCGGTCCTCCGCCCAGGCGGCGAGGGCCGCGGTGAGCCGCGGGTCCGCGGTGCCGTCGTCGTCGGAGAAACCGGGGTCCGGAATGTTCTTGAGCGCCACGTCCCGAGCCTATCCGGCGCGGGTCACCGGAACCGGCGCGGGTCCGGGGTGCGGCTGCCGCGCCACAGGACGACCGCGGCGGCGAGCAGCACCACGCCGAGACCGCCGGCGGCCGGCGCGAGCACCCCGAGGGGCCGGTCGTCGCCCTCCTCGGGGACGGGACCGGAGCCGAAGAACTTGCCCCGGTGCCCGGCTGGTGCGGCCTTGGTCCCGGCCGCGGCCTTCCCGCCGGCCCTGATGGCGGCGGCCGGGTCGACGGTGCCGTACCCCTTGTCGTCGCTGCGGCCGCCCTTGGGGCGGCTGCGGGCGGTGTCGACGAGGAGCTGCTTCACCTGGGCCGGCGTCAGACCGGGGTGGGCGGCGCGCACGAGGGCGGCGGCGCCGGAGACGAACGCGGCGGCGGCGCTGGTGCCCCAGCCCTCGTAGTACCGGCGGTCCGGGTCGGCGATCACGACGTCGACGCCGGGAGCGCTGACGGTGGCGTACCAGCGGCTGGTGGAGAACGAGGCGTGGGTGCCGTAGCGGTCGACGGCGGCGACGGCGATGACGCCGGGGTATGCGGCGGGGTACGAGATGCGGTCGCCCTTGTCGCCGCCGTTGCCGGCGGAGGCCACGACGACGACGCCCTTGGCGAGGGCGTACTGGACGGCGGCGTCCTCGTCGGCGTCGGGGTGGGCGGACTCGCTGTCGTCGCCGAGGGAGAGGTTGATGACGTCCGCGCCGTGGTCGACCGCCCAGCGGATGCCCTGGGCGAGCGCGCCGCCGCGGGACTCGCGGGCGCGGGTGCGGGACTTGTCGGTGCCTTCGAGGATGACCCGGACGGGCAGGATCTTCGCCTGCGGGGCGATGCCGAGGACCCCGTCCTGGCGGCCGGGGCCGTGGCCGTGTCCGGCGATGATGCCGGCCATGGCGGTGCCGTGACGGGCCCAGGCGCGGTCGCCGCGCTCGGCGCCGAAGCCGATGAGGTCCTTTCCGTCGAGGACGTTGCCGTCGAGGTCCGGGTGGGCCGCGTCGACGCCGGTGTCGAGGACGGCGACGGTGATGCCGCGGCCCTTGGTGGTGCGCCAGGCCTCGGAGGTGTGCAGCGCCTCGAGCCCCCACTGGCGGGCGCGGATGGTGTCGGCGTGGGCCGGGGCGGCGGCGGGCAGCACGAGGAAGGAGGCGGCGAGCGGGAGTGCGGTGAGGGCGCGGAGGCGGCGGCGTATCACCCGTCCTCCTTGGTGGCCGCGGAGACGGCGCGGCGCAGTCCGCGTTCGACGCGGTCGGCGACGCCCTTGGCCTCGTGGCCGAGGCCGGCCTGGGCGGGGGCGGTGGTCTGACGGGGGTCCATGGCCTCGGCGGCGGGCTGGGGGCGGGACACGGGGCGGCCGTCGGCGAAGCCGGACACGGCGTACACGAGGACGGGCAGTTCGGGCACGGCGGCCAGCTGCCAGCTGGCGCGCTGCGCGTCGCCGAAGCGGGCGGCGGGCGTGCCGGGAGCGGGCAGGGTGCGCGGCATGTGGTCGACGCGCTGGGCACGGCCGCCGGCGGTGAGCTGCTGGGTGAGGGTCTGCATGGTGGTGGCGTCGGCGTCGGTGAAGACGAGGCCGACGGTGACGACGTCGGTGGAGGTGGCGTCGGCGTAGGTGGCGCGGACGACGCGGACGCAGCCGGTGGGCCGGAGGGTCGCGACGAGGGCGGGCGAGAGGACGGCGTCGGTGCAGGGCGCGTCGGGCGCGACGGCGATACGCGTCCACGCGCGGTCGGCGCCGCCGGGGCCGGAGCGGGCGCCCTTGAGGGCGGGCGGGAACAGCGTGTCGACGGGCGTGCTGTGCCAGGCCCGGCGCGCCTCGGGGTACCCCACGGGCTCCTGCGCGGCCCCGTGCCCCTGTCGTGCGAGCACGACCCCGGCGACGGCCCCGCCGACGAGCCCGAGCCCGAGGACGACGCAGGTCCCGGCCGCGATCACCCACCCGAACCGCCGCTCCCGTATGGGCCGCAGCCGCGCGGTCGTCTCACTGGGCGTCTCGGGCGGCACCCCGACGTACCCGTACGCGGGCGGCACCGGCCGCAGCCGCGCGGTGGTCTCGGACCCGGGGTACACGGGGGCGGAGGGCACGACCCAGGGGGCGGCGGGGGCGGCGGCGTACGGCGCGGCCGGGGGCTGCGGAACGCGACCGGGGGCCGCGACTGCCTCGGTCGGCGCCCCCGCGGGTGGCCCGGCCGGGGCGGCGGGCGTCAGTACGGAAGTCGGGACGGGCGGGGCGACCGCGGGCTGCGGAGGGCGGGGCCCCGCGGCGCCGGGCTCACGGGGCGTCAGCGGCCCGGCCGAGGGCGCGGGGGCCGGGGTCTGCGGGGCGGGCGCGGGAGCCGCAGGCTGCGAGGCGGGCGCGGGCTGACCGGGACGGCCGGGCACCGCGATCGGCTCGCGTGACATCGAGGGCGCGGGAGCCGCAGGTTGCGGGGCGGGCGCGGGCTGACCGGGACGGCCGGGCGCCGCGACCGACTGGTGCGACGTCGGGGGCGCGGGAGCCGCAGGTTGCGAGGCGGGCGCGGGCTGACCGGGACGGCCGGGCACCGCCATCGGCTCGCGTGACATCGAGGGCGCGGGAGCCGGAGGTTGCGAGGTGGGCGCGGGCTGCCCGGGCGTCGCGACCGACTGGTGCGACGTCGGGGGCGCGGGAGCCGGAGGTTGCGGGGCAGGTGCGGGCCGGCCGAGGCTGCCGGGCGCCGCGATCGGCTCACGCGCCGCCTGGGGCCCCGTCGGGGCGGACGTCGGCGGGGGCGGTACGGCCGGTGCTTGCGGCGGCAGCGTCGGCGCGTGCGGCGGTGCCGTCGGCGCGTGCGGGGGCATGGGGCCCGGTGCCGGGGGCGGCGGCTGCTGCGGGGCCGACTCGGTGCGGGGGCGGGGGGCGGAGGTTGCCGCGTCCGTCGGCGGGGTCGGGTGCGCGTTCGTCGGCATCGCGTCCCCCCGCTCGTTCCCGTTCCCGTAGTCGTACCCACTCGTACGGGTGCTCGTACCGCCTGGCAATGGGCGCCACTCTACGGGCTGTTCCGGCGCAGGTGGGAACCCCGGGGGATCTGACCGGATGATCCCCCTACCCGCGGTCAGGGCGGTCTGGCAAGCTCGGCCCATGACTCCCCGTGCCGCCGACCGCGCCCGGTACGACCGGGCCACCGCCCATCTCGACGCGCCCGTGGCGATCGTGGACCTGGAGGCGTTCGACGCCAACGCGGACGATCTGGTGCGGCGGGCCGCGGGGAAGCCGATACGGGTCGCGAGCAAGTCGGTACGCTGCCGGGCGCTTCTGGAGCGGGCCCTCGCCCGCGAGGGCTTCGAGGGGATCATGTCGTTCACGCTGGACGAGTCCCTCTGGCTCGCCCGCGCCGGTTTCGAGGACGTGCTCCTCGCCTACCCCTCCGCCGACCGCGCCGGCTTCGCCGCGCTCGCGTCCGACGAGAAGCTGGCCGCCGCCGTGACCGTGATGGTCGACGACCCGGCCCAGCTGGAGCTGATCGACCAGGCCCGGAACGGGGGGTCCGAGACCATCCGGGTCTGCCTGGAGCTCGACACCTCGCTGCGGCTGCTCGGCGGCCGGGTACGGATCGGGGCCCGCCGCTCGCCCCTGCGCACGCCCGCACAGCTCGCCGAGCTGGCCCGTTCCGTGGCCCGCCGGCCCGGTTTCCGGCTGGTCGGGGTGATGGCGTACGAGGGGCACGTCGCCGGCGTCGGCGACGCGGTCGGCGGCCGGCCGCTGCGCTCCCGCGCGATCCGTCTCATGCAGGCCGCGGCGCGCAAAGAGCTCGCGGCACGGCGCGCGGCCGTGGTCCGTGCCGTGCGGGCCGTCGCGCCGGACCTGGAGTTCGTGAACGGCGGCGGCACCGGCAGCGTCCAGCACACCGCCGCCGAGGACGCGGTGACGGAGATCGCCGCGGGCTCGGGCCTCTACGTGCCGCGGCTGTTCGACCACTACACGTCGTTCGACGGCCGCCCCGCCGCCGTCTTCGCCCAGCCGGTGGTGCGCCGCCCGGGCGTGGGCGTGGTGACGGTGCTCGGCGGCGGCTACCCGGCGTCGGGCGCGGCGGGCCGGGACCGGCTGCCGGTCCCGTACCTGCCGGAGGGGCTGCGCTACGACCCGCAGGAGGGGCCGGGCGAGGTGCAGACCCCGCTCCTCGGCCCCGCCGCCGACGATCTGCTGATCGGCGACAAGGTGTGGTTCCGGCACGCCAAGGCGGGTGAGCTGTGCGAGCGGTTCGACCGGCTGCACCTGGTCGAGGGCGACCGGATCACGGCGACGGTGCCCACGTACCGGGGAGAGGGGCAGACCTTCCTCTGACCCGGGCACCGCGGCACCCCGCGGCACCCGGGCACCGGAGTACCGGAGTACCGGCGCGGACGCGGACTACAGCGCCTTGATGCCCGCCGCGATCTCGTCCATCAGCGCCGGCTTCGGGCCCTTCGGCCCGGCGTCGAACACGAAGCGGACCAGGACCGGGGCCTGGCTGCCCGACGGCGAGGGGAAGACCAGGGACTGCACGATGCCGCCGGGCCCGGCGCCGGTGACGACCTTCCAGCGGACCAGGTACGCGTCGCGGCCCGCCACGACGGTCGCCTTGGACGCGAGCACGGTGTGGGACTTGACCCCGCCGTAGGGGTCGTTGCCGAGGATGTCCTGGCCGTACGCGTCCTTCACGGCCTCCGCGATGTCGGCCTTGGCGATCGCCTCCGGGGTGGCCGCGTCGGTCTTGGAGGGCGTCCGGGAGGTGACGACGCCGTACGTGCAGCTCTCGCCGACGTCGCCGGGGCACTGGTAGTCGCCGTCGGTGCTGACGGTGGGCACGTCGTCGCTCGGGCGCTCCGGCTTCTCCCAGCCCTGCGGGATCGGCAGGGAGATGCCGTTGAGCTGGTCCTCGACCACGGTCGGGGCACCACTGGGGTCGGCGGAGGCCGTGGGGTCGCCGTCCGGCTGCGGCCCGGCGGTCGTGGGGCTCACCGTCGGCCCGGCGACGGGCGGGGCCGGCGGCTCGTCGTCCTTGCCGTTCACCACGAGCGCGACGACGACCGCCACGACGACGGCCACGGCCGCCACCGCCCCGCCGATGACGACCCCGCGCTTCGGCCCCCCGGCCGCCGGCGGCACGACGACCGCGGCGGGCCCGGGGTGACTGGGGTACGGCGCGGGCGCCTGGCCGCCGCCGACGGGCCTCGTGTGGCCGCTCCACGCGCTGCCGTCGAACCACCGCTCGGTCCCCGGAGCGCCCGGGTCCGGGTACCAGCCCGCAGGCGTGTTCATGCTCATCCGGCCAGCCTAGAGGGCGGGTTCGGCCGGCCGGACAGGAGGCCCGTACCGGCTAGAGCGGCGTCACGTACGCGCCGGAGATCCCGCCGTCCACCAGGAAGTCCGTGGCGTTGACGAACGAGGAGTCGTCGCTGGCGAGGAACGCGACCGCCGCCGCGATCTCCTCGGCCTCCGCGAACCGGCCCACCGGGATGTGCACCAGGCGCCGCGCGGCCCGCTCCGGGTCCTTGGCGAACAGTTCCTGCAGCAGTGGGGTGTTCACCGGCCCCGGGCAGAGCGCGTTGACCCGGATGCCCTCGCGGGCGAACTGCACGCCCAGCTCGCGGGACATGGCGAGGACGCCGCCCTTGGAGGCGGTGTACGAGATCTGCGAGGTCGCCGCGCCCATGATCGCCACGAACGAGGCGGTGTTGATGATCGAGCCCCGGCCCTGCTGCCGCATGTACGGCAGGGCCGCCTTGCAGCACAGGTACACGGAGGTGAGGTTGACGTCCTGGACCCGCTTCCAGGCCTCCAGGCCGGTCTCCAGGATGGAGTCGTCGTCGGGCGGCGAGATGCCCGCGTTGTTGAAGGCGATGTCGACGGAGCCGTAGGTGTCGAAGGCGGTCCTGAACAGCGCCTCGACCTGCTCGGGGTCGGTGACGTCGACCTGGACGAACGTGCCGCCGACCTCCTCGGCGGCGGCCTTGCCGGCGGTCGCGTCGATGTCGCCGCAGACGACGTTCGCGCCCTCGGAGGCGAGCCGGCGGGCGGTGGCGAGGCCGATGCCGCTGCCGGCCCCGGTGATGACGGCGGTACGGCCGACCAGGCGGCGGCAGATGATCTCTTGGGTCTGTGCGGTCATCTTGTTTCAGGCCTCCGTGCTGATGAAGACGTTCTTGGTCTCGGTGAAAGCGGTGAGGGCGTCGGGGCCGAGTTCGCGGCCGAGGCCGGACTGCTTGTAGCCGCCGAAGGGGGTCCAGTAGCGCACGCTGGAGTGGGAGTTGACGGACAGGTTGCCCGCCCGCACGGCCCGCGAGGCGCGCAGCGCGCGGCCCACGTCGCGGGTCCACAGGGAGCCGGACAGGCCGTACGGGGTGGCGTTGGCGAGCCGGATGGCGTCGTCCTCGTCCTCGAAGGGCAGGACGACGGCGACGGGCCCGAAGATCTCGTCGACGGCGCAGGGCGCGTCCTCGGCGACGCCGGTGAGGACGGTCGGCGGGAACCAGAAGCCGGGGCCCTCGGGGGCCTTGCCGCGGACGCCGGGCAGGGAGTCGGGCACGTACGAGCGGACCCGCTCCAGCTGGGCGCGCGAGATCAGCGGCCCCATCTGGGTGCGCTCGTCGGACGGGTCGCCGACGACGATCTCCTCGATCGCCGGGGCGAGCAGGTCCATGAAGCGGTCGTAGACGCTGCGCTGGACGAGGATGCGGGTGCGGGCGCAGCAGTCCTGGCCGCTGTTGTCGAGGAACGACATGGGGGTCGCGGCCGCGGCGGCCTCGAGGTCGGCGTCGGCGAAGACGATGTTGGGGCTCTTGCCACCGAGTTCGAGGGTGACCCGCTTCACCTGGTCGGCGCACTTGGCCATGATCGCCTTGCCGACCTTGGTGGAGCCGGTGAAGACGATCTTGGCGACGCCGGGGTGGACGACGAGCGCGTCGCCGGCGACGGCGCCCTCGCCGGGCAGGACCTGGAAGAGGCCCTCGGGAAGCCCCGCCTCCAGGGCGAGTTCGGCGAGCCGCAGCGCGGTGAGCGGGGTGGTCTCGGCGGGCTTGAGCAGGAGGGCGTTGCCGGCGGCGAGCGCGGGGGCGGTGGCCCAGGCGGCGATCGGCATGGGGAAGTTCCAGGGCGCGATCACGCCGACCACGCCGAGCGGTTCGAGGATCGTGACGTCGAGCCCGCCCGGTACCGGGATCTGGCGGCCGCTGAGCCGTTCCACTCCCCCGGCGGCGAAGTCGAGCAGGTCGCGGACGTTGCCCGCCTCCCAGCGGGCGTTGCCGATCGTGTGGCCGGCCTCGCGGACCTCCAGCCGGGCGAGCTCCTCGATGTGGTCGTCGACGACGGCGGCGAAGCGGCGAAGCAGCCGGGCCCGGTCGGCGGGCGCGGCGGCCGCCCAGCCGCGCTGCGCCGCGGCGGCGCGCACGACGGCGGCGTCGACGTCCTCGGCGGTGGCGGCGGGGACGGTGGCGACCACGTCCTCGGTCGCCGGGTTCAGGACGAGCAGTTGGTGCGGCACGTAGGTCCTCACATGCGTTCGAAGGAGCGGCGCAGCTCCCAGTCGGTCACCGCGGCGTCGAAGGCGTCGAGTTCGACGCGGGCCATGTTGCGGTAGTGCGCGACGACCTCGGCGCCGAAGGCGGCCTTGGCGATCTCGCTGTTCTCCCAGAGCTCGGCGGCCTCGCGGAGCGTGGTGGGGACGTGCGCGTACTCGCCGGTGTAGGCGTTGCCGTCGCAGGCCGGGGGCAGTTCGAGCCGCTGCTCGATGCCGTACAGGCCGGCCGCGACGAGTCCGGCTACGGCGAGGTGCGGGTTGACGTCGCCGCCGGGGAGCCGGTTCTCGAAGCGGGTGGAGCGGCCGTGGCCGACGACGCGCAGTGAGCAGGTGCGGTTGTCGTGGCCCCAGGCGACGGCGGTGGGGGCGAAGGAGCCGGGCTGGAAGCGCTTGTAGGAGTTGATGTTCGGCGCGTACAGCAGGGAGAAGTCGCGCAGGGCGGCGAGCTGTCCGGCGAGGAAGTGCCGCATCACGTCCGACATGCCGTGCGGGCCCTCGCCGGCCATCACGTTGCGGCCGTCGGCGTCCTGCAGCGAGAGGTGGATGTGGCAGGAGTTGCCCTCGCGCTCGTTGTACTTCGCCATGAAGGTGAGCGAGACGCCCTCCTGGGCGGCGATCTCCTTGGCGCCGGTCTTGTAGACGGCGTGCTGGTCGCAGGTGACGAGGGCCTCGTCGTACTTGAAGGCGATCTCGTGCTGGCCGGGGTTGCACTCGCCCTTGGCGGACTCGACGGTGAGTCCGGCGCCGGCCATCTCGTTGCGGATGCGGCGCAGCAGGGGCTCGATGCGGCCGGTGCCGAGGACCGAGTAGTCGATGTTGTACTGGTTCGCCGGGGTCAGGCCCCGGTAGTTCGCGTCCCAGGCCGCCTCGTAGGTGTCCTTGAAGACGATGAACTCCAGCTCGGTACCGACGTGCGCGGTGTACCCGTGCTCGGCGAGCCGCTCCAGCTGGCGCCGGAGGATCTGCCGGGGCGCGGCGACGACGGGCGAGCCGTCGCCCCAGGCGAGGTCGGCGACGAGCAGGGCCGTGCCCTCGTTCCAGGGGACGCGGCGCAGGGTGGTGAGATCGGGGTGCATGGCGAAGTCGCCGTAGCCGCGGTCCCACGAGGACATCTCGTAGCCGTCGACCGTGTTCATGTCGGCGTCGACGGCCAGGAGATAGTTGCAGCCCTCCGTGCCGTGCTTCAGGACCTCGTCCAGGAAGAACGGCGCGGCGAACCGCTTGCCCTGGAGCCGTCCCTGCATGTCGGGGAAGGCGAGGACGACGGTGTCGATCTCGCCGCTCGCGACGAGGGCGTGCAGCTCCTCGACGGTGAGCGGGGGTTTGCGGTCTGCCACGGGATTGCTCCTCCTTCGGCCAGCCGGGAGCCATAAGGTATTACCGAAGACCATTGCTTGGGAAGGGAATCCGCGACGTGGCAGGGATCGAGGACCCGACGGACCGCCTGACGTCCGTACTGCGGCCCGTGCGTGCGGGCAACGGCTTCGAGGAGGCGCTGGAGCAGATCCTGCGCGTGGTGCGGCTCGGCCTGGTGCCGGGCGGGGACCGGCTGCCGCCGGAGCGGGAGCTGGCCGACCGGATAGGGATCAGCCGGGTGACCCTGCGCGAGGTCCTCAAGGTGCTGCAGGAGCAGGGGCTGGTGGAGAGCCGGCGGGGGCGGTACGGCGGCACGTTCGTCATGGACCGGCCCGCGACCGGCGACGGGGACGAGCTGCGCCGCCGCGTCGCGTCCGTCGACATCGAGGACGCGCTGCGGTTCCGGGAGGCCCTGGAGGTCGGCGCGGCCGGGCTGTGCGCCGCGCACGGGCTGTCGGAGGAAGGCACGGAGCGGCTGCGGGCGGCGCTCGCGGCCACCCATGACGCGCCGCTGGCGGACTACCGGAGGCAGGACACGCTGTTCCACCTGACGCTGGCCGAGCTGTCCGGCTCGCCGACGCTGACCACGCAGTACGCGACGGTCCGGGCGACGGTGAACGAACTCCTCGACTGCATCCCGCTGCTCGTGCGGAACCTGGAGCATTCGCAGCGCCAGCACACGGCGCTGGTGGAGGCGGTGCTGGCGGGGGACGCGGCGCGGGCGCGGGAGACGGCGCGCGAGCACTGCGAGGGCACGGCGGCGCTGCTGCGGGGCTTCCTGACGTGAGGGGCGCCGTGGGGCGAGTAACCCGAAAGTAACGCACGGGGCTTGCGCTCCCGCCCGGCCGACGCAAAGGTATGGATCCATTCCATTGGGCCCGACGCGGGAGCTGACGCTGCCATGACGCTGGAAGACACCTCCGGGAGCACCACCTCACCGCCCGACGACTACCTGGAACGCCGTGCCCTGCGCCGCGGCAGCGCCGGCTGGCTGCTGCTGACCGGCCTCGGCGTGGCGTACGTCGTCTCCGGCGACTTCTCGGGCTGGAACATCGGCCTGTCCAAGGGCGGCTTCGGCGGCCTCGCCGTCGCGACGGTCCTGATGGGAGCGATGTACGCCTGCCTCGTCTTCGCCCTCGCCGAGCTCTCCGCGATCCTGCCCACCGCAGGCGGCGGCTACGGCTTCGCCCGCCGCGCGCTCGGCACCTGGGGCGGCTTCCTCACCGGCACCGCGATCCTCATCGAGTACGTGCTCGCCCCCGCCGCGATCTCCATCTTCATCGGCGACTACGTCGAATCGCTGGGCCTGTTCGGCCTGGAGTCGGGCTGGCCGGTGTACCTCGCGTGCTTCGTGGTCTTCATCGGGATCCACCTGTGGGGCGTCGGCGAGGCGCTCCGCTTCAGCCTGATCGTGACCGCGATCGCGGTGGCAGCACTGATCGTCTTCGCGCTCGGCGCGCTCAGCGACTTCCACGTGGACGGGCTCGACGACATCCCGGCCGACCCGGAGGCGTTCGGCTCCAACTCCTGGCTGCCGTACGGACTCCTCGGCATCTGGGCCGCGTTCCCGTTCGGCATGTGGTTCTTCCTCGGCGTCGAGGGCGTGCCGCTGGCCGCCGAGGAGGCCAAGGACCCGGTGCGCTCGATGCCGAAGGCGCTGGCGCTGTCCATGGGCGTCCTGGTGCTGCTCGCCGTGGTGACCTTCTTCGCGGCCACCGGCGCGCGCGGCTCGGCGGCCGTGCAGGAGGCCGGCAATCCGCTGGTCGTCGCGCTGCAGGGCGACGGGGAGCCGACCACGCTCAGCCGGTTCGTCAACTACGCGGGGCTCGCGGGCCTGATCGCCTCGTTCTTCTCGCTCATCTACGCCGGCTCCCGGCAGCTGTTCGCACTCTCCCGGGCCGGCTACCTGCCCCGGTTCCTCTCCCTGACCAGCCGCCGCAAGTCCCCCTACCTGGGCCTGCTGATCCCCGGCGCGATCGGCTTCGCGCTGGCGGCCGGGACGGGCGACGGGGCGCGGATGCTGAACATCGCGGTGTTCGGCGCGACGATCAGTTACGCGCTGATGGCGCTCTCGCACATCGTGCTGCGCCGCCGCGAGCCCGGCCTGCACCGGCCGTACCGCACGCCCGGCGGCGTCGTCACCTCGTCCGTGGCCTTCGTCCTCGCTCTGTCGGCGCTGGTGGCCACATTCCTGGTCGACAAGGACGCCGCGTTCATGGCGCTCGGTGTGTACGTGATCGCCCTCGCCTACTTCGCGTTCTACAGTCGGCACCGCCTGGTGGCCAAGGCTCCCGAGGAGGAGTTCGCGGCGCTCGCGGCGGCCGAGGCCGAGCTGGAACGCGACTGACCGTCCGGAGGAAGAACGTGTCCAAGCCGCTCATCGGCGTGACGACCTATCTCGACCAGGCCCGCTGGAACGTGTGGGACCTGCCCGCCGCCCTGCTGCCGGCCGCCTATCCGCGGCTGGTGCAGGCGAGCGGCGGGCACGCCGTGATGCTGCCGCCGGACGACCCGTCGGCCGCGGCGGCCGTGGTGGCCCGCCTCGACGGGCTGGTCGTCGCGGGCGGCGCGGACGTCGAACCCGTCCGGTACGGGGCCGCCACCGACCCCCGTACCGGCCCGCCGGCCCGCGAGCGCGACGCCTGGGAGCTGGCGCTCATCGAGGCGGCGCTCGGCTCGGGCACCCCGCTGCTCGGCATCTGCCGCGGCATGCAGCTGCTCAACGTGGCACTCGGCGGCACGCTGGTGCAGCACCTGGACGGACACGTGGAGGCGGTCGGCGTGATCGGCCGCCACACGGTCAAGCCCGTACCCGGCACGCTGTACGCCACCCTGGTACCGGACGCGGCGTCGGTACCGACGTACCACCACCAGGCCGTCGACCGCCTCGGCCGCGGCCTCGCCCCCTCCGCCTACGCCGGGGACGGCACCGTCGAGGCCGTCGAACTCCCCTCCCCCGGCTGGACCCTGGGCGTCCAGTGGCACCCGGAGATGGGCGAGGACCTGCGGGTGATGCGGGGGTTGGTCGAGGCCGCGCGGAGGGTTTAGCCCTGGGTGAGCGACAGAAGGTCCCGGGCCGGGCCCGTCGGGCGGTGGCCGGTGGGCCAGACGGCGCGGAGGGCGCGGGCCAGGGGGACGGCGTCCAGGGGGATCTCGACCAGGCGGCGGGAGGCCAGTTCCTCGGTGACCGCGAGTTCGCTGAGGACGGCCGGGCCGGCGCCGCTGACCGCGGCGGCCTTCACCGCCGTGGTGGAGGCGAGTTCGAGCAGCGGCTCGGCCAGGCCGCCCTCCTCGGCAAGGGCGGCGTCCAGGACCTGGCGGGTGCCCGAGCCGCGCTCGCGCAGGATCAGCGGCGTGGCGGACAGCTCCGCGGCCGTCAGCGGACTCCGGCGGCGGGCCCAGCGGTGCCCCGGGGCCGCGACCACGACGAGCCGGTCATGGGCCACCACCGCGCCCTCCAGACCGTCCGGCACCGCCAGGCCCTCGACGAAGCCGAGGTCCGCCTCGTCGGCGAGCAGCCGCTCCGCGACCGCCGCCGAGTTGCCCGCCTGCAGCGAGACCGCCGTGTCCGGGCGGTCGGCGCGCAGCGCGATCAGCCAGCCCGGCAGCAGGTACTCCGCGATCGTCATCGACGCCGCCACCCGCAGCCGCGAGTCGCGGCGGGCCCGCAGCGCCTGCGCACCCGCGTCGAACGCCTCCGCCGCCTCCACGATCCGCCGCGCCCAGTCGGTGACCAGCGCGCCCGCGTCGGTCAGCCGGGAGCCGCGCGGCGAACGGTCGACCAGGGCGACCCCGAGCTGCCGCTCCATGGACCGGATCCGGCTGCTGGCGGCCGGCTGCGTGATGCCGACCTCGCGGGCCGCCCGCCCCAGGCTGCCGTGCCGGGCGACCGCGAGCAGCAGCTCCAGCGCGCCCAGGTCGGGCACCCGGTGGGCGAGCGGGGCGTGCGTCTCGGTAAACGGTCCGTCACTGCTCATAAAGCCAGCTTATGACGTCATAGGCTCATGATCCCTGGTCGGGGCGGAGCCGCCACGTGACGGTGGGGACCATGGCAACCCTTGTTCACCCTCCGGCCGTGCGCCGTACCGTCCACCCCGCCGAGCCCCACCGGGCGAAGGCGGGGCGGGTCCGCCACCTCGGACCCAACTGGTACGCCTCGGTCATGGGGACCGCGATCGTCGCCACCGCCGGCGCGACGCTCCCCGTCCCCGTCCCCGGTCTGCGTACCGCCGCCGCGGCGGTCTGGGCCCTCTCGGCCCTCCTGCTGGCCGCGCTGCTCGCGGGCCGCGCGCTGCACTGGATCCACCACCGCGACCGGGCGCGGGAGCACCTGATGGATCCGGCCGTCGCCCCCTTCCTCGGCTGTGTGCCGATGGCGCTGCTCGCGGTCGGCGGGGCGACGCTGACCGTGGGCCGGGACTGGATCGGTACCGGCCCCGCGGTCGCGATCGACGCGGCGCTGTTCACGGCCGGCACGGTGACCGGCCTGGTCGTCGCGGTGGGCGTGCCGTACCTGATGGTCGTGCACCACCGCCTCGAACACGCCGGTCCCGCCTGGCTGCTGCCGGTCGTGCCGCCGATGGTCTCGGCGGCGCTCGGCCCGCTGCTCGTCCCGCATCTGCCGGCCGGCGGGCCGTGGCGGGAGACGCTGCTGGTCTGCTGTTACGCCCTGTTCGGGCTGAGCCTGCTCGCCACCCTGCTGATCCTGCCGCTGGTCTTCGGCCGGCTCGTCACCGGCGGCCCGCTGCCGCTCGCGCTGACGCCGACGCTGTTCCTGGTCCTGGGCCCGCTGGGCCAGTCGGCCACCGCCGCGGGCAAGTTCGCCGACGTCGCGCCGGGCGTGCTGCCCGCCCCGTACGCGGAGGGGTTCACGGCCTTCGCCGTGCTGTACGGCGTGCCGGTGATGGGCTTCGCGCTGCTGTGGCTGGCCCTCGCCGGGGTCCTGGTGCTGCGGGCGCGGCGGCGCGGGATGGGCTTCGCCATGACCTGGTGGGCGTTCACCTTCCCGGTGGGGACGTGCGTGACCGCCGCTGAGGGGCTCGCCGCGCACACCGGGCTCGGCGTGTTCCGGTGGCTGGCGGCGGGCCTGTACGTGCTCCTCGTCGCCGCCTGGCTGACGGCCGCCGCGCTGACCGTGCGCGGGCTGCTCAGGGGCGAGCTGCTGCCAGGGACCGGCTCAGCTCCCGGTGCGCCTCGGCGAGCGACGGCCCGTACCAGGTGAGGTGCCGGCCGCTGACGAGGGCGGCGGGCAGACCGGGGAAGGCCTCGGGCCCGTCGTCGGCGGTGAAGCGGTACGGCTCGTCGGGCAGCACGACCAGGTCGGCACCGGCG
The DNA here is from genome assembly GCF_045348655.1 of Streptomyces solicamelliae. Taxonomy (NCBI): domain Bacteria; kingdom Bacillati; phylum Actinomycetota; class Actinomycetes; order Kitasatosporales; family Streptomycetaceae; genus Streptomyces; species Streptomyces solicamelliae. The sequence continues at coordinate 1,204,016 of NZ_CP160404.1, forward strand.
GCGTTCAGCTCGTCGAGCGGGATCCGCGGGTAGCGCTCGGCGTGGCCTGCGTACCGCTGGCGCACCCCGAGCCGGGCCAGCAGGTCGCCGGCGAAGGTGTCACGGCCGAGGACCATCCAGGGGCGGCGCCAGATCGGCACGATCGCGGTGTACGAGGCGTCCTCCGGCGTACCTCCCGCCCACGCCTCCTCCGCCTCGTCGAGCCAGCGCGGCCGGGGCGGCAGCCCGCAGGCCCGCAGCACCCGCTCCAGTTCGGTGAACGCCTGCGGCAGCGTGCGGACCTCGGTGACCAGGACGTCGAGGCCGGCGGCGCACAGCTCGGCCAGGTCGGGCGCCCGGTTCTCCTCCTCGTTGGCGACGACGAGGTCCGGGCGGAGCGCGGTGATCGCGGCGACGTCGGGGTTCTTCGTCCCGCCGGTGCGCACCGCGCCGCCGAGGTCCGCGGGGTGGGTGCACCAGTCGGTGACGCCGACGAGCGTGCCGGGCCTCGTGACCGCGATCGCCTCGGTGAGGGACGGCACCAGGGAGACGACCCGCATCAGTCGGACTCCGTCGCCTCGATGTGGTCGGCGACGGCGACGACGAGCAGACGGGTGTCAGGACCGGTCGCGCGCCAGCGGTGGCGCACCCCGCCGGTCAGGTGCAGGGTGTCACCGCGCTCCAGACGGTAGGCGCGGCCCTCGGCCTCCACCTCGACGGAGCCGTCGGCGACGTACAGGAGTTCGTCGTTGCGGTGCTGGTACTCGCGTCCGGCCTCCTGCTCGCCGGTGAACTCGACCGCGTGCAGCTGGTGGTGACCGCGCACCAGGGGGCGTACCCCCTCGGGCATCTGCTCGAGGTGTTCGGCGGCCCGTACGACGTCGACGGTGCGGGCGGAGTCGGCGGCGGCGAGGAGCGCGGTCGCGGTGGTCTCCAGGGCGTCGGCGACCCGCTGCAGGGAGCGCATGCTGGGGCGGGCGCGTTCGTTCTCGACCTGGCTGAGGAACGGCACGGACAGACCGCTGCGCGCCGAGACGACGGCCAGGGTCAGCTCCAGTGCCCGGCGGCGTTTCCGGACGGCGGCGCCCACCCGAAGCGATTCCTTGTCGTCCACGACCTTCTCGTCCATGACTGCGGCTCCCTCCCGATCCCGTCGTGCCCGTCGGCGGTGGTGCAGGTCCGTGCTCGTCACGTGTACGCGTCATACGTACTCATCGGTTACCTGCACCTTACGCAGCTTTGGGCCGCGGTTTCGCCTGCTGCGGGATTCGTCCGGTATCCGGCGCTGTCCGTACTCATGCGATCGCCGTGCGCGAGCGGCCGGCCCGAAGGGCTGCGGCCGCTCGCGCACGGCGATCGGGGGAGGTCACACGGAGGTGGTCAGCGGGTCACTCGCTGTCGGATCGGGCGGCCGCGGCCTTCTCCGTCTTCGAGACGGGGGTCCACTGGTCGGCCAGGCCGGGGTTCTCCTTCAGCCAGGCGCGGACGGCCTCCTGCTCCTTGCCCTTGCCGGTCTCCTGGATCCTCGCCTCCAGGCCGGTGAGCTGCTTCTCCGTCATCTTGAAGTTCTTCAGCCACGCCCCGACCTGCGGGTTGTCGGCCGCGAAGCCCTTGCGGGCCAGGGTGTGGACGCCGTCGCCGGTGCCCCACGAGACCTTCGGGTCCTTGAGCTTCTTCAGGTCGTAGGTGGAGTAGGCCCAGTGCGGCGACCAGAGGGTGACCGCGACGGGCTCCTTCTTGTCGTACGCGCGCTTCAGCTCGGCGAGCATGCCGGGCGTGGAGCCGTCGACGACCTTGTACTCGCCCTCCAGGCCGTAGTCCTTGAGGACCTTGTCCTTGAGGATGCCCATCATTCCGGCGCTCGGCTCGATGCCGATGATCCGGCCCTTGAACTGCCCCGCCTTGCCCTTGAGGTCGTCGAGCGAGTCGACGCCCTTGACGTAGGACGGCACGGACAGCTCCAGAGAGGTGGGGCCGTACCAGGAGCCCATGTCCTCCAGCTTGTTCTTGTACTTCGCCCAGTACTGGGCGTGGGTGACGGGCAGCCAGGAGTCGGTCTCGAAGTCGATCTGGCCGCCGGCCATGCCGGTGTACAGGGAGCCGGCCTCGAGCTGCTGGGCGTCCACCTCGAAGCCGCGGCGCTCCAGGAGCTCCTTCCAGAGGAACGTGGAGGCGATGCCCTCGTCCCAGGGGATGTAGCCGACGGTGAGCTTCTTGCCCTGGCCGATGTTCGTCGCGTCGGCGGCGGTGCCGCCGGAGGTGTCCTTGCCGAGGAAGCCCATGCCGCCGGCGACCAGCGCCAGGACGACGACGCCGGCGAGCGCGGTGACGGGCTGCGGACGGTGGCTCCACACGCGGGCGCCGCGGGAGGCGGCCGCGCGGGCCTTGGCGAGGGCGCGCCGGCCCTGCGGGGAGACCTGGCGGCCGAGGGCGCCGGTCATCCGGTCGAGGTACATCGCGAGGATCACGATGGAGACGCCGGCCTCGAAGCCGAGGCCGATGTCGACGTTGCCGATGGCCCGGTAGACCGCGCCGCCGAGTCCGCCGCCGCCGACCATGCCGGCGATGACGACCATGGACAGGCCGAGCATGATCACCTGGTTGATGCCGGCCATGATGGTCGGCAGCGCGAGCGGCAGCTGGACGCGGAGCAGGGTGTTGCGCGGGGTGGTGCCGAACGCCTCGGCCGCCTCGACCAGTTCGCCGTCGACCTGGCGGATGCCGAGCTCGGTCATCCGGACGCCGGGCGGCAGGGCGAAGACGATGGTGGCGATGATGCCGGGCACCACGCCGACGCCGAAGAAGATGATGCCGGGGATCAGGTACACCATCGCCGGCATGGTCTGCATGAAGTCCAGGACCGGCCGCAGCACGGCGCTGACGGTCTTGGAGCGGGCCGCCCAGATGCCGAGCGGGACCGCGATCGCCAGGGTGACGAGGGTCGCGACGAGAACGAGCGACAGCGTCGACATCGCCTCGTCCCACAGCTCGATCGAGTCGATCAGCGCGAAACCGGCGAACGCGAGGACGGCGGCGGTGAGTCCGCGCAGCCACCAGGCGGCGACGGCGAGGATGCCGGCGAACAGCAGCGGCTGCGGGGCGGACAGGACGGCCTCGATGCCGTCGTACAGGCCGGTGACGACGCTGCTGACAGCGTCGAAGAGCCAGGAGAGCTGGGCGCGGAGCCAGTCGACGGAACCGTCGATCCAGTCGCCGAGACGGAGCCTAGGCACCGGCGGTCACCTCCTCGGGCTCGCCCGGTGCGGCATCGCAGGCCATGGGCGGGCGCTGTTCGTCGCCGATGAAGCCGATGAGCCGGGACTGCGGGACGACGCCGAGCACAGCGCCCTGCGCGTCCTTGACGGCCACGGGGTGCGGGACGCGGGCGGCGACGGCGCACAGCTCGGCGACCGGGGTGTCGGGGCGGACGGTCTCGCAGCCGCAGGCGTCGGCGGCGGCGTCCGTCCCGGGGTCGGTCTCCGGGTCGGTCATGACCGCCGCGGCGGTGAGCACGCGGGAGCGGTCGACGTCCTGGATGAAGGAGGCGACGTAGTCGTCGGAGGGGCGCAGCAGGATGTCCTCGGCGGTGCCGAGCTGGACGATCCGGCCGTCGCGCATGACCGCGATGCGGTCGCCGAGGCGCATGGCCTCGTTGAGGTCGTGGGTGATGAACACGATCGTCTTGCCCAGGCGCTTCTGGAGTTCGAGGAGCTGGTCCTGCATGTCGCGGCGGATCAGCGGGTCGAGCGCGCTGAACGACTCGTCCATGAGCAGCAGGTCGGCGTCGGTGGCGAGCGCGCGGGCCAGGCCCACGCGCTGCTGCATGCCGCCGGAGAGCTCGTCGGGCCAGGACTTCTCCCAGCCGGCCAGGCCGCACAGCTCCAGGGCCTCGGCGGCGCGCTTCTCGCGCTCGGCGCGCGGCACGCCCTGGACCTCCAGGCCGTAGGCGGCGTTCTCCAGGACGCTGCGGTGCGGGAAGAGCGCGAAGTGCTGGAACACCATGCTGATCTTGGTGGACCGGACGGCGCGCAGTTCGCGGGGGCTGAGCGCGGTGAGGTCCTCGCCGTCGAACAGCACACGGCCCGCGGTGGGCTCCAGGAGCCCGTTGAGCATCCGCAGCAGGGTCGACTTCCCGGATCCCGACAGACCCATGACGACGAAGATCTGGCCGGGTTCGACGACGAACGAGGCGTCGATCACCGCCGCCGTCGTGCCGTCGGAGCGCAGCTCGTCGCGATCCGCCCCGCGGGCGAGTTTCTCGACGGCCTCGCCGGGTCGTCTGCCGAACACCTTGAACAGGTGGTCGGCCTGGAGCCTGGACACATATACCTCACGTGTTGCAACGAAAACGGCCCTCCACCCCCGCGGGCGCCGGGCCGTGGAGCGGGGCGGGATCGGCCCGCGGCTGCCCGGAGGACGGTGACTCGTTCCGGCCCGAACCGTTTCCCGGCTCACGCCGTCTTTCGGTTCGTACCGTTGAATCCCGTACCGGGTCCGCTCCGGGCCCGCGCCTGCCCGGGCTCCTGGCGGGCAAACGCGAAGGTGACGGGGGTCACGGTGCGGGCGTGGAACCGCCGGGCGTTGTCGGTGGCGTGCGGCATCATCGGGGTGTGACGCGACGCCTGATGCTCCTCGACACCGCCTCCCTGTACTTCCGCGCGTACTTCGGCGTGCCCGACTCGGTGAAGGCCCCGGACGGCACGCCGGTCAACGCCGTGCGCGGACTGCTCGACTTCATCGCCCGGCTGGTGCAGGACCACCGGCCGGACGACCTGGTGGCCTGCTGGGACGACGACTGGCGGCCGCAGTGGCGGGTGGACCTGATCCCCTCGTACAAGGCGCACCGCGTCGCGGAGGAGACGCCCGTCGGTCCTGACGAGGAGGAGATCCCGGACACGCTGGCCCCGCAGGTGCCGATCATCGAGGCGGTGCTCGCCGCGCTCGGGATCGCGCGGGTGGGCGCGGCGGGGTACGAGGCGGACGACGTGATCGGCACGCTGGCGGCGCGGGCGAAGGGCCCGGTCGACATCGTGACCGGCGACCGGGACCTGTACCAGCTGGTCGACGACGCGCGCGGGGTACGGGTGCTGTTCCCGCGCAAGGGCGTGGGCGACCCGGACCTGGTGGACGAGAAACTGATCCTCGAGAAGTACGGGGTGCGGGCGGACCGGTACGCCGACTTCGCCGCGCTGCGCGGCGACGCCAGCGACGGACTGCCGGGCGTGAAGGGCATCGGCGAGAAGACCGCGGCACAGCTGATCACGGAGTACGGCGACCTGGCCGGGGTGCGCGCGGCGGCGGCCGACCCGAAGTCGAAGCTGACGCCGGCGAAGCGGCGCGGGATCGTGGAGGCGGCGGCATACCTGGACGTCGCGCCGAAGGTGGTCCGGGTCGCGGACGACGTGCCGCTGCCGGACTTCGACCCGGCACTGACCGGCGTACCGGCGGACCCGGAGCTGCTGGAGGCCCTGGTGGCGCGGTGGGGCCTGGGCGGCGCGGTGGGCCGACTGCTGACGACACTGCGGCACTGAGGCGCCGGGATGCTAGCTTAGGTAAACCTAAGTACGCGAATCAGGGGAGACCGTCGTGGCAGAGCAGCCGGCACGGAAGGCACCGAAGGCCCATGAGGCCCGCGTGGTGCGCACGGAGCGGATCACTCCGCACATGGTGCGCCTGGTGCTGGGCGGCGACGGGCTCGCGGCCTTCGAACCCGGCGGGTTCACGGACCACTACGTCAAGCTGCTGTTCGCCGCGGAGGGCGTGACGTATCCGGAGCCGTTCGACATGGACCGCATCCGCGCGGAGTTCCCGCGCGAGCAGTGGCCGACGACGCGGACGTACACGGTGCGGGCGTGGGACGCGGTGCACCGCGAGCTGACGGTCGACTTCGTGGTGCACGGCGACGAGGGCCTGGCCGGGCCGTGGGCGGCGCGGGCGCGGGCCGGCGACACGGTGCGGTTCCTCGGGCCGGGCGGCGGGTACGCGCCGGACGCGGCGGCGGACTGGCATCTGCTGGTCGGCGACGAGAGCGCGCTGCCCGCGATCGCGGCGTCGCTGGAGCGACTGCCGGCCGGGGCGAGGGTGCACGCCTTCGTGGAGGTATCCGACGCGTCGGAGGAGCAGAAGTTCGCGACGGCGGCGGGCATCGAGGTGACCTGGCTGCACCGCGGCGACCGCCCGGTGGGCTCACTCCTCGTCGACGCGGTCCGCACGCTGGACTTCCCGGCGGGCGAGGTCCACGCCTTCGTTCACGGCGAGGCCGGCGCGGTGAAGGAACTCCGCCGCCACCTCCGCCTCGACCGCGCGATCCCCCGCGAGCGCCTGTCCATCTCCGGCTACTGGCGCCTCGGCAAGACGGACGAGGCGTGGCGCGCGATCAAGCGCGAGTGGAACGACCAGGTGGAGCGGGAACAGGAGAACTGAGCCTGTCGGCGGATGCGCCGACGCATGTGAGGTGTCCAGGGCCCCCGGAGGCAACTCCCGGGGCCCTGTGGCGTTCTGACACCGGGCGGGCGCGCGCCGGGCCGGCGCGTTGCTACGCCTCGTTCGGCTCCACCGTCTCGTCCGTCGTCTCGTCCGTCGTCTCGTCCGCCGTCTGGTCCGCCGTCGCGTCTCCGTAGAGGCGGGCCGAGGCGTCGACGTGGGCCATGCGGCGCAGGGCGCCGAGGACGGCGTCGCCGAGGACCGTGCCTATGACCACGGCCTCCACCAGCCGCTCCCGGCCGACGCGCCGGTTGACGTACTGCAGATCGACGGTCGCCACGTCCTCCGCGGCCCGCGCGTACGTCTCCAGCTGGTGCTCCGCGAAGTCGGTGTGCCCGACCTCGTCCAGGGCCGCCAGGGCCACGGCGAGGGCCTCCGCGGCCGGGCTGCGGTCATCGACGAGCCAGCCGCGGCGGCGGATCAGCTCGGTCACCTTCTCGCGGGCCGCCAGCATCTCCCCCGGCTCGTCCTCGTACCGCGGGACCACGCGGTCCGCTGCCGCGCCCAGGACCTTGTGCACCGGCCTCTCCGGGTCGTCGACGGCGGCCAGCACCTCCCGGATCGCGGCCACCGACAGTCCGCCGACGTCCAGCAGGGCGCGGATCAGCCGGAGCCGCCGCTCGTGACTCTCGTCGTACGACGCCTGGTTCGGGCTGGTCAGCCGGCCCGCAGGCAGCAGCCCCTCCCGCACGTAGTACTTGATCGTCGGCACGGACACCCCGGTCCTGCGGCTCAATTCACCGATGCGCACGTCGCGTTCACCTTCCCGGCCTTGCCATTCCCCCACCCATCATAGATAGTTCCGCTATCAGATAGCAGAGAGTGCCGCTATCTATTCTGTCTTGGCTGTCACCGGGGGTGCCTTCTCATGTCGTCAACCCTTTCACCGCGGGTCCGTGACCTGCACCGACCTCTGCTTCTCTTCGCGGCCGCCATGGCCGGAGCCGCCGTTCTCACCGGGATCGGGCTCCTCGCCGACCCGCGCATGCTCGACGGCACTCCGATCTGGGCGAAGCCCTTCAAGTTCGCGCTCTCCTTCGCCGTCTACTGCCCCACGCTCGCCTGGATGCTCTCCCTCCTCCCCCGCGGCCGGCGGGTCGGCTGGTGGGCGGGAACCGTCGTGGCCGTCGCCTGCGCCGTCGAGATGGCGATCATCGCCGGACAGGCCGCCCGCGGGCACCACAGCCACTTCAACCGCGCCACACCGCTCGACGCGGCGCTGTTCTCCGTCATGGGCGTCACGGTCGTGTTCCTGTGGCTCGGCGCCCTGGTCATCGCCGTCCTGCTGCTGCGCGCCCGCATCCTCGACCGCGCCCAGGCCTGGGCGGTACGCCTCGGCTCCCTGCTCGCGCTCGCCGGCGCGGCCATCGGCTTCCTGATGGTCAGCCCCACGCCCGAGCAGCTCGCCGCAGGCGGCACGGCTGGTCCCCCGGTCGTCGGCGCGCACAGCGTCGGCGTACCGGACGGCGGTCCGGGGCTGCCCGTCATCGGCTGGTCCACCACCGGCGGCGACCTGCGGATCGCGCACTTCTTCGGGATGCACGCCCTCCAGATCCTGCCGCTGGCGCTGGTCGTCCTGGTCGCGCTCGCACCGCGGTTCGCCCGGCTGCGCGACCCCCGCGTCCGGCTGCGGCTCGTCCTCGTCGGCTCCGGCGCGTACGCGGCCGTCTTCGCCCTGCTGACCTGGCAGGCGCTGCGCGGTCAGCCGCTGCTGCGGCCCGACGCGGCGACGCTGCTCGCCGCCGGCGCGGTCGTCGTCGTCGGCGCGGCCGGGACCTGGGCGGCCCTGCGTACGACGCCCCGCACCGGCACCGCCCCTCGGACCGCCGCCCCCGTCACCGAAACCGTCAAGGAGCACGTCGCATGACCGGGATCCTCTCCGAGCTGACCTTCTGGCTGGCCGCACCCGTCTGGCTGGCCATGATCTTCGCCCCTGCCTGGCCGCCGACCTCCCGGCTGGCCGCCTCCCCTCTGACCGTCGTACCGGTCCTGGTCGTCTGGCTCGTCATGGCGATCCCCGTCGCCCCCGAGCTGTGGGCCGCGGTGAGCAACCCCGACGTCGACGTCTTCCGCGAGCTGGTGGCCACCTCCAACGGGGCGGGTGCGGTCTGGGCGCAGGTGATCGCGTGGGATCTGCTGATCGGGCAGTGGATGTTCCTGCAGGCGCGGCGGCTCGGCATCCCTCCCTTGGTCATGGGTCCGCTGCTGGTTCTGACGATCCTGTTGTCGCCGATCGGTCTGCCGGTCTTCCTGCTGGTCCGCGAGGCCGCCCGGCGGCGTGCGGCCGCTACCCTGCCCGGATGAATCGCATCGACCGGGTCGTGGGAGCCGTCCTCGGCTCCGCCGTGGGGGACGCGCTCGGCGCTCCCTTCGAGTTCGGGCTGCCGGGGGTGTTCCGCGAGCGGTTTCCCGACGGCGTGGGCGAGTTGTGCGGGGGCGGGGGCTGGGACCCCGGCGAGGCGACCGACGACACGCAGATGGCCGTGCTGGTCGGGGAGTCGCTCCTCGACCGGGGCGGGCTCGATCTGCCGGACGTCTTCGACCGGTTCCGCCGCTGGGCGGCGGGCGGGCCGAAGGACATCGGCCTCCAGACCGAGGCGGTACTCGGCAGCGGCGACCCGTGGGACACCGCCGCCGCGCTGCACTTCCAGGTCAACGGCCGTGCCGCGGGCAACGGTTCGCTGATGCGGGCCTCGACCTCGGCGGTGTACTTCGCGGCCGGCGGGCGACGGGTCACGATGGACGCGGCCCGGCGCATCGCCGCGCTCACCCACGGGGACGCGGCGGCCTGGGAGGGCACCGCGATCCTGCACGAACTCGTGCGGGTCGCGCTGGAGGGCGGCGATCCCCTGGCTTCCCTGCCGGAGGTCCTCGGCGACGTGGCCGAGGTCCAACGGCCGCGCTGGGCCGTCGTCCTGGCACCTGGCTGGTGTCCTGACGACGCGACCGAGTTCAACGGCGCGGTCTGGCCGTGCCTGGGCTCGGCCGTGTGGGCGCTGCGTACGACCTCCTCGTTCGAGTCCGCGCTGGCGGCCGCGGTCGACCTCGGCGGCGACACCGACACCGTGGCGGCGGTGACGGGGACGCTGGCCGGGGCGGTCCACGGGGTTGGTGCGATCCCGGAGCGGTTCACCGAGTTGCTGCATGTGCCGCTGCCGGGGTTCGGGGATCGGGTGCTGCGGGACAGGGAGTTGAGGGAGCTTGCGGTTGCGTTGGGGGCGTGAGGGGTGGGGTGGGTGACGTGTGGGACGTTCCGCGGGTCGCATTCGGGACTGCATGATTTACGGCGCGTTCGGGTTGCCTCGGTTGGAACCGTTTCAGCCGCGCCACACATCACGCTTTACGTCCCGAACGCGACCCCCTCCACGTCCCCCCGCTCCCGTCGGCTCGCCCCTAGCGCGCCTCGACGGTGGCCAGGACCTCGCGGTCGGGCTGGAGGGTGAGGCTGGGGACGGGGCGTATCTCGGCGGGGTCCACCGCCAGGCGGTAGCGGCGGGCCAGGACCGCGAGGATCAGGACCGCCTCGACCATCGCGAAGCGCGTACCGAGGCAGACCCGTGGACCGCCGCCGAAGGGGAACCAGGCGTATTCGGGTATGTCGTTCTCACTCTGCCAGCGCTCCGGGCGGAAGCGTTCTGGCTCCGGGAACCAGCGGGCGTCGCGGTGGGTGGCCCACTGGCTGCTCCAGACGCGGGTGCCGACGGGTACCGGGTTGCCGGCGATCTGCGCGCCCTCCTTGGCGATGCCGGTCAGCAGCCAGATCGTGGGGTAGAGGCGGAGGGTTTCCTTGACGACGCTCTGGGTGTAGGTGAGGTGGGCGAAGTCGTCGAAGGTGGGGTCTCGGTCGCCCAGGACCTCGTCCAGTTCGGACCAGAGGGCGTCCTGGACTTCCGGGCTTCGGGACAGGAGGTACCAGGACCAGATCAGGGTGCTGCTGGTCGTCTCGTGCCCGCCGATGTAGAGGGTGACCGTCTCGTCGCGGATCTCCTGGTCCGAGAGGTGGGCGCCGGTCTCGTCCTGGGCGGTGAGGAGGCGGCTGAGGAGGTCGGGGCGGTCCGTGTCGCCGTCGCGGTGCCGGGCGACGACGCGGGAGACCTCGGCGTCGATGACCTCCGTGGCGCGCTTGATGCGGGCCCGGCCAGGCGTCGGGAGCCAGTCCGGGAGTACGGCCCCGAGGCCGCTGAACTCGGCGCCGATCTCCTGTTGGGCGACATCCATCGCGCGGCCGATCGCCCCGGCGTCGGCGGCCGTGTCGACGCCGAAGATCGTGCGGACGGCGATGAGTTGGGTGAGGGCCGCCATTTCCCTTTTGATGTCGATCCGCTGGTTCGGCTTCCAGCGGTCTGCCAGGTCGACTGCGCATTCCGTCATGGTGGCGGCGTACGAGCGGACCTGTTTGGGGCGGACCGACGGCTGGACCAGGGAGCGCTTGCGCCGCCAGTCCGGGCCTTTCGCGACGACCACGCCGTTGCCCAGGAGGGTGCGGAAGGCGATGCCCAGGTCGGGCTGGTCGAAGGTGCGCTCGACCTCGGTGAGCAGTTCGCCGACCTGGTCGGGGTGGGCGATGAACAGTGACGGCTTGCCGCCGAACTGCCAGCTGACCACGTCCCCCTGGGCGCGCAGCTTCTCGAAGAAGGCCAGGGGGTCCTTGCCAAACTCCGGAAGGTTGCCGAGCAGGGGCACGCCCCGTGGACCCGGCGTGATCTCTTTTCCGGGCATGGCCGGACGTGCTTGCGTGGTCAACTGCGTTCCCTCCCCTGGATGTTCTCTCGCGTACAAGAACATGCTTACGGATCGGGTGCCCTTCGCCAAGCCCTGTGGATAACTCTCCGTGAGCATGCGAAAGGCCCGCGGCCGGAAGCCGCGGGCCCGTTCGGCTCAGCCCACCGAGCTGTATGCCACGACTCCTCTGAGCAGGGAGTCCACTGCCTTGCGGGCGTTCTTCGCGACGGTGCTGTTCTCCTTGGGCGCCGCCGCGGCGATCTGGCCGAGGACGTCGATGACCTGCTTGCACCAGCGGACGAAGTCGCCGGCCGGCATCTCCGCCTCGCGCAGCACCTCGTCGAGGCTCTTGTCGGAGGCCCACTGGTACGCGGCCCAGGCGAAGCCGAGGTCGGGCTCGCGCTGGCCGACGCCCTCCGCCTGGTTGATCTTGAATTCCTCTTCGAGGGCGTCCAGGCGGCCCCAGATGCGGACCATCTCGCCGAGGGCCGCCTTGGCGTTGCCCGTGGGGAGCTTGGGCGCGACGGCGTCGTCCGCCTGCCGGGCCTCGAAGACCAGTGCCGAGACGCAGGCGGCGAGTTCGGCTGGAGTGAGGCCCTCCCACACGCCGTCGCGCAGGCATTCGCTGGCGAGCAGGTCGAGTTCGCCGTAGAGGCGGGCGAGGCGCTTGCCGTGCTCGGTGACCTCGTCGCCGCGCAGGTAGTCCAGCTCGGTGAGCAGGGCGACGATGCGGTCGAAGGTACGGGCGATGGTGTTCGTCCGGCCCTCGATGCGCCGCTCCAACTGCCGCGTGTCGCGCTGGAGTCGGTAATAGCGCTCCGCCCAGCGGGCGTGGTCCTCGCGCTCGTCGCAGCCGTGGCAGGGGTGCGCCCGCAGTTCGGCGCGCAGGCGGGAGATCTCGCGGTCGTCGGCGGCCGCCGCGCGCTGCTTGCGGTGCCGGTCGGGCACGATGTGCCCGGCCTTGGTGCGCAGGGCGGAGGCGAGGTCCCGACGGGACTGCGGGGAGCGCGGGTTGAAGCTGCGCGGGATGCGCATGCGCTCCAGCGGCTCCACCGGGACGGGGAAGTCGATGGAGGCCAGGCGCTTGACCTGCCGTTCGGCCGTGAGGACGAGCGGGCGGGGGCCGTCGTGGTACTCGAAGCCGCGGTGACCGTTGGTGCGGCCGGCCGGGATGCCCGGGTCGAGGACGAGGGCGAGGCCGGCGAACTTGCCGGTGGGGACGTGGATGACGTCCCCGGGCTTCAGCTTCTCCAGGGAGGCGGCGGCCTGCGCGCGCCGCTGGGCGGCGCCCTGCTTGGCCAGTTCGGTCTCGCGGTCCTTCAGGTCGCGGCGGAGCCGCGCGTACTCCTCGAAGTCGCCGAGGTGGCAGGTCATGCCCTCCCGGTAACCCTGGAGGCCCTCCTCGTTCTTCTGGACCTGGCGGGAGATGCCGACGACCGAGCGGTCCGCCTGGAACTGGGCGAAGGACGTTTCGAGCAGTTCGCGGGAGCGGTGCCGGCCGAACTGGTCGACCAGGTTGACCGCCATGTTGTACGACGGCTTGAAGCTGGACCGCAGCGGGTACGTGCGGGTGCCGGCGAGGCCGGCGAGGTGGCCCGGGTCCATGCCGCGCTGCCACAGGACCACCGCGTGGCCCTCGACGTCGATGCCGCGGCGGCCGGCGCGGCCGGTGAGCTGGGTGTACTCGCCGGGGGTGATGTCGGCGTGCTGCTCGCCGTTCCACTTGACCAGCTTCTCCAGGACCACGGAGCGGGCGGGCATGTTGATGCCGAGTGCCAGGGTCTCGGTGGCGAAGACCGCCTTGACCAGGCCGCGGACGAAGAGCTCCTCCACGACCTCCTTGAAGGTCGGGAGCATGCCGGCGTGGTGCGCGGCGATGCCCCGCTCCAGGCCCTCGAGCCACTCGTAGTACCCGAGGACGTGCAGGTCCTCGGTCGGGATGGAGGCGGTGCGCGCCTCGACGATCTCGCGGACCTTGAGGCGCGCCTCGTCGTCGTTGAGCCGCAGCCCCGCGTACAGGCACTGCTGGACGGCGGACTCGCAGCCGGCCCGGCTGAAGATGAAGGTGATCGCGGGCAGCAGGCCCTCGGCGTCGAGGCGCTCGATGACCTCGGGGCGGCCGGGGGTCCAGATGCGGGAGCGCTGGCGGCGTTCGCGCTCGCGGTCGGCCTCGCGGATCATCTTGCCGCGACGGCGCTCGCGCGGGTTGTACGTGCGCGAGTTCTCCGTGCGGGCGAGGCGCAGGAGGTCGGGGTTGACCTCGCGGCGGGCGGAGCCGCGGCCGCCGTGGTCGGTCTCCTCCTCGAAGAGGTCGTACATCCGGCGGCCGGCCAGGACGTGCTGCCACAGCGGCACGGGGCGGCTCTCGGAGACGATGACCTCGGTGTCGCCGCGGACGGTGTCGAGCCAGTCGCCGAACTCCTCGGCGTTGGAGACCGTCGCGGACAGTGACACCAGGGTCACGGACTCGGGGAGGTGGATGATCACTTCCTCCCAGACGGCGCCGCGGAAGCGGTCCGAGAGGTAGTGGACCTCGTCCATGACGACGTAACCCAGGCCGCTGAGTGCCTGGGACCCCGCGTACAGCATGTTGCGGAGGACCTCGGTGGTCATGACGATGATCGGCGCGTCCCCGTTGACGCTGTTGTCGCCGGTGAGCAGGCCGACCTTGTCGGGGCCGTACCGCTTCACCAGGTCCGTGAACTTCTGGTTGGAGAGCGCCTTGATGGGCGTGGTGTAGAAGCACTTGCGCCCCTGGCGCAGCGCGAGGTGGACGGCGAACTCGCCGACGATGGTCTTGCCCGAGCCGGTGGGCGCGGCGACGAGCACGCCCTTGCCCGCCTCGAGTGCCTCGCACGCCTCGATCTGGAAGGGGTCCAGACCGAACTCGTACATCTCGCGGAACGGCGCGAGCGCCGTGGCCTGCTCACGGTTGCGGACCATGGCGGCCGCGTACCGCTCGGCTGGTGTGAGGTCGTCTGTCATCTTGTCTTCGAGCCTACCCGCCCCCACTGACAGCGACGCGATCTTTATCGGGGCCCCGGAGCACGCGGAGGAGCGGCGACAAAGATCGCCCCCACCGGCCGTCGGCGGGTGGGGGCGATCGCGTTTCCGGGGCCGCCGTGGCGGCGTCGGGTCACGTCACGTCGTCGTAGCCGTGGTCGTGGCGGCCGGTCTCCTGGCGGGGCAGCTCGCGGGTGGCGGGCACGGGCTCGACCTCGCCGATCGTCTCGGGGTGGAGGTCCAGCTGGGCGGCCTCGTCGTCGCTCAGGCCCGCGTACGGGTCCTTGCGGCGGCGGCGTGCGTCGTTGAGGAGCGAGAAGCCCGCGGCGATGAAGTAGAGGACGGCCAGCGGGCCGGCCAGCAGCAGCATGGAGATGGGCTCTCCGCCCGGGGTGGCGATCGCCGCGAAGGCGGTCAGGCCGACGATCATCCCGCGCCACCAGCCGAGCATGCGCTTGCCGCTGAGCACCCCGGTCATGTTGAGCAGGATGAGCAGGAGCGGCAGCTCGAAGGCGAGACCGAAGACGATCACCATGCGCGTGATCAGGTCCAGGTAGTCGTCGAGCGGCAGCAGCGGCTTGGCCCCGTCGGGCGCGAAGCCCAGCATGATCTCGGCGGTCTGCGGCAGGATCGTGTAGGCGAGATAGGCGCCGCCCAGGAAGAGCGGGGCGCCGACCGCCACGAACGCCAGCGTGTAGCGCTTCTCGTGCGAATGCAGTCCGGGCGCGACGAACGCCCAGAGCTGGTAGAGCCAGACCGGGGTGGCGAGCAGGACACCCGTCATCAGGGCGACCTTGAGGGCGATGGTGAACGGGGACAGCAGTCCCTGCGTGGTCATGAGGGCGCACGGATCGCCGTTGACCATGGTCACCGCGCCGTCGACACAGCCGACCGAAGTCAAAATCGGCCGCATCAGGAATTCGAAGATGTCCTTCTGGAAGAAGGCCGCGACAATCGTCACCACGACGATCGCCAGAACCGCCTTCATCAGCCGGTTGCGCAACTCACGCAGGTGCTCCCCGAGGGGCATCCGCCCCTCGGCGTCCTTCGCCTGCTTGCGGGAAGACTTGAGCAACCCACTTCCTCGTCTCGTACGAAAGCCGTCGGGTAGCCAGGATCAGTTCTGCGCGCTGTGGTTCGGCTCGGCGACCGGACGGCTGCTCGCCGCGTCCCCGGGGGCCGCCTTGATCGTGCGCGGAGCGTCCTGCGTCGCGGTCTGCTCGGCGGTGGTCGCCGTGGCGGCGCCGGCCTCGTCGTCCTTCTTCATGGCCTTGGCCTCGCTCTTGAGGATGCGCGCCGACTTGCCCAGCGAACGGGCCATGTCCGGGAGCTTCTTGGCACCGAACAACAGCAGGATGACGGCGATGATCAGAAGGATCTCGAGGGGCTTCAGATTGCCGATCATGTGCGACTTCCTTCTCGCTGAGGGGCGGGGCTGCCCGGTCGATCAGACATATGTCTGGCCGTCGTACTGCCAACGATCGTAACCCGCAGCTGTGAACGCAAGGCAATCCCTCGGCGTACTCGGGGATACGGACAATGCGGTCGTCCGGAGAACCTCCGGAAGCGTACCCCTGCCCCTCTGGACACCCCGCACGGAGGGTCTTCTAACGCAGCGCTCCGCCGGTGCGGCTCAAGGTGGTTGCCGCGTTCTCGAGGTCCTCGGCCGCCCGATTGATCCGTTCTGTGGTGTCCGCCACTTGCCGGCCGAGCCGCTGGGCCTCCAGGAACACCTTGATGCCGAGGACGCCGAGGACGGCGATACCGAGGAAGCCGAGGGCGACGGCGAGCATGGGCCAGAACATGGGGCGAGCCTAGACCGTGGAGTGCAGGCGCAGTGTGCTGACTCCGCCGCCGGTGAGGAGTTCGACGATGCGCTCGCCGGCCGGCTTGCGGACCGAGCTGCCGCACTCGGGGCAGGTGAACGAGTAGAACGTGGTGCGGCGGCTGCCGCCGATGGCCAGGCGCAGCGCGCCGGCGGCGAGCTCGAAGCGGGAACGGCACTCGGGGCAGGCGGCCTTGAAGAGCACCGGGACCGCCGTCATCGGAATTCCGTGCATCACGGACATTTCCCTCACCTCTCCCACTTCGCTGAACTCGTGCGCCCCACCGGTCCGCACACCGTCAGCCGCATCAGGTACGTCATGTACAGCGTCCGCGGCCCCCCGGACGTCACCCGCACCACGGGCCTCACGCCGTTTCGTACGCCGCCAGGGCCTCCGCCGCCGCGCGCCGGGCGCTGTCCGCCAGGTCCTGCGGGGCGACGATCCGCCCGTCGCTGCCCAGCCGCAGGGCGAGCCGGCGCAGCGAGGCGGGCGCGGGGGTGCGCAGCGTGATCCGCAGGCCGCCGTCCGGCAGCTCCTCGGCCCGGTCGTGCGGGTAGTACTCGGCGACCCAACGGCCCCCCGGCCCGGTCTCCACCACGACCTCGGGGTCCTCCGCGGACGGCTGCACCAGCCCCTCGGACAGGTCCCGCAGCTCGATCTCCGGCGGCGCGGACGCCTCCTCCAGGATCCGGATCTCGGCGACCCGGTCGAGCCGGAAGGTACGGCGCGCCTCGGAGAGGTGGCACCACGCCTCCATGTACGTGTGCCCCACCGCGAACAGTCGGATCGGGTCGACCTCGCGCTCGGTCAGCTCGTCGCGGGCGGGCGAGTAGTACCGCACCCACAGCCGGCGCCGCTCGGAGATGGCCCGGTCGACCTCGGCGAACACCCCGCCCTCGGACTCGAACGTCACCGACAGCCGGGAGCTGGCCCCGGCGACCTCGCCGGCCGCGGCCTCCAGCTTCGCGGTGGCCCGCAGCAGCGCCTCCCGGTCCCCCTCGCGCAGCCCCGGCAGGGTGGCGACGGCGCGGGCGGCCACGAGCAGCGCGGTCGCCTCGTCGGCGGCGAGCCGCAGCGGCGCGGCGACGTCGTCCGGGTTGTGCCACCAGATCCGGTCACCGTCGGTGTCGATGTCGAGCAGGTCACCGCCGCGGAAGCTGGTGCCGCACATGGGCAGCACGTCCAGGTCGGAGATCAGCTCGTCCTCGGTGATCCCGAAGGCCCGGGCGACGTCCGCGACGTGGGCGCCGGGGCGCTCGCGGAGGTAGGTGACGAGGGAGAGCATCCGCCTCGTCTGGTCGATGGCGTTGGCAGCCATGGTCGTTCCTCTCCCCCTCAGCCCTTGGCCACGGCGCGCAGCCGGTCCACCACGTCGGCCCGCAGGTCCTCGGGCTCCAGGACGACCACGTCGGGCCCGAACTCGACGAGCCAGGCGTCGAGGCCGTGCCCGTACGGGATCTCCAGCTCGTCCCAGCCCGCGCCGGCCTCGCGCACCGCGGTGGCGCGGGCACGCAGCGGGTAGCCGCTGCCGGAGCGCAGCCGGATGCGGGCGGAGCGGGTGGCGGTCTCGCCGGCCCAAGACTCCACGGTCTCGCGGACGGTGACCACGTCGGGCACGGGCGCGGTGAACGCGCCGGCACGGGAGCGGACCTTGCCGGTGATCCGCGAGAGCCGGAACACACGCTCGGCGCCGCGGTCACGGTCCCAGCCCGCGAGGTACCAGTGGCCGCGCCAGCACTCCAGCGTCCACGGCTCGACCTGGCGCGGCTCCGGGCGGGCGGCGGTGGCCTTGCGGTACTCGAAGGTGACCGGGCGGCGGTCGCGGCAGGCCAGCATCAGCGGCTCGAACGCGGCCTCGTGGACGGGGATGCGCGGCTCGAGAGCGCTGTGCTGGACGTCGTACGCGTCCTCCGCCTCGGGCATGCCGGCGGCGCGGAGCTTCTGGAGCGCGCCGCTGGCGGCACCGGCCAGCCGGGCCTGCTGCCACACGCGGGCGGCCAGGCCGAGCGCGGCGGCCTCCTCGGCGTCGAGGGTGATCGGCGGGAGGCGGTTGGAATCGCGGCGGGCCAGGTAGCCGGTCTCGCCGTCGAGGTTCTCGACGGTCTCGATGACCAGGCCGAGCTCGCGCAGATCATCCTTGTCGCGCTCGAACATCCGGTTGAAGGCGTCGTCCGAAGCTGAGGCCGCATTGCCCGGCCCGAAGGCCTCGACGTAGGCCTCGATGGAACCCCGCAGCTCCCGCTTGCTCAGCGGGCGCCGGGTACCCAGCAGACACAGCGCCAGATTCATCAGCCGCTCGGCCTTGGCAATGGCCATCGACGCCTTGCACCTCTTCTGCCGGATTGACTTCTCGCGGGTCCGACCGTACCGCCCCGGGGTGTCCGGACAAAAGCCGAGGGCCCCCGCCGTGGAGGCGGGGGCCCTCGGGAGTCCGGTCGTGCCCGGGATCAGCGACGGCCGATGCCGACCAGGTCGCAGACGAAGATCAGCGTCTCGCCCGGACCGATCTTGCCGCCGGCACCGCGGTCGCCGTAGGCGAGGTGCGCGGGGATGACCAGCTGGCGGCGACCGCCGACCTTCATGCCCTGCACGCCCTTGTCCCAGCCCTGGATGACCTGGCCGACACCGAGCTGGAAGTCCAGCGGGGCGCCGCGGTTCCAGGAGGCGTCGAACTCCTCGCCGGAGTCGAAGGAGACACCCACGTAGTGGACCTTGACGAAGTCACCGGCCTTGGCGACCTCGCCGTCGCCCTCCCAGATGTCCTTGATCTCCAGGTCCTTCGGCGGCTCGCCGCCCGGGAAGTCGACCTCGGGCTTCTCGATGCTCACTGCAGTGTGCTCCTCAAACTGATGAACTGCGCAACCGGGACAGTCTTACATCTTCGCCAGGATGTCCACGGCGAACACCAGCGTCGAGTTCTTCGGGATGCCCTGCTTCTCCTCCGCGCCGAAGGCCATGTTCGGCGGCGCGACGATCAGGACACGGCTGCCGACCTTCTTGCCGACCATGCCGTCCTTGAGGCCCTTGAGGGTCAGCTGCGGCAGCGGGAAGTTCGCCGTCTTGCCCATGTCGTACGTGGAGTCGAACTTCTTGCCGTCCTTCCACAGGAGGGCCACGTAGTTCACCACGACGGTGTCCGAGTCCTTGACGGCCTCGCCCTTGCCCTCGATCACGTAGTTCGAGACCAGCTTGGTGGGCGGGTCCACCTTGGGGACGGTGACCGAGGGCTCCTTGCCGTCGGTGTTGACGCCGACCTTGGGCAGGTCCTTGTTCTCCTGCGCGACCTCGGTGCCCGTGGCGGACTTCGGGATCGTGGTCGCCTTCAGGATGTCGACGACGAAGACCAGCGTGGCGTTGGGCTTGATGTCGCCCTGCCCCTGAGCGCCGTAGCCCAGCTCCGGCGGAATGCCGAGCTCGACACGGCTGCCGACCTTCTGCCCCTCCAGACCCTGGTCCCAGCCCTTGATGACCTGGCCGGCGCCGAGCGTCAGATCGAAGGGCTGGCCGCGGTCGAAGCTGTTGTCGAAGGGCTTGTCGGAGTCCCAGGACTGGCCCAGGTAATTGACCTGGATCGCGTCGCCCTTCTTGGTGACCGGACCCTTGCCCTCACTGATCACATTGACCTTGAGCTCCTTCGGCGGATCGCCCTCCCCCTTGGCGAGGGTCGGCTTCTCCCCGAACTCGGCACCCGCGGTGATCGCGGGCAGCCCGTTGGTCATCGAGGCGTTATCGGAGCCCTTGTCCTCGCTGCCGCAGGCCGCGGTCGAAAGCAGCAGCAGCGGGACGACGAGCAGACCGGCAAGTCGGCGCACGTTTTCCTCAGATCTCAGACGGCACAGTAGTTGCCCGACACTCTAGGGGGTGTCCCTGTGCCGCCGGGGGCGTGCCGAGGGCCCCGCACGCAAACGTACGGGGCCCGGACCGCCTGCCCAAGCGCGCTCCTACATTCCGGCGATCAGCTTTTCCACCCGGTCGTCGACGGAGCGGAACGGGTCCTTGCACAGGACCGTGCGCTGGGCCTGATCGTTCAGCTTCAGGTGCACCCAGTCCACCGTGAAGTCGCGCCGCTGCTCCTGGGCACGGCGGATGAAGTCGCCGCGCAGCCGGGCCCGGGTGGTCTGCGGGGGCACCGACTTGCCCTCGAAGATCTTCACGTCGTTGCAGATCCGGGCCGCCTGACCCTTGCGCTCCAGGAGGTAGTACAGGCCGCGGCGGCGGTGGATGTCGTGGTACGCGAGGTCTATCTGCGCGACCCGCGGATGCGACATGGTCATGTTGTTCTTGGCGCGGTACCGCTCGATGAGCTTGTACTTCATCACCCAGTCGATCTCGGTACCGATGCGGTCGAGGTCCTCCGCCTCGATCGCGTCGAGCGTGCGGCCCCACAGCTCCAGGACCTGGGCGACGGTGCCGGTGCGGATGCCCCGGCGGTCCACGAAGTCGGCGGCCTTCTCGTAGTACTCGCGCTGGACCTCCAGGGCGGACGCCTCCCGCCCGCTGGCGAGGCGCACCTTGCGCTGCCCCGTGATGTCGTGGCTGACCTCGCGGATCGCCCGGATCGGGTTCTCCAGGGTCAGGTCACGCATCACCGTGCCGGCCTCGATCATGCGCAGCACCAGATCGGTCGCGCCGACCTTCAGCAGCATCGTCGTCTCGGACATGTTCGAGTCGCCGACGATGACGTGCAGCCGGCGGTAGCGCTCGGCGTCCGCGTGCGGCTCGTCACGGGTGTTGATGATGGGCCGCGACCGGGTGGTCGCGGAGCTGACGCCCTCCCAGATGTGCTCGGCACGCTGGGAGACGCAGTACACGGCCCCGCGCGGGGTCTGCAGCACCTTGCCGGCACCGCAGATCAGCTGACGGGTCACCAGGAACGGAATGAGGATGTCCGCGAGCCGGGAGAACTCCCCGTGCCGGGCGACGAGATAGTTCTCGTGGCAGCCGTAGGAGTTTCCCGCCGAATCGGTGTTGTTCTTGAAGAGATAGACGTCGCCCGCGATTCCCTCCTCGTGCAGGCGGCGTTCCGCGTCGACGAGCAGACCTTCGAGAATGCGCTCGCCGGCCTTGTCGTGGGTGACCAGCTCGGTCACGTTGTCGCATTCGGGCGTTGCGTATTCCGGATGCGAACCCACGTCCAGGTACAGGCGGGCGCCGTTCCGCAGGAAGACATTGCTGCTGCGGCCCCATGACACGACACGGCGGAAGAGGTAGCGCGCCACTTCGTCAGGAGACAGTCGGCGCTGTCCCCTGAACGTGCACGTGACGCCGTACTCGTTCTCCAGCCCGAAAATGCGGCGGTCCATGAGTGAACATTACGCCTGATGGCCTGAGCTGAAACCGGGTTCGACGGCCGCGTTCCGATCGTTTTCCGCTGACTGCGCGGAGTTGTCGGCGTGTCCGGCGTGTCCCGCGTGCCGAACGGAGCGTCCCGGCACCGTGAGCACCCGGCCCGTGACGACGAGGACGAGGAGGGCCGCGAAGCCCGCCGCGACGGCCACACCGAAGCCCGCGGAGGTGCCGTTCAGCTCCACGGCCGGCCCGGCGGCCGCGGTACCCAGGGCCGCCCCCACGCCGAACGTGGTCACCAGCCAGGAGAACGCCTCCGTGACCGTGCCCCGCGGAGCGTGCCGGTCCACCACGATGAAGCCGCAGGCGAGGGCCGGGGCCAGGAAGACGCCCGCAAGGGCCGACAGAGCCGTCATCGCAGCCACGCCCGGCGTCAGCAGCAGCGGCACGTAGCCCAGGGCCAACAGGCCCACGATCACCCGCAGCCGCCGCTCCGGCGCACCGGCCCACTGCCGCGCCCCGTACAGCACACCACCGACGAGCGCGCCGAGCCCCAGCGCCGCCATCAGCCAGCCGTACACCGACTCGTCACCGTGACCGTCCGCGTACGCGACCGCGGCGACCGTGATGGAACCCAGGGCGATGCCGACGAACAGGAACGAGCCCAGCAGCGCCAGCAGACCCGGCGAGCGCAACGCACCCAGCCAGTGGGCCTCGCGGGGCGCGGAACGCCAGGCACGGGACGGCTTCGAGACGATCACGGAGAGCGCGCCCAGGACCCCGAGGACGTTGATGACCACCAGCGCGGCGGCCGGCGAGTGCAACGCCACCAGGACAGTCACCAGGAGCGGGCCGACGGTGAACATGACCTCCTGCGCGACCGCGTCCAGGGCATAGGCCCGGTGCACCCGGTCCTCGCTGCCGAGGACACCCGGCCACAGCGCACGCAGCCCGCCCTCCAGGGGCGGGGTGAACAGCCCCGCGACGACCACGGCCGCGTAGGCGACGGCAAGGGGGGCGATGCCCGCGACGGCCAGAAGGACCATGCCGAGGGCGGAGACGACGGCGGCCGGGAGCTGGACCCGGGGCTGCCCCTTGAGGTCGACCAGCCGGCCGAGCAGAGGCTGGCCGACGGCGTTGGCCAGGCCGTACGCGGCGGCGAGACCGCCCGCGAGGCTGTACGAGCCGCCCTCGGCCCGGGTGAACAGCACGATCGCGACCGGTCCGGTGCCGTTGGGCAGCCGGCCGAGGAGCGTGCCCGCGAGCAGCCGGGCGGCGTGCGGCGCCCGGAGGATGTCGAGATAACCGCCGCTCGGGCCGGTCCCGCTGCCCATGACTGCCTCCTGTGTCGTCCGGATCTCCCGGGCGTTCCCCCCGCCCCCAGCGAGGTTTTACGTATAACGTCGTGGGTCATACGTACCATGTCCCGCATACGCGGGTCCACCCCGCGCCCCGGACCGGCCCCAGCGGAGGCAGCACCAGTGCAGACCACGGAACCCCCCGGCGGCGCCCGGCCCACCAGCCGCGACGTCGCACGCGCCGCAGGGGTCTCCCAGGCCACCGTCTCCCTCGTCCTCGGCGACAAATGGCGCGGCCGCGTCTCCGAACGCACCGCCGGCATCGTCCGCGACGCCGCCCGCGACCTCGGCTACCGGCCCAACCTCGCCGCCCGCAACCTGCGCCTCGGCCGCACCCGAACCGCACTCCTCGTCGTCCCCGCACTCACCAACGAATTCTTCGCCCGCGTCTACACCGGCGCCGCCACCGTCGCCGCACGCCACGGCTTCGGCGTCGTCCTCTACCCCTCCCCCGAAGGCGTCGGCCCCGCCAAAGACCCCTTCGCCTCCGCCCGCGCCGCCCTCGACGGCGTCATCGCCTCCTCCATGGCCGCAGACGCACTCACCGCCTTCCACGGCACCGACCTGCCCCTCGTCATGCTCGACAGCGACCCCGCCGACACCGGCGCCGCCGCCCAGGTCAACCTTGACATCGCCGACGGCATGCGACAGGTGACGGACCATCTGCTCGCCCTGGGCCACCGACGCTTCCTGCACTTGGCATCCGCCGTACCGTCCTGGACCTTCGACGTACGCGCCGCCGCACTCGCCGAAGCCCTGCGGGGCACAGAGGTCCGCACCGTACGCGCCCCCCTCGACGTCGCAGGCGCACGCGCCGCCACCGAACAGGCCCTCGCCGCCCCCGGCCCCCGGCCCACCGCCGTCATCTGCGACGACGACATCCTCGCCGCCGGCGCCTGCAAAGCCCTACGACGCCTCGGCCTGCGCGTCCCCGAAGACGTCTCCGTCACCGGCTTCGACGACCTCGCGCTCGCCACCGCCGTGGAACCCGAACTCACCACCGTCCGACTCCCCGCCGAACGGATCGGCGAACAGGGCATGGCCGCACTCCTCGCCGTCCTGGCCGGCGAGGAACCGGAACGCGGCCACATCCCCGTCACCCTCGTCGAACGCGCCTCCTCCGGCCCCGCCCCGACGCCCTGAACACGCGAACGGGCCCCGCCCCTCCGGGAGATACGGAGGAACAGGGCCCGGCAGCGACGGTTCTGAGGACTACTCCTCAGAGCCGGAACCGGAACCGGAACCGGAACCGGCCTCCGGCAACTCGTCCGACGGATCGTCCGTCTTCGTCGTCGCCGCGTTGTCCGCCTCCAGCAGACGCGACAACTGACGCCCCACGATCCGCTTGAACTTACGCGTCTGCGGGCGCGTACGATCCAGCACCGCCACCTCCAGCCGCTCCGCGGGAATCTCCCGCTCGCTGCCGTTGGTGTCCCGCGACAGGGCCTGCACCGCCAGCTTCAGCGCCTCGGCCAGCGACATCCCGTCACGATGCCGCTGATCCAGGAAACTGCTGATCTGCTCCGCGTTGCCGCCGACCGCGACCGAGCCGTGCTCGTCCACGATCGAACCGTCATGAGGCAGCCGGTAGATCTGGTCACCCTCGGGCGACTCACCCACCTCGGCGACGACCAGCTCCACCTCGTACGGCTTCTCACCGGCACTCGAGAAGATCGTGCCCAGCGTCTGCGCATAGACGTTCGCCAGACCACGGGCCGTCACATCGTCACGGTCGTAGGTGTAGCCCCGCAGATCGGCATAACGGACGCCACCGATACGGAGGTTCTCGTACTCGTTGTACTTGCCGGCGGCCGCGAAGCCGATCCGGTCATAGATCTCACTGAACTTGTGCAGCGCACGGGACGGATTCTCACCGACGAAGACGATGCCGTCGGTGTACTGGAGGACGACCAGACTGCGGCCGCGGGCGATGCCCTTGCGGGCGTACTCCGCCCGGTCGGCCATGGCCTGCTGGGGAGAGACATAGAACGGCGTGGACACCGGCTACCCGTCCCTTTCTGTCGATGGCGAAGGAGTCAGAGCAGCGCGGCGCGCGGGCCGTCGGGCTGCTCGAGGCGGCGCTCCAGGATCGAGCGGGCGATGTCCGAGGACTCGGTGTCGGTGAGCCGGCGGAAACCGTCCTCGGTGATGACGGTGACGATCGGATAGATCCTGCGGGCCACGTCCGGACCGCCGGTCGCCGAGTCGTCGTCCGCCGCGTCGTACAGCGCCTGCACGACCAGCGTGGTCGCCTGCTGCTCCGTCAGGTCGTCGCGGTACAGCTTCTTCATGGCACCCCGGGCGAACAGGGAGCCGGAACCGGTGGCCGCGTAACCGTGCTCCTCGGAGCGGCCGCCGGTGACGTCGTAGGAGAAGATCCGGCCGCGCTCGCGGTCCAGGTCGAAGCCCGCGAACAGCGGCACCACGGCGAGGCCCTGCATGGCCATGCCGAGGTTGCTGCGGATCATCGTGGAGAGCCGGTTGGCCTTGCCCTCCAGGGAGAGCTGGGCGCCTTCGACCTTCTCGAAGTGCTCCAGCTCGAGCTGGAAGAGCTTGACCATCTCCACGGCGAGGCCGGCGGTGCCGGCGATGCCCACGGCCGAGTACTCGTCCGCCGGGAAGACTTTCTCGATGTCGCGCTGCGCGATCATGTTGCCCATCGTCGCCCGCCGGTCACCGGCGAGCACCACGCCGCCGGGGAAGGTGGTCGCGACGATGGTCGTGCCGTGCGGCGCCTCGACGATCCCGTCGGGCAGCTTCCGGTTCCCCGGCAGCAGGTCCGGCGAGTGCGCGGACAGGAAGTCCATGAACGACGACGAGCCCGGCGTCAGGAAGGCAGCTGGTAGACGCCCGGTGCTACGAGTGTTGGCTTCCACGCGTGTCCCTCCAGGTATGCGGCGGCCCGTCTCATGGCATCGGGCCGATCTTTGAACTGCCCCAGGCCTGCGTTGCAGCTGAAGCACAGTACGCCACGGACCTTACCCGTCTCGTGACAGTGATCCACATGCTCTGCGGGTGCGGCAAGGCATATACAGCACACGCCCTGCTGCTCGGCAATCATGGCTTCCAACTCGGCAGGGGTGAGACCGTACTTGCGCTTGAAGTAGCTGACGCGATTCCGCTCGGCACGACACACCTTGCAGTAGCTCGACCATCCGTCCGAGCTGGTCTTGTTGCGCTCCCATTCCGAGTGCGGCTTGATCTCTCTGCACTGCGGGCAGCGTTTGTGCCCCGACGCCACCGGAACCTTGAGCCGTACGCTCTTGCCTTTCGCCTCCTGACGCTGCCGGTAGTACTCGGCTGAGCACTCCTTGCAGTACGCCTGCAGGCCATCACTCATGGACTTGTTCCCGGCGAAGGCTGCCCGCGGTTTGCACTCCTTGCACCGCGAGCAGCGCTTCGTCATTCCGCCCTCTGCCACTCACCCCACCCTGAACCTTGGATTCGAAGGTCAAGCGGCCTACTGGCCACCCTTCTGAACGAACGACCTCACGAAATCCTCAGCATTCTCTTCCAAGACGTCGTCGATCTCGTCCAGCACCGAGTCGACGTCGTCGCTCAGCTTCTCCTGGCGTTCCTTGAGGTCGGAGCTCGCCTCCGCGGTGGTCTCCTCGACCTCCTCGGTGGTCCGCTGCGCCTTCTGCTGTCCGCCGCCGGTGTCCTTGGTCGCCATGTCCCTCACCCCGCTCGAATCGGCCCGCTCGGTTGAGTCTGTCGAGTTCAGACCCTACAAGCCTGCTCTGACATCGGCCCCGCGGTCGTTGTGACCGCGGGGGCTGCTTTCATGATTCCCGCCCCGGAGGGCTTTCAGGCGTACCTCAGCCGCCGGACAGTACGCGGACCAGTTCTTCCGCGGTGCGGCAGCGGTCGAGGAGTTCCTTGACGTGGTTCCGGGTACCCCGGAGGGGTTCCAGGGTGGGGACGCGCTGGAGCGAGTCCCGTCCGGGCAGGTCGAAGATGACCGAGTCCCAGGACGCCGCGGCCACGTCGTCCGCGTACTGCTCCAGGCAGCGGCCGCGGAAGTACGCCCTGGTGTCCTCCGGAGGGTTCGTCTCGGCCCGTTCGACCGTTTCCTCGGTCAGGAGTCGCTTCATGCGCCCGCGGGCCACCAGACGGTTGTACAGGCCCTTCTCGGGGCGTACGTCGGCGTACTGGAGGTCGACGAGGTGCAGCCGGGCGGCGTCCCAGTCGAGGCCGTCCCTGCGCCGGTAGCCCTCCATGAGTTCGCGTTTGGCGATCCAGTCCAGTTCGCCGGCGAGGCTCATGGGGTCGTGTTCGAGCCGGTTGAGGGTGTCCTCCCAGCGGACGAGGACGTCCTTGGTCTGGTCGTCGGCGTCGGCGCCGTACCGCTCCTCGACGTACTTCCTGGCCAGTTCGAAGTACTCCATCTGGAGCTGGACCGCGGTGAGTGTCCGGCCGCTGCGCAGCGTGATGAGGTGCTGGAGGCCGGGGTCGTGGGAGACCTGGTGGAGGGTGCGGACGGGCTGGTCGACGGCCAGGTCGACGTTGATGAAGCTGTCCTCGATCATGGAGAGGACGAGCGCGGTGGTGCCGAGTTTGAGGTAGGTCGAGATCTCGGAGAGGTTCGCGTCGCCGATGATCACGTGGAGTCGGCGGTATTTCTCGGCGTCGGCGTGGGGTTCGTCGCGGGTGTTGATGATGGGGCGCTTCAAGGTCGTCTCGAGTCCGACCTCGACCTCGAAGTAGTCGGCGCGCTGGCTGATCTGGAAGCCGTGCTCGCGGCCGTCCTGGCCGATGCCGACGCGGCCGGCGCCGGTGACGACCTGGCGGGAGACGAAGAACGGGGTCAGGTGGCGCACGATGTCCGAGAAGGGGGTCTCCCGCTTCATCAGGTAGTTCTCGTGCGTGCCGTAGGAGGCGCCCTTGTTGTCGGTGTTGTTCTTGTAGAGGTGGATGGGCTGGGCGCCGGGGAGCTGGGCGGCTCGTTCGGCGGCTTCGGCCATGATCCGCTCGCCGGCCTTGTCCCAGAGGACGGCGTCGCGGGGATTGGTGACCTCGGGGGCGCTGTATTCGGGGTGGGCGTGGTCGACGTAGAGCCGGGCGCCGTTGGTGAGGATCACGTTGGCGAGGCCGATGTCCTCGTCGGTGAGCTGGCTGGAGTCGGCGGCCTCGCGGGCGAGGTCGAAGCCACGGGCGTCCCGCAGCGGGTTCTCCTCCTCGAAGTCCCAGCGGGCGCGGCGCGCCCGGTGCATCGCCGCCGCGTAGGCGTTGACGATCTGGGACGAGGTGAGCATGGCATTGGCGTTCGGGTGGCCCGGGACGGAGATCCCGTACTCCGTCTCGATGCCCATTACTCGCCGTACGGTCATGCGGCCCTCCTTGCCCGGCGGCGCTCCCCTCCGGGAGCGGCGCAACAAGTACCGACGAGCCTAGAGCGACTCCGCGCCGGTGGGGAGATCGTTTCGAGGATTTGCTGGAGTTCGAGTTTTTGCTGAGTTGGAGCGGGTGCCGGGGCGGAATGCGACGGCTGCGGATGTCCGGGTTTCCGGACATCCGCAGCCGGCCGGCGTTTTACAGGTACTGACCGGTGTTGGCCACCGTGTCGATGGAGCGTCCGGTGTCCGCGCCCTGCTTTCCGGTGACGAGGGTGCGGATGAAGACGATCCGCTCGCCCTTCTTTCCGGAGATGCGGGCCCAGTCGTCGGGGTTGGTGGTGTTGGGCAGGTCCTCGTTCTCCTTGAACTCGTCCACGCATGCCTGGAGGAGGTGGGAGACGCGGAGGCCCTTCTGGTTGTGGTCGAGGAAGGCCTTGATGGCCATCTTCTTGGCCCGGTCGACGATGTTCTGGATCATCGCTCCGGAGTTGAAGTCCTTGAAGTAGAGGACTTCCTTGTCGCCGTTGGCGTAGGTCACTTCGAGGAAGCGGTTCTCCTCGCTTTCGGCGTACATCTTCTCGACGACCGACTGGATCATCCCGCTGGCCGCGGCGTCCTTGGAGCCGCCGTGTTCGGCGACGTCGTCGGAGTGGAGCGGCAGGGATGCGGTGAGGTACTTGGCGAAGATGTCGCGGGCCGCTTCGGCGTCCGGACGCTCGATCTTGATCTTGACGTCGAGTCGGCCGGGGCGCAGGATCGCGGGGTCGATCATGTCCTCGCGGTTGGAGGCGCCGATGACGATGACGTTCTCGAGTCCTTCGACGCCGTCGATCTCGGCGAGCAGCTGCGGGACGATGGTGTTCTCCACGTCCGAGCTGACCCCGGAGCCGCGGGTGCGGAAGAGCGATTCCATCTCGTCGAAGAAGACGATGACGGGGGTGCCCTCGCTCGCCTTCTCCCGGGCCCGCTGGAAGACCAGGCGGATGTGCCGCTCGGTCTCGCCGACGTACTTGTTGAGCAGTTCGGGGCCCTTGATGTTCAGGAAGTAGGACTTTCCGGCGGGCTGCCCGGTGACCTCGGCGACCTTCTTGGCAAGGGAGTTGGCGACGGCTTTCGCGATCAGTGTCTTGCCGCAGCCGGGGGGCCCGTAGAGCAGGATGCCCTTGGGCGGGCGGAGCTCGTGCTCCTTGAAGAGGTCGGGGTAGAGGTAGGGGAGCTCGACGGCGTCCCGGATCAGTTCGATCTGGTCGCCGAGGCCGCCGATCTTGCCGTAGTCGACGTCGGGGACCTCTTCGAGGACGAGTTCCTCGACCTCGCTCTTGGGAACGACTTCGTAGACGTACCCGGAGCGGGGCTCGAGGAGCAGGGCGTCGCCGGGGCGGATGGTGACGTCCAGCAGCGGCTCGGCGAGCCTGACCACCCGTTCCTCGTCGGTGTGCCCGAGCACCAGGGCGCGCTCGCCGTCCTCGAGGACTTCCTTGAGGGTGACGATGTCGCCGGTGCGCTCGAATTCCATGGCCTCGACCACGTTGAGCGCCTCGTTGAGCATGACTTCCTGGCCGCGCCGGAGTTCTTCGAGGGCGACGCCGGGGCTGACGTTCACCCGGAGCTTGCGGCCCCCGGTGAAGATGTCGCAGGTGTCGTCCTCGTTGGCCTGCAGGAACACTCCGAAGCCGGCCGGCGGCTGGGCGAGCCGGTCGACCTCCTCCTTGAGGGCCACGATCTGGTCGCGGGCCTCACGGAGCGTGTTGGCGAGTCGCTCGTTCTGAGCGGACACGCCGGCCAGGTTGGTCTGCAGCTCGACGATCCGCTCCTCGAGAATCCTCGTGTGTCGCGGAGAGTCGGCGAGCTTGCGGCGCAGGACGGCGATTTCCTGCTCGAGATAGGCAACCTGGCCGGCGGGGTCCTCAGACCCCCGCCCCGGCCGGATGCCGCGGTTGATGTCGTCGTCGTGGGCTGCCACGGTCCTCACCTCCTCCAAGGGGAGCTGGACGCTTCCTGACCCTACCTGCGTGGGTGGTGATTGAAACCCCTAGATCACAAACACTCTCGGGGTGTGTCCGATCTTCACCCTTGCGCTTCCCCTCACGCCAGGGGAATACCCCTCGCCAAACATCGGAATGCGCGCGGTTGTATCGTCGGCGGTGGTCAACACCCGTCAGGGGTGGCAGGACTTACTTCGGATTCGATCAGCAGTCGCAGGAAACGGCAGGGGAAATGACCGTGCAGCACGAGGTCCCGTCCACGGACGCCGGCGAGGCGCTGGAGGTGTGGATCGATCAGGATCTCTGCACGGGCGACGGGATCTGTGCGCAGTACGCGCCGGAGGTCTTCGAGCTGGACATCGACGGGCTCGCGTACGTGAAGAGCACGGACGACGAACTGCTCCAGGACGTGGGGGCCACGACTCCGGTGCCGCTGCCGCTGCTGCAGGACGTGGTGGACTCCGCCAAGGAGTGCCCGGGCGACTGCATCCACGTCCGGCGGGTGGCGGACGGCGTCGAGGTGTACGGCCCCGACGCCGGGTGAGCCGCGCTCACCGCCCCTGCGTGTGACGCGTCCGCGCCACCGCGTGTGACGGGTCAGACGCTCTGTGCCGCCGCGCCGGCCTTGCTGCGCGTGAACGCACCGCCCTGCCAGCGCCATTCGGCGCTCTCCCGCACGTCGGGACAGCAGCGGGGCACGTCCGGGGTGGAGTAGCCGAGCAGGGTGGCCGTGACGACGCCGTCGCGGACGGTGAGGCTCTCCACGTTCTGTCTGCTCGTCGGCTCGACCAGGGTGGCGACGACGCGGGCGGCACCGGTCCTGTCCCGGGTCAGCACGTAGAGCCCGCTCGGCGGGGTGCCCGATCCGGCGTCGCAGCGTGCCACGGCCACGGTCTCCGGGCTGCCGTCCCCGTCGAGGTCGCCGGTGGCCTGCCGGGCGACGACGCTCGGTGCTCCCCCGCACTCCAGCGGGTAGGCGGCGCCCGCCGCTTCGGGGGCCGGTCTCGGCGGCGCCTCGGGCGATCCGGCGGTCGCGGCCGCGGCGGTGGTGGCGGTGGCCGCGTCGGGCTGGAGCAGGCCGGCGCCGGCGACGACGGCGGCCATGGCGGCTGCGGTGGCGAGCCAGTGCACCGGGCGGGGGTGGGTGTGCGCGAGGTCCGGGAGGGCGGCAGGCTGCACGCGGGGCGTCTCCTGTGAGGGGTGGTGCGGTGGGAGTGGCCAGCATCGTGCCATACGTCACAGGAGGGCGGAACAGGCGGGGTGGCTCCGCTTCGGCGCTCGGTGGCAACGCGGCGGCGCCGCTGTCGAGTTCTCGCCATGGGGCGGGGAACTCGGCAGCGGCGCCGTCACGTTGTCGGAGGGATGGTGGACGTCAGCCCTTGTTGGGGCCCTCGTAGTCCTCGCCGTACGCACCCTTGGCGGGACGGCGGCGGCGCATCGGGGGCTCGACGCCGTCGGCGAGGCGACGGGCGGTGACCAGGAAGCCGGTGTGGCCGATCATCCGGTGGTCCGGGCGGACGGCCAGGCCCTCGACGTGCCAGTTGCGGATCATGGATTCCCAGGGCTGAGGCTCGGCGTAGCAGCCGAACTCGCGGATGGACTCCACGGTGCGCGCGAGCTGTGTGGTGGTGGCCACGTAGCAGCACAGGATGCCGCCGGGGACGAGCGCCTTGGAGACGGCCTCCAGGCACTCCCAGGGGGCGAGCATGTCGAGGATGACGCGGTCGACGTCGGTGTCGCTCAGGTTGTCCTGGAGGTCGCCGACGGTGAGCTGCCAGGCGGGGTGCGGGCCGCCGAAGTAGCGCTCCACGTTGCCCTTGGCGATCTCCGCGAAGTCCTCGCGGCGCTCGTACGAGTGCAGCATTCCGCTGTCGCCGATGGCGCGGAGCAGGAAGCTGCTGAGCGAGCCGGAGCCCACGCCGGCTTCGACGACGCGTGCGCCGGGGAAGATGTCGGCGAAGGCGAGGATCTGTCCCGCGTCCTTCGGGTAGACCACGGCGGCGCCGCGGGGCATGGACAGGACGTAGTCGGGGAGCAGGGGGCGCAGCGCCAGGTAGGCGACGTTTCCCGTGGTACGGACGACACTGCCCTCAGGAGCGCCGATCAGCTCGTCGTGGGGGAAGGAACCCTTGTGGGTGTGGAAATTCTTCCCGGCTTCGAGCGTGAACGTGTAGTGGCGTCCCTTGGGGTCGGTGAGCTGGACCTGGTCCCCGACCTTGAAGGGCCCGCGACGGCGGGCGGCACCGGTCGGTTCGGACATGTGACCAGAGTACCGGGGTCAGGAGGACGGTCTTGCCATGGCCCGGACGAAGGCGCGCTCGACGTCGGCGGTGGAGAGGACTCCGTAGATCTCTCCGCTGTCCTCGACGACGAGGTACTCGGTGGCGGGGCTGGCCCGCAGGTGGTCGAGGAGGCCCTGTCCGGCGAGTTCGGCGGGGACGCGCATGCCGTCGGCGAGGTCCTGGGAGAGGGCGCTGACGGCGACCCAGGGGCGGCGGTGCTGGGGGACGCCGGCGATGGCGGTCTCGCGGACGAGGCCGGTGGGGTTGCCGCCGCCGTCGACGACGACGAGGGCGCGGGCGCCGGCTTCGTTGGCGCGGCGCAGTGCCTCGGAGAGGGGGGTGGCGGGCGGGACGGGGATGGCGCGCCGGGTGAGGGTGCGGGCGCGCAGTTCGGGCAGGTGCTCGCGGAGCCGGGCCATGCGGAGGCTGTTGCCGGCGCCGGTCCAGATGATGGCGGCGAGGATGGCGGCGAGCAGGGCGTCGGTGACGGTGTCGACGCCGCTGATCTCGGAGGGGTCGTTGCCGAGGAGGCCGGTGCGGGTGAGCAGAGGGAGGCCGATGAGGACGGTGACGGCGAGGGCGCGGCCGACCCAGGCGGCGGCGACGGTGCCGCTCATCGGCTTGCCGGTGAGCTTCCAGATGACGGCGCGGAGCATGCGGCCGCCGTCGAGGGGCAGGCCGGGCAGGAGGTTGAAGACGGCCACGATGAGGTTGGAGATCATCAGGCCGGCGAGGAGGACGCCGGGGACGGTGCCGGGCCGGACGGCGTCCATGGCGGCGTAGAAGACGCCGGCGAGGACGAGGGAGAGCAGGGGGCCGACGAAGGCGAGGACGAATTCGCGGCCGGGGGTCTCGGCCTCCTTCTCGATCTCGGAGACGCCGCCGAAGAACTGGAGCTGGATGCGGCGGACCGGCAGTTTGAAGCGGAGGGCGGCGACGGTGTGGGCGAGTTCGTGGACGAGGACGGAGGCGTAGAAGGCGACGGCAAAGAACAGGGAGACGAGGTAGCGGGCGGCGCCGAGATCGGGCAGCACCCGGTCGATCTGGTTGCCGAAGACCCAGGTGATCAGGGCGGCGACGAGGAACCAGCTGGGGGCGACGTACACGGGTACGCCGAAGAGACGGCCCATGAGGATGCCGCCTCCGGGGTCCTCGGTGCGCTGCGGCTTGCCGTCGCCGTCCTCCGGTCCCGCCGGGCCGGACCGCGGCCGGTCGTTCTTGCCGCTGGCGTCGTCCTGGTTCACGGGTTCCCTTCGCTGCCTGTGCGCCGTCCCACGTCGTCGCGGCACGCTTCGATCATGCAGCGTGACGGGGTGTGTAGTCGATGGTATTCCGCCGGTGTCAGTGGCGGGCCGTAGGGTCTGGGGCATGAGTAGCAGCGAGCAGCCGGCGGCGGAGCCGCGTACGCCTTCGACGCCGTCGTCGTTGTCGCCGTCGCGGGCGAGCGATTTCATGCAGTGCCCCCTGCTGTACCGGTTCCGGGTGATCGACCGGTTGCCGGAGAGGCCGAGTGAGGCGGCGACGCGGGGGACGCTGGTGCACGCGGTGCTGGAGCGGCTCTTCGACGCGCCGGCGGCGGAGCGGACGGCGCCGCGGGCGAAGTCGCTGATCCCCGGGCAGTGGGACCGGCTGCTGACGTCGCGGCCGGAGCTGTCGGAGCTGTTCGAGGGGGACGCGGAGGGGGAGCGGCTGGCGCGCTGGCTCGGTGAGGCGGAGCGGCTGGTCGAGCGGTGGTTCACGCTGGAGGATCCGACGCGGCTGGAGCCGGCGGAGCGCGAGCTGTTCGTGGAGACGGAGCTGGAGTCGGGGCTGCGGCTGCGCGGGGTGATCGACCGGGTGGACGTCGCGCCGACGGGCGAGGTGCGGATCGTCGACTACAAGACGGGCAAGGCGCCGCGGCCGGAGTACAGCGAGGGCGCGCTGTTCCAGATGAAGTTCTACGCGCTGGTGGTGTGGCGGTTGAAGCGGGTGGTGCCGCGGCGGCTGCAGCTGGTGTACCTGGGCAGTGGCGAGGTGCTGACGTACGACCCGGTGGAGGAGGATCTGCTGCGGGTGGAGCGGAAGCTGCACGCGCTGTGGGAGGCGATCGTGCTGGCCACCCGGACGGGTGACTGGCGGCCGCGGCAGACGAAGCTGTGCGGGTGGTGCGACCACCGGGCGCACTGCCCGGAGTTCGGGGGCACTCCCCCGGTGTACCCGCTGGAGATCGTCTCCGCGCGCCCGCCTGAGGCGGGGCCGGACGAGCAGGGCAGAATGGAGCCGGTTCAGCCCGCCCCGTAAAGGAGTTCTCGTGGCCATCCGCGTCCTTCTGGTCGACGATCAGCCGCTGCTGCGCACCGGTTTCCGGATGATTCTGGAGGCGGAGGCGGATCTCGCGGTCGTCGGCGAGGCCGGGGACGGTCTGCAGGCCCTGGAGCAGGTGCGGGCGCTGCAGCCGGACGTGGTGCTGATGGACATCCGGATGCCGCGGATGGACGGGGTGGAGGCGACCCGGCAGATCACGGGTCCGGGCCGTGACGGCCCGGCGAAGGTGCTGGTGCTGACGACCTTCGACCTGGACGAGTACGTGGTGGAGGCGCTGCGTGCCGGGGCGAGCGGCTTTCTGCTGAAGGACGCGCCGGCCAACGAGCTGGTGCAGGCGATCCGGGTGGTGGCGGCCGGTGAGGCGATGCTGGCGCCGAGCATCACGCGGCGGCTACTGGACAAGTACGCGGGGCATCTGCCGTCGGGTGACGAGCAGGTGCCGGACACCCTGAACACGCTGACGGAGCGTGAGGTAGAGGTGCTGAAGCTGGTGGCGCGGGGTCTGTCGAACGCGGAGATCGCGGCGGATCTGTTCGTCAGCGAGACGACGGTCAAGACGCATGTGGGTCATGTGCTGACGAAGCTGGGGCTGCGCGACCGGGTGCAGGCGGCGGTGTACGCGTACGAGAGCGGTCTGGTCCGCCCCGGCGCGCAGTAGACCTTCGGCAGTACGGGGACGGGCCCGGCGCGCATCGTCTGCGCGCCGGGCCCGTCCGCGTGGTGCGGTGTCCCGGTCAGGACTTCTTGAGCTCCCAGAAGCGGAAGACGGTGGAGGCGTCGAGGGTCCACTCCAGGCCGGTGATGTTCGGGGCGGCGACCGCGTACTGCTTGCCCTGCCACAGCGGCAGGATCGGCAGGTCCTCGGCGACCAGGTCCTGCAGCTCGCCGAAGTCGGCGGCGGTGGTGGCGCGCTCGGCGGCGGAGGAGGTCTTCGGGATGAGGGTGCCGGTGATCCGCTTGTTCTCGTAGTTGTTGCCGAGGACGTTGCCCTCGCCGAAGAACGGGCCGGTGAAGTTGTCGGGGTCCGGGTAGTCGGGCACCCAGCCCTTGACGTAGACGCCGTACTTGCCGGCCTCGATGTCCTTCTCGTACTGCTCGAACTCGACGGACTGGACGTCGGCCTCGAACAGGCCGCTGTCGTTGAGCTGCTTGGCGATGGCCTCGAACTCCTGGTCGGTGGCCGGGCCGTAGCGGCTGGGCGTGGACCAGAGGGTGAGCTTGACCTTGTCCTTGATGCCGGCGGCGCGCAGCGCGGCCTTGGCCTTGGCCGGGTCGGGGCGGCCGCCGTAGGCGTCGAAGAAGGCGGTGTTGTGGCCGGCGATGCCCGCGGGGACGATCGAGTACAGCGGCGTGGCGGTCGACTTGTAGACGTCCTCGACGAGTGCGTCGCGGTCGACCAGGTGGGCGATGGCCTTGCGGACGCCGAGCTTGCCGACTACCGGGTCCTTGAGGTTGAACACCAGGTGCTGGACCTCGGCGCTGCTGCCCTCGACGACCTCGACCTCGCGGTCGGCACTGGTCGCGGCGGTCTCCAGGGCGGCGACGTCGCCGGCGGCGAGACCGCGGTAGGCGACGTCGATGTCGCCCTTGGTGAGCGCCTCGGCCAGGGCCTTGCGGTCGCCGTCGTACAGCTTGAGGGTGACGCCCTTGTTCTGGGTCTTGGCGGTGCCCTTGTACTCGGTGTTGACGGAGAAGACGGCCTCGCGGTCGTCGATCTTGTCGAGCTTGTACGGGCCGGAGCCGACGGCCTTGCCGTCGGTGCGCAGCGCGTCGGCCTCGTACTCGCGGTGGTCGACGATGGAGCCGGCGCCGGAGGCGATCTTGCTGGGGAAGGTGGCGTCGGGGACCTTGAGGCGGAAGACGACGGTCTTCTCGTCGGGGGTCTCGATCTTGTCGATGGTGGCGAGCAGCGGGCCGGGGCCGGACTGGTCGTCGATCTTCAGCGCGCGTTCGAAGGAGAACTTGACGTCCTCCGAGGTCAGCGGGTTGCCGTTGCTGAACTTCAGACCGTCCCGCAGGGTGCAGCGGTAGACCTTGCTGCCGCCCTCGAAGCCGCACTGCTCGGCGGCCTCGGGCTCGGGCTCCGTGCCGCCCTTGGGGAAGGCGAGGAGGGACTGGAAGACGTTGTTGAACAGCAGCCAGGAGCCGGGGTCGTAGCCGGCGGCGGGGTCGGTGGCCATGACCTCGTCCGACATGCCGACGCGTATGGCGTCGCCCGCGCCGCCCGCGCCGCCGCCCGTCTCCGTGCCACAGCCGCTGAGCAGTGCGGTGGCCAGGCCGGCCGCCAGCGGGGCGGTCAGCCACTTGTTGTGTGCCTTCACAGAACCTTGCCTCGTGATCTCTTGCCGGCCGGCCGCGCGCGGGTCGCGCGGCCGGGTAACGCAGGGGGTCAGGCGGTGCCGCGACCGAGCTCCCAGAGCTGCAGGTCGGAGGAGTTGTTCAGCGCCCATTCGACGCCGGTCACATCGTCGCGGGCGGCGACGTACTGCTTGCCCTGCCACAGCGGGAGGACGGGCACGTCGCCGGCGACGATCTCCTGCATCTGCTCGAACGCGGGGGCCGCGGCGTTGCGGTCGGCCTCGCGGCGCGACTGCGGGATCAGTCGGTCGCGGACGACCTTGCTGACGTAGGGGGTGTTGAGGAAGTTGTCCGCGTCGAGGAACGGGGCGACGTAGTTGTCCGGGTCCGGGAAGTCGGGGAACCAGCCGAGGCCGTAGACGGGGTAGTCGCCGCGCTTCTGCGCGGGGCGGAACTCGGACCACTTCGTGCCCTTGACGGTGACGTCGAAGAGGCCGGTGGCGTTGAGCTGCGACTGCAGGGCGGCGAACTCCTTGGCGGTGCTGTCGCCGTAGCGGTCGGTGGTGTAGTGCAGGGTGAGCTTCACCGGGGTGGTGATGCCGGCGTCGCGCAGCAGTTCGGCGGCCTTGGCCTTGCTGGGCTCGCCGTACTTGTCGAAGAACGAGTTGGTGTGCGCGGGGATGCTCGACGGGATCAGCGAGTACAGCGGCTGGGCGGTGGAGCCGTACACCTCGCCGGCGATCCGGCCGCGGTCGACGACGGCGGCCATGGCCTGCCGGACGGCCTTGTTCTTGACGGACGGGTCGGTGGTGTTGAAGGCGAGGTAGCGGATCTCGAGCCCGGGGACCTCGATGAGTTCGATGCCCGGCTTGGGGTCGTCGCCGAGTTCCTTGATCTGCTCGGGGCCGAGGGCGCGGGTGGCCAGGTCGACCTGGCCGGCCTTCAGCGCGTCGCCCATGGCCTCGGCGGTCTCGAAGGAGCGCAGTTCGACCTTGTCGTTGCGGAGCGTGACGTCGCCCTTGTAGCGCGGGTTCTTGATGAAGGCGGCCTTGGTCATCCGGTCGCCGTCGCGCTCGACCTGGAGGGTGTACGGGCCGGAGCCGTCGACGTCGAAGCCCTCGCGGAGCTTCTTGCCGTCGTACTTGTCCTTGCTGACGATGCCGGCGACGGGGGTGGAGAGCTTGTACGGGAAGGTGGCGTCGGGGGTCTTCAGGTGGAAGACGACCGCCCGCTCGCCCTGGGGTTCGACCTTGTCGATGTTGGCGAGCAGGGCGGCGGTGCCGTTGTCGGACTTGATGGCGAGGACGCGCTCGATGGAGAACTTGACGTCCTCGGAGGTGACGGGCGTGCCGTCGGCGAAGGACAGGCCCTCGCGCAGGGTGCACCGGAAGCTCTGGCTGGCCTTGTCGGTGAAACCGCAGCCGGAGGCGGCGTCGCCGACCGGGCGGCCGCCGCCGCGCGGGACGTGCATCAGGGTCTGGAGGGTCTGGCGGAGGACGTTCCAGGTGCCGGTGTCGTACGCATAGGCGGGGTCGAGGGGCGCGGGGGCGTCCTCGGTGGCGACGAACTGGTCCGTGGTGCCGACGACGATGTGCTCCTCGCCGCCGCCGACGGTGGTACCGCAGCCGGCGAGTACGGGGGCGAGTACGCCGGCGAGGGCCGGCAGCACAAGGGTCTTGCGGTTCAACGGAAACGTTCTCCTCATCCGGCACGGGATGCAGCGGGTACGGAACACTCCGCCGCTGCCGCCCGGTCGGGGCGGAGCGATCGGGCCGGATACAGCGATCGTTCCTCTGGGCGCGGCGACTCGGGTTTGCGCCGGCGCACACGGTGGGTGCGGCGAAGTACGACCGAAAGATTAGTGCGCGGCGGGGTGCGGGCCTGACGCGGTCGCCGGAGAACGGTCACCGGTGAGTGATCACCGATGCGCGATGATCGATAGTCATGCGAAGGTACGACCCGCCCAAGGGTCCATGAATCCGGACACATGGAGACAGCTGAAGCGCATGTTCCGGGCATGGGGCACAGAAAGGCCACCTACCCCCCAGTACGCTGGGTGACCAAGGTCACTCGGGCGACTTCAGGACAGGTGGCCGAGAGGCGAGGGGCCGCGATCACGGAGAACGCACGGTACGGAGCCCTGCGTTCCCTTCCGCGTTCGCGCGAACCGACGTCCGCGTTGGCGCGGACCGGCTCAGGCGCCGGAGATCAGCGTCCGCAGGAACGGCACGTCGACCTCTTCGAGCGAGCGGACCACGACCCGGCCGCCCGCGGGCGCGATCGGCGCGACGGACGGCACCGCCACGACCCGGCAGCCGGCCGCCTCCGCGGAGGCCACGCCGGTCGCGGTGTCCTCGATGACCGCGCACAGCACCGGGTCGGCCCCGGCCCGCTCGGCGGCCGTGAGGTACGGCTCCGGGTGCGGCTTGGTACGGCTCACCTCGTCGCCGGCGATGGAGTACGCGAACCGGTCGCGGCCCACCGAGGCGAGCACCCGGTCGATGATCCGCCGGTGCGAGGCGGAGACCAGCGCCGTGGGGATGTTGTGCCGGGCCAGCTCCGTGAGCAGCCGCTCGGCCCCGGGCATCAGGGGCACGCCCCGGTCGATGCGCTGCTCGAACTTCTCGTTGAGCAGCACGGTCAGCTCGGGGAGGGTGATGTCGGCGCCCGTGGCCTCGATGAGGTACCCGGCGCTGCGGCTCATCGGGCCGCCCACGACGATGTCGCGCCAGGACTCCTCCAGGGCGTGACCGAGCGCGGCGAACGCCTCGACCTCCGCGTCCCACCAGAACCCCTCCGTGTCCACGAGGGTGCCGTCCATGTCCAGGAAGACCGCCTGCAGGGCGGAGCTGCCGTTGGCACGGAACAAGGACGCGGGGACCGTACTGGTCATCCGGACACCTCCACGAAGGGACGAAGAGGCCGGTCACCCACCCCGGTACGGGGAGGGAGACCGGCCTGCACTGGACCGACCAGTGTACGTCGGAATCACACGGGAAGCACGGATGTACCCGTGTCCCCCGTCACGGTGCGCTGATTCCGGTCACCGAGCGTTGAAGTACTTCGCCTCCGGGTGGTGGATCACGATGGCGTCCGTTGACTGCTCGGGGTGCAGCTGGAACTCCTCGGAGAGGTGGACGCCGATCCGCTCGGGCTTCAGCAGCTCGGCGATCTTCGCCCGGTCCTCCAGGTCGGGGCAGGCCCCGTAGCCGAGCGAGAAGCGCGCGCCGCGGTACTTCAGGTCGAACATGTCCTCGACGTTCGCCGGGTCCTCGCCGCCGAAGCCGAGCTCGGCGCGGACGCGGGCGTGCCAGTACTCGGCGAGGGCCTCGGCCAGCTGGACGGACAGGCCGTGCAGCTCCAGGTAGTCGCGGTAGGAGTCGGCGGCGAACAGCTCGGCCGTGGCCTCGCCGATCCTCGAGCCGACGGTGACGACCTGGAGGCCGACCACGTCGGTCTCCCCGGACTCCTCCGGGCGGAAGAAGTCCGCGAGGCAGAGGTGGCGGCCGCGACGCTGGCGCGGGAAGGTGAAGCGGGTCCGCTCGTTGCCCTCCTCGTCCAGGATGATCAGGTCGTCGCCCTTGGAGACGCACGGGAAGTAGCCGTGGACGACGGCCGCCTCCAGGAGGTTGTCGGTGTGCAGCCGGTCCAGCCAGCCGCGCAGCCGCGGCCGGCCCTCGGTCTCCACCAGCTCCTCGTACGTCGGGCCGTCACCGGCGCGGTTCTGCTTCAGGCCCCACTGGCCCTTGAACAGGGCGCCCTCGTCGAGCCAGCTCGCGTAGTCCTTGAGCGGGATGCCCTTGACGACGCGGGTGCCCCAGAACGGCGGGGTGGGCACGGGATTGTCGACGGCGACGTCGGAGCGGCCGCCGGGCTCGGGCTCGTTGATCTCCAGGGCCGTGTCCCGCTTGGCGACACGGCGCTGCTTGAGTTCGGGCAGGGTGGCTCCGGGGACGCCGCGCTTGACGGCGATGAGTGCGTCCATCAGGCGCAGGCCCTCGAAGGCGTCGCGGGCGTAGCGGACCTCGCCCTGGTAGATCTCGTGGAGGTCCTGTTCGACGTAGGCGCGGGTGAGGGCCGCGCCGCCGAGGATGACGGGGTACTTGGCGGCCAGCTCGCGCTGGTTGAGCTCCTCCAGGTTCTCCTTCATGATCACCGTGGACTTGACCAGGAGCCCGGACATGCCGATGACGTCGGCCCGGTGTTCCTCGGCGGCCTCGAGGATCGCGGAGACCGGCTGCTTGATGCCCAGGTTGACGACGTTGTAGCCGTTGTTGGACAGGATGATGTCGACGAGGTTCTTGCCGATGTCATGCACGTCGCCACGGACCGTGGCCAGCACGATGGTGCCCTTGCCCTCCGCGTCCGACTTCTCCATGTGCGGCTCCAGATAGGCCACCGCACTCTTCATCACCTCGGCCGACTGCAGCACGAACGGCAGCTGCATCTGACCCGACCCGAACAGCTCACCGACGACCTTCATCCCGTCCAGCAGCGTCTCGTTGACGATGTCCAGGGCGGGAGTGGTGGTCAGCGCCTGATCGAGATCGGCCTCCAGACCGTTCTTCTCCCCGTCGATGATCCGCCGCTTCAGCCGCTCCTCCAGCGGCAGCGCGAGCAGCTCCTCGGCCTTGCCCGCCTTCAGCGACTTCGCCGTGGCACCCTCGAACAGCGCCATCAGCTTCTGCAACGGGTCATAACCCTCCGCACGCCGGTCATAGATCAGGTCGAGGGCCGTCCGCACCTGCTCCTCCTCGAACCGCGCGATCGGCAGGATCTTCGAGGCGTGCACGATCGCCGAGTCGAGACCCGCCTTCACACACTCGTCGAGGAACACCGAGTTCAGCAGGATCCGCGCGGCCGGGTTGAGACCGAAGGAGATGTTCGACAGACCCAGGGTGGTCTGCACGTCCGGATGACGACGCTTGAGCTCACGGATCGCCTCGATCGTGTGGACACCGTCCCTGCGGGACTCCTCCTGACCCGTGCAGATCGTGAACGTCAGCGTGTCGATCAGAATGTCCGACTCCAGAATCCCCCAGTTGCCGGTGAGGTCGGCGATGATCCGCTCCGCGATCGCGACCTTGTCCTCGACACTGCGGGCCTGACCCGTCTCGTCGATGGTCAGCGCGATCAACGCCGCACCATGCTCCTGCGCCAGCCGGGTGACCCTGGCGAAACGCGAATCCGGGCCGTCACCGTCCTCGTAGTTGACGGAATTGATCACCGCCCGGCCGCCGAGCTTCTCCAGACCGGCCCGGATCACCTCGACCTCGGTGGAGTCCAGCACGATCGGCAGCGTGGAGGCCGTCGCGAACCGGCCGGCCAACTCCTTCATGTCCGCGACCCCGTCACGGCCCACATAATCGACACACAGGTCGAGCATGTGCGCGCCCTCACGGATCTGATCCCGGGCCATCTCCACACAGTCGTCCCAACGACCGTCCAGCATCGCCTCACGGAACTTCTTCGAACCATTGGCGTTCGTCCGCTCACCGATCGCCATGTACGAGATGTCCTGCCGGAACGGCACCGTCTGATACAACGACGCAGCACCCGGCTCCGGCTGCGGCACACGGACCACCGGAGCCAGGCCCTTCACCCGCTCCACGACCTGCCGCAGATGCTCCGGCGTCGTACCACAGCACCCGCCCACCAGAGACAGCCCGTACTCGCGCACGAACGTCTCCTGCGCATCCGCCAGCTCGCCCGGACCCAACGGGTAATGCGCACCGTTCTTCCCCAGCACCGGCAGACCCGCATTCGGCATACACGACAACGGGATCCGGGAATGCCGGGCCAGATAGCGCAGGTGCTCACTCATCTCGGCAGGACCGGTCGCACAGTTCAGACCGATCATGTCGATACCCAGCGGCTCCAACGCGGTCAGCGCCGCCCCGATCTCCGAGCCGAGCAGCATCGTCCCGGTCGTCTCCACAGTGACCGAGCAGATCAGCGGCACGGTGTATCCGGCGCTCTCCATGGCCCGGCGCGCACCGATCACGGACGCCTTGGTCTGCAGCAGGTCCTGGGTCGTCTCCACCAGAAGCGCGTCCGCGCCCCCGGAGAGCAGGCCCTCCGCGTTGGCCTGGTAGGCGTCGCGCAGCGTCGTGTAGGGAGCGTGGCCGAGGGTGGGCAGCTTGGTGCCGGGGCCGATGGAGCCGAGCACCCAGCGCTGCCGCCCGTCCCCGGCCGCGAACTCGTCCGCGACCTCGCGGGCGATGCGGGCGCCGGACTCGGAGAGCTCGTGGACGCGCTCGGGGATGTCGTACTCGCCGAGGGCGGCGAAGTTGGCGCCGAAGGTGTTGGTCTCGACGCAGTCGACGCCGGCGGCGAAGTACTCCTGGTGCACCGAACGGACGATGTCGGGCCGGGTGACGTTGAGGATCTCGTTGCAGCCCTCGAGGTTCTGGAAGTCCTCGAGCGTCGGGTCCTGCGCCTGGAGCATGGTGCCCATCGCTCCGTCGGCGACCACCACACGGGTGGCGAGTGCCTCGCGGAGCGCGGCGGCGCGGGTCCGGCTGTCGGCGGAAGGGGTCGGCAACGAGGCCATGGATGTGCTCCCTGGGATGCGACGGCTGTCGGCTTTGCACCCTCGGGGGAGGGCGCACGGGGCCAGCGTAACCGTGCGGATGCCGGGGTGGACACGGTGTCCCACTGGCCGGACGGCATCCTGTGTCGGGGTACTCCCGGTCGGCTCGTTCGTGGCGGACACTAGGCATGTGTCACACGAGGTCGGCATCGACCGATAGTGTTCAGCATTGTCGAACGGCGTTGATCGACGATCGATCCACGCGATCCAGGCAGGAGAAAGGGCCGGGCGATGGCGAAGAACATCCAGTCGCTTGAACGGGCGGCGGCGATGCTGCGACTGCTCGCGGGCGGCGAGCGCCGGCTCGGCCTGTCCGACATCGCTTCTTCCCTGGGTCTGGCCAAGGGCACCGCGCACGGCATCCTGCGCACGCTGCAGGCGGAGGGCTTCGTCGAGCAGGACGCGGCCTCGGGCCGGTACCAGCTGGGCGCGGAGCTGCTGCGCCTGGGCAACAGCTATCTGGACGTGCACGAGCTGCGGGCGCGGGCGCTGGTGTGGACGGACGATCTGGCCCGGTCCAGCGGCGAGAGCGTCCACCTGGGCGTGCTGCACCAGCAGGGCGTGCTGATCGTGCACCACGTGTTCCGGCCGGACGACAGCCGCCAGGTCCTGGAGGTGGGGGCCATGCAGCCGCTGCACTCCACGGCCCTGGGCAAGGTGCTGTCGGCGTACGACCCGGTGGCGCACAGCGAGGTTCTGGAGGTCGAGCTGAAGTCCTTCACGGACCGTACGGTGACCGGGCTGCAGGACTTCGAGTCGTTGCTGGACATGACGCGGTCGCGCGGCTGGGCCGCGGACGTGGAGGAGACCTGGGAGGGCGTGGCCTCGGTGGCTGCGCCGATCCACGACCGGCGGCGGATGCCGGTGGGTGCGGTGGCCATCACGGGCGCGGTGGAGCGGGTCTGCGACGGCGGGGAGCTGCGCTCGGAGCTCGTGGCGGCGGTGCGCGACTGTGCGCGGGCGGTCTCCAGGGACCTGGGGGCCGGCCGCTTCTGAACCGCTCGACGGAGGCACGGGACCGCTAAGCGGAATCCCTGGAACCCGCTGGTAACGATCGCGTTATCGGCGGGTTTTTCGTTACCGGAACCCTTGACGGGTTGTTCACACGAGGGCAAAACTTCCGTTCA
This sequence comes from Streptomyces solicamelliae, assembly GCF_045348655.1. Lineage (NCBI taxonomy): Bacteria > Bacillati > Actinomycetota > Actinomycetes > Kitasatosporales > Streptomycetaceae > Streptomyces > Streptomyces solicamelliae. Next base: position 1,248,597 of record NZ_CP160404.1, read on the forward strand.
TCGGTCGGCATTGTCGAACACCTACCGGGAATGACCGCTAGAGTGTGACGGTGCCAAGGGCCGAGTTCGCCCTCACCTGAGGGCGCGAACCCTGGTGGGACCTGGGGTTCGCCTTTCCCCTGGACGTAGGACAAAGGAGTCGCGGGTGTCCAGCTCCGACATCTTCATCGGCGAGGTCATCGGGACCGCCGTACTCATCCTCCTCGGTGGTGGCGTCGTCGCCGCCGTCGTGCTCAAGCGCTCCAAGGCGCAGAACGCCGGCTGGCTCGCGATCACCTTCGGGTGGGGTTTCGCGGTCCTGACCGCCGTCTACATGACCGGCTCCCTCTCGGGCGCGCACCTCAACCCGGCCGTCACCGTCGGTATCGCGATCAAGGACGGCGACTGGAACAACGTTCCGGTCTACTTCGCCGGCCAGCTGCTGGGCGCCATGCTCGGCGCCTTCCTGGTCTGGATCGCGTACTACGGCCAGTTCCAGGCCCACCTCACCGACCCGGAGATCGTGGGCGACCCGGAGAAGAAGGCCATCGAGGGCCCGCACGACAACGGCGGCGCCGGCCCCGTCCTCGGCGTCTTCTCCACCGGACCCGAGGTCCGCGTCGTCTGGCAGAACCTGGCCACCGAGATCATCGGCACGGTCGTGCTGGTCCTCGCGGTGCTCACCCAGGGCCTGAACGACAGCGGCAAGGGCCTCGGCGTCCTCGGCGCCCTGATCACCGCGCTCGTCGTCGTCGGCATCGGCCTCTCGCTCGGCGGCCCGACCGGCTACGCCATCAACCCCGCCCGTGACCTCGGTCCGCGCATCGTGCACGCCCTGCTCCCGCTGCCGAACAAGGGCGGCTCCGACTGGAGCTACGCCTGGATCCCGGTCGTCGGCCCCCTGGTGGGCGGCGCCCTCGCCGCGGGTATCTACAACATCGCGTTCGCCTGAGCCGTCCTGCTTCCAGACCTCTCTTGGAGTTCACCGTGACCGACGCACACACCGCCGGCCCGTTCATCGCCGCGATCGACCAGGGCACGACCTCTTCCCGCTGCATCGTCTTCGACCGCGACGGACGCATCGTCTCCGTCGACCAGAAGGAGCACGAGCAGATCTTCCCGAAGCCGGGCTGGGTGGAGCACGACGCCACCGAGATCTGGACCAACGTCCAGGAGGTCGTGGCCGGCGCCCTCGACAAGGCCGGCATCACCGCCGCCGACGTCAAGGCCATCGGCATCACCAACCAGCGCGAGACCACCGTGCTGTGGGACAAGAACACCGGCGAGCCGGTGCACAACGCCCTCGTCTGGCAGGACACCCGCACCGACGCCCTCTGCAAGGAGCTCGGCCGCAACGTCGGTCAGGACCGCTTCCGCCGCGAGACCGGCCTGCCGCTGGCCTCGTACTTCTCCGGTCCCAAGGTCCGCTGGCTGCTCGACAACGTCGAGGGCCTGCGCGAGCGCGCCGAGCGCGGCGACATCCTCTTCGGCACCATGGACTCCTGGGTCATCTGGAACCTGACCGGCGGCACCGACGGCGGCAGGCACGTCACCGACGTCACCAACGCCTCGCGCACGATGCTGATGAACCTGCACACCATGGAGTGGGACGACAAGATCCTCACCTCCATGGAGGTCCCGGCCTCGGTCCTGCCCGAGATCCGCTCCTCCGCCGAGGTGTACGGCGCGGTCAAGGGCGGCGTCCTGGACGGCGTCCCGGTCGCCTCCGCGCTCGGCGACCAGCAGGCCGCCCTGTTCGGCCAGACCTGTTTCGCCGAGGGCGAGGCCAAGTCCACGTACGGCACCGGCACGTTCATGCTGATGAACACCGGCGACAAGATCATCAACTCCTACAGCGGCCTGCTGACCACGGTCGGCTACCAGATCGGCGCCGAGAAGCCGGTCTACGCCCTGGAGGGCTCGATCGCCGTCACCGGTTCGCTGGTGCAGTGGATGCGCGACCAGATGGGCCTGATCAACTCCGCCGCCGAGATCGAGACCCTGGCGTCCTCGGTCGACGACAACGGCGGCGCCTACTTCGTGCCGGCCTTCTCCGGTCTCTTCGCCCCGTACTGGCGCTCCGACGCCCGCGGTGTGATCGCCGGCCTCACCCGGTACGTCACCAAGGCGCACATCGCGCGCGCCGTCCTGGAGGCCACCGCCTGGCAGACCCGCGAGATCACCGACGCCATGACGAAGGACTCCGGCGTCGAGCTGACCGCGCTGAAGGTCGACGGCGGCATGACCTCCAACAACCTGCTGATGCAGACCCTCTCGGACTTCCTGGACGCGCCGGTCGTGCGCCCCATGGTCGCCGAGACCACCTGCCTCGGCGCGGCCTACGCCGCCGGCCTCGCCGTCGGCTTCTGGCCGGACACCGACGCCCTGCGCGCCAACTGGCGCCGGGCCGCGGAATGGACCCCTCGCATGGACGCCGACAAGCGTGAGAGCGAGTACAAGAGCTGGCTCAAGGCCGTCGAGCGGACCATGGGCTGGATCGAGGACGAGGAGTAATTCGAGATGACCACCCTGCAGAGCGTCCCCTCCCTCGGGACGCACCCGGCGGCCGGGTCGCTTCCGACCCGCGCCGAGACCAGAGAGCAGCTTGCGAAGGCGACGTACGACCTTCTGGTGATCGGCGGCGGCATCCTGGGCATCTCCACCGCCTGGCACGCCGCGCAGTCCGGTCTGCGGGTGGCCCTGGTGGACGCCGGCGACTTCGCCGGCGCCACCTCCTCCGCCTCCTCCAAGCTGCTCCACGGCGGTCTGCGCTACCTGCAGACCGGCGCGGTGAAGCTGGTCGCGGAGAACCACTTCGAGCGGCGTGCGGTGTCCCGTCAGGTGGCACCGCACCTCTCGAACCCCCTGACCTTCTACCTGCCCGTCTACAAGGGCGGCCCGCACGGCGCCGCGAAGCTGGGCGCGGGCGTCTTCGCGTACAGCGCGCTCTCCGCGTTCGGCGACGGCGTCGGCCACCTGCTCTCCCCCGCCAAGGCGGCGCAGGACGTGCCGGAGCTGCGGACGCGGGACCTCAAGGCCGTGGCCGTGTACGGCGACGACCAGATGAACGACTCCCGCATGGCCCTGATGACCGTCCGGGCCGCCGTCGACGCCGGCGCGACCGTCCTCAACCACGCCGAGGTCACCGGGCTGCGCTTCACCCACGGCCGGGTCACCGGCGCGGAGCTGCGGGACCGGCTCTCCGGCGACGAGTTCGGCGTCTCCGCCCGGCTGGTGCTCAACGCCACCGGCCCGTGGGTGGACCACCTGCGCCGGATGGAGGACCCGAACGCGGCCCCGTCGATCCGCCTGTCCAAGGGCGCGCACCTCGTCCTCAAGCGCACCTCCCCCTGGAAGGCGGCGCTGGCCACCCCGATCGACAAGTACCGGATCACCTTCGCCCTCCCGTGGGAGGACATGCTGCTGCTCGGCACCACCGACGAGGAGTTCGAGGGCGACCCGTCCGAGGTCGCGGTGAACGACAAGGACACCGCCCAGATCCTGGACGAGGCGGCCTTCTCGATCCGCGACCAGCAGCTGTCGCGCGACCTGATCACCTACTCGTTCGCGGGTCTGCGGGTGCTGCCGGGCGGTCCCGGCGACACCTCCAAGGCCAAGCGCGAGACGGTCGTCACCGAGGGCCGCGGCGGGATGCTGTCGGTGGCCGGCGGCAAGTGGACGACGTTCCGCCACATCGGCCGCACGATCATGAAGAAGCTGGAGTCGCTGCCGGGCCGTCCGCTGGGCGAGGACTACGAGCCGGTCGCCACGCTGCCCAAGCGGCTGCCGCTGCCCGGCATAGCCAACCCGAACGCGGTCGCGCACCGGCTGCTCGTGGACGGCCCCGCGCCCGGTCCGCGGATGGCCGCCGACACCGCCAAGCACCTGGCGACGCACTACGGTTCGCTCTCCTTCGACATCGCCCGGATGGCGAACGAGAACCCGGAGCTCGGCGAGCGCATCCACCCCGACGCCCCGGAGATCTGGGCGCAGGTGGCGTACGCCCGGGACCACGAGTGGGCGGAGACGGCGGACGACGTGCTGCGCCGCCGCACCACGCTGACGATCCGCGGTCTGGCGACGGACGAGGTCCGCGCGAAGGTCGAGGACATGCTGCGCAAGTAAGGCGCGGACACAAAACGGTCAGGGGCGGTCTCACGGGGGACCGTCCCTGACGTCTTCGTGTGCGGTCGGTTTCGTGTGCGGGCGGGGTTTCCTGGGTAGTTGATCAAGACCGAATCGGTCTTCGGAAAGCCGTAAGGTTGGTCCGTACGACAGGAACTTCGAAAAGGAGGCACTGGGTGATCGAGCTCGAGGGGGTACCCGAGCTGATCGACCCGGTCATGGTGGCCGCGTTCGAGGGCTGGAACGACGCCGGCGACGCCGCCTCCACCGCGGTCGCCCATCTCGACCGGGAATGGAAGGGCGAGGTCTTCGCGGCGCTCGACGCCGAGGACTACTACGACTTCCAGGTCAACCGGCCCACGGTGTGGATGGACGGCGGAGTCCGGAAGATCACCTGGCCCACCACCCGGCTCTCCGTGGTCCGGATCGGCGGCGAGAAGCCGCGCGACCTGGTACTGGTCCGCGGCATCGAGCCGTCCATGCGCTGGCGTTCGTTCTGCAACGAGCTGCTGGGCTTCGCCCACGAGCTGGGCGTGGAGATGGTGGTGATCCTGGGCGCACTGCTCGGCGACACCCCGCACACCCGTCCGGTCCCGGTCAGCGGCGTCACCTCCGACCCCGACCTGGCCCGCACCATGGACCTGGAGGAGACCCGGTACGAGGGTCCCACCGGCATCGTCGGCATCCTCCAGGAGGCGTGCACGCACGCCGGCGTCCCGGCGGTGAGCCTGTGGGCGGCGGTGCCGCACTACGTGTCCCAGCCGCCGAACCCGAAGGCGACGCTGGCGCTGCTGAACCGTCTCGAGGACCTCATCGGGCTGCACATCCCGCTGGGCGAACTCCCCGAGGACGCGCGGGCCTGGCAGCTGGGCGTGGACCAACTCGCCTCCGAGGACAGCGAGGTGGCCGAGTACGTGCAGACGCTCGAGGAGGCCCGGGACACCGCGGAGCTGCCGGAGGCGTCGGGCGAGGCCATCGCCCGCGAGTTCGAGCGCTATCTGCGCCGCCGCGAGCCCGGTACCGGCCCGGGCCTGGCGACGGAGGGCGGCGACGGCTCGTACCTGCGGGACCCGGGCAGCGACCGCACCCGGCCGCCGAAACCGCAGCAGCCGGGGCCGGAGGCGGTACCGGGCACGGAGCCGCCCGATCAGTCCGGGGAGTCCGGCGAGTCCGAGCAGTCCGGGGAGTCCGGAGCCTCCGGCGACGAGGACGGCGACACGGACACCGGCTCGGAGGACTGAGCGGTACGGGAGGGGCGGCGCGGCCGCCCCTCCCGTCGCCGCTTCCGGCGCCCGGACGGTCGTCAGCCGCAGGCGAAGCGCGCCGCGGCCCAGTCGCCGTGGTCGCCGGACTTCGAGCCGTTGGTGTCGGTGATCCTGAGCCGGACGTGCCGGGCTCCGGCCAGGTCCACCCGCACCGGGACGGTGGCGGATGCCCCGGTCAGTTTCGGCGAGGTCCACAGCACACGGCCGTCGGCCTCGACCGAGAAGGCCACCTCGCCGTACCCATTGATCTCGTCGTCGATGCCGACGTCCGCGGTGAAGGCGGTGCACCGGCCGCCGAGGTAGACCTCGATGTCGGAGTCGGCGTGCGCGCCGATGCCCTTCTCATAGGTCGTGCCGGCCAGGGTCAGGGTCCGGCCGTCGTTCGCGCCGGACTCGCCGTTGGAGCGGTCGCGTTCGGGCGGCCCCCAGCCGTTGGCGGACTTCAGCCACACCAGGTCGCTCGCCCAGGCGTCGGCGGTCGGCGGCTCGGGCACGACCCCGACCGCGAATCGCTGCACCGCCACCCGGTCCTGTCCGGCGGACCGGTGCCGCACGGTCGCGGTGAGCGTCGACTCCCCCGGCACGGCCTCCTTCGACGGGGTCACCGTCACCTCGACGCGCCGGGTCGTCCCGGCCGGGAGCCGGTCGATCCGGGCGGCCGGCTCGACCTGCCACCCCTCCGGGGCGGCCACGGTCACGTCGACGCCGGTGGCGTCCCGGGAGCCCGCGGTGACGTCCACGGCGACCGTCCCGGGCACACCCGCGCCGAGCTCCTGCCCGGTGGGCGCGGCGACGGACGCCGCGGCGCCCGGCACGGCTCCGCCGACGGCCGCGGTGTCGTGCAGGGTGAGCGCGAAGGGCCGGTCGGTGCGCAGCGCAGCGGTCTTCACCCGCACCACTCCCCCGCGGTCGGCGGGGTCGTACCACCAGCCCTGCTCGGCCGCCTCGAACGCGGCGCGGCCGGAATGACGGGTGAGCGTCGTGCCCCCGAGGACGACCCGGCCCGGCGCGTCGCCGGTGTGCACGGTGAAGTCGTACGGCCGGGCGGCCGCCTTGCCGCGGTAGGTGCCGCGGCTCGCGTCGATGCGTACCGTCACGTCGCCCGCGCCGCGCACCGGGGCGGTGACGTCGGCGCGCTGGGTGGCGTGGGCGCCGGTGCGGTGGGCGCGGGTGACGCCGTCGTCCTCGTACAGGGTGAACGACGACTTCCCCTGCGGGTACACGTCCCAGGCGACCGGGGAGCCGGGCGTGCGGTCGGTGTACGAGCGGATGCCGCCGGGCCACATCGGCACGGTCGCCCCGGCGCGGACGAACAGCGGCAGGGTGTCGAGCGGGGCGCTGTGGTCGTCGAGGGTGCGCGGCCCCTCGTAGACGCGGCCGCTCCAGTAGTCGATCCAGGTGCCCTTCGGCAGGTAGATGCCGTCGCGTTCGACGGCGTCCTGGTAGACCGGGGCGACGAGGAAGTCCTCGCCGCTGAGGAATTCGTACTTCGCGGCGTCCGACGCGGCCTTCGGGTCGTCGGGGTACTCCAGGACCAGCGGGCGGGCGAGGCCGACGCCGGTCCGCGTCGCCTGGTGGGCGTGGCTGTAGATGTACGGCAGCAGGGCCTCGTGGAGCTTGAGGTAGCTGCGGTTGATCGTGGTGTACGGCTCGCCGTACCGGAAGGGCTGCTTGTCGTTGGCGGCCCAGCCGTCCATGGTCATGGTGACCGGCAGGAACGTCTTCCACTGCAGGTCGCGGGTGTAGGTCTTGGCGCTGCCGCCGAAGATGCCGTCGACGTCGCCGGTGGTGTAGGCGAGCCCGGACATGGACGCGCCGGCGTAGGTGGGGATCTGCCAGCGGATGTACTCCCAGCTGCCGGACTGGTCGCCGGACCACTGGACGCCGCAGCGCTGCGCGCCGGACCAGCTCTCGGGGGCCCAGGTGAAGCCGCGGGCGTCGCTGTGCGCCTCGATGCCGGCGTGCGCGGCCTTGCAGCCGTCCAGGGCGAACTTGTAGCCGGCGCCGACCCAGGCGACGTCCAGTTTGGCGACCCGCTGGCCGGCCTTCACCTGGTCGGCGAGCCGGTCGAGGCCGTCCTCGGTCCACAGGCCGAGTTGCATGCCGCGCTGCTGCAGGCCGGTCGCGGTCTCGGCGAGGTTCTCGTAGCCGCAGCCGTAGCCGTCGTTGACGAGCATCCAGCCGTTCGGCATGTCGTTCTGCACGTACCCGTCGGCGACCTCGAGGGCGTCGAGGGTGTGCCGCTCGCCGCGGTTGGCGTTGTGCAGATAGCAGTCGGCGTCGCCGATCTCGAGACCGTACACGGGCGGCAGGAAGGGTTTGCCGGTGAGCTTCGTGTACTGGCCGATGACGTCCTTCAGCGCGTCCGGTCCGGCGCCGGCGAAGTAGTAGGCGTCGAAGCGGCGTTCGCGGGCGGTGGTGGTGACGGGCTCGCCGAAGACGTAGGTGTTGGGGGCGTAGGTGTTGCGGTAGACGCCGTAGCCGGACGAGGAGAGGTAGAACGGGACGGAGTTGGGGTGGCCGCCGTCGTTCCAGTTGTAGTCGACGCCGACCTCGACGGTCTTGCCGCGGTGCGAGGTGTTGCCGCGCCCGTTCTGCATCCCCGCGCCGTAGTACTGCTCGGCGCCGCCGCGGGCCAGGGTCTGCACGGTGCGGTCCTGGTTCCACGTCAGGCCCTTGGTCTCGGACCAGAGTTCGGTGCCGTCGGCGCGGTACGCGGCGAAGCGCAGCGGCGACTTGTAGGCGCGCAGGGTGACCCGGTCGGTGCTCAGCTCGTAGCGGTCACCGCGGTCCGCCCAGCGGGTGGCGGGCGGGGTGCCCTGGGGCAGGACGATGTCCTGGCCGGTGGGGTCGGTGTACGTGCCGTCGGGGGCGAGTTCGATGCGGAAGGTCTCGTCGGTGACGAAGCTCACCCGGGCCTCCGCGTGCCCCGCGGCCAGCCGGTAGACCGGGCCGTCGGCGGTGAAGCCGGTGACGGCGCCGACGGTGGTGTCGGCGGGTTCCGCCGCGCCGGCGGGGAGGGGGACGGCGAGGGCGGCGAGCAGCCCGAGAAGTGTGCCGACGGCCGCTGTTGTCAGTCGTGTCGGTGATCTCATGGCCCGTGTGTAGCGCCGCGGCGGCGGGCCGGACCATGGACTTGCGCGGGCCGCTCCTGGACTTATGTGTCCGGGAGCGGCCCGCGGCGGCTGTTACAGCGCGACGCCGAGGAGGGCGTCGACGGCGCGGGAGACGAGGCCGGGCGCGGACTCGTCCGTGCCGCCCCCGCTCTCCTGGAGCGCGGCCCAGCGGTCGACCGCGGCGAGCGCGGCCGGGGCGTCGAGGTCGTCCGCGAGGGCCTCGCGGAGCTCCTCGACCAGCGCGTCGGCCGACGGGCCGTCCGGCCGGGAGACGGCCGCGCGCCAGCGGCCGAGTCGGGCGACGGCCTGGTCGAGGACGTCGTCGGTCCACTCCCAGTCGGCGCGGTAGTGGTGGGCGAGCAGGGCGAGGCGGATCGCCGCCGGGTCGACGCCGGCGCGGCGCAGCGCGGAGACGAAGACCAGGTTGCCCTTGGACTTGGACATCTTCTCGCCGTGCAGGGCGACCATGCCGGCGTGCACGTACGCCTTGGCCATGGGGTACTCGCCCGTGAGGGCCTGGGCGTGCGAGGCGCCCATCTCGTGGTGCGGGAAGATCAGGTCGGAGCCGCCGCCCTGCACGTCGAAGCCCATGCCGAGGTGGTCCAGGGCGATGGCGACGCACTCGATGTGCCAGCCGGGGCGGCCGGCACCGAGGCTGCCGCCGTCCCAGCTCGGCTCGCCCTCGCGGGCGGCCATCCACAGCATCGGGTCGAGCGGGTTCTTCTTGCCCGGACGGTCCGGGTCGCCGCCCCGCTCGGCGGACAGGTGCCGCATGAGGTCGGTGTCGTAGTGCGAGACCGAGCCGAAGTGCGGGTCGGCCTCGACGGAGAAGTAGATGTCGCCGTCCAGCTCGTAGGCGGCTCCGGCGTCGCGCAGCCGCTCGATCAGCGGCACGATCCCGGGTATCGCCTCGACGGCGCCGATGTAGTGCTGCGGCGGGAGCAGACGCAGGGCCGTCATGTCCTCGCGGAAGAGGGCGGTCTCGCGCTCGGCGAGGGCGACCCAGTCGATGTCGTCGCGGAGCGCGCGCTCCAGAAGCGGGTCGTCGACGTCGGTGACGTTCTGGACGTAGTGGACCTGCCGCTTGGTGTCGAGCCACACGCGCTGAACGAGGTCGAACGCGTTGTAGGTCGCCGCGTGACCCATGTGGGTCGCGTCGTACGGCGTGATGCCGCAGACGTAGATACGGGCGACGGGGCCGGGGGCGAGGGTCACTCGTCCACCGGTCGCAGTGTCGTGGATCCTGAGGTCGCGGCCCTTGCCGGGCAGGGCGGGGACCTCGGAAGCGGGCCAGGCATGCATGCCCCGAGCGTAACCGGACGGGTGTTCCGGATACGAACCGGATACGAGATCTTGTCCGATCAGGCGTTCTTGCGGATGCGCGCGAGGTGTGCCTGTGGCAGGACGAGCCCGCCGGCCGCTTCCTTCCTCGTCAGACCGGGGGCCAGGGGATCGCGGGCCACCGGCCGGACGGTTCGGGGTGGCGTCCGGTGGTGCGCAGCCGGGTGACGCGGGCCCTGATCGCGTCGACCTCGGCCGGGGTGAGCAGCTCCGCCAGGCGGGTGGCGAGCGGGGCGCCGGGGGCGAGCCCGGCGTCGAGTGCGGCGAGCGGGGCGGCGGACTCGCCGGGCAGCGGTTCGCCGGCCCAGCCCCACAGCAGGGTGCGCAGCTTGTCCTCGACGTGGAAGGTGACGCCGTGGTCGATGGCGTACAGCCGGCCGTCGGGCGCGGGCAGCAGGTGGCCGCCCTTGCGGTCGCCGTTGTTGATCACCGCGTCGAGGACGGCGAGGCGGCGCAGCGCGGGGTCGTCGGCGTGCACGAGCAGGGCGGTGCGGTCCTCGGCGACCTGGGCGAGCCCGACGGCCTTCCAGCCCTCGCCGGGCTCGTCCCGCTCGACGAGGGCGAGCAGCTCGGTGCCGTCGTCGGCGTCGATCCACAGCTGGACCATGCCCTCGCCGTACGGGCCGTCGCGCAGCACGGTGGGCGGCACCAGGCCCCAGCCGGTGGCCTCGGAGATCTCGTACGCGGCGACCTCCCGCCGGGCCAGGTTGCCGTCGGGGAAGTCCCACAGGGGCCGCTCGCCGGCGACCGGCTTGTACACGCAGTCGGCGGACTCGCCCTCGTACGCGACGGTGCAGAACAGGACGGCGTTGGACGCCTCGCGGACCTGGCCCTTGACGGTGAGCTCGCCCTTGGTCAGCAGGTCGAGCACCGTCACGCCCCCCGGCGGTATCCGTTCTGGCGCGGGCATACGTGTCCTTCCGGGTCGAGCGGGAGGCTGCACAGCGGGCACGGCGGTCGGCCGGCGTTGACGACGTCGAGGGCCCGCTTCGCGAAGGCGCGGGCCTGGGCGCCGGTCAGCCGGACCCGCAGCATGGGCGGGCCGTTCTCCTCGTCCTGGAGCAGCCGCTCCTCGGCCTCGGCGAGGTCCTCCTCGGACTCGACGTCGAGTTCGACCAGGGCCTGCGCCTCGACGATCATCCGCTGTTCCTCGCCGTCCCAGGCCAGGGCCATGGTGCCGACGCGGAACTCCTCCTCGACGGGGCTGTCGAGCGGGGCGGTGTCGGAGACGTCCGGCGGGGCGACGGCGGGCACTGGGGCGTTGCCGCCGGTGCGCCGCACGACCTCGTCGAGGAGTTCGTCCATGCGCTCGGCGAGCGCCGCGACCTGCGTCTTCTCCAGGGCCACGCTGGTGATCCGGCCGGCGGCGGAGGCCTGCAGGAAGAACGAGCGGCGGCCAGGCAGCCCGACCGTGCCGGCCACGAAACGCTCCGGTGGGTCGTAGAGGAACACCTGACGGGCCACGTCCCTGTCTCCCTTGGGTCTCGGCGGCGATGCAATCGGGCTATGGGGCCCCGGGGTTGTCCCGGCGGCAGCCCTCCGGCCCGTCCACCCTACTGCGCGGAGCGATCACGGTGCGCCCGCGCCGCCGCCGACCTCGGCTGCCTCCGTGTCGCGGCCCGCGCGGGGCGCGACGCCGGTGAGGTCGCCGGTGTCGCCGAGGCGCAGGAGGAACGGCCGCAGCCGGCCGTAGCGGATCGCGGTGACGGAGCAGGGGTCGACGTGGATGCGCTGGAAGAGGTCCAGGTGCATGCCGAGGGCGTCGGCGACGATCGACTTGATGATGTCGCCGTGCGAGCACATGGCGTAGACGGCGTCCTCGCCGTGCTCGGCGTCGATCCGGGCGTTCCAGTCCCGTACCGCCTCGACGGCCCGCTGCTGCATGCCGCGCATCGACTCGCCGCCGGGGAACGCGACGGCGGACGGGTGCGTCTGGACGACCTCCATCAGGGGCGCGTCGGCGAGTTCGGCGAGTTTGCGTCCGGACCAGTCGCCGTAGTCGCACTCGTTGATCCGCTCCTCGATGTGCAGCGGCAGGTCCGGGCGGGCCTCGAGAAGCGGCCCGAGGGTCTCCCGGCAGCGCTGGAGCGGGCTGCTGACGACGGCGGCCAGCGGTACTCCGGCCAGCCGGCCGGGCAGTGCGGCGGCCTGCGCGACGCCTCGTTCGTCGAGCCCGACGCCGGGGGTCCGGCCGGCGAGGACCGCGGAGGTGTTGGCGGTGGAGCGTCCGTGGCGGACGAGGATCAGCGTGGCCATGGGGGAAGGGTAAGGGCCCGAGCAGGTGCACGGGGCGGACGGGCGGGGAAGAATACGCGGCGTGATCGTGGACAGTGCCATCTATCGGGGCGGACGCCGTACGGAGGGTCCCGCGGATCTCTCGGACGCGCTGGACGAGGCCAGGGCGACGGGGGACGCGTTCCTGTGGGTGGGCCTCTACGAGCCCACCGAGGACGAGTTCGATCACGTCACCAAGGAGTTCACGCTGCATCCGCTGGCGGTCGAGGACGCGCTGAAGGCGCATCAGCGGCCGAAGCTGGAGGTGTACGACGACTCGCTGTTCATGGTCCTCAAGCCGGTCGTGTACGAGCCGGAGAGCGACCGGGTCTCCACGGACGAACTGATGGTCTTCGTCGGCGACTCGTTCGTGGTGACGGTCCGGCACGGCGAGAGCACGCCGCTGGCGGAGGTCCGCCGCCGGCTGGAGGCGGAGCCCGGGATGCTGCGGCAGGGGCCGACGGCGGTGATGTACGCGATCAGCGACACGATCGTGGACCACTACATCGACGTGGCGGCCGAACTCCAGGTGGACCTGGAGGAGCTGGAGACGGCCGTGTTCGCGCCGAGCGGGTCGCCGCAGGGCGGGGACGCGAAGGGCACCGCGGCCCGGATCTACACGGCGAAGCGGCAGGTGCTGGAGTTCCGCCGGGCCAGCGGCCCGCTGACGGCGCCGCTGTCGCGGCTGGCGGCGGGCTCGGTGCCGTTCGTGCACGAGGAGGCACGGCCGTTCTTCCGGGACGTGAGCGACCATCTGCTGCGCGCCAACGAGCAGGTGGAGGGCCTGGACCGGCTGCTCTCGGACGTGTTGTCGGCGCATCTGGCGCAGATGGGCGTGCGGCAGAACGACGACATGCGCAAGATCTCGGCCTGGGCGGCCATGGCCGCGGTCCCCACCATGGTGGCGGGGATCTACGGCATGAACTTCGAGCACATGCCCGAACTGCGCTGGTGGTGGGCGTATCCCGGGATGATCCTCCTGATGGCGACCGCGGTGGTGGGCCTGCACCGGCTGTTCAAGCGGCGCGGCTGGCTGTAGCGGCCCGGGCCCGTGGCCGCTCAGAACGCGGGCGCGGGGGTGGCCGGGCCGCCGAGGGCGTCGCGGCGCTCGGGCATCTTGAGGTCGACCATGCGCCGCCAGCCGCCGAGCCGCTCGTAGGTGTACATGGCGTGGATACCGGCCGCCAGGGCGAGGGACTTGGGCTTCGGCCAGCGAAGCAGCCGGCCCATGTGGGCCATCACGGCGAGGCTGACGTCGCGGTAGATCCGGATCTCTGTCAGGGCGGACTCGCGCAGGGTGCGCTGGATGAGCCGGCCGTTCCCGGCGTACGCGAGGCGCAGGAGCTCCTCGTGGCAGTACGCGAGGTGGTTGTCCTCGTCGTTGCAGATCATCCGGATCGCCTTGCCGACCTCCGGGTGGTCGCCGAAGTACTTGACCAGCATGTCCATCTGGTCGGCGGCCCGCTGCTCGGTGACCCGGCTGTGCGCGAGGTAGACGATGATGTCGCGCTCGGTCAGCGGCTCGTCGCGCTTGAGCTTGGCGTGGGGCAGACCGATCCCCTGCTTCTCCAGGAGCATCGTGTAGTCGGTCTCCGGCGGGACGTCCGCGGGCGGCAGGCTGCGCTTCTTGAGCAGCGCCTGGAAGATCCTGCCGTGTTTGTCCTCGTCGGCGCCGTGCCGGGTGATCTTCGGCGCCAGGTCCCGCATGCTCGCGGGGACGAGGGCGGCGATCCGGCCGTTCTCCCAGCCGCCCTGCGCCTCGCCGCTGGCGGCGATGGAACAGAAGAGCCGGAACGAGTCGTCGTCGTCGATGATTTCCTGGAACAGGCTTCGGGCCGAGAGCATTGCTGCCACCTCCACGCGGACGTCCGCACGTCGCACGCCCGCAGAGGAAAAGTCAAATGCGCTCGGCCGAAGGCGGCAACACGAGGACGGGACCGCTCCGCCGAACGGTGGAATCACGCGGAATCGCCCGGGGCCGTAACCGGGGGCCCGGTGACGCGTTGTGCAGCGTGACGGCCGTGGCGGGGAAGACCCCCCGAGCCCCCACCACGGCCGCGGACTTCGCTCTCCGCCGGGCGTTACGCGAGGCCCGCGCGCTCCAGGGCCTCGACGCCGGTCCGGAGGGCGGCCAGCCGCTCGTCCAGGGTGAATCCGGCGGGGGACAGCGTCAGCGTGTTGACGCCGGCCGCGGCGTAGGCGGCCATCCGGTCCGCGATGGCGGCCACGTCGCCGAGCAGCGCGGTCTGCTCGATCAGCCGCTGCGGCACGGCGGCGGCCGCGCCGGTCTTGTCGCCGGCCAGGTACTTCTCCTGGATCTCGGCGGCTTCCTTCTCGTAGCCCATGCGCTGGGCGAGCTGGTTGTAGAAGTTCTGCTTGCGGCTGCCCATGCCGCCGACGTACAGGGCGGTGTACGGGCGGAACATGTCCGCCAGCGCGTCCACGTCCGGGCCCAGGGCGATCGGCAGGGTCGGGTGGACGTCGAAGCCGTCCATGGTCAGACCGGCCTTCTCGCGGCCCGCCCGGATGTGGCGGATCGCGGTCTCCTCCAGGTGCTCGGCCGAGGGGAAGATCAGCAGCGCGCCGTCGGCGATCTCGCCGGTCTGCTCCAGGTTCTTCGGGCCGATCGCGGCGATGTAGAGCGGGATGTGCTCGCGCTCCGGGTGCACGGTGAGCTTGATGGGCTTGCCCGGGCCGTCGGGCAGCGGCAGCGTCCAGTGCTCGCCGGCGTAGGTCAGGCGCTCGCGGGTCATCGCCTTGCGGACGATCTCCACGTACTCGCGGGTGCGGGCGAGCGGCTTGTCGAACTTGACGCCGTACCAGCCCTCGGAGACCTGCGGGCCCGAGACGCCGAGCCCGAGTCGGAAGCGGCCGCCGGAGAGCGAGTCGAGGGTGGCCGCGGTCATCGCGGTCATGGCGGGCTGGCGGGCCGGGATCTGCATGATCGCGGAGCCGACGTCGATGCGCTCGGTCTGGGCGGCGACCCAGGACAGCACGGTCGGAGCGTCCGAGCCGTACGCCTCCGCGGCCCAGCACACGTCGTAGCCGAGCCGGTCGGCCTCCTGCGCGACGGCGAGGTTGTCGCCGTCCATTCCGGCGCCCCAGTAGCCGAGGTTGATGCCCAGTCGCATGCCCAACACCCTCTTTACCGATCAGTAACGTCCCTGTGCGCCGGACTCTAGCGCGGTGCGCCGGATCCGTCAGGAGCAGGTTGTCCACAGGCTCTCTCCGCGTGGTGCCCTGGCCAGTACTCTCGCGCTCATGGAGCAGAGGCATCTCGGCCGTACCGGCCTGCGCGTGTCCCGGATCGGGCTCGGCACCCTGACCTGGGGCCGGGACACGGACGAACACGACGCCGCGGACCAGCTCAAGGCGTTCTGGGAGGCGGGCGGCACGCTGGTCGACACGGCGGACGTGTACGGCGGCGGGGAGGCGGAGTATCTGCTCGGGCAGCTCGTGGGCGGCCTGGTGCCGCGGCGGGACCTGGTGATCACCACGAAGGCGGGCAGCGTGCCCGACCCGGACCGGCGGTGCGACGGCTCGCGGGGGCATCTGCTGGACGCGCTGGACGCCTCGCTGGCGCGGCTCGGCACGGACTACGTGGACCTCTGGCAGCTGCACGCGTACGACCCGCACACCCCGCTGGAGGAGTCGCTGCAGGCGCTCGACCTGGCCGTGAGCAGCGGGCGGGCGCGGTACGCGGGGGTGGCGAACTTCTGCGGCTGGCAGCTGGCGAAGGCGGCGACCTGGCAGCTGGGCGGGGCGGGGACGCGGACCCGGCTGGCCGGCGCGCAGATGGAGTACTCGCTGCTGCAGCGGGGCGTCGAGCGGGAGGTGCTGCCCGCGGCGCGGGACCTCGGCATAGGTCTGCTGCCCTCGTCCCCGCTGGGCCGCGGGGTGCTCACCGGCAAATACCGGCACGGCACCCCGGCGGACTCGCGGGGCGGCTCGGAGACGATGGCTCCGTTCGTGGAGCCGTATCTGGACGAGACGGCGGGCCGCATCGTGGAGGCGGTGGCCACGGCGGCGGACGGTCTGGCGGCGACGCCGCTGCAGGTGGCGCTCGCGTGGGTGCGGGACCGGCCGGGCGTGGCGGCGCCGATCGTCGGCGCGCGCGACGCGCGGCAGCTCGTCGAGGCGTTGTCGGTGGAGACCCTTAGTCTTCCTGACGAGATCTGCCGGGCCCTCGACGACGTCTCGGCGCCCGTGCACCGCTACCCGGACCACGACTGGAGCACCTTGTGACCGTCCCCGACCCCGAGCGGGTTCCCCCGACCCCCGACGCCCCCGAGCCGGAGGCGGCCGACACCGCGCCGCAGGAGGACGCGGTGGAGCCTGCGGGGGCGGAGGAGGCGGGCACGGACGGTGCGGCGCTTGCGGACGGTGCGAGCACGGACGATGCGGGCAGGGACGATGCGGCGCTTGCCGACGGTGCGGGCACGGACGGTGCGGGCACGGACGGTGCGGGCACGGACGGTGCGGCGGGTACCGAGGGTGCCGCGCAGGTGTCCGAGGCGGAGGCCGAGCTGGCGGCGCAGCGGGAGGAGCGGGCGCGGATCGAGCGGCGGAAGGCCGAGAAGGACGGGCCGATCGACAGCGGGGCGAAGCTGAGCGGCACGGCGGCGGATCTGCTCGCGGCCGTACGCGCCGTGGAGTCCGGGGAGAAGTCGGGGACGGCGTTCTACGACCGGCCCGCGCCCAGACGGCCCGCCCCGCAGCCGGCCGCGCCCCAGCGGACGCAGCGGCAGCCCGAGGCGGTGCCCGCGCCGCGGGCCGCCGCCCCGGAGACGGTCGCGGCGGTGCGGGAGGTGCTGACGGCGGGCGGCGCGCCCGAGGGGCTCGCGCCCAAGGTCGCCGCGCTGCTCGGCGAGGGTGCGGCGGAGGCCCTGCGGGAGGACCCGTGGCAGCTGCTCGCCGTGCCCGGCGTGCAGCCGGACCATGCCGACGGCTTCGCCCGGGCGCTGATCGGTCCGGACGCGGGGCCGGGTGACGCGCGTCGTACCGACGGCCTGGTGGCCTGGCTCCTGGAGCGGGCCGCGCTGCAGGGCCACACCGCGATGGAGCTGTCGGCGCTGCGCGCCGCGCTCGCCGAGCGGGCGGTGCCCGAGCCGGAGGAGGCGGTGCAGCACGCGGTCGCCGAGGGCGTGGTCCTGGTGTTCCAGGAGGAGGAACCGGAGGAGGAGGCCGTCGAGGGCGAGGAGGCCCCGGAGCCCGTGCAGGACGCCGGTCCGCCGGCGCCCGTGCTGCTGGGCCTGGACCGGTACGCCCTCGCCGAGGAGAGCCTGGCCGACGGCCTGGCGCGGCTGGCCCGTACGGTCACCCCGGCCGACTGGGACGGCCCCGAGCTCGCCCGCGCCTGCGGGACGCACGGCCTGGTCCTGCACACCGGCGGCGAGGCCGCCCGCGCCGAGCCGGTGGCGCTGGTCCGTACCGCCCGGGAGCGGGGCCTGCGCGCCGCCGTGGCGGTGCACGGCGAGAACGGCCGCCGCCGGCTCGGCCCGGACGCGGCCGCGGTCACCGTCGCGGGCCTGCTGTCCGGTACGGCGGGCCCGGACCGCGACGAGGACGGCGCGCTCGCCCTCGATCTGCTCGCCGTCCTGGACGCCCCGCAGCTGGACGTGGAGACGGCGGCGATGCTGGTCGAGGCGCTGCCCGACGGCTGCCGGCTGCTGCTGAGCGGCGACCCCGGGGTACTGGGCCCGGCCGGCGCGGGCCGTGTCTTCGGCGACGTCCTGGCCGCCAAGGTCTGCCCGCAGCTCGCCTCCCGCACGCCGGACCCGGGCCCGCTCGGCGAGCTGGTCTCCGGCATCGGCGCCGGCGAGCTCACCCAGGTCGACGCCCCGGGCAAGGAACTGGTGATCGTCCCGGTGCGGGACGCGGGCGAGGCCGTGCACCGCACGGTCCAGTTGGTCGCGGACTCGGTCCCGCGGGCGATCGGCGTCCCCGCCGAGCAGACGCAGGTGATCACGGTCGGCCACGGTGGCTCGGCCGGCACCCGCGCGCTGAACGCGGCGCTGAAGCAGCGGCTCAACCCCGGCCCGGGCCGCTTCGGCGGCTTCGACCCGGGCGACCGCGTGGCCCACTCCCCCGCGCCCGGCCGCACCAGGACCGGCACGGTGGTCTCGGCCGACGCGGAGGGCCTGCACCTGGACTGCGAGGGCGAGAAGGTCCTCGTACCGAAGGACCGCGTCGAGCCGGAGGTCCGGCACGGCTGGGCGCTGACCGCGCACCAGGCGGCCGGGATGCGCTGGCCGGCCGTGGTGGCGGTGCTGCCGGGCGACGCGGCGCAGGGCCTGAGCCGGGCCTGGGTGTACACGGCCTTCGGCCGGGCCGAGCGTCACCTGTCGGTCGTCCACGGCGTGGACCAGGCACTCCCCCGCGCCGTCGCGGAGGGCCTCGCCCCGCCGCGCACGACCCGCCTGCGCCCCCTGCTGGAGTCCCTGCTGGCAGCGCCGGACGAGGAGTAGCAGCGCCCCCGGACACGCGCGAAGGGGCGGGACACCCGGTGTCCCGCCCCTTCGCATACCCGCGCCCCCGAGCGCTCAGCCGCGGCCACCGTCCTCGTCGGACGGTTCGTCGTCGAAGACCGCGCTGACGTCGAAGCGGCAGACGATCCGCTCCGGGTCGGCCTGCTCGAAGGGGGCGTCCAGCCACTCCCCCGGCTCCGACGGTTCCTCGGCGGCCGAGACCCAGAGCGTGGAGTCGCCCTCCTCCAGACCGAACTCCTTGTGCCGGGAGGCGATCTCGTCCGGTTCGTACTCCCCGAACAGCACGCCGATCGCCGCATGCGTGCTGCCGCCGACCACCGCCGCGGCCTCCGGCCCGTCCTCGTCGGCCTCCACGTCCGCGATCCGCTGCGCCTGGGCGAGCAGGCGCTGCGGTTCCACCACGGCGTAGTCGCGCCGGATCAGCACGCTCAGCGCGTGCGGCTCCTCGGGCCCCGCGTACGGCGGCAGCGAGTCCTCGGCACCGGGGATCTCGAAGGGCGTGACCTCGTCGTACCGGTCGTAGAGCCGCTCGTCGTAGGCCTCGGCCGCGGCGGCCAGGGCGTTGAATGCCTCGTAGACAGCAGGGTCGTCGTCACCTTCGCGACTTTCGACCGCCTGCAGATGACGGTCCAGTGCGGTTTTGACCGCCTCGGCGGCGGCGCGTACCTCGGCAGCGGTGGGCTGCGCAGCATCAGACATAGGACAGACGCTATCCGTACGGGGCCGGTGCCCGCACAATAGATGCGATGCCGGAATACGAATTTGTCGACGTGTACGTGCCGCGAGGCGTCTCCCGCAAGGAGGCGACCCGGCTCCTGACCGACCATGCCGAGTACGGACACTGGGAGTTGGACCGGTTGAGCCTGCACCGGGACGGCAGCCGCCGGGTGCGGCTGCGCCGGCGGATCATCCGCCAGCTCCGCGCCACCTGGTGACAGGGAAGGGGCCCCGCCGCGCGGGGCCCCCTGTGCGTCGTGCCGCCGTACCTCAGGCGGACATGCGCGCGCGGCGGTACAGGATCGCGCCACCGATCAGCGCGCCCGCGCCGACCGCGCCGGCCAGGCCGAGCGGGAGGCCCGCGCCGGTCTCGGCGAGCTCCTCGGAGCCCTTCGGCGGGGTGACCGTCTGCGGCCCGGGGTTATTGTGCCCGCCGGACGTCCCCGGGTTTCCGGGCTGGCCCGGGTTGCCGGGGTTGTTCGGTTCGCCGGGGTTGCCCGGGTTGTTCGGCTCGCCCGGGTTGCCGGGCTCGCCGGGGTTGCCCGGCTCCTCCGGCTGACCGGGCGGCGACGGCTCGATGCCGTTGTCGCACTCGTTGCCGTACGCGCCGTTGCCCACGCCGATGACGTTGACGCTGTTGCCGCAGGCGTTCACCGGCACGTCGACCGGCACCTGGACGTTGTTGCCGGAGCCGACGCCCGGCGAGTTGCCCGTCTGTCCGTCCGCGGAGGAGCCGCTGTCCCCGCCCCCGGGCTGGGAGCCCGGCTTCGAGACGTTGGCGCACTTGTTGCCGAACGCCGGGTTCAGCACCCCGATCACGTCGACGGTGTTTCCGCAGGCGTTCACCGGAATGTGCACCGGAACCTGGACGGAATTGCCGGACGCGACGCCCGGGGAGTTCTTCGCGACGCCGTCGGCGTTCGCGTCGGCGTGCGCGTAACCGCCGCCCAGCGCGGCGAATACTCCGCCCGCGGCCGCAACGGTGATCAGGCCCTTGCGCGTGACCTGTCGCATAGCTTGTCCTGCCTTCTCGGCTGAAGCCGTCTCGGCTTCTCGGAATCCTCCCGGCAACCCGGCCGGGAGGCGGAATGCCCACCGGCCCCGGAGTGCATGGCACGCACTCCGGGGCCGGCCTGGCTCAGACCCCCAGGGGGTCGTGGCTCAACGTCAGGCGTTGATGCAGGTGTTGCCGAAGGCGGGGTTCAGCAGCCCGATCACGGAGACCGTGTTGCCGCACACGTTCACCGGGATGTGAACCGGCACCTGGACAACGTTGCCCGAGAGCACGCCGGGGGAGTGCACGGCGGCACCCTGGGCGCCCGCGTCGGCAACGGCCATGCCCGCGCCCGCGAGAACGAGACCGCCGGTGGCAGCCGCAGCAGCGACGACCTTCTTGATCATTATTCCTCCTTGTTGGCAAGCGGCCTCATCGCTGAAGACCGCAACACCTGTAACGAGGGGGAAGTTATGGGGCTACGAACCTATGAGTGCATTCACTCTTTCCGGGCACACACAAACAGACGGGCGAATCCGATGCCCGAATTCGCCCGTCCGCTCACGACCCTGCCGCCGGTTTCCTCATGAGGCGTCGAGGAACCGGTCGAGCACCCGTACGCCGAACTTCAGCCCGTCGACCGGGACTCGCTCGTCCACGCCGTGGAACATTCCGGCGAAGTCCAGCTCCGGCGGCAGTTGCAGCGGCGCGAAACCGAAGCAGCGGATGCCGAGGTCGTCGAAGGACTTGGCGTCGGTGCCGCCGGAGAGCATGTACGGGACGGCCCGCGCGATCGGGTCCTCGGCCCGCAGCGCCGACTGCATGGCGTCCACGAGGCTGCCGTCGAAGCTGGTCTCCAGCGCCTTGTCGGCGTGCACGTCCTCGCGCTTGACCCGCGGCCCGAGGATCCGGTCGAGATCGGCCAGGAACTCCTGCTCGTAGCCGGGCAGGAAGCGGCCGTCGACATGGGCGGTGGCCTGGCCGGGGATCACGTTCACCTTGTAGCCGGCGCCGAGCATCGTCGGGGCGGCGGAGTTCTGCAGGGTGGCGCCGACCATCTTGGCGATGCCGCCGAGCTTGGCGAGGGTGGCGTCCATGTCCTCCGGGTCGAGCGGGGTGCCCAGCGCGTCCGAGAGCTCGTCCAGGAAGGACCGCACGGTCTTGGTGACCCGCACCGGCCAGGTGTGCCGGCCCAGCCGGCCCACGGCCTCGCAGAGCTCGGTGATCGCGTTGTCGCTGTTGGTCATCGAGCCGTGCCCGGCGGTGCCCTCGACGGTCAGGCGCATCCAGTGCATGCCCTTCTGCGCCGTCTCCACCAGGTAGAGCCGCAGGTTCTCGTTGACCGTGAACGAGAACCCTCCCACCTCGCCGATCGCCTCGGTCACGCCCTCGAAGAGATCCGGATGCTTGTCGACCAGGTGCCGCGCCCCGTACGTGCCGCCCGCCTCCTCGTCGGCGAGGAACGCGAGCACGACGTCCCGCGGGGGCTTGCGCCCGCTGCGCAGCCGGTCGCGGACGACCGCCAGGGTCATCGCGTCCATGTCCTTCATGTCCACCGCGCCCCGGCCCCAGACGCAGCCGTCGGCGATCTCGCCGGAGAAGGGGTGGTGGGTCCAGTCGTCGGCGTTGGCCGGCACGACGTCGGTGTGGCCGTGGATCAGCAGCGCCGGCCGGGACGGGTCCTCGCCCTCGATCCGGGCGACCGTGGAGGCGCGCCCCTTGTGCGACTCGATGATCTTCGGTTCCAGGCCGACCTCGGCGAGCTTCTCGGCCACGTACTCGGCCGCCGCCCGCTCCCCCGGCCCGGAGTGGTCGCCGTAGTTGCTGGTGTCGATGCGGATGAGGTCGCGACAGAGATCGACGACCTCGTCCTCGCCGGTGATGCCCCGGGTCGTGTTCGACTCGCTCACGCTGCTTCCTCCCACTTCACTGCCCCATCACTGCCGGTGGTCCCCCTCATCCTCCCGCGCCCCGGGGTGGTGATCGACCCCCTCGAATGTTTGCTATGGTTTTCCTCGTCGGAACGGCCCAGGCCGAAAAGACACCACCTGGTCCGGGTGGCGGAATGGCAGACGCGCTAGCTTGAGGTGCTAGTGCCCTTTATCGGGCGTGGGGGTTCAAGTCCCCCCTCGGACACCAACGAAGGACCCCACGATGTGGGGTCCTTCTTGCTTTTGGCCGGAAACGTACGACGGAGCGACCCTGATGCGACGGAAGACGAAGGCCCCGGTGTCGCCGTTGCCGCAGCGGGGCGGGATCGATGCGGTGCGGGTGCGGTTGCCCGAGGGGGGCTGGGGGACCGTGGGGGAGCATCTGGTGGCGCGGTTCGGTGGGGTCGTGGGGGTCGAGCGGGTCGAGGCGATGCTCCGGGAGGGGCGGTTCGTGGGGGCCGACGGGCGGGGTGTGGACGGGGACGAGCCGTATGCCGCGGGGCGGTACCTGTGGTTCCACCGGGACTTCGCCCCGGAGGAGCGGGTGCCGTTCGAGATGGGGGTGGTGTACCGGGACGAGCGGATCGTGGTGGCCGACAAGCCGCACTTCCTCGCCACCATGCCGCGGGGGCGGCACGTGACCGAGACCGCGGTCGCGCGCCTGCGGCGGGACCTCGGTGTGCCCGCGCTGCAGCCGGCGCACCGGCTGGACCGGCTCACCGCGGGGCTCGTGCTGTTCGTCGTGCGGCCGGAGGACCGGGGGGCGTACCAGACGCTGTTCCGGGACCGGGCCGTGCGCAAGGTGTACGAGGCGGTGGCGCCGTACGACCCGGAGCTGGTGCTGCCCGTCACCGTGCGGAGCCGGATCGAGAAGGAGCGGGGGGTCATCGCCGCTCGGGAGGTGCCCGGTGAGCCGAACAGCGAGAGTCGCGTCGAGCTCCTCGAGCGGCTGCCCGGCGGGCTCGCCCGGTACCGGCTGGTGCCGGTGACCGGGCGGACGCATCAGCTGCGGGTGCACATGAACGCGCTGGGCGTGCCGATCCTGGACGATCCGGTGTACCCGGTGGTGCGCCCGGACGGGCCGGAGGACTACACGCGGCCGCTGCGGCTGCTGGCGCGGACGCTGGAGTTCCCCGACCCGTTCACGGGGGATGCGACGACGTTCGTCAGTCGGTTGTCTCTCAGTGGCCCCGGGTGATCCATTCCTCCAGGTGCGGGGCCTCGTCGCCGATCGTCGTGGGGTCGCCGTGGCCGGTGCGGACCACCGTCTCCGGCGGCAGCGTCAGAAGCTTCTCGCGGATCGAGTCGATGATCGTCGGGAAGTCCGAGAACGATCGGCCGGTCGCGCCCGGGCCGCCCTGGAAGAGGGTGTCGCCGGAGAAGACCGTGCCGAGGTCGGCGGCGTACAGGCAGACCGCGCCGGGGGCATGGCCGGGGGTGTGCAGGACCGTGAGGTCCGTGCCGGCGATGGTGAGGACCTGACCGTCGGCGAGTTCGCCGTCCGGGGTGTGGTCGGGGTGGGTGAGCTTCCACAGGGCGTGGTCGTCGGGGTGCAGCAGGATCCGCGCGCCGGTGGCGGCGGCGAGCGCCGGGGCGGCGTCGATGTGGTCGTCGTGCGCGTGGGTGCAGACGATGGCGCGCAGGGTACGGCCGTCGAGGGCGGCCAGGATCGCGTCGGCGTCGTGGGCGGCGTCGATCACGAGGGCCTCCGAGTCGTCGCCGACGATCCAGACGTTGTTGTCCACCTCCCAGGTGCCGCCGTCGAGCGAGAAGGTGCCGGAGGTGACCAGGCGGTCGATGCGGACGGACATTAGAGGACCACCACCGAGCGCAGGACGTCGCCCTCGTGCATGCGGGCGAACGCCTTCTCGACGTCGCCGAGGCCGATGGTCTCGGTGACGAAGGCGGCGAGGTCGATACGGCCCTGCTGGTGCAGGTCGATCAGCATCGGGAAGTCCCGGGACGGCAGGCAGTCGCCGTACCAGGAGGACTTGAGCGCGCCGCCGCGGCCGAAGACGTCGAGCAGCGGGAGTTCGAGCTTCATGTCGGGGGTGGGGACGCCGACGAGGACCACGGTGCCGGCGAGGTCGCGGGCGTAGAAGGCCTGCTGGTACGTCTCGGGGCGGCCGACGGCCTCAATGACGACGTCGGCGCCGAAGCCGCCGGTGAGCTCGCGGATCGCCTCGACGGGGTCGGTGGTGCGGGAGTTGACGGTGTGCGTCGCGCCCATGGAGCGGGCGGTCTCGAGCTTGCGGTCGTCGATGTCGACCGCGATGATCCGGGCCGCTCCGGCGAGCCGGGCGCCGACGATCGCCGCGTCGCCGACGCCGCCGCAGCCGATGACGGCGACGGAGTCGCCGCGGCCGACGTCGCCGGTGTTGATCGCGGCGCCGATGCCGGCCATCACGCCGCAGCCGAGCAGTCCGGCGACGGACGGGGAGACCGCGGGGTCCACCTTGGTGCACTGTCCGGCGGCGACCAGGGTCTTCTCGGCGAACGCGCCGATCCCGAGGGCCGGGGAGAGTTCCGTGCCGTCGAGGAGCGTCATCTTCTGCTTCGCGTTGTGGGTGTCGAAGCAGTACCAGGGGCGGCCACGCAGACAGGCCCGGCAGGCGCCGCAGACGGCGCGCCAGTTGAGGACCACGAAGTCGCCGGCGGCGACGTCGGTGACGCCCTCGCCGACGGACTCCACGACGCCCGCGGCCTCGTGACCGAGGAGGAAGGGGAACTCGTCGTTGATGGCGCCCTGTTTGTAGTGGAGGTCCGTGTGGCAGACGCCGCACGCCTGGATCTTCACCACGGCCTCGCCCGGGCCCGGGTCGGGGATCACGATCGTCTCGACGCGTACGGGCTCGTTCTTTCCGGGGGCGACGACCCCCTGCACCTGCTGCGGCATCGTGGACTTCCCTTCGTCGGACGGGATCCCGTCGAAAACGGATCTTGTAAGGCTCTTGGGTACCACTGTCCCCTGACACGGCGCGAGACCCCCGCAGGCCACGCCTGCGGGGGTCTCGTACTCCCGTGGGGGAATCCGTGCGGTGCGTCAGTCCTGCGCGCCGCCGGCCGCGGCGCGGACCCGGCCGCGGACCAGGAACCAGCCGCCGACCAGGGCCGCCGCGATGAGCGGCAGGAAGTTGACGGTGGTGCGGCCCACGCCGCCGTCCATCCACATCAGGACCACGACGGAGGCCAGGAAGACCAGCGTCACGATCTGGGTGTACGGGGCCCAGGGCAGCTGGTACGACGGGCGGACGAGCTTGCCCTGCTTGGCGCGGCGGACGAACAGCAGCGAGCAGAGCATGATCATCGCCCAGGTGCCGATGATGCCGATGGAGGCGAAGTTCAGGACGAGTTCGAAGGCCTCGCCCGGCATCACGAAGTTCAGGAAGACGCCGACGACGCCGAAGCCCGCGGTGAGCAGGATGCCGCCGTAGGGGACGCCGCCCTTGTTCATGACGCCGGTGAACTTCGGCGCGGAGCCGGCCAGCGACATGGAGCGCAGGATGCGGCCGGTGGAGTACAGGCCGGAGTTCAGGCTGGAGAGCGCGGCCGTCAGGACGACGAGGTTCATCACGCCGGCGGCGCCGGGGATGCCGAGCTTGTCGAAGACGGTGACGAACGGGCTCTGGTCGCCGGTGTAGGCGGTGTACGGGAGGATCAGCGCGAGCAGGACGACGGAGCCGACGTAGAACAGGCCGACGCGCCACATGATCGAGTTGATCGCCTTCGGCATGATCTTCTCGGGGTTCTCGGTCTCACCGGCGGCGACGCCGCACAGCTCGACGGAGGCGTAGGCGAAGACGACGCCCTGGATCAGCAGCAGCATCGGCATGACGCCGTTGGGGAAGATGCCGCCGTTCTCGGTGATGTTGGCCAGGCCCGGGGTGTGGCCGCCGACGTCGTGCGAGGTCACGATGAGGAAGATGCCGACCACCATGAAGATCACCAGGGCGGCGACCTTGACGATGGCGAACCAGAACTCCATCTCGCCGAAGTACTTCACGGAGATGAGGTTGGCGGCGAGCACGATCGCCAGGGCGATCAGCGCGAGGATCCACTGCGGGATGTCGCTGAACATCGACCAGAAGTGGGCGTAGGTCGCGGCCGCGGTGATGTCGGCGACGGCGGTGGTCGACCAGTTCAGGAAGTACAGCCAGCCGGCCGTGTACGCGCCCTTCTCCCCCATGAACTCACGGGCGTAGGAGACGAAGGCTCCGGACGACGGGCGGTAGAGCACCAGCTCGCCGAGGGCCCGGACCACGAAGAAGGCGAAGAGGCCGCAGACCGCGTAGGCGATGAAGAGCGAGGGGCCGGCGTTCGCCATGCGGCCGCCGGCGCCGAGGAAG
This sequence comes from Streptomyces solicamelliae, assembly GCF_045348655.1. Lineage (NCBI taxonomy): Bacteria > Bacillati > Actinomycetota > Actinomycetes > Kitasatosporales > Streptomycetaceae > Streptomyces > Streptomyces solicamelliae. Next base: position 1,275,173 of record NZ_CP160404.1, read on the forward strand.
AGGCCCGTGCCGATCGCGCCGCCGATGGCGATCATGTTGATGTGCCGGGACTTGAGGTCCTTGCGGTATCCGGCGTCGCCGGCGTCCACGTGGGTGGAGGTGTTCGACGCCGTGGACGCCGCCGAATCGGCGGACAGCGGGTCGGCCGCAGTGGAGATGCGGTCACTCATGGAGTTGTTCGCCTTCGTGAGGGGGAGGGTCTGTGCGGTACCCGGCCGGGTCGGGGGGCGTTCGTCCCGTCGTGCGGCCAGCGCACATCGTCAGCCAAGAACCCCTCACTGACAGTGAGCAAGGTCACTGAAGGCCCATTTTTGAGCTACTTCTGAGGTTACGCGCAGGTATTACCAAGGAATCCGCGGGACTACGGGGCGAGCACGTCCAGTTCCTTCAGCGCGCCCTCGGCGATCTCGCGGGTCAGCCGCTCGGCCCGCTCGGCGTCGCGCTCCCGCACGGCCTCGGCGACCTGGACGTGGAGGGTGACGGCGGCCGGGTCGGGGTCCTCGAACATCACGTGGTGGTGGGTACGGCCGGTGAGCACCTCGGCGACGACGTCGCCGAGCCGGGCGAACATCTCGTTGCCGGAGGCGTTGAGCACGACCCGGTGGAAGGCGATGTCGTGCACCAGGTACGCCTCCAGTTGCCGGCCGCGCGAGGTGGCGACCATGCCGAGGGCCTCCTCGGTGAGCTCGCGGCACTGCTCGGGGGTGGCGTGGAGGGCGGCGAGCCCGGCGGCGACGGGCTCGACGGCGGAGCGCAGCACGGTGAGCGAGCGGAGCTGCCGGGGCCGGTCGGCGCCCGCCAGCCGCCAGCGGATGACCTGGGGGTCGTACATGTTCCACGCCTCGGTCGGCAGCACGATCACGCCGACGCGGCGGCGGGACTCGACGAGGTGCATGGACTCGAGGACGCGGACGACCTCGCGGACCACGGTGCGGGAGACGTCGAAGCGCTCGGCGAGCTCGTCGCTGCGGAGCACGGTGCCCGGCGGGTACTCACCGGCCGTGATCGCGAGGCCCAGAGTGGCCAGAACCTGCGGGTGGAGGCCCGGGGCCGGTGTCGTCATGGGGCTCAGCCTACGGGCGTGCGAGAGCCGGGAACAAAAAGTACGACTTTTATGTCACAGAGACTTGAATACGTCGTACCCAATGGGTTTCATGAGCGCGACGGAAATCTGTCGACGAAGACAGCGAAGAACGCGAGGCACCCCATGAGCACCACTTCTCGCACGATCCCCCGGGTCGTCGTCGTGATGGGAGTCGCCGGCACCGGCAAGACCACGATCGGTCCGCTGGTGGCCGAGGCGCTCGGCGTCCCCTACGCCGAGGGCGACGACTTCCACCCCGAGGCGAACGTGGCGAAGATGTCGGCCGGCATCCCGCTGGACGACGACGACCGCGCCCCCTGGCTCGACGCCATCGGGCGCTGGGCGCACGGCCGGGCCGGGCTCGGCGGCGTGGTGAGCAGCTCCGCCCTCAAGCGGATCTACCGGGACCGGCTGCGGGCGGCCGCGCCCGGCGTGGTCTTCCTGCATCTGACCGGCGACCGCGAGCTGATCGAGCAGCGGATGGCGGCCCGCAAGGGCCACTTCATGCCGACCGCTCTCCTCGACTCGCAGTTCGCCACCCTGCAGCCGCTGCAGGGCGACGAGGCCGGCGTCGCCGTCGACGTCTCCGGCTCCCCGGAGGAGATCACCGAGCGGGCCGTGACCGCGTTGCTCGACGGCTTCGCCGACTGACCCCCACTGCTCCTCCGCACCCCCGTCCCCCGCTACTCCCCCGTCCCTAAGGAACCCCCGTGACCAGACTCAGCGTCGAGATGCTGGCAGCGGACGCGACCGAGCCGATCACCTCGGCCGGCAACGCCCAGCTCGGCATCGCCGTGCTCGCCGGCATCGCCGTCATCGTCCTGCTCATCACCAAGTTCAAGCTGCACGCCTTCCTGGCGCTGACCATCGGCTCCCTGGCGCTCGGCGCGTTCGCCGGCGCGCCGCTCGGGGCGACCCTCGACTCGTTCACCACGGGTCTGGGCAAGACGGTGGCGAGCGTCGGCGTGCTGATCGCGCTCGGCGCGATCCTGGGCAAGCTGCTCGCCGACTCCGGCGGCGCGGACCAGATCGTCGACACGATCCTGGCCAAGGCCAAGGGCCGGTCCATGCCGTGGGCGATGGTGCTGATCGCCTCGGTGATCGGCCTGCCGCTGTTCTTCGAGGTCGGCATCGTGCTGCTGATCCCGGTCGTGCTGCTCGTCGCCAAGCGCGGCAACTACTCGCTGATGCGGATCGGCATCCCGGCGCTGGCCGGTCTGTCGGTCATGCACGGCCTGATCCCGCCGCACCCCGGCCCGCTGGTGGCCATCGACGCCCTCAAGGCGAACCTCGGCATCACGCTGGCCCTCGGCCTGCTGGTCGCGATACCGACCGTGATCATCGCGGGTCCGCTGTTCTCCCGGTACGCCGCCCGCTGGGTGGACGTGCACGCCCCGGAGAACCTGATCCCGCAGCGGCCCACGGAGGACCTGGAGAAGCGCCCCGGCTTCGGCGTGACCGTCGCCACCGTGCTGCTGCCGGTCGTCCTGATGCTGGTCAAGGCGCTCGTCGACATCGTCGTGGACGACCCGGAGAACCCGGTCCAGAAGGTCACCGACGTCATCGGCTCGCCGCTGATCGCGCTGCTCGCCGCGGTGATCGTGGGCATGTTCACGCTGGGCCGCGCCGCCGGCTTCGGCAAGGACCGGATCGCCACGACCGTCGAGAAGTCCCTCGCCCCCATCGCGGGCGTGCTGCTGATCGTCGGCGCGGGCGGCGGCTTCAAGCAGACCCTGATCGACGTCGGCGTCGGCCAGATGATCCTGGAGTTCTCCGAGAACTGGTCGATCCCCGCCCTGCTGCTCGCCTGGCTGATCGCGGTGGCGATCCGGCTCGCGACCGGCTCCGCGACCGTGGCGACGATCTCCGCCGCCGGTCTGGTGGCCCCGCTGGCCGAGGGCATGTCGACCACCGAGACCGCGCTGCTGGTCCTGGCCATCGGCGCCGGCTCGCTCTTCTTCAGCCACGTCAACGACGCCGGCTTCTGGCTGGTGAAGGAGTACTTCGGCATGAACGTCGGCCAGACGATCAAGACCTGGTCGGTGATGGAGACGATCATCTCGGTCGTCGGCATCATCTTCGTGCTGCTGCTGTCGCTGGTGTTGTAAGGCCCCTGGAACGGGAAAGGGCCGGTCGCCTCGCTGATGAGGCGGCCGGCCCTTCCCGTGCCCGCCTACCCGACCGACCGCGCCGCGGCCCGGCCCGCCGCGCGGCCGGAGAAGATGCAGCCGCCGAGGAAGGTGCCCTCCAGGGAGCGGTAGCCGTGGACGCCGCCGCCGCCGAAGCCGGCCGCCTCGCCCGCCGCGTACACGCCCTCCAGGACCTCGCCGCCCTCCTTCAGGACCCGCGAGGAGAGGTCCGTCTCCAGGCCGCCGAGGGACTTGCGGGTCAGGATGTTGAGCCGTACGGCGATCAGCGGGCCGGCCTTCGGGTCGAGGATGCGGTGCGGGGACGCGGTGCGGATCAGCTTGTCGCCGAGGTACTTGCGGGCCCCGCGGATCGCCGTGACCTGGAGGTCCTTGGTGAACGGGTTGGCGATCTCGCGGTCCCGGGCGGTGATCTCGCGGCGCAGCTCCGCCTCGTCGATCAGCGGCTCGTCGGTGAGCGCGTTCATGCCCCGGACCAGTGCGGACAGGTCGTCCTCGACGACGAAGTCGACGCCGTGGTCCATGAACGCCTGCACCGGGCCGGGCACGTCGGCGCGGGCGCGGCCGATCACGTCGCGGACCGACTTGCCGGTGAGGTCGGGGTTCTGCTCGGAGCCGGAGAGCGCGAACTCCTTGCCGATGATGCGCTTGTCGAGGACGAACCAGGTGTGGTCGTACCCGGTCCGCATGATGTGTTCGAGGGTGCCGAGGGTGTCGAAGCCGGGGAACAGCGGCACCGGCAGGCGGCGGCCGCGGGCGTCCAGCCAGAGCGACGACGGGCCGGGCAGGATGCGGATGCCGTGCCTGGCCCAGATCGGGTTCCAGTTCTCGATGCCCTCGGTGTAGTGCCACATCCGGTCGCGGTTGATGTGGCGGGCGCCGGCGTCCTCGGTGATCCCGAGCATCAGCCCGTCGACGTGCGCGGGGACACCGGAGAGCAGCCGGGCGGGCGGCGTGCCGAGCCGCTCGGGCCACTGCTTGCGCACCAGGTCGTGGTTGCCGCCGATGCCGCCGGAGGTGACGATCACCGCCTGGGCGCGGAGTTCGAAGGAGCCGGTGACCTCGCGGCTGCTGGCGGTGCCGCGCTCGGCGTCGGAGGGCGCCAGGATCTCGCCGGTGACGGTGTCGACGCTGCCCGCGGTACGGCCGAGGCCGGTCACCCGGTGCCGGAAGCGGAAGGTCACCAGGCCGCGGGCGGCGCCCTCGCGGACCTTCGCCTCGAAGGGGGCGACGAGGCCGGGGCCGGTGCCCCAGGTGATGTGGAAGCGGGGTACGGAATTGCCGTGCCCGTTCGCGTCGTAGCCGCCGCGCTCGGCCCAGCCGACCACCGGGAAGAAGCGGACCCCGCGGGAGTGCAGCCAGCTGCGCTTCTCCCCCGCCGCGAAGTCGACGTACGCCTCCGCCCAGCGGCGCGGCCAGTGGTCCTCGTCCCGGTCGAAGCCGGCGGTGCCGTACCAGTCCTGCAGGGCGAGGGCGTGGCTGTCCTTGATCCGCATCCGCCGCTGCTCCGGCGAGTCGACGAGGAAGAGTCCGCCGAAGGACCAGTGTGCCTGGCCTCCGAGGGACTGTTCGGGCTCCTGGTCGAGCAGGATCACGCTCCGGCCGGCCTCGACCAGCTCCGCGGTGGCGACGAGCCCGGCGAGCCCGGCCCCGATGACGATCACATCAGCGTCGTACGACATGGACCGCATCTTGGATACAGGACTGTATCCAGTCAACCGTCCGGGCGGAGTCGCCTCACTCCCGTTTTCTAATGTCGAGCATTACCATGGATCCCATGGCGAGGACATCGGGACCCGAGACCCGGGAGAAGCTGATCCGGGCGGCGGAGGAGATCTTCGCCGCCCAGGGCGTGCACGGCGGCCAGCTCAGGGACGTCGTCGCCCTGGCCGGACAGGCCAATCCGTCGGCCGTGCAGTACCACTTCGGCTCCCGCGAGGGGCTCGTGGACGCGGTGATGGCCGGGCGCCAGGACCGGACGAACGCGGTCCTCGCGCCGCTGCTCGCGGCCGCGCCGGACGACCTGCCCGAGCTGATCACCGTCCTGGTCACCGCCGAGTCGAGCGAGCTGCGCACCGATCGCGGCCGGCGCTGCCTGCGGATCTCCACGCAGCTCAGCCACGAGAGCGGGGTCCGTGCGCGGACCCCGCATCCGACGCTGGCCGGGACCCCGTACTGGGCCCTGTTCGAGCGGATCGAAGCCCGTCTGACCGCCGACGGGCTGCCCGAGCCGCTGCGGCTCGAACGGCTCGACCTGGCGCTGACCGTCGTCGGCGCGGCGATGGCCGACCGGGCCCGCCAGTACCTCGACGGCGCCGAGCCCCTCACCGACGAGCCGCTCTTCCTGGCCGACCTCGTCGCCACCACCACCGCACTGCTCCGGGCGCCCCGGCCCGCCGGCCGAAAGGACCTTCCATGAACGTGAACGCGAACCTGAACGTGAACGACCTGAGCGGCAAGACCGTCCTGATCACCGGCGGCGCCCGTGGCCTGGGCGCCGAGGCCGCCCGCCACGCCGTCGCGGCCGGCGCGAGCGTCGTGATCACCGACGTGCTCGACGAGGACGGCAAGGCGACCGCGGCGGAGCTCGGCGAGCGGGCCCGGTTCCTGCACCACGACGTGACCTCCGAGGAGGACTGGGCGGCGGCCGTCGCGTACGCCGTCGCCGAGTTCGGCGGTCTGCACGGGCTGGTCAACAACGCGGGCATCTCGACCGGCGCGTTCCTGGAGAGCGAGTCCGTCGAGCACTTCCGCCGGGTCCTCGACATCAACCTGACCGGCGTCTTCATCGGCATGAAGGCCGCGATACCGGCGATGAAGGAGGCGGGCGGCGGCTCGATCGTCAACATCTCCTCCGCGGCCGGCCTGATGGGCCTGGCCCTGACCGCCGGCTACGGCGCGTCCAAGTGGGGCGTGCGCGGGCTGACGAAGATCGGCGCGGTGGAGCTGGGCACGGCGCGGATCCGCGTCAACTCCGTGCACCCGGGCATGACGTACACCCCGATGACCGCCTCGGTCGGCATCGAGCGGGGCGAGGGCAGGTACCCGAACACCCCGATGGGCCGGGTCGGCGAGGCCGACGAGATCGCCGGGGCGGTGGTCTTCCTGCTCTCCGACGCGGCCTCGTACGTGACCGGCGCGGAGCTGGCGGTGGACGGCGGGTGGACCACGGGTCCGACGGTGAAGTACGTCATGGGTCAGTGAGGCTGCTTGGATGGCGGCATGAACGCTGCCGATGAACTGCTCGACGTCGTCGACGAGAACGACGAGGTGACCGGTCAGGCCCGGCGCGGCGAGGTGTACGCGCGGGGCCTGATCCATCGCTGCACGTTCATCCTCGTCCGGGACGCGCAGGGCAGGGTGTTCGTGCACCGCCGGACCCCGACGAAGCTGGTGTTCCCGTCCCGGTACGACCTGTTCGTGGGCGGAGTGGTCGGCGCGGGCGAGTCGTACGACGACGCCGCGCTGCGGGAGGCCGAGGAGGAGCTCGGGGTGTCCGGGCTCGACCGGCCCCGGCCGCTGTTCCGCTTCCTGTACGAGGGCGAGGGCGGGCGCTGGTGGTCCGCCGTCTACGAGGTCCGCTGCGCGCTGCCGGTGCGGCCGCAGGTGGAGGAGGTCGCCTGGCACGCCTTCCTCACCGACGAGGAACTGACCGCGCGGCTCGGCGAGTGGGAGTGGGTGCCGGACGGCCTGGCGGCGTACCAGCGGCTGCTGGCGTACCGGGCCACAGGGCGACCCTCTCTGTAAAGTGCCCGCGTGAACGACTTCGTACAGAGCCTGCGCCTGTGGTTCGCGCCGCAGCGGATCCGTGAGGAGGGCGACACCCCCGACTACCGGTTCTCGCTGGCGAACGAGCGGACCTTCCTCGCCTGGGTGCGGACCGGGCTCGCGCTGGTGGGTGGCGGCTTCGCCGTCGACCAGTTCCTGCCGGACCTGCGGTGGGGGGTACGGGTCGGGCTCTCGCTGGCGCTGATCGGCGCGGGGGTGCTGTGCGCGCTGCGCGCGGTCAACCACTGGGTGCGCTGCGAGCGGGCGATGCGGCGGGGCGAGGACCTGCCGGTGTCGCGGTTCCCGACGGTGCTGAGTCTCGCGGTGGCCGTGGTGGCGCTGGCGATGGTGGTGGTCGTGCTGTTCGGCTGGGCGGGCTGATGCCGCAGAGCCGCGATCCGGGGCTGCAGCCGGAGCGGACGCGGCTGGCCTGGCGGCGGACGACGCTGTCGGCGACGGTGGCGGCGGTCTTCGCCGCGAAGCAGTCGATCCATGACGAGGTGACGCCGGCGGGCCTGTTCGGCGCGGCCCTGTCGGTGCTGGTGTGGCTGGGCTTCCTGGCGGTGGCGCACCGCCGCATGCAGGCCCTGGGCGCGGCCCGGCCGCAGGCCCTGTCGCACCGCGCCGCCCTGCTGGCGGCGGGGGCGACCGTCGCTCTGGCGGCGTTCGCGGTGGCCATGGTGGTGTGACGGACGGGCCACGGCCCACCCGGACGAACCGGGCGATTCGGACTAGCCTGGGAAGGTCATCACTTCCTCTCCGGAGGCGACGTCATGACCGTCCTCCACCACGAGCACGCCACCCACGCGCACAGCCACGGCCCGGCCTGCGGGCACCTGGCCGTCGAGCACGGGGACCACATGGACTACGCGCACGACGGGCATCTGCACCGCGAGCACCAGGGGCACTGGGACGAGTGCGAGACCCCGAACCACGTGCCGCACACCCACCCCGACCATGTGCACGGGCCGGACTGCGGGCACACGTCCGTGGTGCACGGCGACCACGTCGACTACGTGCACGACGGACACCGTCACGCGGCGCACGACACACACTGGGACGACCACTGAGACACCGGCGGGCCCGGCTGCCGCGTCGGCTTCCCCCGCGCCCCTCCCGGCTGGCAGGCTTTCGCCGACCTGTCAGCCGCTCCCGGGGGGACCTCATGGCCGCGACCGATCCGTACACCGTCGAACTCGCCGCGGGGGTGCACGCGTTCGTGCAGCCGGACGGCGGCTGGTGCCTCAACAACGCGGGCTTCCTCGGCGACGCGGAGGAGAGCCTGCTCGTGGACACGACGGCGACCCAGCGGCGCACGCTGACGCTGCGCGACGCGGTGCTCGCCGCGGGGCTGCCGCTGCCGCGGACCGTCGTGAACACGCACCACCACGGCGACCACACCTACGGCAACGGGGTGTTCGCCCCGGCCGCGCTGATCGTGGGGCACGACAGCTGCCGGGCGGAGCAGCTGTCCGCCGGCCGCCAGCTCCATCTGCTGTGGCCGCAGACCGACTTCGGCGACATCCGCGTCACGCCGCCCTCGCTCACGTACAGCGAGCGGCTGACCCTGTACGTCGGCGGGATCGAGGTGCGCGTGCTGCACCCCGGCGTCGCGCACACCACCGGTGACTCGATCGTCCATCTCCCCGAGCAGGGCGTGGTGTTCACCGGCGACCTGGTCTTCCACGGCGGGACGCCGTTCGTGCCGATGGGATCGCTGGCCGGTTCGCTGCGCGCCCTGGAACTGCTGCGCTCGCTGGACGCGGAGACGGTGGTGCCGGGGCACGGGCCGGTGACGGACCCGTCCGCGTACGAGGCGACGGAGCGCTATCTGCGCCGGGTCGCCGAGCTGGCCCTGGAGGGGCGCGCCAAGGGGGCGAGCCCGCTGGAGACGGCGCGGACGGCGGATCTCGGGGAGTTCGCGGCCTGGCGGGAGAGCGAGCGGCTCGTCGCCAATCTGCACCGGGCCTACGCGGAGCTGGACGGGCTGCCCGGCGGCTCGCCGCTCGACCCGGCGGCGGTCTTCGGCGACATGGCGGCGATGAACGGCGGCGTCCCGGTCGCCTGCCACGCCTGAGGCCACGGGCCTGGAGCCACGGCCCGGAGCCACCGCGACCCGGAGCGACGGCCGAAGTCACCGGCCCAAAACCACGGCCCGTCCACCGGCCCGGAGCGACGGCCCGTCCACCGGCCTGGAGCCAGGGCCCGGACCCATCGGTCAGGGCCTTCCGGCTCACTCCCCTGGACGACATACCGACTGGTCGGTCATGATGGCGGGCGACCGGCCCCACCCGTCCCGGAGGTACGCACCATGAGCACCAGCCCCCCGCCCGGCCTCGACCTCGAGCGGCTGCGCGGTTACCTCGACCGCGAGCGGCCCGGACTGGTGGACGGACCGCTGCGGGCCCGGCTGATCGAGGGCGGCCGCTCCAACCTGACGTACGTCGTCACCGACGGCGGCAGCCGGTGGGTGGTGCGCCGGCCGCCGCTCGGCCACGTGCTGGCCACCGCGCACGACATGAAGCGCGAGCACCGGGTGATCAGCGCGCTGCACCCGACCTCCGTACCGGTGCCCCGCCCGGTGCTGCTCTGCGACGACGATGCGGTCCTCGGCGCGCCGTTCTACGTGATGGAGTTCGTGCCGGGCACTCCGTACCGCACGGCCGACCAGCTCGCCGGGCTCGGCCCGGAGCGCACCCGCGCCGCCGTCCTCGGTCTCGTCGACACGCTCGTCGACCTGCACGCGGTCGACCCCGACGCGGCGGGACTCGGCGACTTCGGCCGCCCGGAGGGCTTCCTCGACCGGCAGCTGCGCCGCTGGGGCAAGCAGCTGGACGCCTCGCGCAACCGCGAACTGGCCGGCATCGACGAGCTGCACGCGGCACTGGGCCGCTCCCTGCCCGACTCCCCCGCCCCGACCGTGGTGCACGGCGACTACCGCCTGGACAACGTGCTGATCGACGAGGACGACCGGATCACCGCCGTCCTGGACTGGGAGATGTCCACCCTCGGCGACCCGCTGACCGACCTCGGCCTGCTGGCGATGTACAGCGCGAAGCTGGAGCTGCCCGGCTCCCCCATCAGCACCACGGCCGCGGCCCCCGGCCACCCCGACCCCGCCGAGCTGATCGCGCGGTACGCGGAGAAGTCGGGCCGCGACGTCTCCGCGCTGCCCTGGTACACGGCCTTCGCCTGGTTCAAGCTCGCCGTGATCCTCGAGGGCATCCACTACCGCTACACCCTCGGCCAGACCGTCGGCGCCGGCTTCGACCGGATCGGCGAGCTCGTCCCGGTCTTCATCGAGCACGGCCTCACCACCCTCCAGGAAGGCTGATCCGCATGGACTTCGCATTCGACGCCCGCACCGAGGAGCTGCGCGCGAAGCTGCTCGCCTTCATGGACGAGTACGTCTACCCGGCCGAGTCCGTCGCGCACGAGCAGCGCGCCGCGCTCGCGTCTCCCTGGGACACCCCGCAGATCGTCGAGGACCTGAAGGCCGAGGCCCGGCGGCAGGGCCTGTGGAACCTGTTCCTGCCGGACGGCGAGTACGGCGCGGGGCTCACCAACCTCCAGTACGCCCCGCTCGCCGAGATCACCGGCCGCAGCCCCGAACTGGCCCCGACCGCGCTGAACTGCGCGGCCCCGGACACCGGCAACATGGAGGTGCTCGCGCTCTTCGGCGACGAGGCGCAGAAGAAGCAGTGGCTGGAGCCGTTGCTCGCCGGGGAGATCCGGTCCGCGTTCGCGATGACCGAGCCGGAGGTGGCCTCCTCGGACGCCACCAACATCGAGACGCGGATCGAGCGCGACGGGGGGGGCACCTCCCGCTCGAGCGCAGCCGAGGGCGGGGGCGATTACGTGATCAACGGGCGCAAGTGGTACATCTCCGGGGCGATGAACCCGGCCTGCAAGGTCTTCATCGTCATGGGCAAGACGGACCCTGACGGCCCGGACATCCGCCGCCAGCAGTCGATGATCCTCGTGCCGCGGGACACCCCCGGCGTCCAGGTGCGGCGGGCGATGCAGGTGTACGGCTTCGAGGACCACTCGCACGGCGGGCACGCCGAGGTCGTGTTCGACGACGTCCGGGTGCCGGCGGGCAATCTGATCGGCGAGGAGGGCGGCGGCTTCGGCATCGCCCAGGCGCGCCTCGGGCCGGGCCGGATCCACCACTGCATGCGGCTGATCGGCATGGCCGAGCGCGCGGTGGAGCTGATGTGCCGGCGGGCGGCGTCCCGTACCGCCTTCGGCAAGGCGCTGGCCCAGCAGGGCGTGGTGCAGAACTGGATCGCGGACGCGCGGGTGACGATCGAGCAGCTGCGGCTGCTCGTCCTGAAGACCGCCTGGCTGATGGACACGGTCGGCAACCGGGGCGCGCACACCGAGATCCAGGCCATCAAGATCGCCACCCCGCGCGCGGTGGTCGGGATCATCGACAAGGCGGTCCAGTTGCACGGCGCGGCCGGCGTCTCCCAGGACTTCCCGCTGGCCGAGCTGTGGGCGGCGGCACGGACGCTGCAGCTGGCGGACGGCCCGGACGAGGTGCACCAGCGCTCGCTGGCCCGTCAGGAGCTGAAGAAGTACCGCTGAAAGTACCGCTGAAGACCCCGAAGCGGCGGTCGCGCGCGTGCGCGGCCGCCGCTTCGGCGTGGTCCGGGGCCTACGGGCGCAGCGCCCGCAGCAGCAGGTCGGCCAGGTGGTCGGCGACCTGCTGGGGGCTGAGCGGGCCGTCCGGGCGGTACCAGGTGGACAGGTGGTGCACCGAGCCGAAGTGGTAGTCGACCACCAGGTCCGCCGGGGTGGCGTCGGAGAACACGCCGCTGCGCTGGCCCTCCTCGATCAGGGCCCGGAACCGCTCGTGGTAGTGCCGTCGCTCGCCCCGTACCTGCTTGTACTTCTCCGGGCTCAGGTGGTGCATGGAGCGGAAGAAGATCGAGGCGTCGTCGAGGTTCTCGATGGTGGTGACCACCACGTCGGCCGCCGCGCCGCGCAGCCGCTCCTCGACGGGGGCGTCGGCGCCCGCGAAGGCGTCCAGGCGCTCCTGCTGGAGGCGCAGCACACGCGCGTAGACCTCCTGCAGGAGGTCCTCCTTGGAGCCGAAGTAGTGGTACAGCGCGCCCTTGGTGACGCCGGCCGCCTCGACGATCTCCTGGACGGACGTCCGGTCGTAGCCCTGCTCGGCGAACAGCCGGGTGGCGGCGGCCAGCAGCCTCTGCGGGACGGGGGTACCGCTCCCGTCCGTCGTCCTGGCCATGCGCCGCCGCCTTTCTCTCGTTCACACCGTGTGGTCGTCGTTACGTGCGGGAACGCCGTTCCCTTCCGAGGATCTTCCCACTTCCGGTCCCCGGGGGCTCCGTCAGGATTCCCAGGTGCGCTGGATGTGGTTCATGCCGCCGAGCCAGCGCTCGGGGTCGCCGGCCCGCGCACGGTAGTAGTCGGCGACCTCGGGGTGCGGGAGGATCAGGAAGCGGTCGGCCTCGATGCCCTCGAAGAGCGCGTCGGCGACGTCCTCGGGCTCGATGGCGGTGGGGGCGAGGACGAGTTCGCCGGCCGAGCCGGAGGCGGTGAGCATGTCGGTGCGGACGCCCTGCGGGCAGATCGCGTGGACCTTGAGGCCGCGGTGCCGGTAGGTGAGCGAGAGCCATTCGGCGAAGGCGTAGGCGCCGTGCTTGGAGACGCTGTACGGGGCCGCGCCGATCATCGTGAGCAGGCCGGCGGCGGAGACGGTCGAGACGAAGCGGCCGCTGCCGCGCTCCAGCCAGGCGGGCAGCAGGGCGCGGGCCGCGCGGACGTGCGCCATCACGTTGACGTCCCAGGCGGCGGCCCAGACGGCCTCGTCGGCGAAGGCGTCGCCCGGGGAGGCGAGCCCGGCGTTGGCGCACCAGACGTCGATGTGGCCGCCGAGGGCCTCGCGGGCCTCCTCGACGATCGCGGAGGCGTCGCCGGCGACGGCCAGGGCGCCGATCTCCTCGGCGACGTCCTTGGTCCTGCCGGGGTCGAGGTCGTTGACGACGACCCGGGCGCCCTCGGCGGCGAACCGGCGGGCCAGCGCGGCGCCGATGCCGCCGCCCGCGCCCGTGACCACCACGGTCTGTCCCTGCACCGCACTCATCGAGACCCACCTCTCCGCTCTGTGAATGCCAGCAGACTAACCGGTCGGTATGTCCTGGTGGAAGGGCCGTGCTTGGACCGGGCGGGCGCTCGGGGGACCTTGCGGGCGGCCCGTGCACGCCTCGTTCCGCCCGGCCCCGGTCCGCGCTAGCGTGCGTGGCCATGTCAGGAAAGGCGATCAAGGAGGTTTCCGTATGAGCCTGTCCAGACGGGGTCTGCTGGCCGGTGGCGGCGCGCTGGGCGCGGTCGCGCTCGCCGGCGGGCCGGCCCGGGCGCAGGAGGGGCGGCACGGCCGGGTGCGCACCGGCTTCGAGCGGCTGGCGGCCGACGGTTACGCGGCGCTGTCGGGACAGAAGATCGGGGTGGTCACCAACCCGACCGGGATCACCGCCGACGCGCGGCACATCGTGGACGTGATGCACGCCGACGACCGGGTGGACCTGACCGCGGTGTTCGGGCCGGAGCACGGCTTCCGGGGCACGGCGCAGGCGGGCGGCTCGGAGGGGCGGTACGACGACCCGGCGACCGGGCTGCCGGTGTACGACACGTACCTGAAGAGCGGTCGACCTCTCGCCGACGTGTTCACCGCCTCGGGTGTGGACACGGTCGTCTTCGACATCCAGGACGCGGGCGCGCGCTTCTACACCTACATCTGGACCATGTACGACTGCATGGTCGCGACCGAACTGGCGGGCAAGCGGTTCGTGGTGCTCGACCGGCCGAACCCGGTGACCGGCCGGGCGGCCCTCGGGCCGGTCCTGGACCGGGCGTTCGCGACGTTCGTGGGCCGCGAGCCGATCGCGCAGGCGCACGGCATGACGGTCGCGGAGCTGGCACTGCTGTTCAACGCCGAGTTCCTGGCGCGGCCGGTGCGGCTGGAGACGGTCCGGATGACGGGCTGGCGGCGCTCGGAGTTCTTCGACGCGACCGGACTGCCGTGGGTGCCGCCGAGCCCGAACATGCCGACGCCGGAGACGGCGCTGGTGTACGCGGGCACCTGTCTGTTCGAAGGAACGAATCTGTCCGAGGGCCGGGGCACCACGCGGCCGTTCGAACTGCTCGGCGCGGAGGGCGTGGACCGGCGGTGGGCGGAGGCGGCCAACGCGCTGGAACTGCCCGGGGTGCGGTTCCGGGAGGCGTACTTCGCGCCGACGTTCTCCAAGTTCCAGGGGAAGACGGTCGGCGGGGTGCAGCTGATGGTGCACGACCGGGCCGCGTTCGACCCGGTGCGCACCGGTGTGGCGCTGCTGGTGACGGCGAAGCGGTCGTGGAGCGGGTTCGCCTGGCGGGCGGACAACTGGATCGACAAGCTGACCGGCTCGACCCGGGTCCGGACGATGATCGACGCGGGCGCGGGGCCGGACGAGGTGGTCGCGGCCTGGCAGGCGGACCTGGCCGCGTTCCGCGCGGTGCGCGAGGAGCATCTGCTGTACAGGTGAACGGCTGCGCCGGGTATGGCCGTCCCTCCCGTTCCGCAGGATGCTGCCCGGGCAGCGATCCTCGACGCGGAGGGACGGGCCATGGCCGGGATGAGTGTGCAGCCGTACCGGGAGGTCGTCTTCGACAAGGAGGGCGACGGGGCCGCGGGGCAGCGCGATGCGCTGCTGCGCATGGGCGGGACGGATCTGGTGCTGTTCGCGCACGGGTGGAACAGTTCCCGCTCCGTGGCCGCCCGGTTGTATTCGGCCTTCCTCGCCCCCTTCCCCGGGCTGGTGCGGGAGGGGGCGAGGATCGGCTACGGGGGCGTGTTCTGGCCGTCCATGTGGTTCACCGACGAGCCGATCCCCGACTTCGAGGGCCTGGCGGCGCACCTGCCGGGCAAGGAGCGGGCCGTGGGCCGGATCGCGGAGCTGCTGGCGGAACGGCCGGAGAGCGAGACGGCGTTCGCGGAGTTCGGCGCGCTGCTGCGGGAGCTGACGGACGTGGACCGGACGACGGCGGCCGGCGGGCCGGACGGGGGAGCGCCCGACGAGGGCGTCCCGGCGTTCCTGACCGGGGACCCGGTGGAGACCTGCGCGCTGTTCGCGGCGGCGCTGGACTCGCTGGACGGGGACGGGGACGGGGACGGGGACGGGGACGGGGAGCAGGTCGCCGAGCAGGCCGGACCGGACACACGCGAGCTGTTCGGCGGGCTCGGCCGACTGTGGAGGGGCGCGGAGGAGGCGCTGCGCCAGGCCACGTACTACACGATGAAGCGCCGCGCGGGGACGGTCGGCGAGCGGGGCCTCGGCCCGCTCCTCGGTGAACTGGCCCGCTCTGCCCCGGCGTTGAGGATCCATCTGGTGGGCCACAGCATGGGCGCCCGGCTGGTGGCGTTCGCGCTGCGCGGGCTGCCGTCCGGGACCCGGAACGTGAAGTCGGTGACGCTGCTCCAGGGGGCGTTCTCGCACTACGCGTTCGCGTCGAGCCTGCCGCACGACCGGGACGCCTCGGGCGCGCTGCGGGACATGCAGCGGCGGGTCGACGGGCCGGTGGTGGCCTGCCACTCGCGGCACGACACGGCCCTGGGCGTGATCTACCCGCTGGCGTCCCGGCTGGCCCGCGACGACTCGCGGGTGGCCGGCCTCGACCGGCGGTGGTGGGCGGTCGGGCACGACGGCGTCCAGGCCGTGCCCGGGACCCGCTCGCTGACCCTGGACGAGGCGCTGCGCGCCGGGATCCCCGCCTCCGGCTGCGTGAACGTGGACGCCGCCTCGGTGGTCCGGCGGGGCGGTCCGCCGTCCGGCGCGCACAGTGACATCTGTCATCCGGAGCTGGCGCGCGTGGTCGCCGCGGCGGGCCGTTTCGGCCGCTGAGCCGCGGGCCCACCGCCTCGGAGGCGGCCCGTCCGGCGCGTTCCCACCCGTCTCTTCCGCGCCATTGATGGCCCCCATCGGAATTTCGATGGAACACGAACGGCGCGTCGTTCGTCCCTCTCATGACGCCGAAGCACCAGCGACGGAGGTGGCGGAGCGATGGCCGGTTTCCGGAGTCTCGCCAGACAGGTACGTGACCCTGGCTGCGATCCCGCGCTGCGGAGGTACTCGCTGCGCAAGTGCCTGGAGCGGTTCGCGCCGTACGGGCACCGGGCGACCTGGGCCCATCTGTGCCGCAGGCACGGGTTCGGGCCCGAGGACCGGGACCTCGATCCGGCGCGGCTGGTGGCCGCGCTCGACGAGCTGGAGGAGGCGCGGGCGGTGTGGCTCGCGTACGAGCGGGAGTTCGCCGAACGGCGGCGCCGCGAGAAGCACGACGGGCTGCGCCGGCCCGCCTCGGTCGACGACTGGCACCGCCGCACCTGGGGCGGCAACGGCGTGGCGCGGTGCGACGATCCGGCGGTGCATCCGTCGGAGCCGCTGGCGGAGGTGCTGCGCCGGCTGATAGCCGCGCTGCGCGCCGCTCCGGGCGCGCACTGCCCGGTCTGCGCGGGGACGCGGATCGAGCACCGTCCCGAACCGGTGTGCGGGACGTGCGGGGTGACGTTGCCGTCGGCGGTCCTGATGCCGCGGGCGGGCCGGACCCGGCCGGTCCCGGTCGGCGCCGCGCGACGCTAACAGACGAAAAACCCTTGGCCCAAAGGGTTTCGGGCTCGGCAGAGTGTCCGTCGATGACACACGAACCCGAGCACCCGGAGCCCTGAGATGTCCACCCTGCGCGTGACCGCCGAGGTCCTGACCGTCCATCCGCATCCCGACGCCGACGCACTGGAACTGGCCCAGGTCGGCCTCTATCGCGCGGTCGTGGCCAAGGGGGCCTACAAGTCGGGGGACATCGCCCTGTACATCCCCGAACAGGCCGTGCTCCCGGCCGACCTGATCGAGGAGCTGGGGCTGACCGGGCGGCTCGCCGGGAAGGCGAAGGACCGGGTGAAGGCGGTACGACTGCGCGGCGAGCTGTCCCAGGGCATCGTCTGCCGGCCACGGGCGCTCGCCGAGGACGAGCTGGCGCGGGCGGTGACCGACGGCGGGGACTTCGCGGAGCGTCTCGGCATCACCAAGTGGGCGCCGCCGATCCCGCCGACGATGAGCGGCGAGGTGGAGTCCGCGCCCGATCTGCTGCCGTGGACCGACATCGAGAACATCCAGCGCTACCCGGACGTGTTCGAGCCCGGGGAGCCGGTGACGGTGACCGAGAAGCTGCACGGCACGGCCTGTCTGGTGACGTACTTCGCGGAGGACGGCCGCGTGCAGGTGTCCTCCAAGGGCTTCGGCGCGAAGGGCCTGGCGCTGCAGGAGGACCCGCGCAACCTGTACTGGCGCGCCGTCCACGACCACGGCGTCCCGGCGGTCGCCGCCGCGCTCGCTGAGCGGCTCGGCGCGCGCCGGGTGGGGATCTTCGGCGAGGTGTACGGCGCGGGCGTGCAGGACCTCGCGTACGGCGCGGACGCCCGCGCCGAGGGCCGCGTCGGCCTCGCGGTCTTCGACGTGTCCGCCGACCTGGACGGGAAGATCGTCTGGCTGGACCCCGCCGAGGTGCTGGACGACGGGCAACTGCCCCTCGTACCGCGGCTGTACAGCGGTCCGTACGACCTCGCGAAGGTGCTGGAGCTGACCAGCGGCCGGGAGACGGTCTCCGGGGAGGACCTGCATCTGCGCGAGGGCGTGGTCATCCGCTCCGCGACCGGCCGGTACAGCCCGGTGGTCGGCGGCCGGGCGATCGCCAAGTCCGTCAGCCCGGCGTATCTGACCCGCAAGGGCGGCACCGAGTACGAGTAGACCGGCCCGAGGACCGGCAGGGGACCCGCGCGGGGGGCGGGTCCCCTGTCCTGCTTCAGGCCCGGTCCTGCGGCGGCCTCTGCCCCGCTTCGGTCCCTTCCCTGCTTCAGCCGCGGCCCTGCCTCAGCCGCTGTTCGCGGGGGTGCGGCGCTCCCCCATGAGCCGGGAGCCGGTCATGCCCTCACCGACGACGTCGTCCGGGTTGGAGAGCACACAGTTCTCCAGGGAGAGGCAGCCGCAGCCGATGCAGTCGGTGAGGTGGTCGCGGAGCCGCCCGAGCTGCTTGATCCGCTCGTCCAGTTCGGAGCGCCATGCCTCGGAGAGCCGGGCCCAGTCCTCGCGGGTGGGGGTGCGTTCCTCGGGCAGTTCGGCGAGCGCCTCTCGGATGGTGGCGAGCGGGATGCCGACGCGCTGCGCGGCGCGGACGAAGGCGACCCGGCGCAGCGCGTCACGTGAGTAGCGGCGCTGGTTGCCGGTGGTCCGGCGGCTGGAGATCAGTCCCTTGGACTCGTAGAAGTGAAGGGCGGACACCGCCGCCCCGCTGCGCGCGGACAGCTGACCGACGGAGAGCTCGTGGATCTTCTCTGGAATCTGCGGCACTCCCCGAACCCTACTGGCCCGCCCATTGACAGAAGACCGCACACCGAACATGCTAAGCAGTCGCTTAATTGTTTCCGTGAACAGTGCGCGCAATGTCAGAGGGAGCAGGACATGACCGAGCCGAGGATCTTCACCTCCGCCGAGGAACTGACCGCCGCCGTGGGCGAGCAGCTCGGGTACAGCGAGTGGCTGGAGATCGACCAGAAGCGGATCGACCTCTTCGCCGAGGCCACCGGGGACCACCAGTGGATCCACGTGGACCCGGAGCGCGCCGCGTCCGGCCCGTTCGGGACGACGATCGCCCACGGCTACCTCACGCTGTCGCTGCTGCCCGCGTTCCTGCCGCAGATCATGAGCGTCGAGGGCATGCGGATGGGCGTCAACTACGGCTCGAACAAGGTCCGGTTCCCCGCCCCCGTGCCGGTCGGCTCACGGCTGCGCGCCTCCGCCGTGCTCGCCGAGGTGACGGAGGCAGGCGGCGGCGTGCAGGTCACCGCGCAGGTGACGGTCGAGCGCGAGGGCGGCGACAAGCCGGTCTGCGTCGCCGAGTGCGTGTCGCGGTACTACTTCTGAGCCCGGGGGCGCCTACTGCCGCGCGCCCACCATCCGCAGGACGAGGTCGGCGTAGAGCGCGCCGACCTCGTCGGGCGTCCGGCGGCCCTGCGCGTTGAACCAGCGGGAGACGTCGATGCACAGGGAGAGCACGGCGACCGTGGTGCCGGCCACGTCGGGCACGTCGAACTCGCCCGCCGCGACGCCCTCCTCGATGATCCGCCGGATCGCCCCGTCGCTCTTGCGCCGCAGGTCCACGATCTCGGTGCGGTGCTCGGGGCCGAGCGCGTCCAGCTCGTACTGGACCACGCGCGCGGTGGTGTGCCGCTCGGCGTGCCAGCGGACGAAGGAGCGCACGGCGTCGGCGAGCCGCTCGGCGGCGGTGCCGGGTCCGGCGGCCGCCTGCTCCAGGATCTCCAGGGCCCGGTCGTGACCGATCCGGCTGATCCGGTGGAGCAGCTCTTCCTTGGTCTTGTAGTGGATGTAGAGCGCCGCCGGGCTCATGCCGGCCCGGCCGGCGATGTCGCGCGTGGTCGTGGCGTGGTAGCCGCGCTCGGCGAACGCCTCGACAGCCGCCACCAGCAGCTTGCGTGCCGCCTCGGGGGTGACCTCACCCCAGGGCTTGTCCTCGTCGAGGACCGTCTCCTCCGCCGCGGTCATCGTTCGCCCTTTCTCCCGCCGGTCAGGACGAACACTCTACATCGAAGCTGAGCAAGCGCTTAGAGCTTCGTGAAAGGGTCATGATCGGCGAGCAGCTTCTCCAGGCGCGCCTGGTCGACCCGGCTGACGATCTGCCCGGCCTCCTGGCGGTCGCGGACGACCTTGGCGAGGGTGAAGGCCGAGGTGGTGAGGTACAGGACCGCGATACCGAGGAAGGCCCGCACCCAGACGTCCGCGTCCAGGTTGAGGATGCCGAGACCCACGGCGCCGAGGGCGATCCCGAAGGAGATCACGGCCTGCATGTAGTAGGCGGCGGTGTTCTGCTGCTTGATGGGTGCGTCGCTCATGCCGGACAGGATCCGGCGGATGTGCCCCGCGCCACATCCGCGCGCGTACTCAGGCGGGTACTCAGAAACGGGCCGCCGGGTGAGCGCCGTCCCCCTGGGTGAGCACCGTCACGGTCCCGGCGTTCCACCGGCGCTCTCCCGGTGATCCGTTAGCGTCTGTCCCGGGACCGACGGATCCGAGCACGGGGGTGTGACAGGTGGACGAGGACTCTTCTCTGGCCGACCGTTTCGAGGCGGAGCGGCCCGGACTCCGGGCGGTGGCCTACCGGATGCTCGGGTCGCTCGCCGAGGCGGAGGACGCCGTCCAGGAGACGTGGCTCAAGCTCGGCCGCACCGACGTCGGCGACGTACGAAACCTGGGCGCCTGGCTCACCACGGTCACCGGCCGGGTCTGCCTGGACATGCTGCGCTCACGCACCTCCCGGCGCGAGG
This sequence comes from Streptomyces solicamelliae, assembly GCF_045348655.1. Classification (NCBI taxonomy): domain Bacteria; kingdom Bacillati; phylum Actinomycetota; class Actinomycetes; order Kitasatosporales; family Streptomycetaceae; genus Streptomyces; species Streptomyces solicamelliae. Next base: position 1,295,568 of record NZ_CP160404.1, read on the forward strand.
AGCCGCTGCCCGAGCAGGACGGGACGGTACGACTGCCGGACCCGGTGGTCACCCGGCTCGGCCGCGTCGATCCCGAGCAGGAGATCCTGATCGCCGACTCGGTGGGCATCGCCCTCATGATCGTCCTGGAGACCCTCTCCCCGGCCGAGCGGCTCGCCTTCGTCCTGCACGACATGTTCGACGTGCCCTTCGACGACATCGCACCCGCCCTCGGCCGGACCGCGGCCTCCACCCGGCAACTCGCCAGCCGCGCCCGCCGCCGGGTCCAGGGCGCCGCGCTCGCGGCCGACACGGACAACGCCCGCAAGCGCGATGTCGTGGACGCCTTCCTGACCGCCTCCCGCGGCGGCGACTTCGAGGCGCTGCTGGCCCTCCTCGACCCCGACGTCGTCGCACGCTCCGACGGTGGCACGCTCGTACCGAGCGTCCTGCGCCGCGGCGCCGCCGACGTGGCGTCCCAGGCGATCACCTTCGCCCGCTTCGCGGCGGGGGCCCACCTCGTCCTGGTCAACGGCAGCCCCGGCGTCGTCTCCGTCACGGACGGCCGGCCGCTGTCCGTCATGTCGTTCACGATCCGGGACGGCCGTGTCACCGCGCTCGACATCCTCACCGATCCCGACCGCCTGGCCGCACTCGGCCTGACCGTCTGACCGGGGCGGGTGGACGACCGGCTAGAACGCGGACACGCCCGTGAGCGCCCGCCCGATGATCAGCTTCTGGATCTGGCTGGTGCCCTCGTACAGCGTCATCACCCGCGCGTCCCGCAGCAGCTTGCCGACCGGGTACTCGTCGATGTAGCCGTAGCCGCCGAAGACCTGCAGCGCGTTGTTGGCGCAGCGGACGGCGGCCTCGGAGGCGTACAGCTTGGCCTTGGAGGCGGCGGTGGCGAAGTCCTGGCCGCGGTCGATCAGGTCGGCGACCCGCCAGGTCAGCAGCCGGGCCGCGTCCACGTCGACCGCGATGTCGCTGATCAGCTCCTGGACCAGCTGGTACGAGGCGATGGACTTGCCGAACTGCTCACGCTCCCCCGCGTACCGCACCGCCGCGTCGAGCGCCGCCTGCGCGATGCCCACGCAGCCGGCGGCCACCGACATCCGGCCCTTGGCCAGGCCGGACATGGCGACGGAGAAGCCCTTGCCCTCGGGCCCGAGCATCGCGGAGGCGGGCACGCGGACGCCCTCCAGGACCAGCTCGGCGGTGGCCTGGCCGCGCAGGCCCAGCTTGCCGTGGACGGGGCGGCGGGTGAGGCCGGGGGCGTCGGCCGGGACGAGGAAGGCGGAGACGCCCTTGGGGCCGGGGGTGTCGTTCGTGCGGGCGAACAGCAGCACGCCCTCGGCCCAGGTGCCGTTGGTGATGAACATCTTCGCGCCGTCGATCACGTACGCGTCGCCGTCGCGGACCGCCCGGGTGGCGAGGTTGCCGGCGTCCGAGCCGGTGCCGGGCTCGGTCAGACCGAAGCAGCCGACCGCCTCGCCGGAGCAGAGCCGCGGCAGCCACTCCCGCTTCTGCTCCTCGCTCCCCCAGGCCGCGACGGTCTTGGCGACCAGGCCCAGCGAGACGGAGACGATGCCGCGCACGGACGAGTCGCCGCGCCCGAGCTCCTCGGTGACCAGGCAGTACGCGAGGTGGTCACCGCCGGAGCCGCCGTACTCCTCCGGGACCGTCAGCCCGAGGAAGCCGACATCGCCGAGCTTCTTCACGATCCCCCGGTCGACCTCCTCGGCCCGGTCCCAGGCAGTCGCGTACGGGGCGACCTCGCGCGCGACGAAGTCCGCGGCGAGCCGCCGCACCGCTTCCTGCTCCTCGCTGAGTTCCAGGTTCACACGCCACCCCACCGGGTCCCGGGGATCGGTCTCCCGCCCCTTTAATTACCACTGCTAGTTTTACTGGCCCCGCCTACTATGTGCGCCATGGCCCGACCGCGCAAGCCCCTCCTCAGCAGAGACCGGATCGTCGAGACGGCGGCGGCGCTCGTGGACGCCGAGGGCCTCGCGGCCCTGTCCACCCGGCGGCTCGCGGCGGAGCTGGGCGTCAGCGGACCCTCCCTGTACAACCACTTCCGCACGAAGGACGAGATCCTGGACGCGGTCGCCGACGCGGTCAGTGCACAGATCGATGTGTCGATGTTCGACGAGACGGACGTCCGGGACTGGCGCACCGCGCTGCACGACTGGGCCCTGTCCTACCGGTCCGCGCTCGCCGACCACCCGCACATGGTTCCGCTGCTGGCCCAGGGTCCGGGCCGCCGCCCGGCCGGCCTGCGCGTCGCGGACGCGGTCTTCGGCGCGATGGTCCGGTCCGGCTGGCCGCCCGCGCAGGCCACCTCCATCGGCGCGCTGATGCGGTACTTCATCACCGGCTCGGCGCTCGGCTCCTTCGCCGGCGGCTTCGTCGACGACGCGTCCGCGTACGACCCGGCCGACTACACCCACCTGGGCCAGGCCCACCTGCTGGCGGAGCGTCAGGAGAAGGTCGACGACCGGGCGTTCGAGACGGGCCTGAAGGCTCTGCTCGACGGGCTGGCGCTGCAGTACGCGGCCCGCCCGCTCGGGTGACGGGGCCTCAGCCGGCCAGCAGGCTCCGGGCGAGCCGGGTGAGGGAGTCCGCGATCCGGTCGTGCGCGAGGCCGCGGTCGAAGCGCTGGAAGCGGTAGAGCTCGGGGGCCAGCGGGGCCAGGACGAGGTCGATCACCGCGTCCGGGTCGGGCGCTCCGGCGTCGACCAGCAGCGAGCGGACGTGCACCCGCCAGAAGCCGTACGCGCCGGTCTCGAACCGGGCCTGCCCGGTCTCCGCGCCGAGCGCGAGCGGCAGGTGGTGGCGCAGCAGGTCGAGCATCGCGAGATAGAAGGCGGCGAGCCGCTCGGCGGGCGGCGCACCCGGGCCCAACGGCGGCGGGCCGTACACCAGTTGCTGCTGGAGCCGGCGGTCGTGCTCGTCGAGGAGGGCCACCGCGATCGACGACGGGTCGGGGAAGCTGCGATACAGCGTGGCCCGTCCGACACCGGCGGCCTTCGCGACGGCGTCCATGGTGACCGCGCCGGGGTCGCGCTCCGCGAAGAGCCGCTCGGCGGCGGCCAGGATCTGCTCACGGTTGCGCACCGCGTCCGCGCGCCGGCGCGGCGCGGCATCCGCCCGGGACCCGGCTTCACCCCTCTTCCGGGGCGCTCCCTCGCTCTCGCTCATGGGCCGACCCTACTTCCTCACCGAAATTAAGTGGACACCTTGTCCGCTTGACTCGACCATGGGAGCCTAAGTGGACACTACGTCCACTTACCTACCTCATCTCCTAGGGAGATCCAGACACATGTCCTGTGGTACCGACGCCTCGACCGCCCCTGTCGCTGATGTCACCTCTGTCACCTCTGTCGCCCCTGCAGTCCCGCCCGCCGGGGTCGTCACCGTCTACGCCGACATCTGGTGCTCGTTCGCACACATCGCCGTGCACCGGCTGCACACCGCCCGCGCCCGGCTCGGCCTCGAAAACCGGGTCCGCTTCGATCTGCGCGCCTTCCCGCTGGAGCTGCTGAACGACGCCCCGAGCCCGCGCCCGGGCACGGACAGCGAGGTGGCCCGGATGGCGAGCCTGGAGCCCGGTGCGGGCTGGCAGTTGTGGCAGGCGAAGGACTGGCTGTACCCCTCCACGACCCTGCCCGCCCTGGAGGCGGTGCTGGCCGCCAAGGAGCAGGGCCTGCACGCCTCGGAGCAGCTCGACCTCGGCCTGCGCCGAGCGTTCTGGGCCGAGTCCCGGTGCGTCAGCAACCGGAAGGTGATCCTCGACGTGGCCGCCGCGACGGGTGCGGTCGACGTCACGGCCCTCGCCGCGGCGCTGGACGACGGCCGGGCGCGCGCGGAACTGTCGTCCCACGCCGCCCTGTCGGCCACCGACGCGATCACCTGCAGCCCACACCTGTTCCTGCCGGACGGCACGGACCACGCCAACCCGGGCGTGGACGTGGGCTGGGAGGGCGCGTACGGGGTCGGCTGGCCGGTGATCAAGAGCGACGACCCGACGGTGTACGAGGACCTCCTGCTGCGGGCCGCCGCGACAAACTGATCCCCGCTCAGGCCTCCTGGCGCGGGAAGACGACCAGAGCGCGGCCGCCCTTGCCGGCGAGCATGTTGTCGAAGGCGCCCGGGATGCCGTCCAGGGTGATCCGCTCGGTGACCAGGGCACCCGGGTCGAGCCGGCCGGCCCGGATGTGCTCGGCCAGGACCGGGAGGTCGCGGGCCGGGTCGGAGTTGCCGTAGACGCAGCCGGAGAGGGTGCGGCCCCAGTGGAACAGTTCCAGGGCGTGGAAGGTGACTTCCTGGTCCTTGCCGCCGATGCCGACGACCGTGGTGCGGCCGCCGCGCCGCGTGGAGTCCCAGGCGGTACGGATCGTGGCGGCGCGGCCGACGCACTCGACGGCCACGTCCGCGCCCCGCCCGCCGGTCAGCCGCCGGACGTCCTTGGCGGTCGTCCCGGAGGCGAGGACGAAGTCGGTCGCCCCGGCCGCCCGCGCCAGGGCCTCCTTCTCCGGCGAGACGTCGACCGCGACGATCGGGCCGGCCCCGGCGATCCGGGCCGCCTGCAGGGTGGCGAGCCCGACGCCGCCCACGCCGAACACCACCACCGACTCGCCCTCCCCGACCCGGGCGGAGTGGTGCACCGCGCCCCAGCCGGTGAGCACCGCGCAGCCCAGCAGCGCGGCGTCCTCCAGGGACACGCCGTCCGGGGCCGGGAGCACGCAGGTGGCGGGGACCACGGTCTCCTCGGCGAAGGCGGCCACGTTGAGGCCGGGGTGCAGCTCCCTGCCGTCCTCGGCGACGGCGTGCACCCGGCCCGCGCCGGTCAGGGCGTCGGCGCAGAGCCAGACCTCGCCGATCACGCAGTAGTGGCAGGCACCGCAGGACGGCGCCCAGTTGAGCACCACACCGTCGCCGGGTGCGACGTGGGTGACGCCCTCGCCGACCGACACGACCGTGCCGGCGCCCTCGTGGCCGAGGACCGCGGGGACCGGCACCCGCATCGTGCCGTTGGACAGGGACAGGTCGGAGTGGCAGACCCCGGCGGCGGCCAGGCGCACCCGCACCTGCCCGGGGCCGGGCTCGGGCAGTACCACGCCGGTGATCTCCAGCGGGGAACCGACGGCGGGCAGAACGGCGGCGCGGACCACGGGCGTACTCCTCAAGATAGGCGACGGACAGCCAGGTCGGGCAGACCTGGCGAGAACCGGCCAGAACCGGAGCGACTCGCTCTGCGCTGAACCGGAGCGACTCCGGCCTGTTCGGAACCGGAGGGACTCAGCCTGCTCAGAACTGCAGCGACTTGGTCTGCAGGTACTCGGCGAGCCCGTGCGCGCCGAGCTCCCGGCCCACGCCGGACTGCTTGTAGCCGCCGAAGGGCGCGAGCGGGTTGAAGCGGCCGCCGTTGATGTCGACCTGGCCGGTGTCCAGGCGGCGGGCGAAGGCGACGGCCTCCTCCGGCTCGCCCCAGACCGCGCCGCCGAGCCCGTACGGGGTGCCGTTGGCGATCGCGAGGGCGTCGGCCTCGTCCTCGTACCGCAGGATCGAGACGACCGGGCCGAAGATCTCCTCCTGGGCGATGGTCATCCCGGGGGTGACGTCGGCGAAGACGGTCGGGGACACGTAGTACCCGGTCTCCAGCGGGGCCTCGGCGCCGCCGGCGACGAGCCGGGCGCCCTCCTCGACGCCCTTCTCGATGTAACCGCGCACCCGCTCCTGCTGCCGGGCGCTGACGAGGGGGCCGAGGCGCTCGCCGGGCACGTACTTGGCGGCCGCCTCCGCGGCCAGGGCCACGGCCTCCTCGTACCGCGCGGCCGGGACCAGCATCCGGGTCCAGGCGCTGCACGTCTGGCCGGAGTTGGCCATGACGTTGGCGATGCCGACGGAGACCGCCTTGGCCAGGTCCGCGCTGGGCAGGATCACGTTGGCGGACTTCCCGCCGAGTTCGAGGGCGACCCGCTTGACCGCGCCGCCGGCCACCGCGCCGATCCGCCGCCCGACGGCGGTCGAGCCGGTGAACGAGACCAGGTCGACGCCGGCGTGCTCGGCGAGCGCCTGGCCGGCGACCGGGCCGAGGCCGGTGACCAGGTTGAAGACACCGGCGGGGAGCCCGGCGGCGTCGACGATCTCGGCGAACAGCTGGGCCGTCAGCGGGGTGTCCTCGGCCGGCTTGACCACGACGGTGCAGCCGGCGGCGAGGGCCGGGGCGACCTTGGCGACGATCTGGTGCAGGGGGTAGTTCCAGGGCGTGATCGCGCCGACCACGCCGACCGGCTCGGAGTACACCACCGAGTTGCCGACCTTCTCTTCGAAGGAGTGCGTCGCGGCCAGTTCGGCGTACGAGTCGGCGACCGCGATCGGCAGCCGGGTGTGCACCAGGTCGGCGATCTTCGCCGGGGCGCCGAGCTCGGCGGTGACGGTGGCGGCGATCTCCGCGGCCCGTTCCCGCAGCCCGTCGCGGATCGCGCCGAGGTACGCGGCGCGCTCGGCGGGCGGGGTGGCGGCCCAGCCCGGGAGCGCGGCGCGGGCGGCGCGTACCGCGGCGTCGACGTCCTCGGCGCCGCCGGCCGGGACGTGTCCGACAACCTGCTCGTCGACCGGGTTCAGCACGGCGAGGGTCTCGGCCGAGGCGGCGGGACGCCAGGCTCCGTCGATGTACAGGGCGTCGTGGGCCTTCATCCGCTGCTCTCCTTCGTCGTGGGCCGCGCTCCGGCGGGCTCGCCCGGCAACCCAAACTAGCGCTGATAGTTTTCGGGCGCCAGAGCCTCCGGACGTGCCCCAGGTCTCAGAAGTCGGCCCGGACCGGTCCGTCGAGCCGCCCCACCGACTCCTGCGCGTAGGCCGTCTCGTACGCGTCCCGGATTCGCTCGATCAGGGGATCGCGCACCCCGGCCTCCGTCCGGGGGTACAGCAGGATCAGCTCGTAACTGCGTTCCCGCTCGATGGTGCCGTTCCGGTCCCGCCACTGTCCACGGCCGTCCTGGACGGTCAGGCCGTCCGGGAAGCGCGGGGTGACCTCCCGGTCGACGAAGGCCATGAACTGGGCGTCGGTGACGGCCGGGCCGCCGTCGGGGCGCTCGGTGCCGAACAGCAGCCGGGTCTCCTGGTACGCCTTGCCGCGCACGGTGGCGGCGGAGACCGAGGGGCCGACCGCCCCCGGAGCGGCCGGTTCCGTGCCGAGGGTGGCGTACGCGGCGGGCGCGCCGCCGAGCAGGAGCAGACCGCCGCCGACGGCGAGGGCGAGACGGGTGCGCGAGCGGGCGGACGGGAGGGAACGAGCCATGGAGAATCCCTGCGTGACGGTGTGGTGACTGGTCGTCACACACTGTGTCAGCTCGGGCGCTCACAGGTGGGCGACGTCCCGCGCGTCCGCCGCCTGCCGCACGAGGGGTTGCGGTGGGGCGGCCGGACGGCGGCATGCTGGAAGGACCCCTGTGCACGCCAGTCGACCCGACCCGGGAGGCCCCCGATGACCGGACACGACAAGAACTCCGGAACACCCGAGGAGACGGCGGCGGCCGGGACGCCGCCCGGGCTCCCGGAGGACGTGGCCGCCCAGGTCCCGCACCGGGCGTCCGAGACGGCCGCGGCGATCCTGGAGCGGCTGGCCGAGCGGCTCGGCGGCACGGCGTCGGTCACCACCGTCTTCGGCGAGCCGGTGACCCGCGACGGCCTCACCGTGATCCCGGTCGCCGAGTGCGCGTACGGCTTCGGCGGCGGCACCGGGCGGGAGAACAGCGCGGACAAGACCGGCGAGGGCGGCGGCGGGGGCGGCGGCGCGGCCGCGAAACCGCTGGGCTACATCGAGATCGGCGACGGCGTCGCCGTGTACCGGCCGATCCGCCGGCCCTGGGTCGAGGCGGCCGGCCCGGTCGCGGCCGTCCTCGTGACCCTGATCGCCGCGCGGACGATCCGCACGCTCGCCGACCGGCGTCCGGCGGCGGGGCCCGTGATCGTCGCGCGGACGGTCCGCGCCCTCGCCGCCCGGCGCCCGGCGGCGGGGCGCTGCAGACGGCTCATCTCTCGCGGGTGACCTCCGTGAGGTGACCCCGTACGTCGACGGCGGAACCGGCGTCGACGGCGATCAGCCGGATCCGGGGTGCGCCCCGGCCGGTCTCCCCGGCGGGGAGATGCTGCAGGGCGTGGGCGCGCACCTCGTCGACGGTGAAGACGGCGGTGAGCCCGTCGGCGCGGGTGACCCGCACGGTGTTGCCGCGCTGCAGCGCGGCGAGCCCGTGCAGGACGGCGGGCCCGTCTCCGGTCCCGCCGTGGCCGACCACGACGGCCGTGCCCGGCTCGCCGGGGCTGGGGCCGTGCGCGTACCAGCCGACGGCCTCTGGGTCGTGCAGCGCCGGGGCCGCGGGCGGGCCGGCCGCGGCCCGGGGCAGGGCGACGACCGGGGCCTCGACGGTGATCCCGGGGAGCGCGAGGAGCGTGGGGCGGGAGCGTCCTGGCGCCCGGACGCCGGACGCGTCGGCTCCGGACGTACCGGCTCCGGAATCGCCCGCCCCGGGCTTGTGGTCCGCGCGGACGGCGGAGGCGGCCGGAGCGGTGACCTCTCCCGGGGCCTCCGGGTCCTCCGTCACGGACCACCAGACGGCGGCGACGAGGACGGTGCCGAGCACCGCGGTGCGGGCGAGCCGGAGCCGGCGGCGCCGGCCGGACGCGGGCCGGGCGCTACGCGGGCTCATCGTCGCGGCGCCGGGTGCGGTGGGCGAGGACGAGTCCGGCGATGCCGGCGAGCAGGGCGGCGATGCCCGAGCCGAGGCCGAAGAGGGTGCTGTCGTCGGCCGGTTCGTCGGCGGCCGTGGCCGGAACCTGCTCCTCCAGCGAGCCGGCGAGTTCGACGGGCGCGGGGGCGGGCGCGGCGGCGACGCGGGCGTGCGGCGGGGCGGCGTTGCCGTTCTTGGCGTCGCCTCCGGCGGCCTGCGCGCGGGGGCAGGAGACGGTGAACGCCTGGTGGGTACCCACGCCTTCGGCGCCCTCGCGGGCCGCCCAGCCGAGCCGGTACGTCCCGTCCGGGAGGGCGAGGCGGCTGGACTGGCCACTGCCGCCCATGAGTCCGATGCGGCCGGCGACGGTGTGCCCGTCGGCCTCGTGCGGCTGCGGGGCGATGGTCCAGGAGACCGCGTCGAGGGCGCCGAAGCCCGTGGCGGTGAGGTAGAACGCGCAGACCCGGGACTCGGTGCGCGGATCGTCGTACGGCGTGCCGACCCCGTGGATCCGTACGTCGCCACCCTCGCCCGGGACGGGCGCGCGGGCGCCGGCGGCGGGGGCCGGGACGGCCGCGCACACGGCGAGGGCGGCGACGGAGGCGGCGGTGAGCGCGCCGCGGGACCGCAGGGAAGGCAGGGGAAGCAGGGGCCGCAGGGAGGACGGGGACCGCAGGGGCTTCGTGGGGCTCGGGGGCTGCGACGGGAGCGGGGGCTTCGGGGGGCGGACGGGCATGCGGAATTCCTCCAGCCGTGGGGACGTCGGATGGATCAACCCATGATCTGACTATCCGTCACAAGATTGTTACGGAGGGTGGCCGCAACGCGAGCCACCCTCCGCAGTCCGCCCGTTCGGCCGATGGCCGCGCGGGCACGCCCCTCCCCGGGCGGGTCAGATGATGCCGAACAGCAGGCCGGCGGCGAGCACCACCAGCGAGGTCAGCGCGGCCCACTTCACGGTGAACCGGGTGTGGTCGCCGAACTCCACCTTCGCCATGCCGACGAGCACGTACACGGCGGGCACCAGCGGGCTCGACATGTGCAGCGCCTGGCCGACGAGCGAGGCCCGGGCGATCTCCAGCGGCGAGACGCCGTGCGCGGCGCCCGCCTCGGCGAGGACCGGCAGCACGCCGAAGTAGAAGCCGTCGTTCGACATGAAGTACGTGAGCGGCAGGCTCAGCACGCCGGTGACCAGGGCCATGTGCGGGCCCATGCCTTCGGGGATCGCGCCGACGAGCCAGTCCGCCATGTGCTTCACCATGCCGGTGCCGGTGAGCACGCCGGTGAAGACGGCGGCGGCGAAGACCATGCCGGACACGTTGAGGACGTTGTCGGCGTGGGCGGCGATCCGCGCCTTCTGGTCCGCGACCTTCGGGAAGTTGACGGTGAGCGCGAGGGCCGCGCCCAGCAGGAACAGCACCGGGATCGGCATGAGTTCCAGGATCATCGCCGCCAGCAGCGCGACGGTGAGGCCGGCGTTGAACCAGTACAGCCTGGGGCGCAGGGTCGGGCGGTTCGGGTCGAGACCCCGGAAACCGCCGTCCTCGGAGGACTCGGAAGCCTCGGGGCCCTTGGGAGCCGCGGGCCCCTCGGGAGCCTTCGGGGCCTCCGGGAGGCCGGCGCCGCCCATGGTGGCCTTCCGCTCGCCGGTGCCGCCGCCGCCCGCCGCGACCAGGACGGTCTCCGGCTCCGTCTCCAGCGCCTCGTCCAGCGTCAGGTACCCGATCCGCTTGCGCTCGCGCAGGCCCAGGAGGTACGCGAGGACGAAGACGAACAGCAGGCCGACGCCGAGCGCCGGGATCATCGGGACGAAGATGTCGGCGGCGTCCAGCTTGAGCGCCGTGGCGGCGCGGGCGGTCGGCCCGCCCCACGGGAGCGTGTTCATCACGCCGTTGGCGGTCGCGGCGACGCCGGTCATCACGACCAGGCTCATCCCGAGCCGCTTGTACAGCGGATACATCGCCGAGACGGTGATCATGAACGTGGTCGAGCCGTCGCCGTCCAGCGAGACGATGGCGGCGAGCACCGCCGTACCGACGACCACGCGCATCGGGTCCGCCTTGCAGAAGCGGAGGATGCCGCGGACGATCGGATCGAACAGACCGACGTCGATCATCACGCCGAAGTAGACGATCGCGAACATCAACATGGCCGCGGTGGGCGCCAGCTTGCCGACGCCGTCGATGACGTAGTCACCGAGCTGTGCACCCTGTCCGACGACGACGCAGAAGAGCGCGGGGATGAGGACGAGCGCCGCGATCGGCGACATCCTCTTCATCATGATCAGGACCAGGAAGGTCGCGATCATGCCGAAACCGAGGACGGTCAGCATGGAGGACACCTCACGTTCACCCTTGAACACCGCCGAGCGGCGGTCCGGACGACCGTAGGTGCCCCCTTCGCCCGTCAGCAAGACGTCGGCCCGTGAGCAATAAGAGCAAAACCCCAGGTCACAGGCGGGGTCACGCCACGGGGGTCACCTCGACCGGGAACCCGTTCAGCACCGCCGTGCCGGACAGAGGGTCGAGCCGGCTGCCGTCGAGGAGCTGGTTGACGTTGACGCCGGGGCTGGTCCGGGCGACGCCGAGGCGGGTACCGGGCCGGTCGTGGCCCCAGCCGTGCGGCAGGCTCACGACACCCGGCCGTACGGCGTCGGTCACCTCGACCGGGACCTCCAGCGCGCCGCCGTCGCCGGCGATCCGGGCGGGCTTCCCGTCGTCCAGGCCGAGCCGGACCGCGTCCTCGGGGTGGACCTGGAGCGTGCAGCGGTTGGTGCCGCCGACGAGGGCGGGCACGTTGTGCAGCCAGCTGTTGTTGGAGCGCAGATGGCGACGTCCGACCAGGACGAGCGGGGCGGGCGGGGCGGCGAGCGCCCCGCGCAGCCGGGGCAGGTCGGCGGCGATCGGCGCGGGCAGCAGCTCGACACGGCCGCTGCGGGTCTTCAGCAGCTGTGGCAGGCGAGGCTTCAGCGGGCCGAGGTCGTGGCCGTGCGGGGCCTGACGGAGGTCCTCGAGGGTCAGGTCGTACGGGCCGAGGCGCAGCATCATGTCGAGCCGCCGTTCGGCGCCGGTCCGGCCCGTGAGCAGCCTGGCCTGCTCCTTCGGGTCGGCGCCGTACAGCGGGGAGTGCTCCTGCGTCACGGCCCGCGCGAGCGTCGTGTCGATGGCGAGGTCGTCGACGGCCTCGGGCTGGGCGCCGTGCATGCCGGAGACGGCGAGGATCAGGCGGGCCTGTATCTCGCACTCGTCCATCCGGCCCTCCTCCAGCGGGATCGCGGGCGGCGAGTAGCGGGCCTGGTTGCGGACGGCGAAGTTGTTGAAGGCGAAGTCGAAGTGGGCGCTCTGCGAGGGCGGCGGCGGGGGCAGGACGACGTCGGCGTGGCGGGAGGTCTCGTTGAGGTACGGGTCGACGGCGACCATGAAGTCGAGCGCGCCGAGGGCCCGGTCGAGGCGGTCGCCGTCGGGGGCGGAGAGGACCGGGTTGGCGGCGATGGAGATCAGCGCCCGGATCCGGCCGTCGCCCGGGCTCTCGATCTCCTCGGCGAGGGCGGCCATGGGCAGTTCGCCCTTGGCCTCCGGGTGGCCGGAGACCCGGCTGGTCCAGCGGCCGAGGGCGAAGCCCTTGCCGGGGCTGGCGGGACGGGGCGCGGGGGCGGTGGCGGAGAGCGGGAACATCGCGCCGCCGGGGCGGTCGAGGTTGCCGGTGAGCACGTTGAGGACGTCGACCAGCCAGTTGCCGAGGGTGCCGTGGGCGACGGTGGAGCTGCCCATCCGGCCGTACACGGCGGCGGTGGGCGCGGCGGCGAGTTCGCGGGCGACGGTACGGATCGTGTCGGCGTCCACCTCGCAGGCCCCGGCGACGGCCTCGGGGCTGAAGTCCCGTATCGCCTCGCGGACTTCGTCGACTCCCTCGACGTGCTCGGCGAGTCGGCCGAGGTCGGTGAGCCCCTCCTCGTACAGGGTGTGCACGAGGGCGGCGAGGAACAGCGCGTCCGTACCGGGGCGCAGGGCGATGTGCCGGTCGGCGAGCCGGGCGGTACGGGTGCGGCGCGGGTCGACGACGGTGAGCGTGCCGCCGCGGCGGCGCAGCGCGCGGAGCTTGCCGGGGAAGTCGGGGGCGGTGCACAGACTGCCGTTGGAGTCCAGCGGGTTGGCGCCGAGCATGAGCAGCTGGTCGGTGCGGTCGAGGTCGGGCACCGGGATCGCGAAGGCGTCCCCGAACATCAGGCCGCTGGAGACGTGCTTGGGCATCTGGTCGAGCGTGGAGGCGGTGAAGACGTTGCGGGTGCGCAGGGCGCCGAGGAGCAGTGGCGGGTAGAGCGCGCCGGCCATGGTGTGGACGTTCGGGTTGCCGAGCACGACGCCGGTCGCCTGCGGCCCGTACTGCTCGATCAGCGGCCGGAAGCGCGCGGCGATCGTGTCGAAGGCCTCGTCCCAGGTGGCCTCGCGGAGTGCGCCGTCGGTGCGGACCAGCGGGGTGCGCAGCCGGTCCGGGTCGGAGTCCACCGCGCCGAAGGCCGCGCCCTTGGGGCAGATGAAACCCTGACTGAAGACGTCGTCGCGGTCGCCGCGGGCGCCGGTGACATGGGTGCCGTCCAGGGTGAGGACGAGGCCGCAGGTGGCCTCGCAGAGGGGGCAGACGCGCAGAGCGGACGTGGACATGGTCTCTCCCGGGGTTCCCTGGGGGGCGGACAGCGGGAGCATACCGACCAGTAGGCATGCTGGGGAGGGGGTGCGCGGAGGACGGGCGCCGAGAGGGGTCAGCGCCGGTCGAGTACGGGGCCGAGGTAGGTGTGCAGCAGCCGGCGGGTCTCGGAGATCAGCGCCTGGTCGCCGGACGGGTCGGCGCGGAAGGCGAGGTGGAGCAGCGCGTCGGTGGCCTCGACGGCCACGAGGATCTGGCGGCGCAGCGTGGTGTCGGCGGTGCGGCCGAGGTGTTCGGCGAGCAGGTCGGAGAGGCGGTCGGCGACGATCCGGTTGGGGTCCGCGGGCTCCTCCTCGGCCTGGTTCTTCACGTCGGCCGGCGCGGGGGCCGGGACGCCGAAGTCGACCAGCCCGAAGCCGGGGACGGAGCGTTTCATCGCGATGTACTCGTCGAGGACGGTGTCGATCGTGTCGTACGCGCTGGTGTGCGGCCGGGCCGCTAGGCGGGCGGTGATCCGCTCGGCGTAACGGTCCAGGTTCCGGTGGGCGAGGGCGTCGGCCATGGCGCGCTTGTTGCTGAAGAAGCGGTAGACGGAGCCGATCGGGACGCCGGCGCGGACGGCGACCGCGCGCGTGCTCAGCTGTTCGTACCCGGTCTCGTCGAGGAGTTCGGCGCAGGCGTCGAGGATCCGGGCGAGCCGTTCGGCGCTGCGCTGCTGGACGGGGGCGCGCCGGAGGGCGGGGGTGTTCGGCTGGGACACGGGGTCCATCATGCCCCTCCGGTCGGGGTCAGGCGATGAGCAGCCCGATGCCGCCCAGGGTGTACACGATCATCAGCACGAACAGCGGGAGCTGGCCGGCCACCGCCCGGGCGGGCGGGAAGAGCCGCACGGAGCGGTCGTGCGCGGCGACGACGCCGAGGACGTGGCCGGTGACGATCGCGGTCACTTGGAGGGCGGCGAGGCCGCCGGGAGCCAGGGGCGGGGCGGGCGCGGGGGCGTTGTCAGTGCCGAGTGCCACCATGACTGTGCGTGGCCCTTCGGTGACGAAGAGCGAGAAGTAGTGCGCGACGAGATAGCCGAGTGCGATCGGCAGGAGGGAGTGGGCGAATGCGGTGAGCGGGTGCGTGACGGCCCGGCTGAGCAGGCGCACGGCGCCGGCGCAGAGGGAGTACAGCGCGGCGACGAGGGCGACGGCGGTGAGCAGGCCGAGGGTCGCGGCGGCGGTGCGGCCGAGGGGGGAGGTCTGGACGGCGGCGATCCAGCGCGGGGAGTCGGAGAAGCCGTCGTAGGCGGTGGAGCCGAGGAGCACGCAGACGGTGGCGACGAGACCCGGGACGGGCGGGGTCGAGTCGAGGCCGTGGAGGGGGTTGCGGAGGACGAGGCGGCCGTCGGCGCGGCGGCCGAGAGGGGAGAGCCGGGCGAGCAGGGCGGAGTAGACCTCGAAGGGGTCGGCGCGGGCGAACCAGTCGGGACCGTAACGCGCCGCGCCGAGGATGTGGACGGCGGTGTGGGCGGCGAGGAAGGAGAGGAGGACGGTGACGGACGCCCGGTCGGGGGCGACGAGTTCGAGCCAGGTGAAGAGGAAGAGGCCGATCGCGGCGGGACGGATCCCGAGGCGGGCGGGCAGCGGGCGGGGCGGTCGGCGGCGCGGGGGAAGGAGGCGGTGCAGGGAGGAGAGGGCACGCAGGGGGCTGCAGAGCCGGCCGACGGGGCCGAGGAGGAGGGAGGCGGGGACCAGGCCGACCCAGAGGAGGACGTACACCGCGCCCGGGGCGGGGTTGTCCTCCGGGTCGGCCGGGCCGAGGAGCAGGGCGAGGACGAGGGCGAGCAGCCCGGCCGCGCCGAGCGACCGCAGGGTGGTACGGGTGGGGCGGGCGTCGGCGAGGCGCTGGAGCGCGGCGGGCAGGGGGCGGCCGGAACGGTCGCCGCGGAAACGGGAGTCGGACCAGAGCAGGCCCAGGGCCAGGAAGGAGACGAGCAGCGCGGCGAACGCGCCGGCGTAGGCGTAGAAGGGCGAGATCGGCAGGTCGTGCTGTGCGCCGACGCCGTGCGCGAGGGCGGTCACCGCACCACCAGCTGGGTCAGCAGGAGACCCGAGTCGTGGGTCTCGACCTCGAACAGACCGGTGCGGTCGGCGGTGAGGGCGAGGACGGCGGACTCGCCCGCACGGAGCGGGAGTTCGCGGTCGTAGCCGTGGACGTGGAGGGTGTCGGCGCGGTCGCTGGTGACGCGGAGGGTGAGACGCTCGCCCTTCTTCAACTCGATGCGGGACGGGGGTGGTTGGACGGAGGAACCGGAGACGGTGATGGCGACGGTACGGCCGGGGGCCGGGGTGGACGGGGAAGACGTCGTGCCCGGGTTCAGGGCCACGGTGGTCTCGACAGGGCGCCCGGCGACGGCCCAGGCCGTGTGGTCGTCGGCGTGCAGGCGGACGGTGAGGGCGCGGGCGCCGGGCGGCACGTACGCCCAGGGGCCGTAGAGCCGGGCGGTCTCCTTGCCGTCGACGAGGAGGCGGGCGTGTCCCCGGCCGGGGACGGCCGCGCCGCCGGCGCTCTCGGGGGTGAACCGGAAGCGGCTCACGTCGACCCGGAGGTTCCAGCCGCCCTCGCTGTCGGGCCGTACCTCGGCCCGTACGGCGGGCGCGCCGGCGGCCGGGACCTCGCGGAGGCGGTGGCCGTTGCCGTCCCGGGCGGCGAGGAGGGTGCCGGTGTTCCCGGCGGCCTCCTGGTGGCTGGTGCCGGGCTTGTGGTGGGTGGTGGCCCGCCCGCCGCAGCCGGCGACGGCGAGCAGGCCGGTGAGGGCGAGGGCGACGACGACTCCGCGCCGCCACGCGGTCCGGCGCCGCGCACCGCCGGGTACGCCGCGGCGCGCATCGGGGTCCCCGCCGCCGGGGCGGCCCCAGGCGAGCGGACGGGCCGCTGCCGCTCCGACGGCCCCGCGCGCCGCCCGCCGCACGGGGCGGCTCACGAGCCGGCCTCGTCCGCCGCCGGACGCGCGGACGGCTGCGCCGCACCGTCGGGCTCGTCGGCGTGCGCGGCCGTCGCCGCCGCACCGGCCGGCTCGGCGGCCGGGGCGGGGTCGGCGGGGTTGGCGGCTGCCGGCTCCCCCGGGTCACCGGCCGGCTGCTCCGGGGCCGGGGTCGGGGTCGGGGTCGGGGTCGCAGCGGCGACCAGGGCCCACAGGACCCAGGCGATTGCCAGGAGGCCGCGGAGCCAGGCGGGGCTCAGGGGGATGCCGGGGACCATCAGGATCGCCTTGTCGAAGGCGTCCAGGAGGGTCAGGGCGCCCAGGGCCAGCGTCGTCCGGGCGAACCAGGGGCGGGCGGCGTGCAGGCGGAGGCCGAGGACGGTCCACCAGAGGCCGGTGAGGAGGAGAGCGAGGGCGGGTACCGGACCGGGGGCGAGGTCGCGGGTCGAGCCGGCGACGTCCAGCGCCAGGCCCGCGAGGCCGGCGGCGGTGGCGAGGGCGGCCGGGCGGTCGCCGCGGAGCCGGCGCCGCCACAGGGCGATGCCGACCAGCGCGAGGACGGCGGCGCAGCCGAGGGCGAGCTGGGTCTCGACGCGCTGGAGGCCCCGCGCGCCGTACCAGTCGCAGCCGGCCGGGAGGCGCCGGGCCTGCACGTTGTAGTCGGCACAGACCAGCAGGTGGGCGAGCTTGGCGGGTTCGCCGAGGAACCGGTCGCTGCCGCCGGACACCGCGCCGAGCCGCTTGCCGCACGCGGGCAGCGTGAGGGGGGTGGACGGACCGGCGTCGCCCTGCCAGCAGTTGCCGTCGCCCTGGCCGTCCCACCACACGTCGACGCGGTTGGGCCGGGAGGCGCCGGACCTGTCGACGCCGAGCCGGTTGGCGGCGTACCGGTTGTGGTGCGAGGTGTCGGTCTGCTTGCCCCAGGCCGACTCGCCGCGGATGAACGCGGGCACGGCACTGAGGAAGAAGGCCGCGTTGCTGTGCCCGTACACCCAGTTGTTCTCGTACCGGTTCCAGTTGCCGCCCGCGGTGATGATGCCGGTGCCGGGCGGCATGGAGATCTGCGGGCAGACCACGCCCTGCTCGTAGCCGCGCTCGACCGGCGGCTTGGCGCAGGTGCCGTCGGCGACGTACCGGTAGTAGTTCTGGTTGTTGTCGTGGATGAGGTTGCGCTCGAACCGGGCGTGGTTCTGCGGGAGTCCGGGGTGCCCGGGGAACGCGGAGTCCATCGACGCCCCGCCCATGTTGTGGTCGAACTCGTTGTCGTGGACGTAGACGGAGTCCCCGGCCGTGCCGGAGTAGCCGACCATGTTGTGGTGGCTGCGGCAGCCGGTGATCTCGATGGAGTACCGGGGGACCTCGTAGCCGCGGCCGTCGTTGATGTCGGAGGCGGAGCCGGGGTAGATGCCGGAGTCGCCGTTGCCGTACGACTCGCAGTTCTTGTAGAGGCCGTGGTCGGAGGCGAAGGTCAGGAAGCCGTACTCGTCGTTCCAGCGGGTGAGCACGTCGTCGATGACGAAGCCGTCGGCGGCGAGCACGTACAGCGAGTTGAACGTGGTGCGCTGGGCGGTGAAGTTGCGGAAGTAGATCCCGTCCGAGCCGTCCGCTCGGACGGCGTTGAGCTTGGCGTACCTGGCGTCGATGACGACGTCGAGGCGTGACGCGCCGGTGCCCTCGATCTGCAGGTTCTTCTTGCCGAGGATCGCGACCAGGTTCTGGTTGTGCGGGCACTGCTTCTGCTGGGCATAGCTGAGGATCTGGTAGCCGAGCGCCGACTCGGGGGCCTTCAGCGCCGCGCAGGCCCCGGTGGGCGCCGGCAGCGAGGGCTCCTCCTCGTACAGGCCGGGCAGCACGGCGATGGTCATGCCGGGCCGGTCCACCGCGTCGACGGCCTGCTGGAGGTGGCGGTAGCCGGTGCGCGCGCAGCGCTCGTACAGGGCGAGGTTGCGGGCCTTCAGCGGCGCCGGGAAGGCGGCGATCCGGCGTTCGAAGGCGGGCCGGTCGGTCTTGCAGACCACAAGATCGGGCTCCCCGGTGCGCAGCACGGGCACGCTGCCGGAGCCGTCGGGGAAGGTGACCGGGCGCTCCTCGTGGGCCTGGGCCACGGGCGCGACGAAGACCAGGAACAGTGCGGCGGCCAGGGCGGCCGCGGGCACGACGAGGAGCCTGCGTATCCACGGGGAGCGCGACATGGGCGTGAGAGTAGAGCAATGTTCATCTTTTGGAACCCCTCGTGCACGGGATTCGTCCAAGCCCTCCCCGTTGACGCGGCGCGCGCGGAATCCTACGGTCATACATAGGAATGCAGGATTGCGGTTTCCCGAGGGTTTCCAGAGCAGGAGCGGGCATGACAGGCAACGCCGGCACGGCGCACACGGAGCAGGCACGCAAGACCGCGGAGTCGCTGGCGTACTCCCATGGTTTCGGCAACGAGCACAGCTCGGAGGCCGTCCCGGGCGCGCTGCCGACCCGCGGCAACTCGCCGCAGCGGGCCCCCCTGGGTCTGTACGCGGAGCAGCTCAGCGGCAGCGCGTTCACCGAGCCCCGGGCGCACAACCGGCGCTCCTGGCTCTACCGGATCCGGCCGTCGGCGGCGCACCCGCCGTTCACCCGGACCGACAACGGCGCGGTCCGCACCGCGCCCTTCACCGAGACGGTCCCCGACCCCAACCGGCTGCGCTGGAACCCGCTGCCGGAGCCGGCCCCCGGCACCGACTGGCTGGCCGGCCTGTGGACCCTCGGCGGCAACGGCGACGCGGCGCAGCGCGCCGGCATGGCCGTGCACCTCTACCACGCGAACGCGGACATGCTGCGGGTCTTCGGCGACTCCGACGGCGAGCTGCTGATCGTCCCCGAGCAGGGCGGTCTGCTGGTCCGCACCGAGCTGGGCCTGCTCTCCGCCGGTCCCGGCGAGGTCCTGCTGATCCCGCGCGGCGTGCGCTTCCGCGTGGAGCTCCTGGACGACACCGCCCGCGGCTACGTCTGCGAGAACTACGGGCAGCCCTTCCAGCTCCCCGACCTCGGCCCGATCGGCGCGAACGGCCTGGCGCACGCCCGCCACTTCCGCGCCCCGGTCGCCGCGTACGAGGACACCGAGGGCCCGGTCGAGGTGGTCAACAAGTACTGCGGCAACCTCTGGTCGGCCACCTACGACCACTCCCCGCTGGACGTCGTCGCCTGGTTCGGAAACCACACCCCGTACGTCTACGACCTGCGGCTCTTCAACGTCATCGGGACGATCTCGTACGACCACCCGGACCCGTCGATCTTCACCGTGCTCACCTCGCCGTCCGACACCCCCGGCCTCGCGGGCGTCGACTTCGTGGTGTTCGCGCCGCGCTGGCTGGTCGGCGAGGACACCTTCCGTCCGCCGTACTTCCACCGCAACGTGATGAGCGAGTACATGGGCCTGATCGAGGGCGCGTACGACGCCAAGACTGCTGGGAAGGGGGGCTTCGTCCCCGGCGGCGGCTCGCTGCACAACATGATGTCCGCGCACGGCCCCGACCGGGAGACCTTCGACAAGGCCAGCGCCGCCGAGCTGAAGCCGCACAAGATCGACGACGGTCTGGCCTTCATGTTCGAGACCCGCTGGCCGGTGATCACCACCGAGCAGGCCGTCGGGTCCGACCAGCTGCAGAGCCGGTACGACGACGTATGGCAGGGTCTTGAGCGCCACTTCCGGCCGTAGTGTCCCGTAGCCGTCGTACGGAGTCCCCCGTGACCGCCTTCTCTCCCGACTCGCTGGTCCTGAACCGCAAGCTGCCGCTCTGGTACCAGGTCTCGCAGTCGCTCCGCGCCTCGATACTCGGCCGCGCGCCCGACGCGTCGCTGCGACTGCCCACCGAGGAGCAGCTCGCCGGCCATTACGGCGTGAGCGTGCTGACCATGCGGCAGGCTCTGAAGGAGCTGGAGGAGGAGGGCCTGATCAGCCGGCACCGGCGGCGCGGGACCTTCATCGAGCCGGGGGCGCGGCGCAGTGCGCCGCGCCGCCTGCTCGGCTCGATCGACGCGATCGTGGCGCAGCAGTCCGGCGAGCGGACGACCGTGCTGGGGCACGGTCCCGCGCCCGTCCCGGGCGAGCTGGCCGAGCACTTCCCGGACGTGGCGGAGGTCGTCGCGTACCGGAGGCTGCGCCGCGACGGCGAGACCGGCGAGCCGACCAACTGGGCGGAGAACGCGGTCCGTCCCGAGATCGCGGACCGGCTGGATCCGGCCGATCTGGAGCGCTGGCCGATGACGAAGGTGCTGCGGGACGTGCTCGGGGTGCGGATCAGCCGGATCACGGACACGGTCGAGGCGCGGCTCGCCGACCCCGAGACGGCGTCCCTCCTGGAGGTTCCGCTGCTGTCGCCGATCCTGCACTACACGGGCGTGACGTACGACGAGGACGGCCGCGTCGTGGACGTGGCCCGGATCCGCTACCGGGGCGACCGCTTCTCCTTCACGGTGACCGTCGAGGCGCAGTAGCGGGCCGGGACAGCCTTGGCGCGGCAGGCCGGGTCAGGCGGTGTTCGGCGTCTCCCCCGTGCGCTCGCCCTCGGCCTGGGAGGGGGTGGTCCGCGCGGTCTGCGGGTGGTGGACCTGTTCCTTCTGCTGGGCGTCCATGTCCTCCTCGAGCCGTTCGCCTTCGGCCTGCGAGGGAGTCGTGTAGTCGTACTGGCTGTACCGCATCATCGCCCGCCTCCCGGGTCGGTACATAACCCCACAGAAGGAGCGTAGCCCCTCTGTGGCCGGATGGACCGGCTGGCTAGCATCTGCTGCGTGACCGAGAGCCCGCGCACGAGCCCTGCCGAGTCGGCCGCCGAGGACGCGCCGCTGCTCGACGACCTCATGCCCTGGTCGGCGGCCCCGCTGCGACTCGGCCGGGCCTGGATCGTCGCACCGGACGTCCGCACCCTGCGGGCCCGCTGGGACCGGCTGGTCGGGGCCGAGGGCGAGGAGCGGACGGAGCTGTTCCGGCCGAGCCGGGCGCGCACCCCGTCGACCTCCGTGGCCGCGCTGCCCGGGCAGCGCACCGGCACGGTCCGGTTCGCCCGGGAGACCGGCCGCTGCCCCGAGCCGGTGCGCCTCGCGCACGGCCCGTTCGACGAGCAGTGGCTGCTGCCGGACCACCGGCTGATCGACACCGGCCGCCCCGAGCTGTGGCGGGTCGCCGACGCGGCCCAGCTGTTCGCGGTCGAGCAGGGCCATGTGCCGGGGGCGCCGGGCCCGGCGCTCCTGGTCACCGCGGTCCTGCCGGACGGCCGCTCCCCCGCGGGCCGGCCGGGCCGGATCCGCCCGCTGTACCGCCGTCCCGGCGGCGCGGAGCCCAATGTCGCGCCCGGTCTGCTGCCCTTCCTGAGCGGGCGGTACGGGCACGAGGTCACCGCCGCCGAGCTGCTGGCCTGGGCCGTGGCGGCCGCCCGCCCCTCCCCCGCCGGCTGCCGGGTCCCGCTGCCCGCGGACCCGGACCGCTGGGCGGCCGGCGTGACACTGGGGCGGCGGCTGACCGGCGTCCAGCTGCGCGGCGCCCGCGGCGGCGAGAAACCCCGGCTGCCGGGCGGGCGGCGGCCCTATGTGCGCGCGCCGATCCCGGCGCGGCCGTCGGCGCTCGCGTACGACGCGGCCGAGGAGACCCTGGCCCTGGACGAGGGGCGGATCGCGCCGGTGCCGGTGGAGGCGTGGGAGTACACCGTCGGCGGCGTGCGGATGCTGGAGCAGTGGTTCGCGCACCGGACGGCGCCGGCCGAGCCCGGCAGCCTGGAGGCGATCGGGCCGGCCGCCTGGCCGCAGGAGTGGACCTCGGAACTGCTCGAACTGATCACGGTGCTGGCCCTGTTGGGCCAGAGCGAGCCGGAACGCGCCGCGCTGACGGAAGGCGGCGGCCCGGAGCTGACCCGGACCGCGCTGCGGGAGGCCGGCATCCTGCCCGTACCGGACCGGGCGCGCCGGCCGGCGTCGGTGCTCGACCACCAGGAGGAGGGCCCGGAGGGGCAGTTCGCGCTGCTGTGAACGGCCCGCCGGACGCCGGGTCCTGCGGATCGGCGCCGAACGGGCCCTACGCCGGCGCGAAGGAGTCCAGGACACGCCGCAGCGTGCGCTCGAAGACCTCCTCCGGGTCGAGCGGCCGGGCCCCCGACTCGGTGATCACCGCGGCGAGCCGCGGATACCCGCCGCCGGCCAGCTGCCCCCTCAGATAAGCGCCGCGCACGGCCTGTTCCTGCTCCTCGGACCAGGGCAGTCCGCGGGCCCGCTCGGCCAGCGCCAGGTCGTTGGCGACGATGGTCATGACCGTGCCGTTCACCGTGGCGAGCAGCTCCATCTTGACGCCGCCGGGCAGGTCGAGGCCGTCGAGGCAGGCCAGGCCGTGCTCCAGGAAGCGCAGGGCGTGGGGGCCGAAGGCGTAGCCCGTGGTCATCAGGCGGATGACCCACGGGTGCCGTCGCATGATGGCCCGCGCCTGGCGGGCCAGGTGCAGCATGTCCGCGCGCCAGTCACCGGAGGGGCCGGCGGCGAGGTCGTACTCGGCGCTGACGGCGTCGACCATCAGCTCGTACAGGTCCTCCTTGCGGGGGACGTAGTTGTAGAGCGACATCGTGCCGCAGCCGATCTCGGCCGCCACGCGCCGCATGGAGACCGCGTCGATGCCGTCGGCATCGGCCACGCGCACCGCGGCCGCCACGATGTCGGCCCGGCTGTACGCGGGCCTGGGGCCCCGGCCGGTGCGCTCGGGGCGCGCCCAGATCACTTCGGGTTCGGCCGCTCGGCCTGCCATGGATCACCACCTCGCCCTCCATCGTAGTTACGTACACCGTACGTAGTGGGGTATGGTCACGGCATGACGACTACGTACGCTGTACTTAGTGAGGGTCTGCAGAAACGCTACGGGGACGTCCATGCCCTGCGCGGGCTGGATCTGGCGGTCCCCGAGGGCACGGTCTGCGGGGTGCTCGGCCCCAACGGGGCGGGCAAGACCACGGCGGTACGGGTGCTCACCACCCTGACCGCCCCGGATGCCGGCAGCGCCCGAGTCGCCGGCCGCGACATACGGCGCGAGCCGGCCGAGGTGCGCCGCCGGATCTCCGTCACCGGCCAGTACGCCTCCGTCGACGGCGACCTGAGCGGCGCGGAGAACCTCCGGCTCTTCGCGCGGCTGCTGCGCGCCCCGCGCTCCCGGGCCGACGAACTCCTGGAGCGCTTCGGGCTCACCGAGGCCGCCGACCGCCCGGCCCGCACGTACTCCGGTGGCATGCGCCGCCGGCTCGACCTGGCCGCCGGCCTGATCGTGCCGCCGCAGGTGCTCTTCCTCGACGAGCCGACCACCGGGCTCGACCCGCACAGCCGCAACGGGATCTGGGACGCCGTACGGGGGTTGGCGTCCCAGGGCACGACCGTCCTGCTCACCACCCAGTACCTGGAGGAGGCGGACCAGCTCGCCGACGAGATCGTGCTGATCGACGACGGCCGGGCCGCGCACCGCGGCACGCCCGCCGAACTCAAGGCACGCATCGGCAGCTACGCCGAGGTCGTCGTCGCCGACACCGCGTTCCTGGAGGCCGCCGCGGGCGTTCTCGACCGGCTCACCGGATCGGAACCGGCCCTCGACCCCGAGCGCCGCACGGTCGGCGCGGTCACCCTCGACGGGACGCTGACCCTGCCGCGGATCGTCCGCGAGGTCGACGCGGCCGGGGTGCACCTCGTGGACGCCACGCTCCGCCCGCCCACCCTCGACGAGGTGTTCCTGCGCCTCACCGACCGCACGCCGCCCGCCGACCGCAAGGAGGTCGCCGCATGAGCACCGCCCTGGTCCACGACGGGACCGCCGTCCTCGGCCGTCATCTGCAACGCATCCGCCGCGCCCCGGCGATGACGCTGATGACGCAGACGATGCCGATCGTCTTCCTGCTGTTCTTCGGGTACGTCTTCGGCAGCGCGCTCGCCATGCCGGGGGCCGAGTACCGCGCGTTCCTGGTGCCGGGCCTGCTGGTGGCGACCGCCGCGGGCGGGCTGATGACCGGCATGTTCCAGGCGGCGCAGGACTCCCACCGGGGTGTGATGGACCGCTTCCGGACCCTGCCGGTGAGCCGGGCCGCCGTTCCGCTCGGGCAGGCGCTCGCCGATCTGGTCACCAGCGCGGCCGGCATGGTGCCGATGATCCTGATCGGGCTCGCGATGGGCTGGCGGATCGAGGGCGGCGCCCTCGACGCGCTGGCCGCCTTCGGGCTGCTGCTGCTCTTCCGGTTCGCCATGACCTGGGTCGGGATCCTGCTGGGCCTGGCCTCACAGAGCGAGGAGGCGGCCGGGCAGCTCGGCAGCGCCACGTTCATGCTGCCCCTGCTGTCGAACGCGTACCTCCCGACCGACGGCATGCCCGGCTGGCTGCGCACGGTCGCCGAGTGGAACCCGATCTCCGCCGTGACCACCGCGGTCCGGGACCTGTTCGGCAACGCGCCCGTCCCGGCGGACGCGGCCTGGCCGGTGGCGCATCCGGTGGCCGGGGCGCTGCTCTGGTCGCTGGCCCTGCTCGCGGTGTTCGCGCCGCTCGCGGTCCGCAGGTACGGGCGCGTGTGACCCACAGGTACACGCGCATGCGACCGACCGGGTACGTGCGCATGTGACCGATCCGCAGGTGACAAACCCGGCGCGGACGCGATAGGCACGCGGGATGAGCACCCGCAGCGCCCGCCCCGCCCGTCCGCAGCCGCTCCCGCTGGACGGGATCACCGTCGTCGCCGTCGAACAGGCCGTCGCCGCGCCCTTCGCCACCCGGCAGCTCGCCGACCTCGGTGCGCGGGTCGTCAAGATCGAGCGGCCGGACGGCGGCGACTTCGCCCGCGGGTACGACACGGCGGCGGCCGGACTCGCCTCGCACTTCGTGTGGTGCAACCGCGGCAAGGAGTCCGTCGCGGTGGACCTGAAGGACCCGCGCGGCCTCGCCCTGGTCCGGCGCCTGATCGCGGACGCGGACGTGTTCGTGCAGAACCTGGCGCAGGGCGCGGCGGCCCGCCTGGGCCTGGACGCGGCCACGCTGTGCGCGGCGCATCCGCGGCTGGTCGCGGTGGACGTCTCGGGGTACGGGGCCGAGGGGCCGTACGCGCACAGGCGCGCGTACGACATGCTCGTGCAGTGCGAGGCCGGCCTGGTGTCGGTGACGGGGACGGCGGAGCAGCCGGTGAAGGCGGGCATCCCGGCGGCGGACATCGCGGCCGGGATGTACGCGTACTCCGGCGTGCTGGCCGCGCTGGTGCGCCGGGGGACGACGGGGCGGGGCGGGCCGGTGGAGGTCTCGCTGCTCGACGCGCTGGCGGAGTGGATGGGGCATCCGCTGCACCACGGGATGCACGGAGGCGCGGCCCCGGCGCGAACGGGGCTCGCACACGCGGTGATCGCGCCGTACGACGCCTATCCGACGGCGGACGGCAGCCTGGTACTGCTGTCGGTGCAGAACGACCGCGAGTGGCGGAGGTTGGCCGAACAGGTCCTTGAGCGGCCGGAGTTGGCGGACGATCCGGACTTCGCGACGAACACCGCCCGGGTGGCCCGGCGGGCGGACACGGATGGGGCGGTGGCCGCGGCGCTCGCGCCGCTGACGGCCGCGGAGGCACTGTCCCGGCTGGAGGCGGCGGGGATCGCCTGCGCACGCCTGAACACGGTGGCCGATCTGGCGGAGCACCCGCAGCTGGCGGCGCGGGACCGGTGGCGGACGGTGGAGTCGGCGGTGGGCCCGCTGCGGGCGATGCTGCCGCCGGTCGTCTTCCCGGACGGTCCCGAGCCGGTGATGGGCGCGATCCCGGCGCTCGGCGCGCACACGGAGCCGGCCCTGGCCGGGATCGGTGTCGGCGGGGCGGAGCGCGACGAGCTGCGGAAGGCGGGCGTGATCGCCTGAGCGGGCGCCCTGCGCCACGGAGCGGGCGCAGGCGGCACCCGGGGTTCACCCCGACCCGGGCAGCACCACGCGTACCCGGCCCCAGGCAGCACGAAGCCCGGACGGGTGGGGAACTCGTCCGGGCGGTTGTCGCGGCGGTCGGCCGAGTGAGCGGGAGGGTGCGCCGGGCAGGCGGCCCGGCCGACCGGTCGGGTGCGGTCCTAGTGCCGGCTGCCGAAGAGCGAGCGGCGCAGGCGGCGCAGGGGCGCGAACAGCGAGACCCGGGCACTGCGGCTGCGGTGGCCGTGCACGGGGGCCGTGACCTCACGCGCCGTCAGCTCGCGCATGAGCAGCGTCGCCTCGGCGGCCTCGCGCTGCGGTATGGCGGGTCCGCCGAGGACCGCGAGATGGCGGTCGAGGCGCGAACTGGTCGCGCTGCTCCCGCAGGTGATCGCAGGTACTCGCGCCCTGCTGCGCATCGTTATCTGTTCCATGTCTCTCCCCACCCGTACGAGGGCACCCGGCCCGGGCAGGTTAACCCTATCGCCCCACACTGACACCCGGGTATCCCGGCCGCAGGATTCACCGCACTCTAACGGGGATTGACGGTCACCGTCCGAATCCAACTGATTCCAGGGCGAGTTGGACAGCGAACGAACACCTGCCGAACCGTCACGAACCATCCTGCACACAAGGAGGTCACCGACGGACATCTGACGGTGTGTGATCTCCACCACCAAGATCATCGCTGTCCGAAGTGGTCCCGAGGTGGGGGCAGAAGACCGTTCCTGAGCTAACTTGGAAGGGTTTCTGCCGTGTTGCCGCCCCGGGCCGGACACCGGAGCGGACCGACCGACACAGGGGGGCTCGCCCATGAGCGGAGCGACGCCGGGGGCCACCGGGCCCGACCGCCTGATCGCGGGCCGGTACCGGCTCCTCGACGCCCTCGGCGAGGGCGGCATGGGCATCGTCTGGCGGGCCCGCGACGAGGTCCTGGGCCGCGAGGTCGCGGTGAAGGAGGTCCGCGCCCCGGCCGGGCTCTCCGCCGAGGACGTGCGCCGGCTCTACGCCCGGCTGGAGCGCGAGGCCTGGGCCGCCGCCCGCATCCCGCACCGCAACGTGGTCACCGTCTACGACGTGGCGTCCGAGGACGGCCGGCCGTGGATCGTGATGGAGCTGGTCCGCGGCCTCTCGCTCGCCGAGGTGCTGGAGGCGGAGGGCCCGATGCCGCCCCGGCGGGCCGCCCGGATCGGCGCCGAGGTGCTCGCGGCGCTGCGGGCCGCGCACGAGGCGGGGGTGCTGCACCGGGACGTGAAGCCGGGCAACGTGCTGCTCGCCAACGACGGCCGGGTGGTGCTCACCGACTTCGGCATCGCCCGGGTGGCGGGCAGCTCGAACCTCACGATGACCGGAGAGCTGATCGGCTCCCCCGAATTCCTGGCGCCGGAACGGGCGTTGGGGCGCGAGGCGGGACCCGAGTCCGACCTCTGGTCGCTCGGCGTCCTGCTGTACGCGGCGGTCGAGGGCGTCACGCCGTTCCGGCAGGACACCCCGCTGAGCACGCTGCGCGCGGTCGTGGACGAGGAGCTGCCGCCGGCCCGGCGGGCCGGCCCGCTGGCCCCGGTGATCGAGGGGCTGCTGCGCAAGGAGCCCGCCGAGCGCCTCCCGGCGTCGCAGGCCGCGGACCGCCTGCGCCTGGTCGCGGCGGGCGGGGAGCCCCGCACGGAGCCGATGGCCGCGGGGCCGTACGCGCCTTTGCCGGCGGAGGGGGACGGAGACGACGACGGGCCGCGGGGCGGCAGCCCGCAGCCGCCCCCGCCCGGCGGTCCGACGGTGCCGATGGACGACGGACCGGAGCGGTCGCGGCGCGCCGGGGTGGTGCTCGCCGTCGGGCTCGCCGTGCTGCTGCTGGCCGTCGGCGCGCTGGCCTACGTCCTGGTGCGCCAGAACGACACCGGCGGCAAGGGCGGCGGGACGGCCACGGGCGGTGCGACGACGGGCGGCGCCACGACCGCGCCGCCGAGCACACCCGCGCCGAGCGCGACGAAGACCGGGCCGACGAGCACCCCGCCCTCCTCTCCGTCCGTCACGGCGACACCGCCGCTGACGGTGCACGTGTCGGCGGAGGCGGTGCGGGGGAGTTACCGCGGCCCCTGCCCGGCGCCCGGGGGCGAGGCCCCGGCGTTCACGGCGACGGTCTCGGTGGGGCGGGTCCCGGCGACCGTCGAGTACCGCTGGACGACGGAGAGCGGCGAGACCTCGGCGGCGGACTGGGAGACGCTGCGGTTCACGGCGGACGGGCCGGAGCAGCGGCAGGTGGAGCACACGGAGCTGACGTACCGGAAGGACGGGACGCGCCAGGACCGGGTCCGGGTGGAGATCCGGAGCCCGGCCGGGCGCTCGAACTGGGTGGCGTTCTCGGTGACCTGCGAGGAGGCGAGCCCGACCGGCTCCCCCTACCCGACGGGCTCGGTCACACCGCGTTCCTGAACGGGGGCAGGTAGCCGCCGGACTGGCCGGAGGCGGTCGGGTGGTACGACTCGCCGATGTTCAGCCAGTTGACGCTGTGCAGCCAGGCCGAACCGGAGCAGATCTCGTGTCCGGTGAAGGCCGGGACCACGCTCGCGAAGGTGTAGCCGTGGTCGGCGGCGCGCTTCGCGACGGCGGCGTTGAGGTGGTCCGAGCCGCCGTTGATGGCCGCCCGCTCGTTCTCGCTGAGGCCGGCGATGCAGCTGCCGCCGAGCTTGTAGAAGCGGGGGTAGCCGAGGACGACGACCTTGGCGTTGGGGGCCTTGGTTCTGATCGCGTTGTACACGGAGTCGAGTCGGCCGGGCAGCGTGCTGTCGACATAACTCTTGGCTTGATTCACCCGGTTGATACAGGTGGCCTCGGACTGGAGGACACAGGTCGTCATGACGTCGGCGAAGCCTGCGTCGTTGCCCCCGATGGTGATCGAGACCAGGTCGGTGGCGGCGGACAGCGGGCCGAGCTGATTGGCCGTGACATCGCTGGTGACAGCGCCCGAGCAGGCGGTGAACGCGAAGGACGAGGGTGCGTTCGCGTTCTTCCAGAGGACGGGGTAGGCCTTGGTGGACCGCTTGCAGGAACCGCTGGCGCTGTCGTAACTCCCGGCTCCCACACCGGAGGAGTACGAGTCGCCGAGGGCCACGTAGTCGAGCGCGGCACTCTCCGCCGCCTGCGCCGCCCCTGCCCCGGTCAGGGCGAGGACGGCGCCGAGGAGCAGCGACGAGGAAAATGCCGTGAAACGGGTGAGTTTCATGAAACCTCCCTTGAGCAGGATCTCTGCCTACTCCGTGGTAGCAGCGCGCGTAGACCTCTGGAAGTGTCCATGCCAAGTCAATCGATCTGACGCACCGTCATCATCGTTTGAAACGCGTGGATTCGGCCATCTCGACACACCGGCACACGGGCTCGGGCGCCGTTCGGGCCGGCTCGAACCGACTCGAAATCAATTCGCACAGGAATTCACAGAAGCCCTCGGTGAACTCGCGCGTCCCACCATTCAAACGGACTGGAAAAATCCGCCCCAAATCAATGAATTAGCATGTCCTAAGCCAGGACTTGCCATACAGTCGCATTCATCAATACCGTCGTACATCTCACCCGCATCCGACCCTTCGGACCACGGCTCAGGGGAGGGCCACACCGATACGGAGGTACGGACGCGGGGCGCGGTTGGGGGGTGCCGTCCTCGGTGGCCACAGGGGTGCCGAGCGTCGGGCCGCGCATGCAGTAACTCCAGCTCACCCATGCCGTACGGAGCGCGATTCCGTGCGTCCCAGGGGTGAGAACCCCCCTTTCGCACCGGACAGACAACCGGACCGCCCGGGGGCGGGCGGTCCACCGGACGAGAGGGAAACACCACCATGAGTTCTTTCCTGCGACCGGCTCCCGCCGGACGGGAAATATCCGCCGAGTACCGCGCCATCACCTCGCACTTGGCCATCACTCCGCCCGTGAGCGTCGTCATCCCGGCGATGAACGAAGCGGAAAATCTGCCCTACGTTTTCAAGACACTTCCGGACTGGATCCATGAAGTCGTCCTGGTCGACGGCAACTCCACGGACGACACCGTCCGGGTCGCCGAGGAGCTGTGGCCGGACGTCAAGGTCGTCAAGCAGGCCGGCAAGGGCAAGGGCGACGCCCTCATCAGTGGCTTCGCCGCCTGCACCGGCGACATCATCGTCATGGTCGACGCGGACGGCTCGGCCGACGGCCAGGAGATCGTCAGCTATGTCTCCGCGCTCGTCGGCGGCGCCGACTTCGCCAAGGGCTCCCGCTTCGCCAACGGCGGCGGCACCGACGACATGACCGCGATCCGGCGGCTCGGCAACCGGGCCCTGTGCGCCCTGGTCAACCGCAAGTTCGGGGCCCGCTACACCGACCTCTGCTACGGCTACAACGCCTTCTGGCGGCACTGCCTCGACGAGATCACCCTCGACTGCACCGGCTTCGAGATCGAGACCCTCATCAACATCCGGGTGGTCAAGGCCGGGTTGAGAGTGCAGGAGGTCCCCAGCCACGAGTACCTGCGCATCCACGGCGTCAGCAACCTCAACGCCGTCCGCGACGGACTGCGGGTGCTGCGGGTCATCCTCAAGGAGAAGGGCGTCCGGCGCGGCGCCCGCCGGCGCGCCGCCTCGTTCTCCGTGAACGTCCCCCGCCGGGGAGAGGTCTCTTGAGCGACCAGGGACTCGCGGGCGAGCGCGCGTTCTCCGTGGTGATCTGCGTCTACACCGAGGACCGGTGGCAGGACATCCTCGCCGCCGTCGACTCGGTACGGGCGCAGACCCTGCCGGCCCTGGAGACGCTCCTGGTCGTCGACCACAACGAGCGGCTCCGGGACCGGCTCACCGCGACCTACCGGGACGCCACCGCACGCGGGGAGGTGCGGGTGCTCGCCAACGCGGGCCCCCGCGGCCTCTCCGCCGGCCGCAACACCGGGATCGCCGCCGCGCGCGGCGCGTTCGTGGCCTTCCTCGACGACGACGCGGTCGCCGAACGGGACTGGCTGCACTGGTTCGCCGCGGGGTACGACGATCCGCGCGTCATGGCGGTCGGCGGCCGGACCCTGCCCGCCTGGGCCTCCGGCCGCCGGCCGGCCTGGTTCCCGGGGGAGTTCGACTGGGTCGTCGGCTGCACCTACCGCGGCCTGCCGCCGGGACGGGTCCGCGTCCGCAACGTGCTCGGCGGCAACGCCTCCTTCCGGCGCACCGCCTTCGACGCGGCGGGCGGCTTCGCCACCGGCATCGGACGCGACGGCGACCGGCGGCCGCTCGGCTGCGAGGAGACGGAACTGTGCATCCGGCTCGCGAACGCCGTCCCCGGTGCCGTCCTGCTCATCGACGACCGGGCCGTCATCCACCACAAGGTCCCCGCGGCCCGGGAGCGGTTCGGCTACTTCCGCACCCGGACGTACGCGGAGGGCCTGTCCAAGGCGCTGGTCGCGCGCAGTGTCGGTGCGTCCAAGGGCCTTGAGGCCGAACGCCGTTACACCACCCGGGTCCTCCCGGCGGGTGTGCTCCGCGGCCTGCGGGACGCGGTCCTCGCCCGCCCCGGCGGCGCGGGCCGGGCGGGTGCGATCGTGGCCGGCGTCGCCACGGCGGCCGCCGGGTACCTCCGGGGCACGCTGCGCGCCCGCCGCGGCGGCACGACGTTCTCGTCCGGCCCGATCGCACCGCCGGAGGCACCGGCGCGGCCGCACGACGCCCTCCCGGGAGCCGCCGTATGAACCGGCCCGTCCCGATCCTCATGTACCACGCCGTCGGCCACAGCCCCTCCCCCGCGACGCACCGGCTGTCCGTCTCGCCCGAGGCGTTCGCCGCGCAGATGGAGGTGCTCGCCGACCGGGGGTTCACACCGCTGACCACCGCCGCGCTCGGCAGGGCGTGGCGGGACGGGCGGCCGCTGCCGGACCGGCCCGTGCTGATCACGTTCGACGACGGGTACGAGGGCGTCCACCGGTACGCGCTTCCCGTGCTCGCCGGGCACGGCTTCGCCGCCACCGTGTTCGTCACCACCGGCTGGCTGCGCGGTCCGTACGACGAGGGCGGGGCGCTCGACACCATGCTCGACTGGGACCAGGTACGGGAACTGGCCGCGGCCGGCACCGAGATCGGCGGGCACGCCCACACCCACCCCCAGCTCGACCAGCTCGACGAACACCGGGTGTGGTCCGAGACCGTGCGCTGCAAGGAGATCGTCGCCGAGGAACTGGGCGCACCGCCGGTCTCCTTCGCGTACCCGTACGGCTACTCCAGCCGCCGGGTGCGAGCCACGGTCCGGGGCGCGGGCTTCGCCCAGGCCCTGGCCGTCGGCAACACCGCGGCCCGCCGCCGCCAGGGCCCGTACGCCCTGGAACGGCTCACCGTGCGCCGCTCCACCCGCGTCGAGGAGTTCGCCCGGATGGTCGAACTCCGGTCGCTGGGGCGGACGTTCGCCGGTGACCGGGCGCTCACCAAGGGGTACGCGGTGGTGCGCCGCTGCCGCGCGGCACTGCGCGAGGCGCGGCGCCTCTGACACCGCGCCGGCCGTCGCGGTTCCTCCGAACGCGGCGTCCGGCGCGGGCCACACGGAGCATCCTCCCCAAGTTCTCGACTCCGCTCGAACAGGGGGGACCCCCACAAAACACCGTGCGCGGCCTGCCCCGTTGCCGGATCATGGGCGCCATGCCCGACACCCCAGCGGAACCGCACCGCGTGCTGCCGATCCGGCTCACCGTCGACGACAGCGACTCGCCCGCCGACGTCGTCGACGCGCTCTTCCTCGGCCGCTTCGCCACCGGCGAGCAGCCGCACGCGCACAGCACCACGCTGGACCGCGTCAAGCCCGGCGCGACCCTGCTGCCTCCGGGCGCGACGCTGCTGCGCGCCGCCAAGGACGACGACCGCAGCGCCCTGCTGGCCGAGGGCGAGGGCTGGACGCTGCTGGTGTCGCGGTGGAACCGCGGCGCCGACGTCACCGTCACGGCCACCGAGCCGGAGCTCGCCGAGCGGATCCTCAAGGAGGCGACGGACGGCGCCAAGGACGAGCCCGAACCCCAGCCGGAGAACGTGACCATGGGGTTCTGGTACGTCTCGCCCCGGCGCGGCCCGCACCGCACCACCCGGCAGATCACCGCCGGCACCTGGGACGAGGTCCGCCCCAACTACACCGCCCCGGTGTCCGAGGCGATGGACAAGCTGATGAAGGTCACGCCCGACGACATCGCGGGACGGCTGCTGCTGCTCCACGGCCCGCCCGGCACCGGCAAGACCTCCGCCCTGCGCACCCTGGCCCGGTCCTGGCGGGACTGGTGCCAGGTCGACTGCGTCCTCGACCCCGAGCGGCTGTTCAACGACGTCGGCTACCTCATGGACATCGCCATCGGCGAGGACGAGGGGACCGCGAAGGGCCGCTGGCGGCTGCTGCTCCTGGAGGACTGCGACGAGCTGATCCGCGGCGAGGCCAAGCACACCGCGGGCCAGGCCCTGTCCCGGCTGCTCAACCTCACCGACGGGCTGCTCGGCCAGGGCCGCAACGTCCTGGTCGGCGTCACCACCAACGAGGACCTGGAACGGCTGCACCCCGCGGTCGTCCGCCCCGGCCGCTGTCTGGCCCGGATCGAGGTCGGCGCCCTGACCCGCGACGAGGCGGTCCGCTGGCTCGGCCGCGACGAGGGCATCGGCCGCGACGGCGCGACGCTCGCGGAGCTGTACGCGCTGCGCCGCGGCACGCAGACCGCCTCGGTCCCCGAGTCGCGGACGCCCGACGCGGGCCTCTACCTGTAAGAGCCCTACGCCTCGTACACCGCGCGCAGGGCGTCCTCCGACGCCGCCCGTGCCTCGTCGCGGGACGCGCCGAGGCGGTGTGCCTCGCGGGCGAACGCCGCCGCGGCCGCGGCCAGCCGCCGGGCCGCCGCGTCACCGGCGGCGGCCACGAAGGTGCCGTGCCGGCCGCGGGTCTCGATCACGCCGTCCGCCTCCAGGGCCTTGTACGCCTTGGCCACCGTGTTGGCGGCCAGGCCCAGTTGCTCGGCAAGGCCGCGGACGGTCGGGAGCTTGTAGCCGACGGGCAGCACCCCGGAGCGGGCCTGCTCCGCGATGCCGGCGCGCAGTTGTTCGTACGGGGCGGTCGACGAGTCCGTGTCCACGGAGATCTTCAAGGTCACGGGACGGATTGTCGCAGCCGGCGGCGGGGCCGGGCGGAAAATGGGAGGCGTCCCCGGCGTGGCCGCGCGTAGCGTGCCACCCCATGACTGTGATCGTCCGTGACGTACGGCCGGAGGACGCCGCGGGCTTCGCCCGGGTCCGGCGCGCCGCCCTCCCCTTCATGCTCGCCACCGCCGAGCAGGCAGCCTTCGACTGGGCCCATGCCCATCCCGACGCCCGTGCCCGGCCGCTGGTCGCCGAGGCGGACGGCCGGATCATCGGTACGGCGCAGGTCAGCCTGTACCACGACAGCCCGCAGGAAGGCGCCGGGACGCTCAACGTGTACGTCGACCCCGAGCACCGGCGGCTCGGCGCCGGATCGCTGCTGGTCCGCGCCGCCGAGGAGCACCTGGCGGAGCAGGGCGCGACGGACCTCTACACCTGGGTGCTGGACGAGCCGGGCAACCGCGCCTTCGCCGAGCTGCACGGCTACGCCGCCCGCCGCTCCGCCCACTTCCTCCGGCTCGACCTGGCCTCCGCCCCGCTGCCGGAGCCTCAGGCCCCGCCCGCGGGCGTGGAGCTGCGTCCGGCCGCCGACTTCGCGGCCGACCCGCGGCCGCTGTTCGAACTGGACGCGCTGACCACGGCCGACGAGCCGGGCGACGTGAGCGCGGAACTCGACGACTACGACCACTGGCTGGCGACGACCTGGCGGCACCCGCTGTTCAGCGCCGAACTGACCACCGTCGCCTTGGTCGACGGGGCGCCCGCCGCGTTCTCCGCCGCGCAGGTCGACGGCGCCGGCAGGTACGTCACCGGCATGACGGGCACCGCGCCCGCCCACCGCGGCCGGGGTCTGGCGAAGCTGGCCAAGAACGACTCGCTGCACCGCGCCCGCGCGGCCGGCTGCACGGAGGCGTTCACCGGCAACGACGCGGAGAACGGTCCGATGCTGGCCATCAACAAGTGGTTCGGGTACGAGATCTGTGCGACGGAGGTCAGGCATGTCCGCAGCGTCGGCTGAGGTCGAGGTCGTGCTGGTGAAGGCGGGCAGGACGAAGATCCGCTACCCGGCCGGGGTCGTCGCCGACGACGGCGTACGGCTCACCGTCCGCGCGCCCTGGGCGGCGGACGGGGTGCGGGACTTCGGCTTCGTGCGGTTCGAGCCGGGCGACGTCTTCACCGAGCACTACTGGCGCGACCGGTGGTACGCGGTGAAGGAGGTCCGCTCCGGCGACGGCACGCTCAAGGGCTGGTACTGCGACGTGACCCGGCCGGCCGCGGTCGACGGCGGCCGGGTGGTGGTCGAGGACCTCGACCTGGACCTCTGGGTGTCCGCGGACGGCCGCGAGGTGCTGCGCCTGGACGAGAACGAGTTCGCCGCGAGCGGCCTGGCCGCCGCCGATCCGGAGGCGGCCGGGTCCGCCGTCGCCGCGCTGGACGAGCTGGAGGCCCTGGGCCGGGACGGCCTGCTCGCCCTGCTCGCCGGCTGGGGCCTGTCCGGCGGATCGGGGTCGGAAACGCCGCGGCCCCGGCCGTGACCCGCCGGGCAGGCCCTAGCCCAGCGACACGTCCGCGTCGTCGACGGCCCTGAACGAGGGCAGCGGGATGCCCAGGGCCTCCGTGGTCAGCTGCATCAGCGTGGCCTGCACCGTGGCCGCGCCCGGCCGGTAGGCGGGGTCGTTCACGACGGCGGAGTTGGTCCAGGTGCGCAGCTGCCCGTCGCAGACGGCGCGGGTGCCGCCGATGCCCTGGGAGCGCTCGCCCTGGACGAGGGTGCTGCTGACGAAGACCGGTCCGGCGCTGTCGTCGAGGCAGCGGTACGTGCCGGTGAGCGTCACGGTGCCGTCGGCGGCCAGCGCTCCGGCCGCGTCGACGGTCACGCCGTCGGCTGCCGGGGCGGCGTGGGCGGTCGCCGCGCCGGCGAGCAGCAGCGCCGCGGCGACGGTGCCGAGGAGGTGACGTACGCGCATCTGGGGGTCCCTTCGGGGTGGGGAGGGTGCCGGGGCGGCACCGCTGCCCGCCAGGGATACCCGACCGGCCGTCCGTTCCGTCCGACCCTCACCCCATCGGTGGCGCGCCCAGGACCTTGCGGTAGTGGATCCGGTCGTACGGTCCTTCCGCGCCGTGCTCGACGACCTCGTAGCCGTAGCGCGCGTACAGCTCCCGGTTCTCCCGCATCAGCGCGTGGGTGAGCAGCCGGACCTCGGGGGTGCCGAGCGCGCGGGCGTGCTCCTCCACCCAGGTGAGCAGATGACGGCCGAGGCCGGTGCCGCGGACGTCGGGGCGGACGGCGACGATGTCCAGGTACAGGTGGTCGTCCTCGGGGATCACCACCACGAGCCCGGTGACGGGCGCGCCGCAGACGAACACCCGGCCCGCGGCGACGTTCGCCGCGTGGTCCGCCTCCATCGGGGCCGGCACGCGGCCGATCCGTTCGATGTAGGGCGTGAAGGCCGCGTCGATCACGGCCTTCACGGCGGGTACGTCGGCGGCCGTCGCGGGCCGGGGTGCGTCGTGCGTCTGGCGGTCCGTCATTCCGCCACGGTACGGCGGGTGTTCACCGCCTTCCGCACCAGGGGCCAGGCCAGCAGGAGCGCGATCACGGCGTACACGGTGACGGCGAACGGGGTGTTCACCAGGCCGGTGAGCGAGCCGTCGCTGATCTGCAGGGCGCGGCGCAGCTGCTGTTCGGCGGCCGGGCCGAGGATGACGCCGATGACGGCGGGCAGCACGGGCAGCCCGTACCGGCGCATGCCGAAGCCGATGAGGCCGATGATCAGCAGCACGACCAGGTCGAACGCCTCGCCGCCGACCGCGTACGCGCCGACCGCGGCGAAGAACAGGATGCCGGCGTACAGGTACGGGCGCGGGATGCGCAGCAGCTTGGCCCACACCGGTGCGAGCGGCAGGTTGAGCGCGAGCAGCAGCACCATGCCGACGAACAGCGAGGCGATCAGGCCCCAGACCAGCTCGGGTTCGCGTTCGAAGAGCAGCGGGCCGGGCTGGATGCCGTACTGCTGGAAGGCGGCGAGCATCACGGCGGCGACGGCGGTCGTGGGCAGGCCGAGGGTGAGCATGGAGACGAGGGTGCCGGCCGCGGAGGCGGAGGCCGCGGACTCGGGTCCGGCGACGCCCTCGATGGCGCCCTTGCCGAACTGGTCCTTGTGCTTCGACAGCCGCTTCTCGGTGACGTACGACAGGAAGGTCGGGATCTCCGCGCCGCCGGCCGGGATCGCGCCGAGCGGGAAGCCGATGGCGGGGCCGCGCAGCCAGGACTTCCAGGTGCGCCGCACGTCGTCCTTGCCGAGCCAGGGGCGGCCGACCGGGACGGCCTCGCCGGCGGTGCGGCGCAGGTGGGCGGCGACCCACAGGGCCTCGCCGATGGCGAAGAGGCCGACCGCGACGATGACGACGTCGATGCCGTCGGCGAGCTGGAGCGAGCCGAAGGTGAGCCGCTGCTGGCCGGTCATCTGGTCGAGGCCGACCAGGCCGAGGGTGAGGCCGATGAGCAGGGAGGCCAGGCCGCGGATCCGGGAGGAGCCGAGGACGGAGGTCACCGCGAAGAACGCGAGGACCATGAGCGCGAAGTAGTCCGGCGCACCGATGCCGACGGCGAGCTTCGCGACCGTGGGCGCGAGGACGACCAGCAGGATCGTGCCGATCATGCCGCCGGCGAAGTGGCCGACGGCGGCCGCCGCGAGGGCCTGCGCGCCGCGGCCGGCCTTGGCCATCGGGTTGCCTTCGAGCGCGGCGACGACGGCCGCGCTCTCGCCGGGGGTGTTGAGCAGGATGGAGGTGGTGGAGCCGCCGAACATGGCGCCGTAGTAGATGCCGGCGAACATGATGAACGCGCCGGTCGGTTCGAGTCCGTACGTGACGGGCAGCAGCAGCGCGACGGCCATGGCGGGGCCGATGCCGGGCAGGACGCCGATGGCGGTGCCGAGGAGCACGCCGAGGGCGGCCCACAGCAGGTTCACCGGGGTGAGCGCGGTGCCGAATCCGTCGACGAGGGAGGTCAGGGAATCCATGGGTCAGAGCACTCCCATCAGCGGGCCGCCGGGCAGCGGGACTCCGAGCAGGTTGTTGAAGACGACGTAGGTGACGAGGGCGAGGGCCGCGGCGATCAGCGGGTCGCGCCGGAGGTGCCGGCTGCCGAGGGCGTACGCGGCGCCCCAGAAGAGCAGTGCGCCGGAGACGGGGAAGCCGAGCGGGCCGACGAGGACGGCGAAGCCCAGGAAGACGCCGACGAGGAGCAGGACGGTGCGGTGGTCGCCGGGTTCGGACAGGTCGACGTCCTCACCGGCCTCGGACTCGCCGCGGCCGCCGCGGAGCACGTCGACGGCTAGCAGGACGGCGACCAGCAGCAGCCCGGCACCGACGACGAGGGGCACGGTCTTCGGCCCGACCGGCCCGCGCTGGCCGATGTCGACGGACATGGTGAGGGCGTCGCCGAGGACGAGCACGCCCAGGGCGAGCAGGATGAGGCTGACGCCGAGCTCGGAGTGCTCACGCAGCCAGGAGGCGCGGGTGGCGGTGGCCGTCGTGGCCGGTCCGGCCGGGTCGGTCGGGTCGGTCGGGTCGGTCGGGTCGGTCGTGGTCGTCACAGCCCCAGCTCCTTGAGTACCGACCCGACGCGCGAGTCCTCTTGGTCGAGAAAGTCGCCGAACGCGTCGCCGGCGAGGAAGGCGTCGTTCCACCCGTGGGTCTTGAGCGACGCGCGCCACTCGGGCGAGTCGTGCAGCTCGGTGACCAGGCCGACGAGCTTGTCGCGTTCGGCGTCGGTGAGGCCGGGCGGGGCGACGATGCCGCGCCAGTTGATGAACTCGGTGTCGACCCCGGCCTCGCGCAGGGTGGGGGCGTCGAGTCCGGGGACGCGCTCGGGGCCGGTGACGGCGAGCAGCCGGAGTTCGCCGGACTTGATCTGGTCGAGGTACTCGCCGACGCCGGAGACGCCGAAGGCGACCTTGTCGCCGAGGATGGAGGCGAGGAGTTCGCCGCCGCCGTCGAAGGGCACGTAGTTGACGGACTTCGGGGCGATGCCGGCCGCCTTCGCCATCAGCATGGGGGCGAGGTGGTCGGGGCCGCCGGGCGAGGAACCGCCGCCGACGGGCAGCTTGCCGGGGTCCTTCTTCCAGGCGGCGAGCAGGTCCTCGATGGTCTTGTACGGGGAGTTCTTGCCGACCACGACGATGTCGGGCTCCATGGTGAGCCGGGCGATCGGGGTGGTGTCGGCGAGGGTCTTCGGGGTCTTGTTGGTGTGGACGGCGCCGACGACGCCGAGGCCCATCGACATGGCGAGCCGGCCGTTGCCGTGCTCGCCGACGAGCCGGGTGAGGCCGACGGTGCCGCCGGCGCCGGGCAGGTTGAACACCTCGATGTCGCCGGTCAGGTCGGCGTCCTCGGCGTTCTTGGCGACGGTGCGGGCGGTGATGTCGTAGCCGCCGCCGGGGGTGTTGGGGACCATGACGCGCAGGCCGGGTATCCGGGTGCCGGTGTCGGAGCCGCTGCCGGGGGTGAGCAGCGGCGGCCCCACCAGCACCAGCAGCGCGGCCCCGAGCAGGGCGAGGGGGGTGCGCAGACGCACGTGTGCCGCCTCTCGGTCGGGAATGTGAAGTGGCCCACATGTTGCCCGCGCGTTAAGAAGCTGTCTCTCTTCCGCAATCAACGGACGTTGTGGTCCTTGTGGTCGCGACCTAGCGTGTCCGCGTGACGAAGGTGCTGGTGGTGGACGACGACTTCATGGTCGCGAAGCTGCACGCCCGGTTTGTCTCGGCCGTGGCGGGTTTCTCCGTGGTCGGGGTGGCGCACAACGGCGCGGAGGCGCTGCGGGCGGCGCGGGAGCTGCGGCCGGACCTGGTCCTCCTGGACATCTTCCTGCCTGACATGGACGGCATCGACGTCCTGCGGGAGCTGCGGGCGGCGGAGCTGGGCGTGGACGCGCTGTTCATCACCGCCGCGCGGGACGCGGGCACGGTCCGCTCGGCGCTGCGCGCGGGCGCGCTGCACTACCTGATCAAGCCGTTCAACCAGGCGGCGCTGCGGGAGCAGCTGCTGCACGTGGCGTCGCTGCGGGCGCGGCTCGACGGCCTGGAGGAGGCCCGCCAGGAGGACGTGGACCGGATCTTCGGCGCCCGCCCGCCGGGCTCCCGCGAGCTCCCCAAGGGCCTCGCCGCCCACACGGCGGACCTGGTGGAGGGCATCCTCCGCGCCCACCCGGAGGGCCTGTCGGCCACGGAGTGCGCCGAGGCCGGCTCCCTGTCCCGGGTGAGCGCCCGCCGCTATCTGGAGTACTTCGCGGAGACGGGGCGGGCGGAGGTCACGCTGCGGTACGGGGGGACGGGGCGGCCGGAACGGCGGTACCGGACGCGCTAGGGTCCGGTACGCGTCACGAGTCGTCCGCGGCCGCCCGTTCGAGGCCGCCGTCGATGATGCTCCTGACCTCGTCGGACAGGCCCTCGACTGAGGCGAGCCGGGTAAGGGCGGCAACGCTCTCGGGCATCCGCCACGTCTGGTGCAGCGCCCAGGCGGCCCGCTCCGCCGCCATGCCGCTCGGCACGTACCGCTCGGCGAGGTCCTGGAGCCAGGGGGTCATGGCGACCTCGTCGTCGACATAGAGGCCGCACCAGTGGAGTGTCGCCGCGGCGATCCACGACGTGATCAGGCGCACCGAGCGGGCGGCGAAGTCCGTGGTGTCGCGCCCCTGCCGCGCCCATTCCGCCTCGGCCTCGGCCATGTGCAGGGCTGTGACGTCCCGGGCGCGCGGCATCTGCTCCAGCAGCACGTCCCGCAGGACCACCCATTCCGGCCAGTCCGCCTCGTCGAGGTCCTTGAGCCGGACCTCCTCGGGGGGGAGCGGTTCTGCCAACGGCTCCGCCGGCAGGCACTCTTCGAGCAGGGCCCGTGCGTACGCCAGGTTCTCCTCGCTCTCCTCCGTGTGCACGGGCCAGGCGTGTTGGTCCCACCACGCGTACGGGTACGCGCGCAGGGCCTCCGGCAGCAGCGGGGTGTCGGCGCCGTTCACTTGACTCCCAGGTAGTCCATCGCGCTCTTCGGGTCGTTCATCTTGCCCGAGTCGAGCGCCGCGCGCTTCTCGGCGTCGGACTTGGCGTTCCAGGCGGTATCCATGGCCTTGATCTGCTGCGGGGTGAAGTCCTGGCCGGCGATGCGGACGTTGAGATCGTTGTCGGCGATGGTCTGAGCCGGCGTGCCCTCGGGGGTGTAGTTCTTCCTCCTGTCCGTCTGGTAGCCGTCGAAGATCTTGTGCCAGTCCTTCTGCTGCTCAATCTCGTACCGGGCGACGCGCGGCGGATTGGCGCCGTCCTTCTTGGCCCACTCGGCGATCCGCGCCGCCTGGTCCGGGAGGGTCCACTTGGTGGCGGCGTTGGCCGTGTTCTTGACCTCCACGAGATGGACGTTCCCGTCCTTGCCCTTGTAGGTCACGTCAACCTCGGGGACCGGGTTGTAGTCGACGACGGTGCCGTCGCCGAAGTCGGCCTCGTACGGACTGTCGGACTTCTTCGGCTGCTTGAGGCCACCGTGCACCCGCGTGCCGTCGGCCGCCTCGCCGATCATCCGCTGGGCGACACGCGCCTCCGCCAGGTACTCCGCCAGCTGATGCCGGCCGTCCGCTCGGAGAACGCCGCTTCCCAGCGAGCCCCTGCTGGTGGCGTCGATCCCGGGGTTCTTGAGGATCCCGTCGAGCTCGTCGAGCACGGCGGCCAGTTCTTCCTTGCTGAACTCGCGCTTGCTGTAGTCCGGGTCGTCCTTCGCCTGGCTCACCAGTTTGTCGATGGCCTTCTCGTTGAGTGTGAATCGTTCGCTCTTGGGTGTCTTCTGCTTGTCGTTGGCGTTCCGGATGGTCTCCTTGATCCGGTCCGCCACCTCACCGAGCTCTGCCGTATCGGCGGTTTTGTCCGCCTCGTCGGCCTGCTTCCGGGCCTCGCGGGCGTTGTCCGCCTCTGCGCCGGTGCAGGGCGGCTCACCACCCTCCGCG
Source organism: Streptomyces solicamelliae (assembly GCF_045348655.1). Lineage (NCBI taxonomy): Bacteria > Bacillati > Actinomycetota > Actinomycetes > Kitasatosporales > Streptomycetaceae > Streptomyces > Streptomyces solicamelliae. The sequence goes on from NZ_CP160404.1 coordinate 1,337,890, forward strand.
GCGAAGGCCACCGGGATCGCGGCCGGCGCGGCCGCGATGACGCCCGTGCCGCTGCCGGGGACGCCCCGGACGGGGCGTGGGACGCCGCCGCCGTACGGGACCTGGAGCAGCGCGCCGAGCGCGATCTTGCACTCGCCGGCCTCCTCGACCTTCTTCTCCGCGTCGTCGGCGATCCGGTCCGCCTCGTCCGCCGCGTCCCGCGCGCCCTTGGCGTCGCCCGCGTCCGCGGCCTTCTTGCCACGGCCGACCGCGTCCTTCGCCTTGCCCGCGGCTTCGGAGATCGAATCGGTGATCTTCCCGAGCCGGCCCAACTTGCCGAGCTTGCCGGCGAACTTGGCGCCGTTGTAGCCGGGGATGAAGAGGGAGCCGACGTTCCAGACGACGTTGGTGCCCGCCTGGACCTTCTCGCCGCGGTTCCAGCTGTCCTTCACGTCCTGGCCGATGAACATGTCGTCCAGGACCTTCACGCCGACGTCGACACCGCTGCCGCCCCAGTCGGTGAGGGCGTCCAGGTAGTCGCCGTCGTCCCACTTCTTGCCGGCGTCCTTGGTGCCCTCGGACCAGACGTCGCCGAGCAGGCTGCCGTAGTCGGCGAGGCCCGTGAGGCTGTCGATGGGGTGCATGACGGTGTCCCACATACCGCCGAGGTCTCCGCCGATGCCGTCGACGAAGAGTCCCTCCAGGACCTGGCCGCCGTAGTCCCAGGTGCAGCCCCAGAAGCCGGAGCAGTCTTCCTTCTTGTCGTCTCCGCCGTCGTCGCCGCCCTTGTCGTCCTCGCCGCCCGGCTTGACGTCGCCGATCGGCTCGTACGGGTCGGTGGGGTCGCCGGCGTCGTCGTCCTCGGAGGCGCCGGGCAGGGTGGCGCCGGGGCCGTCCTGGGTGGTGCCGTCCGGGTTCGTGGTACCGGAACCACCGTCGGCGCCGCCAGTGCCACCGTTCGCGCCGCCGGTGTCACCGTTCGCACCGCCGTCGGCCCCGTCGCCCGTGCCGCCGTCCGCGCCGTCGCCCGCCTGCGTCGTCGTGTCGCCGCCGCCGTCCGCCGGGCAGGACTGGCCGACGAGGGAGCAGACCGCCTCCTTGAACTCGCCGGCCATCCGGCCGCCGACGTTCGTCATCAGCAGCGCCGCGATGATCGCGACGACCAGGATGATCATGCCGGTGTACTCGAGCGCCGACTGGCCTCGGTCCCGCTTCCAGGTGATCATGTGGGCCACCGAGAACGGCGGCTGGTCGCTCCGCTCGGACGGGTCCGAGTCGAACCACTCCCGCGTGTCCTGCATGCACAGGAACGCCAGGATCACGACGGGCAGCAGGAGTTGGGTGAAGCCCTGGACCGATCCGTCGCGCAGGTTGGTCAACCCGCCTACGATCAGCCAGATCTGAACGGCGATCAGGCCCCAGCGGAGCTTGTTCCCGCCCGTCCAGACGCGCCGTACGAGCAGCCAGCCGACGACACCCGGCGCCGCCGCGTACAGCAGCATGCCGAGCACCACGCCGTCCAGCGCGCCGGCCTGGACGGCGGACAGCATCAGGCCGAGCCCGCCGAAGACCGTCATCCCGAACAGGAAGAACACAAGCCAGCGCGCGACCACCAGCGGCGTCGGCATGGAGCGTCGCGCGGATCCACCCGGTCCGGTGAGTCCGGCGGTGTTGACGTAGAAGGACATACTCGGTCCACCCCCCGGCGGCCGAGAATAGGCCATACGAGCGTGCAACACACATTCGATCCAGGACCGACTCCGGTTCCCGCCCGGCACTTTGGGCCCGGTCCGCCGTGCGCCCGCCCCCGTACCTCAGCCCGCGCTTACCCCCGCCTTAACGCCGCCCTAAAGATCCGCCCGCGCCCGTTCCGACGGCCCGATCCGGGGTTTCGTAGGGGCCGGACCACCGGTCCCGCACCCTCGAACCTCCAAGGAGACCGTCGTCATGACCGCTCGTCGCAAGACCGCCGCCGGAACCCTCGCCCTCGGACTCGCCTCGCTCGCCCTCGCCGGGCCCGCCGCCTCCCCGGCCGCCGCGCACGGATCGATGACCGATCCCGTCAGCCGGGTGTCCGCCTGTTACGCGGAGGGGCCCGAGAGCCCGGACTCGGCGGCGTGCAAGGCGGCCGTGGCGGCGAGCGGGACGCAGGCGTTCTACGACTGGAACGAGGTCAACATCGGCGACGCGGCCGGGCGGCACCGCGAGCTGATCCCGGACGGCAAGCTCTGCAGCGCCGGCCGGGACAAGTACAAGGGCCTCGACCTGGCCCGCGCCGACTGGCCGGCCAGCCCGTTCGCCGCCGGGAAGCACACGTTCCGGTACAAGGCGACCGCCCCGCACCGCGGTTCCTTCGCGCTCTACGTCACCAAGGACGGTTACGACCCGACGAAGCCGCTGAAGTGGTCGGACCTGGAGGCGAAGCCCTTCGCCACGGTCACGAACCCGCGCCTGGAGAACGGGGCGTACGTGTTCGAGGGGACCGTGCCCGCCAAGTCCGGGCGGCACCTGATCTACTCCGTCTGGCAGCGGTCCGACTCCCCCGAGGCGTTCTACACCTGCTCCGACGTCGTGTTCGGGAAGGACACGGGCCAGGACTCGGGTAAGGAGGCGGGCGGCGGCACGACCCCCGCCCCGGCCCCCAGCGCGCCCACCGACCAGCAGATCGAGGACGGTGCCGGGAAGTCCTCCGTCGACCACGGCGGACACGGGGGTGACGACGGCCACGAGACCACCGCCGCCACCCCCGCTCCGAACGCGCCCGCTCCCGCCGGCGCCCCTGCTCCCGCCTCCGCCTCCGGCGCGGACGAGGAGCTCGCCGAGACCGGCGGCGACGCGTCCACGACGTACCTCGCCGCCGGCGGGGCCGGTGTCCTGGCGCTCGGCGCGACCGTGCTGTTCCTGGCCGCCCGCCGCACCGGACGGGCCGCCCGCTAGCCGAACACCGACGCGCAGGTGGTCGGGGTGGCGCGGGCCGGGTCGAGGGCGTTGGCCACCTCGTGGAACGCGATCCGGTCGACCGTCCCGATCGCCACGTGCTCGGAGAGGTCGAGGGCGCACTTGTCCTGCAGGAGCACATTGGTGACGTGCTCGCCGCTGAGGAACTGGGAGCGGTACGGCGTGACCACCTGGTCGTACCGCGTGGCGATGACGGTGTACACGACGCCCGGGACGGTGTCGCCGCCCTCGTTGAGCCGGGTCAGGAAGTCCGAGCCGGCGATCTGGTCGGCGAGGCCCGGCGTGTGGGCGCTGATGAGGCCCTCGGCGCCGGGGAAGTACGGCAGCAGCTTGGTGAGGCCGAGCAGGGTGGTGCCGTGGTTGTCGGGGGCGATCCCGACGAGCGCGTTCACCTTGTCGGCCCCACCGAGGAACTTGAGGTAGTGACGGGGCATCATGCCGCCCTGCGAGTGGCCGACCAGGTCGACCTCGTCGGCGCCGGTGGCGGCGAGGACCCCGTCCACGTACGCGTCGAGCTGCTCGGCCGACTTCGCGATGGGGCCGAGGCCGTGGAAGAAGGGCACGCCGGGCAGCTGGCCGTAGTCGAGGGAGAAGACGCAGTACCCGCGGTTGACCAGGTACGGCGCGAGGCCGAGCCAGTTGTCGATGGAGTTCCCGAGGGTGCCGTGGACCAGCACGACCGGGCGGGGATGGGCGGCGGACGGCTTGCAGGCGTAGTTGTTCCAGCCGCGGCTGGGGGCGGTGTCGGCCTGGGCCGCGGCGGTGGGGGCGAGGGTCGCGGCGACCGTGAGCAGGAGCACGGTCACGGCTCTGAGCAGGTGTTTCCAGGGCAGCATCGATCGATCTCCTTGCGGCTCAAGGGAAATCAGGGATGAACGCCGGCAGGAGCCCTGCGGCCGGCGAGGACCGCAGGTGGGGATGCTCCGCTCATGCCAAGCTACGCACGGGTAGCCTCACTGGGAAGCCACGCGACAGTGATTGTTGACGGCAAGTCAACAAGACCGTTCGGGCGGGGATCTCACGCCGCTTCGCTGCCCGGCCGGGGGCGGGGGCGCCGCTGCGCCAGGGCGCCCGGGACCACCGCTCCAGGGCCGTACTTCGCGCGGGCGCGGTCGGCCACCGCCTCGATACGGCGGACCTTCTCGTCGACCGGGTCGAAGGTCAGCTGGTGGCCGGCGCCCTCCGCCGGGCCCAGCCCCTCCGCGCGCAGCGCGATCGCCCGGACCCGGGCGCGCTGCAGTCCGAAGGAGGCCAGCACCGCGTACGCCGTCCCGGTGAGCGCCGTCGTGTGCGCGGTCGGCTCGCGCAGGGTGCGGGTCCGGGTGGTGACCGACCGGTCCGCGTACCGCACCGTCACCGCGAGCACCCGGCACACCTGGTGCTCGCGCCGCAGCCGGGAGCCCAGCTCCTCGGTCAGCGCGAGCAGTGCCCTGCGGTGTTCGGCCGGGTCCAACTCGTCGCGCGGGAAGGCGTGTTCGGCCGCGACGGAGCGGGCGGCGGCGTTCGGTACGACGGTGCTGCGGTCGATGCCCCGGGCCCGCTCCCACAGCTCGCGCCCGACCTTCGCGCCGATCAGCCGCTGGACCACGGCGAGCGGGGCTGCGGCGAGCCGGCCGACGGTGTCGAGCCCGTAGCCGCTCAGGGTGCGGGCGGTGCTGCGGCCGACCCCGTCGAGTTCGGCGACCGGGCGGTCCCGCAGGAAGGCCGCCGCGTCCTCGACGACCAGGGTCGCCCCGCCGCCGGCCGCGCGGGCGGCGATCCGGGCCGCCATCGGGGTGGGGCCGACGCCGATGACGCAGTCCGTGCCGTACAGGGCGAGCGCCCTGACCCGTACCACGGAGGCGAGTTCGGCCGCGGTCCAGCCGAAGTAGCGCAGCGCGCCGCGTACGTCGGCGAGCGCCTCGCCGGGGGGCACGGCCTCCACGACCGGGGTGAACTCGCTCAACAGCCGTACCAGACGCGGCAGTTCCACGTCGGCGGTGTCGGCCCTGAGCCGTACACAGAGGATCATCCCGCGCTCCCCGGACTCGAGTGCCACAGCTTCTTCGGCGGGTTCGCCGCGCCCTCACCGGCCGGTTCGAGGTCGGCCCAGGGGTTCATCTCGTACCCGGTGGACATCCGGATCCGGCGCCCGCCGTCCGCGGAGTCGTCGGAGTCGCCCGCCGTCGGCACCGGCTCCGCCAGCCGGGCCGCGACCGCGTCGAGCCCGCCCTCGCGGCGCAGTTCGATCAGTTCCGCGAGGTCCCAGGCGGCCGCGCCGACCACGCTGACGCTGCGCGGTCCGCGCCGCTGCACGACACCCCGGACCAGCAGCAGCCAGGAGTGGAACACGGTGTGGGCGCAGGCGTCGTGGGAGTCGTCGAAGAAGGCCAGGTCGACCAGGCCGGTACCGTCGTCGAGGGTGGAGAAGATGACCCGCTTGCCGGACCGGATCGGCGGGGTCTGGGTGGCCGCCTTGGCCCCCGCGACCAGCACGGTCCGGCCGTGCGCGGCGGCCCGCAGCTGCTGGGCGGAGACCACCCCGAGCTCGCGCAGGAAGCCGTGGTGGTCGCTCATCAGATGCCGCGAGGCGTCCATGCCGAGCACGCCCAGCTCGGCGCTGAGCCGTTCGGACTCGTCGAGGTCGGGCAGCCCGACGGGCGCGGTCTTCCGCCCCTGCGCGAGCGGGAGCTGTCCGCCGTACGAGGCCGCGCCGCGCTGCACGCGGTGCAGCTCGGAGACGTGCAGCAGCAGATCGCGCCGGTTGGCCCCGAACGCGTCCAACGCGCCGACCTGCGCGAGACGTTCGGCGATCGGCCGGCGCGGCCGGGCCCGCTCCCAGAAGTCGAGCAGGGAGGCGTACGGCTGGCCGGCCTCGATCCGGGCGCACTCCGCCTCGCTGATGCCGTGGACGTCGCAGAGCGCGAGCCGCAGCCCCCATCGCTCCGCCCCATGATCAGACACCAGTTCGATTCTGTGTGCGGCCCCGGACCGGTTCACGTCCAACGGCAGCACCGGCACCCCGCGCCGTCGCGCGTCCGCGAGCAGCAGCCGCTTCGGGTACATGCCGGGGTCGTGGGTGAGCAGCCCGGCGTAGAACGCGGCCGGGTGGTGCGCCTTGAGCCAGGCGGACTGGTACGTGGGCACGGCGAAGGCGACCGCGTGCGCCTTGCAGAAGCCGTACGAGCCGAAGGCCTCGACGATCTCCCAGGTGCGGGCGACGACCTCGGGGGCGTAGCCGCGCAGGTCGGACTGTTGCGCGAACCAGACCTTGATCTTCGCCTGCGACTCGGGGTGGGACAGACCGCGCCGCACCTGGTCGGCCTCGTCCCGGCGGCAGCCGGTCATGATGCTGACGATGCGGATGATCTGCTCGTGGAAGACCACCACGCCGTAGGTCTCCTTCAGCGCCTCCTCCAGATCGGGATGCGGATAGCGGGCCGGGCTCCGGCCGTGCCGGGCCTCGATGAACGGGCGCACCATGTCGGCGGCGACCGGTCCGGGCCGGAAGAGCGAGATGTCGACGACGAGGTCGTGGAAGGTCGCGGGCTGGAGCCGGCCGACGAGGTCGCGCTGGCCCGGCGACTCGATCTGGAAGCAGCCGAGGGTCTCGGCGGACCGGACCAGCCGGTACGTCTCCGGGTCGCCCGGCGGGATCGCGTCGATGTCGACGCGTTCGCCGGCGGCCCGTTCGAGTTCGGCGACGGCGTGCGCCATCGCGGACTGCATCCGCACGCCGAGCACGTCGAGCTTGAGCAGCCCGAGGTCCTCGACGTCCTCCTTGTCGAACTGGGACATCGGGAACCCCTCGCCGCTGGTGGGCACCACAGGGGTGCGGGTGAGCAGCGAGGCGTCGGAGAGCAGCACGCCGCACGGGTGCATGGCGATGCCGCGGGGCAGGGCGTCGAGCCCCTGGACGAGCTCCCAGAGCCTGCCGTACTTCTCCTTCTCCCCCGCGAGCTTCCGCAGTTCGGGCAGTTCGTCGAGGGCGGCGAGGGCGTCCCGGGCGCGGATGTGCGGGAAGGACTTGGCGATCCGGTCGATCTCGGAGGGGTCCATGGACAGGGCGGCGCCCACGTCCCGTACCGCGTGGCGGACCCGGTAGGTCTCCGGCATGGCGACGGTGGCGACCCGTTCGGCGCCGAAGCGCTCGATGATCGCCCGGTAGACCTCGAGCCGGCGGGCGGACTCGACGTCGACGTCGATGTCGGGCAGGGCGGTGCGCGCCTTGGACAGGAAGCGCTCCATGAGCAGGCCGTGCTCGACCGGGTCGGCGTGCGCGATGCCGAGCAGATGGTTGACGAGGGAGCCGGCGCCGGAGCCGCGGGCGGCCACCCGGATGCCCATCGCCCGGACGTCGTCCACGACCTGGGCGACCGTCAGGAAGTAGGTGGCGAAGCCGTGGTGGGCGATGATGTCGAGCTCGCGGTGCATCCGGTCCCAGTAGTCGCGGCGGTTCTCGTAGCCGCGCAGGACCATGCCGGCGGCGGCCCGGGAGGTCAGCACCCGCTGGGCGGTGCGGTGCGCGGCGCCGACGAGCTGCGGCTCGGGGAAGTGGGCGGAGCCCATGCCGAGGTCGTCCTCGGGGTCGACGAGGCACGCGGCGGCGGTCTCCTCGGTGACGGCGAGCAGCCGGTGCGCGGCGTCGCGGCGGAAGCCGGCCGCCTCGGCGACCCGCTCGGCGATCCGGTGCATGGCGGCGGGGTCCTTCAGCCAGCGCTCGCCGCTGTCGAGGCCGCCGAGCGCGGTGACGGGGACGAGCCGGCGGGCCGCGTCGAGGACGTCGGCGACCGGGCCCTGGCCGGCGTCGGCGTACCGGACGGCGTTGCTGAGCACGGCCCGTACACCCTGGTCCGCGGCGAGTCCGAGGGTGCGGGCGGCCTGGCGCAGCGAGCCGGGTCCGGTGCCCTCGCGGCCGTGGTGGACGACCTCCAGGCGCAGGGCGTCGCCGTACCGCTCGCGCCAGGGGGCGAGCAGCCGGGCGGCGCGGTCGGGGCGGCCGGCGGCGAGGGCGCGGCCGACCTCGGAGTCGGGTCCGAGCAGCACGGTGAGGCCCTCGCCTCGGTGGGCGTCCCAGGGCAGCAGGGGCCCGGGGCCACCGGCGGAGCGGGGCGGGGCGGTACGGGCGGAGGCCGGGCGGGACCCGGCGGCGCCGGCCCGGCCGGGAGCGAGCCCGTCGGCGGCGGTCCCGTCGGCGGTGCCCCCCGCCGGCACCGGTCCGCTCCCCGCGTGGGCGGCGGTGACCAGCCGGCAGAGTTCGGCCCAGCCGGTGCGGGAGCGGGCGAGGAAGACGGCGCGGGGCGCGGACTCGTCGAGGAAGACCCCGCCGCGCACGGGCGCCCGGCGCGCGGAGGTCCGCCGGTCCCCCGGCTCGGCGGCGGCCGCGGCCGTGCCGACGGCCAGGTCGACCCCGAACAGCGGCCGGACCCCCGCCGCCTCGCAGGCCTTGGCGAACCGGACGGTACCGGCGAGGGAGTCGCGGTCGGTCAGGGCGAGGGCGTCCATGCCCCGCTCGGCGGCGCGCTCGGCCAGCCGGTCGGGGTGGGAGGCCCCGTAGCGCAGGGAGAAGCCCGACACGGTGCGCAGATGCGTGAAACCGGGCACCCGCACCTCCTGATCCTTCCGTTCTCACCTCCCCCTTCCTCCACCATAGACCAAAGTTCGAACGCATGTGCGAGCACGCGCACGACCGCGCCGCCGATGCCTCCATTCGGCCGCTCCCCGCCTGCACGGACCCCCGCGGGCCCGGAGCGTGGAGGCATGAGTTTCGTCGACGAGGTGCAGAACGCCGTCACCCCCCGGGCCGCCCTCCTGGTCATCGGGGTCCTCGCGCTGCAGCTGCTGTTCATCACGTCCTACGTGGGCGCCCTGCACGATCCGAAACCGCGGGACATCAAGGTCGCCGTGGTCGCCCCCGCCCAGCTCGCCGCGCCGATCGCCGACCGGCTCGACAAGCTGCCCGGCTCCCCGCTGGACCCGCGCACCCTCACCGACGAGCGGATCGCCCGCGACCAGATGTTCAACCGGGAGGTCGACGCCGCGCTCGTGGTGGACCCCCGCTCCACCACCGACACCCTGATGATCGCCTCGGGCCAGGGCTCCTCCGAGACCCAGGCGCTCGTGCGGATCTTCACCCGGGTCGAGCAACAGCAGCAGCGCACCCTGCGCCTCGACGACGTGGCACCCGTCTCCACCCGGGACGCCGGCGGCCTGACCGCCTTCTACCTGGTCGTCGGCTGGAGCATCGGCGGCTACCTGTGCGCCGCGGTGCTCGCGATCAGCGCCGGCGCCCGGCCCGTCAACCGCATGCGCGCCGCGATCCGGCTGCTCGTGATGGCCGCGTACGCGGTCGTGGCCGGCCTCCTCGGCACGCTGATCGCCGGTCCGGTCCTGGACGCGCTGCCCGGCAACATCGGCTCCCTGTGGGGCCTGGGCGCGCTCACCGTGTTCGCGGTCGGCGCGGCCACCCTCGCGCTCCAGTCCGTCTTCGGCATCGTCGGCATCGGCCTGGCGATCCTGCTCGTGGTGGTCGCCGGCAACCCCAGCGCCGGCGGCGCCTACCCGCCGCCGCTGCTCCCGGACTTCTGGCGGGCCATCGGCCCCGCCCTGCCGCCCGGCGCGGCGACCTGGACGGCCCGCTCCATCGCGTACTTTCGCGGCAACTCGGTGGCCACCCCGACGCTGGTCCTCGCCCTGTGGGCGGCCCTGGGCACGATCGTCACGCTGCTCTTCTCCTCGTTCCGCCGCCGGGACGAGATCGACGCCCTCGTGCGCCGGGGTGGTACACCGCTCCCCGTCGCGTCCTCGAATGCGCCGGACAGCACCTCGTACGTCCGTACGGAGCGGCTGTCCGAGGGGTGATCAGCACCTCCAGGGGGAATAGGGCAGGTCGATTCCTGTAGGCGGCATCGACTGAGGAGGCGGCGGGTTGCGAGGGCACATGTGGGTGTCGGACGGACGCCGGCTGATGGTGGAACGGCTCGGGGATCCTCAGGGCAGGCCGGTGTTCCTGCTCCACGGCACACCCGGCAGCAGACTCGGCCCGGCCCCGCGCGCCATGGTGCTGTACCAGCGCGGCATGCAGCTGATCGCGTACGACCGCCCCGGCTACGGGGGCTCGGACCGCCTCGAGGGGCGCAGCGTCGGCGACGTGGTCCACGACGTGACGGCGATCGCCGACGAGCTGGGCCTGGAGCGGTTCGCGGTGGTCGGCCGCTCCGGAGGCGCGCCGCACGCGCTGGCCTGCGCGGCGCTGATACCGGAGCGGGTGACCCGGACCGCGGCACTGGTGGCACTGGCGCCGCGGGACGCGGACGGGCTCGACTGGTTCGAGGGCATGGCCGCCTCGAACGTCCGGGAGTACACCACCGCCTCGCAGGACCCTGCGGGGGTCGCGGCCCGGCTCACCCCGCGGGCCGACGAGATCCGCAAGGACCCGATCCGGCTCCTCGACGATCTGCGCCGCGAGCTGACCGAACCGGACCGGATGGTCGTCGCCGACGCCGGCGTCCGCTCCATGCTGCTGCGCAACTACCAGGAGGCGCTGCGCACCTCGGCCTGGGGCTGGATCGACGACGCGCTGGCCTTCTGCAGCCCCTGGGGCTTCGACCCGGCGGACATCCCGGGCGAGGTGATGCTCTGGCACGGCGAGCAGGACGTCTTCTCGCCGGTCGGCCACTCCCGCTGGCTGGCCGACCGCATCCCGGGGGCGACGGCGGTCCTCGAACCGTCCGCCGCCCACTTCGACGCGCTGCACGCGCTGCCGCGGGTGCTCACCTGGCTGCTCGAGGCCTGAGCGCGGCACGACGGCGGGGGCTCCCGGCCGGGAGCCCCCGCCCCGTCACATCGCCAGCGGCTCCAGGTCGCGGTGCACCCGCCGCTCGTCGCGGGCGACCCGGGTGAGCGAGTGCTCCTCGCCCAGCTGCCGTGCCAGTTCGTCGACGGTCTCGTGACGCAGCCGCGCCGCCTCCTCCTTGCGGCCCAGCCCGCTCAGCGTCACCGCCATGTTGGAGGAGACCGCGAGCACCTCGGGGTGCAGCGCCCCGAGCGACTCGCGCAGTCCGGTCACGGCCCGCCGCTCCAGCTCCAGGACCTCGTCCAGCTTCCCGAGGTCGGCCTTGGCGTTGGCGAGGTTGACCGTGCAGAACAGGACGTGCGGGTGCTCGTCGCCGAGCACGTCGCTCAGCAGCCGCAGCGCCCCGGTGAGCAACTGCTCGGCGAGCTCCGGCGCCCCGCAGCCCCACTGGTAGATGCCGAGGTTGTTGACCGCGGCCAGGGTGTACGGGTGCCGCTCCCCCGGCACCTTCATGTACTGGTCCACGACCTCCTGCGCCATGTCGCGGGCGGCCACCGGCTCGCCGGAGGCGAACAGGTCGGCGGCCAGGTTCAGGTCGCAGGCGAGCGTGTCCGGGTTGGCCTGGGTGTACTTCTCCTTGTACCGGGTGCGGGTGGCCGTGGTCAGCCGGCGGGCGTCCTCGACCTGGTCGGCCCGGCGCAGCGACACCGCGAGCGACTTGGCGGCCGCCAGGGTGCCGGGGAAGGACCGGCCGAGGGTCTCCTTGTACACCTCGTAGGTGCGGATGAGCAGGCTGACCGAGTCCTCGTAGCGGCCGACCTCGCGCAGGTCGCGGGCGAGCGAGGTGGCCGAGGACAGGGTGTACGGATGCTCCGTGCCGAGCACCTCGGAGCGCCGGTCGAAGACCTCCTGGTCGATCTCGCGGGCCCGGGCGTACTGCCCGACCATGCGCAGGTTGAGCGCCAGGTTGTTGGCCGCGGCCAGCGTCCTCGGGTGCGAGTCGTGGAAGATCTCGCTGAAGCCCTCGTGCGCCTCGGTGGCCAGTTCCATGGCCCTGCTGTACTGGCCGAGCGCGCCGAGGTCCATGGCGAGGCCGGAGGTGGTCATGTACGTGTGCGGGTGCGAGTCGCCGAGTACGTTCCGCTGCCGGATCAGCGTCTCCTCGCCGAGCTCCCGGGCCTCCACGAACCGGCCCTGCGTGCGCAGGATGTTGGCGAGGTGGAAGCGGAGGTAGAGGTACTGGAGGTCGTCGTTGCCGAGCATCTCCCGCCAGGCCTCGCGCAGATCGCTGGCGAGCGCGTACGCGGTCCGCACGTCGCCGCGCTTCCACAGGTAGCGGACGCGGTCGATGAGCAGCCGGCGGGTCTCCGGCTCGGTGCAGTACCGGGCCTCGGAGGGGCCGAGGTGCGGCCAGATGGTGTTGAACCGCGGCCAGCTGTCCGGGTTGTCGATCGGCTCGTTGTCCTCCGGCCGGGCGCCGGCGAGGATGCGGTGCACGGCGTGCCGGGCGTCCTGCTGCTCCTCCTCGGTGAGCTGGGCCCGGATCACGGCCTGGACGAGGCGGTGCACCTGGATGGACTCGGAGACCTGGTCGACCTTGGCGAGGGCGAACCGGCCGATCTCGCGGATGACCTTGCCGAGGACCAGCTTCTCCTGGAGGGCCGGGTCGTAGGGCTTGAGGGCGTCGATCATCTCCTTGCTGTAGAGCAGGTTGGAGTGGATCGGCTCGGGGGCGAAGAAGGCGCAGAGCTGCAGCAGCCGGACCGCGGCGGGCGAGCGCTGCTTGAGCCGCTCGATGGACACGTTCCAGGTGGCGGCGACCGGTTCGGGGTAACCGACGGGCTGGTTGAGGCCGAGGGTGCGGGCGGCCTGCTGCTCCAGCTGCTCCAGGTACGAGGAGACCGGGGTGGCGGTCTCCGCGATCCAGGCGGCGGCCTGTTCGACGGCGAGCGGCAGGTCGCCGACGGCGGCGGCGACCCGGTCGGCGTCCGCCCCGGTCAGGCCGGGCGCGCGGCGCCGCAGGTGCTCGACGGACTCCTCGCGCAGGAAGACGTCGACGGGCAGCGCGTTGCCGTGCTGGGACCAGCTCTGGTTGCGGGAGGTGACCAGGATGTGGCCGCCGGACGGGAAGTAGCGGGTCAGCTGGTCGGGGTCGTCGGCGTTGTCGAAGACCAGCAGCCAGCGGTTGGTGGGCACGCCGCGGCGCAGCAGGTCGACGGCCTCCTGGGAGGCGGCGGCCATGTCGTCGCCGCCCTGTGCGCCGAGCCGGCCGGCGAGTTCGGCGAGCGCGGCGACGACGTCGTCGGTCTGCTCGGCGGAGATCCACCAGACCAGGTCGTAGTCGGCCATGAAGCGGTGCACGTACTCCAGGGCGACCTGGGTCTTGCCGACGCCGCCGAGGCCGTACAGGGTCTGCGGCTGCGGCAGCACGACGGCCATGCCGGCGCCGAGCTGGTCGCGCATCCGCTCCAGGACGACGGAGCGGCCGGTGAAGCCGGGGTTCCGGGGCGGGGCGTTCCAGATCTTGGGGACGGTGCCCGGGAAGCGGGGGCCGGGTGTCTGCCCGTCGGGCAGGTTGACGGGCCGCTCCAGGGCGCGCAGCAGCGCGCTGGTGGCGTGATGCTCGTCGAGCCGGTAGAGGTCGACCGGGTTGCGGTCGATGTACGGGGCGGTGAGCCGGACGTCGCCGACCCGGAGCGCGAGGAGATGGCGCCGGCTGCCGGCCGCGTCCTCGGCCGAGGCGCGCTGCCACACCTCCATGGCGCGGGTGGACTTGAGGTAGGCGCTGGAGAGCAGCACGACGGTGCGGGCGGCGTGTTCGCCGGGGTGCGCCCCGGTGTCGTCGGGTCCGGGTTCGGCGGAGACGTCGCGCGGGACGACGCGGAAGCCGGCCCGGGTGAGCACGGACTCGATCCAGTCGGCCCACATGCGGTTCTCGGCCACGTACGACAGGAACAGGTCGGCGGGCAGGGCGGGGCGGCGCCGGGTGAAGGCGTCGCGGATCCGCAGCCGGGGTTCCTCGGCGACCGGCGGCATGCCGGTGATCTCGCCCTCGGTGACCACGGCGGTGAGCCGTTCGAAGGCGGACAGCAGGGACGTGGTGAGCCCGGCCTCGTCGCCGAAGGCCGCGAGGGTCTCCTCGTAGGCGTAGTAGGGGCGGTACGGGATCTCGACCGCGCCCCAGTAGTTGGTGAGCTCCTCGCCGCCGAGGCCGCTGGGGAAGCCGTCGAACTTGATCCGGGCGAGGGCCCGTCCGGCGTCGGCCTTCTCCTTCTCGCCCTCGTCGATCCGCATCGGCACCGGGTAGATCTTGATGCCGCGGCCGCTGTACTGCTCGTGGATCTGGCGGGCGATGGAGGCGGCGCCGTCGATGGACTGGTCGCTGAGGGTGAAGCAGTCGACGAGGACGTCCGGCAGGTGGACTGTGCAGATGTCGGCGATGTCGCTGAGGCCGGTACGGCTGTCGATGAGGACGTAGTCGTAGTTGGCCTTCATGTCGTCGCGGAGCGCGTCGAAGAAGTGCCCGCCGCCGAGCCGGTTGTAGAAGTCGTCCCAGTCGAAGGTGGAGGCGGTGGTGGAGTACTCGCGGTTCTGCTTTCCCGCGGAGACGAAGTCGAGGGTGCCGCCGGCGGGGAACTCCCAGCCGAGGGCCTCGGGCCGCAGCGAGACGGCGTGCGGCTGGATCCGGGCGTACTCGAGGTGCCAGTCCTCCGGCCGGCCCGCGGCGTTGGGCGCGGCCCAGGCGTACTCCGTGATCATGTCGATGACGCCGGTGGTGGCGCCGAGCGTGGCGGGGTCGAGGAAGGGGTGGAAGAAGCGGTGCAGTCCCGGTGCTTCCAGGTCCCAGTCGACGGCCAGCACCCGCTTGCCGTTGGCGGCGAGTATCCAGGCCGTGTTGGCCAGGGCCATGGTGCGGCCCGTTCCGCCCTTGTACGAGTAGAACGTGACGATGCGTCCGTCACGGCTGGCTGTCATCCGGGTCCTCCGCATCGGGCGCCGAGAGCTGGTCGGGGGCGTACTGGGTGGTGGCGAGGTCGTTGGGCATCGGGCCGCGCAGCCGGGGCCGTTCGGTGTGCCGGCCGCCGGCGGGCGGGTAGACGGTGGCGTGCCTGAGGTACTGCTGGGCGGCCGTCTCGACGACCTGGGGCAGGAGCTGGCTGAAGAGTTCCATGCTGGGCACGCCGCGGGCGGCGGCCCAGACGGCTGCCCTCGCCTGGCCCATCCTGACGGGCATGGTGCGGGTGAAGATCTCGGTGAGCGCGTCCTCCTCGGCGGCGCTCTCCCGGTCCGTCCGGCTGAAGGGGACGATCACGCTGACCCAGGGCCGGTGTTCGCTGTCGAAGGCGGCGAGCCGCTTGCGTCTGGCCTCGTCCTTGAGGGCCCAGCGGTCCACGATCAGGATCTCCGGGCGGGTGGGCGGCTGTTTGGCGTCCAGGATTCCGCTGTCCAGGTCGAAGGAGCTGAGTCTGACCTGGTAGTTGAGGGACCGGATGAGGTCCTCGGCCACGTAGGCGAGGGGCCGGGCGGCGTCCGGGTAGTAGGGGTTCCAGTCGTGCGGGGTCTCCCCGTAGTACTCGGGCGAGCGGCCCGGGGGGAGGTCGTGCCGGGTGGGCGCGGCGATGGTCACCTGGATGGGCCGGGGGCCGGAGCTGCCCTTGGCCCCGAAGGCGCTGGGGGCCTGACGGTAGTCGAGCGGGCGGCTGGGCGCCACCGCGGCGGAGTCGGCCACCGAGACGATGCGGCGGGCGAGTTCGTAGACCGCGCGCTCGTACTCCTCGGCGAAGACCCGGAGTTTGATGAGTCCGTAGAGCCCGTCGGTGACGTAGCGATCCCCGAAGGCCCGGTGGTTGAACTGCAACCGCTCGGCGGGGCCCGGGAGTTGCTCGGGCGGTACCGGTACCCACAGGGCGGGCACGATGGCCTCGGCGGGTTTGTTGTGCCGGGCGTGATGGCTGATGGTCCGCTGCTCGAAGGCGAACCACTCCTTGCCGCACATCTCGCTGGCGAAGTAGCGCGGCGAGAACAGCGGGACGAACACCCGGCAGGTGGCCAGCACCTCGCCGAGCCGCTCCGACCAACCCTCGCCGGAGCGTATCTCCCGGTCCATGAACCCCGGGGGCGCTCCGGCCGGGAGGTCCGTCATGGCCATCACATGGCCGCACAGATCACGGAAGAGCCGTTCCACCCACATGTCCGGGTCCTGGCCGCCCGGTCCGTACCTCGGCGTATGCGCGTAGCTCAAGAAGAAGTACGGGCGATGGTCCGCCGCTCGCGTTGGCGATGACGCTGTCACACGACCCCCGTCCAGTGTGTCCCACCCACGATTCGAAAGGACGTGAGCGAATTAATCATTACCGGAGCAGACCTTGGTCCATCCCCATGACCTTCGGTCAATCAACGCCGCTTTTCGGTCATCCATTGCGTGGCATGGTCGACCGCATCCCTCAACGAGAACAGCCTTGCGAACGTTCCCCCGATTCGCCCGTCGCGTTTCAGCTGCCAGGGGAAGGACGCGCCGACCGCCGCGAAATCACTGTCGTCCAGGACGGCGTCGCGGTACTCGGTCCATTCCGGTCCGCCGTCCGCCCCGCGGATCACACAGCGATAGCTCCGCTCCGGCGCTCCCACGCGGTATTCGGCGAGATGGAACGCGGTGCACACCTCGAATCCCACCTGGATCATCAGCACTTTGGCGTCCGCCCGCCACAGCGCGCCCAGCGGCGATTCCTCGCCGAGATGGCTGTGCAGCGGATGGTCCGCCGTCAACCGCTCCGCGTCCCGGCCGAGCGCCGCGAACGAGGTCTGCGGATGGGCGCTGCGCACCGCCCCCGGCGCCGTCCGCACCGACTCGGCGAACCGCCCCATGCCCGGGCAGGGGGTGCGCAGCGGGTCGAAGGCCGGCATCCCGGCCCGCACCTCCTCCGTCTGCCCGGGGGTCAGCCCCGCGACCCGGGCCCGGTACTGGGGCGAGGTGTCGGAGTTCTCCGGGGTGAACGCCGGGACGACGAGGGTCCCTTCGGGCCCCAGCGCCGCCCGCAGCGCCTCGCGCAGCGTTCCGGCCTCCAGGCCCGTCCCGGACAGGGAGGCATGGACGAGCAGGGTGTCCCCCGGCCGCAGCCCTAATCGGACGAGGTCGGCGACGATCCCTTCCGCGGGCCCGGTGCGGGGGCCCGGCGCGGAGTCAGTCACGGCTCAGCTCCTCGCGCATCGCGGTCAGCAGCACCCTGCCGCTGACGGTCGTCTCGGCGGCGCGCTCCAGGATGTCGAGCGCCCGCGCCGCGTGCTCGGCGTGCCGTGCGTCGCCGGGCTCGTACCCGGCGAGCCCCACCCGTTCGTACGCCCCCGCGAGGAGCCGGGAGTACGGGACCGGCGTGTCCTGCCAGGGCGCGGGGTGGCTCCACACGCCGTCCTGCGCGTGGAGGTCCGCCACCTCGTGAAGTGCCCGCAGCCTGGCCCGCCGGAACCCGACGAGCAGTGCCCTGGCCAGATCCGGCACCGTGCCGCGCAGCGGCAGCCCGAGGGCCCCGTAGCCGTGCCGGCCGACGGACGGCTCGGTTCCGGCGAGCGGGGTCAGGGTGTGCAGTGCGGCGGCCGCCTCGTCGGCCTGCTCCGGGGCCCGCTCGCGCAGCAGCGACCAGGCGCGGGCCAGCCGTCCGCTCCAGCGCGCGGCCTCCTCCAGGGAGAGCCGGTGGTGCGCGGGGGCGCCGAAGCAGTCGCGGTACGGGTCGAGGTCGTCGATCGCCGCGTCGGGCGCCCCGTCCCGGCCGAGCCCGCGCACCGGCCGCCAGCCGGGGACGGTCTCGTCGAGCCGGACGATCCGCCGCTCGGCGCCGCCCACCTCGACCAGGAAGCCCTTCTCCGCCACCCGCACCCGGGCCTCGCCGTGCGCGGGCACGCCGGCCAGCTCCAGCTCCCCGAGCGTGGGCAGCACCAGGGCGCCCTTCTCGTACGGGACCCGTACCGGCAGCTCCAGGCCGCCGCGGACTGCGGCGGCGGCCACGTACCGGGCGAGGCGCAGCGCGACGGCGGGCCCCTCGTCCTGTCCGGCCCGCAGGGCGTGCAGGGCGTCCAGGAGCCAGCCGCGGGTGTACGGGTGGACCAGAACCTCGTCGAGGCCGTCCGAGCGCGCCTCGACCAGACAGGCGAGCTCCCAGGCCTCCTCCCAGTCCTCGCCGCCCCGGCCGTCGAGTTCGCGGTGGAGCTCGGCGAGCAGTCCGCGGTCGAGCTCGTACTGCTCGACGGCGAGCGCGGGGGCGGGTTCGGCGACGGCCGGGGTGACGAGCCGGGCCGCGGTGCGCTCCTCGACGCCGCGGATCAGCGCCTCCAGGTCCGCGCAGTACACGGAGGCGTTGGCGAAGGGGTCCCGGCCGCTGCCGTCGGGCCGGTAGCGGTGGGTGTAGAGCCCGCCGCCGCAGGAGCGGACCACCGGGCAGGAGCGGCAGACGGCGGCGACGCCGGCGAGGCCCGACTGGCGGGCGCGGATGCCGGGGTGCGCGGCGACCTCGTCGAGGGAGTGGGTGAAGACGTCGAAGCCGGTGGCGGCGGCGCCCTCGTAGGCGCTCTTGAGCGAGTCGACCTGTTCCAGGGTGCCGTCGGTCTCGACCACGACGAGGTCGGCGGGGGCCAGGCCCAGGGACTCGGTGAGGCTGGGGCCGCCCGCGAGGGTGGAGAGCACGGACTCGAAGAACCGGACGGGGACCGGGCGGCCCTGCCCGTCCCAGCGGTCGAAGACCGCGAGCAGCCACTCGGCGTACGCGGTGGGCGAGCCGTCAGGGCGGGGCGGCGGGTGCTCCCAGGTGGCGTGCGGGAGCAGGAAGTCGATCCGGGGCGGGGCGAGAGCGAGCAGCGCGTCGTACACGGCGACGGGGTCGTTCTCGAGGTCGATGGTGCACAGCAGGCCGAGGTCGAGGTGCCGGTAGCGGTCCTGGTGCAGGAGTTCGACGGCCCGGAGGACCTTGGCGTGGCTGCTGCGGCCGTCGGCGTACCGCCGGTGCCGGTCGTTGGCGGCCCGGTCGCCGTCGAGGGAGATGCCGACCCGGACCCCGAACTCGTCGAAGACGTCGAGATGACGGGGGCTCAGCTGGAGTCCGTTGGTGTGGATGCGGAGGTCGAGGCGGGTGACCGGGGCGAGGGTCCGGGTGAGTTCCGCGCAGACCTCGCGCAGGCGCGCGGGCCCCGCCAGCAATGGCTCCCCTCCGTGCAGGATGACTGACACGGAGGTCAGAGCATGTTTCTCGGCATGCTCCGCCAGTCGCAGAGCAGTCCGGGCGACCGCCTGTTCAGAGATCACCCTGGGTCGGGCTTGCCAACTCTGATCAGCGTGTTCATAGATGTAGCAGTGATCACATGCAAGATCACAACGACTGTGGATCTTGAGAACTACTTCCTGGAACGGGACCAGGGGTTCTGTCATTCCGCCAGTCTAGAGGGCGGAATTGAAGCTCGACGCACGCTCCGCCCGGTCCGAGGACACCGGAAGAAGACGACCGATCTTCTTGGCGGTGACGGCTTCTCGCACGTCGATCTCGGCGAGGGGCACCCGGTTCTTCTTCGCGGCAGCGAAGGTGACAGAGGTCTGAAGGCTCACGATGGCCGTCCTAGGTCATCCAAATGTGCTCATTACTGAGGCGGCGCCATTGCGGTGCGCGCGCGCACGACTTTACCCTCAGTCTCACCAGCGGCAAGTCAGCCTGCAGCGATCAATTAGGACGCGGCGGCGGAGGTGGACCGGCCTCCACCGACAGGTGACCGAAGGGTGACCGGCAGGTGTGAATTCAGCCATTCCATCGAAAGAGTGAAGCCACAACCGCAAAGACGGGGGTACGCATGAGCGGGCTCGGCGGTCCTCTCCAGAGCATGGTCTTCCGCAACGCCGATCTGCCGGTGCTCTTCCACCGGACCGACGAGATCGCGGTGACGCGCCAGCGGGAGGCCGTCACGGACACCCGCCTGCAGCTGTTGCTGCTCGTCCTGGGCTCCTGCTTCGCCCTCGCACCGTACCAACTCACCAGTGGATTAAGCGCGTTGACGTTCGCGGGCGTGCTGGCCGTGACCTATCGCGCGTCTCGCCGGCGTGCAAAGTCGCATTGGCAACTCAACCGCTCCGCAGCCGAGTTCATCAAGTCGACCTGCTGGCGCTACGCGGTCCACGGCGCCCCCTACGACGCCGGGTTCCCCGACCCGGACGCCGAGTTCACCGCCCGGCTCGAGGAGGGTCTGACCGAGTTACGCAAGGTGGGCTGGCAGGATCCCCGCGAGCAGGAGTCGGGATCGGGGGCCGAACTCATCACGGGACCCATGCGCATGCTGCGGGGGAAACCCTTCAGCGTACGCAAGGAGACGTATGTCCGCGACCGTCTGATCGAGCAGCGGAACTGGTACCACCGGCGGACGGTCGTCTCCCGCCGGGCTACGACCTTCTGGTCGGTGACCATCGCGGCACTCACCCTGTTGGCTCTGTTCTTCGGCGTGTTGCACACCTTCGCAGTGGCCGAGTCCTTCGACCCGGCGGGCGTGCTGGCCGCCGCGGCCGCCTCCTGCGTGGCCTGGGGCGAGGTGCGCCGGCACCAGCCGCTGATAGCGGCGCACTCGCTGGTGGAGGAGGACCTGGGGGCCATCCAGACGGCGATGCAGACCACGGTCGACGAGGCCGGCTGGCCCGCGGCGGTCTACGAGGCCGAGCGGGTGGTCTCTCCGCAGCACACCGACTGGCTGGTGCGACACCGCAGTTGACGTCCTCTCAGGTGCGGCGGACGCCCTCGCGCCAGATCACCGTGACCGGCCGGCCGCGCTCGCGCGCGTACGCCACGATGTCCCCGGTGCCGCCGAGCCCACGGGCGGGCTCGCCGTCCCAGACGGCGAACAGCGCGTCGCAGTGGTCGGCGATGTAGGTGCCGGCGGCGAAGTACGCCTCGTCCGTGGAGTGCGCGAAGGACATCAGGACCTCGCGGCTGGCCCGCTCCCGCAGCAGCCGGTAGCGGGCCAGTTCGGCGGGCTCCTCGAAGGCGTCCTCGTAGTCCCCGCTGGGGATCACCACGGTCAGCCGGGCCCCGCAGTCCAGGGCGATGTCCGCGAACAGCTGGTCCGCCCCCGCGGCCAGGCTGGAGTACACCTCCAGGCCGCCGCCCTCGTCGCAGCCCGCGGCCTTCAGGGCCGCCTCCAGCTCGGCGCGGACATGCGCGTACGCCACAAGGGGAATGTCTCTGTGGCCGGTCACTCCGATGCGCATCACTGACTCGTAACCCCCCGTCACCCGGTGCCCCGACCGTACGCACATCCTCCCAGATGTGTGGATAAGGTCGAGCCCCCGCCCGAAATCCGGGCAGGGGCTCACTGGAGCGAAGAGGCGTCAGTAGACGCTCACGCCATAGGCGTTGAGCGCCTCCACGACCGGCTGGAAGAAGGTCGTGCCGCCCGAGCTGCAGTTGCCGCTGCCGCCGGAGGTGAGGCCGAGGGCGGTGCTGCCCGAGTAGAGCGAGCCGCCGGAGTCACCGGGTTCGGCACAGATGTTGGTGCGGATCATGCCGTAGACGATGTCGCCGCCGCCGTAGTTCACCGTGGCGTTGAGGCCGGTGACGCTGCCGCAGTGGGTGCCGGTGGTGGAGCCGCGGCGGCAGGCGGACTGGCCGACGGTCGGGTTGGCCGCCCGGGTGATGTCCTGGGAGCCGACCGTGCCGGACTTGGCGATCGAGGTGTTGGTGTACCGGACGATGCCGTAGTCGTTGGTCGGGAAGCTGGAGCCCGAGGTCGTGCCGAGCACGGTGGTCCGGCCGGAGTTGGCGTACCAGGTCCCGGCGCCGTCGGTGCAGTGGCCGGCGGTCAGGAAGTAGGACGTCCCGGCGCTGTTGCGGACGTTGAAGCCGAGCGAGCAGCGCCAGCTGGAGGCGTAGATCGCGTCGCCGCCGGAGATCAGCTTGCTGATCCTGCCCGGGGTGCGCTCGACGCGGATCGCGCCGGCGTTGGCGCCGGCCTCGCGCTTGATCCTGGAGATCTCGGCCTGGGAGACGGTGGAGTCGGCGGTGACGACCACGGCTCCGGTGGCCTGGTCGACGTGCCAGGCGGTGCCGGGGACGTCGGCCTTCAGGACGGCGCTGTTCGCGGCGGACAGCTGGGTGGCGCTGAACGTTCCGGCGGAGTCCGCGTTCGCGGTGGGGACGGCGAGCACGGCTGCGGCGGCGGCGAGACCGGTGGCGACGGCGAGGAAGCGGGTACGTCTTGTCGCTCCGCTGCGGGGGGTGGTGCGCTTGATCCTCACTTTTCGTTCCTCCAGAGGGGAATCGGGGGCCCGTCCGTGGGGTGTCGGGCCCGTGAGGCGCGGCCGGGGGCCGGCGCTGTGGGGGAGTCTCGGTCCGCCCGGCCCGGCGCCGCAAGGGCGCCTTTCGGCCGTACCGTACGACGCTCAACTACCGGGTGGTCCGAGGGAGTTGGGGTGTTTCCGGTTAGTAGAGCGAGACCCTGTACTTGGCGAGGGCCTCGGTCACCGGCTGGTAGAAGGTGGTGCCGCCGGAGCTGCAGTTGCCGCTGCCGCCGGAGGTGAGGCCGAGGGCCTTGGAGCCGTCGTACAGCGGGCCGCCGGAGTCGCCGGGCTCGGCGCAGACGTTGGTCTGGATCATGCCGCGCACGGTGCCGCCGCCGGAGTAGTGGACGGTGACGTTCAGGGCGGTGACGGTGCCGCTGCGGGTGCCCGTGGTGGAGCCGGTGCGCTTGACGCTCTCGCCGACGTACGCGTCGGCGGCGGTGAAGCCGCCCGTGTGGCTCAGGGAGGTGTTGTCGTAGCGGACCAGGGCGTAGTCGTTGCCCGGGAAGCTGGAGCCGGTGGTGGGGCCGATGAGGGTGGTCTGCGCGGAGTCGGCGTACCAGGTCTTGGCCACGTCGCCGCAGTGGCCGGCGGTGAGGAAGGAGTACGTGCTGCCGCTGCGCACGTTGAAGCCGAGCGAGCAGCGGTAGCCGCTGCCGTAGATGGCGTCGCCGGCGGCGAGCAGGGGCTTGAAGACGCCGGGAACGCGCTGGACGGCGAGGGTGCCCGCGTCCGCGCCCACGGTGTCTCTGATCTTCGCGAGTTCGGTGTCGGAGACGGTGGAGTCGGCGGTGACGACGACCCGGCCGGCGGCCCGGTCGACGTGCCAGGCGACGCCGCCGACGTCGGCCTTGAGCACGGCCGCGTCGGCGCGGGCGAGCTGCGCGGCCCCCGCGGCGCCGGGGGCGGGCGCCGCCTGGGCGCCGGGCAGGGCGAGGGCGGTGGCGGCCGCCAGACCGGTGACGACGGCGAGCAGCCGGGTGCGGTTCTTCCTCACTGTGCTCCTCCTGGGAAAGTGGAGGGGCCCGCTGGGTGTCGGGCCCGTGAGGCGCCATCAGGATGATGTGTCCCTGACATGCACCGCCAGTGATGGTGGACCGCGGCGGCACGGCGCACAAGACCACGGCACGGATGAGACCGCGGGGACACCCGGGACGGCGGCGCCGCCGCCCCCTGCTGATCAGTCGGTCAGCACCCGCCGCTCCCCCGCCGGAACCGGAACCGACAGGGTGTTCCCCGGCGGCGGGAACGGGCAGATGAAGTGGTCCGCGAACGCGCACGGCGGCAGCAGCGCCCGGTTGAAGTCCACCGTCACCGAGCCGTCCTCGGCAGGGGCGTCCGGGCGCAGGAACCGGAAGCGGTAACTGCTCTCCCCGCTGGTCCCGTCGGCGAACACCGCCCAGAGCGAACCGTCGTCCTCGACCGCCACCTGCAGACCGTGCTCCGCTCCCCCGATCGCGAAGAGCAGCTCCCCGGAGAGCCCCAGCCCGCGCTCGCGCCCGTCCGCGTTCTCCACCCGGATGCTCCGGGCCTCGTCGTACGGCCGGTACACGCCCGGCAGCACCCAGCCCGCGTCGTACGAGGTCGCCTCGATACCCCGGTACGCGCGGCGCGCCGCGGACTCGGGGTCGAAGTCACGCACCGCCCACAGCCCTTCGCGGCGCAGCACGACCAGCCGGCGGCCCGCCGACTCGACCCGGGACTCCGGGATCGGCCCGTGGTCGGCGGTGAGCCGGACCGTACCGATCAGGGGCGCGCCGTCGACCGTGATCGCGTCCTCGGCGCCCGCCGAGAGGACCACCTCGTCGCCCTCCGCCCGCCACTCCCCCGGAACGGCCGGAATTCGCCCCTCCGGGTAGTCCGAGAGCCAGTAGGTGCCGCTGAGGGAGAGCGGGCCGTGCGGTGCGGCGACCGAAGCGGTGCGCCGCTCGTGCCAGTGCTGCCAGTCCTTCTGTGGATCGGTGCTCATGGGCTCACCATCGCACACGGCCCCGCCCCGTCCGGTGAGGCCGTGTCAGCAGCCGCAGTCACACCCGCAGTCGCAGCCGTCGCAGCAGCCTCCGTCGCCGCCCTCGCCGCTGCTGCTGCAGCAGTTGCAGCAGTCACAACAGCCGCTGCAGTCGCCGCAGTCCCCGCAGTCGTTGCACAGACCTTCCTTGCGCTCGCGGCTCCACGGGTCCTCGTACGTCCCGCAGCAGAGCTGGCAGGTACAGGCGAGGCCCATCCAGACCGCACAGCCGGCGAGAAGCCCGCGGCCGCGGTTCGGCGGCTCGGGCGGCAGCGGCCCGCCGGGCCCGCCCGGACCGCCGGGCGCGTACGGGTTGCCGGGCACCGGGCCGTACGGGCCGGGCTGCTGGGGCGTGTACGGGCCGGGCTGGTACGGGCCCGGCTGGTGCGCGCCCTGGAGTTCGCCGCCGACGTGTGAGCAGGTGGTCGTGCCGAAGGCCCGGTCGATCGAGCGGCCCAGTTCGTGCGCGAGCAGTACGTGCGTCAGCTTGCCGTTGACGAACTCGGCGTCCTTCAGGGCCAGACGTATGCCGTGCAGCGCGTCGTCGGCGAGCCGCCGGGCCTCGTCCAGGGAGGTGCCGGTGGCGGCGAGCGGGTTCCACGCGCCGGCCGCCGCGTCGGCGGCCCGGTCCTCGACCGCGTCGAGAAGATGGGCGAGCCGGCCGAAGAGCCGGCCGGCCTCGGCGAGCGGCTCGGCGTTGCCCGGCCGGCCGGCGAGTACCGCGGTGTGCGCGAAGGCGGCGGCGGTCGCGGTCTCGGTGGGTTCGGTGACGGTGAGCAGGGAGGTGCCGGGTCCGGCCAGCTCCTCGATGCCGGCCTGCCGGTCCACCGCGTCGACCAGGACGGCGGTGTCGAAGCCGAGGTCCCGGCCGGTCCGCGCACCCGCCCGGTCCCAGGACTTCGCGACCCGGCGGGCCGCCGCGGCGACCGGCTTGCGGGCGAGCAGTCCGTCCCGGTCGGTCACGTGGTCGCGCACCTTCGCCGAGGCGAGCACCAGGGAGACGGCGGCGGCGAGCCGGGCGCCCTCGCCCATGGCGACCGGCGCGGTGCGCATCGCGCGCAGCGGGCAGGGTCCGGCGACGCGGCGGTCGGATGCCGAGACCCCGGCCTGAGCCTCCGTCAGAACGGAGACGATCAGGCCGTCGTAGTTGGTGGCGACGCGGGCGAACTGCCCGTGATCGGCCCGCAGAGCGAGGCAGAGACCGCAGAGGTGGGCCATCCACTCGGTCTTGAGCCCGTCGGTGAGACGGTGCGTGCAGGGCCTGACGATTCCGAACAACAGATTCCCCCGGGCTTCGAGCGTCAGTGCGGCAGGCATCGTATCGAGCCGCGCCCGTTCACCCGTACGTCCCCTGGATCACCCGTCCGGACCGTCGCGGTCGGACTTTCCCATTTTGTGCGCTGTACGACACGTTCGAGCCCCCGTCAGGCTCCGTATATGGGAAGAACATTGACGTATCGCCACATCTTCTGCACCAGGTCCGTCACGAATCCCCTGCACGGTGCCTATCCACTTGGCGCGGGATCCGCATGATGGACGACCATAGGGATGCGGAACCACGAGTGACCGCGTGAAAGGAGGCGTCCATGGGATCGGTGCGCAAGGCGAGTGCATGGCTGGGACTCGTCGAGGACAGCGACGAGCGTTACTACGACGACGAGTACGCCGAGGGAACCGACGGCGGCGACGCCTGGGTGACGGACCCGCGGGTGCGGGTGGCCTCCGACTCGGCCCAGGAACAGGGCCGCCGGATCGCCACCGTCTCCCCGGACGGCTTCCGTGACGCCCGGACGATCGGCGAGCTGTTCCGCGACGGCGTGCCGGTGATCGTGAACCTGACGGCGATGGAGCCGGGCGACGCCAAGCGCGTGGTCGACTTCACGGCCGGCCTCGCCTTCGGTCTGCGCGGCTCCATCGAGCGCGTGGCGACCCGGGTCTTCCTGCTGACCCCCGCCGACACCCGGATCGTCAGCGGGGACCCCGCGGCCCGCTCGCAGGACGGCTTCTTCAACCAGAGCTGAGGGCGGGGCCGCTCGCCGGCCGTGTTCCGCTGCCGAGCGGTTCCGCTCTAGCGGAACGCGTCGAGGCCGGTGAGCGCCTTGCCCAGCACCAGCTGGTGCATCTCGACGGTGCCCTCGTAGGTGAGCACCGACTCCAGGTTGGTGGCGTGCCGCATCACGGGGTACTCGAGCGAGATGCCGTTGGCCCCGAGGATCGTGCGCGAGGTGCGGCAGATCTCGATCGCCTCCCGCACGTTGTTGAGCTTGCCGAAGCTGACCTGCTCCGGCCGCAGCCGCCCGGCGTCCATCCGGCGGCCGAGGTGGTGCGCCAGCAGGATGCCCTTGTGCAGCTCCACCGCCATGTCGGCGAGCTTGCCCTGGGTGAGCTGGAAGCCGCCGATCGGCCGGCCGAACTGCTCGCGGCTCTTGGCGTACTCCAGGGCCGACTCGAACGAGGACCGCGCCGCGCCCATCGCGCCCCAGACGATCCCGTACCGGGCGTGCGAGAGACAGCTCAGCGGGCCCTTCAGGCCCTTCACCCCGGGCAGCACCGCGTCGGCCGGCAGCCGCACGTCGTCCATGACCAGCTCGCTGGTGACGCTGGCCCGCAGCGACCACTTGTGGTGGATCTCCGGGGCGGAGAAGCCGGGGGCGTCGGTCGGCACCGCGAAGCCGCGGACGCCGTCGTCGGTCTGCGCCCAGACCACGGCCACGCCGGCCACCGAACCGTTGGTGATCCACATCTTGCGCCCGTTGAGCACCCAGTCCGCGCCGTCCTTCTTGGCGTAGGTCCGCATGCCCGCCGGGTCCGAGCCGTGGTCGGGCTCGGTCAGCCCGAAGCAGCCGATGATCTCGCCGGCCGCCATCCCGGGCAGCCAGCGCTGCTTCTGCTCCTCCGAGCCGTACTTCCAGATCGCGTACATGGCGAGCGAGCCCTGCACGGAGACCAGCGAGCGGATCCCCGAGTCGGCGGCCTCCAGCTCCAGGCAGGCCAGCCCGTACTGGACGTTGGTGGCGCCCGCGCAGCCGTAGCCGGTCAGGGACATGCCCAGAGCGCCGATCGAGCCCAGCTCCCGGGCGAGCTCGCGGATCTGCGGCAGCTCGCCCTTCTCGTACCACTCGGCGATGTGCGGCAGCACCCGGTCGGCGGCCCAGCGGCGGACGGTGTCGCGGACCGCGAGGTCCTCGGGGTCGAGCAGGTCGTCGAGGCCCAGCGGGTCGGCGGGGTCGAACGGCGGCAGCGTCGACGGGGCGGGCGAGGGGGCGGACATGCGGGGCCTCCGGCGGATCGCACTCGGGACGGGACGGCGCCGCGCCCCCGGTCGGGTGCGGCACCACTGGTCACGGACCTGCGCCGACGTTACGGATCAGTGCGCCGCGCGTCCAGACCCGGCCGTTTCGGCGGGCTCGCGCCGGTGCGGCAGCCGCGGCCCGGCGGGGCGCGCGGCGGGCTTGGTGAGCGCGACCTTGGCGGGAGCCGGCTCCGGGGCCGGACACTCGGCCGGGCCCTCGGGCAGTTCCTGCGGGCACTCCATCACCCGCGGCAGCCGCAGCGCCATCAGCGCGCCGATCAGCAGCAGCCCGGCGCTGACCATGAGGGTGATGTGCAGGCCGTCGACGAAGGCGTGCCGGGCGGCGGCGTGCAGCGCCGCGCCCGCGGACCCGCCGAGCCGCTCGGCGACCTGGTACGCCTCGCCGAGCGAGTTCGCGGCCGCGCCGGAGGCCGCGGCGGGAACCCCGCGCACGTTCTCCAGGCCGGGCGCGTACGCCGCGTTCATCACGCTGCCGAGCAGGGCGATGCCCATACCCGCGCCCAGCTGGTAGGAGGTCTCGCCGATGGAGGCCGCGCCGCCGGCGCTCTCCGCGGGGGCCTCGCTGAGCATCGACTCGTACGCGCCGAAGAGGGTGGTCTGCAGACCGAAGCCGAGCAGCACGAAGGCGGTGGTCAGCAGCAGCGGCCGGTCGTGCTGGCCCATGAGGACCAGCAGCAGCACGGCCGAGGCGGTCAGCACGAAGCCGCCGCCGACCATCCGGCGCGGGCCGATCCGGCGCAGCGTGGACGAGCCGGTGGCGCCGGCGGCCATCGCGGCGAAGGTGAGCGGGAGCAGCCGCAGCCCGGTCTCCAGCGGGCTCAGCCCGAGGATCAGCTGGAGGTACTGGACCGCGATCAGCTGCAGTCCGACCAGCGCCAGCATGGCGAGCACCACACAGCCGACGGAGGTGGTGAAGCCGGCGCGGGAGAAGAGTCCGGTGTCGATCAGCGGGTGGGGGCGGCGTTTCTGCCGGCGGACGAAGAGGACCAGCAGCGCGGCGCCGAGCAGCAGCGGGACGAAGGCGAGCGGGTCGGTCAGGGCGTGACCGGAGCCGACCCGCTTGACGCCGAAGACCATGCCGAGCACGCCGGCCGCGGCCATCAGCGCGCCGAGCACGTCCCACGGACCGTCGGCGCTGCCCCGGCTCTCCGGCAGCAGGATGCGGCCGAGCACCAGCATCAGCGCCATCATCGGGATGTTGAGCAGGAAGACCGAGCCCCACCAGAAGTGCTCGACGAGGAAGCCGCCGAGCACCGGCCCGGTGGCCGCGCCGACGGCGGCGGTGGCGGTCCAGATGCCGATGGCGGTGGCCCGCTCGCGCCGGTCGGGGAAGACCGCCCGGAGGATCGAGAGGGTGGCGGGCATGATCATCGCGCCGCCGACGCCGAGCAGCGCGCGGGCCGCGATCAGCACCTCCGCGGAGTCTGCCGTGGCGGCCAGCGCGGAGGCGGTGCCGAAGAACGCGTACCCGAAGAGCATCACCTTCCGCCGTCCGATCCGGTCACCGAGCGTGCCGAACAGGATCAGCAGCGAGGCGCAGATCAGCGGATAGGCGTCGACGACCCAGAGCAGCTGGGTGGAGCTGGGCCGGAGCTCGGAGCTGAGCGACGGGACGGCGACGTGCAGCACGGTCGCGTCGAGGGTGACCAGGAGGAGGCTGACGCAGAGGACGATCAGGACGACCCAGCGGTTGGCACCGTCGGCGGCGGCCCGCAGCCGTGCCCGAGCCGTGATCGTCCGCGCCATGTACGTACCTCCCAGAGACTCCTCGCGCTCGGCGGGCGCAGGCCCCTCGGGGCGGCCCGGCATCGACACGCGAGTGAGTCGTCAGCGTACGCGAGTTCGGGGGTCGGGCGCGTGGCGCAGCTCTCACCCGCCGGACCGGGGAGTGTGGCGTAGGCCACTCCGGCCGCCTGGCGCGGCGGGTGGAATTCTCCGCGGCCGTCCGGGTGAACTATTTCCCCGGCCCGCAACCCGGCCGCCGCTCGTCACGCGTCTCGACAGGCAAACAGAGTTCCGGAATCACTGCCCGGGCAATAGCGCGGGCACCCCTTCCGGATTTCGACCGAGGACGGAAATGCCCTCCGGCAATGAGACCGACTCCACATCACATCGTCATCACGAACAGCCCGGATCGGCGGGTCCGCGCACTCACTCCCTGTAACGTCGATTGGGTGCGTACCGACATCTTTGCCCGGCTGGACCGGGAGCCGGAACCGCCGAAGATAGAGATCCCGCGGATGACCCGGACCCGTCTCGCCCTCTTCGGCGCGACGTCGGCGTTCTATCTCGCGATCGTGGTCGCCGTGCTGCTCTCCACGTGGCTGGTGCTGCTCGACTGGAAGATCATGCTCTTCCGTCCGTATCAGCAATGGCCGGAGTTGCACGCGTTCCTCGACTACTACGTGGTGCTGGGCCAGCGCGGCCCGACCGCGGTGATGGTGGCGGCCTGGCTGGGCTGGCGCTCCTGGCGGCAGCACACGCTGCGCCCCCTGCTCGCACTGGGCGCCGCCCTGCTGCTGCTCAACGTGACGGTCGGTGCCGTCAAGCTGGGCCTGGGCCGGCTCGGCCCCCACTACGCGACGCAGATCGGCTCCGCCGAGCTCTTCGCGGGCGGCGATATATTTCCGTCCGGCCACACCGCCAACGCGGTCGTGACCTGGGGAATCCTGGCCTATCTGGCCACCACTCCCCGTGCCCGGCGGTATCTGTCGGCGCTGTCCGCGGTGGTCGCCCTGGGCGTCGGTCTCACCACCGTCTATCTCGGTACGCACTGGCTGAGCGATGTCCTGCTCGGCTGGGCCGCCGGTCTGCTGATCCTGCTCGCGCTGCCCTGGTGCGAGCCGGTGATCGCGCGGGCCGAGGCGTTCGTCCTCGGTCTGCGCGAGCAGCTGCGGGCACGTCGCCGTACGGCGCCGTCGCGGCCGGTCGCGGCCGGCGGTCCGCGCCCCGCGCTGTATCCGCCGCGTCCGGCGACGGCCGGCGAGCACGACGCGCACGAGGGTCCGGTGCGCGAGCCGGTGGGCGCGGGCAGCGGCCGGTCCGGAGCGGCACGCGGTACGAACCCGCTGGCCACGCCGACGCGGACGCACCCGCACGGGCACGGTCACCCGCACGCCCATCCGCACCCGGCACGCTCGGAGCGGACCCCGGCGAGCCCCGCGGGCGGCCGCCGGCCGCCGCGTTCACGGCCGCTGACGGGCGGCTGACAGACCCGCTGACGGACCGGGGCGCCCGCCGGACACTCCGGCGGGCGGCAGCGGCCCGCGGGCCCGGCGGATTCAGCCGAGCCAGCAGCGGAGCACGGTGTTCTCGTTCTCGTCCACCTCGAAATTGATCCGGCTCGGCATGTACTCCATGGTGATGATCGAGCCGGGTGCGAGGGAGCGGACGACGCCCCATCCGCGGCTTCTCGCGCGCTGTTCCGCGCCGTCCGCGTCGAGGCCGACATAGGACTCCGGGCTGTCTTCCGGCGGTACGGGAGAGGTCGGTATCGGTGCCATGCCCCTCACGTTAGGCGGCCTCGGACGGTGACGGAAGCGGGTACCGGGAGAGGCCCGGGAGAGTTGTCGTAGCAGGCTCCTACACCACTGCTGTCACTGTTCTGTCACAGCTCGCCGACATGTGTTTGACACGGGGAATGTCACTCGTACGGGGAGTTTCTCGCCGTTTCCCCGGCAATTGCGGCCCGCTTCCGGCACAAGTCCGAGAGGCTGGTGCGAATTGCCGGAAGCAGGGTCCGCAGGAGAAATACCCGCCGTCTGTTTCCGCTCGGCATTCACGAGTTCATCGCAGGATGCACACGAGTCCTCGACGGATCACCGGAGGGAGCCCATGGGGGCGGAGTCGGCGACGGCGGAGGTGGCGGAGCCGCCGAAACGGCTGTTCTCGCCGCGGCGGCGGGGCCGGGCCCTGGTGGGCTGGCTGACCACCACCGACCACAAGCGGATCGGGCATCTCTACCTCGTCACGTCGTTCGCCTTCTTCCTGCTGGCCGGGCTGATGGCGATGCTGATGCGCGCCGAGCTGGCCCGGCCGGGGCTCCAGCTGATCGACAACGACCAGTTCAACCAGGCGTTCACCCTGCACGGCACGATCATGCTGCTGCTGTTCGCGACGCCGACCTTCGCGGGCTTCGCCAACGAACTGGTCCCGCTGCAGATCGGGGCGCCCGACGTGGCGTTCCCGCGGCTGAACATGTTCTCGTACTGGCTGTTTCTCTTCGGCGGCCTGATGGTGGTCGCCGGGCTGCTCGTGCCCAGCGGCGCGGCGAGCTTCGGCTGGACGGCCTACGCCCCGCTGAACGGCCTGGAGCGGTCCCCCGGGGTGGGCGCCGACCTGTGGATCATGGGCCTGGCGCTCTCCGGCTTCGGCACCATCCTGACCTCGGTGAACTTCCTGGCCACGATCATCGGGATGCGCGCGCCGGGCATGACGATGTTCCGGATGCCGATCTTCACCTGGAACGTGCTGTTCACGACGATCCTGGTGCTGATGGCCTTCCCGGTGCTCGCCGCGGCGCTGCTGGTCCTGGAGGCCGACCGGCGGCTGGGCTCGGTGGTGTTCCAGGCCGAGTTCGGCGGGGCGCTGCTGTGGCAGCACCTGTTCTGGTTCTTCGGCCACCCCGAGGTCTACATCATCGCCCTGCCGTTCTTCGGCATCGTCACGGAGATCCTGCCGGTCTTCTCCCGCAAGCCGATCTTCGGCTACGTCACGCTGATCGGCGCGACCATGGCGATCACCGGGCTCTCGGTGGTGGTGTGGGCTCACCACATGTTCGCGACGGGCGCGGTGCTGCTGCCGTTCTTCTCGCTGCTGTCGTTCCTGATCGCGGTGCCGACCGGGGTGAAGTTCTTCAACTGGACCGGGACCATGCTCAAGGGCTCACTCAGCTTCGAGACGCCGATGCTCTGGTCGATCGGGTTCCTGGTGTCGTTCCTGTTCGGCGGGCTGACGGGCGTCATCCTGGCCTCGCCGCCGATGGACTTCCAGGTCACCGACTCGTACTTCGTGGTGGCGCACTTCCACTACACGGTGTTCGGCACGGTCGTCTTCGCGACCTTCGCCGGCTTCTACTTCTGGTGGCCCAAGTTCACCGGCCGGATGCTCGACGAGCAGCTGGGCCGGATCCACTTCTGGACCCTGTTCGTCGGCTTCCACCTCACCTTCCTGGTGCAGCACTGGCTGGGCGCGGAGGGCATGCCCCGCCGGTACGCCGACTATCTGGAGGCCGACGGGTTCACGGCGCTGAACACGGTCTCGACGATCGGCGCGCTGCTGCTCGGCGCGTCCACGCTGCCGTTCCTCTACAACGTCTGGAAGACCCAGCGGTACGGGGCGAAGGTGGAGGTCGACGACCCGTGGGGGTACGGCCGCTCGCTGGAGTGGGCGACCTCCTGCCCGCCGCCCCGGCACAACTTCGCCTCCGTGCCGCGGATCCGCTCGGAGAGCCCCGCGTTCGACCTGCACCATCCCGAGTTCGCCGCCTACGAGGAGGCGCGGCTCAACGAGCGGGCGGCGCGGACGGCGCTGGGCCGGGAGGAGCAGGACGACCGCTCCGGTCCAGGGCCCGGGTCAGCCGGTCCCTGAGCACGCGGATCCGCTCGTCCAGCTCGGGTGGGTCGACCAC
Source organism: Streptomyces solicamelliae (assembly GCF_045348655.1). Taxonomy (NCBI): domain Bacteria; kingdom Bacillati; phylum Actinomycetota; class Actinomycetes; order Kitasatosporales; family Streptomycetaceae; genus Streptomyces; species Streptomyces solicamelliae. The sequence continues at coordinate 1,370,847 of NZ_CP160404.1, forward strand.
CTCGAACTCGAAGCCGAGCAGGGCGATGTGGATCATCACCACGTCCAGTCCGTGCGCGCCGGCGCGCAGCAGGCAGCGGTCCGGGCCGTCCGCCTCCAGGACTCCGTCCATCGGCCCGATCTGCCGCCGGGCCTCGTCGAGCGGCGCGTGCAGCCGGACGACGGCCTCGGCGGAGTACACGGCGCTGGACACGCCCCGCGCGACGTAGGCCGCGAGGTCCTCGGCGGGCGGCTCGCGGGGCGGGAAGCGGGGCCCGTGCGGCGGCTTGGGGGTGATCCGGTCGGCCCGGAAGGTGCGCCAGTCGCTCCGGTCCACGTCCCAGGCGACCAGGTACCAGCGGCGCTCGGTGCAGACGAGCCGGTGGGGCTCGACGGTGCGGCGGGTGGACGCGCCGTGGTGGTCGCGGTACTCGAAGCGGAGCCGCTCGCTGTCCCGGCAGGCGTTGGCCAGCTCGGTGAGCAGGGACGGGTCGAGCTGGGCGGCGGGGGTGCGGAGCATCGGCACGGTGAAGGAGTTGAGGGTGCTGACCCGCCGCCGCAGCCGGCCGGGCAGCACCTGCTCCAGCTTGGCCAGGGCGCGTACGGAGGTCTCGCCGATGCCCTCGATGCCCTGCCCGGCGGCCGTGCGCAGCCCCACCGCGACGGCCACGGCCTCCTCGTCGTCGAGCAGCAGAGGCGGCAGCTCGGCGCCCGCGCCCAGCTGGTAGCCGCCGCCGGTGCCGGGGCTGGCGTTGACCGGGTAACCGAGCTCGCGCAGCCGGTCGACGTCCCGCCGCACGGTCCGGGTGGTCACCCCGAGCCGGTCGGCGAGCGCCGTCCCGGACCATTCCCGGTGGGTCTGGAGCAGTGAGAGCAGACGCAGCAGTCGTGCCGAGGTCTCCAACATGACGACGAGTCTGCCAGGGCCCGCGGACAGCAACGGTCCGCAATGGCGCCCCGAAAGGGACGCGGGGAACCACGCGAACGGCCACCACGCACCCGCAACCGACATCCGAGCCGACACCGACGCCCCGAAAGGGCGCGAGGAACCACGCGAACGGCCACCACGCACCCGCAACCGACATCCGAGCCGACACCGACGCCCCGAAAGGGCGCGAGGAACCACGCGAACGGCCACGACGGACCCGCAACCGACGTCCGGGCCCGTCCCCCGGCCCCGGCCGGGTCAGCGCTTGCCGCGGAGGCCGTCGGCGAGCTTGTAGCGGACCGTGTACGCGGCGTCGAGGACCGTGCCGCGGGCCTGGTGGAGGGCGTCGCGGAACCGGCTGCGGGCGCGGCCCGACTCGCCGCGGGCGACCAGTTCGGTCCACAGGGTCTCGTGGAGGGCGGCGATCCGGACCGGGTCGAAGCGCTCCGAGGCCGTCCGGGCCGCCTCGGCCGTGGCGGCCCGCAGCGCGTCGTCCTCGATCAGTTCGAGCAGCGCGGCGGCGACCGCGTCCGCGTCGCCGACCGGGACCAGCCGGCCGTCCACGCCGTCCTCGATGATCTCGCGCGGCCCGTGCGGGCAGTCCGTGGAGACCACCGGCAGCCCGCAGCGCATCGCCTCGACGATGGTCATCCCGAAGGACTCCAGCCGGGAGGTCACGGCCGCGATCGAGCCCTTGGCCCACTCCGGCTCCATCGGGTTCGCGGTGCCCATCAGGCTCACGTGCTCGCCCAGGCCCAGTTCGGCGATCTGCCGCTCCAGCGCGCCGCGCTCGTTGCCGGTGGCGTCCCCGGTGCCGTAGATCCGCAGCCGCCAGTCGGGGCGGGCGGCGACGACCTTGGCGAAGGCGTCGACCAGGACGTCGTACCGCTTCACCTTGGTCAGCCGGCCGGCCGCCACGACGATCTTCGACGCCGGGTCGGCAGGCGGGACGGCCGGCGCGGGCACGCTGTTCGGCACGGCCTCGATCCGTACGCCGGGCAGCCGCAGCCGGGTCCGGTACGAGCGGGCGTCCGCCTCGGTGACCGTGGTGACCGCGTCGAGCAGCCCGTACCGGAAGCCGATCTCGCGGCGCAGCCGGTAGCCGTGGCCGTCCAGGGTGAGGTGCTCCTGGCCCACCCGGACCGGGCCGCGCCGCGTCTGCCGGGCGAGGTGCACGTTCAGTCCCGGTCGCGTGCCGACGACCACGTCCGCCTGAAGGTTCTTCAGATGCGCGGCGATCCGGTCGTCGGTCAGCCGGCTGTACTGCTTCCAGCGGCCGTCGCCGCGCGGGAAGACCCGGGCCGGCTTCTTGTAGTCCGGGTGGTCGCCGTCGTACTCCGCGCTGTTCTTCCGCAGATCGACCAGGTGACGCATCGTCACACCGGCGGGCGCGCCGAGCATCGGCTCGTCGCGGTGCCGGAAGACGGAGACGATCTCGACCTCGTGACGCTCCGCAAGCACCCGCGCCAGGTTGAACGTGGTGCGGATGGTGCCGCCGATGCCGTAGGCGTTGTGCAGCAGAAAGGAAATGCGCATGGCGCTGACGCGCCTCCCCCGTGAGAACGTCAGTGGTGAATCTGGTCTGTCAAGCACTCTACTGCCCCGGACGGACGATCCCGCACGGCCGTCCGGGTGACGGCTGCTCATGGCCGGTAGGGCAACTGGGGCACGACCGCGCAGTTCGCCGTCATGTCACCCTGGGTCACCCAGCCGTGGTTGTCCTGCCAACGGGCCACGGACAGGCAGGTGTTCCGGGTCTTCGGCGGCTCGGCGAGGTGCTCGAAGCGCACCGGGAGCAGCAGCCCGTCCGCGGTGTACGGCTCCGGCCGGTTCACGTACCGCTCCACGCAGGCCCGGGTGAGGTCGCCGGCGCAGGACGCCGCCGCGTCCGCGAACCACATCGCCGCCGCCCATCCCTCCAACTGCCACTGGGAGAGCGGCCGTCCCTTCAGCGTCCCCTGGATCCCCTCGCGGAACGCCTTCACGGCCGGCTGGTCGGTGTCCTCGTAGTTGCGGCTGGAGCCGGTCACCCACAGGGCGTTGCGGCAGACCGGCGACTGCGCGTACTCCTGCGGGACGGCGGAGTTCCAGTTCTGGACGTTGGTCACCTTGGCGGTGACCCTGACCCCGGCGTCGTCCATCGCCTCGCACAGCCGCGCGTTGCCGTGGCTGTCCAGGGCGTCGAACACCAGGTCCGGGTTCTGGGCGCGCAGATCGGCGGCGACCGCGCGGTAGTTGGGCAGGGCGAAGTCGACCTGCTCGGTGACCACCCGGTATCCCTCGGCGCGCAGCCCGGCGACGATCAGCCGGGCGTACGCGGCGGAGGCGGCCTGGTTGTACGAGACAACCGCCGCCGTGCCCGCGCCGTGCTCGGCCTTGAACCAGCGGTAGACCTCGGTCCCGCCGTACAGGACGCCGTTCCAGCCGGGCGCCTTGCCGGTGCGCGGGGCGAGGCTGCCGTAGATGCCGTACAGGTGCGGATAGGTGTCGTACGCGGGGCCGAGCGGCTGGCCGCCGATGTCGGGGACGCTGGCGCGGTCGACCAGCGGGGCGCCCGCGTAGTCCAGGGCGGTGGTGGCGACCAGCGCGAACACCTTCTTCTCGTCGAGGAGTTCGTGCACGCAGGCGGTGTTGCCCACTCCGCTGCCGCCGTCGTCGCAGGTGACCGGTTCGACGCGGCGGCCGTTGATGCCACCGTCGGCGTTGAGCGCGGCGAAGTACGCGAGGGCCCCGTCGCGCGGGCCGGTGAAGGCGTCGCCGCCGACGGGGCTGGTCTCGCTCGCGATGATGCCGACGCGCAGCGGCGCGGCGCCGGCGGGCGACCGTTCCTCGAAGGCCGCCTCCGGGAGCCGGCTGCCGCAGGCGGCGACGAGCGCGAGCAGCAGGACGAGGACTGCGCTCCTGAGGACCTCAGCAGCCCGGAACGGCATTGCCGCTCTGATTCACCAGCGCGCACAGGGTCTGGACGGAGACCTTCCACACGCCGTCCTGGAGGACCGAGGTGCCCTTGCTGTCGGGCACGGCCGGGGTGCCGGAGATCAGCAGGTCGTAGGTCACCGCGGCCTTGTCGGCCGAGGTGAACGCGATGGCGTTGACCTTGGCGGAGGCGCGGGCCGCGTTCGGGTCCGCGGCGAAGGCGGTCAGCACCGGCCGCATCTGCTCGCCGTTCTCGAGGACCCGGACCCTCTCGTCGACCGGGGTCTGCGCGTCGAAGAAGGCGGTCCAGTTCTTGGTGATCTCGGCCTTGGCGGCGGCCGGGTCGTCGGGCTGGTTCGTCTGGGTACGGGTCGGGGTCGGCGACGCGTCGCCGCCGTTGCCGCCCCCGTTGTCGGAGCATGCCGCGGCGACCGGGGTGACGACCAGGACGGCGGCGGCCGCGAGGGCCGCGAGACGGGACCGTCCGCCGGACCGGCCGTGTCTGTTGAGAACCATCTGGCTCACCACCGGGTGTCCGTTCAGGCCAGGTGGCCTGATGATTCCAGGGTGGGCCGGTTCCCGGCATCGCGCAAAGCAAGCCCCTGGCCAGCCCTGGGAGGTCCCCTCCGTGCCGACACGCCGGATGCTGCTGTGGGCCGGGCTCGCGGCGGCCGCCGCGGGCGCGGTGCTGTGCGTGGTCGGCTGGTACGGCCTGTCCGGCGAGCGTTTCGCCGAACGCCAGCTGCCGTGGCTGGCGTCGGGGACGGTGCCGGGGGCGGCGCTGATCGTGGCGGGAGCGGTGCTGGTGGCGGGGGTGTGGGGGCGGACGGAGGCGAGCGAGGCGCCGGAGACACGTGCGGCGCAGGAGGCACCGTCCCCCTCCCCGCGGCCCTCCACGTCGCCGCCGTGGAGACCGTCCTCCTCCGAACCTCCGCTGCGGGTGCCCGGCGGGACGCTGGCGCACCGCCCCGACTGCCCGCTGGTGGCGGGGAAGGCGGAGGCGGTGCCGGTGGGGGACGAGGAGCTGGACCCCTGTCCGGTGTGTGACCCGTGGCCTCGCTGACGTACGAACTGACGCTCGCCGGCCTCGCGGTGGGCAGCGCGGCGGCGCTGACCGGCATCGGACTGATCGTCACGTACCGCGCGACCGGCGTGCTGAACCTGGCGCACGGGGCGGTCGCGATGGTGTGCGCGTACGTGCTGCGGCAGTTCGTGGTGGAGTGGGGCTGGCCGCTGGGGCTCGGCGCGGCGGTGACGCTGCTGGTGGTGGCCCCGGGGCTGGGACTGGTCCTGGACGTGGCGGTGTTCCGTCCCTTGGCGCTGGCGGGCTCGGACCCGACGCGGACTCTGGTCGCCTCGATCGGTGTGTTCGTGCTGCTGGTGGGCGCGGCGGCGCTGCTGTGGGGCACGGGGGCGCGGGACGACGCGCCGGTGCTGCTCGGCGACGACCCGTGGGCGCAGCTTGCGGCGGTGCTGCTGCTGGCGTGCCTGGTGGCGGCGGTGACGCGGTGGTCGCGGTTCGGGCGGGAGCTGCGTGCGGTGGTGGACAACCGGCCGCTGGCGGTGCTCGGCGGGATCGACGCGGACCGCGTGGCGTCGGCGGGGTGGGCGTTCGGCGCGTTCACGGCGGGGCTGACCGGGGTGCTGCTCGCGCCGTACGTGCGGCTCGACCCGTACGGGCTGCCGCTGCTCGTGGTCGAGGTGATCGCGGTGGCGGTGGCGGCGCGGATGCGGAGCCTGCCGGTGGCGATCGGGGCGGCGCTGGCGATCGGTGTGGCGCAGGCGCAGATGACCCGGCTGCACCCGGAGGGCTGGGCGGGGCCGCTGGTGCAGGCGGTGGGCGCGAACCTGTTCGTGGTGGCGCTGCTGGTGGCGGCCTTGGTGCTGCCGGGGGTGGGCGCGAAGGACAGCCTGCCGCCGCCGGAGGTGGCGCGGCGCACGCCACCGGGTGTGTGGCCGGTGGTGGCGGTCCTCTTCCTCCTCCCCCTGGGCTTCGCAGGCTCGGACCTGCGGACGTCGATGCAGATCCCGGCCCTGGCGATCGTGCTCCTGTCGCTGGTGGTGGTGACGGGCCGGGGCGGCCAGATCGCACTGGGCCAGGCGGCGTACGCGGGCCTGGGGGCGCTGCTGACGGGCGTGCTGACGGGCATGGGCCGGCCGGTGGGGCCGGCGCTCCTGGTGGCGGTGGTGACGGTGGCTGCGGCAGGTGCCCTGACGGCCTGGCCGGCGATCCGCCGCCACGGCCTGGCGCTGGCGCTGGCGACGCTGGCGGTGGGGGTGGCGGTGAGCCGCTTCGTGTTCGCGCAGCCGTACGCGACGGCGGACCTGTCGCTGGCCCGCCCGGAGGCGCTGGCGGACGACCGCGCGTACTACGCGGTGGAGCTGGCCGTCCTGGCGGCCTGCCTGGCACTGGTCGGCGCCCTGCGACGGGGCCGCACGGGCCGCGCGCTGGCGGCCCTGCGGGACCACGAACCGGGCGCGGAGGCCGCGGGCGTCCCGGTGGCCCGCCTCAAACTGGCGGCCTTCGTCGTAGGAGCGGCCCTGGCGGGGTTGGGCGGCGCACTGGGCGCCCTCTCCCTCGGCGCCTTCGACCCGGAGGCGTACGACCCGGTCCGCGCCCTCCTGTGGTTCGCCGCGATCGTCGTCCTGGGCGCCGACAGCCTCCTCTCCCCTCTCCTGGGCGCCGCCCTCCTGGTAGCCCTGGACGCCGGCCCGAGAGGCGGTGCGGCCGCCGCCCTGATCGGCCTCCTGGCCACCCAGACAGCGAGGGTGCCACCCCTGACGAGGTGGCTGGGCACGGACATGCCCTGGCCGGGAAGGCGCCGCGAAGCGGAACCGCTCGGGGGCGAACCCCCACCCGCCCCTCCCCCGCGCACGGGTGGTGCGGGCGGGAGACCCCGTCCGGCCGCGGGCCGGCCACGCCCCCACGCACCCGCGCCGCGGCTGCAGGCCGTCGGCGTCGTGTACGTGTACCCCGGGGGTGTGCTCGGGCTGGATCGGGTCAGTGTGGAGGTGACGCCCGGGCGGGTCACCGCTGTCGTGGGGGCCAACGGGGCCGGGAAGAGCACGCTGTTCGGCTGCCTGGCCGGGAACCTGCGGCCCCGGGCGGGGCGCGTCGTGCTCGACGGCGTCGACATCACGCGCCGCCCCGCCCACAGCCGTACACGGCTCGGCATCGCCCGGAGTTTCCAGCAGCTCGCCGTGTTCCCGTCCCTCAGCGTCGAGGACAACGTCCGCGTCGGGGCCGAGCAGAGCGGACGCGCCGGCGCCGGGTCCGCCACGGAGCAGGCCCTGCGGCTCTTCGGCCTCGACGGAGCCGTCCGCCGGCGCCCCGCCGCCGGGCTGCCCACCGGCACCCTCCGCCGCGTCGAACTCGCCCGCGCCCTCGCCGGCCGCCCACACACCCTGCTGCTCGACGAGCCCGCCGCCGGGCTCGACACCGCCGAGGCCGCGGACCTCGCCCGCGTCCTCGCCGCGCTCGCCGCCGACGGCCTCGCCGTCCTCGTCGTCGAGCACGACCTCGACCTCGTCGCCGGGATCGCCCACACCGTCCACACCATGGAAGGCGGGCGGATCCTCCCATGAGCCACGAGATCGCGCTCCTTCGCGCCCGCGTCCGCTACGGCCCCCTCGAAGCCCTGCACGGCGTCGACCTGCCCGTCCCCGCCGGCACCGTCACCGTCCTCCTCGGCCGCAACGGCTCCGGCCGCACCACCGTCCTGCGCGCCCTCGCCGGAACCGTCCCGCTGTCCGCCGGCCGGACCGTCTGGCGCGGCGAGGACGTGACCCGGCTGCCCGCCCACGCACGGGCCCGCCGGGGGCTCTGCCTCGTACCGGACGTCCGCGCCGTGTACGCGACGCTCACCGTCGCCGAGAACCTGGCCCTCTCCCCCACCGCCCCCGACGAGGCCCTGGCCGCGTACCCCGCCCTCGTCCCGCTGCTCCCCCGCCGCGCCGGCACCCTGTCCGGCGGCGAACGCCGCATGCTCGCGGTGTCCCGCGCCCTGCTCACCCCCGCCGCCCGCGTCGTCCTCGTCGACGAGCCGGCCCTCGGCATGGCGCCGGACGTGGCGGCGCGCACGTACGAGCGGCTCGCCGCCCTCGCGACGAGCCGCGGCGTGGCCGTCGTGCTGGCCGAGCAGCGGCTGCCGCCGCCCGGCACCCTGCCCCGCGGCACGCTGGTGCACGAACTCCGGCGGGGCTCCCTCGCGTTCAGCGGGGAGCCCCCCGAAATCGCCGCGCGGGCTAGGGAATAGAGATCCGCAGCATCAGCCCGATCCGGAGCCGGTTCGGGTCCGCTCCGATCAGCTTCCGGTTCGCCTCGTACAGCGCCTGCCAGCCGCCCTTGATCCTGAACCGCCGGGCGATCGAGCTGAGCGTGTCACCGGGCTGGACGACGTGCGCCCGCCCGCTCAGCCCGTACCGCTTGGAGCAGACCGGCCAGGCCTTCCAGCCCTGGGTGCGCAGCACCTCCTCCGCGACCTTGATCTGCTGGGCCCGGGTCGCGAGATCGGCGCGCCGGGCGTACCTGAGCCCGCCGTGCTCCTCCCACGTGGGCTGCCAGAACTGCAGCCCGCCGTAGTAGCCGTTGCCGGTGTTGATGTGCCAGTTCCCGCTGCTCTCGCACTCCGCGACGCAGCCCCACGGCCACTGGTCGCCGGCGCAGGCGGGCGCGGCGGAGGACACAGCGGAGGTGGAGGACACAGCGGAGGGCGGTGAAGACGCCGCGGAGGACGGTACGGACGCCGCCTCGGCCGGAGGCGTGCACAGGACGGCACCGCTCATCGCGGTGAGCAGCGCGCCGGCCGCGAACAATCGGATCTTCGACATCGGGTCACGCTAAGGACCCGCGCCCCGCCGCGGCCGCGTCGCCGCGCGGGCGGCCCGCCGACCCCACCCGGTCGGCCCACGGCAATGCGTGGCATTTGCCGCGTGACTCCGGCCGCGCATCTCCCGTTGAACTCGGCATGAGACGACCGGGAACCGCCCGGCGTCGCACGCACCGAGTCCAGGGAGTCCCCCGTGCCGCGCATGCTCGACGTCAGCGAGGACGTACGCGCCGAGATCGGCGACGAAGAAGCCGACCGGCTGCTCGCCGGCGAGAACGCCCCGGGAAGCTACGACTGCACCTCCTGCCGGACGCCGGGCGACTCCGAGCAGGAGCGCACGAGCACCGTGCTGTTCGTCGGCGAGGAGACCGCGGTCCTGGCGTTCGCACACGCCGGCTGCATCCCCTCCCAGGTGGTGAGGGTCGCCGAGGACCAGCTGCAGGGCGCGGTCCGCTCGATCACCGCCTCGGACACCGCGGACGCGCTGTCCGCCGCCCACCCGGAGCAGGCCGTCCTCGGCGTCACCAGCGGCCTGGTCCTGATCCAGGGCGAGCTGCATCCCGCACTGGTCGTCGAGCCCACCGCGCCGGTCGCCCGGCCCGGCTCCGACGGCCTCGGCGACGAGTTCCTGCCGCTGCTCATGGAGCAGGGCTTCCAGCCGGTCGTGGACGTCAACGAGAAGCCGGCCACGCTGCCCGGCTGGTCCGTCCTGGTGGCCATGGGCCAGCTGCACTCCGTGCTCCAGCCGGGCCCCGGCGGCGCGGGCCAGGCGGCCTGGTGGCAGGCCCACCAGCCGCTGCAGGTGACGGAGGGCTGGCGCGCCGCGGCCAACAAGTCGCACACCGTCCTGGTGTTCGCCGCGCCGGTCGGCTCCATCGGCCAGCAGCCGCGCGAGGATCTGCTGCGCGACGCGCTGGAGAAGGCCGCGGCGAACGGCCGCCTGGTGGCCGCCGCGATGCCGCTGGCCGGCACCTGATGGGGGACGTGCGCCCGGGCATAGGACCGGCGTACGTACCGGGGGTGCCGACCGTCCCGCGCCCCCGGGCCGCTCCCCTTTCGGAGAGCCGCCCGCATCCGACGGACCGCGGGGTCGTTGGCTCATACGTGCACGGATACGATTCCTCCCCCCAGCCGTACCAGAGCCCGATCCCCGCCATGCGCCCCGCGCAGGAGCGGGCGGCGGAGCCGTCGCAGACGCCGATCTACGACCGGTTGTACGCGGAGTACCGACGGGCCTTCAGGACCCTGCCGGGCGACCGCAGCGGCGAGGAGGAGCTGAACTTCCGGACCTTCGGCATCGGCGGGTACGGCGGCGGCAGCGGGTTCACGTATCCCCGGGCGTGGCAGGCGGCACTGCCGCCGGGCCCGCGCCGGGGGCTGTGACGGAGGACCCCACGAGACGGCGGAGGGCCGGGGCTCACAGCCCCGGCCCTCCGCCGTGTCCTGTCACGTCGACGTGAACGTCACTTCTTCCGGCTGCGCTTCTCGCGCACCCGCACCGAGATGTGGATCGGGGTGCCCTCGAAGCCGAACTCCTCGCGCAGCCGGCGCTCGACGAAGCGGCGGTAGCCGTGCTCCAGGAAGCCGGAGCTGAAGAGGACGAACCGCGGCGGCTTGGTGCCCGCCTGGGTGCCGAACAGGATGCGCGGCTGCTTGCCGCCCCGGATCGGGTGCGGGTGGGCGGCGACCAGCTCGCCGAGGAAGGCGTTCAGGCGGCCGGTGGGGACGCGGGTCTCCCAGCCCGCCAGCGCGGTCTCGATCGCCGGGACCAGCTTGTCCATGTGGCGGCCGGTCTTCGCGGAGACGTTGACCCGGGGCGCCCAGGCGACCTGCTGCATCTCGGTCTCGATCTCGCGCTCCAGGTAGTAGCGCCGCTCCTCGTCGAGCTCGTCCCACTTGTTGTACGCGATGACCACCGCCCGGCCCGACTCGACGGCCATCGTGATGATCCGCTGGTCCTGGACGGAGATGTTGTCGGTGGTGTCGATGAGGACGACCGCGACCTCCGCCTTCTCGACGGCGGCGGCGGTGCGCAGGGAGGCGTAGTAGTCCGCGCCCTCCTGGAGGTGGACCTTCTTGCGGATGCCCGCGGTGTCCACGAACTTCCAGGTCTTCCCGCCGAGCTCGATCATCTCGTCGACCGGGTCGCGGGTGGTGCCGGCGAGTTCGTTGACGACGACGCGCTCCTCGCCGGCGACCTTGTTGAGCAGGGAGGACTTGCCGACGTTCGGGCGGCCGATGAGGGCGATGCGGCGCGGGCCGCCGATCGCGTTGCCGAAGGTCTGCGCGGGCGCCTCCGGGAGGGCCTTGAGGACCTCGTCGAGGAGGTCGCCGGTGCCGCGGCCGTGCAGCGCGGAGACGGGGAACGGCTCGCCGAGGCCGAGGGACCACAGCATGGCGGCGTCGGCCTCGCCGGACTGGCCGTCGACCTTGTTGGCGGCGAGCACCACGGGCTTGCCGGCGCGGCGCAGCAGCTTGACGACGGCCTCGTCGGTGTCGGTGGCGCCGACGACGGCGTCGACGACGAAGACCACCGCGTCGGCGGCGTCGATGGCGAACTCGGCCTGGGCGGCGACGGAGGCGTCGATGCCGAGGACGTCCTGCTCCCAGCCGCCGGTGTCGACAACCTTGAAGCGGCGGCCGGCCCACTCGGCCTCGTAGGTGACGCGGTCGCGGGTGACGCCGGGCTTGTCCTCGACGACGGCCTCGCGGCGGCCGATGATCCGGTTCACCAGGGTCGACTTGCCGACGTTCGGGCGGCCGACGACGGCGAGGACGGGGAGCGGGCCGTGCCCGGCCTCCTCGATCGCGCCCTCGACGTCCTCCCGGTCGAAGCCCTCTTCCGCGGCGAGCTCCATGAACTCCGCGTACTCGGCGTCGCCAAGTGCCCCGTGGTCGTGCTGGTCGTTCATGAAGTCCGTTCCTTGATCATTCGTGGTCGGTGGGTTCCCCGGGCCCCGGGGTCCCACTACTCAAAAGTCTCGCTCAGCGTCCGGTGAGACGCCTGGCGTTTTTCAGGTGCGCGGTGAGCTGCTCCTGGATGCGCACGGTGGCGTCGTCCAGCGCCTTGCGGGTCCGCCGCCCGGAGCCGTCCCCGGCCTGGAAGGCGTCGCCGAAGACGACGTCGACGCTGCTGCGCAGCCGCGGCAGCCCCTTGACCAGCCGTCCGGGCTTCTCCGTGCTTCCCAGCACGGCGACCGGGACGATCGGCGCGCCGCTGCGGACGGCGAAGTACGCGAGGCCGGCGCGCAGCGAGGCGAAGTCGCCCTCGCCCCGGGTGCCCTCGGGGAAGATCCCGAGCACGCCGCCCTGCTCCAGCACCGCGAGGGCGTTGCCGATGGCGGCCCGGTCGGCGCTGGTGCGGTCCACCTCGAGCTGCCCGATGCCCTCCAGGAAGCTGCCCAGCGGCCCGACGAACGCCTCCTTCTTGATGAGGAAGTGCACGGGGCGCGGGGCGGTGCCCATGACCATGGGGCCGTCGATGTTGTGGGAGTGGTTGACGGCGAGGACGACGGGCCCGGTGGCCGGGACCCGCCAGGCGCCGAGCACCCGCGGCTTCCACAGGCCGTACATCAGCCCGATGCCGATGCGACGGCCGACGGCGGCGCCTCTCCCGGAGGGCTGGGTCACTTCTGGGCCGCCCTCTTCTCCTCCACGAGGGTGACGACGCACTCGATGACCTGCTCGAGGGTGAGCTCGGTGGTGTCGACCTCGACGGCGTCGTCGGCCTTGGCGAGCGGGGAGGTCTTGCGGCTGGAGTCGGCCGCGTCCCGCTTGATCAGGGCCTCCCTGGTGGCGTGCACGTCGACGCCCTTGAGCTCGCCGGAGCGGCGGGCGGCGCGGGCCTCGGCGGACGCGGTGAGGAAGATCTTCAGGTCGGCGTCGGGCAGCACGGTGGTGCCGATGTCGCGGCCCTCGACGACGATGCCGCCGGCCGTCTGCGCGGCGATGGACCGCTGCAGGTCGGTGATGATCGAGCGGACCTCGGGGACGGCGCTGACGGCGCTGACCCGGGAGGTGACCTCCTGCGTCCGGATCGGGCCGGCGGCGTCGAGCCCGTCGACGGTGATCGTGGGCGCGGACGGGTCGGTGCCGGAGACGATCACGGGCTTGGCGGCGGCGGTCGCGACGGCCTGCGCGTCCTCGACGTCCACACCGTTGGTGATCATCCACCAGGTGATCGCCCGGTACTGGGCGCCGGTGTCCAGGTAGCGCAGACCGAGCTTGGCGGCGACCGCCTTCGACGTGCTCGACTTGCCCGTGCCGGAGGGGCCGTCGATGGCGACGATCACGGATTCCACGGTGTGGGGCACCTTCCTGGTGGCAGGGGACGGCCCTCGCGGATGCGGGGGACCACCACAAGGTTACCGACTCACAGCCACCCGTTCGGCCGCGCGCCGTACCGCCCGCCCGTCACGCGGTGCGCAGGGACCAGCCGCGTTCCCTCAGCGCCGCGCCGAGGACGCCCGCCGCGGCGGGCTCCACCATGAGCTGTACGAGGCCCGCCTGCTGGCCGGTCGCGTGCTCGATGCGGACGTCCTCGATGTTCACGCCCGCGGCGCCGGCGTCGGCGAAGATCCGGGCCAGCTCGCCCGGCTGGTCGCTGATGAGCACCGCGACGGTCTCGTACTGCGCGGGGGCCGCGCCGTGCTTGCCGGGGACGCGGGCGCGGCCGGCGTTGCCGCGGCGCAGCACGTCCTCGACGCCCGCGGCGCCGCCCTGCCGCTTGTCCTCGTCGGCGGACTGCAGCGCGCGGAGCGCCTGCACGGTCTCGTCGAGGTCGGCGGCGACCCCGGCGAGGACGTCGGCGACCGGGCCGGGGTTGGCGGAGAGGATCTCCACCCACATGCGCGGGTCGGAGGCGGCGATGCGGGTCACGTCGCGGATGCCCTGGCCGCAGAGCCGTACGGCCGTCTCGTCGGCGGTCTCCAGGCGCGCGGCGACCATGGAGGAGACGAGCTGCGGGGTGTGCGAGACGAGGGCGACGGCGCGGTCGTGGGCGTCGGCGTCCATGACGACGGGCACGGCGCGGCAGAGCGCGACGAGCTCCAGGGCGAGGTTGAGGACCTCGGTGTCGGTCTCGCGGGTGGGCGTGAGGACCCAGGGCCGGCCCTCGAAGAGGTCGGCGGTGGCGGCGAGCGGGCCGGAGCGCTCCTTGCCGGACATGGGGTGGGTGCCGATGTACGCGGTGAGGTCGAGCCCGAGTTCCTGCAGTTCCCGCCGGGGGCCGCCCTTGACGCTGGCGACGTCGAGGTAGCCGCGGGCGAGTCCGGCGTTCATGGCGTCGGCGAGGGTCGCGGCAACGTGGGCCGGGGGGACGGCGACGATCGCGAGGTCGACGGGGCCCTCGGCCGGCTCGTCGGTGCCGGCGCCGAGCGCGGCGGCGGTACGGGCCCGGGCCGGGTCGTGGTCGACGAGGTGGACGGTGACGCCCCGGCCGGCGAGGGCGAGGGCGGCGGAGGTGCCGATCAGCCCGGTTCCGATGACGAGGGCGGTTCTCACGGGGCGGTGTCCTTGCTCGGGCGGCGACGGGGCTCGGGGAGGTGCGGGGCTCTGGGAGGTGCGGGTGCTGCGATCAGATTAGTCGGCGCGGGCGGACGGGGTAGAAAGGTCCGCATGCTGATGCATGTCGTACCGCTGGACGAATGGACCGCGGCTCCCGAGGCCGCCTATGCCCCGCCGTCGCTCGCCTCCGAGGGGTTCGTGCACTGCTCGCCGGACGAGCCGACGGCGCTGGCGATCGCGGACGCGCACTACCGGGACGTGCCGGGGACCCTGCTCGTGCTGGTCCTGGACGAGTCGCGGCTGGCGGCGGAGGTCCACTGGGAGGGCTCGGAGGACATGCTGTTCCCGCATGTGTACGGGCCGATCGAGCGGGCGGCGGTGGCGTCGGTCCTGGAGGTGCGGCGGGACGCGGACGGCCGTGCGAGCGAGCTGACGCCCTGGGTCTAGGGGTGTCCGACGATTCCCCGTGGAACAAGGGCCGGGCGTCGCGACGCCGCGGGGAATTGTCAGACGCCCCTAGGCGTGTTTACGGGACGGCCGCGCGGCACAGGGCCAAGCTGGGGCCCATGACTCAGGCTCCGGAACCCAGACCCCGCCGTACCGTGCTGCTGGCCGGTGCGGGCTCGCTCGCCGCGCTGGCCGCGACGGGCTGTGGCTCGGACAACGGCTCGGACGGGGGCGCGACGCCGACCCCGACGACGGCCGAACCGACCACGCAGCCGACGACCGCGCCGTCCCCCACGGCCTCGCCGACGGCCTCGCCGACGGGCGCGACGTCTCCCCCGGCGGGCGAGGCGCTGGCGAAGACCTCGGACATCCCGGTGGGCGGCGGCACGGTCTTCGCGGAGCAGAAGGTCGTGGTGACGCAGCCGACGGCGGGCGAGTTCAAGGCGTTCTCGGCGATCTGCACGCACATGGGCTGCACGGTCAACAAGGTCGCCGACGGCACGATCGACTGCCCCTGCCACGGCTCGAAGTACCGCATCACCGACGCTTCGGTGGTCGCGGGCCCGGCCCCGCGCCCGTTGCCGCCGGAGCAGATCACGGTGTCGGGCGACCAGATCACGCTGGACTGACGCGGGAAACAGGACCCCTGGACCGACACGGGGACAGGCTCCACAAAAACTCCCGCGCCGACCACGGCCGACCCCACTACCCTCACGCCCATGACTCCCGAGGCCCTGGTGCGCGACCACACGATCTACTCCTGCGTCATGGGGTCGCGCGCCTTCGGTCTGGCGACGGAGGTCAGCGATACGGACCGCCGGGGCGTGTACCTGGCCCCGACCCCGCTGTACTGGCGCTTCGAGAAGCCGCCGACGCACGTGGAGGGCCCGCGCGAGGAGGAGTTCAGCTGGGAGCTGGAACGCTTCTGCGAACTCGCCCTGCGCGGCAACCCGAACATCCTGGAGTGCCTGCACTCCCCGCTCGTCGAGCACGTCGACGACACGGGCCGCGAACTCCTCTCCCTGCGCGAGGCGTTCCTCTCCCGGCACGTCCACCGCACCTTCGTCGGCTACGCCGCGGGCCAGCGGCGCAAACTGGACGCCGACCTCCGCCAGTACGGCGCCCCGCGCTGGAAGCACGCCATGCACCTCCTGCGCCTGCTGACCAGCGCCCGCGACCTCCTCCGCACCGGCCGCCTGACCCTCGACGCCGGCCCGGAACGCGACGGCCTCCTGTCGGTCAGACGCGGCGAGCTCTCCTGGCCGGAGGTCGAGTCCTGGATGACCCGCCTCCACGAGGAGACGGACAAGGCCCTGGCGACCTCCCCCTTGCCCGAGTCCCCGGACCACCGAAAGGTGGAAACCTTCCTCACCCGAACCCGCCGCACGTCAGCCCTGCACGAGGTCTAGCCGTTCAGGCGTCCCAGAGGGCGCCCAGGGTGAGGAGTTCGCTGCGGTACTCGATGCGTTCGGACCATTCCTTGGGCCAGGCGGCCGCGCCCAGGTGGGCGCCGGCGAAGGCACCGGTGAGGGCGGCGATGGAGTCGGAGTCGCCGCGGGTGCAGGCGGCTCGGCGGAGGGCGGTGACCGGGGCCTCCGGGAAGAGGAGGAAGCAGAGGAGGCCCGTGGCCAGGGCTTCCTCGGCGATCCAGCCGTCGCCGGTGTACTCGCAGGGGTCGAGCTCCGGGTCGGCCGTGCGGGCGGCCTCCGCCAGCTTCTCCAGGATGGCGAGGCACTCGTCCCAGCCGCGTTCGATGTACGACTCGGGCGTGGCGTCGTGGCCGTGGGCCCACAGGTCGCCGAGCCACTTGTGGTGGTAGCGGGAGCGGTTCTCGTACGCGTACGAGCGCAGCCGGCCGACCAGGCCCAGCGGCTCCGCGCCCTGCGTGAGCAGGTACACCGCGCGGGCCGTGAGGTCCGAGGCGGCCAGGGCCGTCGGGTGGCCGTGGGTGAGCGCGGCCTGGAGCTGCGCCGCGCCGGCCCGCTGCTCGTCACCGAGGCCCGGCACCAGGCCGACCGGCGCGACGCGCATGTTCGCGCCGCAGCCCTTGGAGCCGATCTGGCTGGCCTGCTGCCAGGGCCGGTCGCCGTCGAGGAGCCGGCAGGCGACCATGCACGTACGGCCGGGAGCGCGGTTGTTGTCCGGGGAGTGGTACCAGTCGACGAACTCCTCCCGCAGCGGGCGGACGAGCCGGAGCGGGGCCAGGACTCCCCGGTCCCGGGCGGTGCGCAGGGCGCGTCCGACCGCGAGCGTCATCTGGGTGTCGTCGGTGACGTGCGCCTTGCCGCGCCCGCCCGGCAGCTCCATGCGCCGCCACGGCCCGCATTTCGCGAGGATGGCCGGCACGTCGTTGAACTCGGTGGGGAAGCCCAGCGCGTCGCCGAGCGCCAGGCCGACAAGCGTCCCCGTGGCGGCCTGCTTGGTGATGGTCCGTGCACTGATCACGTGGATGACCGTCCTTCCGGTCGCAGCAGGGGCGGGTGCAGCGCGGTCGCGCTCCCCGCCCGGTACAGAGCGGCCGGTTTCCCCCGTCCGCCGGTGAGGCGCGGCGGTCCCTCCACGGCCTGCACGAAGCCGGGCGTGGCGAGGACCTTGCGCCGGAAATTGGGGCGGTCGAGCTCGACGCCCCAGACCGTCTCGTACACCTCCCGCAGCTCGCCGAGGGTGAACTCCGGCGGGCAGAAGGCGGTGGCGAGACACGTGTACTCGAGCTTGGCGCCGACCCGTTCGCGGGCGTCGGCGAGGATCCGGTCGTGGTCGAAGGCGAGGGGCCCGTGCGTCCCGTACGGCAGCCAGCGCGCCTGGGCCGCGTCGCCGCCGCCGCGCGGCTCCGGCAGGTCGTCCGGGACGAGCGCGGTGTACGCGACGGACACCACCCGCATCCTCGGGTCCCGGTCCGGCTCGCTGTACGTCCGCAGCTGCTCCAGGTGCAGCCCGGCGACCGTCGCGTCCGACAGCCCGGTCTCCTCGGCCAGTTCGCGCCGCGCGGCGGACTCGGAGGACTCCCGGGGCAGGACGAACCCGCCGGGCAGCGCCCAGGCCCCCGCGTACGGCTCCTGGCCGCGCTCCACGAGCAGCACGTGCAGCCGCTGCTCGCGGACGGTCAGGACGGCGAGGTCGACGGTGACGGCGAAGGGCTCGAAGGCGTACTTGTCGTAGCCCTCGGGGGCCCGGGCGGTGCTCATGCGAACTCCGGGGTCAGGTGCCAGCCCTCGGCCAGCAGGTCGTCCACGGCGGCGACGGCGGTCGCCAGCCGTTCCTCGTGCGGTCCGGTCAGGACGGCCGTCCGCCGCCCGGTGTGCGCGAGCTGCGCGAGCAGCCGCGCGGTCGTCCAGGCGCGGAGCGCGTCGTCGTCGCCGTCCGCCTCCGGCACGCCCCGGTGGTCCGTCAGGAGCCACAGGTGCTGCCGGCCGCGCGCCGCGATCCGCGCCGTCTCCTCGCTCGGCGCGCCGAGGTACCGCTCGTGCCGGATCGTCGCCGCGAACGCGTCCGCGTCGCAGAACAGCACCGGCGCGCCGGTCCGCGCCGCCTCCTCCTCGCGCTCGGACTGGCCGCCGGCGATCAGCGGGTACTCCTCCGTGCGCAGCTCCCGCGCCGGCCGCCCGCCGCGGTACGCGTCCGCGTGGTCCGGTACGCAGCGGGTGCGCGCCCACACCCCGCCGCGCCGCCGGTAGTGGTCGGCGAGGGCGAGCGCCAGGGTGGTCGCACCGGTGGACGCGGCGCCGAGCACGACGACCCGCCGGGTCAGCGCGGCGCGCACCGGCGGCTCCAGGAAGTCCCACCAGCTGACCGGGTCCTTGCGCACCGCGGTGCCGGAGACCGGGAACACGCTGCGCCCCGGGTCCACGCAGACCGCCTCCGCGCCGAGCCGCCGACCGAGCCCCTCCCCGTACGGCTCGGAGCTGAAGACCGCGTCGACCGGTTCCGGCACGGCGGCCGCGGCGAGGACGGCCGCGGGCACGGCGGACGGGTCGGTGACGGCGTCCGCACCGATGACCCGGACGTCCGGGTGCACCTCGCGCAGCCAGGCGACCCGGTCGTCCAGGGCGAGCGGCTCGGGGGCCGCGCCGCAGGCGAGGACGGTGAGCCGCTCGCAGCGGTCGCGGGCGGTGCGGATCAGATGGTGGTGGCCGGCGTGCGGCGGACAGAACCTCCCCAGGACCAGCCCGTGCCCGTAGCGCCTCATGCCCCGTCACCTCCGCCCCCTCGGCATTCGGGCGCCGTGCCGCCGGTGCCGCCTGGTCCACCCCCGTGGGTCCAGGCGGAGCCGGCCGTCGCACGACACACCGAGCTCTTTAAGAGTCACCTTGACTATAAAGCGGATCGTGACTCGCCCACAAGTACGAATGCGAGGGAATGCGAAAGGGGCCCGCGTCCGCCGTGCGGCGATCGCGGGCCCCTCACCGGCCGGCCCCTACAGGCCGACCTCCTTCATCAGCATTCCGACCTCGGTGTTCGACAGCCGGCGCAGCCAGCCCGACTTCTGGTCGCCGAGCCCGATCGGCCCGAAGGCCGTCCGCACCAGCTTCTCCACCGGGAAGCCCGCCTCGGCGAGCATCCGCCGCACGATGTGCTTGCGGCCCTCGTGGAGCACGACCTCGACCAGGTAGTTCTTGCCGGTCTGCTCGACCACCCGGAAGTGGTCGGCGCGGGCGTAGCCGTCCTCCAGCTGGATGCCGTCCTTGAGCCTCTTGCCGACCTCGCGGGGCAGCGGGCCGGTGATGGCGGCCAGGTAGGTCTTCTTCACGCCGTACTTGGGGTGGGTGAGACGGTGCGCCAGCTCGCCGTGGTTGGTGAGCAGGATGATGCCCTCGGTCTCGGTGTCCAGCCGGCCGACGTGGAAGAGCCGCGTCTCACGGTTGGTGACGTAGTCGCCCAGGCACTGGCGGCCGTCCGGGTCCTCCATGGTGGAGACGACGCCGGCCGGCTTGTTCAGCGCGAAGAACTGGTACGACTGCGTGGCGACGGTCAGGCCGTCGACACGGATCTCGTCCTTCTCCGGGTCCACGCGCAGACCCTGCTCGAGCACGATCTCGCCGTTGACCTCGACGCGGGCCTGCTCGACCAGCTCCTCGCAGGCACGGCGCGAGCCGTAGCCGGCGCGGGCCAGCACCTTCTGCAGCCGCTCGCCCTCCTGCTCGGCGCCCGGGAAGGTCTTGGGCGTCTTGACCTGGGGCTTGTTCGCGTACCGCTCCCGGTTGCGCTCCTCCGCGCGGGCGTCGTACTCGCGCGAACGGGCGGGGGCGGTCCGGCCGCCGCCGCGCTTCGGGGACTGCTTGGGTCCGCCCTTGGCGCCGCCGCGGGCGGCCGCGCCGCGGCCCCGCTTCGGCTCGTCGGACGGCATGCCCACGTCGTACGTGCGGTCCTCGGGGCGGGGCTTGCGCGCCCGGCCGGACGTCTGGCTCTGGCCGCCGCCCCGCTCGTCGCGCGCGTTGCCCGCTCCCCGGTAGTTGCCGCGGCCGCCGCTCTTGGCACCACGGCTCCCGCCGTTGTTTCCGCTGTTCCTGCCGCTGCTGCTTCGCATCAATGTTCCGTCTTGTCGATTGCGTCTGCGTCTTCGAACGACGGTAGTCCTTCCCGGGACTCGGCCTCGACCGCGTCCGCCTCGGGGAGGAAGGGCGCGAGCTCGGGCAGTTCGTCCAGGCCGCGCAGGCCCATCCGCTCCAGGAAGTAGTTCGTCGTCCTGTACAGGATCGCACCTGTCTCGGCTTCCGCGCCCGCCTCCTCCACAAGACCGCGCTGGAGGAGGGTGCGCATGACCCCGTCGCAGTTCACTCCGCGCACCGCGGAGACGCGGGAACGGCTGACCGGCTGGCGGTACGCGACGACCGCGAGGGTCTCCAGGGCCGCCTGGGTGAGCCGGGCCTGCTGCCCGTCGAGCACGAAGCGCTCGACCGCCGCGGCGTGCTCGGGACGGGTGTAGTACCGCCAGCCGCCCGCGACGAGCCGCAGCTCGAAGCCGCGGCCCTGGACGGTGTACTCGTCGGCGAGCTCGCGCAGCGCGTCGGCGACGGCGCGGCGGGGCGCGTCGAGGACCTTGGCGAGGTGCTCCTCGGTGGCGGGCTCGTCGACGACGAGCAGCACGGCCTCGAGGGCGGGCTTGAGGTCGCCGGGCTTGGGGTCGCCGTGGACGTCGCTCACTCCATGGCCTCCGTTACTTGATCGAACTCGTCGGTGACGCGGGTGTCGCCGTCCCCGCCGGTCCAGGACACCGTGAGGTCGCCGAGGGCTTCGGGCTGGTCGAGCGCGACGGCCTTCTCCCGGTACAGCTCCAGGAGGGCGAGGAAGCGGGCGACGACGGTGAGGGTGTCGTCGGCGTCCTCGGCGAGCTCGCGGAAGCTGAGGGTCCCGCGCGCCTTGAGCAGTGCGACGACGACGCCGGCCTGCTCGCGCACACTGACCAGCGGGGCGTGGATGTGATCCACGTACACCTGCGGCTTGGCCTTGGGCTGCATGGCCTTGACGGCCAGCTTGGCGAAGCCCTCGGGGCCGATGCTGATGACGACCTCGGGCAGCAGCTCGGCGTGGTGCGGCTCGAGCCCGACGGTGCGCGGGTACCGCCGCCCCTCGCTCTCCCAGCGCTCGGCGAGGATCCCGGCGATCTCCTTGTACGCGCGGTACTGCAGCAGCCGCGCGAACAACAGGTCGCGCGCCTCGAGCAGCGCCAGGTCCGCCTCGTCCTCCACCTCGGCGGCGGGCAGCAGCCGGGCGGCCTTGAGGTCGAGCAGCGTGGCGGCCACGACGAGGAACTCGGTCGCCTGATCGAGGTCCCAGTCGGGCCCCATCCCCCGGATGTACGCCATGAACTCGTCGGTCACCCGCGACAGCGCGACCTCGGTGACGTCCAGCTTGTGCTTCGAGATCAGCTGCAACAGCAGATCGAACGGCCCCTCGAAGTTCCCGAGCCGCACGGTGAACCGCCCGGTCTCGCCGGGAGCGTCACCGGCGTCACCGGGGACGGGGAGACCGGCCACGGGCTCGGCCGGAGGGCCGGGTACAACGGAGGGCGCGGCGGGAGTGTCGGACGCAGGCCCGGCGGAGACGGGCTCGGCAGAGACGGGCTCGGCGGAAGTGTCAGGCACCGCCACGCGGCCCTCGGCCCGCGGGCGACTCGGCTCCGCACCGCCCGGCTCCGACGCGGCGGTGCCGGGCTGTTCGGCGGTTCCGGGTGGCGGCCGCTCGTCGGTCGCCGGCGCGGCCGGCCCGGGGGGCTCCGCCGTCGCCTCGTGCGATGCGGCCTCGGGCGGGGGCTCCGGCTGTGGTGCCTCCGGGGGCGCCCCCTCGACCGCCTCGTCCGAGGCCGCAGGCTCAGGATCCGCCGGCAGCTCCGGCGGACGCCCCTCCCCCGCCCCCGGGCGGGCAGGTGTGCCCGGGCCTCGGCCCAGGGGGCGGCGGCGGGGGTGCGGGGACGTTTCGGCGGGGGGCATGGGGGTCCTGGGAGGAGCGGGGGTGCGGCAGGCCGCAGGCTACCCTCAGCGGCCGCGCAGGCGCCGGACCAGGATGCTCGCGTCGCCGCGCGACTCCAGGTCGGCGAGGACCACCGCGACCGCCTCGCGGACGATCCGGCCGCGGTCGACCGCGAGTCCGTGCTCGCCGCGCAGCACCAGGCGCGCGTGCTCCAGGTCCATCAGCTCCTCGGCGGAGACGTAGACCGTGATCTTCTCGTCGTGCCGTTCCCGCCCGCTCGGCCGCCGGCTGGGCGACCGGCGCCGCCGGGCCGCCTGCGCGGGCGGAGCGGGCTTCGAGGACTCCGGCTCCGCCGCGCGGGCCCGCGGCTCGGCGGTCTCCGAGTCGGCCGCCGCGTGCTCCTCGGAGCCGCCCGTGCCCTCGGCCGCCGCCTCGGTGTCGCTCTCGCCCGCCGGTGCGGGCACCCTCGGCTCGCCCCGGCGGGGCGAGGAGGACTGCAGGGCCGTGCCCCCGGTCGTACGGAACAGCTCGTCGGCTCCGGGCAGACTCACTCGGCGTGACACCGGGCGAGCACCTCCCTGGCGAGCTGGCGGTACGCGGCGGCGCCGACGGAGTTCGAGGCGTAGGTGGTGATCGGCTCACCGGCGACCGTGGTCTCCGGGAAGCGTACGGTCCGGCCGATCACCGTGTGGTACACGTGGTCGTCGAAGGCCTCGACCACGCGCGCGAGCACCTCACGGCTGTGCACGGTCCGGGAGTCGTACATCGTGGCGAGGATGCCGTCGAGCTCCAGCTCCGGGTTCAGCCGCTCCTGGACCTTCTCGATGGTCTCGGTCAGCAGGGCCACACCGCGCAGCGCGAAGAACTCGCACTCCAGCGGGACGATGACCTTGTGCGCCGCCGTCAGGGCGTTGACCGTGAGCAGACCGAGCGAGGGCTGACAGTCGATCACGATGTAGTCGTAGTCGTTCATCAGCGGCTTCAGCGCCCGCTGCAGCGTCGACTCGCGCGCGACCTCGGAGACCAGCTGGACCTCGGCCGCGGAGAGGTCGATGTTGCTCGGCAGCAGGTCCATGTTGGGGACCGCGGTCTTGAGCAGCACCTCGTCCGCCGACATGCCCCGCTCCATGAGCAGGTTGTAGACGGTGAGGTCGAGCTCCATCGGGTTGACGCCGAGACCCACGGACAGCGCGCCCTGCGGGTCGAAGTCGACGAGCAGCACCCGGCGGCCGTACTCCGCGAGCGCCGCACCCAGGTTGATGGTCGACGTGGTCTTGCCGACGCCGCCCTTCTGGTTGCACATCGCGATGATCTTCGCGGGACCGTGATCGGTCAGCGGTCCCGGGATCGGGAAGTACGGCAGGGGCCGTCCGGTCGGGCCGATCCGCTCGCGGCGCTGCCGGGCAGCGTCGGGCGCGAGGGTGGCCGCGTACTCCGGGTCGGGCTCGTACTCGGCGTCGGGGTCGTAGAAGTGACCCTCGGGCAGCTCGTCGTAGGCGGCGAAGTGGGTGGACTCTCGGCCACTCTCGTTGCCGGCCGTGGCGTTCACGTGTAGGCCGTCCATCGTCTTCATCGTGTGGGCTGTCGTCATGGGCTGGTGGGTCGCGTGGGTACGGACCGCGACGGAGCCGATCGGGTGGTCTCCTGACTCGCCACTCCCGGGAGTGAATGTCGACTTATTCACAAGTCGTCTTACCTCCTTGGACGTGACCAGGAACATTTATCGATAGGTCAGCGTGGCACCATGCCGACGGTTGGCGACTCTATGGCGTGTCACCGCTCCGCAGCAACACAATCCGCCGGACCCGGCCCGATGTGTCGGTAACCGAACACCCCGCTGTCAAGGGTGCACAAGCATGCATCCACACGTTTCAGGGGTGTGCGAAACGGTTAAACAGTTACGTTCGAGGCGAGTTGAACGCGAGCCGGAACGTGGCCGGACGCGTGAGGTTGACGGCGGGCATTGACTCACCGTCGGCGAAGCTCAGCCCGAGGCTCGGCTCCGCGGTGTCCCGGGGTCAGCCCAGGAGGGCGCTCAGCTCGACGTGCTCGTAGCCGTGAGCCTCGGCGACCTCCCTGTAAACGACCTTGCCGTCATGGGTGTTGAGACCCTTGGCCAGCGCGGCGTCGCGGCGCAGCGCCTCGGCCCAGCCGTTGTTCGCCAGCGACACGATGTAGGGCAGCGTGGCGTTGGTGAGGGCGTAGGTGGAGGTGTTCGGGACCGCGCCGGGCATGTTGGCGACGCAGTAGAAGACCGAGTTGTGGACCATGAAGGTCGGCTCGGCGTGGGTGGTCGGGTGGGAGTCCTCGAAGCAGCCGCCCTGGTCGATTGCAATGTCGACAAGGACACTTCCGGGCTTCATCTTGGCGACGAGCTCGTTGGTGACCAGCTTCGGGGCCTTGGCGCCCGGGATGAGGACGGCGCCGACGACGAGGTCCGCCTCGATGACCGCCTTCTCCAGCTCGAAGGCGTTGGAGACGATCGTCTTGACCTTCGTGCCGAAGATCTTGTCGGCCTCGCGGAGCTTGTTGATGTCGCGGTCGAGCAGGGTCACGTGGAAGCCCAGGCCGATGGCGATCTGCACGGCGTTCCAGCCGGAGACGCCGCCGCCGATGACCACGCACTCGCCGGCGTGGGTGCCGGGGACGCCGCCGGGCAGCACGCCGCGGCCGCCGGCCGAGCGCATCAGGTGGTACGCGCCGACCTGCGGGGCCAGCCGGCCCGCGACCTCGGACATCGGGGCGAGCAGCGGCAGCGCGCGGTTCGCCAGCTCGACCGTCTCGTAGGCGATGGCGGTGGTGCCGGACTCCAGGAGCGCGTCGGTGCACTCCTTGGACGCGGCCAGGTGCAGGTAGGTGAAGAGGGTCTGGTCCTTGCGGAGGCGGTGGTACTCCTCCGCGATGGGCTCCTTGACCTTGAGCAGCAGGTCGGCGGTGGCCCAGACGTCGTCGGCGGTGCCGAGGATCTCGGCACCGGCGGCCACGTACTCCTCGTCGGTGATGGAGGAGCCGACACCGGCGTTCTGCTCGATGAAGACCTGGTGGCCGTTGCGGACGAGCTCGTGGACACCGGCGGGGGTGATGGCCACGCGGTACTCGTTGTTCTTGACCTCGCGGGGGATGCCGACCTTCATCGTCGATCACGGTCCTTGAATCAGGGGGAAGGGTGGAGCAATGCCATACATACCCGGATGCATCGCTACGCACCGGGGCAGACCGCGTTCGACTGCGGCGGAGCCAGTCTAATGAAGGATTTCCCGCTGTCTAGCCTTACAAACAACTAATCCTCACGAGAAGCACTACGGATTTCGTAGGCGGAGGAGTCGGTTCCAAGAAGTCTCTGCGCTGTCGCCCTGTGGAGTCGGGCGGCGGCCGGGTCGCCGAGCCGGTCGAGGGTGTCGGCCAGCCTGAGCTGCAGCGCGGCCTGCAGCCGCTCGTCCCGGGCGCGCCGGGCCCACTCCACCGCCTCCTCGCAGGTCCGCAAGGACTCCTCGGGCCGGCCGGCGTACTCCTGGACCCGCGCGGCCTCGCTCAACGCCCGTGCGTAGCCGGGCAGATCGTCGAGCCTGCGGTGGCCCGCGGCGGCCGCGCGCCAGTTCCGCAGGGCCTCGCCGTAGCGGCCGGAGTAGGTGAGCACCGCGCCGAGCCGGCCGTACAGCCGGGCCTGGTCGGCGCGCTCGTCGCGGGCGAGGCGGTGCGCGAGCGCCCGGGAGTACCAGTCGCCGGCCCGTTGCCAGTCCCCCAGCTCCTGGTAGGAACCCCCTACGGATTCCATCGCGCGGCCGATCGCGTACGGGTCGTTCGCGGCCCGTCCGGCGTCCAGCGCGGTCCGGTAGCGGGCCAGGGCGGCCTCGGTGCGGCCGGTCCGGGCGTCGAGGTCGCCCAGGTTCAGCAGGGCGGCGGCCCGCTCCCGGTGCAGCCCGCGGCGCTCGGCGACGTCCAGGACCAGGCCGTGCAGCCCGTACAGGTCCGGGGCCGCGGCCTCCGCGCCGCGGTGTGCGGCCAGGGCCCGGACCAGCGCGGACACCAGCCGCCGGGCCAGGGTGTCCAGCTCGCCGTCGGCGACGGCGAGGCGGGCCGAGGCGAGCAGAGCGGGGCGGCGGGCGGTCAGCCACTCGGCGGCCGCGGCGGCGTTCGGGAACCGCAGGGCGCGCGGCAGCCCCGCCAGCTTGCGCCGGGCCGCCGAGCCCTCGGGCTCGGTCACCGCCCGGCAGGACTGCAGCAGCCGTACGGTCCGCTCCAGCATCCGGGCCCGGGCGAGCTGTGCCTCGGCGGGCCGGTCCTTCTCCTCCAGGAGCGCGCGCAGCGGCGCCTCGAGATGCCCGGGCACCTCGTACTGACCGTCGGCGACGGCCCGGACGAGCCCCAGCCCGGCGAAGTCGGAGAGCGTGGTCGTGGCCGCGGAGACGGAGCAGCCGGCCAGCGCGGAGGCGGTGTGCGCGTCGGCCAGGCCCAGCGGGGCGAGGGCGAGCAGTCGCAGTATCCGGGCGGCGGGCTGCGGCAGAGCCTCGTGGAGCAGCCGGAACGCGCGGTGCTGCGGCTCGCCGGCCAGGGCGCGCAGCCGCTTGGCGAGGTCGGCGACGGAGGACTTGGGGTGGGCGGCCAGCCAGCCGCCGGCGAGGACCAGCGCGGCGGGCTTGCCGCCGCAGACCTCGGTGAGCGTCTCGGCGGCCTGCGGGTCGACGGTGATCCGCACCGAGCCGGTGAAGCTCTCGAGGAGTTCGATCGCGGACTTCGGGTCGAGCCCGCCGAGGGTGCAGGGCCGTACGTCGGGGATGCCGGTGAGCGGCCCCTGGGAGACGGCGACGACCAGGCAGGCGGGGTTGTCCGGCAGCAGCGGGTCGACCTGCTCGGCGTCCACGCAGTCGTCGAGCAGCAGCACGGTGCGGCGGACGGCGAGGGTGTCGCGCAGGGTCTCGGCGAGCTCGTCGCCGTCGGCCCCGGCGGGTCCGTCGACGCCGAGGGCGTCGAGCAGTTCGCGGGCGGTGCGCTCGGTGGGCACGGGGGCGCCGCCGAAGTCGGTGAGCCGGGCGCGCAGTACGCCGTCGGGGTACGTGGCGGCCAGCCCGGCGACGAGTTCCTCGGCGAGCGCGGTGCGGCCGGAGCCGGGGCGTCCGGCGACGAGCAGCACCCGGGCGCGGGGGGCCTTGCGGCCGGCCAGGGTGTCCAGGCCGGCGCGTTCGATGTCGGCGCGCAGCGCCTTCAACTCCCGTTGCCTGCCGAAGAATCGGCGAACGCCGCCGGTCGCCACCGCCTGATCCGACACGGGCCACACTCCCGACTGTCCGCGCACGCGCTCCGGTCCCGCGGGGGCTCCGCACGGGCGATCACGAGCGTAGTTCAGCGACGGGTGCCGCCCCGGCGGAGCGCGGCGGGCATTTCGCCCGATCGGATCAGCAGATCGTCATACCGGAGGTGTGGAAGGGCGTTCGCCTCGCCCAGGGCAGGCCCGAGCGGAAGCCCCCGCCCCGTCCCGAAACCCTGCCGGGGGCGGGCAGGCCCGGGGCCTTTTGGTCGCGCAGGATCCGGGGGCGGAGCCCCCGGCCCCCGTCCCTACGCCTCGAAGGGCCGGGCCGGCCACGGCGCGTCGGCCGGGCGCAGGGCGTCCAGGCCCTCGCCCGCACGGGCCGCCGTCAGCGACAGCACGCCCACCACCAGGCAGTTGTTGTGCAGTTCGCCGGCGAGCACGCCGCGCACCAGCTCCGGCAGCGGCACCCGGGCGAGCTCCATGTCGGACTCCTCCTCCGAGACCTCGTACCGCTCGCCCTCCGCCTCCGAGAGCCCGCGCGCCAGGAAGATCCGCACGGCCTCGTCGCAGCCGCCGGGCGTCGTGTACACGTCGGTGAGGACCCGCCAGTCCTCCGCCTTGACGTGCGCCTCCTCGTACAGCTCGCGCTGCGCCGCGTGGAGCGGGTTCTCTCCGGGCACGTCGAGCAGGCCCGCCGGGATCTCCCACAGCTTGTGCCGCACCGGGTGCCGGTACTGACGCAGCACCAGCACGCGGTCCTCGTCGTCCACCGCGAGCACCGCGACCGAACCGGGGTGCACCTGGTAGTCGCGGCGCGCCACCGACCCGTCCGGCATCACCACGTCGTCCGTGCGGACACTGGTCTTGTTCCCCTGGAAGGGCGTCGTCGTCGCGACGACCCGCCACTCCTCGGGGGTGTCCTGAAACTCCATCAGCGTCCGTCCTCCCACACACGAAAACCGGGGTGCGCGCCCCGAGAGGGACCCGTACCCCGGCAACGGTAACAAGTGCCGCTACTGCGCGGTCTTGCGCTCCACGGCCGCCTTGACCAGGCCCGCGAACAGCGGGTGCGGCCGGGTCGGGCGGGACTTCAGCTCCGGGTGCGCCTGGGTCGCGACCAGGTACGGGTGGATCTCCTTCGGGTACTCGACGTACTCGACGAGCTTGTTGTCCGGGGAGGTTCCGGAGAACACCAGACCGGCCTTCTTCTCCAGCTCGGCGCGGTAGGCGTTGTTCACCTCGTAGCGGTGACGGTGACGCTCCTCCACGTACGGCTGGTCGGCGTAGACCTCGCGGACGACCGAGCCCTCGGCGAGCTTCGCCGGGTACAGGCCCAGACGCATCGTCCCGCCGAGGTCACCGGCGCCCTCCACGTACGCGAGCTGCTCCTCCATCGTGGAGACGACCGGGTGCGCGGTGGCCGGGTCGAACTCGGTGGAGTTCGCCTCGGGGATGTCCGCGAGGTTCCGGGCCGCCTCGATGACGATGCACTGCAGGCCCAGGCAGATGCCGAGCAGCGGCACCTTGTTCTCGCGGGCGTACTGGATCGCGCCGACCTTGCCGCTCACACCGCGGTCGCCGAAGCCGCCGGGGATGAGGATGCCGTCGACGTCGCCGAGCTGCTTGGCGGCACCGGCCGGGGTCTTGCAGTCGTCGGAGGTGACCCACTTGACC
Organism: Streptomyces solicamelliae; assembly: GCF_045348655.1. NCBI lineage: Bacteria > Bacillati > Actinomycetota > Actinomycetes > Kitasatosporales > Streptomycetaceae > Streptomyces > Streptomyces solicamelliae. The sequence goes on from NZ_CP160404.1 coordinate 1,399,779, forward strand.
TTGACCCGGGCCTTGTTCGCGAAGCCGCCGGCCCGCATGGCCTCGGTGACCGAGAGGTACGCGTCGGGCAGGTCGATGTACTTGCCGACCAGCGCGATGGTGACCTCGTGGTCGGGGTTGTGCACGCGGTCGAGCAGGTCGTCCCAGGTGGACCAGTCCACGTCGCGGAACGGCAGGTCGAGCTTGCGCACGACGTACGCGTCCAGGCCCTCGGTGTGCAGCACCTTCGGGATGTCGTAGATCGACTTGGCGTCGATCGCGGCGACCACGGCGGCCTCGTCGACGTCGCACATCAGCGAGATCTTGCGCTTGATGGCGGTCGGCACGTCGCGGTCGGCGCGCAGCACGATCGCGTCGGGCTGGATGCCGATGTTGCGCAGCGCGGCGACGGAGTGCTGGGTCGGCTTGGTCTTCAGCTCGCCGGACGGGCCGATGTACGGCAGCAGCGAGATGTGCACGACGAAGACGTTGTCCCGGCCGACCTCGTGGCGGACCTGGCGGACGGTCTCCAGGAACGGCAGCGACTCGATGTCGCCGACGGTGCCGCCGACCTCGGTGATCACCACGTCGACGTCGTCGGTCGCCATGCGGCGGATCCGCGACTTGATCTCGTTGGTGATGTGCGGGATGACCTGGACGGTGTCGCCGAGGTACTCGCCGCGCCGCTCCTTGGCGATGACCTGCGAGTAGACCTGGCCGGTGGTGACGTTGGCCGAGCCGTCGAGGTCGACGTCGAGGAAGCGCTCGTAGTGGCCGATGTCCAGGTCGGTCTCGGCGCCGTCGTTGGTGACGAACACCTCGCCGTGCTGGAACGGGTTCATCGTGCCGGGGTCGACGTTGAGGTACGGGTCGAGCTTCTGCATCGTGACCCGCAGGCCCCGCGCCTTCAGGAGCGCACCCAGGCTGGAGGCGGTGAGGCCCTTGCCGAGGGAGGAGGCGACACCCCCGGTGACGAAGATGTGCTTGGTCGTCGTGGTGTTGGGCGGCATCGCCAAGAGGGGGCTCCCGTGGTCGGTTCTGGAAGTGCGCGACGGCGTCCGCTCCGGAGGAATCCGGGGGTGCCGAAGCTGCGGTTTCGGGGGTCTCGGCTGTCGCCGTTTCCCACCGGTCCACGGGGTACCAGGGTATCAGCGCCGAGGAGAGATGGCTTCCGGCCACACGGGGCACACGGGTGCACACGGACGGCGACCGGGCGGCCCGCGGAGCCGCCGCGCCGGGCGACGAATTCACCATCCGGTCACCCGACAATCCGTTCCTCCCACCCGAACGGCCATTTCTCGCTCCCTCGGAAGGAGCAGCGGCGTTGTCCCGCCGACCGCGCGGATCACTAGGGTGCGACGTATCCTGCTCGGACACGTTGCCGAGCCGGGCCGGCCAACGGCACACCCCCGCTGTCAACCGGTCGATCAGGTCTCGTCAACGAACCTTGACCCGCTGACCATCGCTTACCTTGCAAGCAGCGCCCCGCGGGGCGGACGTGGCCGTTCGACTGGAAGAGATGCACGTGGCCGGGCGCATCGAGGATTACGCACTCATCGGAGACATGCAGACCGCAGCCCTGGTCTGCCGGGACGGCTCGGTCGAATGGCTGTGCCTGCCCCGCTTCGACTCGCACGCCGTGTACGCCGGGCTGCTCGGCACCGAGGAACACGGCTTCTGGCGCATCGGCCCGGCCGTCCCCAACGGCGGCACCCCGCCGCCCGCCGACCGCAGGCGCTACCGGGGCGACTCGCTGGTCCTGGAGTCCGAGTGGGACACCGGACGCGGCACGGTCCGGGTGACCGATTTCATGCCCCCGCGCGACGGCGCGCCGCAGCTGATCCGGATCGTGGAGGGCGTCAGCGGCCGGGTGCAGATGCGTTCGGCGCTGCGCATGCGGTTCAGCTACGGCCGGATCGTCCCCTGGGTGCACAAGGTCGGCGAGCGCACGGTCGCCGTCGCCGGCCCGGACTCGGTCTGGCTGGACATGGACGCCGAGACCCACGGCAAGGACCTGACGACGTACTCGGACTTCACCGTCACCCCCGGCGACCGGGTCACGTTCACCATGACCTGGCAGCCCTCGCACAAGGAGCCGCCGGCTCTGCCGGACCCGGAGGGCTCCCTGGACGCCACGCTGGACTTCTGGCGCGAGTGGGTGGAGCACTGCACGTACCACGGCCCGTACCGGGAGGCCGTGGTCCGCTCCCTGATCACGCTGAAGGCCCTCACGTACGCGCCGACCGGCGGCATCGTCGCCGCGCCCACCACCTCCCTGCCGGAGGAGATCGGCGGCGTACGGAACTGGGACTACCGGTACACCTGGCTGCGCGACGCGGCGATCACGCTGTCCTCGCTGCTGCGCACCGGCTACCGCGAGGAGGCCCGCGCCTGGCGGGAGTGGCTGCTGCGCGCGGTGGCCGGCGACCCGGAGAACCTGCAGATCATGTACGGCATCGCCGGCGAGCGGGAGCTCGGCGAGGCTGAGCTGGACTGGCTGCCCGGGTACGAGAACTCCGCCCCGGTCCGGGTCGGCAACGGCGCGGCGAGCCAGCTGCAGCTGGACGTGTACGGCGAGGTCACCGAGGCGCTGCACCTGGCGCACATGACGGGCCTGTCCCGCAACGACTACGCCTCGCTGCTGCAGCTGAAGCTGATCCAGTACCTGGAGGACCACTGGAACCAGCCCGACGAGGGCATCTGGGAGGTCCGCGGCCCGCGCCGGCACTTCGTGCACTCGAAGGTGATGGCCTGGGTGGCCGTCGACCGGACGATCAAGCTGATCGAGTCCGGCGACGCGGACGGTCCGCTGGAGCGCTGGCGGGAGCTGCGCGACGACATCCACCGGGACGTCTGCGAGAAGGGATACGACCCGGAGCGGAACACGTTCACGCAGTCGTACGGCTCGAAGGAGCTGGACGCCTCGCTGCTGCTGATCCCGCAGATGGGTTTCCTGCCGCCGGACGACAAGCGGGTCATCGGCACCATCGAGGCGATCCAGCGGGAGCTGTCCACGGAGGACGGTTTCATCCTGCGCTACCCGACGGAGGGCGCGCACGCGGGCGTGGACGGGCTGCCCGGTGACGAGGGGGCCTTCCTGGCCTGCTCGTTCTGGATGGCGGACGACCTGGCGATGATCGGCCGGGTCGACGAGGCACGCAAGCTGTTCGAGCGGCTGCTCGCGCTCCGCAACGACCTCGGGCTGCTGGCGGAGGAGTGGGACCCGCGGCTGCAGCGTCAGGTGGGGAACTTCCCGCAGGCGTTCAGCCATGTGCCGCTGATCGACACGGCGCTGAGGCTGACGGCGAGCGGCGCGTACGGGGGCTGACGGACGGGCGCCGGGGGCACGGCGCTGAGGCGCGCGTACGGGGTGGCCGGAATACGATGAGATGGTCCTGTCGCCCCTCGTGGAAGGGGGGCTCCCATGGGTCCCCACGTCTCCGAAAGCGCCCTGGCCGGACTGGTCGAGGATCTGGCCGGTGAGGTGCTCGTCCCCGGCGATCCGGGCTACGACGAGGCCCGCGTCATCCACAACGGCATGATCGACCGGCGTCCGGCGGTGATCGCGCAGTGCGCGAACCAGGCGGACGTGTCGAACGCGATCCTCTTCGGCCGTGAGGCGCAGCTGCCGATCGCGGTGCGCGGCGGCGGGCACAGCGTCGCCGGGACCAGCGTGATCGACGGCGCGCTCGTGGTCGATCTGCGCCGGATGCACACGGTGGTCGTGGACCCGGAGGACATGACCGTACGGGTCGACGGCGGGACGACGATGGGGCAGATGGACCACGCCTGCCAGCCCTTCCACGTGGCGACCACCGGCGGCCGGGTGTCGACCACCGGCGTCGGCGGATTCACGCTGGGCGGCGGCTCGGGCTGGCTGGAGCGGAAGTTCGGCCTGGCCAGCGACAATCTGCTGGCCGCGGACCTGATCACGGCCGAGGGCAAGCACGTGCACACGGACGCGCAGGAGAACCCGGACCTGTTCTGGGCGCTGCACGGCGGCGGCGGAAACTTCGGGGTGGCGACCTCGCTCACGCTGCGGCTGCACCAGCTGCCGCGGATGAGCATGGCGATGCTGTTCTTCCTGCCGGACGACGCGCCGGAGATCGTGCGCACGTTCCGTGACCTCGCGGCCGGCGCGCCCGACGGGTTCGGCGGCGGGGTGATCTACATGCCCGCTCCGCCGGAGCCGTTCGTCCCCGAGGACGTGGTCGGCCGGCTGATCTGCGGGACGCTGTTCACGTACGCCGGGCCGGTGGAGGAGATACGCGAGCTGGTGGCGCCGCTGATGGCGCTGAAGCCGGTCGTGGAGATCGTCCAGGACGTCCCGTACGCGGAGCTGCAGTCCATGCTGGACGACCCGCCCGGGCTGCGGAACTACTGGTCGGCGGAGTACCTGACGGGTCTGCCGGACACGGCGGTGGACGTCTTCTGCGACCGCGGCGCGGGCATCCCCGCGGGCCTGCCGATCCAGCACGTGCTGTTCCTGATGGGCGGGGCGGTGGCACGCGAGGGCGCGCAGTACCCGCAGCCGTGGCGCACCGCGCCGTGGGTACTGCACCCGTTCGCGACGTGGGAGGACGCGGCGGACGACGAGCGGGCCGAGCAGTGGGTGCGGGACGTGCGGGCGGACGCCCGGCCGTGGTCGATCGACGCGGTGTACCTGAACTTCGTCGGGGCGGAGGGCGAGCAGCGGGTGGTGGACTCGTACGGCGAGGAGAACTACCGCCGGCTGCGCGCGGTGAAGGCGGAGTACGACCCCGACAACGTGTTCCGCCACAACCACAACATCGCCCCCGCCACGTCCTGAACGGCTCCCGGGACACGTCCCTGGCCCGGCTCAGGTCAGGGCGGCGATCACCTCGCGCGCGGCCCGCTCGCCCTCGGTGGCGCCGCCCTCCATGAAGCCCTGGAAGTCGTAGCTGCAGTGCTCGCCGCCGATGTGGATCCCGCCCTGGGCGGTGCCCTCGTAGCCCGCGTACCGGTGCAGATAGCCGACCGGCCAGCAGGAGTAGGCGCCGAGCGTATACGGGTCGCGATGCCAGGCGGAGAGCTGGGCGCGGCCGGTGTACGCGGCCGAGGTGCCCGGGTAGAACGCGTCGATGCCGCGCAGGTACCGGGCGGCCAGGTTCCGTACGTACGGGTCGGACTCGGTGGCGAACGGCGCGGCGGGGGTCAGGGAGCGGGCGAGGCTGCCGCCGCCGTACTGGATGAGGATGCCGCCGGTGCCGCCCTGGACCCTGGTGGTGTCCCAGGTCTGCTGGACCTCGGCGTCGGTGAAGCAGTCGCCGGCGGACACTCCGGGCCAGGGGCCGGCGCCGCGCCAGGGTCGGGTGCCGAACTGCATGTTGAGCTTGGTGCAGTAGCCCATGCGGGCGTCCCGCAGCAGGTTCGTCATGAGCGGGTCGAAGCCGGCCCGGCTGAGGTCGAGGCGCTGGAGGATCGGCAGCGGTACGCACAGGACTGTGTGGTCGGCGGTGACGGTGCGGGTGGCACCGGCCTCCTCGAAGGTCAGGGTCTGGGTGCCGTCGGCGTTCGCGCGTACGGCGGTCAGGGACCATCCCATGCGCAGGGTCCCCGGGGCGAGCGCGCCCGCGACGGCGTTCGGCAGCCGGTCGTTGCCGCCGGTGATGTGGTAGCGCTCGTTGGACAGACCCCAGACGTTGAAGTTGCCCGGATTGGTCTGATAGCCCATCAGCAGAACGAGGGCGAGCGAGGACTGCTCGGTGGTGTCGGCGCCGTACTCCACGTTGTAGGCGACGTCGATGAAGCGGCCGAGGGGCGAGTCGTGGCCGCCGGGGACCCGTGACTCGATCCATTCGTGGACCGACATGTCGTCGAGTGCGGTGCCCGTGGGGGTGGTCCGGTTCCACGTCACCTCCCCGGCCTCCGACAGGTCCCGGCGCAGTGCCTGGTAGACGGCCTTGAAGTCCTCGTCGGCCTGCCGGCGCGGGTAGTAGGCGCCCTGGAACCAGAGCACCTCCTCGGCTCCGTTGGGGCCACCGCCGAGGAAGTCCTCGACGGGGAGGTCGAAGCGGCGGCAGAGTTCCAGGATCTTCTTGTGGCTGGTGTCGATCAGCTCGCCGCCGATCTCGGAGGACTGCCCGTACGCCCAGTGGGCCCGCTGGGTCCACATCCGGCCGCCGACACGGGCCGGGTTGGCCTCGTACAGCGTCGGGGCCAGCCCGGCGTCCTGGAGAGTGAGGGCGGCGGTCAGACCGGAGATGCCGGCGCCGACGACGGCGACGCGGGCGGGGGTGACGGCGCCGGCGGGGACGGCGGCGCGGGCGGCGGCGGGGCGCGCGACGCTCACGGCGGCGGAGGCCGTGAGCCCGGCGGCCGCCGCGTACGCGAGGAGGGACCGTCGGCCGAGGGCGTCGGCCCGCATGCCGCGCAGCTCGTCGACGGGGAGGTTGAGCCGCCCGGCATCGGCGTGCTCGGCGGCCAGTCGCTTCAGGAGGTGCATCGGGTTGGTGCGTGCCATGGGGCGCTCCTGGATGGGAGGGAGCCCGGCCCCCGGGACCGGGGGCCGGGGGTTCAGCTCTGCCGTACGGCGGCGGGTGCGCGCACCGGCTCCTCGCCGGCGCGCTCGGCCGCGTCCTCGAGGACGATCCGGCCGATGATCTCGTAGCGTTCGGGCCTGCGGATCTTGAGCCAGAGGCCGAGTCCGAGGCCGCCGAAGAAGACCAGTCCGACGATCCAGGGGATGGCCTTGTAGACGAGCGAGTCGGCGGCGAGCCCGGCCGCGGTCTCCATGTTCACGATCAGCAGCACGACCACCGCGGTCATGCCGAGGCCGCCGAGGAGCGGGGCGGTGAAGGTCGTGAACCAGTGCCGGTCCTCGGGGTGGTTCTTGCGGAAGTAGCCGATGACGGCGAACGAGCACAGGGTCTGCACGATGAGGATCGCCATCGTGCCGAGGATCGCGAGCAGCGTGTACAGGTGGATGTACGGGTCCTGGCCGGTGAGCCCGAACGCGGCGACGAGGGCGACGGCGATGACGCTCTGCGCGTACGAGGCGAGGTACGGCGAGCCGTGCTTCGGGTGCGTCCGCCCCAGGGCGGGATGGAGGAAGCCCTCGCGGCCGATGGCGTACAGGTAGCGGGCGGCGCACTGGTGGAAGGCCATGCCGCAGGCGAAGGAGCCGGTGAGCAGCAGCCACTGGAAGGCGTCGACGGCCCATCCGCCGATGAAGGACTCGGTGGGCGCGAAGAACAGGTCGAGGGGGCTCGCGGACGAGGACAGCTTCACCGAACCCGCGAGCCCGTTCCCGGCGATGGTCATCCACGAGACGTAGATGTAGAAGAGGCCGACGCCGATCACGGAGATCAGGGTGGCGCGCGGGATGACCCGCTTGGGGTCGCGGGACTCCTCCCCGTACATGGCGGTCGACTCGAAGCCGACCCAGGACCAGAAGGCGAAGAACAGCCCGAGTCCTGCGGAGGCTCCGGTGAACGCGTTCTTGGGGTTGACCGGCTCGAGGGGAATCCCGTCCGGCCCGCCCCCCGAGATCAGGACGGCGGTGGCGACCGCGAAGAGGACGGCGATCTCCGCGACCAGCATGACGCCGAGCGCCTTGGCGGTGAGGTTGATGTCGAAGTGCGCGAGGACCGCGGTGACGGCCAGCATCGCGGCCGCGTAGACGATCCACGGCAGGTCGACGCCGAACTGGTCGGCGACGGTGGTCTTGGCGAAGTACGCGAACACCCCGACGATCGACGCCTCGAAGACGATGTACGCGAGGACCGCGAGGAGCCCGGAGGCCATTCCGGCAAGGCGGCCGAGACCGTGCGAGATGAAGCCGTAGAACGCGCCGGCGGCGGTGATCCGCTTCGCCATGGCGACGTAGCCGACGGAGAAGACGGTCAGGACGAGGGTGGCGAAGAGATAGCCGGCGGGCGCGCCGGTGCCGTTGCCGAAACCCACGGCGATGGGAAGATTGCCGGTCATCGCGGTGATCGGGGCCGCGGTGGCGACCGCCATGAAGACGACGCCGACGATCCCGACCGAGTTCGCCTTCAGCCGGTGGACCTCGGGGGCGGCAGCTGCCGCCGGGGTGGGGTTGTCTGCCATGGCGGGAGAGCATCCTCGCGCGTGACGCAGGCCACAATCGACATGCGGTCGCACAATTCCCGCCATGGGGCGACGAGTTGTCGGCCCGTTGGACGAACTGTCCGGCCCTGTGACCGTGGGGTGATGTCGCGGAAACACGGGACGCGGGTAGCGTCCCGCTCCATGGAAGACCAGGGCGGGATCACCGTACAGCGGGCCCTCGAGCTTCCGGGGCTGCGCGGCGGGCTCCCGGAGGTCGTCGCGGGCGCGGACCGACTGCAGCGCACGGTCCGCTGGGTGCACGCGGGCGAGGTGCCGAACATCGCGTCGCTGCTCAAGGGCGGAGAGCTGCTGCTGACGACGGGCCTGGGGCTCGGGACCCGGCCGGCCGAGCAGCGGGCGTTCGTCCGGCGGCTCGCGGACCGCGGGATCGCGGCGCTGGTGGTGGAGCTGGGCCCGAGGTTCGCCCGCCTCCCGGCCACGATCGTGGACACCGCGAAGGCGGCGGGTCTGCCCCTGGTGCAACTGCACCGCGAGGTCCCGTTCGTCGCGGTCACGGAGGAGATCCACACCGAGATCGTCAACGGCCACTACGCGCTGTTGCGGCAGGCGGAGGAGGTCCACCGGCAGTGCACGGAGGCGCTGCTCGGCGGTGGCGGGGTGCCGCAGGTGCTGCGGATCCTCTCGGACTTCTCGGCGAACCCGGTGTTCCTGGAGACCGCCGACGGGCGGCTGCTGTACGCGGCGGGCACGGAGTCCGGCCCGGCGGACCCGCTCCAGGTCTGGGAGGGCCTGCGCGGCCAGCGCGCGGCCCGGGAGTCGGGGCCGCCGGTGGGCTCGGTCGTCGTGGACGTCCCGGGCGGTGGGACCGGCGCCGGAGGAGTAAGGGCACGGCTGGTGCTCCTCGCCGTGTCGGGCGCGCTGTCCCCCGTCCACCGCATGGCGGCGGAGCGCGCGGCGGGCATCCTGGCGGTCGTCCTGATGCAGGCGCGCCAGGAGGAGGAGCTGGCGGCGCGCGGCCGGGGCGACTTCCTGACGGACCTGGCGGAGGGCCGGATCACCGCGGAGGACGCGCCGGCGCAGGCGCGGGTGCTCGGCTTCAAGCCGGGCGAGGGCCCGCTGCTGCCGGTGGTGATGCGGCTGGCCGCGGAGCTGGGCCCGTCGGGCAACTGGGCGCTGCTCGCACGGGCGGTGCTGGAGGAGCTGTCCTCGGTGGGCGTCCCGGTGCTGCTGGGCGTCCGCCCGGTGGAGGGCCGGGTGCCGCTGCTGCTCGGCCTGCGCTCGGAGTCGGAGCGGACGGCGGTCGCGGACCGGGTGGCGGCGGCGCTGCGGGCCGGGGTGGAGCGGGCCGGCCTGACGGGGACCGGGGCGCATCCGCCGGTGGTGGTCGTGGGCGTGCCGGGCGGCTGGGCGGCGGCGTCGGCGGGGTTGCGGCACGCCGCGGAGACGGCGGCTGCGGCGCAGGGCCTGTCGGACCGCCCCTGGTACGACGCCAGGCGCCTGGACATCGACCTGCTGCTCTGGCGCCTGAAGGACCACGAGGACCTGGCGGCCTTCGTGGACCGCGCGATCGGCCCCCTGCGCGACCACGACGCGACGTCCCGGCCGCCGCTCCTCCCCACCCTGCAGACCTACCTGGCCCACGCCGGCCGCAAGGCGGAGACGGCCCGCGAACTCCACCTCAACCGCCAGACCCTCTACAACCGGCTGGCCCGCATCGCCGAACTCCTCGGCACCGACCTGGACGACCCCCAGGTGGTCCTGGCCCTGTCACTGGCACTGAGGGCCAGGCGGCACGTGTCGTAACGGTCGGGGGCGGTCCCCTACCGCGCCGTCAGTTCGTCGTAGACGCTCAGGACGTGGGCGATCGTGTCGTCCTCCGTGGGCCAGGTCGCGGCCTGTACCCGGCCCGCCGCCGCCAGGTGCGAGCGGCGGTCCGGGTCGGCCAGCAGGGCGGAGACGGCCGCGGCGAGCGCGGCCGGGTCGCCGTACGGGACCAGTTCGGCCGCGTCGCCGACCAGTTCCGGCACCCCGCCCACCGCCGTGGCGACCAGCGGCACGCCCAGCCGCAGCGCCTCCTGCGCCAGGACCGACCGTGCCTCCCACCGCGACGGCAGCACCGCGACGTCCGCCGCCGCCAGCAGCTCCGCGACGTCGTCGCGCCGCCCCACCAGCCGTACCGGCAGCGCCTCCTCGTCGATGCGCCGCTGCAGCGCCGCGCGTTCGCGCCCCTCGCCCGCGATCACCAGGAGCGGCTGCGGGTCCGCCGCGCGCCACACCCGCGCGGCCTCCAGCAGCAGCCGGTTCCCCCGCCCCGGCTCCAGCGCTCCGACGGCCATCAGCAACGGCCGGTCCACCGCGCCCAGTTCGGCCCGCGCCTTCCCGTCGTGCAGGCACACCGGCCCCCGCGACACCGGCACCGTCACCGGCGCGAACCGTGCGTCGCGTGCCCCGCGGCGCCGCGCCCGGTCCACCAGCTCCGACGACGTGCCAAGGACGACGGAAGCCGCCCGCACGGTCTGTCGTTCGAGGAGCCGCAGCAGCCCGCCGCGCGCGCCGTCCGCATGGCTGCGTACGTGCCAGGTCATCACGAACGGCGTGTACGAGGGCGTCCACGTCGCGCCCGCCAGCGCGAGCGCCGTCCGCACGCCCGCGTGCAGGCCGTGCGCGTGCACCACGTCCGCGCCGATGCAGGCGTTGCGCAGCAGCCCGACCGTCGTCGGGTCGCTGCGGCGCGGCACCGGCACGAAGTGGGCGCCGACGCCGAGAAAGTCGTATTCACGGTCGAGGTGGGCCGGGGCGCACACGGTCACCCGCACGCCCCTCGCCACGAGTCCCGCGGCGAGTGACCTGACGTGAGCGCTGCTGCCCGCGCTGCCGCCGCCCAGCACTTGGACCGTACGCAGCTGAGTCACGCGCCCAAGGATGCCAGCCCGCACGCACGTTCCGGCACCGATGGGGCCACGTTCCCGTGTCCGACGCCCCAACTCACCGAACGGGATCACTCACACGGGTGAACGGACCCACTCCGTGACATGGTCTCCACACGCCGCCGCGGCGACGAGCGCGGCCGCGTGGGCGGCGAGCCCGAGCCGGCCGTTGCCCGCGACGATCGCGGCGCCGACGGCCGCGCCGAGGGCGTGCGCGCCGGTGTCGCCGAGCATCGTCCGCTCCCCGAGGTCGTCCGCGAGGACCGCCGCCGCCGCGCCCATCGGCGCCGCGGCCTCCGGCCCGCGCAGCAGCCCCGGCGTACTGAGCGCCAGGACGCCGAGCAGGGCGCGGCCGGGTCGTACGTCCACGAGGTTGACGAGATGCGCGGTACCGGCGATGACGACGCCCGCGAGGACCTTGTCGACGGGACGTTCCTTCATCAGCGCGCCCGCGACGAGCCCGGCGGCCCCGATGCCGAGGAGCTTGACGGCCCCGCTGGTGACCTCGCCGCGCCGCAGCGCGCCCAGATGCGCCCGGAACCCGCGCCGGTCGTCACCGTACGCGTCGTCGTACGCGCCACAGGCCCCGGCGGCCAGCACGGCGAACGCGGCGGGCGCCCCGCCGACGGCGACCGCCGCGCCGAGGGCCGTGGCGGGCCCGGAGTACAGCTCGACCTCCCGCCCCGCGTGGTTCACCCGCCGCGGCCGCTCGCCGCCCACGCCGCTGCGCCTGAGCGCCTCGTACGCGCCCCGGGTCACCCCCGCCGCCACGGCGAAGGCCCCCGCCCTGCCCAAGTTCTTGATCATGTAGCCCAGCGTACGGGGGCACGGACCGGCGCCCGGAGGCGCGTACGCGCCGGGGCACACGCGGATGCACTGCCGGAACGCACACCACGCCCGCGCGCGAGCGGCGGTGCCCCGTCCGGCGCCGCCTCCGCCCGCGCCCCGCGTCAGCCCTCCGCGCGCGCCGTCGCCAGCAGTTCCTCCGCGTGCGCCCGCGCGGTCTCCGAGTCCTCCTGGCCGGCCAGCATCCGCGACAGCTCGCGGACCCGGTCCTCGCCCTCCAGGACCGTCACACCGGACCGGGTCACCGAGCCGTCGTTCGTCTTCTCGACCAGCAGCTGCCGGTCGGCGAAGGCGGCGACCTGCGGAAGGTGGGTGACCACGACGACCTGCGCCGACCGGGCGAGCTTGGCGAGCCGCCGGCCGATCTCCACCGCCGCCTTGCCGCCGACGCCCGCGTCGACCTCGTCGAAGAGGTACGTCGGCACGGGGTCCGTCCCCGCGAAGACGACCTCGACCGCGAGCATCACGCGCGACAGCTCACCGCCCGACGCGCCCTTCGCGATCGGCCGCGGCGGCGCGCCCGGATGCGGGGCGAGCAGCAGCTCGACCTCGTCCGCACCGGCCGGGCCGTACGCGACGACCCGCCCGCCGACCTCGACGCCGTCCGCCGCCTCGACCTGGCGGATGTCGAACGACACCCGGGCATGCGGCATCGCGAGCGAGGCGAGCTCCGCGGTGACGGCATCGGCGAACCGCGCCGCCGCCTCCGTACGCGCGTCGGTGAGCGCCTGGGCGAGCCCGGACAGCTCGGCCCGCAGCGTGTCCCGCTCGGCGGTCAGCTCGCCGATCCGGTCGTCGTCGCCGTCCAGCTCGGTGAGCCTGCCCTCGCTCTCCTGCGCCCAGGCGAGCACGGCGGCGACGTCCGCGCCGTACTTCCGGGTGAGCTGGGTGAGCGCGGCGCGGCGCTCCTCGACGGCGGCGAGCCGGCGCGGGTCGGCGTCGAGGTTGTCGGCGTAGCCGGCGAGTTCGCCGGACACGTCGGCGAGCAGGATGGAGATCTCGCCGATCCGGTCGGCCAGCGCGGCGAGCGCCGGATCGTGGGACCGTACGGCCTCCAGCGCGCGTCCCGCCCCGGCGACGAGGGTCGTCGCGTCGACGGCCTCGGGGTCCTCCGGGTTGCCGGCCAGCGCGGTGTGCGCGAGCGCGGCGGCGGAGGCCAGGGCCTCGGCGTGACCGAGCCGCTCGGCCTCGGCGGCGAGCTCGGTGTCCTCGCCGGCCCGGGGCTCCACGGCCTCGATCTCGGCGAGCCCGAAGCGCAGCAGGTCGGCCTCCTGGGCCCGCTCGCGGGCCCGGGTGGTCAGCTCGTCCAGCTCGGCGGCGACGGCGCGCAGCCGCCGGTACGCCTCACCGTAGGCGGCGAGCGGCCGGGCGACGGCGTCGCCCGCGTACCGGTCGAGGGCGCCGCGCTGCCGGGCGGGCTTGAGCAGGCCCTGCTGGTCGGTCTGGCCGTGCACGGCGACGAGCTCGTCGGCGAGCTCGGCGAGCAGCCCGACGGGCACGGAACGCCCGCCGAGGTGCGCGCGGGAGCGGCCCTCTGCGGAGACGGTCCGGCTGACGAGCAGCACGCCGTCGTCGAGCTCGGCGCCCGCCTCCTCGGCCCGCGCGGCCGCGGGCGCGCCGGGGGGCACGGTGATCCGGCCCTCGACGACCGCGGACCCGGCCCCGATCCGTACGAGGGCAGGGTCGGCCCGTCCGCCGAGCAGCAGCCCGAGGCTCGTCACGACCATGGTCTTGCCGGCGCCGGTCTCGCCCGTCACCGCGGTGAACCCGGGCGACAGCTCGACGACGGCGTCGTCGATGACCCCGAGCGACCGTATCCGCATCTCCTCCAACACGGAGAAGACCATACGAGGTCGGCGCCCCAAGATGCGACGGCCCCCACGGGAACTCACCCTCCGGGTGCCCACAACGGGTGGGTCGGCCCCCACGGACTAGTGCCTCGCGCCCCGCCAGCCCGACACCGGCAGTGCGAACTTCGCGACCAGGCGGTCCGTGAAGGAGGCGTGGTGGAGGCGGGCCAGGCGGACCGGGACCTTACCCTTGCGGACCTCGACCCGCGCGCCCGCCGGCAGCTCGACCGTGCGCCGCCCGTCGCACCACAGCACCCCGTGCGGCGTGTGCGGCTCGACCTCGACCGTCAGCACCGAGTCCGGCGTCGTCACCAGCGGCTTCGCGAACAGCGCGTGCGCCCCGATCGGCACCATCAGCAGCGCCTCGACCTCCGGCCACATCACCGGACCGCCCGCCGAGAACGCGTACGCCGTCGAGCCCGTCGGTGTCGCGCAGATCACGCCGTCGCAGCCGAACCCCGTCACCGGGCGCCCGTCGATCGCGAGCACGACCTCCAGCATCCGCTCCGGCGACACCTTCTGCACGGCCGCCTCGTTCAGCGCCCAATCCGTGTGCAGCACATCGCCGTTGTCGTGCACGACGACGTCGAGGGTCATCCGCTCCTCGACCTCGTACGACCGGCCCACCACCCGGTCCACGACCTTGTCCAGGTCGTCCCGCTCGGCCTCCGCGAGGAAGCCGACCCGCCCCAGGTTCACCCCGAGCATCGGCACCCCGGACGCCCGGGAGAACTCCGCCCCCCGCAACAATGTGCCGTCGCCGCCGAGCACGATCAGCAGCTCACACCCGTCGAGCGCGTCCTCGCAGCCCTCCGGCACCTGCTCCACCGCCGGTGACGGCGGCAGCGGCAGGTCCGCGGCCTCCGCCTCCAGGACCCGTACCCGCAGGCCGCTGCGCAGCAGCCCGAGCACCACCAGTTCGGCGCTGCGCACCGCGGCCGGACGGCCGGTGTGGGCGAGCAGGAAGACGGTACGCGGTGTTGCTGTCGTCGATGATGTCAACGAGGTCCCTCCGCCACGGCGCGATCCACATCCGCCGGATCCAGCGCGGGCGCCCCGGCCCGCAGCCACAGAAAGTACTCGACGTTGCCGGACGGCCCGGGAAGCGGGCTGGCCGTCACCCCCAGCACGCCGAGGCCCAGCTCCGCCGCCTGCCGGGCGACGTTCTTCACCGCGTCCGCGCGGAGTTCGGCGCTGCGCACCACCCCGCCGCTGCCCAGCCGTTCCTTGCCCACCTCGAACTGCGGCTTCACCATCAGCACGAGGTCCGCGTCCGGCGCCGTGCAGGCGACCAGCGCGGGCAGCACGAGCCCCAGCGGGATGAACGACAGGTCGCCGACCACCAGGTCCACCGGCGTCCCGTCGATCGCCTCCACCGTCAACTCGCGTACGTTCGTACGGTCCTTCACGGTGACGCGCTCGTCGCTCTGCAGCGACCACGCCAGCTGCCCGTACCCGACGTCGACGGCGACCACGTGCGCCGCGCCGGCCCGCAGCAGCACGTCCGTGAAGCCGCCCGTCGACGCGCCGGCGTCCAGCGCCCGCCGCCCCTCGACCCGCAGCCCCTGCGGTACGAACGCCGCGAACGCCCCGGCCAGCTTGTGGCCGCCGCGCGACACGTAGTCCGGGTCGCTGTCGTCCTGCTGGACGACGATCGCCGCGGCCGTCTCGACCTGCGTGGCGGACTTGGTGGCGACGGTCTTGCCGACGGTCACCCGCCCTGCGGCGATCAGCTGGGCGGCGTGCTCGCGCGAGCGGGCGAGCTTCCGGCGCACCAGCTCCGCGTCCAGTCGACGGCGTGCCACTCCTGCCACGTTCGGTTCAGCTCCTGTGGTCGTACGTAGGTGTCGGTCCCGGGCGTGCGGCGGCGTCGAGCGAGGTCAGCTCGTCCCGCAGGCCCCGGTGTACATCCTCGTACACCTCCAGGTGGCCGTCGGCCGGGAGGTGGTCCGCGTCCCCCAGCCGGGCCAGAAGCGTGTCCACGGCGGCTTGGTCGGTCGGGGTGCGCTCGACGCCGAGAGGAGCGGGCCCGACGGGCTCTGTGGCCTCCGCGGCGGGCTCGGGGACCTCGGAGGCGGACCCTGCGGCCTCCGCGGCGGGCTCGGGCGAGGCGCCGGGACCCGCGGCGCCGGCGGCGTCCGTGTCGCGTACGTCGTCATGCCCCTCCGTACGTGCCACGGCAGGCATCCGTTCACCCACGCCGTCACCCTCACCCACGCCGTCCCGCAGCACGTCACTCATGCCCCGACGCTATCGCGAAGCCCTGAGGTACGGTCGGTCGCGATGGCCACGATCGAGGAGTGCCGCAGCGCACTCGACAGACTTTCGGACAATCTCGCCCGCGCGAACGGTGACGTGCGCGGCGCGACGGCGCTCGACCGCACGCTCAGCTGCCACCTCACCGACCTCGGGACCACCTTCACCGGCCGTCTCGCGGACGGCCGGATCGAGGACGTGCTGACGGTGGCGGGACCGCCGCCCGGCAAGGCGCAGATCCGGCTGGCGATGACCGGCGACGACCTGGTCGCGATGGTCGACGGCGAGCTGAACTTCGCGAAGGCCTGGGCCTCCGGCCGGGTCCGGCTGGAGGCCGGCTTCCGCGATCTGCTGCGGCTGCGGTCACTTCTGTAGCGCCGGCTCCGCCGCCCTCGCGCGGGCCTTGCGCCCGGCCGGCACCACCAGCGGCGTGCCGGTCTCCGGGTCGTCGATGACCTGGCAGCGCAGCCCGAAGACCCGCTCGACCAGCTCGGCCGTGACCACCTCGGACGGCGGGCCCTCCGCGACGACCTCGCCGCCGCGGACGGCGATCAGGTGGGTGGCGTACCGGGCCGCGTGGTTCAGGTCGTGCAGGACGGCGACGAGCGTGCGGCCCTGGTTCTCGTGCAGCTCGGCGCACAGGTCCAGGACGTCGATCTGGTGCTGGATGTCGAGGTACGTCGTCGGCTCGTCGAGCAGCAGCAGCGGGGTCTGCTGGGCGAGCGCCATCGCGATCCACACCCGCTGCCGCTGACCGCCGGACAGCTCGTCGACGAACCGGTCCGCGAGTTCGGCGACACCGGTGGCCGCCATCGACTCCTTGACGATCCGCTCGTCCTCCGGCGACCACTGGCGCAGCAGGCCCTGGTGCGGGTAGCGGCCGCGGGCGACGAGGTCGGCGACGGTGATGCCGTCCGGCGCGATCGACGACTGCGGCAGCAGGCCGAGCGTCCGCGCGACCTTCTTCGCGGGCAGCGCGTGGATGGACTGCCCGTCGAGCAGCACCCGCCCCGCCGTGGGCTTCAGCATCCGCGACAGGGCGCGGAGCAGCGTCGACTTGCCGCAGGCGTTGGGGCCGACGATGACCGTGAAGGAGTTGTCGGGGATCTCGACGGACAGGTCGCGGGCGATGACCCGCTGCTCGTAGGCGAGGGTGACGGAGTCGGCGCCGAGCCGCTGCCGCGAAGAGTCCATGCCGGTACTCCTGTGATCGTCGTTCTCGTGGGTCATATCCGTCCGGCCTTCCGCTCGGTGACGAGCAGCCACAGCAGATAGCAGCCGCCGAGCACACCGGTGACGACGCCGACGGGCAGCTGGCGGTCGTCGAACGCCTGGGTGGCCGCCCAGTCGGCGGCCAGCAGCAGCGCCGCGCCCATGAGGGCGGAGGCCGCGAGGTTGGGTCCCGGGGAGCGGGTGAGCCGGCGGGCCAGCTGGGGGGCGCTCAACGAGACGAAGACGATGGGGCCGGCCGCGGCGGTGGCCACGGAGACCAGCAGGACGGCGGAGGTCATGAGCACCGTCCGGGTCCGCTCGACCTTGACGCCGAGCGCGTACGCGGCGTCGTCGCCCATCTCCAGCATCCGCAGCGCGCGGCCGTGGCCGAGGACGACGGGGAGCAGGACGCAGCAGACGGCGAGGAGCGGCCAGAACTGGGTCCAGTCGCGCCCGTCGAGCGAGCCGGTCATCCACACGGTGGCGCGGGTGGCGTCGACGAGGTTGGCCTTGGTGATGAGGTAGTGGATGACGGCGGTCAGCATGGCGGCGGCGCCGATGCCGACGAGGACGAGCCGGTAGCCGTGCACGCCGCGCTTCCAGGCGAGCAGGTAGATCGCCGTACCGGTGACCAGTCCGCCGACGATCGCGCCGCCGGCGGCGGCGAGGGCGCCGCCCTGGAAGAGCACGATGACGGTGAGCGCGCCGACGGTGGCGCCCTGGCCGAAGCCGATGACGTCGGGGCTGCCGAGCGGGTTGCGGGAGACGGACTGGAAGACGGCGCCGCCGATGCCGAGCGCGGCACCGACGAAGACGGCGACGAGGACGCGGGGCAGCCGCAGGTCCATGACCGCGAACTCCTGCACGGGCGTGCCGTCGCCGAGCAGCGTGGCGACGACGTCGCCGGGGGCGATCGGGAAGTCGCCGCTGCCGACGAGGACGACCGCGCCGGCGAGCGCGAGGACGAGCAGCGCGAGGACGGCGACGACGGAGCGGGGTTCGTACCGTACCGAGAAGCCGCCCGCGGTCCGCAGCGCCCTCGTGGGGGACTTGGTGGTCACAGCTGGGCCATCCTCTTGCGGCGGACGAGGTGGATGAAGACGGGTCCGCCGACGAGTGCCGTGACGATGCCGACCTGCAGCTCGGAGGGGCGGGCCACGACACGGCCCAGGACGTCGGAGCCGAGCAGCAGCACGGGCGCGAGGACGGCGGCGTACGGCAGGATCCACCGCATGTCCGGGCCGGTGATCGCCCGGACCATGTACGGGACCATCAGCCCGAGGAACACGATCGGACCGCAGGCGGCGGTCGCGGCGCCGCACATGAGGGTGACGGCGAGCATCGCGAGGACGCGGGTGCGGTTGAGGTTCGCGCCGAGCGCGCGGGCGGTGTCGTCGCCCAGCTCCATGGCGTTGAGCGGCCGCGCGATCAGCAGCGCGAGGACGACGCCGACGAGGATGAACGGCGCGACCCGGCGGACGGTGGCCATGTCGGCGGAGGCGAGCGAGCCGACGGTCCAGAAGCGGAGCTGGTCGAGCGCGGCGGAGTTGAGCAGCTGGACGGCGTTGACGTACCCGTACAGGGCGGCGGTCGCGGCGGTGCCGGCGAGCGCCAGGCGGACGGGGGTGGAGCTGCGGCTGCCGCCGAGCACGTACACGAGGACGGAGACGACGGCCGCGCCGACGAACGCGAACCAGACGAAGTCGGAGACGTCCGAGACCCCGAGGAACGCGATCGCGGTCACGACGGCCGCGGCGGCGCCGGCGTTGACGCCGAGCAGTCCGGGCTCGGCGAGCGGATTGCGCGTCAGCCCCTGCATGACGGCGCCGGACAGGCCCAGCGCGACGCCGACGAGCAGCCCGAGGAGGGTGCGGGGCACGCGCACGTCGTGGACGATGACGTCGTTGCCGACGCCGGCGTTCTGGAACAGCCCGTGCCAGACATCGCCGAGCGGCACCGGTTTGGCGCCGACCATGATGCTCAGGACACAGACCAGCAGCAGGACCCCGACCGCCACGACCAGCCCGACCGCCCGTACCCCATGACGACGCGTCGATTCCTGGCCAACGGCAGCCGGCTCCGCGCTCGCGCGAGAGGGACTGTCGACCAACACGAGGTTAGGTTAGCCTACCCTCGCAATCTCGCCTCCCCGCGGAAAGGGTCCCCTCCGGGACCCCCTGCCCTCCGGACCGCGAACCAATCCCCGGCCCCAGGGGTCGGGAGCGGAGGGAACGGGCGGGAGCGGAGGGGACGGTAAGGGCGGAGCCCCCGGTGCCGTCAGGGTTTCGGGGAGGGGTGGGGTGGGGTGGGGGAAACTCACCGCCCGCCCAGGGGCGCGACGCTCACCACCCCAGTCGCCCCAGCGCCTTCCCCGCCGGCAGCCCGCACGCCCCGGCCCCCGCAGCCGTCCACGCCGCCCCGCACAACGCCCGCAGCCCGTCCAGCGGGTCACCCTCGCCCGTCAGCTCCAGCGCGGCATCCCGTACCGACGCCGTCCAGCCGCCACAGGCGAAGCCGTCCGCCGTCGGCACGACCTCCGGCTGGCCCCGCAGCAGCGCCCGCAGGTCCGCGTCCACGTACGTCGGCCGGTGTTCCGGCACCGCGGCGAGCAGCTGCGCCGCATCCGTCACCCCGGTCAGCACCAGCAACGAGTCCACGCCCCCGTTGAACGCGCCCTCGATGTCCGTGTCCAGCCGGTCCCCCACCACCAGCGGCCGCCTCGCGCCCGTCCGCAGCACCGTCTCCCGGTGCATCGGGGGCAACGGCTTGCCCGCCACCCGCGGCTCCGCCCCCGTCGCGATCCGGACGACCTCCACCGCCGCCCCGTTCCCCGGCCCGACCCCCCGCGCCCCCGGAATCGTCAGATCCGTGTTGGACGCGAACCACGGCACCCCGCGCTCGATCGCGTAACACGCCTCCGCGAACCGCCCCCACGGCAGCTCCGGCCCCCCGTACCCCTGCACCACCGCCGCCAGGCCCTCGGTGTCCGCCGAGTCCACCGGCACCAGGCCCCGCTCCCGCAGCGCCACCCGCAGCCCCTCGCCGCCGATCACCAACACCGGCGCCCCGGACGGGACTTCCGCCGCGATCAGCCGCGCCACCGCCTGCGCCGACGTGACCACGTCGGCCGCCTCCGCCGGCACACCCAGCTCCGTCAGGTGCCGCGCGACCGCCTCCGGCGTCCGCAGCGCGTTGTTGGTGACGTACGCCAGGTGCATCCCGCCCTCCCGCGCCGCCCCCAGCGCCGGCACCGCGTACGGAATCGCCTCCCCGCCCGCGTACACCACGCCGTCCAGATCCAGCAGCGCCGTGTCGTACGCCGCGAGAAGCGCCTCCGCGCTCCCGTCCGGCCGCTGCCTGCCGCCGCCCTGCTGTTCCATGCTCCTGCGCTCCTGACGAAGTCGACGCTCCCCGCTCCTCCGATCATCGCTCATGCCCCCGATCCACTTACGACGCCCGTCCACATACGATGTCGAGATGAACACAACAGGTCCCGCGGCCGATGACGTCCGCGCCGACGGTCTGCGCCTGCTCCCGTTCCGGGGCCTCCGCTACGTACCTGAACGGGTCGGCAGCCTCGCCGCCGTGACCTCGCCCCCGTACGACGTCGTCGTACGCCCCGACGGGCTGCACCACCTCGAGTCCGCCGACCCCCACAACATCGTCCGCCTGATCCTGCCGCAGGCCATGACCGCCGGCACCCGCCACCGCAAGGCCGCCGTCACCCTCGACCGCTGGCTCGCCGACGGCGTCCTCGCCCCGGACCCGGAACCCGCCCTGTACGTGTACGAGCAGCGGAGCGGCGACCTCCTCCAGCGCGGCATCATCGGCGCGCTCGAACTGTCCGCGCCGGACCGCGGCATCGTGCTCCCCCACGAGGACGTCATGCCGCACGTCGTCGAGGACCGCGCCGCGCTCATGCGCACCACGGCCGCCAACCTGGAGCCGCTGCTCCTGACGTACGTCGGCGAGGGCGACGGGGCTACGCGCGTCATCGAACGGACCGCGCAGCGCGAGCCGTTGCTCTCCACCACCACCGAGGACGGCGTCCACCACCGCCTGTGGGCGGTCACCGACCCCACCGAACTGGCCGCCGTCGCCGCCGAACTCGCGCAGCACCAGGCCCTCATCGCCGACGGCCACCACCGCTGGGCCACCTATCTGCGGCTGCAGCACGAGCACGACTCCCCCAGCCCCTGGAACTACGGGCTCGTCCTCCTCGTCGACACCGCCCGCCACCCGCTCCGGGTCCGCGCCATCCACCGCCTGCTCAGCCGCCTCCCGGTCGCCGACGCGCTCGCCGCCCTGGAGGGCCGCTTCCGCATCCGCCGGGTCGACGGCCCGCTGCCGGCCGCCATGGAGACGCTCGCCGCCGCGGTCGCCGACGGCAACGCCTTCCTGCTGGCCGGCGACGGCGGCTTCCACCTCGTCGACCGCCCCGACCCCGCCCTGCTCGCGGAGACGGTCCGCACGGACCGGCCCGAGGCCTGGCGCACGCTGGACGCGACGGTCCTGCACGCCACGATGCTGGACCACCTGTGGCACATCCCGGACGCGCCCGAGCACATCGCGTACATCCACGACACGGAGGCCGCGGTCGAGCAGGCCGAACGCCGCGGCGGCACGGCGGTGCTGATGCATCCCGTACGCGAGGAGGTCGTCCGCGACCTCGCCCGCCAGGGCGTCACGATGCCCCGCAAGTCGACCTCCTTCGGCCCGAAGCCGGCGACGGGCCTGGTGCTGCGGAGCCTGGCCCTGGACTGAGGCCAGGCACATACGAGAGAGGGCGTCACCCCGGCCGGGGTGACGCCCTCTCTCGTATCTGTCGCTCCGTCGCTAGGTCACTAGGTCGCCAGGGACGTCAGCGCTTGTCGTCCGACTCCGGGGCGACCTCGTCGGCGACGTCGGTGTCGTCCGCGGCGGCGTCGACGACGACGTCCTCGTCGCCCTCCCCGCCACGGTCGGCCTCACCGGTCTCGGCGGCCGCCTCGTCCTGCTCGTTCGCGTCGGCGTCGTCGATCTCCTCGACCTCGACGAACTCGACGCCGTCCAGCTCAGCGAGCCGGTCGGACGCGTCCGTGGACCCGTCCTTGTCCGCCTCCAGCGCCTTGGCGAACCACTCGCGGGCCTCGGCCTCGCGCTCCGCCGCCAGCAGGGCGTCGGCGTAGGCGTACCGGAGACGCGCGGTCCACGGGTGCACCGCGCTGGACGCGAGTTCGGGGCTCTGCAGGGTCACGATGGCGGCGTCGAGCTGCCCCATGTCCCGGCGGGCGCCGGCGGCGACGAGCCGCATCTCCACCTGCCCGGCCTTGTCCAGCTTCTGCACCTCGGGCTCGCCGGCCATCGCCAGCGCCCGCTCGGGCCGGCCCAGGCCCCGCTCGCAGTCCGCCATGACGGGCCACAACTCGGTGCTGCCGGTCATCCGCCGGGCGGCCCGGAACTCGGCCAGCGCCTCGGAGTACTTCTGCGTCGCGTACGCGGCGAAGCCGGCGGCCTCGCGCACGGCGGCGACACGGGACGCGAGCCGGAGCGCGATACGCGAGTACGCGTACGCCTGCTCCGGGTCCTCGTCGATCAGCTTCGCGACCATGACGAGGTTGCGGGAGACATCCTCGGCGAGCCCCTTGGGCAGGCTCATCAGCTCCTGCCGCACGTCCGGGTCGATCTCCTCACCGGTGACGTCGTCCGGGATCGGCAGGCGCTTGATCGGCTGGCGGTCACCGCGGTCCCGGTCACGGTCGCGATCGTCCCGACGGCCGTAGCCGCCCCGGTCGTCACGGCCTCGGTACCCGCCGCGGTCGTCGCGGCGGAAGCCGCCACCCCGGCTGTCGTCCCGACGGGGCCCACGGGGCCGGTCGTCACGTCGGTCGTCCCGGCGGTCGTCACGGCGGTCGTCACGGCGGTCATCGCGCCGGAAGCCCCCGCGGTCGCGGTCGTCGTCGCGACGGTACGAGGGGCGGTCGTCACGCCGCTCATCACGACGGAAGGACGGACGGTCATCGCGGCGCTCGTCACGGCGGAAGCCACCGCCACGGTTGTCGTCACGTCGGTCATCCCGACGGTCGTCACGCCGCTCGTCACGGCGGAACGACGGACGGTCGTCGCGCCGGTCGTCCCGACGGTCGTCACGCCGGTCATCGCGACGGAAGCCACCGCCACGGTTGTCGTCACGCCGGTCGTCACGGCGGAAGCCACCGCGGTCGCGGTCGTCGTCGCGACGGTACGAGGGCCGGTCGTCACGCCGCTCATCACGACGGAAGGAGGGCCGGTCGTCACGCCGCTCGTCGCGACGGAACGCCGGACGGTCGTCACGGCGGAAACCGCCACCGCGGTTGTCGTCACGGCGGTTGTCGTCACGGCGGTCGTCACGACGGAAGCCACCACCGCGGTTGTCCCCGCCGCGGTCGTCACGGCGGAAGCCACCGCGATCGCGATCGTCGTTCCGGCGGAAGGAGGAGGGGCGGTCGTCGCGGCGGTCGTCCCGCCCGCGGTAACCGCCACCGCCGGCGCCACCGCCACGGTTGTCGTCACGGCGGTAACCGCCACCGCCGGCGCCACCACCACGGTTGTCATCACGGCGGAACCCGCCACCGCGGCTGTCACCACCGCGGTCGTCACGGCGGAACCCGCCACCGCGGCTGTCACCACCACGGTTGTCGTCACGGCGGTTGTCGTCACGGCGGTATCCACCACCGCGGTTGTCATCACGACGCGGGCCACGGAAGCCGCCCCGCTCGCCACCGTCCCTACGACGCGGCTCGCGTTCCGGACGGTCGTCGGGAGAGTTGGTGGACATCGAGTGACTCCTGTCTGCTGGTACTGCTGTCATTCTCGCGCAGCCGGCACGCGGCCGCGCTTCGTCAAAAAGGTCTGAAAAAACAAAAGGACCCCTGGTCCCAGCTGAACGCTGGGACCAGGGGTCCTGAAAGATTGTTCGGCGGTGTCCTACTCTCCCACAGGGTCCCCCCTGCAGTACCATCGGCGCTGAAAGGCTTAGCTTCCGGGTTCGGAATGTAACCGGGCGTTTCCCTAACGCTATGACCACCGAAACCCTATCGGTTTCGAGCGAACAAGCACACTCTGTAGTTATGTTCTAGCTCTAGAAACCAGCAACCGTTCGTTGCTTCAGAACTAACACAGTGGACGCGAGCAGCTGAGGACAAGCCCTCGGCCTATTAGTACCGGTCAGCTCCACCCATTACTGGGCTTCCACATCCGGCCTATCAACCCAGTCGTCTACTGGGAGCCTTACCCTCTCAAGGAGGTGGGAATACTCATCTCGAAGCAGGCTTCCCGCTTAGATGCTTTCAGCGGTTATCCCTCCCGAACGTAGCCAACCAGCCATGCCCTTGGCAGAACAACTGGCACACCAGAGGTTCGTCCGTCCCGGTCCTCTCGTACTAGGGACAGCCCTTCTCAATATTCCTGCGCGCACAGAGGATAGGGACCGAACTGTCTCACGACGTTCTAAACCCAGCTCGCGTACCGCTTTAATGGGCGAACAGCCCAACCCTTGGGACCGACTCCAGCCCCAGGATGCGACGAGCCGACATCGAGGTGCCAAACCATCCCGTCGATATGGACTCTTGGGGAAGATCAGCCTGTTATCCCCGGGGTACCTTTTATCCGTTGAGCGACGGCGCTTCCACAAGCCACCGCCGGATCACTAGTCCCGACTTTCGTCCCTGCTCGACCCGTCGGTCTCACAGTCAAGCTCCCTTGTGCACTTACACTCAACACCTGATTGCCAACCAGGCTGAGGGAACCTTTGGGCGCCTCCGTTACCCTTTGGGAGGCAACCGCCCCAGTTAAACTACCCATCAGACACTGTCCCTGATCCGGATCACGGACCGAGGTTAGACATCCAGCACGACCAGAGTGGTATTTCAACGGCGACTCCACAACCACTGGCGTGGCCGCTTCAAAGTCTCCCACCTATCCTACACAAGCCGAACCGAACACCAATATCAAACTGTAGTAAAGGTCCCGGGGTCTTTCCGTCCTTCTGCGCGAAACGAGCATCTTTACTCGTAGTGCAATTTCACCGGGCCTATGGTTGAGACAGTCGAGAAGTCGTTACGCCATTCGTGCAGGTCG
>NZ_CP160404.1:1430000-4027500 GCF_045348655.1 Streptomyces solicamelliae
CTCGCCCGCGTACGCCTCCACCTCCGTGAGCCGTAGCTCGATCGGGCCGTCCTCCGTTCTGCGGACGAGGGTGCGGCCGAGGAGATCGGGCGCGACCTCCAGTACCGGACGGTCGAAGAAGGCCCGCGGCAGCGGCGCGCGGTCGGGGCTCTCGCTCATGGCGTCCGAGCGTAACGGGGGCGGGGCGGGGGTGTACCGGGGGCGGCGGTGGGAACCCGTTACGGTCGTCGCTCGTACGTAGGTAAAGGCCAGGACCCTAGAAGGAGTGGACAGACATGGGCTTCAAGAAGCTGCTCGCGAGCCTGGGAGCCGGCGGGGCGACCGTGGAGACGGTGCTCACCGAGGAGAACGTGGTTCCGGGCGGGGTCGTCCAGGGTGAGGTGCGGATCCAGGGCGGTTCGGTCGACCAGCAGATCGAGGGTCTGTCGGTGGGGCTGCAGGCGCGCGTCGAGGTCGAGGGCGGCGACCAGGAGTACAAGCAGGACATCGAGTTCGTGAAGGTGCGGCTCGGTGGCGCGTTCGAGGTGAAGGCCGGGGCGGTGCACGTTGTGCCGTTCGGTCTGGAGATCCCGTGGGAGACGCCGGTCACCACGATCGCCGGGCAGCAGCTGCGGGGCATGAACATCGGTGTGACCACCGAGCTGGAGATCGCGCGTGCGGTGGACTCCGGTGACCTGGACCCGATCAACGTGCACCCGCTGCCGGCGCAGCAGGCGATCCTGGACGCCTTCATCCAGCTCGGCTTCCGCTTCAAGAACGCGGACATGGAGCGCGGCATGATCCGGGGCACCCGGCAGAAGCTGCCGTTCTACCAGGAGATCGAGTTCCTCCCGCCGCAGCAGTACCGCGGGCTGAACCAGGTCGAGGTGAGCTTCGTGGCGGACGAGCGCGAGATGGACGTCGTGCTCGAGATGGACAAGAAGCCGGGTCTGTTCAGCGAGGGCAGCGACTCGTTCCGTTCGTTCGCGGTCGGTCTGCACGACTTCCACACCACCGACTGGGCGGCGTACCTGAACCAGTGGCTCGCCGAGGTCGGTGGGAAGCGGAACTGGTTCTAGGCTCGGCCCCGACAGCCGTCAGTCGGATCAGGACGATACGGAGGTTCATTCGTGGCCGAGGGCAAGAGGGCTCCGCTCCCTCACGACTTCCATCCGCCGGTGCCGGCGTTCACCGTGGTGAGCGACGACGTGGCGCCGGGCGGGGTGCTGAAGGAGGCGCAGGTGTACGCGGCGGGGAACACCTCGCCGCAGCTGCGCTGGGAGGGTTTCCCGGCGGAGACCAAGAGCTTCGCCGTCACCTGCTTCGACCCGGACGCGCCGACCGGCAGCGGGTTCTGGCACTGGGTGCTGTTCGACATCCCGGCGTCGGTGACGGAGCTGCCCGTGGGTGCGGGCTCGGGCTCGTTCGAGGGGTTGCCGGCGGGCGCCGTGCACGCGCGCAACGACTACGGGTCGAAGGACTTCGGCGGGGCCGCCCCGCCGAAGGGGGACGGCCCGCACCGTTATGTGTTCACGGTGTACGCGGTCGATCAGGAGCGGCTCGGTCCGGACGCCGACACGTCTCCGGCCGCGGTCGGCTTCAACCTGCGGTTCCACACGCTGGGACGTGCGCAGTTGGTCGGCGAGTACGAGAACCCCGCGTAGCCCGCGCCGGCGGAACCCCGCCCGGGCGACTGGGTGTTCGTCTGTTGTTTGCCCGCTTCTGGTCTTGGAGAGATCAGAAGCGGGCATCTTTCGTTGCGCAGATATTGCGTTGTCCTACCCGGCGCGCCCGGCCAGAGTTGATCCAAGCCCGGAAGCCCCGCCAACAGGGCTGGGCCGGCACACGGGAGGTGGGCATGATGCGGGACACGCTGGTACTGAACGCGAGCTTCGAGCCGCTTTCGACGGTCACACTCAACCGTGCGGTGGTGCTTGTCCTGCAGGACAAGGCCGTCGTGGAGCAGGCTCATCCCGAGCTGCGCATGCGTGCCGCCGCCGTCGAGCTTCCGGTGCCGCGGGTGATCAGGCTCTGCCGGTACGTACGGGTGCCGTTCCGAAGACAGGCTCCGTGGTCGAGGCGGGGTGTGCTGGTGCGGGACCAGCACCGGTGCGCGTACTGCGGGCGGCGTGCGACGACCGTGGACCACGTGGTGCCTCGGGCGCAGGGCGGTGGGGACGAGTGGCTGAACACGGTCGCCTCGTGTGCCGAGGACAACCACCGCAAGGCCGACCGGACTCCGGAGCAGGCGGGGATGCCGCTGCTGCGCCAGCCGTTCGTGCCGACTCCGGCGGACGCGATGCTGCTCGCGATGCGGGCGGGTGAGCGGTCCGAGCTGCCGGACTGGCTGGCCGATTCGGCGGCCTGAGCGGGCCGATCCGGGCTTCCGTGTGCGTACCGCGGGCCCGTCCCCTTCCTGAGGGGGCGGGCCCGCGGCCGTCGTCAGCGGAGCAGGAGCTGGGCGATGGCGGTGAGGCCGACGGCGACGATGACGCCGCGCAGGACGGTGGGCGGGAGGCGGCGGCCGACCTTGGCGCCGATCTGGCCGCCGATGGCGGAGCCGACGGCGATGAGCAGGACGGCGGTCCAGTCGAAGTCGGCGACGAAGAGGAAGAAGAGCGCGGCGATGCTGTTCACGATCGCGGCGAGGACGTTCTTGACGGCGTTGAGGCGCTGGAGGGTGTCGTTGAGGAGCATGCCCATGAGGGAGAGGTAGATGATCCCCTGGGCGGCGGTGAAGTAGCCGCCGTAGATGCTCGCGAGGAAGAGTCCGGTGAGCAGGAGCGGGCCGCCGTCGGGGTCGCCGTGGGTGCCGTTGCGGGCGCGCCGGGCCTGGACGGCCTTGGAGATCCGGGGCTGCAGGACGACGAGTACCAGCGCCAGGGCGACGAGGACGGGGACGATGGTCTCGAACGCCCTGGGCGGGAGCATCAGCAGGAGTATCGCGCCGCACAGGCCGCCGGCGGCGGCGAGTGCGCCGAGGCGCAGGACGCGGCGGCGCTGGCCCTTGAGTTCCTCGCGGTAGCCGATGGCGCCGCTGATGGAGCCGGGGATGAGGCCGAGGGCGTTGGAGACGGTGGCGGTGACCGGTGGGAGGCCGGTGAGGAGGAGGACCGGGAACGTGATCAGCGTTCCGGACCCGACGATGGTGTTGATGGTGCCGGCTCCGATGCCGGCGGCGAAGACTGCCAGTACTTCCCAGATGGACAACGCCATCTCCTTACATGGTCAGTGAGTCGCCTCCCCGCCCTGACGGTCCGTCGGTCTGTCAGGTCTGACAGGTCTGTCCAGCCGACGGGTCTCGGGGTCGAGGGGCTCTCACCGATCATGCACGATTACGTGTACGTGTCAGTCAACCGGGGGTTCCTCGCGGCGCTGCTCGACGACGCTCGCGCCCGCGCCCGTACCGCTGTTGGATCCGCCCGAGGTGTTGAAGCCGGGGACTCCCCCGCCGATGTTGCCGAAGGCGCCGGAAAGGCCCTTGAGGGCGTCGCCGATCTCGCTGGGCACGATCCAGAGCTTGTTGGCGTCGCCCTCGGCGATCTTCGGGAGCATCTGGAGGTACTGGTACGAGAGCAGCTTCTGGTCGGGGTCGCCGGCGTGGATCGCCTCGAAGACCGTGCGGACGGCCTGGGCCTCGCCCTCGGCGCGCAGGGCGGCGGCCTTGGCCTCACCCTCGGCGCGCAGGATCTGGGACTGCTTCTCACCCTCGGCGGTGAGGATGGCGGCCTGGCGCGTGCCCTCCGCGGTGAGGATCGCGGCGCGCTTGTCGCGGTCGGCGCGCATCTGCTTCTCCATCGAGTCCTGGATGGAGGTCGGCGGCTCGATGGCCTTCAGCTCCACGCGGTTGACGCGGATGCCCCACTTGCCGGTGGCCTCGTCGAGGACGCCGCGCAGGGCGGCGTTGATCTCCTCGCGGGAGGTGAGGGTGCGCTCGAGGTCCATGCCGCCGATGATGTTCCGCAGCGTGGTGACGGTGAGCTGCTCGATGGCCTGGATGTAGCTGGCGACCTCGTAGGTCGCGGCCCGGGCGTCGGTCACCTGGTAGTAGATGACGGTGTCGATGTTGACGACCAGGTTGTCCTGGGTGATCACCGGCTGGGGCGGGAACGGGACGACCTGTTCACGGAGGTCGATCCGGTTGCGGATCGAGTCGATGAACGGGACGACGATGTTCAGGCCCGCGTTGAGCGTGCGGGTGTAGCGTCCGAAGCGCTCCACGATCGCGGCGCTGGCCTGCGGGATGACCTGGATCGTCTTGATCAGTGCGATGAAGACGAGGATCACCAGGATGATCAGGACGATGATGACGGATGGCATCGTGCTCCCCGTGCCCTTCGCTGCCGGTTGACTGCCGGGTTGGTTTCGATGATCCAGTTTCCCAGACGGCGGGTCGTCGTGTGACGGGTTCTGTCACACGGTCACATCACGCTCACGATGATGCTTCACATGACCACGGCAGTCGCGCCGTCGATCTCCACGACGTCGACCTGGCGGCCCGGTTCGAAGGTCTGTCCGTCGTCGAGCGCGCGGGCGGACCACACCTCGCCGGCGAGTTTGATGCGGCCGCCGCTGCCGTCCACCCGTTCCAGGACCACGGCCTGACGGCCCTTCAGGGCGTCGATCCCGGTGGCGAGTTGTGGTCGGGCGTCGCGGTGCCGGGCCGCGATCGGGCGGACCACCGCGATCAGCGCGACCGACACCACGACGAAGACGAGCACTTGAGCGACCACGCCGAAGCCGAGTGCGGCGGTGATCGCGCCGGCGACCGCGCCGACCGCGAACATGCCGAACTCGGGCATCGTCGTCAGCACGAGCGGGATGCCCAGTCCCACCGCTCCGATCAGCCACCAGACCCACGCGTCGATGTCCACGTGGTCATGGTAGGGCGGTGAGGGTCGCCGGGGACAGGGCGCGGCTCTGTGCGGAGTGCGCGACGCCCTGTGTGCCCGGTGCGACGTGGTGCTCGTCTCCTCCCGTGCGGGGGCGGCGAGTTGAGCGAGGCGCTACGTGATGGGGTGCTGCTTGATGGGGGTGCTACGTGAGGGTTCCTACTTGAGTGGGAGGCCCTGGGCGGTGTAGCGGTCGCCGTGGCGCTCGACGACGAGCGGGAGGCCGAAGCAGAGCGAGAGGTTGCGGGAGGTCAGCTCGGTCTCCATCGGGCCGGCCGCGAGCACCTTGCCCTGACGGATCATCAGCACGTGGGTGAAGCCCGGGGCGATCTCCTCGACGTGGTGGGTGACCATGAGCATCGAGGGGGCGATCGGGTCGCGGGCGAGGCGCCCGAGGCGGCGGACCAGGTCCTCGCGGCCGCCGAGGTCGAGGCCGGCGGCGGGCTCGTCCAGGAGCAGCAGCTCGGGGTCGGTCATCATGGCGCGGGCGATCAGGGTGCGCTTGCGCTCGCCCTCGGAGAGGGTGCCGAACTTGCGGTCCAGGTAGTCGGACATGCCGAGGCGGTCGAGGAAGGCGCGGGCGCGCTGCTCGTCGACCGGGTCGTAGTCCTCGTGCCAGGTGGCGGTCATGCCGTACGCGGCGGTGAGGACGGTCTCGAGGACGGTCTGGCGCTTGGGGAGCTTCTCGGCCATGGCAATGCCGGCGACGCCGATGCGGGGGCGGAGCTCGAACACGTCGGTGCCGACGCCGCCCAGCTGCTCGCCCAGGATCCGGGCGGTGCCCTTGGTGGGGAAGAGGTAGCTGGAGGCGATGTTGAGGAGCGTGGTCTTGCCCGCGCCGTTGGGGCCGAGGATGACCCAGCGCTCGCCCTCCTTGACCGACCATGAGACCTCGTCCACCAGAGCGCGTCCGTCGCGGACCACGGATACGTCCACCAGCTCCAGTACATCGCTCATGGTCGTGTCGTCTCCCCTTGCGGTCGGTCGAGTCGTGTCGTGTTCGTTCCGGCGCCGGCGTCGGTGGGCGGGCGTCCAGGGGAAAACCTACGCCACCGGCGCGGCGGCGCGGCTCTTAGGTCCCTGGTACGTCCGGTAAGGCCCGGAGTTCCGGGGTGTGGGGTGCGGGGTGGGGGAGTGCCTAGG
Source organism: Streptomyces solicamelliae (assembly GCF_045348655.1). Lineage (NCBI taxonomy): Bacteria > Bacillati > Actinomycetota > Actinomycetes > Kitasatosporales > Streptomycetaceae > Streptomyces > Streptomyces solicamelliae. The sequence continues at coordinate 1,436,015 of NZ_CP160404.1, forward strand.
CTGTGGCCCATGCTTTGGGAACCACGCTCAGGACGCCTGGCCGCTTGGGGCAACGCCCTCCTGGCCGGAGCGGTGTCGCCGGACGACGCGGTCGAGGCGATCGTCGGGGAGGACGCGGTGCATCGCGTCGAGGGGCTGCCGGGTGAGGCGGGGCCGGTCGGGCTGACGCTGGCGCTGGGGCGGCTGCGGCGGCTCGGGGTGACCGGGTGGCGGGTGGCGCTGCCCGCGCCGGGGCATCCGCTGGGGCTCAGCGGGCCGCCGGACTTCAACGCGCGGGCGCTGGAGGCGGAGGAGGCGGTGGTCGGTTTCGGCGCGCCCTACGGGCTGGTGCCGGAGGTGACGGAGGCGGGGCCGGCCGGGGACGTCCATGTGGAGGTCGTCTGGCGGTGCCTGGCGGTGCGGGAGGCGCCGCCGGCGGACGTGCCGTCGCTCGGCGAGGCGGAGCGGGAGCTCGCGGAGGCGCTGCGTGAGGCCACGGCTGTACTGACGCGGCTCGACGTGGCCGGGTCGGGTCCGGTGGCGGACGCGGCGCGGGACGCGTACCGGGCGCGGGCGGAGGCGTCCGCCGCGCGCGACGTACTGGCGCCGGGGTATCCGCCGCGGGCGGTGCGGGTGCTGGAGCTGGCGCAGCGGGTGTCGCTGCTGGTGTCCCTCGCGTACGACAACGGGCACGGCGGTGCGGTGAGCGCCGGGGAGATGGCGGCGCGGGGGGCCGCGTTGCGGCCGGTGGAACGGGTGGCTCGGCGGGCGCAGGTGGCTGCGTACAACGCGTACGTGGAGGAGCGGGAGAGGGAACGGTAGCGCTGCGCTTTGCGGGGGCCGGGGCGGTGCGCCGGTGCGGGGCGGTGCGCCGGTGCGGGTGGTGGGCGACTGCCTGCGGCGGGCTTCTCCCCCACCCCGCCCCTTCCTGAGTCCGGGGCTCCGCCCCGGACCCCGGGCTCGTCAGGTCGTCAGGCCGTGCCTTACCGCCCAGAGGGCTGCTTGGGTGCGGTCTGCCAGGTCGAGTTTCATCAGGATGTTCGAGACGTGGGTCTTCACCGTCTTCTCGGAGAGGACCAACGCTCTTGCGATCTCTCTGTTCGAGCGGCCGTCGGCGATCAGGCCCAGGACCTCGCGTTCGCGTTCCGTCAGGGTCGAGCCTCGTCCCGTGCCGCCGTGGGCGCTCTCCTCCTGGGAGAGCAGCGCGCCGGCCACCTCCGGCTGGAGCAGGACGTGGCCCGCGTGGACCGAGCGGATCGCGCCGGCCAGGGCGTCCGGGTCGATGTCCTTGTACACGTACCCCGACGCGCCCGCGCGCAGCGCCGGGACGACCGTGCGCTGTTCGGTGAAGCTGGTGACGATCAGGACCTTCGCCGGGTTCGCCAGATCCCGCAGTCTGCGGAGGGCCTCGATGCCGTCCATGCCCGGCATCTTCACGTCCATCAGGACGACGTCCGGCTTCAGTTCCTCCGCGCGGGCGACGCCCTCGGCGCCGTCGGCGGCCTCGCCCACCACCTCTATGTCGTCCTGCACCTCCAGGAAGGTGCGCAGGCCCCGCCGGACGACCTGGTGATCGTCCACGAGCAGCACCCGGATTGTTCTGTCAGCCACCGGGGACCTCCATCTCGATCGTGGTGCCGTGGCCCGGCGCCGACGTCACGGTGAGCCTGCCTCCGACCCCGCCGGCCCGGTCCCGCATGGAGACCAGGCCGAGGTGCCGGCCCGCCTTGCGGACGGCGCCCGGCTCGAAGCCGCCGCCGTCGTCGGTGACGGTGAGCAGCGCGCCCTGGCCGTGCCGTACGAGGGTGACCTCGACGCGCTCCGCGCCGGAGTGCCGCAGCGCGTTGTGCAGGGCCTCCTGCGCGACGCGGAGCACCGCCTCCTCCTGCGCGGCCGGCAGGGCGCGGACGCCCGTGCCGTCGAAGGTGACCCGCGCCGCGTGGGCACGGTCCAGGACCTGGATCTGGGTACGCAGGGTGTGTACGAGGCCGTCCTCGTCCAGCGCGGCGGGCCGCAGCTCGACCACGGCGGCGCGCAGTTCGTCCGCGGCCTCGGCCGCCAGCGCGGCCACCTGCTGCAGCTCGCCCTTCGCGCGGGCCGGGTCGCGGTCGACGAGCGCGGCGGCGGCCTGGGCGGTGAGCCGGAGCGAGAACAGCTTCTGGCTGACCGCGTCATGCAGCTCGTGCGCGAGCCGGGAGCGTTCCTCCGCGATGGTGAGCTCGCGGCTGCGCTCGTACAGCCGGGCGTTGGTCAGGGCGATGGCGGCGTGCTGGGCGAGGATCGACAGGAGTTCCTCGTCGTCCTCGGTGAAGGCGCAGCCGCTGGCCGGCCTCGGGCAGCGCTTGTTGGCCAGGAACAGGGCGCCGAGGATCTCGTCGCCGTCCCGGATCGGCAGGCCCAGGAAGTCGGACATCTCGGGGTGGGCGGCGGGCCAGCCCTCGAAGCGGGGGTCCTTGCGGACGTCGGCGAGCCGCTCGGGCTCGGCCTTGTGGAGCATCGCGGCGAGGATGCCGTGCTGGCGGGGCAGCGGGCCGATGGCCTTCCACTGCTCGTCGGTCACGCCGTCGACGACGAACTGGGCGAAGCCGCCGTGGTCGTCCGGCACGCCGAGGGCGGCGTACTCGGCGTCGAGCAGTTCGCGCGCGGAGACCACGATCGTCTTGAGGACGTCGCGGACCTCCATCTGGCGGCTCATCGCCAGGAGCGCGGTGCTCACGGCGGCGAGGCCGGAGCTCGGTCGATGGCTCATGTGTTCACCGTACCGGCGGGGTGTGACGGTCCGTATCCGACCGGAGACCGCGACGGTCCGGGACCGGAGGACTAGGTCGAAGTGCCTTCCCGGGTCGGGGCCCGGGGACGAGGCGGCCGGAACGGCGCGGTCGGAGGCTGGATCTCGTCGACGACCATCGCGTTCGAAGGGACTGGGGCACATGTCTGTTGCGATCGTCACGGGGGCGTCCCGGGGGCTCGGGCGGGCCCTCGCGCAGGCGCTGGCGGGCCGGGGCTGGGACCTCGTCCTGGGCGCGCGGACGGCGAAGGCACTGGAGGAGACCGCGGAGGCGGTCCGCTCGGCGCACGGCACGCGGGTCGTGGCGGTGCCGGGGGACGTGACGGACGCGGCGCACCGGCGGGCGCTGGTGGCGGCGGCCCGGGAGCTGGGCGGTCTGGACCTGCTGGTGAACAACGCGGGGATCCTCGGCGCCGAGCCGCTCGTCCCCCTGGAGGCGCACCCGCTCGACGGGTTCCGGGCGGCCCTGGAGGCCAACGTGGTGGCCCCGCTCGGGCTGGTCCAGGAGGCGCTGCCGCTGTTGCGCGGGGCGCCGGAGGGCGCGGTGGTGGACATCAGTTCGGACGCGGCGGTGGAGGCGTACCGCACCTGGGGCGCGTACGGGGCGACGAAGGCGGCCCTGGACCGGCTGTCGGCGGTGCTGGCCGTGGAGGAGCCGGGGCTGCGGGTCTGGTGGGTGGACCCGGGCAGCATGCGGACGGACATGCTGGCGGCGGCCGACCCGGAGGAGGCAGCGGGCGCGCCCCGCCCCGAGGACGTCGCCCCGGCGTTCCTGCGCCTCCTGGACACCCGCCCGGCCAGCGGCCGCCACACGGCGGCGGGGCTGCTGGGGGTGAGCGGGTGAGCACGCCGGCGTGGACCTGCGGGACGGACGGGCCCGTGGCGGGCGGCTGCGGGAGGCCCGGGAGGCCGCCGGTACCGGAGAGCGCCGATGACTGCCTGGTGAGCGCGCAGGCGCGCACGCGCGTCACGGAGGACCGGCACACGGCAGCAGGGGGTCCCCCGGCCGAGGACCACCGGAGCACGGCAGCGGGAACTCCCCCGGCCGACGACCACCGGCACGCGGCAGCGGCGACTCCCCCGGCCGAGGGCCAGGTGCTCCGCCGACCGCCGCACCATGCGCCCGCCTGGCCGCGGGTGCCCGAGGAGCTTTCGGCGCGGGTGCCCGCGCGGGAGCGGGACGAGGTGCGGTTGCTGGTGTCTCGGGGGGCGGCCGTGGCGCATCACCGGTTCCGGGAGCTGCCGGGGTTGTTGCGGGCCGGGGACGTGCTGGTGGTGAACACCTCGGCGACGTTGCCGGCGGCGGTGAACGGGCGGCTCGGCGGGGACGCCGTGGTGGTGCACTTCTCGACGCGCGGCGCGGACGGCCGGTGGGCGGTGGAGCTGCGGGCGCCGGACGGGCGGGGGACGACGCGGCCGCGGGCGGGCGGTCCGGCGGGGGCCGCGGTGCGGCTGCCGGGCGGGGCACGGCTGGTGCTGGACGGCCCGCTGGCGCCGGGAGGCTCGCGGCTGTGGTGGGCGAGGGCGGACACGGGGGTGCCGGGTCTCCTCGCGCGGTACGGGCGGCCGATCCGGTACGGGTACACGGAGCGGGACCAGCCGTTGGAGGCGTACCAGACGGTGTTCGCGCTGCCGTCGGCGGACGGCGCGGGCTCGGCGGAGATGCCGAGCGCGGGCCGGCCGTTCACGGCGGCGCTGGTGGCGGAGCTGGTGCGCCGGGGGGTGCAGTTCGCTCCGCTGACCCTTCATACGGGGGTGGCATCGGCGGAGGTGCACGAGCCGCCGTACCCGGAGCCGTACGAGGTGCCGGCGGCGACGGCCCGGCTGGTGAACGCGGCCCGGGCGGGCAGAGGAGGGGGCTCGCGAAGCGATTCCTCGGAAGGGCGGTGGCGGGCGACGGGCGGGCGCGTGGTGGCGGTGGGCACCACCGCGGTACGGGCGCTGGAGTCGGCCGCCGGGCCGGACGGGGTGGTGCGGGCGGCCTCCGGGTGGACGGACCTGGTGGTGACGCCGGAGCGGGGGGTGCGGGTGGTGGACGGGCTGCTGACCGGGCTCCACGAGCCCGAGGCCTCGCATCTGCTGATGCTGGAGGCGGTCGCCGGGCGGCCCGCGCTGGAGGCCGCGTACGCCGCGGCGGTGAACGGCCGGTACCTCTGGCACGAGTTCGGCGATGTGCATCTCCTCCTGCCGGAGGAGGCACCTCACTGTGCGCATTGCGTGAGCAACTCTTGGTGAGAGTGCAGCCCGGCCGATGTGAGGCCGGGCATAGGACGCAGGTCACTTACGAAGCGCGTTAGTGGACGCATAAGGACCGGATCAATCCTGATAGGTCCGGTTCCGGGGTGGCGTCGGGGGGTTGGGGCAGGCCCCCTGATCCACTACCCGGGATCGTACGTCACACCTTTGCCACAGGATTTTGCGGCCGCTAAGAATTGCGTCCGTCGCCGCCGATGAGGCGCAGCCGCCCCGGCCTGAGCGACCCCCGCGCTATTTCGAAGAGGTACTCCTGCATGTCCGCGAAGAAGCCTGGCAACTATCGACTTAACAAGAAGCACAAGGTCTCCATCGCCGGTGTGGCCGCCCTGAGCGTCGCCGCCCTCTCGTTCTCCCTGGTCTCCGGTGGCAACGCCTCCGCCGAGACCGAGCCGCAGGCCCTGGCCAACGGCAAGCCGGTCGCCTGGGCGTACAACGCCGAGAGCGCGCAGGCCAAGGCCCTGCAGAAGAGCCTGACCGAGCAGCAGAGCGCCCTGAGCCTGCAGGCCAAGAAGGACGCCGCCGCCAAGGCGCAGGCCTCGGCCAAGGCGAAGGCCAAGCGCGTCGCCGCCGCGAAGGCGAAGGCCAAGGCCGAGGCGAAGGCCGAGGCGAAGGCTGCCGCGAAGGCCGCCGCGAAGAAGCGTGCCGCCGCGAAGGCCGCCGCCAGCCGCGCCGCCGCCCGCACCCCCGTGTTCGCGAACAACCTCGACGGCTGGATCCGCGAGGCGCTGTTCATCATGGACAAGCACGACATCCCGGGCACCTACAACGGGATCCACAAGAACATCATGCGCGAGTCCAGCGGTAACCCGCGCGCGATCAACAACTGGGACATCAACGCCATCAACGGCGTCCCGTCCAAGGGTCTGCTGCAGGTCATCTACCCGACCTTCAAGGCCTACCACGTCGCGGGCACCAAGTTCGACCAGTACGACCCGGTCGCCAACATCGTCGCCGCCTGCAACTACGCGGCCGACCGGTACGGCACGATCGACAACGTCAACAGCGCGTACTGAGTCACCGGCTCGTACGGAGTCACCGGCTCGCATCGAGTCGCTTCAGACATGCCGAAGGGCGGCACCCCGTGCAGGGGTGCCGCCCTTCGGGCGTGCGCGTCGGTGACTACTTGCGCATGACCTCCGGCTCGTGGCGGCGCAGCAGCCGCGCCACCACGACGCAGCAGATCGCGGCCATGAGCAGCTGGATGCCGAGGTCGAGGCTCCACTGGCCGACCGTGTGCTCCCACAGCGGGTCGGTGTTCGTGGGGTCCTTGTGGTCCCACGGCGGCATCAGGTGCGCCAGGTCGAGCGTGGTGCCGGCGCCGGCGATGCCCCAGCGCGACGGCATCAGCCAGGCGAACTGCTCCAGGCCGGGCGAGCCGTACACCTGGAACAGGATGCCGGTGAACACAACCTGGATGATCGCGAACATGACGAGCAGCGGCATGGTCTTCTCGGCGGTCTTCACCAGCGAGGAGATGACCAGGCCGACCATCATCGAGGTCAGGCCGAGCGCGATGACCTGGATGCACAGCTCGACCGCCGGCGGCATGAGCAGGCCCTCGGTCGGCAGGTCGCGGGTGGAGAAGCCGATACCGCAGATGATCACGCCCTGGAAGGCGGTGATCACCCCGAGCACGATGACCTTGGACATCAGGTACGCGGAGCGGGACAGGCCGGTGGCGCGTTCCCGCTCGTAGATGACCCGTTCCTTGATCAGCTCACGTACCGAGTTGGCCGCACCCGAGAAGCACATGCCGACCGCGAGGATCAGCATGATCGTGCCGGCGTCGCCGTTGAAGCGGGACGGCGGCTTGGGCGGGGCCAGGCCGAAGTCGGCGGGGATGACCACCGAGACCGCGCCGAGGACGGCGGGCAGGATCACCATCAGGGCCAGGAAGCCCTTGTCGGAGGCGATCACCGAGACGTAGCGGCGGATCAGGGTCCACAGCTGCGAGCCCCAGCCCTGCGGCTTGGGCGGCCGGGCCAGCGCCTGCTGGGCCGGGCCGGGCATCTGGACCGGCTGCGCGGCGACGGCGTCGAGGTCCGCGGCGTACATCTGGTAGTGCTGCGAGCCCTTCCAGCGGCCCGCCCAGTCGTAGTCGCGGTAGTTCTCGAAGGCGGAGAAGACGTCGGCCCAGGTGCTGTAGCCGAAGAAGTTCAGCGCCTCGTCCGGCGGGCCGAAGTAGGCCACGGAGCCGCCGGGGGCCATCACCAGGAGCTTGTCGCACAGCGCCAGCTCGGCCACGGAGTGGGTGACGACGAGGACGGTGCGCCCGTCGTCGGCGAGGCCGCGCAGCAGCTGCATGACGTCGCGGTCCATGCCCGGGTCGAGGCCGGAGGTCGGCTCGTCCAGGAAGATCAGCGACGGCTTGGTGAGGAGCTCCAGGGCGACGGAGACGCGCTTGCGCTGGCCACCGGAGAGGGAGGTGACCTTCTTCTCCTTGTGGATGTCCAGCTTGAGCTCGCGCAGCACCTCGTCGATGCGCTGGGCGCGCTCCTGGTCGCTGGTGTCCGCAGGGAAGCGCAGCTTGGCCGCGTACTTGAGCGCCTTCTGGACGGTCAGCTCCTTGTGCAGGATGTCGTCCTGCGGGACCAGACCGATGCGCTGGCGCAGCTCGGCGAACTGCTTGTAGAGGCTGCGGTTGTCGTACAGGACGTCGCCCTCGTTGGCCGGGCGGTAGCCGGTCAGCGCCTTGAGCAGGGTCGACTTGCCGGAGCCGGAGGGGCCGATGACGCCGATGAGCGACTTCTCGGGGACGCCGAAGCTGACGTCCTTGAGGATCTGCTTGCCGCCGTCGACCGTCACCGTGAGGTGGCGGGCGGAGAAGGAGACCTCGCCGGTGTCGACGAACTCCTCGAGCCGGCCGCCGACGATCCGGAACGTCGAGTGGCCGACGCCGACGGTGTCGTTGGGGCCGAGCAGGGCGGTGCCGCCCTTGGGGATCGGCTGACCGTTGACGTACGTGCCGTTGTGCGAGCCGAGGTCGCGGATCTCCATGCGGCCGTCGGGCATCGCGTGGAACTCGGCGTGGTGGCGCGAGACCTGGAGGTCGGAGACGACCAGCTCGTTCTCCAGCGCACGGCCGATGCGCATGACATGACCGAGCGACAGCTGGTGGAACATGGTCGGGCTGCGGTCGCCGAGCGCCGGCGAGGCCCCCGCGACTCCGCCGGCTGCGGGACCCTGCGCCTGGTGCGGCACCTGGGGCTGCACCGGCTGCTGGGCCGGCGGCTGCTGCCAGCCCTGCTGGGGCTGGGCCTGCGGCGCGGCCTGCTGGCCGGACCAGCCGCCGACGGCGGCCTGATGGGCCGGCGCCTGGTGCTGGGCCGGCTGCTGCGCCGGGGCCTGGGCGGCGCCGGCGAGGTTCAGCCGCGGGCCGTCGGTCGCGTTGCCGAGGTTGACCGCGGAACCCGGGCCGATCTCCATCTGGTGGATCCGCTGGCCCTGTACGAACGTGCCGTTGGTCGAGCCGTGGTCCTCGATGACCCAACTCCGGCCGCCCCAGCTGATGGTGGCGTGTCGCCACGAGACCCTGGCGTCGTCGATCACCAGGTCGCCCTGCGGATCGCGTCCCAGGGTGTATGACCTGGACGGATCGAGCGTCCAGGTCCTTCCGTTCAATTCCAGTACGAGTTCTGGCACTCCATGCCCCACTACTTGTCCCCCGATGTACCCCCGTCGCGGGAGCCTAGGGATGGCGATTCAACGTGGGGAACTATTTCAGGCCCGGCCCTCGAACCGAAAGTCGGGCCGTGTGAAGTTCCCGCAGAGGCTGCCGTCGGCGACGCGAAACCCCGCGAGTCCGTACGGATCATGAAAGTACGGACGACCGGGGGCAAGCCGGTACGGGCCCGCCCCCTCCCCTCGCCTCACCCGGATGGCGGACGGGCGTCACGGGGGCGAACCGCCGGCGACCGGGCCGTCACAGGTCTGTCCGGCAGTCGGGACGGGGCGTCCGGTGGCACCGGGTGCCCGATACGGTGGTAGCACCATGAGCGCAACGCAGACCTCAGACGTTCCCACCCTTCTCGTCAAGATCTTCGGGAAGGACCGTCCCGGGATCACCGCCGGGCTCTTCGACACCCTGGCCGCCTTCTCCGTCGACGTGGTCGACATCGAGCAGGTCGTCACTCGGGGCCGTATCGTCCTGTGCGCGCTCGTCACGGAGCCGACCGTGAGCTCCGAGGGCGAGCTGCGGGCGACGGTGCACAGCTGGGCGGAGTCGCACAAGCTGCAGGCCGAGATCATCTCGGGCACCGGCGACAACCGGCCGCGGGGCGTCGGCCGCTCCCATGTGACCGTGCTCGGCCACCCGCTCACCGCGGAGCAGACCGCCGCCATAGCGGCGAGGATCACCGGCACCGGCGGCAACATCGACCGTGTGTTCCGGCTGGCGAAGTACCCGGTGACGGCGGTCGAGTTCGCGGTCTCCGGCTGCGAGACGGAGCCGCTGCGGACGGCGCTGGCCACCGAGGCGCACGAGATCGGCGTGGACGTCGCCGTCGTCTCCGCGGGTCTGCACCGCCGCGCGCAGCGGCTGATCGTCATGGACGTCGACTCGACGCTGATCCAGGACGAGGTCATCGAGCTGTTCGCGGCCCACGCCGGCTGCGAGGACAAGGTCGCCGAGGTCACCGCGGCCGCGATGCGCGGCGAGCTGGACTTCGAGCAGTCGCTGCACGCCCGGGTGGCGCTCCTGGAGGGTCTGGACGCCTCGGTGGTGGACAAGGTCCGCGCCGAGGTGCGGCTGACCCCGGGCGCCCGCACCCTGATCCGCACGCTCAAGCGGCTCGGCTACCAGGTGGGCGTGGTCTCCGGCGGGTTCACGCAGGTCACGGACGATCTGAAGGAGCGGCTCGGCCTCGACTTCGCCCAGGCGAACACGCTGGAGATCGTGGACGGCCGGCTGACCGGCCGGGTCACCGGGGAGATCGTGGACCGGGCGGGCAAGGCCCGGCTGCTGCGCCGGTTCGCCCAGGAGGCGGGCGTGCCGCTGGCGCAGACGGTGGCGATCGGCGACGGCGCGAACGACCTGGACATGCTGAACGCGGCCGGGCTCGGCGTGGCGTTCAACGCCAAGCCGGTGGTGCGCAAGGCGGCCGACACGGCGGTGAACGTGCCGTTCCTGGACACCGTGCTGTACCTGCTCGGGGTGACCCGCGAGGAGGTCGAGGCGGCGGACGTCGGCGAGGACGAGCTGCCGCACTGAGCCCCGCCGCACTGAGCCGGGGCGCTCCCGTGACACACGCGTGGGCCCGGCCGTCCCGAGGGGCGGCCGGGCCCACGTGCGTACGGGCCGGGGGTACCGGTCGGGTCAGGAGTGCGGGGTCCAGTAGTCGACCAGGCGGCCGACCCCGTGCTCCACGGACTTCCAGGAGCCGGTGAACTCCACGGTCGCGAAGGCGGCGGTCGGGAAGCCGCTGCGGTTCATCCGGGGCAGCAGGTCGCCCTCGGCCTCGCCGGAGAGCGCGTCGGCGAGCGCGTGCATGCCGGGGTTGTGGCCGATGAGGACCAGGGTGCGGACCTCGTCGGAGGTCTCGTTGAGCAGCGCGATGAGCTCGCCGAGGGAGGCCTCGTACAGCCGCTCCTCGTAGACGGTCTTGGGCCGGTGGGGCAGCTCGGCGACGGCCAGCTTCCAGGTCTCGCGGGTACGCAGGGCGGTCGAGCAGAGGGCCAGGTCAAAAGTGATGCCGTGGTCGGCGAGCCGGCGGCCGGCGATCGGGGCGTCCTGGCGGCCACGGTCGGCGAGCGGCCGCTCGTGGTCGGCCTCCTGGCCCCAGTCGGCCTTGGCATGGCGGAGCAGCACGATCTTGCGGGGTGTCTCGACGCTCATGCTTCCCAGCTTCGCACGAAACGGGCCTTCGGGCGCAGGGGGTTGGGGCAGTCCACCCGCACGGGGTCAGCGGCTCAGCGTGCGGTGCAGGGTCTCCAGGAAACGGCCCACCGCGGGGTCCCCGGCACCGGCCGCGGCATGGGCCTGACCAGGGTCCACGATCAGCAGGAACAGGGCGACGAAGGCGGCCACGGGGAGTGCGAGCGCCCACCACGGCAGCCGGGTGTCGACCCCGGTGGCCGGGGTCCGGGTACGGGCGGGGGTACGGGCCGTCATGGCCGCCTCCGTGGGGTCGGGACCTGCGCGCTGCTGCGACGGTTCCAACGTACGGAGCGGGCGGGGCGCCGCCCATCCGGTGATCCACCCACTTCACCCTGAGGCGCGCCCCCTAGGGGACCGGGGGAAACCCCCCGGCGGGCGGACCCGCGGCCGGTGGGCGGCCCCCGGAGGGGCTCAGCGGCGGCTCAGGAGGGCGAGGCGATGGTGGCGATCACGGCGATCACGGCACCGATGCCGAGCATCGTGCAGAACACGAGCAGCAGCTTCTTCTGGCCGTTCGGGGGGTTCGGTTCGAGGTAGGGCATGGGCTCAGTCTCGCATCTCAGATCTCGTCCTCGACGGTCCGGTCCCGTCCGGCGAGGACACCCACGACCATCTGCGGGATCAGCAGGCCGGCCATGAGCGCCAGCGGCAGGTCCCAGCCGCCGCTGTGCTGGTACAGGACGCCGACGAGCAGGGGTCCGGGGATGGAGATCAGATAGCCGGCGCTCTGCGCGAAGGCGGAGAGCCGGACGACGCCGGTGCCGGTGCGCGAGCGCATGCCGATCATGGTGAGGGCGAGCGGGAAGGAACAGTTGGAGATGCCGAGCAGCACGGCCCAGACCCAGGCGCCCGCGGTGGGGGCGAGGAAGAGCCCGAGGTAGCCGGTGACACCGCACAGGCCCAGGGCGACGACGATCGGGCCCTGGGTGCGCAGCCGGGTGGCGAGGCGCGGGATGACGAAGGCGAGCGGGACGCCCATGACCATGGTGACGGCGAGCAGCAGACCGGCGGTGGCGGCGGGGACGCCCGCGTCGCGGAAGATCTGCGGCATCCAGCCCATGGTGATGTACGCGCCGGTGGCCTGGAGGCCGAAGAAGCAGGCGAGGGCCCAGGCGGTACGGCTGCGGACGATGCGGCCGGGTGCTTCGGCGGGAGCGGCGGACCGTGCCGTACCGGCCGTCTGCGTGCCGTCGCGGTCGCGGAACAGCGGGATCCAGGGGACCACGGCGAGGACGGCGAGCAAGGCCCAGACGCCGAGGCCCAGGCGCCAACTGCCGCCCAGGGCCTCGGTCATGGGGACGGTCGCGGCGGCGGCGAGCGAGGTGCCGAGCGCGAGGGTCATGGAGTACAGGCCGGTCATGGTGCCGATGCGGTCGGGGAAGTACCGCTTGACGATGACCGGCATGAGGACGTTGCTGACCGCGATGCCCATGAGGGCGAGGGCGCTGGCGGCGAGGAAGCCGACGGTGCCGGAGGCGAAGGGGCGTACGGCGAGTCCGGCGAGGATCGCGGCCATGCCCGCGCCGACGACGGCGGCGGGGCCGAAGCGGCGGGCGAGGCGGGGCGCGGTGATGCCGAAGACGGCGAAGCAGAGCGGCGGTACGGAGGTGAGGACGCCGGCGACGCTGCCGGTCATGTGGAGGTCGGCGCGGACCTCTTCGAGGAGGGCGCCGAGGCTGGTGATGGCGGGGCGCAGGTTGAGCGCGGCGAGCGCGAGTCCGACGACGACGAGACGGGCGGCCCAGGGGCCCGGACCGGTACCGGTACCGGCGCCGCTGCCGGCGACGGCGACGGTGCCTCTGCCGCCCGTGGTCTCGGGGGCGGACCTGCGGGTGGGCACGGGGTCGAGGGTCTGCGGCTCGTCGGGCATGGGGCTCATCATAGAATCATGGGATGATTGATTGTCCAATCCCGAACCAATCTGACCGATCTGCAAGGGGCCTGTGATGGCGCTCAGCTCCCCCCGGCGTTCCGCGCTCTCGGACCAGGTGATCGCGCAGCTGCGCACCCAGATCACCTCCGGCGAGTGGCCGGTGGGCTCGCGCATCCCGACCGAGCCGGAGCTGGTCGAGCAGCTGGGCGTGGCCCGGAACACGGTGCGGGAGGCGGTCCGCGCGCTCGCGCACAACGGGCTGCTCGACATCCGCCAGGGCTCGGGCACGTACGTGATCGCCACCAGCGAGCTGGCGGGCGTGATGCACCGCCGATTCGCCGGCTCCGACCCGGGGCACGTGGCCGAGGTGCGCGCGACGCTGGAGTCCTCGGCGGCCCGGCTGGCCGCGGAGCGGCGCACCGAGCGGGACGTACGGCAGCTGGAGGCGCTCCTCGCCCGGCGGGAGGAGGCCTGGACGGCGGGGGACGCGGAGCGCTTCGTGACGCTGGACGTGGCCTTCCACCAGGCGGTGGTGGCGGCCTCCCACAACGACGTGCTGACCGCGCTGTACGCGGACCTCGGGGACGTGCTGCGGGACTGGCTGCGCGGGGACGTGGGCGGGGACCTGCGGCCGGAGAACCACATGGACCACGGGCGGCTCGTGGCCGCGATCCGGGCCGGCGACGGGGACGCCGCGGCGGCGGAGGCGGCGAGCTATCCGTTCATGTGCCGGCGGAGTCCGTCGCCGGCTGATGGGTGAGCCAGACCGCCCGTACGTCCTTCCAGCAGCGGCCGCTCAACTCGGCGTACTCGGTCGGGCCGACGTCGACGGGCGCGCTGTCGCTGTCGATGTCCCACCACGCCTCGCACTCGACGTGCAGCCGGACCCGGTCGGTGCCCGGGTAGGGGTTGTGGCAGTACGCGGTCACCCGCGAGCCCTCGACGGCGGTCCGGCAGGACGCCTCGTACGCGGGCGGCTGCTCGTCCCGGACCGCGGGCGCGGCGCGTACCTCGGCGAGGACGGCGGCGGTCCCGGCGAGGAGTACGGCGGCCGAGGCGACCCCGGCGACTCTGCGGTGCCTGGCACGCACGGCCGTACCTCCTCCCCGTCGGCAGACAGAAACGTCACGCTCCGACCAGTCTGAGGTGCACCGCCGGACTTTTCGACTCGAGCCCGTTCGGCCCATGCGCGAGGGCCGGTGGGCCACCCCGTCGGGGGCGGCCCACCGGCCCTGATGACGTCCGCGGCGTGCTTACGCGCCGATGGCGTGCAGGCCGCCGTCGACGTGGATGATCTCTCCGGTCGTCTTCGGGAACCAGTCGCTCAGCAGGGCGACGATGGCCTTGCCGGCCGGCTCCGGGTCGGAGAGGTCCCACTCCAGCGGGGAGCGGGAGTCCCAGACGCTCGCCAGCTCGCCGAAGCCGGGGATCGACTTGGCGGCCATGGAGCCGAGGGGGCCGGCGGAGACCAGGTTGCAGCGGATGTCCTGCTTGCCGAGGTCCCGGGCCATGTACCGGTTGGTGGCCTCGAGCGCGGCCTTGGCCGGGCCCATCCAGTCGTACTGCGGCCAGGCGAACTTGGCGTCGAAGGTGAGGCCGACGACGGAGCCGCCCTCGCTCATCAGCGGCAGCAGCGCCATGGTCAGGGACTTCAGCGAGAAGGCCGAGACGTGCATGGCCGTGGCGACCGACTCGAACGGCGTGTTGAGGAAGTTGCCGCCGAGCGCGTCCTGCGGGGCGAAGCCGATGGAGTGGACGATGCCGTCGATGCGGTCGCCCAGGTGCTCGCGGACCTGCTCCTCCAGGCGCGCGAGGTGCTCGTCGTTGGAGACGTCGAGCTCCAGGACCTTCACGTTCTCGGGCTTGGGGAGCTTCTTGGCGATGCGCTCGGTCAGCGTCGGCCGGGGCCAGGCGGTGAGGATGATCTCCGCGCCCTGCTCCTGGGCCAGCTTCGCGGCGTGGAACGCGATGGAGGACTCCATCAGCACGCCGGTGATCAGGATGCGCTTGCCTTCGAGAATTCCGCTCATGGTGATCAGTGACCCATGCCCAATCCGCCGTCAACCGGGATGACGGCTCCAGTGATGTACGAGGCGTCGTCGGAGGCGAGGAACTTCACCGCGGCGGCGATCTCCTCCGGCTGCGCGTAGCGGCCCAGCGGGACCTGGGACACGATGCCCGCGCGCTGCTCGTCGGTGAGGACCTTGGTCATGTCGGTGTCGACGAAACCGGGCGCGACCACGTTGAACGTGAGGTTGCGCGATCCGAGCTCACGGGCGAGGGAGCGGGCGAAGCCGACCAGACCGGCCTTCGAGGCGGCGTAGTTCGCCTGCCCGGCGGAGCCGAGCAGGCCGACGACCGAGGAGATCAGGACGACGCGGCCCTTCTTGGCGCGCAGCATTCCGCGGTTGGCGCGCTTCACGACCCGGAAGGTGCCGGTGAGGTTGGTGTCCAGGACGGAGGTGAAGTCCTCCTCGGACATCCGCATGAGCAACTGGTCCTTGGTGACGCCGGCGTTGGCCACCAGCACCTCCACGGGACCGTGCTTCTCCTCGATCTCCTTGTAGGCCTGCTCCACCTGTTCGGCGTCGGTGATGTCGCACTTCACGGGGAGGACGCCCAGCTCCGTCAGGGCGGCCGGCGGTTCCCCGGACCGGTACGTGATGGCGACCTTGTCTCCGGCCTCGGCGAAAGCGCGGGCGATGGCGAGGCCGATGCCCCGGTTTCCTCCGGTGACGAGAACCGAGCGGCTCAACGGATCACCCTTTCGATCAGCGGTCTGGTACATCGAAAACCTATCGGTCCCGTCCCTCTTCCCGGGAATCGACCCCTGACAGTGGCGTACGCATGCCACTGTCGGGTCTCTACAGAAAGCCCCGCCGAAAGCTCGTGGCATCGCGCCCCGAAGCGCGACATGATCGGGGACGACCGGTCTCACACGACAGGAGACAGCTGTGCCAACTGGGACCCATTCCCTCGACGAAGCCTTCACGGCGCTGCCCCTGCGGGCGCTCGCCGATGCGGCGCTCGCGCGGGCGCGCGCGCTCGGCGCGACGCATGCCGACTTCCGCCTGGAGCGGGTGCGCAGCGCCTCCTGGCGGCTGCGGGACGCCAAGCCCGCGGGTTCCTCGGACACCACGGACCTCGGGTTCGCGGTGCGGGTGGTGCACGGGGGCGCCTGGGGGTTCGCCTCGGGCGTCGATCTGACGATGGACGCGGCGGCGCGGGTCGCCTCGCAGGCGGTGGCGATGGCGCAGCTGTCGGCGCAGGTCATCGCGGCTGCGGGCTCGCAGGAGCGGGTCGAGCTGGCGGACGAGCCGGTGCACGCGGACCGGACGTGGATCTCCTCGTACGAGATCAACCCGTTCGACATCCCGGGCGAGGAGAAGTCCGCGCTGCTCGCCGACTGGAGCGCGCGGCTGCTGCGGGCCGAGGGCGTGGCGCATGTGGACGCCTCGCTGATGACGGTCCAGGAGAACAAGTTCTACGCGGACACGGCGGGGACGGTCACCACCCAGCAGCGGGTCCGGCTGCACCCCCAGCTCACCGCGGTCGCCGTCGACGAGACGACCGGCGAGTTCGACTCGATGCGGACGATCGCGCCGCCGGTGGGCCGCGGCTGGGAGTACCTGACGGGCACCGGCTGGGACTGGGACGCGGAGCTGGAGCGGATCCCGGAGCTGCTCGCGGAGAAGATGCGCGCGCCGAGCGTCGAGGCGGGCCGGTACGACCTGGTCGTCGACCCGTCGAACCTGTGGCTGACGATCCACGAGTCCATCGGCCACGCCACCGAGCTCGACCGGGCGCTCGGCTACGAGGCGGCGTACGCGGGCACCTCGTTCGCCACCTTCGACCAGCTGGGCAAGCTCACCTACGGCTCCCCGATCATGAACGTCACCGGCGACCGGACCGCCGAGCACGGTCTGGCCACGATCGGCTACGACGACGAGGGCGTCGAGGCGCAGAGCTGGGACCTGGTGAAGGACGGCACCCTGGTCGGCTACCAGCTGGACCGGCGGATCGCGGGGCTCACCGGCCTCGGCCGCTCGAACGGCTGCGCCTTCGCCGACTCCCCCGCGCACGTGCCGGTGCAGCGGATGGCGAACGTGTCGCTGCAGCCGGACCCGGGCGGACTGTCCACGGAGGACCTGATCGGCGGGGTCGAGCGGGGCATCTACGTGGTCGGCGACCGGTCGTGGTCGATCGACATGCAGCGGTACAACTTCCAGTTCACCGGCCAGCGGTTCTTCCGCATCGAGAACGGCCGGCTCGCCGG
This sequence comes from Streptomyces solicamelliae, assembly GCF_045348655.1. NCBI lineage: Bacteria > Bacillati > Actinomycetota > Actinomycetes > Kitasatosporales > Streptomycetaceae > Streptomyces > Streptomyces solicamelliae. The sequence goes on from NZ_CP160404.1 coordinate 1,453,062, forward strand.
CCAGCTGCGGGACGTCGCGTACCAGGCGACGACCACGGACTTCTGGGGCTCGATGGAGAAGGTCGGCGGCCCGCAGACGTACGTCCTCGGCGGCGCCTTCAACTGCGGCAAGGCCCAGCCGGGCCAGGTCGCCGCGGTCTCCCACGGCTGCCCCTCCGCCCTCTTCCGGGGCGTCAACATCTTGAACACCACGCAGGAGGCCGGTCGATGAGCATGACCCTCGCGCACGGGACCCCCTGCTGGGGGTCCGGGGGTCGTCCCCCGGGAAAGCACAGTTTGAACACCACGCAGGAGGCCGGGCGATGAGCTCTCGGATCAGCAAGCCGTACGAGCTCGTCGAGCGGGCCCTGGAGCTGTCCCGGGCCGACGGGTGCGTCGTCATCGCCGACGAGGAGTCGAGCGCCAATCTGCGCTGGGCCGGCAACGCGCTGACCACCAACGGGGTCACCCGCGGCCGCACGCTCACCGTGATCGCCACCGTCGACGGCGCGCAGGGCGCCGCCTCCGGCGTGGTGTCCCGGTCCGCAGTCACCGTGGACGACCTGGAGCCGCTGGTGCGGGCCGCCGAGCAGGCCGCGCGGGCGGCAGGTCCTGCGGAGGACGCCCAGCCGCTGGTCGCGGGCGTGCCCGCCTCCCCCGACTTCACCGACGCGCCGGCCGAGACCTCCTCGGCCGTGTTCGCCGACTTCGCGCCCGCGCTCGGCGAGGCGTTCGCCCGTGCCCGGGCCGGCGGCCGCGAGCTGTACGGCTTCGCGAACCACGAGCTGACCTCCACGTACGTCGGCACCTCGACGGGTCTGCGGCTCCGGCACGACCAGCCGAACGGCACCCTGGAGCTCAACGCCAAGTCGCCCGACCGGTCCCGCTCGGCCTGGGCCGGGCGCTCCACCCGGGACTTCAAGGACGTCGACCCGGCGTCCCTGGACACCGAGCTGGCGACCCGGCTCGGCTGGGCGGAGCGGCGGATCGAGCTGCCGGCCGGGCGCTACGAGACGCTGCTGCCGCCGACCGCCGTCGCGGACCTGCTGATCTACCAGCTGTGGTCGTCGACCGCCCGGGACGCGGTGGAGGGCCGTACGGTCTTCTCCAAGCCCGGCGGCGGCACCCGGCTCGGCGAGACGCTCTCGCCGCTCCCGCTCGCCCTGCGCTCGGACCCGAACGAGCCGGGCCTGGAGTGCGCCCCGTTCGTGATCGCCCACTCCTCCGGCGACGACTCCTCGGTCTTCGACAACGGCCTGCCGCTCACCCCGACCGACTGGGTGCGCGGCGGGAAGCTGGAGCACCTGACCACCACCCGGCACAGCGCGGGCCTCACCGACCTGCCGGTGACCCCGGCGATCGGCAACCTGGTCCTGGACGGCGGCGGCGAAAAGTCCCTGGACGAGATGGTCGCCGCCACCGAGCGCGGTCTGCTGCTGACCTGCCTCTGGTACATCCGCGAGGTCGACCCGGCGACGCTGCTGCTCACCGGCCTGACCCGGGACGGCGTCTATCTCGTCGAGAACGGCGAGGTCGTCGGCGAGGTGAACAACTTCCGGTTCAACGAGTCGCCGGTGGACCTGCTGTCCCGGGCCTCCGAGGCCGGCCGGACCGAGAAGACGCTGCCGCGCGAGTGGAGCGACTGGTTCACCCGGGCCGCGATGCCGGCGCTGCGGGTGCCCGACTTCAACATGAGCTCGGTCAGCAAGGGGGTCTGACCCGCCTAGACTGACCGGGACAACAACCAATCTCCCCCACCGAACACGAGGAGACGGACGACGTGACGGACATCGTCGACGAGCTGAAGTGGCGCGGGCTGTTCGCCCAGTCCACCGACGAGGACGCTTTGCGCAAGGCTCTCGCGGACGGTCCCGTCACGTTCTATTGCGGCTTCGACCCGACCGCGGCCAGTCTCCACGTCGGCCACCTGGTCCAGGTGCTCACCGTCCGGCGGCTCCAGCAGGCCGGGCACCGGCCGCTGGCGCTGGTCGGCGGGGCCACCGGCCAGATCGGCGACCCGCGTCCCACCGCCGAGCGCACCCTGAACGACCCGGAGACGGTCGCGAACTGGGTGAACCGGCTGCGGACGCAGATCGAGCCGTTCCTGTCCTTCGAGGGCGAGAACGCGGCGGTCATGGTGAACAACCTGGACTGGACCGCCGGGATGTCGGCGATCGAGTTCCTGCGGGACATCGGCAAGCACTTCCGGGTCAACAAGATGCTCACCAAGGACTCGGTGGCCCGCCGCCTCGAGTCCGAGCAGGGCATCAGCTACACCGAGTTCAGCTACCAGCTCCTGCAGGGCATGGACTTCCTGGAGCTGTACCGGCGCTACGGCTGCACCCTGCAGCAGGGCGGCTCGGACCAGTGGGGCAACCTGGTGGCCGGCCTCGACCTGATCCACCGTCTGGAGCCGGACGCGGTCGCGCACGCGCTGGCCACGCCGCTGATGACGAAGGCGGACGGCACCAAGTTCGGCAAGACCGAGGGCGGCGCCGTCTGGCTGGACCCGGAGATGACCACGCCGTACGCGTTCTACCAGTTCTGGCTGAACGTCGACGACCGTGACATCACCCGGTACATGCGAATCCTCTCCTTCAAGTCTCGCGAGGAGCTGGAGGAGCTGGAGAAGCTCACCGAGGAGCGGCCGCAGGCGCGCACCGCGCAGCGGGCGCTGGCCGAGGAGCTGACCACGCTGGTGCACGGCGCCGACCAGTGCGCGGCCGTGATCGGGGCGTCGAAGGCGCTGTTCGGACAGGGCGAGCTGGCGGAACTCGACGAGGCCACGCTGGCGGCCGCTCTCTCCGAGCTGCCGCACGCGAAGGTCACCGAGCTGGGCCAGGTCGTGGACCTGTTCACCGAGGTCGGTCTGGCGCCGAGCAGGTCGGCGGCGCGGCGCACGGTGAAGGAGGGCGGGGCCTACGTGAACAACGTGAAGGTCACGGCCGAGGACGCCGAGGTCGCGGCGGACGAGCTGCTGCACGGGCGCTGGCTGGTGCTGCGGCGCGGCAAGAAGAACCTGGCGGCGATCGAGTACGCCGGCGCCTGAGCCGTACGGGCATGCCGGAGGCCCGGGTATGCGCACCGCGCGCGTACCCGGGCCTCCGTCGTCCGTCCTGCCCGTACGTCCTGGGGTCACACGGTCCGTCTGTCGCGCTTGATCCGCACCCACAGCATGTCGCCCACCCCGACGATCGCGATCGCGCCGAGCAGCTGGAGCAGGTGGCGCGTCCAGTCGATGCCCCGGGTCTCCTCGACGCCGATCCATCCGGCGACGGCGTTGCCGAGGAGGCTGCCGAGAATGCCGAAGATCGTCGTCAGCCACAGCGGGATCTGCTGCTTCCCCGGCAGGATCGCCTTCGCGATCAGACCGAGGACGAAGCCCACGATGATTGCCCACAGCCAGCCCATTCGGTCGCCTCCTCGTGCGGCGGCGCGCTCTGCGCATGTGCGGCAAGTGTCGGCCGGTCGGGCGTACGGCGCATGTCGGACTGCGCCGTACGTGACCCCGTCGCCCCGCCGCCGGCCGGCGGGCGTACCGTGGAGTGAGACCCGGACCGGGGAGAGTCCGGCACGGAATCCGGTGGTGGAACGCGATGCGCAGGCATGGCAGCAACGAGGTCTTCCGGATCACCGGGGCACGCCAGGGTCTGGCCGACGACGTGCGGGGCCGGCAGCGCCGCTACGTGATCTCGATGACCGTGCGCACCCTGGCCGTCATCGCGGCCGCCGTGCTGTGGAACGTGGAGCGCCATGTGGCCGTCGTGGCCCTGGTGTTGGGCGCGCTGCTGCCGTACGTGGCGGTCGTGATCGCCAACGCGGGCCGCGAGCGTCCGCCGTCCCTGCCGTCGACGTTCACGATGCCGCCGAGCCGGCCGATGATCGAGCCGGCGCCCGACGAGAAGCTCAAGAAAACCTCAGATCAATCATGACGTTCCGGTGCACCGCGATGGGGTCCGCGTGACATACTGCCTTTGCGCTCCGCATCCCCCGTCGGAGCGACGGACCGACGCCGGGCAGCTCCCCCCGTGGCTGCTCGGCGTCGTTTGTGCAGGGAGAATGTCCCGGTGATCACTCCGGAGAGCTCCCCGTCGCCCACGTCCCCCATCTGTTCCGCCAAGGGCTGCCGTGCCGCGGCCGTCTGGGTGCTGGCCTGGAACAACCCGAAGCTGCACACGCCGGATCGGCGCAAGACGTGGCTCGCCTGCGAGGAGCACCGCGAGCACCTGTCGCAGTTCCTGGGGGTGCGCGGTTTCCTCAAGGACGTGGTGACGCTGGCCGAGTGGGAGGCCCGGCCGGAGGCTTCCGGGGAGTCCGGTGGCTCCGGGGAGTCCTCAGCCGCCGATCGCTGACATCGGGCGCGCGGGCTGCAGGAAGCTCGGGTCGTCCAGGCCGGAACCGGCCTTCTTGCCCCACATCGCCTTCCGCCAGATCTCGGCGACCACCGCGTCCGGGGCGTCCGAGCGCAGCGTCGCGCGCAGGTCCGTCTCCTCGGTGGCGAACAGGCAGGTGCGCACCTGACCGTCGGCGGTGAGCCGGGTGCGGTCGCAGGCCCGGCAGAACGGGCGGGTGACCGAGGCGATCACGCCGACGGTGTGCGGTCCGCCGTCCACGATCCAGCGCTCGGCGGGCGCGGAGCCGCGCTCCTCGTCGCCCTCGGCGGTGAGGGTGAAGCGGGTGCGCAGCGACTCCAGGATGTCCCCGGCGGTGATCATGCCGTCGCGCTTCCAGCCGTGCTGGGCGTCGAGCGGCATCTGCTCGATGAAGCGGAGCTCGTAGTCGTGCTCGACGGCCCAGGCCAGCAGGTCGGGGGCCTCGTCGTCGTTGAGCCCGGGCATCAGGACGGCGTTGACCTTGACCGGGGTCAGCCCGGCCTCGCGGGCGGCGGCCATGCCGTCGAGCACGTCCTGGTGGCGGTCGCGGCGGGTGAGGGTCTTGAAGACGTCGGGGCGCAGGGTGTCGAGGGAGACGTTGACCCGGTCCAGGCCCGCGGCCTTCAGGGCGGCGGCGGTGCGCTTGAGGCCGATGCCGTTGGTGGTCAGCGACATCCGGGGGCGCGGCTCCAGGGCGGCCACGCGCTCGACGATGCCGACGAGGCCGGGACGGAGCAGCGGCTCGCCGCCGGTGAAGCGGACCTCGGTGACGCCCAGGTCGGTGACCGCGATGCGGATCAGCCGGACGATCTCGTCGTCGGTGAGCAGATCCGGCTTGGCCAGCCACTGCAGGCCCTCCTCGGGCATGCAGTACGTGCAGCGCAGATTGCACCGGTCGGTGAGCGAGACACGCAGGTCGGTGGCCACACGGCCGTAGGTGTCGATGAGCACTGCGCGCTCCCTGCCTGTCGTCAGATGCCTGCTCCCGCCGAGCCTACGCGAGGGCGCCGACACTGAGCAGGGGCGTCTCACATGAGAAGCGGCGCGGCCGCGTCGTAGGACTCTACGACGCGGCCGCGCGAACGGCTCCGGAGGGTGTCCGTCCGGGTGCGGTCAGTGCGCTCCGACGCCGGTCAGGGACTTGACCTCCAGCTCCGCGTACTTGCCGGCGTCCGGCTTCTCCTTCGAGAGGACCGAGCCGAGCCAGCCGAGCAGGAAGCCCAGCGGGATGGAGACGATGCCGGGGTTCTCCAGCGGGAACCAGTAGAAGTCGACGCCCTTGAACATCGAGGTCGGCTTGCCGGAGACCACCGGAGAGAACAGCACCAGGACGACCGCGGAGATCAGACCGCCGTAGATCGACCACAGGGCGCCGGTGGTGGTGAACCGCTTCCAGAACAGGCTGTACAGGATCGTCGGCAGGTTCGCGGAGGCGGCGACGGCGAAGGCGAGGGCGACCAGGCCGGCGACGTTGAGGTCGCGGGCGAGGGCGCCGAGCGCGATGGAGACGACTCCGATGAGGACGGTCGCCCAGCGGGCGGCCCGGACCTCCTCCTGCTCGGTGGCCTTGCCGCGCCTGATCACGTTCGCGTAGATGTCGTGCGCGAAGGACGACGACGAGGCCAGCGTGAGTCCGGCGACCACGGCGAGGATGGTCGCAAAGGCGACGGCCGAGATGACGGCGAGCAGGATCGCGCCGCCGGTGGAGCCCGCGCCGCCGCCGACCTCGAGGGCGGCGAGCGGGGCGGCGGTGTTGCCGGCCTTGTTGGAGGCGATGATGTCGCTGTTCTTCAGCAGCGCCGCCGCGCCGAAACCGAGGACGATCGTCATCAGGTAGAAGGCGCCGATGATGCCGATGGCCCAGTTGACGGACTTCCGGGCGGCCTTGGCGGTGGGCACCGTGTAGAAGCGGATCAGGATGTGCGGCAGGCCGGCGGTGCCCAGGACGAGGGCGATGCCGAGCGAGATGAAGTCCAGCTTCGAGGTGCCGGTGGCGCCGTACTTCAGTCCGGGCTCCAGGAAGGCGGCGCCCTGGCCGCTGTTCTCGGCGGCGGCGCCGAGCAGCTGGGAGAGGTTGAAGTCGAACTTCAGCAGGATGAGGAAGGTGATCAGGAGCGTGCCGGCGATGAGCAGCACGGCCTTGACCATCTGCACCCAGGTGGTGCCCTTCATGCCGCCGATGGTGACGTACACGATCATCAGCACGCCGACCAGGGCGACGATGGCGATCTTGCCGCCGTCGCTGGTGATGCCGAGCAGCAGCGAGACGAGGACGCCGGCGCCGGCCATCTGGGCGAGCAGGTAGAAGATCGAGACGACGATGGTGGAGGTGCCTGCGGCGGTGCGGACCGGACGCTGGCGCATCCGGTAGGCGAGCACGTCGCCCATGGTGAACCGGCCGGAGTTGCGCAGCGGTTCGGCGACCAGGAGCAGGGCGACCAGCCAGGCGACCAGGAAGCCGATGGAGTACAGGAAGCCGTCGTAGCCGAAGAGGGCGATGGCGCCGGCGATGCCGAGGAACGAGGCGGCGGACATGTAGTCGCCGGAGATGGCCAGGCCGTTCTGGAAGCCGGTGAACTGGCGGCCGCCGGCGTAGAAGTCGGCGGCGCTGCGGGTCTGCCGGCCGGCCCAGACGGTGATGAACAGGGTGGCGACGACGAACGCCCCGAAGAGGGTGATGATCAGCGGCCGGTGCTCGGAGGCGCCGCCGGCGGCCAGGACGGCGACGGCCGTGCCGGCCTCGATGGTGCTGCTCATGCGTCGCCCTCCATACGGGACTTGATGGCCTCCGCCTTGGGGTCGAGCTTCTCGGCCGCGTGCCGCGAGTAGAACCAGGCGATGAGGAAGGTGGTCAGGAACTGGCCGAGGCCGAGGACGAGGGCGACGTTGATGTTGCCGACGACCTTGGTGCCCATGAAGCCGCCCGCGTAGTTGGAGAGCAGCACGTAGAGCAGGTACCAGGCGATGAAGCCGATCGTCAGGGGGAAGGCGAACGAGCGGTGCGCACGGCGCAGCTCGCCGAACTCCGCGCTCTGCTGCACCTCGACGAAGCGCTCCGTCGTGGGCGGGACGGTGGTGGTGGCCGTACCGCCGGGGGGCGGCGGTGTTGCCTCGGTAGCCACGGATTCTCCTCGCGACGCTGCGGTGGGCATGGACAAAGGGACCTCACTGGGGGGTGGGGGGGAACGGAGTCCTCGCAGAGCTCCTCCCCTGCACAACGGCACGGAGCGGGCGGCGAAGCGGTTCACGCGGATCTTTTTTCGTCATCCGGCGACCCGACGCATTGATGCACCGGGAAGATCAGCGATAGCTTCACTCGTCATGCACCTGTCCATGCACAACGGGTGTGCGGACAGTACATACGGATGATGTGGAGAACCCATGGCTCATCTGGGAACCAGACGCGGGCGCATACTCGCCCTGCCCGCCGGTCTGGCGCTCACGGCCTCGCTGGGCTTCCTGCCCACCGGCGCGAACGCCGCGCCGCTGAACGAGGCCCCGGCGGCCGCCGCCACGTACGACGGCCCGAAGCTGTCGTACGTGGTGAACATCGACGGCGGTCGCCACACCCCCGCCGCGGTCAAGCGCGCGATATCCGCGGCCGGCGGCACGATCGTCACGTCGTACGACCGGATCGGCGTCATCGTCGTCCACTCGCAGAACCCCGAGTTCGCGAAGACGATCCGCACGGTCCGCGGAGTGGTCTCCGCCGGTGCGACGCGCCACGCGCCGCTCTCCGTGCAGCGCGACACGTCGGTCGGCGACAGCGGTCAGGCCCTGTCCGCGTCGGAGGCGCTGGCCTCGGCCGCGCAGGCCACCGACGGCCAGGACCCGCTCCAGCCGCTGCAGTGGGACCTGCCGGCCATCAAGGCGGACAAGGCCCACGAGCGGACCCTCGGCAGCAGCAAGGTCACCGTCGGCGTCATCGACACCGGTGTCGACGACACGCACCCGGACCTCGCGCCGAACTTCGACTCCGCCGCCTCGGTCAACTGCGTGACCGGCAAGCCGGACACCACGCCGGGCTCCTGGCGTCCGCAGCCGGGCGAGAGCGACCACGGCACGCACGTGGCCGGCACCATCGCCGCGGCCAAGAACGGCGTCGGCGTCACCGGCGTCGCGCCGGGCGTGAAGGTCTCCGGCATCAAGGTGTCCACCTCGGAGGGCTACTTCTACACCGAGGCCGTGGTCTGCGGCTTCATGTGGGCGGCCGAGAACGGCGTGGACATCACCAACAACAGCTACTACACCGACCCGTGGCTGTTCGCCTGCAAGAACGACGAGGACCAGAAGGCCCTCCTCGAGGCGGTCACCCGCGCGACCCGCTACGCGGAGCGCAAGGGCACGGTCAACGTGGCCGCGGCCGGCAACTCGGCGATGGACCTGGCGGCGGACGAGCTCACCGACGACAGCAGCCCGAACGACACCACGCCGGTCACCCGCGTGGTCGACCCGCGCGAGTGCCTCGACTACCCGGCCATGCTGCCGGGCGTCGTCACGGTCTCCGCGACCGGTGCGAAGGGCCTGAAGGCCTCGTACTCGAACTACGGCAAGGGTGTCGTCGACATCGCGGCGCCGGGCGGCGACCGCACCGAGTACCAGACCCCGGACGCCCCGGCGGTCAACGGCCGCATCCTGTCGACCACGGTCAACGGCGGCTACAACTACAAGGCCGGCACGTCCATGGCCGCCCCGCACGCCGCCGGTGTGCTCGCGCTGATCAAGTCGCGGCACCTGGACGCGTCGCCTGCGGAGCTCAAGGACCTGCTGTACGGCCAGGCCGACAACCACGCCTGCACGAACCCGTACGACATCAACGGCGACGGCACCGTGGACGCGGTCTGCGAGGGCGGCAGCGGCCGCAACGGCTTCTACGGCGAGGGCGTCGTCGACGCGCTGGACGCCGTGCGCAAGTAGCACCTGACGATCGCTGCGAGGGCCCTGGTGCGGTGTGCCGCGCCGGGGCCCTTGCGCGTGTCCCGACTGGCACCGGGTGCCATGATGCGGTCATGGACGAGGTCTCGGGCGACGCGGTGCGCAGGGGTACGGAGTTGTTGTGGGCGGAGCTCGGCGGTGATCCCGCCCTGCCCGACCGCGTGACGTACACCGGCCCGTCCGGGCTGCTGGCCGCCCGGCTGCCGGTGATGGACCTGGCGCGGGCCACGGTGGCCGTCGCCGGGCTGGCGGCGGTGGAGCGGCAGGGGCTGCCGGGGCCGGTGCGGGTGGACGACGGGGCGGTGGCCACGGCCTTCGTGAGCGAGCGTCATCTGCGCATCGACGGGCGGGCGCCGGTGACCTTCGCGCCGCTGTCCCGGTTCTGGCGGGCGGCGGACGGCTGGGTCCGTACGCACGCCAACTACCCGCACCACCGGAGGGCGTTGCTCGACGCGCTCGGTGTGGACGCCGACGGGGTGGCCGCGGCGATCGCGGAACGGAAGGCCGTCGACGTCGAGTCGGCGGTGTACGCGGCCGGGGGCCTCGCCGTCGCGCTGCGCACCCCGTCGGAGTGGGCGGCGCACGAGCAGGGCCGGGAGGTGGCGGCCCGCCCGCTGCTGACCCGGGAGCGGCTGGACGACACGCCGCCGCGCCGGCGGTCGGGCGGGCCGCTGCGCGTGCTGGACCTGACGCGGGTGATCGCGGGCCCGGTCGCCACCCGGACGCTGGCGCTCCTCGGCGCGGACGTGCTGCGGATCGACCCGCCGGGGAACCCCGAGCTGCCCGACCAGCACGCCGAGACGGACGTGGGCAAGCGCACCGCCGCCCTCGATCTGGACCGCCCGTCGGACCGCCGGACCTTCGACGAACTCCTGGACGCGGCGGACGTGTTGGTCACCGGATATCGTCCGGGCGCCCTGGACCGCTTCGGCCCGCACCGCCCCGGCCAGGTCGTCGCCCGGCTGTCCGCCTGGGGCGACTACGGGCCGTGGCGCGCGCGGCGCGGCTTCGACAGCCTCGTCCAGGCGGCGACGGGGATCGCGGTGACCGAGGGCTCGGCGGCGGAGCCGGGGGTCCTTCCGGCGCAGGCTCTGGACCACGGCAGCGGCTACCTCCTGGCCGCGGCCGTCCTGCGCTCGCTGACCGAGCAGGACCGCGACGGCGGCACCCGGCTGGTCCGCCTGGCGCTCGCGCAGACGGGCCACTGGCTGACGCACGCGCTCCCCCGGTACGACCCGGAGCGGTACGTCACGGAGACGGAGGGCCCGCTGGGACGGCTGCGCCACGCGCGGTCGCCGGTGTCGTACGAGGGCGGCCCTACGGGCTGGTCGCGCCCGCCGGGCCTGCAGGGGCAGGACGCCCCCGCGTGGCTCACGGCTTGACGAGGACCTTCAGGGCGGTGCGCTCGTCCATGGCCCGGTAGCCGTCCGGGACTCCTTCGAGGCCGACGGTCAGGTCGAAGACCGGCGACGGGTCGACCGCGCCGCTGAGGACGTCGGGCAGCAGCTCGGGGATGTACGCGCGGACGGGCGCGACGCCGCCGCGCAGGGCGATGTTGCGGTCGAACATGACCGACAGGTCCAGGCCCGTGCCGCTGCCGTGCGGAACGCCGACGTAGCCGATCGCGCCGCCGTCGCGGGTGATGTTCACGGCGGTGCGCATGGACTGCTCGGTGCCGACGGCCTCGATGACGGCGTGCGCGCCCTGGCCGCCGGTGAGCTCGCGGACGGCCGCCTCGGCCGCCTCGCCGCGCTCGGCGACCACGTCGGTGGCGCCGAAGACGCGGGCGATGTCGGTACGGGCGGTGTGCCGGCCGAGCGCGATGATCCGCTCGGCACCGAGCCGCCTGGCCGCCAGCACACCGCACAGGCCGACGGCGCCGTCCCCGACCACGGCGACGGTGGACCCCTTGCGGACACCGGCCCCGAGGGCGGCGTGGTGGCCGGTGCCGAGGACGTCGGAGAGCGCGAGCAGCGCGGTGAGCAGCCGGTCGTCGGAGGCGGCGTCGGCGGGCAGCTTCACGAGGGTGCCGTCGGCGTGGGGAACCCGTACGGCCTCGCCCTGGCCGCCGTCGGAGCCGACCGAGCCCCAGAAGCCGCCGCGGGGGCAGGAGGTCTGCAGCCCTTCGGAGCAGTAGTCGCACGTCCCGTCCGACCAGACGAAGGGCGCGACCACGAGGTCACCGGCCGCGAAGCCGGTCACGTCCGCCCCGGCCGCCTCGACGATCCCGAGGAACTCGTGGCCGATGCGCTGCCCCGGCTGCCGCGCGGACTCGCCGCGGTACGCCCACAGGTCACTGCCGCAGATGCAGGCCCGCAGCACCCGCAGGACGACGTCCGTGGACTCCTTGATCACCGGGTCGGGCACGTCCTCTACGCGCATGTCGAACGGGGCGTGGATGGTCGTGGCGCGCATGACGGACGTTCCTTGCTGTACGGGCACTCAGATGGTCGTACGTGAATCCGTACGACCATCACCGTACCCCGCCCTCAGGATTCCCTCGGTCAGCAGGAACTGGGCCGCGAGGTAGGTCGCCATGACCCAGAAGTCCGGGACGGGCGGCTGCGGCCAGTCGGCGATGCCGGTGGCGATGAGGGTGTCGGACAGCAGGAAGAGCGCGCCGCCGGCCCCGGCGAGGACACCCATGGAGCTCGACCGGTAGGCCATGGCGGTCAGCAGCAGGGAGTAGGCGGCGACGGGTACGCGCAGGTCGGCGGGGAGACCAGGCCACAGGGCGACGACGGTGACGGCGAGCACGGCGGCGTACACGACGCCGAGCGGCAGGGACGTACGGCGCCGCCCGAACAGCAGCAGATAGCAGGCATGTCCGGCGGCGAAACAGCCCATCCCGACGAGGAACGCCCAGTCGGCGTCACCGAGCAGCAGGACGTCCCCGCCCCACCCGAACAGCAAGGCGGCGACGAGCGTCGCGGGCCCACCGCGGGCCAGGGCGTAGGCGGCGAGCAGGGGCATCAGGAGGGGCTTGGCGACGAGGTGGCCGGCCTCGGCCCCGACGAGCAGCGAGCCGAGGTCGACGGCGGCGGCGCTCAGGAACGCGCCGAGCAGGACCCGGGAGGCCACGGCCCTCCTCACGAGCCCGCCTCCGTCCCCGGCTGCCACCCGGGCCCCCGGAACACGCGCCCGCCCCGCTCGCGCCAACTGCTCGCCGCCCGCAGGTCGCGGGCGATGGAGGCGTACTCGTGGGTGGCGACGCGCAGCGGGTTGTACGTGGAGATGTTCTTCGTGAGGCCGAAGACGGGCTTGGCCGTCTCCCCCGTCCAGGTCCCGAAGACCCGGTCCCAGACGATGAGCACCCCGCCGAAGTTCCGGTCGAGATAGCCGCCCTGCGAGGCGTGATGCACACGGTGATGCGAGGGCGTGTTGAACAGGTACTCGACCGGCCGCGGCAGCCGGTCGATCCGCTCGGTGTGGATCCAGAACTGGTACACGAGGTTCACCGAGGAGCAGAAGGCGACGGCCGCCGGGTGCACGCCGAGCGCGATCATCGGCAGATAGAACGGCCAGGAGGTGAACCCGGTCCAGGGCTGCCGGAGGGCGGTGCTGAGGTTGAACTTCCGGCTGCTGTGATGCACGACGTGACTGGCCCACAGGATCCGCACCACGTGGTGCCCCCGGTGCTGCCAGTAGTAGCAGAAGTCCTGCGCGAGCAGCATCAGCGGGAGCGTCCACCAGAGCACCGGGACCCGCAGCGGGGTGAGCGCGTGGACGGCGCTGTAGATCGCGACGACGGGGATCTTCCACAGCGCGTCGAAGAACAGACTCCCGAGCCCCATGCCGATGCTGGTGGTGGCGTCCTTGGCCTCGTAGCCGGCCTTGTCCTCGTCGGGATGGAGCCGGTAGCCGACCATCTCGACGACGGTGAGCAGGACGAAGGCGGGTATCGACCACAGGACGACATCGGGCAGGTTCGGCATGCGCCGACGGTAGAGGCGCCACCGCGGCACGGCTAGACGTCGTTACGCACAAGTAAGTAAGACTCGATGTCAGCAACTTTTGGCGGCTTCCGACAACGCCGTGACCTCCAGACCCCCGCCGCTAGACCCCCGCCGCCCCCAGCAACGACCCCGCCGCGTACGTCACGCCCATCGCCAGGGCGCCGCCGGCGGTGTTGCGGAGGACGGCTCGGGCCGGTGGGGCGGCGCCGAGGCGGGCGCTCCACCAGCCGGTGAGGGCGAGCGCGGCCAGGACCGACAGGACGGTGATCCAGAGGCGTTCGTCCGCGGGTGGGAGGACGATCGCCAGCAACGGAAGCAGCGCGCCCACCGTGAACGCCAGGAAGCTCGCGGCCGCGGCGTGCCAGGGGTTGGTGAGTTCGTCCGGGTTGATGCCGAGCTCCACGCGGGCATGGGCGCGCAGGGCGTCGCGTTCGGTGAGCTGGACGGCGGCCTCGCGGGCGATGGCCTGGCTGAGGCCGCGGCGGGCGAGGAGCTCGGTGAGTTCGTCGAGTTCGGCCTCCGGACGTTCGCGCAGTTCGCGGCGTTCCTGGGCGAGCGCGGCCAGTTCGGAGTCGCGCTGGGTGGAGACGGAGACGTACTCCCCCGCCGCCATCGACATCGAGCCGGCGAGCAGTCCGGCCAGGCCTGCCGTGAGCAGCGCCGACTGGGACTCGGTCGCGCCGGCGACGCCCACGACGAGGCCCGCGGTGGAGACGACTCCGTCGTTCGCGCCGAGGACGGCGGCCCGGAGCCAGTTCAGCCGGGTGCCGAGCCCGCCGCCGTGGTCCTCGTCGTGCGCTGGCGCTTCAGTCACCCCGGGAGGGTCTCACCCGGCGCGTCACCACACGCGGACCGACCCGCCCGGGGCGAACGCCGGGCTGGTCGCCCCGTCCGGGACCTCCTCGAGCGGTTCGGCGATCTCCGCGACCGTCGGGCCGTGCACCGCGGCCAGGGTGTCCAGGTACGCGAGGTCGAAGCCGTACACGCGGGCCGCGTTGCCGCCCGCCATCGCCGCGACCTCCTCCCGCGGCAGGCCCGCGTAGGCGATCCGCAGGCCCTCCCGTGAGTACGGCGTGGTGCCCTCGTCGTGCGGGTAGTCGGCACCCCACATGATCTTGTCCAGGCCGATCCGCCCGCGCAACGGCACCTCGTGCGGGCGCATGAAGCTCGCGCCCACGTAGCAGTTGTCCCGCCACACCTCGCTCGGCCCGCGGCCCATGTGCGCCGCGAGACCCGCGCCGAACTTCGACTCCGCCGTCGCCGCCTTCGCCGAGGCCGCCACCAGCCGGCCGTGGTAGTAGTCCAGCATCTCCAGGACGCCCGGGATCCAGCCCGAACCCTGCTCCGTCAGCACGAGCTTCAGGGTCGGGTGGCGGCGGAACGCGCCGCCGAAGATCAGGTGCCACAGCGCCCGGTGCGAGAACCACGTCGTCTCCACCATGAACACCGCGCGCGCCGCCGGCTCGTCGCCGAGCGGCGGCGACGCCGAGCCGCCGTGGTGGTTGACCGGCACGTCCAGCTCCGCGCAGACGGCCCAGATCGGGTCGTACACGGCCGCGTACAGCTCCGGGATCCCGCTGCCGGGCGGCGCGCCCGGCAGCAGGACACCGCCGGTCAGGCCCGCCTCCTTGGTGCGGCGGATCTCCCGTACCGCCTCGTCCACGTCGTTCAGCAGGATCTGCGCGACGCCCGCCCGCCGCCCCGGCGCGTCCGCGCAGAAGTCGGCCAGCCAGCGGTTGTGCGCCCGCAGTCCGGCCCAGCGCTGCTCGTACTCCGCGCGGCTCGGCGCGGGCGCCATCAGCGAGGCCGAGGGGAAGAACGGCGGGATGGTGTTGGGGAAGACGACCTCGGCGACGATGCCGTCCGCCTCCAGCTCCCGCAGCCTGCGCCCCGAGTTCCAGTTGCGGTCCGCGGTGTCGGCGAGCAGGTCCTCGTACGGGTTGACGTACGTGGCCGCCCAGGCGTCGAAGTCGTCGTGGAACCGCTTCTCCAGGTACGGCTTGTAGTCGAGCAGGTCGGCGCCCGCGTGGCAGTCCGCCGAGATCACCGTGTAGCGGTCGGTCATGACACCGTCCCCAGGACCGGGAAGTCGCCGCCCGTCAGCCAGTGCCGGCCCGTCTCGCGCGAGCGCGCCCAGGACGCCTCCACCGCCGCCTGGTCCTCCGGCTGGCCCAGCTCGGCCGGGGTGGGGCCGATACGGCGGGCGATCGGGGCCAGCTTCTCGACGTCGAAGCCGAAGACCTCCGCCGCGGCCAGGCCCAGCATCCGCCGGGTCTCCGCCACCGGGATGTCGTGGAAGGTGTCGCGCAGCCAGCCGCGGGTGCGCGGCCAGGTGCCCTCGGGGTGCGGGAAGTCGCTGCCCCACAGGATGTTGTCCACGCCGATCTCGTACCGCTGCGCCAGCTCGCGCCGCTTGGTGTTGGTGGCGCAGACGAACACCTGCCGGTCGAGGTACTCGCTCGGCGGCCGCTTCAGCGCACTGAACGGGGACAGCTTCTTGCCGCCGTGCGCGCCGAGGTACAGCCGGTCCATGAACCACAGCAGGTTCGGCAGCCACCAGCAGCCCGACTCGGCGACGCCGAACCGCAGCCCCGGGTGCCGTTCGAAGACCCCGGACCAGAGCAGGAACCACAGCGGCCGGGCCGGCCACCAGGTCACCTCGGAGACGTAGATGCCGAGGTGGTCGCCGTACTCCTCGCGCGGCGCCGCGCCGGAGTGGGTGACCAGCGGCATGCCGGTCTCGGCGGCGGCCGCCCACACCGGGTCGTAACGGCGGTCGTGGTACGGCTCCTTGTCCACCCACATGGACGGGATCATCAGCGCGCCGAGCCCGGACTCCTTGGCCCGGTGGATCTCGGCGACGACCTTGTCGGTGTCCGCGGTGACGGGTAGCAGGGCGACCCCGCAGTGCCGTTCGGGGTTCTGGCCGACGAACTCGGCGAGCCAGCGGTTGTGCGCCTGCGCGCCCGCCATGCCCAGCTCCGGGTCCTGGTCGCCGGAGAGCCCGAGGCCGACGCCGAAGGGCGCGGCGGTCTGGCTGTCGACGGCGTCCGCGTCGGGGAAGGCGACTTCGGCCGCGACACCGTCGCCGTCGAGCTCCTTGAGCCGCTGCGCGGCGTCCCAACCACCGCGCAGCCCTTCCTCGTTGTCGCTGAACCACTTCTCGGCGAACGCCTCGTTGCGCACCCCGAGCCGGGTCATCGCCTCGCGGCGGGCGTCCCGGCCGGCGAGGAACTCGTCGAAGGCACGGTGGAAGCGGCGGTCCAGATAGGGCCGGTACCGCTCGGTGGGCAGTCCGGCGTGGCAGTCGGAGGAGATGATCAGGTACGGGTCGTCGTGGGCCATGACGGTCCCCCTCAGTCCGGAATTCTGTGTTTTCCCGGGGGACAACCCCCGGACCCCCGGCAGATGTCGTCCGTCCGAGGGCGGTACGAGCCGGCACGGTCAGTCGAGGATGAAGTTCTCCAGGTACGACGGGTTCGCGCGGTCGAGCATCGACTGCGCGCGGGCGCGGATCTGCCGGTCGCTGTGCTCGCTCTCCGGCAGGATCCAGAACCGGTCGGCGCGGATGCCGTCGACGACATGGCCGGCGACCTCCTCGACCGGGGTGAACCGCACCTCGTGACCGGCCTCCTTCATCGCGGCCTCGTACTGGTCGAGGGTGCGGTACGGGGTGCGGCGCGGGCGCTGCTTGGCGTACCGCTCGGGCCGGTTGCGGTGCGACTCCCACAGGCCGGTGCGCAGCATGTGCGGGCCGGGGAACAGCACGGACGCGCCGACCGCCGCGCCCTCGGCCTTCAGATGGGCGTACAGGGACTCGGTCATGGTGACCACCGCCGCCTTGGTGACGGCGTAGACGGAGGCGGTGGGCAGCGGCGCGATGCCGCCGTCGCCGGAGGAGGTGTTGACGACGTGGCCGGGGCCGCCGCCCTCGATCATCCGCGGCACGAACGCCTGGACGCCGTGGAAGACGCCCCAGACGTTGACGGAGAAGGCCCATTTCCAGTCGTTGGGCTCGTGCTCCCACATTCGGCCCTCGGCCCCGGAGCCGACGCCCGCGTTGTTGCAGAGCACGTGCACCGCGCCGAAGGCGTCGTACGCGGCGTCCGCGAGGGACCGTACGGAATCGGCGTCGCTCACGTCGACCGTCCGGGCGAGGACGTGTGCGCCGCCCTCCATCAGCTCGTCCGCCGCCTCGGCGAGCGCCGCCTCCTCGACGTCGGCGAGCACGACCGCGAGCCCTTCCGCGGCGAACCGGCGGGCCATGGCGAGGCCGATGCCGCTCGCCGCGCCGGTGACGACGGCGACCTGGCCGGGTTCGAGCCGCATCAGACGCTCCCCTCGGGCGGCCCGTCGAGGACCTGCCGGGGGTCGTCGTAGCGCTGGTGGACGTACGGCAGCAGGGTCTCCGCGGGGACCCGTTCGACGACCCTGCCCTTCTGGTCGGTGGTCTTCTCGCCGACGGTGATCTCGACGAGCCGGCGGACCGGCAGGTCGGCGACCGGGTCGTACATCGACTCGCGCAGCACCACGTCGCCGGTGACCGCCTCCAGCCGGCGCACCCGTTCGTGGCGGACGCAGTGGACCAGGACGGGGTCCCCGTCGAGACCCGAACCGTCCACCGCGGGAAGGAACTTGAAGTAGAAGTCGGTCTTGTCGGCGGGCTCGGGCAGCGGCAGCGCGCCGGAGACCGCGCCGCGCACCTCGACGAAGGCGATGCCGTGCCGGGCGAGCGCGGCGCGGACCACGAGCCCGTCGCGTTCGACGGTGACCTCGCCGAGCTTCTTCGGCTCCCCGAAGACCTCGCGGCCGCCGGTCAGGGCCCGCTCATGGGTCATCGGCATGACCAGCGGGTACCAGCCGTTCTCGTCGCCGTGGGCGGCGGCGACGGCGACCGAGCCGGCGCCGAGCGGGTAGCCGGGCAGGTCGACCTTGCTGATGTTCACCCGGACCAGGGGGCGTTCGGTGGGTTTCAGCGGCGGCGGCAGCACGGCCGCGACGACGTCCGGGTCGGTCTCCCAGACGGCGACGACGCCGGTGGACCAGATGTCGGGGAGCTTGGCGTTCGCTTCGCGCGCGGCGGCGAGTTCCCGCTCGGTGCGCGCGCCGTACCGTACTCGGGTCATGACGTACCACCCTTCGGTGCTGCGGCGGGGGTTCGTTTCTGTAACACAGTTACACCGGCGCGGATGAAGGGTAAAGACCCGTGCGCGGAACGGAGTGGGGGGTGGCCGGATGGCACGCAGCGCACTGACCCGGGAGCAGGTCCTCGACGCGGCGGCGGTGCTGGTGCGGCAGCACGGCCCGGGCGCCCTGACGATGCGCAAGCTCGCCGCCGAGCTCGGCACGGCGGTGACCTCGATCTACTGGCACGTCGGCAACCGGGAGTCGCTGCTCGACGCGCTCGTCGAGCGCACGGTCGCCGACCTCGGCGCGATCCGCCCGCGGGGCGCGACCCCGGCCGACCGGATCGCGTCGGTCGCCCGGGCGCTCCGCCGCGAACTGCGGGCGCGTCCGCACCTGGTGGCGATGGTTCACGAACGGGGCCTGACGGAACGGATGTTCCTGCCCGCGCAGCGGGTACTGGTCCGCGAGGTGCACGCGGCGGGGCTGCGCGGGGCGCGGGCGGCCGAGGTGGTGCGGGCGGTGCAGTTCCACGTCGTCGGCCAGGTCCTGGTGGAGCGCAACCGCGAGCGGGCGCCCGCCCAGTCCCCCGCCGAACAGGACCTGTGGGCGGGCGAGGCCGCCGGGGAGGACCCGGCGCTGGCCCGCGCGCTGGCCCGCCCGGTCGACACCGACCGCCTGTTCACCCGCTCGGTTCGCGCCCTGGTGTCCGGTTTGCTGGACGCCGGGGACCGGGGTGTCCGCGCGGGGCCGTATTCTCAATGACCATGCTCGACGACCGTACGACCGCAGCAGCGTGGCCGGCCGCATACCCGCAGGGGTACGCGGTCGTCGACGTGGAGACCACCGGACTCGCCCGCGACGACCGGATAGTGTCGGCTGCCGTCTACCGGCTGGACGCCCACGGCAACGTCGAGGACCACTGGTACACCCTCGTCAACCCGGAGCGGGATCCCGGCCCGGTCTGGATCCACGGGCTGACCACCGACATGCTGGCGGACGCGCCGCTCTTCCCGGACGTGGCGGCGGAGTTCTCCGAGCGGCTGGACGGCCGGGTGCTGGTGGCGCACAACGCGATCTTCGACTGGGGCATGATCGCCCGCGAGTACGCGCGCGCCGAGCGGACGGCGCCGGTGCGGCAGCGGTTGTGCACCATCGCGCTCGCCAAGGAGCTGGCGCTGCCGCTGCCCAACCTCAAGCTGGAGTCCCTGGCGGCCCACTTCGGCGTCGTGCAGCAGCGCGCGCACAACGCGCTGGACGACGCGCGGGTGCTCGCCGAGGCGTTCCGGCCGAGCCTGCACGCGGCGGCGGAGCGGGGCGTACGGCTGCCGCTGCTCGAGTGCCGGCCGCTGACGGAGTGGGTGTCCTCGCCCGCGACCGGGGCCGGGACGGCGCGGATCGGCCGGCAGTCCTCGTACGGGAACAGCTGGCGCCCGACGAAGAAGCGGCCGCCGTGCCCGCATCCCAACCCCGGGCGTTACGAAGCAGACAAACCACTCAAGCAGGGCATGCGGGTGGCGTTCTCGGGCGACACCTCCATCGACCGCGAGCTGCTGGAGGACCGCACGGTCGAGGCGGGACTGCACGTCGCGAGCAGTGTGTCCCGGCTCACCAGCCTGCTGGTCACCAACGACCCGGACTCGGCCACCTCGAAGACCGTCAAGGCCAAGTCGTACGGCACGCCGATCGTCGACGAGGCCGCGTACACACACCTGCTGAGGGACGTGGCCCCGGCAGACGGGTGACGCGCCGGGCGTGCCGCCGCCCGTTCGGCCGCGCGGCGGCCCACCCTGTGGCGCATGGCACGTTGTGAGGTCTGCGGAAACGATTACGGCATGTCCTTCGAGGTGCACGCGCAGGGCGCGGTGCACGTCTTCGACTGCTTCGCCTGCGCCATCCACCGCATGGCGCCCATCTGCGAGCACTGCCGGGTCCAGATCATCGGCCAGGGCGTCGAGTTCGAGGGCAACTGGTACTGCGGCGGCCACTGCGCCCGCGCGGAAGGAAAGGTGGGCATCGTCGACAAGGTCTGAGCCCGTTCCGCCCCGCACCGGGGCGGAACCCCCCTGCGAGCACCCCATGGCCCAAGTTGTACGGTCATGGGGTGTACCGCTTCCTGTTGTCCCGGCAGTGGGTGATCCTCACCCTCGTCGCTCTCGTGCTCATCCCGGTGATGATCAAGCTGGGCTTCTGGCAGTTCCACCGGCACGAGCGCCGGGTCGCCCAGAACGCCCTGATCGCGGACAACCTGAAGGCGAAGGCCGTCCCCGTCGAGACGCTGACCTCGCCCGGTCACACCGTCCCGCGCGCCGACTACTGGCAGAAGGTCACCGCCACCGGCACCTTCGACACCGCCCACGAGGTCGTGGTGCGCCGCCGCACCAACGCCGACGACAAGGTCGGCATGCTCGTGCTGACCCCTCTGGTCCTCCAGGACGGCCGGACCGTACTGGTCAACCGCGGCTGGGTGCCCGCCGCCCCGGACCAGAAGGCGTACCCCGAGGTGCCGCCCGCCCCGAAGGGCGAGGTGACGATCGCCGGCCGGCTGAAGGCCGACGAGACCACCGGCGCCAGCGGCATCAAGGACCTGCGCGGACTGCCGGACCGTCAGGTCATGCTGATCAACAGCGCCCAGCAGGCCGAACTGACCGGCGCGAAGGTGCTCGGCGGCTACATCGAGCAGACCGACCCGGTCACCGAGTCCCCCGAGCAGATCCCGGAGCCCGACCACGACTCCATCGGCGCGCACATGGCGTACGCCGTCCAGTGGTGGCTCTTCGCGGCCGGCGTGCCGGTCGGCTGGGTGATCCTGGTCCGCCGCGAGCGACGCGACCAGGAAGAGGCCCGGCGCAAGGCCGCCGAGGGTCCGGAGGCCCCGGAGCCGGCCGCCGCGGCCGTCTGAGCCGCGGCCGGCGTGTGAGCCTCGTCGCGGCCTGATTGGCCGTCGGCCCGATCGGGAACACGCCTTGGCGTGACGCAACGCATCGAGGACTACGCCCTCATCGGGGACCTGCAGACCGCGGCCCTGGTCGGCCGCGACGGGTCGATCGACTGGCTCTGCCTGCCGCGGTTCGACTCCGGGGCGTGTTTCGCTGCGCTGCTCGGCGACGAGAACAACGGCCACTGGCGCATCGCCCCCGCCGGCGCCACGGTGTGCACGCGGCGCGGCTACGCGGGCGAGTCGCTGGTCCTGGAGACGTACTGGGAGACCCGCACCGGCACGGTCAAGGTCGTCGACTTCATGCCGCAGCGCGACAGGGCCCCGGACGTCGTGCGGATCATCGAGGGCGTGAGCGGCACCGTCGAGATGAGCGCCGTGCTCCGGCTGCGCTTCGACTACGGGTCGATCGTGCCGTGGGTGCGCCGGGCGGACGGCCACCGGGTGGCGATCGCCGGCCCGGACTCGGTCTGGCTGCGCAGCGAGCCGCAGGTGAAGACCTGGGGCCAGGAGTACAGCACCCGCTGCTCGTTCGACGTCGGCGAGGGCGACCGGGTGGCGTTCGTCCTGACCTGGCACCCCTCGCACCACCCGCGCCCGACGCTGGTCGACCCGTTCATGGCCCTGGAACAGTCGCTGCGGGACTGGCGGGACTGGTCGGCCCGGTGCACGTACCGAGGGCCGTACCGCGAGGCCGTGCTGCGCTCCCTGATCACGCTGAAGGCCCTCACGTACGCGCCGACCGGCGGCATCGTCGCCGCGCCGACGACGTCCCTGCCGGAGGAACTCGGCGGCGTACGGAACTGGGACTACCGCTACTGCTGGCTGCGCGACTCCACGCTCACGCTCGGCGCGCTGCTGTCGGCGGGGTACGTCGACGAGGCCGCGGCCTGGCGGGACTGGCTGCTGCGGGCGGTCGCCGGCGACCCGGCCGATCTGCAGATCATGTACGGCCCGGCCGGCGAGCGGCGGCTGCCCGAGTCCACCCTGCCCTGGCTGCGCGGCCACGGGCAGTCCGTCCCGGTCCGGATCGGCAACGCGGCGGTGGAGCAGACGCAGTTGGACGTGTACGGCGAGGTGATCGACTCGCTGTTCCGGGCGCGGGAGGCGGGCATCCCGGCGGAGCCGCACGCCTGGAACCTGCAGAAGAGCCTGCTGGGCTTCCTGGAGTCGACGTGGCGGGAGCCGGACGAGGGGCTGTGGGAGGTGCGCGGGCCGCGCCGGCACTTCACCCACTCGAAGGTGATGGCCTGGGTCGCCGCCGACCGCGCGGTGCGCACCCTGGAGGCCGATCCCTCGCTGGACGGGGACCCGGCGCGCTGGCGGGCGATGCGGGACGAGGTGCACGCGGAGGTGTGCGCCCGGGCGTACGACCCGGAACGGAACACGTTCACCCAGTCCTACGGCTCGGCGGAGCTGGACGCCGCGACGCTGCTGATCCCCCGGGTCGGCTTCCTGCCGCCGGACGACCCGCGGGTGGTCGGCACGGTGGAGGCCGTGCGCCGGGAGCTCGGGCACGGCGGCTTCGTCCGCCGCTACACCCCGGCGCAGGAGATCGACGGGCTGCCGGGGCGGGAGGGGGCGTTCCTCGCCTGCACGTTCTGGCTGGCGGACGCGCTGCTGCTGATGGGCCGGAAGGACGAGGCGCGGGAGGTGTTCGAGCGGCTGCTGGCGCTCCGCAACGACGTGGGGCTGCTCGCGGAGGAGTACGAGCCGATCGCCGGCCGCCAGCTGGGCAACTTCCCGCAGGCGTTCAGCCACATCGGGCTGGTGGGCACGGCGCTGGCCCTGGACGACGGAGAGGTGGTCGGGGTGGACACCGAGGCGGCAGGATAGGCCCATGGATCTTGGACTGAAGGACCGTGTGTACGTGGTGACCGGCGCGACCAAGGGGCTCGGCCGCGCCTCCGCGGAGGCGCTGCTCGCGGACGGCGCGAAGGTCGTGGTGACCGGGCGGGACGAGGTGACGGTCGCGAAGGCGGCGGAGGAGCTGGGGCCGGACGCGCTGGGCGTCGCCGCGGACAACGCCGACCCGGGCGCGGCGGAGCGGGTGATCGCCGAGGCGAAAGCCCGGTTCGGGCGCTTCGACGGCATTCTGGTCAGCGTCGGCGGCCCGGCTCCGGGCTTCGGCGTCGACAACACCGACGAGCAGTGGCAGGCCGCGTTCGAGACGGTGTACCTGGGCGCGGTGCGGATGGCGCGGACGGCGGCCGGGGCGCTGGAGGAGGGCGGCGTGATCGGCTTCGTGCTGTCCGGTTCGGTGTACGAGCCGATCGCCGGCCTGACGATCTCCAACGGCCTCCGCCCGGGCCTGGCGGGCTTCGCCAACTCGCTCGCCCGCGACCTGGGCCCGAGCGGCATCCGCGTCTTCGGCCTGCTGCCGGGCCGCGTCGACACCGACCGCGTCCGTGAGCTGGACGCGCTGTCCGGCGACGCCGACGCGACCCGGGCCTCGCACGAGGCCCAGATCCCGCTGCGGCGCTACGGCCGCCCGGAGGAGTTCGGCCGCACCGCGGCCTTCTTCCTCTCCCCGGCGGCCTCGTTCCTGACGGGCGTGATGGTCCCGGTGGACGGCGGCCTCCGGCACGGCTTCTGACCGCCTCGAACGCTTCCGGCCGCCTCGGGCGCGCTCTCGCCCGTCGTGTCAGGTGACGCGGCGGGCGTGGTGCTTCACGGCGCGGAGGCGGGCCTCGGTGGGGATGGAGGGCAGGCCCGTCGAGGTGCGGGCGTGACGCAGCGCCTCGTCGGTGAGGGCCGTCAGGGCGTCGCGGGGTGCGGCGTACGGCTCCAGGAGCAGCAGCACGCGCGCGGTCGGCGCGGTGCGCTTGCCGCGCAGCGAGACGCGGGGCTTGGCGACGCCCTCCAGCGTGGCCACGTCGGCCGCCACGACGTGCTCCAGGGCGGAACCGCGGACCACCGCATCCTCACCGTCGCCGGTGTCGACCAGCACCTCGGCGAGCCGGCCGCGCCGGAACTGGGCGACCAGCCAGGCCAGGGCGAGCAGCACCACGATGCCGAGGACGGCGATGACCGTGGGCCACCACCAGCCCTCGTCGCGCCACCGCTGCCGCTGGGCCCTGGTCAGCAGCACGTCGTCGGGGCCGGACCAGGGCCACCAGGACGGGACGGCGAGGTCGAGCCCGGCGGCGAGCACGGCCCCGCCGCCCAGCAGCAGGACCAGTCCGGCGAGCCCGAGCAGCCCGCGGTTGAAGCGGCGCAGCTTCACGTCGGTTCACCTCCTCTTCGGTGGCCGGCCGACCCACAGCACGACCGCGGGCGGAGCGGCGAGCCCGAGCTCGTCGATCCCGGTGGCGAGCACGGCGGTCAGGTCGGTGTGCACCTCGTCGAGTTCCCGGAAGTGCGACAGGGCCCGCACCCGTACCTTCCTCCGGCCCATCCGCACCTTCACGGACTGCACCCCGGAGACCTCCATGGCCCGGTCGCGCAGCGCGAAGGCCGCGGCGTCGCGGTCGAGCCCGGCGCGTACGTCGGGGTGCTCGCGGCGCATCGGCAGCACGGCGCGCAGACCGGGCGTGGCCGCCAGGATCAGCAGCCACAGGCCGAGGACGACGGCGACGGACGCGCCGACGAGCACCCAGGTGTCGTCCAGGGGCCGGGTGGCGAGGTCGTCGGCGAGGCTGCGCCGCCACTCCATGGCGGAGCGGTCGGCGCGGACCGCGGCAACGTCGTAGAGCAGCAGTCCCGCGCCCGCGACGACGACGGCCGCGAGGACCGCGGACGGGATCCGCCGCACGGACCAGAAGCGGCCGGCGGGCTTCCCCGCCTCGTCCGCGAGTACGGGGACGGAGTCGGTGTCGGTGGTGCCGGGCTCGGGTCCGGGCGCCGGTTCCGGCGGGGGCGCGGCCTCGGTTCCGGTGCTCATCGCAGCCTCCCGCGGGCCTCGTGTCCGGCGTGCGGCGAGTGCAGCCGCTCGACGTGGACGGTGACCTCGGGGACGTCCATGCCGGCCAGGGTGGTCACGCGCTCGGTGACCCGGCGGCGGACGGCGCCGCACTGGCCGCCGATGTCGGAGGGGTAGTCGAGTTCGACGGTCACGGAGACGTGTGCGGCCTCACGGTGCACGACGACCGTGGCGTGCGGCTTGTGACCCTCTTTCGGCAGCCGTTCGAGCGCCTCGCGCGCGGCCTGCGCGGCGATCTTCGCGACGACGCGGTCGGCGACGGTGGTCTCCCCTCGTTCGGCGGCGGTGACCGGGTCTCTGGCCACCGGCGGTCACCTCCGCCGGTCGCCGCGGTCGCGGCCCCGGAAGAGGTCGCCGGGTTCGAGGTCGCCGTCGAGGAAGCGACCGGCCACGAAGCCGATCGCCCCCAGCGCCGCGACCAGTACGAAGGCACCGAAGCCGCCGAAGTACCCGGCGAAGCCGAGGGCCATGCCGGCCACCAGGCCGACCACCGCCATGCTCATGCTGAGCTCCTTCCGCCGGGCACACGGCTACTGCAGCCGCGTCTCCGGCTCTTCTTCCTCTTCCTCCGGCAGCTTCACGTCGCTCACCGCGATGTTGACCTCGACGACCTCCAGGCCGGTCATCCGCTCGACGGCGGCGATCACGTTCTCCCGGACGTCGCGGGCGACATCGGCGATGGAGACGCCGTAGTCGACGACGATCTCGAGGTCGAGGGCGGTCTGCACCTCGCCGACCTCGGCCTTCACGCCGCGCGTCACGCTGGACGACTTGCCGCCTCCGGGGACGCGTTCGCGCATGGCGCCGAAGGTGCGGGAGAGGCCGCTGCCCATGGCGTGGACGCCGTCGACGTCCCGGGCGGCCAGTCCGGCGATCTTCTCGACAACGCCGTCGGCGATGGTGGTCCGGCCGCGGGCCCCGGGCTCGCCGCCGCCTCGCTTGGTCACGGACGGACGACGTATCGCGCCCCTCGGCTCTTCGACGGTCGGCTGGTCGGTCTTCGCGGATTCGGTCATCACCGTTCGTCCCTTCCGGGCGGTATCGTCCCCCGCTGCCCACAGTAAGCGCGCTCGCCGGCTCGCGCGCCGGGGAGCCGGTGCCGTGGGCGGCCGGTGGCCGGTGGACCCGTGCGCGGCGGCCTCGGGCGCGGGTCGGGGATTCCGCACCGCCGTATACGCCGGAAGGGCGACCCGCGGGTGCGGGTCGCCCTTCCGGAGCGTCGTACCGGCCCGGTCAGTCGCCGAGGCCGGCGAGGTCGCGCAGCCGGCGGCCCTGGGCGGCGCGCTCGGCGACGCGCTGCTCCTCGTACGTCCGGCCGGAGACGCCCTGGAGCAGGGCCTTGGTCTCGATGACCGCGTCACGCGGCGCGGTGAGCAGCGCGGCGCTCAAGTCCCGTACCGCGGCGTCGAGTTCACCGGCGGGCACGGCGAGGTTGGCGAGGCCGGTGCGCTCGGCCTCCTCGGCGTGGACGAAGCGGCCGGTCGCGCAGATCTCGAGCGCGCGGGCGTAGCCGACCAGCGAGACGAGGGGGTGCGTGCCGGTGAGGTCCGGCACCAGCCCCAGGCTGGTCTCGCGCATGGCGAACTGCACGTCGTCGGCGACGACGCGCAGGTCACAGGCGAGCGCGAGCTGGAAGCCCGCACCGATGGCGTGGCCCTGGACGGCCGCGATCGACACGATGTCGCTCCGCCGCCACCAGGTGAACGCGTCCTGGTACTCGGCGATGATCGCGTCCAGCTCCGCCTCGGGGCCGCGCGCCATGTCGAGGAACGACGGCTCGCCGTCGAAGCCCTCGGGCGTGAACGCCTGACGGTCGAGGCCGGCGGAGAAGGACTTGCCCTCGCCGCGCAGCACGACGACGCGCACGGTGCCCGGGAGCGACCGGCCCGCCTCCGTCAACGCCCGCCACAGAGCGGGGGACTGGGCGTTGCGCTTGGCGGGATTGGTCAGGGTCACCGTGGCGACGGCATCCTCGACGGTGAGTCGTACGCCGTCCTTGTCGATGACGACCACGGGGTCGACGGAGTCGGGCGTAGTCATGGGGCGCCTCCGGTTCGGGTGCAGTACGTGCAGCACGGCTCGACACTACGAGCTCAAGCTAAGCTACTGCACAGTAACCACCCGGTCGACCCCTCGGCCGACCGGGCGGCCACCGTCGGAACCGGTGGACCGGACGAGCGTGCGCCCCGATGTCAGGCCGAGGCGGCCTTCTTGCCTCGTGTCGCTCCGCCACGTCCGCGCAGCGTCACTCCGGACTCGCTGAGCATCCGATGGACGAATCCGTAGGAGCGGCCGGTCTCTTCAGCCAGCGCCCGGATGCTCGCACCGGAGTCGT
Organism: Streptomyces solicamelliae; assembly: GCF_045348655.1. Lineage (NCBI taxonomy): Bacteria > Bacillati > Actinomycetota > Actinomycetes > Kitasatosporales > Streptomycetaceae > Streptomyces > Streptomyces solicamelliae. The sequence goes on from NZ_CP160404.1 coordinate 1,480,624, forward strand.
ACTTCTTCTTCAGGTCTGCCGCGAGCTTGTCGCGCGCGGCGCCGGTCACCCGGCTGCCCTTCTTCAGAGTCTCGGCCACCCGTGCCTCCTCATGGGAAGTGCGCTCTGGACTTCTCATGATCACCCCTCCCGGACGTCCTGGCCACCCATTCGACAAGGTCCGTGGCACGAGCTTCGCGCCCGGGGAAGGGGTCGACACGACCGGAATCTTTGATTCCGGTGGTGGTCGCGCCCCCTTTCGTCCCGGCCGGCGAGCGAAGAGCCAGGTCAGGGACGTGCGACCGACAGAGGACCGGCGCGCGACGCGAAGCGGGGATTCCGCGTCACGTCACGCACCGGTACCAGAGCGTCTCACTCAGATGACGGATCACCGATGAGCCGAATGATCCCTACGGAGATGATCAGGCGAGAGCCACGAGGTCCGCGTAGTCGGCGCCCCACAGGTCCTCGACACCGTCCGGGAGCAGGATGATCCGCTCCGGGTCGAGCGCCTCGACGGCGCCCTCGTCGTGGGTGACGAGCACGACCGCGCCCTTGTACGTGCGCAGCGCGCCGAGGATCTCCTCGCGGCTGGCCGGATCGAGGTTGTTCGTCGGCTCGTCGAGGAGCAGCACGTTCGCCGAGGACACGACCAGGGTCGCGAGCGCGAGCCGGGTCTTCTCGCCGCCGGAGAGCACCCCGGCCGGCTTGTCGACGTCGTCGCCGGAGAACAGGAACGAGCCGAGCACCTTGCGCACCTCGACGAGGTCGAGGTCGGGCGCGGCGGAGCGCATGTTCTCCAGGACGGTCCGGTCCGGGTCGAGGGTCTCGTGCTCCTGCGCGTAGTAGCCGAGCTTGAGGCCGTGGCCCGGGGTGACCTCGCCGGTGTCGGGCTGCTCGACGCCGCCGAGCAGCCGGAGCAGCGTGGTCTTGCCGGCGCCGTTGAGGCCGAGGATGACCACGCGGGAGCCCTTGTCGATCGCGAGGTTCACATCGGTGAAGATTTCGAGGGAGCCGTACGACTTGGACAGGCCCTCGGCGGTGAGCGGGGTCTTGCCGCAGGGCGCGGGCTCCGGGAAGCGCAGCTTGGCGACCTTGTCGTTGACCCGGACCGCCTCCAGGCCGGAGAGCAGCCGCTCGGCGCGCTTGGCCATGTTCTGCGCGGCGACGGTCTTGGTGGCCTTGGCGCGCATCTTGTCGGCCTGCGAGTTGAGCGCGGCGGCCTTCTTCTCGGCGTTCTGCCGCTCGCGCCTGCGGCGCTTCTCGTCGGCCTCGCGCTGCTGCTGGTAGAGCTTCCAGCCCATGTTGTAGACGTCGATGACGGAGCGGTTGGCGTCCAGGTAGAAGACCTTGTTGACGACCGTCTCGACCAGGTCGACGTCGTGGGAGATGACGATGAAGCCGCCGCGGTAGGTCTTCAGGTAGTCCCGCAGCCAGACGATCGAGTCGGCGTCGAGGTGGTTGGTGGGCTCGTCGAGGAGCAGGGTGTCGGCGTCCGAGAACAGGATCCGGGCCAGCTCGATCCGGCGGCGCTGACCGCCGGAGAGGGTGTGCAGCGGCTGGCCGAGGACCCGGTCGGGCAGGCCGAGCGCGGCGGCGATGGTGGCGGCCTCGGCCTCGGCGGCGTACCCGCCCTTGGTGAGGAACTCGGTCTCCTGGCGCTCGTACTGCCTGAGCGCCTTGTCGCGGGTGGCGCCGGAGCCGGTGGCGATGCGCTCCTCGTTCTGCCGCATCTTGCGGATCAGGACGTCGAGGCCGCGGGCGGACAGGACCCGGTCGCGGGCCAGGACGTCGAGGTCGCCGGTGCGCGGGTCCTGCGGCAGATAACCGACCTCGCCGGAGCGGGCGATGGTGCCCGCGGCGGGCTGGCCCTCGCCGGCCAGGCACTTGGTGAGGGTGGTCTTGCCGGCGCCGTTGCGGCCGACCAGGCCGATGCGGTCGCCCTTGGCGATACGGAAGGACGCGGATTCGATGAGGACGCGGGCGCCGGCGCGCAGCTCGATGCCGGTGGCGGTGATCACGGACAGACTCCAGGGCGGGATGGACGGCGGAAGGACGGGCGCTTCGGGCTTCGACGCCGTCTAATCGTGCGCGGGGAGAATGGCCATGCAGGCCAGTCTAACGGGCGTATGCAACTGGTTTTCCGTCCCGTGATCGACAAAAGGGGCGGGAGCGGAGGGGGTGATCGATACTCGGCGCAGGGCGGCGGCCCCCTGCCGCGGCGTGACGCGGAGGGCGGTGGCCCCGTGCAGTTCGACGACGACGGCAGGCTGGACACCTCGGAGGTCCGGGACGTCCGGGGCAGCCGGATCCCCGGCGGGCGGCGCACCGTCGGCGGCGGCATCGTCGGCCTGATCGCGCTGGTCCTGGGACTGTTCCTCGGCGTCGGCCCGGAGCAGCTGGGGCTCTCCTCGGGCGGCGAGGACCCGGTGGCGACCTCGTCGTCGGCCGCGCAGCTGGACCGGGAGTGCCGGACCGGCGCGGACGCGAACGCCCGGGAGGACTGCCGGATCGTCGCCGTGGTCAACAGCCTGCAGGACTACTGGCGGGCCGAGTACGCGCGGCGCGGCGGCCGGTACGGGGACGCGCGCACGGTCGTGTTCACCGAGCGGGTCGGCACGGCCTGCGGGGCGGCGAGCTCGGCGGTGGGCCCCTTCTACTGCCCCGGGGACCGGCAGGTCTATCTGGACCTGGGCTTCTTCGACGACCTGCGCACGAAGTTCGGCGCGAGCGGCGGGCCGTTCGCGCAGGCGTACGTGGTGGCACACGAGTACGGGCACCACGTGCAGAACCTGATGGGGACGCTGGGCCGGGCGCGGGACGGACGGACCGGCGCGGGCTCCGACGCGGTCCGGGTGGAGCTGCAGGCGGACTGCTACGCGGGCGTGTGGGCCCGGCACGCGACGGCGACGCCGGACGAGCGGACCGGGCGGCCGCTGCTGACCCGGCTGACGGACGCGGACATCCAGGACGGCCTGTCCGCGGCGGCCGCGGTGGGCGACGACCGGATCCAGGAGCGGTTCCAGGGGCGGGTGACGCCGGAGAACTGGACGCACGGCTCGGCGGCGCAGCGGCAGCGGTGGTTCTACACGGGCTACCGGACCGGCGACATGGCGCGCTGCGACACCTTCCGCTGAGCGGGGCCCCGTCATCGGGCTCGTTGTCGGTGGCGGCTGCCAGACTGAGATCCAGGTCACATCGAGAGGAAGTGATCGGGATGGCCGACCAGGCACCCGACATCTGTCCGACCCTGCGCTACGACGACGCCAAGGCCGCGATCAAGCTGCTCACGGAGGCGTTCGGGTTCACCGCGCACGCCGTGTACGAGGGCGAGGACGGGCGGGTCGCGCACGCCGAGCTCACGTACGGGAACGGCATGGTGATGCTCGGCAGCTCGGGCACCGGCAGCGAGTTCGACAAGCTGATGGCGTCCGGCGGGCCGACCGGGGTGTACGTCCACGTGACCGACGTGGACGACCACCACGCCAGAGCGGTGGAGCACGGAGCGGAGATCGTGATGCCGCCGACCGACCAGGAGTACGGCTCCCGGGACTACATGGCCCGGGACGCCGAGGGCAACGTCTGGAGCTTCGGGACGTACACCCCCGGCGCCTCGTAGGCGGCGTCCGGCTCAGGCCCCGCCGGTGTGGACCTGGAAGGCGGCGCGGCGGACCGCCTTCGCCAGGGCCGGGTCGGGGTGCGCGGCGGCCAGGGCCACGAGGACCTGGACGGTGCGCGGGTGGCCGACGGCCCGGACCTCGTCGAGCAGGGCGGGGACGGTGCCCTGCACCGCGGAGTCCAGGTGGCGGACCAGGAGGTCGCTCTCGCCGTGGTCGGCGACGGCCGCGGCGGTGTCCACCCAGAGCCAGGTGGCCTCCTCGCGGGTGAGCACGTCCGGGGCGTCGTCGGGGTCGCTGCCGTCGTACTCGGCGAGCCAGAGCAGCGCGTACGGACGGAGCGAGGGCTCGTCGACGGCGGCGCGGACCTCGGTCTCGGCGGGCGCCCCGACGACGCGGAGCGCCTCGAAGGCGAGGCCGCGCAGCAGGGCGTCCTCACCACGGGCGACGGCGAGGAGTTCGGTGACGGCGCTGCCGAGGGTGCGGGCGGCGAGCCAGGCGCGGTACTCGGCGCGGGCCGGGCCGGGGGTGAGCCGGGCGCAGCCGCGCAGCATGTCCTCGGCGGACTGCTCGATGTTGCCGGCCGGGCTCTGCGCGGCGACGCAGATCTGCTCCAGCTTGACCCAGACCGCCCAGTTGCCGAGCGGCGTCAGGGTGGCCTGCCCGGGGCCGAGGGTGAGCGCGCCGACGGCGGCCAGCCCTTCGAGCGCCCAGCCCAGCAGCGGGGCGAGCGCCGCGGCGGTGGGCGCCCCGGAGGCGTCTACGCGCGGAGCCGGCGAGGCGTCGGTGCGGATGGCGGCGGGGGCGTCCGGGGCGTCCGCGGGCGGGAAACCGGAATCCGCGGGCGGGGTGTCCGGGGCGTCCGGGTCCGGGACCTCGCAGCGTTCCTCGCGGAGCTCCTCCACGCGCTGGCGGAGGAGGTCCAGGAGGGCCGGGACGAGGACCGGGCCGGCGGACAGCTGCAGGAGCGAGAGCAGCTGCGGTACGGCCTCCACGACCTCGGCGACATCGCCGGGGGCGACGTCCTCCGGCGTGGGGTGCACCAGCGACCAGGCGTCGAAGAGGGCGACCCAGCCGCGCAGGACGGCCGAGTCGTCACGGTCCCAGGCGTGCAGCCGCCAGCCGGGGCGGGCGGTCCCGCCGTGCAGCTCGACGAGACCGGCGAGCCGGGCGCGGTCCCAGCCGGCCCGGATCTGGTCGGGCGTCAGGTCGAGCGCCGCGGCGGCCCGTTCCCGCGCCGGGAGGACCTCGGGGGCCCGGGCGCCGGAGGCCCAGCGGGCGATCCGGACGGCGTCGCCGAGGACGGTCCGCGCCTGGCGGGCCAGTTCCTGGCGGGGCGGTGTGCCCTCGGGGGGCCGCGGCGCCGGCCGGGTCCGCCGGGTCGTCACGGCCCTGCGGGCCGTGGCGAGTGCCCGCGGGCGGACGAGTCGGAGTCTGGAGTTGCGCGCCAATTCCTCATCAGGCTTTCGAGACGTCACGGGGGCAGTCTTCCCGCTGACGGCCCGAAAGCCCAATCGGAATCCTCAGAGGCCCTAGAGCAGGGGCACGAGGAAGCGGCGCAGGGCCTCTTCATAGCGGTTCGGATCGGCGTTCCACATGGCCGCGTGCGGGGCGTGCGGGACGGAGCGAAGGGTGACCAGATCCGGGCGGAGGGCGGCGAGTTCGCGGGACGGCTCCCAGGGCGCGAGGGTGTCGTCGGGGCCGTGGAAGAGGAGCGCGGGGACGCGCAGCGCCTGCGGGTCGGCGGACTCCTGGAGGGTGTCGCCGTACAGCCCGGTCCGGCTGCGCGCGGCGCGGACGGCGAGCGGTACGAGGAGGCTCGGGGTGCCGCGGGCGGCGGCGAGGGCGCGCAGGGTGGCCTCCTGGTCGAGGACCGGGGAGTCGAGCACGAGCCCGGCGACCCGTTCGCGCAGCCCGGAGCCGACGGCGGCGTGCAGCGCCATGGTGGCGCCGGTGGACCAGCCGTACAGGACGACCTTCTCGGCACCGTGCCGTACCGCGTGCCGGATCGCCGCGTCGACGTCGCGCCACTCGGAGTCGCCGAGGTGGCCGAGGCCGTCGGGCGAGCCGGGGGCGCCGGGGTCGCCGCGGTAGGCGGGCAGCAGGACGGGGATCTGCCGGCGGTGCAGGAAGGGCAGCAGGTTCAGCGGGTGCTGCCGGGTGGTGCCGAGGCCGTGCAGGGTGATCACCCAGGTGCGGCGGGGTCCGGGCACGTACCAGGCGGGCAGGGTGCCGAGCTCGCCGGCGATCTCGACGTCCTGGTAGTCGATGCCGAGGGCGCTGAGCGGGGTGCCGGTGTGCAGCTGCGGGGTGAGCCGGACCCGGGCGCCGGTCCGCAGGTCCCCCAGTTCGACGCGTTCGAGGCGGCGTACGACGGTGTCGGGGCTGTGCGGGACGTGGTCGAGGACGGGGCCGACGACGGCGTGCGTCTCGGGGCCCTCGATGCCGTACGTGCCGGGCCGCAGTGCGGCGAGGCTGCGGGTGAGGGTGATCCGGCCGGGGCCGGTGGCGTGCACGGTGAGTCTCGGGTCGCCGGGCAGGGCCCGGCCGGGCGGCAGGTTGAGGGCCGCGTCGCTGGCGTACCGGCCGGCCGCGTAGAGGGCCGCACCGACACCGATCAGGGTGGTGACGGCCGCTGCCGTCGCTGTAGCCGGGCGCACCGTTCCAGTGTCGGCACGGGTGCCGCGGCGTGCCAGCGGACGCGGGGCCGGCGGAGTGACCAGAATCTCATCGGGGCGGGTCCGGGCGGGGTTTCCGGCAGGGTGGACGAGTGCGGCAAAACCGGCACATGCCGCCCGCTCTCCCGCGACTGCGGGCGTGACCGGCGGTCGCACCCCTCTCGTTCGAGTGACCCACGGGCACCCCGAGGGCGAAGCGGAACCACTGGATACCGGATGGAGACACCCCACCGCCTGGCCCAGTTCATCTTCCGTTCACCCAGGTTGCCTACGTTCAACCAGCCACTGACGTCAAACGATTGCCTGGGTAAATGGAACACATCACGCTGCTGCTCGCCATTGTGGTCGTGACAGCTCTCGTGTTCGATTTCACGAACGGTTTCCACGACACCGCGAACGCGATGGCCACCACCATCTCGACCGGTGCACTCAAGCCGAAGACGGCGGTGGCCATGTCCGCCGTGCTGAACCTCGTCGGCGCCTTCCTGTCCGTCGAGGTCGCCAACACGATCTCCAAGGGACTCGTCAACGAGGAGGGCATCCAACCGGAAGTCATCCTCGCGGCACTCGTCGGCGCCATCCTCTGGAACCTGGTGACCTGGCTGGTCGGCCTGCCGTCCAGCTCCTCCCACGCCCTGATGGGCGGCCTCATCGGCGCGACCGTCGCCTCGATCGGCGTCAGCGGCGTCAACGGCGACGTCGTCCTCACGAAGGTCCTCCTCCCGGCCATCGCCGCCCCGCTGGTCGCCGGCCTCGCCGCGATGTTCGCCACCCGCCTCTCGTACCGGCTCGACCGGAACGCCGGCGGCAAGACGACGGAGAAGGGCTACCGGGCCGGCCAGATCGCGTCCGCCGGTCTCGTCTCCCTCGCGCACGGCACCAACGACGCGCAGAAGACGATGGGCATCATCACCCTCGCCCTGGTCGCCGGCGGCGTCCTCGCCCCCGGCTCCAACCCGCCGGTCTGGGTCATCGTCTCCGCCGGTCTGGCGATCGCGCTCGGCACCTACCTCGGCGGCTGGCGCATCATCCGCACGATGGGCAAGGGCCTGACGGACCTCGAGCCGAAGCAGGGCTTCGCCGCCCAGACCAGCGCGGCCACGGTCATCCTGGCCTCCTCCCACCTGGGCTTCTCCCTCTCCACCACGCACTCCTGCTCCGGCGCCGTCATGGGCGCGGGTCTGGGCCGCAAGGGCGGTGTCGTCCGCTGGTCGACGGCCACCCGGATGTTCGTGGCCTGGGGCCTGACCCTTCCGGCCGCGGCGCTGGTCGGCGCCGGCGCCGAGTACGTCGCCCGCCAGGGCGACTGGGGCGTGGCCGCCGTCACGGCCTTCCTGATCACCTCCTGCCTGGCCATCTGGGTCATCTCCCGCCGCCAGGTCGTCGACCACACCAACGTCAACGACGTCGACGACGAGCCCGCGGGCGTCGTCACCACGGCCATCGCCGCCGTCACCCCGCCGCCGGCCGGCTCCGTCGCCGCCGTCGCGGACGAGGGCCTCAAGACCACCATCCCCACGCCGGCCCCCACGGACCCGGCAGCTCCCCCGGCCTCCGCCGCCGCGGTGTAAGGAACGAACGACATGAAGATCGACTGGGCAGCTCTCGGCTCCGTCTTCGGAGTCAGCCTCGTGGCGACCGTCGCCCTCGTGGGCCTCTTCACCCTCGGCGTCGTCGGCCTCTCCAAGCAGGAGCAGGCCGCCGCGCAGGGCGGCTCCGCCACCCTGGCGCGCACCGGCGCGTACGCCTGCTTCGCACTGTGCGCGGCGGCCGTCGCGTACGGCATCTATCTGATCGTCGCCTGACGATCCGGGAACCACCGGCCGGGCGGGCCGCACCTTCGGGTGCGGCCCGCCCGGCCGTCGTGTCTGTGGTGCTTCGCACAGTGACCCGTCGCAGGTCAAGGGTGAGTTGACGGCTGTTCGCGGGGCGTGGTGGACTCACGGGGCCATTACGGCGGCAACGAAGAGGAAGCCCGGTGCGAATCCGGCGCGGTCCCGCCACTGTGACCGGGGTACGAGACAGTCCCCCGGGAGCCAGGAACTCTCGCCGCCGGTCACGTCGAGCCAGGGCGCGGACCCTGAGTGAGGACAATGCGCCATGCCTGGCCGCAGCACAGCCACAGCTGTCTACGCGTACGGCGCCACCGCCGGTCTGGTGGCCGATCTCGCCCTGGGCGACCCCCGCCGGGGCCACCCCGTCGCCGCTTTCGGCCGCGCCGCCGGAGCGGTCGAGCGGCTGCTCTGGCGCGACCACCGCGGCTGGGGCGCGCTGCACACCGCCGTCTGCGCGGGCGGCGCGGCCGCCGCGGGGGCGCTCGCGGCCCGGGCCGTACGAGGCCGGGGCGCCGCGTCCGTGGCGCTGACCGCCGCCTCCGTCTGGGCCGTCGTCGGCGGCACCACCCTGGGCCGGGAGGCCCGCGCCATCGGCGGCGCACTCGCCGCCGGCGACCTGGACGTCGCCCGCGAGCGGCTGCCGCATCTGTGCGGCCGCGACCCGCAGTCCCTGGACGGTCCGGCGATGGCCCGCGCGGTCGTGGAGTCGGTCGCCGAGAACACCTCCGACGCGGTGGTGGGCGCGCTGGTCTGGGGTGCGGTGGCGGGCGTGCCGGGCCTCGTCGGCTTCCGCGCGGTGAACACCCTGGACGCGATGGTCGGCCACAAGTCGCCGCGGTACCGCCGGTTCGGCTGGGCCTCGGCGCGGCTCGACGACCTGGCCGGCTGGCCCGGCGCCCGGCTGACCGCGGCGCTCGCCGTCGCCGCCGGCGGCGACCCGCGCGGCGCGGTCCGCGCCTGGCGCGCGGACGCGGCGAAGCACCCGAGCCCCAACGCGGGCCCGGTGGAGGCGTCGTTCGCGGGGGCGCTCGGGGTACGTCTCGGGGGCACGCTCGCGTACGGCGGCCGGGTCGAGCACCGGCCGGTGCTCAACGGGGCGGGACGGGCGGTGGCGGTCGCCGACATCGAGCGGGCGGTGACGCTGTCGCGCCGGGTGACGGCACTGACGCTGGGGGTCTGTGTGGGCGGCCGGATGATCGTGAACGCGATGAAGCGGAGGGGTGCATGAGAGGCGGGGGGCTGCTGGTCGCCGGGACCACGTCCGACGCGGGCAAGAGCGTCGTCACGGCCGGCATCTGCCGCTGGCTGGTCCGGCAGGGGATCAAGGTCGCGCCGTTCAAGGGACAGAACATGTCCCTGAACTCCTTCGTGACCCGGGAGGGCGCGGAGATCGGCCGGGCGCAGGCCATGCAGGCGCAGGCGGCGCGGGTCGAGCCGACCGCGCTGATGAACCCGGTGCTGCTGAAGCCCGGGAGCGACCGGTCCAGCCAGGTCGTGCTGATGGGCAGGCCGGTCGGCGAACTGAGCGCCCGCGGGTACCACGGGGGCCGGCAGAAGGAGCTGTTCGAGCCGGTGCTCGCCTGCCTGGATGAGCTGCGGAGCACGTACGACGCGGTGATCTGCGAGGGCGCGGGCAGCCCCGCCGAGATCAACCTGCGGCGCACGGACATCGTCAACATGGGCATCGCGCGGGCGGCGGAGCTGCCGGTGGTGGTCGTCGGGGACATCGACCGGGGCGGGGTGTTCGCCCAGTTCTTCGGCACGACGGCGCTGCTCGCGCCGGAGGACCAGCGGCTGATCGCCGGATACCTGGTGAACAAGTTCCGCGGCGACGTGACGCTGCTGGAACCGGGGCTCGACATGCTGCACGGCCTGACCGGGCGGCGGACCCTCGGCGTCCTGCCGTACGCGCACGGGCTCGGCATCGACGAGGAGGACGGCCTGCGGGTCTCGCTGCGCGGCGCGGTGCGGGAGTCGGTCGTCGCGCCGCCGGTCGGCGAGGACGTGCTGCGGGTCGCGGTGTGCGCGGTCCCGCTGATGTCCAACTTCACGGACGTGGACGCGCTGGCGGCCGAGCCGGGCGTGGTGGTGCGGTTCGTGGACCGCGCGGAGGAGCTCGTCGACGCGGACCTGGTCGTCGTACCGGGGACGCGCGGGACTGTGAAGGCGCTGGCCTGGCTGCGGGAGCGGGGCCTCGCGGACGCGCTCGCGCGGCGCGCGGCGGAGGGCCGGCCGGTCCTCGGCATCTGCGGCGGCTTCCAAGCCCTGTCGGAGCACATCGAGGACGAGGTCGAGTCCAAGGCGGGCAGCGTGGCCGGGCTCGGGCTGCTGCCCGTACAGGTCCGCTTCGCGGTGGAGAAGACCCTGGCCCGCCCGGTCGGCGAGGCGCTCGGCGAGCGCGTCGAGGGCTACGAGATCCACCACGGCGTCGCGGACGTACAGGGCGGGGAGCCGTTCCTGGACGGCTGCCGGGTGGGCGCGGTGTGGGGCACGCACTGGCACGGCTCGCTGGAGAGCGACGGCTTCCGCCGCGCTTTCCTCCGCGAGGTCGCGGCGGCCGCTGGCCGCCGCTTCGTCCCGGCCCCGGACACGTCGTTCGGCGCGCTGCGGGAGGACCAGCTGGACCGCCTCGGCGACCTGATCGAGGAACACGCGGACACGGACGCACTCCTGCGGCTGATCGAGCAGGGCCCGCCCGAGGGCCTGCCGTTCGTGCCGCCGGGGGCGCCGTGAGGACGGCCCGGGGGGCGGCTGCGGGCCGGGGGGCGGGGCGCGCGCCGGGCACCGCCCCGGCGTGGTGCCTGCCTGTTCGGCCCCGGCGGGGTCCAGGGGCGGGGCCCCTGGTCACGGGGAGGGGCGGGGTGGGGCAAGAGCCCGCCGCAGGCGCACGGCCCGCCGCGCCCGCCGACCGCATCCGACCCTCCGCCCCCCGCACCCACTTCGTACTCGACGCCCACCGCGAAGGAGCGATCACCCGATGAGCACCCGCTACCCGTTCACGGCCGTCGTCGGCATGGACGATCTACGTCTCGCGCTGCTGCTGAACGCCGTCAGCCCCGCCGTGGGCGGGGTGCTCGTGCGGGGCGAGAAGGGGACCGCCAAGTCGACCGCCGTGCGGGCGCTCGCCGATCTGCTGCCGGCGGTACCGGTCGTCGCCGGGTGCCGGTTCAGCTGTGATCCGGGGGCGCCCGATCCGGGGTGTCCCGACGGGCCGCACCAGGGGGACGCTTCCGGCTCCCGCGCCGCGCGCATGGTCGAGCTCCCCGTCGGCGCGTCCGAGGACCGGCTCGTCGGGGCGCTGGACATCGAGAAGGCGCTCGCGGACGGGGTGAAGGCGTTCGAGCCGGGGCTGCTGGCCGACGCGCACCGGGGGATCCTCTACGTCGACGAGGTCAACCTGCTGCATGACCACCTGATCGATCTGCTGCTCGACGCCGCCGCCATGGGGTCCTCCTACGTCGAGCGCGAGGGCGTGTCCGTGCGGCACGCCGCACGGTTCCTGCTCGTGGGGACGATGAACCCCGAGGAGGGCGAGCTGCGGCCGCAGTTGCTCGACCGCTTCGGGCTCACCGTCGAGGTCGCCGCCTCGCGCGAGCCCGAGCAGCGGGTCGAAGTGGTGCGCCGGCGGCTGGCGTTCGAGGACGACCCGGCCGTGTTCGCCGCCCGCTGGGCGGACGAGGAGGCCGCGCTGCGGGACCGGATCGTCGCCGCGCGCGCCCTGCTGCCGCAGGTCGTGCTCGGGGACGCCGCGCTGCTCCAGATCGCCGCGACCTGCGCCGCGTTCGAGGTCGACGGCATGCGCGCCGACATCGTCATGGCCCGCACCGCGACCGCCCTCGCCGCCTGGGCGGGGCGGACCGAGGTGACCTCCGACGACGTACGGCAGGCCGCGCTGCTCGCGCTTCCGCACCGCCGGCGACGCAACCCGTTCGACGCCCCGGGCCTCGACGAGGACAAGCTCGACGAGACCCTGGAGCAGTTCAAGGACGACGACGAGCCCGATCCCGATCCGGACGGGCCCGGCGACGGCGGACCCGGCGGCGGGGGCGTTCCCCCGCAGGGCGAAGGCCCCGACGCCGCCCCCGAGAGCCCCGCACCGGCCGACGCGCCTGCCCAGGCCCCCGCGCCCGGCGGGCCCGGTGCCGGTGACCGCGCCGCCGTGAAGGCCGCCGAGCCGTTCCGTACGAAGATGCTGAGCGTCCCCGGCCTCGGCGAGGGCGCCGCCGGCCGCCGCTCCCGGGCGCGTACCGCGCACGGGCGGACGACCGGCGCGACCCGCCCCCGCGGCACGCTGACCAAGCTCCACCTCACCGCCACCGTCACCGCCGCCGCCCCGCACCAGAAGGCGCGCGGCCGCTCCGGCCCGGGCCTCGTCGTCCGGCGCGACGACCTGCGGCAGGCGACCCGCGAGGGCCGCGAGGGCAACCTCGTCCTCTTCGCCGTGGACGCCTCCGGCTCCATGGCCGCCCGGCAGCGCATGAGCGCCGTCAAGGGCGCCGTGCTCTCGCTGCTCCTCGACGCGTACCAGCGCCGCGACAAGGTCGGCCTGATCACCTTCCGCGGCCGCGGCGCCGAGGTCGCGCTGCCGCCGACCTCGTCCGTGGACGCTGCGGCGGCCCGGCTCGAACAGCTCCCGACCGGCGGCCGCACCCCGCTCTCCGCCGGGCTGCTGAAGGCCCACGACGTGCTGCGCGTCGAGCGGTTGCGCGACCCGTCCCGCCGCCCGCTGCTCGTCGTCGTGACCGACGGCCGGGCCACCGGCGGCGGCGCCGACCCGCTGGCCCTCGCCACCCGCGCCGCGCGGCTGCACGCCGCCGAGGGCACCGCCAGCGTCGTCGTGGACTGCGAGACCGGGCCGGTCCGGCTCGGCCTCGCCGGGCACCTCGCCCGCGAACTCGGCGGCACCGCCGTCACCTTGGACGAGTTGCGCGCCGACTCCATCGCCGGGCTCGTCAGGAACGTACAAGCAGAGAGCGCCAACGCCACCAGGAGGGCCGCGTAATGCCGCAGGGACAGCCGACCGTCATCCCCGACGACGGTCTCACCACCCGCCAGCGCCGTAACCGCGCGCTGGTGATGGTGCACACCGGCGTCGGCAAGGGGAAGTCGACCGCCGCGTTCGGCATGGCGCTGCGCGCCTGGAACCAGGGCTGGCCGATCGGGGTGTTCCAGTTCGTCAAGTCGGCGAAGTGGAAGGTCGGCGAGGAGAACGCGCTGAAGGCCCTCGGCGAGACCTGCAAGGGCGGCACGGTCACCTGGAACAAGATGGGCGAGGGCTGGTCCTGGATCCAGCGCGAGGTCGCCGAGGGCGAGCAGTCCCACGAGGACAAGGCCCGCGAGGGCTGGGAGCAGGTCAAGCGGGACCTGGCCGAGGAGAGGTACAAGTTCTACGTCCTCGACGAGTTCGCGTACCTGCTGCACTGGGGCTGGATCGACGTCAAGGAGGTCGTCGAGGTGCTGCGCGACCGGCCCGGTCAGCAGCACGTCGTCATCACCGGCCGCAACGCCCCGCAGGAACTGCTGGACTTCGCGGACCTGGTGACCGACATGTCCAAGGTCAAGCACCCGATGGACGCCGGTCAGAAGGGGCAGCGGGGCATCGAGTGGTAGCACGTCTCGTCATCGCCGCGCCGTCGTCCGGCGCGGGCAAGACCACGGTCGCGACCGGCCTGATGGCCGCGTTCGCCGGCCGTGGTCTCGCGGTGTCCCCGCACAAGGTCGGCCCGGACTACATCGACCCGGGGTACCACGCGCTGGCCACCGGCCGGCCGGGCCGCAACCTCGACGCGTACATGTGCGGGACGGACCTCGTCGCGCCGCTCTTCGCTCACGGCGCGCAGGGCTGCGACCTGGCCGTCGTCGAGGGCGTGATGGGGCTGTACGACGGGGCCGCCGACCAGGGCGAACTGGCCTCCACCGCGCAGGTGGCGAAGCTCCTGAAGGCCCCGGTGGTCCTGGTGGTCGACGCCTCGTCGCAGTCGAGGTCGGTGGCGGCGCTGGTGCACGGCTTCGCGTCCTGGGACCCGGAGGTGCGGATCGGGGGCGTGATCCTCAACAAGGTCGCGTCGGACCGGCACGAGCATCTGCTGCGGGAGGCGCTCGGGGAGTCGGGGGTGCCGGTCCTCGGCGTGCTGCGACGCGCGCCCGCCGTTGCGACGCCGTCGCGGCATCTAGGGTTGGTGCCGGTTGCCGAGCGGCAGTCGCAGGCCGTGGCCGCTGTCGCGGCGCAGGCGGAGCAGGTGCTCCAGGGGTGCGACCTGGACGCGCTTCTGGCCCTTGCGCGGAGTGCGCCGGATCTGCGCGTCGCGCCGTGGTCGGCTGAGGTTGTCGGGCGGCCGCTCGCCGGTGGTCCCGTCGTCGCCGTCGCCGGCGGGGCCGCGTTCACGTTCTCGTACGCCGAGCACACGGAGCTGCTGGAAGCAGCCGGCGCGGAGGTCGTCGCCTTCGATCCCCTCCGCGACGAAGCCCTCCCCGAGGGGACGAGCGGCCTCGTCATAGGCGGTGGCTTTCCCGAGGTGTACGGCGAGCAGCTGTCCGCCAACGAACCCCTCCGCAAGGCCGTCGCCGAGCTCGCCGCCTCCGGCGCGCCGATCGCGGCCGAGTGCGCGGGGCTGCTGTACCTCGCGCGGTCGCTGGACGGGCACCCCATGTGCGGTGTTCTCGACGCCGACGCGCGGATGTCCGAGCGGCTGACGCTCGGCTACCGGGACGCCGTGGCGATCGGCGACAGTTCCCTGGCCGCGGCCGGTACGCGGATGCGCGGGCACGAGTTCCACCGGACGGTCATCGAGCCGGGCGCGGGCGCGGCGCCCGCGTGGGGGCTGCGGCAGCCGGAGCGGCGGGTGGAGGGCTTCGTGCAGCAGGGCGTGCACGCCAGTTACGTGCACACGCACTGGGCGGGCGCGCCGCAGACCGCGCTGCGGTTCGTGGAGGCCTGCCGTTGAGTTCAGCCCGCCAGGCCCACCACGAGCCAGATGAAGCCCACGCCCGCCACCGTGCACAGCAGGGTGGAGAGCGCCGGGTGTTCGTGGTGGGCCTCGGGCAGGATCTCGGCGGCGGCGAGGTAGAGCAGCGCGCCGCCGAAGAAGCCGAGATAGCCGCCGAGAAGTTCCTCCGGAAGAGTGAACAGCAGGGTGGACGCGGCGCCGACGACCGGCGCGACCGCGTCCGCGACCAGCATGGCGACGGCCCGGCGGCGGGCGTTCCCGTACAGGCTGGTGATCGTGTACGTGTTGAAGCCGTCGGCGAAGTCGTGGCTGATGACGGCGAGCGCGACGGCGATGCCCATGCCGCCGCCGACCTGGAACGCGGCGCCGAGCGCGATGCCGTCCATCAGGCTGTGCACGACCATGGCCGCGGCCGCGGTGAGTCCCACCTGCGGGACCCGCTCCCCCGCCTCCAGACCGTGCGCCGCCCGGCGGACGGCGAGAAGTCGTTCCACGGCGTGGGCGAAGAGGAAGCCGCCGACGAACAGCAGCAGCGCCTTGGGCACGCCGAAGACCTCGTCGCCCGCGGCCTCCAGGGCCTCCGGCAGCAGATCGAGACCGACGACGCCGAGCATCAGGCCGCCGGCCAGGCCGAGCACGAGGTGACGGCGGTCGGTGACGCGCTGCGCGGTCCAGCCGCCGACGAGCGTCATCAGGAACGCGCCGAGCGCGACGAGTACGGCCATGGGCCTTTGCTATCGGATGGACGGCGTCCGGCGCACATCGTCGCCGGCGTGGGGGCGCGCCGTGGCGTGTCCGTGGACGAGGTGGCGGGGCTGGTGACGGAGTGTCTGCGGGCGGCGGGCCCGGGGGCGGGCCGGCTCGTGGCGCTGGCGACGGTCGCCGGGAAGGCGGACGAGCCGGGCGTGGTGGGCGCGGCGGCCCGCCTGGGGCTGCCGCTGCGGGTGTTCACGGCCGAGCGGCTGGCGCGGATCGCGGTGCCGCACCCCTCGGCGGCCGTGGCCGCGGCGGCCGGGACGCCGTCGGTGGCCGAGGCGGCGGCGCTGGCGGCCGCGGGGCCGGGCGGTCTGCTGCTCGTACCGAAGCGGACGTCGCGTACGGACGGGGCGCGGGGCGCACGCGCGACGTGTGCGATCGCCCGGTGCGCCCCGAATGCGCCGGTCATGCCCGCTGTTTCGTACGAAGGCGCCCTGGGCGCACGGTTGTTGTCGGAGCGACGCGGGTACAGCGGTGGTGAGAGCGCACCCGGCGCGCCCGTCGTGCACACCGCGCGCGGGCGGACACCCCGAGTCCGGGAGCGTTCCGCCGAGACGCACGGATCCAGCGAGGAGTTACGGGACCTGTCCCCTCGGCTCCACCGGCGGTCCGCAACCCACGGACCGCCGTCCACCCCCCACTCACCCCACGGCGGCCATGTATACCCACACAGATGTCCACGACCTGCGGCACCACGGTGACGCCGAGGTCCGGGACGAGAAGCTGATCGACCTCGCGGTCAACGTCCGGACGAACACGCCGCCGGACTGGCTCCGCGAGCGCATCGCGGCCTCCCTGTTCGACCTGGCCGCCTATCCGGACCCGCGGGCGGCGCGCGCCGCGGTGGCGGAGCGGCACGACGTGCCGGCCGAGCGGGTGCTGCTGACGGCGGGCGCGGCCGAGGCGTTCGTGCTGCTGGCACGGGCGCTGCCGGTGCGCCAGCCGGTGGTGGTGCACCCGCAGTTCACCGAGCCGGAGGCGGCGCTGCGGGACGCGGGCCACGAAGTGGGCCGGGTGCTGCTGCGGGAGGCGGACGGTTTCCGGCTGGATCCGGCGGCGGTGCCGGAGGACGCGGATCTGGTGATGATCGGCAACCCGACGAACCCGACGTCGGTGCTGCATCCGGCGGAGACCATCGCCGCGCTGGCCCGGCCGGGGCGGACACTGGTGGTCGACGAGGCGTTCATGGACGCGGTGCCGGGTGAGCGGGAGGCGCTGGCGGGGCGGACGGACGTACCGGGGCTCGTGGTGCTGCGCAGCCTGACGAAGACCTGGGGTCTGGCGGGGCTGCGGATCGGTTACGTGCTGGCCGCCCCGGAGACGATCGCGACGCTGGGGCACGCGCAGCCGCTGTGGCCGGTGTCGGCGCCGGCGCTGGTGGCGGCGGAGGCGTGCATGTCGCGCGCGGCGCTCGCGGAGGCGGAGCACGCGGCGGGCCGGATCGCGGTGGAGCGGGCCCATCTGCTCGCCGGGCTCGCGGAGTTCGACGAGGTACGGGCGGTGACGGCGGCGGAGGGGCCGTTCGTGCTGATCCGGGTGGACCGCGCGGACGTGGTCCGCCGCAGGCTGCGCGACCTGGGCTTCGCCGCCCGCCGCGGCGACACCTTCCCGGGCCTGGACCACGACTGGCTGCGGCTCGCGGTCCGGGACAGACCGACGACGAACCGCTTCCTCCAGGCCCTGGACCAGGCCCTGGTCATGGCGGGCTCGGCGAGCGGCTGAGGAGCGGCCGCCCGACACCATCAGGCGTCGGGCGGCCGCCCGACGACGTCAGGCGCCCGTACCGCTCCGGCGCGCCCGCGTCACGGCCACGGCCGCGCCGCCCGCGAGGAGCAGGGCGAGACCGCCGCCGGCCAGGTACGGCGTCATGGCGCTGCCACCGGTCTCGGCGAGGTCCTCGCCGCCCCCGCTCTGCGTCGAGATCCCCGTGCCGTCGGGCTTCTCGGCCGGCTCCGCCGCCTTGCTCGGCTCCGCCGGCGCACTCGGCTCCGCCGCCTTCGGGGTCTCGCACGTCGCCTCGGCGAGCGTCACCTCGCCGTTCACCTCGGCCACGTTCAGCTTCAGCGGGTTCACCGCGACCTTCAGCTGCAGTGCGGTCGCCGCGGCGGTACGCGAGGTGGTGGACGTCCTGGACAGGTCGAGGGTGACCTCGCCGACCCCGGGCACGGCCACCCGCGTCGTACCGCCGCTCGTCAGCCTGGTCTTGCGGCCGAGCACGGTGACATGGCCCAGCACGTTCGACTCGGCGACCGGCTGCCTCCCCGTCTCGCAGACCGCCTTGGACGTGACCTTCTCGACCTCGATCAGGGACAGCAGCGGCAGTCCGGGCACGTGCAGCCGTGCCTTGGCGAGGTTCGCGTACCCCTCCGCCTTCTTCGCGTCGACCGTCGCCCGGGCGGTGGCGACGTCGGCGCGCAGCACGCTGAACGGCTTCCCCCGGTCGACGCCTTCGAGTTCCACGGTGAGCGCGGTCCTGTCCGCGCTGGCCGGGGCCTGCACCTCGTTGAGGGAGGTCTTCAGCGGCACCTGCAGCGTCTTGTCGAGCAGGGAGACGTCGAGGCCGGTCCGCAGGACGACGGCGCTCGCACGCCCCTCGCCGCTCCCGCCGCCGGTGGCGTGCGCCGTGGGCGCGGCGAGGACGACAGGACCGACGGCCAGCGCGGCGACGGTCGCGGCGGCGGCGGTACGGCGTGCGGGCATGCGGAAGGCGTTGCTGTTCAAGGTGGTGAAACCCCCAAGGAGACATGGCGTCGCCGGCCGCTCACCGCGGGGACGGCGGGTCGGTGCGGCCTCGGCGACTTGAGACAGGGGAATCCTTACGTACGAAGAGTGAACGGGGAGACACCTGGGGTGAGTTCACCCCAAAGGGTGGTTTCCGCGCCCATATTCGATTCGCCTGCACCACTGTTCCCACGCAGACCAGAAACCCTTCTCCCCCCCTCCGGGCAACAACAGCCACGGGGCAGCGAGCCTCGGACACGCGAACGCCCTTGAGCAGGAGGACAGTTGCAGAGAAGGAACGGAGCCCGGTACCACTCCCCCGTCGCCGCGGCCGCCTGCGCGGCCGCGGTGCTCTCCGTGGCGGCGCCCCCACCCCCCTGCACTTCGACCGGGCCCGCCGGGGAGAACCTCGGGGGCGGCGGGAAGAGCCTCGCCTGCGTGCCACGGTCACCGACGAGGACGGGAACGTCTCGAAGGTGACCGTCCTGGACGCGTACTTCGGCGGCGACGGCCGCTGTGTGCGCTACGGCCGCCAGTACCCGAGCGCGTGCACGCGGTCCTTGGCCACGCCGAGTTCCTTGCGTGTGTACGCGGAGAGGGTGCGGGTGGTCGCGGTGTCGCAGGCGATCCAGACGTACGGGTGGGGCTCGGCGGCCAGCAGGGCGGGCAGTTCGGCGCGGACCCGCTCGACGAGGCCCGCGCCGCCGTCGCGGCGCGGCACCCGGCGCAGTTCGTGGCGGTCCGCGTCGAGCCGTACGGGCAGGTCGTCGTGGTCGGGGCGGCTGGTCTCGAACCAGAGCGTGGCGGGGACGTCCGGGAGGGCGTCGAGCAGGGAGTTGATCGCGGGCAGCGAGGCCGGGTCGCCGATCAGGAAGAGCCGGCTCGGTCCCGGTTCGGGGGCGGTGAAGCCGGTGCCCTGGAGGGTGGCCTCGATGGTGTCGCCGGGGGCGCAGCGCTCGGCCCAGGTGCTCGCGGGCCCGTCGTGCAGGGCGAACTCCACGGAGAAGGTGCCGGCGGCCGGGTCCGGGTCGACGAGGGTGTAGCCGCGCTGGTGCGGTTTCCCGTTGTTCTCGAACCAGAGCCGGACCCACATCGTGGGGTGGACGCCGGCGGCGGCGAGCAGCCCGCCGTCGGTCATCCGCACCCGGCGGTAGTGCTCGGTGACCTGCTCCGCGCCGGTCACGGTGAACGTGAAGTCCTTGCCGCGGAACAGCTTGAGGACGACGCCCTCCCAGCCATGGCCCTGCCCCACCCGGGTCTCCTCCCCCTCGACGCCCGGATTGCTTCCCGGGCGGTCGTGACTTAATTTAGGCCAGCCTAACCTAAGAGAGATCGGGGCGAGCGTGAGTATCGAGGTCTACCGGGACGCCCGGGGCATTCCGCATCTGCGGGCCGGCGACCCGCGCGAACTCGCCTTCGCGCAGGGACGGGTGACCGCGGTCGACCGGGCCTGGCAGCTGGAGGTCGAGCGGTGCCGGGCGCTGGGGACCTCGGCCGCGTTCCTGGGCCCGGAGTCCGTCGACTGGGACGTCTTCGCGCGCCGCGTGCGGCTCGCGGACACCGCGCGCCGCTGCTTCGACCGGCTGGACGAGCGGGACCCGGAGACCGCGGACTGGCTGCGCGCGTACGCCGACGGCGTCGGCGCGGGCCTCGCCGAAGGGGCCGCCCGTGCACCGGAGTTCGCCGCGACCGGGCTCGTACCGGGGCGGTGGGAGCCGTGGACGCCGCTGGCGGTGTGGCTGTCCACGCACATCCTGTTCGCCGGCTTCCCGACCAAGCTGTGGCGCGAGGAGGTCGCGACGCGGCTCGGCGCGGAGTGGACGGAGCTGTTCGCCACGGACGGTCCCGGCACGGCCGGCTCCAACGGCTGGGTGGTCGCCGGCGAGCGCACCGCGAGCGGCGCGGCGCTGATCGCGGGCGACCCGCACCGCTTCATCGAGGACCCCGGCGTCTACCAGCAGATCCGCCTGTCCTGCCCGGAGTACGACGTGGTCGGCCTCGCCGTCCCCGGCATCCCCGGCCTCCCCCACTTCGGCCACACGGGCACGGCCGCCTGGGCCATCACCAACGCCATGGCCGACTACCAGGACGTCTACCGCGAACGCCTGCGCCGCACGGCGGACGGCGGCGTCGAGGCCCTCGGCCCGACCGGCTGGCACCCGGCGACGGTGCACACCGAGACGGTGGAGGTCGCGGGCGGCGAGCCGGTCGAGGTCGAGGTGATCGAGACGGAGCGGGGCCCGGTGATCGCGGGGGGTCCGGAGGAGGCCGACGCGGACGGGATCGGCGCCGGTGACGCCCCGGCGGAGCCAGACCCGGGCAACGGCCCGGTCGCAGCGGACGCGGACCACGGCCTGCCCGGCGGCGACGCGGGCGACCGCCCGGCGGAGACGAGTACGAGCGGCGCACCGACCGGAGTCGGCGCGGGCGAGGTCGGAGCGGGACGCGGGCCGGCCGTGGGCGGCGCGGCGCTCAGTCTGCGGTATCCGCCGCGGGTGACCGGGGAGCTCGGGTTCTCCGCGTTGCCGGCGTTGCTCGCGGCGCGGAGCGTCGGGGACGTGGACCGGGCGCTCGACGGGTGGGTCGAGCCGGTGAACGTCGTGCAGGCGGCCGACACCGAGGGCGGGCTGCTGCACCGGGTCGCCGGGCACGTGCCGGTGCGCGACCGGGCCAACTCGCTGCGGGTGGTGCCCGCCTGGGACGCCCGGCACGCCTGGGAGGCGGAGCCGGCGCCGCTGCCGCGCGCCGCGGTCGAGGGCCACGCCGTGATGGCCAACGCCCGGGGCCTCGCGGCCCCGCTGGGCGTGGAGTTCGCCCCGCCGCACCGCGCCGCGCGGATCGACGCGCTGCTGTCGGCCGGGGCGGGCTGGACGCCCGCCGCGACGGCCGCCGTCCACCGCGACACCGACAACCCGTCCGCCGCCCGGCTCCTCGACGCCGTGCGCGCCGCGGACCCGGCCGCGCTCCCGCCGGCCGCCGCGGCCGTACGGGAGCGGCTGCTCGCCTGGGACCGGCGGATGGACGCCGACAGCGCGGACGCCGGGCTGTACGCGGCCGTCCGCGGCGCCGTCGTCCGCCGCACCGCCGCGCACGAGGCGTTCCGGCCGCTGCGCGAACCCGCCCCGTACCCGGCGGTGTTCGCGCCCTGGCTGGCGCTCGGGCCGCGCGTCGCGTACGCCCTGGAGACCCTGCTGGTCGCCGGGCCGGTCCCGGCCGGGGACATGGCGCGGATCGTGCGCGAGGCCCTGGAGGAGATCGCGGCCGGCGAGACGCCCCCGGCATGGGGCGTGACGCACCGGCTCGCTCCCTGGCAGGCGCTGCCGGACGAGGACGACGCGCAGTGGCCCGGCCTCTCCGGCGACCACGACTGCGTGCTGTCGACGTCCAGCGTGCCCGGCTGGACCGACCGCTCCGCGCGGGCCTCGGCGGCCCGCTACGTCTGGGACCTCGCGGACCGCGAACGCTCCCTGTGGATCGTGCCGTTCGGCGCGTCCGGTGTGCCCGGCGACCCCCACCACCGCGACCAGCTGCCGCTGTGGCTGCGCGGCGAACTCACCCCCGTCGTCACCGACTGGACCCGCCTGAAGAGGGAGCACCATGACCGCGACCACTGAGCACGAGTACGAGTACGAGCAGGCCGTCGACGGCTTCGGCACGGTCCGTGTCGAGCGCGTCGACCCCGACCGCGACGCCGCGCTGATCCACGGCTGGGTCGCGAACGAGCGGGCCCGCTTCTGGGGCATGAAGGAGACCACCGTCGACCAGGTCCGGGAGATCTACGCGCACCTGGACTCGCTCGACACCCACCACGGCTTCCTGGCCCGCCTGGACGGCGAGCCCGTCGCGCTGTTCCAGACGTACGAGCCGGAGGCCGACCGCGTCTCGGAGTGCTACGAGGCGCGCCCCGGCGACCTCGGCGTGCACTTCCTGCTCGCCCCGAGCGACGCCCCGCGGCCCGGCTTCACCGCGAACCTGCTCACGGCCCTGACCACGTACGCCCTGACCGGCCGCACCCGGCTCGTGGCCGACCCGGACGCCGCCAACGAGAAGGCGATCGCCCGACTCGCCCGGGCCGGGTTCGAGGTGGGGCCGGAGGTCGTGCTGCCGGAGGTGGACCTGCCGGAGGTGTTCATCCCGGAGAAGAAGGCCCGGCTGGCGTTCCTGACCCGGTAGGACGCGCGGCGGGGCACGCCCCGGCCCGCCCCGCGCCTGCCTTGCCCGCCTGCCTGCCTGCCTCAGGCGATCACGCGGCCGTTGACGACGACCCGTCGCGGGCCCGCGAGGGCGCGGACGTCGGCGCGCGGGTCGTCGTCGTAGACGACGAGGTCGGCCGGGGCGCCCTCGTCCAGGCCCGGGCGGCCGAGCCAGGTGCGGGCGCGCCAGGCGGTCGCCGAGAGGGCCTCGATGGGCGGGATGCCGGCCTTGACCAGCTCCTCGACCTCCGCCGCGACCAGCCCGTGCGGCAGCGAGCCGCCCGCGTCGGTCCCGACGAAGACCGGGACGCCCGCGTCGTACGCCGAGCGGACCGTGTCGTACCGGCGCTCGTGCAGCCGCCGCATGTGCGCGGACCAGCGGGGGAACTTCTCGTCGCCGCCCGCCGCCAGCTTCGGGAAGGTGGCGATGTTGACGAGCGTGGGCACGATCGCCACGCCCCGCTCGGCGAACAGCGGGATCGTGTCCTCGGTCAGACCGGTCGCGTGCTCGATGCAGTCGATGCCCGCCTCCACCAGGTCCCGCAGCGAGTCCTCGGCGAAGCAGTGCGCGGTGACGCGCGCACCGAGCCGGTGCGCCTCCGCTATCGCGGCCTCGGCCGCGGCCCGCGGCCAGCAGGCGGTGAGGTCGCCGACGCCGCGGTCGATCCAGTCGCCGACCAGCTTGACCCAGCCGTCTCCGCGCCGGGCCTCCCGGGCCACGTACGCGACGAGCTCGTCGGGCTCGATCTCGTGGGCGAAGTTGCGGATGTAGCGGCGGGTGCGGGCGATGTGGCGGCCGGCCCGGACGATCTTCGGCAGGTCGTCGCGGTCGTCGATCCAGCGGGTGTCGGACGGCGAGCCGGCGTCCCGGATCAGCAGTGTGCCGGCGTCCCGGTCGGTCACGGCCTGCTTCTCGGCGGTGGCCGCGTCGACCGGCCCGTGCGCGTCGAGACCGACGTGGCAGTGCGCGTCGACGAGACCGGGCAGCGCCCAGCCCCGTACGGTACGGATGTCGTCCGCCCCGGTGGGACGGTCGTACGTGATCCGGCCGTCGACCACCCACAGCTCGTCCCGGACGTCCTCCGGGCCGACGAGCACCCGCCCCTTCACATGCAGCACCACGTGATCGCTCATGCCTGCACTGTACGAGAGGCCGCTCGGTAGGCTGGGCCGGGTTTCCGCCCATACGCATACACATACGCGCCCGCAGACGCAGCAGACGAAGACGAAGAAGGCACCGCCGTGACCGTGACACACCCGCTCCTCGACCTGGCTCCGCTGACCGCCGCGCACTTCGCGTCGATCGAGCGCCGGGTCGCCGCCCTGCTCGCCACCGAGCAGGACGTGGTGATCGCGCAGGGCGAGGCGCTGCTGCCGCTGGAGGGCTGCATCCGCAGCGGCGCGCGGGCCGGTTCGACGGCGCTGAACGTGGTGACCGGTCCGTACGGGCAGACCTTCGGGAACTGGCTGCGGGACTGCGGGGCGACCGTGGTCGACCTGGAGGTGCCGTTCCACACGGCGGTGACGGCCGCTCAGGTGGAGCGTGCGTTCGCGGAGCACCCGGAGATCGAGTTCGTGTCGCTGGTGCACGCTGAGGCGGCGACCGGGAACACCAACCCGGTCGCGGAGATCGGCGAGGTGGTGCGCGCGCACGGCGCGCTGTTCTACCTGGACGCGGTCGCGTCGATCGGCGCGGAGCCGGTGCTGCCGGACGCCTGGGGCGTGGACCTGTGCATCATCGGCGCGCAGAAGGCCATGGGCGGCCCGGCGGGCGTCTCGGCGGTGTCGGTGAGCGCGCGGGCCTGGGAGCGGTTCGCCGCCAACCCGGCGGCGCCGCGCCGCTCGTACCTGTCGCTGCTCGACTGGAAGGAGCGCTGGATCGACGGCGGCCGCACGACGCTGCTGCACGCGCCGGCGCAGCTGGAGATGCTCGCCCTGGAGGCGTGCCTGGAGCGGATCGAGGCGGAGGGCCTGGACGCGCTGACGGCCCGGCACGCGGCGGCGGCCGCGGCGACGCGGGCGGGCGCGGTGGCGCTCGGCGGCGGCCTGGAGCCGTACGTGTACGAGGCGAAGGACGCCGCGCCGGTGGCGACGACCCTGCGCGCGCCGGCCGGGGTGGACGCCTCGGAACTGGTGGCGAAGGCGCTGGCGGCGGACCCGTCGCTGCCGCTGGCGGCGGGCGGAGGCGCGCTGGCGAAGGAGATGATCCGGGTGAACCACTACGGCGTGGACGCCGCCCCGGGGGCCGTGCAGTCCTCGCTGGCGGCGCTGGGCGCCGCGCTCGGCGAGACGGGCCGCACGGTGGACCTGGAGGGCGCCCGCCGGGCGGTCACGGAGGCGTGGGCGTAGGCGCGGCCTGTCCTGCGAAGGGGCCCGCCGCCGGCTGCGGCGGGCCCCTTCGGCTTCGGTGCTACGCGGTGGGCGTGAGCGCCGGGTAGTCGGTGTAGCCGCGGGCGTCGCCGCCGAAGAAGGTGGCGGGGTCCGGGGTGTTGTACGGGCCGCGGGCCTTGAGGCGGGCGGGCAGGTCGGGGTTGGCGAGGAACAGCGCGCCGAAGGCGACGAGGTCGGCGGTGCCGTCCTCGATCAGCGTGAGCGCGTCGTGGCCGGTGGGACCCTCGGTGGCCGGGTTGAGGACGAAGGTCCCGGAGAACTGCTTGCGCAGGGCGAGGGTCAGCTCGCGGACCTCGGCCGCGATCTCACTGACGTGCAGGTAGGCGATGCCGAACGGTTCGATCGCGGCGACGAGGGCCGGGTAGACCTCGTCGGGGTCGGACTCGGCGATGTCGTTGTAGGTGTTGGCCGGGGAGATCCGCAGGCCGGTGCGCTCCGGGCCGATCGCGGCGGAGACGGCCTTGACGACCTCGACGGCGAAGCGGATGCGGTTCTCGACGGAGCCGCCCCACTCGTCGGTGCGCTGGTTGGAGCCGGTGGCGAGGAACTGCTGGATCAGATAGCCGTTGGCACCGTGGACCTCGACGCCGTCGAAACCGGCGGCGACGGCGTTGCGGGCGGCCTGGGCGAAGCCCTCGATGGTCTCGAGCACCTCGTCGCCGGTGAGCTCGCGCGGGGCGACGAAGTCGATGAGGCCGGTCCCGGCGAACAGCTGGCCGGCCGGGGTGACCGGGGAGGGGCCGACGGGGTGGCGGCCCTCGCCGAGGACCTGGGGGTGGCTGATCCGGCCGGCGTGCATCAACTGAGCGAAGATCCTGCCGCCGCGCTCGTGGACGGCGTCGGTGACCTCGCGCCAGGCGGCGATCTGCTCGTCGGTGTGCAGCCCGGGGGTGTTCGGGTAGCCCTGGCCGACGGCGGTCGGCTGGACGCCCTCGGTGATGATCAGGCCGGCGGTGGCGCGCTGGGCGTAGTACTCGGCGACGAGCGGGGTGGGGGTGCGGCTGTCGCCCTCGGCCCGGCTGCGGGTCATCGGGGCCATGGCGATGCGGTTGGCGAGCGGGGCGCCGGCGAGGTCGACGGGGTCGAATGCGGTGGTCATCTCTGCCTCCGGGGCGGGGGGATCAGGGGCAAGAATTTATGTGGCCGACCAAATAAATGACCGGATTGGTCGGCCAACTATTTGGTCCGGGTGCCACTGTAACCCATTCTTTGGCCGACCAAGGTAATCTGGGGGGAAGAGCCTGCCCGAGGAGAGCGGCGGAAGAACCCGTCCGAGGAGAGCCGATGTCCGTCGAGAGCCCCGCCCACGAGGGCGACCCCGCCTGTACCCCGCACCGGGCACCGGTCGCGGACCACGCCCCGGTGAGCTGCACGCTGGCCCGGGCGTTCCGGGTGCACCGGATGACCGCGGCCCGGCTGCTGCGCGACCTGGGGCTCTACCCGGGCCAGGAGTTCCTGATGATGCGCCTGTGGGAGGGCGGCCCGGCGCGCCAGTCGGAGCTGATCAAGGAGATGGGCATCGACCCGTCGACGATGACGAAGATGCTCCAGCGCCTGGAGCAGGCGGGCCATGTCCGCCGCTCCCCCGACCCCGGCGACCGGCGCGCGGTGCTCGTGGAGCCGACGGAGCGCAGCGAGGCGCTGCGCGCCCAGGTGGCCGGGGCCTGGGCGGCCCTGGAGCAGCAGACGCTGAAGAACCTCGACCCGGAGGAGGCCGCCACGCTCGAGCGGCTGCTCGTCCGGGTCGAGGAGGGGCTGTGCGAGGCGGAGGGCCCGTACGACTGCCCGCCGGTCTAGCGCCTCGGCCCGCCGGTCCGGGGCCTCGGCCCAGGGCCTCAGCCCGCGAGCACGTCCAGCGCGCGGTCCACGTCCGCGGCCGTGTTGTACAGGTGGAACGAGAGCCGCAGATTGCCCGCCCGCGCCGAGGTGACGACCCCGGCGCGCAGCAGATCGGGGTGACGGTCGCCGAGGCCGGGCACGGCGACGATCACGCTCGGCCCGGCGGGGACGTACGCGTGGCCGGTCCGGTCGAGGCCCGCGCGGAGGCGGTCGGCCAGGGCGGTGGCGTGCGGGCCGATGCGCCCGACTCCGACCTCCTCGACGAGCGCCAGGGACGCGGCGGCACCGTGGTACGAGAGGAACGCCGGGGGCTCGTCGTACCGGCGGGCTGAGCGGGCGAGTTCGGCGAGCGGCCCGTACACGCTGCCCCAGACGTCCTCGGCCGCAGACATGCCCGCGTGGAGGGGCGCCAGGGCCTCCTGGGCCTCCTGGGCGACGGTGAGGAACGAGACCCCGCGGGGGCAGAGCAGGTACTTGAAGCCGCCGGTGACGGTGAAGTCGTACGCGCCCGCGTCCAGCGGCATCCAGCCGACCGACTGGGTGGCGTCGAGCAGGGTCCGCGCCCCGTGCGCGGCGGCCGCGGCACGCACGGCCGCGAGGTCGGCGATGCGTCCGTCGGCGGACTGCACGGAGGACAGGGCCACGAGGTCGGTACCGGGGCGGACGGCCTCGGCGAGCCGCTCCAGAGGCGCGTAGCGCAGCTTCAGGTCGCCGCGGACCAGGAACGGGTCGATCACCGAGCTGAAGTCGCCCTCGGGGAAGAGGACTTCGGCCCCGGCGGGCAACGACTGCGCGATCAGGCCCACGTGCACGGCGACCGAGCCGCCGACGGCGACCCGGTCGGGGTGCACGCCGGCGATCCGGGCGAAGGACTCCCGCGCCGCCTCGACGGCTTCGGAGTCGCCGGAGCCGCCGGGCCGCCCGGCGGCGAGCTCCGCCGCCAGGGCCGTCACGGCGTCGACCGCGCGGCGGGGCAGCAGGCCGCAGGTGGAGGTGTTCAGATACGTCTGCGTCGGGGCGAACTCGTCGCCACCAAGATGCTCGTCATCCATGCCTCCACCCTGGAGAACCCTCAACTCAAAGTCAATTACGAGAAGTTGAGGGGCACTCCCAAGGAACGCTTATGAATAGGGTCAGGGCGCGCACGTGCCGTTCACGTCGCAGGCGGGCGCGTCGGCGTCGCCGGCGGTAGCGGTCACGGCGACCGGCTGCAGGACGCGGCTCTCCCACGCCTGCTCCAGGGCCTGGGTGAACAGCTCGGCGGGCTGGCCGCCGGAGACCCCGTAGCGCCGGTCGAGCACGAAGAACGGCACCCCGTTGGCGCCCAGCTCGGCGGCCTCGCGCTCGTCGGCGCGGACGGCGTCGGCATACGCGGCCGGGTCGGCGAGCACGGCACGCGCCTCGGCCTCGTCGAGGCCCGCCTCGACGGCCAGCCCGATCAGGCTCTCGTCGTCGAAGACGGACCGCTCCTCGGCGAAGTTCGCCCGGTAGGCGAGGTCGAGCAGCTCGTTCTGCCGGCCGCGCTCGCGGGCGAGGTGGAGCAGCCGGTGGATGTCGAAGGTGTTGCCGTGGTCGCGGCCGTCGGTGCGGTACTCCAGGCCCTCGGAACGCGCGTTGGAGGCGACGTGCTCCTCCATGGCGCGGGCCTCGTCGAGGGTGCGGCCGTACTTCTTCGCCAGCATCTCCAGGACGGGCCCGGTGTCGCCCTTGGCGCGGTGCGGGTCGAGCTCGAAGGAACGGTGCACGACCTCGACCTCGTCGCGGTGGGCGAAGGCCGCCAGGCCCTTCTCGAAGCGCGCCTTCCCGATGTAGCACCAGGGGCAGGCGATGTCGCTCCAGATCTCGACGCGCATGTGTCCGGTTCTCTCCCTCTCGCACGACCCGGAGGGCAACCCTCCGCTCACTTCCCGTGCCAACGCGGACCGCGCGCGTCTCATTCCGCGGACGGCTCCAGTGTGAGGCGGAGCACGAGGTGGGTGGAGCTGCGCGGCACGTCCGGGTCGGGCTGCCAGCCGTGGGCCGCGTAGAAGGCCTGGGCGCGGGTGTTGTGTTCGTACACGTCGAGACGCACGGCCGTGACGCCCTGCGCGCGCCAGGCGTCGACGCAGGCCCGGTGCAGCTCGCCGCCGACGCCGCGCCGCCACTGCGCGGGCGCGACGTGCAGCTGGCCGAGGTACATGACGCCGTCGCGCACGCCGCTGGACGCCACCCCGGCGAGCACCCCGTCCCGCTCGGCGCACAGCAC
Organism: Streptomyces solicamelliae; assembly: GCF_045348655.1. Taxonomy (NCBI): domain Bacteria; kingdom Bacillati; phylum Actinomycetota; class Actinomycetes; order Kitasatosporales; family Streptomycetaceae; genus Streptomyces; species Streptomyces solicamelliae. Next base: position 1,509,825 of record NZ_CP160404.1, read on the forward strand.
CCGCCCCTGGGCGACGGCCGCCGCCCAGGCCGCGCGGGAGCGGGCCGTCTCCTCCGGTCCGGCGTACGCGTCCTCGGGGAGCCGGTCCCGGTAGTAGGTGGCGCGGGCCTCGCGGTGCAGGGCGGCTATGGCGTCGATGTCGTCGGCGGTGGCGGCTCTGATCATGACGTGAGGGACGCGGGGGCGGATGCGGCGGTTGCGCCCATGACGGCGAACGACCCGTCAGCGGGCGGCGAGGGCGGACTGCCAGACGGGGCTGTCGACGTAGTGGTTGTCGTAGCGCTCCGAGGAGTCCTTGATCTCCTGGACGCTCGCCTCGCCGCGCATGACCCGGCCGAGCAGCCGCAGATAGTCGAAGCGGGGCATGCCCGGGGTGAAGACGAACAGCACGTCGGCGGTGTCGCCGGGCGCGGCGGCGAAGGCGTGCGCGGTGTGCGGCGGCACCAGCAGGAAGTCGCCGCGCTCCAGGACGGTGAGTTCCTCGCCGAGCAGCACCTGGAGCGAGCCGTCGAGGACGAAGAACATCTCCGAGGCCCTGGTGTGGAAGTGCGCCGGGGCGCCGACCGCGCCCTTCGCGAAGGTGGAGCGGTAGCTGGTGAGCGCGCCGCCGGTGGCGTCGGAGTCGGCGAGGAGGGTCATCACGGCGCTCGGGTCGGCGGTGGTCTCGGCCTGGGCGGCGCGGGTGAGGACGGGGGCGAAGGGCGGCGTCTGCGAGTTCATGAAGATCAGCCTAGGGGGGTGAGTGGCCCAGCACAGGGTGCATTCGACGCCTTGTTTTCCGGGTCAATTTCCGCCCCGCGGTTCCCTGGCGCTCCCCCTCGCCCCGCTCTCCCTCCCCCACGCGGCGGAGGCGGTTCCTCTTCGCGCAGGAGGTGTCGTGGGCACGTCGAACAGGAGGGTGAGGGCCATGAAGAAGACACTCCGCGCCCTGGCCGTCCTGGCCACGCTGCCGTACATCTCACTGAAGATCGCCTGGGTGGCGGGCAGCAGGATCGGCATCCCCGAGAACAGCGTGCTGCTCGACGACCCCGGGCTGATGGCCGCCGTGAACGCCGTCACGATCCTGATGGACGCCGGTGTCGTGGTGCTCGCCCTGCTGCTCACCCAGACCTGGGGCCTGCGGGTGAGGTCCTGGCTGCTCGGCCTGCCGATGTGGGCGGCGACCGGACTGCTCGCACCGATCGTGATCGGCTTCCCCGCCCAGCTGGCGACCACCGCGATCGCCGGGGCCGAGCAGCACACGGCGGGCGGGCGGCCGTTCCTCGACGAGTGGGTCTTCTCCGTCGTGTACGGCGGGTTCATCGTCCAGGCCCTCGCGCTGGGCACGCTGTTCGTCCTGTACGCACGCGGCCGCTGGTCGCACCTGTGGGCGGGCCGGATCGGCGACCTGGCCCCGGATCTGACCGGGCGGGCGACGCGGGCGACCGCGGTGACCGCCTCGGTGCTCGCGCTCCTGCCGGCCGCCCTGCACCTGCTGTGGGCCTCGGGCGCGGAGCGGGGCCTCTCGGCCGGCCGGATCGCCGACCGCACCTCGGACTTCCACGTCCTCGAGGCGGTGCGGGTCGCCTTCCTGCTGGTCGCGGTGGCCGCCGTCCTGACACTGGTCTTCCGGCTCGGGAAGGCCCGCCGGGTGGGGACCCCGCTGGCCCTGGCCTGGGTGGGCACGGGCGGCGTGGGCTGCTGGGGCGCGTGGATGATGCTGGGTGCGCTGATGCCGGCCTCGGATCCGGCGAAGGAGCCCACGGCACTGATGATCACCTCCTACGCTGGAGAGATGATCACGGGGTTCCTGCTGGCCGGCTGTCTGACCGTCTTCCTGCGCCGGCGCGGCGCATGAGACGCGCGGTCACCGCGGTGTTCGGCCGGCGGGCGGTGCTGCGCTGGGTCCATCTGATCCTCGGCGGCGCCCTGTTGATGCCGTACTGGCTGCTCGGCACGGTGCTCCTGTCGCCGCTGTTCGACGGGCCGGGCCTGTTCGCGGCGCCCGTGGCGATGCAGTTCGGGGCGTACGCGTTCGCGCTGCCGCTGGTCGCGGTGACCGCGCTGTTCCCGCTCGCCCGGCCGATGTCGGTGGCGGTCGCGCGGGCGCTGTGCGGGGTACGGGGCGAGGAGCTCGCGGACGGCCCGGCGCGGGGGCGGGACGCACGGGCCCGGACGGCCGGCTGGCTCGTGCTGCACGTGGGCCTCGGCGGTCTGGTGAGCGGGGCGACGCTGGCGCTGCCGCCGTTCGCGCTGGCGATGCTGGTGCTGCCGTTCTCGGAGCGGCTGCGGAACTCCGAACTCAGCCGGTTCTGGGGCGTGGACGCGCCGTGGGTGCACTGGGCGGGCGTCCCCGGGGGCCTGCTGATGCTGGCGGCCCTGGCCGCGGTCGCGGCCGGGGCGGGCGCGCTGCTCGCCGCCTGCGCGCCCCGGCTGCTCGGGCCGAGCCCGGCGGACCGGCTCGCGGCGGCTGAGCGGCGGGCCGAGGAGCTGGCGGTGCGCAACCGGCTCGCCCGTGAGCTGCACGACTCGGTGGGGCACGCGTTGAGCGCGGTGACCCTGCAGGCGGGCGCGGCCCGTCGGCTGCTCGACAGCGACGCGCCGGACGACCGGGAGTTCGTCCGAGAGGCGCTGACCGCGATCGAGGAGACCACCCGGCGCACGGTCGGCGAACTCGACCACGTCCTGGGCCTGTTGCGCCACGGCGACGACGAGGCGTCGTCCGGCGAGCTGCCCGGGCCGGGTCTGGAGGCGCTGGCCGCGCTGGCGAAGGGCGCGGGCGCGGCCGCGTCGGTGACCTGGGCGGGCGATCTGGAGCGGGTGCCGCGGACGGTGTCCCGGGAGGCGTACCGGATCGTCCAGGAGGGGCTGACGAACGCCGCCCGGTATGCGGGCGGCGCACCGGTGAAGGCGCATCTGACGCTGGAGGAAGAGGAGTTGGAGATCACCATGGAGAACCCGCTGTCCGGCCGACCGGCGCCGGTCCGCCCCGGCGGCGGCCGCGGGCTGCGCGGCGTCGCGGAGCGGGCGCGGCTGCTCGGCGGCTCGTCCGCGGCCGGGCCGGTCGACGGCGTGTGGCGGCTGACCGCCCGGCTGCCGCTGGGCGGCGCGCGGACAGGCGGCGCACGGCCGGGAGGCGCACGGTGACCGCGATCAGGGTGGTGCTCGCCGACGACGAGCGGATGGTGCGGACCGCACTGCGGGTCATCCTCGACGCGGAGCCGGACCTGGAGGTGGTCGGGGAGGCGGCGACCGGGGCGGAGGCGGTGTCCGTGGTGCGCGCGCTGCGGCCGGACGTGGTCCTGATGGACGTACGGATGCCGGAGGTGGACGGGATCCGGGCCACCGAGCAGATCCTCGCCGGGCTGCCGGAGCCGCCGCGGATCGTGGTGGTGACGACCTTCGAGAACGACGCGTACGTGTACGACGCGCTGCGCGTCGGGGCCGCCGGGTTCCTGCTGAAGCGGGCGGCCGCGGAGGAGCTGGTGGGCGCGGTGCGGCTGGTCGCGCGCAGCGACTCGCTGCTGTACCCGGCGGCGGTGCGCGGGCTGGCCGCCGAGCACGCCCGGCGGGCGCCGCGGACCGCGCCGCCCTGGGCCGGGCGGCTGACCGACCGGGAGGCGGAGGTGCTGCGCTTGATGGCGACCGGGATGACCAACGCGGAGATCGCGGGGCGGCTGTCGGTGGGCCCGGCGACGGTGAAGACGCATGTGGCGGCGGTGCTCGCGAAGACCGGGGCGCGGGACCGGACGCAAGCGGTGATCATGGCGTACGAGTCGGGGTTCATCACGCCGGGCTGAGCACCGCACCACAAGGGGTGATACATGAGGATCATCTGAGAAACCGGCCGATTCCGGAACGTCCACCTCCCGTCGGTTCGTCCTTCCGTGGGATGAACAAGACGATCAGGCGCGCCTCGGTCTTCGCGCTGCTGCTGGTGCTCGCGGTACTGCTGCGGGCCACCTGGCTGCAGGCGTACGAAGGCCGGGCCCTCGCGGACGACAAGAAGAACCGGCGGAACACGATCGCGCAGTACGCGCAGCCGCTCGGCGACATCGTCGTGGCCGGGTCCCCGGTCACCGGCTCGAAGCCGACGACGGGCGGCGACCTCGCGTACAAGAGGTCGTACACCGACGGCGAGCTGTACGCGGCGGTGACCGGCTACAGCTCCCAGGCGTACGGGGCCACCCAGCTGGAGGGCATCTGGTCCGGTGTCCTGGACGGCACCGACATCCGGCTGAAGAACCCGGTGGACGCGCTCACCGGCAAGCAGCAGGAGCCGGGCGACGTGCTCACCACGATCGACCCGGCCGTGCAGAAGGCCGGCTTCGAGGCGCTCGGCGACAAGAAGGGCGCGGCCGTCGCGATCGACCCGAAGACCGGCCGGATCCTCGGGATGGTGTCCACCCCGTCGTACGACCCGTCGAAGATCGCCGGCCTCTCGGACGGCGAGGTCTGGCGCAAGCTCTCCGACGACCCGGACAAGCCGCTGGTCAACCGGGCGCTGCGGCAGCCGCTGCCGCCGGGCTCCACGTTCAAGCTGGTCGTCGCCGCGGCGGCGCTCGAGGAGGGGCTGTACCCGGACGTGGACACGCCGACGCGCAGCCCCGACCCGTACACGCTGCCCGGCACGCGGACCGTGCTGAAGAACGAGAACGCCTCCGCGCCCTGCGAGAACGCGACCCTGCGCACCGCGCTCCGGTACTCCTGCAACAACGTCTTCGGGAAGCTCGCCGTCGACCTCGGTCAGGACAAGGTCCGGGCCACGGCGGAGAAGTTCGGCTTCAACGACAAGGAACTGGACGTGCCGGTACGGGCGTACCCCAGCGTGTACCCCTCCGGCATGGACCGGGCGCAGACGGCGCTCAGCGGCATCGGCCAGTTCGACGTCACCGCCACGCCGCTCCAGATGGCCATGGTGTCCGCGGCCATCGCCAACGACGGCCTCATGGCCGCGCCGCACATGGTCTCCTCGGTCGTCGACGCCGACGGCAACGCCCTGCAGTCCTACAAGGACGGCGACACCACCCGGATCATGTCGTCCGGCACCGCCGAGCAGCTGCGCAGCGCCATGCAGACGGTCGTGGAGCAGGGCACCGGGAGCAATGCGGCGATCGAAGGCGTGGAGGTCGGCGGCAAGACCGGCACCGCCCAGCACGGCGAGAACAACAGCAAGACGCCGTACGCCTGGTTCACCTCGTACGCGAAGGATCCGGCGACCGGCAAGGAGGTCGCCGTGGCGGTGCTGATCGAGGACTCCGGCGCGGCCCGCTCCGAGGTCAGCGGCAACGGGCTCGCGGCACCGGTGGCCGAGAGAATGATGCGGGCGGCACTGAAGTAGCCTCGCGGGGACACAAGTTGAGTGCTCAACCGGAGGACTGCCGTGCGTCGCCTGCCCCGTTCCCTGTCCGGCTGGACCATGGCGGTCTTCGGCGTGCTCGCCGCCGCGCTGGGGGTGGTGGGGCTGATCTCCCCCGACGCCCTGCTCACCATGATGGGCTTCGACCCCATACCCGACGGGGGACGCGCGGACGGAGACCACACGCTGGTCTTCATGACGGCGTCGTCCATGGCCGCGCTCAACATGGGCGTGTACTACGTCCTGGCCGCCCTGGCGGACTGGCGCTCCTTCTTCCGCTGGACCGTCCCGTTCCGGCTCCTGACCTGCACGGTCTTCACCCTCGCCGTCCTCACCGACCGCGCCCCCTCCGGCTTCCTCGGCGTCGGCCTGTGGGAGGGAGCGGGCGCCCTGGCGACCGGCGCCGCCCTGTGGTGGGAGACCAGGGCGCGGCAGAGTGCCGTGGCATGAACCTCCCCAGCACGTCGCCCCGCCGGTCGTGAGACCGACGGGGCGACGTGCTGCGCGGCGCGCTCTACAGGAAGTACATCAGCTCGATCCGGCCGTCCGGGGTGTGGGAGAAACAGACCTCTCCCGCCTGCTGGGCGGGCTCGAGGTTCACGAAGTTGACGGCCTCGTCCATGCTCGTGAAGGGCATGGAATGCCAGGTCTTCACCTTGGACTTGATCGCGTTCTTGAACACCTTGGCATCAGATGTGGTGACGGTCATGGGAGTGGGTCCTTTCGACGCAAGGGGGGACGGCTTCGTCGAAGGGCTCCCCGGGAACGAGGAGCCCTGGTCGCCGTGAGTAACGTAGGGTCCGCGTCTTCCGGGGCACGGCCAGGCGCGCGCGGGAGTACCTCCGATGGACGGGCGCGACGCACAGGTCCGACCCGGACGGGGGACGGACGTCGTCGGACCCGGGCGCGACACGGATCCGCCCCTCCTGCCTGGGCGATCCGCCCGATCCGCCGAGGGGGCCTCAGCCGCCACGCTGCGGCCATGAGACGGACGGTGCAGGTGTGTCCGGCCGCCGCGGTGGCGCCGCCGGCGACGGCCGAGGGGGTGAGGGTGTGAGACCCGGCCGAGCCGTTGCGGGGGAGCCGGCCGGGGCTCAAGTCCGTGCGCGAGCCGGCGCACGTGACAGCGGCAAATCTACGGAGGCGATGCGCGCGGCGCGATCCGCGGAGCGCGGTGACTGTCCGGAAAACGAACTCCCTTGCGGGTTCAGGCGGCTGACGTGCCGCGGAGCGTCTGCGAGGGGGTCTCGCCGTAGCGCTCGCGGTACTGGGCGGCGAACCGGCCCGGGTGGGTGAAGCCCCAGCGCCAGGCCACCTCGCCGACGGTGACCTCGTCCGGCTCGGCGGTGCGCAGTTCGTCGCGCACCCGGTCGAGGCGGACCTGGCGTACGTACGCCATCGGGGTCATGCCCAGGTATTCGCGGAAGGACTCCTGGAGGCGGCGCACGCCGACGCGGGCGAGGGCGGCGAGTTCCGCCGTGGTGTGCGGGTGTTCGGGGCGGGCTCGCACCGCGTCCATGGCGCGCCTGACCGGGGCGGGACGGCGCGGCTCGCCGGGGTGCGCCAGCTCCTCGCGGTACGGGTGGTCGGCGGCGAGCAGCAGCCCGTTGAGCAGCGCTTCCTGGAGCGGCGCGGCGATCAGGGGGTGGCGGGCCAGGCCCTCGTCGGCGAGGGTCTCGCCGAAGGCCCGGCGGGCCAGGCGGAGCCAGCCGAGGCCGGGGCCGCCGGTGAGGTCGAACCGCGGCGCGAAGGCGAGCCGGCGGCCCGCGGGACGCCCGAGCAGCGCGTCCAGGCGGGCCCGCAGCGCGTCCGCGTCGATCTTCACGGCGAGGACCCGGCAGTCGCCGCCCCAGCGGTCGAGGGCCGTGTCGCCGGCCGGGTCGAAGACGACGCCCGAGGCGGGATCCATGGTGCCGGCGCCGCGCCCGCCCTGGCGCCAGTCGATGCTGCCGGTCAGCGGCGCGTCGACGTGGTACTGGCCCAGCTCGCCGAAGCGCATCCGGACGTCCGCGCCGCAGATCAGCTCGCCGAGGACCAGCGGACCGAGGTCGACGATGTCGAAGCGGGCCGCGAAGGGACGTCTCGTCTCGACCACGTCCATGAAGTTCGCGTAGTACCGCGCGCCGATCTCCCGCCGCGCCTCGTCCACGTCCCGCGTACGGAACGAGCTCCCCGTGTCCCCACCCACAGGGCGGAAGGATATTCGGGTGCGCCGCCGGACCGGACGGCGGGAGGATGCCGCCATGGGCAGACCCGAGGGCTTCAGCTACCAGCGGTTCGGCGACGGCCGCGTCGAGATCGTGCACCGCGGCCGCGCCGCCGCGACCCTGCGCGGCGACCGCGCGGAGAAGTTCCTGACGGCCGTGGCGTCCGGTGACGCACAGCTCGTCATGGCCCGCTGGACCGGCTCGTACAAGTTCGGCAACGAGCGCACGGCCCGTTCGCATCCGCGTCACCAGGGTGGGCGTAGGTAAGGGAACGGCAAAGCGGCGTCGCTCGTTACCCGGGACATGACCGCAATGACCCCCGGCTCGAACATCCCGCTCGCCGCCCCGCGCGTCGCGGTGGACGTCGCCGCCCCGGTACGCCTCGATGTCTCCGGCCTGCTGCTCACCCCCGACGGCAAGGTCCGCTCCGACGCCGACTTCATCTTCTACAACCAGCCGTCAGGGCCCGGCGTGACGTACCGCTCGGGCGGCGGCACGGCGCCGGACGCGATCCTGGTGGACACCGCGGCGGTGCCGGCCGGGATCGAGAAGATCGTCGTGACCGCCAGTCCGGACGCGGCGGGCCAGACCTTCCAGGGCATCGAGCCGACCGCCACGCTCCGCGACGCCGACAGCGGCGCCGTGCTCGCCACGTTCACCCCGCCGCAGCTCGGCGCGGAGACGGCGCTGGTCGTGGTGGAGATCTACCTGCGCAACGGAGCCTGGAAGGCGCGCGCGGTGGGCCAGGGGTACGCGAACGGGCTCGCCGGCATCGCGACGGACTTCGGCGTCTCGGTGGACGAGGAGCCCGCGGCCGCCGCCCCGGTCGCCCCGCCGGCCCCGGTCGCGCCGCCCGCCCCGGCCGTGGACCCGAGGATCCCGGCCCCGCAGGCGCCCGCCGCCCCGCCGGCCGCTCCCCCGGCCCCGCCCGCCACCGGGAAGATCAACCTGGACAAGGGCCGGGTCAGCCTGCAGAAGAACCAGACGGTGTCGCTGGTCAAGGGCGGCCGCCCGCTGCTGTCCGCGGTCAAGATGGGCCTCGGCTGGGAGCCCGCGTACCGCGGCAAGGACATCGACCTGGACGCCTCGGTCATCGCGTACGGCCCCCAGCGCAACCACCTGGACAGCTGCTACTTCGGCAAGCTGACCATCCTCGGCGGCGCCGTCCGCCACTCCGGGGACAACCTGACCGGCGAGGGCGCGGGCGACGACGAGGTCATCACCGTCGACCTCGGCCGGCTGCCGGCGGAGGCGACGGGCCTGGTCTTCACCGTGAACTCGTTCTCCGGGCAGAAGTTCACCGAGGTCGCCAAGGCATACTGCCGGCTCATGGACGCCGCGACCGGCGAGGAGCTGGTCCGCTTCGACCTGACGAACGCCGAGGCGCAGACCGGCGTGATGATGTGCAAGCTGATCCGCCAGTTCTCCGGCGAGTGGGAGATGACGGCGATGGGCGAGTTCGTGAAGGCCCGTACGGTGCGGGGCATGGTGAAGCCGGCCGCCCAGGCGCTGTAGTCGGACGGCCGGCTCGGGGCGGTGGCGGTCAGCGCTGCGGCTGCCGCCGCCAGGGCCCGGTGACGGCGAGCAGGATGCCCGGCGTCTGGATGCCGGCGTACAGCGTCTCGCCGTCGGGCGAGAAGACCACGCCGGTGAACTCGCTGTCGTTGAGCTGGTTGCGGGCGATCGGGTAGGTACGCCCGCGGTCGGTCGCCCCGAACAGGTGCTGGGCGCCCTCGCCGTCCTCGGCGATGACCAGCCCGCCGTACGGCGAGACGGTGATGTTGTCGGGGCCGTCGTAGCCGGTGGCGACGCCGATCAGCGCCTTGAGGGTGTCCGGCGGCGCGGGTCGTAGAACCAGACCTGGCCGTCGTGCGGGGCGCCGGGGCTCTCCTCGCGGGCGTAGGAGGAGACGATGTACGCGCCCCCGTCGCCCCACCACATGCCCTCCAGCTTGCGGGCCCGGGTGACCTCGTCGGGACCGAACTGCTTGCGGACGGCGACGGTACAGCCGTCGCGGTCGCGCGCGGGCCCGACTCGGCGTCGGCGCCGGCCCGGCTCAGCCGTCGGTGCGGGAGCGGCTCAGCCCTCGGTGCGGGAGCGGGCCTTGAAGGCGGACTTGCGGGCCTCCTTGGCGATCCGCTTGTCGCGGTGGAGGCGGCCCATCGCCTCCAGGACGTCCGCCGTGGCCGGGTGCTCGACGCGCCAGACCGCGTCGAAGAAACCGTCGTGGCGGCCCGTCAGGCCCTCGATGAGGTCCTGGAGTTCCTCCAGGTCGCCGTCCATCTCCAGCTGCGCCGCGATCGTGTCCACGGCCAGCCAGAAGATCATCTCCTCCGGCGGCGCCGGCACGTCCGCCGCGCCCCGCTCCGCCAGCCACACCCGCGCGAGTCCGCCCAGCTCGGAGTCGGCCAGCACCTCCCGCACCGCCGGCTCCGCGTCCGCGCCGACCAGCGACAGCGCCTGCTGGCAGTGCAGCCGCCGCAGCGGCGAGCCCGCGTCCGCGCCGCGCGCCGCGGCGAGCAGCTCGCGCGCCGCCGCCACCGGCTCGCGGCCCGCCAGCCACAGCTCGATCTCGGCGCGCGCGGCCTCGGACGGGTAGTGCCCGACCCCGTCGAGCAGCGCCTCCGCGCCCTTGCCGGTCAGGTCACCGACCGCCGGCGCGTCCACCCCGGCCTCCAGCATCCGCGTCCGGATGCCGTACAGGCCGAGCGGGGTCAGCCGGACCAGCCCGTACCGGGACACGTCCTCGTCGTCCATGGCCGGCGCGGGCTCGTCGCCCTCCTCGGCCATCAGCGCCTCGTCCACCGGCTGGTACTCGACGAGACCGATCGGCTCGAGCACGCGGAACTGGTCGTCGAGGCGCATCATCGCCTCGGAGACCTGCTCCAGGACGTCGTCCGTCGGCTCGCCCATGTCGTCCGGCACGATCATCGACGCGGCGAGCGCCGGCAGCGGCACCGGGCTCTCCCCCGAGCCGCCCTCACTGACGGTCAGCAGGTACAGGTTGCCGAGCACGCCCTCCAGGAACGCGGTCTCCGCCTCCGGGTCCCAGTCCAGCCGGGAGACGTCGATCTCGCCGTCCTCGCCGATGAGGTCGGCCAGGTCGTCGAAGACCGGCGCCGTGGCGTCCGCGAACACCGCGTCGAAGCCGTCCAGCCACACCGCGAGCACGTCGGCCGGGGAGCCCTTGGTGAGCAGCTCCAGCTGCTCGCCGGCCGTGACGCCGGCCGCCTCGTCCTCGTCGTCCTCCGGCTCGGGCACCGTCACGAGCCCGGTGTCGACGGCCACCCGCCACGCCTCGCTGGCGTGCGCCGCGCCGTCCTCGTCCGGCTCCAGGCCCAACGCCTCCGCCGCTGCGGGCAGTTGGTCGTCAGCGAGTTCGCCGCCCGCGCCGACCCGGGTCTCCGGACCGGCCCAGCGGGCCAGTCGCACGGCCCCGGCCAGCAGCGGCGCGGCGAGCGCGGCCCGCGCCAGCTCCGCGTCCGAGCGCAGTCGAACGGGGGGCAGGGTGGGGCGGTCCGATGCCATCGGGGTCTTCTCCTCAGAGGTGCGGTGCCAGGCGGCCTTCAGCGTAGACGCATTTGCGGCCGCGTCCGCCGGTTCACGATTCCGTCAGCCCTCGTACACCTGCGGACCCTTGACAAGTGGGGGGCTCTGCCAAGAGATTGACGCGCGTAGATCAATCGACCGATTCTCCAAGCGTTACCGGAGCTTCTTGATGCCTTCCTCCATACCGAGATCCGCCGCGGTCTCCTCCGTCGTCGCCGCTGCCCTGGCCGCGGGCCTGCTCGCCGCTTCCGGCACCGCCTCCGCCGCCGACGTCCGCATCCACGACATCCAGGGGACCACCCGGATCTCGCCGCTGGTGGGCCAGCAGGTCACCGGCGTCACCGGCATCGTCACCGGGGTGCGCACCTACGGCTCGCGCGGCTTCTGGATCCAGGACCCGCAGGGCGACGGCAACCCCACCACCAGCGAGGGCCTGTTCGTCTTCACCAGCTCCGTCCCGAAGGTCGCCGTCGGCGACTCGGTCAGCGTCGCCGGCACGGTCGGCGAGTACGTCCCGGGCGGGCTCAACTCGGGCAACCAGTCGCTGACCCAGATCTCCAAGCCGACGGTCACCGTGCTCTCCTCGGGCAACCCGGTGCCGGAGGCCGTCACCATCGACGGCTTCTCCGTGCCCGACGCGTACGCCCCCGAGGGCGACCCGGCCGCCCAGGGCTCGATCAACGGGCTGCAGCTGGACCCGGAGACCTACGCCCTGGACTACTACGAGTCCCTCGAGGGCACGAACGTCCGCGTCGGCACCTCCCGCGTGGTCGGCGCGACCGACCCGTACTCCGAGCTGTGGGTCACGGTGAAGCCGTGGGAGAACCGCTCCGAGCGCGGCGGCGCCGTCTACGGCTCGTACACCTCGCAGAACACCGGCCGGCTGCAGATCCAGTCGCTGACCCCGATCGCCGAACAGCCCTTCCCGAAGGCGAACGTCGGCGACGTACTGTCCGGCACGACCGAGGGCCCGCTGGACTTCAACCAGTACGGCGGCTACACGCTGACCGCCCGCACCCTGGGCACGGTCGTCGACCGCGGCCTGGAGCGCGAGGTCACCGACCGCCAGCACAAGAACGAGCTGGCGGTGGCCACGTACAACGTGGAGAACCTCGACCCGTCGGACCCGCAGGCGAAGTTCGACGCGCTGGCGAAGGCCGTCGTCGAGAACCTGGCCTCGCCCGACATCGTCGCCCTGGAGGAGATCCAGGACGACAACGGCGCCAAGAACGACGGCACCGTCGCGGCGGGCCAGACCCTGCAGAAGTTCGCCGATGCGATCGTCGCCGCCGGCGGCCCGCGCTACCAGTGGCGCTCGATCGACCCGGAGAACAACAAGGACGGCGGCGAGCCCGGCGGCAACATCCGCCAGGTCTTCCTCTTCAACCCGGAGCGGGTCGACTTCATCGACCGCGCCGGCGGCGACGCGACGACCGCGACCGGTGTCGTGAAGGGCGCGTACGGCGCGGAGCTGACCCACTCCCCCGGCCGGATCGACCCGGCGAACACCGCCTGGGAGAGCAGCCGCAAGCCGTTGGCCGGCGAGTTCGTCTTCCGCGGCCGGACGGTGTTCGTGGTCGCCAACCACTTCGGCTCCAAGGGCGGCGACGAGTCGCTGGTCTCGCACCGCCAGCCGCCGAACCGTTCCTCCGAGGCGAAGCGTCTGCTCCAGGCGCAGGCCGTGAACGCCTTCGTCAAGGACGTCCTGGCCGTCCAGAAGCAGGCCGACGTCGTCGTCCTCGGCGACATCAACGACTTCGAGTTCTCCGCCACCACCGAGGCGCTGACCGACGGCGGGGTGCTCTACCCGGCCGTGAAGTCGCTGCCCCGCGACGAGCGCTACTCGTACGTCTTCCAGGGCAACAGCCAGGTTCTCGACCAGATCCTGACCAGCCCCGGGGTGCACCACTTCGAGTACGACAGCGTGCACATCAACGCGGAGTTCGCCGAGCAGAACAGCGACCACGACCCGCAGGTGCTGCGCTTCCGCCCGTAAGGACGGACGGGCGGCACGATCCGCCGGAGGCTACGCGCCCGCGCTGAGGCTCAGCGCGGGCGCGTAGCGCGTCACCGTGGTGCGGACGACACCCGGGTACTCCTGCACCTTCGCCCACTGCGGTGTCGCGGAGCCGTCGCGCCTTCGGGCGAGCGCCCCGACGTGGGCCTGACGGCTCTCCCACTCGGTGTAGTTGAGGACGCGGGCGCCGTCGACGCCCAGGTGGAAGTGCGCGGAGATGCCGCCCGGCGCCGGGTCCGGGTCTGCCGCCCGGGCCTCGACGACGGTGTCCACCCAGTCCCGCTGCCGTGCGGCGTCGGGCCCGTCGAACTCCACGTCCACGGCGACCACGCAGCCCGGGACGCGGGGCTCGCCCGTCGCCAGGGAGCGGTACGGCGGGTGGTAGCGGTGCAGCACGACCCGCTCGATGCCGGGCACCGCCGCGTCGATCTCCCCGTTGCGGTCGTCCCGGTGGCGCCCCACGAAGTCCTGGTACTCCTGCTCGCCGGTCCACTGCGAGTAGTGCAGCAGGGTGTCGCCGTCGTCGCCGATGTACACGGAGTACGAGAGCAGGCCGACGTCCGGCCAGTCACGGGCCTGCCAGGCCCTGGCGATGGCGTCCACGGCCGCCCGCTGCCGTTCCGGCGTGCCGACGCGCCAGGTGCTGGCCATGACGAGCCCGAGGTCGGCGCGGCGCAGGTCGGGACGGGCGTGCGGGTGGATGACGGCGTTCACGGAGGGCTCCTTCGTTCGTCGAGAACCCCACCCTCCGACCTCAAGCACGCTTGAGGTCAACCCCGTTCACTCTCCCGTCCAGTGCACCGCCCACTGCGCGAAGCCGGGCTCGCCCTCTCCCTCGTACCCGAAGTCCGGACCGAACGGTCCCGCGCCGACGTCGGCGACGCACCACACGCGGCCGCGCTGCGGGCCGCTGACGACGAGGTGCCAGTACAGCCCGCAGCCGTCCGTGCCGAGCACGAGCGAGCCGTGGTCGTAGACCGGGTCGACCAGCACCTCCAGCTCGTCCTCGTCGTGCTCCTCGTCGTCCTCCCACGTCCACGCCTCGGTGAGCGGGAAGGGCGCGGCCAGGTCGCGCTCGGCGGCCGGCGTCGGGAAGTCGGCGGGCTGCTCGCCGAGGGGAACGACCCCGCCGGCCCAGCCGTCACCTATCTCCGCCACGTACGTGCGGTACGGCTCGGGCAGCACGACGTCGTGCGCGGCCTCGAAGGCGCGCACCCCGTCCCAGCCGAGGGGTTCACGGTCGTGGCCTGCGGACAGGCGGGTGCGCAGCAGGTCGAGGTCCTCCGGCAGAGCGGTGGACGGCTTGGGGTCGCTCATGGGTCCATTGGATCAGACGGGTCCGACACTTCACCGTCGCTTACCCCTCCCCCCAAGAAGATCTAAGTGGACCTTCACGGTCGGAGCTGCCAAGACTGGAGTGATGAGCACTCACCTCACCGAACGCCGCCGCCCCTTCGGCCGGGCCCTGTGCGCCATGGTCACCCCCTTCGACGCCGCCGGCGGACCGGACCTCGGCGCGGCGGCGAAGCTGGCCGCCACGCTGGTCACCGAGGGCTGCGACGGGCTCGTCCTCAACGGCACCACGGGCGAGTCCCCCACCACCTCGGACGCCGAGAAGGCGGCGCTGATCCGCGCGGTGCGGGAGGCCGTCGGTCCCGGACCGGCCCTCGTCGCAGGCGTCGGCACCGCCGACACCCGGCACACCGTCGAACTGGCCCGGCAGGCCGAGGACGCGGGCGCGGACGGGCTGCTGGTGATCCCGCCGTACTACAGCAGGCCCCCGCAGGCCGCCGTGGAGGCGCACTTCCTGAAGGTGGCGGACGCGACGGGCCTGCCGGTGATGCTGTACGACATCCCCGGCCGCACGGCGACCCGTATCGAGCCGGAGACGATGATCCGGCTGGCCGCGCACCCGCGGATCGTGGCGGTGAAGGACTGCGCCTACGACCTGCTGGGTTCGACGAAGGTGCTCGCGCGGACCTCGCTGGCGTACTACTCCGGCTGCGAGGAGCTGAACCTGCCGCTGTACGCGCTCGGCGGCAGCGGCTACATCAGCACGGTCGCGAACGTGGTCCCGGGTCCGCTGCGCGCGGTCCTGGACGCGTTCGACCGGGGCGACACGGCGGAGGCGGCCCGGCTCAACGCGCTGAACCTGCCGCTCGCCGAGCTGATGATGGCCTCGGGCCTGCCCGGCACGGTCACCGCCAAGGCGCTGCTCGGGATGCCGGTCCGCGAACCGCTGCAGCCCGCCGGCCGCGAGGCGGTCGACGGGCTGCGCGCGGCGTACGAGGAGCTGGTTCAGTCGTACACGTAGGTGCTGCCGAACAGCGCCGCGTGCTCGAGGACGTCCTCCAGGGGGTCGTCGATCTGACCCGTGTGGAGCGCGAGGCTGGGGCCGTTCGAGACGGCGGGGCCGTTGTGCGAGCCGCTGTGCGTCTCGTCCGCCACCGCGGTCCCGGCGGCCGGCAGCAGCACCGCCGCCGCGACCACGCACGCCCTGCCGATGATGTCCCTCGTCCTCATGCCCGCTCCTCCGCTTGTCCGATCGGGTGACTCCGCCTTGTATCGCTAACGCAGAGTCACCGCGATCGGTCACGCTCAGTTGTGGCTGTGGAGGATGTCGTTCAGACCGCCCCAGACCGCGTTGTTCGGGCGGGCCTCGACGGCGCCGGTGACCGAGTTGCGGCGGAAGAGGATGTTCGACGCGCCGGACAGCTCACGGGCCTTGACGACCTGTCCGTCCGGCATGGTGACGCGGGTGCCGGCGGTCACGTACAGACCGGCCTCCACGACGACCTCGTCGCCGAGCGCGATGCCGACGCCCGCCTCGGCGCCGATCAGGCAGCGCTCGCCGATGGAGATGACCACGTTGCCGCCGCCGGACAGGGTGCCCATGGTGGACGCGCCGCCGCCGATGTCGGAGCCGTTACCGACGACGACGCCGGCGGAGATGCGGCCCTCGACCATGGAGGTGCCGAGGGTGCCGGCGTTGAAGTTGACGAAGCCCTCGTGCATGACGGTGGTGCCCGCGGCGAGGTGCGCGCCGAGCCGGACGCGGTCCGCGTCGGCGATCCGAACGCCGGACGGGACGACGTAGTCGGTCATCCGCGGGAACTTGTCGATCGACGTGACCTGGAGGTGCAGGCCCTCGGCGCGGGCGTTGAGCCGCACCTTCTCGATGTCGTCCACGGCGACCGGGCCGAGCGAGGTCCAGGCGACGTTGGCCAGCAGGCCGAAGACGCCGTCCAGGCTCTGGCCGTGCGGCTTGACCAGGCGGTGCGAGAGCAGGTGCAGACGCAGGTAGGCGTCGTGGGCGTCGAGCGGCTTGTCGTCGAGCGAGGAGATGACCGTCCGCACGGCGACGACCTCGACGCCACGCCGCGCGTCCACGCCGAGCGCCTTGGCGGCGCCCGCGCCGAGGGCGTTGACGGCGGCCTCGGCGGACAGCCGCTCGGTGCCGGCCGGGCCGGGGGCCTCGGTGAGCTCGGGGGCGGGGAACCAGGTGTCGAGTACGGTGCCGTCGCCGGCGACGGTGGCGAGGCCGGCGGCGACGGCGCCGGTGGTGCGAGGAGCAGTGGTGTCGGTCATGAGGGAAACCTAACCGGCCCGCCCTCCCCCGGGCGAACCGGTCTCAGCTCCCGGTCGGGGCGTCGGCGGTTCCGCCGGAGCGGGCGGGCCGGGTTCGGGTGTTCACCCAGGTCGGTCAGCGCCAGTCGCCGAGTTCGTCGGAGATCCCGACGTCGACGAGGGCTGTGTAGTCGATCAGGCTGCCCGGCTTCCCGAAGGGGCCCAGCTGCTTGATCGGCTCGGTGCCGATCCTCGTGCGCATTCCGAGCACCCGGTACGTCTTGAGGTCCAGGAGCAGTTCGCTCCGCGGCTGCTTCGCGGACTGCGCATCCCCCTTGTGGGCGACGACCGCGACCTTCCGCCCGAACATCGCGTCCTGCTCCTGGGTCACCATGACACCGGGGATCCTCGCCATGGCCCGGTACACGGTGGCGGTGAACTCGGGCGTGGTCTCCAGCGGCATGTGGAACAGGCCGACGAGCGTCTGGAAGTCCCCTGCGTCGTCCGCCTTGGTGCTGAAGTCGCCGCTGATTCCCGACCCGCGCAGCTCGTCCACGAGGTGCTCCGGCGTGCGTGGCTTGGCGACGAAGTCGTAGTAGTACCCGATCGGCCTGCCGTATTTGGGGTAGGGCCCTGCGGACATGTTGAAGGAGTCCGTCTTGCCGCACTTGCCCGCGCGGTGGGTCGCGCCCCCTCCTTTCGTCCCGTCGCCCCTGCGCCAGAACTCGTCGACCTGGACCTGCACGACCCCCGGCCCGAGGCCGCCCGGAAGATCGACGGCGCAGTCCTTCGGCAGGGGCGGGAACTCGGACTTCTTCTCGGGCTCCGGCCGCCAGAGGTCGGCCGAGATCCTGTACGCCCACTCGTCCGGCCCCAGCCGCGGCGCCGGCTTCCCGTCCCCCGTCCTCTCGATGCCCCGCGCCGCCTCCTCCAGGAACGTGACGCCGCTCGCCGGCCGGACCTCGTCGCGGGGCGGCCCGGACCAGGTCTGGACGCCGAGCACCACCAAGGCTGTCAGCGCCGCCGCCCCGACCGGCGCGACGATCTTCAGGCGCAGACGCTCCCCCCAGCCCGGGTCCCGGCGCGCGGTCGCGTCGAGGAGGCGTTGGCGGCCGGGGGTGAGCCGGGCGCGGTCCGGGGCCGGGGCGTCCGCCCGGAAGTCCCGGAGGGTCTTCATCTCATCCATGGGCCGCCTCCGGGGCACTGTCGTGGACGCGCGTGGGATCGGCGTCTCCGAGCGCGCCGCGCAGGGTCGTGCGGGCGCGGTTGAGCCGGGACCTGACCGTCCCGACGGGGATGTCGAGGGCCTCCGCGACCTCCTGGTAGCTGAGGTCCGCCCAGGCGACCAGGAGCAGCGTGTGCCGGTCCCGGGCCGACAGCCGGGCCAGCGCGGCGGCGAGGGGACCGTGCGCGGCCTGAGCGGCGAGCCGGTCGTCGGCCCGGTCCGACCATGCCTCGGCGACCGGGTCGTGGCCGGTGCGGGCCAGGGCCTTCAGCGCACGGACCTCGGTGCGGCGGTGCCGGCCGATGAGGTTGGCGGCGATGCCGTACAGCCAGGGCCGGGCGCTGCCACGGGTCGTGTCGTAGCGGTGCCTGATCCGGAAGGCCGTCAGGAAGGTCTCGGCCGTGATGTCGTCGGCCACCTCGTCCCCGAGGCGACGGGCGGCGTAGCGGTGTATGTCGGCCGCGTGGCGGCTGTACAACTCCGCGAAGAGCTCTGGCCGTTCGCGCGACGCGGCGACGACATCCGCGTCCGCGGACTCCGAGGGCCCGGTCACGGCCGCTCCTGTTCCGTAGTCGATAGCTGTCACACCCGTTGTTGCCCGCAGCGCCGGAACGGGTTCACGGCCGCGTCAGCGGATGATCCGCGCCAGCATCTCGCGCGCGTACGCCTCGTCGTACGCGCCGCCCGTCAGCAGCACCTGGAGGCCGATGCCGTCCATCAGGGCGGCCACGGCGCGGGCGGTGGCGGGGTCGGTGCGGCGGGTCAGCAGCGTGGTGACCTGCTCCGTCCACTCGGCCGCGACCGGGCGGAGGGCGGGGCGGCGCAGCGCGGCGAGATAGAGCTCGTACTCCAGCTCCACGCCGGTGCGGTCGCCGCGGAGCCAGACGCCGGTGAGCCGGGCGAGTTCCGCGGCCAGGTCGGCCGAGGGGTCGGCCAGCGTCTCGCTCTCGCGGAGAATGGCGGCGAAGCCCTCGTTGGCCTGGCGCAGTGCGGCGACCAGCAGTTCGTCGAGGGAGCCGAAGTGGTACGTGGTGGAGCCCAGCGGCACGTCCGCCTCGGCGGCCGCGGTGCGGTGGCTGAGCCCGGCGATGCCGTCCCGGCCGACCACCCGCAGGGCCGCGTCGACGATCCGGCGGCGGCGGTCCGGGTCGTACCGGCGGGCCCGGGCCATCAGTGGGCGCCGCCGAGGTTGAGGACCGCGACCCCGGCGATGATCATGCCGATGCCGGCGATCTTGGCGAGGTTCATGCCCTCGCCGAGGAAGAGGGCGCCGATCGCCGCGACGGCGGCCGTGCCGACTCCGGACCAGATGGCGTAGGCGGTGCCGATCTGAAGGGTCTTCAGCGCCTGCGCGAGCAGGCCGAAGGCGAGGACGTAGCCCGCGCAGGTGACGAGGGAGGGAACGAGCCGGGAGAAGCCCTCGCTGTACTTCATGGAGAGCGTGGCGACGATCTCCGCGGCGATCGCTCCGGCGAGCAGTCCGTAACCCATGCGTACGAGCGTACACAACGCGCCCATGTCCTTGGCATGTCCCCTCCGGATACCGTGTGCGGGTCACCCATCGGTGGCGGGAACAGGACGCAGGGAGCGGGGAATGTCGCAGAACCAGGGGTGGGGCCCGTACGGCGATCCGGGCCGGGGCGCGGGCTGGGGTCCGCCGCCCCCGCCGCAGCCCGGGGTGATCCCGCTGCGGCCGCTCGGCATCGGTGATCTGCTGGGCGGCGCCATGTCGGCGATCGGCCGGTACAAGAGCGCGGTGTTCGGCATACCGCTGGTCGTCTTCGGCGTGTACTCGGTGGTGGTCGGCGTGGCCGTGCTCCTCGCCGTCTCGGGGGTCGCCGACGCCGTTCCCGACTTCGTCGACGCCGTCGACGACCCGTCCCGCACGGAGCCGCCCCCGTGGGAGGTGTTCCAGCCGTTCGTCGTCGCGTTCGTCAGTGTGATCGCCGTGCTGACGGTCGGCTATGTGATCGCGGTCGCGACGGTGCAGGCCGCCATGCTCGCCGTCCTCCAGAGCGCGGTGGTCGGCCGCCCGGCGACCTTCGGCTCCGTGTGGCGCGAGGCGCTGCCCCGGGTGCCTGCGCTGATCGGCACCACCCTGCTGAGCGGGCTGATCGCCATGATCCCGACGGTCCTGGCCGTCGTCGCCTTCTCGGTCGTCGTGATCGGCACCTCGGTGGCCGCGGTGTCCGGGGACGGTGACGACGGGGCGGCCGCGGGCGTGATCCTCGTCGTCGGCCTGCTCGGCGCGCTGGTCACCGCCGTCCCGGCGATCTGGCTGTACGTGAAGTTCATCCTGGCCCCGGCCGCCGTGGTCTTCGAGAAGCAGGGGCCGATCGCGGCGCTGCGCCGCTCCTCCCGGCTGGTGCGCGGCCGCTGGTGGCCGGTCTTCGGCATCACGATCCTGGTCGCGCTCATCGCCGGTGTGATCGCCGGCGTGGTCCAGCAGGTCCTCGTCATGGTCGGCATGGTCCCGCTGATGACGGCCGCCTCCGACCTCGGCCCGGATCCGCAGGTGTCCGACGTCGTGTCGGTGGTCTCCGTGTACGTCGTGATCGTCCTGGTGGCCCAGCTGGTCGGCTACCTCATCCAGACCACGTTCCCGCCCCTGGTCAACGGCCTGCTCTACGTGGACCAGCGGATCCGCAACGAGAACCTGGCCCCGGCGCTCGCCGAGAGCGCCGCGGCGCACCGGACGCCGGGGACGCCCGGGACACCGGGCTTCTGAGCTCGCGCATGCGAAAGGGCCGCACCCCGAGGGGTGCGGCCCTTCACACGTGGCCGATCAGACGTTGAAGCCGAGCGCGCGCAGCTGCTCACGGCCGTCGTCGGTGATCTTGTCGGGGCCCCACGGCGGCATCCAGACCCAGTTGATCCGCAGCTCGTTGACGATGCCGTCGGTGGCCGCCTTCGCCTGGTCCTCGATCACGTCGGTCAGCGGACAGGCCGCCGACGTCAGCGTCATGTCGAGCGTCGCGATGTTCGCGTCGTCGATGTGAATGCCGTAGATCAGGCCGAGGTTGACCACGTCGATGCCCAGCTCGGGGTCGACGACGTCGTACAGCGCCTCGCGGACCTCCTCCTCGGAGGCCGGCTTGAGCGCCACGGCCTCGGCGGCCTGCTCCGTCGTGGCCGTGGTGGCCTCTGCGTTCTCGGTCATGCCGACTTCCCTTCCGCCGCGCCGCCCAGAGCCTGGGCCGTCGCGTCCTTCCACGCCATCCAGCTGAGCAGCGCGCACTTCACCCGGGCCGGGTACTTGGAGACTCCGGCGAACGCGACCGCGTCCTCCAGGATCTCCTCCATCGCGTCGTCCGGCTGGATCTGGCCCTTGGACTGCATCAGCTCCAGGAACGTGCCCTGGATCTTCTGCGCCTCGGCCAGCTCCTTGCCGACGAGCAGCTCGTTCAGGACGGACGCCGAGGCCTGGCTGATCGAGCAGCCCTGGCCCTCGTACGACACGTCCTCGATGCGCGAGCCGTCGTACTTCACGCGCAGCGTGATCTCGTCGCCGCACGTCGGGTTGACGTGGTGCACCTCGGCGTCGCCGTCCCGCAAGCCCCGCCCGTGCGGGTGCTTGTAGTGGTCCAGGATGACGTCCTGGTACATCGAATCCAGCTTCACAGGTCAGCCCTATCCGAAGAAGTTACGGACGTGCTCCAGCCCCTCGACCAGGGCGTCGACCTCGGCCGGAGTGGAGTACAGATAGAACGACGCCCGCGTGGTCGCAGGAATTCCGTACCGCAGGCAGACGGGCCGCGCGCAGTGGTGGCCGACCCGGACCGCGATGCCCTGCTCGTCGAGCACCTGGCCCACGTCGTGCGGGTGGATGTCGCCGAGCACGAAGGAGATCGCGGCGCCGCGGTCCTCGGCCGTGGTGGGGCCGATGATCCGCAGGTCGGGGACCTCCTGCAGACGCCGTACGGCGTACTCGGTGATCGCGTGCTCGTGGCGCGCGATGTTCTCCATGCCGATCGCCGACAGGTAGTCCACGGCCGCGCCGAGGCCGACGGCCTGCGCGATCGGGGGCGTGCCCGCCTCGAACTTGTGCGGGGCCGGCGCGTACGTCGACGAGTGCATCGACACGGTCTCGATCATCTCGCCGCCGCCGAGGAACGGCGGCAGGTCCTCGAGGAGCTCCTGCCGTCCCCACAGCACGCCGATACCGGTCGGGGCGCACATCTTGTGGCCGGTGAAGGCCACGAAGTCGGCCTGCAGCGCCTGCACGTCCAGCACCATGTGCGGGGCCGCCTGCGAGGCGTCGATGCAGACGAGGGCGCCGACCTCCTGGGCGCGGCGGATGATCGTCTCGACCGGGTTGACGGTGCCGAGCAGGTTGGAGACCAGCGTGAAGGAGACGATCTTCGTCTTCTCGGTGATGATCTCGTCGATGTTCGACAGGTCGAGCCGGCCGTCGTCGGTGAGGCCGAACCACTTCAGCTTCGCGCCGGTGCGCTGCGAAAGCAGCTGCCACGGCACGATGTTGGAGTGGTGCTCCATCTCCGTGATGGCGATCTCGGTCTCGTGGTCCACCCGGTAGGGCTCGTCGGCCCAGCCCAGCATGTTGGCCACGAGGTTGAGCGACTCGGAGGCGTTCTTGGTGAAGATCACCTCGTCGCGGCTCGGCGCGTTGATGAAGGCGGCGACCTTGTCGCGAGCGCCTTCGTACAGCGCCGTGGCCTCCTCGGCGACCGTGTACACGCCGCGGTGCACGTTCGCGTTGTGCCGCTCGTAGTACGCGTTGAGCGCGTCGAGCACCTGGCGCGGCTTCTGCGAGGTCGCGGCGGAGTCCAGGTAGACGATCTTCTTCCCGTCGTGGACCACTCGATCCAGCAGGGGGAAGTCCTTGCGGATCGCCTCGGTGTCGAGGAGGCCCGGCAGCTGTGTCACGCGGATGCGCCGCCCTTCACGTACTTGTCGTAGCCCTCGTTCTCCAGCTGGTCCGCGAGCTCGGCGCCGCCGGACTCGACGATGCGGCCGTTCGCGAACACGTGCACGAAGTCGGGCTTGATGTAGCGGAGGATCCGCGTGTAGTGGGTGATCAGCAGGGTGCCGACCTCGCCGGTCTCGCGGACGCGGTTGACGCCCTCGGAGACGATGCGCAGGGCGTCGACGTCGAGGCCGGAGTCGGTCTCGTCGAGGATCGCGAGCTTCGGCTTGAGGAGCTCCAGCTGCAGGATCTCGTGGCGCTTCTTCTCACCGCCGGAGAAGCCCTCGTTGACGTTGCGCTCGGCGAAGGAGGGGTCCATCTGGAGCTGCTCCATGGCCTCCTTCACCTCCTTGACCCAGGTGCGCAGCTTGGGGGCCTCGCCGCGGATGGCGGTGGCGGAGGTGCGCAGGAAGTTGGAGACCGAGACGCCGGGGACCTCGACCGGGTACTGCATGGCGAGGAAGAGGCCGGCGCGGGCGCGCTCGTCGACCGACATCTCCAGGACGTCCTCACCGTCAAGGGTGACGGTGCCGCCGGTGATCGTGTACTTCGGGTGGCCGGCCAGCGAGTACGCCAGGGTCGACTTGCCGGAGCCGTTGGGGCCCATGACGGCGTGGGTCTCGCCCTGCTTGATGGTCAGGTCGACACCCTTGAGGATCTCGCGCGGACCGTTCTCGGCCTCGACGGAGACGTGCAGGTCGTGGATTTCAAGCGTTGCCATGGGTGACTCAGGACTCCTGGGTGACGGAGACGAGCACATCGTCCCCTTCGATCTTTACGGGGTACACGGGGACGGGGCGCGTCGCGGGAAGACCGGACGGCTTGCCGGTGCGGAGGTCGAAGCTGGAGCCGTGCAGCCAGCACTCGATGGCGCAGTCCTCGACCTCGCCCTCCGAGAGGGAGACGTTCGCGTGCGAGCAGATGTCGTTGATCGCGAACACCTCGCCCTCGGCGCGGACGACGGACACCGGCGTGCCGTCGACCTCGACCCGCTTGGGGGTGTCGGTCTCCAGCTCGCTCAGCGCGCAGACGCGGACGAAGGCCATCAGACGGAAGCCTCCAGCTCGGCCTCGATCTTGGCGATCAGCCGCTCCTCGACGTCCGGCAGGCCGATCTGCTGCACCAGCTCGGCGAAGAAGCCGCGCACGACCAGACGGCGGGCCTCCTTCTCCGGGATGCCGCGGGCCATCAGGTAGAAGAGCTGCTCGTCGTCGAAGCGGCCGGTGGCCGAGGCGTGGCCGGCGCCGGCGATCTCACCGGTCTCGATCTCGAGGTTCGGCACCGAGTCGACCCGGGCGCCGTCGGTAAGGACGAGGTTCCGGTTCAGCTCGTAGGTGTCGGTGCCCTCGGCCGCGGCCTGGATCAGGACGTCGCCGATCCACACCGCGTGCGCGTCCTGGCCCTGCAGCGCGCCCTTGTAGGCCACGTTGGACTTGCAGTGCGGGGTGTTGTGGTCGACGAGCAGGCGGTGCTCGTGGTGCTGGCCGGCGTCGGTGAAGTACAGGCCGAGCAGCTCGGCCTCGCCGCCGGGGCCGGCGTACTCGACGCGCGGGTGGATGCGCACCAGGTCGCCGCCGAAGGTGACGACGACGGACTTGAAGGAGGCGTCGCGGCCGAGCAGCGCGTTGTGCTGGGCGACGTGGACGGCCTTCTCGTCCCAGTCCTGGACGGAGACGACGGTGAGCTTCGCGCCGTCGCCGAGGACGTAGTCCACGTTGGCGGCGAGCACCGCGTCGCCGGTGTGGTCGATGACGACCAGGGCCTCGGCGAAGGCGCCGAGCTCGATCACCTGGTGGCCGAAGGCGACGCCGCCCTCGCCGTGCA
Organism: Streptomyces solicamelliae; assembly: GCF_045348655.1. Taxonomy (NCBI): domain Bacteria; kingdom Bacillati; phylum Actinomycetota; class Actinomycetes; order Kitasatosporales; family Streptomycetaceae; genus Streptomyces; species Streptomyces solicamelliae. The sequence continues at coordinate 1,534,479 of NZ_CP160404.1, forward strand.
CGGCGATGCGGATCGGCTCGCTGAGCACGGCCTCCTTGGCGACGGTGACGACCGAGGCCTTCTCGAAGCCGGAGTACGCCTGGGCGGCGACCCGGTCGACGGGCGTGCCGGCCTTGTGCAGCCGGGAGTCGTCGCGGCCCACGGTCTCCACGGTGACGCCCTCGGGGGCCTCGACCTCGACGCGGACGCCTTCGCCGGTGGCGACGGCGGTGCCGTCGTGCAGGCCGCGCAGGCGCTCCAGCGGGGTGAACCGCCACTCCTCCTCGCGACCGTGCGGGACCGGGAAGTCCGCGACGTCGAAGGAGGGCGGGGCGCTCATGCGCGTGGCGACGGTGGACTCTGCGGCCACCGCGATCGAGCCCGCGGTGGTGGAGCCCGCGGGGATGTTCTGAGCGTCAGCCATGGCTGTCGTAGTGCTCTCTTCCTGCGTTGTGAATCGGTCGCTGCGTACGAAAGGGGGCGAGGGCCTCAGCCGACCGCGCCTTCCATCTGCAGCTCGATCAGCCGGTTCAGCTCCAGCGCGTACTCCATCGGCAGCTCCTTGGCGATCGGCTCGACGAAGCCGCGCACGATCATCGCCATGGCCTCCTGCTCGGTCAGGCCGCGCTGCATCAGGTAGAAGAGCTGGTCCTCGGAGACCTTGGAGACGGTCGCCTCGTGGCCCATCGTGACGTCGTCCTCGCGGACGTCCACGTAGGGGTAGGTGTCGGAGCGGGAGATCGTGTCGACGAGCAGTGCGTCGCAGAGCACGTTCGACTTGGCGCCCGGGGCGCCCTCGCCGATCTCGATCAGACCGCGGTAGGAGGTACGGCCGCCGCCGCGGGCCACCGACTTCGAGACGATGCTCGACGAGGTGTTCGGCGCCATGTGGACCATCTTCGCGCCGGCGTCCTGGTGCTGGCCCTCGCCGGCGAAGGCGATGGACAGGGTCTCGCCCTTGGCGTGCTCGCCCATCAGGTAGACGGCCGGGTACTTCATGGTGACCTTGGAGCCGATGTTGCCGTCGACCCACTCCATCGTCGCGCCCTCGTAGGCGACGGCGCGCTTGGTCACCAGGTTGTAGACGTTGTTCGACCAGTTCTGGATCGTCGTGTAGCGGCAGCGGCCGCCCTTCTTGACGATGATCTCCACGACCGCGGAGTGCAGCGAGTCGGAGGAGTAGATCGGGGCGGTGCAGCCCTCGACGTAGTGGACGTAGGCGTCCTCGTCGACGATGATCAGCGTCCGCTCGAACTGGCCCATGTTCTCCGTGTTGATGCGGAAGTAGGCCTGCAGCGGGATCTCGACGTGCACGCCCTTCGGCACGTAGATGAACGATCCGCCGGACCAGACGGCGGTGTTCAGGGAGGCGAACTTGTTGTCGCCGACCGGGATGACGGTGCCGAAGTACTCCTTGAAGAGCTCCTCGTGCTCCTTCAGCGCGGTGTCGGTGTCGACGAAGATGACGCCCTGCTCCTCCAGGTCCTCGCGGATCTGGTGGTAGACGACCTCGGACTCGTACTGGGCGGCGACGCCGGCGACCAGGCGCTGCTTCTCCGCCTCCGGGATGCCGAGCTTGTCGTACGTGTTCTTGATGTCCTCCGGCAGGTCCTCCCAGGACTCGGCCTGCTTCTCGGTGGACCGCACGAAGTACTTGATGTTGTCGAAGTCGATGCCGGACAGGTCGGAGCCCCAGGTCGGCATGGGCTTCTTGCCGAAGAGCCGCAGACCCTTGAGCCGGAGCTTCAGCATCCACTCGGGCTCGTTCTTCTTCTCCGAGATGTCGCGGACGACGGCCTCGGAGAGTCCTCGCTGAGCGGCGGCACCGGCCGCGTCCGAGTCGGCCCAGCCGTACTCGTACCGACCCAGGCCCTCGAGCTCGGGGTGGCTGATCTCGGTGGTCATGCGGGGTTCCTCCCGGCCGTGCTTGCGGATGCTGATGAAGAAGTGGTCTGTGGGGCGCCGTGCGGGATGAACGTGGTACAGACGCCGTCACCATGCGCGATGGTGGCCAGACGCTGGACGTGCGTTCCCAGGAGGCGGGAGAAGATCTCCGTCTCCGCCTCGCACAGCTGTGGGTACTGCTCGGCGACGTGGGCGACCGGGCAGTGGTGCTGGCAGAGCTGTTCGCCGACGGGCGCCTGCCGCGCAGTGGCAGCGTACCCGTCCGCCGTGAGCGCCTTGGCCAGCGCCTCGGTGCGCTCCGCGGGCTCCGCCGACTCGACGGCCCGCCGGTACGTCTCGGCCTGCGCCTCGATGCGGTCCCGGGCGAAGGCGGCCACGGCGGCCTCCCCTCCGGCGTTCCGCTCGATCCAGCGCAGCGCCTCGACGGCCAGCGTGTCGTACGACTGGTCGAAGGCGTCCCGGCCGCAGTCGGTCAGTGCGAAGACCTTGGCCGGGCGTCCGCGGGTACGGGTCCCGTAGACGCGCTTCTCACGCGCTTCCACCACGTTGTCGGCGACGAGCGAGTCCAGATGGCGGCGGACGGCGGCCTGGGTGAGGCCGAGCCGCTCCGCGAGGTCGGCGACGGTGGAGGGTCCGTGGTCAAGGATGGACCGCGCGACCCGGTTACGCGTCGATCGTTCACCGGTCGCGAGTTCCTCCGGAGCCTCGCCGACGTTTTTCACAACGCCATTGTTGCGTAATTCTTCGGAAGCTGACAAGCCGCGTCCCGCCGGGCGGATGGTGCGGTGCATCACTCAGGTAAGGCTTACCTGACCTGCGGAAATGATCTCCGAACGTCCTGCGGCCGCGTCCCGGAGGAAGCGGCCGCAGGCGTCGGGCAGGCGATGTCAGCCGGTCAGATCAGGGCGCTCCGTCACCCGGACCGAGTTGACCAGCGGCTTTCCGGCGTTCGCCACGAAGCGCAGATTGAGCTGCCCGTCCGTGACCTTCACGGTGAAGCTCCGGTCGTGCGCCACCCGCACCCCCGCCTCCAGGGCGAGGTCCAGATTGGGCACGACCTGCTGCCCCTCCGCCATCACGTCGAAGACCCGGTCCGTCGGGCCCTTGGCCGCGAGCTCGGCGAAGCCCAGCTCGACCTGGTACGTGCCGTCCGGCAGCCCGTCGAAGCGGTACTCGTACATGCCCTGGCGGGCCGTGCGGTACAGCGTCGGGTCGGCGGCGCCGGTGATCTCCCGGGTGGTGGACGGCGTGGTGGTCGAACCGAGCCAGCCGTACGAGCCCGCCGCGTGCTTGCGGTCCGGTCCCCAGGCGTCGCCCAGCGCGTCCACGGACTGGCCGGTCGCACCCGCGTCGACGGCGGTGCGGTAGGCCGGGACCACCAGCTTCACCGGGATGTCGATCACGGGCCGGCGCCCGCTCTGCGAGGTCACCTGGAGGGTGCCGGTGAGGACGGTGCCGGGAGCCACGCCCGTGGTGTCGAACGAGAGCGCCACCTGGGCCTTGTCGTACGGGCTCACGCCCTCGGGCTCCAGGTCACCGGCGGCCGGCGAGACGGAGACCCAGCTCTTGCCGTCCTTCTCGGCCACCTTGAACCAGGCGGCGAGGCTGCCCGTGTTGGCCAGGTTCAGCGTCCGGGTCCGGGTCTGGCCGGCCGGGGCGATCACGGTGAGCGCCTCGGTGTCGGCGGTGACCCGGCCGGTGCCGAGCTCGCCGTTCACCACGTACACCTCGCCGTTCCGGGCCGTGATCGAGCTGCCGTCGGGCCAGTAGTGGCCGGCGCTGATGCCGATGTCGTAGTCGCGCCACCCGGCCGGCATCTGGAGCAGGTAGACGCCGTTCGCGTCGGTGTCCTCGGTCGGGCCGAGGCCGCCGCTGCTGGCGAAGACCCGCGCGCTGGCGACCGGCTGGAGGTCGTTGGCGTCGACGACCCGGCCGGTGACGACGGCGGTCGTGGTCTGCCGCAGGGCGATCACGGTCCCGTCGGTCAGCGTGCCCTCGTTGTACGAGTACAGCAGCGCGTCCGTGCCGGTGTGGCTCTCGGCGCCGATCGTCGCCGTGGAGCCGTTCTCCAGGCCGGCCCCGGAGACGTCCTTGTAGTGCAGGGACGCGGAGCCGTCCTCGCTCAGCGCGGCGGCGAAGGAGATCCGCTCGCCGGAGGCCGAACCGGCGATCAGCGCGTTGCGCCACTCGACGACGAGCCGGCGGTGCGGGGCCGTGCCGGTGGTCCCCCAGTACACGCCCGCCTCGGCGTCGACCGTGAGGTTGTCCCAGAACGGGTACAGCGCGCCGTTCGGGGTCGAGGCGGTCGGCAGGGTGGTGTTGGAGCTGGACGTGGAGGACGCCCCGAAGGAGAGCACGCCGTCCACGGACGCGGTCGCCTGGCGGTAGGTCCTCCCGTAGAAGGGCACCGGGAACGGCAGCGCGAAGGTGGCGGTGCCGAAGGTGGTGCTGGAGTACGCCAGCTTGGTCGCGCCCGTCGGGAAGTCCGCGGCGGCGGAGACCGCGCAGGCGGTGCCGAAGGCGTCGGTACGGGCCGGCAGCGCGATGTTCTTCGTGGTGGCCCCGGTGACCTCGACCTGGACGGTGGTCGCCGAGGCGCAGCGGTGCGCGGGCACGACGTTCAGCTGGTACGTGCCGTGCGGCAGGCGCAGCGTGTAGCGGCCGTCCGGGCCCGTCTTGCCGGTCACGGGCGTGCCCTGGGCGGTGAGCACCGCGTGGCCCTCGGGACCGGTCGCGCCGGTGACCACGCCGGTGACGTCGGCCGACGGGGCCTCGTCGAGGGCGAAGTCCTTCACGGCGGAGCCGTTCTCGGTGACGGTCACGGCGCCGGTGGCGGCGAGGTGGCCGAACTTGGTCACGCCGACCGTGTAGTCGCCGACCATGAGCTTGGGCAGGGCGTAGCCGCCGTCCGCGCCGGTGGTGACGGTGGCCTTCATCGGGCCGTCGAAGCGCAGCACGGCGTCGGCGACCGGCGTGCCGGCGGCGGTGACCTTGCCGGCGACCGCGCCGAGGGGGCCGCGCGGGGCGGCGGTGACGGCCGCGTACGCGTCGAGCCGGCCCTCGCCGAAGACGTTGTTGTCGGCCGGGGTGCCGCCGCAGGTGGTGGCGTCGACGTCGATCGCGGTGGAGTCGAGGAGCTTCTCGGTCTGCGTCACGTCGCCGCGGATCGCGGGCGAGGCGGACCACATCAGGGCCACGGTGGCCGCGGTGTGCGGGGAGGCCATCGAGGTGCCGGAGATGGCGTTGTAGCCGCCGTTGTTCCAGGACGCGCGGACGTTGACGCCGGGCGCGGCCAGGTTCGGCTTGATCGCGCCGGTCTCGCCGGTGCCGCGCGAGGAGAACGAGGCGATCGCGTTGTTGCTGTCGAAGGCCCCGGAGGAGTAGCTGTTCACGTACGAGCCCGGGGAGCCGGCGGTGTTGCAGCCGGGGCCGCTGTTGCCGTTGGAGAAGGCCGGGAAGATCCCGGCGTCCCGCCAGGCCTGGACGGTGGTCTTGTACCAGGTGTCCAGGACGGCGCTGCCCCAGGAGTTGTTCACCACGTCCGGGGCGAGCTCGGGCCGGGGGTTCTGGCCAGCCGCGTCGGTGGGGGCGACGATCCACTGGCCGGAACGGAGCAGCGAGTCGCGGGAGCAGGAGCTGGACTCGCAGCCCTTGGCGGCGATCCAACGGGCGCCGGGCGCGACGCCGACCTGGTTGCCGGCGCCGTCGTCGCCGACCATGGTGCCCATGGTGTGCGTGCCGTGGCCGTTGTTGTCGCAGGGCGCGGTGCCGGTGCAGACCTGGGCCGGGTCGAACCAGTGGTAGGCGTGGTCGTACGTGCCGTCCGCCTTCAGGCCCCGGTAGGCGGCCTTCACGGCCGGGTGGTCGTACTGGACGCCGGAGTCGATGTTGGCGACGGTGATCCCCTCGCCGCGTACGCCCAGCTCGGACCAGACCCGCGGGGCGTTGATCCGCTCCACGTTCCACTCGACGGCGTCGGTGCGCGGCTCCGCCTCGCCGGGCAGCGGGTCGGGCAGCCGGACCGGGTCGTCGGCCTCCAGGGCGGCGACCTCGGGGCGGGCGGCGAGCTTCCGGGCGAGCGCCTCGTCGCCGGTGACCTTGAGGGTGTTGGCGATCCAGAAGGACTCGTACCTGCCGCCGGCGTCCTTGATCAGCGCCCGCAGCCCGGCCTGGCTCTTCTCGGCGTGCGCGGTCTTGGCGGCGCGCAGGGCGCGGGCCTTGGCGGCCTTGCCGGCGGCCTTGCGCGCGGTGGTGGTGTCGGCCTCGGCCGCGAGGCTGACCCAGAAGACCGCGGTCTTCCGGGTGCCCAGCGCGCTGCGGAGCGCGGCCTCGGTCTTCTGCGCGTAGGCGGCGGGCTGCCGGGCCTCCGGGTCCTGTGCCTGCGCGGGAGCGGCACTCAGTGCGAGGGGCAGGACGACGAGGGCGGCGGTCAGTGCGGCGAGCGATCGTGTGCGTCTCGGTCCGGAATCTGCTCTGGGGCGTATCGCCACGGACTCTCCCTTCACGGATGGTGCGCGGATCGGTGCGTACCGTTGTCCGATCGTGAAGGAATTGGCAGGTACATGTGGGCGAATCGGGGGACAACTTCCGGTCATTCCTGGCTCGTTGGCCCCAGGGTTCTCCCCGGCGGCCGCAGGCACCCGACGGCTCTCTAGACTTCCCGGCATGAACAACGAGTCCGTCGTGCAGGTCCGGAGCCTGGTGAAGCGGTACGGGACGAAGACCGCAGTCGACGGCCTCGACCTCGACGTCCGGGGCGGCTCGGTCACCGCCGTCCTCGGCCCCAACGGCGCCGGCAAGACCACCACGATCGAGACCTGCGAGGGCTACCGCAGGCCCGACGCGGGCACCGTCCGCGTCCTCGGCCTGGACCCGGTCGCCGAGGGCGAGGCCCTGCGGCCCCGGATCGGCGTGATGCTCCAGTCCGGCGGCGTGTACTCCGGCGCCCGCGCCGACGAGATGCTCCGCCACACCGCGAAGCTGCACGCCCACCCGCTGGACGTGGACGCCCTGATCGAGCGGCTCGGCCTCGGCTCCTGCGGCCGTACGACCTACCGCCGGCTCTCGGGCGGCCAGCAGCAGCGGCTCGCGCTGGCGATGGCCGTGGTCGGCCGCCCCGAGCTGGTCTTCCTGGACGAGCCCACCGCCGGCCTCGACCCGCAGGCCCGCCGGGCCACCTGGGACCTGGTCCGGGAGCTGCGCGCGGACGGCGTGACGGTCGTGCTCACCACCCACTTCATGGACGAGGCCGAGGAGCTCGCCGACGACGTCGCGATCATCGACGCCGGCCGGGTCGCCGCCCAGGGCAGCCCCGAGGAGCTGTGCCGCGGCGGCGCCGAGAACACCCTGCGCTTCACCGGCCGCCCCGGCCTCGACCTCGGCTCGCTGCTCAAGGCCCTCCCCGACGGCGCCCAGGCCGCCGAGCCGACCCCCGGCACGTACCGGATCACCGGCACCGTCGACCCCCAACTGCTGGCCACCGTCACCACCTGGTGCGCCCAGCACGGCGTGATGCCGGACGGCATCGCGGTGGAGCGCCACACCCTCGAAGACGTCTTTCTGGAGCTGACCGGCAAGGAGCTGCGCGGATGAAGCGCGACGACACCGAAATCCGCCGGGGGTCCGGGGGTCGCCCCCCGGAAAAGCGCAGCCTGGAGCTGACCGGCAAGGAGCTGCGCGGATGAGTACGGGTACGACCGCGGGCACGGGCGCGTACGCGCCGAGGCCCGGCGCCGCGCCGGTCGGACGCATGATCGCCGCGCAGGCCGCGTTCGAGACGAAGATGCTGCTCCGCAACGGCGAGCAGCTGCTCCTGACGGTGATCATCCCGTCCCTGCTCCTGGTGCTCTTCTCGACCGTCGACATCGTGGACACGGGCGCGGGAGAGCCGGTGGACTTCCTGGCCCCCGGCGTGCTCGCCCTCGCCGTGATGTCCACCGCCTTCACCGGCCAGGCCATCGCCACCGGCTTCGAGCGCCGCTACGGCGTCCTCAAGCGACTCGCCGCCTCGCCGCTCCCCCGCTGGGCGCTGATGACCGCCAAGACGCTCTCCGTCCTGGCCACCGAGCTGCTCCAGATCGCCCTGCTCACGGTGATCGCGCTCGGGCTCGGCTGGTCCCCGCAGGGCAACCCGGCGGCCGTGGCGCTGCTGCTCGTCCTCGGCACCGCCGCGTTCTCCGGCCTCGGGCTGCTGATGGCCGGAACCCTGCGCGCGGAGGCCACCCTGGCGGCCGCGAACCTGGTCTTCCTGCTGCTGCTCGTCGGCGGTGGTGTGATCGTGCCGCTGGAGAAGTTCCCCGACGCCGCCCGCGCGGTCCTGGAACTGCTGCCGATCTCGGCGCTCTCCGACGGGCTGCGCGACGTGCTCCAGGGCGGGGCGGCGATGCCGTGGGGCGCGGCCGGAATCCTCGCGGTCTGGGCCGTGCTCGGCCTCGGCGCGGCGGCGAAGTTCTTCCGGTGGGAGTGACGGCCCGGGAGTGACGGCCCGGGAGTCGGCGCCCGGGAGTCACGCGGAGCGCTCCCGGAGTTCCGGGGAGTGACGTTCCCGGACAACCCCGCGCGTAACCCCACCCCTCGTGAAACCGTGCACAAGCGCCGCCCTACGATAGGGCCCGTGCAGACCCCCCTCGCCTACATCGCCCAGCGCTGGACGCCGTCCCCCCGGACGCTCCGGCGCGCCGCGCTCTCCGCCGTCGTGATGAGCGTGCTCATCATCGTCACCGGCGGCGCGGTCCGTCTGACCGGCTCCGGTCTCGGCTGCGACACGTGGCCGAAGTGCACCGACGACAGCCTGATCGTCACCGCCGAGCAGGGCTTCCACGGCTACGTCGAGTTCGGCAACCGGATGCTGACGTACGTGCTGTCGGCCGCGGTCGGCTGGGCGATCATCGCCGCACGCGCCGTGAAGCCGCGCCGGCGCGGGCTGACCCGGCTGGCCTGGGCGCAGTTCTGGCTGGTGATGAGCAACGCCGTCATCGGCGGCGTCACCGTGTGGATGGGCCTCAACCCGTGGACCGTGGCCGGCCACTTCCTGGCCGCCAACGCACTGCTCACGGTCGCCGTGCTCACCTGGCACCGCGCCGGCGAGGGCGACACCACGCCCCGGCCCCGTGTCCCGAAGCCGGTCCGCAAGCTGTCCTGGGGGATCACGATCGTCTCCGGCCTGCTGATCGCGCTCGGCACCACGGTCACCGGCGCGGGCAAGCACGCCGGCGACAGCAGCGACGTGCCGCGCATGCCGTGGGACTGGACCGACGCGGCCCACCTCCACGCGATCGCCGCCTGGGTGGTCTGCGCGCTGGCCGTCGCGATGTGGCTGGTCCTGCGCGTCGTGGACGCCCCCGACGACACCCGGGCCCGGGCGCGCGACCTGCTGATCGTGCTGCTGGCCCAGGGCGGCCTCGGCTACGTCCAGTACTTCACCGGGGTCCCGGAGCTCCTGGTCGGCCTGCACATGCTGGGCTCCTCGCTGATGTGGATCGCCGTGCTCCGCCTGGCCCTGAGCCTGCGCGAGCGCCCGGTGACCGCCCCGGAGATCCCCGCCCAGTCGGACCCGGCGCTCACCGCCGCGTAAGGCCCGTCCCGTCCCAGGCCCGCTGCCCCGTGACGCTCACCGCCGCGTGACGCTCACGCGAGCCCGTACACCCTCCGGGCCGTGCCCGAGGCGATCATCGTGGCGACGCGCTGGGCGTCGGTGAGGGACCAGGCACCGTCGCGGACCCAGTCGCCGAGGACCCGGCCCAGCGCGCTGCGGAACGTGGCCGCGGCCACCACGTGGAGTTCGGGCAGCCCGTGCGCGCCGCTGGAGAAGAGCAGCTTGCCGAACGGGGCCAGTTCCAGGGTCTCCGCGAGCACGGCCGCCGCGCGGGCCCCCGTCTGCGCGAGAGCCGGGCCCAGATCGGCGTACACGTGCGGGAACACGCTCGCGAGATGCGCCGCCTGCCGGTGGTACGGGTAGCCGTGGAGCAGCACCAGGTCCGTGCCCAGGCCAGCGGTCGCGGCGGCGAAGTCGCCCAGCACCATCGGGTCCTCGACGCCCACCCGGAGCTGCAGCGGCCGCCCCGAGGCGACGGCGATCCACAGCAGATGGCGCAGCAGGACGGGGTCGGTCAGCGGCTCGCCGGCCCGGCGGCCGGCCAGCCAGCGCCCGGCGGCGCCGCGCACCTCGCCCGGTCCGGGCGGCTCGGGCGCGGGGGCGAGCCCCTGGCGTACTCCTGCCACGGAGGTGAAGGCGACGGCGTGCGCGGCCGCGCCGTGCACGGCCTCGGCGAGATTGGCGAGCAGCCCGTCGACGGTGCCGGAGGTGTCGGCGACCTGTTCGGCGAGGAGTTCGAGGCGGACGATCTCGTGCGCCCGGGCGGCCGCGGCGGCGGCGATCTCGGCGGGTCCGGTGAGGTCGCCGGGCAGGCCGGTGTCGACCAGATACGTGGAGATGCCGGAGGCGCGGAGCAGCCGCCGGCCCGACTCCAGGACACCCAGCTCGCGGCGGCGGGCGAGGTAGCGGGCGGGCGGGCAGTGCGGTTCCAGACCGAGCAACGGCGGGCACCAGCGGCGTACCGCGAAGCCGGTCTGGGTGTCGAAGAAGGTGGTGCCGGGCGCGGGCGGCCCGGTGGTCCTGCCGAGGTGGGCCTCGAAGGTGCCGAGGCCGAGCTCCGTGCGGAGCACCCCGTGGCAGTACTGGTCCACCAGAGTCGGGGTCTCGATCATGTCGGGGGCTCCCTGCGTGGACGTGCTTCCACCCGTCCTAACGGGTGAGCCCCGCGCGAGGTGTTGCCCCCGGGCCGATTGCCCCGACCTGATTCCGCCTACTTGTTGGCCGGGCCGCCGAGCTGGATACCGGCCATCCGGGTCCACTCGTACGGACCGGTGACGACCTTGGCGGCGAACTCGCCGTCGAACTCGTCGTGGAGGGTCAGCCCGGCCTTCTCCGCGGCGCTGACCGCGACGTCGAAGGAGGGAGCCACCAGGTCGCCCCAGCCGCCGTCCTCACCGACGAGCACGATCCGGGTGCCCATCTGGCCGATGTAGGCCAGTTGCCCCTCGGCGCCGCCGTGGTCCTTGGAGAACGCCTTGATCTGCTTGGCGAGCCGGGTCGCCCGGCGCTCCGCCTGCTTCGTGTCTGCCATGACAAGGATGCTACCCAGCGGTAGATCCACTGGCGACGGCCGGTCCGTGTGGCGTCTGCCTCAGGAACGGCCGGCGCGGGAGCTAGCGCAGGAAGGGGTCCACCGCGACCGCCACGAAGAGCAGCGAGACGTAGGTGATGGACCAGTGGAAGAGCCGCATCTCCTTGAGCTTGGGACCGGTCACCTCGGACTTCGCCCGCTCGTGCAGCGCGTGCGCCTCCCAGAGCCACCAGCCGCCGGCGACCAGCGCCACGGCGGTGTAGAACCAGCCGGTGTAGCCCAGCGGGGTGAGCAGGAGCGAGACCGCGACCATGACCCAGCTGTAGGCGACGATCTGCTTGGCGACCACCTTGTTGGAGGCGATGACCGGCAGCATCGGCACGCCGGCGCGCGCGTAGTCGTCCTTCACCTTCATGGACAGCGGCCAGTAGTGCGGCGGCGTCCAGAAGAAGATGACGAGGAAGAGGATGACGGCGGCCCAGGACATCGAGTCGGTGACGGCCGACCAGCCGATGAGGACCGGCATGCAGCCGGCGATGCCGCCCCAGACGATGTTCTGCGCGGTGCGGCGCTTGAGGATCATCGTGTAGATCACGACGTAGAACAGCAGCGCGCCGAGCGACAGCCAGGCGGAGAGCCAGTTGACCAGCAGGCCGAACCAGAGGGTCGAGATCACGGCGAGGGAGATGCCGAAGACCAGGCCCTCACGCGGGGTGAGCACGCCGGTGACCAGCGGCCGTTGGGACGTCCGGTCCATCAGGGCGTCGATGTCCCGGTCGATGTACATGTTCAGCGCGTTGGCGCCGCCCGCGGAGAGGTAGCCGCCGGTGCAGGTGGCGACCACCAGCCACAGGTCCGGCACGCCCTGCTCGGCGAGGAACATCACCGGGACGGTGGTGATGAGCAGCAGTTCGATGATTCGCGGCTTCGTCAGCGCCACGAATGCCTTGACGCGAGCCCCGAACGGCCGATGGCCTCCCGGGCTGGGGGTCAAGACGACCCCGGCGGGTCGGTTCTCGACGGCCGTCACGCACACCCCTGACAGAGAAATTCCCAGCAAGCTCCCCGGATGAAGACGGGGTGAAGACTTGCGCGTACCACGCCACTGTAGACGTTGCCCATACGCCGTTCTTCGCCGGGGTGGTGTCGTGTTGGGCAGGGTCGTCCCAAGGGGTGGACCGCCTCGGGAGGCGAACTGACAGAGTCACCGGCACTCTGGCTGTATCCGCTCATTTGAGGGCCCCGGTGGCGAAGATGAGGGGCGATGTGTCGGGGGTAGGCTCGGCACCGCCGGTACACCCTCCGTCACCGGCTACTGACCATGTGGAGAGGAGCCCTGACCCAGGGTGAGCACTATGCCGACCACCACAGACCTCGAGTGGACCGAAGTGGACCAGCGGGCCGTGGACACTGCCCGCGTCCTGGCAGCGGACGCCGTACAGAAGGTCGGAAACGGCCATCCGGGTACGGCCATGAGCCTGGCCCCCGCCGCGTACACCCTCTTCCAGAAGGTGATGCGCCACGACCCGGCCGACCCCGAGTGGGTGGGGCGCGACCGGTTCGTGCTCTCCGCGGGGCACTCTTCCCTGACCCTTTACACGCAGCTGTACCTCGGCGGCTTCGGTCTCGAGCTGGACGACCTGAAGGCGTTCCGCACCTGGGGATCGAAGACCCCGGGTCACCCGGAGTACGGCCACACCGCCGGCGTCGAGACGACCACGGGCCCGCTGGGCCAGGGTGTCGCCAACGCGGTCGGCATGGCGATGGCCGCCCGCTACGAGCGCGGCCTGTTCGACCCGGAGGCGGCCCCCGGCACCTCCCCGTTCGACCACCACGTCTACGTGATCGCCGGTGACGGCTGCCTCCAGGAAGGCATCGCCGCCGAGGCCTCCTCGCTGGCGGGTCACCAGAAGCTCGGCAACCTGATCATGCTGTGGGACGACAACCACATCTCGATCGAGGGCGACACCGAGACCGCCGTGTCCGAGGACACGGTGAAGCGGTACGAGGCGTACGGCTGGCACGTCCAGCGCGTGGAGCCGCAGGCCAACGGCGACCTGGACCCGGCCGCGCTGTACGCGGCGATCCGTGCCGCCGAGGCGGAGACCGAGCGCCCGTCGTTCATCGCGATGCGTTCGATCATCGCCTGGCCCGCGCCGAACGCCCAGAACACCGAGGCCGCGCACGGCTCGGCGCTGGGCGACGAGGAGGTCGCGGCCACCAAGCGCGTCCTCGGCTTCGACCCGGAGCAGTCCTTCGAGGTCTCCGACGAGGTCATCGGGCACACCCGTTCGCTGGGCGACCGCGGCCGCGAGGCCCGCGCCGAGTGGGAGAAGTCGCTGGCCGAGTGGCGCACCGCCAACCCTGAGCGGGCGGCCGAGTTCGACCGCATCCAGGCCAACGAGCTCCCCGAGGGCTGGGAGGACAGGCTCCCTGTCTTCGAGACCGGCAAGGGCATCGCGACCCGCGCCGCCTCCGGCAAGGTGCTGCAGGCGCTCGGCGCGGTGATCCCGGAGCTGTGGGGCGGCTCGGCCGACCTGGCCGGCTCGAACAACACCACGATCGACAAGGGCTCGTCCTTTTTGCCGGCGGGCAACCCGCTGCCGGAGGCCGACCCGTACGGCCGCACGATCCACTTCGGCATCCGCGAGCACGCCATGGCCGCGGCCATGAACGGCATCGCGCTGCACGGCCACACCCGGATCTACGGCGGCACCTTCCTGGTGTTCTCCGACTACATGCGCAACGCGGTGCGTCTGTCGGCCCTGATGCACCTGCCGGTGACGTTCGTCTGGACGCACGACTCGATCGGTCTCGGCGAGGACGGCCCGACCCACCAGCCGGTGGAGCACCTGGCCTCGCTGCGCGCGATCCCGGGTCTGAACGTGGTCCGTCCGGCGGACGCCAACGAGACCTCGATCGTCTGGCGCGAGATCCTCAAGCGGCACACGAAGGACTTCGGCAAGGGCGCCCCGCACGGTCTGGCCCTCACCCGTCAGGGCGTGCCGACCTACGCGCCGAACGAGGACGCGGCCAAGGGCGGCTACGTGCTGTTCGACGCCGACGGTGGCGAGCCGCAGGTGGTCCTCATCGGTACCGGCTCCGAGGTGCACCTCGCCGTCGAGGCGCGCGAGCAGCTCCAGGCCGCCGGCGTCCCGACCCGGGTGGTCTCGATGCCGTCGGTGGAGTGGTTCGAGGAGCAGGACCAGGCGTACAAGGACTCCGTCCTGCCGCCGTCCGTGAAGGCGCGGGTCGCGGTCGAGGCCGGGATCGGCCTGACCTGGCACAAGTACGTCGGCGACGCCGGCCGGATCGTCTCGCTGGAGCACTTCGGTGCCTCGGCCGACGCGAAGGTCCTCTTCCGCGAGTTCGGCTTCACGGCCGACGCGGTGGCCGCCGCGGCGCGGGAATCTCTCGAAGCCGCCGCGCGCTGACGCCGACAGACACGATTTTTGGAGAACCTCTCATGACAGACGCACTCAAGCGCCTCTCCGACGAAGGCGTCGCGATCTGGCTCGACGACCTGTCGCGCAAGCGGATCACGTCCGGCAACCTGGCCGAGCTGATCGACCAGAGCCATGTGGTCGGCGTGACCACCAACCCGTCCATCTTCCAGAAGGCCATCAGCCACGGCGACGGGTACGAGCAGCAGCTCGCCGACCTGGCGGCCCGCAAGGTGACGGTCGACGAGGCCATCCGCATGATCACGACGGCGGACGTCCGCGACGCCGCCGACATCCTGCGGCCGGTCTTCGACGCCACCCAGGGCCAGGACGGCCGGGTGTCGATCGAGGTCGACCCGCGCCTCGCCCACAACACGGCGGCCACGATCGCCGAGGCCAAGCAGCTGGCCTGGCTGGTGGACCGTCCCAACACCCTGATCAAGATCCCGGCCACCCAGGCGGGTCTGCCGGCGATCACCGAGGTCATCGGCCTCGGCATCAGCGTCAACGTGACGCTGATCTTCTCGCTGGAGCGCTACCGCGCGGTCATGGACGCCTACCTGGCCGGCCTGGAGAAGGCCCGCGAGCGCGGCCTGGACCTCTCCAAGATCCACTCCGTGGCGTCCTTCTTCGTGTCCCGTGTGGACACCGAGATCGACAAGCGGCTCGACGCCCTCGGCACCGACGAGGCCAAGGCCGCCCGCGGCAAGGCCGCGCTGGCCAACGCCCGGCTGGCCTACGAGGCGTACGAGGAGGTCTTCTCCTCGGACCGCTGGGCCGCCCTCGACAAGGCGCAGGCCAACAAGCAGCGTCCGCTGTGGGCCTCGACCGGCGTCAAGGACCCGGCGTACAAGGACACCCTGTACGTGGTCGACCTGGTCGCCCCGGGCACGGTGAACACCATGCCGGAGGCCACTCTGGACGCCACCGCCGACCACGGCGTGGTGAGCGGCGACACCGTCCGCGGCACGTACGAGCAGGCCCGTGCCGAGCTGGCCGCGATCGAGAAGCTGGGCATCTCGTACGACGAGGTCGTCCAGCTCCTGGAGGACGAGGGCGTCGAGAAGTTCGAGGCGTCCTGGAACGACCTGCTCAAGTCCACCGAGGCAGAGCTGAACCGCCTCGCACCTTCGGAGGCGTAACACCTTGAGCGCAGTCCACGGAGCCAACCCGCTCCGTGACGCCGCAGACCGACGGCTCCCGCGCATCGCGGGGCCGTCGGGCCTGGTGATCTTCGGTGTCACGGGCGATCTGTCCCGTAAGAAGCTGATGCCCGCCGTCTACGACCTGGCCAACCGCGGTCTGCTGCCGCCGGGCTTCTCGCTCATCGGCTTCGCCCGTCGCGAGTGGCAGGACGAGGACTTCGCCCAAGAGGTCTACGAAGCGGTCAAGCAGCACTCCCGCACCCCGTTCCGCGAGGAGGTGTGGCACCAGCTGATCCAGGGGATGCGCTTCGTCCAGGGCGACTTCGACGACGACGACGCCTTCGACCAGCTGAAGTCCACCGTCGAGGAGCTGGACAAGGCGCAGGGCACCGGTGGGAACTTCGCGTTCTACCTGTCCGTGCCGCCGAAGTTCTTCCCCAAGGTCGTGCAGCAGCTGAAGAAGCACGGTCTGGCCGACGCGCCGGCCGGCTCCTGGCGGCGCGCGGTCATCGAGAAGCCCTTCGGGCACGACCTGGTCTCCGCCAAGGAGCTCAACGAGGTCGTGCATGAGGTGTTCGCCCCGGACCAGGTCTTCCGCATCGACCACTACCTGGGCAAGGAGACCGTCCAGAACATCCTGGCGCTCCGCTTCGCCAACACCCTGTTCGAGCCGCTCTGGAACCGGTCGTACGTCGACCACGTCCAGATCACGATGGCCGAGGACATCGGCATCGGCGGCCGGGCCGGGTACTACGACGGCATCGGCGCGGCCCGTGACGTCATCCAGAACCACCTCCTGCAGCTGCTCGCGCTGACCGCGATGGAGGAGCCCGCCTCCTTCGACGCGGACGCGCTGGCGGCGGAGAAGACCAAGGTCCTCGGCGCGGTGAAGCTGCCCGACGACCTCGGGGCGCACACGGTGCGCGCGCAGTACACCGCCGGATGGCAGGGCGGCGCGAAGGCCGTCGGCTATCTGCAGGAGGAGGGCATCGACCCCAAGTCGAAGACCGACACCTACGCGGCCATCAAGCTGGAGATCGACAATCGCCGCTGGGCGGGCGTCCCCTTCTATCTGCGGACCGGCAAGCGGCTGGGCCGCCGCGTCACCGAGATCGCGGTGGTCTTCCAGCGCGCCCCGCACTCCCCCTTCGACCACACGGCGACGGAGGAGCTGGGCCAGAACGCCCTGGTCATCCGCGTCCAGCCGGACGAGGGCGTGACGCTGCGGTTCGGCGCGAAGGTGCCGGGCACGCAGATGGAGGTCCGGGACGTCTCGATGGACTTCGCGTACGGCGAGTCCTTCACCGAGTCCAGCCCGGAGGCGTACGAGCGCCTCATCCTCGACGTCCTGCTCGGCGACTCCAACCTGTTCCCGCGGGTGGAGGAGGTCGAGCTGTCCTGGAACATCCTCGACCCGATCGAGCAGTACTGGGACAGGCACGGCAAGCCGGCGCAGTACCAGGCCGGGACCTGGGGGCCGGACGAGGCGGACGAAATGCTCGCACGAGACGGACGGAGCTGGCGCCGGCCATGAAGACCGACCTGACTGACACCACGTCAAGCAAGATCAACAAGGCGCTGGTGCTCGGACGGCGGGCACTCGGCACGCCGGCCGTCGGCATGGTGCTGACCCTCGTCATCGTCACCGACGAGGAGAACGCGTACGACGCGCTGAAGGCCGCCAACGACGCGTCCCGCGAGCACCCCTCGCGGACCCTCGTGGTCATCAAGCGCGCCGCCCGCTCGGCGCGCGACCGGGCCAAGGCCCGGCTGGACGCCGAGGTGCGGCTCGGCGCGGACGCGTCCACCGGCGAAACGGTTGTGCTGCGGCTGTACGGCGAGGTCATCGACCACGCCCAGTCCGTGGTCCTGCCGCTGCTGCTGCCGGACGCCCCGGTCGTCGTCTGGTGGCCGGTGAACGCGCCGGCCGACCCGGCGAACGACCCCCTGGGCTCGCTGGCGCAGCGCCGGGTGACCGACGCGTACGCCTGCGAGCAGCCGGTCGAGGAGCTGGACGCGCGCAGCGACGCGTACACGCCGGGCGACACCGACCTGGCCTGGACGCGGATCACGCCGTGGCGCTCGATGCTGGCCGCCGCGCTCGACCAGGTGACCTGCCAGGTCACCTCGGCCGAGGTGGAGGGCGAGGAGTTCAACCCGAGCGTCGAGCTGCTCGGCATGTGGCTGGCGGACCGGCTGAAGGTGCCGGTGAAGCGGCTGGTGTCGGCCGGTCCCGGGCTCACCTCGGTGCGGCTCGACTCGGACTGCGGTCCGATCGTGCTCGACCGGCCGGACGGCTCGCTGGCCACGCTCTCGATCCAGGGGCAGCCGGACCGTGCCGTGGCGCTGAAGCGCCGCGAGACGGCCGAGTTGATCGCGGAGGAGCTGCGCCGCCTCGACCCGGACGACACGTACGCGTCGGCGCTGCGGTACGGCGTGGCGCGGCTGGGCGAGGAGAAGGCTCCGAACCCGCCGGTGAAGAAGGCGGAGGCGGCCCCGGCCGCCGCCGAGGAGGCGCCGAAGCCGGCCGCGGCGAAGAAGGCCCCGGCCAAGAAGGCGGCGGGCAAGTGAGCACTCCCCAGCTCGTCGTCCACCGCGACAAGGAGCTGATGGCGCAGGCCGCGGCGGCCCGGCTGATCACCGAGGTGGTCGACGCCCAGGCCGCCCGCGGCTCGGCGTCGGTGGTGCTCACCGGCGGGCGGAACGGCAACGGCCTGCTCGCGGCGCTGGGTTCGGCCCCGGCCCGGGACGCGATCGACTGGTCGCGGATCGACCTGTGGTGGGGCGACGAGCGGTTCCTGCCGGAGGGTCATCCGGACCGGAACGTCACCCAGGCCCGTGAGGCGCTGCTCGACCTGGTTCCGCTGGACCCGGCGCGGGTGCACGCGATGCCGGCGTCGGACGGCCCGTACGGCCCCGACGCCGACGCCGCGGCCGCCGGGTACGCCGCGGAGCTGGCCGCCGCGGCCGGCCCCGGGGACCGGACCGGCGTCCCGGAGTTCGACGTGCTCATGCTGGGCGTGGGCCCGGACACCCATGTCGCCTCGCTGTTCCCGGAGTCGCCGGGCGCGCGGGAGACCGAGCTGACGGTGGTGGGCGTGCACAGCGCGCCGAAGCCGCCGCCGACCCGGGTCTCGCTTTCCCTGCCGGCGATCCGCGCGGCCCGCGAGGTCTGGCTGCTCGCCGCCGGCGAGGACAAGGCGAAGGCCGCCGCGCTGGCGCTGTCCGGCGCGGGCGAGGTACAGGTCCCGGCGGCCGGCGCGTACGGCCGCTCCCGCACCCTGTGGCTGATGGACGCGGCCGCGGCCTCGGCCCTGCCGCGCGAGCTGTACCCCCCGGCCTCGGCCTGACACACCCCGGCACACCCGAAGGCCCGGATCGCGGCGACTGCGGTCCGGGCCTTCGGCGTCTGCGGGGCTTCAGCCCTCATGTCGTTCCAGGAACGGTGCGAGCAGGTCCGGTACGGACTCGGCGGCGAAGGTCAGGCCCTCGGACGCGTCGGCGTCGTGGACGCTGTACGCACCCGAGCCGGCGGCGGTGGTCGCCGTCAGGGTGAGGACGCCGGCCCGGCGCTGGAACCAGGACTGCTTGACCGTCCAGCCGATGACCCCGCCGCGCTGCAGGGCGACGGTACTGCGGCGCAGGAGGCCGGAGCGGGCGACCAGGTACTCGCCCGTGATGCCGTGGCCCAGGTTGCGGTAGGCGTCCCGGGCGCCGAGCAGGGCGAGCGGGACGAGGACGAGGGCGCAGGCTCCGGCCACGTATCCGAGCACGTCGACGTCGAGCAGCGCGCCGAGGACGGCGAGGACCACGACGGGTACGGCAGCGGAGCCGAGCGCCCAGCGGATCCTCCGCTGCCGGGCGGCGCGCGGGTGGGCGGTCAGCGGGGCGCCCGTCGGGGCGACCCGCTCGCGCAGCACCTGGGCGGCGACCTCGTCGGCGACGGCGCGGGGCGCGGGCGGCAGCAGCGTCTTGTGGTCGGCGTGCTCGCTCTCGTCGTCCTCGGCGATGCCGGTGGCGACCGCGTCGACCCGGGCGGCGCCGAAGGTCCGTACGCCGAGCGGCTCGATCAGCTCCACGCCGCGCAGTCGCCGTTCCTCGACGGATATGGAGCGGGCGGTGAGCAGACCGCGGCGGACCCTGAGCGTGCCTCCGGGCTCGCGCTCCAGGCGGTAGTTCCACCACATCTCGACCCACAGGCCGAGCGCTCCGGCGGTGCCGACGACCAGCGCGGCCGCCACGAGGACGAGGATCATCGTGACGATCGAGGTGTCCTCGAAGCGGTCGCCCACCCAGTCGATCACCGCGGCCTGCGCCCCGAACCACTCGCTGACCTGCATCACCGCCCCGGCCGCCGCGCCTCCGAGCGCGGGGGCGACGAAGGAGACCGGGGCGTAGCGGATCCAGCCCGGGTCGAGCACGGCGAGCGGGCCGTCGTGGACGGGATCCGCGCCGGCGGCCGCGGGCCGGTCGAGGAGCAGCCGGCGCAGCCGCTCGCCCTCGGTCCGCGCGACCGGGTCGAGTTCGAGGGTGGACTCGCCGCCGGAGTGCTCGCCGGTGCCGATGCGGACCTTGACCAGGCCGAGCATCCGCAGCAGCAGAGGGGCGGTGAGGTCGACGCTGCGGATCCGCTCGCGGGCCAGCGACCGGCGGGTGCGCAGGAACAGGCCGGTGTGCAGCTCGGCCCGCTCGGGGCCGATCCGGTAGCGGGTGCGGCGCCAGCGGACGTAGTCGGCGGCGGCGCCGCCCAGGGTCAGCACCACCACGCCGGCCGCCACCCAGGCCACGGCCTGCCAGAACGGCATGCCGCCCGCCAGACCGACGGCGGTGGGGACGGCCGCGCCGACGGCGACTCCGCCGGTGACGGCGGCGCCGGCCGGCACCATCCGCCGGTCGAGCCGCTGCCAGTCGTCCTCCGTGCCCTCGGCCGCCGGGGCGGGCAGGCCGGCCGTGCCCGTCACGTGGCGTCCCCGGGCGTATCGCCGGTGATCAGCGTGAGCCGTTCGGCCAGCTGGGCGGCGAGCTCGTGGTCGAGCCCCTCGATCCGGATCGCGCCCTTGGAGGAGGCGGTGGTGACCGTCACCGTGGCGAGCCGGAAGGCCTGCTCCAGCGGGCCGCGCACGGTGTCCACGGTCTGGATCCGGGACATCGGCGCGATCCGCCACTCCTGCCACAGCGCCCCGGTGCGCACGTACACCGCGTCGTCGGTGACCTCCCAGCGGTGCACCCGGTACCACCAGAGGGGGAAGAACGCCGTGCAGGCGAGGCCCACCGCGGCGAGCACCGCCGCCGGCAGCAGCAGCCAGAACCGGGCCGGCGCGATCAACGCGCCGAGCACGCCGAGAATCAGCACCGGAACCGCGGTCGTGATGAGCAGCTGGGTCCGCCACCATCCGACCGCCCGGCCGTCGAGCTCGTTCCTCGGCGGCCGCAGCCGTACCTCGCCCTGCACTTGGTCCTCCCCCGTCATGGCCTTGTGGGTCAGCGGCCCCGCAGCGTCCGGTAGACCGAGACGAGGCCGGCGGTGGAGCCGTCCAGCGCGTCCGTGCCCTCGCCGGTCAGCAGGACCGGTTCGATCCGCTTGGCGAGGACCTTGCCGAGCTCGACCCCCCACTGATCGAACGAATCAATGTTCCAGATCGCTCCCTGAACGAAGACTTTGTGTTCGTAGAGCGCGATCAGCTGGCCGAGGACCGACGGCGTCAGCTCCTCGGCGAGGATCGTGGTGGTGGGGTGGTTGCCGCGGAAGGTCTTGTGCGGGACGAGTTCCTCGGCCACGCCCTCGGCGCGCACCTCCTCCGGGGTCTTGCCGAAGGCCAGCGCCTGGGTCTGGGCGAAGAAGTTCGCCATCAGCAGGTCGTGCTGGGCCACCAGTCGGGGCCGCAGGTCTGCGACGGGCCGGGCGAAGCCGATGAAGTCGGCGGGGATGAACTTGGTGCCCTGGTGGATCAACTGGTAGTACGCGTGCTGCCCGTTGGTGCCGGGGGTGCCCCAGACCACCGGTCCGGTCTGCCAGTCGACGGGCCGGCCGTCGCGGTCGACGGACTTGCCGTTGGACTCCATGTCGAGCTGCTGCAGATACGCGGTGAACTTCGACAGATAGTGCGAGTACGGCAGCACCGCGTGCGACTGGGCGTCGAAGAACGCGCCGTACCAGACGCCGAGCAGACCGAGCAGCAGCGGCGCGTTCCGCTCCGGCGGGGCGGTGCGGAAGTGCTCGTCGACCAGGTGGAAGCCGTCGAGCATCGCGCGGAAGTGCTCCGGCCCGATGGCGATCATCAGGGAGAGGCCGATGGCGGAGTCGTACGAGTAGCGGCCGCCGACCCAGTCCCAGAACTCGAACATGTTGGCCGTGTCGATGCCGAAGTCGTGGACCTTCTCGGCGTTCGTCGACAGCGCCACGAAGTGCTTGGCGACGGCCTCCTGACCGGCGTTCAGACCGGTCAGCAGCCAGTCCCGGGCGGAGGTGGCGTTGGTGATGGTCTCGATGGTGGTGAAGGTCTTGGACGCGATGACGAACAGCGTCTCGGCGGGGTCGAGGTCGCGGACCGCCTCGTGCAGGTCCGCGCCGTCCACGTTGGAGACGAAACGGAGCGTCAGGTCCCGGTCGGTGTACGAGCGCAGCGCCTCGTGGGCCATCGCCGGGCCGAGGTCGGAGCCGCCGATGCCGATGTTGACGACGTTGCGGATCGGCCGGCCGGTGTGGCCGGTCCACGCGCCGGAGCGGACCCGCTCGGAGAAGGCCGCCATCTTGTCGAGGACGGCGTGCACGCCGGGCACCACGTTCTCGCCGTCGACCTCGATCACGGCGTCGCGCGGGGCGCGCAGGGCGGTGTGCAGGACCGCACGGTCCTCGGTGGTGTTGATCTTCTCGCCGCGGAACATCGCGTCGCGCAGCTCGGCGACGCCGGTGGCGGCGGCCAGTTCGCGCAGCAGGGCGAGGGTCTCGTCGGTGACCAGGTTCTTGGAGTAGTCGAGGTGGAGGTCGCCGACGCGCAGGGTGTACGCGGCGCCGCGGTCGGCGTCGGCGGCGAACAGATCGCGCAGCCGGGTGTCGCCCAGCTGCTCACGGTGCTTGCCGAGGGCGGCCCATTCCGGCATCCGGTCGAGCCTGCTCCTGGTGTTCATCTCGGACATCGCCCACTTCTTCTCGTGCCTTCTTGCCCCGCTGTGTCCAACCTAGTTGATCGGGCGGGGCGGGCGTGCGACGCCGAGCGGACGGGCCCGGCCCGCGACGTGATGTCGCGGGCCGGGCCCGTGTGTGCTGTTCGTATGTACTGCTCAGATCTCGCCGCGGAGCTTGGCGAGAGCCTCGGCGAGGATCGCCTCGCCGTCCGCGTCGCTGCGCCGCTCGCGCACGTACGCGAGGTGCGTCTTGTAGGGCTCGGTGCGGGGCGGGTCCGGCGGGTTGTCCCGGTCCTGGCCGGCCGGGAATCCGCAGCGCGGGCAGTCCCAGGTGTCGGGGACCTGCGCGTCACTGGCGAAGCTCGGCTGCGTCTCGTGCCCGTTCGAGCACCAGAAGGAGATGCGGAGGCGCGGTGCCGACTCGCCCCGCTCGGCCTCCCCCATCGGCCCCGCTCCGACCCGGCTTCCCCGGATCGCGTTGCCACTTGCCACGGTCGTAACTCCCTGCGTGATGGTGCTCGAAGATGCACCAGTCTACGTAAGGCCCAACGCGCGTCCAGTGATTGGAGTTACACGTCCAACTTCATCAGCAGGGCAAGTACGACAATGCACGCGAACCACAGCAGACCGACCACGATGGTGATCCGGTCCAGATTGCGCTCGGCGACCGAGGAGCCGCCCACGGACGACTGCATGCCGCCGCCGAACATGTCGGAGAGGCCGCCGCCCTTCCCCTTGTGCATCAGCACGAGCAGCATCAGCAGCAGGCTGAAGACGATCAGGGCGATCGAGAACCCCATAACCACGGCTGGACCCTACTTCCTGGCAATTCTCGGAATGTGTACGACGGGGGCCGACAGGCGCACAGCCCGGCGGCCCCCGCAAGAGTACGACGGATCGTCGCTACCGCATACTCACTGGTCGCGTCACTGGTCGCGGAACCGGACGATCTTGACGAACTCCTCCGGGTCCAGCGCCGCGCCGCCCACCAGGGCGCCGTCGACGTCCGGCTGCGCCATGATCGCGGCCACGTTGCCCGACTTCACGGAGCCGCCGTACTGGATTCGGACCTTGTCGGCCAGCTCCTGCGAGTACAGCTCCGCGAGGCGGCCGCGGATCGCCCCGCAGACCTCCTGGGCGTCCTCGGGGGTGGCGACCTCGCCGGTACCGATGGCCCAGACAGGCTCGTACGCGATCACGATCGTCTCGGCCTGCTCGGCCGGGACGTCCTTCAGGCCGCCGTCGAGCTGGGCGAGGGTGTACGCGACCTGGTTGCCGGCCTTGCGGACGTCCAGGCCCTCGCCGATGCACAGGATCGGGGTCAGGCCGTGCTTGAAGGCGGCCTTGACCTTGGCGTTGCAGAGCTCGTCCGTCTCGCCGTGGTACTCCCGTCGCTCGGAGTGGCCGACGGTCACGTAGGCGCAGTTCAGCTTGGCGAGCATGGCACCGGAGATGTCACCGGTGTACGCGCCGGAGTCGTGCGGCGAGAGGTCCTGCGCACCGAACTTGATCTTCAGCTTGTCGCCCTCGATCACGGTCTGGACGGACCGCAGGTCGGTGAAGGGCGCCAGGACCGCGACCTCGACGGCGGCGTAGTCCTTGTCGTTCATGGCGAAGGCGAGCTTCTGGACCTGCGCGATGGCCTCGAGGTGGTTGAGGTTCATCTTCCAGTTGCCCGCCATCAGCGGGGTGCGGGTGGTCATCGGGGGATCAGTCCTCCAGTGCGGCGAGGCCGGGGAGCGTCTTGCCCTCGAGGTATTCGAGGCTGGCGCCGCCACCGGTCGAGATGTGGCCGAAAGCGGTCTCGTCGAAGCCGAGCGTGCGCACGGCGGCGGCGGAGTCTCCGCCGCCCACGACGGTGAAGCCGGGCGAGTCGAGCAGGGCCTGCGCGACGGCCTTGGTGCCGTTCGCGTAGTCGGGGTGCTCGAAGACGCCCATCGGGCCGTTCCAGAACACGGTGCCCGCGTCGGCGAGCTTGGCCGCGTAGAGCTCACGCGTCTTCGGGCCGATGTCGAGGCCCTCCTGGTCCGCCGGAATGGCGTCCGCGGCGACGGTGTCGGGGTGGGCCGGGGCCTTGGTCTTGAGGTCCGGGAACTCGGAGGAGACCAGGACGTCGACGGGCAGCACGAACTCGACGCCGCGCTTCTCCGCCTCCGCCAGGTACTCCAGGCACGTGTCCTTCTGGTCGGCCTGGAGCAGCGAGATGCCGACCTCGTGGCCCTTGGCGGCCAGGAAGGTGTAGGCCATGCCGCCGCCGATGAGGATGCGGTCGGCCTTCTTGAGCAGGTTGTCGATCACGCCCAGCTTGTCGGAGACCTTGGCGCCGCCGAGGACGACCACGTACGGCCGCTGGACGTCGTCGGTGAGCTTCTTCAGGACGCCGACCTCGGTGGAGATGAGGAAGCCGGCCGCGTGCGGCAGCTTGCCGGGGAGGTCGTAGACCGAGGCGTGCTTGCGGTGCACGGCGCCGAAGCCGTCGCCGACGTAGAGGTCGGCGAGCTCGGCGAGCCGGGCGGCGAAGGCGTCGCGCTCGGCGTCGTCCTTGGAGGTCTCGCCGGGGTTGAAGCGCAGGTTCTCGATGACCGCGACCTGTCCGTCGGCCAGGCCGGCGACGGTGGCCTTCGCGGACTCGCCGACCGTGTCGGTGGCGAAGGCGACCTCGGTGCCGAGCAGCTCGCCGAGCCGCGCGGCCGCCGGGGCGAGGGAGAAGGCCGGGTCCGGCGCGCCCTTGGGGCGGCCCAGGTGCGAAGCGACGACCACCTTGGCACCGGCCTCGGCCAGCGCCTTGATCGTGGGCTGCACGGCGCGGATGCGCCCGTCGTCGGTGATCGTGTCGCCGTCCAGCGGCACGTTGAGGTCGGCGCGGACGAACACCCGCTTGCCGGCCACGCCCTCGGCGAGCAGCTCGTCGATCGTCTTCATGGGGTTACGCACTCCTTGCAGGTCGGAACGGGCAGCACACACGGCAGGGCCCGGACAGTGCATCTTTGCACTGCCCGAGCCCTGCGGTTACATCCGGATGCCTAGCTCGAAACGGTTCAGAGCTGGTTGCCGACGAAGACCGTGAGGTCGACGAGGCGGTTGGAGTAGCCCCACTCGTTGTCGTACCAGCCCAGGATCTTCACCGAGTTGCCTTCCTGAACCATGGTCAGGGAGGCGTCGAAGGTGCAGGAGGCCGGGTCGCTGACGATGTCGGAGGAGACGATCGGGTCCTCGGTGTAGTAGAGGATGCCCTGCAGTTCGCCTTCCGCGGCCTTCTTGAACGCGGCGTTGACCTCGTCCTTGGTGACCTCGCGCTGGAGTTCCACGACGAGGTCGGTGGCCGAGCCGGTCGGGACCGGGACGCGCATGGCCATGCCGTCGAGCTTGCCCTTGAGCTGCGGGAGGACCAGGGCGGTGGCCTTGGCGGCGCCCGTCGTGGTCGGGATGATGTTCTCCGCGGCGGCGCGGGCGCGGCGCAGGTCCTTGTGCGGGAAGTCCAGGATGCGCTGGTCGTTGGTGTAGGCGTGGACCGTCGTCATCAGGCCGCGGACGATGCCGAAGTTCTCGTCGAGGACCTTGGCCATCGGGGCGACGCAGTTGGTGGTGCAGGACGCGTTGGAGATGACGTGGTGCTCGGCCGCGTCGTACTTGTCCTGGTTGACGCCCATGACGATGGTGATGTCCTCGTCCTTGGCCGGAGCCGAGATGAGGACCTTCTTGGCGCCGCCGGCGAGGTGCTTGGCCGCGTCCTCGCGCTTGGTGAAGATGCCGGTGGACTCGATGACGATGTCGACGCCCAGCTCGCCCCACGGAATGTCCGCCGGGTTGCGCTCGGACAGCACCTTGATGGTGTGGCCGTCGACGGTGATGGTGTCCTCGGTGTGGGTCACCTCGGCCTTGAGGCGACCCAGAATCGTGTCGTACTTCAGCAGGTGAGCGGTGGTCGCGGTGTCACCCAGGTCGTTGACAGCCACGATCTCGATGTCGGCACCCTGCTCAAGGAGCGCGCGGAAGTAGTTGCGACCGATGCGGCCGAAGCCGTTGATGCCTACGCGGATCGTCACGAACCGATCTCCTCGTGAGAGTACGCCGGGTTTCGACGCCGGCGAGTTCTTTTTTAGGGATGTCCCCGACCGCCTCCGACCCTACCTCTCCCAACGCCTGAGAGTGACATCGCGTACAGGTCGGAACCCTTGAAATTGCGTCATGGCCCGTGGCTACCGACTAGTTCGGGCCATGACGCGGCATTCGTCCTGATCACTCACCGTGATCAAAAGTGCGGGCGCCCGCTCAGCCGTGCAGGACGTCGAACGCCTCTCGCATGAGCGCGCTGCGCTCATCTGTGCGCAGTACGTGTTCGAGCCCGAAGCCCAGCAGAACGGTGTCACGGGTGGTGACCGACGCCTGCGAGTGGAACAGGCCGGGAGAGCGCGCCCAGTCCTTGCCGTTACCCGGACTTCCGGCCGGCGGACCCGGTACGGACCAGGCGCCGAGCGAAGTCTCGAAGCCCTCGGCGCCGGTGGCCGCGCCCCCGACGACGAGCCGGGTGTCGTCGACGAACGCGCCCATCTCGTTGGTGCCGGGGTCGGAGATGTACGAGATCGACAGCTCGACCTGCTTGCCGGCGTAGCCGCTCAGGTCGATCGACGCCTGCTGCCAGCCGTTGGAGGAGCCGGTGAAGGCGTGCCAGGAGCCGCTGGTCCCGGTGGTGGCGCAGCCGTCCTGGCCGACGGTGAGGTAGCGGGCGAGGTGGGGGTGACCGCGGACGTAGTAGCCCTCGCCGCAGTCGGCCGGGGCGGCGTCCGAGGTGCCGCCGTTGGCGTCGGGCAGCGTGGTCCAGTCGTCCTGGCCCGCGGTGCGGGCCTCGACGACGAGGTTGTCGTAGCCCTCCTCCGTGTCGTAGCTGACCTGGAACTGCAGAGCGGGCTTCGCCGCGGCGTCGACCGAGGTGAGGTCGACGGTGCGGCTGAGCCGCATCCAGGCGTTGTCGGCGTGCCGGGCGGCCGCGAACGACGTGCCCTCGTACGGCTCGAAGGGGGTGCGCACGCCGGGGTAGTCGCCGCCGGAGGCGCTGCGGAACTGCGGGAACTCCTTCGGGTCCAGGGTGTCGGAGGTGACGGTGTACGCGCCGGCGTTGTCGAGCGGGTTTCCGGCGGCGGGGCCGAGCGTCGCCTTCGCGCCGGTGAAGCCACCCGATCCGGCGAACGAGCCGGCGTTCTTCAGCCCGGCGCGGTGGAAGGCGCCGAGGTAGTACTGGGCGAAGTCGTTGGAGTCGGCGCGGCCGATGTTCACCGAACCTCCGGACTTCTCACCGGCGTTGACGAGCTTTCCGCCCTCGTTGAGGTAGTCCCGCACGGCCAGCGTCACCGAACCGGAGGGCCGCTCCGCGCCGGTGTACCAGACGACGGTGCGGAAGTGGTCCAGGACGCCGAGGGGGTGCGGGGCCCCCTGCGTCGCCACGTCCCAGACGGCGGCGCCGCGGCCGTTCGCGGCGAGGGCCCTCACGTACGCCGCGGCGTGCTGCGCGGCGGTGGTGCCGCCCTCCTCGGCGAGCACCAGGACGTCCCCGCGCGGCCGTTCGGCGACCCGGTAGGTGAACGGGACGGAGGAGGCGCGGGCGCCGTCGCGGCCGCGACCGGTGAACCAGACCTCGACGGAGTCGCCGGGGCGGGCGCCCTCGACCTCGGCCCGGTAGCGGTCGAAGTACAGGTTGTCCTCGCCGCCGTAGACCTCGCCGCCCTTCCAGCGCTCCAGGCTCTCGGAGTGCGTACGGCCGCCGTTGATCCGGTACTTGAGCTGCTTGTCGCGCAGCGACTTCCGGGCGGTCACCCGGACCTCCTGGTCGCCGCCGCGGGCGTAGGAGGTGGTGAAGGCGTCCGGGGTGAGGGCGGCGGCGGGCGTGCCGACCGGCGAGACGGGGTCGTCGGCGCGGACGGCGGACTCGGCGACGGCCAGCGCGAACGGGACGTTCTTGGCGAACTCCTGCCGGATCAGCTTCTCGTCGTCCGGGAAGGTGAAGACCGAGGCGCAGTCGGCGGGCTCCCAGGCGTCGTTCGGGTCGACGCGGGAGGCGGTGGCGCAGGTGGACATCTCCGGGGTGAACATCTGCATCCCGTTGACGTTCGCCGCGTGGCCGTCGGCCTCGCCGTTGGTGGTGTAGAGCTCGGAGGAGACCTGCGGCCGGTAGCCGGGGATCGCCGAGTTCTGCGGGGTGCCGGCGAGGGCCTTGAGCGCGATGTCGTCGGGGGTGTCGGTGGCGACCTGCCAGCCGACGCCGTAGAGCAGCAGCTGGGCGGCGGAGTGGTAGTTGACGCCGTACCGGAAGCCGATGCGGCGCTGGAAGGCGTCCACGGCGCGGGTCTCGGGCTCGGACATGGCCGCAGGGCCGCGGTAGGTCTCGTCGGCCGGGTCGGGCGACGAACCCTCGTTGTCGTAGCCCCACTTGTAGGCGAAGTTGCGGTTGAGGTCGATGCCGTCGCCGGGGCCGGTGCGGCCGTCGCCGTTGGTGTCGCGCAGGTTCTTGCGCCACTGGCGGTCGCCGTCGGGGCTGTGGGTGTAGTCGTAGCCGTCCGGGTTGGCGGAGAGCACGAACCACAGTTCGGTGGAGTCGACGATCCGGGTCAACCGCGGGTCCTTGCCGTAGCCGTCGAGGTAGTGGTGCATCAGCCGCCGGGTCATCTCCGGGGTGATCCACTCGCGGGCGTGCTGGTTGGACATGTAGAGAGTGGCGGGCTTGGCGCCGTCGCGGACGGTGTCGGCGTTCTTCGCGATCTTGAGGGCGAGGATGTCCTGGCCCTTGAGGCTCTTGCCGATGGAGACGACCTTGGTGAGCGCCGGGTGCGCCTGCGCGGTGGCCAGGATCTCCTGCTTGAGGCCGTCCGGGCCGCCGTACGGCCGGAAGACGCCGTCACCCGCGGCGGCGACGCGCTGCCGCGACCGGTCGGAGAGCGTGTGCCGGGCGAGGTCGACGCCCTTGTCGCGGAGCTGTGCCGCCTGGCGGTCGGTGAGGTGGAGCTCGACGGTCGCGGTCCCCCGGTCGGGGACCTGCTCGGTGAGTTCGTGCCCGTCGGTACCGGCTTCGAGGAGTAACGGCACCTGTTCCCTGGTGACCTGGGCGCGCCATACGGAGAGTCCGTCGTCGTCCCCGTCGTTCTGCGCCGCTCCGGCGGCGGGTGCTGCGGCCAGTCCGGCGATCAGGAGTGAAGCCGTCGCGAGAATCGCTCTCGCCCTTCGTCTCATTGGCCCCCCTTGCAGTTGTCTGCCACGAAAGTCAACAGACGCCAGGCTCATGACCAT
Organism: Streptomyces solicamelliae; assembly: GCF_045348655.1. NCBI lineage: Bacteria > Bacillati > Actinomycetota > Actinomycetes > Kitasatosporales > Streptomycetaceae > Streptomyces > Streptomyces solicamelliae. The sequence continues at coordinate 1,564,479 of NZ_CP160404.1, forward strand.
TCATGATCATGTCAAGAACGCCTGCGGGCGCGGCGGCCGGTTCACGCGGACGGACGCGGGGGTTCCGGGTGTTGGGGGTTCCGGGCGGGGGTCCCAGGGACGCGGAAACGCCGCTGCCGGCACCCCGTCGCGGGCGCCGGCAGCGGCGGTACGGAGGCCGGTCTCAGCCGACCAGGCTGTCGTCCAGCTCCTCCGTCAGGTTGTGCTCCGTCCCCGGGATGCCCAGGTCCGTGGCCCGCTTGTCGGCCATCGCGAGCAGCCGGCGGATCCGGCCGGCCACCGCGTCCTTGGTCAGCGGCGGGTCGGCGAGCGCGCCCAGCTCCTCCAGGGAGGCCTGCTTGTGCTCCATGCGCAGCCGGCCCGCGGCCGCGAGGTGCTCGGGCACCTCGTCCGCCAGGATCTCCAGGGCCCGCTGCACCCGGGCGCCGGCGGCGACCGCCGCACGGGCCGAGCGCCGCAGGTTGGCGTCGTCGAAGTTGGCCAGCCGGTTGGCCGTCGCCCGGACCTCGCGGCGCATCCGCCGCTCCTCCCAGGCCAGGACGGACTCGTGGGCGCCGAGCCGGGTCAGCAGCGCGCCGATGGCGTCGCCGTCGCGGACCACGACGCGGTCCACCCCGCGCACCTCACGGGCCTTCGCCGCGATGGACAGCCGCCGGGCCGCCCCGACCAGCGCGAGGGCCGCCTCCGGACCCGGGCAGGTGACCTCCAGGGAGGAGGAGCGCCCCGGCTCGGTCAGCGAGCCGTGCGCCAGGAACGCGCCGCGCCAGGCCGCCTCGGCGTCGCAGGTCGCCCCGGAGACGACCTGCGGGGGCAGCCCGCGGATCGGCCGGCCGCGGCCGTCGACCAGTCCGGTCTGCCGAGCCAGCTGGTCGCCGCCCGCCACCACCCGCACCACGAACCGGGAGCCGCGCCGCAGCCCGCCCGGAGCCATCACGATCAGCTCGGAGCTGTGGCCGAAGATCTCCAGGATGTCCCGCTTGAGCCGGCGGGCCGCCATCGCGGTGTCCAGCTCCGCCTCGATCACGATCCGGCCGCTCACCAGGTGCAGCCCGCCCGCGAACCGCAGGATCGACGAGACCTCGGCCTTCCTGCAGCAGGTCCGGGTGACGGGGAGCCGGGAGATCTCGTCCTTCACCGCTGCCGTCATCGCCATGGGCCGATCCTTCCATGCATCCGAAAAATACGGTCGTACGCGGCGGCCAGAAGCTCCGGATCGTGCTTCGGAGCGCCGTCGGGCCGGGCCACGGGCGCCAGCTCGAGCGCGGCGCCGAGCCGCTTGGCGGCGTCGACCAGGGGCTCCCCTGCTGTCGCGTCGGGCACGGCGGCCTCGTCGGCCAGCACCACGTCCAGGGCGAGTTTAGGGGCGTGTCGCCCCAAAACCTCCAAATGACGCTGCGGGGAGAAGCCCTCTGTTTCGCCCGGTTGCGGAGCGAGGTTCAGCGAGAGCACCTTGCGGGCCTTCGTCTCCACCAGCGCGTCGAGCAGCTCCGGCACCAGCAGGTGCGGGATCACCGAGGAGAACCAGGACCCCGGGCCCAGGACCACCCAGTCGGCGTCCAGCACGGCGGCGACGGCCTCCGGCACGGCCGGCGGGTCGTTCGGCACCAGGTGCACCGACTGCACCTCGCCCGGGGTGAGCGCCACCGTCGCCTGGCCCCGCACGGTGTCCACGTCGTCCGGGCGCGCCGGATCGTGGCCCTTCACCAGCGCGCGCAGCTCCAGCGGTACCGCCGACATCGGCAGCACCCGGCCCTGCGCGCCGAGCAGCCGGCCGACCAGGTCCAGGGCCTGCACGGGGTCGCCGAGCTGCTCCCAGAGCGCGACGATCAGCAGGTTGCCGACCGCGTGGCCGTGCATCTCGCCCTGCGACTGGAAGCGGTGCTGGATGACCCTGGCCCAGGTCTGGCCCCAGTCGTCGTCGCCGCAGAGCGCGGCCAGGGCCTTGCGCAGGTCGCCGGGCGGCAGCACGCCGAGCTCCTCCCGGAGCCGGCCGCTGGAGCCGCCGTCGTCGGCGACCGTGACCACCGCGGTGAGGTCCCCGGTGATCCGGCGCAGGGCGGCGAGGGAGGCGGACAGGCCCATGCCCCCGCCCAGCGCGACGACCTTCGGCTGGGCGCCGCGCCTGCGGAGCGTACGTACCGACAGGGTGGACGCACGCCGACGGTACGGCCTCACTCGCGCCCCATGTCCCGGTGGACGACGACGGTCTCGACCCCTTCCGCGGCGAGGCGGGCGGCGAGCTTCTCGGCGGTGGCGACGGAGCGGTGCTTGCCGCCCGTGCAGCCGACGGCGATGGTCACGTAGCGCTTGCCCTCGCGGCGGTAGCCGGCGGCGATGAGCTGGAGCAGCTCGGTGTAGCGGTCCAGGAACTCCTTGGCGCCGGGCTGGTTGTAGACGTAGTTCGAGACCTCCGGGTTGAGCCCGGTGAAGGGGCGCAGCTCGGGGACCCAGTGCGGGTTCGGCAGGAAGCGCATGTCGACGACGAGGTCGGCGTCGACCGGCAGGCCGTACTTGAACCCGAAGGACATGACGGTGGCCCGGAGCTCCGGCTCCTCGTCGCCGGCGAACTGGGCGTCCATCTTGGCGCGCAGCTCGTGGACGTTGAGGCTGGAGGTGTCGATCACCAGGTCGGCGTCGCCGCGCAGCTCGCGCAGCAGGTCGCGCTCGGCGGCGATGCCGTCGACGATGCGGCCGTCGCCCTGCAGCGGGTGGGGGCGGCGGACCGACTCGAAGCGGCGGACCAGCGCCTCGTCGGAGGACTCCAGGAAGACGATCCGCCGGGTGACCTGCTTGGCGTCGAGGTCGGCGAGGGACTCCCGGAGGTTGTCGAAGAAGCGCCGGCCGCGGACGTCCACGACGACGGCGATGCGGGCCACGTTGCCCTGGGAGCGGGCGCCGAGCTCCACCATGGTGGGGATCAGCGCGGGCGGCAGGTTGTCGACGACGAACCAGCCGAGGTCCTCCAGGCACTTGGCCGCGGTGGACCGGCCGGCGCCGGACATGCCGGAGATGATCACCAGCTCGGGGATGGCCGCGTCGGCGGCATCGCCGGGCTCCTTCGTCGTGCCCGTGTTCACGTCTCCTGCTCCGTCTACTCGGTCGTGCTCGGTCATTCCGTGCTGCCCCCGTCTTCCATGATCTCTCCTGTCGCGGTGTTCACCGCGGGCGCGGCCGGGGCGGCCTGTGCCAGAGCGGCGGCGACGGCCTCGGCCGTCTTGCGCCCCATGCCGGGCACCTCGCAGATCTGCTCGATTGTCGCCTGCCGGAGCCGCTTCACCGAGCCGAAATGCTTGATCAACGCCTGTTTGCGGGTGTCGCCGAGGCCCCGGACGTCGTCCAGGGGGCTGCTGCGGACCCGCTTGCTCCGCTTCTGCCGCTGATAGCGGATGGCGAAATCGTGAGCCGTGTCACGGACCCGCTGGAGCAGGTACAGCCCCTCGCTGGAGCGGGGCAGCACGACCGGGTCGTCCTCGCCCGGCAGCCAGACCTCCTCGAGCCGCTTGGCGAGGCCGCAGACCGCGATGTCGTCGATCCCCAGCTCGTCCAGGGCCCGCCGGGCGGCGGCCACCTGCGGCTGCCCGCCGTCGACGACGACGAGCTGCGGCGGGTACGCGAAACGCTTGGGGCGGCCGTCCTCGTCCCGGCCCTCGCCGGGGGCGGGCACCTCGCCGGACCCGTTCACGCCGTCGCCCAGGGCGTCGCCCTGGGCCTCGCCGTCGACCGGGACGGCCCACTCCCCCGTCTTCTCCTTCTCCGCGAGATACCGCTTGAAGCGGCGGCTGATCACCTCGTGCATCGAGCGGACGTCGTCCTGGCCCTCGAAGCCCTTGATCTGGAAGCGCCGGTACTCGCCCTTGCGCGGCAGCCCGTCCTCGAAGACGACCATGGACGCCACCACGTCCTCGCCCTGGAGGTGCGAGATGTCGAAGCACTCGATGCGCAGCGGCGCCGAGTCCAGGTCGAGGGCCTCGGCGATCTCCTCCAGGGCGCGGGAGCGGGTGGTGAGGTCGCTGGCGCGCTTGGTCTTGTGCAGCACCAGGGCCTGCTGCGCGTTGCGCGCGACGGTGGCCATCAGGTCCTTCTTGTCGCCGCGCTGCGGGACCCGCAGCGACACCTGGGAGCCGCGCCGCTCCGAGAGCCACTGCCCGACGGCGTCGGCGTCCTCGGGCAGGGCCGGGACCAGGACCTCCTTGGGGACCGCGTCGCCGCGCTCCTCGCCGTACAGCTGCTGCAGGGCGTGCTCGACCAGCCCGGCGGTGTCGACGGCCTCGACCTTGTCGGTGACCCAGCCGCGCTGGCCGCGCACCCGGCCGCCGCGGACGTGGAAGATCTGGACGGCGGCCTCCAACTCGTCCTCGGCCAGGGCGATCAGGTCGGCGTCGGTGGCGTCGGCGAGGACCACCGCGTTCTTCTCCATGGCCCGGCGCAGGGCCGCTATGTCGTCGCGGAGCCGGGCGGCCCTCTCGTACTCCATGTCCTCGGCCGCCAGCGCCATCTGCTTCTCCAGGCGGCGCAGGTACGTGCCCGTGCGGCCGGTCATGAAGTCGCAGAACTCCTCGGCCAGTTCGCGGTGCTCCTCGGCGTCGATCCGGCCGACGCAGGGCGCGGAGCACTTGCCGATGTAGCCCAGCAGACAGGGCCGGCCGGCCGAGGCGGCGTTGCGGAACACCCCGGCGGAGCAGGTGCGGACGGGGAAGACGCGCAGCATCAGGTCGACGGTCTCGCGGATCGCCCAGGCGTGCGCGTACGGCCCGAAGTAGCGCACGCCCTTCTTCTTCTGGCCGCGCATGACCTGGACGCGCGGGTACTCCTCGTTCAGCGTGACGGCGAGGTAGGGATAGCTCTTGTCGTCCCGGTACTTGACGTTGAACCGGGGGTCGAACTCCTTGATCCAGGAGTACTCCAGCTGCAGCGCCTCGACCTCGGTGGAGACGACCGTCCACTCGACGGAGGCGGCGGTGGTGACCATGGTGGCCGTGCGCGGGTGCAGGCTCGCCAGCGGCTGGAAGTAGTTGGCGAGGCGCTGGCGCAGGGACTTGGCCTTGCCGACGTAGATCACCCGGCGGTGCTCGTCGCGGAACTTGTAGACCCCCGGAGAGTCGGGGATCTCTCCCGGCTTGGGGCGGTAGCTGGAGGGGTCGGCCATGGCTCCCACCCTACTGGCGGGCGCCGACACTCCGGGGCCGCCTGGTGCGTTGCCCGGACACCCCGTCACTCGTTGCCCGGGCATGACGAACGAGGCCGCGGGGCGGCTGGCGGACCGGGTGTGCGTGATCACGGGCGCGGCGAGCGGGATCGGACGGGCGACGGCGGAGCGCTTCCTCCGCGAGGGGGCGCGGGTGGTGGCCGCGGACCTGGACGGGGAGCGGCTCGGGACGCTCGACGGAACGGTGCAGGTGGTGGGCGACGTCGCACGGGAGGAGGACGCCCGGCGGATGATCGCGACGGCGGTGGAGCGGTTCGGACGGATCGACGTCCTGGTCGCCAACGCGGGGGTGATCCCGCTCCTGGACATCGTGGAGGCGACCGCCGCGGACTGGGACCGCGTGATGGACGTGGACGGCAGGGGGATGTTCCTGACCTGCAAGTACGCGATCGAGGCGATGGTGGCGCAGGACGGCGGCGGCGCGATCGTGTGCACGTCGTCGATCTCGGGGATGGCCGGCCAGGCCCGCCAGGCGGTCTACGGACCGGCGAAGTTCGTGGCGAGCGGCCTGACCAAGCACCTGGCGGTGGAGTGGGCGGCGCGCGGGATCCGGGTGAACGCGGTGGCCCCCGGCACCATCGAGACGGAGCGGGTGGCCGCCGCACGGGTGGAGCCGGGCGGCCCGGAGTACCTGGAGGAGGTGGCCCGCGCGCACCCGATGGGCCGCTTCGGCGACCCGGAGGAGGTCGCCGCCGCGATCCTGTTCCTCGCCTCGGACGAGGCGAGTTTCGTCACCGGGGCGATCCTGCCGGTGGACGGCGGGTACCTGGCGCGGTGACGGGCCGGGGCTTACGCCTCGGGGCCGGCGGTTACGCGTCCGGGCCGGCGCTTACGCGTCCGGGCCGGCGGTTACGCGTCGGGGCCGGCGATCAGCTTGCCGCCGACGACCTTGACCGGGACGGCGGGCAGCGGGGCGGTCGCCGGACCCTTGAGGGACTTGCCGGTGGTCACGTCGAAGCGGCTGCCGTGGCAGGGGCAGTTGCCCTCGTTGTCCTCGATCTTGTCGAGCACGCAGCCGGCGTGGGTGCACTGGGCGCTGAACGCCTTGTACTGGCCCTGGGCCGGGCAGTGCACCATGAGCCGCTGCTCGCGGTAGAGCTTCGCGCCGCCGACCGGGACCTCCGAGGCCGCACCGAGTTCGACGGGGGCGGTCGGGGTGGGGTTCTTGGCGTGGCCCAGCTTGGACTCGGTGGAGCACGCGGCGACGCCGAGCCCGGCGGCGCCGGCGAGGGCGGCCCCCTTCAGGACGGTGCGGCGGTCGGGGGTCTGGCCGGACATGAGGGCTCCACGGTGAGGCTCGGGGGCATGGCGGATCGGGGCAAGGTGGCACCAGCGGTGACCGATCCGACGATACCGGCGGGTCTGCGCGGTCCTGCGGCCGGGCTGTGCCGGGCGGGCTGTGCCGGGTGGGCGGCATGGGCTACGTTCCGGTACGTGATCGTCGTCGCCGGTGAGTCCCTGATCGACCTGGTCCCGGACGGGGCCGCCACCGCGCTGGGGCCGTTGGTGCCGCGTCGCGGCGGCGGGCCGTACAACACGGCCGTGGCCCTGGGGCGGCTCGGCGCGGACGTGGCCTTCTGCTCCCGGGTCTCCACGGACGGCTTCGGCGCGGCGCTGATGGACGGGCTGCACGCCGCGGGCGTGCGGACGGATCTGGTGCAGCGTGGGCCGGAGCCGACGACGCTGGCGGTGGCGACGGTGGGCGCGGACGGCTCCGCCGGGTACGGCTTCTACGCGGAGGGCACGGCGGACCGGCTGTTCACGCTGCCGGAGCGGCTGCCGGACGGGGTGCGGGCGCTGTCGTTCGGGACGCTGTCGCTGGCCCTGGAGCCGGGCGCGAGCGCGTACGAGGCGCTGCTGCGGCGCGAGGCGGGGCGCGGGGCGCTGACCCTGCTGGACCCGAACATCCGGCCCGGGCTGATCCCGGAGGCGGCGGCCTACCGGGCGCGGTTCCGGCGCTGGCTGCCGTACGTGTCGCTGCTGAAGCTCTCCGAGGAGGACGCGCGCTGGCTGGGCGGCACTCCGGAGGAGTGGGCGGCCGCCGGTCCCGCGGCGGTGGTCCTGACCCGGGGCGCGGCGGGCCTGACCGTGTACACGCCCACCCTGACGGCCTCGGTGCCCGGGGTCCCGGTGCCGGTCGCGGACACCATCGGCGCGGGCGACACGGTGAACGCGGCCCTCCTGCACGCCCTGGCGAACCAGAGCAGGGACGAGCTCGCTGCGCTCGGCGACGACGCCTGGCGGGACCTGCTCGGGTACGCCGCCGAAGCAGCCGCCCTGACCTGCACCCGCCGAGGTGCGGAACCGCCCTACGCGACGGAGCTGCGGGCCGTACCTGGGCTGTAGCGGGGCGGGGAACGCTCCCGGCCCCCGGCGCGCGGGCGGAGAGGGCCCAGTGCCCGCCCGCGCGCCCCGCTGAGGGCCCTGGGGGCCCGGACGTCAGGCCTTTCGGGCCCGGGTCGTCTTCTTCGCGGCCGTCTTCGCGGTGACCGTCTTCTTCGCCGCCGCCTTCTTCGCCGGGACCGCCTTCTTCACCGCCGTGGAGTTGACGGCCTTCTTGGCCGTCGGGGCCTTGCGGGCCGCCGGGACGGTGGCGTCGCTGACCCGCTCCGCGCCCAGGATCTCCCGGAGGAACTTGCCGGTGTGGCTGGCCGGCACCGAGGCGACCTGCTCCGGGGTGCCCTCGGCGATGACCAGGCCGCCGCCGCTGCCGCCCTCGGGGCCCATGTCGACGACCCAGTCGGCGGTCTTGATGACGTCCAGGTTGTGCTCGATGACGATCACCGAGTTCCCCTTGTCCACCAGACCCGACAGGACCTTGATCAGCTTCGAGATGTCCTCGAAGTGCAGGCCGGTGGTCGGCTCGTCGAGCACGTAGACCGTCCGCCCCGTGGACCGCTTCTGCAGCTCGCTCGCGAGCTTGACGCGCTGCGCCTCGCCGCCGGACAGCGTGGGCGCGGACTGGCCGAGCCGCACGTACCCGAGGCCGACCTCGTTGAGCGTGCGCAGGTGGCGGGCGATGGTCGGGACGGCCTCGAAGAAGTCCAGGGCCTCCTCGATCGGCATGTCCAGGACCTCGGCGATGGACTTGCCCTTGTAGTGGACCTCCAGGGTCTCCCGGTTGTACCGGGCACCGTGGCAGACCTCGCACGGGACGTACACGTCCGGGAGGAAGTTCATCTCGATCTTGATCGTGCCGTCGCCGGAGCAGTTCTCGCAGCGGCCGCCCTTGACGTTGAAGGAGAACCGGCCCGGCAGGTAGCCGCGGACCTTGGCCTCCATCGTCTCCGCGAACAGCTTGCGGACATGGTCGAAGACGCCGGTGTACGTCGCCGGGTTGGACCGCGGGGTGCGGCCGATGGGCGACTGGTCGACGTGCACGACCTTGTCGACGAGGTCGTCGCCGTCCACCCGGGTGTGCCGGCCGGGCACCGACTTCGCGCCGTTCAGCTCGCGCGCCAGGTGGGTGTAGAGGATGTCGTTGACGAGCGTGGACTTGCCGGAGCCGGAGACCCCGGTGACCGCGGTGAGCACGCCGAGCGGGAACGACACGTCGATGTCCCGCAGGTTGTTCTCCCGCGCGCCGTGCACGGTGAGCCGCCGGGTCGGGTCCACCGGCCGCCGGATGTCCGGCGTCGCGATGGCCTTCTTGCCGGACAGGTACTGCCCGGTCATCGACTCCGCGTTGGCCAGGAGCTCCTTCAGCGGGCCGGAGTGGACGACCTTGCCGCCGTGCTCACCGGCGCCGGGGCCGATGTCTACGACCCAGTCGGCGACCTTGATGGTGTCCTCGTCGTGCTCGACGACGATGAGCGTGTTGCCCATGTCCCGGAGCCGGACCAGGGTCTCGATGAGCCGGTGGTTGTCCCGCTGGTGCAGGCCGATGGACGGCTCGTCGAGCACGTACAGCACGCCGACCAGGCCGGAGCCGATCTGGGTGGCGAGCCGGATGCGCTGGGCCTCGCCGCCGGACAGCGTGCCGGCCGCGCGGTTGAGCGAGAGGTAGTCCAGGCCGACGTCGACCAGGAACCGCAGCCGCTCGTTGACCTCCTTGAGCACCCGCTCGGCGATCTTCTTGTCGCGCGCGGTGAGCTTCATCCGGCCGAGGAAGTCGGCGCACTCGCTGATCGACATCGCCGCGACCTCGGCGATGGACCGGTCCATGACCGTGACCGCGAGCACGATCGGCTTCAGGCGCGTGCCCTCACAGGTGGGGCAGGGCACCTCGCGCATGTAGCCCTCGAAGCGCTCGCGGCTGCTGTCGCTCTCGGCGTCGCTGTGCCGCCGCTTGACGAAGGAGACCGCGCCCTCGAAGGCGGGGGTGACATAGGCCCGCTCACGGCCGTACCGGTTGCGGTAACGGACCTCGACCTGGGTCTTGTGCCCGTGCATCAGGGCCTTCTTGGCCCGCTGCGGGAGGGCGGCGTACGGGACGTCGGTACGGAAGTTCAGCGCCTGGGCGAGACCGCCGATCAGCCGGCCGAAGTATTCCTTGGTGTGACCGTGCGACCACGGGTGGATCGCGCCCTCGTCGAGCGAGCGCTCCTCGTCCGGGACGATCAGCTCGGGGTCGACCTCCATGCGGGTGCCGATGCCGGTGCAGTCCGGGCAGGCACCGAAGGGCGAGTTGAAGGAGAAGGAGCGGGGCTCCAGCTCCTCGAAGGAGAGGTCGTCGTACGGGCAGTACAGATGCTCCGAGTACATCCGCTCGCGCTCGGGGTCGTCCTCGGGGAGGTCGACGAAGTCGAGCACGACCATGCCGCCGGACAGGCCGAGGGCGGTCTCCACGGAGTCGGTGAGGCGGCGCTTGGCGGAGTCCTTGACCGTGAGGCGGTCGACGACCACCTCGATGGTGTGCTTCTCCTGCTTCTTCAGCGTGGGCGGCTCGCTGAGCTGGATCGTCTGCCCGTCCACCCGGGCGCGGCTGTAGCCCTTGGTCTGGAGGTCGGAGAAGAGGTCGACGAACTCGCCCTTGCGCTCGCGGACCAGCGGGGACAGCACCTGGAAGCGGCTGCCCTCGGGCAGCTCCAGGACCTTGTCCACGATGGCCTGCGGCGACTGGCGGGAGATGGGGCGGCGGCACTCGGGACAGTGCGGCTTGCCGATGCGGGCGAACAGCAGCCGGAGGTAGTCGTAGACCTCCGTGATGGTGCCGACCGTCGAGCGCGGGTTGCGCGAGGTGGACTTCTGGTCGATCGAGACGGCCGGCGAGAGCCCCTCGATGAAGTCGACGTCCGGCTTGTCCATCTGGCCGAGGAACTGCCGGGCGTACGAGGAGAGGGACTCGACGTAACGGCGCTGCCCCTCCGCGAAGATCGTGTCGAACGCGAGCGACGACTTGCCCGACCCCGAGAGCCCGGTGAAGACGATGAGAGAGTCACGGGGGAGGTCGAGCGAGACGTTCTTGAGGTTGTGCTCGCGAGCGCCACGGACGATGAGACGGTCGGCCACGCCGGTCCGCACCTTTCTTGAGAGAGCGGATGTGCCTGAACACCCAACAACCAAGGATGCCGGATGCTTCCGACGAGCCTATAGCACGCACATTCGATTTCCGTGCGCTCTTCGCCCGCTTCACCCGAACGAGTGGTCGGCGCTAGGGTCGGCGCCATGATCGACCATGTGCGCGACCTGGCCTCCGTACGCGAGGCGACCCAGCGGCTCATCGACGCGGCCGCCGCCCTGGACAACGCGGCACTCGCCGAGCCGTCACGGCTCCCCGGCTGGACCCGCGGCCATGTCCTGGCCCATGTCTCCCGCAACGCCGACGCCCTCGTCAACGTGCTCCGCGGCCTGCCCATGTACAAGGACGGCGCCACCCGCGACGCCGACATCGAGCGCGACTCCGGCCGTCCGCTCGACGTCCAGCTCGCCGACCTGCGGGAGAGCGCCGAGCGCTTCCTGGCGGAGGGCACCGAGCCCGGCGACTGGGAGCGGACCGTCGAGCTGCGCAACGGGGTCACCGACAGCGCCTCCCGCATCCCCTTCCGCCGCTGGGTCGAGGTGGACCTGCACCACGTGGACCTCGGCGTCGGGTACGAGCTGGAGGACCTGCCCGACGAGTTCACCGAGCGCGAGATCACCTTCCTCGCCGACCGCTGGTCGGGCCGCCCCGACGTGCCCCCGGTGACCCTCCGGACCTACGAGGGCGGGCCGAGCTGGACCACCGGCGGCACGGAGGGCACTCCGGTCGTCCTGGAGGGCTCCTTCGCCGATCTGCTCGGCTGGCTGTCCGGCCGCGGCGAGAAGGGCGCCCACCTCGCCGTGCTCTCCGGCAGCGGTCTCCCGGAGCTCCCCCCGCTATAGGCTGAATCCATGACGTACAGCGGAGCGGTGAGGGTCGGCGGACCCGCGGACGTGCATGAGCTCAAGGACCTGATGATCTCCAAGGTCGCGGTCGGCCCGATGGACAACAACGCGTATCTGCTGCGCTGCCGGGCCACCGGCGAGCAGCTGCTCATCGACGCGGCGAACGAGCCGCAGACCCTCCTCACGCTGATCGGTGACGACGGCATCTCCTCCGTCGTCACCACCCACCAGCACGGCGACCACTGGCAGGCCCTGGCCGAGGTGGTCGCCGCCACCGGCGCCACGACGTACGCCGGGGCGCACGACGCGGACGGCATCCCCGTCACCACCGACGTCCGGGTGGAGGACGGCGACACGATCCTCGTCGGCCGGGTGGAGCTGACCGCGCGCCATCTGGTCGGCCACACCGCCGGCTCGATCGCCCTCGTCTACGACGACCCGCACGGCCACCCGCACGTCTTCACCGGCGACTGCCTCTTCCCCGGCGGGGTGGGCAACACCTGGAAGGACCCGGAGGCCTTCGCGAGCCTGATCCGCGACGTGGAGACCAAGCTCTTCGACGTGCTCCCGGACGAGACCTGGGTGTACCCCGGCCACGGCAAGGACACCACGCTCGGCGACGAGCGGCCCAAGCTCCCGGAGTGGCACGAGCGCGGCTGGTAGCACGCCGTACGGACACGGGCGCGCGGCCCTGCGCCGCGCGCTTCCGTACGCCCCCGTAACCGGCGGGACGCCCGGGTAGTTGGCGCGGCATGCACTCCACTCCCCACGCCACGGCCCCGCCCGGCGCGCCCTCCATGAGGCGGCTCGCCGCCGCCTCGCTGGCCGGCACGGCCGTCGAGTTCTACGACTTCTTCGTCTACGGCACCGCGGCCGCGCTGGTGCTCGGCCCCCTGTTCTTCCCCACCTTCTCGCCGCTGGCGGGCACCCTGGCCGCCCTGGGCACCTTCGCGGTGGGCTTCCTCTCCCGGCCCATCGGCTCCGCCCTGTTCGGGCACGTCGGCGACCGGTACGGGCGGCGGCCGGTCATGTTCGCCTCGCTGCTGCTGACCGGCTGCGCCACGGTCGCGGTCGGCTGCGTGCCCTCGTACGCCTCGATCGGCATCGCCGCCCCGGCGCTGCTGCTGGTGCTGCGCTTCCTGCAGGGCCTGGGGCTCGGCGGGGAGTGGGGCGGGGCGGTGCTGCTGACCGCCGAGCACGCCCCGGCGAAGCGGCGCGGGCTCTGGGCGAGCTTCCCGCAGATCGGTCCGTCGGTGGGGTTCCTGCTGGCGAACGGGGTGATGCTGACCCTGTCGGCGGTCCTGAGCGACGAGCAGTTCCGCTCGTGGGGGTGGCGGGTGCCGTTCTGGGCGGCCGGGCTGCTCGCGGCGGGCGGGCTGCTGCTGCGCTCCTCGCTGGCGGAGACCCCGCAGTTCACGGAGCTGGCCGAGGCCGGGGAGCGGGCGAGCGCGCCGCTGGCCGAGGTGGCGCGCGGGCACTGGCGACTGGTGCTGCTCACTGCGGGCGCGCTGGCGGTCGGGTACGCGGTCTTCTACGCGGTCTCGACGTGGGCGCTGGCGTACGGCACGGAGCGGCTCGGGGTGAGCCGCACGGTGATGCTGGGCTGCATCATGGCGGCGGTGGCGGTCAAGGGCGCGGTGACGCCGTTCGCGGCGATGCTGGGTGACCGGTACGGGCGGCGGCCGCTGTGCCTGGCGGGCTGCGCGGCCTCGGCGGTGTGGATGTTCCCGATGGTGGGCCTGCTGCACACCGCGCAGCCGCTGCTGATGTTCCTGGGCTTCCTGGGCGCGCTGCTGGCGTTCATCACGATGTTCGCGGTGGTCGCCGCGTATCTGCCGGAGCTGTACGAGCCGCGGGTGCGCTGCACGGGCGCGGCGGTGGGCTACAACCTGGCGGGGGTGCTGGGCGGGGCGCTGACCCCGATCGTGGCGACGGCGGCGTCGGGTGGCGCCGGCTCGGGGCCGCCGTGGGCGGTGGCGGGCTATCTGACGCTGGTGGCGCTGCTGAGCCTCGGCTGTTTCGCGCTGCTGCCGGAGACGCTGCCCGTCGGGGAGGAGCCGGCCGAGCCCGCACCCGCCTGAGGGGCGGGTGCGGGCTCGTGAGGGCGGGTGCGGCCTCGTCCGGTCAGGCCTCGATGTCGGCCTTCGGGGTCCGGTCCGACTTCTCGGCCTCCTGAGGCTTCTGCTTCTCCTGCTGCTCCAGCTTCTCCTGCTTCTTCGAGGCGATCAGGCTGGTGATCGTCGTGATGACCAGGACGCCGCCGATGAAGGCGAGCGAGAACGGGATGGAGATCTCCGGGACGTGCACCCCGGACTCGTGCAGGGCGTGCAGCACCAGCTTCACGCCGATGAAGCCGAGGATCACCGACAGGCCGTAGCTCAGGTGGACCAGCTTCTTCAGCAGCCCGCCGATCAGGAAGTACAGCTGGCGCAGGCCCATGAGGGCGAAGGCGTTGGCGGTGAAGACGATGTACGGGTCCTGGGTCAGGCCGAAGATCGCCGGGATCGAGTCGAGCGCGAACAGGATGTCCGTGGTGCCGATGGCGAGCATGACCACCATCAGCGGGGTCAGCACCCGCTTGCCGTTGACCCGGATGAACAGCTTGGTGTCGTGGTACCGGTCGGCGACGCCGAACTTCTTCTCGATCGACTTGAGGAGGCGGTTCTCCTCCCAGTCGTCCTCCTCCTCGTCCTTGCGGGCCTCCTGGATCAGCTTCCACGCGGTGTAGATGAGGAACGCGCCGAAGATGTAGAAGACCCAGGAGAAGCTGGCGATGATCGCCGCGCCGGCGGCGATGAAGATCGTCCGCAGCACGAGGGCGATGACCACGCCGACCAGCAGCACCCGCTGCTGGAGGTGGGACGGCACCGCGAACTTCGCCATGATCAGGACGAAGACGAAGAGGTTGTCGACACTCAGGGACTTCTCGGTGATGTAGCCGGCGAAGAACTCGCCGGATGCCTGGCTGCCACCGAAGACCAGCAGGCCCAGGCCGAAGAGCGCGGCCAGGACGATCCACACGACCGTCCAGATTCCGGCTTCCTTGACCGACACGTCATGGGGCTTGCGCCCGATGAAGAAGTCGATCGCGATCAGGGCGGAGAGACCGAGAATGGTCACCACCCACAGGGTCACGGATACGTCCACTGCGCCTCCGGCGTCGTACGGCTCGTGATCAGCGTCGTCGCTGCCGGAGGTCTCTTCCACCCGGGTGATTCCGGGCCGGCGCCCCGGGACCGATTCAGGTCATCGGTCCGTATTGACGGGAACGCCGCACACAGGGAGTACTCCCCTCCGCTCCCGGAAGGTTACCCGAAAGACCAAGGGAAGGTAAAGGGAAGGGTAAAGAGCCACCAAGTGGCCTGGTCAGCGCCCCCATTCGCGGCGGGCGTGGGCGACTTGGGCAAGGACCTGCCACAGGATCCGACTGCCCTCGGGGACCAGCGGAGGCTCGTACGTCCACGCGTGCCCGACCCACGGGTCGGCGAGGTGGTCGTCCGCGACCGGGGAGAGCCGCAGCAGCTTGCGCCACATCGGGTCGAGCAGCGGGCCGTAGCCGCTGGCCTCGTCCCGGTCGGCCACCATCATCAGATGCACGCCGACCGACGGGCCCTCGTCGGCGAGGTAGCGGAGCTGGGTGACCGCGCGGTCGTCGAAGCCGTGCGGGAAGTCGTGGACGATCAGCAGCTGCTCGCCCGGGACCAGACCGGGCGGCAGCGCGTCGGCCGCACCGGCGCGCGCGGCCATCTGCAGCAGGTCCACGCGGTCGGTGAGCTGGGCGAGGAGGGCGGAGACGGCGGCCGGTCCGGCGGCGGGCGGGGCGGCGAGCACATCGCTCTCGACGAGCGGGGCGAGCGAGGCGGCGCCGGAGCCCGCCGCGTCGACGACATGGACGGTGAACTCGCCGGCCGGGTACACGGCGAGCAGCCGGGACGCGAGCGCGACGGCGGTGTCCAGCGCAAGGCGGCGCAGCGTGCCCTCGTCGAGCAGGTTGGCCGCCTCGGAGCGGCCGCGGCCGGAGTCCACCCACAGACCCCGCTCCAGCGGCAGCCGGACGAGCATGGGGATGCGCAGATCGGTCTGTTCCGGCAGGTGCACATCGCCCAGGCGCAGCGCCATGGGGATCTCCATCGGGACGCGGTACGCGTGCCAGACCGGGTTCTCCCAGCCGGCGAAGGCGGCCGGCAGGGCGGGCTCCACGACGGCGGACTCGGCGGCCAGCTGGGCGAGGTCGCGGTCCAGGGACTCGCGGGCGCGGGCGGTCAGCTCGTCGTGCTTGGCGCGGGCCTCGGCGCGGGCGGCGTCGCCCTGACCGCCGATGCGGCTGCGCGGGTCGGACAGGACGCGGTCGAGCTCCTGGTCCATCCGCGACTGGGCGAAGTCGCAGGCGCTGCGGTACGCGGCGGTGGTGCGGGCCAGGTCCTCGAACATGCCCCAGACCTGGTTGTACAGCCGCTCCTCCATGGACCAGCCGGTGGCGTCGCCGGCGACGGGGACCGGCGGGCCCTGCGGCGAACCGGCCGGCGGGGTCGCGGGCTGCGGGGCGGGGGCTGCGGGCCGGCGGCGCGGGTGCGCGTAGTCGATGGGGCCGCCCCCCGCGGGCGCACCGCTCTGCGCGGGCGCGGGCGGATCGGCGGGCTCGGGCGCGGGCGCGGGCCGCCCGGCGGCCGTCTGGTCCGGTGTGGCGGCCGGTGTCGTGTGGCGGACCCGCTCGGCCTCGGGGACGCGCGGCGGCGGCGCGGACACCGAGCGGGCGAGGCCGCGGGCGACGGCGTCGAGGATCGTGCCGGCCAGCTCGGCGGAGCCCTGCAGGCCCTGGTCGGCGAGCATGGCCGCGAGGCCGCCCTCGTAGCCCTGGCCGATGGCGCGGACCTTCCAGGCGCCCTGGCGGCGGTAGAGCTCCAGGGCGAAGACGGCGGACTCGCCCTCGAGGCCGGTGATGGTGTAGCTGGCGATCTCGGCGCCGTCGAGGCCGGTGACGGCGACGAAGGGCGCGGCGAGGGCGCCGAAGCGGCTCGGGCCGCCGACGCCGACGGGCAGCGCGAGCAGCAGCGAGACACGGTGGACCGAGGCGGGGACCGCCTCCAGGTCGACCGCGAGCCGGTGGTCGGCGGCGGCCTGCTGGGAGACCTCGACGCCGGGCAGCGACGGGGAACCGGGGTGGGCGATCCACTCGACGCCGGCCACGCGGCCGTCCTCGTCGGCGAGCGTGGCGCCGGCGACGACGGGATGACCGGCCGACACGCGGATCTCCAGTCGGGTGTCGGGCAGGGCGTGGTTCTGCCCCCGGACCAGCTCGGCCGTCATCGGCGTGTGTCCCCTCGAAGCTGTGGTTCGGATGTGCTCGGTGTGGTGCGTGGAGGCCATGCGGGACAGCTCCCGGGGGCCGCTGCCTCCGGGAGCTGTTTCGTGCGGCTGCGGTCCTGCTTACAGGTGCGGCAGGATCGCCGGCATCAGGTCCTGGAAGGTGCGGCCGTTGGCCGGGTTGCCCAGGGCCGTCATCTGCCAGCCGCCGCCGACGCGGTGGACCTTCGCCATGATCTGGGCGGTGTACTGGCCGCCGCCGTCCAGGGTGTAGCGCGCGAGCTCCTGGCCGGTCGTCTCGTCGACGATGCGGCAGAACGCGTTCTGCACCTCCTGGAACGTCTGGCCGGTGAAGGAGTTCACCGTGAAGACGATCTGGTCGATGTGGACCGGGACCCGCGGCAGGTCGACGAGGATGGCCTCGTCGTCGCCGCCCTGGCCGGCGCCGCCGACCAGGTTGTCACCGGTGTGCCGGACGGAGCCGTCGTCGCTGACCAGGTGACGGAAGAAAACCACGTCCACCGGCTGCTTGTCGGCGAAGAGGACCGCCGAGGCGTCGAGGTCGATCTCCCGGGTGCGCGAGCCGAACAGTCCGCGGCGCGGCGCGGCCTGCCAGCCGAGACCCATCCGGACCGAGGTGAGGCTGCCCCCGTCCTTCTTCTCCAGGCTGATGGCCTGCCCCTTGGTCATGTTGACCGTCACGCGCTGTCCCCTCTCGTTGCGTTCCGCCGTACGTGCGCCGCCCCCGCGGCAGCCTTCCGCATGCGGTTGTCCAGCACCCTACGCAGGGGCACTGACACTGCAGCAGTTGAGGTCCGTTTTTGTGTCGGTCTTGCAACACACCGCACGGACCGGGCGGGTGGAACCGTCAGGCGATTCCCGCCTCCTTCATCTGGCGCAACTCCTTCTTCAACTCCCCCACCTCGTCACGGAGCCGGGCGGCGACCTCGAACTGCAGCTCCGCGGCGGCCGCCCGCATCCGCTCCGTCATCTCCTCGATGAGCGCGGTCAGTTCGGCGGCCGGACGCTCGCCGAGGTCGAGGGCGCCGCCCTTGGCGCCCGCCCCGGCCTTCCGCGGGCTGTGTGCCGCGAGCGAGGGCACGGGGGCCTTGGCGCCCTTGCCGTCCTTGCTCTTGCGGTAGCCGCTGCCGAGGAGCTCCTCGGTGTCGACCTCCTCGCGGGCGATGGTGGCCACGATGTCGTTGATCTTCTTGCGCAGCGGCTGCGGGTCGATGCCGTGCTCGGTGTTGTACGCGATCTGCTTGGCACGGCGGCGGTTGGTCTCGTCGATGGCCTTGTCCATCGCCGGCGTGATCGT
This sequence comes from Streptomyces solicamelliae, assembly GCF_045348655.1. Taxonomy (NCBI): domain Bacteria; kingdom Bacillati; phylum Actinomycetota; class Actinomycetes; order Kitasatosporales; family Streptomycetaceae; genus Streptomyces; species Streptomyces solicamelliae. The sequence continues at coordinate 1,582,613 of NZ_CP160404.1, forward strand.
GTCCGCGTACATGTGGACCTGGCCGGAGACGTTGCGGGCCGCGCGGCCGATGGTCTGGATCAGCGAGGTGCCGGAGCGCAGGAAGCCCTGCTTGTCGGCGTCGAGGATGGCGACCAGGGAGACCTCGGGCAGGTCGAGGCCCTCGCGGAGCAGGTTGATGCCGACGAGGACGTCGTACTCCCCGGCGCGCAGCTCGCGCAGCAGCTCGATGCGGCGCAGCGTGTCGACGTCGCTGTGCAGATAGCGGACCTGGATGCCGAGCTCCAGGAAGTAGTCGGTGAGGTCCTCGGCCATCTTCTTGGTGAGGGTGGTGACCAGCACCCGCTCGTCCCGCTCGGTCCGCAGCCGGATCTCGTGCACCAGGTCGTCGATCTGGCCCTCGGTGGGCTTGACGACGACCTCGGGGTCGACGAGGCCGGTGGGGCGGATGATCTGCTCGACGAAGCCGTCGCCGCGGGAGAGCTCGTACGTGCCGGGGGTGGCCGACAGGTACACGGTCTGGCCGATCCGCTCCTGAAACTCCTCCCACTTCAGCGGGCGGTTGTCGAGCGCGGAGGGCAGCCGGAAGCCGTGGTCGACGAGGGTCCGCTTGCGGGAGGCGTCGCCCTCGAACATCGCGCCGATCTGCGGCACGGTGACGTGGGACTCGTCGATGACCAGCAGGAAGTCCTCGGGGAAGTAGTCGAGCAGGGTGTTGGGCGGGGAGCCGGGCTCGCGGCCGTCGAAGTGCATCGAGTAGTTCTCGATGCCGGAGCAGGAGCCGATCTGACGCATCATCTCGATGTCGTAGGTGGTGCGCATGCGCAGCCGCTGGGACTCGAGGAGCTTGCCCTGCTTGTCGAGCTCGGCGAGCCGCTGCTCCAGCTCGCGCTCGATGTCGTTGATCGCCCGCTCCATGCGCTCCGGTCCGGCCACGTAGTGGCTGGCGGGGAACACGTACAGCTCGCGGTCGTCGCTGATGACCTCGCCGGTGAGCGGGTGGAGGGTGGACAGCGCCTCGATCTCGTCACCGAACATCTCGATCCGGACGGCGAGCTCCTCGTAGACCGGGAAGATCTCGATGGTGTCGCCGCGGACCCGGAAGGTGCCGCGGGTGAACGCCTGGTCGTTGCGGGTGTACTGGATGTCGACGAAGCGGCGCAGCAGCTGGTCCCGGTCGAGCTCCTCGCCGACCTTGAGCCGGACCATCCGGTCCACGTACTCCTGCGGGGTGCCGAGGCCGTAGATGCACGACACGGAGGCGACCACGACGACGTCGCGCCGGGTGAGCAGCGAGTTCGTCGCGGAGTGGCGCAGCCGCTCGACCTCCTCGTTGATCGAGGAGTCCTTCTCGATGTAGGTGTCCGACTGCGGGACGTACGCCTCGGGCTGGTAGTAGTCGTAGTACGAGACGAAGTACTCCACCGCGTTGTTCGGCAGGAGCTCGCGGAACTCGTTCGCCAGCTGGGCGGCCAGTGTCTTGTTCGGCGCCATGACGAGCGTCGGGCGCTGGAGGCGCTCGATCATCCAGGCGGTGGTCGCCGACTTTCCGGTGCCGGTGGCGCCGAGCAGCACGACGTCCTTCTCGCCGGCGCGGATGCGCCGCTCGAGGTCGTCGATGGCCGTGGGCTGGTCGCCGCTGGGCTTGTAGGGGCTGACGACCTCGAAGGGCGCCACCGTGCGTTCGATCTGGGAAACGGGCCGCATGCAACCACCGTACGACCCGCCACTGACAGTCGGGCCCGGATCGGGCCGCGGTCCCGTCGTCACCAGTCCTGGGGGTGGTGGTGTCCGGCGCGGCGGGCCGGGGCGGGGAACCGGGGGCGGGGCGGGGCGGGCCGGCGGGAGGGCTTCTGCCAGTCGGGCTCGCCCATGACGAGCAGCGGGTCGAACATCACCACGACGGCGGCCAGGAGCAGGAAGACCGCGGGTCCGACGAGCATGGGCAGCAGCAGCGAGGCCGCGGTGTCGCCGGTGCCGGACGGCGGGGCGCCGTGCACCTGGACGCGGACGGCGGCCATGGCGGTGTAGTGCATGCCGCTGACGGCGAGCCCCATGACCAGGCTGGCGCCGAGGCTGGCCAGGAAGCCGTGCACGGAGACCGCGGCCCACAGGGCGGTGGTGGCCGCGACGACGGCGATCAGCACGGACAGGGCGACGGTGAGGGTGTCGTACTCCACCCGCCCTTGGAACCGCATTCCGGCCATGCCCAGGTAGTGCATGGTGGCGACGCCGAGGCCGGTGATGGTGCCGCCGGTGACCAGCGCGAGCGCGGTGGCTCCCCGGTAGCCGACGATGAAGATGCCGATGCCGACCATGACGATGGCGACGGCGAGGCTGGCGAAGGTGATCGGCCGGTCGTAGCCGATCGGAACGTGCTGCACCGAGAAGCCCATCATCGCGATGAAGTGCATGGTCCAGATGCCGGTCCCTATGGAGGTGGCGCCGAGGGCCAGCCAGCCGGCCTTGAAGCTGTCCCCGTTGCGCAGCGATCTGGTGGTGCAGCGCAGTCCCAGGGCTCCGCCGAGGCACGCCATGAGAAAGGCGGCCACGGGCGTGACGAGGCCGTAGCTGAATCCGTCGACCGTGCCCTGCATCGCTGTGTGTCCTCCCACCCCTGAACGGCCCAACGGCCGAAAACCGCCGGACCGGCTGTGTCCCCCCACCCCGGCGAGATTATGGCGCCCGGGGCGGCAGGCAAACATGTGCGGGGCGATTCACCTGGGCCGAGACTGCCTCGTGATGTGGTCCGGGCGGTTCCGTTCACGTTCCGGCCGGGCTCTGGTCGCCCTGTGCCGAGGCGGCCCTGCCAGGCTCATTCTCGTCCACCGTTCAACCTCTGTTCGGAGTGGTGATGAGCGTACGTGCCGCCGCGGCGTTCCTCGGCGTCAGCGCCCTGCTGGGCCCCGGAACCGTCACGGCCGGGCCGGGGCGGGACGGAACGCAGGGGGCGCCCCTGGTGATCGCGCACCGCGGCGCGTCCGCGTACGCCCCGGAGAACACCCTCGCCGCGGTCGACGCCGCCCGGGAGCTGGGCTGCGCGTGGGTGGAGAACGACGTGCGGCGCACCCGGGACGGCGAGCTGGTGGTCGTGCACGACGAGACCCTGGCCCGCACCACGGACGTCGAGCAGCGCTACCCGGGCCGCGCGCCGTGGCGGGTGCGGGACTTCACGGCGGCCGAGATCGCCACGCTGGACGCGGGGAGCTGGTTCGGCGAGCGGTGGGCGGGTGAGCGGGTGCCCACCTTGCGGGAGTACCTGGACCGGCTGGACGCGCACGGCCAGAGGCTGCTCCTGGAGGTCAAGAACCCGGAGCTGTACCCGGGGATCGAGGCGGACATCCTGCGCGTCCTGGGCCGGGAGGGCTGGCTGGAGCGCCGGCACGTCCGGTACGGACTGGTCGTGCAGAGCTTCGGCGCGGCCGCGCTGAAGGCGGTGCGCGCACAGCGGCCGGACGTCGTCACCGGCTTCCTCGGCACGCCCGCCGTGGCCGACCTGCCCGCGTACGCCGCCTTCACCGACCAGATCCATCCCTCCCGCACCACGGTCACCGCGGACTACGTGGCCGCCGTACACGCCCTCAAGGGCGCTCACGGCGTGCCCCTGCGGGTGAGCGCCTGGACGGTGAACGACGCGGCGGACGCGCGCCGGGTGGCCGGTCTCGGGGTCGACGGGATCATCACCGACCGCCCGGACGTGATCGCGGCGGCCGTCGCCCGGGACTGACTGTCAGTGGCCGGTCGTACGGTGGTCGGCATGGACAGCGAAGTGCAGTCGCCGCGTGTGGAGTGGACGGTCGTGCCCAGCGACATCGGCCCGCTGCTGCTGGCCGCGACGGGGCAGGGGCTGGTGAGCGTCGCCTTCCACGCCGGCGCCGCGGTACGGGAGCGGGAGCCGGCCCGGCTGGGGACCAGGCTCGGCGCGGAGCCGGTCGAGTCGGCGGCGGGCCGGCTCGCGGAGCCGATACGCCAGCTCGCCGCGTACTTCGAGGGCCGGCTGACGGCCTTCGACCTGCCGCTGGACTGGTCGCTGACGACGGGCTTCAACCGTCAGGTGCTGCGGGAGCTGGCGTCCGGGGTGCCGTACGGAACGGTCGTGGGCTACGGAGAGCTCGCGGAGCGGGTCGGGCAGCCGGGCGCCGCGCAGGCGGTCGGGGCGGCGATGGGCGCCAATCCGCTCCCGGTCGTGGTGCCGTGTCACCGGGTGGTGGAGAGCGACGGGGGCCTCGGCGGCTTCGGGGGCGGTCTGGAGACCAAGCGCCGGCTGCTGGCGCTGGAGGGCGTGCTGCCGCAGCCGCTGTTCTGAGCGGGAACGGTGGGGCCGGTGAGGGCCGGTGGGCGGCGGAGGCCGGTGCGGTCGCTGATGGCCGGTGGGTCGGCGGAGACAGATGAGATGACATACCCCTCCGGGGTAGCCATTCCCTGGCCGTCGTCCGCCTGACACACTGCGTCAGTGACCAACACGCCTGATGCCACTGACGCAGCCGCTCCCGCGGACATATCCGGGGGCGCGAAGCCCCTGCCCGTCACGCCCGAGCAGCTGACCGCGCTGCGCCGGCGGGTGCACGCCGTCCTGGTCGCCAGCCAGATCCTCGGCGGCCTCGGGATCGCCATCGGCGTCGCGCTCGCCGCGGTGCTGGCCAAGGAGGTCAGCGGCACGGAGGCGCTGGCCGGGCTCGCGTCCACCGCCACGGTCGCCGGACCGGCGCTGCTCGCAATGCCCCTGGCCTCGCTGATGAATGCACGGGGACGCCGGGCCGGGCTGACGCTCGCGTACCTCGTCGGCGCGGTCGGCGCGGGCGTGGTGGTCCTGGGCGCGACGCTGGGCAGCTTCCCACTGCTCCTGGCGGGCATGGTGGGCTTCGGCGGGGCGTCCTCGGCGAACCTCCAGGCACGGTTCGCGGCGGCCGATCTGGCGGAGCCGCAGCGGCGCGCCCGGGCGATCTCCACGGTGGTGTGGGCGACGACGATCGGCGCGGTGCTCGGGCCGAACATCGCGGCTCCGGCCGGGAAGAGCGTCGCCGGGTTCGGCATCCCGGCGGAGGCTGGGCCGTTCCTGTGGGCGGCGGTCGTCTTCCTGTTGGGCGCCCTGATGGTCACGGTGCTGCTGCGCCCCGACCCGCTGCTGACCGCGCGCGCCCTCGCCGGTGCCACGGACGGCGCGGAGGCGGAGGAGGAACGCTCGCTCAAGGCGGGGATGAAGGCGGTGCGGGAGTCCTCCCGGGCGCGCCTCGCCCTGGTGACCGTGGCCGCCACACACGCCACGATGGTGTCGGTCATGTCGATGACCCCGGTGGCGCTGGGTCACCACGGGGCGGGGATCGAGCTGATCGGTCTGGTCATCAGCGGGCACATCGCGGGCATGTACGCGTTCTCGCCGGTGATGGGCTGGCTGGCGGACCGGGTGGGCCGGCTCTCGGTGATCGGCCTCGCGGCCGGACTGCTGGTCGGCGCGGCGCTGCTCGCGGGCACGGCGGGCCCGAGCCACGCCCAGACGGCGGCGGGCCTGTTCCTGCTCGGGCTCGGCTGGTCGGCCGGCCTCGTCTCGGGATCGGCGCTGCTGACCGACGCGGTACCGCAGGCCGCCCGCGCCGCGGTCCAGGGCCTCTCGGACACGATCATGAACACAGCGGCGGGCCTGGGCGGTCTGATGGCGGGTCTGATCGTGGCCAAGGCCGGCTACGGCTGGCTGAACCTCGTCGGGGCGTGCCTGCTGCTCCCGATGGCGGCCCTCGCGCTGCGCGACGCGAGCCGGCGGACCGCCCCCGAGAAGGTCTGACGGAGGGCGATCCACAGGCGGACTCCGGCCGGTTTGCCGGCCGGGGCCGCTCAGAGGTTGATGTGGTACGCCTTGCGGAGCGTCTCGTGGACCGTCCAGGTGGTCCGCTCCCCCTCGCGCATGACGGCCGCGACACCCGGGCCGAGCTCCAGCGTGCCGCCGCCCTCGATGTCGACGGTGGCGCGCCCGCTCACCACGACGAACAGTTCGTCGGCCTCGGTGTCGGTCACCACGCCCGGGGTGATCTGCCACAGGCCGCGCACCTGCGTGCCGTCCGCGGACTCCCAGAGCACCTTGCCGGTCACGACCGGTTCGCCGGAGACGATCTGCTCCGGGTCCAGGGGCTCCGGCTCCAGTTCGGCGTCGGGGATGTGCACGGCGAAGGACAGCTGATCGTGTGTCGTCATGGCGGGTGACTGTAGCCGCCCGGACGACCCCCTCCGCAGCGCCTCCGACCTGCGGATTCGCCCGTCTACGGATTCCGCGGGCGGTCACCGCCGAGCCCTCGGCAGGTCATGACGCCGACGGCCCCCCGCCGCGGGGCCGGTCCGGGACTCCGACCACGGATTCCGTACATTCGTTTCGGGCCCGCGCGGCCGAAAACAGCATGCGCCGAACGTGATGCCGAACAGCGACACCGCAGGTCGCGACCAGCGCCTTTGGTGCGCCCAATGTTGCTCGGCACAGGGTCGCCGCGACCCTGCCGTTCATGGCGTGCACCGGTCAAACTCACGGTCAGAGCACCCTCTCAGCTCCCCCACACAACTGCTGGAGCCTGCGATGACCTCCCCCCTCACCCGCGGTACCGCCCTGACCGCCGCCGCACTCCTCGCGGCCGCCGCCCTCGCCTCCGCGAGCCCCGCGGCCACCGCCGCCGGAGCAGCCGCCTCCACCGCCGCCGAACCCGCGCCCGGCGCCGCGTACAAGGCCGCGCACGACCGGCTCCCCGCCCAGCGCCTCACCGCCGGTCAGCGCGCGCTGTCGGCGAAGAAGCAGGCCGAGGCGGCGAGATCGTACGACCGGCTGCGCACCGCCCCGGTCCGCGCCCTCGCCGGGTACAAGCTGTCCGGCGGCATCCACCAGTCGCAGAAGACCTCCTACTGGTGCGGCCCCGCGACCCTGGTCATCACCCAGTCCGCCCGCGACGAGGTGGCCGGCCGCTCCCAGCAGACCGCAGCCACGTTGCTCAAGACCAACACCAGCGGCACCGCCTGGTACGGCATCAACATCAACGTCCCGAACCCGACCGGCTATCCGATGGCCGACGCGCTCAACAACCGCCTCCCCGGCTCCGGTTACGTGCCGAAAGCGCTGCCGTACACCCCTACGGCCACCGACAAGGCCAACTTCAAGGCCCACATCACACACAACACGGACAACGACTACGCCATCGCCGGCAACGCCTGGGAGGTGCCCGGCGGCCCGCACCTCGTCGGCCATCCGAACATCGAGATCTTCCACTGGGTCTCGATCGACGGCTACAACACCGACACCGCGGCCGCCCAGGTCAACTACCTCGACCCGGTGGGCGGGGTGAGCACCAGCGTCATCTCGTGGGCGGGCGGTGTCCCCAAGTCGGCGCGGATCTCCTCCGACACCCTCACCACGATCATGGGCGGCCGTGGCTACGTCTGGTGACCGCCGCCGGACGCTCTGGGCGGCCGCCCTGCTCCTCGCGGCCGCCCAGACGGCCGGCTGCACGTCGGCCGGGCCCGCACCGCGGCCCGACCCCGCGCCGCCGCCCCGGCCGCCCGTGACGCAGCGGACCCTCGCCGGCGCCTGTGAGGTCCCGCTGCCGGCCGCCTGGCGGGCGGCGCTCGACGCGGGCGCGCTCCGTACCCCGCGAGGCGCGCGCGCCGTGCTCGCCGACGCCGGGCCCGGCTGGACGGCCGTCCAGCTGACCGAGGACGGCCGTCGGCGGGCCGCGCTCGTCGTCGGCGGCGGCGGCCCGCCGCGCACCCTGCTCGCGCTCGCCGACCCGGTGGAACACCAGCTGCTCGGCGCCGACTTCGACGGCCGGTACGCCGTGTTCGCGGTCCTGGAGGGCCGGACGCTCGACAGCCCGTGGAGCCTGTACCTGTGGGACTCCCGCACGTCGGCGGCGCGCCGGCTCGCCCGCGCCGACCGGCCGGGCCCGCTGCCGCGGCCGGTGCTGCGCGACGCCACGGTCTTCTGGGCGCAGGGCGTCGGCGGCGGGCGGGCGACCGTGTACGCGGCCCCGGCGGCCGGCGGCCCGCCGCGCGCGGTGCACACGGGCGTCATGGACGCGCCGTTCGCCGCGGGCCGGCTGCTGGTCTGGCGCGAGTCGTCCGGCACGGGCACCCGGCTGACGGCGGTGGAGCGGGCCACGCTGCGGCCCGCCGCCCTGCCCGCGCCGGTCGCCGCGCTGCGGGACGTACGCGCGGTCGCCTCCGACGGCGCCACCTGGGCGTGGGTGGCCGGCGAGCCGCAGCAGCGGCTGATGGTGTGGCGGACGGACGACGTCCGGCCCGTGGCGGCCGTGACGGGCTCCCCCGGCGCGGACGGCGTCGACCAGGTACGGGTCAACGGCCGGCTGGTCACCTGGCGCACCTCGGAGACCTCGTACGCCCTGGAGCCGGCGGCCGGTTCGTACGCGCGGATCACCCCGCCGTACGGGTACGCGCAGGGCGCCGGCGGCACGCTCGCGGTGGCGTACAGCGAGGGGGACGCGAAGACCGCGGGGGCGCGGGCGGTGATCCGGGTGGTGCGCGCGGACGGGCTGCTCCGGCTGCCGGGGTGCGGCTGAGGTTTGGACGGCGCGGCACGGCAGAGGTTTGCGGGGTGACCGGCCGCGCCAGGGATGGGACATGCCTGAGACCACAGTCGTACTGTCCGAAGAAGTGCGGGACGCGCTGGCCGCGCGGCGGCCGGTCGTCGCCCTGGAGTCGACGATCATCGCGCACGGGCTGCCCCGGCCGCGCAATCTCGCCGTGGCGCAGGAGTTGGAGGCGCTGGTACGGGAGGGCGGCGCGGTCCCCGCGACGATCGCCGTCCTCGACGGCACGGCCTGCGTCGGCCTGGGCAAGGAGCAGGTGGAGAGGGTCGCGTCGGACCCCTCGGTGCGGAAGCTGGGCCACCGGGACCTGGCGCCGGCGCTGGCGACCGGCGCGAGCGGGGCGACGACGGTGTCCGCGACGGCGTTCCTGGCCGCGCGGGCCGGGATCCGGGTCTTCGCGACCGGCGGGCTGGGCGGGGTGCACCGCGGCTGGACCGAGACCCAGGACGAGTCGGCCGACCTGCGGCTGCTCGCGCGGACGCCGGTCGCCGTGGTGTGCGCGGGGGTGAAGTCGATCCTCGACGTGCCGGCGACGCTGCAGCGTCTGGAGACGCTGGGCGTGGGCGTGGTGGGCTATCGGACGGACCGGTTCCCCGGCTTCTACCTGACGTCGTCGGGCGAGCGGGTCGACTGGACGCTGGACTCGCCCGAGGAGGTCGCGGCCGTCCTGCGCGCCCAGGACGGGCTGGGCGGCCCGGACGCGGCGCTGATCGTCGCCAACCCGGTGCCGGAGGACGAGCAGTTGGACCCGGGGGTCCACGACCGCGTCCTGGGCGCGGCGCTCGACGCGTGCGCGGAGCGCGGGATCACGGGGCAGGCGGTGACACCGTTCCTGCTGGAGTACCTGATGACGCACACCGGCGGGGCCTCCCTGGAGGCGAACCTGGCGGCGGTGCGCGGGAACGTGCGGCTCGCGGCGCGGATCGCGGCGGCGTACGCGTGACGGGTGGGGCGCTGCTCGTCGTCGGTGATGTGGTGACGGACGTGGTGGCCCGGCACCGCGAGCCGATCGCGCCGGCGACGGACACGGCGGCGGAGATCCGTACGCTGCCGGGCGGCGCGGGCGCCAACGCGGCCTGCTGGGCGGCACGTTCGGGCTGCCCGGACGTGCGGCTGCTCGGCCGGGTCGGGGCCGGGGACGCGTCCTGGCACGACACCGCGCTGCGCCGGGCGGGCGTGCGGCCCCTGCTGGTCGTCGACGGCTCCGCCCCCACGGCGACGGTGATGGCGCTGGTCGACGCGACGGCCGAGCGGACCTTCCTCACCGACAGCGGGGCGGCCCTTCGGCTCGCGGTTGGCGACTGGTCGCCAACCCTGCTGGAGGGTGTGGGCCACCTGCACGTCTCGGGGTATCTCTTCTTCGGGGACACCAGCCGGGGCGCGGTGCGGGCCGCGCTGGGCGACGCGCGGGCGGCGGGCGTCCCGGTGAGCGTGGACCCGGCGTCGGCCGGGTTCCTGAAGGAGACGGGTGTGGCGCGCTTCCTGGCCGCGGCGGAGGGCGTGGACGTACTGCTCCCCAACGCGGACGAGGCCCGGCTGCTCACGGGCCTGGACGAGGCGGAGGCGGCGGCCCGCGCCCTGAGCCGGCGCTTCCCCCTGGTCGCGATGACCCTGGGCGCGGCAGGCGCGCTGGTCGCGGAGTCCGGCGCGGTGACCGCCCGGGTCACCGCGCCCTCGGTCCGCCCGGTCGACACCACCGGCGCGGGCGACGCGTTCACGGGCGCGTTCCTCGCCGCCCGCCTGAGCGGTGCCGCCCCGTCGGCGGCGGCGGAGGCGGGCTGCCGGGCCGGAGCGGAGGCGGTGGGGAGGGTGGGAGGAAGACCGTAGGAGGGCGAAGGCCGTCGGGAAGGGGGCGAAGGCCCGTCAGGAAGGGAGGCCGTTCCAGGCAGGGTGGCGGGGGTCGTCGGTACGGACGACGACGTCGGCCGCGTCGGCGGGGCCGACCTCGTCCTCGTACCGCTGGAACGCGGGCAGGGTCCAGGCGTCCTCGGTACGGCGCGCCAGGGCCCCGCGCGACAGCCGCAGATGGACCGTCAGGTCGAAGGGGAACCAGTGCCCCTGGAGGAACGGCCCGTGCAGCACCAGCACGCCGCCGGCCGGCAGTTCCGTGTACGGGCTGCGGGTCGCCCGGTCCTTGACCGGGTCCCACAGGTCGGGCAGCACCCGCCCCGTGCCGCCCGCCTCCAGCGGCCGGAACACCTCGCGCCACAGCGCCCCGGTGTCGTACCAGCCGCTGTAGTACGCGTCGGGGTCCTGCTTGCCGTACTCGAACCGCAGCGACGCGTGCCGCAGGAAGCCGCCGGTGCCGACGACCAGGACCGAGCGGCCGCGCAGCCGCAGCGCGTGCGCGATCCGCTCCGCGGTCTCCCCCGTCTGCGCGGCGGGCGCGCCGTCGATCCCGACCTTCAGCCACGCGCTGCCGTCGCCGGGCTCGGCGGCGTCGACGCGTCCGGCGACGGCCTTCGTCAGCCGCTCCCAGGTGATCGCTTCGAATCTCACCCGTCCCATCCTGCCGGTCCGTCGCCGCCCGGACCGTGCAGGGGCACCCCGAGCCGTCCGGCGAGCGCGGCGGCGGTCGCCGTCGGCTCCGTCCAGCCCCCGCCCTCCCGCCACACCGCGAGGGCCGGCAGCCGTCCGTCCTGCTCCGTCGTCTCGGCGGTGAGCACCAGCATCCAGCCCCACGAGTCCCCGTCCCACTCCAGACGCAGCGCGGCCGGCGGTCCTCCGGGCAGCTCCCGCGCCCGCCGGGTCAGCGCCTCCAGGTCGTCGGCGGGCAGCGGTTCGACCCGGTCGCCGAGGACCTCCATGCGCCAGGTGACGAGGTCCATGCCCAGGTGGAGGCCCGTCCCCGCGCCCTCCGTCGAGGAACGGACCGTGTGAACCGCCCCCACCATGCGGCGTCGGACCACGCACGCGTCCACCTCCTCCCGCACCGCCGGAGGCAGCGCCTCCCACAGTTCCCGGACCGCCGTCACCCGGTCCTCACCCGCTCGGTGAGTTCGGCCCGGCCCGCCGCGATCGCCTCCGCGAGGCTGAGTTCGCCGCTCGCGAGCGCCCGGCAGGTGGCGGTGTCCGTCCGCAGGTACGCGTCGGGCTGCTCCGCGGGCCCGTCGCCGTACGCCGGGCCGTCATCCCCCGCCCGTACATGGAACTCCCCCTCGTCCAGCGTCACCTGGACCACCCGCCCCGGCGTCCCCTCCAGCGCCCGCAGCAGCGGAACGGCGAACCAGTGCGCGCGGACCGCGTCCGTCGGCCGGGGCTCGCCGAGGTCGGGCGCGCCGAACTCGGCGAGGGCGCGCAGGACGGGCAGCAGGGCGCGCCCCCGGTCGGTGAGTTCGTACACGGACGCGGAGACCGGCGCCGGGAGCCGACGGCGCGTCACCAGCTCGTCGCGTTCCATGTCCTTGAGCCGCCCGGCCAGCATGTCGGTGCTGACGCCCGGCAGATCGGCGTGCAGGTCGGTGTACCGGCGCGGGCCAGCGAGGAGTTCACGGACGATCAGCAGCGTCCAGCGGTCGCCGACGGCGTCGAGGGCACGGGCGGCGGCGCAGTACTGGTCGTAGCTCCGGCGGCGGGGCCGGCTGGGCTGACGTGGCATGGCACGCAGTCTAGACAGATTGTCGTTGGACTTTCCAAGCTCGAACTTGGTAAAACCAAGCAACAGCACTTCTGGGGAGGCAGTCGCATGGAGTTCCGGCAGTCGAGCAAGCTCAGCGAGGTCTGCTACGAGATCCGCGGCCCGGTCATCGAGCACGCCAACGCCCTGGAGGAGGCGGGCCACAGCGTCCTGCGCCTCAACACCGGCAACCCCGCGCTCTTCGGCTTCGAGGCCCCCGAGGAGATCGTCCAGGACATGATCCGGATGCTCCCCAGGGCGCACGGCTACACCGACTCGCGGGGCGTCCTCTCGGCCCGCCGCGCGGTCGCCCAGCGCTACCAGGCCATGGGCCTGCCGGACGTCGACGTCGACGACGTCTTCCTCGGCAACGGCGTCTCCGAACTGGTCTCGATGGCCGTGCAGGCGCTCCTGGAGGACGGCGACGAGGTCCTGATCCCCGCCCCGGACTTCCCGCTGTGGACCGCCGTCACCACCCTGGCCGGCGGCAAGCCGGTGCACTACCTGTGCGACGAGTCGGCCGACTGGTACCCGGACCTGGACGACATGGCCGCGAAGATCACCGACCGGACCCGCGCCGTCGTGATCATCAACCCCAACAACCCCACCGGCGCGGTCTATCCGAAGGAGATCGTCGAGGGCATCCTCGACCTGGCCCGCCGGCACGGCCTGATGGTCTTCGCCGACGAGATCTACGACCAGATCGTCTACGACGACGCCGTCCACTACCCGGCGGCCTCCCTCGCCCCGGACCTCGTCGTGCTGACCTTCGGCGGGCTCTCGAAGACCTACCGGGTGGCGGGCTTCCGCTCCGGCTGGCTGGTCGTCAGCGGTCCGCGGCAGCACGCGAAGAGCTACCTCGAGGGGCTCACCATGCTCGCCTCCATGCGGCTGTGCGCCAACGCCCCCGCGCAGTACGCCATCCAGGCCGCGCTCGGCGGCCGGCAGTCGATCCACGAGCTCACCGCCCCCGGCGGCCGGCTGTACGAGCAGCGCGACAAGGCGTGGGAGAAGCTCAACGAGATCCCCGGCGTCTCCTGCGTCAAGCCGAAGGGCGCGCTGTACGCCTTCCCGCGCCTCGATCCGAAGGTGCACCCGATCCACGACGACGAGAAGTTCGTGCTGGACCTGCTGCTCCGCGAGAAGATCCAGGTCGTGCAGGGCACCGGCTTCAACTGGCCTCGGCCGGACCACTTCCGGATCCTGACGCTCCCCTACGCCGATGACCTCGACGCCGCGATCAGCCGGATCGGCCGCTTCCTGAGCGGTTACAAGCAGTAGCGCCGCAAAAGGAGCGGGCCCGGGGGCGTAGCCAACCCCCGAGCCCTGTGAGTGCCGTTCACATCACACGCCGCACGACATGCGGCTCCGGGTCAGTCTCATGACGCCGCGTCCTACCTTTGGACCACCGCAGATCGAGCTCCGCGGGCTGGAGTCGAACCAGCATTTCGACGCGTGTGGGCCCGGGCCCGGTCGTCCGGCGATGAACGGCGGATGCTGAGTCTGGAGCAGGAGTCTGAGTCTGATCGCGCCCCCGGTCAGCGGGGCCGCGGATTCACGACAAGCTTCAGTTTCAGCTTTGCGCTCCTCGCGCACCCCGGCCGCCTTGCACGGCCGGGGAGTTGATGAGGCTACCCGAACAGGTAGCCGAAGACGGCGTCGCCGACGCGCTGGTCGGTGACCTCGGCGGCGTTGGCCTCCTCGCGGGCGAACTTCACCGCCAGCTGGAGCTTCTCCACCCGGTCCACCAGCTCGTTCACCCGGCGGGCGGGCAGCGCGCCGGAGAACTTCACGGTCGTCCAGTACCCGACGGGGATGTCCTCGTAGTACACCTCGACCTGTGCCGGGTGCTTGTCGGTGGCCTCGGCCTTGACGTGGTTGCGCGGCACCTTCTTCGTCCGGACGGTGCGCACCGCCTCGGTCTTCCAGGCGTCGGTCGACGGGTCCTGTGTCCAGGACTCGGCCGCGTCGAGCACCGGCAGCCTGCGCACGAAGGCCATCAGCTCCGCCAACTGCTTCTCCAGGAACAGGAGATACGAGACGGGCGCCTCGCCGATCACGACCCGGCCGTCGACGACGACGTCGGCGCGGGCCTCGCAGTTGGCCCAGTCCTTGGTGGCGGTCACATCGAACAGCCGGGTGAGCGTCTTCGCCGTGTCCTTCAGGACCTCCTCGGCCTTCAGCTGCACCAGGGTCGACTCGGGCGGAAGCTGCTCGCCCTCCTCGTCCTTGGGCTGATAGGTCCGGGCGATGCCGGCGAGCAGCGCGGGCTTCTGCAGTCCCTGGTGCGCGGCCGTCAGGTCCTGCTGTGCCTTGGACTTGACGCCCTTCTCGACTGCGATGATCTGATTGAGTTTCGTTGCCACGCGACCGACCCTAACGGGCGCACGGACGACACCTCGAACGAATATCGCGGGTTCGTGCCCGAACGGACTTTGAAGGAGTACGCAGACATGGACGCGGCGCTGATAGCCGTCCTCGGAACCCTGCTCGGCGTCGCCGCCACGCACTGGTTCCAGAGCCGGACCACCGAGCGCTCCGCGGTGCTCGCCCGGGACGAGCAGTTGCGCCAGGAGCGGATCACCACGTACAGCGCCTTCGCCGGGGCCCTGGTCGACTACCGGCACAGCCAGAACGACCGCTGGTACCGGGCGTTGGAGAAGCCGGGCACCGAGACGGCGGAGGAGGCGCGCTACGCCTCGTACGCGCGGCGGCGCGCCGCCAGCCAGGCGCTCTTCCGGGTCCAGCTGGTCTGCGACGATCCGAAGACCCGCCAACTGGCGGAGAGCGCCTACGAAATGACCAACTGCATCCACGAGGCGGCCGACGCGGAGGACCGGGCGAACCGCGGGGCGCAGGCCAAGGAGGCGATCGCGCTGTTCATCGAGTCCGCCGCACCCGGGGTGCGCTGACCGGATCCCACCGCCGCCGAACGAGGGAGGCCGTCATGGAACTCGTCGCGCCCGTCGTCGTCGAGCCGCTGCGCCGACGGCGCTGTGCCGAGTGCGGTGCGGGGCCGCTGGAGCGGATGGTGCTGGAGTTCAACACCCGGCTCTGTCTGGACTGCGCCGATCTCGGCCATCTGGTCTTCCTGCCGCGCGGCGACACGGCGCTCACCCGTCGGGCGCGCGAGGGGAGTGCGCTGTGGGCGCTGGTCGTACGGCACAACCGGCGGCGGACCCGGTACGAGCGGCAGGGCCTGCTGGTGGAGGAGGCCGCGCTGGCCGCGGCGGAGGCGGCCTGCCTGGCCGATGCGGAGGTGCGGGCGCGGCGGCGGGCGCGGGACGCGGTGCGGCGCGCGGCCCAGGACGTACGGGTGCGGGAGACGCTGGCCGCGGAGATCCGGCGGCTCTTCCCGCGCTGCCCGGAGGACCGGGTCGCCGAGATCGCGACGCACGCCTCGCAGCGCGGCAGCGGCCGGGTGGGCCGGACGGCGGCGGGCCGGGCGCTCGACCGGGGCGCGGTCACGGCCGCGGTGCGCGCGTCGGTACGGCACGTGGACACGGAGTACGACGTGCTGCTGATGCGGGGCGTGCCCCGCAACCAGGCCCGGACGAGGGTGGCACCGGTCATCGACACGGTGCTCCGGGCCTGGCGGGGCTGAACGCGGGAGTCCGGCGTACGCGCGCCGGACTCGGGCGTCGGACGCCTGACGCCGGGCGTCGGACGCGGGCGTCAGACGCGGGCGTCAGACGCGGGCGTCAGACGCGGGCGTCGGCCGTGCGGGAGCGGCGGTAGAGGATCGCGCCGCCGAGCAGCAGGGCCGCGCTCGCGGGGATGCCGTAGCCGGCCACGTCCGCACCGGTCTCGGCGAGCTGCACGGAGTCCGCCTGCGGCTCGTGGGCCGGCGGCACGTTCTTGCCGGGCTGCACGGGCTTCGGCGCGCCGGGGGCCGTCGGCTCCTCGGGGGTCTCGGGGGTCTCGGGGGTGACCGGACCGTTGGTCGAGCTGTTGCCGAACACGGGGTTGCCGATGCCGACGACGTTGACCGAGTTCCCGCTGACGTTCGCCGGGAGGTGGATCGGGAGCTGGATCCCGTTCCCCGAGAGCACGCCGGGCGAGCCCTCCGCGATGCCGTCGGCGGTCGCGCCGCCGCCGTTCGTGGAACCGCCCTGCTGCCCGCCGCCGGTCCGACCGGTCTGGCTCTGGCCGCCGTGGCCGGCCTGGCTCTGGCCGCCGTGGCCGGCCTGGCCGCCGCCGGACCGGGTGCTGCCCGGCTGGTCCTTGTGGGCCGCGGCGCCGCCGGCGGCCTGCGCGCCGCCGGAGCCGTTCGCGCAGCCGTTGCCGAACGCCGGGTTGAGCACGCCGACGACGTTGATCGTGTTCCCGCAGACGTTGACCGGGACGTGCACCGGCAGCTGGACCGCGTTGCCGGAGCCGACGCCCGGTGAACCGACGGCTGCGCCTTCCGCGGCCGAGTCGGCGTGTGCGTAGCCCGCGGAGAGGGCGAGCGCGCCGCCCGTGACCATCAGTGTGGCCAGACCACTTCGGCGAATCTGCCTCATGGCTTCCTGCCTTCCGGAGGTATCACGGGCATGCGCCCGTACCGGAAATAACGCCCGTCAGCGGCGTCCGGACGAGACCCGTCGACCATTTCACCCGAACGGGTGGACTGGAGTTGATCGTGACGGGGCAGCCTTCCTCGCCTCCGCCCGTGAGTACGGGGCGGGGACCCTGCCATCCGGGGACTTGTCGGCCGCCGTTCGGGGTAACGCTCTTGCCATGACCGACCGTCCGCTCCTCCTCCTCGACGTCGACGGGCCGCTCAATCCGTACGCGTCCCGGTTCCCCCGACTGCGCGGCTACACCACGCACCGCTTCCGGCCGTCGAACTGGTCGTCCCGGCAGGCCCCCGGGTCCCGCCGGCTGCGGCGCGGCCTGAAGGTCGTGCTCAACCCGGAGCACGGGCCGCGGCTGCGGACGCTGCCGTACGAACTGGCCTGGGCGACCACCTGGATGCACGAGGCGAACGAGATGATCGCCCCGGCCGTCGGGCTGCCGTCCGACCTGCCGGTCATCGAGTGGCCCGAGCTGTTCGCGAAGAACGAGGACGGGCTGTACTGGAAGACCCGCCCGCTCCTGGAGTGGGCGGCGGGGCGGCCGTTCGCCTGGGTCGACGACATGATCACGCGGCGGGACGAGACGTATGTGGCTCTCCGCCACGACGCCCCGGCGCTGCTGCTGCGGATCCATCCGCGGCGCGGCCTGCGCGAGGCCGACTTCCTGACCCTGACGCGCTGGGCTGAGGAGCACGGCGGGGCGGCCGGGAAGGGCGCGGCCGTCAGCGGCCCATGAGCGCGGTGACGGCGCCGACCGGGTCGGCGTCGGGGGCGCCCCGGGGCCACCAGTCCTCGCGGTCGGCGTCCGACTCGTAGCCGTACCAGAGGCCGTCGCGGCCGAGGCGGAGCTGGAGCGTGCGGGTGGACAGCCGGTTGCGCCAGGGCCGGAAGGCGGGCAGGTCCGCGGCGAGCAGCGCGGGTCTGGCCCGGTCGAAGGGGCCGGCGGGCGGGTCCCACGGCTCCTCCAGGACCTCCAGTCCGGCCGCGCCGCCCTGCCGCCAGGCGGCGACCGCGCGGGCCAGGTCGGTGGGGGTGCGGTCGAGGGCGGCGGCGAGGTCGCGGTAGAGCGCGCGGGTGGAGGCGGTGAGGCCGGAGCCGGGGTGCGCGGCGGCCAGCCGGACGGCGTCCTGCCACGGGCCGAGCTCGGCCACCGGGTCCCGTCCGGTGGTGAGGAAGGCGTGCGCCCGGGCGGCGGCCTCGGTGGCGAGCAGGTCGAGCGCCAGGGGGTCGGGGGCGTCCCGGTCCGGCGGCGGCAGCGGTGGGCGGCCGGGCTGCGCGGGGGCGAGCAGGGGCTCGGGCAGCGGCGGCAGGGCCCGGCCTCCGGTGCTCGGCGGCAGTACGGCGCGGGCCGGGAGCGTGGGCAGTTCCGGAGCCGTGGCGGTGCGCTCCGTGGCGGACCGGGCCGCGTTGCGCCGGGTGAGCGCGGCGAGGAGCTCCTGCTCGCCGCGGCCGCGCATCAGGAAGAGCACGAACGGGTCCTCGTCGAGCAGCCGGGACGCCTGGTAGCAGAGGGCGGCGGCGTGCTTGCAGGGGAAGCCGTCGTCGGGGCAGGAGCAGTCGGGGACGAGGTCGCCGGGGGCGGGCAGCAGGTCGGCGACGGCGGCCAGGGCGTGCGGCACGTCCTTGTCGAGGAGGGCGGCGATGTGCTCGGGGCGGTCGGCGGCCGTGTCGAGGAACCGCTCCCAGTCGTTGTCGCCGAGGACCCGCAGCCGGATCTCGGTGCGGTACGGGCGGGGCCGGCTGCCGTGCACGTACGCGACGACCCGGCCGGGCGTGACCGTGATCGCGTCGACCTGGCCGCGGCCCGCGTACGCCCGGCCCCGAGCCAGCCGGGCCGGGTCGAGGGCGGTGTCCTCCAAGGCCTCCACCCAGGCGTTGCCCCACCAGGTGGCGGCGAAGCGACCGTCGGGAGCCGCGCGGGGAGGCACCGCCGGGAAGGTACGGCGCCGGTCGTCGTGGCGGGCGGCCGGCCCGGGACGGCCCACGGCGCCGGGACGGCCGGACGGAAGACGGCGCTCGGCGGCGAAGCGACTGTTCACGACGACCTCCTCAGGAGCACCGGCTCGGCCACGTCGCCGGCCGCCGGGGCCGACCGGCCGCGGGCACCGGAGCGCACGGACGGAACGCGGCCGGCGTCCGGGAGGCGGCGGGCGTTCACGACGACCTCCTCAGGGACACCAGGTCGGCCAGTTCACGGTCCGTGAGTTCGGTCAGGGCCGCCTCGCCGCTGCCGAGGACGGCGTCGGCCAGGGCCTTCTTGGAGCGCAGCAGTTCGGCGATGCGGTCCTCGACCGTGCCCTCGGCGACCAGCCGGTGGACCTGCACCGGCTGGGTCTGCCCGATGCGGTAGGCGCGGTCGGTGGCCTGGTCCTCGACGGCCGGATTCCACCAGCGGTCGAAGTGGACGACATGCCCGGCGCGGGTCAGGTTGAGGCCGGTGCCGGCCGCCTTGAGGGACAGCAGGAACACCGGGGTCTCGCCGGACTGGAAACGGTCGACCATCCGCTCCCGCTCGGCCACCGGCGTCCCGCCGTGCAGGAGTTGGGCGGTGATGCCGCGGGCGGCCAGATGCTCGGCGAGCAGCCGCGCCATGGACACGTACTGGGTGAAGACCAGGACGGAGCCGTCCTCGGCGAGGATCGTGTCGAGCAGTTCGTCGAGCAGGGCCAGCTTCCCGGAGCGGCCGGCCAGCCGGTGCCCGCCGCGTCCGGCGGACTCCTTCAGGTACTGGGCGGGGTGGTTGCAGACCTGCTTGAGGGAGGTGAGCAGCTTCATCACCAGACCGCGGCGGGCCATGCCCTCGGCGTCCTCGATCTGCCCCAGGGTCTCGCGGACCACCGCCTCGTACAGCGAGGCCTGTTCGCGGGTGAGTGCCACGGGGTGGTCGGACTCGGTCTTGGGCGGCAGCTCGGGCACGATGCCGGGGTCGGACTTGCGGCGGCGCAGCAGGAAGGGCCGGACGAGCCGGGCGAGCCGTTCGACGGCCTCCCGGTGCTCGATCTCCTCGTTGTTCTCCACCGCCCTGGCGTGCCGGGCACGGAACGCCTTGAGGGGGCCGAGGAGTCCGGGGGTGGTCCAGTCGAGCAGCGCCCACAGTTCGGAGAGGTTGTTCTCCACGGGGGTGCCGGTGAGGGCGACCCGGGCGGGCGCGGGGATCGTCCGCAGGGCCTTGGCCGTCGCCGAGAACGGGTTCTTCACGTGCTGCGCCTCGTCGGCGACGACCATCCCCCATTCGCGCGCGGCGAGTTCCGCGGCGCCGGTGCGCATGGTGCCGTAGGTGGTGAGGACGAAGCCGCCGTCGGTTCCCTCGAAGGAGCGCTCCGCGCCGTGGAAGCGCCGGACGGGCACACCGGGGGCGAACCGCCGTACCTCGCGCTCCCAGTTGCCGAGCAGGGACGCCGGGCAGACGACGAGGGTGGGGGCGCTGCGGGCGCGGCGCAGGTGCAGGGCGATGAGGGTGACGGTCTTGCCGAGGCCCATGTCGTCGGCGAGGCAGCCGCCGAGGCCGAGCGAGGTCATGAGGTCCAGCCAGGCGAGGCCGCGCAGCTGGTAGTCGCGCAGGGTGGCGTCCAGTCCGGGCGGCGGCGGGACCGCCTGGGGCCCTGCGGCGAGCCGGTCCCGGAGCTCGGCGAGGGCGCCGACGGGCACGGCCGGCACGGTCTCGCCGTCGACCTCGGCCGTGCCGGTGAGGGCGACCGCGAGGGCGTCCGCCGGTTCCAGCAGGCCCAGTTCGCGCTTGCGGGCCTTGCGTACCAGGGCGGGGTCGACGACCACCCACTGGTCGCGCAGCCGGACGACGGGGCGGTGCGACTCGGCGAGCGCGTCCATCTCCCGCTCGGTCAGCGGGTCGCCGTCCAGGGCGAGCCGCCAGTCGAAGCGGAGCAGTTCCGTGCTGTCGAAGAACGAGGTGCCGTCGGTGGCGGAGCCGGGCGCGGACCGGGCGGGGCGGACCTCGGCCGTCGCGGTGAGCGAGCGGACCAGTTCGCGGGGCCAGTGCACGGCGACCCCGGCGTCGGCGAGCCGGGCCGCCGCCGGGCCCAGGAGCTCGTACAGCTCGTCCTCGGTGACGGACAGGACGTCGGGCACGTCCCGGTCCAGGAGCCGGGCGAGCGGCGGCCAGACGCGGGCCGCGCGGCGCAGTGCGAGCACCGCGTCGATCCGGGCGCGCGGCCCGAAGGTCTCGTCGCCGTCCCCGGCCCACAGGGCGGCGGCGTCGATGACGAGCGTGGGGTCGGCCAGGCTGTGCACCTGGAGCAGCGCGGCCGCGGCCTGACGCTCCGCGCCGCCCTCCTCCGCGACGTCGAACAGCTCGTACCCGGAGAGGTCGAGCCGCAGCGACACCCGCACCCCTGCGTCCATCCCGGCCGCGGCCTCCGCCGCCCAGGCGCGGGCCCCGGGCAGATGCTGCGGCTCCCGGGCGGCGAAGGGCCGGCCCGCGGCATGGGCGGCCGCCGGGCTGCGCGGCAGGGTGTCGGCGACCGCGTCGAGGAAGGCGCGGACCAGCGCCTCGGGGTCCGGCAGCCGCAACGGGCCGGTCCCGGGGACGGGTACGGCGTGCGCCTCGTACGGCATGGCGGCGGCGACGGCCCGCAGGTGGGCGATGTCGGCCGGGTCGAGCGGGCCGGCCCGCCAGGCGTCGAGGTCGTCGGCGGTCAGTCCGGGCAGCAGCCGGCCCCGGGCGGTGAGCTGCAGGGCGTGCAGCGCGGCGGCGCCCCAGCAGGCCGCGGCGGGGTGGGCGGCCGGGTGCCGGCGGGCGGCGACGAGGTACGGCAGGGCCTCACCGACGGGCAGGACGACGGCGGGGACGGTACGGCCGCGGGCCCCGTTGCCGTGCCGGCGGGCGACGGTGATCTCGGTGCGGGTCCCGGAGCCGTCGGGGGGTTCGGGCAGGGGCCCGCCGTCGGGCGACCAGAAGGCGACGCGTCCCTCTCGGGGCAGCGCGGCGGGCAGGAAGACGGCGGCACAGCCGTGCCACGCGGGGCTCACGACCTGGTCACCTCCCGGTCCGCGCAGGAACGACGTCGTCGACGGCATCGACGACCTGGACCTCCGACCATACGGGGGAGGTCTGACAACGGCCGGTGACGCGGCGTAGCCCGGGCGGCCCAGCACCACATGACAGGCCGTACCCGGCGGGACATGGTGGCCAGGAGTCCCGACCCCGTCCCGACCAGCACCACAGACGAGGATCCGCCATGTCCACTCACCGGCGCCTCGGCCTCGCCGCCGCGGCCGCGCTCCTGCCCCTCGCCGTCGCGGGCTGCTCCGGCCTCGGCCGCAGCGCCGTGGGCACGATCACGTACGAGACCGAACGCGAGCTGGTGGTCACCGTGACCAGCCCTCCGGTCGAGGGCTGCCACCGGCTCGGGCCCGCCGGCGCGACGCGGATCGAGAACGACACCCTGGTCGACCTCGTCGCCTACCCGACCCGGGACTGCCGCGGACCGCTCTCCACCTACATTCCGAGCAAGACCGCCGACTCCATCGTGCCGGGCAGGCTGCCCTGGCGCAGTTACTCGGTCGTCCACTGACGCGGCCGACGGCGGCCGCACACACGACGGCGCGCCGCGCCCGGACCCCTGTCCCGGGCGCGGCGCGCCGTCGCGTACCGCCCGATGCCGCCGGTCGTCGCGTCAGCCGCGGCGCGACAGCAGCGCGAGCAGGCGGACGTTCTGGTCGCGGCGGATCCAGGCGACCACGGCCAGCAGCACCGCGAAGATCACCGGGGTGGCCGCGTTCTGCCCGTCGAAGAAGGTCAGCGTGAAGACGAACGCGCCGGCCATCAGGCCGATCAGGGCCGTCGCCGCCGCACCGGACAGCACGGGGATCACGAGGCCGATCGCCCCGGCCAGCTCCAGGCCGCCGACCGTGTACATGAACCAGTCGCCCCAGCCGATCGTGTCGAAGCCCTCCGCCGCCGAGGAGTGGCCGATCAGCTTCGGCCCGGCGCTCGCGACCGCGAAGAACAGGGCGAGGACCCACTGCAGGACGCGGACCGAGATGTCGGCCTTGCGGCCCAGGCGCCGCGCCGAAGCGGCGGTGGCGGAGGTGGTGGTGGCCTCGGGGATCAGGGCGGTCATCGTGTGCTCCTCGTGTCGGCGTCTCGTGCGCTTTTCACAGAGGTAGACAGGGCCGGCCGCCCGAACTCATCGCTCCCGGAGGAACTTTCTCCGCCGGGAACGCACTTTCCCCGTTCAGAATCCCGGGTAGCGGTCGAAGGAGTGCACCGGTACCCCGGGGGCGGCCTCGCCGTGCTCGAACTGCAGGCTGAAGTCGTCGGCGAGTTCGGTGATCACCGCCCGTCCCTCCGTCAGCATCAGCCACTCCAGGGGCAGTTGGACGTCGCCGTGGGCCGCGCCGAGCAGATTGCCGCAGAGCGAGCCGGTCGAGTCGCTGTCGCCGGAGTGGTTGACCGAGAGCAGCAGCGCCTCGGCGACCGAGCCGGTCCGTGCGAGGAAGCAGTACACGGCGATGGCCAGCGCCTCCTCCGCGATCCAGGCCGCGCCCAGAGACTCCACCCGCTCGGCACTCGGCCCGCCCCGCTCGCCCGCCAGATCGACGGCCCTGTGGAGCGCCGCGGTGGTCTCCTCGTGGCCGGCGTGCCGCCGCAGCAGGTCCATCGCCCGCAGCACGGCCGCGGGCCCGGACTCGCCCTGCAGCAGGTAGGCCACGATCGCGGCGAAGGTGCCTGCGGAGAGGGAGGCGGTGGGGTGTCCGTGGGTGATCCGGGAGGCCGCGGCGGCCAGTGTGAACATCCGGTCGGGGTGCGCGCCGGTCAGTCCGAAGGGCGCCGAGCGCATGACCGTGCCGCAGCCCTTGGACTGCGGGTTGACCGGACCGGGCTCCCCCGGCGGGCCGAAGGGGTCCGGGACATGGCCGGCGGCGAGCCCGGTCAGACAGGCGTTGCCCGGCGCGCGGCGCGCGTACAGCCAGGGCCGGGTGCGCAGCAGGCCGGTGCGCACGAGGTCGTCGCCGCCGTGTGCCGGCGGGGCCGCATGATTCTGGGTGTCGAGCCAGCGGCGGTACGCGCGCTGGACACAGGCCGTCTCCGCACCCCCGATGCCCTTGGCGGCACTTCGTGCGTGCGCCCGGATCAAACCCTCGGCGGTGAACAGAGTCATCTGCGTGTCGTCGGTGATCCGGCCGGTCACGCCCTCCGCGTCGGGCACCATGCCGGTGACACCCTGTTCCCCGTACGTGCGGCGGATGCCGTCCAGGGACAGGAACTCGATCGGGTTGCCGAGCGCGTCTCCGATCGCACCGCCCAGCAGACAGCCACGCACCCGGGAGCGGCGTACCGCGGTCCGCTGCCAGTCCGTCCCGTTCCCGGCGCCCGTACCGACCACGTTCCGCCCCCGTTTCGATCCGTACCGGTGAACCGCACACGCGCGGGTACCACTCCAGTAGGAGAGGCGAGCGTCATGCGTACCGGGAATGAGCCGTCGACCGCGCGCAGTCCTCTGCGGATGCGGTTGCTGATGAGTCTATGGGGTCTGATCTGGGCGGTCTTCGGCACTGTCGTGTTCGCGCTGCTCGACCGCCCGGGCTGGGCCGCGGCCTGCGGGGTGCTGCTGGTGGTGGTCACCGTGGACCTGGCGATGATCCTGCGGCATCTGCGCCAGGGGCCGCACTACCAGCCGGGGCGGGACATCCCCCCGTACGAGCCGGACCACGGCGGCCACGGGCGGCGCTGAAGACTCACTCCGCGGCGTCGAACCCCGCCGCCTCCAGATACTCGGGCTTGGGGTCGAGGGCGGCGGCCAGCCGGAAGTGCCGGGTGGCCTGCTCGGCGCGGCCGGCCCGCTGCAAGGTGCGGGCGAGCGCGAAGTGTGCGAACGCGTTGTCCGGTTCCTGATCCACGATGTACTGGAACTCCCGCTCCGCCGCCCGCAGTTGCGCCGAGGCGAAATAGGCGCGCGCCCGCAGCAGCCGGGCCGCGCCGCTCTCGGGATGGGCGGCGATCACGGAATCGAGCAGCCTGATGGCACCGCGCGGATCCCGGGCGTCGAGCAACTGCTCGGCCGCACGGAAGGCGATGACGTGGGTCTCCGGGGTCGGCTCGGCCACACTGGATCCTTCCCTCGCTCCGGTGGTGCAACGCCTCGGCCGGGGAACGGTATTCCGTACGCCGTACGAGCCCGCCCGGCCCTGCGCGATCCCTACCCAGCCGGGCGCGGACCCAGCCGGAAGCCTCGCGCGAAAGATCCGTCCTGTGTCAGCGGCCTTCCGCGGCCCGCTCGCGCAACTGCTCCCAGACCTTGCGGACCTGGGGTTCCAGCTCCTCCAGCGGACCGTCGTTGTCGATGACCAGATCAGCGACGGCGCGGCGCTGCTCGCGGGTGGCCTGGGCGGCCATCCGGTTGCGGGCCTCGGT
This sequence comes from Streptomyces solicamelliae, assembly GCF_045348655.1. NCBI lineage: Bacteria > Bacillati > Actinomycetota > Actinomycetes > Kitasatosporales > Streptomycetaceae > Streptomyces > Streptomyces solicamelliae. The sequence goes on from NZ_CP160404.1 coordinate 1,607,717, forward strand.
CTCGTCCATGCCCCGGAGGCGGACCAGGCGGTCGAGCTGGGTCCCGGGGCTCGCGTCCACGACGACCACGAGGTCGTACAACGGGGCGAGGCCGTTCTCGGTGAGCAGCGGGACGTCGTGGATCACCACGTCGCCGGGGCCGGCGAGCTGCTCCAGTTCGGCGGACCGGGCCCCGACCAGCGGGTGGACGATGGCGTTCAGCGCGGCGAGCCGACCGGCGTCGGAGAAGACCAGCGAGCCCAGCCTGGGCCGGTCGAGGGCGCCCTCGGGGGTGAGGACGTCGGCCCCGAACTCCTCCACGACGGCCGCGAGCCCGGGGGTGCCGGGCTCGACGACCTCGCGGGCGATCTTGTCGGCGTCGATCAGCACGGCGCCGTACGAGACGAACAGCCGCGACACTTCGCTCTTGCCGGCGCCGATTCCGCCGGTCAGGCCCACCTTCAGCATGAGCGGCAGCTTAGCCCCGGGCTTCCGGGCCTCAGGCCTCGCCCTCCCGCTCCACGAGGAAGCGCTCGAACTCGCGGCCGATCTCGTCGGCGGACGGCAGGTCGACGGGCTCGGCGACCAGGTTGCCGCGGGTCTCGGCGCCGGCCATGGCGTCGTACTGGTGCTCGAGGCCCTGGACCAGCGAGGTCAGCTCGTCGTCACCTTCGCCCATCTGGCGCTCGATCTCGGTCTGGGTGCGCTGGGCCTCGGTGCGCAGGGCGTGCGCGACACCGGGCAGGACGAGGCCGGTGGCGGCGGTGATCGCCTCGAGCGCGGTCAGCGCGGCGTCCGGGTACGGGGAGCGCGCCACGTAGTGCGGGACGTGGGCGGCGACGCCGAGCGTGTCGTGACCGGCCTCCATGAGCCGGAACTCGAGCAGGGACTCGGCGCTGCCCGGGACCTGGGCCTCGTCGAAGGGGCTGCGGTGGCCGGGCATCAGGTCGGTGCGGTTGCCGTGCGGGGTGAGGCCGACGGGGCGGGTGTGCGGGACGCCCATGGGGATGCCGTGGAAGTTCACCGCGAGCCGTACGCCGAGCCGCTCGACGATCTGGCGGACCGCGAGCGCGAAACGCTCCCATTCGACGTCCGGCTCCGGGCCGGAGAGCAGCAGGAAGGGCGCGCCGGTGGCGTCCTGCACGAGGCGGACCTCGATGGCCGGGGTCTCGTACGCGGTCCAGCGGTCGCGGCGGAAGGTCAGCAGGGGCCGGCGGGCCCGGTAGTCGACCAGCCGGTCGTGGTCGAAGCGGGCGACGACCTGGTGCGGGAGGGTGTCGAGGATGCGGTCGACGATCTGCTCGCCCGTCTCGCCCGCGTCGATGTATCCGTCGAAGTGGTAGAGCACGACCAGTCCGGCCGACTCCTGCGCCAGCGCCATGTCGACCACGGCCAGGCCCTTCGGGTCCCACGCGTACAAATCCTGGGGATCAAGCACGATTACCGCTCCTCCTCGTGTCCGTACGTGTCAACGCCGGTCACAGGGGGTGCATTCCCCCGTGGCGTGGTTTCGCCATCCCGAAAAGCGGCGTGGCCTCGCCATGCCGAGAACACGACGGAGGCCCGCCTCCCGGGGTGAACCGGGAGGCGGGCCTCCGTACGAGCGGCTAGCTACTGGCTGCCGGCTCAGAGCCTGTTCAGCTCTGGCCGCCGGCCAGCTTCTCGCGCAGGGCGGCGAGGGCCTCGTCCGACGCCAGGGCGCCGGAGTTGTCGTCCGACTCCGAGGAGTAGGAGCCACCGGTCGGCGCGGCGGCCGGAGCGGCGTTGCCACCCTCGGCAGCGGCGGCCTCGTCGGCCTCGCGGGACTTGATGACCTGGGCCTGGTGCTGCTCGAAGCGCTGCTGCGCCTCGGCGTACTGGGTCTCCCACGCCTCGCGCTGGGTCTCGTAGCCCTCGAGCCAGTCGTTGGTCTCGGGGTCGAAGCCCTCGGGGTAGATGTAGTTGCCCTGGTCGTCGTAGGACGCGGCCATGCCGTACAGGGTCGGGTCGAACTCGACCGAGGCCGGGTCGGCACCGAAGGACTCGTTGGCCTGCTTCAGCGAGAGGCTGATGCGACGACGCTCGAGGTCGATGTCGATGACCTTGACGAAGATCTCGTCGTTGACCTGGACGACCTGCTCCGGGATCTCCACGTGGCGCTCGGCCAGCTCGGAGATGTGGACCAGGCCCTCGATGCCCTCGTCCACGCGGACGAACGCACCGAACGGAACCAGCTTGGTGACCTTACCCGGGACGACCTGACCGATCTGGTGGGTCCGGGCGAACTGCTGCCACGGGTCCTCCTGGGTCGCCTTCAGCGACAGGGAGACGCGCTCGCGGTCCATGTCCACGTCGAGAACCTCGACGGTGACCTCCTGGCCGACCTCGACGACCTCGGACGGGTGGTCGATGTGCTTCCAGGACAGCTCGGAGACGTGGACGAGACCGTCGACGCCACCCAGGTCCACGAAGGCACCGAAGTTGACGATCGAGGAGACGACGCCGGAGCGGACCTGACCCTTCTGCAGGGTGGTGAGGAACGTCTGGCGGACCTCGGACTGGGTCTGCTCCAGCCAGGCACGGCGGGACAGGACCACGTTGTTGCGGTTCTTGTCCAGCTCGATGATCTTCGCCTCGAGCTCCTTGCCCACGTAGGGCTGGAGGTCGCGGACACGACGCATCTCGACCAGGGAGGCCGGGAGGAAGCCGCGGAGGCCGATGTCGAGGATGAGACCACCCTTGACGACCTCGATGACGGTACCGGTGACGATGCCGTCCTCTTCCTTGATCTTCTCGATGGTGCCCCAGGCGCGCTCGTACTGGGCACGCTTCTTCGAGAGGATCAGGCGGCCTTCCTTGTCCTCCTTCTGGAGAACCAGGGCCTCGATCTCGTCGCCGACCTTGACGACCTCGTTCGGGTCGACGTCGTGCTTGATCGAGAGCTCGCGGCTCGGGATGACACCTTCGGTCTTGTAACCGATGTCGAGCAGGACCTCGTCCCGGTCGACCTTCACGATGACGCCGTCGACGATGTCGCCGTCGTTGAAGTACTTGATCGTCTCGTCGATCGCGGCGAGGAAGGCTTCCTCGTTACCGATGTCGTTGACCGCAACCTGCGGGGTGGTGGCGGTGGTCTCGGTGCTGCTCGTCATGTGGGAAAGGGCTCCGGTTACGGACAGAAAGTCGTAGGTACTGCTACGCCGAGAGCCCGTATCGCACTGAAGAAGCCGGACAGCCAAGGAAGCGCCTTCCCGGCAACCGGGGGGCGCCTCGAGAACCGAGGGGACTGCAACAGTTGCGAGCGCGGCCTGCTCCGTCTGAGGCGCGCAGGCCCGCAGCGCAACCTTTAGCATACGGGGGCAGCCGGACACGGTCAATGCGCGAAGCGCGCAGCCGGGGCAGTTCGCCCCATACCCGGCACAACTCATGACTCCCCAGGCCATACCGGCCGGGGGAGCCGGCCCCGCGCCGGCACTGAAGCGCAAACTACAACGACGGGCGAGATGAACCAAGAGCACGGACCGTACGAGGATGCCGACGCGACCCGCCGTGACGCCGGGGACGCGGAGAGCAGCCGGGCGAGCCGCGGATGGTGGGACCGGAACGCCGACGAGTACCAGAGCGAGCACGGAGCGTTCCTGGGCGACGCCCGGTTCGTCTGGGGGCCGGAGGGACTCGACGAGGCGGAGGCCGGGCTGCTGGGTCCCGCGGAGTCGCTGAAGGGTCTGGACGTCCTGGAGATCGGCGCGGGAGCGGCACAGTGCTCGCGCTGGCTGGCGGCGCAGGGCGCCCGGGCGGTGGCCCTGGACCTCTCGCACCGGCAGCTCCAGCACGCGCTGCGCATCGGCGGCAGCGATGTGCCGCCGGTCCGGCTCGTGGAGGCGGACGCCGGGGCGCTGCCGTTCCGGGACGGCGCCTTCGACCTGGCGTGCTCGGCGTACGGCGCGGTGCCCTTCGTCGCGGACCCGGTGCGGGTGTTCCGCGAGGTGCACCGGGTGCTGCGGCCGGGCGGGCGCTGGGTCTTCTCGGTGACGCACCCGATCCGCTGGGCGTTCCCCGACGAGCCGGGCCCGGAGGGGCTGAGCATCGCCGCCTCGTACTTCGACCGCACGCCGTACGTGGAGCAGGACGAGTCGGGGCGCGCGGTGTACGTGGAGCACCACCGGACGATCGGCGACCGGGTGCGGGACGTGGTGGCCGGCGGGTTCCGACTGGTGGACCTGGTCGAGCCGGAGTGGCCGGAGTGGAACAGCCAGGAGTGGGGCGGCTGGTCTCCGCTGCGGGGGAATCTGATCCCGGGGACGGCGATCTTCGTCTGCGAGCGGATCGACGACGGGATCCAGGGCCGAGTCGGGACGGGATCCGGGTCCGTGTCGGCGACCGGGTTCGCGACTAGTCGTTAAGTCGTACGAGTCGCGCGGGGCTGTGGACGGAGGAAGCCCGGCTCTCGCGCGACGTACGAGACTGAGTGCGTGATCCGAAACGACGCACTCGATCTGCTTCCCGTCCGTCACGCCGTCCCCGAGCTGCTCGGCGCGCTCGAGGAGCGCGGCACGGCGGTGCTGCACGCGCCTCCCGGCACCGGCAAGACCACGCTGGTGCCGCTGGCGCTGGCCGGGTTCATAGGGGACGGTCCGGAGCGTCGGGTGCTGGTCGCCGAGCCGCGCCGGATGGCGGTGCGGGCGGCGGCGCGGCGGATGGCCTGGCTGCTGGGCCAGGAGGTCGGCGAGGCGGTCGGCTTCTCGGTGCGCGGCGAGCGGCGGGCGGGTCCGGCGACGCGGGTCGAGGTGGTGACCACGGGCGTCCTGCTGCAGCGGCTGCAGCGCGATCCGGAGCTGGCGAACGTGGACGTGGTGCTGCTCGACGAGTGCCACGAGCGGCATCTGGACGCGGACACGGCGATGGCGTTCCTGGTGGACGTGCGGGCGACGCTGCGGCCGGAGCTGAAGCTGATCGCGGCCTCGGCGACGAGCGACGCGGAGGCGTGGGCGGAGCTCCTGACGGTGCTGGACGGCAGCGGGCCGGCACCGATCGTGCGGGCGAAGGGCGAGGGGCACGGCTACGGGGTGCGGTTCGCCGCGCCGCCCGCGGGGATCAGGCCGGCGCACGGCACCTGGGTGGATCCGGCGCTGCTGCGGCACGTGGCGGCGACGGTCCGGCTGGCGATGGAGCGGCACGAGGGCGACGTGCTCTGCTTCCTGCCCGGGACGGGCGAGATCGCTCGGACGGCGGGGCTGCTGGCGGGCCTGGACGCGGAGGTGCTCCAGCTGCACGGGCGGGCGCCCGCCGCGGTGCAGGACGCGGTGCTGCGCGGCTCGGAGCCGGGCGGGCGGCGGCGGGTGGTGCTGTCGACATCGGTGGCCGAGTCCAGTCTGACGGTGCCGGGGGTGCGGATCGTGGTGGACTCCGGGCTCGCGCGGGAGCCGCGCATGGACCACGCCCGGGGGCTGGGTTCGCTGGCGACGATGTCGGTGTCGGTAGCGGCGGCGACGCAGCGCGCGGGCCGTTCGGGGCGAGAGGCTCCCGGAGTGGTGTACCGGTGCTGGGCGGAGGCGCAGGACGGGGCGCGTGCCCGCTTCCCCTCTCCCGAGATCCGGATCGCCGATCTGGCGGACTTCGCGCTGCGGGCGGCCTGCTGGGGCGACCCGGCGGCCACGGGGCTGGCACTCCTGGACGCGCCTCCGGCGGGGGCGCTCGCGGCGGCGCGGTCCGTGCTGACGGCGATCGGCGCGGTGGACGCGGAAGGACGCGCCACCGAGCGCGGGGTGCGGATGTCCCGGCTGGGGTTGCATCCACGGCTGGGGCGGGCGCTGCTGGACAGTGCGCCGCGGATCGGGGCGCGGCGGGCGGCCGAGGTGGTGGCGCTGCTGAGCGAGGAGCCGCCGCGGGAGTACGGGGACGACCTGGTGGCGGCCTGGCGGGAGGCGCGACGCGGCAGCGACGGGTACGGGGCGCGCTGGAAGGCGGAGGCGCGGCGGCTGGAACGGGCGCTGGGCGAGGCGGGCACAGCGGCTCGGGGCGGTGCGGTCGGCGGGTCCGGTCCCGGCATCGGGGCCGGTTCGAGGGAAGGGGGGAGCGACGACGCGGCGGCGGGGCTGGTGACGGCACTGGCGTTCCCGGAGCGGGTGGCGAGACGCCGGGAGCACGGCGGGTATCTGATGGTGTCCGGCGGCGCGGCGGAGCCGGCCGAGGGCTCGCGGCTGCGGGACGCCCCGTGGCTGGCGGTGGCGGTCGCGGACCGGACCGCGCGGAGCACGACGGCCCGGGTGCGGCTGGCGGCGGTGCTCGACGAGGGCGCGGCGCGGGCGGCGGCGGAGCGGCTGCTGACCTCGGGCGAGGAGGTGCACTGGGAGGACGGCGACGTGGTCGCCCGGTCCGTGGAGCGGCTGGGAGCCGTGGAGCTGACGGTGCGGCCGCTGCGGTCGGACGCCGATGCCGGGCTGGTACGACGGGCGCTGGTCGAAGGCCTGGAGCGCGAGGGGCTCGGGCTGCTCGCCTGGAACCGGGAGGCGAGGGAGCTACGGGCGCGGCTGGCGTTCCTGCACCGGGAGGCCGGCGGGGCGTGGCCGGACGTGTCGGACGCGGCGCTGCTCGCGCGGGTCGACGACTGGCTGGAGCCGGAGCTGTCGCGGGCCCGGCGGCGGGCGGACCTGGGGCGGATACCGGCGGGCGAGGCGCTGCGGCGGCTGCTGCCGTGGGCGTCGGGCGAGGCGACGCGCCTGGACGAGCTGGCGCCGGAGCGGATCGAGGTGCCGAGCGGCTCGCGGATACGGGTGGACTACGCGGGCGAGCGGCCGGTGCTCGCGGTGAAGCTGCAGGAGCTGTTCGGGCTGACCGAGACGCCGCGGGTGGCGGGGGTGCCGGTGCTGGTGCACCTGCTCTCCCCCGCCGGGCGGCCGGCGGCGGTGACCTCGGACCTGGCCTCGTTCTGGCGGGACGGGTACCGGGCGGTGCGGGCGGAGCTGCGCGGGCGCTATCCGAAGCACCCGTGGCCGGAGGACCCGGCGGCGGCCACGGCGACCCGGCACACCAACGCGCGGCTCAGGAGGGAGTGACGGCGGAGCGGCGGCCTCTGGCCTCCAGCCGGAGGGCGAGGACGAAGAGGAGCAGCGCCAGGACGGTGAAGCTCCACGGCAGATAGGAGACCAGCATGAGCACCGTCAGACGGTTGGACTTCACCAGCTCGACGGTGGCGTCGAGATAGTCCTCGCGGATCTTCACATGGCCGGAGAAGGCGGTCACCTTGGGCTTGCCCATCAGCTTCTCGGCGTTGCGCATCTCCTCCGTGTGGATCTCCTCGCCGTTGACCGGGGCGCCGGTGACGGGCTCGACCCAGAACATCCGCTTCGTGGTGTACCAGCGGGTCATGCCGGTGCTCTCGATGATCTGCGGGGTGATGCCCTTGATCGGCATCTTCTTCGGCATGGGGACCTTGGTCCACGGGATCGTCTGCTCGAAGTAGTAGACCTCCAGGCCGCGGAAGTCACGGGTGCCCTTGTAGTGGATGGGGGCGGAGGTGCGGGTCTGGGCGTCGAAGTACTGGTAGTCCCGCTTCTCGGTGAGGAAGGGCCATTTGTACTCGATGCCCTGGCGGCGGACCGGGTCGCCGTCGACCATCTCGCCGGTGGCGTTGACCGGGTCCTGGGTGTGGGCGTCGAAGATGTACCGCTCGGGGATCTGGGAGACCATCTTCCCGTCGGGGCCCATGAAGTGGGAGAGGGCGTCCCAGACGACGACGTCGCGGCCGGCGTCGCGCTCGATGCGCCGTGACTCCTCCACGTTGCCCTTGAGGGTCTGCACGACGGTGATCTTCTCGACCCGCTCGGCCGTGAGTGTGGAGTAGTCGAGCAGGGTCGCCGGCCTCGCCTCCAGGACCACCTCCTGGTACTGGTTCGAGGGGATCTTGGCGAGCCTCGGGAAGGCGTACCAGCGCAGGGTGGGGGCCATCGCGGCGAAGAACACGGCGAAGGCGAGGAGGACGAGGCTGGCGCGGCGGCGCATGGGTGCTCCCCTACTTCTTGGGGCCGGGGTCGGCGGTGAGCAGGGGCCGGGGCGAGGTGGTGCCCTCGGGCGGCAGCTCGACGAGGGCGACGAGCAGCACGAAGAGGAGGACAGGGGCCAGTCCGATGGCGGCGGCTGCGAGGGCGCGCAAGTCGGCCTCCCGGTGCTCGATCTGATAGGGCGTCAGGTGGGCTGGGGCACCGTAGCAACGCGGCCGCGAGATGAGAACAGCAAGCGCCCCTCCGTCCGGTGCGGACGGAGGGGCGCGAGGGAAACGGGAGCGGGAGGTGGTGAGACCCCGGTCAGGGGGCGGGGGTGCCCGACGGGGTCGGTGACGGGCCCTCCGACGGGGCCTCCGGGGCGGTGACCTTGAGTTCGACGGTCAGGGTGCCGCCGCCGGGCGTGGTCAGCCGGAGCAGGAAGGTGCCGGTCTGGTCGTCCGCGTACAGCGCGGGCAGCGTGAGCAGGCCGTTCTCGTCGGTCTTCAGACCGGCGAGGGTGCGGACCGGCTTGCCCTCGGCGTCCTTGAAGTACGGGCCGCGGTCGTGGGGCGTCGGGTCCTCGGCCGAGGTGATCAGGGTGGCGGTGAGGGCGACGCCGGAGGCGGCGGCGCCGTCGAGGGTGGCCTTGACCTGGAGGGCGTCGGCGAACGCGGTGCCGGTGACGGCGGTGAGCGCCTTCTCGTCGGTGCGGGCGAGCGTGTCGGCGGTGCGGGCGGAGACGGTCGCCTGGTACTGGACGGCGGCGAGGGTGCGGCCGGTGACGGTGACCTTGACGGTGAACGTGCCGGTCTTCTCGCCGGCCCGGAGCACGGGGGCGACGGCCACACCGTTCGAGGCGGTCTTGACGGTCGCCGAGACCGCGCCGCCGGTGAAGCGGGTGTCCGTGTCGCCGACGAGCTCGAACTCCAGGGCGACACCGGCGACCGGCTTGCCCGCCGCGTCGACGGCCGCGACGGCGGGGCGCTCGGCGAAGAGCGTGCCGGTGGTCGCGGTCAGCGTCCCGGTGCCGTTGTCCTTGATGCGCACCACGGACGGCGTGGGCACCGGGGTGGGCTTCGCGGGCGGCGTCGGCGTGGGGGTCGGCTTCGGCGCGGGCGGCTTCGGGGTCGCCGGAGGGGCCGGGGTCGGCGTGGGCGTCGGGGTGGACGCGGGCGGCGTCACGGGGAGCTCGCGCTCCGGGGTGTCGCTGCGGTCGCCCGGCAGCTGGCCCGTGCCGTCCGGGACCTGGTGGGAGCCGCGCTTGTAGTACTCGAACCAGGAGAGCACCGTGTGGAGGTACTCCGTGGACCGGTTGTAGCTGAGGATCGCCTTGTCGAGGTCGGCCTTCACCGCGAGGTCGCGGTCGGCGGCGCAGAGGTAGAGCGCGGCGGCCTGGGCGGCGTCGTAGATGTTGTTCGGGTCCTTGCGGCCGTCGCCGTTGGCGTCGCGGCCCCAGGTCGCCCAGGTCTCGGGGATGAACTGCATCGGGCCGACGGCCCGGTCGTGCGTGCGGTCGCCGTCGTACGCGCCGTCGTCGGTGTCGCTGATGTTCGCGAAGCCGACGCCGTTGAGGACGGGCCCGAGGATCGGCGACAGGGTGGTGCCGTTGGCGTCGACGCGGCCGCCGCGGGCCTGGCCGGACTCGACCTTGCCGATGCCGGCGAGGAGCTGCCAGGGGAGGTGGCAGCTCGGGTCGCTCGTCTGCAGCGCGGACTCGGCCCGCTTGTAGGCGGCGAGCACGGTCGCGGGTATGCCCGCCTCGGCGGGGCCGGTGATGACCGGCAGGTCTATGGAAGTGCCAGGCTTGTTCGGCGTGTTGAGCGGCGGCAGGTCCGTGTAGTACGGCGAGTCGCCGGTGGCGGAGCCGCCCGGCGGGGTGCTGCTGTCGCCGGAGCCGAGGGAGCCGTCCCCGCTCGCGATGTCGGAGGGCGGCGGAATCGCCCCGGGGCCCTGCGAGGCGGAGAGTGCGGCAACCGCGGCGGCGGCGATCGCCGTCGTCGTGGCGCCCCTGCGGAGCCGGCGGCCGAATTGCGCTGCCATAGGTATGGGTCCCCTCCCCTGTCGACTCGCGCTCCCCGCGCGCGGACCTCAGGCGACCCTACGGCAACTCCACGGGACGGGACACCGGCCCCTGACCGCTTTTCATCCTTTCGTCACGATGCTCATGTCCGTTGTTCGGAATGGCTGTTCGCGCATACTGGGCAACGCCTCCCGGACCGCCCGGAGGGGACACGAGGGGGACTCGCGCATGCCGTTCACGCTCAGCCATGCGGCCGCCGTGCTGCCGGGGATCCGGCGGGACGGCTCGGGCCGCGGACCGTTGCTGCCGTCGGCACTCGTGGCGGGTTCGTTCGCGCCCGACATGACCTACTACGCGGCGAGTGTGGTCCCTCAGGCGATGCCGTTCGGCGACGTCACCCATGCGCTGTGGGGCGTGCTGACCGTCGATGTGGCGATCACGGCGGCGCTGGTGGGGTTGTGGCTGATGGTCCGCGAGCCGCTGGTCGCGCTGCTGCCGCAGCGGTGGCGCGGGCGGGTGCTGGGCTTCGTCCGCGGGACGCCCCGGGGGCACGACCGCGCCGGGAAGGCCAGGACGGCGGCCTGGTTCGTGGTCTCGGCGGCGATCGGCGCGGCGACGCACGTGGTCTGGGACTCGTTCACGCACCTGGACCGCTGGGGCACCCGGGCGATCCCGGTCCTCGGCGATCTGGTGGCCGGCTTCCCCGTCTACACGTACCTGCAGTACGGGAGTTCGGCAGTGGCGCTCGCCGTGCTGGTGTGGTTCACCGCCACCGGCCTGCGCCGCACGGCGCCCGGAGCGGCGGACGGCGTCCCCGTGCTGAGCCGCCGCGGCCGCTGGGCGGCGTGGGCGCTGCTCGGCGGGTGCGTGACGGTGGGCGTGGTGCACCGCTGCGTGCGCTGGTACGCGTACTGGGGCCGGATCGACACCCCGCTGGACATCATCCCGACCGCCTGCTTCGGCGCGGGCGCGGGCCTGGCCGCCGGCCTCGTGCTGTACGGGGCGGCGGTCCGGCTGCGCCGGCGGCGCGGCGACGGCCCGGGCCCCGGTGCGCCCACGGCGCACCGGACCCCCGTGACCGCCGCCGCCGCTGGCACCGGCGACGGCGGCTGACGCCAGGCTTCAAGACCCCGGCGTCAGGACGGACGTCAGTGGGCGGCGGAGTCCCAGTCGGGGCCGACGCCCACCGAGACGTCCAGCGGCGCACGCAGTTCCACGGCGCCGGCCATCTCGCGGCGGACGAGCTCCTCGACCTGCTCCCGCTCGCCCGGGGCCAGTTCGAGCACGATTTCGTCGTGGACCTGGAGCAGCATCCGGGACGCCAGGCCGGCCTCGGTCAGCGCGCGGTCGACGTCGAGCATGGCGACCTTCACGATGTCGGCGGCCGTGCCCTGGATCGGCGCGTTGAGCGCCATCCGCTCGGCGGCCTCGCGGCGCTGCCGGTTGTCGCTGTTGAGGTCCGGCAGGTAGCGGCGGCGGCCGAGCATGGTCTCGGTGTAGCCGGTGGCCCGGGCCTCGTCGACGACCTGGCGCAGATAGTCGCGCACGCCGCCGAAGCGCTCGAAGTACGTGTCCATCAGCCCGCGGGCCTCGGCCGGTTCGATGCCCAGCTGCTGCGAGAGCCCGAACGGGGAGAGCCCGTACGCCAGGCCGTACGACATGGCCTTGATCTTGCGGCGCATCTCGGCGTCGACGGCGGACCGCTCGACGTCGAAGACCTGCGAGGCGACCGTGGTGTGCAGGTCCTCGCCGGAGGCGAACGCCTCGATCAGGCCCGCGTCCTCCGACAGGTGGGCCATGACGCGCAGTTCGATCTGGCTGTAGTCGGCGGTCATCAGGGCCTCGAAGCCCTCGCCGACGACGAAGCCGTGCCGGATCGCGCGGCCCTCGTCGGTGCGCACCGGCACGTTCTGCAGGTTGGGGTCCGTGGACGACAGCCGGCCGGTGGCGGCGGTGGTCTGGCTGAAGGTGGTGTGGATCCGGCCGTCGGCGGCGACCGTCTTGATGAGGCCCTCGACGGTGGAGCGGAGCCGGGCCTGCTCACGGTGCCGGAGCATGATGACCGGCAGTTCGTGCTCGGTCTGGGTCGCCAGCCAGGCGAGCGCGTCGGCGTCCGTGGTGTAGCCGGTCTTGGTCTTCTTGGTCTTCGGCAGGTTCAGCTCGCCGAAGAAGACCTCCTGCAGCTGCTTCGGGGAGCCGAGGTTGAACTCGTGCCCCACCGAGGCGTGCGCCTCCTTCACGGCCTGCTGGACCGCGCCGGCGAACTGCTGCTCCATCGCCTCCAGATGGTCCCGGTCGGCGGCGATGCCGTGCCGCTCCAGACGGGCCAGGAGCGCCGAGGTGGGCAGTTCGACCTGGTGCAGCAGGTCCCGCGCGCCGACCTCGCCCAGCTTCTCCTCGAAGGCGGCACCGAGGTCCAGGATCGCCCGGGCCTGGGACATCAGGGCCTCGGCCTCCGCGGTGTCGTCCGCGCCGAAGGCCAGCTGGCCGTCCGCCGAGGCCGCCGGGGCGAGCTCGCGGCCCAGGTACTCGACCGACAGCGCGTCCAGCGCGAAGGAGCGGCGGCCGGGCTTGACCAGGTACGCGGCGAGGGCGGTGTCCATGGTGACGCCGGCGACGGACCAGCCGTGCTCGGGGAAGACCCGCATCGCGCCCTTGGTGTTGTGCAGCACCTTGGGCCGCTCGGGGTCGGCGATCCAGGAGGCCCAGGCCCGCTCGTCGGCCTCGTCGAGCTCGCTGGGGTCGAACCAGGCGGCCGCGCCCGTGCCGGAGGCCAGCGCGACCTCGGTGACGCTGCCGGTGCCGAGGGCCCAGCTGTCGACCGTGGCGACGCCCAGCGGCGCGGTGCCGTGCTCGGCCAGCCAGGGGGCCACCTCGCCGGCGCCGAGGACGGTGAAGTCCAGCTCCACGCCGGGGGCCGGCTCGGCGGCGGCCTCGTCCGCCGCGCCCGGGTCGACGGCGAGCAGCCGCTCGCGCAGCGACGGGTTGCGGATCTCCAGGGTGTCGAGGACGAGGGCGAGGGCGGTGCGGTCGTACGGCACGCGCGCCAGGTCCTGCACGGTCTTCGGCAGCTCCACGTCGCGGACCATCTCGGTCAGCACCCGGTTGAGCTTGACGGCCTCCAGGTGGTCCCGGAGGTTCTGCCCGGCCTTGCCCTTGACCTCCTCGACCCGCTCGACCAGCTCCGCGAACGAGCCGAACTGGTTGATCCACTTCGCGGCCGTCTTCTCGCCCACGCCGGGGATGCCCGGCAGGTTGTCCGACGGGTCGCCGCGCAGGGCCGCGAAGTCGGGGTACTGGGAGGGGGTCAGGCCGTACTTCTCCTGCACCTTCTCCGGGGTGAACCGGGTCAGCTCGGAGACGCCCTTCGTCGGGTAGAGCACCGTCACGTGGTCGGTGATCAGCTGGAAGGAGTCGCGGTCGCCGGTGACGATCAGGACCTCGAAGCCCGCCGCCTCGGCCTGCGTGGCGAGCGTGGCGATGACGTCGTCGGCCTCGAAGCCCTCGATCGCGAAGCGCGGCGCGTGCATGGCGTCGAGCAGCTCGCCGATCAGCTCGACCTGCCCCTTGAACTCGTCGGGGGTCTTGGAGCGGTTCGCCTTGTACTCGGGGAACTCCGTCGACCGCCAGGTCTTGCGGGAGACGTCGAACGCCACCGCGAAGTGCGTGGGCGCCTCGTCGCGGAGCGTGTTCGCCAGCATCGAGGCGAATCCGTAGATCGCGTTCGTGGGCTGCCCCATGGCGGTCGTGAAGTTCTCCGCGGGCAGCGCGAAGAACGCCCGGTACGCCAGGGAGTGCCCGTCCATGAGGAGCAGGCGCGGGCGGGTTTCTTCGGTCTTCTGGGTCTTCTTCGATGCTGTCTCGGCCACGGAGGGATCCTCCCACGGACCGCTGACAATCCCGGCCCGCCGGCCGCCGACGATCACGACCCACCGACCGCCCGCCCACGTTGTCGGCGGTCCGTGACAGGATCGAAGACGTACGACCCGGACCGGGACGTACACCTCGGTTCGACCGCTCGAAGGAGAGCGCGATGGTCAGCAAGCCGCCCGCAGGCGACCCGGTGCAGGACGCGCCGGAGGTCACCCCTCCGCCGCACGCCGCCGCCGGGCTCGCGGCCGTCGCGCACACCCTGCGGATCTCCCATCAGCAGATGGGCGTGCGCCGCACCGCGCGGACGCTGCTCAAGGTGAACCAGAAGGACGGCTTCGACTGCCCCGGCTGCGCCTGGCCGGAGGGCGACAAGCGGCATGTGGCCGAGTTCTGCGAGAACGGGGCGAAGGCGGTCGCCGAGGAGGCGACGCTGCGCCGGGTCACGCCGGACTTCTTCGCCGCCCACCCGCTCGCGGACCTGGCCGAGCGCAGCGGCTACTGGCTGGGCCAGCAGGGCCGGATCACGCAGCCGATGTACCTGCCCGAGGGCGCGGACCGGTACGAGGCGGTGACCTGGGAGCGGGCCTTCGCGATCGTCGCGGAGGAGCTGCGCGCCCTCGCCTCGCCGGACGAGGCGCTCTTCTACACCTCGGGCCGCACCAGCAACGAGGCCGCCTTCCTGCTGCAGCTGTTCGCCCGCGAGTTCGGCACCAACAACCTGCCGGACTGCTCCAACATGTGCCACGAGTCGTCCGGCTCGGCGCTGACCGAGACGATCGGCATCGGCAAGGGAAGCGTCTCCCTGGAGGACCTGCACCGCGCGGACCTGATCATCGTGGCCGGGCAGAACCCGGGGACGAACCATCCGCGGATGCTCTCGGCGCTGGAGAAGGCGAAGGCCGCCGGGGCGAGGATCGTCTCGGTGAACCCGCTGCCGGAGGCGGGTCTGGAGCGGTTCAAGAACCCGCAGACCGCGCAGGGCCTGCTGAAGGGCGCCGCGCTCACCGATCTCTTCCTGCAGATCCGCATCGGCGGCGACCAGGCCCTGTTCCGGCTGCTCAACAAGCTGGTACTGGAGACGGACGGCGCCGTCGACGAGGCGTTCGTACGGGAACACACCCACGGGTACGAGGAGTTCGCCGCGGCCGCCCGGGCCGCCGACTGGGACGAGACGCTGGCGGCGACCGGGCTGACCCGCGCCGAGATCGAGCGGATGCTGGAGCTGGTACTGGCCTCGGAGCGGACGATCGTCTGCTGGGCCATGGGGCTCACCCAGCACAAGCACTCCGTGCCGACGATCCGCGAGGTGGTCAACTTCCTGCTGCTGCGCGGCAACATCGGCCGGCCGGGCGCGGGCGTCTGCCCGGTGCGCGGTCACTCCAATGTGCAGGGCGACCGCACGATGGGGATCTTCGAGCGGCCCGCGCCCGCGTTCCTCGACGCGCTGGACAAGGAGTTCGGCATCGTCTCGCCGCGGCACCACGGCTTCGACGTGGTGCGCTCGATCCAGGCGCTGCGCGACGGCGAGGCGAAGGTGTTCTTCGCGATGGGCGGCAATTTCGTCGGGGCGACGCCGGACACCGAGGTGACGGAGGCGGCGATGCGCCGCGCCCGGCTGACCGTCCACGTCTCGACGAAGCTGAACCGCTCGCACGCGGTGACCGGGGCCCGGGCGCTGATCCTGCCGACGCTCGGCCGCACCGACCGGGACGTGCAGGCGGGCGGACGGCAGTTCGTCACGGTCGAGGACTCCATGGGCCTGGTGCACGCCTCGCGCGGCAATCTGCCCCCGGCGAGCCCGCATCTGCTGTCCGAGCCGGCGATCGTGGCCCGGCTGGCGCGGGCGGTCCTCGGCGAGGGCTCGGCGACGCCGTGGGAGGAGTTCGAGCAGGACTACGCGACGATCCGGGACCGCATCGCCCGGGTCGTGCCGGGCTTCGTGGACTTCAACGCCCGCCTCGCGGCGAACCCGGGCGGTTTCGCGCTGCCGCACGCCCCGCGCGACGAGCGCCGGTTCCCCACCGCCACCGGCAAGGCCAACTTCACGGCCGCCCCGGTGGAGTACCCGGAGCTGCCGGAAGGCCGGCTGCTGCTGCAGACCCTGCGCTCGCACGACCAGTACAACACCACGATCTACGGGCTCGACGACCGCTACCGCGGCATCAAGGGCGGCCGCCGGGTGGTCCTGGTGCACCCGGAGGACGCGGCGGCGCTGGGCGGCCTCGCGGACGGCTCCTACGTGGACCTGGTGAGCGAGTGGCGGGATGGCGTGGAGCGCCGGGCGCCCGGTTTCCGGGTGGTGCACTACCCGACGGCCCGGGGCTGCGCGGCGGCGTACTACCCGGAGACCAATGTGCTGGTGCCGCTGGACTCCACGGCGGACGTGAGCAACACCCCCGCCAGCAAGTCCGTCGTCGTGCGTCTGGAACAATCACAGCCCGCCTAAGCGTTTGCTCAGGCGGTGCGTCACACTGAGACGCAGACCGAGACGCAGTACGACGACGTACGACGACGAACGGAGCCGGGCCCATGGGTGAGCAGACGACTGTGAAGTTCCCGCAGGAGGTCCTCGACGAGTACGCCGCACTCGGCGTCGATCTTCCCGCCCTCTTCTCGGCCGGGCACCTGGGCAACCGGATGGGCGTGCAGATCCTCGAGGCCTCGGCCGAGAAGGTCGTCGGCACGATGCCGGTCGAGGGGAACACCCAGCCGTACGGGCTGCTGCACGGCGGCGCCTCCGCGGTGCTGGCGGAGACCCTGGGCTCGGTGGGCTCCATGCTGCACGGCGGGGTCTCCAGGATCGCCGTGGGCGTGGACCTGAACTGCACCCACCACCGCGGGGTGCGCAGCGGCCTGGTGACCGGTGTGGCCACGCCGGTGCACCGCGGCCGGTCGACGGCGACGTACGAGATCGTGATCACGGACGAGTCGGACAAGCGGGTCTGCACCGCGCGGCTCACCTGCCTGCTGCGCGAGGTGACCCCCAAGGACGCGGAGAACATCCCCGGCGCCTCGGCCTGACCCCTCGCCCGAGCCGCAGCCCCCGGCGTCACCGACGGTGACGGACGGGGGCTTCGTGTTTCCCGGCCCTGGACCCGCCCTGCCCCAGCCGCCTCCCAACTACCGCTCGCCCCATGCCTGTTGTGCATCGAGGGGCGAGCGCCTAGCGTTCCCCCATGGGGCTTCCGCGGCACACCAGAGCCACGACCGCCCTGCGTACGGCACTCACCACCACCGCCGTACTGGGGACGCTCACCGCCTGCTCGGCCGCCGGCGGCGACGCCGCGCCCACGCCGACCGCGCAGGCCACCACGCCTGCGGAGCTCTGCACGAACCTGGTCGCGTACTGGGTCAAAGAGGCCCTGAACGGCAGCAAGTGGGCGGGGCTCGACTGGGAGCAAAAGGGGCTCTCCAACGAGCAGTTCGCCCTGCACGACGAGGTGCTCGCCGCAGCCCGCGCGAAGGAGCGCACCGCGGGCCGGGCGGCCGCGCTCGCCCTCGCGGACGAGGAGTCCCGCCGGCGGTGCGCGGCGACGAACGGAGCCACCGGGAGTTCCGATAATTGGAGAGCGCCGTCCGCGCCACCATCACGCTGAGTGATCTCGGCGCGGCCGGAGGGGCGGGTTCCCGTACCGGCCGATCCGTCCGGTCACAAACAGGCGCGTGTCCGCTATCCGGACACTCCCCAAGGGGCCACGTCAGGACCATGATCTAGTCAAGCCCCTGAGCGGAACTGGGCGTTCTCAGCATATGAACACCCGGCAACCGCCCGGTTTACCCCAGTTTGCCCACCCCCTGAGCACCGAGTCTCCCCGTCGGCATAACAAGACAGTCACATCCTGACCTGGGCGCTCCCGCGACTTCGCCACCTGCGCCTAGAGTCACGGCCAGTCACCGCGCCGCCGGGCGCGTCCTTGCACGGCCGGTACGAAACCCGTACCGGCCCGGCGTTGAAATACGGCACCTCTAGCTACCCCAGCTACACGGCACCTCAGCTCGAGGGGGCCGCGCCAGGGAAAGGATTCATCGTGCGCAACCGTTCGTTGCTCGTCCTCACCACCGTGCTCACCACCGGTGCACTCACCCTCACCGCCTGCGGTTCGCGCGACGACAAGGGTGGCAGCGACAACGCCAAGGGCGGCACGACCGTCGTCATCGGCGTCGACGCTCCCCTCACCGGCTCGCTCTCCGCGCTCGGCCAGGGCATCAAGAACTCCGTGGACCTGGCGGTCCAGACCGCCAACAAGAACAAGGAAGTCCCGGGCGTCACCTTCAAGATCGAGGCCCTCGACGACCAGGCCACCCCGGCCACCGGCAAGGCCAACGCCACCAAGCTCGTCGGCATCAAGGACGTCCTCGGCGTCGTCGGCCCGCTGAACTCGGGCGTCGCCCAGTCGATGCAGGCGGACTTCGAGAAGGCCAACCTGACCCAGGTCTCCCCGGCCAACACCAACCCGTCCCTCTCCCAGGGCGACAACTGGGGCAAGGGCGACTTCAAGCGTCCGTTCAAGACGTACTTCCGCACCGCCACCACCGACGTCGTCCAGGGCAAGTTCGCCGCGAACTACCTGTTCAACGACGCCAAGAAGCGCAAGGTCTTCGTCGTCAACGACAAGCAGACCTACGGCGCCGGCCTCGCCGCGATCTTCTCCCAGGAGTTCGAGCGCCTCGGCGGCAAGGTCGTCGACACCGACTCCGTGACCGTGAAGGAGACCGACTTCTCCTCCACCGCCAACAAGATCAAGGCCTCGGGCGCCGACTCCGTCTACTTCGGTGGTCAGTACCCCGAGGGCGGCCTGCTCTCCGACCAGGTCAAGAAGGCCGGCGCCAAGATCCCCACCATGGGTGGCGACGGCATCTACGACCCGGAGTTCATCAAGGCGTCCGGCGAGGCCAACGACGGTGACCTGGCCACCTCGGTCGGCTACCCGGTCGAGAAGCTCCCGACCGCCAAGAAGTTCATCGAGGACTACAAGGCGGCCGGCTACAAGGACGCGTACGCGGCCTACGGCGGTTACTCCTACGACGCCGCCTGGTCCATCATCCAGGCCGTCAAGGCCGTCGTCGCCGCCAACGACGGCAAGCTCCCCGAGGACGCCCGCGCCAAGGTCACCGAGGCCATGGCCAAGGTCTCCTTCGAGGGCGTGACCGGCAAGGTCGCCTTCGACGAGTTCGGTGACACCACGAACAAGCAGCTCACCGTCTACCAGGTCAAGTCCGGCGCCTGGGCCGACGTGAAGTCCGCGACCTTCGAGGACTGACCCACCACAGCACAGCCCCGCACTACTTGATCCAAGCCGCGCGAGGGCGCAAACAGCGCCCTCGCGCGGACTCATATCCGACACGCTCATCGGAGGCCCTGCGGTGCACGAACTGCCGCAACAGCTGGCCGACGGCCTTGCCCTCGGAGCCCTTTACGGGCTGATCGCCATCGGTTACACGATGGTCTACGGCATCGTCCAGCTCATCAACTTCGCCCACGGCGAGATCTTCATGATCGGGGGCTTCGGCGCCCTCACGACGTACACGATCCTGCCCTCGGGCACGTCCCTCGCGATCGCGATACCCGTGATGCTCCTCGGCGGCGCGGTGGTCTCCGTGGCCGTCGCCATGGCTGCCGAACGCTTCGCCTACCGCCCCCTGCGCGGCGCCCCCCGCCTCGCACCACTGATCACGGCCATCGGTCTGTCGATCGTGCTTCAGCAGCTCATCTGGGGCTTCTACCCCGGCGCCAAGAAGCCGATCAGCTTCCCCGAGTTCAAGGGGGACAGCTTCCAGCTCCTCGACGGCCTGGCCATCTCGCGCTCCGACGCCTTCATCCTCGTGGCCGCCCCTCTCTGCATGATCGCCCTCGGCCTCTTCGTCTCGAAGAGCCGCAGCGGCCGCGCCATGCAGGCCACGGCGCAGGACCCGGACACCGCGAAGCTGATGGGCATCAACACCGACCGCATCATCGTGATGGCCTTCGCCATCGGCGCCGCGTTCGCCGCCGTCGCGGCGGTCGCCGAGGGCCTCGACAAGGGCCAGATCCGCTTCGAGATGGGCTTCCTGCTCGGCCTCAAGGCGTTCACCGCCGCCGTCCTCGGCGGTATCGGCAACATCTACGGCGCCATGATCGGCGGCGTCGTCCTCGGCATCGCCGAGACGCTCTCCATCGCCTACGTCGAGCACATCCCCGGGATGGACCAGTTCGGCGGCGGCGCCTGGAAGGACATCTGGGTCTTCTCCCTCCTCATCCTCGTGCTGCTGTTCCGGCCACAGGGCCTCCTCGGACAGCGCAGCGCGGACAGGGCGTGATGTGATGACGACCGACCTCAACAAGTCCCCCGAGAACGGGACCCCCGAGAACCAGGCCCCGGAGACCGAGACCGCCGTGGCGGCCGCGGCCCCGGCGGCCGACGCCAAGGGCTCCGGCCTGCTCCACTGGGTCGTCGCCGGCGGTGGCCTCGCCACCCTGGCGAGCACCTTCCTCGCCTGGACCTACACCACCGAGTTCCCCGGCAACCTCACGGTCAACGGGTACCCGGGCGGTCTCCAGGTCCTCTCCCTCGTCGCCGGCCTGCTCGTCACGCTGTTCGCCCTCTCCGGGCTCGGCGTCAAGGGCATGCGCTGGCTGACCCCGGCCGGCTCCAGCAAGGCGCTGCGTTTCCTGGCGCTGGGCGCGTTCGGCACCACCTGGTACACCGTGCTGGCGATCGCCGTCCAGCTGGGCGGCCTCGCGCACCTGGAGCCCGGCGGCTTCGTCGCCGCGGTCGCCTCGCTGATCCCGCTGGCCGCCTTCGCGCTGCCGGACGACACCCGCGTCCCGTCGAAGCCCCGTGAGCTCCCCTCCTGGGCCGAGATCCTGCTGCTGGTCGTCGCGTTCGCCATCGGCATGTACGCCGTCACGTACGGCATCTCCACCGAGTACGGCGAGCTGTTCATCGGCTACCTGATCCTCGCGGGTCTGGGTGCCGCGGGCCTGTCCAAGTCGGGCCTCGTCGCCCGTCTCTCGGCCATCGCCTCGAAGAACCGCCAGGTCGCCGCGATCGCCGCCTTCGCGGCCGCGGCCGCGTTCCCCTTCACGCAGACCACGGACACCTTCACCGTCATCGCGGTGAACATCCTGATCTTCGCGACGGTGGCCCTCGGCCTGAACGTGGTCGTCGGTCTGGCCGGCCTGCTCGACCTCGGTTACGTCGCCTTCCTCGGCGTCGGCGCGTACACCGCGGCCCTGGTCTCCGGCTCCACGGCCTCCGCCTTCGACATCCAGCTGCCCTTCTGGGCCACGGTCGTCATCGGCGCGTTCGTCGCCCTGGTCTTCGGCGTCGTCATCGGCGCACCGACCCTGCGGCTGCACGGTGACTACCTCGCCATCGTGACGCTCGGCTTCGGTGAGATCTTCCGCATCACCGTCAACAACATGGACGGCGACAACGGCCCGCAGATCACCAACGGCCCGAACGGCATCCCGAACATCCCGGCGCTGAACATCTTCGGCTACGACTTCGGCGAGACCCACAGCTTCCTGGGTCTGGAGCTCAGCACCTACGCCAGCTACTACCTGCTGATGCTGCTGGTGATGGTCTTCGTGGTCGTGGTCTTCAGCCGGGCGCAGGACTCCCGGATCGGCCGCGCCTGGGTCGCCATCCGCGAGGACGAGACCGCCGCCACCGCCATGGGCATCAACGGCTTCCGCGTCAAGCTGATCGCCTTCGCCCTCGGCGCCACGCTCGCCGGCGTCGCCGGCACGGTCCAGGCCCACTTCCAGGGCACGGTCCTCCCGGAGATGTACATCTTCGCCGGCCCCGTCGCCCCGAACTCCGCGTTCCTGCTCGCGGCGGTCATCCTCGGCGGCATGGGCACCATCCGCGGCCCGCTCCTCGGCGCGGCGCTGCTCTTCCTGATCCCGGAGAAGCTGGCCTTCCTGAAGGACTACCAGCTCCTCGCGTTCGGTCTCGCGCTGATCCTCCTGATGCGCTTCCGCCCCGAGGGCCTCATCCCCAACAAGCGGGCGCAGCTGGAGTACCACGAGAACGACGACCAGCTCGATGTGCCGGACCAGCGGGTCTCCGCCGAGTCCGGTGTCGGTACCGCGAAGGCGGGTGCGTGAACGCCATGACGACCACCACCACGGCCACGGCCACGTCGACGGCCGCCACGGTCCTCGATGCCAGCGGCGTCACCATGCGCTTCGGCGGCCTGACCGCCGTCCGCGGCGTCGACCTGACCGTCCGCGAGGGCGAGATCGTCGGTCTGATCGGCCCCAACGGCGCCGGCAAGACGACCTTCTTCAACTGCCTGACCGGTCTGTACGTCCCCACCGAGGGACAGGTCAGCTACAAGGGCACGGTGCTGCCGCCCAAGCCGCACCTGGTCACGAAGGCGGGCATCGCCCGTACCTTCCAGAACATCCGCCTCTTCTCCAACATGACGGTCCTGGAGAACGTCCTCGTCGGACGTCACACCCGGACCAAGGAGGGCCTGTGGTCCGCGCTGCTGCGCGGCCCCGGCTTCAAGAAGGCGGAGCTCGCCTCCCGCGAACGGGCCATGGAACTCCTGGAGTTCGTCGGCCTGGCCGCGAAGGCGGAGCACCTGGCCCGCAACCTGCCGTACGGCGAGCAGCGCAAGCTGGAGATCGCCCGGGCGCTCGCCAGCGACCCCGGTCTGCTGCTGCTCGACGAGCCGACGGCCGGCATGAACCAGAACGAGACGCGCACCACCGAGGAGCTCGTCTTCGCCATCCGCGACAAGGGCATCGCCGTCCTCGTCATCGAGCACGACATGAAGTTCATCTTCAACCTGTGCGACCGGGTCGCCGTGCTCGTCCAGGGCGAGAAGCTCGTCGAGGGCACGTCCGAGGTCGTCCAGGGCGACGAGCGCGTCGTGGCCGCGTACCTGGGCACCCCGTACGAGGGTGCTCCGGGCGCGGAGGAGGTCGCCGAGGTCGAGGCGGCGGAGGCGCACGCGGAGGAGGCCGCCGAGGCCGCCGAGGCGCAGGCCGACACCGAGCCGGAGGCCGCGGACACCGCGTCGGACGACACCGAGGCCGCGGCCGAGGCGTCCGACGAGGCCGACGAGTCCGGTGACGCCGGCTCCGACGACGCTCCGGAATCTGCCGCCGAGAACGCTTCGGACGCGGACAGCACCACCGAAGGAGACTCCAAGTGACCGCTCTGCTCGAGGTCGAGGACCTCAGGGTCGCCTACGGCAAGATCGAGGCCGTCAAGGGCATCTCCTTCTCCGTCGAGGCCGGCCAGGTCGTCGCCCTGATCGGCACCAACGGCGCGGGCAAGACCACCACCCTGCGGACCCTCTCCGGTCTGATCAAGCCGAACTCCGGCAAGATCACCTTCGACGGCCAGGTGCTCAACGGCATCCCGGCCCACAAGGTCGTCTCGCTGGGTCTGGCCCACTCCCCCGAGGGCCGGCACATCTTCCCGAAGCTGACCATCGCGGAGAACCTCCAGCTCGGCGCCTTCCTCCGCAAGGACAAGGACGGCATCGAGAAGGACGTCCAGCGCGCCTACGAGCTCTTCCCGATCCTGGGCGAGCGTCGCAAGCAGGCCGCGGGCACGCTCTCCGGCGGTGAGCAGCAGATGCTGGCGATGGGCCGGGCGCTGATGTCCCAGCCCAAGCTGCTGATGCTGGACGAGCCGTCGATGGGTCTCTCCCCGATCATGATGCAGAAGATCATGGAGACCATCGCCACGCTCAAGGCGGAGGGCATGACCATCCTGCTCATCGAGCAGAACGCGCAGGCGGCCCTGTCCCTCGCGGACTACGGCTACGTGCTCGAGGTCGGCAAGATCAAGCTCTCCGGCACCGGCCAGGACCTGCTCGTCGACGACGAGGTGCGCAAGACGTACCTCGGCGAGGAGTAGTCGGTCCCCGACAGACGAAGGCCCGCCCCACAGCGTTGTGGGGCGGGCCTTCCCATGTCGTGCGGAGGGACCGGGAGGGGTCCGGGGGCCGGGCCTACTGCTGGCCCTTCGCGGCCTTCTTCTCCTCGGAGTCCTCGATGACGGCCTCGGCGACCTGCTGCATCGACATGCGGCGGTCCATCGACGTCTTCTGGATCCAGCGGAAGGCGGCCGGCTCGGTCAGCCCGTACTCGGTCTGCAGGATGCTCTTGGCCCGGTCGACCAGCTTGCGGGTCTCCAGGCGCTGCGCGAGGTCCGCGACCTCCTTCTCCAGGGCCTTCAGCTCGGCGAACCGGGAGACGGCCATCTCGATGGCCGGCACGACGTCGCTCTTGCTGAACGGCTTGACCAGGTACGCCATGGCGCCGGCGTCCCGGGCCCGCTCGACGAGCTCGCGCTGCGAGAAGGCGGTGAGCATGAGGACCGGGGCGATGGACTCGCCGGCGATCTTCTCGGCGGCGGAGATGCCGTCGAGGACGGGCATCTTCACGTCGAGGATCACGAGGTCGGGCCGGTGCTCGCGGGCCAGCTCCACGGCCGCGGCGCCGTCGCCGGCCTCACCGACGACCGAGTAGCCCTCTTCCTCCAGCATCTCTTTGAGGTCGAGGCGGATGAGGGCCTCGTCCTCGGCGATGACGACTCGCGTCGTCAGCGGCGGGACGTGCGACTTGTCGTCGTCGGCGACGGGCTGGGGCGACTCGGGGGCGGTCACGGGGGCTCCTCGTTGCGGGGCGATACTGCTCACCACGAGCCTACCCACCTCCTGTAAGGTAGGGGCACGACGGGTTACCGTCACCCTTGCTTTCGAAGGCGCGCCCCGGTAGCCCAGCGGTAGAGGCAGTGGTCTCAAACACCATCCAGCGTGGGTTCGAATCCCACCCGGGGCACTTTCCCTTCACTTCCAAGGTCACGAACCGTACACCCGGTCGGCGTCACCCGCCTCAGCCGGTGACGGGGTCGCCGATGTGGTGGACGCGGACCATGTTCGTCGAGCCGGGGACGCCGGGCGGGGAACCGGCGGTGATGACCACCGTGTCGCCCTTCCTGCAGCGGCCGATCTTCAGCAGATGTTCGTCGACCTGCGCCACCATCGCGTCCGTCGAGTCCACATGCGGACCCAGGAAGGTCTCCACGCCCCAGGTCAGGTTGAGTTGGGCGTGGGTCGCCGGGTCCGGGGTGAAGGCGAGCAGCGGAATGGGCGAGCGGTAGCGGGACAGGCGCTTGACCGTGTCGCCGGACTGGGTGAAGGCGACCAGGAACCGCGCGCCCAGGAAGTCGCCGATCTCGGCCGCCGCGCGGGCCACCGCGCCGCCCTGGGTGCGGGGCTTGTTCCGTTCCGTCAGCGGCGGGAGGCCCTTGGCCAGGATGTCTTCCTCCGCCGCTTCCACGATGCGGCTCATCGTGCGGACCGTCTCCACCGGGTACCGGCCGACGCTGGTCTCGCCGGAGAGCATCACCGCGTCGGTGCCGTCGATGACGGCGTTGGCGACGTCGCTCGCCTCGGCGCGCGTGGGGCGGGAGTTGTCGATCATCGAGTCCAGCATCTGGGTGGCGACGATGACCGGCTTGGCGTTGCGGCGGGCCAGCTTGATCGCGCGCTTCTGGACGATCGGGACCTGCTCCAGGGGCATTTCGACGCCGAGGTCGCCGCGGGCGACCATGATGCCGTCGAAGGCGGCGACGATGTCGTCGATGTTCTCGACCGCCTGCGGCTTCTCGACCTTGGCGACGACGGGGACGCGACGGCCCTCCTCGTCCATGATCCGGTGGACGTCCTCGATGTCGCGGCCGCTGCGGACGAAGGACAGGGCGACGACGTCCGCACCGGTGCGCAGCGCCCAGCGCAGGTCCTCGACGTCCTTCTCGGAGAGGGCCGGGACGGAGACCGCGACGCCGGGGAGGTTCAGGCCCTTGTGGTCGGAGATCACGCCGCCCTCGGCGACGACGGTACGGACCCGGGGGCCGTCGACCTCGGCGACGTCGAGCGCGACTCGACCGTCGTCGACGAGGATGCGCTCGCCGGGCGTGACGTCGGCGGCGAGGCCGGCGTACGTGGTGCCGCAGCCGTGGCGGTCGCCCTGGGCGGCGGGTTCGACGGTGATGGTGAACTCGTCGCCGCGTTCAAGGAGTACGGGACCCTCCTGGAAACGGCCGAGGCGGATCTTCGGGCCTTGAAGGTCGGCGAGGACACCCACGCCGCGCCCCGTCTCCTCGGCGGCCTTGCGGACATGTCGGTAGCGCTCCTCGTGCTCGGCGTAGGTGCCGTGGCTGAGGTTGAGGCGGGCCACGTCCATTCCGGCCTCGACGAGGGCCTTGATCTGGTCGTATGTGGCAGTGGCAGGACCAAGGGTGCAGACGATTTTCGCTCGGCGCATGCGTCGAGCCTAGGCATTACCAACGGGTAGAACATGGGCTCGTCATGACAGACCAACAACCTTTACATGAAAGGTTGTTGACAAGTCTTGAATATGTGCGGGGCCTTGCTCTGATGAGCGTCGGAGAGGGCTTCCTCACAGCGCCGGCGGGTGCAGGGTGAAGCGGGCGGTCACCTCCGCCGACGCCGTCTGGAGCTGCGGTTCGAGGGTGAGCGGGGGCGCGGCCTCGACGGCCTCGGCGGCGAAGGCCATGCGCAGTCCGCCCGCCGGGGCCGGCGGGACCAGGTCCGTACCGGTGTCGGAGAGTTCGAGCAGGGCGTCGAGGGTGGTGCCGAGGGCCTCGGCGTACTCGCGGGCGCGCTGGACGGCCGCCGTGACGGCCAGCCGGCGGACCCGGGCGTACGCCGGGGAGTCGGGGCGCAGGGCCCACCAGGGTCCGTCGACACGGGTCAGCTCGCGTTCGGCCAGTCGGGTGGCGAGTTCGCCCAGCGCGGTGAAGTCGGTGAGCTCGGCGGTGAGGTGGACCCGGCCGCTGTACGCGCGCACGCGCTCGCCGCGGCCGTGCCGGGCCGGCTCGGGCGTGAGCGTGAACGCGCCGGTCTCCAGCCGTTCCACGGCCTCGCCGTACGACCGGATCAGGTCCAGGGCCTCCGCGTTGCGCCGCGTCAGGTCCCGCAGGGTGGCGTCCCGGTCCGTGCCCCGCGCGCCCACGGTGACGCCGATGCGGGCGAGCTCGGGGTCGACCTCCAGGCGCGCCTCGCCGCGCACGGTGACGCGCGGGCTCCGGGGGCTGGGTTCGGTGGTGAATCCGTCGGTCGGCATGAGCGTCGCCTCTCCCCTCGTCCGTACGTATCCGGGCTCGTCCGTACGTCTCCAGCCTCGCTCCTTCGCAGACTTTCGCATTCCGTCACCTGAAAGGGGTGTTCCCCGGCGTGACTCCTGAGCCAGAATCTACGCGCGTTGTGCAGAGTCGAGATCAAGGAGTACCCATGCCGCTGAACCGCCGGACGTTCCTCGAGAGCTCCGTCGCCGCCGGAGCGGGAGCCGCCCTCGCGGCCGGCGTCGCGGCCCCCGCCCAGGCCGCCCCCGCCGCCCCTCCCACCCCCGGACGCGGGCCCAAGCGGTACTCCTTCACCGTCATGGGCACCACCGACCTGCACGGCAACGTCTTCAACTGGGACTACTTCACGGACAAGGAGTTCGACGACAAGGCCCACAACGACGTCGGCCTGGCGAAGATCTCCACCCTGGTGAACCAGGTCCGCGAGGCGAAGGGCCGCCGCAACACGCTGCTCATCGACGCCGGCGACACCATCCAGGGCACCCAGCTGTCGTACTACTACGCCAAGGTCGACCCGATCACGAAGACCGGCGGCCCGGTGCACCCGATGGCCCAGGCGATGAACGCCATCGGCTACGACGCCGCCGCCCTCGGCAACCACGAGTTCAACTACGGCATCCCCGTGCTGCGGAAGTTCGAGGAGCAGTGCGACTTCCCGCTGCTCGGCGCCAACGCCCTGGACGCGAAGACCCTGCGTCCCGCGTTCGCCCCGTACAGCATCCACCGGCTGCGCACCCCGCACGGCCGGGACGTCAAGGTCGCGATCCTCGGCCTGACCAACCCCGGCATCGCCATCTGGGACAAGGCCAACGTCACCGGCAGGATGGTCTTCCCCGGCCTCGAGGAGCAGGCCGCGAAGTGGGTGCCGAAGCTCCGCTCCATGGGTGCGGACGTGGTCGTCGTCTCCGCGCACTCCGGCTCCAGCGGCACCTCCTCGTACGGCGACCAGCTCCCGTACGTCGAGAACGCGGCCGGTCTGGTCGCCGAGCAGGTCCCCGGCATCGACGCGATCCTCGTCGGCCACGCGCACACCGAGATCCCCGAGTACCGGGTGAAGAACAAGGCGACCGGGCAGGACGTCGTGCTGTCCGAGCCGCTCAAGTGGGGCCAGCGGCTCACCCTGTTCGACTTCGACCTGGTGTGGAACAAGGGCCGCTGGACGGTCGAGAAGGTCGCCGCGCAGGTCCTCAACTCCAACACGGTGGCGGAGGACCCGGCGATCACCAAGCTGCTCGGCGACGAGCACGCCGAGGTGGTGGCGTACGTGAACCAGGTCATCGGCACCTCCACCGCCTCGATGACCACGGCCGACGCGCCGTGGAAGGACGAGCCGATCATCGACCTGATCAACCACGTCCAGGCCGAGACGGTGAAGGCCGCCCTCGCGGGCGGCGCTCACGCGGCCCTGCCGGTGCTCTCGCAGGCGTCCTGCTTCTCCCGCACCGCCCGGATCCCGGCCGGCCAGGTCACCATCAAGGACGCGGCGGGCCTCTACCCGTTCGAGAACACGCTGGAGGCCCGGCTGATGACGGGCGCCCAGCTGAAGGAGTACCTGGAGTTCTCGGCGCGGTACTACGTGCAGACGCCGGCCGGCGCGCCCGTGGACACCGCGAAGCTCACCAACGCGGACGGCATCCCGGACTACAACTACGACGCCGTGTCCGGGCTGACGTACGAGATCGACATCGCGAAGCCGGCCGGTTCGCGGATCGTGAACCTGTCCTTCGAGGGCGCGCCGCTGGACCCGGCGGCGCGGTTCGTGCTCGCCGTGAACAACTACCGGGCCAGCGGCGGCGGCGCGTTCCCGCACGTCGCGAAGGCCCAGCAGCTGTGGGCGAACTCGGATGAGATCCGCAACACGATCATCCAGTGGGTGCAGGCCGAGGGCACGGTCGACCCGGGGCAGTTCGCGTCCGTGGGCTGGAAGCTGACCCGTGACGGCGTGCCGGTGTTCTAGCCGTCAGTCCTGTGCGAGAGGCGTCAGCTCCGGGCTCCTGGCCGGGATGCGCGGCGCCTCTCGCTCGTCCAGGCCGAAGCGGGTGAACGCGGTGCGGCGGGGCAGCGGGTAGGGCTCCTTGCCGGTGATCGCGTTGAGGATGGTGGCGCTGCGCCAGGCGGCGAGGCCGAGGTCGGGTGCGCCGACGCCGTGCGTGTGCTTCTCGGCGTTCTGCACGTACACGCTCCCGGTGACGGACTCGTCGAGGACGAGCCGGTACTCCCGGTCGATGCGCGGCCGGCCGGCGGAGTCGTGCCGCAGGTACGGGGCGAGGCCGGTGAGCATGCGCGCGACGGAGCGCTCGCGGTAGCCGGTGGCGAGAACGACGGCGTCGGTGGTGAGCCGGGAGCGGCGGCCCTGCTGCAGGTGCTCCAGGTGCAGCTCGACCTTGCCGGCGGCGACCCGGCCGGCGGTGCGGACCCGGACGCCGGGGGTGATGACCGCGTCGGGCCAGCCGCCGTGCAGGGTACGGCGGTAGAGCTCCTCGTGGACGGCGGCGAGGGTGTCGGTGTCGATGCCCTTGTGGAGCTGCCACTGGCGCGGCACGAGGTCGTTGCGGACCGGCTCGGGCAGGGCGTGGAAGTAGCGGGTGTAGTCGGGGGTGAAGTGCTCCAGGCCCAGTTTGGAGTACTCCATGGGGGCGAACGCCTCGGTGCGGGTGAGCCAGTGGAGCTTCTCCGCGCCGGTGGGGCGGGCGCGCAGCAGGTCGAGGAAGATCTCGGCGCCGGACTGGCCGGAGCCGATGACGGTGACGTGCTCGGCGCGGGTCAGCAGCTCGCGGTGGTCTAGGTACTCGGCGGAGTGCAGCACGGGGACGCCGGGGGCGTCGGCGAGGGGGCGCAGGGGTTCGGGGACGTACGGCTCGGTGCCGACGCCGAGGACCACGTTGCGGGCGTACGCGCGGCCCAGGGCCTCGGCCTCGCCGGACGCGTCGAGCTGCGTGTGGTCGATCTCGAACAGGGCGCGTTCGGGGTTCCAGCGGACCGCGTCGACCTGATGGCCGAAGTGCAGGCCGGGGAGACGGGTGGCGGCCCAGCGGCAGTAGGCGTCGTACTCGGCCCGCTGGATGTGGAAGGTCTCGGCGAAGTAGAACGGGAACAGCCGGTCCAGCGCGCGCAGATAGCTGAGGAACGACCAGGGGCTGGCCGGGTCGACGAGGGTCACCAGATCGGCGAGGAACGGGACTTGGAGCGTCGCGCCGTCGATGAGCAGCCCCGGGTGCCACTGGAAGTCCGGCCGCTGCTCGAAGAACACGGCGTCGAGGCCGCCGGGCACGCCGTCGGCGAGGGCGGCGAGGGAGAGGTTGAACGGGCCGATGCCGACGCCCACCAGATCGTGGGGGTGTTCGTGGGCGTTCCGGGGGGTGCTGGCCGTCATCGGTCGGTACTGCCTTCCACGAGGGTGAGGATCTCTTCCAGGTCGCCGGGGGCGGTGTGGGGGTCGAGCAGGGTGGCCTTGAGCCAGAGCCGGCCGTCGGCGCGGGCCCGGCCGAGGACGGCGCGGCCGTCGGCGAGGAGGTCGCGGCGGATCGCGGCGACGGCGTCGTCCGTGGCGGCCACGGGCCGGAGCAGGACGGTGGTGAGGGTGGGGCGGGCGTACAGCTCCAGGGCAGGGGTCTTCTCGACCAGGTCGGCGAGGAGCCGGGCCTGCGCCATGCAGGCGTCGACGAGCGCGCCGAGGCCGGTGCGGCCGAGGGCGAGCAGGGTGACGGCGGTCTTGAGCACGTCGGGGCGGCGGGTGGTGCGCAGGGAGCGGCCGAGGAGGTCGGGCAGTCCGGCGTCGGTGTCGTCGTCGGCGTTGAGGTACTCGGCGGTGTGGGCGAGTGGCGCGAGGTCGGCGGCGTCGCGGACGGCGAGCAGGCCGGCGGCGGCCGGCTGCCAGCCGAGCTTGTGCAGGTCGAGGGTGACGCTGCGGGCCCGGTCGAGTCCGGCGAGGAGGTGGCGGTGGGCGGTGCTGAACAGGACCGGGCCGCCGTAGGCCGCGTCGACGTGGAGTTCGGCGCCGTGGGCGTCGCACAGGTCGGCGACCTGAGCGAGCGGGTCGATGCTGCCGGTGTCGGTGGTGCCGGCGGTGGCGGCGACGAGGAGCGGGCCGGTGAGGTCGGTCAGGGCCTCGTCGAGGGCCACGGGGTCGATGGTGCCGTTGGGGGTGGGCACGACGACGGGCTCGGGCAGGCCGAGGAGCCAGGCGGCGCGGGCGAAGGAGTGGTGGGCGTTGGCCCCGACGACCGCGCGGACGGAGCCGTGGCGTTCCCGGGCGAGGAGCAGGGCGAGCTGGTTGGACTCGGTGCCGCCGCTGGTGACGAGCGCGTCGGGGCTCGGCGCGCCCGGGTGGACCTCGGCGGCGAGGGCGGCGGTGACCAGCGCTTCCAGCGCGGAGGCGGCGGGGGCCTGGTCCCACGAGTCCATCGACGGGTTGAGCGCGGACGCGGCGAGATCGGCGGCGACGGCGAGTGCGAGGGGCGGGGTGTGCAGGTGCGCGACGCAGAGCGGGTCGGCGGGGTCGGCGGCGCCGGCGGCCAGGGTGTGGACCAGGAGCCGCAGCGCCTCGCCGGCGCCGGCGCCGTGCTCCGGGAGGGGGTTCGGCAGGGCGTCCCGTACGCGCCGGGCGACGCCGTCCGGTCCCCCCGCGGGCAGTGGGCCGCCGCGTTCGGCCGCGCCGGAACGCAGGGCGTCGAGGACGGTGTCCAGGAGCGGACGCAGGGCGTCGGGGCCGGGGGTGCCTCCGGCCAGGGGTGGGAGCGGGGGTTCGGCACGCATGGACGACAGCGTGTCCGTACGTTCGGGTTGCCCTGCCGCGATCCGCGGCCGGGCAACCCGAACGAGGGACTGGGTCTTGTGCCCGGACCCGACGTCGGGGTAGAGGGTGCTACCCCCTGACCTTCAGGGCCCGTGCCAGGTCGTCGAGTTGGTCGACGAGCTTGCGGTGGAGGGCGGGAGTGAGGGTGGGGTCGGTCAGGCTCGCCTCGCCCTTCGCCAGGGAGTCCGCGTCGATCGCGAACGCCGGGAAGGCGTAGCGGCCGGCGGCCTCGGCGATGGCGGGGCCGCGGCGGCCGGCCAGGGCGGGGGCGTCCTCGTAGAAGCGGGTGACGTACTCCGCCGTCAGGTCGGACTGCTCCGGTTGCCAGAAGCCGTGGGCCGTGGCCGTGAACAGGTAGTTCGACAGGTCGTCCGAGGTGAACATCGACGCCCAGGCCGCCTCCTTGGCCTCGGCCGTCGGCAGGGAGGCGCGGCAGCGGGCCGCGCCCTCCTGGCCGGAGGCGGAGGGGTCGCGGGCGAGTTCGGCCTCGACGGCGGCCTCGTCGGTCGCGCCGAGGACGGCGAGCCGGGCGAGGATGCGCCAGCGCAGTTCGGGGTCGAGCTCGGGGCCTCCGTGGACGGTGCCCTCGTCGAGCCAGGAGGCGATCTTGTCGGGCGTGGTGGCGCTGTCGATGAGCGTGCGCACGGCCGTCAGGCGCAGGCCCGGCGAGTCGCCGTCCTCGGTGCGGCGCAGCAGGTCGCGGGCGATCGCGTGGATCGTGCCGAGGGCGGCGGGGCGGTCCTCTGCGGTGACGTAGCGGTCGGCGACATAGGTGCGGGCGAAGCCGAGCACGCCTTGGACGACGGCGAGTTCGGTCTCCTCCGGCAGGTGCGCGAGGGCGGTCTCCAGATAGGCGACGGGCTCCAGTTCGCCGTCGCGGACCATGTCGCGCAGCGCGTTCCAGACGACGGCGCGGGTCAGCGCGTTCGGGATCCGGGAGAGGGAGCGCAGCACCGTCTCGAGGGACGTCTCGTCGAAGCGGACCTTGGCGTAGGTGAGGTCCTCGCCGTTGAGCAGCACGAGTGCCGGGTGCGGGCCGGTCAGTTCGGCCGGTTCCTGCTGCGGGACGTCGAGCTCGCGCCGTTCGCGCAGCACGAGTGCGGCGGAGGCGTCGCGGTCGTAGATCTCGACGGCGATCCGGTGCGGGCGGCTGCCGTCCCGGTCGACGGCGAGCCGCAGGTGCTGGCCCTCGCCGGTGATGCGGGGGGTCAGCTTGTCGACGCCCGTCGTGCGCAGCCACTGCTCGGCCCAGCCGTGGACGTCGCGGTCGGTGGCGGAGGCGAGGTTGTCGATGAAGTCGGCGAGGGTGGCGTTGCCGAACCTGTGCCGCTGGAAGTGGGTGTTGATGCCGGCGAGGAAGTCCTTCTCGCCCAGCCACGCGACGAGCTGCCGCAGCGCGGAGGCGCCCTTCGCGTACGAGATGCCGTCGAAGTTGAGCAGCGCGGAGGCGGTGTCGGGGACGGCGTCCGGGTCGGGGGCGACGGGGTGGGTGGAGGGGCGCTGGTCGGCGTCGGAGCCCCAGGCCTTGCGGGTGACGCCGAAGTCGATCCAGGTGTCGGGGAAGCGGTCGGAGCAGGCCTCGTTGAGGGTCTGGTAGCCCATGTACTCGGCGAAGGACTCGTTCAGCCAGATGTCGTCCCACCAGCGCAGGGTGACCAGGTCGCCGAACCACATGTGCGCCATCTCGTGGGCGATCACCATGGCGCGGGTCTGCCGCTCGGTGTCGGTGACGGCGGAGCGGTACACGAACTCGTCGCGGAAGGTGACCAGGCCGGGGTTCTCCATCGCGCCCGCGTTGAACTCGGGGACGAACGCCTGGTCGTACGAGTCGAAGGGGTACGGCTCGGTGAACTTCTCGTGGTACCGGTCGAAGAGGGCCTTGGTGATGTCGAGGAGCTCGTCGGCGTCCGCGTCCAGGTACGGGGCGAGGGAGCGGCGGCAGTGGATGCCGAACGGCAGGCCGGCGTGCTCGGTGCGGACCGAGTGCCAGGGGCCGGCGGCGACGGCGACGAAGTACGTGGACAGCAGCTGGGTCGGCGCGGACGTCCAGCGGCCGTCCTCCTGCTGCTCGGTGACGGTGTTGGTGAGCACCGACCAGCCCTCGGGGGCGGTGACGGTCAGCTCGAAGACGGCCTTCAGGTCGGGCTGGTCGAAGGCGGCGAAGACCCGCTGCACGTCCTCCATGAACAGCTGGGTGTAGACGTACGACTCGCCGTCGGTGGGGTCGGTGAAACGGTGCATGCCCTCGCCGGTGCGGGAGTACCGCATCGACGCGTCGATCCGCAGCTCGTGCTCGCCCTCGGTGAGCCCCGTGAGGGGCAGCCGGTTCTCCGTCAGGGCCGCGGGGTCGAGCGGCGTGCCGTCCAGGGTGGCCGAGCGCAGGGCGACCGGCTTCAGCTCGACGAAGGTGTCCCCGGGGGTGCGGGCGGTGAACCGGATCAGGGTGGTGGAGTCGAAGGTCTCGTCTCCGGTGGTGAGGTCGAGCTCCACGGCGTAGTGGTGGACGTCGAGGAGCCGGGCACGGGTCTGCGCTTCGTCGCGCGTGAGTACGGACATGGGGCCCATGCTGCCTGATGGCGTACCGGCGGGGCAGGGGCTCGGGTTCCGCTGTGGGCGAGCAGGCGGCCGAGGCGCCGCCCCCGTCAGGCCAGGCCGGTGCCCGTCAGGTGGGCGAACGCGGCGGTGATCCGCGGGCGGTCGTAGCCGGCCGGGCCCTTCGCGCCGCTGGAGAGCAGCGTCTGCAGCAGCAGCCGGGCCTTGGGCGGGTCCAGGGGGCCGGCGGGGACGAGGCCGCGGTGGAGCACGTCGTACTCGGAGCCGGGGCCGCGGTACGTCTCGGACAGGGTGGCGCCGGAGCCGGTGCGGGAGGCGAGGACGACGGGCATCCGGGCGGCCAGCGCCTCCAGGGGCTCGACCAGCCAGGCCGGGACGTGGCCGGCGCCGAAGGCGGCGACGACCAGTCCGTCGAAGCGGTCGTCGACGGCGTCGAGGAGCTCGCCGCGGTCGCCGAGCGACAGGGTGACCAGGGCGACCCGTACGTCGGGGTCCAGGGTCAGCGGGCAGGCGGCGACCGGGGCGGCGGGACGGAGCAGGATCCGCGGGACGCCCTCGACGACCTGTCCGAGGGGGCCGGCGCCGGGCGAGCCGAAGGTGGCCACGGAGGTGGTGTGGGTCTTGCGGACGTGCCGGGCGGCATGGATCTCGTCGGCGAGCACCACGACGACGCCGAGTCCGCGGCAGCGGGGGTCGGCGGCGACGGCGACCGCGGCGGCCAGGTTGGCGGGGCCGTCCGCGCCGGGCAGGTCGGGGCGGCGCATGGCGCCGGTGACCGCGATCGGCTCCGTGGTCGCGCACAGCAGGTCGAGGAGGAAGGCGGTCTCCTCCAGGGTGTCGGTGCCCTGGACGACGACCACCCCGGAGCCGGCGGCGACCGTGGCGCGCACCTCGTCGGCGAGGGCGTGCAGGTCCGCGAGGGAGAGGGAGGAGCTGGGCAGCCGGCGGAAGTCGCGCAGTTCGACGTCGTCGCCGGCGGCGGCGCCGAGGACCTCGGCCCCGCTGAGCCTGGTGGCGTCACCGCCCCGCGCCGAGATGGTCCCTCCGAGCGTGAAGACGGTGACGCGGCCCATCAGTCCTTCTCCTCCATGTCCGTACCCGCCTCCGTCTCGTCGGCGGTCGCCTCGTCGGCGATCGTCTCGTCGGCGATCGTCTCGTGGTGGCGGATGACTTCCGCGATGATGAAGTTCAGCAGCTTCTCGGCGAACGCCGGATCCAGTTTGGCGTTCTCCGCCAGCTGCCGCAGCCGGGTGATCTGCCGGGCCTCGCGGGCCGGGTCGGCCGGCGGCAGCTGGTGCTGCGCCTTGAGGACGCCCACCTGCTGGGTGCACTTGAAGCGCTCGGCGAGCATGTGCACGACCGCGGCGTCGATGTTGTCGATGCTCTCGCGCAGCCGGGTCAGCTCGGCTCGTACGGACTCGTCGATGTCGCTCATGGGCAGCGAGCCTAGCCCGATCACCCGGCGATCGTCGGAGGGTGTTCGGGATCCGGGATCCGGTCGCTCCAGCCACCCGGCACCGCACGTCCTTGCTGCTCACGGAAGCGGACCGGGGCGATGCCGACGCGCCGGGTGAACAGCCGGGAGAAGTACGCCGGGTCGTCGTAGCCCACGCGGCGGGCGACCGCGGCGACGGGCAGTTCGGTGGCGGCGAGGAGTTCCTTCGCCCGGCCGAGCCGGATGGTCAGCAGGTAGTCCTTCGGGCTGCAGCCGGCGGCCCGCCGCACGGCGGTGCGCAGCTCGGCGGGGGTCATGCCCTGCCGGGCGGCGTGCTCGGCGACGGACAGCGGCTGGAAGGCGTCCCGGGCGAGGACGGTGAGGACGGGGTCGCCCTCGGCGTTGGTGTCGGCGCGGGCCCGGCGCAGCGCGACGAGGAGCTCGTGGACGGCGGCGGCGGTCTCCACCTCCAGGAGCGGGTTGCCGCGCCGGGCGGCGCGGGCGATGCGGCCGACGACGGCGCGCGGACCGCCGGCGTCGGAGAGCGGGACGACGGGGCGCTCGGGCTCGATGCAGCCGAGTTCGGTGTACGTGGCGGTGGCCGGTCCGGTGAAGTCGACGAACGCCTCGTCCCAGCCGGTACCGGGGTCGGCGGAGTAGTGGTGCGGGACGCCGGGGGTGAGCCAGAGCAGCGCGGGCGCGGTGACGGTGGTGCGGCGGCCGTCAGGGGTGCGGTACCAGCCGCTGCCGGCGCTGACGACGACGGCGACGTGGTGGTCGAGGGTGCGGGGGCCGACGGTGGGCAGGGCGCCGTGCTGGAGCCCGACGCCGAGGCAGACGAGGCCGAGCCGGTGGTGGACCGGGCCGGGCGTGAAGTAGCGCATCCAGGTGTGGTACATCCGCGCCCTCCCGCTCGTCGTGCGGCCGCCGGTACGTCCAAACAGCGACGATCTTTGTCCATGGACCCGTCCTCCGCCAGAGGGCGAAGGTGGGCCCATGAGCGAGTTCGCGGTGGGTGAGACGGATTTTCTGCTGGACGGGCGGCCGGTGCGGCTGCTGTCGGGGGCGCTGCACTACTTCCGGGTGCACGAGGGCCAGTGGGAGCACCGGCTCGGGATGCTTCGCGCGATGGGGCTCAACTGCGTGGAGACGTACGTGCCGTGGAACCTGTACGAGCCGGAGCCGGGGCGGTACGGCGACGTGGCCGCGCTGGGCCGGTTCCTGGACGCGGTGGAGCGGGCGGGGCTGTGGGCGATCGTGCGGCCCGGTCCGTACATCTGCGCGGAGTGGGAGAACGGCGGGCTGCCGCACTGGCTGACCGGGCTGCTGGGGCGGCGGGTGCGGACGGACGATCCGGGGTTCCTGGGGCCGGTGGACGGCTGGTTCCGGCGGCTGCTGCCGCAGGTGGTCGGGCGGCAGGTCGACCGGGGCGGGCCGGTGGTGCTGGTGCAGGTGGAGAACGAGTACGGCAGCTACGGCAGTGACGCGGGGTATCTGCGGCGGATCGCGGACCTGCTGGTCGAGTGCGGGGTGACGGTGCCGCTGTTCACCTCGGACGGGCCGGAGGACCACATGCTGACGGGCGGGTCGGTGCCGGGCGTCCTGGCCACGGCGAACTTCGGTTCGGGGGCGCGGGAGGCGTTCGGGGTGCTGCGGCGGCATCAGCCGCGCGGGCCGCTGATGTGCATGGAGTTCTGGTGCGGCTGGTTCGACCACTGGGGCACGGAGCACACGGTGCGGGACGCGGCGGACGCGGCGGCGGCGCTGCGGGAGATCCTGGAGTGCGGGGCGTCGGTGAACGTCTACATGGCGCACGGCGGCACGAACTTCGGCGGCCGGGCGGGCGCGAACCGGGCGGGCGAGGCGCACGACGGGGCGCTGCGGGCGACGGTGACCTCGTACGACTACGACGCGCCGGTGGACGAGCGGGGGCGGCCGACGGAGAAGTTCCGGCGGTTCCGCGAGGTGCTCGCGGAGTACGCGGACGGGCCGCTGCCCGAGGTGCCGGAGCCGCCGGCGCGGCTGGCGGCGCCGGTGTCGGGGGCGGTCGGCGCATGGCTGCCGCTGCCGGAGGTCCTGGAGGGGCTGGGCGACGAGGAGCGGTGCGCGCCGCTGCCGCCGACGTTCGAGGAGCTGGGCGTGGACCGGGGCCTGGTCCGCTACCGGGTCGGGGTGCCGGGGCCGCGGCAGCCGTACCCGCTGGCGGTGTCGGGGCTGCGGGACCGGGCGGTGGTGTACGTGGACGGGCTCCGCGCGGGCGTGCTCGACACGGAGGAGGCGGTGCTGCCGGAGCCGGTGGCCGGGCCGGCGACGGTGGAGCTGTGGGTGGAGTCGCTGGGCCGGGTCAACTACGGGCCGCGGCTGGCGGAGCCGAAGGGGATCACCGGCGGGCTGCGGCACGAGCGGCAGTACCTGCACGGCGTACGGGCGCGGGCGCTCCGCCTGGACGCCTTCGTGCCGGAGGCGGTCGCGAAGCTCCCGTTCGCGGCGGCGGGCTCGGACGCCGGGGCGGCGGCGGGCGCGGACGCCGGGGCGGCGGCGGGCGGGGACGCCGGGCCGGGGCTGTACCGGCTGCCGGTCGAGGTCGCCGGAGCGGGCGACGCGGACCTGACGCTCCCCGGCTGGACGCGCGGCTTCGTCTGGGTCAACGGCTTCTGCCTGGGCCGCTACTGGTCCACGGGTCCCCAGCTCTCCCTGTACGTCCCGGGCCCGGTGCTGCGGGAGGGCGTGAACGAGGTGTGGGTCCTGGAGCTGGAGGGCCCGGCGGGCGCCGGTGTGCGGTTGGCGTGACGTGCCCGGGGGCGGGCCGGCTCGCGGCGGCCCGCCCCCGGACGGTGCTCTTTACAGCGTCGCCGCGGCCGACTTGATGGCGG
Organism: Streptomyces solicamelliae; assembly: GCF_045348655.1. Classification (NCBI taxonomy): domain Bacteria; kingdom Bacillati; phylum Actinomycetota; class Actinomycetes; order Kitasatosporales; family Streptomycetaceae; genus Streptomyces; species Streptomyces solicamelliae. Next base: position 1,646,324 of record NZ_CP160404.1, read on the forward strand.
AGGCGAAGGTGGAGACCTCGGTGTAGACCCCGGGGTAGCCGGGGCGGGCGCAGCCGTAGCCCCAGCTCACGATGCCGACCTGGATCCAGGCGCCGGCGTTGTCGCGGCGGAACATGGGGCCGCCGGAGTCGCCCTGGCAGGTGTCGACGCCGCCCTCGTTGTAGCCGGCGCAGATCTCCTCGCCGGCGACGAGTTCGCTGTAGGCGCTCTTGCAGGTGGCGTCGGAGACGAACGGCACGGTGGCCTTGCGCAGGTACCGCTGCTGCGCGCCGCCCTCGCGGGTGGCGCCCCAGCCGGCGACGGTGAACGTGCCGTTGTTGTACGCGGTGGTCTCGGCGATCTTCAGGGTGGGCACCGAGGTGATCGGCGAGGCGAGCTTGATCAGGGCCCAGTCCTTGCCCGTCCCGTTGTAGCCGGGGGCCTGGAGGACCTTGGTGGACTTGACCTTGATCGCGCTGCTGCTCTGCAGGTCGACGACGCCGGCCGTGGCGGTGATGCCGGTGTTCGGGCCGGAGCCGTTCACGCAGTGGGCGGCGGTGAGGACGACCTGCGGGGTCAGCAGCGAGCCGCCGCAGCCCATGGAGAGCCGGATCATCCAGGGGAACTCGCCCTGGGCCGCCCGGGTGCCGCCGACGACCGGCGCGGGCGCGGCGCTGGCGGTGCTGGGCTGGAGGCTGACGGCCGCGAGGAGGACCGCGCCGGCCGCGACCGTTCTCTTCAGGAATCGCACAAGCGTGTTCTTCAACTGACTGCCTTTCGTGGGGGGTTGTTCGCTGCACGGCTCGGCGGGGACCCACGAATGGCATGAGCCCGTCAAGTCGCGGTCCGATTGTGCGGAGCGGCGCGCGAGGCTCACAAGGCCGCGTTTTCGGCCACGGGGAGGGCGCGGGACGGACGTACAGTGGAAGACGGGGAGCGGACACGCGGAGGGGGCGGCCGGTCGTGGCGAACGGTAACGAGGTCGTGCACGGGTTCCCGCACCTCGACACGGTGCACGGCGCGATCACCGCGCTCTACAAGCGCCTGTCCGCGGACGGCGTGCGCACCTACGGGACGAGCGTCGCCCCGGAGGACGTGGCCCTCGGCGACGACGAGGACCTCCATCTGGGCGCGCAGCGCGTCGCCCGCACCCTCGTCCGGCACCTGCGGCTGCCCGAGGCGCGGATGGTCGTGAGCTTCCGGGCCATGGAGCACGCGGCCGCCGTCGAACTGGCCGCGGGACCGGAGTACTTCGTCGAACTCAACGACCGGTTCCGGCGGCACCGCCGGGACATCGGCGCGGCCCTCGCCCACGAGATCACCCATGTGCTGCTGCACCGGCTCGCCCTCGCGTTCCCCGGCCGGCGCGACAACGAACTGCTCACCGACACCGTGACGACCTACCTCGGCGCGGGCTGGCTGCTGCTCGACGCGTTCCGCGAGGACGAGCTGACCAGCCAGAAGCTGGGCTATCTCACGCCCGAGGAGTTCGGCTACGTCCTCGCCCTGCGGGCCGAGGTCTTCGACGAGGACCCCTCCCCCTGGTTCACCAGTCCGCAGGGGTACGAGGCGTACGCCCGCGGCCGCGACCGGGCGCGGCGCGAGGCCCGCCGGCCGCCGCTCGCGGGCGCGGGCCTGACCCGCCGGCACCGGTACGCCAAGGCGCGCCGGCACGGCCTCGCCGCGCCCGACGCGCCGTACTCCTTCGAGGGCACCGGGCCCTCGCTGCGGGTCTCGTTCCCCTGCCCGACCTGCCGGCAGCGGATCCGGATCCCGGCGGCCGGACGGCGGGTCCGGGCGCGCTGCGGGCTGTGCCGGACGGTCCTGGACTGCGAGCCGTAGGACCGGTCGCCGGGCTGATTTGGCGAACGGGGGCTTTGCGGGGGATGGTCGGTGTATGAACGATCTGTTCGACTCCCTGTACGAGGGGGACGACGACGCCCTCGTACGGCTGCTGCGCTCCGGCGCCCCCGCCGACGCGGCCGACGAGGACGGGCAGACCCTCCTCTATCTCGCCGCGGTGTCGAACCGCCCCGGAGCGGTCCGGACCCTGCTGGCCGCCGGGGCGGATCCGGAGCGGGGCAGCGGACAGGACGGCGGCGACCTGCCGCTGTGCGGGGCCGCCTGCGGCGGGCACACCGAGGTGGTCCGGACGCTGCTCGCGGCGGGCGCGGTGGCGGACCGGCAGGAGGAGTACGGCTTCACGGCGATGGCCTGGGCGGTCCGGCAGGGCCACGCGGACACCGTCCAGGCGCTCCTGGAGCACGGCGCGGACGCCAACCTGCCCGGCCCCGACGGTCTGCCGCCGCTGATCGCGGCGGCCCGCCGCGGCTCCACCGGCTGTGTGCGCGCCCTGCTCGGCTTCGGCGCCGGCCCGGTCGAGGACGCCCTGCGCGAGGCGCGGCGGTGGCTGGGCGCGGACGTCGAGGCGGGGCTGCGGAACGCGCTGGCGGAGACGTACGGGCCCGGGCACGAGACGGTGGTGCGGCGGATCCCGGAGGACGGCGGGATCACCGTCGTCGTCGAACTGCTGCGGGAGGACGGCACGCCGGGCGCGGGCAACGAGCAGCAGACCGGGCACGCGGCGATCGTCACGCTCCTGGAGAGCGAGCTGGGCTTCCGCACCCCCTTCGAGGAGCTCGCGGACCGGGCGCTGCGGTGCGGGGACCCGGAGCTCGACGACTGGACGGAGTCGGTGGCCGCGCTGTGGCGGCGCGGCGACGAGGAGACGTACCGGGCGGCCGCCGCGTACTGCGGGCTGGGGGACGAGCTGCGGCAGGCGTTCGGGGCCGGCGTGCTCGGGCAGTTGAAGGACTTCGCGCCGCGGGCGCTGCCGCTGCTGCGGGAGCTGTCCCGGGAGGCGCGGGACGGTGCGCTGGTGCAGGCGGTGGTGGCGGGGCTCGGCCAGTTCGGGGACCCGGCCGCGCTGCCGGAGATCCTGCGGCACGCCGGCCACCCGGAGCCGGAGGTGCGCCGCCGGGTCGCCGTGGCGGCGACGGGGCTGGTGCCGGAGGGCGACGCGCGGTCGGTGGACGCGCTGGTGGCGCTGAGCCGCGACGCGGACGCGGGGGTGCGGGACTGGGCGACGCTGGCGCTCGCGGAGACGCCGGGCGACGCGCCGGCGGTCCGCGAGGCGCTCGCGGCACGGCTCGCGGACTCCGACACGGACACGGCCGCGGAGGCCGCCCGCGGGCTGGCGATCCGCCAGGACCCGCGAGCGGTGGAGGCCCTGGTCCGCCTCCTGGCCACGGAACCCCCGGAAAGCCCGGCCCGCGACACGGCCCTCGCGGCCCTGGAGTTCGTCCAGGACTCCCGGGTACGGACCCGTCTGGAGTGGACGACACCGCGCTGACGCCCGGAACGCCTACCCCCGCTCCTCCGCGATCGCGTTGACCGCCGCCCAGGCGAAGGCCATCGCCGGGCCTATCGTGGCGCCCGGGCCCGGGTACGTGTCGCCCATGACCGCGGAGGAGCAGTTGCCGGCGGCGTAGAGGCCGGGGACGGGGGTGCCGTCCTCCCTCAGGACGCGGGCGTCGGGGTCGGTGACCAGGCCGCCCTTGGTGCCGATGTCGCCGGGGTGGACCGGGATCGCGTAGTACGGGGCCTTGTCCAGGGGCGCGAGGTTGGGGTTCTTCAGGGTCGGGTCGCCGTAGTAGCGGTCGTACACCGAGTCGCCGCGGCCGAAGTCCTCGTCCCGGCCCGCCTCGGCGAAGCCGTTGAAGCGGGAGACCGCCGCTTCGAGGCCGGGGGCGCCGATGCGGCGGGACAGTTCCGCGATCGACCCGGCCCCGACCACGAAGTCCTTCCAGCGCTTCGGGAACGACTGCCCCGGGAACAGCCCCGCGAAGACGTACCTCGCCTTGGAACGGGCGTCCAGGATCAGCCACGAGGGCACGGTCGTCGCGTCCGGGCGGTCGCAGGCGTACATGCGGTCCACGAACTCGTGGTACGGCGCCGCCTCGTTCGCGTACCGCTCCCCCGCCGCGTTCACGATCACCATCCCGGGGATGCCCCGGTCCGCGACCAGAAAGAACGGCCTCTCGCCCGGCGGGCAGACCGACGGCGCGCCCCACACCTTGTCGAGCAGGTCCGTCGCCGCGCCCAGCTCCTCGCCGAACCGCAGCGCGTCCCCCGTCTGCCCCTCCGCGGCGTGCGTCCAGTCCGTGGACGTCGGCGCGGGCAGGTGCTTCTCGCGCAGCTCCTGGTCGTGCGAGTAGCCCCCGGAGGCCAGCACGACACCGCCCCGCGCCCGCACCGTCCGGCCGTCCGCGAGCCGTACTCCGGTGACCCGCCCGTCCTCCGTCAGCAGCTCCGCGACCGGCGCCGACAGCCACAGCTCCCCGCCGAGCCGGTCCAGCGCGTACCGCATCCGTGCGATCAGTGCCTCGCCGAGCGAGAGCGGCCTCCGGCCGGTGAGCCTCGCCCTGACGGCTCGCAGCCCGACGCGCAGTGCGGTCCGCTTTCCGGCCCAGGTGCGGGTGACCATGTTCAGGTGGCGGAAGTCGTACGACGTCATCGTCAGGCCGTACGTGGGCAGTCCGGCCCGCCGCATCGTCGCGGCGTGCGGTCCGAGCCGCCGCAGGTCCATCAGCCGCGGCTCGACCGAGCGGCCCTGGGCCATGCCGCCGAGCGCCTCCGGGTAGTAGTCCGCGTAGCCCGGGGTGTACATGAAGCGGACCTCGGTCCGCTCGTGGAACTCCCGCACCATGCGCGGCCCGTGGCGCAGATACGCGTCCTTGCGGGCGTCCGGGACGCGGTCGCCGACGGTCGCGTCGAGGTAGGCGCGGGCCTTCTCGTACGTGTCGCCGAGACCGGCCGCGTCGAGGTGCAGGTTGCCGGGGACCCAGATCGCGCCGCCGGACAGCGCGGTGGAGCCGCCGTACCGGTCGGTCTTCTCGACGACCAGTGCGGACAGTCCGCGCAGCCGCGCGGTGATCGCGGCGGCGAATCCGGCGGCGCCGGAGCCGACGACCACGACGTCGTACGTGTGCACGCCGTCCTTCACGAGAACACTCCTGTCGCGTAGTCGCTGCGGTAGTAGACGAGGGGCGTGCCGTCGTCGCGGGCGTCGAGGGCGAGGACGCGGGCGGTCACCATGTGGTGGTCGCCGGCCTCCTGGACGGTGTGCACCGAGCAGTCGAGCGTGGCGAGCGCGCCCCCGACGTGCACGGCGCCGCCGTCGCCGGCCGTCCAGTCGAGGCCGGCGAACTTGTCGGGGCCGGGGCGGCCGAGCGCGGCGCAGACGTCCCGCTGGTCCTCGGCGAGGATCGACACCCCGAACCGGCCCGCCCGCTCGACCTTCGGCCAGCTGGTGGAGTGCTTCCCGACGCAGAGCAGCACGAGCGGCGGGTCGAGGGAGAGCGAGGCGAAGGACTGCACGGCCAGACCGGTGGGCCGGCCGTCGCCGTCCAGGGCCGCGACGACGGTGATGCCGGTCGCGAAGTGGCCGAGGACGTGCCTCATCCGGCGGTCCGTCGGGCGTTCTGTCCGCCGGTCCGTCAGCCGTTCCACGCGTGGCCCCAGAGGCTGTCGGAGGTGATCTCCTTCGTCGTCCAGGCCGCCGGGTCGACGATCAGCCCGTCCCAGCCGTACTCGACCTGGAAGCCGCCGGGGGCCTGGGCGTAGAAGGAGACCATGTGGTCGTTGGAGTGCCGGCCGAGGGTGGAGGCGATGGGGATGCCGGCCGCGTTCATCCGGTCCAGGCAGTAGCCGACGGCGTCGAGCGAGTCGGTCTCGACCATGAAGTGGACGATCCCGGGCGGCAGCGCGCCGGGGTACAGCCCGAGGCTGTGGTGGCGGGCGTTGGGGCTGAGGAAGTTCATCCAGTAGAAGTCGCGGCCGGGCTCGCCGGTGGGCACCGCGACCGGCGGCAGCTTCATCCGGTCGCGCAGCTGGAAGCCGAGCAGGGCCTCGTAGAAGCCGACCGCGGCCTCCATGTCCGGTGCGGGCAGCACGACATGGCCGAGGCCGAGGTCGTCGCCCGTGACGAAGCGGTTGCCGTACGGGGTGCCCAGCGGGCTGTGGTCCTGGGCCTGTCCCCAGTACAGCTCCAGCGGATTGCCGGCCGGGTCGTCGACGTGGATCAGGCCCTGGACGCGGCGCTCGGCGAGGGTGGCCTCGTCGGCGTGCTTCACGGGGAAGCCGTGCGCCTCCAGTTCCTCGGCGGCCTCGGCGAGGGCGCGGGCGTTGGGCAGTTCGAAGCCGGCGGCGAGCAGCCGGTCGGTGTCGCCGGCGACGAAGGAGAAGCGGCGGATCCGGTCGTCGATGCGGGTGTGCAGGACGGTGTCGCCGGAGCCCTCGCCCTCGACCATGCCGAGGATGTCGAGGGCGTAGCGGCGCCAGGCGGGCAGGTCGGCGGTGCCGATGCGGAGGTAGCCGAGCGAGCGGATGTCCATGGCGGGGGTCCTCACGTGTGGGTCAGTGCGAGAAGAAGTCGAGGGCGAGGCGGTTGAACGCGTCGAACGCCTCGGTCTGCGCCCAGTGGCCGCAGTGCGGGAAGACGTGCAGCCGGGCGTCGGGGATGGTGCGCAGGGCGAGCAGCGCGCCGTCGAGCGGGTTGGTGCGGTCCTCGCGTCCCCAGGTCAGCAGGGTGGGCTGGGTGATGCGGTGGGCCTCGCGCCAGAGCATGGTGTCGGCCGGCCAGGCGGCGAAGGCGGCGCCCATGCGGGCCGCGCCGAGCCGGGACTCTGGGTCGACGGCCCGGGTGTAGCGCTCCTCGACGAAGGCGTCGGTGACGATCGCCGGGTCGTACGCCATGGTCAGCAGGAACGCCCGCATCTGCTCCCGGGTGGGCGCGGGCGCGGAGTTGAAGGCGAAGAGCTGCTTGATGCCCTCGGTGGGGTCGGGCGAGAACAAGTTGACGGAGATCCCGCCGGGACCCATGAGCAGCAGCTTGCCGACCAGGTGGGGGTGGTCGAGGGCGACCCGGACGGCGGTGCCGCCGCCGAGCGAGTTGCCGAGGAAGTGGGCCCGCTCGACCCCGAGTTCGCCGAGCAGCGCGGCGACCGCGGCGGCGCTGAACGAGAAGTAGTCGCGGTCGGGCTCGGGCTTGTCGGAGCGGCCGAAGCAGGGTTGGTCGATCAGCAGGGTGCGGAAGTGTTCCGCGAAGACGGGCAGGTTGCCGCCGAAGTTGGACCAGGCGGAGGCGCCGGGGCCGCCGCCGTGCAGCATCACGACGACCGGGGCGTCCGGGTCGCCGGGGCCCGCCTCGTGGTAGTGCAGGGTGAGGCCGGCGGCCTTCGCGGTGCGGGAGGTCGACTCGTACGTGATCACAGCATCGTGTCCTCGATGTCGAGGCCGAGCACCGACTGCCCGTACAGCGCGAGCGCGCGCTCGGGGTCGTTTGCGGCGTGGCCGCGGCCGGTGTGCACATCGCGCCAGGCGCGCTGGACGGGGCTGGGCCCGGTGCGCATCGCGCTGCCGCCGGCGTTCTCCATCAGCAGGTCGACGGCGGCGACGGCCCGTTCGGTGGCGAGCACCTGGTCGCGCCGGGTGCGGGCGCGCAGCGCCATGGGCAGCGGTTCGCCGCGCACGGCCAGTTCGTACAGCTCGGCGATGTTCCGGGTGAGCTGCAGCCAGGAGGCGTCGATGTCGCTCGCCGCGCGGGCGATCCGGACCTGCGCGAAGGGGTCCTGGGCGACCTGCTGCCCGTACGAGACGCGGAACCGTTCGCGGGTGGCGGCGGCGTACGCCTCGTGGGCGCCCTCGGCGATGCCGACGATCGGGGTGGAGATGGTGGTGGTGAAGACGGCCGCGTACGGCAGGCGGTACAGCGGCTCACTGTGGACCTTCTGCCCGGGGGTGTCGAGCGCGGTCACCGGGCCGAAGCTGAGGGCCCGGTGCTCGGGCACGAACACGCCCTCGCAGACGATGTCGTTGGAGCCGGAGCCGCGCAGCCCGACGGTGTCCCAGACGTCGTCGATCCGGTACTCGGCGCGCGGCACGAGGAAGGTGCGCATGTCGACGGGCCGGCCGTCCGCGTCGGTGACCAGTCCGCCGAGCAGGGCCCAGTCGGTGTGGTCGCAGCCGGAGGAGAAGTGCCAGCGGCCGTCGAGCAGGAAGCCTCCGTCGACGGGGGTGACGGTGCCGGTGGGGGCGTACGAGGAGCAGATCCGGGCGTCCGGGTCGGCGCCCCACACCTCGTCCTGCGCCTTCGCCTCGTACAGGGCGACGTGCCAGGGGTGGACGCCGACGACGGAGGCCACCCAGCCGGTGGAGCCGCAGGCCCGGGCGATCTCCTTGACGGCGGCGTAGAAGACGGCGGGGTCGGCGGCGTGGCCGCCGTGGGCGCGCGGCTGGAGCAGCTTGAAGAAGCCCGTCTCCGCCAGCTCCCGGACGGAGGCGTCGGGGACCCTGCGTGCGGCCTCGGCCTCGGCGGCCCGCTCGCGCAGGGCGGGGGCCAGGGCCCGGACCGCCTCGAGGACGGCTCCGGTGGCGTCGCTCATCGCGTGTCCTCTCTTCTTCGGAAGGAGTGGAAGTGGCTGGACCGTACGCCCGGGGTGTTTCGGAACGACATACGGCGTTCCCGCTGAGCGGGAACCCGACGATATGCCTAATAGAAATAAGTGGTGCAGGTGTCTTCCCCGGGCCGGAAGGGCCGTGGCAGGGTCTGCGCAACGTCACGCCAAGCCCGTCGCGAAGGCGCGGCGGCGCTCTGTCCCCCCGGGAGACGCCCATGACCGCTGAGCTCGTCGGCGCACCGGCCGCACCGTCCCTCCTGGACAAGGCGGCCCGCGTGCTCGCCGCCTTCGACGGGCCCGAGCCGCGCCTGTCCCTCACCGAGGTGATCCGCCGCTCCGGCCTCCCCCGCTCCTCCGCCCACCGCATCCTCGACCAGCTGGTCCGGCTGCGCTGGCTGGACCGGGAGGGCCGGGACTACCGGATGGGCATGCGGATGCTGGAACTCGGCGCGCTCGCCGCGCACCACAACCGGCTGCGCCGGGCCGCGCTGCCGCGGCTGCACGCGCTGCACGAGTCGACGGGTGCGCTGGTGCACCTGTACGTACTCGACGGCGCCGAGATCGTCTGCCTGGAACGCATCGGCGGCTCCGCCGACACCGGCGTCCCGTCCCGCGTCGGCGGGCGGATGTCCGCGCACTCCACGGCCGCCGGCAAGGCGCTGCTCGCGCACGGGGACCCGGCGGTCGTCGAGTCCGTCCTCGCCGGGCGGCTGCGGGCGCACACGCCGCGCACGGTCGTGGCACCGGCGCGGCTGCGCTCACGGCTCGCCGAGGTGCGGGACCGCGGGGTGGCGTTCGACCTGGAGGAGACCTGTCGCGGGGTGTCCTGCGTGGCCGCCCCGCTGCGCGGCTCGGGCCGGGCGATCGCCGCGGTCTCGGTCTCCGGCCGGGGCGCGCACCGCGACCTGGAGCGGCTCGCGCCGGCGGTGCGCGCCTGTGCCCGTGCGGTGTGGCAGGACCTGTTCGGGCCCGGCCGCCCGTCCCGGCGGACGGCGGCCGCGCCGGCCGGGCCGGTGCTCGCGCCGGACATGTCGGAGCAGGCGATGGACACGATGATGGGCTGGCTGGGGACCAGCGAGTGGATGTGACGCCGGTCCCTCCGCCCTCCGGAGCGGGCCCGTCGCCTACGCGTCGTACGTGACCTCGACGCGGTCGCCGAGGGGCACCGTCTGGCAGGCCAGCGTCCAGCCCTCGGCGAGGTCCGCGTCGTCGAGGACCTCGTTGCGCAGCAGCTTGGTCTCGCCGGAGACGATCCGGCAGGTGCAGGCCGCGCAGGCGCCCTCCCGGCAGGAGTACGGCGCGTCCACGCCGGCCGCCAGGAGCGCGTCGAGCAGCGGGGTCTCCCGGCCGCCCGCGACCTCGTGGACCGTACCGTCGAGGACGACCGCGGCCGTGTAGCCGTGCCCGTCGGTCACGGGCGGCGGCGCCGCGAACACGTCGTCGGCGAGGGAGAAGTAGCGCTCGCGGTGCACGGTACGGCCCCCGGTGGCCCGTACCGCCGCCTCCGCCGCGTCCATCAGCGGGACGGGCCCGCAGAGGTAGGTGTCGCGGGAGGCGTACGGGGCGACGGTGGCGGCGAGGGCGTCGGCGGTGGGCAGGCCCTGCAGGGACTCCAGCCAGTGGATCAGCGTGAAGCGGGCCGGGTAGTCCTCGGCCAGTTCCCGCAGCTCGTCGCGGAAGATCACGGCGGGCTCGGCGCGGTTCGCGTACACCAGCGCCACCCGGGCGCGCCCGGCCGCCAGCGCCGACTTGGCGACCGAGACGACCGGGGTGATGCCGCTGCCGCCGGCCACGAGCAGCAGGTCGCGGTCGAGGTCGGCGGGGCCGAACGTCCCGGCCGGCGGCAGCACTTCCAGCGCGTCGCCGACCGCGACCCGGTCGCAGATCCAGGCCGAGCCGACGCCGCCCGGGACCCGTTTGACGGTGATCCGGGGCGGCTCGCCGGTGTGCGGGGAGCTGGCGAGCGAGTAGCAGCGCGCACCGCCGCCGGGAATCCGGACGGTCAGGAACTGCCCGGCACGGTAAGGGAGTTCGACACCATCGGGGTCCAGGACCAGGGAGACGGCGTCGGCGGTCTCGCGGACCGCCTCCACCACCCGGAGCGTGCGGCTACCAGGCACCCGTCACCTCCAGCTCCCCCGCCGCGACGGCGGCGTCGATGCTGTCCCGGAGGGCGCCGCAGACCCGTACCCGGGCCGACGGCTCGCCGGCCGCGACCCGCTCGGCGATGCGGGGACAGACCGCGGCGGCCTCCTCGGTCCACTGCACGGCGGTGTGCGCGGGACTGTACTTCTCGCACAGCACCCGGTTGCCGCAGACCCCGCACGCCACGGCGCGCATCAGGACTCCCGCTCCTGCTCGGCCGCCCGCTTCGCGAGGTTCTCGGCGACCTCGGCGCGCCAGGCCTCGTTGGCCCGGGCGGTGTCGATCTCGAACTCGAACCGGCGCACCATCGGGTCCGTGACGTCGGCCGCGTCCACGTAGAACTGCTCGTACCAGCGCCGGAGCTGGTAGACCGGGCCGTCCTCCTCGCTGAGCAGCGGGTTGTCGATGCGGGTCTTGTTCCGCCAGACCTCGATGTCCTGCTCGAAGCCGACGGCGAGGCCCGAGGTGAAGAGCTTCGCGGCCTCGTCGGCCTGCTCGTCCGTCATGCCGGGGAGCTTCTTCACGATCGTGCCGTAGAGCAGGACGAAGCTGTTCGCGCTCACCGGGTAGTGGCAGTTGATGAGGATGCTCTCCATCTCCACGCCGCCGCCGATGTCCGACCAGACCCGGTCGATCATGTAGGACGGGCCGTAGTAGGAGGCGTCGGAGCGCAGCGGGGCGCTGAGGTTGCCGAGCTCCATGTCCGCGCGGGGCGTGGACTCGAGGTACTGGGTGGCGACATGGCCGTCGAAGACGTTCTTGAAGTACGTCGGGAAGGCGTAGTGCACGTAGTAGAAGTGCGCCATGTCGACGATGTTGTCGACGATCTCCCGGCAGTGGGAGCCGTCCACCCGGGCGGTGTTCCAGGACCAGCCGGACCACTCGCCGCTGTCGATGCCCTCGATCTCGGGGACGGTGACCTCCGGCGGGGGCGGGTTGCCCTCGGGGTCGTGCCAGACGAAGAGCTGCCGGTTGCGCTCCAGGGTGAGCCAGGCGCGGGTGCGGGCGCGCGGCGGGACGCGCCGGGCGTACGGGATGCCGGCGCAGCGGCCGTCCGAGCCGGACCAGCGCCAGTCGTGGAACGGGCAGGCGACGGCGTCGCCCTTGACCGTGCCGTGGGCGAGGTTGCCGCCCATGTGGGGGCAGTAGGCATCGAGGACGTGGAGTTCCCGGTCGTCGGCGCCCTGGAAGACGACGAGCCGGGTGCCGAAGGCCTCGATCTCGTGCGGCTCGCCGTCCTTGAAGTCGTCGGCGAGGCCGAGGCAGTGCCAGCCGCGGGCGAAGCGGGTGGGCGGGGTTCCGGCGTCGATGACCCGGGGGGTTTCGTCGAGTGCAGTCACGGGAGGTCCACCTCTGCTTTCTCGGAGTGCGGGGCGCCGACGAGCTCCCGACCGTGCGCCGAGGCTAGGCAGCGCCCCGGCCGTCCGGGGAGCGCGGTTTCCCACTGTCCGGGAATCGGGGCGGGGCCCGTGGCCCGGGGTCACGGGCCCCGGACCCGCCGTCCTCCTCGCGCGGGGCGTGCGCGGGCCGGGCAGGGCCTTCCGGGCCTCCGAACGTCGTCACGGGACGTTCGGCACTCCAGGCCGGGTGGCGACGGCCTCGCTCACGCGCAGCTCTCCCGCAGGTCCCGCTTGAGGACCTTGCCGCTCGGGCCGAGCGGCAGCTCCGGCAGGAAGCGGACGGTCCGCGGGTACTTGTGGCCGCCGAGCCGCTCGCGGCTCCAGCTCACCAGCTCGTCCGCGACGGCCCGGCGCGTCTCGTCGTCGGCGCCGGGCCCCGCGGCGTCCCCGCGCGGCACGACCACGGCGCAGATCTCCTCGCCGCGCACCGGGTCGGGCAGTCCGATCACGGCGACCTGGGCGACGGCCGGGTGCCGGGCGAGGACCTCCTCGACCTCGCGCGGGTACACGTTGTAGCCGCCGCGGATGATCAGGTCCTTCTTGCGGTCGACGATGCTGAGGTAGCCGTCCTTGTCGCGGACACCGAGGTCGCCGGTACGGAACCAGCCGTCGACCAGGACGGCGGCGGTGGCCTCGGGGTCGTCGAGATAGCCGGCGAACACGTTGTGCCCGCGCACCAGCACCTCGCCGACCTCCCCGTCGGGCAGCGGCACCACGGTGCGGTCCTGCTCGGGGTCGGCGACGGCGATGTCGACGCCCCACACGGGGTGGCCGACGGTGCCGGGGCGGCGGCCGGAGAACTGGTTGAAGGTGGCGACCGGGGAGGTCTCGGTCAGCCCGTAGCCCTCCAGGATCACGGTGCCGAAGAGCTCCTCGAAGCGTTCGAGCAGCGCGACCGGCAGCGCCGCGCCGCCGGAGACGCCCACCCGCAGGGCCTCGGGGCGGCGCTCGTCGGCGGCCGCGGCCTCGGCGAGGGCGTGGTACATCGTCGGCACGCCCATGAACACGGTGACCCGCTCGCGGATCATCATGTCCAGGGCGGCGGGCCCGGTGAAGCGGGGCAGCAGCACGAGCGTGGCGCCGGTCCGCAGCGTGGCGTTCATGGCGCAGCTCTGACCGTAGCTGTGGAACAGCGGGAGACAGCCGAGGACCGTGTCCTCGGGCGTCAGGCGCAGCAGGTCGGCGGCGCAGACGGAGGCGTTGAGGACGAGGTTGAGATGGGTGAGCCTGGCCCCCTTCGGGCGGCCCGTGGTGCCGCTGGTGTAGAGCACGGCCGCGGTGTCGGAGGCGTCGCGCTCCTCCGCGTACGGCAGCGGTTCCGCCTCCGTGGTGACCGCGAGCACCGCGATGCCGGCCGCGGCCGCGGCCTCCACCGCCACCGGGCGCAGCGGCCCGCCGCTGACGAGCGCCTTCGCACCGCTGTGCCGCAGGACGTACGCGACCTCGTCGGGGACGAGCAGCGCGTGCACGGGTACGACCGTCGCGCCGGCGGCGAGCACCGCGTAGTAGGCGCGGGGGAAGTCGGCCGTGTTGGGCAGCAGCACCGCGACGCGGTCACCGGGGCGGACGCCCCGCTCCCGCAGGACGGCGGCGAACCGCAGGGCGTCGTCCCACAGCGCGGCGTACGTGAGACGCAGGTCGCCCTCGACGACGGCGACGCGGCCGGGGTGCCGGCGGGCGGAGTCGGAGAGCAGGGTGGCGGCACTGAGCGACATGACGGCTCCTACGGTTTCTCGCGGGTCGGTTCAGAATCGGACAGGGCCGCCCGTACGGCCATGTGCAGACGCCCAAGGTGCGGGGGGTGCTCATGGGCGTCGGCCCTCGGTCCTTCCGCAGGGCGGTGCAGACGCCTAACCTGCGCCCATGAACGAGGACGAGCTGGGTCTGCGGCGTGAGCTGGCCCTGGCGCTGCTCGACGATCTCGACCGGCTCACGGACACCCTGGTCGACGACATCCACGCACACAGCCCGCTCTACGCGTCGGGCAGGCCGGTCGCGCGGGCGGATCTCCGGCTGGCCTGCCGCCGAAACGTGGAGCTGGCCCTGAAGGACCTCGGCGGCCTGCGAGAGGCCGGTGACCGCCTCGACGAGGCCGCCGCCGAGACGGGGCGGCTGCGCGCCGAACAGAGCATGCCGCTCGCCACCGTGCTGAAGGCGTACCGGCGCGGCGGGCGGGTGATCTGGCAGGCGATGGCGGACCGCATGCGCGACCGGTCGCCGGCCGAGCAGCGGATGGTGGGCGACATGGCCGGGGCGGTGTGGGAGACCATCGACCGCTACTCGTCGGTGATGGCGGACACGTACCGGATCACCGCCCTGGAGCTCCGGCACCGGGAGGACTCACGGCGCGGCGCCCTGTTCGAGGCGCTGCTCGACGGCCGGGGCGGCGATCCGGCGGTGGCCGCGGCGGCGGCCGACGCGCTGGGCGCGCCGGTGCGCGACCGGTACGCCGTGGTGGTCGTCGCCCAGGACCCGGCCGCCCCGGCGGATCCGGCGCCCGCCCTGGAGGCGGAGGGGCTGTGGTCGTTCTGGCGGCCGCGCGGCGAGCGGCTGGCCGGGCTCGTACGGCTCGGCCCGGCCGGTACGCGGACGCTGGCCGCGGCGCTGCGCCGGGACCTCGGCCGTACGGCCGGGATCTCGCCGGCCTTCGAGGAGCTGGCCCTCGCCGACCAGGGGCTCCGGCACGCGGTACGGGCGCTGGGCACGCTGCCGCCGGGCGGCGCCGAGGTCGCCGAGCTCGACGAGCGGCTGGTGCACGCGCTGCTCGGCGCGGACCGGGAGCTCGCCGAGCGGCTGGTGCTGCGTCATCTCGACGGGGTGCTGCGCAGCGGGGCCGAGCGGCCGGTGCTCCTGGAGACGCTGCGCGTCTGGCTGGACACCGGCTGCTCGGCCTCGCGGACCGCGGAGCGGCTGTACTGCCACCGGAACACGGTCCTCAACCGCATCGGCCGCGTCGCCGAACTGACCGGCCTGCCCGCGGAGTGCGGCGAGGCCCGGCTGGGCTGGGCGCTGGCCCTGCGAGCGCTGGAACTCACCGCCCGCTGACCGCCGCCAGGGCGCGGGGATCTGCGGGGCCCGGGCGTTGCCGGTACCGCAGTCAGGCCGTGGTGGGGACGACCGCCGCCCAGCGGCACGGAGGGGCGGCCGCGGCGCCGTCCGCGAGGTTTATTTCGTTAGCTCGAACGAAATAAATGGATCGCCATGACCATCGCAACCGCCGCAGGCCAGGCCGCACCCCGGGCACCCTGACCGCAAATCCTTCGTTCCATCGAACGAAACATCTGTGAGAGGCTGCTGTCATGAGCGAGCAGACACCCCACCGGGCCGAGGTGATCTCCGCCCTCACCGAGGCCGGCCGCGACTCCAGCGCCGCCGCCGTCGCCTTCCACACGGCGGTCGCGGCGAAGCAGGACCTGGGCGCGACCGAGACCAAGACGCTCGATCTGCTCCAGCGGCACGGGTCGCTCACCGCGAAGGAGTTGGCCGAGTTCTCGGGCCTCGCCCCGGCCTCGGTGACCGGGCTGATCGACCGGCTGGAGCGCAAGGGGTACGTGCGCAGGGTGAAGCACCCGACGGACAAGCGCCGGGTGCTCGTCGAGCCCCGCCCGGAGAAACTGGCCGAGCTCGCCCCGCTGTTCGACGACTGGGCGCGTGAAGTGCACGAACTCTACGAGGAGTTCACCACCGAGCAGCTGGAGACCGTCACCCGCTTCCTCACCGGCGCGACCGCCCGCCAGCGCGCCGCGACGACGCGGCTGACGGAGTAGGGCCTCCCGCCCCCGAGCGCGTCACCCCGCCCCGTACACCGCTCCCGGCGTCCGCGCGTCGGCCAGCAGCTTGAGCGTCGCCTCGCCGGACTCCGCCGGACTCCACCGGCCCTCGCGCCGCACCGTCGGGCCGGCGTGCCAGCCCTCCATGACGGTGATCCGCCCGCCTTCCGCCTCGAAGACGCGCCCGGTCACCCCCGCCGAGGCGGCCGAGCCCAGCCAGACCACCAGTGGCGACACGTCCTCCGGCGCGGCGTCCAGGTCGCCGAAGACCTCCTCGGTCATCCGGGTCCGGGCCGCCGGGGCGATCGCGTTGACCTGGACGCCGTACCGGGCCAGCTCCGCCGACGCGACCAGCGTCAGCCCGACGATCCCCGCCTTCGCCGCCGCGTAGTTGCCCTGACCGACGCTGCCCAGCAGCCCCGCCCCCGACGTGGTGTTGACGACCCGCGCGGTCACCTCGCGGCCCGCCTTGGACGCGGCGCGCCAGTACGCCGCCGCGTGCTTCAGCGGCAGGAAGTGGCCCTTCACGTGCACCCGCATGACCGCGTCCCAGTCGTCCTCGTCGAGGTTGACCAGCATCCGGTCCCGCAGGAAGCCCGCGTTGTTGACCAGCGCGTCGAGCCGTCCGTACGCGTCGACCGCGGTCGCGACCAGGGACGCCGCCCCGTCCGCCGTCGCCACGTCGCCGCCGTGCGCGACGGCCTCGCCGCCCGCTGCACGGATCTCCTCGACGACCTGCGCGGCCGGGCTGTCCGCCCCGGGCCGGCCGTCGAGGCCGACCCCGAGGTCGTTGACGACGACCTTCGCACCCTCGGCGGCGAAGGCCAGGGCGTGCGCCCGGCCGAGCCCCCGTCCGGCGCCCGTCACGATCACGACGCGTCCGTCGCAGATACCCATCTCAGCTCTCCTTGTTGACAGTTGCGGCGTCCAGGAAGGCGGGGCGCTCCCCTCCCCCGTGGACGAGGAGCGAGGCTCCGGTGACGTACGCGGCCCGGTCCGAGGCGAGGAACACGGCGGCCTCGCCGACGTCGGCGGGCTCGGCGAGCCGGCCCAGCGGGACGGTGCGGGCGACAGCCGCGACCCCGTCCTCGTCCCCGTAGTGCAGGTGCGTCAGTTCGGTGCGGACCATGCCGAGGACGAGCGTGTTGACCCGTACCTCCGGGGCCCATTCGACGGCCATCGAGCGCGCCAGGTGCTCCAGGCCGGCCTTGGCCGCCCCGTACGCCGCCGTGCCCGGCGAGGGGCGCGCACCGCTCACGCTGCCGATCATCACGACCGAGCCGCGCGCCGCCCGCAGCTGCTCGTACGCGGCGAGCGTGGCGGTGAGCGGCGCGGTGAGGTTGAGCGCGAGCACGCGTGCGTGGCGCTCCGCGCCGCCCTCCCCGAGCAGCCGGTACGGCGCACCGCCCGCGTTGTTGACGAGTACGTCGAGCCGCCCGTACGACTGCGCGACGTCGGCGAAGAACTCCCTCACCGCGCCCTCGTCCCGCAGGTCGACGGGACGGAACTCGGCCCGCCGGCCCGCCTCTTCGACCGGTGCGTCCGGCGGCCTCCGTGCGCAGGTCACGACCCGTGCGCCGGCCCGCAGGAACGCCCGGGCGATGCCCGCCCCGACGCCCCGTGTGCCGCCGGTGACGACGGCGACCCTCCCGTCCAGCTCCATCGGCTGCTACCTTTCCTGACCAAGCAGTCACCTAACAAATGTTTGGTGGAAAGGTAGCTGATCCGCTCATGGGTGTCTCCACCTCAAGCCCGGACAAGGGCGTCGCCCTCGTCACCGTCGACTTCCCGCCCGTCAACGCCCTGCCGGTACGCGGCTGGCACGAACTCGCCGACGCCGTCCGCGCGGCCGGCCGCGATCCGGAGATCCGCTGCGTGGTGCTCGCCGCCGAGGGCCGCGGGTTCAACGCGGGCGTCGACATCAAGGAGATGCAGCGCGAGCACGACGGCACGGGCGGGCACGCGGCGCTGATCGGCGCCAACCACGGCTGCGCCGACGCGTTCGCCGCGGTGTACGAGTGCGAGGTCCCGGTCGTCGCCGCGGTGCAGGGCTTCTGCCTGGGCGGCGGGATCGGTCTGGTGGGCAACGCCGACGCGATCGTCGCCTCCGAGGACGCCACGTTCGGGCTGCCCGAGCTGGACCGGGGCGCGCTCGGCGCGGCGACGCACCTGGCGCGGCTGGTCCCGCAGCACCTGATGCGGGCGCTGTACTACACCTCGCGCACCGCCACGGCCGCCGAGCTGCAGGCGCACGGCTCGGTGTGGCGGGTGGTGCCGCGCGACGGACTCCACGCCGCGGCACTGGAGTTGGCGCGGGAGATCGCGCGGAAGGATCCGTACCTGATCCGGCTGGCGAAGGCCGCGATCAACGGCATCGACCCCGTGGACGTGCGCCGCAGCTACCGCTTCGAGCAGGGCTTCACCTTCGAGGCCAACCTCAGCGGGGTCGCGGACCGCGTCCGGGACACGTTCGGCAAGGACTCCTCCGGAACGGAGCGGCAGGCATGACGGACAGGACCCATGGCGCCACCGGCACCGACAAGGTCATGACCCCCGAGGACGTCGTGGGCCGGCTGCGCTCCGGCATGACGATCGGGATCGGCGGCTGGGGCTCCCGGCGCAAGCCGATGGCCCTGGTCAGAGCACTGCTCCGGTCCGATATCACCGATCTCACGGTGATCTCGTACGGCGGCCCCGACGTGGGCCTGCTCGCCGCCGCCGGACGTATCCGCCGCCTCGTCGCCGCCTTCGCCACCCTCGACTCGATCCCCCTCGAACCCCACTTCCGCGCCGCCCGCGAACGCGGCGACCTCGCCTTCACCGAACTCGACGAGGCGATGTTCATGTGGGGCCTGCACGCCGCCGCCAACCGGCTCCCGTTCATGCCGGTCCGCGCCGGACTCGGCTCGGACGTGATGCGGGTCAATCCGGAGCTGCGCACGGTGACGTCCCCCTACCCGGGCGACGACGGCGCGCACGAGGAGTTCGTGGCCGTCCCCGCACTCCGCATGGACGCCGCGCTCGTCCACCTCAACCGCGCCGACCGGCTCGGCAACGGCCAGTACCTGGGCCCGGACCCGTACTTCGACGACCTGTTCTGCGAGGCCGCCGACACCGCGTACGTCTCCTGCGAGCGGCTGGTGGAGACGGCGGACCTCACCAAGGACGCCCCGCCGCAGTCCCTGCTGGTCAGCCGCCACGCGGTGACCGGTGTCGTCGAGACCCCGAACGGCGCGCACTTCACCTCCTGCGTGCCCGACCACGACCGCGACGAGGCGTTCCAGAAGCTGTACGCGACCACCCCCTGGCCCGAGTTCGCCGAGCGGTTCCTCTCCGGCGCGAACGAGCACGACTACCAGTCCGCCGTCCAGGCGTGGCACAAGGAGCGGCAGCAGTGATCACCCGAGCGGAATACTGTGTCGTGGCCTGCGCGGAGGCCTGGCGGGACAACGGCGAGGTGCTGGCCGCGGCGATGGCCCCCGTGTCGTCGTTCGGCGCCCGGCTCGCCAAGCGCAGCTTCGCCCCCGACCTGCTGCTCACCGACGGCGAGGCGATGCTGGTCGGCCTGGACGGCTCGGTCGAGGGCTGGCTGCCCTACCGCAGGCACCTGACGATGGTCACCGGCGGCAGCCGGCACGTGATGATGGGCGCGAGCCAGATCGACCGCTTCGGCAACCAGAACATCTCGTGCATCGGCGACTGGGAACGCCCGGACCGCCAGCTCCTCGGAGTCCGCGGCGCACCGGTCAACACGCTGAACAACCCGGTGAGTTACTGGATCCCGAAGCACTCCCCCCGGGTCTTCGTCGAGCGCGTCGACATGATCAGCGGCGTCGGGTACGACCACGCGGTGGGCCCGTACCACCGCATCCCGCGTGTGGTGACCGACCTGGGTGTCCTCGACTTCGCCACCCCGGACCGGACGATGCGCCTGGCGAGCCTGCACCCGGGCGTGACGGTGGACGAGGTGCGGAAGGCGACGGGCTTCGACCTCGTGATCCCCGACGACATCCCGTACACCCGCGAACCGACCCCCGCAGAACTGCTCCTGATCCGCGAGGTCATCGACCCGAAGGGCGTACGGGACCGGGAGGTCCGGTCCTGATGGAGACGGCGCTCACGAAGCTGACCGGGGTACGGCACCCGATCGTCCAGACCGGCATGGGCTGGGTCGCCGGCCCCCGGCTGGTGTCGGCGACGGCGGAGGCCGGGGCGCTGGGGATCCTGGCCTCGGCGACGATGACGGTGGAGCAGCTGCGTTCCGCGATCAGAGAGGTCAAGTCCCGCACGGACCAGCCGTTCGGCGTGAACCTGCGGGCGGACGCGGGGGACGCGCGGGAGCGCACCGACCTCATCGTGGAAGAGGGGGTCGGGGTCGCGAGCTTCGCCCTGGCACCATCCCGGGACCTGATCGCGCGGCTGAAGGACGCGGGCGTGGTCGTGATCCCCTCGGTCGGGGCGCGGCGGCACGCCGAGAAGGTCGCGGCATGGGGCGCGGACGCGGTGATCGTGCAGGGCGGCGAGGGCGGCGGGCACACCGGGGAGGTGGCGACGACGGTCCTGCTGCCGCAGGTCGTCGACGCCGTCGACATCCCGGTGGTCGCGGCCGGCGGCTTCCACGACGGCCGCGGCCTGGTGGCGGCACTGTCGTACGGCGCGGCAGGCGTGGCGATGGGCACCCGCTTCCTGCTCACCTCGGACTCGACGGTCCCGGACGCGGTGAAGGCGAAGTACCTGGCCGCGACGGTCAAGGACATCACGGTGACCACCGCCGTGGACGGACTGCCGCACCGGATGCTCCGTACGGAGATGGTCGCGGCGCTCGAACGGGCGGGCCGGGCCCGGGCACTGGCGCAGGCCGTGCGCCGGGCGGCCGGCTTCCGCAAGGTGTCCGGCCTGTCGTGGACCCGGATGGTCCGCGACGGGCTGGCGATGAAACACGGCAAGGACCTGTCGTGGAGCCAGGTCCTGCTCGCCGCGAACACCCCCATGCTCCTCAAGGCGTCCATGGTCGAGGGCCGCACCGACCTCGGCGTCATGGCATCGGGCCAGGTGGCCGGCGTGATCGAGGACCTGCCGTCCTGCGCGGCACTCGTCGACCGCGTCATGGCCGAGGCCGAGCACGTGCTCCGCACCCTGCCATCCCCAGGGTGATTCCTCGTCCCGCAAGGGAGTTCGACCATGCACCTGTCCAGACGCGCACTGCTGGGCGCCGCGACCGCCACGGCGGTGGCGGCCGTCCTCTCCCCCACTGCGGCGGCCGCACACCGCCGCCCCGGAAGCACCGCCACCGCCGTCCGCCACATCCCCCTGCAGGGCGCGGTCAACGTCCGTGACCTGGGCGGCTACCTCACGTACACGGGCGACCGGGTCCGCCAGGGCCTGGTGTACCGGGCGGATGCCCTCGGCAAGCTCACGGACGCCGACGTCACGACAGTCGCGTCGCTCGGCCTGGTCACGGCCGTCGACTTCCGCATCCCCCTGGAGGTCCAGTACGACGGAGCCGACCGGCTCCCGGCCGGCGTCCGCGCGGTCTCCCGTCAGATCACCGACAACGGCCTGTACGGGCAACTGCTCGCCGCGATCGGCTCGCGCGACCCGGTCCGGCAGGAGCAGATGCTGGGCAACGGCCGGGCGGCCGCGTTCATGACCGAGGTCTACCGCACGTTCGTCACCAGCCCCGCGAACCGCGCGGCCTTCGGCGCGACGCTCCGCGACCTGTCCCGCCCCGGCACGGGCCCGTACCTGTACCACTGCACGTCGGGCAAGGACCGTACGGGCTGGACGAGTTACCTCCTCCTGACGGCCCTGGGCGTCCCGGACCAGTCGGCCGTCTCCGACTACCTGGCCTCCAACACCTTCCGCGCCGCCCACGACGCGAAGGTCCGCGAGGGCCTGAAGCAGAGCGGCATGATGCAGAACCCGGACCTCCTCATCCCCCTCCAGGAGGTCCGCACGGAGTACCTGAACACGGCCCTCTCCGAGGTCCGGTCCGCCTACGGCTCCCTGTTCCGCTACCTGACGGCCGGCCTCGGCCTGGACGTCCCCACCCTGTCGGCCCTCCAGAACCGCCTGGTCGACTGACCACCGGCGGCCCGCCGTCCCGGGCCGCCGTGGAGCCGGCTACAGCCGTTCGATGATCGTGACGTTCGCCTGGCCGCCGCCCTCGCACATCGTCCCCTCCTTCACGGCCCGCTCGCACCGCTCGGCCCCAGGGGGGCCTCCCGGGCTTCGCACGCCTGCGCCGGCCTCCGGCCGGACGGCACGGGCACCGCCTTACACCCGCTCGATGATCGTGACGTTGGCCTGGCCGCCGCCCTCGCACATCGTCTGGAGACCGAAGCGGCCGCCGGTGCGTTCCAGTTCGTGGAGGAGGGTGGTCATCAGTTTCACGCCCGTGGCGCCCAGCGGGTGGCCCAGGGCTATCGCGCCGCCGTTGGCGTTGACGCGCGCCGGGTCGGCGCCGGTTTCCTTGAGCCAGGCGAGGACGACCGGGGCGAAGGCCTCGTTGATCTCGACGAGGTCGATGTCGTCGATGGTCAGGCCGGTCTTCTTCAGGGCGTGGGCCGTCGCCGGGATCGGGGCGGAGAGCATCCGGATCGGGTCCTCGCCGCGGACCGAGAGATGGTGGATGCGGGCCCGGGGCGTGAGCCCGTGTTCGCGGACCGCGCGTTCGCTCGCGAGGAGCATCGCCGCCGCGCCGTCCGAGACCTGCGAGGAGCAGGCCGCGGTGATCGTGCCGCCCGGCACCACGGTGGCCAGGCCGGCCATCTTCTCCAGCGAGGTGTCACGGCGCGGGCCCTCGTCCGCCGTCACCTCCCCGTACGGCACCGTCTCCCGCTCGAAGCGGCCCTCGTCGAGGGCGCGGATCGCCCGCTCGTGGGAGCGGAGGGCGAACTCCTCCTGGTCGCGGCGCGTGATCCCCCACTTGCTCGCGATCAGCTCCGCGCCGTGGAACTGGTTCACCGGAGCGTCGCCGTAGCGCGCCCGCCAGCCCTCGCTGCCCGCGTACGGGCCCTCCGTGAGGCCCAGCGGCTCCGCCGCCTGCCGGGAGGCGAAGGCGATCGGGATCATCGACATGTTCTGCGTGCCGCCGGCCACCACCAGGTCCTGGGTGCCGGAGAGCACGCCCTGCGCGGCGAAGTGCACGGCCTGCTGCGAGGAGCCGCACTGGCGGTCGACGGTGACCCCGGGGACCTCCTCCGGCAGGCCCGCCGCCAGCCAGGCCGTGCGGGCGATGTCGCCGGCCTGCGGGCCCACGGTGTCGAGGCAGCCGAAGACGACGTCCTCGACCGCCGCCGGGTCGATGCCGCTCCGCTCCACCAGGGCCTTCAGGACATGGGCACCCAGGTCCGCCGGGTGCACCGAGGAGAGTCCTCCTCGGCGGCGGCCCACCGGGGTCCGTACCGCTTCGACTATGTAGGCCTCGGGCATCGCTCCTCCTTCATCGGTCACATACGTACGGCGATCCCGTCCAGGACCATCGACAGGTACTGGCGGGCGATCTCCTCCGGGCTGTGCTGCCCGCCCGGCCGGTACCAGGACGCCGCCACCCACACCGTGTCGCGCACGAAGCGGTAGGTGAGCCGGATGTCCAGGTCCGCCCGGAAGACCTCGGCGGCGACCCCCCGCTCCAGCGTCCCGAGCCACGCCTTCTCGAACTTCTGCTGCGAGTCGGCGAGGTAGTGGAAGCGGGGCTGGGCGCTCAGGTGCCGGGACTCCTTCTGGTAGATGGCGACGGCGGCACGGTGCCGGTCGATCTCCCGGAAGGACTCGGTGACGAGGGCCTCGATCGTCTCCCTGGGCCCGAGCCCGGCGTCGAGCACGGCGTCGTACCGTTCCCACAGCTCGTTCAGGAAGGTGGAGAGGATCTCGTCGAGCATCGATTCCTTGGAATCGAAGTGGTAGTAGAGGCTGCCGGCGAGCATGCCGGCCTCGTCCGCGATCTTGCGGACGGTGGTGGCGTTGTACCCCTGTGCGGCGAACACCTCGGCCGCCGTGTCCAGGAGTTCGCGGCGCCGCTCGGGAGTGGCGGTCACCTGGGTCTTCTTCTTGTTCGGCACGCTCTCATTGTCGTCGCTCCCGCCCCTAGGCCCGCTGGCTGCTGACCGGGACGGTCTCGCCGGTCATGTAGGAGGAGTAGCCGCTGGCCAGGAAGACGATCACGTTGGCGATCTCCCACGGCTGCGCGTACCGGCCGAAGGCCTCCCGCTCGGTGAGTTCGGCGAGCAGCTCCTCGGAGGTGACCTTCACCAGGTGCGGGTGCATGGCGAGGCTCGGCGCGACCGCGTTGACGCGCACGCCGTAGTCGGCGGCCTCGATCGCCGCGCACCGGGTCAGCGCCATCACGCCGGCCTTGGCCGCGGCGTAGTGGGCCTGGCCGGCCTGGGCGCGCCAGCCGACGACGGAGGCGTTGTTGACGACGACGCCGCCGCTGCCGGAGTCCCTGAAGTGCCGCAGCGCCGCCCGGGTGCAGCGGAAGGTGCCGTTCAGCGTGACGTCGAGGACCTTCGTCCACTGCTCGTCGGTCATGTCGACGAGCGCGGCGGTGCCGCCGAGGCCGGCGTTGTTGACGACGACGTCGAGCCGCCCGTGCAGCCGGGCGGCCTCCGCGAACAGCGCGGCCACCTGCTCCTCGTCGGTGACGTCGCAGGGCAGGGACGACACGTACTCCGCGCCGAACTCCTCCGCCAGCGCCTCCTCCGTCTCCTTCAGGCGGCGGGCGTGGGCGTCGCCGATCAGGATCCGCGCCCCCTCCTCCAGGAACTTCCGGGCCGTCGCCCCGCCGATGCCCGCGCCCGCGGCGGCGGTGATCACGGCGGTACGGCCCTCCAGCAGTCCGTGGCCCGGCTCGTAGGGCGGGGGTGCCGTGCGAGAGGGTGTCATGCGCGTGCCTCCTTCGGCAGGCCGAGCACCCGCTCGGCGATGATGTTCCGCTGGATCTCGCTGGACCCGGCGTAGACGGTGTCGGCGCGGGAGAAGAGGAACAGCCGCTGCCCGTCGTCGAGTTCGTACGGCTCCCCGGCGGCGACCAGCGACGCGGCGCCGCGCACGTCGAGGGCGAGCTCGCCGAGGTCGCGGTGCCAGTGGGACCAGGCCAGCTTGGCGGTGGAGGCATCGACGTCGCCGCGCAGGGCGGTGGCGCGCAGGGTCTCCAGGCCGATCCAGGACCGGACGAGCCGGTCCCGGAGCAGCGGATCGGCGGCGGCGCCGTTGCGGCGGGCCAGCTCTGCCAGGCCCTCCCACTCGCGCCGGAAACCGACCTGCTGGCCGAGTGTGGAGACGCCGCGTTCGTGGCCGAGGGTGGCCATGGCGATCCGCCAGCCGTCGCCGGGCGCGCCGACGACGTGGGAGGCGGGGGTGCGGGCGCCGTCGAAGAAGACCTCGTTGAACTCGCTGGTGCCGGTGAGCTGCACGATCGGCCGGATCTCGACACCGGGCCGATCCAGCGGGACGAGGAGGTACGAGAGACCCGCGTGCCTGCGCGAGGCGGGCTCCGTCCGGGCGACGACGAAGCACCACTGGGACTCGTGGGCGAGCGAGGTCCAGATCTTCTGCCCGGTGACCACCCAGTCGTCGCCGTCACGCTCCGCGCGGGTGCGGACGTTCGCCAGGTCGGAGCCGGCGTCGGGCTCGCTGTAGCCCTGGCACCAGAGTTCCTCGACGGCCCGGATCGGCGGCAGGAAGCGGGCCTTCTGCTCCTCGGTGCCGTGCTCGATCAGGGTGGGCCCGAGGAGCTGTTCGCCGATGTGGTTGACGCGCGCGGGGGCGTCGGCGAGCGCGTACTCCTCGTGGAAGGCGACCTGCTGCTCGAGGCTCGCGCCGCGTCCGCCGTACCGCTCCGGCCAGCCGACGCAGGTCCAGCCGTGGGCGGCCATGTGGCGCTCCCAGGCCAGGCGTCCGGCGAACGCCTCGTGCTCGCGGCCGGGTCCGCCGCGGCCCTTCAGGGCGGCGAACTCGCCGGTGAGGTGGGTCCGCAGCCAGTCGCGGACCTCGGTGCGGAACTCCTCGACGGTGCTCATGGCCGTACGTTAACCTACCAAACACTTGTTAGGGAAGGATGCTCGGAATGACCCAGGATCCCGTCGACCCCACAGCCCCCGGGACGCCCGTGCGGTACGCACGCCGCGGCCCCGTCGCGTACGTCACCATGGACCGCCCCCGGTACCGCAACGCCCAGAACTCCGCCATGACCTACGCCCTCGACGCGGCCTTCTACCGGGCGGCCGACGACCCGGAGGTGAAGGTGATCGTGCTGGCCGGCACCGGGGACCACTTCTCGGCCGGCCACGACATCGGCACCCCCGAGCGCGACGCCCATCTCCCCTTCGAGCGGCGCGCCGGACTGTGGTGGGACCACTCCGACAAGCACGGCGCGGAGGCGCGGTTCGCCCGCGAGTCGGAGGTGTACCTGGGGATGTGCCGGCGCTGGCGGGAGCTGCCGAAGCCGGTGATCGCGGCGGTGCAGGGGGCGTGCGTGGCGGGCGGGCTGATGCTCGCCTGGGTCTGCGACCTGATCGTGGCGAGCGAGGACGCGTACTTCGCGGACCCGGTGGTGCGGATGGGGATCCCCGGGGTGGAGTACTTCGCGCATCCGTGGGCGATGCCGCCGCGGATCGCGAAGGAGTTCCTGTACACCGGGGACCGGATGCCGGCCGGCCGTGCGTACGAGCTCGGCATGGTCAACCGGGTCGTGCCCCGCGGCGAACTCGGCGCGGCCGTCGACGCGTTGGCGCTGCGGATCGCCGAGATGCCGCGGATGGGTCTCGCGCTGACGAAGCGCGCGGTCAACCAGGCCGAGGATCTGCAGGGTCTGCACTCCGGCATGGACTCGGTCTTCGGACTGCACCACCTGGCCCACGCGCACAACGCCGAGACGGCGGCGGACCCCCTCGGCGGCATGGACGTGGCGGCGATGAAGCGGAGGGCGAGTGCCTGATGGATCTTCACGAGAGTCCGGAGATACGGGAGTTCAGGGCCGAGGCACGCGACTGGCTGCGCCGGCGTGTGCCCGCCGTGCCGCTCCCGTCCCTCGAGACCGCCGAGGGCTTCGCCGCGCACCGGGAGTGGGAGGCCGAACTGGCCGCCGCCCGCTGGTCGGTGGTGTCCTGGCCGGAGGAGTACGGCGGCCGGGGCGTCGACCTCTTCCACTGGCTGGCCTTCGAGGAGGAGTACTGGGCGGCGGGCGCGCCCGGACGGGTCTCGCAGAACGGCATCAACCTCCTCGCCCCCACCCTGTTCGACCACGCGACCGGGGAACAGCGGGCGCGGGTGCTGCCCTCGATGGCGACCGGCGAGGTGGTGTGGGCGCAGGCGTGGTCCGAGCCGGAGGCCGGTTCCGACCTGGCGTCGCTGACCTCGCGGGCCGTGCGGACGGACGGCGGCTGGCTGCTGTCGGGGCAGAAGACCTGGTCGTCGCGGGCGGCGTTCGCGGACCGGGCGTTCGGGATCTTCCGTACCGACCCGGAGGCGGCCAAGCCGCACCAGGGCCTCACGTACCTGATGTTCGACCTGCGCGCGCCCGGCGTCACGGTCCGGCCGATCGGCCGGCTCGACGGCAAGCCGGCGTTCGCCGAGCTCTTCCTCGACGGGGTCTTCGTCCCGGACGAGGACGTCATCGGCGAGCCGGGGCAGGGCTGGCGGATCGCCATGTCGACCACCGGCAACGAGCGCGGCCTGACGCTTCGCTCCCCCGGCCGCTTCCTGGCCGCCGCGGACCGGCTCGTACGGCTCTGGCGCGAGACGGCCGACCCCGCCGACACGGCGCTGCGGGACCGGGTCGCGGACGCGGTGATCGGGGCGCGGGCGTACCAGCTGTTCACGGCGGGCGGCGCGGCGCGGTTCGCGGGCGGCCAGGCCATCGGGGCAGAGTCCAGCCTCAACAAGGTCTTCTGGTCCGAGTACGACATCGCCCTGCACGAGACGGCGCTCGACCTGCTGGGCGCGGACGGCGAACGCGCCGACGGGGAGTGGGCGGAGGGCCATGTCTTCTCGCTCGCCGGCCCGATCTACGCCGGGACGAACGAGATCCAGCGCGACATCATCGCCGAGCGTCTGCTCGGCCTGCCGAAGGGCCGCCGCTGATGGGATTCCTGCTCACCGCCGAACAGCACGCCTTCGCGCGCTCGCTCGACGCGATGCTCGCCGCCGCGGACACCCCGTCGCTGATCCGTGCCCGCTCGGCCGGCGACCCGGCACCGTGGCGCGCCCTGTGGACGCGCCTCGCGGAGGCGGGCGTCCTCGCGCTCGCGGTGCCGGAGGCGTACGACGGCGTCGGCCCCCTGCCGGTGGAGACGGTCGTCGCCTTCGAGCAGGCGGGCCGCCACGCCGTCCCGGGGCCCCTGGCGGAGACGGTCGCGACGGCGGCCCTGCTGACGGGCCTGGCGGAGACGGGCGTCGAGGGGCCGGCGAAGCGCTTCCTGCCGGACCTGGCGTCGGGGGCGGCGGTGGCGACCCTGTGGGTGGACACGGACGGGGGCGGGGTCGGGCCGTACGCGGCGGACGCCGACCTCGCCGACCTCGTGTTCGGAATACACGGCGACCGGCTGGTGCTCGCCGCCGGGGTCCATGACGTACGGGCCTCCGCCGATCCCGGGCGGCGGCTCGCGTTGCCCGGGGCCGGCGGGGAGGTACTGGCGGCCGGGCCCGCCGTCACCGCCGCCGTCGCGCGGGCGCGGCGGTGGGCGGCGCTGGCCACGGCCGCGCAGTGTCTGGGGGTCGGGCGGGCGTTGCTGGAGCGGACCGTCGCGTACACGACGCAGCGGACGCAGTTCGGAGTGGCCGTCGGCTCGTTCCAGGCGGTGAAGCACCGGCTCGCCGATGTGCTGATCGGGCTCGAGTTCGCCCGGCCGCTGGTGCACGGGGCCGCGGTCACGCTCGGCGCGTCGGACGTGGCGGCCGCCAAGGTCACGGCCGGCGAGGCCGCGTACGCCGCCGCCCGCGCCGCGCTCCAGCTGCACGGCGCGATCGGCTACACGGAGGAGCTGGACCTCTCGCTCTGGCTGCGCAAGGCCCGTCCGCTGCGGGACGCGTGGGGCACGCCCGCGCAGTGCCGGGCGGCCGTGCTCGCGGCGGAGACCGGCGGCTGATCAGGTACGGCGGAGGGTGCGGACCGGGCGGCCCGGCCGCCAGGTCCGTACGACCAGTTCGTCGTCCTCGACGGTCGTACGGACGACCTCCGTCAGGTCGAGCCGGTACACGTGGAACGGCAGCGGCGCGCCCAGCGCCTCCGCGAACCGTTCCTGCGTCGCCCGGTCGGTGACCTCGACCGCCCGCCCGGAGACCCGTACGTCGCCGCCGCCCATCGCCGTGCCCTCCCCGGGGTTGGCGAGCAGCGAGAACCGCGGGTCGCGCCGCAGGTCCAGCGCCTTGCGGGAGTCGGGCATCATCGTCAGCACCAGCTCGTCCAGCGGGAACTTCGCCTCCAGGCCGCTCAGCCGGGGCGAGCCGTCCTTGCGGAGCGTGGCGAGGACGTGGTGCGTGTACTTCCCGAACCGCTCCCGCACGGTCGCGGCGAACTCGGGCTCGGCCTGCTGGAACTCCGGCCAGGTCATGGTGGTGGTCGTCGTCATGACTCCAGCGAACCGCAGAATCCCGACAGCTTCCGTCCGGATTACTCCGCGGGACGCCGGATTACTCCGCGCGCTCCGCCTTGCTGCGCTCCACGCAGAACTCGTTGCCCTCCGGGTCGGCGAGCGTCACCCAGCCGAGGCCGTCCGCCCGGCGGTGGTCGCCGACCAGCGTCGCGCCGAGCTTCAGCAGCCGCTCCACCTCCTCGTCGCGGCTGCGGTCCTGCGGCTGGAGGTCGAAGTGGACGCGGTTCTTGACCGACTTCGCCTCGGGCACGGTGACGAACAGGACGCCCATGCCGTCCGCCTCCACCAGCGCCTCCGGGTCACCCGGCGCGTCCTCGTCGGAGACCCTGCCCTCCAGCACCTGCGCCCAGAAGGCCGCCTGCGCGTAGGCATCGGAACAGTCGAACGTCACGTGTCGCACGAGAGAAGCCATGCGCGCCACTATCCCGGAGGGTCGCCTCGGCGGGCCACGCAATAAGGAGGGCGGTGGCCGGATCAGTACCCCGTGCCCACGCCCACGGCGCCGTCCCGCACGATGCCCTGCGCCCGCGCCGCCCGCAGCCAGGACGGGAACTCGGAGACCAACTGCTCGTACAGCTCCGCGTCCGACACCCGGCGCGGGTCCTGGCCGACGTGGAAGAAGCCGGCGTTGTCGACGGGACGCCGGCCGGGCACGTCGAGCTCGTCCAGCTTGCGCAGGAAGTCGAACTGGCGGCTGTGCGGGTCGCCGAAGCCGACGAACTGCCAGAAGATCGGCAGCTTGGCCGCCTTGCACAGGTACTTCTCCGCGGCGAGCTTGTTGATCGGCCCGCCGTCCGTCTGGAAGACGACCAGCGCGGGGGCGGTCGC
This sequence comes from Streptomyces solicamelliae, assembly GCF_045348655.1. Taxonomy (NCBI): domain Bacteria; kingdom Bacillati; phylum Actinomycetota; class Actinomycetes; order Kitasatosporales; family Streptomycetaceae; genus Streptomyces; species Streptomyces solicamelliae. The sequence goes on from NZ_CP160404.1 coordinate 1,676,500, forward strand.
GCCGCTGTCGAGGTAGTGGTCGATGACCGCGTCCATGGCGAGGTGGTAGCTGGTCTTGCCCATGTGGCCGAGGCCGGCCACGATCCGGCCGATGCGGCCCTGGTGGTCGGCGAGCGCGATGTCCGTCTCGGCGTCGACGTCGGTGGAGAAGAACACCACCGGCACCCGGCCGTCGTCGTCGAGGTGCGTGGAGAGCCCGAGGACCCGGTCCGCGAGCGCCTGCACGCTGCCGTCGTTGTAGTACGGCTTCATGGAGCCCGAGTAGTCGACCACCAGGTACACGGCGACGCGCTGGCCCTCCAGGCCGTGCTTCTGGACGGAGACCCCGGCCGTCTTGTAGAGGCTGACCAGGGCCGGGGCGGACTCCTCGATCTTGCGCAGGCTCAGGGCCATGGGTGCGGGTCTCCGTTTCGGCGTACGGCGACACGGCGGTCGCGATGCTGCCGAGGGTACGGGACGCGGCGGGGCGTACGCCAAGGTCGCGCCGCTCAGGCGGCGTTGAGCCCGAGCAGGGTGGCGAGGCGGGCGCGGTGGGCCTCCGGGGAGCCCAGCAGCAGGGCGGCGCCGTGGGCGCGTTTGAGGTGGTCGTGAGCGGGGTGCTCCCAGGTGATGCCGATGCCTCCGTGCAGCTGGACGGTCTCGGCGGCGACCGTCCGGTACGCCTCCGTGCACGCGGACTTCGCGGCGGCGGCGAGCCGCGGGAAGGCGGGCGTGCCGTCGGCGTGGGCGGCGGCCCGGGCGAGCGAGCGGGCCCCCTCGACCTCGGCGTGCAGATCGGCCAGCCGGTGCTTCACGGCCTGGAACGCGCCGATGGGCCGGCCGAACTGGACGCGGTCCTTGGCGTACCGGACGGTCAGCTCGAGCGCCCGCCCGGCCGCCCCCACGCACTCGGCGGCGAGCGCCACGGCACCGACGTCCCGGACCCGCGCGAGCACCCGCTCCCCGTCGCCGCAGAGCAGCCGCGCGTGCGCGCGGTCGAGCACGACGCGGCCGAGCGGCCGGGTCCGGTCGAGCGCGGGCACGGCGGCCCACCCGACGCCCGGCCCGTCGAGCGCGAACAGCCCGAGCCGCCCGCCGGAGCCGGTGCGGGCGAAGGCGTACAGGTGGTCGGGGGTGCCGGGGCCGGCGAGCACGTACTCCTTCACACCGGTGAGGTACCAGGCGGGGCCGGGGAGACCGCCCGCGGCCGCTGCGTGGGTGCGGCCCGACGCATCGTCCCGGGGCGGGGCGGCGGCCGGCGCGCGGACACCGGCTCCGGCCGGCCCGGAAGCGGCGGCCCGTCCGCCGGCGTCGGGCCCGCCTTCGCCTCCGGAGGCCGCCCGGGTCGCCGTCGTCGTGATCGCCTCCGGCTCCCAGCCGCCCGCCTCCGCCCAGGCCAGCGCGGCGACGCGGGTGCCGGCGGCGAGGCCGGGCGGGAAGGGGGCGGCGGCCTCGGCGAGGGCCGTGGCCGCGAGGACCGCGGAGCCCAGGTACGGCAGCGGGCTCAGCGCACGGCCCGACTCCTCGGCCACCACGGCCTGTTCCGGCAGCCCGCAGCCGAGTCCGCCCTGCTCCTCCGGGACCGCCAGGGCCGCCGCGCCGATCTGCTCCGTGAGCGGGCGCCAGGCGGCGTGACCTTCGTGGCGGGCCAGCAACGACCGTACCGACGCCCGCAGTTCGGACTGCTCCGGCGTGTCCCTCATGACTCTCCCCTCGCGGCGCGCCGCAGCTCGCCCTTGAGCAGCTTGCCACCGGCGTTGCGCGGCAGCACGGGCACCGGTACGAAGCGGCGCGGCACCTTGAAGTTGGCGAGCCGTTCCCGGCTCCAGGCGGTCAGTTCGGCCGCGTCCACCTCGCGCGCGGTGACGACGAAGGCGACGCCGACCTCGCCGAGGCGTTCGTCGGGCGCGCCGACGACGGCCGCGTCGGTGACGGCCTCGTGCTGCAGCAGCACGTTCTCGATCTCGGCCGGGTACGCGTTGAAGCCGCCGACGACGTACATGTCCTTGAGCCGGTCGGTGATGGCGAGGTGGCCGCGCGCGTCGAGGACGCCGATGTCGCCGGTGCGCAGCCATCCGTCGGCCGTGGTCGCCTCGGCGGTGGCGGCCGGGTCGTCGAGGTAGCCGCGCATCACGTGGTAGCCGCGGACCTGGACCTCGCCCGGCGCGCCGGGCGGCTGCGCCTCGCCGGCCGGGGAGGCGATCCGGACCTCGGTGCCGGGCAGCGGCAGGCCGACGGTGTGGGCGACGGTGTGCGCGTCGGCGTCGGTCGGGCAGACGGAGACGACGCCGCCGGACTCGGTGAGCCCGTACGCGGTGAACACGTCGGGCGCGCCGAGCACCTCGCGGATCTCCTCGACGAGCGCGGTGGGCACCGACGCCGCGCCGGTGCCGGCGAGCCGCAGCGCGGACAGGTCGTGGTCGGCACGCCGCGGGTGGTGGATCAGGCCGTGGAAGACGGTCGGCGGGCCCATCAGGCAGGTGACGCGCTCGGCGGCCATGCGCCGCAGGATGCGGTCGGCGTCGTACACCGGCTCGGGGAGCATGGCTACGCCGGTGAGCAGGCAGGCCAGCACCCCGGCCTTGTAGCCGAAGGTGTGGAAGAACGGGTTGACGAGGAGGTACCGGTCGCCGGGGCGCAGGGTGACGAGGCGGGCCCAGTCGGCGTACAGGCGGAGGGTCTGGGCGTGGGTGCTCATCACGCCCTTGGAGCGGCCGGTGGTGCCGGAGGTGTAGAGCACGTCGCAGAGGTCGTCGGGGCGTACGGCGGCGGCGCGGGCGGCCCGTTCGGCGTCGGGCACGGTCGCGCCGGCGGCGAGGTACGCGGCCCAGCCGGGGCCGTGCAGCGGGACGGTGGCGCGCAGGGCGCCGAGGTCCTCGCCGGAGCCGTGGAGGGCGGCGGCGTAGTCGGTGCCGAGGAAGTCGTGCTCGGTGAGGAGCAGGGTGGCTCCGCTGCGGCGAATGATGTCGGCGGCCTCGGCGGGCTTGTAGCGGGTGTTGACGGGGACCAGGACGGCGCCGACGCCGACCGCGCCGAGGGCGGCGGTGATCCAGTGGCGGCTGTTGGGGGCCCAGATCGCGACCCGGTCGCCGGCCGCGACGCCGTGTGCGAGCGCGGCCCGTGCGGCGGCGGCGATCTCGTGGTGCAGCCGGTCGAAGGTCCAGCGTTCCTCGCCGTCGGCGAGGGCTTCGCGGCCGGCGTGGACGGCGGCGGCCCAGCCGGGCAGCGCCGCGATCGTGGCAGGCAACTCGGCCTGAACGATGGGTGGTTGGGCGGAGATACGGCCTTGCAAGGAGACACCCTCCCTACTTGACGTATGAGCGTGGCCGGTATCCAATCACACGTGTTTCGGTTAGGCATATACCTAGTAGGAATATTCCCGAGAGGCTGCCGATGCCCACCACACCCCTGCCCGGCACCCCGCCCCTGCCCGGCGCCACCGTCCCGTCCAGCACCACACCCCTGCCCGACATCAGGTCCGCGCTCTCCGGGTTCTGCACCGGAGTCGCCGTCGTCACCGCGCTCGCGCCGGACGGCCGCCCGGCCGGCATGGCGGTGCAGTCGTTCTCGTCCGTCTCGCTCGACCCGCCCCTGGTCTGCTTCTGCCCGGCGCACACCTCGGCCACCTGGCCGGTGATCCGCGCCGCCGGGCGGTTCGCGGTGAACGTGCTGGCCGACGACCAGGAGGAGCTGTGCCGCCGGTTCGCGGTGACCGGCGGCGACAAGTTCGCCGGGGTGCGCTGGAGTCCCGGCCCGAACGGCGCGCCGCTGCTCGACGGCGCGCTCGCGAGCATCGCCTGCGAGCTCGCGGACGTCCTGGACGGCGGCGACCACGCCATCGCCCTCGGCCGGGTCACCTCACTGACCGCGCACCGCGACGGCGCCGCCCCGCTGCTCTACTTCCGCCGCTCCTACGGGCGGTTGCCGCGCTCCAGCTCCTCGATGTCGGCCAGCATGGCGTCGGCGAGGTCGCGCTCGGAGGCGTAGTACCGCTCGGCCCACTTGAGGGTGAGCATGGGGTACTTCCACGCCTCCTCGGTCGCCGCGCCGGCCACGTCCGCCGCCGCGCGCACCCGCATCGACTCCGCGAACTCCCGGTGCTTGCCGAGGACTTCGCGCATCTGCTCGGGCTCCAGGAGATGCCCGAGCCACAGCCGCAGCATCGGCCCGTGCTTGAGCACCGGCGGGTCGACGGGCGCGGTGCGGGCCCAGGTGCGTACGGCCGCCATGCCCTCGTCGGTGATCCGGTAGACGCGCTTGTCGCGGGTGCCGGTCTCCTGGGCGACCATCCGGGAGGCCGCGAATCCGGCCGCCTCCAGGCGCTTCAGCTCGCCGTAGATCTGGCTGAACGACGGGCTCCAGTAGAAGAAGCGCAGCGACCAGTCGGACCACTTCTTCAGGTCGTAGCCGGACAGCTCCTCGCCGTAGGAGAGCAGTCCGAGCACGGCCCAGCTCGTCGCGGGCAGCGCGGGGATCTCCTGCCCCTCTTCGCCCCCGGCGGTCTTCTTCTCCATCACCCGGCGAAGTCTACGCACCCCTTCCACCCCCCACCTATGCCTGCTAGAAGTATTCCTATTCGAAATAGAGGAGTCCCATGAAGTTCTCCATGATCTTCGAGGCCCAGCTCGTCGACCCCACCCCCGAACGCGAACGCCAGGTCATCCACGACTGCGTCGAACAGGCCGTGTTCGCCGAGGAGATGGGCTTCGACCGGATCTGGGCGGTCGAGCACCACTCCCTCACCCAGTACGCGCACATGAGCGCCTCCGAGATCTTCCTGACCTGGGTCGCCGCCCGGACGGAGAGGATCCGCATCGGCCACGGCGTGGTCACCATGCCGTTCGGCTACCAGCACCCGGTCCGGGTCGCCGAGCGGGCCGCGATGCTGGACGTGCTGTCCGGCGGGCGCGTCGACATCGGCGCGGGACGGGGCGCCACCAAGCAGGAGATGCGGATGTACGGGGTGGACCCCGAGGACACGTATCCGCAGATGGAGGAGGCGCTGCGGATCTTCTCCGCCGCCTGGCGCGCGGAGGAGTTCGAGTGGCACGGGTCGCTCGACATCGGTCCGGGCGCGATCCTGCCGCGGCCCGTCCAGGGCCCGCACCCTCCCCTGTTCATGGCGTGCTCGAAGCACGACACGCTCAAGCTGGCCGCCGAACTCGGCATCGGCGCGCTGGTGATGGGCTTCGCCGGGGCCGACGACGTGCGCGCGATGCGCAAGGTGTACGACGAGGCGATCGCCGGCCGGGGCACGGACCGGCTGGTGTCGACGGAGGTCAACGACCACTTCTCGGCGCTCTGCCCGACGGTCGTGCTGGACGACGCGGCGGCCGCGCTGCGGATCGGCACGCGCGGGCAGCGGTTCTTCGCCGAGTCGATCGCACACTGGTACGGCAACGCGCCCGCGCCGACGGGCTACGCGGACGACGCGGGCGCCGAGGAGCATGTGGCGGCGCTGGCCCGGGGCCGCGAGGAGCTGGTGGCCCGGCTGCACGAGGCGAACATCCCGGCGCGGCCGGTGGACACCGGCACGTTCAACGCGGAGCACGCGTACGGCGACGCGGCGACCGCGATCGACTACGTGGAACGGCTGCGGCAGATCGGCGTGGACGAGGTGATGTGCCTGATCCAGATGGGCACGGTGCCGCAGGAGGTCTGCATGGAGACGATCCGGCAGTGGGGCGAGACGGTCATCCCGCACTTCCGCGCGCTGGAAGGGACGCCGGCGTGAAGACCCTCGACGGCAAGGTCGTGATCGTGACGGGCGCGGCCCGCGGCCAGGGCGCGGCGGAGGCCGCGCTGCTGACGGCGGCGGGCGCGCGGGTCGTCCTGACGGACGTGCGCGAGGAGGAGGGCCGGGCGGTCGCGGCGGAGCTGGGCGGGGCGGCGGTGTTCGTCCGGCACGACGTGACGTCGGCGGAGGACTGGACGCGGGTCGCGTCGACGGCGACGGAGACGTACGGCCGGCTGGACGCCCTGGTGAACAACGCGGCGCTGTGGCGCACGGCGCCGGTGCAGGAGGAGACGGAGGAGAGCTTCGCACTCCTGCTCCGGGTCAACCTGCTGGGCCCCTTCCTGGGCATGCGGGCGGTGGTGCCGGCACTGCGGGAGGCGGGCGGCGGCTCGATCGTGAACGTCTCGTCGACCGCCGGACTGATCGGCATCCCCGGGCACGCGGCGTACGGCTCCTCGAAGTTCGGCCTCCGCGGCCTGACGCGGTCGTCGGCCCTGGACCTCGCGGCGTACGGCATCCGCGTCAACTCGGTCCACCCCGGGGCGATCGACACCCCGATGACGGCGGCGGTGGCGGGCCGCGACTGGTCGCACGTACCCCTGGGCCGCATGGGCCACCCGCAGGAGGTCGGCGAACTGATCGCCTTCCTCGTCTCGGACGCGTCGTCGTACGTCACGGGCACGGAGTTCACGGTGGACGGGGGGCTGACGACCGGATGACGGACCCCCTGACCCCGAAGGCCCGCGCGCTCTGCGACGCGATGAGCGCCGCGTTCCCCCCGCCGGGCGACCCGGAGGCCCTGCGGGCGGCGGCCCGCGCGGGCGTCCGCCCACCGGCGCCGTCGTCGGTGACGGCGCGGGACGGGGTGGCGGCGGGGGTACGCGTGCGGGTGTACACGACGACAGCCGGCGGACGCGGTCACGGCGGCGGTCCGGGCACGGCGGACGAGCCGGGCCGCACAGCGAGCGCGTCGACGAGCGAGGCCCGCACGGACGCCGCGCCAACGCCGGACCGCGGGCCGTCGCCGGACGGCAGCAGGCGCGCCGGCCGCCCCCGAGGGGAACCGACACGCACGCCCGGCCGCGCGGACGGCGGCCCTCCTCTCGACCCCGTCGCGCACGTCGGCCGTCCCCTCCCCGGCGCCACCGCGCACGACGGCCGGTGTCCCGGCCCGGGCGCCGCCTCGCCGCCCGTCGTCGTCCTCGCCCACGGCGGCGGCTGGGTGCTGTGCGACCTGGACACGCACGACGGGCTCTGCCGCGCGCTGGTCGAACGGAGCGGCGCGACCGTCGTGTCCGTCGACTACCGGCGTGCGCCGGAGCACCGGTTCCCGGCGGCCGAGGACGACGTGCACACCGTCCTGACCTGGGCCGCCGGCGCGTACCCGGGGCGGGTGCTCGTCGTCGCCGGGGACTCCAGCGGCGGCAACCTCGCCGCGGCCGTGGCGCTCCGCGCACGGGACGGCGACGGGCCCGCCCTCGCCGGGCAGTTGCTGTTCTACCCGGTGCTCGACCACCGGCTCGACGGGGTGTCGGCGGAGGCGTACGCGGAGGGCTTCTTCCACACCGCCGCCCACATGCGCTGGTACTGGGAGCAGTACCTGGGCCCGCACGGCGACCCGGTCGCCGCCTCCCCCGGCCTCGCCGCCGACCTCACCGGACTCCCTCCGGCCCTGGTCGTCCTGGCCGACTGCGACCCGCTGCGCGACGAGGGCCTCGCCTACGCGCGCCGGCTGTCGGCCGCCGGGGTCACCGCGGAAGTCCGCCTCCACACCGGCATGTTCCACGGCTTCCTCGGCGCCCGCGGCATCCTGCCGGAGGCGGACAAAGCACTGGACGGGGCCGCGGCCTGGCTGTCTACCCTCACCGGGTGACCATCCGCACCCCGTACCGTCCGCTCGACATCACCGTCCCGTTCCCCGAGCTGAAGGCCTGGGCCCGCACCGCGGCGCGCCTGCACCCGCGCGCGGGCACGCCCGGCCGGGCCGACAGTTCGGTGGGCGGACCGGTGCTCTGGCCGGCGGACGAGGCGTGGCCCGTGTGCGAGGAGCACGCGGCAGGGACGCCGGGCATCGCGCCCGGGCGCGAGCGGCGCTACCGCCGCCTCCTGCGGGAGGTGTACGACCGGCCGCGCACAGCGGACGGCGGGCTCGCGTACACCCCGGAGGAGCGGGCCGAGATCGACACGCTGTCCGCCGAGCCCTGGCACCGGCCCGACCGTCACGACGGCGGCCCGGTGCCGCTGCTCGCCCTCGCCCAGTTCTTCACGCGCGACGTGCCGGACCTCGCCCCGTTCGCCCCGCCCGGCGCGGACCTGCTGCAGGTGCTGTGGTGCCCGTTCTACGAGCACGAGGACGGACCCTTCAGCCACTTCGGCCCGCACACCCGGCTGTTCTGGCGGCGGGCCGCGGACGTGACCGAGCCGCTCGCCGTCCAGCCCGAGCCGGCGGTCGTCGAGGGCGGGTACCTGCCCGACCCCTGTGCGCTGCACCCCGAGCAGGTCGTCGAGTACCCCTTCCCTGACTATCTCCCGGAGGAACTCGCCGGGCGGATCGAGAGCTGGGAGGACGCGTACCAGGCGCGGCTCGGCGATGCGGCGCCCTGGTACCAGTACGACCTGTCCATGGCCCCCGGCTGGAAGATCGGCGGCTGGGACTCGTGGCACAAGACGGATCTGATCCGGGTGTACTGCGACACCTGCGGAACGGAGATGCGGGTGCTGCTGACCATCGACTCGTACGACTCCGGAGGCAGCTGGGGGCCGTATCCGCTCGTCGCGCCGTCCACCGGAATCAAGGTCGGCCGCGACGGCGAGTACCGCGCCTTCGTCTGCCCCGCCGACCCGACGCACCCCCACCGGATGGCGATGCAGTAAGCGCGCCCCCGTCGCGCAGCACAAGAAACCACGGCGCCCGCCCAGTGTCCGGTCGGGGACAGGGCGAGCGCCGTGCAGTTCCGTACGTCGTTGTACGGGACATTCAGGGGGACGGCCCCGGGGGCCGTCCGGCGTCAGACCACCAGGGAGCGGTCCGTCGGGCGGATCGGGGCCGGGAGGGAGCTGGTGCCCGTCAGGTACCGGTCGACTCCGCGGGCCGCCGAGCGGCCCTCGGCGATCGCCCAGACGATCAGGGACTGGCCGCGACCGGCGTCACCGGCGACGAAGACGCCATCGACGTTGGTGGCGAAGTCCGCGTCGCGGGCGATGTTACCGCGTGCGTCGAGGTCCAGACCAAACTGGCCGACCAGACCGTTCTCGACGTCCGTGCCCGTGAAGCCCATCGCCAGGGTGACGAGCTGCGCGGGGATCTTGCGCTCCGTGCCCGGCTTCTGGGTCAGCTTGCCGTCGACGAACTCGACCTCGACCAGGTGCAGGAACTGGACGTTGCCCTCCTCGTCGCCCTCGAAGTGGGTGGTGGAGACGGAGTAGACCCGCTCGCCGCCCTCCTCGTGCGCCGAGGTGACCTTGTACAGCATGGGGAACGTCGGCCACGGCTGGCCCGCGTTCCGCTCCTCGCCCGGCCGCGGCATGATCTCCAGCTGCGTGACCGAGGCCGCGCCCTGGCGGTGGGCGGTGCCGACGCAGTCCGCGCCGGTGTCGCCGCCGCCGATGACCACGACGTGCTTGCCCTCGGCCGTGATCGGCGAGGTCACGAAGTCGCCCTCGACGACCTTGTTGGCGAGCGGCAGGTACTCCATCGCCTGGTGGATGCCCTTGAACTCGCGGCCCGGCACGGGCAGGTCGCGGGCGGTGGTGGCGCCGGCGGCGATGACCACCGCGTCGAACCGCTTGCGCAGGTCCGTCGCCGTCAGGTCGCGGCCGATCTCGATGCCGGTGCGGAACTTGGTGCCCTCCGCGCGCATCTGCTCGATGCGGCGGTTGATGTGCCGCTTCTCCATCTTGAACTCGGGGATGCCGTAGCGCAGCAGGCCGCCGATGCGGTCGGCGCGCTCGTACACGACCACGGTGTGGCCGGCCCGGGTCAGCTGCTGGGCGGCGGCCAGGCCCGCCGGGCCCGAGCCGATGACCGCGGCGGTCTTGCCGGAGAGGCGGTCGGGCGCCTGCGGCTTGACGTCGTTCGCGTCCCACGCCTTGTCGATGATGGAGACTTCGACGTTCTTGATGGTGACGGCCGGCTGGTTGATGCCGAGCACGCACGCCGACTCGCACGGAGCCGGGCACAGACGGCCGGTGAACTCCGGGAAGTTGTTCGTGGCGTGCAGCCGCTCCGACGCCGCCGACCAGTCCTCGCGGTAGGCGTAGTCGTTCCACTCCGGGATCAGGTTCCCGAGCGGGCAGCCGTTGTGGCAGAACGGGATGCCGCAGTCCATGCAGCGGCCGGCCTGCTTGCTGATGATCGGCAGCAGGGAGCCGGGGACGTAGACCTCGTTCCAGTCCTTGACGCGCTCGCCCACGGGGCGGGTCTCGGCGACCTCGCGCCCGGTGGTCAGGAAGCCCTTGGGGTCAGCCATTGGTCGCCGCCTCCATCATCTTCTCGGTGGTCTCCTGCTCGGAGAGGCCGGCGAGCTCAGCGGCGTCCTTGGCGGCGAGCACTGCCTTGTACGTGGTCGGGATGATCTTGCTGAAGCGGTCCGCGGCCGTGTCCCAGTCGGCGAGCAGCTTCTCGGCGACGGTCGAGCCGGTCTCCTCCTGGTGGCGGCGCACGACGTCGTGCAGCCACGCCTTGTCGGAGTCCGACGGGGCCTCGACCGCTCCCAGGTTGCCGGAGTTGACGTTGTCCCGGTCGAGGTCGATCACGTAGGCGACACCGCCCGACATACCGGCCGCGAAGTTGCGCCCGGTCTCGCCGAGGACGACCGCCGTACCGCCGGTCATGTACTCGCAGCCGTGGTCGCCCACGCCCTCCGAGACGACCAGGGCACCGGAGTTGCGGACGCAGAAGCGCTCGCCGGTGCGGCCGCGCAGGAACAGCTCGCCGCCGGTCGCGCCGTACGCGATGGTGTTGCCCGCGATGGTGGAGTACTCGGCCAGGTGGTCGGCGCCGCGGTCCGGGCGGACGATCACACGGCCGCCGGAGAGGCCCTTGCCGACGTAGTCGTTGGCGTCGCCCTCCAGGCGGAGCGTGACACCGGCCGGCAGGAAGGCGCCGAACGACTGGCCGGCGGAGCCGGTGAACGTGATGTCGATGGTGTCGGCGGGCAGGCCCGCGCCGCCGAACTTCTTCGTCACCTGGTGGCCGAGCATGGTGCCGACGGTCCGGTTGATGTTGCGGATCTGGACCTGGGCACGGACCGGCTGGGCGTCCTCGGCGGAGGCCGCGCCCAGGGCCTCGGCGGCGAGCTCGATCAGCTCGTTGTCGAGGGCCTTCTCCAGACCGTGGTCCTGCTCGATCAGCTGGTGGCGCACGGCGCCGTCGGGCAGCGCGGGGACGTGGAACAGCGGCTCCAGGTCCAGGCCCTGCGCCTTCCAGTGGTCCACGGCGCGGCTCGTGTCGAGCAGCTCGGCGTGGCCGACGGCCTCCTCGATCGAGCGGAAGCCCAGTTCGGCGAGGAGCTCGCGGACCTCCTCGGCGATGAACTCGAAGAAGTTGACGACGAACTCGGCCTTGCCGGAGAACCGGTCGCGCAGCACCGGGTTCTGGGTGGCGATGCCGACCGGGCAGGTGTCCAGGTGGCAGACGCGCATCATGACGCAGCCGGAGACGACGAGCGGCGCGGTCGCGAAACCGAACTCCTCGGCGCCGAGCAGCGCGGCGATGACGACGTCACGGCCGGTCTTCAGCTGGCCGTCGGTCTGGACGACGATGCGGTCGCGCAGGCCGTTGAGCAGCAGCGTCTGCTGGGTCTCGGCGAGGCCGAGCTCCCAGGGGCCGCCCGCGTGCTTCAGCGAGGTGAGCGGCGAGGCACCCGTACCGCCGTCGTGGCCGGAGATGAGCACGACGTCCGCGTGGGCCTTGGACACGCCGGCCGCGACCGTGCCGACGCCGACCTCGGAGACCAGCTTCACGTGGATGCGGGCGACCGGGTTGGCGTTCTTGAGGTCGTGGATCAGCTGAGCCAGGTCCTCGATGGAGTAGATGTCGTGGTGCGGCGGCGGGGAGATCAGGCCGACGCCGGGCGTCGAGTGACGCGTCTTGGCGACCCACGGGTAGACCTTGTGGCCGGGCAGCTGGCCGCCCTCGCCGGGCTTGGCGCCCTGGGCCATCTTGATCTGGATGTCGTCCGCGTTGACCAGGTACTCGGACGTCACGCCGAAGCGGCCGGAGGCGACCTGCTTGATCGAGGAGCGGCGCGCCGGGTCGTACAGGCGCTCCGGGTCCTCGCCGCCCTCACCGGTGTTGGACTTGCCGCCCAGCTGGTTCATGGCGATGGCGAGGGTCTCGTGGGCCTCGCGGGAGATGGAGCCGTACGACATGGCGCCGGTGGAGAAGCGCTTGACGATCTCGGAGACCGGCTCGACCTCGTCGACGGAGATCGACGGGCGGTCCGAATGGAAGCCGAACAGGCCACGGAGCGTCATCAGGCGCTCGGACTGCTCGTCGACGCGCGAGGTGTACTGCTTGAAGACGTCGTACCGCTTGTTGCGCGTGGCGTGCTGCAGGCGGAAGACGGTCTCCGGGTCGAACAGGTGCGGCTCGCCCTCGCGGCGCCACTGGTACTCGCCGCCGATCTCCAGGGCGCGGTGCGCCGAGGCGATGCCGGAGGCGGGGTACGCCTTGGCGTGGCGGGCGGCGACCTCCTGGGCGACGATGTCGAGGCCGGCGCCGCCGATCTTGCTGGCGGTGCCGTCGAAGTACTTCTCGACGAAGGCGGCCTCGAGGCCGACGGCCTCGAAGACCTGGGCGCCGCGGTAGGAGGCGACGGTCGAGATGCCCATCTTGGACATGACCTTCAGGACACCCTTGCCGAGGGCGTAGATCAGGTTGCGGATGGCCTGCTCGGCCTCCGTGTCCGTGATGAAGGTGCCGGCCCGGACCAGGTCCTCGACGGACTCCATGGCCAGGTACGGGTTGACCGCGGCGGCGCCGAAGCCGATCAGCAGGGCCACGTGGTGGACCTCGCGGACGTCGCCGGCCTCGACCAGCAGACCCACCTTGGTGCGCTGCTTGGTGCGGATGAGGTGGTGGTGGACGGCCGCGGTGAGCAGCAGCGACGGGATCGGCGCGTGCTCGGCGTCGGAGTGCCGGTCGGACAGCACGATGAGGCGGGCGCCGTCCTCGAGGGCGGCGTCGGTCTCGGCGCAGATCTCCTCGATGCGGGCGGCGAGGGCCTCGCCGCCGCCGGAGACCCGGTACAGGCCGGACAGGGTCACGGCCTTCATGCCGGGCATGTCGCCGTCGGCGTTGATGTGGATGAGCTTGGCCAGCTCGTCGTTGTCGATCACCGGGAAGGGCAGGGTGACCGAGCGGCAGGAGGCCGCGGTGGGGTCGAGCAGGTTGCCCTGGGGACCGAGCGAGGAGCGCAGCGAGGTGACCAGCTCCTCGCGGATGGCGTCCAGCGGCGGGTTGGTGACCTGCGCGAACAGCTGGGTGAAGTAGTCGAACAGCAGCCGCGGGCGGTCGGACAGGGCCGCGATCGGCGAGTCCGTGCCCATGGAGCCGATCGGCTCCATGCCGGTGCGGGCCATCGGGGCGAGGATGACGCGGAGCTCTTCCTCGGTGTAGCCGAAGGTCTGCTGGCGGCGGGTGACCGAGGCGTGGGTGTGCACGATGTGCTCGCGCTCGGGCAGGTCGGAGAGCTCGATCTCGCCGGTGTCGAGCCACTCCGCGTACGGCTGCTCGGCGGCGAGGCCGGCCTTGATCTCGTCGTCCTCGATGATCCGGTGCTCGGCCGTGTCGACGAGGAACATCTTGCCGGGCTGCAGGCGGCCCTTGCGGACGACCTTCGCGGGGTCGATGTCGAGGACGCCGACCTCGGAGGAGAGCACGACGAGGCCCTCGTCGGTGACCCAGTAGCGGCCGGGGCGCAGACCGTTGCGGTCGAGGACCGCGCCGACCTGGACGCCGTCGGTGAACGTGACGCAGGCCGGGCCGTCCCAGGGCTCCATCATCGTGGAGTGGTACTGGTAGAAGGCGCGCCGGGCCGGGTCCATGGAGTCGTGGTTCTCCCACGCCTCGGGGACCATCATCAGGACGCTGTGCGGCAGCGAGCGGCCACCGAGGTGCAGCAGCTCCAGGACCTCGTCGAAGGAGGCGGAGTCGGAGGCGTCGGGGGTGCAGACCGGGAAGATCCGCTCCAGGTCCTTGCCGGTGCCGAACAGGTCGGAGGCGAGCTGGGACTCGCGGGCGCGCATCCAGTTGCGGTTGCCCTTGACCGTGTTGATCTCGCCGTTGTGCGCGACGAAGCGGTACGGGTGGGCGAGCGGCCAGCTCGGGAAGGTGTTGGTGGAGAACCGGGAGTGGACCAGGGCCACGGCGGTGGCGCAGCGGCGGTCCGACAGGTCCGGGAAGAAGGGCTCCAGCTGGCCGGTGGTCAGCATGCCCTTGTAGACGATGGTGCGGGCGGAGAGCGACGGGAAGTACGTGCCGGCCTCGCGCTCGGCGCGCTTGCGCAGCACGAACGCCTTGCGGTCCAGGGCGATGCCCGTGCTCTCCCCGTCGCCCACGAAGAGCTGGCTGAAGACCGGCATCGTGGAGCGGGCGGAGGCGCCGAGCAGCTCGGGGGCGACGGGGACCTCGCGCCAGCCGAGGACGGTCAGGCCCTCCTCGGCGGCGATCGCCTCGATCTGCGCGACGGCCTGTGCGGAGCCGTCGGCGGGCAGGAAGGCGATGCCGACCGCGTACGCGCCGGCCTCGGGGAGCTCGAATCCGGCGACCTCGCGCAGGAACGCGTCCGGGACCTGGAGCAGGATTCCGGCGCCGTCCCCGGAGTCGGGCTCCGAACCGGTGGCGCCACGGTGCTCAAGATTGCGCAGAACGGTCAGCGCCTGCTCGACCAGCTCATGGCTGGCTACACCGGTGAGGGTGGCCACGAACCCGACACCGCAGGCGTCGTGTTCGTTACGGGGGTCGTACATCCCCTGCGGGGCGGGGCGACCGTCCATGGGCGACCAGGCGTCGGAACGCATCGGCTCTCCCGTCGTCGTCGTGGCATGTGCTTGCCGAGGGACGACGTTGGCCCTCCGCGAAATTTCGTGCAGGTTACATGATGGCTGGCTTCTCGCGAAGCGGATAGCTCGTTCCAACATGCGGACACCGCAGGGCTGCGGCAAGGGGTTTGTGGGGGTCATCGGCGACCCGTCGCACGATGCGGGCTTCGTTGCCCGCGGCGCCTCTGGCTCATGCCCGGCGGACATGATTTCGAAACTGCCGGGTAACGGCTAGTGGCTAGCTATGTGGCGCTCTGCATAGTGTCCCACCGAGTGGCCGAAACTGCCCAGGGAGATTTGTCACAGCGGCCTGACCTGCGGAAATCCCCCACCGCGGGGTGGGGGATTTCCGGACATGCGGGATGTGTGCGGGGGCGGAGGCGAGACCGGGGCGGTCCCGCGGGTGGATACAGGCGCTACAGCGCCGCGCCGAAGGCCATGCCGAGGCCGTACGTGACGGCCGCCGCGGCGCCGCCGAGCAGCAGCTGGCGCAGACCGCTGTACCACCAGCTGCGCGCCGTGACCCGGGCGACGAGCGCGCCGCAGCCGAAGAGGCCGACGAGCGCCAGCAGCACGGCCGGCCACAGGGACGTGGCGCCGAGCAGGTACGGCAGGACGGGCAGCAGCGCGCCCAGCGCGAAGGCGCCGAACGACGAGACCGCGGCGACCACCGGCGACGGCAGGTCGTCGGGGTCGATGCCGAGCTCCTCGCGGGCGTGGATCTCCAGCGCCTGCTCGGGGTCGCGGGAGAGCTGCATGGCGACCTCGCGGGCGAGCGCGGGCTCGACGCCGCGGGACACGTACAGTGCGGCGAGCTCTTCCATCTCGTCCACCGGGTGCTTGCGCAACTGCCGCCGCTCGACGTCCAGTTCGGCCTGGACCAGCTCACGCTGGGAGGCGACGGAGGTGTACTCGCCGGCGGCCATGGAAAAGGCGCCGGCGGCGAGTCCGGCGAGTCCGGTGATCACGATGGTCTGGGACGAGACCGCGCCGCCGGCGACGCCGGTCATCAGGGCGAGGTTGGACACGAGCCCGTCCATCGCGCCGAAGACGGCCGGGCGCAACCAGCCGCCGTTGACGTCGCGGTGGGTGTGGTTGTCGCGGTGCGCCTCGTGGAGCGTCGCCTCGGTCTCGATGATGGACATGCTTCTCCCCTGTGCTTGCGGCGGGTTGGCACACCCGCCGCCCCTCGACTCCTCGAAAATACGCCCGATGTAAGGGGTCCGCCAGCAAGGCAGGCCGTACTTAGTAAGGCCCACCTGACCCGTTCGGACGGGGTGTCACCCGGGTGACAGAGACGTTTCTCCGGACAACTGCGGGCGCGGGCGTGGCAGGGATCGAGCGAAGCGGCGAGGGAAAGGCGGGCGACATGGTGACGACGGCATGCGATCTGCGGGAGCGCGCCCGGGGCGCGCTGCTCGGTCTCGCGGTCGGGGACGCGCTCGGGGCGCCGGCCGAGAACCTGCGGCCCTCGGAGATCCGCCGCCGATGGGGGCGGATCGAGGGCTTCGTGACGGACAGTCCGGCGGGGACGGACGACACGGAGTACGCGATCTTCTCGGGGCTGCTGCTGGCCCGGCACGGCTCGGCGCTGACGGTCTCGCACGTCGAACGGGCCTGGCACCACTGGATCGCGGACCTCGACGAAGGCCCGTTCCGCGGAGCGGGCTTCAGCGAACGCGGCACGCTGGAGAACCTCCGCCGGGGCCTGGCGGCCCCCATCTCGGCGCAGCACCGGCACGCGTGGAGCGACGGACTGGCCATGCGGGCGGCCCCGTTCGGGGTGTTCGCGGCGGGCCGGCCGGCCGAGGCCGCGCGGCTCGTCGCCATCGACGGCACGGTCAGCCACGACGGCGAGGGCATCTACGGCGGCCAGGCGGTGGCGGCGGGCGTCGCGGCGGCGATGGCGGGGGCGTCGGTGACGTCGGTCATCGCGGCGGCGCTGTCGGTGGTGCCGATGGACTCGTGGACGGCGCGCTCGATGCGGCGCGCGGTGGTCGCGGCGCAGCGGCTGCAGCCGGACCCGCTGATCCGCGAACGGACGGTCCGCTCGGCGGTGGTGATCGGCGGCTACCCGTGGACGGACCTGGCGCCGGAGGCGGTCGCCCTCGCGTTCGGCGCGTACGCGGCGGCCCGCGGTGACTTCCGCACGGCGGTCCTGACCGCGGTCAACATGGGCCGCGACGCGGACACGACGGCCGCGGTGGCCGGCGCCCTGGCGGGCGCGAGCCGCGGCGTCTCGGCGATCCCCGAGGAGTGGGCCACCGCCATCGCCCCGGTCACCGGCAGCTGCCTCCCCTCCATGCGCGGCTACCACGTCCTGGACATCGCCGACCTGCTGACCCCCGACGAGGAGGAGGCCGCATGACCACCACGGACCCCAGGAACACGACGGAGACGACGACGGACGCACCCGGCGGGAGCGCCCCGGCCGCGGACACGGGACGGACGGGACACGTGGGCGGCGTCGCCGGCGCGAGCGCCCTGCCGTACGAGGGCGGGGACGCGGAGGCGGTGCCCGACGCGTACCGGGACGGGGAGGCGGGTGGCCGAGCGGACGGGGACGCGGAAGCGGGACTCGGCGCGTACGGGGACGCGGGTGGCCGAGCGGGCGGAGACGCGCAGGCGGGACTCGGCGCGTACGGGGACGTGGAGGCTGAACCGGGCGCGTACGGGGACACGAGCGCCCGGCCGCCCGGGGGCGCGGACTCGCAGGCCGTGCTCGACGCGTACCGAGACGGGGAGGCGGGTGGTCGAGCGGGCGGGGACGGTCGTTCTCGGGCCGCGGTCGGCGGGTACATCGGGCTGGGCGGTGGGGTCGGGGGTGTCGTCTCCGGCGGGTACGTGGCGGCGTACCGGGCTCCCGGGGAGGGGGGCGTCGGGGCGTGGGAGGGCGTGCAGGAAGGGGCCGGGCCCGCGTACGGGTATCTCGGGGCGGGATTCCGGGTGGCCGTGCCGGGCGGGCAGCGGTCGCCGGACCCCGGGTTCGCCGCGCGCGTCGAGGGACTGCTGCTCGGGATCTCCGCCGGGGACGCCGCGGGCTGGCCCGCCGCCCGGCACCGGGCCGCGCGGATGCCCGAGTGGACCCGCCGGCTCACCCGCGAGCTCGACACCTTCGCCGAGCAGAACGCGACCACCACCCTCCCCGTCCCCATCGCCCTCAACCAGCCCCCCGAGCCGCTCCGCCTCGGCCCCTCCGACGACGCCGAGTGGGCGGTGTTCACCGCCGAGGCGGTGCTCGCCTCCGACGGCCCGCTGTTCCGCGGGCTCGCCCCCGCCCACCGGCTGCGCGCCGCCGTCGACCTGGCGTGGAACTCCCTGGCCGGCCAGGTCGCCGCGGCCGCCGACCGCGCCCCCGAGGTCGAGTCCGCGGTGCTCCCGCTGCGCGCCCGGATCTCGGTACGGGCCGGCCTCGGCAACCTCGCCGCGGGCCTGCGCCCGCCCGCCACCGGCCACGACAACCCGCACTACTTCGACGACGCCGCCTGCGTACGCGCCGCCGTCCTCGCCCTGGTCCACCCCGGCGACCCGGCCGCCGCCGCGGAACTCGCCGAGTTCGACGCCCGGTACACGCAGGACGGCGACGGCGTCCACGGCGCCCGTGCCACGGCCGCGGCGGTCGCCGCCGCGCTCGGCGGCGCGTCCGTGGACGCCGCCGTCGACGCCGCGCTCGACCAGCTCCCGCCCGCCACCGAGATCGGCCGCAACGGCCGCCACGCCGTGAAGATGGCCCGCGACGCGGCGACGGCCTTCGAGCTGGTCCCGCTCCTGGAGCACCAGATCGTCGACCACGTGTACAGCTACGGCATCGCCGCCGCCGAGACCGTCCCGGTCGCCCTCGCGCTGGCGACGGCCGCGCGCGGTGAGGCGTCGGCGGCGGTGCCGGCCGCGGCCTGCCTGTCGCGGGTCGCGGACTCCGCCCCCGCCCTGGTCGGTGCGCTCGCCGGCGCGCTCGGCGGCGCCGCCTCGCTCCCGGTGACCTGGCGCGACGCCTGCCGCACCCTTGCCGGCTGCGCGCTGCCGCACCTCGCCGGCACGGATCTCGTGGAGCTGTCCCAACTCCTCGCCCACGCGCGGCTCTCCCGGGACCGCCACGAGCACTAGGGCGTGTTCCCTGGGGCAACCAGGGGCCCCGGGTGGACAATTCGGGCATGACACCCTCGGGCATCACACTCGACGACCGCATCACCGGCAGCCTCGTCGGCGCCGCCGTGGGCGACGCCCTCGGCGGCCCGGTCGAGGGGTACACCCCCGACCAGATCCTGGAGCGCCACAGCGGCCGCGTCACCGGCATCGTCGGCCCCTGGAACGGCGAGGACTGGCGCACGGCGCGCCCGATCGCGCCGTACCACAAGGGCGACGGGCACGTCACCGACGACACGTTGATGACGCACGCCCTGATCCGCGTGTACGCGAAGGTCCGCGACCACCTCGACGCGTACGCGGTCGCCGACCACCTGGTGCCCGACCTCATGGGCACCCCGGTCTGGATCCCCGAGCTGGAGGCGGAGGCGCTGCCGCTGCAGCGGATCTTCCTCGCCGAGAAGTGGCTGGTGACGCGGCTGCACTACGGCCACGTCGACCCGCGCGAGGCGGGCAGCGGCAACATCGTCAACTGCGGTGCGGCGATGTACATGGCACCGGTCGGCCTGGTCAACGCGGCGAACCCGGCGGGCGCGTACGCGGAGGCGCTGGACGTCGCGGGCGCGCACCAGTCCTCGTACGGGCGCGAGGCCGCCGGCGTGTTCGCGGCGGCGGTGGCCGCGGCGTGCACGCCGGGGGCGACGCCGGGGTCGGTCGTGGACACGGCGCTCGAGCTGGCGAAGGACGGCACCGCGGCGGCGATCGAGGCGGCGGCGGAGGCGGGCGCCCGCTACACCGACTTCGAGTCGGCCCTGGTCCCGCTGCGCGCGGCGGTCGCGCCGTTCGACACGGTCGGCCCGGACTACCGCGCCCCGTCCCTCGGCGCCCGCCGCCCCTCCCGCCTCCACGCGATCGAGGAACTCCCGGTGGCCCTGGGCATGTTGCTGGTCGGCGACGGGGACTACCGGCGTACGGTCCTGGGCGCGGTGAACTACGGCCGCGACTGCGACTCCATCGCCACGATGGCCGGCGCGCTGGTGGGCGCGCTGCAGGGCGAGGCGGCGATCCCGGCCGAGTGGGCGAAGCGGGTGGCAGAAGCCAGCCGCCTGGACCTGCACGCCCCGGCGACGACGCTGGCGGCGGTCACCCGCGAAGTCTTCGCACAGGACGCAACCCGCCGCCAGGCCCACGAGTCGGCCTACGCCACCCTCACGGAAGCGGACCGATGACCCCGCGCGCTGCGGGGCGGCACGCCGACACCGCACCCGCGAACCCGCACGACGCGGGGCACCTTGCCGGGATCCGCGCCACGAACCCGCGCGAGACGGTGCGCCCCACCGGCGCCGACCCCACGAACCTGCGCGTGACGTGGGTCCAGCCGGAGGATCTGGTCGGCCACGAACTCCGCCAGGCGGAGGAGGACGGCCGCGACGCGACGGCGCTCGCCGCGCGCTGGGCGGCGGCGGGCGGCCCGGAGGCCCCACCCATGGCAGGCGCCTCCCCCCTCCCCCGCCCGGACCTGCGCCCCCTGGCCGCACAACTCCTGGACGCCCTGCCGGCCCTCCCCACCCCCACGTCCGAGGACGAACCCTCCGCCTGGCCCGACATCCGCCGGGCAACGCCCCCCGGACCCGGCGGCGGAGCCCCCGGTCTCGTCAGAGTTTCGGGATGGGGGCACCTCCCAGAGGCAGCTCTGGGGGAGGGCGGGGCGGAGGAGGTGTCGCCCCTGCGCGACCGGCTGCACGCCGCCTGGCTCGGGCGGGCCGTCGGGTGTCTGCTCGGGAAGCCCGTCGAGAAGCTGCCGCTGGACGGGATCCGGGCGCTGGCCCGGGCGAGCGGCAACTGGCCGCTGGGCGACTGGTTCACCGCCCGCGGCGTGCCGGACCACCTGCTCGCCGAACACCCCTGGAACCGCCGCTCCGCACCAACCTCCCTGGCCGAGAACATCGACGGGATGCCCGAGGACGACGACCTCAACTACCCCCTCCTCAACCTGCTCCTCCTCCAGCGCCACGGCCGCGCCTTCACCACCGCCGACGTCGCCCGGCTCTGGCTCGACGAGCTCCCCGCCGGCCGTACCTTCACGGCCGAGCGGATCGCCTACCGCAACCTCCTCGACGGCATCGAACCCCCGCTCACGGCAAGCCGCCGCAACCCCTTCCGCGAGTGGATCGGCGCGACGATCCGCGCCGACGTCCACGGCTGGACGAACCCCGGCGACCCGCACGCCGCCGCCGAGCAGGCGTACCGGGACGCCGCCCTCACCCACACCGCCAACGGCCTGTACGGCGCGATGTTCACCGCCGCCGCCCTCGCCACCGCCGCGACCGGCGCGACCGACGTCCACCAGTGCCTGGCCGCAGGGCTCACCGTCGTCCCGCCCCGCTCCCGGCTCGCCCGCGCCGTCCGTCTCGGCATCGAAACCGCCCGCGCCACGCGGGACTTCGACGCCGTCGTGGACCGCCTGCACGCCGCGCTCGGCGGGTACCACTGGGTCCATGCCGTCCCCAACGCCGCGCTGCTCGCCGCCGCCCTCACCCACGCCGACGGCGACTTCACCCGCTCCATCTGCGCCGCGGTCTCCGGCGGCTGGGACACCGACTCCAACGGCGCGACCGCGGGCTCGCTCGCGGGCCTGCTCGCCGGTCACCCCGACCGGCTACCCGAACGCTGGACCTCCCCCCTCAAGAACCGGCTCTCGACCTCGGTCCCGTCCTTCGACGGCATCGGCTTCGACGCCCTCGCCGACCTGACCCATCTGGAGGCCGTACGCCCATGACCAGCATCGTCGTGCTCGGCAGCACGAACATGGACCTCGTCGCGTACGTGGCGAAACCGCCCGCCCTCGGCGAGACCGTCACCGGCCGCGAGTTCCGCACCGTCCCCGGCGGCAAGGGCGCCAACCAGGCCGTCGCCGCCGCACGCGCCGGCGCGGACGTCGCGATGATCGGCGCGGTCGGCTCGGACGACTTCGGCGTCCGCCTCCGCGACGCTCTCGACCACTCCGGCGTCGACACCGACCTGCTCCGCACCTCCGAAGGCCCCTCCGGCACCGCCCACATCGTCGTCGACGACGAGGGCGGCAACGCGATCGTCGTGGTCCCCGGCGCCAACGGCACCGTCACCTCACTCGACCACGGCGACGAGGCGCTGATCGCCACCGCCGACGCCCTGCTGCTCCAGCTCGAACTGCCCCTCTCCGCCGTCACCGCCGGCGCGGTCACCGCCCGCGGGCTGGGCGTCCGCACCGTCCTCACCCCCGCCCCTGTGCAGCCCCTGCCCGACGAACTCCTCGCCGCCACGGACCTGTTGGTGCCGAACGAGCACGAGGCCGCCGCTCTCACCGGCATCGCCGACCCGCACGCCGCCGCCGAGGCCCTGCTGCACAAGGTGCCCGAGGTCGTGGTCACCCTCGGCGCGGCCGGCTGCCTGTACGCGGCCCGCGGCGCCACCCCCGTCACCGTCTCCGCGCCGCGGGTCCGGGCCGTGGACTCCACCGCCGCCGGCGACACCTTCGTCGGCGCCCTCGCCGTCGCCCTGGGCGACGGCCGCCCGGTCCCCCAGGCGCTCGCCTGGGCCTCGGCCGCCGCCGCGCTCTCCGTACAGCGCCCCGGCGCCTCGTCCTCGATGCCGTACCGCGCCGAGATCGACGCCGCCTTCGCCCCCGTAAACGACGATCCCCGGGAGTCCGACGCCGTATGACCCCCCGCACGACCGCCCCCACAGCCTCCGCGCCACACCCTCCTCTCCACGGTCTGCGCGTCCTCGATCTCGCGACCCTGTTCGCCGGCCCCCTCGCCGCCATGATGCTCGGCGACTTCGGGGCGGACGTGATCAAGGTCGAGCACCCCCGCAAGCCCGACCCCTCCCGCGGGCACGGCCCCGCCAAGGACGGGGTGGGCCTGTGGTGGAAGGTGCTCGGCCGCAACAAGCGGACCATCACCCTCGACCTGTCCTCCCCCGGCGGCCGCGACACCCTGCTCAGGCTCGTCGCCGACGCCGACGTCGTCGTCGAGAACTTCCGCCCCGGCACCCTGGAACGCTGGGGCCTCGGCTGGGAGGAGCTGTCCACGGTCAACCCCCGCCTCGTCCTCGCCCGCGTCACCGGCTTCGGCCAGTTCGGCCCGTACTCCCACCGCCCCGGCTTCGGCACCCTCGCCGAGGCGATGAGCGGTTTCGCCGCCATCACCGGCGAGCCCGACGGCCCGCCCACGCTCCCCCCTTTCGGTCTCGCCGACTCGATCGCCGCGCTCGCGACGGCGTACGCGGTGACCACCGCGCTCACCGCCCGCACCGCCACCGGCCGCGGCCAGGTCGTCGACATGGCGATCATCGAGCCGATGCTCGCCGTCATCGGCCCGCACGCCCTCTGGTACGACCAGCTCGGCTATGTGCAGCCCCGCACCGGCAACCGCTCCCGCAACAACGCCCCCCGCAACACGTACCGCACGTCGGACGGCTCCTGGGTCGCCGTCTCCACCTCCGCGCAGTCCATCGCCGAGCGCGTGCTGCGCCTGGTCGGCCGCCCCGAGCTGATCGACGAGCCGTGGTTCGCCGACGGCACCGGACGGGCCGCCCACGCGGACGTCCTCGACGAGGCCGTCGGCTCCTGGATCGCCCGGCACACCCGGGACGAGGCGCTCGACGCGTTCGAGAAGGCGGAGGCCGCGATCGCCCCGGTCTACGACGTCCGGGACGTGCTGGCCGACCCCCAGTACCGCGCCCTGGACACCGTCACCGAGGTCCCCGACCCCGAGCTGGGCCCGATCCGCATGCAGAACGTCCTCTTCCGGCTCTCCGAGACCCCCGGCGCGATCCGCTGGACCGGCCGCCCGCACGGGGCGGACACCGACGAGGTCCTCGCCGAGCTCGGGCTGACGCCCGACGAGATCACCGGCCTGCGGAGCCGGGGATCCGTATGAGCTTCCCCCTCACCTGGCTGTACGCCCCCGGCGACCGGCCCGCGGTCGTCCGCAAGGCGCTCGCCTCCGGCGCCGACGTGGTCATCGTGGATCTGGAGGACGCGGTCGCCCCGGAGCGCAAGGCGTACGCCCTCGACGCCACCGTCGATCTGCTCTCCGACCCGCACCCGGTCCCGGTGCACGTCCGCATCCACACACAGCGCGACATCCCCCCGCTGGCCTCCCTCCCCGGCCTCGGCGGTTTCCGTGTTCCCAAGGTGGCACACGCCACTGACATCCGCCGGATCGCCGAGTTCGTCCCCGGTGTCCCGCTCTACCCGCTCCTGGAGACGGCGCTGGCCGTGGAGCACGCGTACGCCATCGCCGGCGCCCATCCGGCGGTGCACGGGATCGCCCTGGGCGAGGCGGACCTCCGCGTCGACCTGGGCGTACGCGAGGACCGCGGGCTCGACTGGCCGCGCAGCCGGCTCGTGGTGGCGGCCCGCGCCGCGGCCCTGCCGCCGCCGGCGCAGTCCGTCCACCCGGACGTCCGCGACCTGGAGTCCCTCTCGGCGAGCTGTGCGCGGGGGCGCGGCCTGGGCTTCCTCGGCCGGGCCGCGATCCATCCGCGGCAGCTCCCGATCATCGAACAGGCCTATCTGCCCACGCCCGACGAGATCGCCGCCGCCGAGGAGGTCGTCAAGGCCGCCGAGACCGAGAGCGGGGCCCTCGCCCTGCCCGACGGCCGGTTCGTCGACGCGGCCGTGGTCGAGGGCGCCCGCCGCGTCCTGACCCTGGCCGCCCGCCGGGACTGACCGGCCCCCGGAAACGAGCGACGGGCCGCCCGGGACCCTTCGGTCCCCGGGCGGCCCGTCGCTCTGCCGGTGTCTTCGGCGCTCAGCCCTTGGCGCCGTTGCCGGCACCGTCCTTCGACAGGTCCACGGAGTCGTCGGTGTCGCCGTCGGCGAGGTCCTCGGCGGCGTCGCCGGAGACGGTCTTCTCCGGCTTCTCCGGCTTCTCCGCAGCCGCGTCGTCCTTCGCGACGTCGTCCTTCGGAGCGGCGTCCTTCGGCGCGTCCCCGTCGCCCGCCCCGTCCGCGTCCTTCTCGGACGTCTCGGACGTCTCGGACGTCTCGGACGTCTCGTCCTTCTCCGCCGCCGCCCTCTCGGCCGCGGCCGCCGGCTCGACGACCTCCTCGCGGCCCGGGCGGAGCTTCGCCGAGACGGCGATGTAGATCACCGCGAGCAGGAAGACGATGATCGCCGTCCAGACGTTCAGCCGCAGGCCGAGGATGTGGTGCGCGTCGTCGATGCGCATGTACTCGATCCACCCGCGCCCCGCGCAGTAGGCGGCGACATACAGCGCGAACGCCCGGCCGTGGCCCATCGTGAAGCGGCGGTCGGCCCAGATGACCAGGAGCGCGACGCCGATGCACCAGAGCGACTCGTAGAGGAAGGTCGGGTGGTAGATCCCGGCCTCACGGGTCGCGCTCGCGGAGATCTTCAGGCCCCACGGCAGGTCGGTCGGCTTGCCGTAGAGCTCCTGGTTGAACCAGTTGCCCCAGCGTCCGATGGCCTGGGCGAAGGCGATGCCGGGTGCGATGGCGTCCGCGTACGCGGGCAGCGGGATGCCGCGGCGGCGGCAGCCGATCCAGGCACCGACCGCGCCGAGCGCGATGGCGCCCCAGATACCGAGGCCACCCTCCCAGATCTTGAAGGCGTCGACCCAGTCCTCACCCTCGCTGAAGTACAGCTGGTAGTCGGTGACGACGTGGTAGAGCCGGCCGCCGATCAGGCCGAAGGGCACCGCCCAGACGGCGATGTCGGCGACGGTGCCGGCTTTGCCGCCGCGGGCGATCCAGCGCTTGTTGCCGTACCAGACGGCGACGAAGACACCGATGATGATGCAGAAGGCATAGCCGCGCAGCGGGACCGGTCCGAGGTTGATCACACCGGTCGACGGGCTGGGAATGTAGGCAAGGTCCATGGCAGGTCCGACGCTACCCTGCCGGGCGGCCGGGGCGGCAGCCCACCCGGCAACGTCTGCGTAACTAACCCCGCCCGCCCCGCCGTCCCCGTCCGTCCCGGGGGCCTCAGCTGGTGGTGGACGGGGTGGCGGCGCCGCCCGTCTGCTTGCCCTTGTTCGCCTGCTCGACCCACTTGCGCAGGTTCGCCGGGGAGATCTGTTCGTTCCCCTTCGCCGGGAAGATCGATTCTCCGTTGAGCAGCACGGACGGGGTGCCCTGGAACGCGCTGCTGCGGAACGCCTCGTGCGACTTCTCCACCCAGCTGTCGTGCGTGCCGTTCTCGACGCAGCTGCGGAAGGCGGGGGTGTCGAGGCCCTCGACCTTGGCCGCCAGCTCGATCAGCTTGGCGTTGTCCGCGAAGGCGTCGTCCGTCTCCTCGGGCTGGTTCATGTAGAGGACGTCGTGATACGGCGTGAACTTCCCGGCGTCCTGGGCGCAGGCCGCCGCGTTCGCCGCGCGCAGCGAGCCGCTGCCGCCCATGTTGCCGTCGATCAGGGTGGCGAGATGGTATTCGGTCTTGATCGCGCCCTCGGCCTCCAGCTCGTGGATGGTGTCCCGGAAGGCGTTCTCGAACTGGGCGCACGCCGGGCAGCGGAAGTCCTCCCAGATGGAGAGCGTGGACGGGGCGTCCGCCGAGCCGGTGGGGATGGCGGGCTTGTCGTCGCCGGTCGCCCCGCTGGGGGCGACGACCGGGCCGGCCTTGTCGGAGCTGTCGCCGTCGCCGCTGGCGGCGATCACGCCGACCACGGCGGCCAGGCCGAGGACGCCGACGATCGCGGCCGACACGATCAGCACCCGCCGCTGCTTCTCCCGCGCCTTCTCGCGCTCTCGCTGCTGCTGGAGTCGCGCCCGGGCGCTCCGGTTTCCGTCACGGTTGTTCTCGCTCACGCTCCTCAAACGAACCGGGGAGGCACGCGCGTGCCTCCCCGGTCCCAGATCCACCCGTACGGGTTACGCGCCGCGGCGCACTCCCGCGGCCAGTTCGGCCGCCAGTTCCCTTACGGCCTTCAGGGCGGCCGCCTGGTCGCCGTCGGCGTCCAGGATCCGCTTGACGAAGGCGGAGCCGACGATGACGCCGTCGGCGAAGTCGGCGACCTCACGGGCCTGTTCGGCGTCGGAGACGCCGAGGCCGACGCAGACCGGCAGATCGGTGGTCGCGCGGGTGCGGCGGACCAGGTCGGCGGCCTCGGCGCCGACGGACGCGCGGGTGCCGGTGACGCCCATCAGCGAGGCGGCGTAGACGAAACCGGAGCCGGCGGCGGTGATGGTGGCGAGCCGTGCGTCCTTGCTGCTGGGCGCGACGACGAAGACGGTCGCGAGACCGTGCTTGTCGGCGTGCTCGCGCCACAGCGCGGACTCCTGGACCGGCAGGTCGGGCAGGATGCAGCCCGCGCCGCCGGCCGCGGCCAGCTCCTCGGTGAACCGCTCGACGCCGTAGCGGTCGATGGGGTTCCAGTACGTCATGACCAGGACCGGCTTGCCGGTGGCCGCGTGGGCCTCCTTCACCGTGCGCATGACGTCGGCGATCCGTACGCCGCCGCGCAGGGCGATGTCGTCGGCGGTCTGGATGACCGGGCCGTCGAGGACCGGGTCGCTGTGCGGCAGTCCGACCTCGACGACGTCGGCGCCGCCGTCGAAGACGGCCTTGATCGCCTCGATGCCGCCGTCGACGGTCGGGAAGCCGGCCGGCAGGTACGCGACGAGCGCGGCACGGTTCTCGGCCTTCGCCGCGGCCAGGGTGTCGCTGAGCAGGTGGATGTTCCCGGTGGTCACTTCTGGTCCCCCTCGGCCCCGTTGTCGTACAGCCCGAAGTAGCGGGCCGCCGTGTCCATGTCCTTGTCACCGCGACCGGAGAGGTTGACGACGAGCAGCCCGTCCTTGCCGAGCTCCTTGCCGACCTCGAGCGCGCCGGCGAGGGCGTGCGCCGACTCGATGGCCGGGATGATGCCCTCGGTGCGGGAGAGCAGCCGGAGCGCCTGCATGGCCGCGTCGTCGGTGACCGCGCGGTACTCGCCGCGGCCGATGTCCTTGAGGTACGAGTGCTCCGGGCCGATGCCGGGGTAGTCCAGGCCGGCGGAGATGGAGTACGGCTCGGTGATCTGGCCCTCGTCGTCCTGCAGGACGTAGCTGCGCGAGCCGTGCAGGATGCCGGGCTCGCCGGCGGTGAGGGTGGCCGCGTGCTCGCCGGTCTCGACGCCGTGGCCGGCCGGCTCGCAGCCGATCAGGCGGACGCCGGCGTCCGGGATGAAGGCGTGGAAGAGGCCGATGGCGTTGGAGCCGCCGCCGACGCAGGCGACGGCCGCGTCGGGGAGCCGGCCGGCCCGCTCCAGGATCTGGCGGCGGGCCTCGACCCCGATGACACGGTGGAAGTCGCGGACCATGGCCGGGAAGGGGTGGGGTCCGGCGACGGTGCCGAAGAGGTAGTGCGTGCGGTCGACGTTGGCGACCCAGTCGCGGAACGCCTCGTTGATGGCGTCCTTGAGGGTGCGGCTGCCGGACTTCACGGGGATGACCTCGGCGCCGAGCATGCGCATCCGGGCGACGTTCAGCGCCTGGCGCTGGGTGTCGATCTCGCCCATGTAGATGGTGCACTCGAGGCCGAAGAGGGCGCAGGCGGTGGCGGTGGCGACGCCGTGCTGACCGGCGCCGGTCTCGGCGATGACGCGGGTCTTGCCCATGCGCTTGGTGAGCAGGGCCTGGCCGAGCACGTTGTTGATCTTGTGCGAGCCGGTGTGGTTGAGGTCCTCGCGCTTGAGGAACACACGGGCGCCGCCGGCGTGTTCGGCGAACCGGGGGACCTCGGTGAGGGCGGACGGCCGGCCCGTGTAGTCGACCATCAGGTCGTTGAGCTCGCGGGCGAACTCGGGGTCTGCCTTGGCCTTGTCGTACTCGACGGCGACCTCGTCGACCGCGGCGACCAGGGCCTCGGGGATGAACTTTCCGCCGAATGCGCCGAAGTAGCCCTCGGCGGTGGGGACTTGACCCTCCGGGTCGGGGATGAAGAACTCGCTGGACGTGCTGGACATGCGATGCGCTCCTCGCGGGGCGGGTGCCCCGGGTGACGTTCGGGTGATGGTCACGGTATGCGCGCACACGCCGCCCTCCCGGCAACGCCGGGCCCGCCGCCTGCGGGGCTCCCCCTCGCTGTGGGCAATCGTTCCGCAGGGCGGAACGGGTGGGCACAGCGGCGGTTCGCCGCAGGGCGGATCCTCCGGGTGGACGTCCACCACCCGTCCCGCCGAGCGGACGATTGCCCACACGGGGGTGGGCGTGCGGGCCGCAGGCACTGCGGGCCGCACGGCCCAGGGGGTCAGGAGGAAGGAATGTGCGCGGGCGTCGCGCGCCATCGCATGCCGTTGACCTGGCCCGGCTCGTCGCCGATCACGTAGCGGCACTGCCGGCCGTGGACCCGTCGGGCCGGCGCGCGGCAGCCGCGCGGGCGGCAGCCGCGCGCCAGAGGCGCGGCTGCGGGCCCGACGGCGATACGCGCGGCGTCACGACGGGACACGGGATCAGCTCCGCCCGTGCCGCAGCGCCGGGTGCGCACCGGCGGCGACCAGGTCGGCCACGGCCGCCTTCGGGTCGCGACCGGTCACCAGGGACTCGCCCACCAGCACGGCGTCCGCGCCGGTGTTGGCGTACGCGATCAGGTCGTGCGGGCCCCGGATGCCGGACTCCGCGATCTTGACGATCCCGTCCGGGATCTCCGGGCAGACCCGCTCGAACGTGGAGCGGTCGACCTCGAGGGTCTTCAGGTTGCGCGCGTTCACGCCGATCACCCGTGCGCCCGCCTCGACGGCACGCTCGACCTCGTCCTCGTCGTGCACCTCGACCAGCGGCGTCAGGCCGATGGACTCGGCGCGCTCGATGAGGGAGACCAGCGCCTCCTGCTCCAGCGCGGCCACGATCAGCAGCGCGAGGTCGGCGCCGTACGCGCGGGCCTCCCACAACTGGTACGCGGTGACGATGAAGTCCTTGCGCAGCACGGGGATGTCGACC
Organism: Streptomyces solicamelliae; assembly: GCF_045348655.1. NCBI lineage: Bacteria > Bacillati > Actinomycetota > Actinomycetes > Kitasatosporales > Streptomycetaceae > Streptomyces > Streptomyces solicamelliae. Next base: position 1,706,270 of record NZ_CP160404.1, read on the forward strand.
CGGGCCCGGACGGCCTCCAGGTCGGCGAGCGAGCCGCCGAAGCGGCGCTGCTCGGTCAGGACCGAGATGACGGCCGCGCCGCCCGCCTCGTAGTCCGCGGCGAGTCCGGCCGGGTCGGCGATCGCGGCGAGCGCGCCCTTGGACGGGCTGGAGCGCTTGACCTCGCAGATCACCTTGACGCCGTCGCCGCGCAGTGCGGCGACGCCGTCCTTGGCCTGCGGCGCCTTCGCGGCGCGCTCCTTGAGCTCGTCGAGGGTGACCCGCGCCTGCCGCTCTGCGAGGTCGGCGCGCACGCCTTCGATGATCTCGTCGAGCACACTCACGCGAGAGGCCCCCTTCCGGGACGGTGACAGTTCGTGCGGTCTTGTTCAGCCAAGTCGATGGTATCCGCACGACGGCGTAGCGCTCGCATCCGGTTGACGAGCGTCCCACGTGCTGGGATCACTCCGGAGGCGCTCAGGGGGCGAGCGCGGCCCCGAACGGCAGGTTCCGGACCAGCGTGAACACCGCCACGAGCGCCCCGATCGCCCACCACCAGCGGTTGGGCAGACCGGTCCGTACGGGCAGTCCGCGGACGGCGCGAATCAGCCACAGGACGATCAGGACGGCGAACACGCCGTAGCCGATCACGGCCAGGGCGTTGGACCCGAACGCGGTGCCGAACTCGCCGTGGACGAAGGCGTGCGCGCTGCGCAGTCCGCCGCAGCCGGGGCAGTACACGCCGGTGAGGCGGAGCAGCGGGCAGACCGGGTAGTGGCCGGGCTCGTTGGGGTCGACGGTGCCGACGTACGCGAACGCCGCCGCGACGCCCGCCAGGGTGCCCAGCGGGGCCAGCAGCCGCCGGCCGAGGGGGCGGGAGGAGGGCGGGGGCGGCGGGGGCGGGACGTACCGCCCGCCCTGCGGCCAGGCCGGGGCGTCGGCGGTCACGGAAGGTGTCGGGTTCGGGTCCACGCGGTGATTCTCCCCGTAACGGCGCGAAGGCGCAGCCCGGTGCGTGTACCGGGCCGCGCCTTCGTCGGTCGCGTTCGTCGGCCGGGCGTCAGGCGGTGATGCGGGCCGTGGCGGCGGCGGCCGCGCGGGCGCGGGCAGCGGCCTGGGCCTCGGTCTCCTTCGGCGTGCCGAGCCCCATCATCTTCATGACGCCGCCGACCACGGCGCCCAGGCCGATCAGGGCCACGCCGGCCCAGAAGCCGGCCACGTTGGCCGCGACCATGAAGACGCTGGCAACGCAGAAGCCGATGAAGGAAATGACGACACCGGTCCAGGCGGCAGGGGTGTGTCCGTGGGCTTGGCCCGCCATGAGTTGCTCCTCGATAGCTGTAGCTCGCTGTGGCTCTGGGTGAGGCCCACGTGCGCGGACACTCGTCGCCATTGTCCCGCACGCTGGGTCACTGGGTGCACCGGGGTCACGCTTCGCGCGTCGGGTCCTCGCCGCGGTCGAGGGCCTTCCACAGGTCCTCGGGACGGTCCGGGTCGACGCTCGCGCCGGCCGGACGGCGTGCGGCCGAACGGGGGCCTCCGGTCCGCTCGTAGCGGCCGCCCATCGCGGGCCAGCCGCTGCCGAAGCGGAGCGCGAGGAGTCCGGCGAGCAGGATGAGCGCGGCGCCGCCGGCCGTGACGTACGGCCAGGCGGTGTGGCCGAGCTGCTGCACGCCCGCCGCGGCGTCGCCGGTGATGCGGGCGGCCTCCGCGTTCAGCGCGGCTCTGTCGGAGGCGCCGAGCAGGGCGGCCAGGACGGCGCCGGCGCCGCTGAGCGCCAGCAGTCCGGAGACCAGGGCGCGGCCGGTGCGGCGGACCGCGAAGACGGCGACGAGGGCCGCCAGGCCGACGACGGCCAGGGCGGTCGGGACGCCGGTCACGGTGCCGCCCTCGGCCTCGACGGGCACGGTGCCGCCACCGACGGCGGCCGTGCCCTCGGCCCAGATCTGGCCCGAGGAGAGCAGTACGACGGCGGCACCGAGGGCGCCCAGGAGGAGGGCCGCGGCCAGGCTGCGACGGCCGCCGGAGCGGGCGGCGGGGGCGCCTGCGCCGGCGGCGCGGGGCTGGGGTACGGGTACAGCACTCACATACCCCACTATCCCCTACGCCGTCAGCGTGCGTGCATCCGGTTCGCGCTGTGGACGGCGCGGAGCACCGCGGCGGCCTTGTTGCGGCACTCGGTGTCCTCGGCGACCGGGTCGGAGTCGGCGACGACACCGGCTCCGGCCTGCACGTACGCGGTGCCGTCGCGGAGCAGGGCGGTGCGGATGGCGATGGCCGTGTCGGAGTCGCCGGCGAAGTCCAGGTAGCCGACGCAGCCGCCGTACAGTCCGCGCCGGGTGGGCTCCAGCTCCTCGATGATCTGCATCGCGCGGGGCTTGGGCGCGCCGGAGAGGGTGCCGGCCGGGAAGCAGGCGGTGAGCACGTCGAAGGCGGTCTTCCCCTCGGCGACGCGGCCGGTCACCGTGGAGACGATGTGCATGACGTGCGAGTACCGCTCGATCGACATGAAGTCGACGACCTCGACGGAGCCGGGCTCGCAGACGCGGCCCAGGTCGTTGCGGCCGAGGTCGACGAGCATCAGGTGCTCGGCGCGCTCCTTGGGGTCGGCGAGGAGCTCCTCGGCGAGGTCGTGGTCCTCCTGCGGGGTGGCGCCGCGGGGGCGGGTGCCGGCGATGGGGTGGACCATCGCGTGCCCGTCCTCGACCTTGACCAGCGCCTCGGGCGAGGAGCCGACGACGTCGAAGCCGTTCTCGAAGCGGAAGAGGTACATGTACGGGGACGGGTTGGTGGCCCGCAGGACCCGGTACACGTCGAGGGCGGAGGCGGTGCAGGGGGTCTCGAAGCGCTGGGAGGGCACGACCTGGAAGGCCTCGCCGGCGCGGATGCGCTCCTTGATGTCCTCGACGGCGTCCTGGTACGCCGTGCCGCCCCAGAGGGCGGAGAACTCGGGCAGTTCGGAGCGCGGCAGGGCGACGGGCACGGTCTCGACGGGGCGGGCGAGGTCCGCCTCCATGGCGTCGAGGCGGGCGACGGCGCCGGCGTACGCCTCGTCGACGCCGGTGTCGAGGTCGTTGTGGTTGATCGCGTTGGCGATCAGCAGGACCGTGCCGTCCCAGTGGTCGAGGACGGCGAGGTCGCTGGTCAGGAGCATGGTGAGCTCGGGAAGCCGCAGGTCGTCCGCGGTGGAGTCACCGATGCGCTCCAGGCGGCGGACGATGTCGTAGCCGAGGTAGCCGACCATGCCGCCGGTGAAGGGCGGCATCCCGGACGCGAGGTCGCGCGGGGTGTGCAGGGCCTCGACGGTGGCGCGCAGGGCGGCCAGCGGGTCGCCGTCGACGGGGACGCCGACGGGCGGGACGCCGAGCCAGTGGGCCTCGCCGTCGCGGACGGTGAGGGTGGCGTGGGAGCGGACGCCGATGAAGGAGTACCGCGACCAGGTGCGGCCGTTCTCCGCGGATTCGAGGAGGAAGGTGCCGGGGCGTTCGGCGGCGAGCTTGCGGTAGAGCGCGACCGGGGTGTCGCCGTCCGCGAGGAGGCGGCGGCTGACGGGGATGACGCGGCGGTCGGCCGCCAGCTTGCGGAACGTCTCGAGATCCATGGCGGCTGACCTTACTGGGAGACCGGGAGCACGTCGGCGTCGAAGCAGGTCCGTGCGCCGGTGTGGCATGCGGCGCCGACCTGGTCGACCTTGACGAGCACGGTGTCGGCGTCGCAGTCGAGGGCGACGGACTTGACGTGCTGGACGTGCCCGGAGGTGTCGCCCTTGACCCAGTACTCCTGGCGGCTGCGCGACCAGTAGGTGGCGCGGCCGGTGGTGAGGGTGCGGTGCAGCGCCTCGTCGTCCATCCAGCCGAGCATGAGCACCTCGCCGGTGTCGTGCTGCTGGGCGATGGCGGGGATGAGACCGTCGGGGCTGCGCTTGAGGCGGGCGGCGAGGGCCGGGTCGAGGTCGCTGGGGGTCCGGGGCGTGCTGGTCATGCGGCCATTGTGCCGCGATCGGGGACTTTTCCCGGGTCGCCGTCCACTGGGCGGACCGATCCGTATCACCGTACGCTGGCGGGCATGTCGACCCATGCGAAGCGTGAACGGCTCCTTCTGGCGGACCTGTTGGAGGCGGCGGGCCCGGACGCGCCGACGTTGTGCGCGGGCTGGCGGACGCGGGACCTCGCGGCCCATGTGGTGGTACGGGAGCGGCGTCCCGACGCGGCGGCGGGGACGGTGGTGCCGATGCTGAAGGCCCGGCTCGACCGGGTGCAGGCGGAGTTCGCGGAGAAGCCGTACGAGGAACTGATCGCGCTGATCCGTACGGGACCGCCGGCGCTGTCGCCGTTCTCCCTGAAGCAGGTGGACGAGGGCGCGAACACGGTCGAGTTCTACGTCCACACGGAGGACGTCCGGCGGGCCCAGCCGGACTGGTCCCCGCGGGAGCTGGACCCGGTGTTCTCGGACGCCCTGTGGGCCCGGCTGGAGAAGGGCGCCCGGCTCCTCGGCCGCAAGGCCCCGGTGGGCCTGGTCCTGCGCCGGCCGAACGGCCAGACGGCGGTGGCCCACCGGGGCACTCCGGTGGTGACGGCGACGGGCGAGCCGGGCGAGCTGACGATGTTCGTCTTCGGCCGGCAGGACACCGCGAAGGTGTCGCTGGAGGGCGACCCGGAGGCGGTGACCCGGCTGCGGGACGCGAAGCAGCTCGGGCTCTAGGGGGTCTCGCCCGCCTTCGGGAGTTCGGCGCGGCGCAGGGCGGGGACGCACAGGCCGTACACGCCGCCGGCGGCGCAGATCGCGGCGCAGGCGACGTACACCGGGCCGGGGCCCCACAGGCCGATCGCGGCGCCCGTGAGCGGGAAGCTCAGCGGGGCGACGCCGAGGCTGAAGAAGCTGGACACGGCGGTCACCCGGCCGAGGTACGCGGGGTCGCACTGCGTCTGGACGAGCGAGCCGCACAGGCTGCCGGAGAGCCCGGCGAGCAGCCCGACGGCGAGGGCGACGGCGACCGCGACGGGCAGCTGCGGCACGTACGCGAGGGCGGCGATCGCGGCCGCGCCGAGCGTGAGGGTCCACGCCTTGACCGCGCCGGCGCGGGGTACGTGGCCGCGCACGGTGAGCAGGAGGGACGTGGCGGCGGCTCCCGTGCCGAAGCCGGCGAGGACCCAGCCGATGCCGGAGGCGCCCCAGCCGCGCGCGTCGGCGAGCACGGCGAGCCCGACGTTGAACGGGCCGACGAACCCGAGGTCGCTGAGCGCGATGACGATCATGAGCGGGCCGAGGACCCGGTGGCGGCGCAGGTAGCGCAGTCCGTCGGTGAGGTCGCGCAGAGGGCTGGATCGTTCCTGCGCTGCGGGAGCGTCGCCGCTGGCGGGCAGGGGCCGGATCCGGAGGGTGAGCAGCAGGGGCAGGGAGAGCGCGAAGAGCAGCCCGGCGACCCCGAACGCGGTGGCCGGACCGCCGAGGGTCACGGCGAGCCCGCCGAGCGGCGCGCCGAGGACGAGCCCGACGCGGTACGCGAGTCCGCGCATCCCCTGGACCCGTGCGAGCTGGTCGTGCGGGGCGATCCGGGGCGGCAGGGCCCCGACGGCGGGCATGAACAGCGCGTCGACGACCCCGAACACGAACGCCACGGCACCGAGCACCCACAGCCCGGGCGAGCCGGCCACCAGCACCGCGGCCAGCCCGAGCACGACGAGCGCGCGCACGGCGTCGGACACGACCACGACCCGCCGCGGCCCGAACCGGTCGGCGACCACACCCCCGCCGAGCATCAGCAGCGCCCGCGGCACGGCACTGACGGCCAGCACGAGCCCCGCCTGCGCCGGACTCCCGCCGCGCACGGCGGCCCAGGACAGCGCGAGGTAGTACACGCTGTCCCCCAGCGTGGACGCGGTGAACGCCCCCAGCCACCGCAGCACGTTGAGATCCCGGTAGGCGGGCCGCGAGGCGCCCGGCGCGGGGCCGACTGCCGCGTCCGGGCCGTCTGCGGGTCCCGGGGCCGGACCGCGGTCCGGAGCCGGCCTGCCGGCGGCGCTCCCGCTCGGGCCCGTCGCCGGACGCACGGCCTCTCCGCCGGCGGACGGCTCCACCGCGCCGCCTTCGTCGGCGCTCGCCACCGACGCCCCCGCGTCCCCGTCCCTCGTACGGTCCGCCGTCCGGCTTCCCCGTCGCATCGTCGTGTCCCCCGTCCCCGTCTCCCCCGTCATCGTCGTCACGGCCGGAACGGGAAGCCGTGGAGGTGGACGGCGACGTTCTCGCGGCCCTCGGTGTCGCCCGCCGACTCGGCGGCGCGGCCGAGGGCGTCGTACTTGTCCAGGACAGCGTTCAGCTCTTCCCCCAGGGCCTTGAGCTCCTCCGCCGTGAGGCGGGGGAACCACTCCGAGCCGATGGAGGCCGTGCGCCACTCGGAGGTCCACGCGGAGCGTTCGTCCAGGAAGCGGCGGTGGAGTTCGGTGCGCTGTTCCAGGACCGTGCGGCTCAGCGCCAGGCTCGCGGCGACCTGCTCCGGGCCGTCGCTGAAGTCCTCGTCGCGGACCGTCACGCCCCGGCTGCTGGGCTGCCACCAGCGCTCGCGGCCGTCGGTGGACTGCGCCTCGGCCTCCTCGATGAGGCCGTGCTCGGCCAGCTTGCGCAGGTGGTAGCTGACCAGCGAGACCGCCTCGTCGACCTGTTCGGCCAGCTGCGAGGCGGTGGCGACGCGGGCGATGGAGAGGGCCCGGTACAGGTTCATGCGGAGCGGGTGGGCGATGGCCTTGAGCGTGCCCAGATCGGTGATCCGGCGGTTCTCCGGTGAGGTCATGTCCACGACCGTAGATGCGAAGGAAAACTTGCGCAATGGAAATTGCGCAAGTTTTGTTGTGCATCCGGCCATGAAGAAGGGCCTCCTGCCGGCAGGAGGCCCTTCACATGACGTGCGCGCGCTAGCGGACCGGGTGCCCGGCCGCCCGCAGCGTCTCCTTGACCTCGCCGATCCGCAGATCGCCGAAGTGGAACACCGAGGCCGCGAGGACCGCGTCCGCGCCCGCCTCGATCGCCGGAGGGAAGTCGGTCAGCCTCCCCGCGCCGCCGCTCGCGATGACCGGCACGGTCACGTGCTTGCGCACCGCCGCGATCATCTCGATGTCGTAGCCGTCCTTCGTGCCGTCCGCGTCCATCGAGTTGAGCAGGATCTCGCCCGCGCCCAGCTCCGCGGCCCGGTGCGCCCACTCGACCGCGTCGATACCGGTGCCCTTGCGGCCGCCGTGGGTGGTCACCTCGAAGGAGCCCGACTCCGTACGGCGCGCGTCCACCGACAGGACCAGGACCTGGCGGCCGAACCGCTCCGCGATCTCCCGGATCAGCTCCGGGCGGGCGATCGCGGCGGTGTTCACGCCCACCTTGTCCGCGCCGGCCCGCAGCAGCTTGTCGACGTCCTCCGCCGAGCGGACACCGCCGCCCACCGTCAGCGGGATGAAGACCTGCTCGGCGGTGCGGCGCACCACGTCGTAGGTGGTCTCCCGGTTGCCGGAGGAGGCCGTGATGTCGAGGAAGGTCAGCTCGTCCGCGCCCTCGGCGTCGTACAGCTTGGCCATCTCGACGGGGTCGCCCGCGTCGCGCAGGTTCTGGAAGTTGACGCCCTTGACGACCCGGCCGTTGTCCACGTCCAGGCAGGGGATCACACGTACGGCCAGCGTCATGACGGCGCTCCTCGGTAGGCCTCCAGCTCGATCTCGACCAGGATGCGCGGGTCGACGAAGCCCTCCACCACCATCAGGGTGGTCACCGGCCGCACCTCACCGAACGCCTCCTGGTGGGCGCGGCCCACCGCGTCGACGTCCCGTGCGTGGGCCAGCAGCATCCGGGTCCGGATCACCGACTCGGGCCCGAGACCGAACGTCGCGATCGCCTCGAGCGCGGTGCCGATGGCCACCTTGGTCTGCTCGTACGGGTCGCCCTCGCCGTGCAGCACATGCCCCTTGAACGAGGTCGTGCCGCCGACGAGCACCCGGTCCCCGGCCCCGACGGCGCGCGCGAACCCGAAGGAGTCCTCCCAGGGGCTGCCGCTCTGCACCCGCTCGATACCGGTCATACGGCGGCCACCGCCTCCAGCGCCTCTTCGAGGGTGAACGCCTTCGCGTACAGCGCCTTGCCGACGATCGCGCCCTCGACGCCCTCGCCGACGAGCCCGGCCAGGGCCCGCAGGTCGTCCAGGGAGGACACGCCGCCGGAGGCGACGACGGGCTTGTCGGTGGAGGCGCAGACGTTCTTCAGGAGCTCCAGGTTGGGGCCCTGCAGCGTGCCGTCCTTGGCGATGTCGGTGACGACGTACCGGGCGCAGCCCTCGGAGTCGAGGCGGGCCAGCGTCTCGTACAGATCGCCGCCGTCGCGGGTCCAGCCGCGGCCGCGCAGCGTGGTGCCGCGCACGTCGAGGCCGACGGCGATCTTGTCGCCGTGCTCGGCGATGACCTTGGCGACCCACTCGGGGGTCTCCAGGGCCGCGGTGCCCAGGTTGACGCGGGTGCAGCCGGTGGCGAGCGCCGCGGCGAGCGTGGCGTCGTCGCGGATGCCGCCGGACAGCTCGACCTTGATGTCCATGGCGCGGGTCACCTCGGCGACCAGCGCCCGGTTGTCGCCGGTGCCGAACGCGGCGTCCAGGTCGACCAGGTGCAGCCACTCGGCGCCCGACGCCTGCCAGGCGAGCGCGGCCTGGAGCGGGGAGCCGTACGAGGTCTCGGTGCCGGACTCGCCGTGCACGAGGCGGACGGCCTGGCCGTCGCGTACGTCCACGGCGGGGAGCAGTTCAAGCATGCGGGACATCAGAGCGTTCCGATCCAGTTGGTGAGCAGCTGCGCGCCGGCGTCGCCGGACTTCTCGGGGTGGAACTGGGTCGCCCAGAGGGCGCCGTTCTCGACCGCGGCGACGAAGGGCTCGCCGTGCGTGGCCCAGGTGACCTTGGGCGCGGGGATGTTGGGGTTGCCGACCTCCAGGGTCCACTCGCGCACCGCGTAGGAGTGCACGAAGTAGAACCGGGCGTCCGCGTCGAGTCCGGCGAACGCCTCGGTGTCGGCGGGCGCGTCGACGGTGTTCCAGCCCATGTGCGGGACGACGGGGGCCTGCAGCGGCCCGACCGTGCCGGGCCACTCGTCGAGGCCCTCGGTCTCGACACCGTGCTCGATGCCGCGCTCGAACAGGATCTGCATGCCGACGCAGATGCCCATGACGGGGCGGCCGCCGGAGAGCCGGCGGCCGACGATCCAGTCGCCCCGGGCCTCCTTGAGGCCCTTCATGCAGGCGGCGAAGGCGCCGACGCCGGGGACGAGGAGTCCGTCGGCGTTCATGGCGCGCTCGTAGTCGCGGGTGATCTCGACGTCCGCGCCGACCCGGGCGAGGGCCCGCTCGGCGGAGCGGACGTTGCCGAAGCCGTAGTCGAAGACGACGACCTTCTTGGCGGGCGTCGTGGTCATGACCACACGTCCAGGCGCAGCACGCCGGCGGCGAGCGAGAGCGCCGAGGCGAGGGCGAGCACGGTGACGACGCCGCGCGACTGCTTCTGCTTGACGAAGGAGTACACACCGCCGAGCAGGAAGAGCCCGACCACGATCAGCAGAGTGCTGAGGCTGTTCACAGGGCGCCCTTCGTCGACGGGAGGATGCCGGCCGCGCGCGGGTCGCGCTCGGAGGCGTAGCGCAGGGCGCGGGCGAGGGCCTTGAACTGGCACTCGACGATGTGGTGGGCGTTGCGCCCGTACGGCACGTGGACGTGCAGCGCTATCTGCGCCTGCGCGACGAACGACTCCAGGATGTGCCGGGTCATGGTCGTGTCGTACGCGCCGATCATCGGCGCCATGTTCTCGGGCTCGGTGTGCACGAGGTACGGGCGGCCGGAGAGGTCGACGGTGACCTGGGCGAGCGACTCGTCCAGCGGGACAGTGCAGTTGCCGAAGCGGTAGATGCCGACCTTGTCGCCGAGGGCCTGCTTGAAGGCGGCGCCGAGGGCGAGGGCGGTGTCCTCGATGGTGTGGTGCGAGTCGATGTGCAGGTCGCCGTCGGTCTTCACGGTGAGGTCGAACAGACCGTGCCGGCCGAGCTGGTCGAGCATGTGGTCGTAGAAGCCGACGCCGGTCGACACGTCGACCTTTCCGGTGCCGTCCAGGTCGATCTCGACGACGACGGAGGTCTCCTTGGTGGTGCGTTCCACCCGTCCTACGCGGCTCATTACCTCGACTCCTTCTTCAGCTCACGGACCGCGTCCAGGAACGCGTCGTTCTCGGCCGGGGTGCCCGCGGTGACCCGCAGCCAGCCCGGTACGCCGTTGTCCCGGACCAGGACGCCCCGGTCGAGGATCTTCTGCCAGGCCTCGTGGGAGCCGGCGGCTCCGTCGAAGCGGCCGAACTGCACGAAGTTCGCGTCGGACGCGGTGACCTCGTAGCCGATCGCGCGCAGCTCGTCGACCAGCCGGTCCCGTTCGGCCTTCAGCTGCTCGACGTAACCGAGCAGCGTGTCGGTGTGTTCCAGGGCGGCCAGTGCGGTGGCCTGGGTCACGGCGGACAGGTGGTACGGCAGCCGGACCAGCTGGACGGCGTCGACCACGGCCGGGTGGGCCGCCAGATAGCCGAGGCGCAGCCCGGCGGCGCCGAAGGCCTTGGACATGGTGCGGGAGATCACCAGGTTCGGCCGGCCCTCGATGAGCGGCAGCAGCGAGGCGCGGTGGCTGAATTCCACGTACGCCTCGTCCACCACGACCAGGGAGGGCCTGGCGGCCTGCGCGGCCTCGTAGAGGGCGAGGACGGTCTCCGCGTCGACCGCGGTGCCGGTGGGGTTGTTGGGCGAGGTGATGAAGACGACGTCGGGCGCGTTCTCGGCGATGGCCTGCTCCGCCGCCCCCACGTCGATCGTGAAGTCCTCATTGCGCGGGCCGGAGATCCAGCCGGTGCCGGTGCCGCGCGCGATCAGCGCGTGCATCGAGTACGAGGGCTCGAAGCCGATGGCCGTGCGGCCGGGCCCGCCGAAGGTCTGCAGCAGCTGCTGCAGCACCTCGTTGGAGCCGTTGGCCGCCCAGACGTTCCCGAGCGCGACGGGGTGCCCGCCGGTCCTGGTGAGGTACGCGGCGAGCTCGGTGCGCAGCTCGATCGCGTCCCGGTCGGGGTAGCGGTTGAGGCCGCGGGCGGCCTCGGCGACCCGCTCCGCGATCCGGGCCACCAGGGGCTCGGGCAGCGGGTAGGGGTTCTCGTTGGTGTTCAGCTGGACGGGGACGTCGAGCTGCGGCGCGCCGTACGGGGACTTGCCCTTCAGCTCGTCGCGGATGGGGAGGTCGTCGATGCCGACGGCCTTGTCGTACGTGCTCACTTGGCCTCCGGCACCTTCCATCCGAAGCGAGCCTTCAGGGCGGCGCCGTGCGCCGGCAGGTCCTCCGCCTCGGCCAGCGTCACCACGTGGTGGGCGACCTCGGCGAGCGCGTCCCGCGTGTAGTCGACGATGTGCACGCCGCGCAGGAAGGACTGCACGGACAGGCCCGAGGAGTGGCAGGCGCAGCCGCCGGTGGGCAGGACGTGGTTGGAGCCGGCGGCGTAGTCGCCGAGGGAGACCGGTGCCCACGGGCCGACGAAGATCGCGCCCGCGTTGCGGACCCGGGCGGCCAGGGCGGCGGCGTCGGCGGTCTGGATCTCCAGGTGCTCGGCGGCGTACGCGTCGACGACCCGGAGGCCGTCCTCCAGGTCGCGGACCAGGACGATCGCGGACTGCTTGCCGGCCAGGGCGGGGGCGATCCGGTCGTCGATGTGCTTGGACGCGGCGACCTGCGTCTTGAGCTCCGCCTCGGTGGCCTCGGCCAGTTCCTCGGAGTCGGTGACCAGGACGGCCGCGGCCATCGGGTCGTGCTCGGCCTGGCTGATCAGGTCGGCGGCCACGTGCACCGGGTCGGCGGTGGAGTCCGCGAGGATCGCGATCTCCGTCGGACCGGCCTCTGCGTCGATGCCGATGCGGCCCTTGAGGAGGCGCTTGGCGGCGGCGACGTAGATGTTGCCGGGGCCGGTGACCAGGTTGACGGGGTCGCAGCCGTCGGGGCCGTCGGTGCCGTACGCGAACATCGCGATGGCCTGGGCGCCGCCGGCGGCGTACACCTCGTCGACGCCGAGCAGCGCGCACGCCGCGAGGATCGTCGGGTGCGGCAGACCGCCGAACTCCTTCTGCGGCGGGGAGGACACGGCGATGCCCTCGACGCCGGCCTCCTGGGCCGGTACGACGTTCATCACGACGGAGGACGGGTAGACGGAGCGGCCGCCCGGCACGTAGAGGCCGACCCGCTCCACGGGGATCCACTTCTCGGTGACCGTGCCGCCGGGCACGACCTGGGTGGTGTGGCTGGTACGCCGCTGCTCTCGGTGGACGAGACGGGCGCGGCGGATGGACTCCTCGAGGGCGGCGCGGACGGCCGGGTCCAGCTCGTCGAGGGCGCGGGCGATGGCCTCGGCGGGGACACGCAGGCCCGCGAGCCGTACGCCGTCGAATTTCTCCCCGTAGTCGATCACCGCCGCCGCGCCATGATGCCGTACGTCCTCGCAGATGGGCCGCACCTTCTCCAGGGCGGCTTCCACGTCGAACTCGGCACGGGGCAGCAGATCGCGCAGCGCGCCACCCTGCGGAAGGGTGTCGCCGCGCAGGTCGATACGAGAGATCACGGGTCAATTCTCGCAGACCGGTTTCGGCGCCGGTCGCCCGTATCACTGGCTGATACAAGCCACACGACATACGGACGGTCACTCCTGACCGTTAGCGTTCAGTCCGTCACACAGAGGGAAGAACGGCCGTACGAAATCCGGAAGCGACCGGAAGCGAGGGGGCGGCAGTGACCGAGCCGCGCGACGACAGTCCGCCGGACGATCTCACCGGCGCGGAGTTGACCATGTGGCAGGCGTTCCGGATCGGGGCGACCTGCGATCTGAGACAGGGCAGTCCGCTGCTCGACGATCCGTTCTCCGGCCGGGTCTGGCCCGAGGAGCGCCTGGTCCGCGCGGAGGTGGTGGCGCTGCTGCTGCTCCACGGGCCGCCGGCGCGGTCCGGGCGGGTGTCGGCGCTGAAGCTGCGCGGGGCGCAGATCACCGGGACGCTGAATCTGGCCGGCGGGACCATCGACCCGTACGTGGAGCTGCACGGCTGCCGCTTCGAGCACGAGCTGGTGCTGCCGGAGTCGCACTTCCGGACGCTGCGGATGGTGGACTGCGCGATCCCGCGGATCGAGGCGGCGCGGCTGCACACGCAGGGCGACCTGCATCTGCCGCGGTGCCGGGTGGAGCGGGGGATCCGGCTGACGGACGCGCAGATCGGCACGGATCTGCTGATCAACCAGATCAGGGTGTGGCCGGACCGGCGGGGCCGGGCGATCACCGCGGACGGTCTGTCGGTGGCGCAGGACCTGCAGGCGGAGCTGATCGAGACGTACGGCGAGGTCAGTCTGCGCGGCGCGAAGGTCGGCGTGTCGCTGAGCCTGCGCGGCAGCCGGCTGCGCGGCGCGCGGGAGCGGCGCGCGCTGAACGCGCCGCAGCTGACGGTGGAGCGCTCGCTGTACCTGAACGCGGCCTGGGTGTACGAGACCGGGAACCCGGGCGCCACTCCCCCGTACGGCGTGGGCGCCACGCCGGTGCAGGGGGCACGGCGCCGGCCGGTGGAGTGCCACGGCGGGGTGCGGCTCGACGACGGCCGCTTCGGGGACTCGGTGGACCTGCACTACGCGCGGTTCGTGCTCGACGGGGCGCGCCGTGAGGAGCTGTCGCTGCGCCGGATCGTCACTCCCGAGCTGCGGTTCAACGGGGAGCGGCCGGAGGAGGGCAGGGTGGTGCTGAACGGGGCGAAGGTGGTGACGCTGATCGACCTGTCGACGTCCTGGCCGGGCCCCGGGGGCCTGGCGATCAACGGTTTCGTCTACGAGAACCTGGTGCCGTACGGGCACTTCCCGCTGTCCCGGCGGCTGGAGTGGGTGGCGGCGGCGACGCCGGAGTACGCCCCGGAGCCGTACGAACGCCTGGCGACGGTGCTGCGCAACAGCGGCGAGGACGCGGAGGCGCGGCAGGTGCTGCTGGCCAAGCAGCGGCGGCGGCGCGAGACGCTGCCGGTGGCGGGCAAGCTCTGGGGCTATCTGCAGGACTGGACGGTGGCGTACGGCTACCGGCCGGGCCGGGCGGCGCTGTGGATGGCGGTGCTGTGGGCGGTGGGGACGCTGGTGTTCGCGCGGTACGAGCCGGCGCCGCTGAAGAACGAGGAGGCGCCGATGTGGAACGCGCCGCTGTACGCGCTGGACCTGCTGCTGCCGGTGATCAACCTGGGGCAGGAGGGGTACTGGCTGCTGTCGGGCCTGTGGCAGTGGGTCGCGGCGGGGCTGATCCTGACGGGCTGGATCCTGGCGACGACGGTGGCGGCGGGCGCGTCGCGGCTGTTGCGGCGCGGCTGACGGACGGCGTGTCGCGGGTGTGACACGCGGGGAATACCGGGCGCCGGTTGTGCGCGAGGCGCGAACAGGCGGCCGGGGATCGCCCCTTTGTATCCCCGTCCTTTGCACGTTCTTGACGTTCCGGAATACAACCATTCCGGCGCTACCAACTCTTCACAAGAAGCCACTGGCGCGGCCGCGACCTGCGGTTTTCAATGGTCCGCACCATGTCATCGCTGCGTACCCTGTTCCGCGCTCCCCGCAGGGTCCGGACCGCCCCGCCGTGCGCCCCGGGGCTGCCGCCGGACGGCGAGGTGCTGCTCGACGCGCCGGACGCCCGGCTCGGCCCGGCGCTGGTCGCGGCGGCCCTCGGGGACCACGAACCGGCCGCCAAGCTGCTGGCCACCACCCGCGAGGCCGGGGAGTGGGAGAACCGGGACCGGTACACGGCCCGGCTCGCGACCTTCGCGCACAGCCGCGGCGAGTGGCTGGCGCACTGGCTGGCCGTCTCCCCCGGCGACCCGGACGCCCGGCTCGTCGAGGCGGAGCTGGCGGTGCGCCGGGCCTGGCAGTCGCCGGCCCGCGCGGAGCGGCTGCGCGAGGTCGCGCCGCTGGTCGACGCGGTCGCGACGGCCGACCCGGCGGACCCGGTGCCCTGGCGGCTCGCCCTGGACCACGCGCGCGGCGCGCGCTCCGGGGACGCGGTCTTCGAGCGGGTCTGGGAGCAGGCGGTGCGGCGCTCGCCGCACCACTACGGCTGCCATGTCGCGGCCCTGAAGTACCTCTCCTCCCCCTGGCACACCTCGCACGGCGCCTGCTTCGACTTCGCCGAGCAGGCCGCCGACGACGCCCCGGCCGGTGCGCTGGTCCGGGCGCTGCCGGTGCGGGCCGCGCTCGCCCGGCTGCTGAGCGGGCAGGCGGCCGGGGCGGCGGAGGAGGAGGCCAGGATCGACGCGGCGGCCGACCGGGCCATCGCGCTGTCCGCCGTGTACCCGGCCGGCGACCCGTGGCCCGCGGAGGTGCGGAACCTGCTCGTGTACGTGCTCGTGGAGTGCGGCCGCGGGGCGGAGGCGCTGGAGCAGTTCCACCGGATCGGCCCGTACGCGACGTCGTTCCCGTGGACGTCCGTGACCGACGATCCGCTGGCTCGGTTCCTCGAGGCCAGGGACGGGGTACGGCGGTTCGCGGGGGCCGGGGCCGGGCGGTTCGGACGGGCCGGTCACAGCCGCGCCCACGGCCATTACGCTTGACCGCTGTGACCACCGCTCGTCTGCCTCTCTTCCCCCTCAACGGGGTGCTGTTCCCGGGCCTCGTGCTGCCCCTGAACGTCTTCGAGGAGCGTTATCGCGCCATGATGCGCGAGCTGCTGAAGACCGCCGAGGACGAGCCGCGCCGCTTCGCCGTCGTCGCCATCCGCGACGGCCGCGAGGTCGCGCCGTCGGCTCCGGGGCTGCCCGACCAGACCGCCCTGCCCGAGAAGGGGCCGGCCGCCGGGTTCGGCCCCGACCCGGTCCAGGCGTTCCACCGGGTCGGCTGTGTCGCCGACGCGGCCTCGATCCGCGAGCGCCAGGACGGCAGCTTCGAGGTGATGTGCACCGGCACGACGCGGGTGAAGCTGCTGTCGGTGGACGCGACGGGGCCGTTCCTGACGGCCGAGGTGGAGGAGCTGGCCGAGGACCGGGGCGAGGGGGCCGGAGCACTCGCGGAGGGCGTGCTGCGGGCGTTCCGCGCGTACCAGAAGCGGCTGGCCGGGGCGCGGGAACGCTCGCTGACCACCTCCGAGCTCCCCGACGACCCGTCGGTGGTGTCGTACCTGGTGGCCGCGGCCGCGGTGCTCGACACGCCGGCGAAGCAGCGGCTGCTGCAGGCCCCGGACACGGCGACCCGGCTGCGCGAGGAGCTGGCCGTGCTGCGCCGCGAGACGGCGATGCTGCGGCATCTGCCCTCGCTGCCCGCGGTGGACCTCACGCACGCGCCCACCAGCCCGAACTGACCGAGGAAGCCTCACGTGGCGAAGAAGCAGAAGAAGCAGTCAGAAGACGGTGCGAGCGAAGCGCGTCCGAAGAAGGGTGGTGGCGGGCGACGGGCGGGAACTCCGGCGACCGTCGCGCTCACGGCGGCGGGTACGCCCTTCACCGTGCACGCGTACGACCACGACCCCGCGACGCCCTCGTACGGCGAGGAGGCGGCGGAGGCGCTCGGAGTGTCGCCGGACCGGGTGTTCAAGACGCTGGTCGCGGACGTGGACGGCGAACTGACGGTGGCCGTCGTCCCGGTGGCGGGCCAGCTGGACCTGAAGGCCCTGGCCTCGGCGGTCGGCGGCAAGCGCGCCGCGATGGCGGACCCGGCAGCGGCCGAGCGGACCACGGGCTACGTCCGGGGCGGCATCTCCCCCCTGGGCCAGCGCAAGAAGCTCCGCACGGTCCTGGACGAGTCGGCCGCGGCCCACACCACGATCTGCATCTCGGCCGGCCGCCGCGGCCTGGAGGTGGAACTCTCCCCCACGGACCTGGCCACCCTGACCTCAGCGGTCCTGGCCCCGATCGGCCGCGGCTGAGCGTACGAAGGACCGACGCCGACGCCGGAGTCCGCGCAGCGCCCGGGCGCGAGGACCGGGTGCCCGGAATGCTCGACCCGCCCGGACACTCGGACCGCCGGACGCTCGGGCCCGGTGCGCGACGCCGCCGCTCGGGCCCGGTGCGTCCGGGGCTCGTCCTCGTGACGCGGGGTCGTCCCCCTACCCCTCCGTGCGTCGCTGCGGTGTCTCGTCCCAGGGGCCCCATTCCGGTTCCGGGTCGCGGGGGCCGAAGAGGGCGGTGAGGGCGAGGTGGAGGATCATCGCGGCTATGGGCCAGGCCAGCAGGGCGCCCAGGGTGTTGAGCTCCAGCGGGGCGTCGAAGGGCACGCCCTCGCCGACCGAGCGGGCGTGCGCGACCACGTCGTCCGTCGGGCCCAGGAAGGCGCCGACGCCCCAGGCGACCGCCGAGCCGAGCACCCCGCCCGCGGCCAGCGCGAGGACCAGCGGGACGCCGCCCTGCCTCCGCCACAGGAAGACCAGCAGTGCCGCGAGCGCCCCGGAACCGAGGCCCAGCAGCGCGAACGTGCCGTCCGCTCCGATGGCCGCCTCGCCCTCGCTGTTCTGCAGGAAGACCGCCTTGCCGTCCGAGATCAGCGGGATCCGCGGGGCCAGCCACAGCCACAGCAGGCCGAACACCACGCCGAGCGGCAGCGAGAGCCCCAGCACCGCGATCGCGTCGCGCGCCTCGCGGCCCCGGCCGGGGTCCGGGGCGGGCGCGGGGTACGGCGAGGGCCACGGCGCGCCGTGCGGCTGCGAGGACGGCTGGTGAGGCGGTGTCAGAGGAGCGGTCACCCCGCCATCGTGCCAGGCGGGGCGGCCGCCCGCCTCATCGGAGGGTGATCTCAGCGGACGGCGGCCCGCCGGTACGCCCAGGTCGCCAGGGCCAGCGAGACCACGCCGACCGCCCCGCACACGGCGAGGTCCAGCGCCACGGCGGCCCAGTCCGGGTGCGGCTCGAAGGTACGGGCCAGGGCCTCGACGCCGTACGTGGACGGCAGCAGGTCCCGCGCGTACTGGATCACGCCCGGCAGCCGCTCCGCCGGCAGCACGCCGAGCAGCAGCGCGGCCGACATGCCGAGCTGGCCGAGCAGCGTGGCCAGCTCCTGCCGGGGCGCGAGCAGCCCGAGGGCCGCGCCGAGCCCGGCGAGCGCCGCCCCGGCTGGCGGCACCACGACGGCGAGGATCCACAGGTGGGTCAGCGGCAGCCCGTACAGCAGCGAGCCGGCGACCGCGGTGACGACCGTGCCGGGCACGGTGAAGGAGGCGTACGCGCCGGCCGTGCCGAGCACCACCGACGCGGGCGGCACCGGCAGCGTGGCGTAGTGGTCGAGGCCGCCGCCGGCCCGCAGCTGCCCGAAGTACTGGGCGAGCAGGTTGAGCGCGACGAACGCGACGACGAGGACGGCGGAGCCGGCCACGACGGCGCGGGCCTCGGGCCCGCCGTCGACGACCCCGCGCATCAGGACCATGATCCCGACGGACTGGAAGGTCGCCACGAACAGCAGCGGGATCCGGGCGACCCGCGCCCGGGACAGCTGGGCGCGGTACACCGCGGCGAGCGCCGGCAGCAGCCGGGCCCGCGGGGCGAGCGGAGCGGCGTCCTCCGTCTCGTCCCGCGCGGGGGTGCTGCCCGCCGTGTAGGGGGCCTCCGCGGGCACGGTGCTCACCTGACGCTGCTCCTGTCCGATACTCACGTCTTCACCAGGCCCTTCGTCTCCCCGCCGAGGGCGAGGTAGACGTCCTCCAGGCTCGGGGTGGCGAGGGTGAAGTCGTCGAGGGCGGCGAAGGCCGCCCCGCCGGTGACCGCGGCCACGGCCGCGCGGGCCTCCTCCGGGGCGAGCCGGAGCACCCAGCGCCGGCCCGACTCGACGGCGGAGGGGTGCAGCGCGGCGACCTCGGGGACGTCCAGCGGCGCCCGGTCGCGCCAGACGAGTTCGACGCGGACCTCGCCGGCCACGCGTTCCTTGAGTCCGGCGGGGGTGTCGCAGGCGATCACCCGGCCGCGGTCGAGGACCGCGACCCGGTCGAGCACGGTCTCCGCCTCGATGACGTTGTGGGTGACCAGCAGGACGGTCGCGCCGTGCTCGGCGCGGCGCCGGTCGACGGCGGCCCAGACGGCGCGGCGGGCGACCGGGTCCATGCCGGTGGTGGGCTCGTCGAGGACGAGCACGGGCCGCTCGCCGACGAGCGCGGCGGCGAAGCAGGCGAGCCGGCGCTGGCCGCCGGAGAGCTTCTTCAGCGGCCGTCCGGCCAGCTCGGTCAGGCCGAGCTCGTCGAGGACGGCGTCCCGCGCGGCGCGGGCCGCGGCGGCGGTCAGTCCGCGCAGCCGCCCGGTGGTCTCCGCGGCGAGGGAGACGGTCAGCTCGTCGAGCGCGGTGGACTCCTGGCCGAGGTAGCCGACGAGCCGCGCGGCGCGCTCGGGGTGGCGTACGAGGTCGTGGCCGAGCATCCGGACGGTGCCGGAGTCGGGGCGCATCAGACCGGTGAGCTGGCGGACCAGAGTGGACTTGCCCGCGCCGTTGGGTCCGAGCAGCCCGAAGATCTCTCCCCGGCGCACGTCGAGGCTGATGCCGTCGGTGGCGCGCACCTCGGGCGTCGCCGGGGCGCCCCGGCCGCCGCGCGTGGCCGGGTACGTCTTGACCAGATCCCGCACCACGCACACCGTACTCACGAGGGAGGAGCCTACGCGGGTCCCCGGCTCTGTTCCGGCGCGGGGGCGTGTTCGGCGGCCGCGCGGACGTCGATCTCGCGCCAGAAGCCGGCCCGGATCGCGTACCGGTCGTGCTCGTCGATCTGGTCGTCCTTGTGCGCGAGCAGGCCGAACCGGGCCGCGTACCTCAGTAGTTCGCCGTCGATGCGGTGCGGGATGCGCGGGTACATGCCGGCGAGGCGCTGGACGTGGCTCTGTTCGGGGAGCCGTTCCATCCAGCGGCGGGCGAACACCTGGCCGACCTCGAAGGGGTCGCCGCCGACGGTGGTGATGTCCTCCTCCCGGTCGGCCCAGCGCTGCTCGGCGCTGGTGAGCTGGGCGAGGGTGGGCAGCGAGGCGGTCTCGGGCGGCTCGCCGAGGGGGCCGCCGGAGCGGTCGATCCAGCCGCGGTCGGAGGACCAGCGCAGGGTGGCGCCGCCGGCGGGCGGGGCGGGCGGGTGGCCGGCGGGGCCGCGGAGTCCGGCGAGGTCCTTGGGGGTGGGCACGGGCTTGCCGCCGTGGGCGGGGGCGGCGGGCTGCTCGGTCCCCGGGGGCGCGGCCCGGTCGGCGGGCGCGGCGGTGTCCGAAACGCCGTTGACGGCGGCGGCCGCGGCCGCTGCCGCCGCGGCCTCGGCGGCCCGTTCGGCGGAGGCGGCGAGCGCGGCCTCGGGCAGCGGCGCGGAGAGGATGGCGGCGATCTCGGGGCGCGGGGCGGGCGGCGGGGCGCAGACGCCGCTGAGGTCCTTGGCGCGGACGGCCCGGGTGATCCACGCCCGGTCGAGGACGCGGCGCTCGTCGGCCTCGGCGACGAGGTCCTCCGACTGGTTGTAGTCGCCGTCGGCGGCCTGGACGGCCCACAGGTGGACGGCGACGCCGTGTTCCTTGGCGGACATCAGGCCGGGCAGCAGATCGCCGTCGCCGGTGACCAGGACGACGTCCGAGCAGGCACGGTTTCTGGCCAGTTCGGTGAGCTCGGCGTGCATGGCCGCGTCGACGCCCTTCTGCGCCCAGCGGCCGTCGCTGCGGGTCAGCGCGCCCAGCCGGACGGTGACGCGGGGCATCACCCGCAGCCGGCGGTGCTCCGGCTGGGGGACCCGGTCGGGGGCGCCGTCGAACCAGTAGATGCGCAGCAGCGGCTGGGCGGTGTCCGCCTCGGCGCGTTCGCGCAGGCCCTGGATGAGGGCGGCGTGGTCGACGGTGATGCGGGAGCGGGCCGGTTCCCCGGCGAGAAGGCTTGCGGCGGCACCCAGCAGATAGCCGGCGTCCACCAGAACGACGCAGCGGTCCACGTGTTCCACCCTCTTTCGGGAACCTCGGGATCGGAAGTGCTTCGGGTTCCTTCGAGTCTGCCCGACGGTCACGGCCCAAACAGCGGGAACTCGATCATCGGCGTGGCGGAAGTCACTCGGTTTTCCCGGCGTGCCGCGATTACGATCCGTAATGATCCAAAATGCGACGCTTCTCCCCCTGTGTGAGTCTGACAGCGGCCCTGGCCCCCAGACCCCTTTGAGGAGGCATCACTCCCATGGCCAAGAACCGTAAGCAGAACCGCAGTCAGCAGTCCGCCTCGCCGGCCGAGCGCGGTACGCAGCAGGCCCAGCAGATGGCGATGGAGTCCGAGGCGCAGAACCGCGCCTCGCAGGTCACGCCGAGCGACATCGCCCGCAAGGGCCGGCAGAAGCGTTTCGGCCACAACTGACCTGGCCTGAAACCGTAGGCAAAGGGGCGCGCCCGTGACGACGGGCGCGCCCCTTGCGCGCGTGCGCGGGAAGAGCGGGAAGGTCAGCCGGCCAGGCAGGACGGGCCGAGCAGCACCTTCAGGTCGCCGAAGAGCGCCGGGTCCGGCTGGACGCGGTGCCGGTCGAGCCGGAGGACCGTGGTGCTCCGGGGGCCCTGGAGCTTGATCCGCACCTCGGTGTTGCCCTTGTGGTGGCTGAGGATCTCACCGAGGCGGCTGACCATCGGCGGGGTGACCTTCAGGGCGGGGATGGTGAGGATCACCGGCGCGTTGGTCCCGGCGTTCGACAGGTCGGGGACCATCAGCTCCATGGCGACGAGCCGGGGCACGTCCTCGCGCTTGTCGAGGCGGCCCTTGACGAAGACCACCGCGTCCTCGACGAGCTGGGTCGAGACCAGCTGGTACGTGGCCGGGAAGAACATGCACTCGATCGAGCCGGCCAGGTCCTCCACGGTGGCGATGGCCCAGGCGTTGCCCTGCTTGGTCATCTTGCGCTGGAGGCCGGAGATGATGCCGCCGATGGTGACGACCGCGCCGTCCGCGTGCTCGCCGCCGGTGAGCTGCTGGATGCCGGCGTCGGTCTTGTCGGAGAGCACGTGCTCCAGGCCGAAGAGCGGGTGGTCGGAGACGTACAGGCCGAGCATCTCGCGCTCCTGCGCGAGCAGGTAGGACTTCTCCCACTCGTCCTCGGTGAAGGTGACGTCGAGACCGAAGCCGGGCTCGCTGGTGTCCTCCTCGCCCATGCCGCCGAACAGGTCGAACTGTCCCTCGGCCTCCTTGCGCTTGACCGCCACCACGTTGTCGATCATCGGCTCGTGCTGGGCGACCAGGCCCTTGCGGGTGTGGCCCATGGTGTCGAAGGCGCCGGCCTTGATCAGCGACTCGATGGTGCGCTTGTTGCAGACGACCGCCTCGACCTTGTCGAGGAAGTCCGGGAAGGAGGCGTACTTCCCCTTCGCCTTGCGGCTCTTGATGATCGACTCGACGACGTTGGAACCGACGTTCCGGACGGCGGTGAGGCCGAAGAGGATCACGTCGTCGCCCTGGGCGGCGAAGTTCGACTCCGACTCGTTCACGTTCGGCGGGAGCACCTTGATGCCCATACGGCGGCACTCGTTCAGGTAGACCGCGGACTTGTCCTTGTCGTCCTTGACCGAGGTCAGCAGCCCCGCCATGTACTCGGCGGGGTAGTTCGCCTTGAGGTAGGCGGTCCAGTAGGAGACCAGGCCGTACGCGGCGGAGTGCGCCTTGTTGAAGGCGTAGCCGGCGAACGGGACCAGCACGTCCCACAGGGCCTGGATGGCCGCGTCGCTGTAGCCGTTCTTCTGGGCGCCGGCCTGGAAGATGGTGAAGTTCTTGGCCAGCTCGTCGGGCTTCTTCTTGCCCATGACGCGGCGGAGGATGTCGGCCTCGCCGAGGGAGTAGCCGGCGATGATCTGGGCGGCCTTCTGCACCTGCTCCTGGTACACGATCAGGCCGTAGGTGACGTCGAGGACCTCCTTGAGGGGCTCCTCCAGCTCCGGGTGGATCGGAGTGATCTCCTGCTGCTTGTTCTTGCGCAGGGCGTAGTTCGTGTGCGAGTTCATGCCCATCGGGCCCGGCCGGTACAGGGCGGACACGGCGGAGATGTCTTCGAAGTTGTCGGGCTTCATCAGCCGCAGCAGGGACCGCATGGGGCCGCCGTCGAACTGGAAGACGCCGAGGGTGTCACCGCGCTGGAGCAGTTCGAAGGTCTTCGGGTCGTCCAGCGGCAGGGCGAGGAGGTCGAGCTCGATGCCCTTGTTGGCCTTCACCATCTTGACGGCGTCGTCCATGATGGTCAGGTTCCGCAGGCCCAGGAAGTCCATCTTCAGCAGGCCGAGCGACTCGCACTGCGGGTAGTCCCACTGCGTGATGGTGACGCCGTCGGTGTGCCGCACCCAGATCGGGGCGTGGTCGACGATGGGTTCGCTGGACATGATCACGCCTGCGGCGTGGACGCCCATCTGGCGGACGAGGCCCTCGACGCCCTTGGCGGTGTCGATGACCTTCTTCACGTCCGGCTCGTTCTCGTACATCCCCCGGATCTCGCCGGCCTCGCTGTAGCGCGGGTGGGCGGGGTTGGTGATGCCGTCGAGGTCGATGCCCTTGCCGAGGACGTCGGCGGGCATCGCCTTGGTGAGCCGGTCGCCCATGGCGTACGGGTAGCCGAGGACGCGGGCGGAGTCCTTGATCGCGTTCTTGGCCTTGATCTTGCCGTAGGTGCCGATCATGGCGACCTTGTCGGCGCCGTACTTCTCGGTCACGTACCGGATCACCTCGACGCGCCTGCGCTCGTCGAAGTCGATGTCGACGTCGGGCATCGAGATGCGCTCGGGGTTGAGGAAGCGCTCGAAGATCAGGCCGTGCGGGATCGGGTCGAGGTCGGTGATGCCCATGGCGTACGCGACGATCGAGCCGGCCGCGGAGCCTCGGCCGGGGCCCACGGCGATGCCCTGCTTCTTGGCCCACATGATGAAGTCGGCGACGACGAGGAAGTAACCCGGGAAGCCCATCGAGATGATGGTGTCCATCTCGTACTCGACCTGCTTCATGCGGTCGTCCGGGATCCCGTTGGGGAACCGGCGCGCCATGCCCCGCATGGTCTCCTCGCGGAACCAGGTGACCTCGGTGAAGCCCTCGGGGATGTCGAACTTCGGCATGAGGTTCTTCGCCTCGAACATGCCGGTGGTGTCGATCTGCTGGGCCACCAGGAGCGTGTTGGCGCAGCCCTCCTGCCAGGCGTCCGAGGAGTCGATGGCGTACATCTCGTCCGTGGACTTCAGGTAGTAGCCGGTGCCGTCGAACTTGAAGCGGTCCGGGTCGGAGAGGTTCTTGCCGGTCTGGATGCAGAGCAGGGCGTCGTGGGCGGTGGCCTCGTGCGCGTAGGTGTAGTGCGAGTCGTTGGTGACCAGCGGCGGGATGCCGAGCTTCTTGCCGATCTCGAGCAGGCCGTCGCGGACCCGGCGCTCGATCTCGATGCCGTGGTCCATCAGCTCCAGGAAGTACCGGTCCTTGCCGAAGATGTCCTGGTACTCGGAGGCGGACTTCAGGGCCTCGTCGAACTGGCCGAGGCGGAGCCGGGTCTGCAGCTCGCCGGAGGGGCAGCCGGTGGAGGCGATCAGGCCCTCCGACCACTGGGCGATGGTCTCCTTGTCCATCCGGGGCCACTTCTGCAGCCAGCCCTCGGCGTAGGCGTCGGAGGACAGCCGGAAGAGGTTGTGCAGTCCGGTGGCGTTCGCCGCCCAGATGGTCTTGTGGGTGTAACCGCCGGAACCGGAGACGTCGTCCCTCTTCTGGTGCGGCTGGCCCCACTGGATCTTCCGCTTGTTCCGCCGGGACTCGGGGGCGACGTAGGCCTCGATGCCGATGATCGGCGTGACGTCGGCCTTCTTGGCGCTGTGGAAGAAGTCGTACGCGCCGTGCAGGTTGCCGTGGTCGGACATGGCGATATGGGTCATGCCCATCTCGTTGCACGCGTTGAACATGTCCTTCAGCCGCGCGGCACCGTCCAGCAGCGAGTACTGGGTGTGGACGTGGAGGTGCGTGAAGGGCGGCTTGGTCACGGTGGGAGGCCTCCGGAGAACGGGGGACGACAGGCTGCGGACAGTCTGGGGGGTCAGCGTGGAAGTCTACGTCGCCGGACTGACAGCAGGCGGGATACTGCGGGGCGAAGCCCCTCTTCGAGGGGCGGTGGTCGGGCACTCGGGAGTACCTTCGCGCGTTGGAGAACAACGAACACGCCGTCCCGTTCGTCATGCACCAGGAGGCACCTTCGATGTCGGTCCCGCAGCCCGTCGCCGCCGAGCGCGGTGAGCAGATCCTCACCGTCTTCGACACCGCTTTCGGGCAGCTCCTGGCCGCCGACCCGGCGGCCTTCCGGGTCAAGTTCCGGAAGATGGCCGGCTCCGCCTTCGCCTTCTACCGGGGCACGGCGTGCCTGTTCTACAAGGACCTGGAGGCCGAGGCCCAGGGCGGCCCGTTCCTGGACGAGCGGACCGGCCGGGTCTGGATCCACGGCGACCTGCACGCCGAGAACTTCGGCACGTACATGGACGCCACCGGCCGGCTGATCTTCAACGTCAACGACTTCGACGAGGCGTACGTCGGGCCCTTCACCTGGGACCTGAAGCGGCTCTCCGCCTCGCTCGCGCTGATCGGCTACACCAAGGCGCTCAGCGACGAGCAGATCACGCACCTGGTGCGGATCTACGCGGCGTCCTACCGGGAGCGGATCCACGCCCTCGCCTCCGACACGAAGGACGACGAGCTGCCGCCCTTCACCCTGGACACCGCCGAGGGCGCGCTCCTCGGGGCGCTGCGCGACGCCCGGGCGCTGACCCGGTTCGGTCTCCTCGACTCGATGACGGAGATCCGCGAGTACGAGCGGCGCTTCGCGCCCGGCGGCGGCTCGATCGAACTGGACGCGGCGACGCGGTACAAGGTGCTCGCGGCCTTCGACGGCTACCTGGAGACGCTGCCGGAGTCCTCGCTGGCCCGCCCGGACTCGTACCGGGTGAAGGATGTGGTCGGGCGGCGCGGCATCGGGATCGGCTCGGCGGGCCTGCCCTCGTACAACATCCTGCTCGAGGGCAACAGCGACGCCCTGGAGAACGACGTCGTCATCTACATGAAGCAGGCGCAGACGCCCGCCGTGTCGCGCCATGTGACGGACCCGGCGGTGCGCGGCTACTTCTGCCACGAGGGGCACCGCACGGTGATCTCGCAGCGGGCGCTGCAGGACCACGCGGACCCGTGGCTGGGCTGGACGGAACTGGACGGCACCGGTCAGCTGGTGGCGGAGGTGTCGCCGTACGCGGTGGATCTGGACTGGTCGGACATCGACGACCCGCAGGACATCGCGGCCACCGTCGCGGACCTGGGCCGGGCGACGGCGACGATGCACGCGGCGGCGGACGACGAGAGCGGCCACTCCCTGGTGCCGTTCTCCACGGAGCGGGCCATCGACGCGGCCATCGCGGCGGACGAGGAGGGCTTCGCGGAGCTCCTCGTGGACTTCGCGCACACGTACGGGGCGCGGGCGCGGGCGGACCACCAGATCTTCGTCGACCTGTTCCGCAACGGCCGGATCCCGGGGCTCTAGGGGGTGCATTCCGGCCTTCCCCGGGGTGCGGGGCCGTTCTCATCAGGTTCTTAGGACGGCCTTATGGGAAGGCATGGCACACTCTCTGCGCTATGGACATTTCAGGGACGCGGCTCCGGGGGCTGCGGGCGGCGATCTTCACGACGGTGGTCGTGACGCTGTCCGCGGGCTCCCACGTGCTGCTGTCCAAGGTCCCGCTCCCCCTGCTGACGCTCGTCGCGATCGCCGGCGGCGTGTTCGCCGTGGCCTACGCGCTGGCCGGCCGGGAGCGGGGCTTCGCCCCGATCGCGGGGCTGCTCGTACCGCTGGAGCTAGCCGCCGACACGGTCTTCACCTCCGGCCAGCACGTCTGCTACGGCCCCGCCGGCGGGCCGGTCGCCGGTTCGCTGAAGGCGGTCGGGGTGGACGTCTTCTGCGGTGGCGCGGTGGGCGCGCCGCTGCCGGGCGTGGCCGTCCCCGAGAGCGGCGCGGCGGCCGCGCTGCTGACCTCCTCCGACCCGGCCCTGCCGTGGCTGCTGCTCGCCGCCCATGTGGCGGTCGGGCTCGGCGCGGCGGCGTGGCTGCGGCACGGCGAGCGGGCGCTGGCCCGGCTCGTCGGGGCGGCGGCCGCCTCCGCGTTCCGGCCGCTGCTGCTGGTGGCGGCGCTGGCCGGCGTCCCGCGCCCGGCGGCGCGGCGCGGCGCCCGTCCGGCGGACCGGCCGCGCCGGTCCGTTCCCCGTCTCCTGGTGCACTCCGTCGGACGGCGTGGACCGCCGTGCCCGGGCTACGTCCTCGCCTGAGCACCGCAGTCCCTTTTCACGCCTACTTCCCGTACGGAGATCACGATCATGAGTGCACGCAACAGCCAGGCCAACAAGGCGGCGGCCCGCGAGCGGATGCGTCTGGAGCGCGAGCGCCAGGCCAAGAAGGACAAGGCCCGCCGGCAGGTGATCGTCGGTGTGTCGGCGGTCGCCGTGCTGGCGATCGCGGGCGGCATCGGCTACGCCGTCGTCCAGGCCAACAAGCCCACCCAGTGGGAGGCCGCGAAGGACGCCAAGAACGTCACCGCGCCGAAGAACACCACCGGCGAGAACGGCACGACCGTCGTCATCGGCAAGTCGACCGCGAAGAAGACGCTGGAGCTGTACGAGGACTCCCGCTGCCCGGTCTGCGCCACCTTCGAGCAGGGCGTCGGCGAGGCGCTGAAGAAGGACGTCGACGCGGGCAAGTTCAAGGTCAAGTACGTGGGCGCCACGTTCATCGACAACGCCACCCGCGGCGAGGGCTCGAAGAACGCCCTGTCGGCGCTGGGCGCGGCGCTGGACATCAGCCCCGAGGCGTTCATGCAGTACAAGGCGGCGCTGTACTCGGCGAAGTTCCACCCGGAGGAGAACGACGACAAGTTCGCCAAGGACTCCTACCTCCTGGAGGTCGCGGACTCGGTGGAGGCGCTCAAGGGCAACGCCGCGTTCAAGAAGAACGTGGAGAGCGGCACGTTCGACGCCTGGGCGATGAAGATGTCGGCGTCCTTCGACGACAGCGGTGTGAAGGGCACGCCGACGCTGAAGATGGACGGCAAGGCGGTCACGGCGGCGGGCAGCGAGAACGCCCCGATGACGGTGGCCGAGTACACCGCGGCGATCGACAAGGCCCTCAAGGGCTGACACCCGTCCGGCCACCCGATCGGGCACGTTTCCCGGCCCCGCCCCCGCAAAAGGGGCGGGGCCGGGCGTCGTCGGGAGGAAGATCCGGCGAACTTTCCAGATTTCGCCTACGCGCATGTCATACCCGTCAGTAATCTGACGGCCCGTGACCAGTCTCATATCCTCAGCGCCCAGCCGCCGTTCCGTCGTCAAGGCCGCCGCCGTCACGGCCGTCGCCGCTCCCGTCCTCGCGGGCGCCGCCTCCCCCGCCGCCGCGGACTCCGCCGCCCCCGCCTTCCTGCACGGCGTCGCCTCCGGCGACCCGTTGCCCGACGGCGTCCTGCTCTGGACGCGCGTCACCCCGACCCCCGACGCCGTGCCGGGCTCCGGCAAGGGCCCCGACACCTCGGTGACCTGGGAGGTCGCCGAGGACCGGGAGTTCGCCCGCACCGTGGCCCGCGGCATCGCGAGAGCCACCGCGGCCGCCGACCACACCGTGAAGGCGGACGTCCGCGGCCTGCGCCCGGCGACCCGCTACTACTACCGCTTCGCGGCGGGCGGGGCGGTCTCCCCGGTCGGCCGCACCCGGACCACCCCGGCCGTCGACGCCGCCGCGCCCAACGTCCGCTTCGGCGTGGTCTCCTGCGCCAACTGGGAGTCCGGCTGGTTCTCCGCGTACCGCCACCTCGCCGCCCGCGCCGACCTGGACGCGGTGCTGCACCTCGGCGACTACATCTACGAGTACGCGAGCGGCGCCTACCCGGCCGAGGACCAGGTCGTACGCCGCCACGAGCCCGCCCACGAGATCCTCTCGCTCGCCGACTACCGCACCCGGCACGGCATGTACAAGACGGACGCCGACCTGCAGGCGATGCACGCCGCGCACCCGGTCGTCGCGATCTGGGACGACCACGAGGTCGCCAACGACGCCTGGTCGGGCGGGGCGGAGAACCACACCCCGGGGACCGAGGGCGCGTGGGCGGCCCGGGTCGCCGCCGCCAAGCAGGCGTACTTCGAGTGGATGCCGGTCCGCACCTCCACGGAGGGCACGGTCTACCGCCGGCTGCGTTTCGGCAGGCTGGCCGATCTGCACCTGCTCGACCTGCGCTCGTTCCGCTCCGAGCAGGCGAGCGTGGGCAACGGCAAGGTGGACGACCCGGAGCGGACCATCACCGGCCGCGCCCAGCTGGACTGGCTGAAGGCGGGCCTGGCCGGTTCGGACGCCGCCTGGAAGCTGGTCGGCACCTCGGTGATGATCTCGCCGGTCGCCTTCGGCGCGCTGCCCGCCCACCTCCTGGAGCCGCTGGCCGGACTGCTCGGCCTGCCCAAGGAGGGCCTGGCCGTCAACGTCGACCAGTGGGACGGCTACACGGACGACCGCAGGGAACTGCTGAACCACCTGACCCAGCGGTCCATCCGGAACACCGTCTTCCTGACCGGCGACATCCACATGGCCTGGGCGAACGACGTGCCGGTGAAGGCCGCCACATACCCGCTCTCGGCCTCGGCGGCCACGGAGTTCGTGGTCACCTCGGTGACCTCGGACAACCTCGACGACATCCTCAAGGTCGCCCCGGGGACCCTGTCCGTGGTCGCGGCGGGGGCGGTCAAGGCGGCCAACCGCCATGTGAAGTGGGTGGACATGGACCACCACGGCTACGGCGTGCTCGACGTGACCCCCGAGCAGTCGCAGATGGACTACTACACGGTCTCCGACAAGGCCCGTCAGGACGCGACCGCCTCCTGGACGCGCTCCTACCGGACGCGCACGGGAACGCAGAAGGTCGAGCGGGTGTACGCCCCGGTGCGCTGAGGGTCGATTTTCAGCCACACGCGCTTCTGTTAACGGAAGATCACATCATCGCGACGGGTGGTGAGTCACGGAGATCGAATCCGGACACACCACCCGTCGTCGGCACCTCTTTCGTTACGTCCACGTCTCAAACTCCGGGCGCCGCCGGAAAATTTCTTCTCGATGACCCCATTTGCCCATCGAAACAATGGGCTTGTTCAACGCTCATCGGCTTCTGACATGAACCCGTAATCTCCCCGCGAGTGGCGAGGAAGTACCTCTCCACAACCCCCCGCGAGGAGTCACCTGTGCGTGCTCTTGTTCGTATATCGCCGCGTATGTCACGTCGTCTGCTCGGCGCTGCCGCCATGGCCGGAACCCTGGCCCTGGCCCCCCTCTCCGCGCCCACCGGCGCGGCCGCCTCCCCCACCGCGCTGGCCGGCGCCTCCGCCGAGGAGTGCGAGGACGGCTCGGCCGTCTCCGCCGCCCGTGAGGCCAAGGGCGCCGCCGCCCACGCCAACGAGCCCAACGAGGTCTCCGCGGCCCAGGCCAAGGCCATGGACGCGGACCTGCAGAAGAGACTGGAGGCCGCCCGCGCGAACGGGCGTACCCAGGGCAGCCTCTCCGCTGCCGCCGTGGTCAACATCCCGGTCTACTTCCACGTCGTCCACAGCGGCACCCAGGGCAAGCTTTCCGCCACGGACATCAACAACCAGCTGGCGGTGCTCAACGCGGCCTACGGCGGCCAGGGCACCGGCAACGTGAACACCAACTTCCAGTTCACGCTGGCCTCGACCGATTA
Source organism: Streptomyces solicamelliae (assembly GCF_045348655.1). Lineage (NCBI taxonomy): Bacteria > Bacillati > Actinomycetota > Actinomycetes > Kitasatosporales > Streptomycetaceae > Streptomyces > Streptomyces solicamelliae. The sequence goes on from NZ_CP160404.1 coordinate 1,736,980, forward strand.
CACGGACAACGCCACCTGGTACAACCTGACCTCCGGCTCCCAGGCCGAGAAGGACATGAAGTCCACCCTGCGCAAGGGCGGCGCCGGCGCGCTGAACTTCTACACCGCCAAGCTCGGCGGCGGCCTGCTCGGCTGGGCGACCTTCCCGTCCTCGTACAACTCCAGCCCGTCCATGGACGGCGTGGTCGTGCTCGACTCCTCGCTGCCGGGCGGCTCCGCGGCCAACTACAACGAGGGCGACACCGCCACCCACGAGGTCGGCCACTGGCTGGGCCTGTACCACACGTTCCAGGGCGGCTGCAACGGAAACGGCGACTACGTCACCGACACCCCGGCCGAGAAGTCCCCGGCGTACGAGTGCCCCACGGGCCGTGACTCCTGCGCCTCCAAGACGGGTGTGGACCCGATCCACAACTTCATGGACTACACGTACGACAACTGCATGTACCAGTTCACCTCCGGCCAGGTCGCGCGGATGAGCAACATGTGGACCGCGTACCGCGCCGGCTGAACAGCCGCGTGACACGCTGAGGGCGCGGCGGGACGAACTCCCGCCGCGCCCTTCCGCGTTCCCGCCGGGTGCCTACAGGCTCTCCAGGAACGCCAGCCCGATCGCCCAGGTCCGCTCCGCGGCCTCCGCGTCGTAGTCCGGCAGGTCCGGGTCGGTGTACAGGTGCCCGGCCCCCGCGTACCGGTAGATCTCCACGTCCGCCCCGGCCTTGCGCATCTGCAGGTACCAGGCCGACAGCCAGTCGTCCGTCTCGAACGGGTCCGGCTCGGCGATGTGCAGCTGGACCGGCAGGTCGTCGGCGGAGGCGTTCGGCGCGAGGTCCGAGGTGCCGTGGAGCAGCAGCAGGCCGCGCGCCTTCTCGTCGCCCAGCGCCAGCGTCTGCGCGACGGACGCGCCGAGGGAGAAGCCCGCGTAGACCAGCCCGCGGTCGGAGTACGGCGCGGCCGCGAGGACCGCGCGCCGCAGCAGCTCGTCCTTGCCGATCGCGTCCTGGAGTGCCATGCCCTCCTCCGTCGTCGCGGCCGTCCGGCCGTCGAAGAGGTCCGGCGTCCACACCCGGTGCCCGGCCTCCCGGAGCCGTTCGGCCGCGGCCTCCACCGCGGGGCGCAGTCCGTACACGGAGTGGAAGAGCATGATGTCCATACGGCCATCGTGCCATCCGCGGCAGCACGGCCCGGACCGCCCCGCAGAGGCGCGGGGCTGCGACGGACCCGCGCCTCCGCCCTGTTGCGGGGGAACGGCCGGCCGCGGCGTACCCGTACGGACCACCGGCCGCGGCGTACCCGTGGGACCACCGGCCGCGGCGTGCCCGCGCGTGACCACCGGCCGCTCGCCGCCCTCCCCGCGGAGCGCTACCGCATGCTGCGCACGTCCAGCTGCCGCAGGACGCGGTCCACGACCTCCGGGTCGGCGCCCGGCTCGCTGCGGGCGGCCAGGACCGCGTGGCGGGCGGCCGACATCATCTCCCGCTGGATCCGGTGCACTTCCTTCAGCCGCTCGGCCCGCTTCACCAGCGCGTCGCGCCGCTCCTCGCCCAGCATGTCCGGACTGATCCGGGCCCCGATGTCGTACGCGCCGCGCAGCAGCCGCTCCTGGACCTCCTCCGGCAGGTCCTCGACCTCCTCCAGCTGCTTCAGGCGCTTTCTGGCGGCCCTGGCCGCGCGGATCGCCAGCTCCCGCTCCAGCTTGCGCTCGGCGTCCGCGTCCGCCTCCACGCCGAGCCGCTGCACCAGCCACGGCAGGGTCAGCCCCTGGACGACGAGGGTGCCCAGGATGACGCAGAAGGCGATGAAGACCAGCTCGTCCCGGGCCGGGAACGGCTCGCCGGCGTCGGTGCGCAGCGGGATGGCGAGCGCCAGCGCCACCGAGGCCACCCCGCGCATCCCCGACCACCACATGACGACGGACTCGCGCCAGCTCATCGGGATCTCCTCGTCCACGTCCCGCAGCGTGTGGAGCTTCTTCGCCACCCACGCGGCGGGCAGCAGCCACAGCAGCCGGACGACGACCACGACGCCGAGCACGGCCGCGCCCCAGCCGAGCATCGTGCCCACCCGTTCGCCCGACACCCCGAAGACATGGACGAGTTCGAGGCCGATGAGCCCGAACGCGATGCCGGTGACGAGGGTGTCGACGACCTGCCAGAAGGTCTGCCCGGCGAGCCGGCCCATCACGTCGTCGGCGTCGCGGGCGAACTCGGCCAGGAACAGCGCGGTCACCAGCACCGCGAGGACGCCGGAGCCGTGCAGTTCCTCGGCGAGGACGTAGCTGACGAACGGGACGAGGAGGGTGAGCCCGGTCTGCAGGGTGGCGTCGCCGAGGAGTTCGATCAGCCGGTTGGCGAGCCAGCCGATGCCGAGGCCGACGGCGAGGGCGACGACCGCGGAGAGGAACAGTTCGAGCAGTGCCTCGGGCCAGGAGAAGGAGCCGCTGACCACGGCCGCGATGGCCACGTGGTACAGCACGATCGCGGTGACGTCGTTGAACAGGCCCTCGCCCTCCAGGATCGACACCAGCCGGCGGGGCAGCCCGAGCGATCCGGCGACGGCGGTCGCGGCGACCGGGTCGGGCGGGGCGACCAGCGCCCCGAGCGCCAGCGCGGCGGCCAGCGGCAGCCCCGGCACCATGGCGTCGGCGACGAGGCCGACGGCGGCCGTGGTGACGAAGACGAGGGCGACGGCGAGCAGCAGGATGGGCCGCACGTTGGCGGCGAACTGCCGCCAGGAGGTGCGCTGCGCGGTGGCGTACAGCAGCGGGGGCAGCACCAGCGGCAGGATCAGCTCGGGCGGGAGCTCGACGACGGGCACGAACGGCACCAGGGCGAGGGCGATCCCGAAGAGGGTCATCAGGACCGGCGCGGGCAGTCCGAGCCGGTCCCCCAGCGGCACGGTCAGCAGCGCGCCGAGCAGCAGCAGGAACAGCAGGGCCAACTGGTCCACGGGGCGCCCCTCGTGTCTTCCGGCAGGTCGACGGCCAGGGCGGGCCCTGGGGCCTCAACCCTGCCACGCCGCCCGGCGATTCGCCCGGAAGGCGCCACTTGTCCGCGTACGGACCCGTGGCTCAGAGCACGCGGCGCATCGCCCGGTGCGGCATGCCCGCGTCCGGGAACTCGGGGCCGTACGCCGCGTAGCCGAGGCGCTCGTAGAAGCCCAGCGCGTGCGTCTGCGCGTGCAGGTCGACGGCGGTCAGCCCGCGCTCGCGGGCCGCGTCCTCGATCGCCCGGACCAGCGCCGCGCCGACGCCGAGCCCGCGCGCCGCCTTGGAGACCGCGAGCCGGCCCAGCGAGCCGACGGAGGCGTCCGCGCCGGTCTTGCCGACGGCGTCGTCGCCGAACAGCAGCCGGCCGGTGCCCAGCGGCAGCCCGTCCGCGCGGACCGCGAGCACGTGCACGGCCGTCTCGTCGTACGCGTCGTACTCGATCTCGGCCGGCACGTTCTGCTCGACGACGAAGACCTCGCGGCGCACCGCGAAGCAGGCGTCCCGGTCGTCGTGCGCGTGCGCCTCGCGGACCTCGTACGCCGCGGCGGCGGTCACGCGCTCTCCGCCGCGATCGTGTCGAGAGCGTGCTGCAGGTCGGCCGGGTAGGAGCTCTCGAACTCGACCCAGCGGCCGTCCGACGGGTGCTCGAAGCCGAGCCGCACCGCGTGCAGCCACTGCCGGGTGATCTTGAGCCGCTTGGCGAGGGTGGGGTCGGCGCCGTAGGTGAGGTCGCCGACGCAGGGGTGCCGGTGCGCGGACATGTGCACCCGGATCTGGTGGGTGCGGCCGGTCTCCAGCTTGATGTCGAGCAGCGAGGCCGCCCGGAACGCCTCAAGGAGGTCGTAGTGGGTCACCGAGGGCTTGCCGTCGGCGGTCACCGCCCACTTGTAGTCGTGGTTCGGGTGCCGGCCGATGGGCGCGTCGATGGTGCCGCTCAGCGGGTCCGGGTGGCCCTGCACGAGGGCGTGGTACCGCTTGTCGACCACGCGCTCCCGGAACTGGGCCTTGAGCAGCGTGTACGCCCGCTCCGACTTGGCCACGACCATGAGGCCGGAGGTGCCGACGTCGAGCCGGTGCACGATGCCCTGGCGCTCGGCCGCGCCGGAGGTGGAGATCCGGTAGCCGGCCGCGGCGAGGCCGCCGATGACGGTGGTGCCGGTCCAGCCGGGGCTGGGGTGGGCGGCGACGCCCACCGGCTTCACGATCACCACGATGTCGTCGTCGTCGTGGACGATCTCCATGCCCTCGACGGGCTCCGCCACGATCTGCACCGGGGCGGGCGCGCCGGGCATCTCGACCTCGAGCCACGCGCCGCCGCTGACCCGCTCGGACTTGCCGACGACGCTGCCGTCGACCAGGACCTTTCCGGCGGCGGCCAGCTCGGCCGCCTTCGTGCGGGAGAACCCGAACATACGGGCGATGGCGGCGTCGACGCGCTCGCCCTCCAGGCCGTCGGGTACGGGCAGCGTGCGGATCTCGGGACTCGTGCTCACCCGTCGAGTATGCCTTGTCAGTCCTTGTGGACCGTGCCGTCGGGGTCCAGCCCGCGGAACGACAGGATCACGATGAGGAAGCCGCCGACCACGATCGCCGAGTCCGCGAGGTTGAAGACCGCGAAGTGCGCGGGCGCGATGAAGTCGACCACCGCGCCCTCGAAGACGCCCGGCGACCGGAAGATCCGGTCGGTCAGGTTGCCCAGCGCACCGCCGAGCAGCAGACCCAGCGCGATCGCCCACGGCAGGCTGTAGAGCTTGCGGGCCAGCCGCACGATCACGACGATCACCACCGCCGCGATGCAGGTGAAGATGATCGTGAAGGCCTCGCCCATGCCGAAGGCGGCACCGGGGTTCCGGATGGCCTCGAACTTCAGCAGGTCACCGATGACCCGGATCGGCTCGTGGCCCTCCAGCTTCTCCACGACCAGGATCTTGCTGCCGAGGTCGAGGAGGTAGGCGACCAGCGCGACGACGAAGAGCGCGAGGATCCTCCGCCTGCCGCGGGGCTGCTCGGCGGGCTGCGCCGCAGCCTCGTCGGCCCCCTCGGCCCCTTCCGAATCCGGCGTACCGATGATGCGCTCCGCCTCTGCCACGTGAGTCCCTCAACCCTAGGTGCCTGACTGCCCACGAGGGTACGGCACACACGTGCGGGCTCAGCCGCGGCGTTCCTGCTTCTGCTTGTCCTCCACGCAGAGCGTGGCCCGCGGGAAGGCCTGCATCCTGGCCTTGCCGATGGGCTTGCCGCAGACCTCGCACAGACCGTACGTACCGGCGTCGAGACGCTCCAGGGCGTGCTCGCTCTGCTCCAGCATCTCCCGGGCGTTCGCGGCGAGCGCCAGCTCGTGCTCGCGGGTGATGTTCTTGGTGCCGGTGTCGGCCTGGTCATCGCCGGCGCCGTCCCCGGAGTCCCGCATCAGTCCGCTGAGCGCGTCCTCGGAGGACTGGATCTCGGCCCGGAGCCGCAGCACCTCGCTCATCAGCTCCGTACGGGCCTCCGCGACCTCCGCGTCGGTCCAGGGGTCCTCCCCGGGGCGGACGGCGAGCTCGCCGGGCCGGGCCGCGGGCACCGCGCCCGCGTCGGCCGCGCCCTCCGTCACCGTCGCGCTGCCCACGGTCTTCTTCGCTGCCACCGTCCTGGCTCCCGTCTGCTCCGCCGCGGTCGCGGCCCTGGTCTTCTCGTCCGCGGCCTTCTCGGCGACGGTCTTCCTGGCCGCGGTCTTCCGGGCCACGGTCTTCTTCACGGCCGGCTTCGCCTTCGTCACGGCGGTCTCCTTCCCGGCGACCCTCGTGGCGTTCTTGGTGACTCGCTTCGCGGCTCGCTTCGCCTTCGTCGCCGTCTTCTTCCCGACCGTCGTCTTCTTCCCGGACACGTCCTTCGCCGCCGCCTCGGAGGCGGTGTCGGTACGTGCCGTCGCCGCCTCCTTCCCGGCGGTCGCGGCGGTCTTCTTCGGCGCCATGTCGCGGCCCCTTCACATATTGTGATCTTGCTCGCGAATCGTGCTGGGACGATAAATCGACACCAGCCCCGCGGCAACGGGGCACGCCGCCGCGCGCACCCGCCCCGTGCGCCCGTGCGACGAGCCTGAAACCGTTGTGCCCAGCTCCCCGCCCCGTAATCCGCGACGCGGGCCCACCGGAAGTCCGGCCGGCCGCGTATGGCCATTCGGGTCACTTCCGCCCCGTCCGCGGCGCCCGTGGAAAACCGGTCTGCCGGGGCGGCCGGAGGCCCGTACACTGTGGGGGTCCCCCTGCTCCGGCGAAGCCGAGAGCTCGGGGGAAAGCGAAAGGCTTGGATGGGGACGAGTAGCGTCGTACGCAGCCATGAGCGACCCGGGGACGGTGAGAGCCCGGGGGCGAGCCCGATGTGAAGCATCACCCCGGAGCCGTCGGAAGAACACCGCGGGCGACCGTGGCCAGTAGAACCGGCATCGCGACCCCAATGAGGGGGCTCGGGGCGTTCGCGCCCGGGGCCAAGGAGGGTGGTACCGCGGGAGCCGCGCACGCGCGGGCCTCGTCCCTCCGGACGGAAGAAGATCAGTCCGCCGGAGGAAGATCGATGTCGCAGTACCGCCAGGTGCCCGCCCAGGTCGACCTGCCCGCGCTCGAGCACGCCGTGCTCGATTTCTGGCGCGAGAGCAAGGTCTTCGCCAAGACCCTGGAGCAGTCCGAGGGCCGCCCCGAGTGGGTGTTCTACGAGGGTCCGCCCACCGCCAACGGCATGCCCGGCGCCCACCACATCGAGGCCCGCGTCTTCAAGGACGTCTTCCCGCGCTTCCGCACCATGCGCGGCTACCACGTCGCCCGCAAGGCGGGCTGGGACTGCCACGGCCTTCCGGTGGAGCTGGCCGTCGAGAAGGAGCTCGGCTTCTCCGGCAAGAAGGACATCGAGGCGTACGGCATCGCCGCCTTCAACGACAAGTGCCGCGAGTCGGTGACCCGGCACACGGACGCGTTCGCCGAGCTCACGACCCGGATGGGCTACTGGGTCGACCTGGACGACGCGTACCGGACGATGGACCCCGAGTACATCGAGTCGGTCTGGTGGTCGCTCAAGCAGATCTTCGAGAAGGACCTGCTGGTCCAGGACCACCGCGTCGCCCCGTGGTGCCCGCGCTGCGGCACCGGTCTGTCGGACCACGAGCTGGCGCAGGGCTACGAGACGGTCGTCGACCCGTCGGTGTTCGTCCGCTTCCCGCTGACCTCGGGCCCGCTCGCGGGCGAGGCGGCGCTGCTGGTCTGGACGACGACGCCGTGGACGCTGGTGTCGAACACCGCGGTCGCCGCTCACCCCGACGTCGCGTACGTGGTGGCGACGAACGGCGAGGAGAAGCTGGTCGTCGCGCAGCCGCTGCTCGAGAAGGCGCTCGGCGAGGGCTGGGAGGCGACGGGGCAGACGTTCACGGGCGCGGAGATGGAGCGCTGGACGTACCAGCGCCCGTTCGAGCTGGTGGAGTTCCCGAGCGTCAGCGAGGGAACCAATGGGCGCAGTCCGGCCGAGGCCCACTACGTCGTGAACGCGGAGTACGTGACCACCGAGGACGGCACCGGTCTGGTCCACCAGTCCCCCGCGTTCGGTGAGGACGACCTCAAGGTCTGCCGCGCGTACGGCCTGCCGGTCGTGAACCCGGTCCGCCCCGACGGCACCTTCGAGGAGGACGTGCCGCTGGTCGGCGGCGTCTTCTTCAAGAAGGCGGACGAGGCGCTCACCGCCGACCTGGACGCGCGCGGCCTGCTGTTCCGGCACATCCCGTACGAGCACAGCTACCCGCACTGCTGGCGCTGCCACACGGCGCTGCTGTACTACGCGCAGCCGTCCTGGTACATCCGCACGACCGCGGTGAAGGACCGTCTCCTCGAGGAGAACGAGAAGACGAACTGGTTCCCGGAGTCGGTGAAGTACGGCCGCTTCGGCGACTGGCTGAACAACAACATCGACTGGGCGCTGTCGCGCAACCGGTACTGGGGCACCCCGCTGCCGATCTGGCGCTGCGAGGACGGCCACCTGACGTGCGTGGGCTCGCGCGCGGAGCTGACCGAGCTGACGGGCACGGACCAGTCGGACCTCGACCCGCACCGCCCGTACATCGACGACGTCACGTTCACGTGCACGGCGGAGGGCTGCGAGCTGGAGGCCGTCCGCGTGCCGGAGGTCATCGACGCCTGGTACGACTCGGGCTCGATGCCGTTCGCGCAGTGGGGCTACCCGTACAAGAACAAGGAACTCTTCGAGTCCCGCTACCCGGCGCAGTTCATCTCCGAGGCGATCGACCAGACGCGCGGCTGGTTCTACACGCTGATGGCGGTCGGCACGCTGGTCTTCGACAAGTCGTCGTACGAGAACGTGGTCTGCCTGGGCCACATCCTCGCCGAGGACGGCCGCAAGATGTCCAAGCACCTGGGCAACATCCTGCAGCCGATCCCGCTCATGGACCAGCACGGCGCGGACGCGGTGCGGTGGTTCATGGCGGCGGGCGGTTCGCCGTGGGCGGCGCGTCGGGTGGGCCACGGCACGATCCAGGAGGTCGTGCGCAAGACCCTCCTCACGTACTGGAACACGGTGGCCTTCCAGGCCCTGTACGCCCGTACGTCGGGCTGGGCGCCGAGCGCGGCGGACCCGGCGCCGGCCGAGCGCACGGTCCTGGACCGCTGGCTGCTGAGCGAGCTCAACGCCCTGGTCGCGCAGGTCACCGAGGCGATGGAGGCGTACGACACGCAGCGCGCCGGCAAGCTGCTCTCGGCGTTCGTCGACGACCTGTCGAACTGGTACGTGCGCCGCTCGCGGCGCCGGTTCTGGCAGGGCGACAAGGCGGCGCTGCGGACGCTGCACGAGGTGATCGAGACGGTCACGCGTCTGATGGCCCCGCTGACCCCCTTCATCACGGAGCGGGTGTGGCAGGACCTGGTGGTCCCGGTGGCGCCGGAGGCGCCGGAGTCGGTGCACCTGTCGACGTGGCCGGAGGCGGACGCGGCGCTGATCGACCCGACGCTGTCGGAGCAGATGCTGCTGGTGCGGCGCCTGGTGGAGCTGGGCCGCGCGACGCGTGCGGAGTCGGGCGTGAAGACCCGGCAGCCGCTGTCGCGGGCGCTGGTGGCGGCGACGGGCTTCGCCGCGCTGTCGGAGGACCTCCAGGCCCAGATCACGGAGGAGCTGAACGTCAGCTCGCTCGCATCGCTGAGCGAGGTGGGCGGCTCCCTGGTCGACACGACCGCCAAGGCGAACTTCCGCGCGCTGGGCAAGCGCTTCGGCAAGGGCGTGCAGGACGTCGCGAAGGCGGTGGCGGCGGCCGACGCGGCGGCGCTGTCGCTGGCGCTGCGGGGCGGTGAGGCACAGCTGGAGGTCAACGGCGAGACGATCACCCTGACGCCCGAGGAGGTCATCATCACGGAGACCCCGCGGGAGGGCTGGTCGGTGGCCTCCGACCAGGGCGCGACGGTCGCCCTGGACCTGGAGATCACGCCGGAGCTGCGGCGCGCGGGCCTGGCCCGTGACGCGATCCGCCTGATCCAGGAGGCCCGCAAGAACAGCGGCCTGGACGTGGCGGACCGTATCGCCCTGCGCTGGACGTCGAAGGACCCGGAGGTCACGGAGGCCCTGACGGCCCACGAGACCCTGATCGCCGACGAGGTCCTGGCGACGGACTACGCGGCCGGCGAGGCCGACGACGCGTACGGCCCCGCGTTCGAGGATGAGGGCCTGGCCCTCTCCTTCCGCCTCCGCAAGGCGTAAGCGCCGCTCGAAAGGCCCGGCCCGATGGGGCCGGGCCTTTCGCTTGCCCCCACCCCGCCTCTTCCCGAAGCCCTGACGAGCCCGGGTGCTCCGCCCACGGGCCCCGGCGGGCCCGAGGCGCGGAGCGGAGCCCCGAGCCCGCGGGGGCAGGCGCGGGCGCGGCCCCCAGGCGCCCTCCCGCCCACGGGCCCGGGGGCGAAGCCGCTCGGGCTCGGGCCGGGGGCGCACCCGGGGCGGAGCCCCGGTTTCGGGAAGGGGCGGGTGGGGATGGCCCGCCGCAGGCGCTTCCCGCCCCGCCCACCCGCACCCGCACCCGGCCCCACCCTCACCCATCCGCCCCCGCCCACGGCAAAAGGGCCGGGCCCCTGGTTTTCACCAGGGGCCCGGCCCTTGACTGCCGACCGGCTACGCGCTCAGCGCGCGCCGCCTCAGTTGTCGTCCTCGTCGATCAGGAAGCCGCGCATCGGCGCCGGAGCCTGCTGCATCGGCTGCGGAGCCTGCGGGCGGACCGGAGCCATCGGCTGGGTCATCGCCGGGGACATCTGCTGCTGGCCGCCGTACGACGGGGCCGCGCCCATCGCACCGTTGCCGCCGTAGGCCGGCGCGCTCGCACCGGCCGGCGCCATCGACGGGGACGGCGGCAGCGACGGGGCCGACGGCGTCCGCGGCGGGGCCAGCGAGTCGTCCGCCTGGGTCTCCAGCTGGCGCAGCTGGGACTCGAGGTACGACTTCAGACGGGTCCGGTACTCGCGCTCGAAGCCCCGCAGGTCCTCGACCTTGCGCTCCAGCGTGGCGCGGGCGGACTCCAGGGAGCCCATCGCGACGCGGTGCTTCTCCTGCGCGTCCCGCTCAAGAGCGTCCGCCTTGGCGCGGGCGTCCCGCTCCAGGCCCTCGGCGCGGGAGCGCGCCTCGCCGACGATCTTGTTCGCCTCGGAGCGGGCCTCGGCGATCGCCTGGTCGGCGGTCTGCTGGGCCAGCGAGAGGACACGCGCGGCGCTGTCGCCGCCGGGGCCCTGACCAGGCTGCTGCATCTGCTGCTGCGGGTGACCCATGGGGCCGCCCATCGGACCGCCCATGGGGCCGCCCTGCATCGGGCCGGGGCCCATGGGGCCGCCCTGCATGGGGCCGTGCCCGCCGGGACCGGCGGGAAGCTGAGGGGCACCGGACGGCAGCTGCGGCGGACCCATCGGGGGCTGCTGCTGCACCGGCGGACCGGATATGGCGGCGGGCACCGGCGCGCCGGGACCAACGGGACGATCCTGCGGCTCCGGGGGCTTGCGCATGCCCTGCTGCTGGTTCTGCGCAGCGGCACGCGTCGCCGCGGCCAGCTTGGCGCGCAGGTCCTCGTTCTCGCGGAGCAGGCGGGTCAGTTCGGCTTCGACCTCGTCGAGGAAGGCATCGACCTCGTCCTCGTCATAGCCTTCTCGAAGGCGGACGGTCGTGAACTGCTTGTTCCGCACGTCCTCGGGGGTCAGCGGCATCTCTTCTTCACCTCTACGTAGTCGTCGGCAGTCGGCAAGACCGTATCGTCCACATTCACCTCGCGCTGCTCACCACGGAGATCAGGATGTAGACGATGATCATCAGAACGAAGAAGGACAGGTCGAGTGCCACGCCCCCGAGACGCAACGGCGGGATGAACCGCCGCAGAAGCTTGAGCGGTGGATCGGTGACAGTGTAGGTGGCCTCCAGGACCACCACCATCGCCTTGCCGGGTTGCCATGAACGGGCGAACTGGAAGACGTAGTCCATGACCAACCGGAAGATCAGCACGACGAGGAAGCACGTCAGCGCGATGTAGATCACATGTAGTGCCACGCTCATCCCGCGCGTCCCTCTCCCCTGTTTCCCGTGCTCTCGCGTTTTCCCACCGGCCTCGCGGCCGGGTCGTACTCGGTCGTGTACTCAGCTCTGGTTGAAGAATCCGCCCTCTGCGATGCGGGCCTTGTCCTCCGCCGTGACATCGACGTTAGCAGGCGACAACAGGAACACCTTCTGCGTCACTCGCTCAATGCTGCCATGGAGCCCGAACACGAGTCCGGCGGCAAAGTCGACAAGTCGCTTCGCGTCCGTGTCGTCCATCTCCGTGAGGTTCATGATCACCGGGGTGCCCTCACGGAAGTGTTCCCCGATGGTGCGGGCCTCGTTGTAGGTCCGCGGATGCAGCGTGGTGATGCGGTAGGGCTCCCGCTCGGACACGACCTTGGGCATGATCACCGGTGCGCTCTTCTCCAGGCTCGGGCGTTCTGGTGTGATGGATGACACGGGGGCGATACGCGCCGGCCGTCCGCTCTCCGCGGACAGCGCGGCGGGCACGTGCACCGGCTCGCGCTGCGCCGGCGGTGCGGCGATCCGCACCGGCTCCTCGCGCTCCACCTGGCGGGGCGGCTGGTGCCGGCGCTCCGGCTCGGGCTCCAGCTCGGGTTCGAAATCGTCGTCGGGGTCGAATCCCCGGCCGTCGTACCCATCGTCCTCCACGAGGCCGAGGTAGACCGCCATCTTGCGCATTGCGCCGGCCATTCTCCGAGTCCTCCGCTCTGTGGTGGATCGCCCTTGCCCTGCATGTCACAGCGCCGCCAAGCGCGTCAACGATCCACGGGGTCCGCCCGCTGTCTGCGGGAATGACCATATTTTCTGCTGTGGTCCGACTTGCTTCGCGACGTTACCCGAGCCGGGGGCGGTCTCCGAGTACCGCGCTGCCGATGCGTACGTGTGTCGCCCCGGCGGCCACGGCCTCCTCGAGGTCCGCGCTCATCCCAGCGGACACCATGTTCGCAGCCGGACGGGTCGCGCGCAGGGCAGTCGACAAATCCATCATCCGATCGAACGCAGCACGCGGGCGGCCCTGGTAGGGACCGGCGAGCGGTGCGACCGTCATCAGTCCGCCGAGCCGCAGACCCGGTGCCGCCTCGACGGCGGCGGCCAACTCCTCGACCCCGTCCGGTCCGACGCCGCCGCGGGCACCCCGCTCGTCCGACTCGGCGTCGAGCGCGACCTGGATCAGACAGCCGAGTTCGCGCCCCGCCTGCTCCGCGGCCGCGGAGAGAGAGGAGACGAGCTTCAAGCGGTCGACGGACTGCACCACATCCGCATAACCCACCACGGAACGGACCTTATTGGTCTGCAACTGACCCACGAAGTGCCAACTCAGATCCAGATCCGCGCAGGCGGCGGCCTTCGGCGCCGCGTCCTGGTCGCGGTTCTCGGCGACGTGGCGCACACCGAGTCCGTGCAGGATCCTCACGTCGCTCGCGGGGTAGGTCTTGGTGACCACGATGAGGGTCACGTCCTCCCGCTTGCGGCCGGCCGCGGCACAGGCGGCAGAGATACGTTCCTCCACCCGGGCCAGGTTCTCGGCGAGTTGGGTTCTGCGGTCCGTCATTTCGTTGCCTTACCTGTCCAACCAGACATATCCCGCGAGTCGCCCCGTCGTGCGGTCCCTGCGGTACGAGTAGTGGTCGCCCGACTCCAGCGTGCAGACCCCGGAGGTCCGGTGGTCGCGCACTCCCATTGCCGCCAACTGCGCGTGCACTCCGGCCGCGACGTCGACCGCGGGGGTTCCCCAACTGGTCTCGGCCCGGGCCTCGGGCTGCACCGCGGCGACCTCGTCGCGCATCCGCTCCGGCACCTCGTAGCACCGGCCGCAGACGGCCGGCCCGGTGCGGGCGGTGATCCGGGCGGGGTCGGCGCCGAGCTTCACCATCGCGGCGACCGCGGCGGGGACGACTCCGGCGACCATCCCGGGCCGGCCCGCGTGGGCCGCTCCGACGACTCCCGCCTCCGGGTCGGCCAGCAGAACCGGGACGCAGTCGGCGGTGAGGACCGCGAGCGCGACGTCCCGCCGGTCGGTGACCAGCGCGTCCACCGGCGGAAGCTCCGTACCGGGCGCCCAGTCGGGGCCGATCACCGCGACGTCCGCGCCGTGCACCTGGTTCATCCACACCACCTGCGCCGGGTCGAGCCCCAGCGCACCGGCGGCGAGCGAACGGTTGGTGCGGACGGCCTCCGGGTCGTCGCCCACGGCGCCGCCGAGGTTGAGCTCCTCGTACGGAACGGCGCTCACCCCGCCCCACCGGTCGGTGAAGGCGAAGTGCGCGCCGCTCGTCTGGTCGTGCTGCCCTATCACTTCAAGAGGTCACTTCAGGAAGTCCGGGACGTCCAGCTCTTCGGCCTGGGTGTCCGGGTACGGGCGGGCCGGCGGGACCACCGGCGGGGTGACCGGCGGCATCGGGGTCTCGCTCGCCGCCGGGGCCGGCTCGGCCGGGGCCGGGGCGTCCTCGCGCGGGGTCACGGTGCCGAGGCCGCCGATGCTGCGGGGGGTCTCGGTGGCGCGCGGCGCGGGGGCCGGCTCCTCGCGCTTGGCCGAGGACGAGCCGAGGATGTTGTCGCGCCGGGCCGGCGGCTGTCCGCCGTCGAAGCCGGCGGCGATGACGGTGACCCGGACCTCGTCGCCGAGCGCGTCGTCGATGACGGCGCCGAAGATGATGTTGGCCTCGGGGTGGGCGGCCTCGCTGACCAGCTGCGCAGCCTCGTTGATCTCGAAGAGACCGAGGTCCGAGCCGCCGGAGATGGAGAGCAGCACGCCGCGGGCGCCGTCGATGGACGCCTCCAGGAGCGGCGAGGAGATCGCCATCTCGGCGGCGGCCACCGCGCGGTCGTCGCCGCGCGCCGAGCCGATGCCCATGAGCGCCGAACCGGCCTCGGACATGACCGACTTGACGTCGGCGAAGTCCAGGTTGATCAGGCCCGGGGTGGTGATGAGGTCGGTGATGCCCTGGACACCGCTCAGCAGCACCTGGTCGGCCGACTTGAAGGCGTCGAGCACCGACACCTGGCGGTCCGAGATGGACAGCAGCCGGTCGTTCGGGATGACGATGAGGGTGTCGACCTCTTCGCGGAGCTCGGCGATGCCGTCCTCCGCCTGGTTGGCGCGGCGCCGGCCCTCGAACGTGAACGGGCGGGTGACCACGCCGATCGTGAGGGCGCCCAGCGAGCGCGCGATGTTGGCGACGACGGGGGCGCCGCCGGTGCCGGTGCCGCCGCCCTCGCCGGCGGTGACGAAGACCATGTCGGCCCCCTTGAGGACCTCCTCGATCTCCTCGCGGTGGTCCTCTGCCGCCTTGCGACCGACTGCCGGGTTGGCCCCGGCCCCGAGACCCCGGGTGAGTTCGCGGCCGACGTCGAGCTTGACGTCGGCGTCGCTCATCAACAGCGCCTGTGCGTCCGTGTTGATGGCGATGAACTCGACGCCCTTGAGACCGACCTCGATCATTCGGTTGATGGCATTGACACCACCGCCGCCGACACCGATGACCTTGATGACTGCGAGGTAGTTCTGCGGTGCTGCCACGTCGAAGGCCTCTCGCCTCGAGTTACGTGTCGTCGCTGCGCGGTGGTTAGTCGCGTCACGACGACGGATGCCGATTGGGACGGTCCGAATTGCCGACCCAAACCCTAACGTTGAAGTTTAGGGTTACCAGTGTCTCTGTTCGCTGGACTCTTCCGAACAGGACACTAAGTCGACAAGCGGCGCACGTTCAACGAACACGCCGAACCTCCCGTTTTTCTTTTCACCCTATGTGATCACCCGTAGCGCTGGCCAACCAGGGTGCTGGCCAGCGGTGATGCCCGTCAACTCCGCGACGCCGCCGGGGCCGTGGGAGCGCTGACGTCGAAGTGTCCCGCTTCGGGTTCCGCTTTCATCAGTGCGGCGAGCACCCGGGCCTTCATGTCACCCTCCTCACCGCTCCCCCAGAACACGGTGCGGCCCCTGTCCAGCTCCAGGGTGACGGAGTCGTACGAGGCGACCTTGACGACACGGACGTCCCGGGCGATTTTCCGCGGGAGTTCGCCCGTCACGCCCACCGCCTCCATGAGCAGGCGGTCCGCGTCGAAGCGGCGCAGGCTGGGTGAGCCGGAGACGTTCATGACGAGCCGGGGCACACCGGCCGGGGGCTGGTCGACGGTGGCGAAACGGACGCCGCCGGCGTCCACTTCGATGAACTTTCCGCCCTTTTCGACCAGCAGGACGGGCTTGCGTTCCGTCACCTTCAGATCGATTCCGTGCGGCCAGGACCGGGAGACCTCCACCGCGTCGATCCGGGGGAGCCTGTCGAGCAGCCGCGCCTCGATGGCGTCGGTGTCGACGGAGACCAGCGGGGAGCCCAGCGGGACCGCCGCGGCGGCTTCCACTTCGGCCCGGGTCAGGACCTTCGTGCCCGAAGTCTTCACATCTTCCGCACGGAGCCAGTCCGAGCCGTAGAACGCCCAGACCCCGCCCGCCCCGAGGGCGAGCGCGGCCACGGCGGCGATCAGCGCGCGCGGCCCGCGCCGCCGGCCGAGGGGGCCGGAGCCCCCCGGGGAGCCGGACGGCCGGGCCGACGGGTCCTTCGGTGCGCGCGGGGCGCGCGGCTCTTGGGTCGTCGGTCCGGCTGCCACGTGGGCTCTCCCTCCGGCCGCCCTACCGCTGACGGTGGGCGGCGATCGCCTCGTACACCATGCCGACGAGCAGGTCGTCGGCGTCCCGGCGGCCGAACTCGGCGGCGGCGCGGGACATCTCGTACAACCGGTGCGGATCGGCCAGTACGGGCAGGACGTTGCCCTGCACCCACTGCGGGGTCAGCTCCGCGTCGTCGACGAGGAGTCCGCCGCCCGCCTTGACCACCGGCTGGGCGTTGAGCCGCTGTTCGCCGTTGCCGATGGGCAGCGGCACGTACGCGGCGGGGAGCCCGACGGCGGAGAGCTCGGCGACGGTCATCGCACCCGCGCGGCAGAGCATCATGTCGGCCGCGGCGTACGCGAGATCCATCCGGTCCACGTACGGTACCGGCACGTACGGCGGCATTCCGGGCATGTTGTCGACGCGCGGCAGTTCGTTCTTCGGGCCGACCGCGTGCAGGATCTGGACGCCGGAGCGCTGGAGCACCGGGGCGATCTGCTGGACGACCTCGTTGAGCCGGCGGGCGCCCTGCGAACCGCCGGAGACCAGCAGGGTCGGCAGGTTGGGGTCGAGCCCGAACGCGGCGCGCGCCTCGGGGCGGACCCGGGCCCGGTCGAGGGTGGCGATGGTGTGCCGCAGCGGGATGCCGATGTACCGGGCGTTCCGCAGCTTGGAGTCCGGGGTGGCGACGCCGACGCCGTGCGCGTACCGGGAGCCGATCTTGTTGGCCAGGCCGGGCCGGGCGTTGGCCTCGTGGACCACGATCGGCACGCCGAGCCGCTTGGCGGCCAGATAGCCGGGCAGGGCCACATAGCCGCCGAAGCCGACGACGCAGTCGGCCTTGGTGCGCTCCAGGACCTGCTCGGCGGCCTTGATCGTGCCGCGCAGCCGCCCGGGGACGGTGATCAGCTCGGGGGTGGGCTTGCGCGGCAGCGGCACGGCCGGGATGAGCGCCAACTCGTAGCCCCGCTCGGGCACGAGCCGGGTCTCCAGACCCTTCTCCGTGCCCAGCGCCGTGATCCCCACGCTGGGGTCCTGCCTGCGCAGGGCGTCCGCGAGGGCGAGCGCGGGCTCGATGTGGCCGGCGGTCCCCCCACCGGCGAGTACGACATGCACCGAAATTCACCGCTCTCCGGACGGACGCTTCTTGACGCGCCGTCGCATCGACTTCCATCTCACCCCGGCCCGCTTGCCCCAGCCGGGGCGGCGCATGGCCAGGGCCGCTTTCGCGGCGGGCTCCTGTCGCGCGAAGGCGATCAGCAACCCGACGGCGAACATGGTCGGCAGCAGGGCCGACCCTCCGTAGGAGAACAGCGGGAGCGGGACTCCGGCGATCGGCAGCAGACCGAGCACCGCACCGATGTTGATCACGGCCTGCGCCGTGATCCAGGTGGTCACGCCTCCCGCGGCAAACCTCACGAAGGGGTCCTCCGTGCGTCCGGCCACGCGGATACCCGCATAGCCTAGAGCCGCGAACAGGGCGAGCACCGACAGCGTCCCCGCCAGCCCCAGTTCCTCCCCGGTGACGGCGAAGATGAAGTCGGTGTGCGCTTCAGGCAGTTGGCCCCATTTTTCCACACTGGCACCCAGACCGGAACCGAACCATCCGCCTGATGCCAGAGCATAGATCCCGTGCGCGGCCTGCCAGCACGGGTCCCCCTCGCCACCGGGGTCGCTGGCCCCGATGCAGGCGAAACGCTTCATCCGGTTCGGGCTGGTCTTGATGAGGATCAGACCGATCAGGCCCGCGACGGCGAGCACCCCGGCGAACAGCCTCGTGGGCGCCCCCGCGGTCCACAGCAGTCCGAACAGGATCGCGGCGAGCACGATGGAGGTGCCCATGTCTCCGCCGAGCATGATCAGCCCCAGCAGCATGAAGGTGCCCGGGACCAGCGGCACCAGCATGTGCTTCCACTGCGTGAGCAGCTTCATGTCGTGCTTGCGGGCCAGCAGGTCCGCGCCCCACAGGATCAGCGCCAGCTTGCCGAACTCGCTGGGCTGGAGCTGGAACGGGCCGCCCAGGTAGATCCAGTTCTGGTTGCCGTTGACCGCATGCCCTATCCCCGGGATCTGGACGAGCACCATCAGGAAGACGGTGCCCATCAGCAGCGGATAGGCCAGCGCCCGGTGCAGTCTGACCGGCATCCGGGAGGCGAGCAGCAGCAGTCCGCCGCCGATGAGCGCGGCGAGGAACTGCTTGCCGAAGAAGTACGAGGCGGGCAGGTCGTACTTCAGCGCCGTGATCATCGACGCCGAGTAGACCATCACCAGGCCGAGCGTGGTGATCAGCAGCCCGGCGCCGAGGATCACGTAGTACGCGGTGAGCGGCCGGTCCCAGGCCCGCCGGGCCCGCTCGAAGCTCCGCCGCACACCGCCGCCGCGGGGGCGTCGCGGGGGTGCGGGGGCCCGCCCCCCGCCGCGTACGGCGGAGGGCCTGCGCGTTCCGGCGATCCTGCTCGGCATCAGTCGCTGTCCCCTCCAGTCGTGTCCGGCGCGGCCGCGCCGGACCTGAGGCTGGTCAGGTCAGGCGGGCCCGGCGCCGGCGAGGGCGCGGACGGCGTCCGCGAACGCCTCGCCGCGCTTGTTGTAGTTGACGAACATGTCCATGGAGGCACAGGCCGGGGCCAGCAGGACGGTGTCTCCGGGCCGGGCGAGCCGGGCCGCCTCCTGGACCGCCGCCGACATCGCCCCAGTGTCGGTCCGGTCGAGGTCGACCACCGGGACTTCGGGGGCGTGTCGCGCCAGGGCTTCGCGGATCAGCGCGCGGTCCTGGCCGATCAGCACGGCCCCGCGCAGCCGCTTCGCGGACTTCCGGACGAGCTCGTCGAAGGTAGCGCCCTTGGCGAGACCGCCGGCGATCCAGACGATCGGCTCGTACGCCGCCAACGAGGCTTCCGCGGCATGGGTGTTGGTGGCCTTGGAGTCGTCGACGTACGCGACGCCGTCGACGTCCCGGACGTGCTCGATGCGGTGCGCGTCGGGGCGGAAGGCCCGCAGCCCGTCGCGTACGGCCCTGGCGTCGACGCCGAAGGCGCGGGCCAGGGCGGCCGCGGCGAGGGCGTTCGCGATGTTGTGCGGGGCCGGCGGCTGGACGTCGGAGACCTCGGCGAGCTCCTGGGCGTTCTTCTGCCGGTCCTCGACGAAGGCCCGGTCGACGAGGAGGCCCTCGACGACGCCGAGCTGGGACGGGCCGGGGGTGCCGAGGGTGAAGCCGATCGCGCGGCAGCCCTCGACCACGTCCGCGTTCTCGACCAGCCGCTCGGTGGCGGGGTCCGCGACGTTGTACACGCAGGCGACCTGGTTGCCCTCGTAGATCCGGCCCTTGTCGGCGGCGTACGCCTCCATGGAGCCGTGCCAGTCGAGGTGGTCCGGGGCGAGGTTGAGCACGGCCGCGGAGTGGGCCCGCAGGGACGGGGCCCAGTGCAGCTGGTAGCTGGAGAGCTCGACGGCGAGCACGTCGTACCGCTCCTCGCCGAGCACGGCGTCGAGAAGCGAGACCCCGATGTTGCCGACGGCGGCGGTCTTCAGACCGGCCGCCTCCAGGATGGAGGCGAGCATCCGCACGGTGGTGGTCTTGCCGTTGGTGCCGGTGACCGCCAGCCACGGAGCCGCCTGCGGGCCGCGCAGGCGCCAGGCCAGCTCGACGTCGCCCCAGATCTCCACGCCCGCCTCGGCGGCGGCCCGGAAGAGCGGCTTGTCGGGCTTCCAGCCGGGGGCGGTGACGATCAGCTCGGTGCCCTCGGGCAGCGTCGCCCCGTCGCCGAGGCGGACGGTGATCCCCTCCGCCTCCAGCTCCGCGGCCTGCGCCCGGGAACGCTCGTCGTCGCCGTCGTTGACGACGGTCACGACCGCGCCGAGGCCGTGCAGGACCCGGGCGGCGGGGATGCCGGAGACCCCGAGCCCCGCGACCGTGACCCGCCTGCCCTTCCAGTCCACCGTCTCGCTCACTTCTCGGATGCCCATCCCGCGTAGAAGAGGCCCAGACCCACGATGACGCACATGCCCTGGATGATCCAGAACCGGACCACCACGAGCACCTCGGACCAGCCCTTGAGCTCGAAGTGGTGCTGCAGCGGAGCCATCCGGAAGACGCGCTTGCCGGTCATCTTGAACGAGCCGACCTGGATGACCACGGACATCGTGATCATCACGAACAGGCCGCCGAGCAGGGCGAGCAGCAGCTCGGTGCGGGAGCAGATGGCGAGACCGGCGAGCGCGCCGCCGAGGGCCAGCGAACCGGTGTCGCCCATGAAGATCTTGGCCGGCGAGGTGTTCCACCACAGGAAGCCGAAGCAGGCGCCCATCAGCGCGGAGGCGACGACCGCGAGGTCGAGCGGGTCACGCACCTCGAAGCAGGCGTTCGGGTTGGTGAGTTCGAGCGCGTTGACGCAGGACTCCTGGAACTGCCAGAGGCCGATGAACGTGTACGCGCCGAAGACCATCACCGACGCGCCGGTGGCCAGGCCGTCCAGACCGTCCGTCAGGTTCACGCCGTTGGACATGGCCAGGATCATGAACAGCGCCCAGACCACGAACAGCACCGGGCCGATGGACCAGCCGAAGTCGGTGATGAAGGAGAGCTTGGTGGAGGCCGGGGTCAGTCCGCGCAGATCCGCGAACTGCAGGGAGAGCACGGCGAACGCGATGCCGACGATCAGCTGGCCGGCCATCTTCGCCTTGGCCCGCAGACCGAGCGACCGCTGCTTGACGATCTTGATGTAGTCGTCGAGGAAGCCGACCAGGCCCATGCCGGCCATCAGGAAGAGGACCAGCACACCGGAGTACGAGATGGGCTCGCCGGTGATGACCTTGGCCAGCGCGTACGCGATGAGCGTCGCCAGGATGAAGGAGATACCGCCCATGGTGGGCGTGCCCTTCTTGCCGGCGTGGCCGCGCGGGCCGTCGTCACGGATGAACTGCCCGTACCCCTTGCGGGCGAGGAGCTTGATGAGCAGCGGGGTGCCGATCAGGGTCAGGAAGAGCCCGATGGCTCCCGCGAAGAGGATCTGCCTCATCGGCCCGCGACCTCGCTCCCCGAGTCGAGCAGTGCCAGGGCGACCTGCTCGAGCCCCACCGACCGGGACGCCTTCACCAGCACGACGTCCCCCGGACGCAGCTCTCTGCGCAACAGGTCGACCGCCGCCTGCGCGTCGGACACGTGCACCGACTCCTCACCCCACGAACCCTCGTTATAGGCGCCCAGTTGCAGCCAGGACGCTTCCCTGTCCCCGACCGCCACGAGCTTGCTGACGTTGAGCCGGACGGCGAGCCGCCCGACCGCGTCGTGCTCGGCGAGCGAGTCGTCCCCGAGCTCGGCCATCTTGCCGAGCACCGCCCACGTCCGCGCCCCCCCGGCCTGAGCCGCCCGGCCCATGGCCGCGAGCGCGCGCAGGGCGGCTCGCATGGACTCGGGGTTCGCGTTGTAGGCGTCGTTGACGATCGTGACGCCGTCCGGACGCTCGGTGACCTCCATGCGCCAGCGCGACAGGGTGCCGGCCTCGGAGAGCGCGGTGGCGATCTCCTCGACAGGCATGCCCAGCTCATGGGCGACGGCGGCCGCGGCGAGCGCGTTCGACACGTGGTGCTCACCGTACAGGCGCAAGGTCACGTCACTGCACCCGGTGGGTGTGTGAAGACTGAAAGAGGGTTGTCCGTTCTCCATGAGCCGGACATTCTCGGCACGTACGGCCGCGTCCTCGGCTTCTCCGAAGAGCAGGACGCGGGCCTTGGTACGGCTCGCCATGGCGCGGACGAGGGGGTCGTCGGCGTTCAGGACGGCGACGCCGCCGTCCTCCGGCAGGCCCTCGACGAGCTCGCCCTTGGCCTCGGCGATCTGCTCGCGGCCGCCGAACTCGCCGATGTGGGCGGTGCCGACGTTGAGGACCAGGCCGATGCGCGGCGGGGTCAGGCCGGTGAGGTAGCGGATGTGGCCGATTCCGCGCGCGCCCATCTCCAGGACGAGGTGCTTGGTGTCCTCGGTGGCGCGCAGCGCGGTGAGCGGCAGACCGATCTCGTTGTTGAGCGAGCCGGGCGTCCACACGGTCGGCGCGTGCTTCTGCAGGACCTGGGCGATCAGGTCCTTGGTGGAGGTCTTGCCGGCGGAGCCGGTGAGCGCGACGACGTCGGTGCCGAGGCGTTCGACGACGGCGCGGGCGAGCGCGCCGAGCGCCGTCTGGACGTCGTCCACGACGATGGCGGGCACGCCGACGGGGCGGGCGGCCAGGACGGCTGCCGCGCCCGCCTCGACCGCGCGCACCGCGTAGTCGTGGCCGTCGACGTGCTCGCCGGCGAAGGCGGCGAAGAGACTGCCGGGCTTCACCTCGCGGGAGTCGATGACGACGGGGCCGGTGATCCGGACGGACGGATCCGGTATGTCGTACGCCTGCCCGCCGACGATTTCGGCGATCTCGGCGAGGGAGAGGGCGATCACTGCTTCATCCCTGACTGTTCTTGTGACGGTGGTCGATCGCGTCGCGCAGGACCTCGCGGTCGTCGAAGGGGCGGACCACCCCGGCGACGTCCTGGCCCTGCTCGTGGCCCTTGCCCGCGACGAGGACGGTGTCGCCGGGCTGCGCGCGGGCCACGGCCGCGGCGATGGCGGCGGCCCGGTCGGGTTCCACCAGGACGGCGCCGCGCTCCTCGGCCGGCACCCCGGCGGCGCCCGCGAGCATCGCGAGCAGGATCGCCAGGGGGTCCTCGGAGCGGGGGTTGTCGGAGGTGAGGACGGCGGTGTCGGCGAGCCGGGCCGCGGCGGCGCCCATCGGGCCGCGCTTGGTGGAGTCGCGGTCGCCGCCGCAGCCGATGACGACGTGCAGCCGGCCCTCGGTGACCTCGCGCAGCGAGCGCAGCACCGATTCGACGGCGTCGGTCTTGTGCGCGTAGTCCACGACCGCGAGGTACGGCTGGCCGGCGTCGACGCGCTCCAGACGGCCGGGCACGCCGGGCACGGCGGCCACGCCGTCGGCGGCGGTCTGCGGGTCGAGCCCGGCGACGGCCAGGGTGACGATCGCGGCGAGGGTGTTGGCGACGTTGAACGGGCCGGGCAGCGGGGCGGTGGCGGTGATCCGCTCGCCCTTCGGGCCGACGGCGGTGAACGTCGACTCGGCGGCGCCCAGGACGACGTCCTCGGCGCGCCAGTCGGCGGCCGGGTCGCCGGCGGCGGAGAAGGTGACCAGCGGGACGCCGGCCTCCTTGGCGAGCCGGCGGCCGTACGTGTCGTCCAGGTTCACGACGCCCTGTTTGCTGCGTTTCGGCGTGAACAGCTGCGCCTTGGCCCGGAAGTAGTCCTCCATGTCGGAGTGGAACTCCATGTGCTCCGGGCTGAGGTTGTTGAAGACGGCGACGTCGAAGACGCAGCCGTCGACCCGGCCGAGCACGAGGGCGTGGCTGGAGACCTCCATGGCGACCGCCTCGACGTCGCGCTCGCGCATGACCGCGAACAGCGCCTGGAGGTCGGTGGCCTCGGGGGTGGTGCGCTCGGACTTGATGCGCTCGTCGCCGATCCGCATCTCGACCGTGCCGATCAGCCCGGTCTTCCGCTCGGCCGCTCGCGGCCCGCCCTCCCGTCGCCCACCACCACCCTTGGTCGACAGCGCTGCGCGCAGGCCCCCTTCCACTAGGTAGGCCGTGGTGGTCTTGCCGGAGGTGCCGGTGATGCCGAGCTGCAGCAGGCCGTCACCGGGCCGGCCGTAGATCTCGGCGGCGAGTTCGCCCATCCTCCCGCGCGGGTCCTCGACGGCGAGGACCGGCAGTCCGGTCGCGGCGGCGCGCTCGGCGCCGCTCGGATCGGTGAGGATCGCGACCGCGCCGAGGCCGGCGGCCTGGGCGGCGAAGTCGGCGCCGTGCAGCCGGGCGCCGGGGAGGGCCGCGTACACGTCCCCCGGGCGTACCGCCCGCGAGTCGTGGGTGATCCCGGTCACCTCGGCCCCTGCCGGGGTCTCGACGCCCAGCAGGGCGGCCAGCTCCCCGAGCGGGGTCGGGGAGGTCTGCGCCGGACGGGGCGGGGCGGTTCGGTACTGATCAGCTTGTGGCACGGCGGTGAGCGTACCGGGCACACCCTCCGCTCGGCTAAATGAGCCCTCGGGGGTGCGGTCGTCGGACTTCCGGTTCCCGGATTCCGGGGTGATCGTTCTCACGGGTGCTCCCGCCGGTTCAGGGGTGGTTCAGGGGGTGAAGGCGACCGGCATCCTGGGGGGTTCGGCGCCGGTCGGGGCGACGTGCAGGGTCTTGAGGGCGAACTCCATGACCTTCTTGTAGATGGGTCCGCAGATCTGCCCGCCGAAGTAGCTGCCCTTGGTGGGGTTCTGGATGGCGCAGTAGACGGTGATGCGGGGCTTGTCGGCGGGCGCGAAGCCGGCGAAGGACGCCGTGTAGCCCTTGTACCGGCCGAGTTCGGGGTCGACGCGGTTGGCGGTGCCGGTCTTGCCGGCGACCCGGTAGCCCGGGATGGCGGCCTTGGTGCCGGTGCCCTCCTCGTCGCCGACCACGGACTCCAGCATCTGCGCGAGGGTCTTCGCGGTCTTCTCGCTGACCACCCGGGTCTGCCGGGGCTCGGCGGCCGGGGCGAAGCCGCCGTCGGGGCCCTTGGTGCCGCGGACCAGCGTCGGTTCGATGCGGACGCCGCCGTTGGCGATGGTCGAGTAGACGGAGGTGGCCTGCATGGCGTTGATGGACAGGCCCTGGCCGAAGGGGATCGTGTACTGCTGCGAGGTCGACCACTTCTGCGGCGGGGCGA
This sequence comes from Streptomyces solicamelliae, assembly GCF_045348655.1. Lineage (NCBI taxonomy): Bacteria > Bacillati > Actinomycetota > Actinomycetes > Kitasatosporales > Streptomycetaceae > Streptomyces > Streptomyces solicamelliae. The sequence continues at coordinate 1,761,865 of NZ_CP160404.1, forward strand.
GGATGCCGGGGGTCTCTCCGGGGTAGCCGAGCCCGCTGGGGCTGCCGATGCCGAACTTGCGCAGGTACGAGTGGAGGACCTTGTTGGACTCGGCCTGGGTGTCCCCGAGCTGGCCGGTGGCCAGGATGGTGCCGATGTTGCTCGACTTGGCGAGGACGCCGTTGAGGGTCAGGTACCAGGTGGGGTGGTCGATGTCGTCCTTGAACAGCCGGTCGCCGCGGTGCAGCCGGTTGGGCACGGTGACATGGGTGCCGGGGGCGGCGACGCCCTCCTCCAGGACCGCGGCCATGGACATGACCTTGCTGGTGGAGCCGGGCTCGTACGCGTCCTGGAGCGCGGCGTTGCCCATGGCGGCGGAGTCGGCCTGGCTGAGGTCGTTGGGGTCGAAGCCGGGGGCGTTGGCCATGGCCAGTACCTCGCCGGTCTTCACGTCCTGCACTATCACGTAGCCGCGGTCGGCCTTGGACTTCTGCACCTGCTCGGTGATGGCCTGCTGGGCGGCCCACTGGATGTCCCGGTCGATGGTCAGCTCGATGTCGGCGCCGGGGACGGCGGGGGTGCCGCGGGAGCCGGCGGTCGGGACCTCGCGGCCGCCGGACTGGGCGTAGCGGATCTTGCCGTCCTGGCCGGCCAGCTGCTTGTCGAGCATGGACTCCAGGCCGCCCGCGCCGCGGCCCTCGGCGTTGACGTAGCCCAGTATCCCGGCGGCGAGTTCGCCGTTCGGGTACACGCGCTTGGTGCTGCGTTCGGAGAGGATGCCGCCGAGCAGGTTGATCCCGTTGCCGCCCTGGGAGGGGCGGGACTTCTGGGCGTAGACCTTCTTCAGGTCCTTGATCTGGTTCCAGACCTGCGGGGTCTGCCGGCGGGCGAGCAGCGCGTAGCGGGACTTGGGGGTGCGCAGCTTCTTCGCCAGTTCGGCGGGCTGCTTGCCGAGGATCGGCGCGAGGAGGGCGGCGGCCTGCTCGGGGGCGTCGGTCCGCCTGCTCTCCTCGGGCGTGAAGAGCTTGGGGTCGGCGGTGATGTCGTACGCGTCGACGCTGGCGGCCAGCGCGATGCCGGCCCGGTCGGTGATCTCGCCGCGGTCGGCGGTGAGCGTGTACTCCTGGTAGCGGTGCTTCTCGGCCTTGGCCGCGTACGCGGCGGCGTCGACGGCCTGGACCTGGAGCAGCCGGACGACGAAGGCCAGCATGACGAGGGTCAGGCCGACGGAGACCAGGCGCAGCCGGGGCTTGGGGCGGCCGAGCTTGATGGTGCGGACCCTGGGCCGCGGCCGGGCGGCGGCGGGCCGGGCGCCGGCCGGGCGGGCCGGACGGCGTGCGGGGGCCGGGCGCGGGGCGGCGGATCTGCGCGGGGCGCCGGAGGAGGCGGTCGAGGAGCGGGGGCGCGCGGGGCCGGGGACCCGGCGGCCCGGGGGTTCCTTGGGGGGCACGGCGTCACCTGCCGGAGGTCGTCGGTGCGGGTGCGGTCGGGGGTGCGGCGGGCGTCTCGGGCTTCTGCGGCGGCGGGTTCTGCCGGGAGGGCGGTGGCTTCGCGGACGTCGTACTCGGTTCCGGGGACGGCTCAGGCGGCGCGGAGGCCACCGAGCGCTCGCCGCGGACCTTGCCGTCCGGGTCGAGGAAGGCCGGGCTGCCGCCGGGCACCATGCCCAGCTCACGGGCGCGGCGCTCCAGGGCGTCCGGCGCCGAGTAGTCGTCGACGTCGCGCTGGAGGGCCTGCTCCTCGTCGGTGAGCTCGGTGGTCCGGGCCTTGAGGTCGCGCAGTTTGAAGGAGCCCTGGTTGAGGGCGGAGTTCAGCAGCAGCAGGGTGATCAGGCCGCCGCCGAGCAGGACGACGACCAGCAGGACGAAGGGGGTGCGAGCGGCCGTGCTCGGCCCCGACGGCATCAGCCGTCCCAGGCGGGCGGCGCGACCCTTCAGCGGACCCTGCTTCGTCACCGTGCGTCCCCGTTCCTCACGCCGGCTCGTCCTCCCGGATGCGCTCCGCGCCCCGCAGCCGGGCCGGGGCCGCGCGCCGGTTCTCCGCGACCTCCTCCTCGGTGGGCAGTTCGGCGCCGCGGGTCAGCAGCTTCAGCCGCGGCTGGTACTTCTCCGGGACCACCGGCAGTCCGGGCGGGGCGGTGGTCGCGGCGCCGGCCGCGAAGACCTGCTTGACGATGCGGTCCTCGAGCGACTGGTACGACAGCACGACCACGCGGCCGCCGACGCGGACCGCCCTCACGGCCGCCGGGATCGCGTTCTCGACCGCCTCCAGCTCGCGGTTGACCTCGATGCGGAGCGCCTGGAAGGTGCGCTTGGCCGGGTTGCCGCCGGTGCGCTTGGCGGCCTGCGGCAGCGCGTCGCGGATCAGCTCGACGAGCCGGGCGCTGTTGTCGAACGGCTCCTTCTCGCGCTCCCGCACGATCGCCGAGACGATCCGCTTGGCCTGCTTCTCCTCGCCGTACGCGCGCAGGATCCGGACCAGCTCGCCGGCCGGGTAGGTGTTCAGCACCTCGGCGGCGCTGATCCCGGTCGTCTGGTCCATGCGCATGTCGAGCGGGGCGTCCTGCGCGTAGGCGAAGCCGCGGTCGGCCTCGTCCAGTTGCATGGAGGAGACGCCCAGGTCGAACAGGACGCCGTCGACGCGCGGGACGCCGAGCCGGTCGAGGACCTCGGGGAGCTCGTCGTACACGGCGTGGACGAGGGTGGCGCGCTCGCCGTACGGGGCGAGCCGCTCGCCGGAGAGGCGCAGCGCCTCCTTGTCCCGGTCGAGGGCGATCAGCCGCACCTCGGGGAACTGCTTCAGCAGCTCCTCGCTGTGTCCGCCGAGACCGAGCGTGCAGTCGACGACGACCGCGCCCGGCCGCCGCAGCGCCGGGGCCAACATGTCCAGGCACCGCTGGAGCATCACCGGGACGTGTCGGTCGTTGCTCAATGCCGCCCTCTCAGAATCCGGAGCGGCGCTCCGTACGGGTCGGGTCACAGCCGGGTCCCCCGTACGCAGCCGCCGCACACGCGGGGAGAAACCACTGAAATGTGCAATGTCTCCGTGAACTGCGCGCAACTCTAGTCCACCGGGAGGCCCGGTCAATCAACCGGTCGGCGCCGCGTTTCGCCCCCCTGTGGAGTACCTCACAACAAGCCGCATTGACGTTCTTTGTCCACTCTCACAGCGGGACCGGAAGGTTCGTGACCACTACCGTCGTAGACATGTCGACCTCCGCGCACCCCTCTGCCGACACCGCCGACGCCCTTCGCACCGGCCGATCGGTCACCGACCGCCTCGTCGGGGCGAACGAGCGCTACGCCGCCGACTTCACCGACCCCGGCATGGACGCCCGCCCCGTCCTGAACGTCGCCGTGGTCGCCTGCATGGACGCCCGTCTCGACCTCCACGCCGCACTCGGCCTGGAACTCGGCGACTGCCACACCGTCCGCAACGCGGGTGGCGTCGTCACCGACGACGTGATCCGCTCCCTCACCATCAGCCAGCGGGCCCTGGGCACCCGCAGCGTGGTGCTGATCCACCACACCAACTGCGGTCTGGAGTCCCTCACCGAGGACTTCCGGCACGAGCTGGAGATGGAGGTCGGCCAGCGGCCGGCCTGGGCCGTCGAGGCCTTCCGCGACGTCGACCAGGACGTGCGCCAGTCGATGCAGCGGGTGCGCACCTCCCCGTTCCTGCTGCACACCGACGACGTCCGGGGCTTCGTCTTCGACGTGCACTCCGGTCTGCTGCGCGAGATCGACCCCGCCTGAGACCCGGCTTAAACCGGCAAACCCCGGCATATTCGTGGCTCTTGTCCACAGGCAAGTGACACAACACGTCGGCCCTGACAAGAATGCTGGGGTGACACCCCCTCGGAACGACTGGGGACCCGGTGTCGTGTGCGGCGAGGAGGGCCGGGGTGACGACCTATGACGAGCGAGCGAGCCTCTCAGATCTGACGACCGTGGCGGATCGGGTCCGCCGGTCGGTGGAGAGCGTGATCGAGGGCAAGCCCGAGGTCGTACGGCTGGCGCTGACCGTCCTGCTCGCCGAGGGACACCTGCTGATCGAGGACGTACCGGGCGTCGGCAAGACGATGCTGGCGAAGACGCTGGCCCAGTCGGTCGACTGCTCGGTACGGCGCATCCAGTTCACCCCGGACCTGCTGCCCTCGGACATCACCGGCGTCTCGATCTACGACCAGCAGCGCCGGGACTTCGAGTTCAAGCCGGGCGCGATCTTCGCGCAGATCGTCATCGGCGACGAGATCAACCGTGCCTCGCCGAAGACGCAGTCCGCGCTCCTGGAGTCGATGGAGGAGCGGCAGGTCACCATCGACGGGCAGACCTACGAGCTGCCCAGCCCCTTCATGGTGGTCGCCACCCAGAACCCGGTGGAGATGGAGGGCACCTACCCGCTGCCCGAGGCGCAGCGGGACCGCTTCATGGCCCGGGTCTCCATGGGGTACCCGAGCCCCGAGGCCGAGCTGGCGATGCTGGACGTGCACGGCTCGGTCTCCCCGCTGGACGACCTGCAGCCGGTGGCGCACGCCCACGACGTACTGAAGCTGATCGACGCGGTGCGGACGGTGCACGTCGCCGACGCGGTACGCCGGTACGCGGTCGACCTGGTCGCCGCCACCCGCAACCACCCCGACCTGCGGCTCGGCGCCTCGCCGCGCGCCACGCTGCACCTGCTGCGGGCCGCCAGGGCCTCCGCCGCGCTGAGCGGCCGCGACTACGTGCTCCCCGACGACCTGCAGGCCCTCGCCGGCCCGGTCCTGGCGCACCGGCTGCTGCCGACCGCGCAGGCCCAGCTGAACCGGCGCACCGCCGAGCAGGTCGTGCTCGACATCCTCCAGCGCACCCCGGTCCCGCAGGCCGCGCCGCAGACCGCGCCGCCGGCCGGCCCGCTGTACGGCCAGCAGCAGCCCGGCGCCCGGCGGCTGTGATGGCGGCCGCCGGACCCGCCGCGGCACAGGGCGGCGCGCCGGGCGGCGGGCCGGACGGCGGACCACGCGGCAACGGGCGGCAGGGCGGCGAGCGGGGCGGGCTGCGGGCCGCTCTGGCCGGCCTGACCACCCGCGGCCGGTCGTTCCTCGCCGCCGGGGTCGCCGCGGGCGCCTGCGCGTACGTGCTGGGCCAGGGCGATCTGCTGCGCGTCGGGCTGCTGCTCGCCGTGCTGCCGCTGATCTGCGTCCTCGTGCTGCACCGCACCCGCTACCGGGTCGCGGGCAGCCGTCTGCTGACGCCGGTGCGGGTGCCCGCGGGCTCCGAGGCCCGGGTGCACCTGCGGATGGACAACGTGTCCCGGCTGCCCACCGGGCTGCTGATGCTCCAGGACCACGTGCCGTACATGCTCGGCCCGCGGCCCCGTTTCGTGCTCGACCGGGTCGAGGCGGGAGGCCGCCGCGAGGTCTCCTACAAGGTCCGCTCCGACCTGCGCGGACGGTTCCCGCTGGGGCCGCTGCAGCTGCGGCTGAGCGACCCGTTCGGGATGTGCGAGCTCACCCGTTCCTTCAGCGCGTACGACACGCTCACCGTGATCCCGCGGACCGAGCCGCTGGCGCCGGTGCGGCTCGGCGGCGAGGGCGCCGGGTACGGCGACGGGCTGCAGCGCTCGGTGGCGCTGGCCGGCGACGACGACGTGATCCCGCGCGCCTACCGGCACGGCGACGACCTGCGCCGGGTCCACTGGCGCTCCACCGCCCGCTACGGCGAGCTGATGGTGCGCCGCGAGGAGCAGCCGCAGCGCTCGCGCTGCACGGTGCTGCTCGACACCCGCCGGCTCGCCTACCAGGGCGCGGGGCCGGACTCGGCCTTCGAGTGGGCGGTCTCCGGCGCGGCGTCCGTGCTGGTGCACATGCTGGAGCGGGGCTTCTCGGTCCGGCTGCTCACCGACGACGGCACCGCCGTCCCGAGCGAGGGCGGCGAGGGCTTCGCCGCCTCCGCCGCCCCGGACTCCGCCGAAGCCGCGGGCCTGCTGATGGACGCCCTCGCGGTCGTGGACCACTCGGACGGTGCGGGGCTCTCCCGCGCGTACGACGTGCTGCGCGGCGGCGACGAGGGGCTGCTGATCGCCTTCCTCGGTGACCTGGACGAGGAGCAGGCGAGGCTGCTCGGCCGGATGCGGCACCGCAGCGGCGCGGCCGTGGCCTTCGTGCTCGACTCCGGCGACTGGCTGACCGGCGGCGCGGTGTCCGGCGCGGTCGACGCCCGGCTCCGCACGCTGCGCGACTCCGGCTGGACCGCGGTCCCGGTCCGCCCCGGCGCCTCGCTGGCCGCGCTGTGGCAGCAGGCCGGCGGCCCGGGCGTGACCGCCCCGGCGGGCGGCGCCCGCTTCGGTACGACGAACCACCCGGGGGGACGGTCATGAGCGGCCGGGCCAGGCTGACGCTGTGCGCGTACGCCGCGACGCTGTTGGCGGCGGGCGCGCTGATCCCGCTGGTGGAGCCGTCGTCGTGGATCGTGACGGCCGCCGTGCTGCTCGCGGTCATGAGCGGCGTGGGCGCGCTGACCCGCCGGGTGCCGCTGGCGCGGCCGCTGACGATCGGCGCGCAGGCCCTGACCGGACTCCTTGCGCTGACGCTGCTCTTCGTCCGTGACCATGCGCTGCTCGGCTTCCTGCCGGGGCCGAAGGCGTTCCTGGCGTTCACGGCGCTGTTCGAGGCGGGCGCGGCCGACGTGGGCCGGTACGCGAGCCCCGCGCCGGCCACCGACGGCATCCGGCTGATGCTGGTCGGCGGGGTGCTGCTGATCGGCCTGATCGTGGACGCGCTCGCCGTGACGTTCCGCCTCGCCGCCCCCGCGGGTCTGCCGCTCCTCGCGCTGTACTCGGTGGCCGCCGGTCTGTCCGGCGGCGACGCGAGCTGGGCGTGGTTCCTGGCGGCCGCCGCCGGCTATCTGCTGCTCCTCCTCGCGGAGGGCCGGGACCGGCTGTCCCAGTGGGGGCGGGTGTTCGGCGGGGTGCCGCGGTCGGCCGGCCGGTCGGCCGGGCTCGAGCCCGACGGCACCGCCTCGTCCCCGACCCGCACCGGCCGGCGCATCGGCGTGGTCGCGATGGGCTTCGCGCTGGCCGTGCCGGCGGTGCTGCCGGCGATGAACGGCGGCGTGTTCGGCGGGCCGGGCCCGGGGAACGGCCCGGGCAGCGGCCGGGGCGGGACGATCTCGGCGGTGAACCCGCTGGTGTCCCTGCAGGACAACCTGAACCAGCCCGAGGACCGCGAGGTGCTCAGCTACCGGACCAACGCGACCGAGATCTCGGACCAGTACCTGCGGCTGGTGGCGCTCGACCAGTTCGACGGCACGTCGTGGAAGTCGTCCAAGCGGTCGGTCCAGGACGTGCCCGACCGGCTGCCCGGTCCGCAGGGCCTGGGCGACACCGTCGCCCGGACCGAGGTGACCGGCAACTTCGTGGCCTCGGAGTCGTACGAGCAGAAGTGGCTGCCGATGCCGTACCCGGCGACCCGGGTCGGGATCGGCGGGCGCTGGCGGTACGAACCGGCCGGGCGGATGCTCGTCGGCGACGACAAGCAGACCACCCGGGGCGTCCGGTACACGGTCTCCAGCCTGCGGGTGGAGCCGACGGCCCGGCAGCTGGCGAACGCGCCCGAGGCCCCGGAGGCGCTGCGCCGCGAGTACACGAAGCTCCCGGCGTCGCTGCCCGCCGAGGTGGCGGCGACGGCCCGGCAGGTGACGCGGAAGGCCGACAACGGCTACGAGCAGGCCGTGGCGCTGCAGGAGTGGTTCACCCGGGGCGGCGGCTTCCGCTACGACACGACGGTCTCCTCGGGGACCGGCGCCCAGGCGATCACCCGCTTCCTGAAGCAGAAGGAGGGCTTCTGCATCCACTTCTCCTTCTCCATGGCGGCGATGGCCCGGACGCTGGGCATCCCGGCGCGGGTCGCGGTCGGCTTCATGCCGGGCACCGCGCAGCCGGACGGGCGGGTGTCGGTGGGCATACGGGACGCGCACGCCTGGCCGGAGCTGTACTTCGAGGGCGTGGGCTGGACCCGGTTCGAGCCGACGCCGCAGCGCGGCACGACGCCCCCGTACACCCGGCCGGAGCCGTCGTCGGGTCCGTCGACCGGGCCCGCGGAGCCGGAGGCGAGCGAGTCGGCCCTGGCGCCGGCGCCGCCGAAGGCGTCGGACGGCTGCTCGCCGCAGCTGCAGCGGCAGGGCGAGTGCGGCCGGCCGGAGCAGCCCGACGCGGACGGGGCGGCGGCCGACGGGACGCCCCTGTGGCTGACGGCGTTGTGGGTCACGCTCGGGGTGGTGGTGCTGCTCGCGCTCCTCGCGCTGCCGCTGCTGTGGCGGGCGAGAGTACGGGCCAGGCGACTGGCCGCCGGCCCGGGCGCCCCGCAGGGCCCGGCGGCCTCGGCGCCGGAGTCCTCGCAGGTGCCGTCCGGCGCTCCGGCGGCCGGGACCGTGGTGCTGCCCGTCGCCGAGGACGCGGCGCCGCGGACGCTGGCGGCCTGGCGGGAGCTGGTCGACACGGCGTGGGACTACGGCATCCTGCCGGACGAGTCGCTGACGCTACGGAAGGCGGCGGCGCGGATCGTGCGCCTCGGCCATCTGCAGGGCGATCCGGCGGACGCGGTGCACCGGGTGGCCCGGGCCGTGGAGCAGGTGCTGTACGCGCCCGATCCGCGCCCGGTACCGGGTCTGGCCGACGAGGTGCATCTGGTGCGTACGGGTCTGGCAGCCCTGGCGACGCGGGGCGAGCGCCTGCGGGCGCTGCTGCTGCCGCGCTCGTCCGTCCGGGTGATCTGGGCGCTGCAGGACCGCTGGTCGCGGCTGACCGGACGGCTGGAGAGCCTCGGCAACGAGGTCTCCGTCCGCTGGTCCGCCACCACCCGCAGGCTGCTGCGCCAGCGAGGCTGAGGCACGGCACACGGCGGCCGAGGCAGGGCACATGACCGAGGGCCCCGCGGTGACACACCGCGGGGCCCTCGGTCATGCGGGGGCAGTGCTCCGGGTACGCCGCTGCCCCGGCGCGTGGTGACGCGCCGGGGCAGCGGGCGGTTCTGTGGGAGGACCGGGTCGGCGGGTCAGTGACCGCCGCCCTGCTGTTCGTCTCGGCGACGCTGCCAGCGTTCTTCGATGCGGTTCATCATGGAGCGCTTCTGGCGCTGCCGGTGGCCACGGCCGGCCGGCTGCTCACCGCGCTTGGGGGCGTTGCGCCACCCCGTGACGGCCAGGACCGCGCAGCCCAGCATGACGAGGAAACCCACCACGCTGATCCACCACTGCTGAGCGACCATTCCGGCCATGAGGAGCGCGATACCCACCAGGAAGCCCGCGACTGCCTGGTAGACCCGTCGCCGGGTGTACGTACGCAGTCCGCTTCCCTCGAGCGCTGTCGCGAACTTGGGGTCTTCGGCGTACAGCGCTCGCTCCATCTGCTCGAGCATTCGCTGCTCGTGCTCCGAGAGCGGCACGGAGTCCTCCTAGTCGTCGGTCGCGGGGGCGACCGGTATGCGGCCCTTTCAGGATAGGCAGGGAATCGCCCCCGTGAAACCCGCCTCTACGCGCTATCGCCATTCCGGGCCGCCACGGCGGTTCGGCTGCTGAGGCGTAGATTCCCCGACCTCCGATCCGTCATGCCGGATGGTGTCCCCCGATCATACGGGGCGAACCGCTCGATCGGGGGTCCTGTGGCGTACTCCATCTGCGCTGCGCCGCTGATCAGCCGCCCGCCCGGACCGGGTCAGGCGCGCTTCTCGCCCAGCACGTGCAGCTGGGTGGCGACGGCGTGGAAGGACGGCAGCTCGGCGGCGGCCTCCTCCAGCTTGAGCAGGGCCTCGAGCGCGCCCGGCTCGGTGTCCACCAGGACGCCGGGGACGAGGTCGGCGAAGATCCGCACGCCGTGCACCGCGCCGATCTCCAGGCCGGCGTCGGCGACCAGGCCGGTGAGCTGCTCGGCGGTGAAGCGTCGCGGCACCGGGTCGTGGTCGCCCCAGCGGCCGTCCGGGTCGCCGAGGGCGTGCCGGGCCTCGTTGAAGTGGCCGGCCAGGGCGCGGGCGAGGACGGCCCCGCCGAGCCCGGCGGCGAGCAGGCTCAGCGCGCCCTCCGGCCGCAGCGCGGCGACCGCGTTGGCGACGCCCTCCGCCGGGTCGTCCACGTACTCCAGGACGCCGTGGCACAGCACCGCGTCGTAGCCGCCGCGCTCGACCACGTCGAACAGGCCCTTGATGTCGCCCTGCACCCCGGTGACCCGGTCGGCCACGCCCGCCTCGGCGGTCCGCCGCTCCAGCGCGAACAGCGCGTTGGGGCTGGGGTCGACCACGGTCACGCGGTGTCCGAGCCGGGCGACCGGCACGGCGAAGTTGCCCGAGCCGCCGCCGGTGTCCAGCACGTCGAGGGAGTCCTTGCCGGTGGCCGCGGCCCGGCGGTCGAGGGCGTCCCTGAGGACGTCCCAGACGACGGCGGTGCGCAGGGAGGCACGCGACGGGCGCGTGGAGGTCTCCCGGGCGAAGACAGCGGAAGGGTCCGACACGGCAGTTGACTCCTCGACGACGGGTGTGATCGCTCCCCACCCTATGGCCTCGGCCCCGCTCGCCGGTCATCCCACGGCATCGCCCGCCCCCGGCTGTCGCGGCAGCACCGGCTGGAGTACGAGGAGGCGTTCGACCAGGCGCAGGAACATCATCGCGTCGCGCACCAGATCGTCGGCGTCCCGGCTGGTGGCGGCGCCGGCGATGCCGGCCTCGGCGCGGGCCCGGCGGGCCGCGCCGGAGGCGAACAGGGCGCTCCACTCGGTGAGCTCGGGCGCTATCTCGGGCAGCACCTCCCACGCGCTGCGGATCCGGTTGCGCCGGCGCGGGTGGGTCTCGGGGCGGCCGCGGGCGGCGAGCACGGCGGCGGCGGTGCGGAGGGCGGCGAGGTGGGCGGTGGCGTACCGCTCGTTGGGGACGGCGAGCGTGGCCGCCTCGTCCAGACCGGCGCGGGCCTGGGCGAGCAGGTCGAGGGCGGCGGGCGGCGCGGTGGAGCGGCGCAGCACGGGGTGGACGTCGGACGCGGGACCGGCGGCCGGGGCGGCGAGGCGGGCGGTGGCACGGCGCCGGGGTGCGGCTGCTGCGGACGAGCTGGCCATGACGAGCCTCCTGTCGTCGTGTGACGGTTCTGTCGCCGTCTGCAATCCATCGTGCAGCCCGCCACTGACAATCCGGCTGACCTGGGCTTTCGACCCCCTGAGGGGTCAAAAGCCGCAGCCATGACCGCTGAAGCTCCCGCCCCGCGCGCCCCGCCCGCGCCCCGCCTACGGCGCCGCGACCGTCCGGAGCGGGAGGCCCGCGCGGTCCGTACGGGCGCTCACGCCGCGGCCCGGGCGGCGAGGACGGTCCGGTCGCGGCGCATCAGCACGGCGTACAGCCCGGCGGAGACGATCATGCCGACCGGGAGGGAGAGGTCCATGCCGCCGAGGGCGCCGGCGACTGGTCCGGTGTACAGCGTGTTGACGCACAGAGCGGCCGCGGCCACCCCCGTGATCAGGGAGAACGCACCGGCCCCGTTCACGCCGGCGGTGTACCAGAAGGGGCTGCCGGGGGTCTCGTCGCCGAGCGCGAGACCGTCGTAGCGGCAGCGGCGGAGCACGACGTCGGTCGCGTACACGGCCATGAGCGGACCGATCAGGACCACGATCACCTGCAGCGCGTTGCTGACGGTGTCCAGGAAGTTGGAGACCAGCAGGCCGTACAGGGTGAGGGCGACGGCCACGGCGCCGTCGACGAGCACGCTGACGGTGCGGCGGATGCGCAGGCCGACGGCCTGCAGGGCGAGGCCGGCGCTGTACGCGGTCAGGGCGTTGATGGAGACGGTGCCGAGGACCAGGGCGATCAGGAAGACCGGCGAGAACCAGCCGGGCAGGATCTCCTGGAGCGCGGTCTGCGGGTCGGTCATGTCGACGGCGGTGGCGGCGAGGGCCCCGAGCGAGCAGGTGATCACGCTGGGCAGGAAGGCGCCGGCCGCGGTCCAGCCGACGATCGCCCGCCGGGACGAGGCGGCCGGCAGGTAGCGGGAGAAGTCCGCGCTGGTGGTGTACGACAGCGGGCCCGAGGCGATCATCGTGGTGCCGGCGATCAGCACGGCCCACAGCTCCACGCCGGAGAGCCGTGCCTCGGGCTGGTACCCGAAGTCGGCGTGGCCGATCACGGCGACCGCCACGACGGCGAAGGCCGCGGTCAGGGCCAGCGTGATGGGCAGGTACAGCTTCATGATCAGCCCGTGCCCGTAGACGCTGATGGCGAGCGTGAGCGCGGCGATGACCACGATGACGAGGACCTTGACGCCGGTGTTCGCGGTGATGCCGGCCTTCTCGACGAGGGCGAAGGCGGCGGTCGCGGCGGCGGCCAGGTTGAGCGCGAAGTAGCAGACGGAGACCAGCCAGCCGCCGACGGCGTTGTTCACGCGGTTGCCGAGGACGCCGTACAGGGCCCGGGTGACCACCTCGCTGGGTGCGCCGGCGGCCGGTCCCGAGGTGGCCAGGAGGCCGGTGAACAGCCAGAACAGGTTGCCGATCACGATCACCGCGAGGGCCTGCCCGAGGCTCAGGCCCATGAGCACCAGCGCACCGCCGACGACCAGGCTGAGGTAGTTCACGTTCGCGGCGGCCCAGACGGCGAACAGGTCCCGCGGGCGGCCGTGCCGCTCGCTGTCGGGGATGTGGTCGATGCCGTGCGCCTCGATCCGGCCGGCGCGTTCCGCTTCAGGCCGTCCAGGCCCTGACGTACCACCTGCCGCCTGGTGCGGATCGTTGATCGTGGACGCCATGTGACCCCTCCGGTTGCTGGCTGTTCACCACCTGCTTGCTTATTGGTCGCACACTCAATAGCATCCTCGGTATGTCGTCAAGCGTCCAGCGCAAACGAGTTCGCAAATCTCCGGACGAGCGCCGTGCGGAGATCGTCGAGGCCGCCACGGCCGTCGCCCTGACCGAGGGTCTGGAGTGCGTCACGCTGCGGCGGATCGCCGAGGAGCTCGACGTACGCCCCGGTCTGATCAGCCACTACTTCCCCTCGGTGGAGGACCTGGTGGCCGAGGCGTTCGGCAGCGCGGCCACCGCCGAACTGGACCGGCTGCTCCCGGAGGACCCGGCCGGTGCGACGCCCACCCGGCGGCTGGCCGCCTTCTTCGGGCACACCTCGGGCCCCGCGTACGACGCCATCAGCCGGCTCTGGATCAACGCCCGGCACCTCAGCCGCTACCGGGAGGTGCTGCGCGACCGGGTGGCCGAGCAGGAGGGCGCCTGGCGCGGCCGGCTGGAGGGCGTGATCCGGCGGGGCGTGGAGCGGGAGGAGTTCCGCACCCCCGACCCGTACGTGACCACCATCCGGATCCTGGTGGTGCTCGACGGCCTCGGCGCGCACGCCAACACCGAGACCCGCGACCGGCCGGCGGCCGTGACCCGCATGGCCGTCGCCACGGCGGAGCGCGAACTCGGGCTGCCGGACGGCGCGCTCGACGACCCGGCGCCCCGCTGACCCACCGCAGATCCGATCCACCCCCGACTCCCGCACCCCAGGAGCCCTTCGTGAACGACCGTCTCGTCCTGCTCTCCGCCCGCCTGCTCGACCCGGTCACCGGCCTGTTCCTGCCCCAGACCGCGCTCGCCGCGTCCGGCGGACGGATCACGGCCCTGGGCGACGACCGGCAGATCCGCGCCCTCGCGGACGCCTCGACGACGGTGGTCGACCTCAAGGGCGCGGTCGTGACCCCCGGCCTGGTGGACGGGCATCTGCACCCGGTCTCCGGCGCCGAGCTCACCCACGGCCTGGACCTGTCGGGCTGCACCGACCTGGCGCAGGTCCGGGAGACGCTGGCCCGCGGGGTGCGCGCCCTCGCGCCCGGGGCCTGGCTGCACGGCTGGGGCCTGGACCCGAACGTGTTCGGCGACCGGCCGGTGGAGACCGCCCCGTTCGACCAGGTCCTCGACGGGATCCCGGCGCTGCTGCTGCTCTTCGACGCCCACTCGATGCTGGCCAGCCGGCGCGCCCTGGAGCTCGCCGGCGTGGACGGGCCGCGGGAGTTCGACCAGGCCTCGGCCGAGGTGGTCTGCGACGCGGACGGCCGGCCCACCGGGCTGCTGCTGGAGGACGCGGCCTGCGAGCTCGTCGAACTGGTGGCCCCGCAGCCCACCCGCGCCGAGCGCCGGCACCGGCTCGCCGCCGCGCTGCGCGCCATGGCCGCCGCCGGCCTGACGGGCGGTCACGCCATGGACGCCAACGGCGACAGCCTGGCCTTCTACCGGGAGCTGGACGAGGCGGGCGAGCTGCCGCTGCGGCTGCGGGTCGCGCCCTGGTGCCAGCCGGGCACGGACGCCGACGGGGTCCGGGCACTGATCGAGCAGCAGGGCCGGGGCGGCCGGCTGTGGCGGGTCGACGGCGTGAAGATCTTCATGGACGGCACTGTCGACAACGGCACGGCCTGGCTGGAGCAGCCGGACGGCCACGGCGAGTCCACCCACGCCTTCTGGCCGGACCCGGAGGTCTACACCCGGATCGTCGGCGAGCTGCACCGCGCCGGGGTGCCCGTCGCCACCCACGCGATCGGCGACGCGGCGGTACGGCACGTCCTGGACGCGGTCGAGAAGGCGCAGGCCGACGGCGGGCGCGGGGTGCGCCACCGGGTCGAGCACATCGAGACGGTCCCGGACGACACGCTGCGGCGGTTCGCCGAGCTGGGTGTCGTCGCCTCCATGCAGCCCACGCACTGCTGCGACTTCACCCGCGCCGACCACACCGACAACTGGTCCCGCCGGCTCGGCGAGGAGCGGGCCGGGCGGGCCTGGCGCTGCCGCGACCTGCGGGACTCCGGCGCGACCGTGGTCCTCGGCTCGGACTGGCCGATCGCCCCGTACCCGCCGCTCGGCGTCATGGCGGGCGCCCGCCACCGCCGCCCGACCCGCGACCTCACCCAGGCCCCGCACGGCCCGGAGCAGGCGCTCACCGCGCTCGAGGCCCTGCAGGGCATGACCGTCGCCGCCGCGTACGCGGCCGGCGAGGAGCGCGAGGCGGGCCGGATCGCGACCGGGTACCGCGCCGACCTCACCGTCCTCGGCGCCGACCCGCTCACCACCCCGGCCGGCGAACTCCCGGACGTCCCGGTGCTCCTGACGGTCCTCGACGGCCGCCCGACCCACCGCGACCCGGCTGTGTAGACCACCGCGAACACCCCGAAGCGGGGCCGTCGTCCACGGACGACGGCCCCGCTTTGCGTGCGGCGGCGCAGAGGCGCTAAGTTTTTGAACTGACTGGTCAGTTCAAATGAGGGGGAGGAACCGTGGACAGCCAGGACGCCGTCCCGGCGAGCCCGCGCGGAGCCGCGGTCGAGGCCGAGGGGTTCGGGGTGAAGGGGCCGCGCGGATGGGCCTTCCGCGACGTGGGCTTCCGGGCCGAACCCGGCTCGCTGGTGGCCCTCGAGGGGCCCTCCGGCTCCGGCCGCACCTGCCTGCTGCTCGCGCTCACCGGCCGGATGAAGCCGACGGCGGGTCACGCCGAGGTGGGCGGCCTGCGGCTGCCCCGCAAGATGGCCGCCGTACGCCGCGTCAGCGCGCTGGGCCACGTACCCGGGGTCAGCGAACTCGACCCCGCCTTCACCGTCCTGGAGCACCTGCGCGAACGCGCCCTGCTGCAGCGCCGGTACGACGGCTCCGTCCGCGCCCTGCTCCGCTCCCCGGCGCAGCGCACCGCCGCCGCCCGGGACCGGATCGAGGCCGCGCTGACCGCCTCGGGCCTGGACCTGGACGCCCTGCCGAAGGCCGAGCGGACCTCCGTACGGGACCTGGAACGGCTGGAGGCGCTGCGCCTGTCGGTCGCCCTGGCCCTGATCGGCGAGCCCCGGCTGCTGGCGGTGGACGACACCGACCTGAAGCTCCCGGACGCGGACCGGGCGGAGGCGTGGGCGCTGCTGAGGAGCGTCGCGGACGCCGGTACGACCGTGCTCGCGGTGTGCAGCGAGGCCCCGGCCGACGCGCTGCGCATCACGACGACCACGACGAACACGGCGAAGTCGACGAACTCGGCGAGCACGACGGAGACGGCGAAGTCGACGGACACGGCCGGCTCGACGGACACGGCCGGCTCGACGGACGAGAAGAACACCGAGAACACGAAGAACACCACGACCGACACCGACCAGGGGGAAGCCGATGCGATCGCCGCGACTGGCCGCGCTTGAGCTGAAGCGGTTCGGCAGGGGGAAGCTGCCGCGCGCCGCGCTCGTCGCCGTCCTGCTGCTGCCGCTGCTGTACGGCGCGCTGTACCTGTGGTCCTTCTGGGACCCGTACAGCAGGCTCGACCGGATACCCGTCGCGCTGGTCAACGACGACAAGGGCGCCACCGCGGGCGGCAAGGAGATCCGGGCCGGCGACGACATCGTCGAGGGCCTGCACGACAGCAAGGTCTTCGAGTGGCACGAGGTGTCCGACGCCGAGGCCCGCCGGGGCGTCGAGGAGGGCACGTACTACCTGTCGCTGACGATGCCCGGCGACTTCAGCGAGCGCATCGCCTCCAGCTCCGGCGACGCCCCGGAGACCGGCGCGCTCAAGGTGCGCACCAACGACTCGAACAACTACATCGTCGGGCAGATCTCCCGCACCGTGTTCTCCGAGGTCCGCACGGCCGCCTCCACCAAGTCCTCGCGCACCTTCCTCGACAAGATCTTCATCTCCTTCTCCGACATCCACGACGCGACCGCCGAGGCCGCGAAGGGGGCGAACCGGCTCAAGGACGGCACGGTCAAGGCCAAGGCGGGCTCCAAGAGCCTGGCCGACGGCCTGAAGTCGGCCAAGAAGGGCAGCGGCGACCTGGCCACCGGCCTGAAGAAGCTGGACAAGGGCTCCGCCGATCTGGAGACCGGCTCCCGGCAGGTCGCCGACGGCACCCAGCAGCTGGCCGACAAGGTCAACGGGGCGGCGGACAAGGTCCGTCCGTTCCTGAAGAACGACGGCAAGACGGTCGCCGACAGCGCCCGCCTGGTCCGCGACTCCGCCGCGGCCGTCCGTCACGACTTGGCCGACCTCGTCAAGTACGCGCCCCACGCCCGCTCCGCGGCCCACATCGCGGACGACAAGCTGGAGAAGCTGCACCGCGAGGAGTGCGTGATCGACCCGCTCCCCGACGCCCGGGCGTGCAAGACGCTCAAGGAGGCCAAGGTCGCCGCGGACGACGTGGCGAAGATCGCCGACGACCTGCACGAGCTGACCAGGAACAGCACCGGGGACCTGAAGAAGCTGGACGGCCAGCTGAAGGACCTGGAGAAGAAGGCGAACGACCTGATCAAGCAGGCCCCGAGCCTGCACAAGAACCTGAACGACGCCGTCAAGAAGATCAACGCGCTCAACACCGGCGCCCACAAGGTCGCCACCGGCGCGGACAAGCTGCACACCGGCCTGACCAGCGCCAAGACCGGCTCCGCGAACCTGGACACCGGCGTCGGCAAGCTGAAGAAGGGCGCCGGCGACCTCGACGGCGGCCTGTTCAAGCTGGTCGACGGCTCGGGCGAGCTCGCCACCGGCCTCACGAACGGCGTCGAGAAGATCCCCGACTACGACAAGGAGCAGCGCGACCGGCGCACCGAGGTCATGGCCGACCCGGTCAAGCTCGCCGCCGAGTCCCTGCACAAGGCCCCGAACTACGGCACCGGTTTCGCGCCCTACTTCATCCCGCTCTCCCTCTGGGTCGGCGCGATGGTGGCGTACATGATCATCCAGCCGATGAACCGGCGCGCCCTGGCCGCCGGGGCGTCCGCCTGGCGGATCGCGCTGGCCGGCTGGTTCCCGGTCGCCGCGATCGGACTGCTCCAGGTCGGCGCGCTGATGTCGGTACTGCACTGGGGCCTCGGCCTGCAGATGGCGAACGCGGCCGGGACGGTCGGCTTCCTCGCCCTGGTCACCTGCTGCTTCGCCGCGATCATCCAGTGGCTCAACGCCCGCTTCGGAGCGGCCGGCCGGATCCTGGTCCTCGCGGTGCTGATGCTCCAGCTGACCTCGGCGGGCGGCACGTACCCCGTGCAGACCAGCCCGGGCTTCTTCAACGCCATCCACCCGTACCTGCCGATGACCTACGTGGTCGAGGCGCTGCGCCGGCTCATCTCCGGCGGGCCGGTCGGACCGGTGTGGCAGGGCGTCGCGGTGCTGGCCGCGTTCACGCTGGGCGCGCTGGCGCTGACGGCGGTCTCGGCCCGCCGCAAGCAGGTGTGGACGCTGGACCGGCTGCACCCGGAACTGAGCCTGTGACGGGGACCGGGCCTGTGGCGGGGCGGGACCTGTGACAATCGGGCTCATGGACAGCAGCAGCACCAGACGGCAGGCCACCCGGGCCAAGCTGTACGAGGCGGCGGTGACGCTCATCGCGGAACAGGGCTTCTCGGCCACGACCGTGGACGAGATCGCCGAGCGGGCGGGCGTCGCCAAGGGCACCGTCTACTACAACTTCAAGAGCAAGAACGAGCTGTTCGAGGAGCTGCTGCGGCACGGCGTCGGCCTGCTGACCGCCTCGCTGCGGACGGCGGCCGACGAGACCACCGCCCGCGGCGGCTCCCGGATCGACGCGCTGGACGCGATGATCCGGGCCGGACTGGTCTTCATCGAGAAGTACCCCTCGTTCACGCAGCTGTACGTGGCCGAGCTGTGGCGCACCAACCGGACCTGGAACTCCACGCTCCTGGTCGTCCGCCAGCAGGCGGTGGCCGTGGTGGAGGGCGTGCTGCGCGAGGGCGTCGAGGCGGGTGAGCTGAGCGACGAGATCGACGTGCAGCTCACCGCGGCGGCGCTGGTCGGGATGGTGCTCGTGGCCGCGCTCGACTGGCGGGCGTTCCAGAGCGAGCGCTCCCTGGACGACGTGCACGGCGCGCTGTCCCTGCTGCTGCACGGCCGCGTCCACGGCCCGGGCGCCAAGCGGCTCGGCTCGGCTCGTAGACAGGACGCGGCAGCGGTTCGGCCCGTGGTCAGGAAGCGGAAGCCGCTCGACCCGTAGGCGGGACCCGGAAGCGAAGAAGCCGGTCCGGCGAGGCTCGATCCCCCCGAGCCTCGCCGGACCGGCTTCCGTGTGCTCCCGCCGGCACCCCCCCCCGGGCCGTCGCGGCACCCCCGTTCCGGCCGGTGCGCGGTCCCGTTCCGCCGCCCCGTGTCGGCGGTCCGGGCCCGCGCCCCTTCCGTGGGCTCCACTCTTCCGTCCGCGCGGGCCCGGTCCCATCCGCCCGGCTACTCATCCGGGCGTCTGAGTACCCGTACTCACACATCTGTACGGATACTCGCCCGCGCCGCCTCACGGCTGGTTACGATCACGTCCGTGTCCGTACTCCCCTTGGTCTTCACCAGCGGCTGGGCGAGCGGGGTCAACGCGTACGCGGTGGTCCTCCTCCTCGGCCTCTTCGGCGTCACCGGCGTCTCCGACGACGTGCCCGCCGCCCTGCAGCGCACCGACGTCCTGATAGCCGCCGGTGTCCTCTTCCTGATCGAGGCGGTGGCCGACAAGATCCCGTACGTCGACTCCGTCTGGGACTCTGTGCACACGGTCGTCCGGCCGGTCGCCGGAGCGATGGTGGGCGCGCTGCTCGCCGGCGAGTCGGGCTCGCTGCCCGAGGTCGCGGCCGCGGCGGTCGGCGGCTCGACGGCGCTGCTGAGCCACCTGGTCAAGGCGGGCACCCGGATGGCGGTCAACACCTCTCCGGAGCCGGCCAGCAACATCCTGGTGAGCATCGCCGAGGACCTGGGCGTCGCCGGCCTCGTCACCTTCGCGGTGTTCCACCCGGTGGCGGCGGCCTCCATCGCCGCGACGCTGCTGATCGCGGGCCTGGCGACCGTACTGTTCCTGATCTCGCGGATCCGCCGCTTCCGGGCCCGGCGGGCCCAGCGGCGCGAGGAGAAACGCCTGGCCGCGACGGGTGCCGCACCGCCCGGCTGACCGCTGCGCGGCAACGGATAAAGTCGCCCGCATGGCACGAATCGCAGTGATCGGGGCAGGTCTCGGCGCGATGGCCGCGGCGGCCCGGCTGGCCGTCGCGGGCCACCGGGTGACGGTGTACGAACGGGCGGCGACCTACGGCGGGGCGGTGGGCCGCTTCGAGCGGGACGGCTTCGCCTTCGACACCGGCCCCGGGCTGCTGCACCTGCCCGCCGTCTACCGCGATCTGTTCGTGAAGACCGGCAAGGAGCCCCTGGAGCGCTGCGTCACGCTCACCGAGGTCGACCCGGCGAGCCGTCAGATCTTCGCCGACGGCACCTCGGTGGACCTGCCGAACGCCTCCCGCGCCGGCACGGTCGCCGCCCTGGACGCGGCGCTCGGCGCGGGCGCGGGCGAGCGCTGGGGCGACTTCCTGGTGCGCGCCCGGGATGCCTGGGACCGCACCCGCCGGCCGCTCCTGGAGGAGCCGCAGCCCCAGGACGTCTCGGTGTACGCCCGCGAGCCCTACCCGGCCCCGAAGGCCGGCTTCCTGCGCCGCCCGACGACCACGCTCGCGCAGATCGGCGCCCGGGAACTGCGCGACCCGCGCCTCGTGGCGCTCCTCGACGCCTACGCCTGGTCCTACGGCTTCGACCCGGCGACCGCCCCCGCCTCGGCGGTGGTGCTGCCCTACATGGAGCAGACCTTCGGCAGCTGGTACGTGGCCGGGGGGCTGCGGGCGCTGGCGACCGCGGTGTACGAGCGGTGCCTGCAACGCCGGGTGGAGTTCGTGTTCGGGGCCGAGGTCGTCGACGTGCCGGTGAAGGACGGCCGGGCGGCCGGTGTCGGCCTGGCGGACGGCACGGTCGTCGACGCGGACCACGTCGTCGCGGGCGCGCCCGTGCCGGCGCTCGTACGGGCAGGGATCGTCGCGGAGGCGCCGCGTCACCAGTCCCCCGGGACCGGCAGGGTCGTCCTCTGCCTGGCGCTGCGCGGCGGCAAGGAGCCCGGCGCGGCGCACCGCACGGTGGTGCACGCGGCGGACGGCCGGCCGACGGTGACCGTGCTGCGGCCCGGTGACCCGGCGCTGGTCCCGGAAGGGGAGCACGAGGCGGTGACGGTCACGGCGACCGTGTCGACGGCGCCGGGCCAGGACTGGGCGGCCTGCGCGGAGCGGATGCTGGAAGCGGCGGCGCGGGCGGTGCCGGATCTCCGGGACCGCCGGCTCTGGCAGGAGGTCCGGACGCCCGAGGACACCCTCCGGGAGACGGGCGCGGCCGAGGTACCGGGCCCGGCGCTCGCGGGTGCCGGGGGCCGGCTGCTGCCCGCCGCCAACCTGTCGCCGCTGCCCGGCCTGTACTTCGCGGGCGGCTGGGCGCACCCGGGCGGCGGGCTCGCCCATGCGGGCATGTCGGGTGCGCTGGTGGCGGGCCTGATCGTGGAGGGCGCGGACTTCCGCGGCTCTCAGTAGCGGTACTGCTGCTGGTCCTGGTCGTAGTACCCGTACGGCTGCTGCGGGTACGGCGGCTGCTCGCCGTCGCGCTGCTGCGGCACCCACACGCCGCCGGGCGGGGTGTCGTAGCCGTACGGCGCCGCGTACGGGTCGGCCTGGCCCTGCTGGCCCTGCTGCCCGTAGTCGTAGGCGGCGTACTGCTGGTCGGTGCCGGGGCCGATGTACGGGTCCGAGTAGGCGGCGTACTGCTGCTGCGGGACGCCGGCGCCGTAGTCGTAGCCGGGCTGCTGGTCGTAGCCGGGCTGGTAGGTGTCGTAGCCGCCGTAGGGCTGCTGCTGCCCCTGGTTCCCGTCGTACGAGGTGTCGTAGATGCCGTACTGGCCGGTGTCGTCGGGCATCGGCTCCGGCTCGTACACGTCCGGGCGGTCTCCCCGCCCCTGCTCGGCCGGCTCGTAGGCGAGCTCGGTGACCTCCAGCTGCGGGCCGCGGTCGGCCGGCGGGCCGGACCTGCGGCGGCGGCTCGCGCCGGGGCTGCCGCCGAGCGCCCAGCCGGTGGAGAAGCCGCGGCGGTACGACAGCGTCACGTAGATCTGACCGACGGCGAACGCCAGCGCGCCGACGACGATCACCAGCACCGACGGCAGCAGCACACCCAGTACGACCAGCAGGAAGCCGGAGAAGGCGAGCAGCCGCCAGCGCAGCCGTGCCTTGTACTGGAGCAGGACCTCACCCAGCAGCCACAGCGCGACGACTCCGAACGCGATGTAGAGGAACGTCCACCCCATGCCCGCCCGCCCCTCTCCTACGGCGTACGCCGCGGGTCGGGGCGGGTACACCGGTCACGACTGCTCGTGCAGTCCGAGATTCTCGTAGATCTCGAGCGTCGCGGTCGAGTTGTTCAGCGTGATGAAGTGCAGCCCCGGGACACCCTCGGACAGCAGCCGCGCGCAGAACTCGGTCGCGAACTCGATACCGATGGAGCGTACAGCGGCGGGATCGTCCTTGACGGCGAGCATCCGCTCTTTCACGTCCGCGGGGAAGACCGCGTTGCTCAGCTGGGGCAGCCGGTCGAGGGTCTTCGCGGTCACAACGGGCATGACCTCGGGGATGATCGGGGTGTCGCAGCCGGCCCGCTCGGCGCTGTCGCGCAGCCGCAGATATTTCTCCGGGTCGAAGAACATCTGGGTGATCGCGTAGTCCGCGCCGGCGCGGCACTTGTCCACGAAGTGCCGGATGTCCGTGTCCCAGTCGGTGGAGCGGGGGTGCATCTCGGGGAAGGCCGCGACGCCGACGCAGAAGTCGCCGGACTCCTTGATCAGCCGGACGAGGTCGGCCGCGTACCGGACGCCCTCGGGGTGCTCGATCCAGTCGCCCAGCGGGTCGCCGGCCGGGTCGCCGCGCAGCGCGAGCATGTTCCGGATGCCGGCGTCCGCATACTGACCGAGAACGTTCCGCAGTTCGGCCACCGAGTGGTCGACGGCGGTGAGGTGCGCGACGGGAGTGAGGATGGTGTCGGCGGCGATCTCGTGGGTGGTCTTGACGGTGCCGACGCGGGTGGTGCCGCCGGCGCCGTAGGTGACCGAGACGAAGCTCGGACCGACCGCCTCGACGCGCCGCAGCGCGTTCCACAGGCTCCGCTCGCCCTTCTCGGTCCGGGGCGCGTAGAACTCGAAGGAGTACGACGTCTTGCCGGACGCGAGGATCTCGCGGACCGTGCGGGCGCGGTCGGAGCGGGTCGAAGCGGTTCCCAGTGCCATAGGGGCAGGTTAGACAAGGTCCAGGCGGGGGCGAAGCGACGTCCACGCACTGGACACCTTTTTGGACACTCCCGTACCGCCGGACGGGTCCGGCGACAGCCCCTAGACGCGCTCGCGGACCCGCTTGGCCAGGTCGGCGGCGGCCGCGGCCGGGTCGTCGGCCTCGGTGATCGCCCGGACGACCACGATCCGGCGGGCGCCGGCGTCCAGCACCTCGTCCACGTTCCCCGCGTCGATGCCGCCGATGGCGAACCACGGCCGGTCCTGGCCGAGCCCGGCCGCGTACCGCACCAGGTCGAGGCCCGGGGCGTACCGGCCGGGCTTGGTCGGGGTGGGCCAGCAGGGGCCGGTGCAGAAGTAGTCCACGCCGGGCTCGGCGGCCGCGGCGGCGACCTCGGACTCGGCGTGGCAGGAACGGCCGATCAGCACTCCCTCGCCGAGGATCGCGCGGGCGGCGGGCACCGGCAGGTCGCCCTGGCCGAGGTGGAGCACGTCGGCGCTCACCGCGTGGGCGACGTCGGCCCGGTCGTTCACCGCGAGCAGCTTGCCGTGCCGGTGGCAGGCGTCGGCGAACACGGCGAGGTGCTCCAGCTCCTCGCCGGCCTCCATGCCCTTGTCGCGGAGCTGGACGATGTCCACACCGGAGGAGAGCACGGCGTCCAGGAACGCGGGCAGGTCTCCCTGGCGCTTGCGGGCGTCCGTGCACAGGTAGAGCCGGGCGTCGGACAGCAGGGTGTCCGACAGCTGGGCGTGCGGCGTGGACATGAGGCGTTCCCCCCGGGTGGTACGGCGGTGCGCGGTTCGGGCCGCGCACCGCCTGGTGGTTTCTTGCGTTCGCTGCGTCAGACGGCGAGCGCCTGAGCGCGGCGCTTCACCTCGGTGCCGCGATTCTCGCTGAGCGCCTGCGCGGGCGTGCCGGGCAGGCTCGGGTCCGGAGTGAAGAGCCACTCCAGCATCTCTTCGTCGGTGAAGCCGTCGTCCTTCAGGAGCGTCAGGGTGCCGCTGAGGCCCTTGACGACCTTGTCGCCGTCGATGAAGGCGGCGGGCACCTGAAGCGCCTTGTTCTCCCCGCGGCGCACGGCGATGAGCTGGCCCTCCTTGACCAGCTGGCGCACGCGCGTCACCTCGACGTCGAGCATCTCCGCGATGTCGGGGAGGTAGAGCCAGGCAGGGACGAGAGCATCGATCTTTGCGTCAATCTCGGTCACGGGACAAGCCTGCCATCCAGGACCGACAGCCGGTAGTCGGGCCTACCGGACTGCGGCCTTCAGAGGGACGGCGGGGTCCGCGGCGCGCTCCGGGTCGACCGGCGTGCCCGCCTCGATCAGCCGGCGCCCCTGGGCGAGGTCCCGGGGCCGGCCGACGGCGAGCAGGGCCACCGGCACGTCGGCGCGCAGCCAGAGCACCGACCAGGCGTCGTCGCCGGGCGCGCCGCGCCACAGGAGTGTGTCGGCGTGGGCGTGGTGTCCCGCGTACTGGACGAAACGGCCGAACTGCTCGGACCAGAAGTACGGCACCGGGTCGTACGCGGGTGCCTCCGCGGGCCCGCCGGTGATCGCGGCGGCGACGGTGCGCGGGCCCTGCAGGGCGTTGTCCCAGTGGTGGACGAGCAGCCGCTCGCCGTAGCGGGCGGAGGGGAAGGAGGCGCAGTCGCCGACCGCGTACACGTCGGGCAGGGAGGTGCGCAGCCTGTCGTCGGCGGTGACGGAGCCGTCCGGGCCGAGTTCGACGCCGGAGCCGGCGAGCCAGCCGGTGGCGGGGCGGGCGCCGATGCCGACGACGACGGCGTCGGCGGGCAGCCGGCGGCCGTCCGCGAGCCGGACCTCGCCGGGTTCGAGGCGCTCGACGCGGGCGCCGGTGACGAGTTCGGCGCCGCTCTGCGCGTACCAGGCGGCCATCGGCTCGGCGACCTCGGCGGGCAGGGCGCCGGCGAGGGGCCGTTCGGCGGCCTCGACGACGGTGACGGCGCAGCCGGCCTCGCGGGCGGCGGTGGCGAACTCGGCGCCGATCCAGCCGGCGCCGACCACGACGATGTCGTGCCGCCGCTCCAGGACGGGCCTGAGGCGGGCGGCGTCGTCGAGGGTGCGCAGCAGGTGGACGCCGGGGACGCCCTCGGTGCCGGGCAGGGTGACCGGGTACGCGCCGGTGGCGAGGACGAGCACGTCGTACGGGACGGGGCCGGCCTCGGTGTCGACCTCGCGGTCCGCGGCGCGCAGCCCGGTGACCTCGACGCCGAGGCGGAGTTCGACGTCGAGGGCCGCGAAGTCGACGTCGAAGGCGGAGTCCTCGGCCTTGCCGAGGAGGACGGCCTTGGACAGCGGCGGCCGGTCGTACGGCTGGTGGGGTTCGGCGCCGATGAGGACGACCGGTCCGGTGAAGCCCTGTTCGCGCAGGGCCACGGCGGTCTGGACGCCGGCCATGCCCGCGCCGACGACGACCACGCGCCGCGGCCGCTCCGTGTGTTCCCGCTGCTCTGCGTGTTCCCGCTGTTCGCTCACCCGCCCACCTTACGTACCTGACGAACCGTCAGGAAGTGGTGGGCTAGTCTGGCCGTCAACGTAGAGCACACGCGGGAGTCCGGACGCACCGGGCTGAGAGGGAGGCTGACCGGCCTCCGACCGTACGAACCTGATCCGGGTCATGCCGGCGAAGGGAGGGGCTGGACGCCCATGCACGCACGTACCGATGCGGACGTCCTCGTCGTGGGGGGCGGGATCGTCGGCCTCGTCACGGCCTGGCGGGCCGCGCAGCGCGGACTGCGCACCGCGGTCGTCGATCCCGAACCGGGCGGCGGGGCCGCGCGGGTCGCGGCCGGGATGCTGGCCGCGGTCACCGAACTCCACTACGGCGAGGAGACCCTGCTCGCCCTCAACCTCGCCTCCGCGCGCCGCTATCCGGACTTCGTCGCCGAACTCGCCGACGCCACCGGCCTGGACGTCGGCCACCGCGCCTGCGGCACGCTCGCGGTGGCCCTGGACGCCGACGACCGGGCGCACCTGCGCGAGCTGCACGCGCTGCAGACGCGGTGCGGGCTCGAGTCGGTGTGGCTGAGCGGGCGCGACTGCCGCCGCCTGGAGCCGATGCTGGCGCCCGGGGTGCGGGGCGGGCTGCGGGTCGACGGGGACCACCAGGTGGACCCGCGACGGCTCGCCGACGCGCTGCTCGTCGCCTGCGAGCGGGCCGGGGTGGTGTTCCACCGGGCCTGGGCGGAGCGGCTCGTCGTCGTGCGCGACCGGGCGGCGGGGGTGGCGTTCCGGGACGGTACCGAGGTGGCGGCCGACCAGGTCGTCCTGGCCGGCGGCAGCCTGAGCGGCCGGCTCGAGGGCGTACCGGACGACGTCCTCCCTCCGGTCCGCCCGGTGAAGGGGCAGGTGCTGCGGCTGACGGTGCCGCCGGCGTACGCGCCGTTCCTGTCCCGCACGGTGCGGGCGGTGGTGCGGGGCAGCGCCGTGTACCTGGTGCCGCGGGAGAACGGCGAGCTGGTGATCGGCGCGACCAGCGAGGAGCTGGGCTGGGACACGACGGTGACCGCGGGCGGGGTGTACGAGCTGCTGCGCGACGCGCACGAGCTGGTGCCGGGGCTCACGGAGCTGCCGCTGACCGAGACCCGGGCGGGGCTGCGCCCCGGCTCCCCCGACAACGCGCCGCTGCTCGGCGCGACGGCCCTGCCGGGGCTGCTGCTCGCCACCGGGCACTACCGCAACGGGGTGCTGCTGACGCCCGTCACGGGCGACGTCATGGCCGAGGTCCTGACGACCGGGGCCCTGCCGGAAGAGGCGCGCCCCTTCACCCCCCTCCGTTTCTCCGCAGTACGTCAGGAGCAGCCCGCATGAACGTCTCGGTCAACGGCGAGCCGCGCGAACTGGGCGGCCCGCTCCCCCTCTCGGCACTCGTGGCCACGCTGACGACGGCCCCCTCGGGGGTCGCGGCGGCACTGAACGAAACGGTCGTCCCGCGAAGCGCGTGGGGGACGACGTACGTGGGCGAGGGCGACCGCGTGGAGATCCTCACGGCAGTCCAGGGAGGCTGAGGACAGTGGCGGACGACGTCTTCGTACTCGGCGACCGGGAGTTCACCTCCCGCCTGATCATGGGCACGGGCGGCGCGCCCAGCCTGGACGTGCTGGAGCGCGCGCTGGTCGCCAGCGGCACGGAACTGACGACGGTGGCGATGCGCCGCCTGGACCCGACGGTGCAGGGCTCGGTGCTGTCCGTCCTGAACCGCCTGGGCATCCAGGTCCTGCCGAACACGGCCGGCTGCTACACGGCGGGCGAGGCGGTCCTCACGGCGCGGCTGGCGCGGGAGGCGCTGGGCACGTCGTGGATCAAGCTGGAGGTGGTGGCCGACGAACGCACCCTCCTCCCCGACGGCGAGGAGCTCCTGGCGGCGGCGGAAACCCTCGTCGACGACGGCTTCACGGTCCTCCCGTACACCAACGACGACCCGGTGCTGGCGCGGAAGCTGGAGGACGCGGGCTGCGCGGCGATCATGCCGCTGGGCTCGCCCATCGGCTCCGGCCTGGGCATCCGCAACCCGCACAACTTCGAGCTGATCGTGGAGCGCGCGGGGGTCCCGGTGATCCTGGACGCGGGCGCGGGCACGGCGTCGGACGTGACCCTGGCGATGGAGCTGGGCTGCGCGGCGGTGATGCTGGCCTCCGCGGTGACGCGCGCGCAGGACCCGGTCCGCATGGCCAGGGCGATGCGCCTGGCGGTCGAATCGGGCCACCTGGCCCGTGAGGCGGGCCGCATCCCCCGCCGCCACTTCGCCGAGGCATCGTCCCCGACGGAAGGCCGAGCCGCCCTGGACCCGGAACGCCCGGCGTTCTGACCCTGAGGGGCCTCCCGCCGCCGCCCCCGTTGCGGGCGATCGTTCCCGCAGGGCGTGGGGGTCCCCCCGGACGGAGTCTGGGGGGCGCCTCGACGGGCGGCACCGTCCGCGGTGCCTGGGGCTCCCCCACCGCGCTCCACGTCACAGCTGCGCTGCAACGTGGAGCGGAGGGGCGGGGGCACGGCCCGGGGCTCGTAGACTCGGGGCCGTGGATACGACGCTCAGGGACCCGCTCGTCGGGCAGCAGCTCGACGGCCGGTACCGCATCGACGCGCGTATCGCCGTCGGCGGCATGGCCACCGTCTACCGCGCCCTCGACACCCGTCTCGACCGCGTCCTCGCCCTCAAGGTCATGCACCCGGAGCTCGCCGCGGACGCCACCTTCGTCGAGCGGTTCATCCGGGAGGCCAAGTCAGCGGCCCGCCTCGACCACCCCAACGTCGTCGGCGTCTTCGACCAGGGCGCGGACGGCGCGTACGTGTACCTCGCCATGGAGTACGTCGCCGGCTGCACCCTCCGCGACGTGCTCCGCGAGCGCGGCGCCCTCCAGCCGCGCGCCGCGCTCGACGTCCTGGAGCCCGTGCTCGCCGCGCTCGGCGCCGCGCACCGCGCCGGCTTCGTGCACCGCGACATGAAGCCGGAGAACGTCCTCATAGGGGACGACGGCCGGGTGAAGGTCGCCGACTTCGGTCTCGTACGCGCCATCGGCTCCACCACCAACACCACCGGCACCGTCCTCGGCACCGTCTCCTACCTCGCGCCCGAGCAGATCGAGCACGGCACCGCCGACACCCGCGCCGACGTCTACGCCTGCGGCGTCGTCCTGTACGAGATGCTGACCGGCGGCAAGCCGCACACCGGCGACACCCCCGCCCAGGTCCTGTACCGGCATCTGAACACCGACGTCCCCGCGCCCTCCGCCGCCGTCCCCGGGCTCGCCCTGGAGCTGGACGAGCTGGTCGCGAGCGCGACCGCCCGCAACCCCGACGTCCGCCCGTACGACGCCGTCGCGCTGCTCGCACACGCCCGCCGGTCCCGCGCCGCGCTCAGCGACACGCAGCTGGACCTCGTCCCGCCGCAGGCCCACGCGACGGCGGAGGAGCCCGCCGACGACACGCAGACCAC
The DNA here is from genome assembly GCF_045348655.1 of Streptomyces solicamelliae. NCBI lineage: Bacteria > Bacillati > Actinomycetota > Actinomycetes > Kitasatosporales > Streptomycetaceae > Streptomyces > Streptomyces solicamelliae. The sequence goes on from NZ_CP160404.1 coordinate 1,790,876, forward strand.
CGTCATCCCGCGGCCCCACGCCACCTCCCGCCTCGCCACACCCCCGCTCGCACCCGCCGCGCCGGAGCCGACCCCCGCCCAGCCACCCGCGCCGCGCCCCGTGCCCGGCGCCGCCCTGCTCCGGCGCGGCCCGCTCGTCGTGGTCCTCGCCGTGCTGCTGCTCCTCGGTGTCGGCTCCGGCGTCTGGTACATCAACTCCGGCCAGTTCACCCGCGTCCCGAGCGTCCTCGGCCGCACCGAGGCCGAGGCGACGAAGCGGCTGGACGAGGCCGGCCTCGAGGTCGCCGCCACCGAGCGCGCCTTCAGCGACGCGTACGCCCGCGGCACCGTGATGGCCACCGACCCCTCCCCCGGCGACCGCATCCGCGGCAACGGTTCCGTACGGCTCACGATCTCCCGCGGCCCCGAGATCGTGCGGGTGCCCAACGTCAAGGGCAAGCCGCTCGCCGAGGCGAAGAAGCTGCTCGCCCGCGACGGCCTGGTCCCCGGCGTGATCAGCCGCGCCTTCAGCGACGACGTCCCGCAGGGCGCGGTCATCCGCACCAGTCCCGAGCCCGGCACCGAGCGCCGCCCCGACTCCGCGGTCGCCCTGGTCGTCAGCCGGGGCGTCCCCGTCGACGTCCCGGGCGTCACCGGCGACGCAGTCGCCGACGCCACCACCGCGCTCAAGGACGCCGGCCTGAAGGTGCAGGTCGCCCCCGAGCAGGTGCACTCCCCCCAGGCCGCCGGCACGGTCGCCGCCCAGTCCCTCGCCGAGGGCAGCCGGGCCGCGCAGGGCGACACGATCGTCCTGACCGTCTCCAAGGGCCCGCGCATGGTCGCCGTCCCGGACGTCACCGGCAAGGAGCTGGACGCGGCACGCGCGCTCCTGGAGGGCGCGGGCTTCCAGGTCAAGGCCGAGCGGGAGTTCCCCTTCCTCGGCAAGACGGTCAAGAGCCAGTCGCCCACCGGCACCGCCCCCGAGGGCAGCACGATCACCCTCAAGATCAAGGGAATCTAGAGACCGATGCGCAACCCCGTCGGCGGCCATGTCCCCGTGGCCGGCGGCCTCGCCAAGGTCGGCCTGAGCTACGCCCGCGAGCTGCTCGCCGAGACCGTCCAGGTCTTCGTCGCCAACCCGCGTGGCTGGGCCACCCCGACCGGCGACCCGGCCCAGGACGACCTGTTCCGCGCCCAGTGCGAGGCCGAGGACATACCCGCGTACGTGCACGCGCCGTACCTGATCAACTTCGGCTCGCACACCGAGGCCACCGTCGACCGCTCCGCCGAGTCGCTGCGGCACTCGCTGCGGCGCGGACGCGAGATCGGGGCGCTCGGCGTCGTCGTGCACACCGGCTCGGCCACCGGCGGCCGCCCGCGCGCCGAGGCGCTGGCGCAGGTACGGGAGCGGCTGCTGCCGCTGCTCGACGAGCTGACCCACGACGACGACCCGTTCCTGCTCCTGGAGTCCACCGCCGGCCAGGGCTTCTCGCTCTGCTCGCGCACCTGGGACTACGGCCCGTACTTCGACGCCCTGGACCACCACCCCAGGCTGGGTGTCTGCCTCGACACCTGCCACATCTTCGCCGCCGGACACGACCTGGCCGGCCCGCACGGCATGACACAGACCCTGGACCTGCTGGTGGAGACGGTCGGCGAGGGACGGCTGAAGCTGATCCACGCCAACGACTCGAAGGACGTCGTCGGGGCGCACAAGGACCGGCACGCCAACATCGGCGCGGGCAACATCGGCGCCGAGCCGTTCCGCGAGCTGCTGAAGCACCCGGCGACCGAGAACGTGCCGCTGATCATCGAGACGCCGGGCGGAAAGGAAGGCCACGCGGCCGACATCGCCCGGCTGAAGGAGCTGCGCGACTGAGAACGGGCCGGGTCAGAGCTCCGGGCCGTCGCCCGGCTCCTCCTGGTACGAGTAGCGCTGCTCGGTCCACGGGTCGCCGATGTTGTGGTAGCCCCGCTCCTCCCAGAATCCCCGCCGGTCCGCGGTCATGTACTCCACACCGCGGACCCACTTGGGCCCCTTCCAGGCGTACAGATGCGGCACGACCAGCCGCAGCGGGAAGCCGTGCTCGGCCGTGAGCAGCTCACCGTCCTTGTGCGTGGCGAAGATCGTGCGGTCGGAGTCGAAGTCCGACAGCCGCAGATTGGCGCTGAAGCCGTACTCGGCCCAGACCATCACATGGGTGACGTTCGGCGCCGGCGGGGCCAGTTCGAGGATCGTCCGGGCGGGCACCCCGCCCCATTCGGCCCCCACCATGCTGAACTTCGTGACGCAGTGCAGATCGGCCACGACCGTGGAGAACGGCAGGGCCGAGAACTCCTCGTGGTTCCAGCACCGCTTCTCGCCGTCGGCGGTCGCGCCGAAGACCCGGAACTCCCAGCGGTCGGGCTTGAACCGGGGTACCGGACCGTAGTGGGTGACCGGCCAGCCGCGCTGCAGTCGCTGCCCCGGCGGAAGGTCCACCTGCCCCGCTTCCCGGTGTTCTCCGCTCTCCGGCTGACCCATGTCCACCATGGTGACAGACCGGGAGGGGTGGTCATGACCAGGGAACCCTTGAAACGGGCAACTCCCACTAAGCCTGCACTTACTGGACGCTCCCCGATCGTGGTGCAAGGATGCGGCCATCCTGCCCAGTCACGACTTAAGAATGCGTGGAAGGAGCCGCTGCGATGCAGGGCGACCCCGAGGTCCTCGAGTTCCTCAACGAGCAGCTGACCGGTGAGCTGACGGCCGTCAACCAGTACTGGCTGCACTACCGCATCCAGGACAACAAGGGCTGGACCAAGCTCGCGAAGTACACCCGCGAAGAGTCCATCGACGAGATGAAGCACGCGGACAAGCTGACCGAGCGCATCCTGATGCTCGACGGCCTGCCCAATTACCAGCGGCTCTTCCATGTGCGCGTCGGCCAGACGGTCAAGGAGATGTTCGAGGCGGACCGGCAGGTCGAGGTCGAGGCGATCGACCGGCTCAAGCGCGGCATCGAGGTGATGCGCGCCAAGAACGACATCACGTCAGCCAACCTCTTCGAGGAGATCCTGGCCGACGAGGAGCACCACATCGACTATCTCGACACCCAGCTGGAGCTGATCGAGAGCCTGGGCGAGGCGCTGTACCTCTCGACGCTGATCGAGCAGCCGAGCTGACTCAGGCCGCTTCGTCGAGCTGGTTGCCGGTGATCTCGGCCGTCAGCGCCGGCATCCCCTGCTCGACCAGCTCGCGCCTCGGGCAGTTGCCGCGGCCGAGGAGGGACTGGATCTTGCGGACGCAGGAACCGCAGTCCGTGCCCGCCTTGCAGGCGGAGGCGATCTGGCGGGGCGTGCAGGCGCCCGCGTCGGCGTGCTCCTTGACCTGCTTCTCCGTGACACCGAAGCATGAGCAGACGTACACGCGGTTCACCTCCCGCCGGGATCGATAAGGCTAACCTAACCTTACCCGGCGACCCTCAGGTGTAAAGACCGGAAATGACTCTGGGGCGCGGATCACAGGATCCGCGCCCCAGGGTCGTACGAACCTACTTACTGATCGCGGTACATCTCCGCGACCAGGAAGGCCAGGTCGAGCGACTGGCTGCGGTTGAGCCGCGGGTCGCAGGCCGTCTCGTAGCGCTGGTGCAGGTCGTCGACGAAGATCTCGTCGCCGCCGCCCACGCACTCCGTGACGTCGTCGCCGGTGAGCTCCACGTGGATGCCGCCCGGGTGGGTGCCCAGCTCCTTGTGGACCTCGAAGAAGCCCTTGACCTCGTCGAGCACGTCGTCGAAACGGCGGGTCTTGTGGCCGGAGGCCGCCTCGAAGGTGTTGCCGTGCATCGGGTCGGTCACCCAGGCGACGACCGCGCCGGAGGCGGTGACCTTCTCGACCAGCTCCGGGAGCTTGTCCCGGACCTTGTCGGCGCCCATGCGGACGATGAAGGTCAGTCGGCCCGGCTCGCGCTCCGGGTCGAGCCGGTCGATGTACGTGAGCGCGTCGTCGACCGTGGTCGTCGGGCCCAGCTTGATGCCGATCGGGTTCGCGATCTGCGAGGCGAACTCGATGTGGGCGTGGTCCAGCTGGCGGGTGCGCTCACCGATCCAGACCATGTGGCCGGAGGTGTCGTACAGCTTGCCGGTGCGCGAGTCGGTACGCGTCAGCGCGCCCTCGTAGTCGAGCAGCAGCGCCTCGTGGGAGGCGTAGAACTCGACCGCGCGGAACTCGGCCGGGTCGGTGCCACAGGCCTTCATGAAGTTCAGCGCGTTGTCGATCTCGCGCGCCAGCTGCTCGTAGCGCTGGCCCGACGGGGACGACTTCACGAAGTCCTGGTTCCAGGCGTGCACCTGGCGCAGGTCCGCGTAACCACCGGTGGTGAAGGCGCGCACCAGGTTGAGCGTGGAAGCGGAGGCGTTGTACATCCGCTTCAGGCGCTCGGGGTCCGGGACACGGGCGGCCTCGTTGAAGTCGAAGCCGTTCACGGAGTCGCCGCGGTAGGTCGGCAGCGTCACCCCGTCACGCGTCTCGGTCCCCTTGGAACGGGGCTTCGAGTACTGGCCCGCGATGCGGCCGACCTTCACGACGGGCACGGAGGCCGCGTACGTGAGGACGGCGGACATCTGGAGCAGCGTCTTGAGCTTGGCCCGGATGTGGTCGGCGGACACGGCGTCGAAGGCCTCGGCGCAGTCGCCGCCCTGGAGCAGGAACGCCTCGCCACGGGCGACGGCTCCCATCCGGGCGCGCAGCTGGTCGCACTCGCCGGCGAAGACGAGCGGGGGATACGACTCGAGGTCCGCGATCACATCGCGCAGAGCCTCGGCATCGGGGTACTCGGGCTGCTGCGCCGCGGGCAGGTCTCGCCAGGTCGCCTTGGCGACGGCGTGGGAATCAGCGTTCACGGTCACGCATCCCACAGTACGTGGCGAAATGGTCCGTCCACGCCAGTGACCGATGGATGAGACGGAGGCGACGCGCATCATGCGTTACGATCGCCCTCATGTTCGCGCACTCGACCCAGAACTGGTGGTGGACCGCTCATCCGGCGGCCCACTGACTGCGCGTACACCGAGACACACGCGAAGGCCGCCCGAGGGGCGGCCTTCTTCGTTTCCCGGCCGTTCCTCCCCTCCCACGGAAGGAACGCATCGCATGGACCTGTCCCGTCTGCTGGACGACTCCTGCCCCCCGTTCGCGCTGCTGCGCCGCCGCACCCCGGGTCGTGACCACGACACCGTCGAGGTGCTGATCGGCGCGGTGCACGAGGCCGAGCGGCTCGCCGAGCTGCCGGTACGGGAGCTGCCGACGCTGGCGCTCGTTCCGTTCCGGCAGATCCGGGAGCGCGGCTTCGACGTCCGCGACGACGGCACGCCGCTGTCGGTGCTGGTCGCCGAGGAGGCGTACGAGCTGCCGCTCGCCGAGGCGCTCGCGCAGCTCCCGGCGCACGACGTACGGGTCGAGGACGGCGGCTTCGACGTCTCCGACGAGGAGTACGGGCGGATCGTGCGCCGGGTGATCGAGGACGAGATCGGCGCGGGCGAGGGCGCGAACTTCGTCGTCCGGCGCACGTACACCGGGGAGATCCCGGGCTTCGGGCGGGCCGACGCCCTGGCACTGTTCCGGCGGCTGCTCGCGGGCGAGCGGGGCGCGTACTGGACGTTCGTCGTCCACACCGGGGACCGGACGCTGGTCGGGGCGAGTCCGGAGGTGCACGTCCGCATGTCGGGCGGGACCGTGGTCATGAACCCGATCAGCGGGACGTACCGGTACCCGGCCGGGGGCGCGCCGACGCCGGAGGACCTGCTCGCCTTCCTCGCCGACCGCAAGGAGCGCGACGAGCTGTCGATGGTCGTCGACGAGGAGCTGAAGATGATGTGCACCGTCGGCGACATGGGCGGGGTGGTGATCGGGCCGCGGCTGAAGGAGATGGCGCACCTGGCCCACACGGAGTACGAGCTGCGCGGGCGTTCGTCGCTGGACGTGCGGGAGGTGCTGAAGGAGACCATGTTCGCGGCGACCGTCACCGGGTCCCCGGTGCAGAACGCCTGCCGGGTGATCGAGCGGCACGAGGCGGGCGGTCGCGGCTACTACGCGGGGGCGCTGGCGCTGCTCGGGACGGACGCGAGCGGGGCGCAGACGCTGGACTCCCCCATCCTGATCCGGACGGCGGACATCGCGGCGGACGGGACGCTGCGGGTCCCCGTGGGAGCGACGCTCGTCCGGCACTCCGACCCGGCGTCGGAGGTCGCGGAGACGCACGCCAAGGCGGCGGGCGTGCTGGCCGCGCTCGGGGTACGGCCGGGGCGGCCGGCCATCGCGGCCGAGCCCGTACCGCCGCGCCTCGCGGACGACCCGCGGGTGCGGGCCGCGCTGGACGCCCGGCGGGCGGACCTGGCGCCGTTCTGGCTGAAGATGCAGATGGGGGACCTCCCTGCTCGAACGGAGTTGAGAGCCTGGGGGAAGTCGGCCGAGCTGAGCGGGCACGCGCTGGTGATCGACGCGGAGGACACCTTCACCGCGATGCTGGCGCACCTGCTGCGTTCCTCCGGCCTGGAGGTCTCGGTGCTGCGGTACGACGAGCCGGGGCTGCGGGAGCTGGCCCTGGCCCACGAGGGCCCGGTGGTGCTGGGCCCCGGGCCGGGGGACCCGGCCGACGCGACGGACCCGAAGATGCGGTTCCTGCGCGGGCTGACCGCGGAGCTCGTACGGAACCACCGGCACGGCCTGCTGGGCGTCTGCCTGGGGCACGAGCTGATCGCGGCGGAGCTGGGTCTGGAGCTGGTCCGCAAGCGGACGCCGTTCCAGGGGGTGCAGGTGCGGATCGACCTGTTCGGGCAGGAGCAGACGGTCGGCTTCTACAACAGCTTCACCGCCCGCTGCGACGACCGCACCGCCACCGAACTGGCGATGCACCGCATCGAGGTGAGCCGCGACGGGGCGACCGGCGAGGTCCACGCCCTGCGCGGGCCGGGCTTCGCGGGCGTGCAGTTCCACCCGGAGTCGGTGCTGACGATGGACGGGGCGGCGCTCACCGCCTCGCTCCTCGCGGGCGTGCTCGTCTAGTCGACAAGTCGATCAGTCGTCGCCCTCCTGGACGACGGCGGCCGGGACCAGGACGTTCTCGCTGCGGCGGCCCGCCGCGTAGTCGAGGACGTTCTGGACGGTGGTGTCGATGATCTGGCCGACCGCGTCCAGGGTGTAGTACGCCTGGTGCGAGGTGACGAGGACGTTCGGGAAGGTCATGAGCCGGGCCAGGGTGTCGTCGTCGACGACCTCCAGGGACTTGTCGAGGAAGAACAGCCCGGCCTCCGCCTCGTACACGTCGAGGCCCACGCCGGTGAAGCGCCCCGCGCGGAGCTCGCCGACGAGGGCCTCGGTGTCGATGAGGCCGCCGCGGCTGGAGTTCACCAGGATCGCCTCGTCCTTCATGGACCTCAGCGCGGCGGCGTCGAGCAGGTGCCGGGTGGCGGGCGTCAGCGGTACGTGCAGGCTGACCACGTCGGACTCGGCGAGCAGCTGCTCCTTGTCGACGTACTTCATGCCGAGCTCGACGCAGGCGGCGTTCTCGTGGACGTCCCAGCCGAGCAGGTCCATGCCGAAGCCGTGGGCGATCCGGGTGAACGCCTCGCCGATCCTGCCGGTGCCGAGCACGCCGACGGTGCGCCCGTGCAGGTCGCGGCCCATCAGCCCGTCGAGCCGGAAGTCGAAGTCGCGGGTGCGGATGGCGGCGCGGACGATCCGCCGGTTGACCGCCATCGCCAGCGTCCAGGCGAACTCGGCGACCGAGTACGGCGAGTAGTGCGAGACCCGGGCGACGGTCAGGCCCAGCTGCTGGGCGACGCCGAGGTCGATGTTGTTGAAGCCGGTGGAGCGCTGGGCGATGAAGCGGGTGCCGCCGCCGGACAGGATGCGCAGGACACGGGCGTTCAGGTCCGCGTTGACGCTGGTGGAGATCGCCTCGTGGCCGGCGGCGATGGGGGCGGTGTCCTCGGTGAGGAAGACATCGAGGCAGCGGACCTCGTGCCGCCCCGCGAACGCCTTCTCGAGCAGCGGTTTCTCGTCGGCCTGCACACCGAACGCCAGGATCTCCACGGCCCCTCCGGGGGTTTGCCGGAATTGTCTGGTCACCGGCGAATATACGCGGGAGGGCCGGAGTCAGCCGAAGAAGACGCCGACCTCGTCGTACAGCTTCGGGTCGACCGTCTTGAGCTTCGCCGTGGCCTCGGCGATCGGGACGCGCACGATGTCCGTGCCGCGCAGCGCGACCATCTTCCCGAAGTCGCCGTCCCGGACCGCGTCGATGGCGTGCAGCCCGAAACGGGTGGCCAGCCAGCGGTCGAAGGCGCTGGGCGTGCCACCGCGCTGGACGTGGCCGAGCACGGTGGTCCGGGCCTCCTTGCCGGTGCGCCGCTCGACCTCCCGGGCCAGCCACTCGCCGACGCCGGAGAGCCGCACGTGCCCGAAGGAGTCGAGCGAGCCGTCCTTGAGGACCAGGTCGCCGTCCTTCGGCATGGCGCCCTCCGCGATCACGACGATCGGGGCGTACGTGGCCCGGAACCGTGACTCCACCCAGGTGCAGACCTGCTCGACGTCGAAGCGCTGCTCGGGGATGAGGATGACGTTGGCCCCGCCGGCCAGGCCGGAGTGCAGGGCGATCCAGCCGGCGTGCCGGCCCATGACCTCGACGACGAGGACCCGCATGTGGGACTCGGCGGTGGTGTGCAGCCGGTCGATGGCCTCGGTGGCGATGCCGACGGCGGTGTCGAAGCCGAAGGTGTAGTCGGTGGCGGAGAGGTCGTTGTCGATGGTCTTCGGCACTCCGACGCAGGGCACCCCGTACTCGTCGGAGAGCGTGGCCGCCACGCCGAGGGTGTCCTCGCCGCCGATCGCGATCAGCGCGTCGACCTCGGCCTTGGCGAGGTTGTCCTTGATCCGGCGGACGCCGTGCTCGGCGCGCAGCGGGTTGGTGCGCGAGGAGCCGAGGATGGTGCCGCCGCGGGGCAGGATGCCGCGGACGGCGGGGATGTCGAGCGGTACGGTGTGGCCCTCCAGCGGACCGCGCCAGCCGTCCTTGAAGCCGGTGAAGGCGTACCCGTACTCCTGGACGCCCTTGCGGACGATGCCGCGGATGACCGCGTTGAGGCCGGGGCAGTCGCCGCCGCCGGTCAGTACTCCGACCCGCATGGAAGTTCCCTTCGCCGTCGTGGGACACGTATGCGGGTCACGTTAGTAGTGATGCGCATCACACCGGGACGGTCGAAAAGGTGAATTCCGGGCGCGGGGAGGGGAGTTGACCGCCTCAGCTTCACTCTTTCGAGTGAAGCGTCCGCCGGCGGTCCTCCGGCGGTCCGTCAGGCGTCGTCCAGGCCGCGCTCGATGGCGTACCGGACCAGCTCGACCCGGTTGTGCAGCTGGAGCTTGCCGAGGGTGTTCTGGACGTGGTTCTGCACGGTGCGGTGCGAGATCACCAGGCGCTCGGCGATCTGCTTGTAACTCAGGCCCTTGGCGACCAGCCGGAGCACCTCGGTCTCCCGCTCGGTGAGCTGCGGGGCCTTCGGCTCGTCCCGGCCGCCCTCGGCCGGGGCGGGCTCGGAGGCGAGCCGGCGGTACTCGCCGAGGACCAGGCCGGCCAGGCCCGGGGTGAAGACCGGGTCGCCGACGGCGGTGCGGCGCACGGCGTCGAGCAGCTCCTCGGTGGACGCCGACTTGAGCAGATAGCCCGTGGCGCCGGACTTCACGGCCTCCAGGACGTCGGCGTGCTCGCCGCTCGCGGAGAGCACCAGGACCCGCAGCGTCGGGTCGGCGCCGACGAGCTCCTTGCAGACCTGGACGCCCGGCTTGGCGGGCAGGTTGAGGTCGAGGACGAGGACGTCGGGGGCGGCCGCGCGGGCCCGGCGGACCGCCTGCTCGCCGTCGCCGGCGGTGGCGACCACGTCGAAGCCGTTCTCCGCGAGGTCACGGGCGACCGCGTCCCGCCACATCGGGTGGTCGTCGACCACCATGACCCTGATCTGCTGCTGTCCGCCGGTCTGCTGCGGCTCGCTCGTCGTACTCATCGTCCCTGTCCTGCCTTCCCCCGCGCGTTCCCGGTGGCCCGTGGAACCTTCAGTTCTACTTCCGTGCCCTGGCCGGGGACCGAGATCAGCTCGGCGGCGCCGCCGAGGTCCCGCAGCCGCCCCCGGATGGAGAGCGCGACGCCCATCCGGCCCTCGCCCTCGGCCTGGGCGAGCCGCCCCTCGGGGATGCCCGGGCCGTCGTCCCGCACGGTGACGATCACCTCGTCCGGCCAGTCCTCGACCAGGATCCACGCGCGGGCCTCCGGTCCGGCGTGCCGCTCCACATTGTCCAGCGCGGCGCCGACGGCGGCGGCCAGCTCGCGCGCGGCGGCCGGCGGGAGCAGGACCGGAGCACCCGGGTCGGCCAGGCTGACCCTCGCCCCGGCGCGCGGGGCGAGCAGCGTGCGCAGGTCGACCGGGCCGTCGTCGCCGTTCTCGTCGTCCTCGTCCGGAACCTCGACGACCCGGACGAAAGCGCCCTCGGACTCGTCCTCGGAGGCCCGGGAGGGCCGGTTGAGCCCGCCCGCGACCAGGGTGCGCAGGGCGATCTCCTGCTCGCCGGCCATCCGGCCGAGCTCGGCCGCCTCGCCGCCCAGGGCGGTGCCGCGCCGCTGCACCATGGCGAGGACCTGGAGCACGCTGTCGTGGATGTCCCGGGCCAGGCGCTCCCGTTCGCGGGTGGCGGCCTCGATCTCCAGGGCGCGGGCGAGGGTGCGCTCGGAGGCGCGGGCGACCTCGACGATGTACCCGACGGCGACGGAGGCCACCCACACGAGGAGCACGTTGTGCAGGGTGTCGAGGGTGGGCGTGCCGCGGGCGACGATGTTCGCGCCGGCGATCAGCGAGGAGGCGAAGGCCGCCCAGCGCCAGCCGCCCTTGATCGCGTACGCGAGGGCCACGCCGGCGGTCCAGATGGACGGCAGCGTGGGGCCGTCGACGGTCTGCGCGTGGGCGTCGGCGACCGGGGTGAGCAGGATGCCGGTGAGCGCGATGGCCAGATCGGCGGACAGGAACCGTTTGGTGCAGCGGATCGCGCCGGACACCTGGGGCAGCGTGGCCAGCGTCCACACGCACATCACGGCGAGGAAGACGATGGCCACCCAGGGGTGTTCGTAGCGGTCCCGGCCGAAGACGAACAGCAGCACCGCGTAGATCATCGTGATGACGCGGTACCCGGTGAGCGCACGCCACAGCGGCTGCTCGACCGACATGCGCACGACACGCTCGCGCTTGGCCATCTCCCCCACCCCCCGACTCCCCCTCGCGGGGAAGTTACGCGCCGGACTCCTGCCGGGCCGCGATCTCTTCCTTCACGGCCTCCTTGGCCGCCTTCTCCGCCTCCGCGAGCTGCCGCTTGGCGGCGGTCGCGTAGATGTCGACGTACTCCTGCCCGGACAGCTTCATGATCTCGTACATGACCTCGTCGGTCACCGAGCGCAGGATGAAGCGGTCGCCCTCCATGCCCTGGTAGCGGCTGAAGTCGAGGGGCTTGCCGATCCGGATCCCCGGGCGCATCAGCTTGGGCACGACCTTGCCGGGCGGCTGGATCTTCTCGGTGTCGATCATCGCGACCGGGATCACCGGGGCGCCGGTGGCCAGCGCCACGCGGGCCAGGCCGCCGGGCTTGCCGCGGTAGAGCCGGCCGTCCGGGGAGCGGGTGCCCTCCGGGTAGATGCCGAACAGCTCGCCGCGCTCGATGACCTCGATACCGCTCTTGATGGCGGCCTCGCCGGCGCCGCGGGCACCGGAGCGGTCCACCGGGAGCTGGCCGACGCCCTTGAAGAACGCGGCGGTGAGCCTGCCCTTGACGCCGGGGCTGGTGAAGTACTCGGCCTTGGCGATGAAGGTGACCTTGCGGTCCAGGACCGCCGGCAGGAAGAACGAGTCGGAGAACGACAGGTGGTTGCTGGCCAGGATCGCCGGGCCCTCGGCGGGAATGTTCTCGAGGCCCTCCACCCAGGGCCTGAAGGCGAGCTTCAGCGACCCCCCGATGGAGAACTTCATTGCGCCGTAGATCAAGACCAGTGCCTCCCGTGTTCCGTCGATCAGACCTTAACCCGTGCGGGCCCGCGCTCCCCCGCACGGGGCCGCATCGGCCCTGGTCGGTGTCGGTCCCGTCGCGTACGGTGAAGACACCGCATCGCACTTCCCCGTACATCCCCCAGCCCACCAGACCTCACGAACAGGAGACCGACGTGCCGGTCCTTCCTGGAGCCGAGCCGTACCGCCATGAGGGCGGAGAGGTCGGCGTCCTTCTGTGTCACGGTTTCACCGGTTCCCCGCAGTCGCTCCGCCCCTGGGCCGAGTACCTCGCCGAGCGCGGCCTCACGGTGTCGCTGCCGCTGCTGCCCGGCCACGGCACCCGCTGGGAGGACATGGCCGTCACCGGCTGGGAGGACTGGTACGCGGAGGTGGAGCGGGCCCTGCAGGAGCTGCTCGCCCGCTGTACGACGGTCTTCGTCTTCGGCCTGTCCATGGGCGGCGCGCTGACGCTGCGGCTCGCGGCGAAGCACGGTGACCGGATCGCCGGCGTCGTGGTCGTGAACCCGGCGAACAAGGTCCACGGCCTGTCCGCGTACGCCCTGCCGGTCGCCCGGCACCTGGTGCGGACGACGAAGGGGCTGACCAGCGACATCGCCAAGCCGGGCGTCGAGGAGATCGGCTACGACCGGGTGCCGCTGCACGCGGCGCACTCGGTGCGGAGGTTCTTCCGGCTGGTCGACAAGGAGCTGCCGCAGGTCACGCAGCCGATGGTGCTGCTGCACAGCCCGCAGGACCATGTGGTCCCGCCGGTGGACTCGGCGCGGATCCTCGGCCGGGTCTCGTCCACGGACGTGCGGGAGATCCTGCTGGAACAGAGCTACCACGTGGCGACGTTGGACCACGACGCGGAGCGCATCTTCGAGGAGAGCTGGGCCTTCATCGGCCGGCTCGCTCCGGACGTCGAGGCGACGAAGGGAATTGCGAACGGTGGCTGAGCAGCAGGACGGCGGCGAGCGGGAGCCGCAGCCGATCGACGAGGAGGCCGCGTGGGCGGCGATCGTCGCCGGCTACGGCGAGGAGCCGGCCGACCCGCCGGGCGCGAAGCCGTTCCGCCCGGTGGAGGATCTCGCGCTGCCCGCGTACGAGGAGGAGTCGGCCGAGGCCCCGGCCGACGCCGAGGCGTCCGCGGACGGCGACGAGGACTCCGACGAGGAGGACGAGGACTCGGAGGACTCGGACGATTCGGAGGACGGTGACGAACCCTCGGACGAGGACGAGGACGAGAACGAGAACGAGGACGACGGTCCGGACGGGGACCGGGCCGAGGCCGGCCCGGCCAAGCCCCCGCTGGGCAGCTCGATCGTGTTCGCCCCCGGGGTGGGCCCCGCCCCGGGACCGCGCGACTACGCGCTCGCCGACCCGGACGAGGAGCCCGTCACCCGCAGCAGGAAGAGCAGCGGGGACGACGACGAGGGCCACTTCGTCCCGCCGGAGCCGCCGCCGCTGCCGGAGGCCGACGCGACGACGAAGTTCGCCTGGCTGGGCGCGATCGGCGGCCCGGTCCTGATGCTGCTCGCGGTCCTCTTCCGGTGGGAGATGACCTGGTGGCTGACCACGGTCTGCGTGGCCGGCTTCCTCGGCGGCTTCGCCACCCTGGTGGCCCGCATGCAGCACGACGACGATGACGACGACCACGACGACCCGGGCCGGGGCGCGGTGGTGTAGCGCAGCTCAGGCAGGCGGGCACCCTGAGGGCGGCCGGGACCGGCAGATGGTCCGTGGCCGCCCTCAGGGCAGAATCCTCCTCACGCCGGCACTCGCACCGCTCGGCGCCGGGGCGCCTCCCGGGCTTCGGCCGGCTGCGGCGGACTCCGTCCGCCGGCCACATCAGGCGGGCGGGATCCTCAGGGCGGCCAGGACCGGCAGATGGTCCGTGGCCGCCCTCAGGTCTTCTTCGGTGACGCCCGGGAGGCCGGTGGGGACGCCGCAGCCGAGGACCTCGATGCCGGACGTGGCGAAGACGGCGTCGATGCGGCGGCGCGGGTCCGCGGGGGTGAAGGTGTGCTCGCCGCCCCAGGGGCGTACCGCCCGGCAGTCCTGGAGTTCGCCGGCCAGACGGCGGAAGCTCGGGCCGTCGGGGCGTTCGTTGATGTCGCCGGCGACGATGCCGTGCGGGACGTCCAGGGCCTTGAGCCGGTCCAGGAGCTGCCCGGTCTGCGCGTACCGCTCCTCCGCCTGCAGGCTGAGGTGGCAGCTGATCAGACCGAGCCGGGCGCCGCCGATCCGGACGACCGCGGTGGCCAGGCCCCTGCGGTGCAGACCGGGGGTGCGCGGCAGCAGGACGTCCTCGGTGCGCTCCACGGTCGACCGGAGCGTGCAGAGCAGCAGCGGGCCCGCGGCGGACCCGCCGCCGGTGAGGACCAGCATGTCGCTCTTCTTGGCGAGCCGCGCCGCGTGCTTGCGCCAGCGGAAGAAGAGCGGCGCCTCCTGGACGAAGACGAGGTCCGGCGCGCAGGCGCGGACGACCCGGGTGAGGGCGTCCTCGTCGTCGCGCAGGGAGCGGACGTTGTAGCTCAGGACCCGGACGACGGCCGAACCGTCCGTCTCGGTACGGGAATCGGGCAGCGCGGTGTTCCCCATGCCCGGCAACATACGTCACCCGCCCGCCGCGCCCCAGAGGGCGCGACGGGCGGGTGACGGCATGTCAGCCGGGTCAGCCCTGACGGGCGAGGTCCGCCGCGCCGACGAGCCCGGCCTTGTTGCCCAGCTTCGCCGCGAGGACCTGGGCGTGCGGTCGCCACTGCGCGCCGATCAGCCAGCGCCGGAAGGACTTCCGGATCGGGTCCAGGACCAGCTCGCCCTCGTCGGAGACGCCGCCGCCGACGATGAACGCGGAGGGGTCGAACAGCGAGGCCAGGTCGGCGAGTCCGGCGCCGGCCCAGCGGGCCAGCTCGCGGAAGGAGTCCACCGCCACCGGGTCGCCCTGCCGGGCCGCCGCGCTGATGTGCTTGCCCTCGATGCCCTCGGGCGTGCCGTCGCCGAGCCCGAGCAGCACCGTCGCGTGCTCCGGCGTGGCGGCCGCGCGCTGCTTCGCGTACCGGACGAGGGCGCGGCCGGAGGCGTACTGCTCCCAGCAGCCCTGGCTGCCGCAGCCGCAGAGCAGGCCGTCCGGGACGACCCGGATGTGGCCGAACTCGGCGGCCACGCCGAAGCGTCCCCGGCGCAGCTTGTTGCCGATGATGATGCCGCCGCCGAGGCCGGTGCCGAGGGTGATGCAGATGACGTCCTCGTGGCCCTGGCCGGCGCCGAAGCGGTACTCGCCCCAGGCGGCCGCGTTGGCGTCGTTCTCCACGACGACGGGCAGGCCGACGCGCTGTTCGACCTTGTCCTTGAGCGGCTCGGAGCGCCAGTCGATGTTCGGCGCGAACAGGACGGTGGCGCGCTTGTCGTCCACGTAGCCGGCGGCGCCGATGCCGACGGCCTCGATCTGGTGCCCCTTGCCGGCCTCGGAGACGGCGGCGCAGATCGCGTCGACGATGCCGTCGGGCGTCGGCGGGGTGGGCACCGTGTGGGTGTCGAGAATCGTGCCCTCTTCGTCGACCACACCGGCCGCGATCTTCGTACCGCCGATGTCGACGCCGATGGTGAGTCCCATGTGTCCCTCAGTATTCGGTCGTGCCCCGCTGAGGCAACCGTACCCGAGGTGACCGGGCGACCCCGGTCAGTCCAGGTCGATGCTCTCGCCGGGGCCGGGGCCCTCGTCGCGGGGATCCACTCGCGGGTCGCCCTTCTCGGGGCGGCCGGACTGCTCGCGGGTCCAGCGCTGTTCCTGGCTCTGGACGGCGGAGCGGTACGCGGCGAGCAGCTCGTTGCCGGCGGCGGCGAGGTGGTCGAAGACCTGCGGGTTGCGCTCGATGACCGGCTCGACGGCGGCCTTCGCCTGGTTGACGAACTGCTGCACCGCGCCCTGGGCGGCCACGCCCATGAGCGGGGACTTCAGTCCGGAGACCTTGTCGGCGACGGCCTCGAAGAGCTTGCGGAACTCCTCGGCGGCCGAGCCGGGCTCGCCCGCGGACGCCCGGTGGCGGGCCTTCTCGGCCTCCAGGTCCTCGGCGCAGGCCTTGGCCCAGGCGTCGGAGTCGACGGAAGGACGCTCACCGGCATCGCTCATGACGCACTCCTCGGACGGGCCTCGCGGCGGTCTGCTCTCCACCCTCGACGTTACCCGAACGGGCGCACCGTGTTCACGGGGTCCGCCCGGCCGGGACGGAGCCCTTCGGCCACAGGTCGGGGTCGGGGGTGAACCGGATGCGCAGTTCGCCGTCGACGAGCGCGGCGCCGGATACGGTGCAGCGGCGCAGGACCGGCGCGAGCGGCAGGACGCGGCGGAACGGGCCGACGCCGAGCAGCAGTTCGTCGCCGCGGCGGACCAGCGCGATGTCCTTCTTGGCCGCGCCGGGGACGGGCAGCCGCCAGGTGAGGACGCCGCCGGGCTCGGCGGGCTCGTCGACGGCGGAGCGGGGTGCGGGGACGAGTCGCGGGTCGGCGGCGGGCTCGTCGTGCAGCCCGAGCGCGGCCAGGTCCTCGGGGCCGCGGGGGTCGCGGCCGAGGTGCGGCAGTGCGCGCACGGAGCCGTACGCGGTGCGGAGCTCGTCCAGGTGTCCGCGCTGCCGCTCGGCCCAGGCGGCGAGCCAGGGGTCGGGGGTCTCGGCGGGCAGGACCCGGTTGGCGAGGACCCGGTCGACGCGCAGTCCGTGCAGGGCGAGGCCGAGCCGGGCGGTGTGGAGGGTGTCGGCGGCGGCCGGGCCGGGTTCGGCGACGAGGCGTACGGCGGTCTCGGGGGCGTCGACGACGGCCTGGACGGCGGCGAGCTCGGCCTCCCAGCGGGCGGCGGTCTCGTACAGCCACCGGGCGGGCATGGGGACGCCGGCGAGCTGGGCGAGCATCGGGCGCAGGGCGCGGGCGGCCTGCCGCTCGGGCGGCAGCACGCGGCGCAGGTAGCGGCGGAGCTGCTCGGGCAGGGCGAGCAGGGCGAGTGCCTGGGGCAGCGGCGGCAGGTCGGCGACGACGAGGTCGTGGTCGCCGGCGGCGGCGTCGCGCAGGGCGCGGAGCAGGGCGAACTCGGTGCTGCCGGGGAGCTCGGTCAGCTCGGCGTCCTCGAAGGGCGCGGCGCCGAGGAGGTCGAGGGCGGCGGCGGAACGTTCCTGGAGGGCGAGGAATTCTCGGCGGAAGTCCTTGGCGGGGTCGGGACGCAGGACGTCCAGCCCCGCTGTCCCCTCGCCGAGGACGCCGTCCGCCTCGCGCGAGACCAGCAGGACCCGGCGGCCCGCGTGGGCTGCCGCCAGCGCTGTGGCCGCGGCGACCGTGGTACGGCCTGCGCCGCCGGGGCCGGTGACAAGGATGATCCGCATGCGGTGACGGTACCGGGGGTCGGGTCCACGGGGTGAACGGCCCTGTACGCGCAGCCCGCACCGGGGGTTGTGCCCACCCTCCCCCCGGACTCCGTCCGGGGGGACCCGGGCGGCGGCTGCTACGCGCCCGACTCCACGCGCTTCTTCAGGCCCGCCAGGGCGCGGTCGATGATGACCTTCTCGGCCTTGCGCTTGATCATGCCGAGCATGGGGATCTTGACGTCGACCGTCAGCTGGTACGTGACCTCGGTGCGGTCGCCGGAGCCCGCCGCCCGCAGCCGGTACGAGCCGTCGAGGGCGCGCAGCATCTGGGACTTGACCAGCGTCCAGCTGACCTCGTCGTCGCCGGTCCAGGTGTACGCCAGGGTGTGGTCGTCCTTGATGGCGCCCGCGTCGAGCAGGAGCCGGACCTTCTCCGCACGGCCCGCGGCGTCCTTCTCCAGGACCTCGGCCTCCTTCACCTCGCCGGTCCACTCGGGGTAGCGGTCGAAGTCGGCGATCACGCGCATGACATCGGCCGGGGCCGCCTCGATGGTGATGCTCGAGCTGGTGTGTTCCGCCATCGCGGGGCTCCTCGAGTGATCGAAGGAAGAGGACGGGACGAAGGCTATCGCGTGCTCCTCCGTCCCCACTCCACCGCCCACGGCGTCACCTCTCCGGGCCCCGCGGCGTCACCACTCCAGGGCCCACGGCCTCCCGGTCGCGGCGAAGTGCCCGACGTTCACGCATTCCGTCGCGCCGATCCGCATCCGCCGGGCGAGCGGCTGGTGGACGTGGCCGAAGAGCGCGTACCGGGGGCGGGTGCGCCGGATCGCGTCGAGCAGGGCGCGGCTGCCGCGCTCGAAGCGGCGGGCGACGGTGTCGTACGTGAGGTCCGGGACGTCCGGCGGGATGTGCGAGCAGAGCACGTCGACCTCGCCGAGGGCCTCGACCTTGGCCGCGTACTCCTCGTCGGGGATCTCGTACGGGGTGCGCATCGGGGTGCGCAGGCCGCCGCCGACGAAGCCGAAGACCCGGCCGCCTATCTCCACGCGCTGGCCGTCGAGCACGGTGGTGCCGGGGGCGGCGTACTCCGGCCAGAGGGACGGGATGTCGACGTTGCCGTAGGTGGCGTACGTCGGGGTGGGGAAGGCGGCGAACAGCTCCGCGTACTGGCGGCGCACGGCGGACTCGATGGCCGTCTCCCGGTCGATGCCGAGCTCGGACCAGAGCCGTCTGCCCAGGTCACGCGCCTCGTCGAAACGGCGGGCGGTGCGCAGCTCCACGATCAGGTCGGCGTTCGCCACGCCGAAGAGATCGGGGAAGATCCCCCGCGAATGATCGGCGTAGTCGAGGAACAGGACCAGGTCCCCGAGGCAGACCAGCGCGTCGGCCCCGTCCCCCGCCTTGACGAGACCCTCGGTGTTCCCGTGCACGTCACTGACCACATGGACTCGCATGGCCCCCACCTTAGGGCGTCGGACCTGCGGTTACTTGGGAGTCTCGAGACCTGTGGATTACTGTGCGCGAAGCAGAACCACTTGTGTGTGATGCACGGAACATCTGGCCGGGACCCCCTACCGGGAACCATGTACTGGTGGGTAACGTCCGGGCAGTCCAGTCGTGCTCTTCCCCCACGAGAGCACCTCCCGGTCTTGGACCGCACCGGTGCAGCACACAGAGCCGTGGCGCCGGCGCCCGATGAGGAGCAGCAGTCTTGCGCGAGTTCAGCCTTCCGGCCCTTTACGAGGTCCCCACGGACGGCAACCTGACGGATCTCATCCGCCGCAACGCCTCCCAGCATCCAGACGTCGCCGTGATGGCCCGCAAGGTGGCCGGCACGTGGACCGACGTCACGGCCAAGCAGTTCCTCGCGGAGGTGCGCGGGGTGGCCAAGGGTCTGATCGCGGCGGGCGTGGGCGTGGGCGACCGGGTCGCCCTGCTGTCCCGCACCCGGTACGAGTGGGTCCTGCTCGACTTCGCGATCTGGAGCGCGGGCGCGGTGACCGTGCCGGTGTACGAGACCAGCTCGCCGGAGCAGATCCAGTGGATCCTCGGCGACTCGGGCGCGACCCTCGCGCTGGTCGAGTCGGCCGCGCACCAGCAGTCGGTGGCGTCGGTGCAGGCGAACCTGCCGGCGCTCGCGGGCGTGTGGCAGATCGAGGACGACGCGGTCGCGCGGCTCACCGAGGCCGGCGCGGAGGTCTCCGACGAACTGCTCGACGAGCGCATGTCGGCGGCGAACGCGGACGACGTGGCGACGATCGTGTACACCTCGGGCACGACGGGCCGGCCGAAGGGCTGTGTGCTGACGCACCGCGCGTTCTTCGCGGAGTGCGGCAACGTGGTGGAGCGGCTGAAGCCGCTGTTCCGTACCGGCGAGTGCTCGGTGCTGCTCTTCCTGCCGGCCGCGCACGTCTTCGGACGGCTGGTCGAGGTGGCGTCCGTGATGGCGCCGATCCGCCTCGGCTGCGTCCCGGACATCAAGAACCTCACCGACGAGCTGGCCTCGTTCAGGCCGACGCTGATCCTCGGCGTGCCGCGTGTGTTCGAGAAGGTCTACAACTCGGCGCGGGCGAAGGCGCAGGCCGACGGCAAGGGCAAGATCTTCGACAAGGCCGCGCACACGGCGATCGCGTACAGCCGCGCGCTGGGCACGCCGCAGGGCCCGTCGCTCGGCCTGAAGCTCAAGCACAAGGTCTTCGACAAGCTGGTCTTCAGCAAGCTGCGGGCGGTGCTCGGCGGGCGCGGCGAGTACGCCATCTCGGGCGGCGCGCCGCTGGGCGAGCGGCTCGGCCACTTCTTCCGCGGCATCGGCTTCACGGTCCTGGAGGGCTACGGCCTGACGGAGTCCTGCGCGGCGACGGCGTTCAACCCGTGGGACCGGCAGAAGATCGGCACGGTCGGTCAGCCGCTGCCGGGCTCGGTGGTGCGGATCGCCGACGACGGCGAGGTGCTGCTGCACGGTGAGCACATCTTCAAGGAGTACTGGAACAACCCGGCGGCGACCGCCGAGGCGCTGGCCGACGGCTGGTTCCACACCGGTGACATCGGCACGCTCGACGAGGACGGCTACCTCGCGATCACCGGCCGGAAGAAGGAGATCCTGGTGACGGCGGGCGGCAAGAACGTCGCCCCGGCGGTCATCGAGGACCGGATCCGGGCGCACGCGCTGGTCGCGGAGTGCATGGTGGTCGGCGACGGCCGCCCGTTCGTGGGCGCGCTGGTCACGCTGGACGAGGAGTTCCTGGGCCGCTGGGCCACGGAGAACGGCAAGCCGGCGGACGCGACGGCGGCGGCGCTGCGGGAGGACCCGGAGCTGCTCGCGGAGATCCAGCGCGCGGTGGACGACGGCAACGCGGCGGTGTCGAAGGCGGAGTCGGTCCGCAAGTTCCGCATCCTCACGACCCAGTTCACGGAGGAGGCGGGCCACATCACCCCGTCCCTGAAGCTGAAGCGCAACGTGGTCGCGAAGGACTTCGCCGACGAGATCGAGGCGATCTACGGCGCGTAGGCGCCCGCCCGACGACGCACGGATGCCCGTGGCGGCCCCCGAGGGGGCGGCCACGGGCATCCGCCGTTCCGCGGGCCCGGTCGGTCTCAGCCGAAGAGCAGGGCGAGCCGGGCGAGCAGGGCGTCGAGCGCGGCCGGCGCGGCCTCCTCGCCGAGCCGCCCGGACAGCAGCTGCGTGCCCAACCCGTCGACGAGCGCCGGCAGCCGGTCGCCGCGTGCTCCGGGACGCCCCGGCGCCGGACCGACCCCGATGGCGAACGGCTCCCCAGGCCCTGCGCTACAGCAGCTCGCGCAAGTGGTCCGCCAGGAGGTCCCAGCGCCACTTCTCCTCGACCCAGGCGCGGCCGCGTTCGCCCATGCGGCGGCGGAGGGCGGGGTCCTTGAGGAGGGTGACGATGCGGTCGGCGGAGTCCTCCGGGGCCCCGCCCCGCACCACCCAGCCCGTCTCGCCGTCCAGGACCGCGTCCGGCGCGCCGCCGGAGTCGCCGGCGACGACCGGGAGGCCGGTCGCCGAGGCCTCCAGGTACACGATGCCGAGGCCCTCGACGTCCAGGCCGCCGCGCCGCGTCCGGCACGGCATCGCGAAGACGTCGCCGGCCCCGTAGTGCGCCGGCAGCTCCTCCCACGGCACCGCGCCGGTGAAACGTACGGAATCGGCCACACCGGTCTCGCGGGCGAGCCGGTGCAGATCGGCCTCGTACGGGCCGCCGCCGACGATCAGGAGCACCGCCTCCGGGACCTCCTCGAGGATCGCCGGCATCGCCCTGATCAGCGTGTCCTGGCCCTTGCGGGGCACCAGACGGGAGACGCAGACCACGACCGGGCGGTCCGCGAGGCCGAGGCGTTCGCGCACCGCGTCCCCGCCCGAGTCCGGGTGGAAGGTCTTCTCGTCCACGCCCGGCGGGAGCTGGACCATCCGGTCCGCCGCCGCCGGGGTCAGCGCCGAGGCGATCCGGGAGCGGGTGTACTCGCCGAGGTACGTGAGCGTGTCCGTCCCCTCGCCGATCCGCCGCAGCAGCTGCCGCGCCGCCGGCAGCTGCGCCCAGCCCGCCTCGTGCCCGTGTGTCGTCGCCACGATCCGCCGCGCCCCGGCCCTGCGCAGCGCCGGAGCCATCAGGCCGAGCGGCGCGGCCGCGCCGAACCAGACCGACTCGCAGCCGTGCTCCCGCAGCAGCCCGACCGCCCGCGCGGTCACCCGGGGTGTGGGCAACAGCATGGTGGTGCGGTCCCGCACCACCGTGAAAGGCTGTTCCGCGTCGAACGCCGCGGTCGCCGCCACGCCCTCGCGGCTGCGCTTCCACGTGGAGGCGTAGACGACGATCCGTTCGGGATCCAGACGGAGCGCCATGTTGTGCAGGAACGCCTGGATTCCGCCGGGTCGTGGCGGGAAGTCGTTGGTTACGATCAAGGTCTTGTGCATCGTCGCCGACAGTACCGAACGGCTTCGCGCCATGGTTCCCGCACAACCCCGCCGGGCATGACAAACCCCGCGATCGCGGACATACACGACAAGGACGAGGCAGGCATGACGGGCGCGACCGTGGACAAGACGGACAAGACGCTGACCGCACTCCGGCTTCCCCTCGGGATGTGGGCCCTGACCCGGGTGCTGCTCCTGCTCTGTGTGTTCCGGGTGATCGTCGTCCCGGGCCCGGACGTCACCACCGACATCGAGGTGATCTACCAGGAGTGGAGCCAGGTCCTGAAGGCGGGCACGTACCCGCTGGACGACGTGACCTGGCAGTACCCGCCGGGCGCCGCCCTCGCGATCCTCTCCCCCGGTCTGCTGCCGTTCCTGGACTACTCCTCCGCCTTCTTCCTGCTCGCCTTCGCCGCCGACGCCCTGGTGTTCGGGCTGCTGCTGTACACGGGCCGCCGGCGCGGCCGTTCGCTGCGCGGGGCGTGGCTGTGGATCGCGGCCGTGCCGCTGCTCGGCCCGACGGCGTACGCCCGGTACGACCTGATGGTCACCGCGGTCGCCGTGGCCGCGCTGCTCGCGGCGCTGCGCCGGCCGAGCGTGCTGGGCGCGCTCGCCGCGTTCGGCGCGATGCTGAAGGTCTGGCCGGCGCTGCTGCTGGCCGGCACCCCGCGCGGCCGGGCGACGCTGCGCTCCTGGTCGGCGGCGGCCGGCGTGGGCGTGGCGCTGCTCCTGGTGTTCAGCGCCTGGATGCCGGGAGGTTTCGCGTTCCTGACGTTTCAGCGGGACCGCGGCACAGAGGTCGAGTCACTGGGCGCCCTGGTGTTCCACGTGGCCCGGCACTTCGGCTGGGAGGGCCAGGTGCTGCTGAACTACGGCTCGGTGGAGTTCCTGGGCCCGTGGGTGCCGCAGGTCAGCACGGCGGCGATGGCGCTGACCGCCGCGGCCTTCGGCTGGCTCCTGGTGTGGCGGCTGAGGGCCCGGGCGTTCTCCTCGACGACGGTCGCGGACGCGGCGTTCACGGCGGTGCTGCTGTTCACCGTGACCAGCCGGGTGATCAGCCCGCAGTACATGATCTGGCTGGTCGGCCTCGCCGCGGTGTGTCTGGTGTACCGCTCCAGCGCGATGCGCCGGCCCGCGTACCTGGTGCTGGCGGCGACGGCGGTCACGCAGTTCGAGTTCCCGGTGTGGTTCTCGCACGTCGTGGACAGCGACCCGCTGGGCCTGCTGCTCCTGCTGGTCCGCAACGGTCTGCTGGTGTGGGCCTCGGTCGCCGCCTGCCGCGTCCTGTGGCGGCAGACGGTCACCGCGCCGCGCACGGCCGCCGCCCCGTCGACCGTGCCCGCACCGGCCCGCACCGGTCAGCCCGCCCGCGACAGGACGCTGCTCGGCTCCTGATCCGCGGCCCGCACCGCGCGGCGGTGCAGGGCGGTCAGTGCGGCGCACTGGCCGCCCATCGCCAGCGCCATGCCGAGGCAGATCCCGGGCAGCCCGAGCCCGGCGGGCCCGGACAGCGCGTACGCGAGCGGCAGCTGCACCAGCACGCCGGCCACGGTCACCCGGGCGAGGACGTGCGTGCCGCCGCTGCCCTGGAACACCCCGGTGAGCCCGATGGACGCGGCCATCAGCACGAGGTACGGCCCGAGGCAGCGCAGGTACAGCGCCCCGGCCGCGGCCACCTCGGGGGCCGCGCCGAAGGCCCGCATGACCGGGCCGGCGACGAGCAGCAGCAGGACCGCGGCCGTCGCCCCGAGCCCCCCGCCGAGCAGCAGCACCTCACGGCCGACCGTCCGGCGCCCGTCACTCCCCCACGCTCTCGACTGCGCCCGGGCAGGCGGGACCTCCGTCGTGCCGCGCAGGTGCGCGGTGTGGATCGCGGCGGCCTGGCAGACCGCGTAGAACGCCATGGTGGCGACGTACATCGCCTTCGTCGCGATGCCGTACGCGGCGACCTCGACGACCCCGAGCCGCGCGACGATCACCACGAGGACGAGCGTCCCGGCCATCCGCACGGCGAAGTCCACCGCCATCGGGAAGCCGGTGGCCGCTGTCCGCCGCAGCGCGGCCGGCAACCCCTCCGCGGGCGGTACGGCGGCGGCCGCGCGCACGAGCGCGTTGCGGCGCAGCACGTACAGCCCCACGGCCAGCGCGACCCCGCGCCCGGCCACGGTGGCGACGGCGGCCCCGGCGATGCCGTACGCGCCGATGAGCAGCGGGTCGAGGACGAGGATCAGCCCGTTGGACAGGAACGCCAGCCGCATCGGCGTCCGAGTGTCCCCGGCGCCCTTGAGGACCCCGTCGACGACATGGCCCGCGAAGAACACCGCCATGCCCGGAAGGGACACCGCGAAGTACCCGGCGGCGAGCCCGGCCGTCCCCGCGTCCCCGAGCAGCAGCCCGGCGAGCGGCTCGCGCAGCAGGAACCCGCCCGCGGCCACCGGCGGGACGAGCAGCGCGCACAGCGCGGCCCCGCCCCGGACGGCGGCCCGTACGGCTGCGGGGTCGCCGGCGCCGCGGGCCCGGGCGACCAGCACGGTGGTCCCTGAGCCGGCCATCAGGACCACGCCGAGCAGCAGGTTCTCCACGTTGGTGGCCACCGCGACGGCGGCGACCGCGGCGGGGCCGAGCCGGGCCACCCAGACCATGTTGATGATCCCGGCCGCGACCGAGGCCAGCAGCTCGAAGTAGACCGGGTACGCCAGCGCGACGAGCCGCCCGCGATGCCCCATGGCTCCCCCACCCGACACAGACTCTCTCCCCTCCCGATACGGTCCCTCGATTCGAGGTACCTCGACGAGAGGTACCATGAGAGTCGGGTACACGACAAGCGCGAGAGGAGCACCGGGTGCTGGAGCTGTCGATCCTGGGCTTCCTGCACGACGGCCCGCTGCACGGCTACGAACTCAAGGAGCGCATCCACGGGCTGAGCGGCCACCTCCGGCCGGTCAGCGACGGCGCGCTCTACCCGGCGCTCACCCGCCTGGTGAAGGCGGGCCTGCTCGAGAGCCGTACGGAGCCGGGCGCGGGCGGGGCCGCACGGCGGACCCTGTCGCTGACGGACGCGGGCCGGGCCGAGCTCCGGACCCGGCTGAGCGACCCGAAGGAGGCCGACATCACCGACGGACAGCGCTTCAACACCGTGCTCGCCTTCCTCGGCCTGCTGGACTCCCCCGCCGCGCAGGCCGCGGTACTGCGCCGCCGACTGGCCTTTCTGGAGACCCCGGCCAGCTTCTTCTACCGGGAGGGCGCCCCGGTCCGCGCCGAACAGGAGCCGGACCTCTTCCGCGCCGGAATGCTCCGCATCGCGCGGGCCACGGGCACCGCCGAGAAAGCCTGGCTGAAGGAGACCCTGGCGCTCCTCGACGACTGAGGGCCCGCAGGGCAGGTCAGCCCACCCGCAGGGCAGCTCAGCCCAGACGCTCCGTCATGTGCGTCCGCCAGCGGGCGGTGAACTCCTCCGGCGTGGTGGACAGGACGTCGTGCAGCGCCTTCTCCACCGCGCCTTCCCGGCGTGGATGCGCGGCGACGGCCGCGTAGAAGTCCGCGAGCCGCCGCTCGCCCCACGTGTCGGCGATCAGCTCGCAGGCCAGCCAGCCCGACTCGTACGCACGGGCCAGCGCCTCCCCGTCACCGGAGAAGGCGAAGACGTCGTCGTCCGGGAGCCGGTCCGGGACCAGGCCCGCCTGCACCGCGCGGCGCAGCTCCGGCGCGGTCTGCGCGGCGGTGCGGCCGCCGCCCCGGTACGCGGCCCAGTCTGCGAAACCCTCCGAGAGCCACATCGGCGTGGACGCGGACGTGTGCGCCCGGGTCGCCACGTGCGTGGTCTCGTGGGTGAGCACGACCTGCCGGCCGTACGCGCCGAGCACGCCGTACGCCTCGGGGTTGACGATCACCCGGTCCGCGGGCCGGTCCGCGCCGCCACCGGTCTCGCCGGTGGTGACCGCCGCGATCCCCCGGTACCCGGCCGCGGGCGCGCCGAGCAGCCGGCCCATCGCGTCCAGCGAGTCGGGCGCGAGGATCACCACCCGGCCCGCCCAGGGCCGGGGCCAGGCGGCGGAGACGGCGGGCGTGGCCCGGTCGGCCTGCGCGGCGAGCTCGCGCAGCCGGGCGTCGCTCTGGCCGACGCCGAGCACCAGGCTGCGCGCGCCACGCACCACCTCCACGTCGCCCTGCTGCCACAGCTGCTGGGCGGCCCCGGCGCCGTTCCGCTCGGCGGTCAGCCGCCAGTCGCCGTCCCGCTCGGTGAGGTCGAGGACGAGCGAGGTGGTCACCGGGCCGCTGTCATGGCCGCGTATCCGGTAGTCCAGGTCGGCCTTCGCCACCGCCCGCCCGTCGCCGGTGCGGTCGACGTCGGTCACGCGGTACGTCCAGGAGGCGAAGGGCACGTCGGCGAGGTTCGCGTACTCACGACGCGCGGCAGCAGCACCCGAGGCCTCGAAGGCGGCGGCGTACCCGGCCGGGTCGCGGTCGAGCACGGCCCGGGCGCGCCGGTCCAGGAGCCGCTGGATCTCGCGCGACGCGGGGTCCGCCGGGGCGGCGGTGGTCGCACATCCGCCGAGCGGGCCGGCGAGGCCGACGAGGGCGAGCAGGCAGACGGCCGCGCGCCGTGCTCTCCCGCTCCCCTGGCCTGCCATTCTCCCGATCGTACGGTCAGACCCGGGTGACCGTGACGTGGGACATCATGTTCACCGGGTCGTAGCGGACCCGCGCGCCCGGGTACGGGGCGTGGATCACCTGCCCGTTCCCGGCGTAGATCGCCACATGGCTGGCGTCGCCGCGGTACGTGACGAGGTCGCCGGGCCGGGCCTGCGAGAGCGGCACCTGCCGGCCGGCGTACCGCTGCGCCTGCGAGGTGCGCGGCAGGCTGACCCCGGCCTGCCGGTACGACCACACCATCAGGCCCGAGCAGTCGAAGCCGGACGGCCCGGTCGCGCCCCACACGTACGGCTTGCCGACCGCGCTGCGCGCCGCCATGACCGCGGCGGCGGCCCGGGAGGAGGACGCACCCAGGCCCGCGAGCGGCGGGAGTTCGCCGTCCCGGCCGGAGCGGGAGGCGCGGTCGAACTCGGCCCGCTCGCCGGCCGGCAGGGCTTCGAGGGCCCGTCGCGCGGCGGCCAGTTTCTTTTCGACGGTCCGCTTGTGCTCGGCGACCTGCTTCCGGCTGCGCTCCAGTTCGGTGAGGGCCCGGCTCGCCTCGGTGCGCTCCTGGTTCAAGTGGCGCAGTTCGCGGTGGAGTCGGCTGAGCGCGTCGCCCTGCCGGGCGGTGAGCCGGTCGAGGGCGGAGGCCCGGTCGAGGTAGGTCTCGGGGCGGGAGGAGAGCAGCAGGTCGAGCACGGGGTCGATGCCGCCGGAGCGGTACTGCGCCCCGGCGAGGGTGCCGAGGGAGCCGCGCATCCGGTTGATCCGCTCCTGGCCGCGGGCCACGCTGTCGCGGACCCGGGCGACCTCGGCCCGCAGCTTGTCGGCCCGTTCGTCGGCCTTGTTGTAGCCCTCGGTGGCGCGTTCGGCCTCCTCGAAGAGCCGGTCGACGGTGGCCCGGGCGGTCTCGGGGCCGTCGTGCGGGTCGGCGAGGGCGGGTGCGGCACCGCCGAGGGCCGCGGCTGCGGTGACCGCGGCGGCGGACAGGACGGTGGCCTTCGAGGGCCGGCGATGGGACGCCACGTACCGCGCTCCTTCGGGTAGCTGTCGCGACGGCAGACAGTAACCCGTCGGTCACGCGACACCAACGAACGCGCCGCGTACGCACAGTGACGCCCCACCGGAGATCACAGGTCACCGGCGGGGCGTGGAGTCAGAGCGGGGTGGGGCGATTTCGCCCGAACGGAGTCCGGGGGACGTCAGATACGGACGCCGAACTGGAAGGTGCCCATGTAGTCCATGGACTCGTAGCGGACGACCGCGCCCGGCTTCGGGGCGTGCAGGATCGTGTTGTTGCCCGCGTACAGGCCCACGTGGGACAGGCTGTTGAAGAAGACCAGGTCGCCCGGCTTGAGCTGGCTGCGGCCGATCTTCACCCCGTCGTTCTGCTGGGTGTACGTGGTGCGGCTGATGTCGACGCCGGCCTGCCGGTACGACCACTGCGTCAGACCGGAGCAGTCGTACGAGTTGGGGCCCTCGGCGCCGGAGACGTACGGCTTGCCGAGCTGCGTGGCGGCGGCGTTGAGGGCGGCGGCGCCGCGCTGGGAGGCGGGGACCTCGTTGCCCAGGTCGACGCGGTCGCCGGCGGCGCGGCTGGCGCGCTGCTCCTCGGCCTGCATCTTCGCGCGCTCGGCGGCGGTCAGGGTGTTGAGGAGCTTCTGGGCCTCGGCGAGCTTGCCCTGGAAGGACTTCTTCTTCTCGCCGAGCGTCTTGCGGACGCTCTCCAGGTCGGCCAGCTTCGTGGTGGCCTCGGCGCGCTGCTGGGCGAGGGTGCGCTGCTTCTCCTGGATCGACTGGAGGACCTCGCCCTGCTTGGCGGTCAACTGGTCGATGGCGGACGCCTTGTCGAGGTAGGTGTCCGGGTCGGAGGAGAGGAAGAGCTGGAGCGAGGGGTCGATGCCGCCCGAGCGGTACTGGGCGCTGGCGACCGAACCGATGCTCTCGCGCAGGGTGTTGAGATCGGCCTGGCCGCGGGCCACCTTGTCCTGAAGGGCGCTGATCTCCTTCTGCAGCTTGCCGCGGCGCTCTTCGGCCAGGTTGTACTGCTCCGTGGCCTCCTCGGCCTCGTGGTGGAGCTTGTCGACCTTCGACTTGACCTCTTCGACCTTCGGCTTCGGCGCGGCCTGGGCACCGGCGTTGGCGGAGAGGGCGACGGCTGCGGCGGCGGTGGCCGTGAGGACGGTCACGCGGGTGCGGCTCGGCTGCTTGGGACGACGGTGGGACGCCACTTGGGCGAGCTCCTTCTGCCTCAGGCCGCCTGGCCGCACGGGGAGGCAGGCGGGGCCCTTCACTGCCACCCGGGATGGATGATCAACCGCGCGAAGGTTCGAGGCCCGACCCTAGTGACCGAGTTGTGATCAGTTCAAATCCTCATGCGAAAAATCTCGCCCGGGCGGCACATTATTTACATACGACACACGGGCAGTGATGAGTACTTGACCCTGCGCGGATCAGAATTCGGGCATTGCGCTCACCAGTTGCCGACTCGTCACGAGAGGCGCGAAAGACGCTTCAGCAACAAGGCGGACGCGACCGGCCGGGCACCCGACTTGGCCACGCCGTCGGCGACCTCGCGGTCGGTCGACACCACCACGACCGGCCGGCCCGGCGGCTCGGCCCGGACCAGTTGCCGGATGAGCTCGTCGGCCGTCACGCCCGGCTTCGAGAACAGCACGCGGACACCGCGGGGCGGCGCGAGCAGCACCGGCGCGGCCAGTTCGGCCCCGTCGAAGACACAGGTGACCTCGGCGCCCGTACGGGCCGCGAGGCCGGAGAGCCCGCCGAGCAGCCGCAGCCGCTGCTTCTCCAGCGGCATCGTCGGATAGCCGGTCTTGGTCACGTTGTAGCCGTCCACCACCAGATGCGCCTGGGGCAGCGCCAGCAGCTGGTCGAGCAGCGCGGGATCGGTCTCGGACAGCGCGCGGGCCGCGATGTCCTTCGGCGACATCCGCCCCGGTTCCACCGCGTCCACCAGGTCCGCCGGATGCACCGACACCGGCGGCAGGGCCAGTTCGCGGCGCAGCCCCTGCGCGGCGTCGAGCACGGTGTCGAGCAGCAGCCGCAGCCGCATGTCCTCCACCGAGCGGCCTTCGCGGGCGGCGCGCCGGCTGCCCTCCAGGGCCGCCTCGACCTCCCCGAGGCGGGACTTGAGCCGGCGGGTCTCGCTCTCGGCGGCCGACACCTGCGCGGCGGACTCCGCCTTGATCGCGTCGATCTCGCCCCGGCTGCGGCGCAGCGCGGCCTCGCCGCGCTTCACGTCGCTCTGGGCGCTGCGCAGCTTCCGGTGAAGCGATTCCGCTTCCCTGCGGGCCGCCTCCAGGTCGTGGCGCAGCTGCTCGGTCTCGGCGCGGCCGCGCTCCTTGGCGGCGGCCACCTCCTCGCGCAGCCGCTCCAGTTCGCGCCGTCCGGCCTCGTCGGCGCGCTCGGCGTCAGCGCGCTGGACCTCCTCGCCGGCGGCGGCGACCAGCTTCACCCAGCCGGGCGGCCGCAGCATGTAGGCGGCCGCGGCCACGTCCACCGGGTCGGCGGCGGCCGGGGGGCTGCCGGACTCGACGGCGGCGGCCAGTTCGGGCTCGGCGTCCTTGAACCGCTCGCCGATCCGCTGCCGGAACAGCGCGTCGGTCTCCAGGGCGGCGGCCATGGCCGTACCGGCGAACTTGGCGCGGCGACTGGGCGTGAAACGCGCGTACTGCCGCAGGGCGGACGGGAGCTCGGCGACCGTCAGCCCGCCGAAGGCGTCGGCGACCAGCGCGACGACCCGCCGCCGCACACCCTCCGGCAGGGGTCGGTCGAGCGCCTCGGCGGCATCGCCCGCCGCACCGGCCGGCTCACCGTCCCGTGCGGGCTGCTCCACGTTCCGTCACCTCATCGTCGTCCGCGCCGTGCCTCAGGAAGCCGTACCCGGCCTGTCCACCAGTTCGATCTGGTCCACCGCGTTGCACCAGCGACAGCGGACCGACTCGATGGTCTCACTGAGCACCTCGCGCTCCTCCACGGTGGGCTCGCCGGCCAGGTCCAGATGGACGTACTCGACGACCTTCGAGGAGCGGGTCACGTCGAAGCGGGTCAGGTTGCCGCAGAGCGTGCAGCGCCAGCGGGTCTCGGCGGTCGGCTGGGGAACCGTCGTCATGGTGCCGTCCTTCTTCCTGTTCCTTCGAGGGGTCCCGCGGTGCGCCGTCGAACTGCGGAAGTACTGCCCGTCACCCTAGTCTCCCCCGCACCCCCGACGCGGGTCCCGTCCACGGGTCCGGGGCCACGCGGCGAGGCGCTCTGTCCCGCTCGGTCCGCTTACGCCATGATCTGTGCATGATCGACTGGCGGGCGACGGCACGCGGCGCGGTGCACGGACCGGCGATGACGTACGGCCTGATCGCCGTCTGCTGCCTGGTCTTCCTGCTCGGCCCGGTCTCCGGGTTCAATCCGGTGTACGGGACCGGCGACCGGCTGCTCGCCGCGCAGAGCGACTGGTTCCGCCGCTGGGGCGTGGTCCCCGCGGAGCTGATGAGCAGCGAGCCGCGCACCCTGCTCACCCCGCTGACCGCGCTGTTCGTGCACGGCAGCTGGCTGCATCTGCTCGGCAACATGCTCTTCCTCTCCGTGTTCGGCGCGATGGCGGAGGAGCGGATGGGCCGGCTGGAGTTCCTGCTCTTCTATCTCGGCTGCGGCTATCTCGCGCTGCTCGCGTACGCGGCCGCCCACGCGACCAGCGAGCAGACCCTGGTCGGGGCGTCGGGGGCGATCTCGGCGGTGCTCGGGGCGTTCCTGTTCCTCTTCCCGCGGGCCCGGGTGACCAGCCTGTTCCCCTTCCTGCTGTTCCTGCCGCTGCGCTTCCCCGCCTGGATGGTGCTGGTCTTCTGGTTCGTGCTGCAGTGGCTCGCGGCCAGCGCCGCCGGGCCCGGTCCGGGCGTGGCGTATCTGGCCCACGTGGTGGGCTTCGCGCTGGGCTTCCTCTACGCCTGGGGGCGCTTCGCGCGGAGAGATAGGGTGAAGGCTCCAGCCGCGGCGACCGAGGGAGAACGCCAGCCATGATCACCGCGATCGTGCTCATCAAGACCAGCGTGGACCGCATCCCCGAGATCGCGGAGTCGATCGCCGCGCTGGACAGCGTCAGCGAGGTCTTCTCGGTGACCGGCACCTACGACCTGATCGCCATGGTCCGGGTGGCCCGGCACGACGATCTGGCGGACGTGATCCCCGGCAGCATCAGCAAGATCCCCGGCGTGGAGGCCACGGACACGCACGTCGCGTTCCGCACGTACTCCCAGCACGACCTGGAGGCGGCCTTCGCCATCGGCCTGGAGTCGTAGGCGGGTCGCACGAGGAAGGGGGCCCCGCCAGGGAGCCCCCTTCACCCGTACGAGTGGGCGATCAGCCACGGTCGGGAACGCAGCGGCCGTCCTCCGTGCGGTACTTCCACTGCGCGCCGTCCCGGACCAGCTCCTTCACGGCCGCGACGAACCGCTCGACGTGCTCGTCGGGCGTACCGGCCCCGAAGCTCACCCGGATCGCGTTCAGGGAGGGCTCACCGGGCCCGGCCTCCGGCGCCCCGCACTCACCGGCGTCCTGCGGGTCGCTGCCCAGCAGGGTGCGCACCAGCGGGTGGGCGCAGAAGAGGCCGTCGCGGACGCCGATGCCGTACTCGGCGGAGAGCGCGGCGGCGAAGTGGGAGCTGTTCCAGCCCTCCACGACGAACGAGATGACCCCGACGCGGGGCGCGTCGTCGCCGAACAGCGAGAGCACCCTGACCTCCGGCACCTCGGCCAGACCCGCACGGACGGTGTCGATGAGGTGCTGCTCACGGGCGACGAGGGAGTCGAAGCCGGCCTCGGTGAGGGCCTTGCAGGCGGCGGCGATGGCGTAGACGCCGATGACGTTGGGCGAGCCGGCCTCATGACGGGCCGCGGTGGTGTGCCACTCCACGTGCACCCCGCCGTCGGCACGCCGGGCCACCGTGCGCGACGCACCGCCACCGGCCAGGTACGGCTCCGCCACCTGCAGCCAGTCGGCCCGGCCGGCCAGGACGCCGGCGCCGAACGGCGCGTACAGCTTGTGGCCGGAGAACGCCACCCAGTCCACGTCCGACTCCCGCACGGAGACCGCGTGGTGGGGGGCCAGCTGCGCGGCGTCGAGGACGATCCGCGCGCCGTGCGCGTGCGCCGCGGCGGCGAGTTCACGGACCGGCCACAGCTCACCGGTCACGTTCGACGCACCCGTCACGCAGACCAGCGCCGGGCCGTGAGGATCCCGGTCGGCCAGGGCGCGCTCCAGGGTGTCGACGGCCTGCTGCGGGGTGCGCGGAGCGTTCAGGTACGTGACCTGGGCGTCCTGCCAGGGCAGCAGGGAGGCGTGGTGCTCGGTCTCGAAGACGAACACCTGGCAGCCCTCGGGGAGTACGGCGGCCAGCAGGTTGAGCGAGTCGGTGGTCGAGCGGGTGAAGACGACCTGGTCGCCGTCCCGGCAGTCCAGGAACTCCGCCACCGTGGCCCGGCTGTTCTCGAACAGGTCGGTGGACAACTGCGAGAGGTACCCGGCACCGCGGTGCACGCTGCCGTAGTACGGGGCGTACGCCGCCACGTCGTCCCACACCCGCTGCAGCGCCGGGGCACTGGCCGCGTAGTCCAGCGCCGCGTACGCCACCTCACCGCCCGTGACGAGCGGAACGGTCACGTCCCGGCCGAGGACGGGCAGCGGCTCGCGGACAGCGGCATCGGTGGCGGCGGCGGTGGTGGCGACGGCGGAAACAGACATGGCGAACTCCCGGACGAGGCAGGCGAATTCGGCGCCTCGACACGGAGCGACGCGGACGACGCGTCGCCGCGGAGGCGCACGGAAAAAGGAATAAGGGGGTGCGGAGAAGGGGCCGGGAAGCCCTATCGCATTCGCTTGCTCACGAGACTGCTCCCTTGAGGACCAGGACCCCAGGGTTGGCGCAGGGGTCCGCGCTTGCCGTGGACCTTGCTGTCCACGGCCCGGTCTTCACCCGGGGCACCCCGCCACGGACGGAGGGTTGCCGGACAGCCAGCCGGGGCTTCGAGGCTGTCACTCATGACCTGTTGCTGAACGTATGCCACTGCTCGCGTACCGCGCAACCCCGTCCGTCATCCGGACGGGGCCGCGCGACGGCGCGTCTACGCGTTGCTCACCGCGATCCAGCGCTCCAGGGCCTGGCGGGCGGCCCCGGAGTCGATCGACTCGGCGGCCTGCTCGATCCCGGCGCGCAATTGCTCCGCAAGGGTGCCCTCGCCCGGGTTCAGCGCGGCCAGCGCGGCCGCCGAGTTGAGCAGGACGGCGTCCCGCACCGGGCCGGTCTCGCCGGTCAGCAGCCGACGGGCGACGTCGGCGTTGTACGAGGCGTCGGCGCCGCGCAGCGCTTCGACGGGGACGAGGTCGATGCCGACGTCCCGCGGGTCGAAGGACTCCTCGCGGACCGCGCCGTCGCGGACCACCCACACCGTGGACGTGGCGGTGGTGGTCAGCTCGTCCAGGCCGTCGTCGCCGCGGAAGACCAGCGCGGACGAGCCGCGTTCGGCCAGGACTCCGGCCATGATCGGGGCCATCCGCCGGTCGGCCACGCCGGTCGCCTGGGCCTCCACGCGCGCCGGGTTGGTGAGCGGGCCGAGGAAGTTGAAGGTGGTCCGGATGCCGAGTTCCCTGCGGGCCGCGGCGACGTGCCGCAGCGCGGGGTGGAACTTCACCGCGAAGCAGAAGGTGATGCCGGCCTCCTCGGCGACCTCGGCGACCCGCTTCGGGGTCAGCTCCAGGTTGACGCCGAGCTTCTCCAGGACGTCGGACGCGCCGGAGGCGGAGGACGCGGCCCGGTTGCCGTGCTTGACGACCTTGGCGCCGGTACCGGCCACCACGATCGCCGACATGGTGGAGATGTTGACCGTCTTCGCCCCGTCGCCGCCGGTGCCGACGATGTCCACGGAGGGCCCGGGGACCTCGATCAGGTTGGCGTGGGCGTACATGGTGCGGACGAGTCCGGTGATCTCCTCCACCGTCTCGCCCTTGGCGCGCAGCGCGACCGCGAAGCCGGCGATCTGCGCGTCGGTGGCCTCGCCGCGCAGGATCCGGTCCATGGCCCAGGCGGTGTCCTCCGCGCTCTGGTCGCGGCCGTCGAGCAGGCCGTTCAGGACGACGGGCCAGGAGCGGTCCGCCGTGGTGGTGCCTCCAGCGGGGGTCACAGCGCTCATGGTCGCTCCTGATCTCGTACCGGGAAAATTCCACTCCCACCCTATCGACCCCCGGGGACGGCAAAGAGCCCCGTCCAGCGAATGGACGGGGCTCCTGCCGTGGCGACCTCAGGTCGGGTGGTGCAGGTGATCAGTGGTGGCCGTGGCCGCTCTGGATCTCCTTGTACTCCTCGGCGGTGGGCTTGGCGATCTGGCTGCCCTCGCCGTAGTAGCCCTTGTTGAGCTTGACCCGCAGCTTCTCCATGCGGCCGATCTTGCGCTCGACCCCGTTCTCGTCGACGGCGGGCGGCAGCTCGGCCGGCTCGTGCTGCTCGTGCGCGGTGAGCAGGTGCAGCTCGCCCTGGCTGAGCGGCGTGTGGACCTCGACGAACTCACCGTGCGGCAGGCGCTTGATGATGCCGGACTCGCGGCCGTGCAGCACCTTGTCGCGGTCGCGGCGCTGGAGACCCAGGCAGATCCGCTTGGTCACGATGAAGGCGATGACCGGGCCGACGAAGAACGCGATCCGCACGAACCAGGTGATCGAGTTGATCGAGAGGTTGAAGTGCGTCGCCCAGATGTCGTTGCCGCCGCCCACGAGCATGACCATGTACGCGGTGATCCAGGCGACACCGAAGCCGGTGCGCGTCGGAGCGTTGCGCGGGCGCTGCGCGATGTGGTGCTCGCGCTTGTCGCCCGTGATCCAGGACTCGATGAACGGGTAGACCGCGATGGCCGCGAGGACCGCCGGGAAGATCGCCAGCGGGATCATCACGCCGAGGACCAGCGTGTGGCCCGCGAAGTCGATCTCCCAGCCCGGCATGACACGGATCAGACCCTCGGCGAAGCCCATGTACCAGTCGGGCTGTGCGCCGGTGGACACCTGGTCCGGCCGGTACGGGCCGAGCGCCCAGATCGGGTTGATCGAGGCGATCGCCGCGATGATCGCGATGACACCGAAGACCAGGAAGAAGAAGCCTCCGGCCTTGGCCATGTACACCGGCAGCAGCGGCATGCCGACCACGTTCTTGTTGGTACGGCCCGGACCCGCGTAGTGGGTGTGCTTGTGCACGACCACGAGGATCAGGTGCGCGACCACCAGGCCGAGCATGATGCCCGGGAGCAGCAGGACGTGGGCCGAGTAGAACCGGGCCACGAAGTCGCCGCCGGGGAACTCTCCGCCGAACAGGAACATCGACAGGTAGGTGCCGACGATCGGCACCGACAGGATCGCGCCCTGCATGAAGCGGACACCGGTGCCGGAGAGCAGGTCGTCCGGGAGCGAGTAACCGGTGAAGCCGGTGAACATGCCCAGGAAGAACAGCAGGAAGCCGAACAGCCAGTTGATCTCACGCGGCTTGCGGAACGCGCCGGTGAAGAACACGCGCATCATGTGCACGAACATGCCGGCGAGGAAGATCAGCGCCGCCCAGTGGTGGATCTGCCGGATGAGCAGACCACCGCGCACATCGAAGGAGATGTGCATGGTCGAGTTGAACGCCTCGGACATCAGCTGTCCCTGCAGCGGGACGTAGCTGCCGTGGTACTCCACCTCGTTCATCGACGGGTGGAAGAACAGCGTCAGATAGACGCCCGTCAGGATGATGATGATGAAGCTGTAGAGGCAGATCTCGCCCAGCATGAAGGACCAGTGGTCCGGGAAGATCTTCCGCATGTTGGCCTTGGCCAGCGTGTAGATCCCCAGGCGACCGTCGGCCCAGTCGGCCACCCGCTCACCGGCGGGGGCCTTCTTCTTCGTATCCGTCACAGTGCTCATCCGCGCTCCCAGAAGGCAGGACCGACGGGCTCGTCGAAGTCGCCGAGCGCCTCGAGGTTGCCCTTGTCGTTCACACCGATCCGCAGCTGCGGAAGGGCGTGACCGGCCGGGCCGAAGATGACGCGGGCGCCGTCGGACAGGTCGAAGGTGGACTGGTGGCACGGGCAGAGCACGTGGTGCGTCTGCTGCTCGTACAGCGAGATCGGGCAGCCCACGTGGGTGCAGATCTTCGAGAAGGCGACGATGCCCTCGTGCGACCACTCGAGCTCACGGCGGTCCTTGATGTCCTCCGGCTGGATCCGGACGATCATCAGGGCGGCCTTGGCGATCTGGACCTGGAAGTCGTGGTCGTGCTCCGACAGACCCTCGGGCATCGCGAAGGTCAGCGAACCGACCGCGACGTCCTCGGGACGCAGCGGCTCGTGCGTGTTCATGTTGATGAGCTGCTTGCCGTTCGCCCACAGGGTGGTGCGGAGCTTCTTCTCCGGCAGCGGGCCCATGTCGCGCAGCAGCACGATGCCGGAGAGCGGCACCAGCGTGAGCGCACCGAACATGGTGTTGCGGATCAGCTTGCGACGGCCGAAGCCGGACTCGTCGGCGCCGGCCGCGAAGTCCGCCATGACCTTCGCCTTGTCCTCCGGCGAGGCCGCGATCGGGTGGCGCTCGTCGGCCACCTCGACGTCGGACATCAGGGTGCGGGCCCAGTGGACCGCGCCCGCGCCGATGAAGAACAGGGCGAGGCCGAGGCTCCAGCCGAGCGCGAAGTTGAGCGCGCTCACCCGGCCGAACGGCCAGATGTAGACGATCTGGTCGACCGGGAAGATCACGTACGAGGCGATGAAGGCGACGGTGGCCAGCATCGACAGCACGAACATGAAGGCGACCGCACGCTCGGACCGCCGGGCGGCCCGCTCGTCGATGTCCTGGATGCGCGGCTTGTGGGGCGGAAGGCCCGGGTCGGCGAACGGGTCGTCGGCGACCTTCACCGCGCCGTGCGCGGTGTCCTGCGCTGCGGGCAGGTTCTCTTCTGGAATCTCTTGGCTACTCATGACTTCTTGGCCTTAGCGGTGTGGGCCGCGACCCAGACGGCAACGGCGATCAGGGCACCCAGCCCGAAGATCCAGGCGAACAGGCCCTCCGAGACCGGGCCGAGGCCGCCGAGCTTGAGGCCGCCCGGGTTGTCGGTCTTGTCGCTGTTGACCGCCTGGACGTACGCGATGATGTCCTTCTTCTCCTTCTCCGGCATCGTCGTGTCGGGGAAGGAGGGCATGTTCTGCGGGCCGGTCTGCATGGCCTCGTAGAGGTGCTTCGGGCTCACGCCCTCAAGGCTCGGGGCGTACTTGCCGTGCGTCAGCGCGCCGCCCTCACCGGTGAAGTTGTGGCACTGGGCGCAGTTGGAGCGGAACAGCTCGCCGCCCTTGGCGATGTCGGCGCCCTCGGGGCTGTACTGCTTCTCGGTCGGCGTGATCGGGCCGGCGCCGAGCGAGGCGATGTACGCCGCGAGCCGGTCGATGTCCGCGTTCGAGTAGATGTTCTTCTTCTTGGGCACCTGGGCGCCCGGCTGCTGCGCCGGCATACGGCCGGTGCTGACCTGGAAGTCCACGGCCGCGGAGCCGACGCCGACCAGGGACGGGCCGTCAGAGGTGCCCTGACCGCCGGTTCCGTGGCAGCTGGCGCAGCCTACGGCGTAGAGCTTCTTGCCCTCCTCGATGGCGAGGGACTGGGCGGTCTCGTCGGCCTGTGCCTTGTCCGCGGGCGCGAACGCGGCGTACAGCCCCCCAGTGGCCGCCAGCGCGAAGAGGAGGACGACGAGCGCCGCCAGCGGATGGCGTCGTCGTGCGGAGAGCTTTTTCACGGATTACCCCGGTGTCAGGATCTTCTGCGTCGATGCTTGCTGGATGTGTCGGTTCGCCGGTGAGGACGTCCGACTACTTGATCATGTAGATCGTGGCGAAGAGGCCGATCCAGACGACATCGACGAAGTGCCAGTAGTAGGACACGACGATGGCGGCGGTTGCCTGCTCGTGAGTGAACCTCTTGGCGGCGTACGTCCGGCCCAGGACCAGCAGGAAGGCGATGAGTCCGCCCGTCACGTGCAGGCCGTGGAAGCCGGTGGTCAGGTAGAACACGGAGCCGTACGGGTCCGACGAGAGCGAGAGCCCCTCGTGCTTGACCAGCTCGGTGTACTCGAAGACCTGGCCGCCGATGAAGATCGCACCCATCACGAACGTGATGATGAACCACGTCCGGAGCTTCTTCACGTCGCCCCGCTCGGCGGCGAAGACGCCGAGCTGGCAGGTGAGGGAGGAGAGCACCAGGATCGTGGTGTTGGTCGCCGAGAACGGGAAGTTCAAGGCGTCTGCCTTTTCCGTCCAGAACTCGGCACCCGTCACCGATCGCAGGGTGAAGTACATCGCGAAGAGGGCCGCGAAGAACATCAGCTCGGAACTCAGCCAGATGATGGTTCCGACGCTGGTGAGGTTCGGTCGATTGACCGACGGGTGCGCGTGCCCGGTATCTACTGTCGTTGCTGTCGCCACGACCGACATTATGTCGGTCGCTTATCCCGCCCTCACTCCGGGGGGTGCCGTTCGGAGTGTCAGGCCCTCGTGTCCAGCCCGAACGGCCCAGCGAAGCACCCTTCGAACAGGTGTTGAACGGCTGTTGACGGGGTGTGGGTCGGAGTAGCATCCGGCGCATCGGTTGATGACCTTCACGGAGGAACGATGCAGTCGAGCGCCACGGTCCTGGTCTACAGCGACGACGCGAACACGCGGGAGCAGGTGCGCCTGGCGGCCGGGCGCAGGCCCGCCTCCGACGTCCCCCCGGTCGAGTTCGTCGAGTGCGCGACGCTGCCCGCGGTCCTCGCGCGCCTGGAGGCGGGCGGGATCGACGTGTGCGTCCTGGACGGTGAGGCCGTGCCTGCGGGCGGCATGGGCGTCTGCCGGCAGATCAAGGACGAGGTCTTCCGCTGCCCGCCGGTACTGCTGCTGATCGGGCGCCCCCAGGACGCCTGGCTGGCCACCTGGAGCCGGGCCGACGCGGCGGTCACCCTGCCGGTGGAGCCGGTGGATTTCACCGACGCCCTGGCGGGGCTGCTGCGGGCCCGGCTCGCGGTGGACGCGTAACCCTTACGAGGGTCAGACCGACGGCCGCAGACGGGCCGTGGAGGCCGGGAACACGGAGATTCCGCCGTTCCCGGTCAGGGCGCTGCCCTTGACCCACTTGTCCCAGGGCATGTTCCAGTCGCCGAAGCCGTTGCCGAAGGTGTCCATGGTGTCGCCGGCGCTGTTGACGGTCCGGACGATGTCTCCGGGGCGCACGGTCTCGAAGAACCACTGGGCGTTGCTGGTCGACATGCCGACACAGCCGTGGCTGACGTTGGCGTAGCCCTGGGAGCCGACGGACCACGGCGCGGCGTGGACGTATTCACCACTCCAGGTGACCCGCGTCGCGTAGTAGACGGGCAGGTCGTACGACTCGGAGCTGCCCTCCGCGATGCCGACGGTGGTGCTGCGCATCCGGACGAAGTACTCCTTGCCCAGCACCACCTTGATGCCGTTGCGGGTGGAGAAGCCCGGTTTGCCGGTGGTCACCGGAATGGTGTTGATCACTTTCCCGTTCTTGCGCACGGTCATGGTGAAGGAGCCCGCGTCGGCGACGGCCTCGATGCGGTCGCCGATGGTGAGCTTCAGCGGCTTGGCCGGGGCGCCGTAGAGCCCGTCGGCGACCTTCAGGCCGGCCAGGTTGCCGGAGACGTCGACGGTCGCGCCGGTGGGCCAGTACTCCTTCGGCCGGTAGTGCAGCTTCTTGTCGTCGACCCAGTGCCAGCCGCCCTCGACGGCCGGGGCGGAGCGGACCTTCAGGGCCCGCTCGACGACCGCGCGGGCGGCCTTGTCCTTGACCGGGCGGTTCAGTTCGGCGGTGATGGGCTGCCCGACGCCGTACTTGCCCGCCTCCGGGCCGAATTTCACCGTCAGCGCCCCCTTGGTCGGGGACGTCTCGAACGTCAGCGTACGGACGCCTGGGGCGCCGTCGTCGTCCTCGGTGGCCACCCGGACGGTGTAGCGCGTCCCGGCCGTCAGGGAGGCCGTGGAGCGCCAGCGCGCGCCGTCCACGGAGAGTTCGCCGGCCAGGTGGCGGCCCGACTCGTCGACGGCGGTGACGTCGGTGATCCGGCCGTCGCCGCCCTTGGCGGTCACCTCCAGGGGCTTGTCCGGGTTGACCCGGCCGTTGCCCGAGGGGGTGTTGAAGGCGATCTGGCGGGTGGCGTCGTAGGGCTTCGCCGACAGCGGATGGCCGTCCGCACCGCCGCATCCGCTCGCCACGGCGGTCACCGCGGCGGCGAGCAGGGTGCAGCTCAAAACAGTCCGAATGCGCGGCGTGTCGTTCATGACATCACCGTAAGAACAGTCGTAGGCGCCCGCGCGTCCAGTGATGCAAACGAGGGGCCCGGACGCTTCGTTGACGAAGCGTCCGGGCCCCTCGGGCGTACTGCGCGGTGCTACTGGTTCTGGTTCTCGCCGCGGTAGAACTCGAACACCCAGCCGAAGATGCCGACCAGGATGATCGGGGCGGAGAAGTACATCAGCCACCACCCGATCGCGACGGAGAGGAAGGCCAGCGCGCCACCGACGGCCAGCGAGAGCGGCTGCCAGCTGTGGGGGGCGAAGAAGCCCACCTCACCGGCCTCGTCCGCGACGTCGGCCTCCTTGTCGTCCTGCGCCATGGCGTCGACCCGCTTGGCCGTGAAGGCCAGGTAGTAGCCGACCATGATGCACAGAGCGAACGCCAGGAAGAGCGCCGTGGTACCGGCCGGCTCCTTCGACCACACGCCATAGAGCACAGCCATGGCGAGGATGAAGACGCTCAGCCAGATGAACATCTTGCCCTGGATCTTCACTTGCCGGTCTCCTTCTCACCCGCGAGGACCTTCTCGCCGCCGTGGTTCTCGAGCTGGTCGAGCGCCGCGATCTCGGGGTGGTGCAGGTCGAACGCCGGGGATTCGGACCGGATCCGCGGCAGGGTGAGGAAGTTGTGCCGCGGCGGCGGGCAGGACGTCGCCCACTCGAGCGAACGGCCGTAGCCCCACGGGTCGTCGACCTCGATCTTCTTGCCGTACTTGGCCGTCTTCCAGACGTTGTACATGAACGGCAGGATCGACAGGCCGAGCAGGAACGAGGCGATCGTCGAGACCGTGTTCAGGGCGGTGAAGCCGTCGGCGTCCAGGTAGTCCGCGTAACGGCGCGGCATGCCCTCGGCGCCCAGCCAGTGCTGGACCAGGAACGTGCCGTGGAAGCCGATGAACAGCGTCCAGAAGGTGATCTTGCCGAGGCGCTCGTCCAGCATCTTGCCGGTGAACTTCGGCCACCAGAAGTGGAAGCCGGCGAACATCGCGAACACGACGGTGCCGAACACCACGTAGTGGAAGTGCGCCACCACGAAGTACG
Organism: Streptomyces solicamelliae; assembly: GCF_045348655.1. Classification (NCBI taxonomy): domain Bacteria; kingdom Bacillati; phylum Actinomycetota; class Actinomycetes; order Kitasatosporales; family Streptomycetaceae; genus Streptomyces; species Streptomyces solicamelliae. The sequence continues at coordinate 1,833,232 of NZ_CP160404.1, forward strand.
AGTCCGAGACGTGGAAGTCCATCGGCGGCGAGGCCAGGATGACACCGGTCAGACCACCGAAGGTGAAGGTGACCAGGAAGCCGATCGTCCAGAGCATCGGCGTCTCGAAGGACAGCGAGCCCTTCCACATCGTGCCGATCCAGTTGAAGAACTTCACACCGGTCGGGACCGCGATGAGGAACGTCATGAACGAGAAGAACGGGAGCAGCACGCCACCGGTCACGTACATGTGGTGCGCCCACACGGTCACGGACAGGCCGGCGATCGCGATCGTCGCGGCCACCAGACCGATGTAACCGAACATCGGCTTGCGGCTGAAGACCGGGATGATCTCCGAGACGATGCCGAAGAACGGCAGCGCGATGATGTACACCTCGGGGTGACCGAAGAACCAGAACAGGTGCTGCCAGAGCAGCGCGCCGCCGTTGGACGGGTCGAAGATGTGCGACCCGAACTTGCGGTCCGCCTCGAGGGCGAACAGCGCCGCCGCGAGGACCGGGAAGGCGAGCAGGACCAGGACACCGGTCAGCAGCACGTTCCAGACGAAGATCGGCATGCGGAACATCGTCATGCCCGGAGCGCGCATGCAGATGATCGTGGTGATGAAGTTGACCGAGCCGAGGATCGTGCCGAAGCCGGAGAAGGCCAGACCCATGATCCACAGGTCGGCGCCGACGCCCGGCGAGCGGACCGCGTCCGAGAGCGGGGAGTAGGCGAACCAGCCGAAGTCGGCCGCACCCTGCGGGGTGAGGAAGCCGGCCACCGCGATGATCGAGCCGAAGAGGTACAGCCAGTACGCGAACATGTTCAGCCGCGGGAACGCCACGTCGGGCGCGCCGATCTGCAGCGGCATGATCCAGTTCGCGAAACCGGCGAACAGCGGCGTCGCGAACATCAGCAGCATGATCGTGCCGTGCATCGTGAACGCCTGGTTGAACTGCTCGTTCGACATGATCTGCGTACCCGGACGGGCCAGCTCGGCGCGCATGAAGAGCGCCATGAGACCGCCGATGCAGAAGAACACGAACGACGTGACCAGGTAGAGCGTGCCGATCGTCTTGTGATCGGTGGTGGTGAGCCACTTCACCACGACATTGCCGGGCTGCTTACGCCGTACCGGCAGCTCGTTCTCGTACGAGTCGGTCGCTGCGGCGGCACCCTGGGGTTCGTTGAGGATGCTCACAGTTTGTTCGTCTCCGCATTCCTGGCCGGGTCCGTCTGCTCAATGCCAGACGGGATGTAGCCGGTCTGCCCCTTCTCCGCCAGCTCCTTCAGGTGCTGCTGGTAGCGCTCCGGAGAGACCACCTTGACGTTGAGGAGCATCCGGGAGTGGTCGACACCGCACAGCTCGGCACACTTGCCCATGAAGGTGCCCTCCTGCGTCGGGGTCACCTCGAAGGAGTTGGTGTGCCCGGGGATGACGTCCTGCTTCATGAGGAAGGGGACCACCCAGAAGGAGTGGATGACGTCACGGGAGGTCAGGACGAACCGGACCTTCTCACCCTTCGGCAGCCACAGGGTCGGACCCGGGTTGCCGGTCTGCGGGTTCCGCGTGCCGGGGATGCCGAAGTCGTAGACGCCGCCGGCGTTGTCCGGGAAGTCCTTGGTGAACTTGTCCGGAATGGCCGAGAGGTTCTTGTCCGTCTTGGCGTCACCCTGCACACCGGGGACGTTCTCGATGTAGTTGAAGCCCCAGCTCCACTGGTAGCCGACCACGTTGACCGTGTGGGGCGGCTTCGGAGTGAGCTCGAGGAGCTTCGACTCGTCGCGCGCGGTGAAGTAGAAGAGCACCGACACGATGATGAGGGGCGTGACCGTGTACAGCGCCTCGATGGGCATGTTGTACCGGGTCTGCGGAGGTACCTCGACCTTGGTGCGGCTGCGCCGGTGGAAGAAGACCGACCACAGGATCAGGCCCCAGACCAGCACGCCCGTGGCGATCGCTGCCGCCCACGAGCCCTGCCAGAGGGAGAGGATCCGAGGAGCCTGCTCCGTTACCGGGGTGGGCATTCCAAGGCGGGGGAAGTCCTTGTATGTGCAACCGGTGGCGGTTGCCAGGATCAGGCCCGCAGTCAGCACCTGCGGCAGCTTCCGCCGCATCGGGCGCCGCGACGAGCGGTCGGAGCCGTTGGGACTCACGTAGCGCCTTCCCGAGAGTCTCGGCCCGCTGGTCGGCCACGGCCGTCCGTCTCGCTGGTCGGTCGCCGCCCCGGCCGCGGGCAGGGGTTTGGATGTTTATGCGGACCAAACCCTACTGGACGCTATTTGGGGTCGCGCGGGGAGGGTGCCCAACGCGCCGTCCGAGTCCCCGAAGGGGTGGACTCCGGCGTTCCGGGGAGGGCTGCGGCTCGTCCTTCGGGGGACGGATCGGCGGTGCGCCGGGGGCAACTGACGACCCCTCGCCCGACGCGGGCTAGCGTGGCCGGATGCCGTATTTCGACGCCGCTTCCGCCGCTCCGCTGCACCCCGTCGCCCGTCAGGCGCTGCAGGCCGCCCTGGACGAGGGCTGGGCCGACCCGGCCCGGCTGTACCGGGAGGGACGCCGCGCCCGGCTGCTGCTCGACGCGGCGCGGGAGACCGCGGCGGAGGCGGTCGGCTGCCGCCCGGACGAGTTGGTGTTCACTCCTTCGGGGACACACGCGGTGCACTCCGGGATCGCGGGAGCCCTCGCGGGCCGCCGGCGGGTCGGCTCCCGGCTGGTGGTCTCGGCGGTGGAGCACTCCTCCGTCCTGCACGCCGGCGAGACGCACGAGGCGGCCGGCGGGTCGGTGGCGCAGGTCCCGGTCGGGCGGTCGGGGGCGGTGGACGCCGCGGTCTTCGCGGCGGCGCTGACCCCGGACACCGCGCTGGCCTGTCTCCAGTCGGCCAACCACGAGGTGGGCACCGAGCAGCCGGTGGCCGAGGTCGCCGCGGCGTGCCGGGAGGCGGGCGTACCGCTGCTGGTGGACGCGGCGCAGTCGCTGGGCTGGGGCCGGGTCGCCGAGGGCTGGTCGCTGCTCGCCGGCAGCGCGCACAAGTGGGGCGGGCCGGCCGGGGTGGGGCTGCTCGCGGTGCGCAAGGGCGTGCGGTTCGCGGCCCAAGGACCGGCGGACGAACGGGAGTCGGGCCGGGCGCCCGGCTTCGAGAACATCCCGGCGATCGTGGCGGCGGCGGCCTCCCTGCGGGCGGTACGGGACGAGGCGGCGGCGGAGTCGGTACGGCTCCGGGCCCTCGTCGACCGCATCCGGACGCGGGTGCCCGAGCTGGTCCCGGACGTGGAGGTCGTCGGCGACCCGGTGCGGCGGCTCCCGCACCTGGTCACCTTCTCCTGTCTCTATGTCGACGGGGAGACGGTGCTGGCCGAACTGGACCGGGCCGGTTTCTCCGTTTCGTCGGGTTCGTCGTGCACGAGTTCGACGCTGACGCCCAGCCACGTACTGCGCGCGATGGGAGTACTGAGCGAGGGCAACGTCCGCGTGTCGCTCCCGACGGGCACGACGGAGGACGAGGTGGACGCGTTCCTCCGGGCGCTGCCCGGGGTGGTGGCCGCGGTCCGCGAGCACCTGGGCGCCCCGGCACCGGAGCCCCGCCCGGCCGTGCAGTCGGACACCCTGGTGATCGACGCCCTGGGCCGCCGCTGCCCGATCCCGGTCATCGAACTGGCCAAGGTCATCGGCACCGTCCCGGTGGGCGGCAGGGTGACGGTCCTCTCGGACGACGAGGCCGCCCGCCTGGACATCCCGGCCTGGTGCGAGATGCGGGGCCAGGAGTACGTAGGAGAGGAGAAGTCGGAGAAGGGCGGGACGGCGTACGTGGTCCGCAGGTTGGTGTGAGGGCGGGGGCGCCCCGGTAGGGGCGCGGGGCAGTGACGAGGTGCGGCTCCGCCGCGTGCGCGCGACCGGCCACGACGGCCCCGCAGTCGACAACGCACCCCGCGCGGAGCGCCGGCGGGGGTGCGGGGGCCGACGGCCCCCGCACCCGCACCGCCCCGGGGGGCGTCAGCCCAGGTGGGCCCGCACCTCGGCCGCCGCCTCGTGCCCGTACGCCTTCGTGAACCGGTCCATGAAGTGCGCCCGCCGCAGCTGGTACTCCTGGGTTCCCAGCGTCTCGATCACGAGCGTCGCCAGCATGCAGCCCACCTGCGCCGCCCGCTCCAGGCCGACGCCCCACTGCAGACCCGTCAGGAAGCCCGCGCGGAACGCGTCGCCGACGCCGGTCGGGTCGACCTTCGCCTCCTCCTCCGGGCAGCCGACCTCGATGGCCTGCTCGCCGACCCGCTCGATGCGGACGCCGCGCGAGCCGAGGGTGGTGACCCGGTGGCCGACCCGGCCGAGGATCTCCTGCTCGGTCCAGCCGGTCTTCGACTCGATGAGCCCCTTCTCGTACTCGTTGGAGAAGAGGTACGTCGCGCCGTCGAGCAGCGTCCGGATCTCGTCGCCGTTCATACGGGCGATCTGCTGCGAGAAGTCCGCGGCGAACGGGATGGCCCGGGTCCGGCACTCCTCGGTGTGCCGCAGCATCGCCTCGGGGTCGTCCGCGCCGATCAGCACCAGGTCGAGCCCGCCGACGCGGTCCGCGACGGCCTTGAGCTCGATCAGCCGGGCCTCGCTCATCGCGCCGGTGTAGAAGGAGCCGATCTGGTTGTGGTCCTTGTCCGTGGTGCAGACGAAGCGCGCGGTGTGCAGCACCTCGGAGATCCGCACCGAGCCGGTGTCCACACCGTGCCGGTCGAGCCAGGCGCGGTACTCGTCGAAGTCGTACCCGGCCGCCCCCACGAGGATCGGGTTGCCGCCGAGCTGCCCCATGCCGAAGCAGATGTTGGGACCCACGCCGCCCCTGCGCACGTCGAGGTTGTCGACGAGGAAGGAGAGGGAGACCGTGTGCAGCTGGTCCGCGACCAGCTGGTCGGCGAACCTTCCGGGGAAGGTCATGAGGTGGTCGGTGGCGATGGAGCCGGTGACTGCGATACGCACGGCTGGCGCTCCTGACGGATACGAAAAGGCGTTGACGATCCACGCTATCCGGTGTGGTGGTCCGAGCCGAACAGGGGAAACTACCCCAGAGTAGGCCTTTTTTCTTCGGGCCGGGCGTGCTTACGGTGCGCCTATGGCGAACCACACCGCTCCGCGCGAGCGCGACGAGTCCGAGATCACTCTGGCCGAGCTCCGCGGCGACTGCGCCCGGATGGCCCCGCACTGGACCGCCCACGAGCACGCCGCCCCCGTCTCGCCCGTCTCCCCCGCGCTGATCCACCGGATCGTCGTCTCGCCGGACTCGGCGCGGCTGGCCGACGACGTGATCGGCGGCTAGGGGACGGCCGAAGGGAACCGCTCGCTCGCCCGTTCCGTCCCACCGGTGTCTCCTGTCGGAGGAGCACGAAGGACGAAGGAGCGATGCGGTGAGCGGTACGGACCCCACACCGGACACGCCGGGCACGCATGACACCCCTGACGTGACCGTCGCGGGCGGCGCGGACGACGCGCCCCGGCGGCGGTCGCGGCTGGTCGTGGCCTCGGTCGCGGCGGCCGCGCTGCTGGTCGGCGGCGGTGGCGCGTACTGGGCGAGCACCGCGGCGGGCGGCGGTACGGACGACAAGGCGGCGGTCGGGGACACGGCCGGCGCTCCCCCGCCCCTGGTCCTCGGCGGGAACGGCGACGGGCAGGGCCCCGGCATCGCCCCGGGCGAGCCGGACCCGAGCGGCGCGGTGTACCAGGCCGCCGGCGAGCTGCCGGACGGCCCCGCCACGGCCCCGGTGCTGCGCCCGCAGGGCAAGGTGACCGCCGCCGAGGTGGACGAGCTGGCGAAGGCGCTCGGCGTCTCCGGCACGCCCGTGCTGAGCGGCGGGCAGTGGCGGATCGCCCCGCAGAAGGACGGCACGGGCGCGCGGCTCGACGTGGCCGTGGACGCGCCGGGTTCGTGGACGTTCACCCGGGTGGACGCGCAGCGGAGTGACGCCTGCATGGAGGGCACGAAGTGCCCGCCTCCGGGCGCGAGGCTGCCCGGCGGCACCCCGGTGAGCGAGGCGCAGGCGAAGGCGGCCGCGGCGCCGGTCCTGAAGGCGCTGGGCCAGGACGACGCCAAGGTGGACGCCCGCCAGGTGATGGGCGACGAGCGGGTGGTGAACGCCGATCCGGTGTACGGCGGGCTGCCCACGTACGGCTGGGCGACGGGGCTGCGGGTGGGCCCGGACGGCGAGCTGTCCGGCGGCAGCGGGCGGCTGAAGGAGCCGGTGAAGTCGGCCACGTACCCGGTGGTCGACGCCGACAAGGCGCTGGCGCAGCTGAACGAGGCGGCCCGGGGCACCGACCCGGTGGACATCGGCGGCTGCGCCACGGACCCGCCGGCCTCGACGGACAGCAGGCAGGCCAAGCCCCAGAACCCCTGTGACATGAAGCTCGACCGGGTGCCGGCGCAGGAGCTGACCGTGAAGAACGCGGTCCTCGGGCTCGCCGCGCAGTTCGCCGACGGCCGGGAGGCGCTGGTGCCGTCCTGGCTGTTCGAGGTCGCGCCGAAGGGCACGGGGGCCACGCACACGGTGGTGCAGACGGCGGTGGCGCCGGAGTACCTGAGCCCGAAGCCGAAGCCGGCCCCGACGAAGACGGTGCCGATCCCCTCCGACGACGCTGCCCCGCCGCGGCAGCTGCAGTCGTACACGGTGGACGGCACCGGGCGGACGCTGTCGGCGACCTTCTGGGGCGGGGTGTGCAGCGACTACGGGCTGACGGCCGCGGAGAGCGCCGGCCGGGTGACGCTGACGATCACGGAGACCCCGCGGCAGCCGGGCCGGGCCTGCATCATGCTGGCCAAGGAGATCACCGAGTCGGTGACGCTGAAGGCGCCGCTGGGCGACCGGCAGGTCGTGGACGCGGCAAGCGGCGGCGTGGTGCCGAAGCAGGGCCCGAAGTAGGACGCGGGCGGTACGCGCGGAGGGCGGTGCGTACGGACACGACGAAGGCGGCGGCCCGGGTGATCCGGGACCGCCGCCTTCGGCGTACGACTACCGCTACGGCTTAGCTGAACGAGTCGCCGCAGGCGCAGGAGCCCGTGGCGTTCGGGTTGTCGATCGTGAAGCCCTGCTTCTCGATGGTGTCGACGAAGTCGATCGAGGCACCGCCGAGGTACGGGGCGCTCATGCGGTCGGTGACGACCTTCACGCCGTCGAAGTCCTTGACGACGTCGCCGTCGAGCGAACGCTCGTCGAAGAAGAGCTGGTAACGGAGGCCGGAGCAGCCACCGGGCTGTACGGCGACGCGCAGCGCGAGGTCGTCGCGGCCTTCCTGCTCGAGCAGGGCCTTGACCTTGGCCGCGGCGGCGTCGGACAGGAGGATGCCGTCGCTGACAGTGGTCTTCTCGTCCGATACGGACATCTGCTTCTCTCCCGGTTTGTACGGAGACTGCTTGCCGACGTTTGCAACCGGCGGGGCCCCGGATTCATTCCGGGTGGAGCCCTAGTCTTTCCCCTTCATGCTCGCACACCGGCCCGGGGTTCCAGGTACCGCGACGGAGACGGGGAATTCGTCACACCGACACTATGGCCATCGTCAAAGTGACGTGAAGCGGTTATGATAGATAGCGTCATTTCGACGATAAGCGATACCGCGTCGACGGACTCCGTCTCCGCAACAACGATCTCCGCAGAAAAGAAAGGGTGTGTGACGTGACCACCGCCCAGCCCCTGGACGTCCAGCCGACGCCGCTCGCCCTCCTGCTGCTCGGCCGCGAGGCCGACCCGAAGAGCGAGCGCGGCGTGGAGTGCCCGGGCGACCTGCCCTCGCCGTCCGACCCGGACCTGGTGGCGCGCGCCCGCGCGGCCAAGGAGAAGCTCGGCGACAAGGTCTTCGTCCTCGGCCACCACTACCAGCGCGACGAGGTCATCCAGTTCGCCGATGTCACCGGCGACTCCTTCAAGCTCGCCCGTGACGCGGCCGCGCGCCCGGAGGCGGAGTACATCGTCTTCTGCGGTGTGCACTTCATGGCCGAGTCGGCGGACATCCTCACCGGCGACGACCAGAAGGTCGTCCTGCCCGACCTGGCCGCCGGCTGCTCCATGGCCGACATGGCCACCGCCGAGCAGGTCGCCGAGTGCTGGGACGTGCTGACCGAGGCCGGCATCGCCGACGTCACCGTGCCCGTCTCGTACATGAACTCCTCGGCCGACATCAAGGCCTTCACCGGCAAGCACGGCGGCACCATCTGTACGTCGTCGAACGCCAAGCGCGCGCTGGACTGGGCCTTCGAGCAGGGAGAGCCCGGCGCAACAAAGGTGCTCTTCCTGCCGGATCAGCACCTGGGCCGCAACACCGCCGTCCGCGACATGGGCATGTCCCTGGACGACTGCGTGGTCTACAACCCGCACAAGCCGAACGGCGGCCTGACCGCCGAGGAACTGCGCGCCGCCAAGATGATCCTGTGGCGCGGCCACTGCTCGGTGCACGGCCGGTTCAGCCTGGACTCGGTCAACGACGTGCGCGAGCGCATCCCGGGCGTGAACGTGCTGGTCCACCCGGAGTGCAAGCACGAGGTCGTCGCCGCCGCGGACTACGTGGGCTCGACGGAGTACATCATCAAGGCCCTGGAGGCGGCCCCGGCCGGCTCGAAGTGGGCGATCGGCACGGAGCTGAACCTGGTCCGCCGGCTGGCGAACCGGTTCGCCCCGGAGGGCAAGGAGATCGTCTTCCTCGACAAGACGGTCTGCTTCTGCTCCACGATGAACCGCATCGACCTGCCGCACCTGGTCTGGACCCTGGAGTCGCTGGCCGAGGGCAACCTGGTCAACCGCATCGAGGTCGACAAGGAGACGGAGAGCTTCGCGAAGCTCGCGCTGGAGCGGATGCTGGCGCTTCCGTAGCCCCGGAGAACGAGCGGTGCCCCGCAGCCGGCCGGCTGCGGGGCACCGTCGTGTGCGCTGACGGATCAGGCGTCCAGGGCGTCCAGGAGCGAGCCCTCCACCGGAGTCGTCTCCGGCTGCTCCGGGTTGTCGAAGCCGTCGCCGTTCTTCCGGGCGCGCTTGGCCGCCTTCTTCTTCGCGCGGCGCTCCTTGCGGAGCTCCACCATCGCGTAGAGGGTCGGGACCAGGAGAAGGGTCAGCAGGGTCGAGGTGACCAGGCCGCCGATCACGACCACCGCCAGCGGCTGGGCGATGAAGCCGCCCTGCCCGGTGATGCCGAGCGCCATCGGCAGCAGCGCGAAGATCGTGGCCAGGGCCGTCATCAGGATCGGGCGGAGCCGGTGCCGGCCGCCCTCGACGACCGCCTCGACGATGCCGAGACCCTGGGCGCGGTACTGGTTGATCAGGTCGATCAGCACGATCGCGTTGGTGACCACGATGCCGATCAGCATCAGCATGCCGATCATCGCCGGGACACCCATCGCCGTGTCCGTGGCGATCAGCAGACCGATCGCGCCGGTCGCCGCGAACGGGATGGAGACCAGCAGGATCAGCGGCTGGACCAGGGACTTGAAGGTCGCGACCAGCAGCATGAAGACGATCGCGATCGCCGCGAGCATCGCCAGGCCGAGCTGGAGGAACGCCTCCGACTGGTCCTCCGAGACACCGCCGATGGACGCGGTCGCGCCGTCCGGCAGGTCCAGGGCGTTGAGCTTCGACTGGAGCTCGGCGCTGACCGCGCCGGTGTTGTCGCCGGTCGGCTTGGCGGTGATCGTCGCGGCGCGGGCGCCGTCGATCCGGGTCATCGAGACCGGACCCGGGACCACCTTCACCTCGGCGACGTCGCCGAGCTTCACCGGGCCGAGCGGCAGCGCCTTGAGCTGCGCGAGGGTGGTGGCGGGCTTGGCCGAGGTGACGACGACGTCCCGCTCGGTGTCGTCGAGGACCGCCGTGCCGGCCGGGGTGCCGCGGACCGCCTGGGCCACGGCCAGGCCGAGGGTGGTGTCGTTGAAGCCGGCCTCGGCCGCCTTCGGGGTCGCCTTGACCGAGATCCGCGGGACGGACTGGGCCAGGTCGCTCTGGACGTCGGTGACGTCGTCGAGCTTCGCGACCTCCGTGCGGACCGCCTCGGACGCCTGCTTCAGGACGTCGCGGTCGGCCGCCTTCACGACCACGCTGAGGTCCTGGTTGTTGAAGCCGTCGCCGGCCGCGATGGTGGTGTCGCCGATGCCGTCCAGCTTGGCCAGCTCGGTGTCGATCGCCTCGCGGACCTTCTCGTACGAGGCGGAGTCCTCCAGCTTGACCTGGTACGACGCCTGGTTGGCGCCGGTGCCGCCGCCGAAGGCGGCCATGAAGCCGGACGAGCCGACGGTGACCTGGTAGTCCTCGACGCCCTTCGTGGACCCGAGCACCTTCTCGACCTTCTTCGCGGCCTCGTCGGCCGCGCCCAGGCTGGTGCCGGGGGCCAGTTCCTGCTTGACGGAGAGGATCTCCTGCTCGCCCTGGTCGAAGAAGTTGGTCTTCAGGAGCGGGGCCATCGCGAAGGTGCCGATCAGGACGACGATCGCGATCGCCGCGCTGGTGAGGCGGCGACGGGTCGCGAAGCGCAGCACCGGGACGTACATGCGCTGCATGCGGCTCCGGGCCTCCTTCTCCTCCGCCGCGCGGCGCGCCTCGTCCGGGTCCTCGGACGTGCCCTTGGGGGCGCGCAGGAACCAGTACGACAGGACCGGGACCACGGTGAGCGAGACGAGCAGGGACGCCAGCAGCGCCGCCGTGACCGTCAGGCTGAAGGAGCCGAACAGCTCGCCGACCATGCCGCCGACCAGGCCGATCGGCAGGAAGACGGCGACGGTGGTGAGGGTGGAGGAGGTGACCGCGCCGGCCACCTCGCGGACCGCCGTGATGATCGCCGCCTGGCGCTCCTCGCCGTAGCCGAGGTGCCGCTTGATGTTCTCCAGGACCACGATCGAGTCGTCGACGACCCGGCCGATGGCGATGGTGAGCGCGCCCAGGGTGAGCATGTTCAGGGAGAGGTCCCTGGTCCACAGGACGATCAGCGCCAGCACCACCGACAGCGGGATGGAGACCGCGGTGACGAGGGTGGAGCGGATCGAGGCGAGGAAGACCAGGATCACGATCACCGCGAAGAGCAGGCCGAGCGCGCCCTCCGTGGTGAGGCCGGAGATGGACTTGGAGACCGCCGGGCCCTGATCGGAGACGACCGTCAGCTCCGCGCCGGCGCCGAGGTCCTTGCGCAGCTCGGGCAACTTGTCCTTGACCGCGTCGGAGATGGCGACGGCGCTGCCGTCCTTGTCCATGGTGACCACGACGGCGAGGCTGGGCTTGCCGTTGGTGCGGGTGATGGAGGCGCGGGCGGACTCCTGCTGCTTCACGGTCGCCACGTCGCCGAGCCGGACCGGCTTCGGGGCCTTGCCTGCGTCGGCCCGGCTGCCGACCGTGCCGGCCTGCGGGGTCAGCCGCAGGTCCTGGATCTGCTGCAGCGAGGTGAAGCCGCCGCCGACCTGCACGGTGCGGCTCTTGCCTTCCTCGGAGAACGAGCCGGCCGGGATCGTCGCGCCGCCGGCCTTGAGGGCCTCGGCGAGGGTCATGGCGTTGAACCCGGCGGCGGCGAGCTTCGCGTCGTTCGGGGTGACGGAGACCTGGAGCTCCTGCACGCCGTCGACGGAGACCTGGCCGACACCGTCGACGTCCTCGACGGCCGGGACGACCGTGCGCTGCAGCTGGTCGGCGAGCGCCTGCTGGTCCTTGTCGGAGGTGACGGCGAGGACGACGGTCGGGATGTCGTCCGTGGAGCCGGCCACGACCTGCGGGTCGACGGAGTCGGGCAGCGCGATCCGGGCCCGGTTGACGGCCTGCTGGACGTCGGCGACGAGCTGCTCGGTGCCCTCGTCGCCGTAGTCGAAGGTGGCCATGATGACGGCGTTGCCCTCGGAGGCGGTGGCCGTGATGCCCTTGATGCCGTCGACGGCCTTCAGGGTGTTCTCGAGCGGTTCGACGACCTGCTTCTCGACCACGTCGGGGGAGGCGCCCTGGTAGGGGGCGAGGACCGACACCATCGGCAGTTCGATGGAGGGCAGCAGCTGCTGCTTGAGCTGCGGGATGGCGATCGCACCGAAGACGATCGCCACGATCGACATCAGCCCTATCAGGGCCCGTTGCGCGAGGCTGAATCTGGACAGCCAGGACATGGGGTCTCTCTTCTGTGGCGTGCGTACGCAGGAAGCGGGCGCCCCGCCCCGCCCGAAGCTCAGCCAGGTCTCGGTCAGGTGCCCGCCTCTACCCTCCGGCACGGAACCGGTCCGTTCCGTCGGCCCCAGGTCCAGATCCTTATCCGCCGCCTACTCCGTACGGAGTAGACGGGGCGCTCGGGCTAGTCCACCCTCGGGCGTACCAGGCCCGATTCGTAGGCAATGACCACCAATTGCGCCCGGTCGCGGGCGCCCAGCTTGGCCATCGCGCGGTTGACATGCGTCTTGACGGTGAGGGGGCTGACCTCGAGACGGTCGGCGATCTCGTCGTTCGACAGCCCGCCCGCGACGAGGACCAGCACCTCCGTCTCGCGGCCGGTCAGCGCGGTCAGCCGCTCCGAGTGGGCGCGTGCGCCGTCGGAGCCGTCCGCTCCGCCGCCCTGCGCGAGGAAGGAGGCGATCAGCCCCTTGGTGGCGGCCGGGGAGAGCAGGGCCTCGCCCGCCGCGGCGATCCGGATGGCGTTCAGCAGCTCCTCCGGCTCCGCGCCCTTGCCGAGGAAGCCGGACGCGCCGGCGCGCAGCGACTGCACCACGTACTCGTCCACCTCGAAGGTGGTCAGCATGACGATCCGGACCTGCGCGAGCTCCGGGTCGGCGGTGATCGCGCGGGTGGCGGCGAGGCCGTCGGTACCGGGCATCCGGATGTCCATCAGGACGACGTCGGCCTTCTCGGCGCGGGCGAGCGCGACGGCCTGCGCGCCGTCGGCGGCCTCGCCGACGACCTCCATGTCCGGTTCGGAGTCCACGAGCACCCGGAAGGCGCTGCGGAGCAGGGCCTGGTCGTCGGCGAGCAGTACCCGGATCGTCATGCGTCCTCCCCGTCCTGGCCGCCCGCCCCGGTGCGGGCGGTCACCGGCAGTATCGCCTGCACGCGGAAGCCGCCGCCGTACCGGGGGGCGGCGGTGAGGGTGCCGCCGAGTGCGCCGGCGCGTTCACGCATGCCGAGGAGGCCGTGGCCGCCGGAGGGCTCGGGGTGGGGGGCGGTCGGGTCGTGGGCGGCGGTCCGGTCGTGGACTGCCGTCTGCGGGACGCCGTCGTCGATGACGGTGATCTCCACGGTGCGGCCGACCCGTACGACGCTGACCTCGGCCTTCGCGTCCGGTCCGGCGTGCTTGCGCACGTTGGTCAGGGCCTCCTGGATGATCCGGTACGCGGCGAGGTCGACGGCCGCCGGCAGCGCGCCGTCGTCGTCGGCGCGGGCCAGCTCGACGGGCAGTCCGGCGTGGCGGAAGGTGTCGAGCAGCTCGTCGAGGCGGGCGAGGCCGGGGGCCGGTTCGGTGGGGGCCTCCGGGTCACCGGACTGCCGCAGCAGCCCGACGGTGGCGCGCAGCTCGTCCAGTGCGGAGCGGCTGGCGTCCCGTACGTGGGCGAGGGCCTCCTTGGCCTGGTCCGGGCGCTTGTCCATGACGTGCGTGGCAACGCCGGCCTGCACGTTGACCAGGGCGATGTGGTGGGCGACGACGTCGTGCAGATCGCGGGCGATGCGGAGCCGCTCCTCGGCGACGCGGCGCCGGGCCTCCTCCTCGCGGGTGCGTTCGGCGCGCTCGGCGCGCTCGCGTATGGCGGTGACGAAGGCGCGCCGGCTGCGTACGGCGTCGCCGGCGGCAGCCGCCATGCCGGTCCAGGCGAACAGGCCGATGTTCTCCTGCGAGTACCAGGGCGAGGAGCCGAAGAACATGGCGGTACCGGTCAGCACGGTCATGGTCAGCAGGCCGACCCGCCACGTGGTGGGCCGGTCGGTGCGGGAGGCCACGGTGTACAGCGCGATCACCGCGCTCATCGCGACGGGCGCGCGCGGGTCCTCGACGACCAGCTCGGCCAGGCTGATCGCGACGGTGGCGGCGAGCACCGCCCGCGGCCTGCGCCTGCGCAGGACGAGCGCGGCGGCGCCGAGCACCATGAACACCACGCTGACCGCGGAGGGGCTGCGGGTGCCGAAGGTGGGCCCGTTGGGCCCGCCGTGCGGATCCGCGAAGGAGCCGACGATCATGGCGACCAGCACGGCGAGGGCGAGCCCCGCGTCGAAGGCGGTGGGATGCGCGCGAAGCCGGTCCCGACTCCGGGACAGCCCGCTTCCGATGGACGTCACGTCGAGCAACGGTACGGGTCGGCGGGCGGGGGACGGAACGCGGCGGTTTCCTGCCGCTCGGGTGGGGCGGCGGGGATGCGTGGGCGCGGCAGGTGCGGGGTCCGCTCCCCGGAGCCGGTCTTGGTCGGTCCGGAGCCGGGACCGTCCGCGCCGGGGGGCGCCGGGTGGGGCGGTGCGTCGGAGTGCGACGGGCTGGGGTCCCGCCGGTGGCGGCGGATGCTCCCCGGGCGGACCGGTCGGGGCGGGCGGAGCCCGCGCCCGTGACCGGCACGGGTCGCCCCCGGCCGGACCGGTCGCGGCGGTGCACCCCGGGCGCGGTCCCGGACCGGTGCTGGGTCGGTCCGGTGCCCGCGGCGCGAGCCGCGTGTGGTCAGCCCGGGATCAGGCCGTCGTCGGAGAGGAGTTCCCGGACCTCCGCCAGGGTGGCGTCCGGGGACGGAAGGATCAGTTCCGAGGGTTCCAGGGCGTCGACCGGCAGGGGTTCGCCCAGGCGGCGGATCGCGTCGAGGAGGGCGGCGAGCGTGCGGCGGAACCCCTCCCCGTCGCCGCTCTCCATCTCGGCGAGCAGTTCGTCGTCGAGCTTGTTGAGCTCGGGGAAGTGGCTGTCCGCCACCTCCCACTGGCCCTCCCCCATGATCCTCACGATCATGACGCGTCCTTACCGAGAGTCGGGGCTACTGCTTGTCGAACCGCGGCTGGGAGGACTGCTGCGAGGACTGGGACTGCGCCTGGTCCTGCGTACCGCCCTCGATGGCCTGCTGCGAGGCGGACGGACCGCCCGCCAGCTCCGCCTTCATCCGCTGCAGCTCCAGCTCGACGTCCGTGCCGCCGGAGAGCCGGTCCAGCTCGGCCTGGATGTCGTCCTTGGCCAGCCCGGAGTGGTCGTCCAGGGCGCCGGAGGCGAGCAGCTCGTCGATCGCGCCGGCCCGCGCCTGCAGCTGCGCCGTCTTGTCCTCGGCCCGCTGGATCGCCACGCCGACGTCGCTCATCTCCTCCGAGATGCCGGAGAACGACTCCGCGATCCGCGTCTGCGCCTGCGCCGCCGTGTACGTCGCCTTGATCGTCTCCTTCTTCGTACGGAAGGCGTCGACCTTGGCCTGCAGCCGCTGGGAGGCGAGCGTCAGCTTCTCCTCCTCACCCTGCAGCGTCTGGTGCTGCACCTCGAGGTCGGAGACCTGCTGCTGCAGCGCGGCCCGCCGCGACAGCGCCTCGCGGGCCAGGTCCTCGCGGCCGAGCGCCAGCGCCTTGCGGCCCTGGTCCTCCAGCTTCGAGGACTGGCTCTGGAGCTGGTTCAGCTGCAGCTCCAGGCGCTTGCGCGAGGTCGCGACGTCCGCCACGCCCCGGCGCACCTTCTGCAGCAGCTCCAGCTGCTTCTGGTAGGAGTAATCGAGGGTCTCGCGCGGATCCTCGGCCCGGTCAAGGGCCTTGTTTGCCTTCGCGCGGAAGATCATCCCCATACGCTTCATCACACCGCTCATGGGCTTCGCGCGCCCCCTTCTGACGGACTCGGCTCCAGCACTCCAACAGAACCCACAGTACGGTTCCTGCTTCCATTACCGCACTGTTCGGGGCCGGATGCGCTCCTCCCCAAGGACGACTGCGCGGGCTCCGTTCTCCCGCCCAGGGTGTAGACGAGGGATCAGGGAAACGCGCGGGTCGTCCGGACCCGCAAGCAGAGACGCACGCCGTTAGCGGATCGTTCCCGGCCGCACTGGGGGTTACTCCTCCCAGCACGTACCCTTGGCCTTGTGTTCCGTAGCCGTTCGAAGGAAGAGAAGGCCCCCACCGACCAGGTGACGGCGGACCTCTCCAAGCAGCCCCGCGACCCCGAGGCCCCGAAGGGCCGCCCGACCCCGAAGCGGAGTGAGGCCCAGACCCAGCGCCGCCGCGCGCAGACCGCACCGCTGGACCGCAAGAGCGCGATGAAGCGCCAGCGCGAGGTGCGCCGCCAGGACCTGGCGAAGCAGCGCGAGGCCCTGAACAGCGGTGACGAGCGCTATCTGCCGGTCCGCGACAAGGGCCCGGTCCGCCGCTTCGTGCGCGACTACGTCGACTCGCGCTTCGCCGTCGCGGAGTTCTTCCTGCCGATGGCCGTGATCATCCTCGTGCTCTCGATGATCCGCACGGGCAACCTGCAGCAGATCTCGCTGGTGCTGTGGCTCGGCGTCATCGTCATGATCGTGATCGACTCGGTCTTCCTCTCGTTCCGGCTGCGCAAGCAGCTCAACGAGCGCTTCCCGAACGAGCCCAAGCGCGGCGCGGTGGCGTACGGCCTCATGCGCACCCTCCAGATGCGCCGGCTGCGGCTGCCCAAGCCGCAGGTCAAGCGCGGAGAGCGGCCCTGAGCGCGGACTTCCCGTCGGCCCCTGGCGCCGCGGACCTTCCGTCGGCCCTCGGCGCGGAGGACTTCCCGCCGGACCCGGACGCTCCAGGTCGTGCCGGGCTGCGTGACGCAGTCCGGCACGAGCTGATCGCCCGGCAGCTCGACGAGCAGCTCGCCGCCCGCTACCCCGTCGGGCAGCGGCTGCGGATCCTCGACGTGGGCATGGGCCACGGCGCGCAACTGCTGCGCCTCGCCCGCGCCGGGCACACCGTGACCGGCCTCGAGGCCGAACCCGAGCTGCTCAAGACCGCCCGTGAGGCGCTGTCCGGCGAGCCGGCCGGGATCCGTGAGCGGGTCCGGCTGATCGAGGGCGACGGCCGCGACACGGGCGTGCACTTCCTGCCCGGCAGCTTCGACGTGGTGCTCTGCCACGGTGTGCTCATGTACGTGCCCGAGCCGGACGGGCTCCTCGCCGGGCTCGCCCGGATGCTCGCCCCCGGCGGCCTGCTGTCCCTCGTGGTGCGGAACGCGGACGCGCTGGCCATGCGGCCGGGGCTCGGCGGCGACTGGACGGGGGCGCTGGCGGCCTTCGACTCGGACACGTACGCGGACCGGTACGGCGCGCCCGTGCGCGCGGACCGGCTGGGCGCGCTGACCGCGACCCTCGCCGGCATCGCGGCGCCGCTGCACGCCTGGTACGGGGTGCGGGTCTTCACGGACGGCGTGCCGCACGACACGGGGCTGCCGGCCGCGGACGAGCTGGAGCGGCTGCTGGCCGCGGAGGAGCGGGCGGGGCGGACGGATCCCTATCGGGGGGTCGCTGCGTTGTTGCATCTGTGCGGGGTGCGGGGCTGACCCCGTTGCGGGGTGCGGGGCTGACCCCGTTGCAGGGTGCGGGGGCTGACCCCGTTGCAGGGTGCGGGGGCTGACCCCGTTGCAGGGTGCGGGGCTGACCCCTTGCGGGGTGCGGGGGCTGACCCCGTTGCAGGGTGCGGGGGCTGACCCCGTTGCAGGGTGCGGGGCTGACCCCTTGCGGGGTGCGGGGGCTGACCCCGTTGCGGGGTGCGGGGGCTGACCCCTTGCGGGGTGCGGGGGCTGACCCCTTGCGGGGTGCGGGGCTGACCCTGGGCGGCGCGGGCTGACGCCCGTGGGTGCCGCGTGGGACGTTCCGGGGGTCGCATTCGGGACTGCATGATTTACGGCGCGTTCGGGTCGCTGTGGTGGGAGCCGTATCTGCTGCGCCACAAATCACGCTTTACGTCCCGAATGCGACCCCCTCCACGTCCCCCGCTCCCCGCCGCCGTCCGGTGCGGCCCGTCCGTTGTGCGGGGACCTGAACGGGCGTGCAGCGCAAGGCGGCCTTTCCGGGCCGACGGGATACTTCGGGCATGGAGTTCATCCGTGCCGCTCGTCTTCTGGCCCTGCCGCTCTGTGCCGTCGCGCTGCTCGGTGGGTGCACCGCCGAGCGGGCGCCTGCTCCCGGGCGGTCGACTCAGGCCGCGCCGGTTGCGGCGGCCGATCTGGAGGCCGACTACCAGACGGTGATCAAGGACGTGCTGCCGTCCGTGGTGCAGGTCGAGTCCGGGGGCAGTCTGGGGTCGGGCGTCGTGTACGACGACAAGGGGCACATCGTGACCAACGCCCATGTCGTGGGGAACGAGCGGGTCTTCAGGGTGACGTCGGCGACCGGTGGTTCGGTGCTCGGTGCGAAGCTGGTGGCCACGTATCCGGCTCAGGATCTGGCGGTGATCCGGCTCGACACCGTGCCGGGCGGGGTGAAGGCGGCGACGTTCGGCGACTCGACGAAGGTCGAGGTGGGGCAGATCGTGCTGGCGATGGGCTCGCCTCTGGGGCTGTCCGGCAGTGTCACCCAGGGCATCGTGTCGGCCGTCGGGCGAACCGTGAGCGAGAGCAGTGCGGGCGGCACCGGCGCGACGATCGCGAACATGGTGCAGACGTCCGCCGCGATCAATCCCGGCAACAGCGGGGGCGCGCTGGTCAATCTGGAGAGCGAGGTCATCGGGATCCCCACGCTCGCCGCGGTGGACCCGCGGATGGGCGACAGCGCCGCGCCGGGGATCGGCTTCGCGATCCCGGTGTCGATGGTGCGGACGGTCGCGGACCAGATCATCGAGGACGGCAGGGTCACCGACTCCGGGCGCGCCGGGCTGAACATCACCGGCCGGACCGTGGTCGACCGGGAGTCGGGTCAGCCGGTCGGCGTCGCGGTCGTCGAGGTGACGGAGGGTGGGGCCGCGGACGATGCGGGGATCCGGGCGGGCGACGTCATCACGAAGGTCGGCGAGGATCCCATCACGACCATCACCTCGCTCGCCGAAGCCCTGGCCGGCGATCAGCCCGGGGAGAAGGTGACGGTGACGTACGAGCGGGGTGGGCAGTCGCGGTCGGTCGAGGTGACGTTGGGGGAGATCTGAGGTGGGGGGCGACCGCCCCCACCTCTGTGGGGTCAGGCCTCGGCGTTCAGGGACATCGGGCCGTAGATCTTCGTCGCGTCCTCGAAGAGCACGACCTGCTCCGCGCCGCCCGCGAGGAGGTCGCGCCAGTACTCGCCGATCCAGGACTCGGCGTCGCCCTGGGTCGGGAACTCCTCGGGGTCGACCGAGGGCTCGACCTCGGTGCCGTCGGCCGTCTCGAACCGCCACGTCCATGCCATGCGAGCCTCCCGGATGATCGGTTTCCTGCCCGCAGCGTAGCCGGGCGCGCACCCGCGGAGGGGACGCGGGAGGATCGTGACCGTGGAACTGACTCTGCTCGGCACCGGAGCCCCCGAGGGGCTTCCCCGCCCCGACTGCCCCTGCGCCCGCTGCGCCGTCTCCCTCGGCCCGTACGCGCGGGCCGCGACCGCGCTGCTCGTCGACGGGGCGCTGCTGCTCGACCTGACCCCCGGGGCGGCGCTGGCCGCGGCGCGGTCGGGGCACTCGCTGGCCGGTGTGCGTCAGGTGCTGTTGACGCATCCGCACGACGGGCCGGCGGTCGAACTGCCGCCGGGGCTGCCCACGGCGGGGCGGGTGCCGGACGGGCGGGAGTTGACGCTGATCAGCGGGCACCGGGTGCGGGCGGTGTCGATGGACGCGCCGGGTACGGGGTACGAGGTGACCTCGCCGGACGGGGACCGGCTGCTGTACCTGCCCCCTGGTGGCGCGCCGGCCGGGCTGCCGGAGGGGATCGCGTACGACACGGTCTGCGCGGACGTCGTCGGGCGGCCGGACGCGCTGGCCCGGCTGCGGGCGTCGGGCGCCGTGGGGCCGGCGACGGACGTGGTCGCCGTGCACGTGGACCACGACGTGCCGCCGGGCGCGGAGCTGGACCGGCGGCTCGCGGCGGCGGGGGCCCGGGCGGTGCCGGACGGGACGACGCTGACGGTCGGCGCGTACCGGATCGTCCCGGAGGTCCCGCGGCGCACGCTGGTGACCGGCGGGGCGCGGTCCGGGAAGTCGCTGGAGGCGGAGCGGCGGCTGGAGTCGTTCCCGGAGGTCGTGTACGTGGCGACCAGCGGGACGCGCGAGGGCGACCCGGAGTGGGCGGAGCGGATCGGAGCGCACCGGGAGCGCCGGCCGGGGTCGTGGCGGACCGTGGAGACCACGGATCTGGTGCCGCTGCTCGGGGAGGAGGGCCCGGCTCTGCTGATCGACTGCCTGGCGTTGTGGCTGACGGACGCCATGGACCGGGTCGGGGCCTGGGAGGACGAGCAGTGGGAGTCCGGGGGGCGCGAGGCCCTGCGGGAGAGGATGGCCGAACTGGTCGCCGCCGTGCGGGAGACCCGGCGTACGGTCGTGGCGGTCACCAACGAGGTCGGGGCGGGCGTGGTCCCCGCCACCTCGTCCGGCCGCCGCTTCCGCGACGAACTGGGCCGCCTGAACGCCGCCTTCGGCGACGAGTGCGAGCAGGTCCTCCTGGTGACGGCGGGCCAGTCGCTGATCCTGCGCGGCTAGCCGGGTTCGGTACCGTTCACCCACCCGACGAATGACAAGGCGGACCCTTGAACCTGGACGACTTCTCCGATCTGATCGAGCGACCCGACGGCGGGATACGGTACGACGCCGAAGCCCGCCGGGAGCGGCTCGGCGTTCCCGCCGGGGCGCTCGGGCGGCTGGACGAGCTCGGTGAGTGGCTGTCGGCCGCGCAGGCCTCGGTGCCGGTCCGGCCCGTCGAGCAGCCGCGCGTGGTGCTGTTCGCGGGTGACCACGGGGTGGCCGGCCTCGATGTGTCCGGTCGTGCCGCGGGGACCGCGCACGAGCTGGTGCGTGAGGTGCTCGAGGGGGCCGCGCCCGTTGCCGTGCTCGCGCGGCGCATGAACGTTCCCGTACGGGTCGTGGACGCGGGTCTCGACTGTGATCCCGAGCTGCTGCCCGCCGATGTCGTGCGGCACCGGGTGCGCCGGGGGACCGGGCGGATCGACGTCGAGGACGCGATGACGCCCGAGGAGGCGAACGCCGCCGTCGAGCTGGGGATGGCCATCGCCGACGAGGAGGCCGACTCCGGGACCGATCTGGTCGTTCTGGGGGACCTGAGTGTCGGGGGGACCACTCCGGCCTCGACGCTCGTCGCCGCCCTGTGCGGGACGGACGCTTCGGTGGTGACCGGGCGCGGGGGCTTCGGGATCGACGATCTGGCGTGGATGCGCAAGTGTGCGGCGATCCGTGACGCGTTGCGCCGTGCCCGTCCTGTTCTCGGTGACCAGCTCGCGCTGCTCGCCGCTGTCGGCGGCCCGGACCTGGCGGCCATGACCGGCTTCCTGCTGCAGAGCGCGGTGCGCCGGATGCCGGTGATCCTGGACGGCGTGGTCGGCGCGGCCTGCGGTCTCGTGGCGCAGCGGGCCGCGTTCCGCGCGCCGGACTGGTGGCTGGCCGGGCAGCTCTCCGGCGAGCCCGCGCAGGCCAAGGCGCTGGACCGGATGGCGGTCAACCCGCTGCTGGACCACGGCGTCCGAGTGGGTGAGGGAACCGGGGCATTGCTCGCACTCCCCCTCGTCCAGGCCGCCGCGGCGCTCGCCGCCGAGCTGCCGGAGCGTCCGGAGGCCACGGACGAGGAGGACTGACCAGGGACGATCCGGGTCCGTCACGCGTGGGACGTGACGGGCCGCGGCGGCACTCTGTCATGACCGGCGATGCCCATATGCTCGCTTTTCATGGGAGAGGTCCGTTTGTCCACCGATTCTGCAGCCACGCGCTCGCGCCGCGCTGCCGCGTTCGCCGTCTGGTACCTCCGCGCGGTCACGTTCGTGAACTTCCTCAGCGCGGTCTGGGTCTCGCTGGGGCAGGACCTCCGCAGGCACAACACGGACGACTACTTCACCCCGTACCTGCTGACCGCGGGCTTCGCCTCCGGCGTCTTCACGCTGTTCCTGGCGATCACCATGCGCCGCCGCAAGCGCGCCGCCTGGATCCTGAACCTCGTGCTCAGCGGCCTGTTCCTCCTGTTGTTCGCGCTGGCGATGTTCCTGCCGGAGATCCGGCAGCACGCGCAGAACTGGGTCTCGCTGGTCCTGACCGCGGCCTTCGTGGGGGCTCTCTGCGTGGGGCGGAAGGAGTTCTACGCGAAGGGCGACCGGTCCAATCCGTTGCTCGCCACGGTTGTGGCGGTCGTGGGTCTGCTGGTGACCTCGCTGTTCGCGGCCTTTCTGGTCACCGTCACCAACACCGCGACGGGGTCCTCCACCTTCCTGGAGCGCTGGCGGTACGGCGTGATGCGGCTGATCACGCTGGCCGCCGACGACTCCCGGTTCCCCGCGATCTCCACCCCCGGCTGGGTCGACGTCACCATCAACGTGCTGTCGACGCTGCTGCTGGTCGCCGTGCTGTTCGCCGCGTTCCGCGCGCGGCGGGCCGTCGACCCGTTCACCGAGGACGACGAGCGCAAGCTGCGCGCGCTGCTCGACAGGCACGGCGACCGGGACTCGCTGGGCTACTTCTCGCTGCGCCGCGAGAAGAGCGTGGTCTGGTCGCCCAGCGAGAAGGCCGCCGTGGCGTACCGCGTGGTGGGCGGGGTCTCGCTCGCCTCGGGCGATCCGATCGGCGATCCGGAGGCCTGGCCCGGCGCGATCGAGCCGTGGCTCGCGGAGGCCCGCGAGCACGGCTGGATCCCGGCCGTGATGGGTGCGAGCGAGGAGGCCGGCACGATCTACGCCCGGCACGGCCTGGACGCCCTGGAGCTGGGTGACGAGGCCATCGTGGACACCGCGGAGTTCACCCTGGAGGGCCGTGCGATGCGGACGGTCCGGCAGGCGTACAACCGGGTCAAGCGGGCCGGGTACGAGGTCCGGGTCCGGCGCCACGAGGACATCCCGGAGGACGAGATGGCCGTCCTGCTGGCGAAGGCCGACGACTGGCGGGACGGCGAGACCGAGCGGGGCTTCTCCATGGCGCTCGGCCGGCTCGGCGACCCGGCCGACGGGCAATGCGTGATGCTGGAGTGCACGGACGAGAAGGGTGAGCTGCGGGCGCTGCTGTCCTTCGTGCCGTGGGGCCCGAAGGGCCTGTCGCTGGACCTGATGCGCCGGGACCGGGACTCCGACAACGGGCTGATGGAGTTCATGGTCATCGAACTGCTCCAGCAGGCCGAGGAGATCGGGATCACGCAGGTCTCGCTCAACTTCGCGATGTTCCGGTCCGTCTTCGAACGTGGCTCGAGGCTCGGCGCGGGACCGGTGCTGCGGATGTGGCGTTCGCTGCTCAGCTTCTTCTCCCGCTGGTGGCAGATCGAGTCGCTGTACCGCGCCAACGCCAAGTACCGGCCGATCTGGGAGCCCCGTTTCATGCTGTTCGAGAAGAGCGCGGACCTGCTGCGCATCGGCCTGGCGGCGGGCCGCGCCGAGGGCTTCCTGGAGGCCCCCGGCCTGCCGAAGTGGATGCACCGCAGGCACCTGGAGGGCCGTCGTTGACCCGGATACGGGAGTCCTTCCGGCGGGAATGGCGGGCGCTGTACGGGGCGGTGCGCGCGGCGCTGGTCGCGCGGACGGGGGAACATCTCCCCCTTCGAGCGAAGCCGAGAGCTTGGGGGAGGGCGATACCCCTGACGCTCGCCGCGGTCTCTCTCACCGGCGTGTTCCAGCTGGTGCAGAACCAGGACTGGGGGTACCAACCCGTCCAGGACATCGGGGCGGTGCGGGCCGCCGATCCGCTCTGGCTCGCGTTGGTGAGGACGCCGCTGTCGCTGTTCGTGCCGGCGCTGGACCTGCCGGTCTGGGGGGCGCTGGCCCAGATCCTGGTGGTCTTCGGGATCGCGGAGATCTGCCTGGGGCGCGGGCGCACCCTGGCCGTCGCCTACCTGGCGACCCTGGCGGGGACCCTGTACGCCCGCGTCGGCATCGCCCTCGGCCCGGACGGGCCGCTGGGGCTGCCCGCCTCGGACGCGCAGGTGGTGGACACCGGCCCGTCCGCGGCGGTCGTCGGCCTCGCGGTGTACGTGTGCTGGGCGAACCGGGCCTGGTTCACCGGGGGTCTGGTGGTCCTGGCGATGGTGGTCGAGGTGCTGGTGAAGAACAACCTGGCCGGCAAGGAGCATCTGGCGGCGATCGCCGCGGTCGCACTGGGCTGCGCGGTGCTGACCTGGCGTCAGCGGGGGTCCGGCGGGCCGTCGTCGGAGCGGCCGTGCCCGACCCGGAGCGGGGACCGCTCCTGGAAGCCGCCGACCACGTCCTGAAAGCGCCGTACGGCCCGGTTCCAGCGGCGGTCGTGGCGGTAGGCCCGCAGCCCCGCCCTGGCCCGCGCCTTCGGCCGGCGGCGGTACATCCTGCGGGCCCAGAACGAGCCGGGCCGGGCGAGGCGCAGGGACCCCACGATGGCCACGAACGGCACGAGGGTGCCGATGACGGCCGTCCGGAACTTGCCCTTCAGCAGAGTGAGCAGCACGAACAGGAAGTTGACCGCGAGGGTGAGCACGAAGACGCCCCGGTTCTGCCGCTCGTCGCCGGTGAGTTCGTTGACGCCCAGCGGCGAGAAGCCGCCCAGGGTCAGCAGCACCAGGGAGAAGGTGAGCACGACGACCTCGACGCTCTTGCGGCCCTCGTCGCTCCAGTACACGTCGTCCAGGTGCAGGATCAGCGCGAACTCGTCGAGCACCAGCCCCGCCCCGATCCCGAAGACCACCGCGAACAGGGCGGCGGCGGCACCCTCCCGGCCGGTGGCGACCGCGCCGAAGCCGCCGACGAGCGCGAGGACCACGCCCGGGACGACGTGGTGGATGTGCACGCCGCCGGCGGAGGAGACGTTGCGGAAGGGGCCCTTCCCGGCCCGGATCAGCCGGGTGATCGTCCGGGTGATCACGAAGGTCAGGACGAAGGAGGCCAGCGCGAGGAGCAGCGGGAGTTTGCCGGGCTCGACGATGTTGGTGTGAAACCAGTGACCCATGCCACGCCCAGCCCTTCCGCCCGCTTATGCGGCTCTTTGTCGCGTTGTGCGTAACTTACCGGTCCGAGGCGGCGGCTACTGTGCCGCGCATGGACGGCATACGGTTCGCCTTCGGCACGCTCACCGTGCTCCCCGCCCGCGTGACCCGCTGGGACCGGGACGCGGCGCGGTCCGGCATGCTCTGGGCGCCGCTGCCGGGCCTGGTCGTCGGGCTGCTCGCGGGCGGGCTCGGCGCGGCGCTGCTGCTGCTCGGCTCCGGGCCGCTGCTCGCCGCCGTGGCCTCGGCCGCCGTCCCCGCGCTGCTCACCCGCGGGCTGCACCTCGACGGGCTCGCGGACACCGCGGACGGTCTCGGCAGCGGCAAGCCCGCCGAGGACGCGCTGCGCATCATGAAGCAGTCGGACATCGGCCCGTTCGGCGTGATCACCCTGCTGTTCGCGCTGCTCGCCCAGGTCGCCGCGCTGGCCGCGCTGTACGCGGACGGCTGGGCGCGCGGCGCCCTCGCGGCGGTGCTCGCCGCGGTCGTCGCGCGGCTCGCGCTCACCCACGCCTCCCGCTCCGGCGTCCCGGCCGCCCGGCCGGAGGGCCTGGGCGCGATGGTCGCCGGCACCGTGCCGACGGGTCCGGCCGTGGCGGCGACCGCCGCGGTCCTGGCGGGCTGCGCGGCCGCGGGCGGGCTGTTCTCGCCGTACGACGCGCTGCGCCACGTGCTGGCCGCGGCCGCCGCGCTGGCCGCCGCGGCGCTGCTGCTGCGGCGCTGCGTGGCCCGGTTCGGCGGGGTGACCGGCGACGTGTTCGGCGCGGTGGAGGAGACGGCGGCGACCGCCGCGCTGGTGGCGCTGACCCTCGCCCGGCCCTAGCAGGGCCTGCGCCAGGCGTCCAGGTCGTACCGCTTGAGCATCGAACTCAGGCCCAGCCTGCGGGACTGCGGGCAGAACGCGCTGGTCGGCAGCTCGTACTCGACGTGGAAGACGGCCTTGCCGGCCCGGACGAACGGGATGAGCAGCTCGCACTCCTCGTACTCGGCGCACTGCTCGTTGACCGCGAAGTCGAAGTCCGGGAGCAGGTCGGGGATCTGGTCGAGGTCGTTCTTCAACCCGACGGCGAGGCCCCGGTCATGGGCGAGGCGGGCGATGAGCCGGTTGTAGCGGAGCTGGTCGGCGGCGGTCAGCGGGAAGCCGGTGCGGTTGGCGTAGCCGTCCATGTTGTCGGGCTCGACGGCGTCGAAGCCCTTGGCGCGGCACATGTCGATCCGGGCCGCCATCAGGGGTTCGAGGACGTCGGTGCGGCGGATGTCGAGCCAGCGTTCGCCCGGCCAGCCGTTGCTCCGGCCGAGGACGGCGGCGGGGAACTTCGCGGCGTCGGGGCGGAATTCCTCCCAGGCGCCGGTGGACAGGTAGCAGATGACCTTGCGGCCGCGGGCGTGCAGGTCGGCGACGGCGGAGGCGGGATGGTCGAAGCCGTCGATGTCGTACACCGGCACGTCGACGGCCGGGTCGAGCCGGCCGCTGAGCTGCCACTGCCAGGCCAGGCCGGGAGCGGGCCGCCAGTGGTCCCCCGAGCGGTCGTCGTCCGGGGCGGCGGTGCAGGCGGCCAGCGCGAGCAGCAGGACGGCCGACAGGGCGAGGAAACGTCTCACCTGGTGCCCTCCAGAGCATGCGGCAGCGTGCCCCAGGGGTGCGCCCCGCCGCCCGGCACCGCGCACTGCACGTCGGTGGTGAGCCGGGCGTCCGCCGGGGCCGCGTACACGAGGTGGCAGTACCGGTCACCGGGCGGCAGGTCCAGCTCCCGGTAACTGTCCCAGGGGCCCTCGAAGGTGACCAGCAGATCGGCCAGCGGGAGGTACGCGGCGTGCGGCTGTGCCCCGTGGTTGAACACCAGGGTGCGGGCCCCGGCGGCACGGGCGGCCACGCCGATCCGGCGGAAGCGGTCGACGGCGTCCGGCCCGGTCGGCACCTGGTCGAGGAACACGCCGTCCGCGCCGTACCAGTCGCGGTGCCGCAGCAGGTCGGCGACGACGTCGCCGTGCGGGCGGCGCCCGTAGTCGGCGTCCGTGTACCCGAGCACCCGGACCCCGGCCGCCCGCAGCCGCCCGGCGACCTCGGCGAACGCCGGGTCGGCGGAGCGGCCCGGCCCGCTGTCCGGGTTGAGCACCACCCCGTACAGCCGGGGCGCGGCGGCCACCAGCGCCGCCCATTCCTCGGGGCGTTCGGCGGGATGCTCGTAGTACGGGACGAGCAGGGACGGGATCACGGCGGGCTCCCCCTACGCTCGGTGGGCGGTCGGCCGTACCAGCAGAGCACAGCTCCAGGCGGCGAGCACGGCGGCGGAGGCCGCGGTGATCGCCGGCCCGGCAGTGGCCGGCGCGGTCATCTGCGCGGTCGCGGCGAGCAGGCAGACCAGCCCGGCGCCGAGGACCGCGCCGTACGCCTGGAGCAGCAGGCCCAGCCAGAGCACCACGCCCACGAGCAACAGCCCGAGCAGCCGCCCCGCCTCGGGCCGGCCCGCGCCCGGCCAGGCGAGCGTCCCGGCGAGCGCGAGCACCAGCAGGGCGGCGAGGTAGCCGACGAGGCAGAGCGCCAGGGTGGCCACGGCCGTCCGGCGGAACGCGCGGGCGGTGGTGGTGAGCCGGAGCCCGGCGCTGCTCTCCCCGCGGAAGCGGTGCAGCAGCCATTCCGCCGGGCCCATCGACAGGGTGAGCGCCACCGCCGACGGGGCGGCGACGACGTCGGCCGGGCCGTCGGAGGCGAGGACGTCGCCGACGGCCGCGTACAGCACCAGCAGTCCGGTGCCGAGGCCGAACAGGCCGTACGGCAGCGAGGCGGCGAGCGGCGGCCCGGTACGACGCGACCGATCGAGCCCGGCGGCCGGCAGCAGCACGACCGCCGCGAAGACGACCGTCGCGGCGAGCGAGGCGAGCAGCAGCGCGACGCGGAGGGCGTCCGGCAGGTCGTACCGGAAGGCGAACAGCGCCCCGGTGAGCGGCGCGAGCGCGCACAGCAGGGCGCGCTCCCGGCCGAGGACCAGCAGCACCGTCGCCCCGGCGAGGTACAGCGACTGCCCGGCGGCGAACGCGGTCGCCGCCCACTCCCCCGGTCCGGTGGCCGCGATGGCGACGACGGTGCCGGCCAGCGCCCCGGCGGGCGCGCCGGTGAGCAGGGTCCGCGCGGCGGCGGGCCGGTCGCCGAGGCCGAGCCAGGTGTACGCCCGGTGGGACAGCGCCTGGTTCCACACCCAGCCGGCGAGCGCCCCGGCCAGCAGCGGCACGGTCCCGGCGGGCAGCGCGAACCGGCCGGGCGCCCCGGCGAGCAGCGGCCCGCCGAGCACGTACGCCAGTCCGGGCAGCGCGAACACCAGCCCCCGCAGCAGACAGCCCCCGAGCCCCGCGTACCAGGGCGCGGCGGCGACGGCCGCGGGCCCCGGGTGCCGCCGCTCGACGCGGGCGTACAGCTCCTCGCCCAGCGCGAAGGAGTCCTGCCGCCCGTAGGTGAGCCGGATGTGCTCGTCCGTCATCCCGTCCGACTCGAGGATCGCGGCGATCTCGTCGGGATGCACGGCCGCGGCCGCCAACGGCCGCAGCCGGTCGGCGAGTTCGTCGAGCGGGTCAGGGGCCAAAACAGGGCCGGCCGGTGCCTCCCCGGCGGGCTCGCCGTGCGGCGCGTGATCCGCGCCCCGGCCGTCCGCCGGGCGCGGGTCCTCGCGCGGGTCCGGGCCCTCGCCGTCCACCGGGACGCCCCGCGGGCGGGGGATCGTCGGCAGGGAGTCGTGCCGGGCGCCGGGCTTGAGCCAGAGGGAGCCGCTCATGCGTGGCTCCCCTCGAGGTCGGTGCGCCAGGGGTCGGTGAGGCGGACGGTCCAGTCCTCCACCACCGGCTCGGGCGCCGGGGGTTCGCCGCCGAGTTCGCGGTAGATGGCGCGGAAGCCGTCGACCGAGCGGTGCAGGGTGAAACGGTCCACCACCCGCTGCCGGGCCCGCCGGCCGAGCTCCGCGCGGCGGGCGTCGTCGCGCAGGAGGTCCACGATCGCGGCGGCCATGACCGCCGGTTCACGGGGCGGGACGACCAGGCCGGTGTCGCCGACCGCCTCCCGTACCCCGCCGACGTCCGTCGACACCGTGGCCCGGCCGCAGGACATCGCCTCGATCAGCGAGAAGGGGAAGCCCTCGCTGATCGAGGACAGCATGACCAGGTTCCCGGCCGCGTACGCCCGCGCCACGTCCGTCACCCGGCCCTCGTACGTGATGCCGTGCGCCACGCCCAGCTCCGCCGCCAGCTTCTCCAGCCGGGTCCGGTAGTCCTCGCCGCCGGCCGGCACCGGGCCGAACAACCGCAGCCGCAGCTCCGGGAGTTCGGCGCGGGCGATGGCGTACGCCCGGATCAGGGTCTCCAGGTCCTTGATGGGGTCGATCCGCCCGGCCCAGCTCAGCGTGGGCGTCTCCGGCTCGGGCCCGGCGTACGGGAAGGCCCGTGGGTCGACGCCGTTGTAGACGGTCCGGATGCGGTCGGCGGGCGCGCCGCCGCGCTCCTCCCAGCGCCGGTTGTACTGGTTGCAGGGGGTGATGAGGTCGGCCCGCCGGTACCCGTGGGTGTTGAGCTCCCGGTAGAACGCGAGCAGCAGGGCCTTGACCGGCCAGCTCTGCGCCTCGGTGCGGTAGCCGAGGTAGCGCTCGCGCAGGTAGATGCCGTGCTCGGTGAGGAGGAACGGCACGCCCTCGAAGTGCTGCGCGGCGAGCGCCGGCAGGGTCGCGAGGCCGCTGGAGACGGCGTGCGCGACGCCGTCCGGGGATATCCGGGCGCCGAGCGGCCGCAGCGCGTGTTCCAGCAGGTCGTTGGCCGTCAGCGCGTCGTGGACGGTGGGCCGGGCCGCGGCCGTCGGCAGGTGCGGCATGGACCAGATCCACATCAGCGAGCGGAGCACCGCCTCGCTGCGCAGCGCGGCGGTGAGCCGTCCGCGCCGGGCGAGCGCAGCGAGGGCGTACAGGCCCTCGCCGAAGTCGCAGCCGGCGGACGGGTCGAGCAGCGACAGCAGGAACCGTTCGTACACGTCGACGAAGCCGCGCCGTTCCCGCCCGACGAGGGGTCGTCGCGGGGCCGGCTGCGGGCCCCAGAGCGGGAAGACGGTGTGGCGGGCGACGTTGGGCGGCAGCTCCCAGGTGACGGGCTCCCGGCCGCTGCCGGTGAGTGAGAGTACGTGGAAACCGACCTCGGGCATGCCCCGGACGAGCTGGTCGCACCAGGTGCTGACTCCCCCGTGGACGTGCGGATAGGTGCCTTCGGTGAGCATGGTGACGTGACGGCCACTGCTCGGCATGTGCGTGTCCCCCCAGGACGTACGTGCGCTGCTAGGTGGTCGGGAGCTTGAGCGTGATCGCGCTCTGCAGCGGCTCGGGACCGGTCCAGTCCGAGCGGGCTCCGGCGTACGGTGTCCCGAACGCCGCCGTGCCGAGCAGGAGTTGCTTACGGGTGCCGTCGGGTGCGGTGAGCGGCACGAGCACGCCGGAGGGCGTGCGGACGGTGACGGTGCTGCCGATCCGGTACGCGGTGACCTGGCCGTCGGCGAGGGCCTTGGCCCAGGCGGCGCGGCGCTGCAGTTCGAGGCCGACGTCGCGGTGGCGCGGGTTGACCAGCGGGGTGTTGTCGGCGAACAGGGCGCGGTAGTCGGCGAGGATCCGGTCGAGGACGGGGTAGAGCAGCCGTTCCTCGGCGAGGTTGGACTGGTGGACGTAGTGCGGGCGCGGGTCGTTCGCCACGATGTGGGAGAGCGCGATGCGCGCCTCCTGCGGGACGATGTGCCCGGCGTATCCGGTGGCGGTGTCGAGCGGTGCCGGTAGGCAGGTGGAGGCGGGGTTCGACTCGCAGAGCCCACTGCCGCCGTCGGCGCGCGAGGTGTAGATCCAGTTGTACTCGTCGGTCATCTCGGCGGCGGTGCCGACGTTGTAGTACACGTTCATCGGGTGCCGGGGCACGGTCCTCGTGCTGCCGACGGCGCGCTGGGCGGGCTCGCGGGAGTTGTCGGAGGCGAGCCACTTGACGCCGTTGTCGGCGAGCGCGCCGGCGAGGTTCGGGTTGTCGACGGGCTGCTGCGGCAGGGTCTTCAGTCCGGAGTGCTCGCCGGTGACGAGTTCGGCGCGGTCGACGGAGATGCCCTTGCCGACGGCCCAGTTGTGGTTGTCGCGGATCTGCCCGGAGATCTCCGAACGGCTCGTCCACAGGGTCGTGCCCGCCGCGTTCTTCGCGCACTGCCAGGGGACGGTGCTGCTGTCCTGCACACAGCCGAGGAAGGGGTGGGTGTAGGTGTGGTTGATCCAGCGGTACTGGGCACGATCAGAGATCAACCTGGTGCTGAGATCGTCCCTGCCACCGTGCTCGGTCTTCCACTGTTCGCCCTGGCCGCCGTTGTAGACCATGTCGAGGGTGAAGCCGGCGGACTTCTGCCAGGCGGCCGCGTGCCCGGCGTCGGCGGCGGTCATCCGGATCGCGTCGGCGCTCTGCCCTCCCCCAGCTACCGCTGGGAGGTGCCCCCACTCGCCGACGCAGTCGAGGTCGCCGGGGGTGCAGTTGCGCTCGGTGTTCCAGCGGGCGTCCGGCGCGAAGACGTCGTCGACGTGGACGGAGAAGTAGCTGCGGCTGCGGCCGAGATGGACGCCCTGGGTGAGCCACTCGACGATGCCGCGGGCCAGCGCCCGGAACTGCCGCTGGTGCTGGTTGTAGGCGAAGGTGACGACCAGTTCGCGGCGGCCGTCGCGGGCGTACTCGCCGATCAGGCTGGCCCGTCCGCCGCCCGCCACGGGCAGGTCGAGATAGCTGGTGTAGCCCTCGCGGGGGCGGCCCGCGTAGCCGTAACTCTCGGAGATCGCCGGGTCGTTGTCCTCGAAGGTCACCGGCCCGTCGAGGTGCCGGAAGGGCCCGCTCCGCCCGGCGGCGGTGACGGTGGCGGTGACGCCGTCGAGGACGCCGGACCAGCCGCCCTCGCTGGTGTAGTCGAGGCCGACCCCGGGGTGCGCCCAGGTGTACGCGTCGACCTGCGGGATCCCGTAGGTCCGCTGGTACGCGGCGAGGGCGGTCTGCTCCGGCGAGTCGGGGCCGAACGGCGTCTCGTGCGGCAGCACCACGCCCTGGTACTTGGCGCGCGGCCGGCCGTCGACCGTGTCGCTGAGGAACCCGGCGTCGACGACGGGCCTGTCGGGGTCGTTCAGGTCGAGCGTGCGGTACGGGACGCCGGCGCCCTGCAGTTCCGCGGCGATCGCGCCGACGGTGCCGCTGCCGTCGTCCACCACGAGGACGGTGAGGTCGATCCGCGGGACGGGCGGGGCGGCGGCGGCCGGGCCCGCGGTGGGCACGACGGTGGCGAGCAGCGCGGCGGCGGCCAGGGCCGCACGGGACAAGCGGGACGGGTCCATCGGCTGGTTCCCCCTCGGACAGGTGCGTGGACGAGGCGAGTGTGGCCGAGTGGTGAAGGCTCGCGGGGTAAACATGGGACAGACACCACGGATGAGTGAACCGCTGCCCCCGTGAGCGAACCGGACGAGCGAGCGTAGGCTCGTTCACGGCGGTTGCCCGGCCGAAATACCATGCGGCGGGCACGGTCGGCCCATCCCTCGACCGCCACAGAACTCAATGGAAGCGAGAATTCACCACCGTGACTGCTCTCACTCTCAGCACTGCCGGCGCGGCGACGCTGCGCGCCGACGCCCTCGTGGTCGGCGTCGCCAAGTCCGGTAAGGGTCTCGTCCTCGCGCCCGGCGCCGAGGCCGTGGACGCGGCGTTCGACGGAAAGCTCGCCGCCGTCCTGGAGACGCTGGGCGCCGCCGGCGCCGAGGGTGAGGCGACCAAGCTGCCCGCCCCCGCCGGTCTGAAGGCCCCCGTCGTGCTCGCCGTCGGCCTCGGCTCCGCCCCCGAGGACGGCGCCGACTTCGCAGGCGAGGCGCTGCGCCGCGCCGCCGGTGTCGCCGCCCGCGCGCTGCACGGCGCGAAGAAGGCCGGCTTCGCGCTGCCGGTCGGCTCCGTCGAGGACGCCGAGGCGATCGCCGAGGGCGCGCTGCTCGGCGCGTACGCCTACACCGCGTACCAGGACCAGAACGGCAAGAACGGCAAGAAGCCGCTGGCCGAGGTGGCGCTGCTCGGCGCGAAGCCCCGCGACAAGGCGTTCAAGGCCGCGGCCGAGCGCGCGCAGGTCGTCGCCGAGGAGATCAACCGCGCCCGCGACCTGATCAACATGCCGCCGAACGACCTGTACCCGGCGACCTTCGCCGCGACCGCGCAGGCCGTCGCCAAGGAGCACGGCCTGAAGGTCCAGGTGCTCGACGAGAAGGCGCTGACCAAGGGCGGCTACGGCGGCATCCTGGGCGTCGGCTCCGGCTCGGTGAACCCGCCGCGCCTGGTGAAGATCGCCTACACGCACCCGGACGCGGAGAAGACCCTGGCCCTGGTCGGCAAGGGCATCACCTACGACTCGGGCGGCATCTCCCTGAAGCCGGCCGGCCACAACGAGACGATGAAGTGCGACATGAGCGGTGCGGCCGCCGTGTTCGCCGCCGTCGTCGCGGCCGCCCGCCTCGGCCTCGCCGTGAACGTCACCGGCTGGCTGGCGCTCGCCGAGAACATGCCGTCCGGCTCGGCGACCCGCCCGGGCGACGTCCTGCGCATGTACAGCGGCAAGACCGTCGAGGTCCTCAACACCGACGCCGAGGGCCGGCTGGTCCTCGCCGACGCGCTGACCAGGGCCTCCGAGGAGCACCCGGACGCGATCGTCGACGTGGCGACCCTGACCGGTGCGATGGTGCTGGCGCTCGGCAACCGGACCTTCGGGATCATGGCCAACGACGACGCCTTCCGCACCGAGATCCACGAGATCGCGGAGGAGGTCGGCGAGGCGTCCTGGCCGATGCCGCTCCCGGCCGACCTGCGCAAGGGCATGGACTCGCCGACCGCGGACATGGCCAACATGGGCGAGCGGATGGGCGGCGGCCTGGTCGCCGGCCTGTTCCTGAAGGAGTTCGTCGGCGAGGGCATCACCTGGGCCCACCTCGACATCGCCGGCCCCGCCTTCCACGAGGGCGCGCCGTACGGCTACACCCCGAAGGGCGGCACCGGCTCCTCGGTGCGCACCCTGGTGAAGCTGGCCGAGCGCACCGCCGGGGGCGACCTCGGCTGAGCACGGTGACCTGACGTGACACACTCCGCCCCCGGTCGTACGGCCGGGGGCGGGGTGTTTTCGCCCACACCGGTCTCAGAGCGCGGCCCCGCGTCCCGTGTTCCGGCAACAAGTGCGAAGATGGGTTCTCGGCAGGACAGGGCCCCCACCACAGGGCCGATATAAAGCGGCCGGACACCAGCCGCCGCCCGGTCGTCGACGACCGGCGTACGGCGCACATGCATGGAGGACGTGACGTGGCGAACGACGCCAGCACCGTTTTCGACCTAGTGATCCTCGGCGGCGGTAGCGGCGGTTACGCCGCGGCGCTGCGCGGAGCGCAGCTGGGCCTGGACGTCGCACTGATCGAGAAGAACAAGCTCGGCGGCACCTGCCTGCACAACGGTTGCATCCCGACGAAGGCCCTGCTGCACGCCGGCGAGGTCGCCGACCAGGCGCGCGAGGCGGAGCAGTTCGGTGTCAAGGCCTCCTTCGAGGGCATCGACATCAAGGCCGTGCACAAGTACAAGGACGACGTGATCTCGGGCCTCTACAAGGGTCTGCAGGGTCTGGTCGCCTCCCGCAAGGTGACGTACATCGAGGGTGCCGGCCGGCTCTCCTCCCCGACCTCGGTCGACGTCGACGGCCGCCGTGTCGAGGGCCGTCACGTCCTGCTCGCCACCGGTTCCGTGCCGAAGTCGCTGCCCGGTCTGGAGATCGACGGCAACCGCATCCTCTCCTCGGACCACGCGCTGACCCTGGACCGCGTCCCGGAGTCCGCGATCATCCTGGGCGGCGGCGTCATCGGCGTCGAGTTCGCCTCGGCGTGGAAGTCCTTCGGCGCCGACGTGACGGTGATCGAGGGCCTGAAGCACCTCGTGCCGGTCGAGGACGAGAACAGCTCCAAGCTGCTCGAGCGGGCCTTCCGCAAGCGGGGCATCAAGTTCAACCTCGGCACCTTCTTCCAGTCCGCCGAGTACACCGACAGCGGCGTGAAGGTGACGCTGGCCGACGGCAAGACCTTCGAGGCCGAGGTCCTCCTGGTCGCCATCGGCCGCGGCCCGGTCTCCGCCGGTCTCGGCTACGAGGAGCAGGGCGTCGCCATGGACCGCGGCCACGTCCTGGTCGACGAGTACATGCGCACCAACGTGCCGACGATCTCGGCCGTGGGCGACCTCGTCCCCACCCTCCAGCTGGCCCACGTCGGCTTCGCCGAGGGCATCCTGGTGGCCGAGCGCCTGGCCGGTCTGAAGCCGGTGCCGATCGACTACGACGGCGTGCCGCGGGTGACGTACTGCCACCCCGAGGTCGCCTCCGTCGGCATCACCGAGGCGAAGGCCAAGGAGATCTACGGTGCGGACAAGGTCGTCGCCCTGAAGTACAACCTCGCGGGCAACGGCAAGAGCAAGATCCTGAAGACCGCGGGCGAGATCAAGCTCGTCCAGGTCAAGGACGGTGCCGTGGTCGGCGTCCACATGGTCGGTGACCGCATGGGCGAGCAGGTCGGCGAGGCGCAGCTGATCTACAACTGGGAGGCGCTGCCGGCGGAGGTCGCGCAGCTCATCCACGCCCACCCGACGCAGAACGAGGCGCTCGGCGAGGCGCACCTGGCCCTGGCCGGCAAGCCTCTGCACTCCCACGACTGACGCTCACGTCATCACACGGGCGCGACGACCACATACCGCAATTCGTTAGGAGCAACCGAAACCATGCCGGTTTCCGTAACCCTGCCGGCGCTCGGCGAGAGCGTCACCGAGGGCACCGTCACCCGCTGGCTCAAGGCCGAGGGTGAGCGCGTCGAGGCCGACGAGCCGCTGCTCGAGGTCTCGACCGACAAGGTCGACACCGAGATTCCCGCCCCCGCGTCGGGCGTGCTGGCCTCCATCAAGGTCGCCGAGGACGAGACCGTCGAGGTCGGCGCCGAGCTGGCGATCATCGACGACGGCACGGGCGCCCCCGCCGCCGCCCCGGCCCCCGCCGCCGAGGCCGCGCCGGCCCCGGCTCCGGCCGCCGCCCCCGCGCCGGTGGCCGAGGCTCCCGCCGCCCCGGCCCCGGCCGCCGAGGCCCCGGCCGCCGCCCCCGCCGGCGCCGTGTCCGGTACCGAGGTCACCCTGCCCGCCCTGGGCGAGTCGGTCACCGAGGGCACCGTCACCCGCTGGCTGAAGTCGGTCGGCGAGACCGTCGAGGCCGACGAGCCGCTGCTCGAGGTCTCCACGGACAAGGTCGACACCGAGATCCCGGCGCCGGTCTCCGGCGTTCTCCTGGAGATCACCGTCGCCGAGGACGAGACCGCCGAGG
This sequence comes from Streptomyces solicamelliae, assembly GCF_045348655.1. NCBI lineage: Bacteria > Bacillati > Actinomycetota > Actinomycetes > Kitasatosporales > Streptomycetaceae > Streptomyces > Streptomyces solicamelliae. The sequence continues at coordinate 1,869,580 of NZ_CP160404.1, forward strand.
TCGGCGCCAAGCTGGCCGTCATCGGCGCCCCGGGCGCGGCTCCGGCCGCCGCTCCGGCTCCGGCCGCCCCGGCTCCGGCGCCCGCCGCCGCTGCTCCGGCCGCCCCGGCCCCGGCCGCCCCCGCGGCTCCGGCTCCGGCGCCCGCCCCGGTGGCTCCGGCCGCCCCGGTCGCCGCTCCGGCTCCGGCCGCGCCCGCCGCCCCGGCGCCGGTCGCCCCGGCCCCGGTCACCCCGGCTCCCGCCGCCGCCGAACCGGCGGAGGACGGCGCGTACGTGACCCCGCTGGTCCGCAAGCTGGCCGCGGAGAACGGCGTGGACCTGGGAGCCGTCAAGGGCTCCGGCGTCGGTGGCCGCATCCGCAAGCAGGACGTCCTCGCGGCCGCCGAGGCCAAGAAGGCCGCCGCTGCCGCCCCGGCCCCCACCGCCGCTGCCGCCGCTCCGAAGACCCCCGCCCTGGAGGTCTCCCCGCTGCGTGGTCAGACGGTCAAGATGACCCGCATGCGCAAGGTCATCGGCGACAACATGATGAAGGCGCTGCACGGCCAGGCCCAGCTGTCCTCGGTCGTCGAGGTCGACATCACCAAGCTGATGAAGCTGCGCGCCCGTGCCAAGGACGCGTTCGCCGCCCGTGAGGGCGTCAAGCTCTCCCCGATGCCGTTCTTCGTGAAGGCGGCGGCCCAGGCGCTGAAGGCCCACCCGGTCATCAACGCCCGGATCAACGAGGACGAGGGCACCATCACCTACTTCGACTCGGAGAACATCGGCATCGCCGTGGACTCCGAGAAGGGTCTGATGACGCCGGTCATCAAGGGTGCGGGCGACCTCAACATCGCCGGTATCTCCAAGGCGACCGCCGATCTGGCCGCCAAGGTCCGCGGCAACAAGATCACCCCGGACGAGCTGGCCGGTGCGACCTTCACCATCTCCAACACCGGCTCGCGCGGTGCGCTCTTCGACACGATCATCGTGCCGCCGAACCAGGTCGCCATCCTGGGCATCGGCGCCACGGTCAAGCGTCCGGCCGTCATCGAGACCGCCGAGGGCACCGTCATCGGCGTCCGCGACATGACGTACCTGACGCTGTCGTACGACCACCGTCTGGTGGACGGCGCCGACGCGGCCCGCTACCTGACCGCCGTCAAGGCGATCCTGGAGGCCGGCGAGTTCGAGGTGGACCTCGGCCTGTAAGGGCAACGTAACGAGCCTCACCTGCGGTGTCCCCGTCCGGATGTGTTTCCGGACGGGGACACCGCCGTATTGTCTAAGAGTCAAAGGCCCTCCCGTCGCCCGACCACCGCCCCTCAAGGAGGCCCTTCGGGCCACGGATTATTTTCAGGAGCTGCCCCCATGACCATGCCCGTCGTCCATTCGCTGCGCGAGCAGATCCGCGAGCACATCGTGGAGGGCATCGTCAGCGGTCGCTGGAAGCCGGGCGAGCGGATCGTGGAGCGGCGCATCGCGACGGAGCTGGAGGTCTCCCAGACCCCGGTCCGGGAGGCGCTGCGGGAGCTGGAGTCGCTGCGGCTGATCGAGTCGGCCCCCAACAAGGGCGTACGGGTCAGGAACCTCACCGCGGCCGACCTGGAGGAGAGCTACCCGGTCCGGGCCGGCCTGGAGCAGATCGCCGCGGAGCTGGCGGCCGAGCGGCTGGCGGCCGACTGCTCGGCCCTGGAGCCGCACGTGGCGGCGCTGTACGAGGCGGACGCCACGGCCGACGGGACGGCTCAGGTGCGGCACACGGTGGCCTTCCACCGGGAGCTGGTGAAGGCGGCCGGGAACGGGGTGCTGCTGCACACCTGGGAGGGCCTGGGCATCGAGGTCTTCACCGCGCTGTCGATCCGCTGGCTGGGCACGGTCCAGAAGTCGTACGCGGAGGAGCACCAGGACCTCGTGGAGGCGTTCCGCCGCCGCGACCCGGAGATCGGCGCTCTGGTGAAGGCCCACGTCCTGGGCTGCGCCCCGCGGGCGTAGCGCTCCGCCGCGCCTTCGTCGAGCGGGTCTCCCCTCCGAGCGGGTCTCCCCTCCGAGCGGGTCTGCCCTCAGGGCGGGCCCGCTCATGCGTGCGCGGACGCACTCACCTCGACCCTCACCTGCGAAAACAAGGCACCCGGTGCCCGTTTTCGCGGCACCCTGTGCCGACTTTCTCGATCTGGAGAGGTTTTCCTCTCAACCCTTTGATCGATCATCGATCGAGAGCTTAGAGTCTTCGGCGGGCCTCACCCGGCCCATTCGCCCTGTCCTGCCAGACAAGGCCCCATCTCCACCCCCAATCCCTGTCCGGAAGGCGGCGATCATGACCGATCCCGTAGGCAAGATTCCGAGCGAGCTCGACCAGCTCCCGGACCGTGACACCGAGGAGACCGCCGAGTGGGCGGCCTCCCTGGACGCCGTCACCAAGGCCGCCGGCCCCCACCGGGCCGCCTACCTGATGCGCCGTACCCTCCAGCACGCCGAGGGCGCCGGTCTCGCGCTGCCCAAGCTGCTGGAGACCGATTACGTCAACACCATCCCCACCTCCGCCGAGCCGGGCATCGACGGCGACGAGGAGATGGAGCGCCGGATCACCGCCTGGAACCGCTGGAACGCGGCCGCGATGGTCACCCGCGGCGCCAAGCACGGCGTCGGCGGCCACATCGCCACCTTCGCCTCCGCGGCCTGGCTCTACGAGACCGGCTTCAATCACTTCTTCAAGGGGAAGGAGGCCCAGGACGCTCCCGGCTCCGGCGACCAGCTGTACATCCAGGGCCACGCCTCCCCCGGCATCTACGCCCGCGCCTTCCTCGACGGCCGTCTGAACGAGGCCCACCTCGACAACTTCCGGCAGGAGTCCGGCGGCAACGGCCTGCCCTCCTACCCGCACCCGCGGCGCCTCCCCTGGCTGTGGGAGTTCCCCACCGTCTCCATGGGTCTCGGCCCGCTCTCCGCGATCTACCAGGCGCGCTTCAACCGCTACCTGACCAACCGCGCCATCAAGGACGTCTCCGCCTCCCACGTGTGGGCCTTCCTCGGCGACGGCGAGATGGACGAGCCCGAGTCGACCGCCGCCCTCGCGCTGGCGGCCCGCGAGGGTCTGGACAACCTGACCTTCGTCATCAACTGCAACCTGCAGCGCCTCGACGGCCCGGTCCGCGCCAACTTCAAGATCGTGCAGGAGCTGGAGGCCCAGTTCCGCGGCGCCGGCTGGAACGTCGTGAAGACCCTCTGGGGCAACGCCTGGGACGAGCTGTTCGCGCTCGACACCACCGGCGCCCTGGTCCGCCGCCTCCGCGAGGTCCCGGACGCGCAGGTCCAGACGTACCAGACCCGCGACGCCGCCTACATCCGCCAGGACTTCTTCGGCAAGGACCCGGCGCTCGTCGCGATGGCGCAGCTGCTGAGCGACGACAAGATCCTCGAGTGTTTCCACCTCTCCCGCGGTGGTCACGAGCCGCGCAAGGTGTACGCCGCGTACAAGGCCGCCCTGGAGTTCAAGGGCGCGCCGACGGTGATCCTGGCGCAGACCGTCAAGGGCTTCACCCTGGGCGAGGGCTTCGCGTCGAAGAACGCGAACCACCAGATGAAGAAGCTGTCCACGGACGAGTTCAAGAACATGCGGGACCTGCTCGACCTGCCGATCTCGGACGCGCAGTTCACCGACGGCGTCGTGCCGTACGGCCACCCCGGCGCCGACTCCGCCGAGGTCCGCTACCTGCAGGAGCGCCGCGCGGCCCTCGGCGGTCCGGCCCCGGCCCGCCGCAGCCACGCGCTCGCCCCGCTGCCGGCCCCGGCCGACAAGACCTTCGCCTCCTTCGACAAGGGATCCGGCTCGCAGAACGTCGCCACGACGATGGCGTTCGTGCGCCTGGTGAAGGACCTGGTCCGCGACAAGGAGACCGGCAAGCGCTGGGTCCCGATCGTCCCGGACGAGGCCCGCACCTTCGGTATGGAGTCGCTGTTCCCGTCGCTCGGCATCTACTCGCCGAAGGGCCAGACGTACGAGCCGGTCGACCGCGACCAGCTGATGTACTACAAGGAGGCCAAGAACGGCCAGATCCTCAACGAGGGGATCACCGAGGCCGGTTCGATGGCCGACTTCATCGCCGCGTCCACCGCGTACTCCACGCACGGTGAGGCGATGATCCCGTTCTACATCTTCTACTCGATGTTCGGCTGGCAGCGGACCGCCGACCAGATGTGGCAGCTCGGCGACCAGCTCGGCCGCGGCTTCCTCGTCGGCGCGACCGCCGGCCGCACCACCCTGACCGGTGAGGGCCTGCAGCACGCCGACGGCCACTCGCCGATGATCGCGGCGACCAACCCCGCGGCCCTGTCGTACGACCCGGCGTTCGCCTACGAGATCGCGGCCATCGTCAAGGACGGTCTGCGCAGGATGTACGGCGAGGCCGCCCCGGGCGAGGACCAGGACGTCTTCTACTACCTCACGGTCTACAACGAGCCGATGCCGCAGCCGGCCAAGCCGGCGGGCGTCGACGAGGGCATCCTCAAGGGCCTGTACCGCTTCAACACCGCCGAGTCCGCCGGTCTGGAGCTGCCCGCGAACGCCGCCCGCATCCAGCTGCTCGGCTCCGGCACGGCGATCCACTGGGCCCTGCAGGCCCAGAAGCTGCTCGCCGAGGAGTGGGGCGTCGGCGCGGACGTGTGGTCGGCCACCTCGTGGACCGAGCTGCGGCGCGACGCGCTGGAGGCCGACGCGGCGCTGCTGCGCGGCGAGGAGCGCGTCCCGTACGTCCGGCGCGCGCTGGAGGGCGTGGAGTCCCCCGTCCTCGCCGTCTCGGACTACATGCGCCAGGTCCCGGACCAGATCGCGCAGTGGGTCGAGCAGGACTGGTCCTCGCTGGGCGCCGACGGCTTCGGTCTGTCGGACACCCGTGAGGCGGCCCGCCGCCACTTCGGCGTGGACGCGCAGTCCATCGTCGTCGCGGCCCTGGCCCAGCTCGCCCGCCGCGGCGAGGTCCCGGCCTCGGCGGTCAAGGAGGCGCGGGAGCGCTACGGCCTCTGACCGGCCGTGTCGGTGGCGGCGCGCATCATGGGGGGATGCGTGCCGCCCGCCTGATCAAGATGGTCCTGCTCCTCCAGTCCCGCCCGTCGATGACAGCGGCGGAGCTGGCGACGGAGCTCGAGGTCTCGGAACGGACCATCACCCGTGATGCCCTCGCCCTCTCGGAGGCGGGGGTTCCGGTGTATGCGGACCGGGGCCGGGCCGGCGGCTACCGGCTGATCGGCGGCTACCGCACCCGGCTCACCGGCCTGGCCCGCGACGAGGCCGAGGCGCTGTTCCTGTCCGGACTGCCGGGCGCGCTGCGCGACATGGGCCTGGCGGACGCGTCGTCGACGGCTCGCCTGAAGCTGGCGGCCGCGCTCTCGCCGGCCCTGAGGGACGCGCCCAGCTCGGCGGCCCAGCGCTTCCATCTGGACGCCCCCGGCTGGTACCAGGAGCCCGAGACCCCGGAGCTTCTGCCCCCGCTGGCCGAGGCGGTCTGGACCGACCGCCGGGTGACGGCCCGCTACCGGCGCCCGGACGGCGAGGTGACGCGCGAGCTGGACCCGTACGGCCTGGTCCTGAAGGCGGGCGTGTGGTACCTGTGCGCCCGCGTCGGCACGACGTGGCGCACGTACCGCGTGGACCGCTTCACCTCGGTGGACGTCACCGGCGAACCCTTCGCCCGCGCCTCGGACTTCGACCTCCCGGCGTTCTGGTCGGACCAGGCGGCCGCCTTCACCCGCTCGATCCTCCGCACGGAGGTGACCCTCCGCCTGACGGAGGCCGGCGCCGCCCGCCTCCCGTACGTGACGGACCGCGCGGCGGCGGAGGAGGCCCTCGCGACGGCCGACCGGGACGCCCGGGGCCGTCTGACGGCGACGCTGAGAATGGAGAGCGAGGAGGTCGCCCTCACCCAACTCCTCCCCCTGGGCGCGGATGCGGAGGTACTGACCCCGGAGAGCCTGCGGCGTCGCTTCGCGGCAGCGGCCAGGGACATGGCGCGGCTCTACGGATAGGCCCCGTCAGGGGCGTGGGGCTGCGTCCGTATGCGGCTCCGCCGCACGAGCGCGACCAGCCACACAGGCGCCCCGTCATGGGCGCGGGGAACTGCGCGAGCAACCACGACGCACCCACACCGGCCAAGCGCGCGGGGCGCTCAGCGGTAGTCGTCCACCGACACGTTCTCGTCCGTCTCCTTCGCGACGATGAAGCCCCACGCGTCCGGCCGCGACCCGTCCGCGTCGGTGAAGCCGTACTCCTTCGCCAGTTGCCCGCTGGACAGCGACTGCCCGTTCCAGCGCGCCCGGTCCGGGTCCGCCGCGAGGGCGGCGATCCCGCGGCCGAGGTACACCGGGGACTCGGCGACGGCGAAGTCCGGGAGCTTCTCGGTGGCGTCCCGCCAGTTCTCCTCGGTCACCCCGAAGTGGTCCAGCATCTGCTCCGACCGCAGCCAGCCCGGCGTGACCGACACCGCGGTGCCGCCGGAGGGCTTCAGGTCGTGGGAGAGCGCGAACGCCATCCGGATCGGGGCGGTCTTCGCGAGGTCGTAGAAGATGTTCTCGCGGTAGTGAGTGCCGTTGTACTCCGCGGTGCCGTCCGTGACCTCCACCAGCAGGGAATCCGGGTTCCGGATCAGCAGCGGCACGACCGCCGCGCTGGTGATCAGATGGCTCTTCACGCCGAGCTCCAGCATCCGCAGCCCGTCGGCCAGCGCCATCTCGTGGATCTTCTTGCCGAACCCGGCCACCACCAGGTGCTCCCCGCCCCAGATGTCGTTCACGAGGATGTCGAGCCGGCCCTGCTCCCGGTCGATCCGCTCGACGAGCGCCGCGACCTGGTCGGGCTCCAGATGGTCGGTGGGTACGGCGACGCCCTCGCCGCCCGCGGCGGTGACGAGCTCGGCCGTCTCCTCGATGGTCTCGGTGGTCCGCCCGACCTCGCTGGCCTTCTCGCGGGTCGTGCGCCCGGTCACGTACACGGTGGCCCCGGCCGCGCCCAGCTCCACGGCGATGGCCCGCCCCGCACCCCGCGTGGCACCGGCGACCAGTGCGATCCTGCCGCCGAGCGGCTTCGTGTCTGTCGTCATGTCTCGACGGTGACAGTGAATACAGACATCTGCTGTCCGGTTTCATTTCCGTCGCTCCGGGTGCGTCGCCCTGGGCGAGGCCCGATGCTGGTTCCCGTGATGGACGAGACGGAGTTCTGGGAGATCATCGACTCCACCCGGGTCGCGGCGGAGGGCGATCCGGAGGAGCATGCCGACCTGCTCACCGAGCGGCTGCTGCAGCTGGACCCGGATGCCGTCCTGGACTTCGCCCGGCACTTCGAGGCGCGGTACAACCGGGCCTACCGGTGGGATCTGTGGGGCGCGGCGTCGGTGCTGATGGACGGGGCGGGCGAGGAGTCGTTCGACTACTTCCGCTGCTGGCTGATCGCCCAGGGCCGGGAGGTGTTCGAGGGCGCGGTGCACGATCCGGACGCGCTCGCGGAGTTGCTCGGCGACTTCGACGCGGAGCTGGACGGGGACGGCGAGGAGGTCGGGTTCGCGGCGGACGAGGCGTACGAGCGGCTGACCGGCACGGAGGCCCCGGAGCTCGGTATCCCGCCGCAGCCGGGTGAGCCGGAGGGTGTGGCGTTCGACGTGACGGACGACGGGGAGCTGGCGGCTCGGTATCCCCGGCTGTGGGACCGCTTCGGGGGATGAGGAGGGGGCGGGTCCCCCGAAACGGTCCCGGTACGGGGGCCTCAGAAGTGCGTGCCGCCGTCGATGCGGACCTCGGTGCCGGTGACGAACCGGCCGTCCGCGCTGGCCAGCATGGCGACGACGCCCGCGACGGTCTCCGGCCCGGCGAAGCCCTGGCCGAGCGCGGGGGCGAGCTTCATGAAGAGGCTCATGTCGGCGTCCTCGGGCAGGCCGGGGCCGGCGGACTGCCGGCTGGCGCCGCTGCCGTCGGTCATGCCGGAGGAGATCGATCCGGGCTGGACGGCGGTGAAGCGGATGCCCTGCTTGGCGTACTCGGCGGCGAGCGCGTGGGTCATCGACTGGATGCCGCCCTTGCTGGCCGCGTAGGCCGCCATGTACGGATGGGCGAACATCGCCGAGGTCGAGGAGAAGTTGACCACGGCCGCGTCGTCGCCCCGCAGCAGCGCCGGGATCGCCTCGCGGATGACGAGGAAGGTGCCGGTCAGGTTGATCCGGACGACCTGCTCGAAGGCGTCGAGGGGGGTCTCGTGGGTGTGCGAGGAGCGCAGGATGCCGGCCGCGTTGACCAGGACGTCCAGGCCGCCGAGGGTCTCGACGGCGGCGGCGACGCCGGCGCGTACGGAGTTCTCGTCGGCGATGTCGACGACGAGCGTGGTGAGGCGGCCGGCGGTGTCGCCGGCCTTGTCCACGGTGTCCTTCAGTCCGGCCTCGCTGATGTCGGCGGCGACGACGGTGCCGCCCTCCGCCAGCAGACGCAGCACGGTGGCCTGGCCGATGCCGGAACCCCCGCCGGTGATCAGCGCGCGGCGGCCTTCGTAGCGGTTCATGTCCCTGTCCGACCTCTCGCAGTCGTCGTGTCTCGGTGTGCCTCGGTGTCGCCTCGGCACATAAGACACCGTACGCCCACGTGGCACGTTTTGCCACATGTGCATGATGTGCCCATCCGGCACACGGCCGGGCGTGCGCGTAGGCTTCGTCCGGTGAGCACCAAGCCCCCCTCCCCCTCCCTCACCGAGCGGCGCAAGGCCGCGACCCAGCTCGACATCGCCCGCGCGGCCGCCGAGCTCTTCACCGAGCGCGGTCCTGACGGCACGACGGCCGAGGACATCGCCCAGCGGGCGGGGGTCGCGCTGCGCACCTTCTACCGGTACTTCCGCTCCAAGCAGGACGCGGTCGCGCCGCTGCTCGCGGTCGGCGCGGACCGCTGGCGGGAGTCGCTCGCCGCGATCGGGCCGGGGGCGACGGTGCCGGCGGCGCTGGAGCGCTCGATCGCGGAGGCGCTCGCCGGGGCGGACGAGGAGGCGGCGGAGGGCCTGCGCCGCACGCGCGGACTGCTGCGGGCCGCCGCGGCGGACCCGGCGCTGCGCGCGGTCTGGTACCGCGTCAACCAGGAGTCGGAGGAGAAGCTGCGGGCCGTGGTGGCCGGGCTCGCAGGCCCCGACGCGGACCCGCTGGAGGTACGGCTCGCCGCGGCGGCGGCCACGGACGCGATCCGGGTGGCCCTGGAGGCCTGGGCAGAGACGGACGCGCCGGTACGGGGCAAGGGGGCACCGGCCGAGCTGGCGGTGCGCTGCCTGCGCGAACTGATGGGCGGGATGGGCCCGTTGACGTAGCGGGCGGAGTACGGCTCCTCCAGGGGGCCGAGTACGGCTCCCTTACAGCGCCCGGCCCATGAACACGTCGTCCACGTACCCGCCGTCCAGGAAGAACTCGTCCCGCAGCACGCCCTCGACGGCGAAGCCCTCCGCCTCGTACAGCGCGCGGGCCGGCGCGTTGTGGCCGAGGACCCGCAGGGTGATCCGGCGCGCGCCCTGGCGTCGCGCCTCGTCGCACGCGGCCCGCAGCAGCGCCCGGCCGACGCCCCGGCCGCGGGCGTGCGGGGCCACGGCGAGGCCCTGGATCTGGCGGACGTGCGCGTTGCTGGCGAGCGGGGTGGGGCGGACGAGCCGCAGATAGCCGTCGACCGTGCCCTGCTCCCCCTCGGCGACGAGGTAGTGCTCGGGCCGGTGCGTGGAGTCGAAGAACGGGTCGTACGGGGGCTGTGGGGCGGGGAGCACGGCGTGCAGCGGGGACCAGACGGCGCGGTCGAGTGCGCCGAGGGCGTCCTGGTCGGCGGGGCGGGCGGTCCGTATGCGCGGCGTGTTCATGCCCGTAACTGTGCCACGAGGGTCGGGCGGGGCAGGATGGTCGCATGCAGCGTTCCCGTATCGCGGTCACCGGCGCGTCCGGACTCATCGGCACGGCCCTGGTGCGCTCCCTGCGCGCCGACGGCCACGAGGTGTGCCGCCTCGTGCGCCGCCCCGCGCGGACGGCGGACGAGGTCGAGTGGGACCCGAAGCGCCTGTACGTGGACACCTCCGGCCTGGTGGGCTGCGAGGCGGTCGTGCACCTCGCCGGGGCGGGTGTCGGCGAGCGGCGCTGGACCGAGGCGTACAAGCGGGAGATCCGGGACAGCCGGGTCCTCGGGACCCGGGCGATCGCGCAGGCCGTGGCCTCGCTGGCGGAGCCGCCGCGGGTCCTGGTCTGCGGCACGGCGCTCGGCTACTACGGCGACACCGGCTCGCGCGCGGTGGACGAGAGCGCGCCGGCGGGCGAGGGTTTCCTGCCGTCGGTGTGCGTGGAGTGGGAGGCCGCCGCGGCGCCGGCGGAGGAGGCCGGGGTGCGCGTCGCGTACGCCCGCACCGGCCTGGTGGTGGCGCGCCGGGGCGGGGCCTGGGGGCGGCTGTTCCCGATCTTCAGGGCCGGGCTCGGCGGGCGGATGGGCGACGGTCACCAGTACTGGAGCTTCATCGCGCTGCACGACGAGATCGCCGCGCTGCGCCATCTCCTCGACACCGAGGGCCTGTCCGGGCCGTTCAACCTCACGGCGCCCGAGCCGGTGACCAACCGCGAGGTCACCGCAGCGATGGGCCGCGTGCTGCGCCGTCCCACCCCCTTCCCGGTCCCGGCGGCCGCGCTCCGTCTCGCCCTCGGCGACTTCGCCGCCGACGTCCTCGGCAGCCAGCGCGTGCTGCCCTCCCGCCTCCTGGACTCGGGCTTCGACTTCGCCTTCCCGACGATCGACGAGTCGATCCGCGCCGCCTAGGGGAGGTCCGTGCGACCCCCGTGCTCCGGGTTTTCCGGACGCTTGGGGGTCGCCGGTGTGGTGCCGCTCCTAGGCTCGATCCCCGGGATCGATCCGAACTCGGGCATTCCGTCGGTCTGTTGGGGGCATGAGCCTCCCACCAGTCGCGCCGACCTGGGGAGGGGCACGTGCTCAGTAGCGCACGCCACACGGACGTCGTCGTCGTCGGAGCCGGGATAGCGGGGCTGTCCGTGGCCCACCGGCTCACCGCCGCAGGACTGAACGTCACCGTCCTGGAGGCCTCGGCCCGGACGGGCGGACGGATGGACACCGAGGTCGTGGACGGCTTCCGTCTCGACCGGGTGGGGCAGTTGCTCGGGGCGTCCGCGCCCGAGCTGCTCGGCACGCCGGGCCTGGCCGGTCTGAGGCTGCGTCCGTTCTCGTCCGGGGTGCTGGTCCACCACGACGGACGGCTCGTCAGGACCGTGGAGCCGCCGCACGTGGGGACGTACCACGGCCGTTGGGGGAAGGGGTCCGGACACGGGCTCTGGGGCGTAGGGGGCGCGCTCACCGTCGCGCGCGCCCTCGCGAGCGCCCCCCGCTCGCTGGACCAGGCCCGCCTCGGCGCGGCCCTCGCCCGGCTCGCGGCCACGCCCGTGCCGCGGCTGCTGGCCCGGCCGGAGCGGACGGCGCTCGACGCACTGAACGCCCGGCTGCCGGCCCGTACCGTGCAGGGCTTCCTGCGGCCGCTGCTCGCCGCGCTGCTCGGCGACCCGGACCTCAGCACCTCCAGCCGCTGCGCCGATCTGGCCCTGCGGGCCTTCGCCCGGGGCGGGTTGTGCGTACCGGAGGGCGGTGCGGTGACGGTGCCCTCGCTGCTCGAGGCCGCGCTGCCGCCGGGCACGGTGCTGACCGGCGTACGGGTCACCGGTGTGTCGATCAGCCGGGTCGCCACCGCCGGGCACGGGGTGTTCCGCTGCCGGGCGGTCGTCCTCGCCACCGGCGGCCGGGCCGCGGCGGAGCTGCTGCCCGGGCTGCGGGTGCCGGACTTCCGCACGGTCACGGTGCTGCACCACACCACGCCCGTGCCGCCGCCGTTCGCGGAGCCGGCGCTGCTCCTGGCGTCCGACCCGGACGGCCCGGTCGCGCACACCGCCGTGATGAGCGCGGTGGATCCCTCGCGCGCCCCGGCCGGCCGGGTCCTGGTCAGCTCGACGGTGCTCGGCCCGCCACCGGACGACGTGGAGCGCCGGGTCCGCAAGCACCTGGCGACGCTGTACTCCTGCTCGACGGACGACTGGGAGCTGCTCGGCCTGCACCACGACCCGGAGGCGATCCCGGCGATGCCGCCGCCGCACGACCCGCAGCGCACCGTGCGGATCCTGTCCGGCCTGTACGTCTGCGGCGACCACCGCACCACGGGCACCCCGCAGGCCGCCCTGGCCTCCGCCCGCCGCGCGTCCCGCGCCCTGCTCGCCGACTTCGGCCTCCGGGAGACCGAGCCGGCGCGGGAGGAGGCCCCTCTGGCGGCCTAGGGCCTGTCCGGCGGACAGGCCCCCTAGCCGAGCGCTGCGACACGGTCCCGGTACGTCCGTACCGGGGCCGCGTCACGGTACGGCTCGAGGCGGCGTTCGAAGTCGCGTACGTACTCCAGGGCGCGCGCCGAGCGCATCTCGGCGGCCTGCTGAGCCGCCTCCGCGCCCAGCGCGCACGCCTGGTCGAGCTCGCCGAGGCCGAGCCGGGCGGAGGCGAGGACGATGCGGCAGAACAGCCGGCTGCGGGCGTACCCGGGGGCGCGCAGCTGCAGCGAGCGCTCGGCGTGCTGAGCCGCGGCCCGGTACTGCTGCAGGTCGCGGTGGCAGTGGCCGGACTCGTCGGCGAGCTGCGCCTCGTCGAAGGAGCGCGCCCAGTAGGGCACCTCGTCGCCGGGCCGGGCCGTCTCCAGGGACCGCTCGGCGCGGGCGAGGGCGGCACTGCAGGCCCGTACCTCGCCGAGGACGCCGTGCCCGCGGGCCTCGACCGCGTGCAGCATCGCCTGGACCACGGGCGGCACGGCGCTGCCGACGCCCTGCTGGGCGACGCGGGCGAGCTGTACGGCCTCGCGGCCGTGGCCGAGGTAGACGGCCTGCCGGCTCATGGTGATCAGCACGTACGAGCCGTAGCCGCGGTCGCCGGCGGCCTGGGAGAGCCGCAGCGCCTGCACGAAGTACCGCTGGGCGAGGCCGTGCGCCGCGATGTCGTACGAGGTCCAGCCGGCCAGCCGGGTCAGGTCGGCGGCTGCCGCGAACAGCCGGCGGCCGACGGCCTCGCCGTAGGTGCCGCGCAGCATCGGCTCCGCCTCGTGCTCCAGGTAGCGGACCAGGGCCTGGCGGGCGTGGCCGCCGCCGTAGGCGTGGTCGAGGGTGCGGAACAGCTCGCCGACGGACCGCAGCGCCGCGATGTCGCCGGCGGAGACCCGCTGGCCGGGGCCGCGGTCGGTGCCGCGCTGGCGGGGCACCGAGGACCGGCTCTGCGGCGGCACGCGGACGCCGGCGGGGCCGGGCTGCGGGACGGGGACGGGGACGGGCTCGCCTCGGCCGACCCGCTCGTCGGCCCGGCCGATCAGCCAGTCGCGGCTGGGCACGACGAGCCCGGCCGGGGTGAAGGCGATCTTGCGGAGTTCGGCGTGACTTCCGGAGTCCTTGCGCCACAGGCCGCTGACGATGTCGACGGCCTCGTCGGGGGTGGCCGCGAACTCGAGCCCGGCGTACACCGGCGCGCAGGCGTCGAGGCCGAGGTCCTGCGCGGAGAGGCGGCGGCCGAGCCGCCGGGTGAAGACCTCGGCGATCAGCGCGGGCGTGGTGCCGCGCGGCTGCTGGCCGCGGAGCCAGCGCGTCACGGAGGTCTTGTCGTACCGCAGGTCGAGGCCGTGCTCCAGGCCGAGCTGGTCGACCCTTCTGGCCAGCCCCGCGTTGGAGAAGCCCGCCTCGGCGATCAGGGCGGCGAGCTGGCGGTTCGGGATGCGCTGCGGGGGTCGTTCCGTCATCAGCTGTGCGGTCTCCTGCCTTCCGGGCGCGGGTGGCAGCCCTCATGGAACGGCGCGAATGTAGCGGCCCGTACCGCCCGGGCCGCCAGCTTCGCCCCACATTCATCCGATCGTGTGAGGATTCCCGGAGGGCATTTACGACCCGCCTTTACGCGGGTCGCCCGGAGGAGCGGCCGCGGGGGCGGTCACGGGCCGCCGGACGGGGTTGCGCGCGACCGCCGTACAGTGGCATGGGCGCGTATGACACGTGGTGCCGCGCGGCCCCGGGCCGATCCCCGGGACCCCGGCACCCGATGAGGAGGCTTGGCCGTGAGTGAGCTGCGATTCGTCCGGATGGGCTTCGGCGAGGAGGCCGTCGAGTACACGACGGCGTGGGACGAGCAGCGCAGGGTCCACGCCGCCCGGTTCGCCGACGAGATCCCGGACACCTGTCTGCTCCTGGAGCACCCGCCCGTCTACACGGCGGGGCGGCGCACCGCGGACAGCGAGCGCCCGCTGGACGGCACCCCGGTCGTGGACGTGGACCGCGGCGGGAAGATCACCTGGCACGGTCCGGGCCAGCTGGTCGGCTACCCGATCATGAAGCTGCCGCGCCCGGTCGACGTGGTCGCGCACGTCCGCCGCCTGGAGGAGGCGCTGATCCGTACGGCCGCCGACTTCGGGCTGGAGACGAGCCGGGTCGAGGGCCGCAGCGGGGTCTGGGTCCTCGGCGACCCGGTCGAGCAGCGCCCGTCGATCGGCGGGCTGTCGCTGGACTTCGACCCGCGGCTGACGGACGACGAGTTCGACCCGCGGATGAACGGCCCGGAGTACGCCCCCTCCAACGCCGGGCAGCGCCGCGAGGACCGCAAGCTGGCGGCCATCGGCATCCGCGTCGCCAAGGGCGTCACGATGCACGGCTTCGCGCTGAACGTGAACCCGGACAACACCTGGTTCGACCGGATCATCCCGTGCGGCATCCGGGACGCCGGAGTGGCCTCGCTGGCGAACGAGCTCGGCCGTGACATCACGATCGACGAGGTGCTGCCGGTGCTGGAGAGGCACCTGCGGGACGTGCTGGAGAACGCGGACCTCAAGCCGCGCGAGATCGAACCCGAACCCGCCTCGGCCTGAGTTCCCGGCCCGAGGAATGCCGGGCCTTGGCCACAGGTTGGCCACAGGTAGGCACACGAAGCAAGACATACGAAATAACGGGCGTACTGTTAAGTGCACCGAAGAATCGAAGCTACAGGGAGCCGATGTGTCCGCAGTCGCACCCGACGGACGCAAGATGCTGCGCCTGGAGGTCCGCAACAGCCAGACCCCCATCGAGCGCAAGCCCGAGTGGATCAAGACCCGGGCGAAAATGGGCCCCGAGTACACCAAGATGCAGAACCTCGTGAAGAGCGAGGGCCTGCACACGGTCTGCCAGGAAGCCGGCTGTCCGAACATCTTCGAATGCTGGGAGGACCGCGAGGCCACCTTCCTCATCGGCGGCGACCAGTGCACCCGGCGCTGTGACTTCTGCCAGATCGACACCGGCAAGCCCGAGGCGCTGGACCGTGACGAGCCCCGCCGCGTCGGCGAGTCCGTCGTCACGATGGACCTGAACTACGCCACCATCACCGGCGTCGCCCGCGACGACCTGGAGGACGGCGGCGCCTGGCTGTACGCGGAGACCGTCCGCCAGATCCACCAGCAGACCGCGGAGCGCGCGGCCGGCCGGACCAAGGTCGAGCTGCTGGCCCCCGACTTCAACGCGGTGCCGGAGCTCCTGGACGAGGTCTTCGCCTCCCGTCCCGAGGTCTTCGCGCACAACGTCGAGACCGTGCCGCGGATCTTCAAGCGGATCCGCCCCGGCTTCCGGTACGAGCGTTCGCTGGAGGTCATCACCAAGGCCCGTGACTACGGTCTGGTCACGAAATCGAACCTGATCCTCGGCATGGGCGAGACCCGCGAGGAGATCAGCGAGGCGCTGCGCCAGCTGCACGACGCCGGCTGCGAGCTGATCACCATCACGCAGTACCTGCGTCCGTCCGTCCGGCACCACCCCGTGGAGCGCTGGGTGAAGCCGCAGGAGTTCGTGGAGCTGAAGGACGAGGCCGACGAGATCGGCTTCTCCGGCGTCATGTCGGGCCCGCTGGTCCGCAGCTCCTACCGCGCCGGCCGGCTGTACCAGCAGGCCATGGAGCGCCGTGGGGCGACGGTCCTCCCCGAGGTCGTGTGAATCCACTCACAAGCTGTTACTGACGGGTAATGACTGTGGCGACGCGGCCCGTACACCCTCCGCAGGTCGGAGCGGGGTGCGGGCCGCGTCCGCGTTCCGCGGGCTGGTACGGACGGCGGCATCAACGTTTCACCAGTGTTTGACCATCGGCTCACACGCTGGTAACACCAATCTGTGAGCCTGGCATCACTCACCGCCGTCACCGCCGCCCCCCACCTCAGCCGCTCTTGAGGGAGGACCCCGTCATGCAGGCCGCGACACATGTCCGTGCCACAGCGTTCCCGTCCCTGACCGACGCCCTGCGCGCCGTGGAGGCCGTACTGCTCCGCGGCGGCCAGCGCACCGCCCGCCGGAACGCCTGGACCTCCGTCCTGGAGGACCGCCGCAGGGCCAAGGACCGGGTCGAGGCCCAGCACGTGATGGAGGCGGTGGCGGGTCGCGCTTCCAGCGCCACGTAAACTTCAGGACATGGCGAGGAAGGCAAACACGAACACCGCTGGTGCCGCTGAGAACCCCGGGCGACTCAAGCAGATCGTTCTGACGTACAAGATGACCAGGAAGGCCGATCCCAAGGTCGGTCTCGTCGTCGCGGGTGTGGGCATCGTCGTTCTCGGTGTCCTCCTCGGGATCGGCTTCGCGATCGGGCATCCGGTCTATCTCGGGATCCTGGGCTTCATCCTGGCGCTGCTGGCGATGGCGATCGTCTTCGGCCGGCGTGCCGAGAAGGCGGCCTTCGGGCAGATGGAGGGCCAGCCGGGCGCGGCGGCCGCGGTGCTGCAGAACATCGGCCGGCAGTGGACCACCACCCCGGCGGTCGCGATGAACCGCAGCCAGGACGTCGTGCACCGCGCGGTCGGCCGCGCGGGCATCGTGCTGGTCGCGGAGGGCAACCCGAACCGGGTGAAGCCGCTGCTCGCGGCCGAGAAGAAGAAGATGGCCCGGGTGCTCGTGGACGTCCCCGTCCGCGACATCATCGTCGGCAACGACGAGGGCCAGATCCCGCTGGGCAAGCTGCGCACCACCATGCTCAAGTAC
Source organism: Streptomyces solicamelliae (assembly GCF_045348655.1). NCBI lineage: Bacteria > Bacillati > Actinomycetota > Actinomycetes > Kitasatosporales > Streptomycetaceae > Streptomyces > Streptomyces solicamelliae. The sequence continues at coordinate 1,886,594 of NZ_CP160404.1, forward strand.
CCGCGGGTGCTCACCGGCCCCCAGGTCACCGCGGCCAACGACCGGCTGCGGGCGATGGGCGACCTGATGAGCAACATGCCGCTGCCCAAGGGCCCGATGCCCAAGGGCATGAAGATGCCGCGCGGCGGCGGCAAGATGCGCTGACGCGCACCGTACGACGGAGAAGGGCGCCCCGGGCCGGATGGCCGGGGCGCCCTTCTCGTGCGTACGGGGGGGCGTACGGGGTGGAGCGTCAGATGCGGACCTCGACCGTGCGGGCCAGCCGGTCGTGCAGCCCCCGGCCGTCGCGGTCCCAGATCAGCGCCGGGGCCGCGAGGAACAGCAGGACCGTGCGCAGCAGCGCGCGCAGCGGGTTGGCGCGTCCGGTGTCGAGGGCGATCACCCGCAGGCCGAAGAGACGCTTGCCGGGGGTGAAGCCCAGCGTGCCGACCGTGAGGACGATCAGCCCGAAGAGGATGACCGGGGCCCAGATCTGGGCCGCCTCGTTATAACTGTCCGCGACCAGGCCGTATGCGATCAAGAGGCACAGCCCCCAGTCGACGGCGAGTGCGCCGATGCGGCGCCCGGGACGGGCGATGGAGCCGGGCCCCTCCTCCGGCAGGCCGAGCTGCTCGCCCCGGTAACCGAAGTCGACGCCTGCTGCCTCGGCCGCCGCGCGCGGGCCGGAGAGCCATGATCCGAGTGCTTGCCTGTTGTCCACCCGACCACGGTACTGCGCCCGTTTTCGATCACTTCCGCCCGGGTGCCGACCGTGCTCGCCGGGCGCGGCCGCCCCCGGTCCGGTTAACTTGGGCGAAACAAATGGGTCATGCTTGAGAAATGCCGCCTGCCTATGGTCGTGTCCAGCGTGTGCCACCGCACTGGCCCCACGACCGAGCTGCAACCCCGCCCCTCCCCGGGCCGGGAGTAGGAGGAGTTGGATGTCCGAGAAGCACGGGTTCCAGAACGCCGACGAAGTCCAGAAGTTCATCAAGGACAACGACGTCAAGATGGTCGACGTCCGCTTCTGCGACCTCCCGGGCGTGATGCAGCACTTCACGATCCCGGCGACGGCGTTCGACCCGTCCGAGGAGCTGGCGTTCGACGGTTCGTCGATCCGCGGCTTCCAGGCGATCCACGAGTCGGACATGGCCCTGCGCGCCGACCTGTCGACGGCCCGCCTGGACCCGTTCCGCCGCGACAAGACGCTGAACATCAACTTCTTCATCCACGACCCGATCACGGGCGAGCAGTACAGCCGCGACCCGCGCAACATCGCCAAGAAGGCCGAGGCCTACCTCGCGTCCACCGGCATCGCGGACACCGCGTTCTTCGGCCCGGAGGCGGAGTTCTACGTCTTCGACTCGGTCCGCTTCGAGACCTCGGCGAACCAGGGCTTCTACCACATCGACTCCGAGGCCGGCGCCTGGAACACCGGCAAGGAGGAGGACAACCGGGGCTACAAGGTCCGCTACAAGGGCGGCTACTTCCCGGCCCCGCCGGTCGACCACTTCGCCGACCTGCGCGCGGAGATCTCCCTGGAGCTGGAGAACGTCGGCCTCCAGGTCGAGCGCCAGCACCACGAGGTCGGCACCGCCGGCCAGGCCGAGATCAACTACAAGTTCAACACGCTGCTCGCCGCGGCCGACGACCTGATGCTCTTCAAGTACATCGTGAAGAACGTCGCCTGGCGCAACGGCAAGACCGCGACCTTCATGCCGAAGCCGATCTTCGGCGACAACGGCTCGGGCATGCACGTCCACCAGTCGCTGTGGGCGGGCGGCGAGCCGCTCTTCTACGACGAGACCGGCTACGCGGGCCTCTCGGACACCGCCCGCTACTACATCGGCGGCATCCTGAAGCACGCCCCGTCGCTGCTGGCCTTCACCAACCCGACGGTGAACTCCTACCACCGCCTGGTGCCCGGCTTCGAGGCCCCGGTCAACCTGGTCTACTCGCAGCGCAACCGCTCCGCGGCCATGCGCATCCCGATCACGGGCTCCAACGCGAAGGCCAAGCGCGTCGAGTTCCGCGCCCCGGACCCGTCGTCGAACCCGTACCTCGCCTTCTCGGCGCTGCTGCTCGCGGGCCTCGACGGCGTCAAGAACAAGATCGAGCCGGCCGAGCCGATCGACAAGGACCTCTACGAGCTGGCCCCCGAGGAGCACGCGGGCGTCGCCCAGGTCCCGACCAACCTCGAGGCCGTCCTGCGCGCCCTGGAGGACGACAACGAGTACCTGCAGGCCGGCGGCGTCTTCACGTCCGACCTGATCGAGACCTGGATCGACTACAAGCGCACCAACGAGATCGCCCCGATCCAGCTCCGCCCGCACCCGCACGAGTTCGAGCTGTACTTCGACCTCTAAAGATCATGTCCGGGGTGACCCTGCGGGGAACCCCGGAGACGGGCGAGGACCCGCGAGAGCCGCTGAGCGGCTTTCGCGGGTCCTGCTTTTGCGCCGCCCCTTAGGCCGCAGCGCCGGAGAAGCGGGAGGTAGTGCTAGAACGGGCACATGAAGGGACTTTCCGGACTCGGTCGCGCCCTGCGCGTCGTGCTGAACGTCCGCACCGCGGCCGGGCAGGTGTTCGCGCTGCAGATCGTGATCGTGGTGCTGCTGGTCGCGGCCGGGGTGGTGGCGCTGGCGGTCCAGGCGGCTCGCGAAGGCACGCAGGAGGCGGAACGCCGATCGGTGACGGCGGCCGAGACGTTCGCGAACGCCCCCGGCACAGCCCTGGCCCTGAAGGGCGACGACCCCACGGCAATCCTGCAGCCGCGCGCCGAAGCGGCCCGGAAGCAGTCGGGCGTGGACTTCATCGTCGTCATGGACCGGGAGGGAACCCGCTACACGTACCCCGATCCCCGCTTCATCGGGGAGAAGTTCGTCGGGACCATCGCCCCCGCGCTGGAAGGGCGGACCATCGTCGAGCGGGCCGGCGGGCCGCCGCTGCCCGGGGGCGGTGAGGGCGCGGCCGTCCAGGCGGTGGCCCCGGTGAAGGACGCGAGCGGTGCAGTGGTCGGCCTGGTGTCCGCCGGGATCACCGTGGAGAACGCCGGCGACCAGGTCGAGCAGCAACTCCCGATCATCCTGGGCGCCGGTATGGCGGCGCTCGTGCTGTCCACGACCGGGACGGTCCTGGTGACCAGGCGGCTGGGGAGGCAGACGCACGGCCTCGCCCCGGCCGACATGACCCGGATGTACGAGCACCACGACGCCGTGCTGCACGCCGTGCGGGAGGGCGTGGTGATCATCCGCGCCGACGGACGGATCGTACTGGCCAACGACGAGGCGCAGCGGCTCCTCGACCTGCCGCCGGACGCGGAGCAGCGCCAGGTGGAGGAGCTGGGTCTCGACGGCGAGACCGCGCGGCTGCTGACCTCGGCCGAACCGGTCACCGACACGGTGCATCTGGCCGGAGACCGGCTGCTGGCGGTGAACACCCGGCCCACCGCTCCGTACGGGGGTCAGCCCGGCTGGGTGGTGACCCTGCGGGACACCACGGAGCTGGCGGCGGTCACCGGCCGGGCCGAAGTGGCCAGGGAACGGCTGAAGCTGCTGTACGACGCGGGGCTGCGGGTCGGAACGACGCTGGATGTGGTGCGGACGGCGGAGGAGCTGGCGGAGGTGGCCGTGCCGCGCTTCGCCGACATCGCCGTCGTGGATCTGCTGGACGTGGTGGTGCGGGGTCAGGAGCCGGCGCGGGAGACGGGGCGGCGGATGCGCCGTACGGCCGTCAGCGGGATGCCGGAGGATCTACCGCTGTACCCGGTCGGGGAACCGGTCACCTTTCTGCCCGCGACTCCGCAGATGCGGGCGCTGACGCAAGGCCGGGCGGTCCTGGCGGGCGATCTGCGGCGGGCGCGGGAGTGGCAGGAGCAGGACCCGGAGCGGACCCGGGAAGTCCTCGGCCACGGGGTGCACTCGCTGGTGACGGTGCCGTTGCAGGCGCGGGGCGTGCTGCTGGGGATGGTCAGTCTCTTCCGGGGAGGGGACTCGCCGGCGTTCGAGGAGGAGGATCTGTTCTTCGCGGAGGAACTGGCGGCACGGGCGGCGCTGGCCGTCGAGAACGCCCGCCGCTTCACCCGGGAACATGCGACGGCGGTGACGCTGCAGCGCAGCCTGCTGCCCCGCGGGCTGCCGGAGCTGGATGCCCTGGAGGTCGCCTGGCGGTATCTCCCGGCGGAGGCCGGCGTGGGCGGCGACTGGTTCGACGTCATCCCCCTGCCCGGCGCCCGGGTGGCACTGGTGGTCGGCGACGTGGTCGGTCACGGCCTGCACGCGGCGGCGACGATGGGCCGGCTGCGCACTGCCGTGCACAACTTCTCCGCCCTGGACCTGCCGCCCGACGAGCTGCTGGCGCACCTGGACGACCTGGTCACCCGCATCGACAGCGAGGAGAGCGAAAGCGCCGGCGCGGGCCCGGAGGGCGAGGAGGGCGAGGAGGGCGAGGGCGTCACGGGGGCGAGTTGTCTGTACGCGGTCTACGACTCCGTGACGGGACTGTGCACGATGGCCCGGGCCGGACACCCGGGGCCGGCGGTGCTCTACCCGGACGGGACGATCGCGTACCCGGAGGTGCCGGCCTCGCCGCCGCTCGGCGTGGGCGGCCATCCCTTCGAGACCGCCCGGCTGAGCCTGCCCGAGGGCTCCCGGCTGGTGCTGTTCACCGACGGGCTGGTGGAGAACCGGGACAAGGACGTCGGCACCGGCCTGGCCCTGCTGAGCGAGGCGCTGCGGGCGGCGGCGGAACGCACTCCGGACGAGATCTGCCAGGCGGTGATCGAGGTGACGCAGCCCGCGCACCCGTCCGACGATGTCGCCCTGCTGGTGGCGCGGACCCGGCTGCTGTCTCCCTCGAAGGTGGCGGAGTGGGAGGTGTCCTCCGATCCCTCGGCGGTCGCTCCGGTACGGGGCGAGGCCGGGGCCCGGTTGCGGGAGTGGGGCCTGGAGGAGATCGGGTTCACGACGGAGCTGATCCTCAGTGAGCTGGTCACCAACGCCATCCGATACGGGGCGCCGCCGGTGCGGGTGCGGCTGTTGTGCGACCGCGTCCTGACCTGCGAGGTGTTCGACGGCTCCAACACCTCCCCGCGCCTGCGCCGGGCCGAGACCACCGACGAGGGCGGGCGGGGGCTGTTCCTGGTCGCACAGTGCGCACAGCGGTGGGGCACGCGCTACACGACGCGCGGCAAGGTCATCTGGAGCGAACAGCCGCTGCATGACGGGACATCCGATGCTTTCCGGCCATGATCTGAGGAACAGACGGAAAACTTTCGGACGTACCTACGAGTAGGCGTTTCACGCTCTGCAACTGATCGATAGCGTGACGTCGTCGCTGCCGCCACACCCGGAGCACTGGGCTCCGCTGGGACTAGTGGCGCGATGGGGAAGATTCGCACGTGACTCAGGCGGCTTTCGCCCCTGCCGAGACGCTCAGACTCCAGCCTTACACCGACCACTGCCGTGTCATCGCCGACGAAGGCGCACACGTGGTCATAGGCGTCTCACCGGGGAACAGCTATTTCACGGCCCAGCGACTGCGCGAGCTGACGCGCTGGGGGTTGGATCACTTCGATCAGGTCGATCTCGTCTACACCGATCTGCATGTCGCGGACATGTACGAGGCGTTGGGGTACGGGGCCGACGAGGCACGGCGGAAGGCCGTCAAGAATCTGCGGGGGGTACGGGCGAAGGTCTCGGCGGCCGCCGAGGAGGCCGATCCGACGGGGGTACGGGTCCGGGCGCGGGGGATGTCGGAGTTCGGCGACGTCCCGGCGTACCGGGAGCTGCACCGGGAGGTTCTGGCGGCGGTCGACGCCGATCCCGTGGTGCGGGAGACCTGCGACGCGCTGACCGGGATCTTCCTGGCCGGGAAGCTGGCGCCGGGGCAGGAGACCGACGAGCGGCAGCGGGAGGTGTGCCGGGCGTACATCTGCGCCGAGGTGCCGCTGTTCCTGGACACCCCCGCGATCCTCGGGGTGCCGTCCTCGCTCAACTGCTATCACCAGGCGCTGCCGTTGGCCGATCTGCTCTACGGCCGGGGGGCGGGCCTGCGGGCCTCGCGCAACCAGGGGCACGGCATTCTCACGCCCGTCGGTACGAACGAAGGAGACGCGCGATGAGCGTCGCTGTCGAGACCCTGCCCGCGTTCCCCTTCGACTGGAACGGGACCCGGCTGCCCGCCGAGCTCGACGCGCTGCGCGCCGAGCCGGTGCGGAAGGTGCGGACGATCGCGGGGGCGGAGGCCTGGCTGGTCTCGTCGTACGAGCTGTGCCGGCGGGTCCTCGAGGACCCGCGGTTCAGCCTGAAGGACACCTCGGCACCGGGGGCGCCGCGCCAGTACGCGCTGACGATCCCGCCGCACGTGGTGAACAACATGGGCAACATCACCGGCGCCGGGCTGCGCAAGGCCGTCATGAAGGCCATCAACCCGAAGGCGCCCGGCCTGGAGGAGTGGCTGCGGGAGCGGGCCGGGCAGCTGCTCGACGTGCTGGTCGCCGAGGGAGCGCCCGGGGATCTGCGGAGCGGGTTCGCCGATCCGTACTCGTCGGGGCTGCACTGCCGGATGCTCGGCATCCCGGAGGAGGACGGGCCGCGGCTGCTGCGCAGCCTGGACGTGGCGTTCATGAACGCGCCGCGCGCGATCGAGGCGGCCGGGCTGCACTGGGACCGGGACATCGCCTATATGACCGAGCGGCTGGACGATCCGGCGACCGGCGGGCTGATGGCGGAGCTCGCGGCGCTGCGGGACGACCCGGACTACGCGCATCTGACGGACGAGATGCTGGCGACGGTCGGCGTGACGCTGTTCGGCGCGGGGGTGATCTCCACCGCCGGCTTCCTGACGATGGCGCTGGTGTCGGTGCTGACCCGGGAGGACGTGCGGGAGGCGCTGACCGCCGGGGGCGGCGGGCGTGGCGTCGCGGGGGCGATGGACGAGCTGCTGCGGGTCAACCTGTCGATCGGCGACGGGCTGCCGCGGCTGGCGACGGAGGACGTGACGCTGGGCGGGGTCGACGTACGGGCCGGTGAGCTGGTGCTCGTCCTCGTCGAGGCGGCGAACCACGATCCGGCGCACTTCTCCGACCCGTTGGCGTTCCGGCCGGAGCGGGAGAACGCCGCGGACCATCTGTCCTTCGGCGGCGGCCGGCACTACTGCCCGGCGACCGCGCTGGGCAAGCGGCACGCGGAACTCGCCCTGGAGACCGTCCTCGAACGGCTGCCGGGGCTGCGGCTGGCGGTGCCGGTGGAGCAGTTGGTGTGGCGCACCAACTTCATGAAGCGGCTGCCGGAACGGCTGCCGGTGGCCTGGTAGCAGGGATGGCGCGGGGTGCGCTCCGTACCGGGCCTGCCCGGTACGGAGCGCACCCGTCGCTCAGCGGCGCAGGAGTGTGCGGACCATGCGGCAGGTGATGCCGGACGGGGCGTGCATGCCGATGCGGTCGGCGGTGGTGCGTATCGTGGCGTCGTCCGCCTGGGAGGGCGCGTAGACGCCCGAGTCCATCAGCGCGATCGTGAGGCGCATGGCCTTGAGGCGGCGGTTGTGGGTGATGTACCACTCGCGGGGCAGACCCGCCGGGAGCGGCTTCTTCGTGAGGGGCTTCCAGGCTTCGAGGGGCAGCGTCGTACGGGTGGCGACAGCCATGCGGCGACCTCCTGGCGCAGGGGGGCGGGGGCCCTCCCCGGGACCCTCGCTTATGCCTCCATTTTAGTGCCCCCCACTGACAATCGTCCCTGGCCAGACGGGCTTTGAGGGCGCATTCGAGGGGGCGCCGGGGGTACCGTTGCGGGCATGGAGATCTGGATCAATCCCGCCTGTTCGAAGTGCCGCAGCGCGATCAGTCTGCTGGACGCGGAGGGCGCCGAGTACACCGTGCGCCGCTACCTGGAGGAGGTGCCGACGGAGGACGAGATCCGGGCGGTCCTCGACCGGCTCGGCCTGGAGCCCTGGGACATCACCCGCACCCAGGAGGCCGACGCCAAGGAGCTCGGGCTGAAGGAGTGGGGCCGGGACGCGGCGGACCGCGACCGCTGGATCGCGGCGCTGTCGGCACACCCGAAGCTGATCCAGCGCCCCATCATCACCGCGGACGACGGCACGGCCGTGGTGGCGCGGTCGGAGGAGGCGGTCCGGGACGCGCTGGGACGCTAGGCCGGCGACGGGCAACGGAAGTGACTGCGGCTCCGGTTGAGCAGAAGCGGTGGGCTACTCGTACGTAACGGCACACGGAACCGAGAGGAGCCCGACGTGTCACGCAAGAGGACGCTCAGCCGGAAGAAGAAGGTCGCGCTGCTGGCCGGTGCGGCCGCGCTGGTCGGCGGGACGGCGGTGGTGATGACCGGGACCAGCCAGGCGTCGGTCGCCTGCGACGGACTGGCCGGCGCGCTCGCCAACAACGAGAGGTTCATCGCCGACCAGCGGGCCAACCCCGACGCCCTGTCCCAGGCCCGGATCGTCAACCGGGAGGCGGTGATCGCCGAGATCCGGCGCAAGCAGGCGGCCTCGGGCTGCGAGGTCACGGGCGCCCAGCCCCCGGCCGCACAGCCCCCGGCCGCGCAACCGCCCGCCGCCCAGCCCCCGGCGGAGGAGCCGCCCGCCCAGGCCGAGCCGCCCGCCCAGGCCCAACCCCCCGCCGCCGGCGGCGACGTCGTCTGCGCGGGGTCCACCGTCACCCTGTCCGGCGAGGCCGGGGCGCCCGCCGCGTCCAGCAACCAGTTCCCGCTGGGCACCAAGCTGAAGGTCACCAACCTGGACAACACCAAGTCGACGACCGTGGAGGTCACCTCCGTGTCCGGCAGCTGCGTGCTGCTCAACAACGCGGCCTTCGAGCAGGTCCGCGAGCCCGGCAAGTTCCTGATCCGCAAGGCCCGCATCGAGCGCGTGGGCTGACCGGGGTCCCCCACCCCGACGGTGCCGCGGCGCGCACGGCACCGTCCCAGGGCGAAATCCCGTACGGCCCGTCCCTCCCCCGGTGTTACCTTGGCCCCGCCGGCCGCGGGACTCCGGTGCGACTTCCGGGACCTGCCTTTGAAGCAACGTTTTCGCTGTTCGTGCCCCCATTCCCCGGCCGGCCTCCGTACATCCGACTCCGGGGGGAACCATGTCGGAGACGATCACCGATCTCGTCGCCGCCGAGGACGTGCTGCTCTTCGTCAACGCGGCCGTCACCGCCACCGGCCAGCGCGAGTTCCGTTCCTCCGCCGCCGAGCAGCGGCTGTCGCTCGCCTTCCTCCACGAGTACGTACGGGTCAACTACCGTCCCCTGTACGCCTCCTGCCTCGCCCTCGACATCAACGACCACAACGCGGCGCTGATCGCCGAGCACCTGCTGCGCACCCCGCACGAGGGCGGCGCGGACGAGGGCCGGCTGATCGCGGCCCGGCTCGCGCTGCTGCCGCCCCAGCGGGTGTACCGGCTGTTCGGCGCGCTGCGCACCGCGAAGGTCAACAACCGCCGCACCCGCGCGATCATGCGCGACTGGCTGGCCGCCCGGCCCGACCTGGGCCTGGACGCGGTGAAGTACCGCACCGGGCTGAAGACCGCCGTCCGGCACCTGCACCTGACGCCCGGCCCCGAGACCGGCGACTTCCTGTTCGCGCCGCGCCGCCGGGCCCGCTACGACCACCCGCTGCTCGACGCGTACCGCCGCGCCCACCACGACCAGCGGGCGGTGTACGAGCTGCCGTTCACCGTCGCGGAGGGCTTCGCCGCCAAGCACGGCGTACCGCGCGCGGTGTTCCTGGAGCGGATCGCGCCCCGGATGACCCGCCTGGAGCGGCTGCGCACCCAGCGTGGCGCGCGGGCTCGCGCCGATCTTTCCACGATGCCGCTGACCCGGCTCGCGCTGTACGTCCTCGCGCTCCCCTTCGAGGAGCGTGCGGCCCGGCGCGCCGAGCTGACCGGCGCCCTGCGCGCCGCCGCGCTGCGGGCGGCGGGGCCGCAGGCCGGGACCTGGGGCCGGGTCGCGGCGGTCCTCGACGACAGCTACTCGTCGTCCGGTTCGGGCGTGAAGCGCCGCCGCCCGCTCGCCGTGGCGCTCGGCTGCCACTACCTGCTGGAGGCGCTGGCGGAGTCGTACACCGTGCGCTGGACGTCGGGCGGCACCGATCCGCTGCTGGTCCGCCCGCACGGGCCGACCCCGCTGGGCCTGCGGATCCTGGACGCCCTCGAGGCCCCCGGCCCGGCCCCGGACCGGCTGGTGATCGTCTCGGACGGCTGGGACAACGCCCCGCCGGGGCTCGCCGGCGAGGTGCTGCGGGTGTGGCGCGGCCGGCTCGACCCGGAGCGCCGCACCGCCGCCGTGCATCTGAACCCCGTATACGACGCGGGCGGCTTCGACGTGCGCCGGCTGGCGCCGAGCGTGCCGACGGCCGGGGTGCGCGACGCGGAGGACCTGCCGGCGCTGGTGGAGATCGCGCAGTTCGCGGAGGGCCGGACGGGTCTCGCGGAGCTGCGGGCCCATCTGGACCGCCGGGTCGAGCTGTTCCTGAAGGAGGCCGGCGCATGACCCGGATCGACCTGACCGGTCTGGAGACGCGCCCCGCGCAGGTGTGGGGCGGGGTCCGGCTGGTCCCGCTGGTGCGGGCGGAGCCGGTGTCCGGGCTGCGGCTGCACCGCGAGGTGTACGGGCGGCAGGCGCACCTCGCGGACGTCGTGGACGTCGGCGACGGCACGGCGTACACCTCGTACATCCCGCACGGCTTCGTCGCGGACTGGACCGGCAACGCCGGCGACGGGGACGCGGCGCGCGAGTCGGCGGCGTACGGCACCCGGCTCGGCGGCGAGCCCGAGACCGTCCCGGTGGTCCGCGGCGTGCACCACCGGCTGGCGAAGCGCAAGCGGGGGAAGGGCGGCGGCCGGGCCGAGTCCCGGCTGCGGTTCCTGCCGCTGCACCTGGCCCTGGAGGGCTATCTGGCGCTGCACTTCGGCGGGCCGTCGGTGGTGTGGGAGGAGTGGTCGCGGCAGGCGGTGCGCGAGGGCCTGTCGCCGCGCGCGGAGGCCGCGTACGCGGGCTGGTCGGTGCCGGGGCTGGGCGAGGCGCTGCGGGTGTTCGAGATCCATCCGGGGCAGTGCGGACTGCTGCTGTACGTCGCGGACGCGCTGGCCGCCGCCTTCGTCGTCCCGCACCCGGACGACTACCGGCTCCTGCACCCCACCCTGGTGGAGGACCTGTACGGGGAGCTGGTCCACCAGTACGCGTACTACGGCGCCCCCGTGCCCGAGTTCACCGCCCGGATCCGGGACGCGGCGGGCGGTGTGCGCAGCCTGGCCGATCTGCGGGCGGCGGCGGTCGCCCAGGAACGCGGGTGGGCCGAGGCGCACGACGGGCTGATGGCGCGGGACCTCCTGGAGACCTCGTACCGCTTCGAGCGGGTGTACCGGATGGACGGCTTCGAGCTGCTGCGTTTCGTGCCGCCGTTCGCGCGGGGCGGGGCGGAGCAGCACATCGGCGAGCTGATCCGCGACCACAAGGGGCGCGCGGCGTACCTGAAGACCTTCCGGCTGTCCGAGAACCAGATCCGGCGGGGCTATCTGCTGCAGCGGCTGGCGGACTGCGACTGGCACCTCGGCCGGACCGCGGAGGCCCTCGGGACCTCGTACCAGGAGCTCGTCCGGCGGATCCACCGCGCGGGATTCGGATCGCTGATCAACGCGCACGAGGTCGCACGGAGGTTGCGCGCGTCACAGGAAGGCTGAGTAACACGGGGTTCACAAACGGGCAACCGACGGGAAATCCCGTGTTGCCAAGCTGCGCGCATACCGCGTCTCTCGCAGCGCCGCGAGCCGCAGCCAGCAGACCCGCACGCCCAAAGGATGAGACCCGTGACCTTCAAGGCTGAGTACATCTGGATCGACGGCACCGAGCCGACCGCGAAGCTCCGCTCCAAGACGAAGATAGTGACGAGCGGCGGCGCGACCCTCGCCGAGCTTCCCATCTGGGGCTTCGACGGATCCAGCACGAACCAGGCCGAAGGTCACGCCTCGGACCGCGTCCTCAAGCCGGTCTTCGTCTGCCCGGACCCGATCCGCGGCGGCGAGGACGTCCTGGTCCTGTGCGAGGTCCTGAACACGGACATGACCCCGCACTCCTCCAACACCCGCGCCGCCCTCGTGGAGACCTACGAGAAGTACGCCGCGCAGGAGCCGATCTTCGGCATCGAGCAGGAGTACACCTTCTTCGACGGCGAGCGCCCGCTCGGCTTCCCGGTCGGCGGCTTCCCGGCCCCGCAGGGCGGCTACTACTGCGGCGTCGGCGCGGACGAGATCTTCGGCCGTGACGTCGTCGAGGCGCACCTGGAGAACTGCCTGAAGGCGGGCCTGGGCATCTCCGGCATCAACGCCGAGGTCATGCCGGGTCAGTGGGAGTTCCAGGTCGGCCCGCTGGCGCCGCTCGAGGTCTCCGACCAGATGTGGGTGGCCCGCTGGCTGCTCTACCGCACCGCCGAGGACTTCAACGTCTCCGCGACCCTGGACCCGAAGCCGGTCAAGGGCGACTGGAACGGCGCGGGCGCGCACACCAACTTCTCCACCAAGGCGATGCGCGAGGGCTACGACGCGATCATCACCGCCTGCGAGTCGCTGGGCGAGGGCTCGAAGCCGCTCGACCACGTCAAGAACTACGGCGCCGGCATCGACGACCGCCTGACCGGTCTGCACGAGACCGCCCCGTGGGACAAGTACTCCTACGGCGTCTCCGACCGCGGCGCCTCGGTCCGTATCCCGTGGCAGGTCGAGCAGGACCAGAAGGGCTACATCGAGGACCGCCGTCCGAACGCGAACGTGGACCCGTACACGGTGACCCGCCTGCTGGTGGACACCTGCTGCGAGGCCCTGGCGAAGGCCGGCCAGGTCTGATCCGCAGCACGGCTTCCTGCCTGAGCGCCCCCGTCGGGAACGACGGGGGCGTTCTCGTGCCCGCTGTCAGTGACCGCGTCCACAGTCGTTGTCAGTGCGCTCTGCCACAGTGAGGGCATGCTCGACATCACGGTCAGGACCGAGAACCGGCAGAAGCACGTGCGGGTCTCGGAGGACACACTGCGCGATCTGGCGCTGCGGATCGGTGCGGACGGCGACCGCTTCCTCGTCGTCCAGCGAATCCCGGACATACCGGACGAGTTCATCCAGGTGTGGCACGAGGACGGCGGCGGCTTCCAGCTGGAGCACCGGGCGGGCGCGCCGGATCGGCACTACGTGACGGAGGGCGGCGACGCGCGGAAGGTGGCCGCGGTGATGGCCCGTTGGGCGCGCCGCGAGGTCGCCTGGGACCGCGGGCTCGGCTGGCAGCCGGCGGACCTGCCGCTGCCGGATCCGGTGGAGGAGCTGGACGCCGAGGTGGGGGACGTGGTGGAGGAGCGGGTCCGGGAGCTGCTCCGCTGCGGGTACGACGACCGGGAGTGGCTGACCGAGACGGCGGAGGAGTACCTGGTCGACGGCGAGGTCCGGCCGGTGAGCCGGGCACAGGCGGCGGCGCTGGTGGACCGGCTGTGGCTGGAGCGGGTGGCGGAGTCGGCGGACTGGGTGGGCGTCACGTATCCGGAGCGGATCACGGCCGCCTTCCGGGCGCTGGACGGCGCGGGGATCACCGCCCGGGAGAACTTCACCTGCTGCCGGAACTGCGGGACGGCGGAGATCGGCGGCGAGGGCGACGACGACGCCCGCGGCTTCGTCTACTTCCACGCCCAGTGCACCGAGGGCGTGGCGAACGGCGGCCCGCTGTTCCTGCTGTACGGCGGCTTCGACGGCACCGCGGAGTCGTCCGCGGAGGTGGGCCGGGAGGTGGCCGAGGCGCTGCGCGGGCAGGGCCTGACGGTGGAGTGGGACGGCTCCCCGGAGTCGTCGATCCAGGTCACCGGGCTCGACTGGCGCAAGCGGCTGACGGGCTGACGAGGCGTCCGGTGGGTGGAAGGGGGCTGCGCGGAACGATTCCCTCCTGGTTTAATAGGGATATGGCCCGCATCCAGAACGACACCGCTTCGAGGCGCTTCGACCTCGAGCCGTTCTGGCCTTCCCGGCAGCACCACGACTTCGACCGGTGCTGTCGGCGCGTGAGGAACGCGTCGGCCCTCTAAAGCCCCGACCGGATCCGTGTCCGGTCCCCCGGGCCTTCGGCCGACGCGCAGGACGCATGACGTACGACGACCACCGTCCGTCCGTGACTCGCGCGAAAGAGCTGACTTCTCATGGCCCACACCCAGGCTGCCCCCTTCACCGCCCCCACCCGTCCCCGTCTCCGTGCCGTCGCCCCCGACGAGGTCGACGGTCTCGCCCAGGTCGCCGAGTACCTGCCGCCCGGAGCGACGCTCCTGCCCGCGCCGCCGCAGTCCCTGCCCACGCTGCCCGGCCGGCCGCCGATGGTCGGCTATCTGGTGCTCGTACCGGCCGACGGACAGCGGCCGCCCGCATCGCCCGCCGCGGAGCCGGCCGGCCCGGTGACCGTCGACACCTCCGAGCGGCTGGCCCGCGTCGACGGCAGGGTCCTCGATCTGACGTACCTGGAGTTCGAGCTCCTGGCCCATCTGGTGACGCACCCGCACCGGGTGCACACCCGCGACCATCTGGTCACGACGGTCTGGGGCTACGGCCATGTCGGCGACGGCCGGACCGTGGACGTCCATGTGGCCCGGCTCCGCCGCAAGCTGGGCGAACACCGCCGCACGATCCAGACCGTGCGGCGGGTCGGCTACAAGTACATCCCCTGAGCTACGCCTCGCGACGGGCCCGGGCCCGCGCCATCAGGCCGAGGAGGACGTCGACGGCCAGGAACACCAGCAGGCTGATGCCGAGCATCGGCACGAACCAGCCCACCAGGGCCGTCCCGGCGAGCAGCGGCAGCAGCATCGTCGGCGGAACCTTCCGCCACGCGCCGCGCGCGACGGGACGGCCGGGCCGGCGCAGCCACCACATGCGGTAGCCCCAGACGATCAGCAGGATCAGCGCGAGCGCGAGGGCGGCGAGCGCCAGCTGGTTGGCGAGGCCGAGGAACACACCGGTGTGGGCGTCGATGCCGAACCGGGTCAGCTTCGCGAGCAACGGGTAGTCCGCGAACCGCAGCTGGTCCATGACGGCACCGTCGGCGGGGTTCACGGCCACCGAGTCCAGGTGGACGGGGAACTGCGTGTCGGTCTGCTTGACCACGTACGCCTTGCCCTCGGCGGGCAGGGTCACCGCGATCCGGCCGTCGACGCCGGCCTCGCGGGCGGCGGCGACCACCTTGTCGATGCCGACGTCGGGGCCGGTGGCGGCCTGGGCCGGCGCTCCGCCGCCGTGGCCGGCGTGGCCCTCGTGGCCGGTCGTCCCCTCGCCGGTCCCGGCACCGATGACCGCGGAGACGGCCGGGGTCGCGCCGCCGAGCTGGGAGCGGACCGCGTCGATGTTCTCGCCCGCCCAGCGCGACCAGGTCAGACCGGTGGCGGAGAGCAGGACGAGACCGGTGACCGCCCAGAGGCCCACCGCACCGTGCCAGGACAGCGTGCGGCGGCGGGACTTGGGGCCCCGCTCGGGCAGGAACAGCTCGCGCCTCGCCCTGCGGCGGCGGCCGATCCAGAGGGCGAGCCCGCCGAGCGCCACCACCCACAGCCAGCTGGCGGCCAGCTCGCTGTAGTTGCGGCCGAGTTCGCCGAGGTGCAGATCGCGGTGGAGTTCGTCGAGCCAGGTACGCAGCGGCAGCGCGCCCGAACTGCCGTAGCTGGGCAGCTGTCCGCGGACCTCGGCGGTGTACGGGTCGACGAAGACGGCGAGGGAGGTGCCCTCCTTCACGGACGGGTCGGCCATCAGGACCCGGGTGGTCGCGCCGGGCTCCGCCGAAGGCCAGACCGCCGTGACGGTGCCGCCCGGGTTGACCTTCTTCGCCGCGTGGACCTGCTGCGAGAGCGGGACGGTGCGCTCGCCCACGGGGACGGTCAGCTCGTGCGCGTACACGACCTTCTCGGCCTGGAAGGAGAGGGCGTAGAGCAGGCCGCTGGTCGCGGCGACGAGGAGCAGCGGGGCGACGAGGACGCCCGCGTAGAAGTGCAGGCGCAGGACGAGGGGGCGCAGGGCGCTCCAGGCGGATCTGCCGCCGGGGGTCTCGGCCGGCCCGTCGGCGTCGGGGGTGGGATCGGTTGTGGGGTCGGCGGCCGTTTCCGGGCGCACGGAACCGTCAAGTGTCATGACTGTCCTCGGAGTCGAGGTCGACAGGGGGAAGACCCCCGGGTCAGACGTGTGCTCCGAGGGCCGTGGCGCGGGGTGTGGTCAGCCGGGGCGGGCCGCGCCGGGACAGGGCGTGGGCGAGGACGACGCCGTGCAGCCGGCGGGCGCGGGGCCGCGGGCGCACGGGGCGCGGCGGCTCGGGGACCCGGATGCGGGCGACGGCGAGAAGCAGCCGCAGCGGCGTGAAGGCGGCCGCGCCGGCGGTGCGGGCGAGGGCGAACAGCGCGGCCTCGCCGCGGGCCAGCCAGAGCCCGCAGATCACGGCGGCGAGGAGGTGCGCCGCGGTCATGCCGAGCGGGCCGTGCCCGGCGGCAACGCTCATCTCCACACCCGCGCCCATGCCCGTCCCCGCGTGGGAGGCATGGGCGAGAGGGGCGTCGTGCCCCTGACCGGCCGAGAAGATCGTGTGCAGCGCGGTCTGCACGGCGAGGAGTCCGGCACCGATCGCGGGGGTCCCCCGCCGCCGGCCGCAGCAGGCCCAGGCGAGCACGCCCGTCACCGCGAAGGCGAGGCCGAGGGAACGGACCGGTATGCCGTGCGCGGACATGGACGAATGCCCCACCGCGGCCAACGACACGCATACGGCCGCGAAGAGCGCGGCGCGCAGGGCCCGTATCGGCGAGCGGGAATTCGTCATGATGGCCATATGGTGTCACCCCGCCGCCGGACGCGGGAGACCGCCCGCACCCGGCCCGCACCCCACCCGGACTCCGCCCGCGCACCTCCCTCCGCACACCGATCCCGGGAGACGTTGAACGCCACGGGCGCCCCGTCCGTATGGAGGCCCATGGGAAGGACTCGCAAACGTTCTACACTCGCGCGCCGGGCGATCGCCGCGTCGGCCGCACTGGTTCTGGGCGGTGGCGGCCTCGTGGCCCTCAACGCCTACGCGTCGGCCGGACAGGGATGGAACAGCAATCCGTCCCCGTCCGCGCCCACGATGTCCACCATCGACTGCCCGGACGTGGGCGCCGAGCTGACCGAGGTGCCCCAGGGGGTACGGAGCGACGTCGACCGTGAACTGGCCACGCTGGACGGCCAGATCACCGTGGCGTACCAGCGGTTCGCGGAGAACCGCGAGCGGATCGCGGAAGATCCGCAGTTCGCCGAGCAGCAGATCCTGAAGCCGCTGGAGAACGAACGGCTGGTGATCCTGCAGCGGATCGTCGCGCTCATCGACCGGGAGGGCGAACCGCCGAGGCAGATCGAGCGGATGGCTCCGTGCACGCTGCAGGCCGATGACGAGAAGGGCGGCGGAAACGACGGAGGTGACGGCGGCGGCAACGGACAGGGTTCGGGCCAGGCGGGGAACGGGCCCGAGGCGTCCGACTTCGTCGACATCACCACCGTCCAGCCGAACGTGAAGCGGCCCCGGGTGCGCAGCGGCGCGTCCCGCGGCTCGTTCACGACGAACTGCGGCCGCAACGAGAACGGGAAGTTCAACCCGGACAACGTGATCGTCGCGCCGGGCGTGAGCAACGGCGCCCACCACATGCACGACTACGTCGGCAACCAGGCGAACGACGCCTTCGCGAGCGACGAGGACCTGGCCGACGGGGCGACCACCTGCCGCAACCAGGGCGACCGGTCCACCTACTACTGGCCGGTGCTGCGCCTGCAGAACGGCCAGAACGAGGCGGACGCGCAGGCGGACGGCGGCGGCAACGACCAGAACGTCGGCGAGATCCAGACGCCGGCGCAGGTCACGCTGAAGTTCGAGGGCAGCCCGGTCTCGAAGGTGACGGCGATGCCGCGGTTCCTGCGGATCATCACCGGTGACGCGAAGGCGCAGACCAACGGCAACGGCAACGCCAACGCGTCGTGGTCGTGCACCGGGTTCGAGGACCGGCAGCTGAAGGACAAGTACCCGATCTGTCCCGAGGGCAGCAAGGTCGTCCGGACGTTCAAGTTCCAGAGCTGCTGGGACGGTCAGAACACCGACAGTGCGAACCACCGCACCCATGTGGCGTTCGCGGACCGCGGCGGGCGCTGCCAGAACGGCTTCCGGGCGATTCCGCAGCTGGTGCAGCGGATCGTGTACGACGTGCCGCCGGGGCCCGGCTTCGCGGTGGACTCGTTCCCGGAGCAGCTGCACAAGCCGGTCACCGATCACGGCGACTTCATCAACGTCTTCGACGAGCGGCTGATGCGGCGCATGGTGGACTGCCTGAACCAGGGTCGCCGTTGCGCCTAGTCCAGTCAGCCCTGACGGTTCAGTGATGCGAGCCGTGGGAACTCTGCGGCCGGTGCGGCGCGGCGGTCTCGACCGTCCCGCCGAGCCGGCCGCGTACGGCTGTCACGGTGTCCTCGTCGCCGGAGACCACCCAGCGGCGGCCGACGAGGTACGAACCGCCGTAGTCCTTGGCCTGGTTGATCCATTCGCGCTGGCCGCGGTCGGTGGCGAAGGTGAGCAGCACGTACGTGCCGTCGTCCGTGGCGCAGGACGCCTGGCGGAGCTCGGCCGTGTCGGCGCGGACGTCCGGCTTCGCACACCGGGCCCGTTCGGCGAGCTGCTCCAGGCTGCCGCTCGCCTCCTGCGGAACGTCCGGTTCCCCGGCCCCGCATCCCATCAGCATCGCGGCCAGAAGGGCCGCCGTCACCGCGCTTCGCTGCGTCTGCATGGGGTCATCGTGCCGGGTCGAGGGGGCGTTCGGGGGCCGAACACCAGGACTGGTACGACCCGATCCATTACGGTTTCGTATGGAAAAGGACGTTACGTACGAGAAGAGACGCCGATGCCCGCCATCCCCGCCACCACCGTGGCCAACCTCCGCGATCTGGGGACGCTGCCGCTCGCCGGGGGCCGGGCGGTCCGGCCGGGGCTGGTCTTCCGGTCCGGGCAGCTGGACCGTCTCGAGGCGGCGGACGGGGTGGTGAGCGCGCTGGGCATCCGGACGGTGGTGGACTTCCGCACCGACCGGGAGCGGGCGGACCGGCCGGACCGGCCCCTGCCGGGCAGCCGGGTGGTGGTCGCGGACGTGCTGGCGGACCATCTGGCGGCCAGCGGGCTGCCGCCGGCGGCCCGGCTGAAGCAACTGCTCGGCGACCCGGCGCTGGCGGAGCAGCACCTGGGCGGAGGCAGGGTGCGGCGGGCCTTCGAGAAGACCTACCGGGCGTTCGTGACCACGGACTCGGCGCGGGCCTCGTACCGCGCGTTCCTGACGGAGCTGGCGGACCCGGCGGCGGCGCCGCTGCTGTTCCACTGCACGGCGGGCAAGGACCGCACCGGCTGGGCGGCGGCGGTCCTGCTGTCGCTGCTGGGCGCGGACGAGGAGACGGTGCGGACGGAGTACCTGTCGGTGAACCCGGCGGTCCGGCAGGCGTTCGCGCCGCTGGTGGAGGGGTTCACCGCGCAGGGCGGCGACCCGGAACTGGCCCTTGCGATCATCGGCGTGGCGCCGGAGTACCTGGCGGCGGCCCTGGACGAGGTCGCGGTGCGGCACGGCTCGATGGAGAAGTACGTCCGGGAGGGCCTGGGCGTCACGGACGAGCAGGCGGAACGTATCCGCGGACGTCTGATCGCCTGACCCGCACACATCAAAGAACAGGGTGACCATCGCATCAATCGCTCGTTCTGCTGAATGTGAGCACCCAGGAAGCCGACACCTCCTCCCCCGGCGGGACCCCGGCCCACGGTCCGCTCGACGTCGAGCAGGCCGAGGCCGCCCTCGTCGAGCACTATCCGCGGCTGGTGCGGATCGCCTATCTCGTGCTGCCGGCGGCGCTCGGGCGGAACCGGCGGGTGCTCGCGGCCCACGCGCTGGTGCAGCGCTCGCTGCCGCGCCGCCGGCCGACCGGGGCCCCGCTGCCGAAGCAGCGGCGGGCGGAGGACGCGGTCGACCCGGGGTACGCGTACGTGCGCGGCGAGGTGCTGCGGCGCGCGCTGCGGCACCGGTCCCGGAGGCCCGCCCTGCTGCCGCGGATCTGGGGGCTGCGGGTCTTCCCCCGGGCCGGCGGCACCGACGAACTGGCCCTGGACCAGCGGCTGTCGGAGCTCACCGCGGCCGGCCGGGCGGCGTACGTGCTGCGCGGCCTGGAGCGGCAGGGCGACGCCGAGGCGCGCCGGGTGCTGGCCGCCGCCGGGGTGTCCGACACGAGGACGGCACTGGCCGAGGCGGACTCCGTGGAGGGCATGCACGCGCTCCTGGAGTCGCCGGAGTTCGACCCGTGCGCGCTGCAGGCCCGGCCGACGGACCTGATGCGGCGGCGCCAGCACGGCCGGGCCGCGCTGGCCGCGGCCGTCGCCACCCTGGTCTGCGGCGCGCTGCTCGGGCTGCCGGGCGACGGCTGGGGCCCGGCCGGCGCGGCGGCCCCCTCGTACGCGCGCAACCCGGCGTCCGAGGCGGCGCTCGATCCGGGGCAGCTGCGCCGGGTCGACCCGGCGGTCTGGCGCAGTTCGGCCCGTACGGACTTCTCCGTCTGGCCCGCGCGCGGCGGCCTGACCGGCGACAGCGCGCTGCTGCGCCGGGCGCTCGCGGTCTGGGCGCGGCCGGGCCAGCGGGTGCACGCCTCGGCGACGCCGGGGACGCCGCCGGGCCCGCCGATGGGGCCGGCGCAGCTGCTGTTCGCGGGCGAGGTGGACGGCTCGCGGGTGGTGCTGTTCCACGACGGGCTGCGGGCGGTGCGGTACGCGGAGCCGGTCGACGGCACGGGCGGCCCGTCGCTCGACTTCGCCCGCACGGACGGCGCGGACGCGGCCGGCTCGGCGGCCCTGGTGCTCACCCGCACCTCCGCGAACGTCCGCTACCTGACGGCCCCCTGGGTCCGGACGACCGCGTCGCGGGACCTGCTGCGCCCGGCGAAGCCGGTCCTGCCCCTGGCCCTGGACGGGTACGGCGTGACGGACCCGATGCTGAGCCCGGCGCAGGCCAGGGACTGCTCGGCGTGGCCGGTGCTGCAGCTGCGCGACGAGCGGGGCGAGCGGCTGTACGCGGACCTGGGCGAGCTGGCCCCGGCCCGGCTGACCTGGGGCGCGCCCGGCGCGCCGGGGGACGTGACCGGGCGGGCGGCGCGCGAGTCCTGGGCCCGTACGGCCTGCCTGCTGCCGACGGTGCGCTCGCACGGGGTGCGGTCGGTGAACTCCTGGCAGTACGCGGAGCAGCGGCTGCCCGCCGGGGGCGGCCGGGCGGCCTGGCTGTGCACCCGAGCGGAGACCTGGCGGGGCACGGGTGCGCGGGTGCTGGCCCAGTTCCAGGCCCCGGGCGCGACGACCGGCGCCCTCGCGGCCCGCTCGGAGGTCTCCCCGGCGTGCGGCCCGCGCGAGCCGCGGGTGCTGGCGGGCGTGCTGTGGCAGGCCCGTACCGGCCAGTGGTACGTGCTGGCCGCCGGCACCCGGGACTTCGTCTCGCTGACGACCACGGGCGGGGTCGAGGCCCGGCGCGGGGGCCGGCTGCTGGCGGTCGAGGCCGAGCGCGGGGTGCGCGCCCAGCTCGTCGGGAAGCTGGCGAACGGGATGCGGGTGGCCGCGCTGAGGTGAGGAGCGGGGGCAGGGGCGGAGGCGGACACCTCAGGGTGATCATGGACGGAGACCTCACGTCTCCCGTACGAAATCCCCCTGCACACCTCTGTTGACGCGACCTTACTTCTCAGTACATTGACAGCATGTCTAATACGCAGCCTGCACCGGTGGCGTCGGAGCACATCGAGCTCAAGGCCCGCAAGGTCTCCTTCGACTGGCGCGAGACCCCGCTCCACTGGGTACCCGGCGACCCGTTCACCACCCACACCATCAACGTGCTGCACCTGCTGCTGCCCGCGGGCGAGCGCTGGTTCATCCACGTGTACAAGCAGGTGCTCCCGTACATCACCGACGACCGGCTGCGCGAGGACGTCATCGGCTTCATCGGCCAGGAGGCCGTGCACTCCCAGGCCCACGACGACGTGCTGCCGCGGCTGAAGGAACTGGGCCTCGACCCCACGCCGTACACCGCGCAGGTCGACTGGTTCTTCGAGAAGCTGCTCGGCGACAAGACCCTGCCGCCGGGCCGGCCGCGCCGCTGGTGGCTGATGGAACGGGTGGCGCTGATCGCCGCGATCGAGCACTACACCGCCTTCCTCGGCAACTGGGTGCTCAACGCCGACGAGCTGGACCGGCGCGGCTGCGACCCGGCCATGCTGGACCTGCTGCGCTGGCACGGCGCGGAGGAGGTCGAGCACCGCTCCGTCGCCTTCGAGCTGTTCATGCACCTCGACGGCGGCTACCGGCGCCGGGTGCGCACCTGGGCGCTGGCCTTCAGCGCGCTGGTCTTCTTCTGGCAGCGCGGCGCCCGGTTCTTCATGGAGAACGACCCGACCCTGCTCGACGGCAAGGCGTCCGTCGGCCAGTTCGTCCGCAAGGGCCGCGAGGGCGTCCTGCCCTCCACCCCCGACATGCTGCGCTCCATCCCCCGCTACCTCAGCAGGGACTACCACCCCTCGCAGGAGGGCGACACCGAGCAGGCGGCCGCCTACCTGGCCGGTTCCCCCGGCGCCAACGGAGGCCGCTGACCATGCCCCGACTGCGTACCGTCGTCCTGGTCGCCGGGGCGGCGCTGCTCGCCAAGCGGGCGATGCGCCGGCGTATCCAGCACTCCCCGCTCTGGCCCCTGCCCACCCTCGACGAGCCGATATCCGGCCGCGGCCGGAACACCACCGTCCCGCGCATGGTCCTCGTCACCGCGCGCACCTCGCCCGCCGAGGGCGTCGTCGAACTGCGCCTGGAGGGCGCCGGACTGCCCGCCTGGCAGCCGGGCGCGCACCTCGACCTCGTGCTGCCGTCCGGCCTGGTCCGCCAGTACTCGCTCTGCGGCGACCCGGCCGACTCCGGCGCGTACACCGTCGCCACCCGCCTGATCGGGGCGGAGCAGGGCGGCCGGGGCGGCTCGGCGGAGGTGCACGAACAGCTCCACGAGGGCGTCGAGCTGGAGATCCGGGGGCCGCGCAACCGCTTCCCGCTGGTCGACGCCTCGTCGTACGTGTTCGTGGCCGGCGGCATCGGCATCACGCCGGTCCTGTCGATGGTCCGCGCGGCCGCGGCGGCGGGCGCCGACTGGCGGCTGCTGTACTGCGGGCGGAGCCGGGCGACCATGCCGTACCTCGACGAGGTCGAACGCCTCGGCGCGGACCGGACCACCGTGTGCGCCGAGGACGAGTCCGGCCTGCCGGACCTGGGGTTCCTCGCCGACGTGCCGGCGGAGACCGAGGTGTACTGCTGCGGGCCCGACGGTCTGATGGACGCGGTGGGCGCGGCGCTGCCCGAGGGCCGTACCCCGCGGCTCGAGCGCTTCTCGGCGGCCGCGACGGCCGGCGGCACCGCGTTCGAGGTCGAACTGCGGCGCTCCGGGCGGACGGTGAAGGTCCCGGCGGACCGGTCGGTGCTGGCCGCGGTCCGGGAGGAGATCCCGGACGTCTCGTACTCCTGCGAGCAGGGCTTCTGCGGCACCTGCCAACAGCGGGTGCTCGCGGGCGAGGTCGACCACCGGGACGAGCTGCTCACCGACGCGGAGCGCGACGACTCGATGCTGATCTGCGTCTCGCGCTGCGCGGGCGAGCGGCTCGTGCTCGACCTGTGAGCCGCTAGGGGGTGTCTGACGCCGCTACGCCGCGGGGAATCGTCAGACGCCCCCTAGGGCAGGATCAGCCAGTCGGCGGCCAGCGCGGCGAGCAGGCCGCCGGCGAGCAGCCAGGTGCCCAGGCGGGTGCGGCCGTTGCGGGAGAGCTCGATGACGACGCCGCACAGGATCATCGCGAGGCCGTAGACGCCGACGACGAGGACGGAGGTTCGGCTGGCCAGCCGGACCACCAGGACCACCGCCATGGCCACCAGCAGCACGGAGGCGACGGCCACCCGCAGCCGCCGCGCCTGCTTGGGGGTCATCCCGGCCGCCGACTCGCCCTCGTCGGGCGCGTCGTCGGCGGGGACGTCCGCGCCGTCGGAGGACTCCTCCTCGGTGGAGGGCTCCACATCGGGCGAGGCCGCCTCGTCGGCGGAGGACTTCTGGTCGGCGGAGGTCTCCCGGTCCGCAGAGGTCTTCCCCTCCGCGGTCTCCGGGTCCTTGGTGTCCAGGTCGGCCGTGCCCTCGGCGGCCGTGGCCTGATCGTCGGAAGCGCTCATGTGGTGGGAGCGTAATGGACGCCCGTTAGGCTGTTCGCATGACGACCGGGGTACGGCGCAGGATGGGCGTCGAGGAGCGCAGACAGCAACTCATCGGGGTGGCACTGGAACTGTTCAGCCACCGCTCCCCCGACGAGGTCTCCATCGACGAGATCGCCGCCGCCGCCGGGATCTCGCGGCCGCTGGTCTACCACTACTTCCCCGGCAAACAGAGCCTGTACGAGGCGGCCCTGCGCCGGGCCGCGGACGAGCTCGCGGGCCGCTTCCTGGAGCCGCCGCACGGCCCGTTGGGGGCCAGGCTGCTGCGGGTGATGGGCCGGTTCTTCGACTTCGTCGACGAGCACGGCCCCGGTTTCGCGGCGCTGATGCGCGGCGGCCCGGCGGTCGGCTCGTCCACCACCAACGCGATGATCGACGAGGTGCGGCAGGCCGCGTACGAGCAGATCCTGGCCCATCTGGAGATCGAGAGGCCGTCCGCCCGGATGGAGTTGGTGGTCCGCTCCTGGGTGTCGCTGGCGGAGTCCACGGCGCTGCTGTGGCTGGACGGGCGGCGGGTGCCGCGCGGCGAGCTGGAGCTGCAGCTGGTGCACGACTTCGCGGCGCTGACCGCGGTCAGCGCCGCGTACGACGCGGAGACGGCCGACATACTCGTCCGCATGCTCGCGGACGAGCCGGCCGACGGGCCCTTCGGGGACCTCGTCGGCCGGCTCGTGGAACTCGCCCCGCGAGTCCCGGCCCAGCGCCTGCGCTAGACAGGCCCTGGCGGCCCTACCGGGCGGTGAACACCGCGACCGTCCGCGCCGGGACCGTGAAGGTCCCCGAACCGGCCTCGTAGGACGCCGACTTCACCGTGGCGTCCGTGCCGGACGCCTGGACCGGGTGCAGGGCGTAGCCCTTGCCGGCCAGGGCCGCGACGCGCTGGGTCTGCCGGTCCGGCGTGGCGTTGAAGACCACGACCAGGTCGCCCAGGCGCATGGTGATCACGCCGGGGGTCTCCTCGGTGCCGGAGAGCGGGAAGGACAGGGCGTCCTGCACCCGCGCCGCGGTCGGCAGCGAGAACACCGGCTCGGTGGTGCGGATCCGCTGGAGGTCCCGGTACGCGGCGGCGGTCCCGTCGATCTGCGCGCAGCCGACGGTCAGGTTCGGGTTCACCAGGAGCGGCTTGCCGTAGCCCCACTTCGCCTTGTTGTCGGCGGCCGGGGGCAGCCCGCGGCCGAAGCCGTTGCCGTCCCGGCAGTCCCAGTGGATCGCGTTGAACCAGTCGCCGCTGTCGTACGAGTTCCGGTCCAGGGACTTGGAGCGGAGCAGGTCCGAGCCCGCCTGGGAGAGCGCGGGGCCCTGCGAGAGGGTCGCCGTCGCCATGGCGAGGACCTGCATCCGGGCCCGGTCGGCCGGTGACGTGCCCGCGGGGAGCTTGAAGGCGAGCGCGTCGTACAGGGTCTCGTTGTCGTGCGCGTCGGCGTACGCGAGGGCGTCGCCGGGCGCGGCGGCGTAACCGGCCGGGGAGCCGTTGTAGTCGACCTCGGAGCCCTTGACCGTGCGCCCGGCGGTGTCGGTGAAGGAGTACGAGGCCAGGTTGCCGGAGAGCCCGACCTTGATCAGGTCCTGGTAGTGCAGCAGCCGGGCCTTCTGCTCGGCCGGGGTGCCGTTGGCCTTGGACGTGTTGGGGTCGGTGTACAGGCCGGAGGCGAAGCCCTGGACGCCCGGGTCCTCGTCGAAGGGGCCGCCGCCGCGGACCGCGTCACGGGCCCGGTCGGAGAACGTGGCGACGCCCGTCCCGGCCATGTTCTTCTGGGTTGCCTGGACGAAGCGGGCGTCGTCGGCGATCTCGCCGAAGTTCCAGCCCTCGCCGTACAGGACGATCGCCTTGCCGTCGACGCCGTCCTTCGCGACGGTCAGCGCGTCCAGGGCCTTGCGGACGGCGAGGATGTTCTCCTTCGGGTGGTGGCCCATGAGGTCGAAGCGGAAGCCGTCGACCTTGTACTCCTTGGCCCAGGTGACCACCGAGTCCACGACCAGCTTGCCCATCATCGCGTTCTCCGGCGCGGTGTTGGCGCAGCAGGTGGAGGTGGCGACGGAGCCGTCGGCCTGGAGCCGCTGGTAGTAGCCGGGCACGATCTTGTCGAGCACGGACTTGTCCGACTGACCGGCCGCGACGGTGTGGTTGTAGACCACGTCCATCACCGTGCGCAGGCCGTCGCCGTTGAGCGCCTGCACCATGCGGCGGAACTCGACGGTGCGCCTCGTGCCCTCGGGGTCGGTGGCGTACGAGCCCTCCGGCACGGTGTAGTGCAGCGGGTCGTAGCCCCAGTTGTACGCGTCCTTCGCCGCGGCGGCGGCCACGCAGGCCTGCTGCTCCTCGGAGTCGGGGGCGTACACCTTCAGGTCGCAGCCGGGCGTGGTCTGGTCCGACTTCTTCTCGGGGATGGTGCCGATGTCGAAGGCGGGCAGCAGGTGCACGTACGAGGTGCCGGAGGCGGCGAGCGCCTTCAGGTGCCGCGAGCCCTTGCTGCCGGGGTCGGTGAACGCGAGGTAGGTGCCGCGGTGTCCGGCCTCGGCGGTCGGGTCCGCGACGGAGAAGTCGCGGATGTGCAGCTCCTGGATCTGCGCGTCGCGCAGCGGCACGGCGGCCGGCTTCCTCAGGGTCCGCCAGCCGGCCGGGGCCAGCTTCGGGTCGGCGAGGTCGACGACCAGGCTGCGGGCGGAGTCGGTGGTGAGGGCGGTGGAGTACGGGTCGGTGACCTTGTTGGTCAGCAGCTTCTGCACGCTGGGCGCCCAGACCTTGACCGCGTACCGGTACGGCTTCCCGGTCCAGGACGCGGGGCCGGACACGGACCACACGCCGGACGCGTCGTCCCGGCGCATCGGCACGGTGCGGCCGTCGATCTCCAGGGCCACGGACTGCGCCGTCGGGGCCCACAGCGACAGGATCGGGCGGCCGGCGCGGAAGACCGGCCCGAGGGAGGCCCCGGTGGCCTTCGCCGCGTACAGGTCGTCGAGGACGCCGGCGGTCTGCACGCCGGTCGCGGCGAGCAGGGCGCCGTTGGCGGCGCGCTGGGTGGCGATCAGCTGGCCGCGCAGGGAGGCGCGGACCCGGTCGGCGTCGCGCGGGTCGACGGTGAAGGCCGGGTAGTCCTTGAGGTGCGGGAACCGGGCCTTCTGCGCGTCGGTGAGCGAGCCGGCGTTCAGCCGGAGCCAGCGGCCCTCGTCGCTGAGCGCCCCGTCGGCGACGGTGATGTCCCCGGCGGCGGAGTACACCAGCTGCTGGCTGGTGGCGTCGGTCGCCTTGACCTTCCAGACGACGGTGTTCCGGTCGATCCACTGCGCCTCGGCCTTGCCGAGGTCGAGGTTCGGCGTGCCGCCGGTCTGCGGCAGCAGGTACGCGGGCTTGCCGGCGAGCAGCCATACCTCGTTGCCGTAGGTGGCGAGGTCGAGGGACTGGTCGGTGGGCAGGTCCTTCTGGTCGCCCTTGTGCAGGATGTACGAGAGGGACGTCGCGCCCTGGGCCAGCGGCACCTCGTAGGTCGCGCCGTAGGAGTCCACGCGGACCGGCATCAGCGGCTTGGACCAGTCGGTGGGCTGGGCGGCGCCGGTCCACAGGTGCAGGCCCCAGCCGTCGTGGTCGCCGTCGGGGCGGTTGTAGTGGATGACGGCCTTGGTGGTGTCCTGCGGCGGGTACGCGCCGTCGGGCGCGGTGTCGGCCTGGGCGTCGGAGCCCTGCGTGATCCAGACCTGGCCGGTGCGGCCGAGGCTGATGCTCCGCTGCGGGCCGTCCGCGGCGCCGTCCTTCTCGACGGTGTACGCGACGCTCGACGCGCCCTCGGCGACCGGCACCCAGGCGAACGCGCCGTAGGCGTCCCGGCCGGTGAACGCGGCCTCGTGGCCGTCGGCCTTGAGCTTCCAGCCGTCGTAGTCGCCGCCGGAGCGCTTGTAGTGCACGACGGCGTACGGGCGCTGCACGGCCACCGGCTTCTCGGCGGGCGGCGGGGCCGGCGCGGTCGTCGCGGCGAGCGCGCTCGCCGTACGGCCGGCGGAGTCGACGACAACGGCCTTGTAGCGCACGGGGGTTCCGGCCGGGGCGGTGATGTGGTGGCTCACCTTGTACGGCGCGTGGTCGGCGCTGCCGAGCACCTTCCAGGGCCCGGTGCCCTGCTGGGCGGCGAACAGGACCCGGTTCAGCCCGCCGCCGGAGACGTCCGCGGAGACCTGCCCGTCGGGGCTGGCGGTGAGGCGGACGGAGGGCGCGGCGGTGGGGGCGGGGAGGGGCCGGTCGGCGCGGAGCACGAGGGAGGAGAGGGCGGGGACGGTGACGCTGACGCGCCCGTCCTCGGCGCGCGCGGCGCCGCTTCCGCCGTACAGGACACGGAAGTCGGCGGAGTCGACCGGGATCGAGACGGTCCTGGCCGTGGTCGCGCTGTTGGTGGCGACGACGTACTCGGTCCGGGCCTTCAGGTCGGTACGGGAGTACGCGTACACGGACCCCTCGGCGTACCGCTCCTGCTGGACGCCGTCGCGGAGGGCGGGGTGCGCCTTGGTGAGGCGGGACAGCCGGGCGATCGACGTGTAGATCGGGTGCTTGGTGTCGTACGCGTCGACGGCGTGGGTGCGGTCGGTCCCGATGAGGTCGTCGTCGAGGTAGTCGGGGGTCTCGGACGCGAACAGGGTCTGCCGGGCGTCCTTGTCGCCGCCGGGGCCGGTGAAGCCCTGCTCGTCGCCGTAGTAGACGACCGGGTTGCCGCGGGAGAGGAACATCAGCTCGTTGGCGAGCCGGGCGCGGTCGAGGAGTTCGGCGTCGGAGGCGTCCGGGTTGTCCTGCTTCAGGAACGCGCCGATGCGGCCCATGTCGTGGTTGCCGAGGAAGGTGACCTGCTCGTAGGCGTTCGCCTTGTCGGTGGTGTACCGGTGGTCCTCGGCGAACACCTTGGCGAGCTTCTCGGCACCGGCGCCCTGCGAGGCGAAGGCGCGGGCGGCGTCCTGGAAGGGGAAGTCGAGGGTGGCGTCGAGCCGGCCGCGGGTCACGTAGGGGGCGGTGACGGCGGGGTCGGCGGAGTAGACCTCGCCGAACATGAAGAAGTCCTCGCGGCCCTGCGTCTTCGCGTAGGCGTCGAGGGCGGTGGCCCACTGGGTCCAGAAGTCGAGGTCGACGTGCTTGACGGTGTCGATGCGGAAGCCGTCGATGTCGAAGTCGCGGACCCACGTCTGGTAGATCCGCTTCATGCCCTCGACGACCTCGGGACGCTCGGTCCACAGGTCGTCGAGCCCGACGAAGTCGCCGTACTCGGCGGACTCGCCGGCCCAGGTGGAGTCGCCGCGGTTGTGGTAGAGCGCGGGGTCGTTGAGCCAGGAGGGGACCTTGCCGCCGGTGGTGGTGGGCGTGTACGGGAACGAGTCGCGGTCGACGGCCTTCATGCCGGCCCGGTCGTCGAAGGGCCGGCCGGTGGTGTCGAGGTACGGGTAGGCGCCCTTGGGCCGGTAGCCGTACTTCTTCTCGGCGTAGTCGACGGTGTCGGCGGTGTGGTTGGTGATGACGTCGAAGAAGACCTTCATGCCCTTGGCGTGGGCGGCGGCGATCAGCTTCTTCAGGTCGTCGTTGGTGCCGAAGTGGGGGTCGACCTGGGTGAAGTCGGTGATCCAGTAACCGTGGTAGCCGGCGGAGGCGTCCTTGCCGGTCCCCTGGACGGGGCGGTTCTTGAAGATGGGCGCCATCCAGATGGCGGTGGTGCCGAGCCCCTTGATGTAGTCGAGGCGCTGGGTCAGCCCCTTGAGGTCGCCGCCCTGGTAGAAGCCCTTGTCGGCGGGGTCGAACCCGGTGCCGAGGCGGCTGCCGGTGAGCCCGCCGCGGTCGTTGGCGGCGCTTCCGTTGGCGAACCGGTCGGGCAGCACGAAGTAGAACTGCTCGCGGGTGAGGTCGTGCCGCGCGGGCGTCGCGGAGACGAGCGCCTTGTCGGAGGGGGGCGGGGGCGGGGCCTTGGCCGCCGAGGCGGGCAGGGCGGGCACGAGGGCCGCGCACAGGGCGACGGCCACCGCGGCCGCCCTTCTCTTGCGTGTCACGAGGATGCTCCCAGGAGTACGGGAAGAGAGGGCCGCCCCGGCGGGGCGGCCCTGGGACGCGGGGAGGCGTCGGCTAGCTGCGGAAGGTGTCGTTCAGGACGACCTGGCCGGAGGCCGGGACCGTGGCCGTGCGGTTCGCGCCGGACTCCCAGGTCACGTTGCCGGCGGCGTCCTTGCGGATGTACTTGTACTCGAACGTCGTTCCGGCGGGCAGGGCGACGTCCAGCTTCCAGACCGGGTAGGCGGCGGGGTCGAGCTTGGGTGCGGCCGACGGGGACCAGGAGCCGAGCTCGGCGCGGTTGCCGGTGACGTGGATGTTCTGGCCCGTCACGGTCGTGGCCGTGACGTTGAAGGACGCGCCGGAGCTCGCGGGCGGCTGGCCGGTGCCGCCGCAGCCGGTGGCGTTCACGTGCAGGGCCACCGCCGTGTTCGACGGCAGGGTCGCCGTGAACTGACCCGACGCGTTCACCGCCACGGGACGGTTCGACTGGATGTCGCAGTACGTGCCGGACGGCAGGGACGTCTGGAAGGTGCGGGTCAGCGAAGCCGGTTCGTGGTTGATCGCCACGTACGCCTTCGCGCCCCGGCCGAACGCGATCGCGTCCCCGCCGTTGTCCCACCAGTCGGTCACGCCCTGGCCCCGCGCCGTGTTGCGGAAGCCGACCATGGACGCGATCTCGGGCCAGGCGTGCTGGCACTTCCAGCCGTCCGTGTAACAGGCGTTCACCTGACCGCCGTTCGGCGCGCCGGCGTCCTTGTCCGTCCACTCGTAGCCCGAGTGGACGTCCGGTGCGCCGTACGGCCAGGCCAGCATGAAGACCGAGGCGAGCGTGTAGTTCGCGCCGGACTTGTAGGTGAGGGTGTCCCCGACCCGTTCGGTGTCGTGGTTGTCGACGAAGACCCCGGACTGCCCGGACGGCATGTAGCCCCAGCCCTCGCCGAAGTTCTTCAGGTACGCGAGGTTCTCGGACTCGAAGACCCGCTTGAGGTCCCGCGCGTAGCGGAACTCCTGCACGTCGCCGTTGCCCAGGTACTCGCTCGGCGAGACGGCTTCACCCGCCCCGTGGATCGCCTCCTGCTTCCAATAGACGGAAGGTTTCGTCAGCCGGGACTTGATGTTCGCGAGGTCCGCCGCCGGCATGTGCTTGGCGGCGTCGATGCGGAAGCCGTCGACGCCCAGCGACAGCAGGTCGTTCAGGTACCCGGCGATGCGGCCGCGGACCCAGTCCTCGCCGGTGTCCAGGTCGGGCAGGCCGACCAGTTCGCAGTTCTGGACCTCGGCGCGGTTCGTGTACCCGCCGATCGTCGACCGGCAGTCGTCCATGTCGGCGCCCGAGTACAGCCCGGGGTAGTCGTACTTCGAGAACGAGGTCCCGCCCGTTCCCGTCCCCGACGCGTTCGCCATGTGGTTGATCACGGAGTCGGCGACGACCTTCACGCCGGCCGCGTGACAGGTGTCGATCATGCTCTTGAACGCCGCCCGGTCGCCCAGCGGGCCGGCGATCTTGTAGCTCACCGGCTGGTACGCGGTCCACCAGGCGGCACCCTGAATGCGCTCCTGGGGTGGGGAGACCTGCACGTACCCGTATCCGGCGGGGCCCAGTCTGTCGGTGCAAGCCTTGGCCACCGACGCGAACTTCCACTCGAACATCACCGCGGTGACGTCCTTCTCGCCGGGCGGGCTGGCCTGCGCGAGGGTGGGGGGCTCCGTGACGGCCACAGCGGCTCCCGCCACGAGGGCGAGTGCAGCGGCCACGGTCCTTCTGGCCATCTTGATTCCTCCTGACGACATCAGCGTCGCAAGAAGTTGCCGAAAACATCAGCAACTGTTTTCAGCCGTGAACCTAGAACCGCCTTGACGGCGGGTCAACCCTCCGGACCCCTCGATGTAACTCCTTGCGCAAGGAGTTACGCGGCCGCGGTCGACCCCCGCACCACCAACTCGGGCTGGAAGACGAACTCCGTGCGCTGCACCGGGTTGCCCTCGATCTCCTCGATCAGGGTCCCCACCGCCGCCGTCGCCATCGCCTGCACCGGCTGCCGCACCGTCGTCAGCGGCGGGTCGGTGAAGGCGATCAGCGGCGAGTCGTCGAAGCCGACCACCGACACGTCCGCCGGCACGTCGAGGCCCCGCGCCCGTACCGCGCGGATCGCGCCGAGGGCCATCAGGTCGGAGCCGCAGACGATGCCCGTGCAGCCCTGGTCGAGCAGCAGATCGGCGGCCGCGTGACCGCCCTCCACGCCGAACAGCGTGGGCCGGACGTACGTCTCCGCCGTCTCCCGCTCCATGCCGAGCAGCGCGTGCAGCGCCGCCGTGAAGCCCTCCGCCTTGCGCCGGGACGGCATGTACCGGGTGGGTCCGATGGCCAGGCCGATCCGCTCGTGGCCCAGGTCCACCAGATGCCGTACGGCCATCCGCGCCGCCGAACGGTCGTCCGGTGAGACGAAGTTGGCGTCGATGCGCTCGTTGAAGCCGTTGATGAGGACGAACGGCACGCCCCGGGCGGCCAGTTCGGCGTACCGCCCGGGATCCGCGGAGGCGTCCGCGTGCAGTCCCGACAGGAAGACGATGCCGGAGACCCCGCGCTCCACGAGCTGCTCGACCAGTTCGTCCTCGGTCGCGCCGCCGGGCATCTGGGTGCACAGCACCGGGGTGTAGCCGTGCCCGGCGAGGACCTGTTCGACGACCTGCGCGAACGCCGGGAAGATCGGGTTGGTCAGCTCGGGCACCACGAGCCCGACGAGGCCCGCGCTGCGCCGTCGCAGCCGTACGGGCCGTTCGTAGCCGAGCACGTCGAGCGCGGCCAGCACCTTGTGCCGGGTCGCGTCGGCCACGCCCGCCTTGCCGTTGAGCACACGGCTGACCGTGGCCTCGCTGACGCCGGACTGGGCCGCGAGGTCCGCGAGCCGCGGGGCGCCCCCTCCGGCGCCCCGCGGCAGGGGGATCGTCACACCGCCCACCAGACGGTGGTGTCGGCCGGCACCTCGGCGGTGCCGTCGACGATCCGGATCTCCTCGTTGGAGAGAAGGAACCGGCCGGGCAGCGGGACGGTGATCGCCCGACCGGTGGTGTTGGCGGTGCAGACGAACCCGTCGCGACGGAAGGCCAGCACGCCCTCCGGGGCGTCCAGCCACTCCACGGATTCGCCCGCACCGAGCCCGGGCTGCGCCCGCCGCACGGCGAGCGCGCTGCGGTACAGCTCCAGGGTGGAGCCGGGGTCGCCGGTCTGCGCCTCGACGCTCAGGCCGCCCCAGGCATCCGGCTGCGGCAGCCAGGAGCCGCCGCCCCCGAAGCCGTACGAGGAGCCCTCGGTGGTCCACGGGATCGGCACGCGGCAGCCGTCGCGGAAGCCGTCCTGGCCGGTGGCCCGGAAGAACGACGGGTCCTGGCGTACCTCGTCCGGCAGGTCGGTGACGTCCGGCAGGCCGAGCTCCTCGCCCTGGTACACGTACGCGGAGCCGGGCAGCGCCAGCATCAGCAGCGTCGCGGCGCGGGCGCGGCGCAGGCCGAGCGCGCGGTCGCCGGGGGTGCGCAGCTGGGTGCCGAGGCCCGCCGGGTTGGCGAACCGGGTGGCGTGCCGGGTGACGTCGTGGTTGGACAGCACCCACGTGGTGGGCGCGCCGACCGGGCGCATCGCCTCGAGCGAGGCGTCGATGACGGTCCGCAGCTCTTCGGAATCCCAATAAGAGCCGAGATACTGGAAGTTGAAGGCCTGGTGCATCTCGTCGGGGCGCACGTAGTTCGCGGTGCGCTCGACGGTGGGGGTCCACGCCTCGGCGACGAGGACGCGCTCGCCGTCGTACTCGGCGAGGACCTGCCGCCAGGAGCGGTAGATCTCGTGGACGCCGTCCTGGTCGAAGAACGGCATGACGTCGTTGCCGAGC
The DNA here is from genome assembly GCF_045348655.1 of Streptomyces solicamelliae. Classification (NCBI taxonomy): domain Bacteria; kingdom Bacillati; phylum Actinomycetota; class Actinomycetes; order Kitasatosporales; family Streptomycetaceae; genus Streptomyces; species Streptomyces solicamelliae. The sequence continues at coordinate 1,920,789 of NZ_CP160404.1, forward strand.
AGCTTGAGCTGGTCGTGGCTGCCGATGTCGGGCAGTCCGTCGGCCTTGACCAGGCCGTGGGCGACGTCGACGCGGAAGCCGTCGACGCCCATGTCGAGCCAGAAGCGCAGGATGGAGCGGAACTCGTCGCGGACGGCGGGGTGCTCCCAGTTGAAGTCCGGCTGCTCGGGGGCGAAGAGGTGCAGGTACCACTCTCCCCCAGCCTCCGGCTGGGAGGTGCTCCCATCGCCTGCCGGCGCGGCCACCCGGGTCCAGGCCGGGCCGCCGAAGATGGACTCCCAGTCGTTGGGCGGCAGTTCGCCGTTCTCGCCCCTGCCGGGGCGGAAGTGGTAGCGCTCGCGCAGCGGGGAGCCGGGGCCCTCGCGCAGCGCGCGCTGGAACCACTCGTGGCGGTCGGAGGAGTGGTTGGGCACCAGGTCGACGATGATCCGCAGGCCCAGCTCGTGCGCCTCGCGGATCAGCGCGTCGGCGTCGAGCAGGCTGCCGAACATCGGGTCGATGGCCCGGTAGTCGGCGACGTCGTAACCGGCGTCGGCCTGCGGGGAGGCGTAGAAGGGGCTGAGCCAGACGGCGTCGACGCCGAGGTCCCTGAGGTACGGCAGCCGGCTGCGGATGCCCTCCAGGTCACCCATGCCGTCGCCGTTTCCGTCGGCGAAGCTGCGCGGATAGACCTGGTAGATCACCGCGTCTCTCCACCAGCCGGTCTGCGTGCCGGTGGTCGGGGCGGCGGCCGGGGCGGTGAGGTGCTGGGTCATGTCTTCCCTGGTTCGTAAGGGGTGGCGCTGCGCCGGCCCGGTGTCAGGGCCGGGCCGGCGTGCGCGGACCGGAGTGCGTACGGAAGGGGGCGGGGTCGGCAGGGCGGCCTACGACTTGGTGGCGCCGGCCGTCAGCCCGGAGACGAGGTGCCGCTGGACGAGGCCGAAGACGACCGCGGCCGGGGCGGCGATGAGCACTGCCGCGGCGGTGAGCGAGCCCCAGTCGGCGGTGTACTGGTTGACGAAGGTCTGCAGGCCGCCGGCGAGCGTGAGGTTCTCCTCGCCGGTCATGAACGCGGACGCGTAGGCGACCTCGGCCCAGCCGGTGATGAAGGTGTAGAACGCGGTGACCGCGAGGCCCGGCTTGGCGAGCGGCATGATCAGCCGCCAGAAGGTGCCGAACGGGCTGAGTCCGTCGACACGACCGGCTTCGTCGATCTCCGCCGGGATGCCGTCGAAGTAGCCCTTCATCATCCAGGCGCAGAAGGGCACGGCGACGGTGAGGTAGGTGACGACCAGACCGACCGGCTGGTTGAGCAGGCCGAGGCTCGCGAGCAGGTTGTACAGCGGCACGATGAGCACCGCGACCGGGAACATCTGGGTGATGAGCAGCATCCACATCAGCGGACGCAGGCCCGGGAAGCGGAAGCGGCTGACCGCGTATCCGGTGGTGGCGGAGATGAAGACGCCGATGACGGTGGTCAGCCCGACGACGATCAGCGAGTTGCCCAGCCAGGTCAGGAACTGGGTGTCGCCGATGACGTGGCTGTAGTTGCCGAGGGTGAAGTCCTTCACCAGGGAGGTGTCGAAGGCTTCGGTCTTCGGCTTGAAGGAGGTGATCACCAGCCACAGCGGCGGGAAGATCGCGACGATCGTGGCGACGATCAGGGTGAGGTGCAGGCCGACGGAGGCCAGCGGCGAGCGCTCGCCGCGGGGGCGCACCTTGCGCGGAGGGGTCATGGTCTTGTCGCTCACCACTGGTCTCCCTGCTTCTTGAGCGCGCGGCGGTAGACGACCGCGAACAGCGACAGGAGGAGCAGGATCACCACGCCCCAGGCGGCGGAGGCCGCGAAGTCGCGCGGGCTGTTGATGAAGGAGAGCCGGTACGCGTACGTCACCAGGATCTCCGTGGAGTCGCCCGGTCCGCCCCGCGTCAGCAGGAAGATCACCGGGAACATGTTGAAGGTCCAGATGGCGCTGAGCAGGATCACCGTGGAGGCGACCGGGCGCAGTCCGGGCATCGTGATGTGCCGGAAGCGCTGCCAGGCACTCGCGCCGTCCATCTCGGCGGCCTCGTACAGCTCGCCGGGGATGGACTGCAGGCCGCCGAGGACGGCGACGAGCATGAAGGGCACGCCGAGCCAGACGTTCACCGCGATGACGGAGACCTTGGCCCAGGTGGGGTCGTTCAGCCAGGCGATGGCGTCGATGCCGCCGCCCTGGAGGAGCTTGTTGAGCAGGCCGTTGCGCTCGTTGAAGAGCAGCCGCCAGGTGAAGACGGAGACGAAGGCGGGGACGGCCCAGGGGAGGATCAGGGCCATGCGGTAGAGGCCGCGGCCCTTGATCTTCCGGTTGAGCATGTTGGCCAGGACGAGTCCCAGGCCGAAGGAGAGGGCGACGCAGACCACGGTCCACACCAGCGTCCAGCCGAGCCGGTCCCAGAAGACCTGGTCGGTGAGGACGGCCTTGTAGTTGTCGAGACCGACGAACTCGTAGGTGGCCGGGATGTGGTTGACGCCGATCGTGCGCTCGACGTTCGCCTCGGTGGCGTTCGTCAGCGACAGGTAGACGCCGCGCACCAGCGGATAGCCGATGATCACGCCGATCACGGCCACCACCGGGGCGACCATGCTCCACGCGTACCAGTGGGTGGTCAGCGCACGGCGCAGCCTGCCCGGGTGCTTGTCAGTGCGGCGGCCGCGGCCGCGGGCGCGATGCGCGCCCGCGGCCTTCGCCACCGACTGGCTGGTGTCGACAGCCATGGGTCGGTCAGCCCTTCTCACTCTTTACTTGTAGTCCTTGAGGAGCTTGCGGTACGCCTCGCCGGTGTCGGCCGCCGCCTTCTCCGGGGTGGCCTTGCCGCCCAGGACGTTGGCCATCTGCAGCTTCAGCGGCTCGAAGAGCGAGTTGCCCTGCGGGATCCACGGGCGCTCGACGGCCTTGTCGACGGCCGGCTTGAAGAACTGCACCATCTCGTTGCCCGAGACGGTCGGCTGGGCGTAGACCGAGATGCGGGTCGGCAGCAGGCTGAGCTTCTCGGTGGTCTGCTGCTGGACCTTGGCCGAGCTCATGTACTTGGCGAACTCGTAGGAGGCGTCCATGTTCTTGGAGCCGGCGTAGACCGAGAGGTTCCAGCCGCCCTGCGGGGAGCCCTGCTTGATGCTGCCGCCGGGGACCGGGGCGATGCCGAGGTTCTTCGGGTCCTTGAACTCGGCGCCGGCGCGGGAGTCCTGGATGGCCCACGGGCCGTTCAGCATCATCGCGACCTTGCCGGACTTGAACGCGTTCTGCATGTTGTTCCAGCCGTCGGAGGCGTCGGTGATCGCCGCCTTCGAGTCGACCAGGTCCTTGATGGTCTTGAACGCGCCGACACCGGCCGGCTCGTTGATGACGACCTTCTTGGCCTTGGCGTCGACCATGTCGCCGCCCTCGCCGTACAGGAAGGAGAGGAACCAGTACGGGTCGTCGCCGCGCAGGTACAGACCGGTCTTGCCGGGGAACTTCGCGCTGATCTTCGTCGAGGCGGCCTTCAGCTCCTCGATGGTCTTCGGGGGCTCGGCGACGCCGGCGTCCTTGAGCATCTTCTTGTTGTAGAAGAGCGCCATGGTGTCGATGACCTGCGGGACCGCGTAGGTCTTGCCGTCGAACTTGGTGGAGGCCGCGGCCTGCGGCAGCCAGTCGTTCGAGTTCTCGATGGCGGGGGTCTTGTCGAGCGGGGCCAGGTAGCCGAGGCTCGCGAAGTCCGCGACCCAGGCGACCTCGGTGCGCATGACGTCCGGGGCGCCGGAGTTGCCGCCGGCCGCGTTCTTGAACTTGGCGTTGGCCTCGCCGAACGGGACGTTGACGTACTTGACCTTCACCTTGGGGTGAAGCTTGGTGAAGCCCTCGGCGAGCGCCTGGTAGGTGCCCTTCTCCGCCTCGTTCGAGGTGTCCCAGAAGGTGACGGTGCCGGAGAGCTCGCCCGAGCTCTTCTTGCCGTCGCCCTGGCCGCCGTCGTTACCGCACGCCGCCACGGTCAGGCCGAGGGCCGCGACCAGCGCGGTGGCCGCTATGCCACGCCGCATGTGAACTCCTTCAACAGATCCCGGGGGGAAGAGGGGACAAGACCTGCCTCATGCGACCGCTCCCTCGCGGCGCGCCGGGTTGCCAGGAACGTAACAGGGATGAAAACGAGCCGAAAGACCTTGCGAGAACTTTCTGCAAGGGCGGCGGATCGTTACATCCGCGTGTCCTTAGAGTTGCCGACGGGTCGCTTGACACCAGGTCCTGACTGCGCCGATGCGCCCTTGCAAGGGCGCCCGGGGCTCTGAAAGGCTTTTCACAACAGCTTGCAGGACCGTTTCACGACCGCCCTGACCTCGTTGGACGTCTCGGCGCTCGTCATCCGACCACGCGAGAGGGACACCGCACATGACCCAGGAGCTCACCTCCCCGTCGCCGGCACCCCCTGCAAGCCCTTGCGAGGGCGGTTCCAGACGCTCCGCCCAGTGGTGGCGGGACGCCGTGATCTACCAGGTGTACGTCCGCTCCTTCGCGGACGGCGACGGGGACGGCGTGGGCGATCTGCGCGGGGCCCGGGAGCGGCTGCCGCACCTGGCCCGGCTCGGCGTCGACGCGGTGTGGCTGACGCCGTTCTACGCGTCCCCGCAGGCCGACGGCGGCTACGACGTGGCCGACCACCGCTCCGTCGACCCGCTCTTCGGTGATCTGCAGGACGCCGCCGACCTGGTCGGGGCCGCCCACGCGCTCGGTCTGAAGGTGATCGTCGACGTCGTCCCGAACCACACCTCCGAGGCCCACCCCTGGTTCGAGGCGGCCCGCAGGGGGCCGGGACCGGAGCGCGACCGGTACGTCTTCCGGCCAGGGCGCGGCCCGGACGGCGCCGAGCCGCCGAACGACTGGGAGTCCGTCTTCGGCGGCCCGGCCTGGACCCGGGTCGCCGACGGCGCCTGGTACCTGCACCTGTTCGCGCCCGAGCAGCCCGACCTGAACTGGCACGACGCCGAGGTCCGCGCCGACTTCGACGCGGTGCTCCGGTTCTGGCTGGATCTGGGCGTGGACGGCTTCCGGATCGACGTGGCCCACGGCATGGTCAAGGCCGAGGGCCTGCCCGACATCGGGCACGGCCGGCAGGCCCGCCTGATCGGCACCCAGCGGCTGCCGTTCTTCGACCAGGACGGCGTCCACGAGATCCACCGCGGCTGGCGGCGGCTCCTGGAGTCGTACGGCCCCGACCGCATCGGGGTCGCCGAGGCGTGGGCGCCGACGCCGGAGCGGCTCGCCCTCTACGTACGGCCCGACGAGCTGCACCAGGCGTTCAACTTCCAGTTCCTGAACTGCCCGTGGGACGCGGCGGCGCTGCGCCGCGTGATCGACGACTCACTGCGCGCGACCTCCGCGGTCGGCGCGCCGACGACCTGGGTGCTCTCCAACCACGACGTGGTCCGCCACCGCACCCGGTACGGCGGGCGGGCCCGGGCCCGGGCGGCGGCGCTGCTGATGCTGGCGCTGCCCGGCTCGGCGTACGTGTACCAGGGCGAGGAGCTGGGGCTGCCCGAGGTGACCGACCTGCCGGACGAGCTCCGCCAGGACCCGGCCTTCTGGCGTGGCGACGGGCAGGACGGGCTGCGCGACGGCTGCCGGGTGCCGCTGCCGTGGACGTCCGCCGGCCCCTCGTACGGCTTCGGGCCCGGCGACGCCTGGCTGCCGCAGCCGGCCGCGTGGGCGGGCCTGAGCGTCGAGGCGCAGACCGGCGACCCGGCGTCCGTCCTGGAGCTGTACCGCCGGGCCCTGGAGCTGCGCCGCTCGCACCCGGCGCTCGGCGCGGGCGAGGACGTGGAGTGGCTGCCGGCCGCGGAGGGGGTCCTGGCGTTCCGGCGGCCCTCCGCGGCGGGGGACGTGTGCGTCGCCCTCAACACCGGCGAGACGGCCGGAGAGGTCGCGCTGCCGCTGCCGCGGCGCGTGCTGCTCGCCAGCGGCGAGGACGTCGTGCGGCGATCCGCGGCCGACGCGCGGGTCGTCCGGGTTGCCGCCGACTCCTGCGTGTGGTGGGCAATCTGACGTGCGACCGGTACAGTCCAACCCCATGACCGCGCGGCTTGCCGACATCGCAGCCCAGGCGGGGGTCAGTGAAGCCACAGTCAGCCGCGTGCTCAACGGCAAGCCCGGTGTGGCCGCGGCCACCCGCGAGTCCGTGCTTGCCGCGCTCGACGTCCTCGGTTACGAGCGGCCGGTCCGGCTGCGCCGGCGCAGCGCCGGCCTCGTCGGCCTGATAACCCCCGAACTGGACAACCCGATCTTCCCCGCGCTCGCGCAGGTCATCGGGCAGGCCCTGACCCGGCAGGGCTACACCCCCGTCCTCGCCACCCAGACCCCCGGCGGGTCCACCGAGGACGAGCTCACCGACATGCTGGTGGAGCGGGGCGTCTCCGGGATCATCTTCGTCTCCGGACTGCACGCCGACACCACCGCCGACATGGGCCGCTACGACCAGCTGCGCGGCAAGGGCGTCCCGTACGTGCTGATCAACGGCTTCTCCCCCAAGGTGCAGGCCCCGTTCGTCTCGCCCGACGACCGGGCCGCGATGCAGCTGGCGGTCACCCACCTCGCGGCCCTCGGCCACACCCGGATCGGCCTCGCGGTCGGCCCGAAGCGGTTCGTGCCGGTGCTGCGCAAGATCGAGGGCTTCCAGCGGGGCATGAAGGAGCGCCTGGGGCTCTCCCCGGAGGAGTCCGAGGAGCTGATCCAGCACTCGCTGTACACCCTGGAGGGCGGCCAGGCCGCGGCCGGCGCGCTGATCGGGCGGGGCTGCACGGCGATCGTCTGCGCCAGCGACATGATGGCGCTCGGCGCGATCCGCGCGGCCCGCGAGCGGGGCCTGCGGGTGCCGAAGGACGTCTCGGTGGTGGGCTTCGACGATTCGCCGCTCATAGCGTTCACGGACCCGCCGCTGACCACCATCCGGCAGCCGGTGCAGGCGATGGGCCAGGCGGCGGTACGGGCCCTGCTCGAGGAGGTCGGGGGCACCCCGGCCCCGCACAGCGAGTTCGTCTTCATGCCGGAGCTGGTGGTTCGTGGATCAACTGCCTCGGCCCCCTCCCCGGAACGGGGAAACCCCTGATAGAACCGTGGTTCCGTCTCCATCCTGAGACGGACCGCGTGCGCCGGGAACCCGTCGGAGGGATGATCGGTCGTAGGGCGTGAATCTGGCAGACTCTCCTCCTATGGGTGAAACGACCGTGAAGCGTTCGGCAGGCCGTGAGCCGGCCCCCCCGTCACCCCCGTCACCCATCACGACCGGTGCCGGAGTGCGGGCCCGGCTGCGCACCCCGCGACGTCCCCGGATCTGGTTCGAGATCCTTCTGATCCTGGTCAGTTACTGGACGTACTCGCTGATCCGCAACGCCGTGCCGGAGCAGAAGGCACAGGCGCTGGAGAACGCCGACTGGATCTGGCAGGCGGAGAAGTCGCTCGGCCTGGCCTTCGAGGAGGCGGTCAACCACGCCGCGAACTCGGTGGGCTGGCTGATCGTGGCGATGAACTACTACTACGCGACGCTGCACTTCGTCGTCACCATCGGTGTGCTGGTGTGGCTCTACCGTCGGCAGCCGGGCCGTTACGCCGCGTCCCGCACGGTCCTGTTCGCCACCACCGGTGTGGCGCTGGTCGGTTACTACCTGTATCCGCTCGCGCCGCCCCGGTTGATGAACGGGCAGAACTTCGTCGACACCGTGCTGGTGCACCAGACCTGGGGCTCGATGGCCTCGGGCAACCTCAAGCACATGTCGAACCAGTACGCGGCGATGCCGTCGATGCACATCGGCTGGTCGCTGTGGTGCGGACTGATCATCTTCCTGCTGGCCTCCGCCCCGTGGGCGAAGATCCTGGGCCTGCTCTACCCGGCGGCGACGCTGGTGGTCATCGTGGCCACCGCCAACCACTTCTGGCTGGACGCGGTCGGCGGGGTGATCTGCCTGGCCTTCGGCTTCCTGGTCTCGTACCTCTGGTACGGCGCGCTCCCGCACCGCCTGCCGAAGCAGGTCGAGAGCCGCCGCGTCCAGGGCTCCGACGCGATCACCACGTCGGAGGCGAGACCCGGCAAGGACGCGGAGCAGCCGGAGCGCATCGGCTCCGGCCGGTAGGCACCCGCTACGCCCCGTAGAACAGCTCCTCCACGACCGCGCGGGCGCGCCGGGTGATGCGGCGGTAGTCGTCGACCGTCTCGCCACTGCACTCGATCTCCGACTCCGTCGGGTGGGACCGGGCTCGCAGCCGAGGCAGCGCCCCACCACGACCGGCTCCACGGCCGTCGGACGGCGGCGCACCGTCTGCTCCGCGCGTCACGCCCCGTAGAACAGCTCCTCCACGACCGCGCGGGCGCGCCGGGTGATGCGGCGGTAGTCGTCGACCATCTCTCCGACGTGGCCGGGCTCGTACCCGAGGTAGCGGCCCACGGCGGCCAGTTCGCGGCCGTCGGAGGGGAAGGTGTCGCCGGGGCGGCCGCGGACCAGCATCACCGCGTTGCGCACCCGGGTGGCCAGCACCCACGCCTCGTCCAGGATCTGCGCCTCGTCGGCCGGGATCAGGTCGGCGGCGTGCGCGGCGGCGAGGGCCTCGCGGGTGCGGGTGGTACGCAGTCCGGGCAGCCGCCAGCCGTGCTGGAGCTGGAACAGCTGGACCGTCCACTCCACGTCGGACAGCCCGCCGCGGCCCAGCTTCGCGTGCAGGGTCGGGTCGGCGCCGCGCGGCAGCCGCTCGCTCTCCATCCGGGCCTTGAGCCGGCGGATCTCGCGGACGGCCTCCTCGCCGAGGCCCTCCATCGGGTACCGCAGCGGGTCGATCAGGTCCACGAAGCGCGCGCCGAGATCCGGGTCGCCGGCCATCGGCTCGGCGCGCAGCAGCGCCTGCGCCTCCCAGACCAGCGACCAGCGCCGGTAGTACGCGGCGTACGAGGCGAGGGTGCGGACCAGCGGGCCGCTCTTGCCCTCCGGGCGCAGGTCGGCGTCGATGAGCAGCGGCGGGTCGGCGGTCGGCAGCTGCAGCAGCCGGCGCATCTCCTCGACGACCCGGGTCGCGGCCCGCGCGGCCTCCTGGTCGTCGACGCCCTCGCGCGGCTCGTGCACGAACAGCACGTCCGCGTCGGAGCCGTAGCCGAGCTCGTGGCCGCCGAAGCGGCCCATGCCGATGACCGCGAAGCGGGTGGGCAGCTCCTCCCCCCACCCGACGGCCACGGCGGCCCGCAGCGCGCCCGCGATGGTGGCCGCGTTCAGGTCGGTGACCGCGTTGCCGACCCGGTCGACGAGCGCGCCGGGGTCGGCCTCGCGGGGGCTCTCCTCGGTGCCGTACGAGCCGATGAGGTCGGCCGCGGCGGTACGGAACAACTCGCGGCGACGCACCCCGCGGGCGGCCGCGACGGCCTGCTCGGCGTCGTCGGCGCGGCCGACCGCGGCCAGCACCTCCTGCTCCAGGTGCTCCCGCCCACGCGGCTTCAGGCCCTCGGGCGCGCCGAGGATCGCGACCGCCTCCGGGGCGCGGAGCAGCAGGTCGGGGGCGAGCCGGCCGGCGGAGAGCACCCGGGCCAGGTTCTCCGCCGCGGCGCCCTCGTCGCGCAGCAGCCGCAGGTACCAGGGCGTCTTGCCGAGCGCGTCGGACACCTTGCGGAAGCCCAGCAGGCCCGCGTCCGGGTCCGCGGAGTCGGCGAACCAGCCGAGCAGTACCGGCAGCAGGGTCCGCTGGATCGCGGCCTTGCGGGAGACGCCCGCGGACAGCGCCTCCAGGTGGCGCAGCGCGGCGGTGGGGTCCGCGTACCCGAGGGCCTCGAGGCGCTGGCCGGCGGCCTTGGGGCTGAGCCGGATCTCGCCGGGCGCGAGTTGGGCGACCGCGTCGAGCAGCGGCCGGTAGAACAGCTTCTCGTGCAGCCGCCGGACGAGGGAGGCGTGCCGCTTCCACTCCTTGTTCAGCTCCGCGACCGGGTCGGTGCGCAGCCCGAGGGAGCGGCCGAGCCGCCGCAGATCGGCGTCGTCCTCGGGGACGAGGTGGGTGCGGCGCAGCCGGTACAGCTGGATGCGGTGCTCCATGGCCCGCAGGAAACGGTACGCGTCGTCGAGCTGGGCGGCGTCGGCGCGGCCCACGTAGCCGCCGGCGGCGAGCGCGCCGAGCGCGTCGAGGGTGGTGCCGCTGCGGAGCGTGGCGTCGCTGCGGCCGTGCACCAGCTGCAGCAGCTGGACGGCGAACTCGACGTCCCTGAGGCCGCCGGGGCCGAGCTTGAGCTGCCGGTCGAGGTGGGCGGCGGGGATGTTGTCGACGACCCGGCGGCGCATCTTCTGCACGTCGGCGACGAAGTTCTCGCGCTCGGCGGCCTGCCAGACCATCGGCGAGACGGCGTCGATGTACGCGGCGCCCAGCTCCGGGTCGCCGGCCACCGGGCGGGCCTTGAGGAGTGCCTGGAACTCCCAGGTCTTGGCCCAGCGCTGGTAGTAGGCGAGGTGGGAGCTGAGGGTGCGCACGAGGGGGCCGTTGCGGCCCTCGGGGCGCAGGTTGGCGTCCACCGGCCAGATCGTGCCCTCGACGGTGGTGTCGGAGCAGATGCGCATCAGATGGGAGGCGAGCCGGGTAGCGGCCTGCAGGGCCTTGTGCTCGTCGGCGCCGTCGGCCGGCTCGGCCACGAAGATCACGTCGACGTCGGAGACGTAGTTGAGCTCGTGGCCGCCGCACTTGCCCATCGCGATGACCGAGAGCCGGCACTGCGCGGCGTCGGCGGGCGCGGCCGTCCGGGCGAGGGCGAGCGCGGCGCGCAGGGTGGCGGTGGCGAGGTCGGCGAGCTCGGCGGCCGTCTGGGCGACGTCGGCGGTGCCGCAGACGTCGCGGGCCGCGATGGCGAGCAGACAGCGGCGGTAGGCGACGCGCAGCGAGTCGGGGCCGTCGGCGTCGGCGAGGCCCTGCTCGAACTCGGCGACCCCGGGGTTCAGGTCGGCGGCCTCGTACGTGACCAGGGCCTGCCAGTCGTGGGGGTGCCGGGACAGGTGGTCGGCGAGCGCCTCGGAGGAGCCGAGCACGCCGAGCAGCCGGTCGCGGAACGGCTTGGCGGACAGCAGAGTGGTGGTGAGGGTCTGGCGCTCGGCCTCGGCCTGCGCCTCCACCAGCCGGACGAGCCCGTGCAGCGCGAGATCGGGATCGGCGGTGCCGCCGAGCGCGTCGAGGAGTACGGAGTCGTCGCGCAGCGCGGCCAGCTCGGGCAGGTCGAGCAGCCGCTCGGCGCGGGACGGGTCGGTGAAACCGTGCCGCAGCAGCCGGGTGAACGTGCTGCTCCTGCGCCCCGGTCCCGTCATCCCGCCGCTCCCTCCACCCACGCTGCCTGCTGCGGAAACGAGCCTATCCGCACCGATGAGTCCCCGCCGCGAACGCGGTCTCCCCTTCAGGGAGAGCGTCAGGGAGAACGGAAGGATCCACCATGGAACCCCGGAGCACGGAACTCGACCCCCGCTACAGCGCCCCGCGGGCCGGGGCCCTGCCCTGGGCGGGCGCGCGGGAGCGGCTGGCGGCGGCGGAGGTGTTCTGGCTGTCGACGGTACGGCCGGACGGGCGGCCGCACGTGACGCCGCTGATCGCCGTCTGGTCCGGGGAGGCGCTGCACTTCTGCACCGGCCCGGACGAGCGCAAGGCCCGCAACCTGGAGCGGAACCGCGAGGTGGTGCTGACCACCGGCTCGGGCCGGCTGGACGAGGGCCTGGACCTGGTCCTGGAGGGCGAGGCGGTCCGCGTCACGGACGAGCCGCGGCTGCGGGAACTGGCGGCGGCGTGGCGGGAGAAGTACGGGCAGGACTGGCGATTCGAGGTGCGTGACGGCGCGTTCGTGGGGGACGGTGGTCCCGCCCTGGTGTTCGCGGTCGCCCCGCGCACGGTGTTCGGCTTCGCCAAGGGCGACCCGTTCGGCCAGACCCGCTGGCGCTTCTGAGGAGACCCGATGAACTGGACGCTGGAAGTCGTGCCCGTCCCCGTCACCGACCTGGACCGGGCGAAGGAGTTCTACGCCGACAAGGTCGGTTTCAAGGTGGACCTGGACGACGAGGTCGCCCCCGGCATGCGCATCATCCAGCTGACCCCGCCCGGCTCGCGCTGCTCGATCGCGATGCTCTCCGGCATGCCGCAGGCCCCGGGCGCCGGCTCCATGGAACCGGGCTCCCTGCACGGCCTCCAGCTGTGCGTCACCGACATCGAGGCCGCCCGCGCGGAACTCGTCGACCGCGGCGTGGCGGCGAGCCGGATCCAGCACGTCGGCGCGACGGGCTGGGAGGACGGCAAGGGCGAGACCTGGAACTCCTTCCTCACCTTCGCCGACCCCGACGGCAACACCTGGGTCGTCCAGGAGGCCCCGTCCGAACTCTCCGAACGCTGACCGCGCCACTCACCGGACCGACCGCGACGCAGACGCACACAGACGCACGACGGCCCCGGACGGGACTCCCGCCCGGGGCCGTCCCGCGCTCACAGCACCGGCAGGTTCTTCCGCAGTTCGAAGGCGGTGACCTCGGAGCGGTACTCCTCCCACTCCTGCTTCTTGTTGCGCACACCTGCCACGGCGGGGCTTCATCCTTCCAGCTCGGGGCCGGATTCGGCGTCGGCACCACGACGGCCTACCTCTATGCCACCGAGGCGGTCGAGCTCCTGGCCGCTCTCGCCCCCAGCCTGACCGACACGGTGCGGACCGCGTCGGCGACGGCGTACCTCCCCCTGGACGGCACGCTTCTGCCGATCGACCGCATTGCCGCGGACCGGCCGTTCTACTCCGGCAAACACAAGAAGCACGGGATGAACGTGCAGATCACCGCCGCCCCCTTCGGCCGACTGCTGTGGGCATCACCGGCCCTGCCCGGCGCCGTCCACGACATCCGTGCGGCCCGCGAACACGGCATCGTCGACGCCCTCACCGGGGCACACACCCCGTGCTGGGCCGACAAGGGATACCGAGGTGCCGCCCGGCACGTGCCGCATCCTGTGCTGGGGACGGTGGGAAACCCTCTCCGCAGGCCAGCAGGCGGTGAACCGGTCCCACGCGAAGATCCGGGCCCTCGTCGAGCAAGCCGTCGCCACCCTCAAGTCCTGGCGGCTCCTCCGCCAACTGCGGTGCTCGACCACCCGGATCACCAGCCTCGTCCAAGCCGTCCTCACCTTCATCTGACCAGCTCAGAGTGAGGATGGAAAAGGCGCGTGGTCTCTATGCCTCGTTGGATTCCAGCCCGCCAGATCGCTCCCGTCGTGGTGATTCGGGCGGTCAGGCGGTCGTACATGTCGAAGACGTGCTCCAGACCTGCGGGGGGTCGTCGACGCTTCCGAAGGATCAGTCTGTAGCGGTCCTGCCAGTCCTGCAGTTCGGTGATCGCGCCCGCCGAGGTATACCAGCACGCGGCGCGCACCTGGCGTTCAAGAGAGGCGGACAACCGGAAGGACAGCTGTTCGGGGTAGCCGCCTTCCCTTGAACCCGGCCAGCGACCTGCGGTGCGTGCGGCCGGCGGGCAGGCCGGCCACAGGCCCTCCCAGCCCCGCTCTCTAAGCTCCACGCGGACACCGAATCCCGCCAAGGCGTCGAGGGTGTCGAGGAGTTCGCCCTCGTGCCTTATGACGGCTACTGCCTGGCGCCACGCAGCCCGCACCTCGGCGATGCGGCGACGGCTGAGGCGCTCGGTGCTCCACTGCGGGGCGGCCGCCATGACAGTCCGCCGCTTCCGTTCCTTGTTCAACAAATCGCGCAGATTACCCCGTGTCCCGTAAGGCAGTCGAACGGTTACCGGAACGGTTCCTTCTTCCTTCATGACTCCCATCATGCATGACGTAGTTTGCAAACTTTATGGCGTCAGAAATGCCCACTTCTGACCGAGTTGTCGAGTTGCAGGCGTAACTCGCCGTCGGCACGCTGGATTTCAATCGGGAAATCCCACAGGTGCTCCCGGAACAGGATGCGAAAGGAAGAAGAGATGACAGCCGATCCGCGTGTGAAGGAATCCACGTTCGAGATCCACAATTCCCAGGCGGCCGCGGACGAATGGCGCCGCATCGCGGGGTACGAGTCCGTTCTGGACGAGATGATCGGCGCTCTGCCGACCAGGCTGCGGCTCGCCAAGGGTACGCCGCTGAACGAGGGGGAGACCGTCGGTTTCACGTCCGTGACCACCCTCGACGGTCCGCTCCCCACCCCGGCCGGCGTCACCACGCGTGACCAGGTGGAGAAGCTGAACAACGGCTTCTTCGCCAGGACCTTCACGGGCGAGCACGGAGAGCAGATGGCCGCCTGCGCGACGGTCATCGAGGTACCAGGAACAGGCTTCAAGAAGGTGGACGCGTTCGTCCTCGAAGCTCGCGACGGTGACCTGCTCAACGCAAAGGAACTCGGCGTCACCCCGGCGAACGTGCTGGAGGAGCGGGACGGCTGGTGGGACGCGCTGACCGGATGCCTCGGCCGCGACTGTGGCGGAGTGTGTCTCAGCGCCGCACTGTCGTGTCCGAAGGTGAACTGGGCCGCGTTCCTCATCTGCCTGGCCGGCCGCTGCGGTGTGTGCGTCGTGAAGTGCGCCGCCTGCGCCACCTGCGACTGCACGTGGTGGTGCAAGTGGGCAGCCGGCTGCTGCGACAACTGAAGAAGGGTAGAGACGTGAACTCAGTGCGATGGCTGGAGGTTCCCGTTCAGCCACCCTCGGGAACAATCGAATCACCAACCGTGAAATACGAGACCGGAAATGCGGTCATCGTCTACGGGACGGACTCGGCATATGTCGGAACTGCCGACGCCGGTATTGCCGGAACACTCGCAGGCCACGCGGACGTGCGACTGCTGAGTGCCGAGGACCTCAGGAGAATCGATCCCTTTCCTGGGCTCCCTCTGACGTGGGAGAGCCTCGAAGGCCAAATTCCGGGTCGCGGCGGCTCGCATCGCCACGACCGGAAGGTGATCGGCCTGGGCGATGTGATCTCAGCGATCACTCGGCGGGCTCGAATCCCGGAGTGCGGAAGCTGTGCGCGAAGGCGCAAGGGACTCAATCGGATCACCGTGTGGGGCTGGTGGCGAGAGCGTCCCGCGCCCGCCTGAACCGCCGGAACGTCTGACGCGCCGACCGCGGTGAAGGAGGCCACGAGGACCCCGACTGGTGTGTGGGCCGGGGTCCTCGTCGTCGCATGGGGCGGAGCCGATCGCCGCCGCGCCCGCCGCGCCCGCCGCGAGGACGAGCTGGGGCATCATTCCCCCGTCCTCGTCCTCGTGCTTGAGGATGTGGCAGTGGTACATGTGCGGAGTCTTCGGGTCGCTGTGGCGGCCGAACTCGACAGCCAGTCGGACCTTCGGGTGCCGGCATCGCCTCGGCTCCTGCCTCCAGCCGAGCCTTCCACCGTGAGAGACGCCGCATGCAAGCAGAAGCGCCTCGCCGAGAAGTGGCTGTCCCACACCGAGGCGGACATGTCCCGGGCGCAGTGCATCGATCCTGCCGCGGGTCGAATCACGTTCAGGAAATACGGCGACAAGTGGGTCGCCGCCCAGACCACTGACCCGACGACATGCACGACCGTGGGCGTGCATCTTCGCCTCCACGGGTTCCCGTACCTCGGGAACAGGCCGATCGACTCGTTCCGTCCCGAGCACATCCGCGAGTGGCTCGCGGAGCTGGACCAGGAACTGCCGGTGTCGTCGTACCGGCGCGTCATCTTCGCCAGCGTCTCGGCCGTCCTCGCCGCGGCCGCGGACGACGAGTTGCTCGCGAGGGCACAATGATCACGTGGAGGGACAGGACTCGGTTCAGCGGGCGGAAATCGACCGGATCATCGATCCGCTGAAGACGAACATGCCCGACGCTGGAGACCTCAGCTTCGAGGCAATCCAGCAGTTGGGGAACCCGGTGCCGCTGCTCGTGCAAAACGACGGCAAGGAGTATCTGCAGCTGTGGCTCGAGCCGTTCGGGCAGGACTACTGGCTGAAGCCCGGGGAGGCTGTGTACGTCACCTCGTACGGGACGTGGAATGGCCACCCGTTCGAGACGATCCACGAGACCGACTGTCTCACCGTCTGGGCCACCTCCTGGTTCGCGACGGTCTCTGACTGCGACGGCAACGAATTCCCCCCAGGCCGCGGAGAGCGTGCCTGAGTCGTCGGCGTCGGTTCAGACGAGGATCGCGGTACGGGGGCGCTGCTCCGACGTAAGACGGCCCACAGGCGGCCCAGGGCCTGATGCGGCTCAGGGCCAGCGGCAGACTGCCGTTGGCCCTGATCGTCGTTTCGTCTCGATATCCGCTCTGACCTGCGGTTACAGCACCGGCAGGTTCTTCCGCAGCTCGAAGGCCGTCACCTCGGAGCGGTACTCCTCCCACTCCTGCTTCTTGTTGCGCAGGAAGAAGTCGAAGACGTGCTCGCCGAGGGTCTCGGCGACCAGTTCGCTGCGTTCCATCAGGGAGATCGCCTCGCCGAGGTTCTGCGGGAGGGGCTCGATGCCCATGGCGCGGCGTTCGGCGTCGGAGAGGGCCCAGACGTCGTCGTCGGCGCCGGCGGGGAGTTCGTAGCCCTCCTCGATGCCCTTCAGGCCCGCGGCGAGCAGGACCGCGTAGGTCAGGTACGGGTTGGCGCCGGAGTCGATGGAGCGGACCTCGACGCGCGAGGAGCCCATCTTGCCGGGCTTGTACATCGGGACGCGGATCAGGGCCGAGCGGTTGTTGTGGCCCCAGCAGATGTACGCGGGGGCCTCGCCGCCGGCGCCGGCGGCGCGGCCGGAGCCGCCCCAGATGCGCTTGTAGGAGTTGACCCACTGGTTGGTGACGGCCGCGATCTCGGCGGCGTGCTTGAGCAGGCCGGCGATGAAGGAGCGGCCGACCTTGGAGAGCTGGTACTCCGCGCCGGACTCGTAGAACGCGTTCCGGTCGCCCTCGAAGAGGGAGAGGTGGGTGTGCATGCCCGAGCCGGGGTACTCGGAGAACGGCTTCGGCATGAACGTGGCCTGCACGCCCTGCTCCAGCGCGACCTGCTTCATCACCAGACGGAAGGTCATGATGTTGTCGGCGGTCGACAGCGCGTCCGCGTAGCGCAGGTCGATCTCCTGCTGACCCGGCGCGCCCTCGTGGTGGCTGAACTCCACGGAGATGCCCATGGACTCGAGCATCGTGATGGCCTGGCGGCGGAAGTCCATCCCCACGTTCTGCGGGGTGTGGTCGAAGTAGCCGGAGTTGTCGGCGGGGGTCGGACGGGAGCCGTCGAGCGGCTTGTCCTTCAGGAGGAAGAACTCGATCTCGGGGTGGGTGTAGAAGGTGAAGCCCAGGTCAGAGGTCTTGGCCAGCATCCGCTTGAGCACGAAGCGCGGGTCGGCGAAGGACGGCGAGCCGTCCGGCATGAGGATGTCGCAGAACATCCGCGCCGTGCCGGGTGCCTCGGCCCGCCACGGCAGGATCTGGAAGGTGCCCGGGTCGGGCTTGGCGATCATGTCGGACTCGTAGACGCGGGCGAATCCCTCGATCGCGGAGCCGTCGAAGCCGATGCCCTCGTCGAAGGCCTGTTCCAGCTCGGCCGGGGCCACGGCCACCGACTTCAGGAAGCCGAGCACGTCGGTGAACCACAGGCGCACGAACCGGATGTCGCGCTCCTCGAGCGTGCGGAGGACGAACTCCTGCTGCTTGTCCATCTACGTTCCTACCCATCCTTGCCGGTCAGGCCGCCTGCTCCCACCGCCTCGGGGCTCTTACGGGGGG
Source organism: Streptomyces solicamelliae (assembly GCF_045348655.1). Classification (NCBI taxonomy): domain Bacteria; kingdom Bacillati; phylum Actinomycetota; class Actinomycetes; order Kitasatosporales; family Streptomycetaceae; genus Streptomyces; species Streptomyces solicamelliae. The sequence continues at coordinate 1,938,476 of NZ_CP160404.1, forward strand.
CACCTGAGCATCCCACCACATGGTTTCGTGCACGTTGCACACCCATACTGCCTGTTCGGATGTGGCGCAGGTAACGGGGGACGGGCCGAATGCCGCCCGGGTCGCCCCGTCCGTTGCCGCCCACCCTGCCGCCCGAGCGGTCCGGACCACTACGATCTCGGCCCATGGGGGTCACGCGGCACGGCCGCATCCCACGTCACGCGCGTCCCATGGCACTGCTGAGTGCCGTGGCGGCGCTCCTCGGCGTACTCCTCGTCTGCCCGGACATCGTCAGGGCCTCGGCCCCGCACCACGAACGCGCCGCCGCGACCCCGGCGGCCGCGCGGAACCTGACGGCGACCGCGCGGACCCTGACGGCGGCCGGGCCGCCCGCCGCGCCCGCGTACGTCTGCCCGTACGACCGCGGCGACTGCCGACTGCTGGCGGCGCTCGGTCCCGCGGTGCTCACGGCCCCGCCCCTGGACCCTCCGGTCCACGCGGCGGGCCCGGCCGCGGGCGCCGGGGCGAGGGACGTCGGGGGCCGGACGCTCCCCGCCGACGCGCGGCCGCGCGCGCCGGACCTGCACGTCCTCCAGGTGCTGAGGTCCTGAGCCGGACCGGATGTCGCCGGACCGTTCGTCCCGCACGCACACCGACCCGTTTCCCCCGTCACGAAGAAGGACGTATACCCCCATGGCTGCCAACCGTTCCGCCACCGCCGACCGCCGCGCCCGGATAGAGGAGATGCGCCGCGCCGAGCAGGCCCGCGAGCGCCGCAACCGCATCCTGACGCTGGGCATCGCCGGCGTCGTCGTCCTCGGCCTCGTCGGCTTCGGCGGCTGGGTGCTCAAGAAGGAGGCCGACGAGAAGGCCGAGAAGGAGGCCCTCGCCAAGGCCCCGGTGAAGAGCGAGCAGAGCTGGGACGCCAAGAAGCTCGGCCGCAACCACGTGACCAAGCAGGTCACCTACCCGATGAAGCCCGCGGTCGGCGGCGACCACCACCAGGTCTGGATGAACTGCTCCGGCGACGTCTACAAGGCCGCCGTCCCGGAGATGAACGCCGTGCACTCCCTGGAGCACGGCGCGGTCTGGGTGACGTACAACGACAAGGCGTCCGCCGACGACGTGAAGGCCCTGGAGGCGAAGGTCGGCAAGACGCCGTACACGCTGATGAGCCCGGTGAAGGACCAGGCCGGGGCGATCATGCTGTCCGCCTGGGGCAAGCAGGTCACCGTGGACGGCGCGGACGACCCGCGCGTGGACCAGTTCTTCACCAAGTACGTGCAGGGCCCGCAGACGCCCGAGCCGGGTGCCGCGTGCACCGGCGGCATGGGCGCGGAGGGCCAGGGCGGCGCGGGGATGGGGCAGTGACCCTCACCCGTACGCAGCGGGCCGCGGCCGCCGCGGTGATCCTGGCGCTGCTGTTCGCCGGGTACGCGACGGTCAGCTCCGCGTGGGGCGACGAGCCCGCGGCGCAGGCGTCGCCGGCCCGGGACTCGGCGGACGCGGGCTTCGCCCGTGACATGTCGGTCCACCACCAGCAGGCGGTGGAGATGTCGTTCCTGGTGCGGGACCGCACGCAGGACGAGGAGGTGCGCCGCCTCGCGTACGACATCGCCAACACACAGGCCAACCAGCGCGGCATGATGCTGGGCTGGCTGGACCTGTGGGGGCTGCCGAAGGTGGAGTCCGGCACCGAGCCGATGGCCTGGATGAACACCGGCGGCGGGCACTCCGGCCACGGCGGGAGCAGCGGTCACGGCGGTCACGGCGGGGGCGATGCCGCGGGTGCCGCGGGCGGCGCGCTGATGCCGGGCATGGCCACGGCCGCCGAGCTGGGACAGCTGAACAAGCTCGGCGGCAAGCAGGCGGAGATCCTCTATCTGCAGCTCATGATCGACCATCACGAGGGCGGCGTGGCCATGGCCCAGGGCTGTGCGACGCAGTGCACCGTGGATGTCGAACGGAAGCTGGCGCAGGGCATGGTCGACGCGCAGCAGTCGGAGATCGCCCTGATGACGGACCTGCTGAAGAAGCGGGGCGCGGCGCCGCGCCCCTGAGCCGTACACCTCCGGCGGAGGGCCCGGCCCCCGCGACCCGCTGCGGTCGCGGGGGCCGCGCCGTCCACGGACAATGGTCAGTGCTCGGGGACGTACGCACGCGGTTCCACGTCTACGGAGGTACGCACCCCATGACCACGGCGAAGGACATCATGCACTCCGGGGCCCAGTGGATCCCCCGGCACGAGACCCTGGACCGGGCGGCCCAGATGATGCGCGACCTGAACGTGGGCGCGCTGCCGGTCGCCGACGAGAACGAGCGCCTGTGCGGCATCATCACGGACCGCGACATCGTCGTCCGCTGTGTCGCCATGGGCCACGACCCGGCGAAGGTGACCTGCGGCGAGATGGCGCAGGGCACGCCGCGCTGGATCGAAGCGGGCTCCGACGTCTCCGAGGTGCTGACGGAGATGGAGGGCCACCAGATCCGCCGGCTGCCCGTCATCGAGAACAAGAAGCTGGTCGGCATGATCAGCGAGGCCGACCTCGCCCAGCACCTCTCGGACGACCAGCTGAAGTCGTTCTGCGAGGCCGTCTACGCGCGCGCCTGATCCGCGCCGCTCCTCCCCGCGCCCTCCGGCGCACCACTCTGCTCCAGGACCGCCCGGGCCACCGTGTCCGGGCGGTCCAGCATCATCAGGTGCCCGGACGGCTCGACCGCCTCGAAGCGGGCCCCGAGCCGCTCGGCCAGGGCGCGCTGCCGGGCGCCCCAGCGGCGCGAGCCGTCGGGTGCGGCGAGGACGGTGACGGGCAGTCCGGACCGCAGCGGCGCGTCCTCGCGCAGCGCGAGGAGCTCGGCGGCGACGGCCCCGTAGTGCGCGTTCTCCAGGAGCGCGCCGGCCGTCACGCGTGAGGTCGTGTAGCAGCGGCGGACGAGCGCGGCCGGTGCCGGGTCGCCGCCGGAGTGCCGGGAGAGGCGGACCGAGGCACGGCGGGCGAGCGGGCCGAGCGCGGCGGGCACGCCGACGGCCGAGAGGGCCGCGCCGAGACCGCAGGCCGCGGCGGTGCGCAGCCCGGGGGCGGCCGGGACGCGGGCGTGCTCCTCGACGGAGGAGTCGACGAGGACCAGCCCGGCGGTGCGGTCCGGGTGCAGCCGGGCGTACGCCTCCGCGTGGAAGCCGGCGATCGAGTGGCCGACGACGGTGGCGGGCCCGGTCAGTCCGAGCGCGTCAAGCAGCCCGGCGATCCGGTGCGCCTCGCCCGCCGCGGTGGGTGCGGCCGGTGCGGGGGCGGACAGGCCGTGGCCGGGGCGGTCGAAGCGGACGACGGTGCGGTGCGGGGCGAGCAGCGGGACGACCGGGTCCCAGTCGAACCAGCTCAGCGCGAGCCCGGCGCTGAGCACGCAGACCGGCCCGCTCCCCTCGACGACGACATGGTGGGCCACTCCCCCGACGCGGACGAAGCGCTCGGCGCTCATCGCGCCGCCGCCAGGGGTCTTCGGTCCGGCACCCGGTCTCGCGCGGTGTACTCGGAGCGGGCGAGCACGGCGAGCCAGACCGCCACGGCCAGCAGTTGGAGCCGCTGCCCGGCGCCGAGGCCCCAGACGCCGTGCCCCGCGTCGAACGCGGTGATGGCCGCCAGCGTCCAGCCCGTGGCCAGTACCGCGACGGCGACGAGCGCCGGTCCCGTGCGGGCCAGCAGCGGCCGGTCCCCGTGGCGGCGGGCGGCGACCGTGAGCGCGATCATCGCGACGAGCGCGCCGGCCATGGCGAGGCTGGAGCTGACCGCGTGCGCGGTATGGGTGAAGGGGACCAGTCCGGCGTCCTCGCGGGCGGCGCACGCCGCGTCCACGGTGGGCGCGCAGCTCAGCGGCAGCCGCGAGTCAGCGGCCGTCGCGGCCCCGAACAGCGCGAGCCCCAGCCAGCCGGTCACCGACCACCACCGGCCCCGCGACCGCAGCAGCCCCCAGCACGCCCCGGCGAGCAGCAGCAGCCCGGCCACCAGGTCGGCGGCCCGGAACACCACCCCGTACGGCTGGTCGGCGGCGGCCAGCTCCGAGACGTACGTGCGCACCGGGTCGAGCCCGGAGCGCACGACGAACTCCGGCACCCACGCGGTGTACGCGAGCGCGCCGAACAGCAGCAGCGCGGCGGTCACGCGCGGGGCTTTCCTGGACACACGGGGTGAACGGCCGGGATCTCCGGAGGGTTCCCGGCGCCCCGGAGACCGTACTCCCGAGACATAGCGTCGGTTTGACGATTACACTGGGCGGCGTGCCTCAACTACGCCTCGCACTGAACCAGATCGACTCGACCGTCGGCGATCTCGCCGGGAACGCCGAGGCGATCGTCCGCTGGACCCGGCACTCCGCCGAGCAGGGCGCGCATCTGGTCGCGTTCCCCGAGATGGTGCTGACCGGCTACCCCGTCGAGGACCTGGCGCTGCGCGCCTCCTTCGTCGAAGCCTCCCGGGAGTCCCTGCGCGCGCTCGCCGCCCGGCTCGCCGAGGAGGGCCTCGGGGACCTGCCGGTGATCGTCGGCTACCTGGACCGCTCCGAGAAGGACCTGCCCCGCCTCGGCCGCCCCGCCGGCTCGCCGGAGAACGCCGCCGCCGTGCTGCACCGCGGCGAGGTGGTGCTGCGCTTCGCCAAGCACCACCTGCCGAACTACGGCGTCTTCGACGAGTACCGCTACTTCGTGCAGGGCGACACCCTGCCCGTGGTCCGGGTGCGCGGCGTCGACGTGGCGCTCGCCATCTGCGAGGACCTGTGGCAGGACGGCGGCCGGGTGCCGGCCGCGCGCAGCGCCGGCGCGGGCCTGCTGATCTCGGTCAACGCCTCGCCGTACGAGCGGAACAAGGACGACTCGCGGCTCGAACTGGTCCGCAAGCGCGCCCAGGAGGCCGGCTGCACGCTGGCCTACGTGGCGATGATGGGCGGTCAGGACGAGCTGGTCTTCGACGGCGACTCGATCGTCGTCGACCGCGACGGCGAGGTCCTCGCGCGGGCCCCGCAGTTCGCGGAGGGCAGCGTGCTGCTCGACCTGGACCTGCCGGCGGCCGCTGCCGACGCGCCCACCGGAACGGTCGACGACGGGCTGCGGATCGAACGCGTGGTGCTCTCGGAGGACCCGGTGCCCGCGTACGAGCCGGAGCTGACGGGCGGTCACGCGGACCGCCTCGACGACGACGAGGAGGTGTACTCGGCGCTGGTCGTGGGCCTGCGCGCGTACGTCGCCAAGAACGGCTTCTCGTCCGTCCTGATCGGCCTGTCCGGCGGCATCGACTCGGCGCTGGTCGCCGCGATCGCCTGCGACGCGCTCGGCCCGGAGCACGTGTACGGCGTCTCCATGCCGTCCAAGTACTCCTCCGACCACTCCAAGGGCGACGCGGCCGAACTGGCCCGCCGCACCGGGCTCAACCTCCGCACCGTGAGCATCGCGCCGATGTTCGACGCGTACATGGACGCGGTGGAGCTCACCGGGCTCGCGGAGGAGAACCTGCAGTCGCGGCTGCGCGGCACGCTGCTGATGGCGCTCTCCAACCAGGAGGGTCACCTCGTGCTCGCGCCGGGCAACAAGTCCGAGCTGGCGGTGGGCTATTCGACGCTGTACGGCGACTCCGTCGGCGCGTACGGGCCGATCAAGGACGTCTACAAGACGACCGTGTTCCGGCTGGCCCGCTGGCGCAACCGGGCGGCCGAGGAGCGCGGCCTGGTCCCGCCGATCCCGGAGAACTCCATCGTCAAGCCGCCGAGCGCCGAGCTGCGCCCCGACCAGGTGGACACCGACTCGCTGCCGGACTACGGCGTCCTGGACCGGATCCTGGAGCTGTACGTGGACCGGGACCAGGGCCGGGAGGCGATCGTCGCGGCCGGTTTCGACGAGGAGCTGGTGACGCGGACGCTGCGGCTCGTGGACACCGCCGAGTACAAGCGGCGGCAGTACCCGCCGGGCACGAAGATCTCCGGCAAGGGCTTCGGCAAGGACCGCCGGCTCCCCATCACCAACCGGTGGCGGGAGCACGCCTGACGGTTTGACGCAGACGCGGGCTCAGAGCTTCACACGGGCGGCGACCGGGAGATGGTCGCTGTCCGTGCGGGGCAGGGTCCAGGAGGACACCGGCTCGACGCCCTTGACCATGATCTGGTCGATCCGGGCCATCGGGAACGCGGCCGGCCAGCTGAAGCCGAAGCCGTCGCCGGCCGCGCCCTGGGTGGAACGCATCTGGGACGTCACGGCCTTGAGCGAGCGGTCGTTCATGGTGCCGTTGAGGTCGCCGAGCAGGACCACCCGCTTCACCGGCTCGCCCGCGATGGCCTCGCCGAGGTGGTCGGCGCTGCCGTCGCGCTGCCCCGCGGTGAAGCCGGAGTCCATCCGAACCCGTACCGACGGCAGATGGGCGACGTAGACGGCGACCTCGCCCTGCGGGGCGGCGACCACGGAGCGCATGGCGCGGGTCCAGCCCATCCTGATGTCGACGGGGCGGGTGCCGCTCAGCGGGTACTTGCTCCACAGGCCGACCGTGCCCTGGACCGCGTGGTGCGGGTACGCCTCGGCGAGGGCCTTCTCGTACACCTTCACCATGTGCGGCGCCAGCTCCTCCAGGGCCACCACCTGCGCGCCGGAGGCGGCGAGCTCGCGGGCGGTGTCCTCGGGGCGCGGGTTGTCGGCGTTGACGTTGTGGCTGACCACGGTGAGGTCGCCGCCGGCGCCGGACTTGTCGTCGAGCAGCAGCCCGCCGAACAGGTTGAGCCAGACCACCGCCGGCAGCAGCAGGGCGATCAGCGCGGTCGCGGAGCGGCGCAGCAGGGCGAGCACGAACAGCAGCGGGACGAGGACGCCCAGCCAGGGCAGGAAGGTCTCGGTGAGGCTGCCGAGGTTGCCGACGCTGTTGGGGATCTCGGCGTGGAACGCCATCAGGAGCGTCACCAGCACGGCGCACACCGCGAGGACGATGCCACGCCGCCAGATCCCCGGGTCGTGGCGCAGCCGGTGGGCGAGGGACCGGAGCCGCGGGCGGGGGCGGTCGTCCCTCGCCTCGCCGTTCCCGGTCTCCGTCATGTCCACTCGCGCCATCACGCCGTCCTCACTGCTTTGCGTCACTGCCTTGCGTCTGCGACCCGACGTCGACACTAGGCGATGACGGGTCGGCCGTACTGCCACGAGGACGACGGAACGGCGTGGCGGGTTCCTGCAGGTGGCGCGGGGGGAACGGCTGTGACAGAACGCGCACATTCGTACGCTTCGGTCCCGGGACGCTCCTCGGCCGGGCCCCGGTCGGCCCGCGGTCAGTCCCGGGCGCGCACCCCGTCGAGGATCGCGTCGACGACCGACGCGGGGAAGTCCGGGGAGAGGTCGGCGGTGGGCTGGAGCACCGTACGCAGCAGCAACGGGCCGACGAAGAGGTCGTTGACCAGCTCCAGGTCGAGGTCGGCGCGGATCTCGCCGGTCGCGACCCCGCGGCGCAGCGCCTCGATGCCGAGCCGGCGGCGCGGCTCGATGGCGATGCGGTGGTACTGGTCCCAGAGCTTCGGATAGAGCTGCATCTGGGAGAACACGTTCCGCAGCAGCGCGGAGCGCTTGGCCAGACCGCGCTCGCGCATCGAGGACAGCATGACGACCAGGTCGTCGCGGACGGAGGTGCCGGGCAGGACCGGGTCCGGCGGCTCGATCGACCGGACGACGTCGACGAAGAGCTCCTCCTTGCCCTGCCAGCGGCGGTAGATCGTGGCCTTGCCGACGCCGGCGGTGCGGGCGATCCGCTCGATGGACAGCCCGGTGAGCGGCACGCCCTCCTCGAGCAGCGTGATCACGGCCCCGACGATCGCCTGCTCGGCCGCCTCACTACGGGGACGGCCGCGCCGGACGGGGCCGGCGGGCGGCTCTTCTTCCAGGGTCACGTCTCCGCTCCGCCTCTCTCCCGCAGTCGTCTTTTCCTACCGCACCGATTCTCCCGCCTCCGCCGGCCGCTCCGGCACCGCGGAGGGTCCGGGGGCGCCCGCCGGGGCGCGGCCGGGGAGGTAGCGGGCCACCACCAGTGCGCCGAGCACCGCCACGCCCGCCGAGGCGAGGGCGGTGACGTGCATGGCGTCCACGAAGGCGGTGTACGCGGGCTGGACCAGCGCCTTCCCGGCCGGGCCGAGCTTCTCGGCGACGCCCAGCGTCGCCTCGATCGACTCGCCGGCCGCCCCCCGCAGGCCCGCCGGGACCGCCCCGAGGTGCCCCGCGATCTCGCCGCGGTACGCGGCGGACAGCACCGAGCCGAGGACCGCGACGCCCAGCGCCCCGCCGACCTGCCGGAAGGTGTTGTTGATCGCCGAGCCGGCGCCCGCCTTCTCGCGGGGCAGCGTCTGCATCACGGCGACGGTGACCGGCGTCATGACGTGCGCCATGCCCGTGCCCTGGAGGAAGAAGACCACCTCCATGACCCACACCGGCGTCGACGCGTCGAAGAACGCGAAGGCCCCGAGCCCGACGGCGAGCGCGAGCATGCCGGTCGTGCAGACCGCCTTGGCCCCGAAGCGCTCCACGACCAGCCGGACCCGCGGCGCGAAGACCGTCTGGGCGATCGCCAGCGGCAGGATCAGCAGCCCGGCCTGCAGGGCGCTGTAGCCGCGGACGCTCTGCAGGTAGAAGGCGGAGAAGAAGGTCACGCCCATGAGGGCGAAGAAGACCAGGGCGACGGCGGCGACGCCGGCCGAGAAGGCGGGCATCCGGAAGTACGCCATGTCGACGGCCGGGTGGTCGCTGCGCCTCTCGTGCAGCACGAACAGCACGAGGACGGCCAGGCCGCCGAGGACCGGGACGAGCACCTCGACGTCCGTGGAACTCGCGAGCTCGCCGCCGCGGATGATCCCGTACACCAGCAGGACCAGGCCGAGCACGGACAGCAGGACGCCGGTCAGGTCGATCCGGCCCGGCCTCGGGTCCTTGGAGTCGGGCACCAGCCAGGCCATCAGCACCAGGGCGAGCAGCACCACGGGGACGTTGACCAGGAAGATCGAGCCCCACCAGAAGTGCTCGAGGAGGATGCCGCCGGTGATCGGGCCGATGGCGATGGCCAGGCCCACGCCGCCGGCCCAGATGCCGATGGCGCGGGGCTGCTCGTCGCGTTCGAAGACGTTGATCAGCACGGCGAGCGTCGCGGGCATCACGAACGCCCCGCCGAAGCCCATCACGGCCCGGTAGGCGATCAGTTCGGCGGGCGAGCCGGCCAGCGCGGCCAGCGCGGAGCCGACGCCGAAGACGACGATGCCGAAGAGCAGCACCTTCTTGCGGCCGAGCCGGTCGCCGAGGAGTCCGGCGGTGAACAGCAGGCCGGCGAAGACCAGGGTGTACGAGTTGATCGCCCACTCCAGCTCGCTCTGGGTGGCGCCGAGGCCGGCGGGGGCGGGGGCGGCGATGGTCTTGACCGCCACGTTCAGGATCGAGTTGTCGAGGACGACGATCAGCAGGCTCAGCATGAGCACACCGAGGATCGCCCAGCGGCGTCGGTGCACGGCCTCCGGGACGCGGGGCGGAGACGGCAGGGCAGGAGAGTCGGGCATGGGCTCAGCCTAGCGCCATTTCGATACGAGACCGTCTCGTAAAGAAATTCTTTATGCCGCGTGGCGCGATGTGAACAGCGCCACTGGCGCCCCGCGCCCCCGCCCTTCCCCCGCCGCCGCGCGAAGTGCCACCATGGATCTGGTCCGGGGACGCCGTCAGGGCGCCTCGAGATGACGAAGGAGCCGTTCACATGACGCTTCAGGCTGCCCCGAAGCAGGCCCCCGACAGCACCAAGGCGCTGTACGGCGGCAAGGGCACGCGCCGCATCACCGTCCACGACATCGCCGCCGCCAAGACCCGCGGCGAGAAGTGGCCCATGCTCACCGCCTACGACGCGATGACCGCGTCGGTCTTCGACGAGGCCGGCATCCCGGTGATCCTCGTCGGGGACTCGATGGGCAACTGTCACCTCGGCTACGACGACACCGTGCCCGTCACGATGGACGAGATGACGCTCCTGTCCGCCGCCGTCGTCCGGGGCACCAAGCGGGCCCTCGTCGTCGGCGACCTGCCCTTCGGCTCGTACCAGGAAGGGCCCGTCCAGGCCCTGCGCAACGCGACCCGGCTGGTCAAGGAGGCGGGCGTCGGCGCGATCAAGCTGGAGGGCGGCGAGCGCTCCCTGCCGCAGACCGAGCTGCTCGTACAGTCCGGCATCCCGGTCATGTCGCACCTGGGCCTGACCCCGCAGTCCGTGAACACCATGGGCTACCGGGTGCAGGGCCGCTCCGACGAGGCCGCGCACCGGCTGATCCGCGACGCCAAGGCGGCGCAGGACGCGGGCGCGTTCGCGCTCGTCCTGGAGCTCGTCCCGGCGGAGCTGGCGGCCGAGGTCACCCGTTCGCTGCACATCCCGACCATCGGCATCGGCGCCGGCGCCGGGACCGACGCGCAGGTGCTGGTGTGGACGGACATGGCCGGCCTGACCGGGGGCAAGGTGCCGCGGTTCACCAAGCAGTACGCGAACCTCCGGGCCACCCTCGGCGACGCCGCGAAGGCGTTCGCGGAGGACGTCGCGGGCGGGGCGTTCCCGGCCGAGGAGCACACGTTCCACTGACGCACGTCCGGCGCACCGCGCGCCGCCACTGACCATCGCGGTACGGACGACGGCCCGCCGACTTCCCCCATCGGCGGGCCGTCGGCGTGCTGCCGTCCGTACCCGTCGGCGTACTGTCGGTCGCCTGTCGGCCGTCTGTCGGTGCGATGTCGGCGGCGGCTGATGCCATACGAGGCATGACGCGATCACACACCAACGCCGTCGAGGTACGGGGCCTCGTGAAGCACTTCGGCGAGACGAAGGCGCTGGACGGCATCGACCTCGACGTCCGTGAGGGCACCGTCCTCGGGGTGCTCGGCCCGAACGGCGCCGGCAAGACCACCCTCGTCCGCTGCCTGTCCACGCTGCTCCGGCCGGACGCCGGGACGGCCTTCGTGGCCGGGTACGACGTCGTGAAGCAGCCCCGGCAGCTGCGCCGCACCATCGGCCTGACCGGCCAGTACGCCTCGGTCGACGAGAAGCTCTCCGGCTGGGAGAACCTGTACATGATCGGCCGGCTGCTCGACCTGTCCCGGGCCGACGCCCGGCGCCGCGCAGACGCCATGCTGGAACGGTTCTCCCTCACCGAGGCCGCCAAGCGCCCGGCGATGGAGTACTCCGGCGGCATGCGCCGCCGGCTCGACCTGGCCGCCTCGATGATCGGCAGCCCGGCCGTGCTGTACCTGGACGAGCCGACCACCGGCCTCGACCCGCGCACCCGCAACGAGGTCTGGGACGAGGTCCGGCGGATGGTCGCGGAGGGCGCGACGGTCCTGCTGACCACGCAGTACATGGAGGAGGCCGAGCAGCTCGCGAGCGAGCTGACGGTCGTCGACCGGGGCAAGGTCATCGCCAACGGCGGGGTCGCGGAGCTCAAGTCCCGCGTCGGCGGCCGCACGCTGCAGGTCCGCCCGGCGGACCGGGCCGACCTGCCCGCCATGGCCGCGGCCCTGCGCGAGACCGGCCTGGACGGCATCGCCGGCGCCACCGTCGTCCCGGACGAGGACCTGCTGTACGTCCCGATCCTCAGCGACATCCAGCTGACCGCGGTCGTGAGCCTGCTCGGCGCGCGCGGCTTCGGCATCGCCGACATCGGCACCCATCTGCCCAGCCTCGACGAGGTGTTCCTCGCCCTCACCGGCGAGAAGACCGCCGTCTCCGACGCGATCGCCCAGGAGGTCGCCGCATGAGCACCACGACCACGCCGATCCGCTCCTCGACGGGCGCGGCGGACGGCCCCGCGCCCGTGAAGGGGCCCGTCCCCGAGGGCGAGGGCCGGATCGGGCTGCGCGCCAATCTGCGACACATCGGGGCGCTGGCCCGGCGCAACGCGCTGCAGATCAAGCAGGACCCGGAGTCGATGTTCGACGCGGTGTTCGCGCCGGTCATCTTCATCCTGCTGTTCGTGTACGTCTTCGGCGGCGCGATCGCCGGCAAGGGCAACAACGACGCGTACGTCAACTACGTGACGCCCGGCCTGATGGCGATGATGGGCATGAACATCGCCATGGCCGTCGGTGTCGGCATCAACGACGACATCAAGAAGGGGGTCATGGACCGCTTCCGGACGATGCCGATCGCCCGGTCGTCGGTGCTCATCGCGAAGATCGTGGTGGAGATCGGCCGGATGCTGATCGCCACGGCGATCCTGCTGGGGATGGGCTTCCTGCTCGGTCTGGAGATCCACACCTCGTTCCTGCACCTGTGTGCGGCGATCGGTCTCTCGATGGCGTTCGGGGCCTCGCTGATGTGGATCTTCATCCTGCTGGGGCTGACGCTGAAGACCGCGCAGGCTGTCCAGGGGATGGCGATGATGGTGCTGATGCCGCTGCAGTTCGGCTCGTCGATCTTCGCTCCGCCGACGTCGATGCCGGGCTGGCTGCAGACCTTCACCGACTACAACCCGCTGTCGAACCTGGCCGACGCGGCCCGGAACCTGGTCAACGGCGGTCCGGTGGCGCACTCGGTGTGGATGACGCTGGGCTGGGCGGTGGCGATCACCGTCGTCACGGCGCCGCTGGCAGTGGCGAGGTTCCGCAACAGGACATGACGGAACGACGGGGGTCCGCACGGGGGTTCAGGACTCGGCGGCGCTCCGTCTGATCGCGTCGGCGCGGTCGAGCAGGGCGGCGGCCTCCTCCAGGGAGAGGCCGCCGCCCTCGGCGTACCCGGCCTCGAACGCGGCCGCGCCGAGCCGCTCGCGGACCAGCGCGGTGGCGGTCTCCAGGCCCTCCTGCTCCTGGGGCGCGAGCAGATGCCCGCCGGGCCGGACGGCGGCGGCCGCACCGAGGAGCGGGGCCGCGATCGGGGCGCAGCGCCCGCCGAGTCCGGCGAGCGCCCAGGCGGCGTTGACCAGGTGGGAGGCCGGCATCTGCGGGGCGACCATCAGGGACAGCGCGCCCAGGGAGCGGTCGTACGCCTCGTGGACCAGGGTGAAGGCGGAGTCGTACGCGCCGTCGACGTTGTCCAGCCAGCCGAGGCCGCCGAGGGTGAAGCCCTCGAAGATGGCGAAGGTCTCGGAGTTGAACTCGCCGATCAGCCGCTGGAAATGGTCGCGGGCCTCGGTCGTACGGCCGGTGCGGCCGAGGTGGACGGCGAGGAAGCTGCGGGCGACGACCGTCGCCTCGACCCCGCGGCCGTGCTCGCCGTCGACGATCTGCCGCAGGATCTCCTCGCCCTCGGCGCGGCGGTCGGTCTCCACCAGCATGCAGGCGTGCCGGGCGCGCAGCAGCGCGGTCTGCGACTGGGCGCCGATCCGCTCGGCGTGGCCGACGGCGGCCGCGAAGTCCTCGGCGGCGCCGGCGAATTCCAGCCGCCGCTCGCGGGCCTCGCCGCGGGAGGAGAGCGCCTCGGCGACGCCCCAGGAGTCGCCGAGGCGGAGGAAGAGCTTCAGGGCCTCGTCGGCGTCGACGACGGCCTCGCCGGCCCAGTCGGCTCGGTTGGCCAGGATGTTGGCGCGCAGCTGGAGCGCGTTGGCCAGCTCCCAGTCGAAGCCGTGCTCGCGGCAGGCGGAGACGGTGGCGTCGAGCGCCCGGCGGGTCCGCGCTTCGTCGCCGGTGAGGAGGACGGCGACGAGCGCGAAGGAGCCGGGCAGCCGGCAGGTCTGCGGGAGCCCGGGGGGGTACACATCGATGATCTGCTCCAGTCGGACCACCCCTTCGGGGCTGGTCCAGTGCGCCGTGTCGTGGTCCATGTTGAGCAGTTCGACGAGCCGCACCCCGCGGCGCGCCTCCCAGCGACGCGCCTCGTCCAGCGGCGGCGGGGCGGCGGTGAGCGGTGTCCGGAGGGGGACGACGGGTGCGGCCGGGGCGGCGAACGGGTCGGGTCCGAGCCCGGCGGCGGCCGCGGACCAGTGCCGGGCGTCGGTGCGCAGGTCCCGCATCTGCCAGTACCAGAGCAGGGCGTGGACGAGCATCAGCGCCTCGTCCTCGTCCCGCGCGGCGACGGCGCGCCGGAGCGCGGTCCGCAGGTTCTCGTACTCGGTCCGGATCCGCGCGAGCGCCGGTACCTGGCCGGGGCCCCGCAGCTCGGGATCGGCGGCCCGGGCCAGCTCGCGGTAGTGCACGAGGTGCCGGCGCTCGGCGTCCTCCCGGTCGCCGGCCTCGTCGAGCCGTTCGGCCCCGTACTCGGCCACGGTCTCGAGCAGCCGGTACCGCATCTCGCCGGTGGCGGGGTCGGGGGCGGCGACGACGAGCGATTTGTCGACAAGTGCACCGAGGAGGTCGAGGGTGGTGGGCCCTGCGGCGGGAGCCGGCAGCTGCGTACAGACGGCTTCGGCGGCCGCCAGGTCACAGCCGCCGGAGAAGACCGACAGACGGCGCAGGACGGTGCGTTCGGAGGTGTCGAGGAGGTCCCACGACCAGTCGACGACCGCACGCAGCGTCTGCTGGCGGGGCAGGACCGTGCGGGCGCCGGTGGTCAGGAGGCGGAAGCGGTCGTCGAGGCGGTCGGCGATCTGGCGCGGGGTGAGCAGGCGCAGCCGGGCCGCGGCGAGTTCGATGGCCAGCGGGAGGCCGTCCAGACGGTGGCAGATCTCCGCGGCCGCCTCCGGGTCCTCGTCCACCGCGAAGCCGGGGCGGACCGCCGCGCCGCGCTCGGCGAAGAGGCGGAGTGCCGTCGGCTCGGGCAGCGGTTCGACGGGGCGTACCGCTTCGCCCGGGACGCCGAGGGGTTCGCGGCTCGTGGCGAGGATGGTCACGCCGGGGCAGTGGGCCAGGACCGTCTCCGCGAGCGCGGCCGCCGCGTCGACCAGGTGCTCGCAGTTGTCGAGGACGAGCAGCAGCCGCAGCTCGGCGCAGTGCTCCAGGAGCAGGTCGAGCGGGTCGGTGCTGCGCAGCTCCTCGGGGAGTGCCGAGCGGACGACCGTCCCGCGCGCCCCGAGCGCGCCGAGCGCGGCCTCGGCGACCGCGTCGGGGTCGGTGACCGGGGCGAGTTCGACGACCCAGACGCCGTCGGTCCAGGCGCCCGCCCCGGACTCGGCGCCGGCCGCCTGGACCGCGAGGCTGGTCTTCCCGGCGCCGCCGGGGCCGAGCAGGGTGACGAGGCGGGTCCGCCCGAGGTCGGTGCGGAGCCTGGCGATGTCGTCCTCGCGGCCGACGAAGCTGGTGAGCCGGGCGCGCAGGTTGCCGACGGGTCTCACCGGGGCAGCGGGCGTTCGGGACGGGGTGGGCGGCTCGTCCGGGGAGAGCAACTCGGCGTGCAGGGCGCGCAGTTCGGGGCCGGGTTCGGTGCCGAGTCCGTCCGCGAGGAGCCGGCGCACCGACGCGTACCCCTCCAGCGCCTCCGCCGGGCGTCCCGCCGCGCGCAGGGCGCGCAGACGGAGCGCCTGCAGGGGCTCGTCGAGCGGGTGCTCCGCGGTGAGCGCGGCCAGCTCCGGGAGCGCCGCCTCGGCGTCGCCGCGGGCCACGGCGGCCCCGGCGCGGGCGCGCCGGGCGGCCAGCCGGCGGGTGTCCCAGTGCGCCGCCCGGGCCGTGCGGTCGGGGAGATCCGCGAGCACGGGCCCGCGCCACAGGCCCAGCGCCTCGTCGAGCAGCTGTCCGGCGCGCCGCTGGTCGCCGCCGGCGGCCGCCTCCCGTACGCCCTCGCCGACCAGCCGGTCGAAGCGGAACAGGTCCACGTCGTCGGGCCCGGCCATGAGCCGGTAACCGCCCTCCGCCGAGGCGACGGCGCCGTGCCCGAGCGCCCGGCGAAGCCGGCCGACCAGCGCCTGCAGGGCGGCGACGTCGTCGGCGGGCGGTTCGCCGTCCCAGACCTCCGCCACCAGGGTGCCGACCGGTACGACGTGCCCGGCACGCAGGGCGAGCGCGGTCAGCAGGGTCCGCAGCCGGGGCCCGCCGACCGGCACGGGTGTCCCGTCGGCGGTGTGGACCTGCGTCGGCCCGAGGAGGGAGTAGCGCACGGGCCCATTCTCCCCGGCCCGGCGACGCGATTTGGCGTGAGGTCGCCACTCGGACCGGGGCCGGGAACCCGGTGGCCCCCGCGGCACGTTCGACCGGCACACAGCAAGAGACAGGCAGCATCCGATCGACCGAACGGAACCCGCCCATGCCCACCACCGCCGCCGCGCGTCGGCACGAACGACGGATCAGCCCGGTCTTCCTGGCGATCCTCGCCGTCATGGGCGTCGGCGGCTGGGCCGTGTGGACGGGCTTCGCCGCGTCCTCCGGGTTCTCGGTCTTCGTCTTCGTGTCCGCCGCGTGGGTGGTCTCCCTCTGCCTCCACGAGTACGCGCACGCCCGCACCGCCCTGCACAGCGGGGACCTCACGGTGGGTGCGAAGGGCTATCTCACGCTGAACCCGATGGCGTACACGCACGCCGTGCTCAGCGTCATCCTCCCCCTGCTGTTCGTGATCATGGGAGGGATCGGTCTGCCCGGCGGGGCGGTGTTCATCGAGCGGCACCGCATCCGCGGCCGCTGGAGACACAGCCTGATCTCGGCCGCGGGCCCGCTGACCAACGTGCTGTTCGCGGTGGTCTGCACGGCGCCGTTCTGGCTGGACGCGCTGGACGGCGTGCCGCTCGCCTTCCGGTACGCGCTCGCGTTCCTCGCGATGCTCCAGATCACGGCGGCGCTGCTGAACCTGCTGCCGGTGCCCGGCCTCGACGGCTACGGGGTGATCGAGCCCTGGCTGAGCGAGGGCTTCCGGCGGAAGATCGAGCCGGTCGCGCCGTACGGCTTCTTCGTGGTGATCGCGCTGCTGTTCGTCCCGGCGGTCGGCGGGGCGTTCTTCGACGGGATGGACGCGCTGCTGCAGTCCCTCGGGGTGCACCCCTTCGAGCGGCAGTGCGGCTGGGAGCTGTACCGCTTCTGGGCCGAGGCGCCCGAGGTCTGCGGGGTGTCCTGAGGCGTCAGGAGCCGCGAGGCGTCAGGAGCCGCGAGGCGTCAGGAGCCGCGAGGCGTCAGGAGTCGGCGGCGGCGAGCTTGGCGCGCCGG
The DNA here is from genome assembly GCF_045348655.1 of Streptomyces solicamelliae. Classification (NCBI taxonomy): domain Bacteria; kingdom Bacillati; phylum Actinomycetota; class Actinomycetes; order Kitasatosporales; family Streptomycetaceae; genus Streptomyces; species Streptomyces solicamelliae. The sequence continues at coordinate 1,955,469 of NZ_CP160404.1, forward strand.
AGGTAGTACCAGGCCATGTTGGAGGAGAGGCCGGCGAGGAGCACCCAGATCACGCCGAGCCAGCTGCCCGAGGCGAAGGAGACGACGGCCGCCACGACCGCGAGGAGGCAGACGGCGAGGGCGTACAGAGCGAGGCGGGGCATGGGGGTCGGCTCCTGTCCGGGTACGGCGGCGGTGCTGTGCTGCCCGACCAGTGTCCCCCATGCCCCGATCCGGCCCGACATCGGCCGGGCCGTGCGCCTCGGCTCAGACGTCGGTGACCCGCAGGCCCGCGTGGGCCTTGTAGCGACGGTTGACGGAGATGAGGTTGGCGACGAGGGACTCGACCTGGTGGGCGCCCCGCAGCCGCCCCGCGAAGACGCCCCGCATGCCGGGGATGCGGGCGGCGAGCGCCTGGACGAGGTCGGTGTCGGCGCGGGACTCGCCGAGCACCATCACGTCCGTGTCGATCTCCTCGATCGCGGTGTCCTGGAGCAGCACGGCGGACAGGTGGTGGAAGGCCGCGGTGACCCGCGACTCCGGGAGCAGCGCGGCGGCCTGCTCGGCGGCGCTGCCCTCCTCGGGCTTCAGGGCGTAGGCGCCCTTCTTGTCGAAGCCGAGCGGGTTGACGCAGTCGACGACGAGCTTGCCGGCGAGGTCGTCGCGCAGCGACTCGAGGGTCTTGGCGTGGCCGTCCCACGGCACGGCGACGATCACGATGTCGCTGCGCCGGGCGCACTCGGCGTTGTCGGCGCCCTCGACGCCGAGGCCGAGTTCGGCCGCGGCGGCCTCGGCGCGCTCGGCGGCGCGGGAACCGATGATCACCTTCTGCCCGGCGCGGGCGAGACGGTAGGCGAGGCCGCGGCCCTGGTCCCCGGTGCCGCCGAGGACGCCGACGACGAGCCCGGAGACGTCCGGGAGGTCCCAGGGGTCCTTGGCGGGGGCCTTCTGCGCGCTGTCAGTGGAAGTCATGGCCTCGACATTACTGGCCGGTCGCCCGGTTCCCGTACGGGTGAGCCGGAGCGAACCGGCGACGCGGGCGCCCGGCGGGACGGCAGGATGCGGTGCCATGGATGCCGTACGCGTCGCGTTGCTGCGTGAGGTGCTGGCCGGGACGGAGTGGCCGGCGGCGGCCCGGCGGTTCGCCGGGGCCCTGCGTTCGTCGGTGCTGCCGCACGGCGGCGGGCTGCTCCTGGTGGGCACGGCGGAGTACGAGCCGTGGCATCTGGCCGCGCATCTGGTGGACGAGGCGGCCTGGTCGGGCCGCCCGGAGCTGACGCCGACGCTGGTCCGGCACCGGGTCCGGCCGGGCGACCCCGCTCACCTGGCGGTGGGCCTGGGCCGTCTGGAGGCGGCCGGCCGCGGCTCGACCCTGCTGATGGTCGCCCCCGCCCGCCCGGACGTGCCGCTCCTGGAGCGGGTCCACGACGCCCGTCGCGCCGGCGCGACGGTGCTGTCCCTGGACGGCGGCGCCCCGGAGCTGCGCGGTCTGGCCCACGAGACGCTCACCGTGGCCGCGGACACCGCGGAGCTGGACCTGGACACCCTCCAGCATCTGGTGAGCGCCGCCACCGGCGAGAACGGCCGGCCCGACGCGTCCCCGGGCCCCCGCCGCACCCTCCGCGACCGCCTCTCCCGGCTGGCCGACCACCTGACGGCCCCGCCCCCGCCCCGCTGGTGAGCCGCGGGTCCCGCCCCCGGTCAGCCCTTCGGGTCGTCGTCCTTCGGGGTGTCGTGCCACGCCGGGTCGGTGTCCCACTCCTGGTTGCGTTCCCGGGCGGTCTCCATCGCGTGGGACGCCTCCTCCCGTGTCGCGTACGGGCCGAAGCGGTTCTTGGCCGGGCAGTCCGGGCCCTCCTCGACCTTCCTGTGCTCCAGGCAGTAGAACCACTCGCCCGGCTTGCCGGTCGTGCGCCTCTTGAACAGGGACATCTCCCGCTCCTTCATCCGTCGCTCTGACGCCATGCTGCCCCACCTCGGCTGGTTAGACTCGCTGCATGTCCGCCCAGTCGCTGCTCGTGCCCGGGGAGCTCTCCCCGCACCGCTCCGTCCCCGGAGCCATCCGCCGTCCCGAGTACGTCGGGAAGCCCGCCCCCACCCCGTACACCGGTCCCGAGGTGCAGGACTCCGACACGATCGAGCGGATGCGCATCGCCGGTGGCATCGCCGCCCGGGCGATGGAGGAGGCGGCCGGGCACATCGCCCCCGGCGTCACCACGGACGAGCTGGACCGCGTCGCGCACGAGTACATGTGCGACCACGGCGCCTACCCCTCCACGCTCGGCTACCGCGGCTTCCCCAAGTCCCTGTGCGCCTCGGTCAACGAGGTCATCTGCCACGGCATCCCGGACTCCACGGTCCTGCGCGACGGCGACATCGTGAACCTCGACGTCACCGCGTACATCCACGGCGTCCACGGCGACAACAACGCCACCTACCTCTGCGGCGACGTCGACGACGAGTCCCGGCTCCTGGTCGAGCGCACCCGCGAGTCCCTGAACCGGGCCATCAAGGCCGTCAAGCCCGGCCGCCAGATCAACATCATCGGCCGGGTCATCGAGTCGTACGCCAAGCGCTTCGGCTACGGCGTCGTCCGGGACTTCACCGGTCACGGCATCAACTCGTCCTTCCACTCCGGTCTGATCGTCCCGCACTACGACTCGCCCCACCACACGACCGTGATCCAGCCCGGCATGACCTTCACGATCGAGCCGATGCTGACCCTCGGCACCCACGAGTACGACATGTGGGACGACGGCTGGACGGTCGTCACCAAGGACCGCAAGCGGACCGCCCAGTTCGAGCACACCCTCGTCGTCACCGAGAACGGTGCGGAGATCCTCACGTTGCCGTAGGCCCTTCGCGGGGTAGCGTCGTTACCGACAGGCCGTCGGGAACCGGTTGACTTAGGTAAGCCTAAGCAGCACTATCGGAAGCCGGTTCCCGTCCCGACCCGCTCGGTCCCGGAGGCACGCCTTGACCACTCCCTTCTCCACGCTGATCCGCACCGCGTCGCACCAGCAGCACACCGAGGCCGAGTCGTCGGGCTTCATGACCGACCTCCTCGGCGGCCGCCTCGGCGTCGACGCGTACGCGCGCTACACCGAACAGCTCTGGTTCGTGTACCGCGCCCTGGAGGAGGGCGCCGAGGCGCTGCGCACCGACCTCGTCGCCGGACCGTTCATACGGCCCGAGCTCTTCCGCACCGCGGCCCTGGAGCAGGACCTCGCCCACCTGCGCGGCCCCGGCTGGCGCGCCGGGGTCTCGCCGCTCCCGGCCACCACCGCGTACGCCGACCGCGTCGCCTCCTGCGCCCGCGAGTGGCCCGCCGGGTACGTGGCCCACCACTACACCCGCTATCTCGGGGACCTCTCCGGCGGCCAGATCATCCGCGACCGCGCCGAGCGCACCTGGGGCTTCGCCCGCAAGGGCGACGGCGTCCGCTTCTACGTCTTCGACGACATCGCCAACCCGGCCGCCTTCAAGCGCGGGTACCGCGAGCTCCTCGACGCCGTGCACGCGGACGACCTGGAGAAGCAGCGGATCGTCGACGAGTGCAAGCGCGCCTTCGACTACAACGGGGCCATGTTCCGCGAGCTGGCGGACGAGTTCCCGATGAGCGCGTAGGCCCCCGGGGCGGGGCCGGCGCCCTCACGCCGCGTCCGGGCCCCGCCGCCCGCCCCGGCCCGCCCGCTCCACCAGCAGCCAGCCCGTCAGCGCCGTCCCCACCGCCGCGGGGGCGCTCACGTGCACGGCGATCAGCAGGGCCGTGCGGCCTTCGAGCAGACCGCCGAAGCCGACCATCGACAGGCCCAGGACGCCGAGCAGCGCCAGCGTGATCCCCAGCGCCGCCACCGGACCGCCCTGCCCCGTGCCCGGCGCGACCGGCGCGGGGCGCTCGAAGCGGCGGAAGGCGGCGACCAGGCCCGCCGTGAGCAGCGCCGCGGCCGCGATCCGTACCGGCGCCTGGGCCCACCACGCGGCCGTCGCCGGGGCCGGGAGCTCCGCGCCCAGGGCGAGCAGCGCACCGTACACGCCGAGCATCGCCGACAGGTGCCACAGGAACGCGGTCATCGCGATCCCGTTCGCCGCCACGACCTTGTGCCAGACGTTCGCCCGCGCCACGAACCGGGTACCGGGGCCGCGCAGCAGCTCGACGGCGCCGACCAGCCAGAGGCCGTGGAAGAGCAGGGCCAGCGTCGGCGGGGCCATGTTGGAGACCTTCTCGCCGGGCATCCCGACCATCGAGAGCGGGTACGGGCCGAGGGCCACGAGCAGTCCCGCGCCGGTGAGACCGACGGCGGCGAGCGCGCTCGGCAGCCGGATCATCCCGTCGGCGCGCAGGAACCCGAGCTGATGCACCGCCAGCCAGACGAACGCGAAGTTCAGGAACTCCACGTACGGCACGTCCGCCGCGAACCGCAGCGCGTCCACCGCGGCCGCCGCGGCCACCAGCGCGCCGAACGCGCCCCAGCCGTACCGCTCGTGGAGCTTCAGCAGCGGCGGGGTGAAGGCGACCATCGCCAGGTAGATGCCGATGAACCACAGCGGCTGGGCGACGAGTCGCAGCGCCACGCCCGTCAGGCCCCGGTCCGCGCCGAGGAGTTGGACGACGAGGGCGAGCGCGCCCCACACCCCGATGAACACCATCGTGGGCCGCAGCAGCCGTTGCAGCCGGGCGCGCAGGAACGCCGCGTACGCCGGACGGGAGCGGTGCGCGAGGGCGTGCGAGAAGCCGCCGACGTAGAAGAAGACCGGCATGATCTGGAACACCCAGGTCACGAGCTGGAGTTCCGGTACGACGGCCAGCAGGTTGCCCACGGTGCCGTCCGCCGTGACGGCGGCCATCAGCCAGTGCCCGAACACGACGACGCCGAGCGAGACGACCCGCAGCAGGTCGACGTACCGGTCCCGGGTGGCCGGTGTGTTGGCGGCGAGTTCCCGCGCGCTGATTCCCATGCGGACACGGTGCCGCGCCCGGCCGCAACGCCGTCAGGGCTCGGATACTCAGGCGGGGCCTGAGTACGTCGTCACGATTCGGACATACCGCCGCAAGACTTTCATTGCGCAGTTAATATCCCTTGTCACGTCTTTTGGGAATTCGGTTTTCCCTTTCCGGCATTCCGCCCCGCACCCCCGTGATGTCCGTCACGCGACCATGGCGCGCCCCCCTGCCGCACCACCCCCGAGCCCGTGCGCCGCAAGGCAGTTCGGACTTTTCCGTCCCGCCCGAAATGATCGAGAACAATTGATCAGTCAATTCGCGTCTTGTTTCCCGTCGCATTTCTCGCCTACGTTCGCGTCGACCCGGACGGATCGCCGAATCCTGCCACCGTCCGTAAAAACGACCGAGCACTACCCGTCGGCAGGAGCGGGGGACCCACGAATGCGCCGGCGCGGAATCCCGCGGCGGCTCGGGGTGAAGCCGCCGTGTGCGGCCGGGCAGCTCCAGCCCGAACCCGACAGCTCACCCCGAAGGCGCCGGAGAGGAACGACCATGCCCGCATCCGGTAAGCACCGCCGCCCCAAGCGCCGTCCCCTGCGCCGTGGCATCGCCATGGCCGGTACCGGCGGCGCCGCGCTCGCGCTGCCGCTGATCCCGACCGGCGCCCAGGCCGCCGCCCCGCAGCAGGCCGCCCCCGCCACGACGACCACCGCCGCCACCGCCGCCGTCGAAAAGATCACGGCCGCTCTTCCGCAGGCCGCGCCGAAAGCCGCGCCGAAGTCCTACACCGTCGTGCGCGGCGATTCCCTTTCGGTGATCGCCGAGGAGCATCGAATTTCCGGCGGCTGGAAGAGCCTCTACCGGAACAACAAGGCCGCGGTGGGTGACAATCCGTCACTCATTCACCCGGGTCTGCGTCTTTCCCTCGGAAAGAAGGCCGTCGCCGCCCCCGCCAAGCCGAAGGCGCCCGCCTCCAGCGAGCGCGCGAGCCGGTCCGCCGAGCGCACCGCCCCGGCCAAGTCCACGCCCGCCAAGTCCGCTCCGGCCAAGACCGTCGCCCGCGACGCCGGGCCCAAGGCCTACACGAACACCCTCGACGGCTGGATCAACGAGGCCCTGGACGTCATGGCCGAGCACGGCATCCCCGGCTCGTACGAGGGCATCCACCGCAACATCATGCGCGAGTCCTCCGGCAACCCCCTCGCCATCAACAACTGGGACTCCAACGCCGCCAAGGGCACCCCGTCCAAGGGCCTGCTCCAGGTGATCGACCCGACGTTCCGGGCCTACCACGTGCCGGGCACGTCCAACGACCCGTACGACCCGGTCGCCAACATCACCGCCGCGTGCAACTACGCCGCGGACCGGTACGGCTCCATCGACAACGTCTTCGGGGCGTACTAGGGGCGTACGGGACGGCCGGGCGGCCGGGGCTCAGACCGACAGGGTCCGCTCCAGCCGCACCCGGCCGCCCAGCTCGATCACTCCGTCCGGGCCGGGGGCCGTCAGCAGCTGCGACCCCCGGCCCTGGGTGATGTTCAGCGCCCGGCCCAGCTCGGCCGTGAGCAGCAGGGCGGCCGCGCCGGTCGCCTCGTCCTCGTCGATGCCGTCCCCGCGCCCCGGGAACGCCCGGGCGCGCACCCGGCCGGCGGCCTCGTCCTCCCAGGCCCAGGCGTAGATCCACTCCCCCGGCTCGGGGACGTCCAGCGCGTCGACCTCCTCCGCAGAGGCGTACCGCCGCAGAGTGCGCGGCGGAGCCCATTCCGCGCGGGCCTCGATCCAGGTGAACTCGCCGTCCCCGCGCACCCACACCTCGCCGGCCGGCGGCCGGACGACCTCCAGGTCGAGCAGCCAGGCCGCGCCGACCACCGGGTGCCCGGCGAACGGCAGCCGCAGGCCGGGGGTGTAGATGTCGACGCTGCCCCACTCCGGGTCGTCGACGAACACCGTCTCGCTGAAGCCGAGCTCCTTGGCGAGCGCCTGCCGGGACGCCTCGTCGGGGTGGCCGCGCCCGTCGCGTACGACGCCGAGGGCATTGCCGTACCGGCCGTCGCCGGCGCAGAAGACCCGCAGGACGTCGATGTCGGTCGCACCGTCGGTCGTACGGCTCGTCACGGTCGTGTTCATGGCGGAATTCAAGCATCAGGGCGCCCCTCTGCGCTGCTCCTGTCCGGAATCGGCGAAACAGGGACAGAACGCCCCGCTTGACCGGGAGTTGACCCGCTCATGGCATGGCCATGAGGGCCTCGTGACCAGGCCGTGTCCGGGCCGGCCGGGCTGAGAGCCGAATCACTGGACGGACGGGTATGGCCGAGGTAAGGCTGAGCTAAGTTAGGTCCGCCTCACCGACCTGCACGGCCGTTTCGCGCGCCCGTGCCGACCTCCCCGGGAGCCCCTATGCGAGCCGTCCGCCTGTCCGTCGTCACCGCCGCCGCCACCGCGGCGGCTCTGACCGCCGTCACGGGCTGCGCAGAGAAGAGCGACGCGAAGGGCGGCACCGGCGGCGCGGTCGCCGTCGTCGCCAAGGACGACTCCTGCGAGGTCTCGGACAAGGAGTTCCCGGCCGGCCACGTCGAGCTGGCCGTCGAGAACAAGGGCAGCAAGGTCACCGAGGTCTACATCCTCTTCCCGGACGACCGCATCGTCACCGAGCGCGAGAACATCGGCCCCGGCACCAAGGCGAAGATCACCGCAGAGGTGAAGGCCGGCGACTACGAGATCGCCTGCAAGCCCGGCATGAAGGGCGACGGCATCCGCCAGAAGGTCACCGTCACCGGCGGCGGCAAGACCGCGAAGCGCTCCCCCGAGATGGACGCCGCGGTCGCCGCGTACCGCCAGTACGTGCAGGCCCAGGCCGACGAGACGCTGCCGAAGGTGAAGGTCTTCACCGACGCCGTCCGCGCCGGGAACATCGAGGCCGCGAAGAAGGCGTACGCCGACTCCCGCATCGGCTGGGAGCGCACCGAGCCGGTCGCCGAGTCCTTCGGCGACATCGACCCGAAGGTCGACGTCCGCGAGGACGGCCTGGAGGCCGGCCAGGACCCGGCGAAGGACTGGACCGGCTGGCACCGCCTGGAGAAGGCGCTCTGGCAGGACAAGAAGATCGGCGACCGCGAGAAGCAGCTCGCCGACCTCCTGGACAAGGACCTGGCCGACTGGGTGAAGCGGGTCGGCAAGGCCGAGATCACCCCGACCTCCATGGCCAACGGCGCCAAGGAGCTCCTGGACGAGGTCGCCACCGGCAAGGTCACCGGCGAGGAGGAGCGCTACTCCCACACCGACCTGGTCGACTTCAAGGCGAACGTCGAGGGCGCGCAGAAGTCCTTCGAGCTGCTGAAGCCGGTCGCCTCGAAGAACGACCCGAAGCTGGTCGCCGAACTGGACAAGCAGTTCGCCGCCCTGAACACGCTGCTCGACCAGTACCGCACCGACAAGAACGCGTACGTCTTCACCTCGTACGACAAGGTCGGCAAGGAGCAGCGCAAGGAGCTCTCGGACGGCGTGAACGCGCTGGCCGAGCCGCTGTCCAAGCTCGCCGCCGCGGTTGTGAAGTAGGGGGAACCCGACGATGGCCGAGACCACCGGGACCACGGAGAGCACGGAGACCACCGCGTCCGCCGACGCGTCGGCGCCCTCCCGGCGCCGTGTCATCGGCTGGGGCGGCGCCGGGCTCGCGCTCGGCGCCGCCGCGGCCGGCGGCGCCGTCGCGCTCGCGCGTACGGGTGACGGCGCGGAACCGGCCGCCGAAGCCGGCGGGGCCGTGCCCTTCCACGGGAAGCACCAGGCAGGCATCGCCACCGCGGTCCAGGACCGGCTGCACTTCGCCGCCTTCGACGTGAAGACGAAGGACCGCGCCGAGCTGATCCGGCTCCTGCAGGACTGGACCCGCGCCGCCGAGCGGATGACGGCCGGTCACGAGGTCGGCGAGGGCGCGTACGGCGGCCTCCCGGAGGCCCCGCCGGACGACACCGGCGAGGCGCTCGGCCTCAAGCCGTCCCGGCTCACCCTCACCCTCGGCTTCGGCCCCTCGCTCTTCGACGAGCGGTTCGGGCTGAAGGACCGGCGGCCCGAGGCCCTGATCGACCTGCCGAGGTTCCCCGGCGACAACCTCGACCGGGCCCGCAGCAACGGCGACCTCTGCGTCCAGGCCTGCGCGGACGACCCGCAGGTCGCCGTGCACGCCATCCGCAACCTGGCCCGCATCGGCTTCGGCAAGGTCGCGGTGCGCTGGTCGCAGCTCGGCTTCGGCAAGACGTCCTCGACGACCCCGGACGCCCAGACCCCGCGGAACCTGTTCGGCTTCAAGGACGGCACCCGCAACATCGCCGGCACCGACGCCGCCCGCCTGGCCGAGCACGTCTGGGTCTCCGGCAGGGCCGCCGAGGGCCCGGCGGCCTGGATGGACGGCGGCTCGTACCTGGTCGCCCGCCGCATCCGGATGAACGTCGAGACCTGGGACCGCACCCCGCTGCAGGAGCAGGAGGACATCTTCGGCCGCGACAAGAAGGAAGGCGCGCCGGTCGGGAAGGCGAAGGAGCACGACGAGCCGTTCCTGCCGGCGATGAAGCCGGACTCGCACGTACGGCTGGCGCACCCGGACTCCAACCGCGGGGCGACGATCCTGCGCCGCGGCTACTCGTTCACCGACGGCACGGACGGCCTCGGCCGCCTGGAGACCGGCCTGTTCTTCCTCGCCTACCAGCGGGACGTGCGCACCGGCTTCGTGCCGGTGCAGACCTCGCTGGCCCGCGCCGACGTGCTCAACGAGTACATCCAGCACGTCGGTTCGGCGCTGTTCGCGATCCCGCCGGGCGTCCGCGGCAAGGACGACTGGTGGGGCCGGGCGCTGTTCTCGTAGCGAGGGCGCCCGCCCGCAACTCAAGGAGGGGACCGACGTGTTCGGGAACTATCTGATCGGCCTGCGCGAGGGCCTGGAGGCCAGTCTGGTCGTCTGCATCCTCATCGCGTACCTGGTGAAGACCGGGCGCCGGGAGGCGCTGAGGCCGATCTGGACCGGCATCGGCGTGGCCGTCGGTGTGGCGCTGGCGTTCGGCGCGGGGCTCGAGTTCGGCTCGCAGGAGCTGACGTTCGAGGCGCAGGAGGCGCTCGGCGGCACGCTGTCGATCCTCGCGGTGGGCCTGGTCACCTGGATGGTGTTCTGGATGCGGCGCACCGCGCGGCACCTGCGCGCCGAGCTGCACGGGAAGCTGGACGCGGCCCTGCGGACGGGCACCGGCGCGCTGGTCGCGACCGCGTTCCTGGCCGTCGGCCGGGAGGGCCTGGAGACCGCGCTGTTCGTGTGGGCGTCGGTACGGGCCTCCTCGGACGGCTCCCACGCCCCGCTGACCGGCGTGCTGCTCGGCCTGCTCACCGCGGTGCTGCTCGGCTGGCTGTTCTACCGCGGGGCGCTGAAGATCAACCTGGCGAAGTTCTTCACCTGGACCGGCGGGCTGCTGGTCGTGGTCGCCGCGGGCGTGCTCGCGTACGGGGTGCACGACCTGCAGGAGGCGCGGTTCCTCGGCGGTCTGGAGACCAAGGCGTTCGACGTCTCGGACACCGTTCCGCCGGACAGCTGGTACGGCACCCTGCTCAAGGGCGTCTTCAACTTCCAGCCCGATCCGACGGTGCTTCAGGTCACGGTGTGGGCGCTCTATCTGGTCCCGACGCTCGCGATCTTCCTCGCCCCGGTAGGGTTCGGACGTCCGGTGCGGGTGGAGGAGCAGAAGGCCGATGAGAAGGCGGAGGCCGGCGACGGCGATCGCGGCGACGGCGGTGCTGGCGCTGACGGCGAGCGGCTGCGTGACGGTGCACGGCGAGCTGGAGCTCGTCCCGGCGGTGACGAGGACTGAGGCCGAACAGGCCTTGAAGGACTTCACCACCGCGTACAACGCGGCCGACAAGGCATACGACCCGGCGCTCGACGCGGGCCGGGTCACCGGGCCGCTGGGCGCGATCAACCAGGCGGGTCTGAAGGCCCGTTCGGTCACCAGTCCGGGCGGCAACCCGCGGCACCAGCCGCTGGAGCTGACGGACGCGAAGTTCGTCATCCCGAAGAAGGCGGGCTGGCCGCGCTGGTTCGTGGCCGACACCGACTCCAACCGGGACCGCGGCGCGCGGCGCTCCGGCGACCGCTGGCTGGTGGTCTTCGTGCGCAACGGGACCGAGCAGCTGTGGGAGGCCGCGCATCTGGCGATCCTGTCGCCGGACGAGGTCCCGGTCTTCAAGCAGCAGGACGGCTTCGCGGTGCCGGTCGCCGCGGGCGACACGAGGCTGGCGGTCTCCCCGGAGGACCTGGGCGGGCAGTACGCCTCGTACATGAAGACGGGCGAGCCGAAGATGTTCGCGCCCGGCGCGCACACCACGCTGTGGCGGCAGTCGCGGGAGCGGAACGCCAACCGGGTGGGCCTGGCGACGCAGTACGTCGACCAGACGATGGACGACGGCGACAACGCGCCGCTGGCGCTGGCGACCGAGGACGGCGGGGCGCTGGTGTTCTTCGCCCACCGCTTCTTCGAGCGGCAGACGGCGGCACAGGGCTACCGGCCGAAGGTCGACCCGGACGTGAAGGCGCTGATGACCGGCGAGGTGACGAACACGGTCACCAAGGAATGGGTCTCGAACCAGGCGGCGCTGGTGAAGCCGGCGGCCCAGGCGGCGTCGAAGGACGCGGTGACGATAGCGGGCCGGCTGCAGGGCGTGACGAGCGCGAAGGGCTCGTAGGACGGCTCGGAGAGCGCGTACGGCGAAGGGGCGGCCACGGGCCGCCCCTTCTTACGCGCTGCCGTTCTTACGTCCTGCCGGTCTTACGCGCTGCCGGTCTTACGCGCTGCCCGTCTTACGTGCTACCGGCCGAGCGGCCAGGCCGGCTCGTGGTGCTCCGCGTCCTCGGCGGCGCGCTCGCCGGCGTACCGGGCGCAGGCGTCGGTGAGGGCCTCAAGAAGGGTCAGCGGGTCGGGCAGGGCGTGCTCCGGGCCGCGGACCCAGTCCACCGTGCGGTCGTCGCCGGGCAGCCGGGCGGGCGGGACGAGGACGTAGCTGCCGCGGCAGTGCCAGCGCAGACCGGGATGCTCGTCCATGGTCTCGGGGTGGCAGTCCAGCTCACAGGGCCACCACTCGTCCTCGTCCTCGGGGGTGCCCCGGGTGGCGGTGAAGAACAGCATGCGACGTTCGTCGGCGGGCAGTTCGCCCTCGGCGACGGCCGCACCGGACTCGGCGACCGGGCCCACCTCGACGCCCTCGGCGAGCAGCCGCTCCAAAGCGGCGCGACCGGCGGCCAACGGAACGTCCAGGACGTCGTGGACCATGCCGGTCGCGGTGATGAAGTTGGCCTCGGGCTCGTTCCGGGCCCAGCGTTCGATCTGGGCGCGGTCCGTCGTGGACTGGGTCTGCCAGGCGAACGAGACGGGATGGCGGGCGGGCGTGGGACAGCCGATGCGCTCGCAGGAGCAGCGGTAGCCGACGGGATACGCGGCGGGGGCGAGCGGGAGTCCGGCGCCGGCGACGGCCAGGAGCAGCTTCTCGCGGTGACCGGCGTCGTCCGCGGCGGTGCGCCGGGAGCGTCGGCGCAGCCACTGCGCGAGTTTGCTCTCCGTGCCGCGGTTGCGGCCGATGCCGTCGCCCATCAATCCCCTCACACCTGTGCTCGTCCCGGCGCACGCGGGGGTCCCGCCGCGTGTCGAAGCAGTCGGACGGCCCGGTCGAGGCCGTCGACGCTGCAGTCATGGTCCCACCATCCTGCGCCCCGGGTGACCGGAGTTCCCAACCGGGGTACGTCACACCGGTGCCGCCCCCTGCGCCGCCGGGCCCGCCGGGCCCGGCGGGGTGACCAGTGACACACCCGCGGAGCCGGTCAGGGGCGGGGGCTGAGGCCGCGCAGGACGTGGGTGAGGACCGCGTCGGCGTAGGCGTGGGTGAGGGGGCGGTCGCGGTACTGCCAGCGCTGGGCGAGCGGGGCGGTGAGCAGTTCGGCGGCGATGCGGACGTCGGCGTCGGGGGCGATGTCGCCGTCCTCGCGGGCCGCCTCCAGGCGGCGTACGTAGTGGGCGAGCTGGGGCTCCATGAGCAGCTCGGTCATCTGGGCGCCGAAGTCGGGGCTGACCAGACCCTCGGCGGCGAGGGCGCGGGTGGGGCCGTCGTACTTGGGGTCGTTGAGCTCGTCGACGGTGGCGCGCAGCACGTACCGCAGGTCGGCGGCGAGGTCGCCGGTGTCGGGGATGCCCGCGTCCCCTTCCCCGTCGCCGACGTCCCTGCCGAGCGCCTCGTTGGCCTGGGCGGCGAGGTCCAGGAAGGCGTCGAGGAGGACCGCGGCCTTGGAGGGCCACCAGCGGTAGATGGTCTGCTTGCCGACGCCGGCGCGGGCGGCGATGCCCTCGACGGTGGTCTTTGCGTAGCCCGTCTCGCTGACCAGCGCGAGGGCGGCGTCGAAGATGGCGCGGCGGGAGCGTTCGCTGCGGCGGGAGGCGTCGGGGGTCTTGCCGGGCCGGGCGGCGTCGGGCTTGTCGGTCGTCATGCCTCCAGCCTTCAACGAGACGGCGCGTCTCGTCAAGTGGAGAACACCGTTCTGGCAATGATCCACCGTGTAGTACAGAGTTCAGCGGGATCACCCGAACGGTTCACTGCGCGCACGCCGCCGTGGGCGGACCATGGCTCCACGCACACACCGTGCGCTCCGTTGTCCGTGAGGAGCCCTCATTGCGCTCATCGCCCCGCGTGGCATCGCCCCGCCGTTATCTGATGTGCCCACCCGCGCACTTCAAGGTGACGTACTCCATCAACCCGTGGATGGACCCCGCGAAGCCGGTCGACCTCAGGCTCGCCCTCACCCAGTGGGAGGACCTGCGGGACCGCTACCTGGCCCTCGGCCACACCGTCGAACTGCTCGACCCCGACCCGGACCTGCCCGACATGGTCTTCGCCGCCAACGGCGCGACCGTCGTCGACGGCCGGGTGCTCGGCGCGCGGTTCGCCCATCCGGAGCGGACCGCCGAGGCGGCGGCCCATCTGGCCTGGTTCCGCGCCCACGGCTACACCGAGATCCACGAGCCGGACCATGTCAACGAGGGCGAGGGCGACTTCGCCGTCACCTCCTCGTACCTGCTGGCCGGCCGCGGCTTCCGGTCCAGCCCTCTCTCGCACGACGAGGCACAGGAGTTCTTCGGCCGTCCGGTGATCGGGCTCGAGCTGGTGGACCCGCGGTACTACCACCTGGACACCGCGCTCTGCGTGCTCGACGACGCGGCGGACGAGATCATGTACTACCCGGGGGCCTTCTCCCCCGGCAGCCGCGCGGTCCTGGCCCGGCTCTTCCCCGGCGCCCTGATCGCGAGCGAGGACGACGCCGCGGCGTTCGGCCTCAACTCGGTCAGCGACGGCCGCAACGTCGTCCTCCCGCAGGCGGCGACCGGCCTGTTCGACCCGCTGCGCGAGCGCGGCTTCGAGCCCGTACCGATGGACCTGGGCGAAATGCTCAAGGGCGGCGGCAGCGTGAAGTGCTGCACGCAGGAGCTCCGCCCGTAGCACCCCCCGGGGCGGCGGCTACCCCTCCGGGGGCCAGGCGTCGCCCCATTCCGCGTCCCGCGCCTCCTTGTACAGCGCGCCGTGCCGCTTCGTCACGGTCGTCCGGGACAGCCCCTCGTCCTCCGGCCCGCACAGGTCGAGCAGCACCTGGCCCTTGCGGATCTGCGGCCTGCGCGTCACCCGGGAGACCACGGGGGCTACGGGAAACCTGGTCGCCGCGACGTAGCTGAACTTCTCGTCCTCGTACGCCAGCGAGCCGCCCTTCACCCGCCGGTGCAGCGACGACCGGCTCACCCGGGCCGCGAAGTGGCACCAGTCCCGGCCCGGTTCGATCGGGCAGGCCCCGCTGTGCGGGCACGGCGCGGCGACCCGCAGCCCCGCCCCGATCAGCACGTCCCGCGCCGCGATGATCCGCTCGTACCCGTCCGGGGTGCCCGGCTCCACGATCACGACCGCCTGCGCCGCGCGCGCCGCCTCGGTCACCACCGTCGTCCGGTCCGCCTCGGTCAGCTCCTTCAGCACGTACGAGACCGTCACCAGGTCCGTGTCGTCGAGCCGTAGCGCCGAGCCGATCCGGGCCCGCCGCCACTCCGCCTCGAAGGCACCGGCCGCCAGCTCCCGGCCCAGCGCGAGCGCGGGCTCGGCCCAGTCCAGGACCGTGGTGCGCGGACCGCCCTCCGGCTCGTCCTCCCACGCCTCGGCCACCGCCCAGCTCGCCGCACCGGTGCCGCCGCCGACGTCGGTGTGGGTGCGCGGCCGCCAGTCGGGGGCGGCGTCGCGCAGCGCGCCGAGCGCCGAGCGGACGGCCTCGAAGGTGGCCGGCATCCGGTACGCGGCGTACGCGGCCACGTCGGAGCGGTCCCGCAGCACGGGCGCGTCGGTCGGGGTGGTCCCCCGGTAGCTGGCGATCAGCCGCTCCACGGCCTGGGCGGCCTGGCTCGGCGGAAGCCCGTCGAGCAGCCCGGCGAGGGCGGAGCGCAGGGCGTCGGCGGTACGGGGTGAAGCGTTCACCACGGCATTTTAGGCGCTCCCGGTGGCCGGATCGGGCCGGGCGCCCGGCCGGACCGCAGCCGTACCGCGCCCAAACGGTTGCTAGGCTGGCCGCCGTTGTCGGGGAGGGGGCGAAGCTGTCCAGGCGTGGTGTCTTCAGCAGATTCGGATTCGGTCGTTTCACGAACGGCGGATCCGGAGGTCCCGGCTTCGGGTCGAGTCTCGGGGCGACGCCGCGCGAGCGGTTCGTCCGGATGAGCATGCTCGGCGGCCTCGGCATCCTTCTCCTGCTCCTGTTGCTCTCCATGTGCGACGCCGGAGAGGCCGCGGAGGAGGCCAAGAAGAAGAAACCGGTGAAGGTCTCGGGCCCGGCGACCAAACTCACCGTCCCCTCCAACTACGACACCGCCCTCGGCTGGGAGGCCCCTGACGCCTCCGCCGAGTACGCGCTGGCGCAGTCCTCCGGCCTCGTCGGCTACGTCGAGCGGGCCGGCGAGTTCCAGTACCGGCTGCGCGTCGTGGAGGCGAAGACCGGCACGACGAAGTGGGCGGGCGACCCGTTCCGGCCGCTGTCCGCGCCGGGCAGCTTCCCGCGGCTCCTGTCGGTGTCCAAGGGCGACCGCCAGTACTTCGTGGCGTGGTCGTACGGCAGCACCGCCGGCGAGGGCCTGAACTCCACCGGCACGTTCGTCTCCCTCGACATCTACGACACCACCGACGGCAACCGCCGCCGGGTCGAGGTCCCCTGGTCCGACGCCCCGATCGTCACCGGCACCGGCCCCGGCATCCTGATAGCGGACGGCAAGGCGAAGAACGCGGTCGTCGACCCGGAGACCGGCGAGGTGTCCTCGACCCCGGCGGACAAGCTCGGCTACCCGAGCGGCTGCACGAACTGCCGCACGCTGCCCGAGGTCCTCGGCGTCACCGACAAGGGCCTGCTGGTCGGCGGCGTGCAGGAGTTCTGGATCCGCGGCGGCTGGTTCAGCCGTACGGTCGCTCCGAGCGGCGCGAACGCCACCAGCGGTCTGCCGACCGCGGTGACCTCCAAGCACGTGCTGGCCCGCTGGCACCACGCGCCGAAGGCGAAGAAGGCCGCCACCCACGAGATCTGGGCGGTGCACGCACTCGACACCGGCAAGATCGTGGTCCAGGCGGAGTGCCGCCGGCCGACGATAGCGCCGAGCGAGTACCCCGCGGCCGCGGTCTCCCCGGACGGCCGGTACCTGGTCTCCGGCGCCCTCGCCTTCGACCTGAAGGAGAAGAAGGGCTACTGCTTCGAGGACCCGGACGGCAGCAACCGGCTCACGCTGGTCTCCGTCGGCGACGAGGGCATCGTGTACGGCGCGGCCGGCGCGCGCAGCGCCCGGGACGCCCTCGCGGGCGCGGGCGCGCCGCTGACGGTCGACATGTTCACCGGCGAGCCGGAGCTCCTGGAGCCCAACATGCGGCTCCCTCAGGCGGAGACGCTGGGCATCGGCCTGTTCCGCTGGACGGACGCGAAGGACCGGCGGCACCTGATCGCGTACCGCATCGCGGAGTAGCCGCAGCTGTGTCGGACGGGGCCCTCGCGCGTCAGAGCGCGGGGGCCTTCGCCGTACGCCACGGCCGGCACAGCAGCAGGAAGCAGCCGAGCGCGGCCACCGCGCAGGACAGCTGGACCACGGCCATCGGGACCGCCGTCGCCTCGCCCGCGATGCCGACCAGCGGCGAGACGAGCGCGCCGATCAGGAACGACGAGGTGCCGAGCAGCGCGGAGGCGGAGCCCGCGGCGTGAGGGGTGCGCATGAGGGCCAGCGCGTTGGTGTTGGGCATCGCGAGCCCCATCGCGGACATCAGCACGAACAGTCCGGCGGCGATGCCGGCCAGGCCCACCTCGCCGAAGACGCCCGCGGTCATCAGGACCAGCGCGCCCGCGGCCAGCGTGATCACCGTGAGGCCGAGGCCGAGGGCCTTGTCCAGGCTGACCC
This sequence comes from Streptomyces solicamelliae, assembly GCF_045348655.1. NCBI lineage: Bacteria > Bacillati > Actinomycetota > Actinomycetes > Kitasatosporales > Streptomycetaceae > Streptomyces > Streptomyces solicamelliae. The sequence goes on from NZ_CP160404.1 coordinate 1,972,866, forward strand.
GGCCGACCAGCAGCTTGCCGTTGATCTGGCCGACCGCGACGAGCCCGATCGAGTTGAGCCCGAAGAGCAGGCCGAAGGTCTGCGGCGAGGCCCCGTAGAGGTCCTGGACGACGAACGGGGAGGCCGTGATGTACGCGAAGAGCGCGGCGAAGGCGAGCCCGCCGGCCAGCATGTAGCCGGTGAACACCCGGTCGGCGAGCAGCCCGCGCATGGTGCGCAGTGCCTGCCCGACGCCGCCGGAGTGCCGCCGCTCGGGCGGCAGGGTCTCGTGCAGGTACCGCCAGACCACCAGGGTGAGCAGCAGTCCGACGACGGCGAGCGCGTGGAAGACGCCGCGCCAGTCGGTGATCCGCAGGATCTGGCCGCCGATGAGCGGGGCGACGATCGGGGCGACGCCGGAGATCAGCATGAGCGTGGAGAAGAACCGGGCCATCTCGACGCCGTCGTACAGGTCGCGGACCACGGCCCGGGCGATCACGATGCCGGCCGCGCCGGCCAGGCCCTGGAGCAGCCGGAAGGCGACGAGCAGTTCGACGCCGGGGGCGAAGGCGCAGACCGCGGTGGCGGCGACGTACACGAGCATGCCGACGAGCAGCGGCCGGCGCCGGCCCCACTTGTCGCTCATGGGGCCGACGACGAGCTGGCCGAGGGCCATGCCGGCGAGGCAGGCGGTGAGGGTGAGCTGCACCGTCGCGGCGGGCGCGCGGAGCATGTCGGTGACCTGCGGCAGGGCCGGCAGGTACATGTCCATGGAGAGCGGGGGGAGGGCGGTCAGCCCGCCGAGGACGAGGGTGACGAGCAGCCCCGCCCGCCGCGCGGCGGGGAGGGAACTGCCGGATATGTCCTCTTCGGTGGTGGTGACCCGACCGCGCTCCGCCATCCGCCTACTCCAAGTCGTTGAACTATGAAACCTTCCTCATGTTAGGCGGGCCGCAGCCCCGGGTTCCCTGCCTCGGTCACGAACGAGGCGGCCGTGGTGATCGGCGCTCCGGGCGTGGTCACCCTGGCGACCGTGCGGAAGTCCGCGCGGGCCTGCTCGGTGCCGAGCTCGACGGTCAGGTAGCCGCGCCGCCCGTTGTAGAACCGCATGTGCGGGTTGGCGGTGGTGAGGGCGTCGTGGTTGGCCGGCCGGTCGGAGCCGTCCTTGCCGCTGCTGATGGAGGTGGCGACCAGCTCGGTGCCGACGGTCCGGGAGCCGGGGTCGTCGAAGTCGGCCTTGATGTCGAGCCCGTAGCCGACGTGGACGTCGCCGGTGAGCACCATCAGGTTGGCGACGCCGGCCGCGGCGGCGCCGTCGAGGATGCGGCGGCGGGAGGCGGGATAGCCGTCCCAGGAGTCCATGGAGAGCTTCAAGTCGGGTGTCGGGACGTTCCGCCGCCGGGCGAAAACGACCTGCTGGGGGACGACGTTCCACAGGGCCTGCGCGTCGCGCCAGCCGTCGAGCAGCCAGCGCTCCTGGGTCGCCCCGGTCATGGTGCGGCTCGGGTCCTCGGACTCGGGTCGCGGCACCTGCCAGCCGTCGCCGTACGCCTGGTTGGAGCGGTACTGGCGGGTGTCGAGGATGTCGAACTGGGCGAGCCGGGTCCAGAGCAGGACGGAGTCGGGCAGCGGGTCGCCGGAGGCCACGCCGAGGGTGAACGGGTCCTCGGGGATGCGTCGCCCGTCCAGTTCGTCCGCGGCGGCGACGCCGGCGGACGGCAGCTGGACGGCGAAGGCGAGCGCGGCGGCGGCGCCGGTGGCGGTGAGGAATCTGCGACGACCGAAGTGCCGTGCGGCGGCGCGGAATTCGGGATTGTGACGATGCACGGGTGTCATGTGCCCCTCCCCTGACGGCTGCGATGTGACGCATTGGAGTGGCGTGGGACGTCCCTGGGTTGTCGGGTACAGAACATCCGCGTGTCGGACGGATGAGTGTTCCGTGCACCGATCTCCCGTACGCTGCGCGCCCATGAGCATCGCAGTGGTGACGGGAGCGGGTTCGGGCATCGGCCGCAGTGTGGCCCTGGCCCTGTCGGAGGCCGGCTGGCAGGTGGCCCTGGCGGGCCGGCGGCGGGAGCCGCTGGAGGAGACGGCGCGTCAGGCGGCGGGCGAGACGTCGGTGGTACCGACGGACATCACGGACCCGGAGGAGGTCCGGTCCCTGTTCGAGGCGACCCGCGACGGGTTCGGCCGGGTCGACCTCCTCTTCAACAACGCGGGGTCGTTCGCCGGCGGCGGCACCCCTCTCGAAGACCTCCCGTACGAGACGTGGCGTCAGGTGGTCGACGTCAACCTGACGGGGTCGTTCCTGTGTGCGCAGGCGGCGTTCCGCGCGATGAAGGAGCAGTCGCCCCAGGGCGGCCGGATCATCAACAACGGCTCGATCTCCGCCCACGTCCCGCGCCCGCACTCGGTGGCGTACACGGCGACCAAGCACGCCATGACGGGCCTGACGAAGTCGCTCTCCCTGGACGGCCGGCCGTACCGCATCGCCTGCGGCCAGATCGACATCGGCAACGCGGCCACGGAGATGACGGCCCGCATGCAGACCGGCATCCTCCAGCCGAGCGGCCGGCTGGAGGTCGAGCCGGTGATGGACGCGGCGGACGTGGCCCGCACGGTGGTCCACATGGCGGCCCTGCCGCTGGAGGCCAACGTCCAGTTCGCCACGGTGATGGCGACGAACATGCCGTACATCGGCAGGGGCTGACCCTCGGGCCTCAGGCCTGGCCGGTCTCGAACCGCGCCACCTTCCCGTCCCGCACGGTGAACCGCCAGGCGGTCCGCATGGCCCCCCAGGTGTCGTTCCGGTAGGTGGCCACGAGGGAGAGTCCCCCGTCCCCCTCGGACTCGACGTCCATCCGCCCGTTGGACGAGAAGATCTCCCGCTCGGTCCACTCCCGCAGATCCCTCTCGGACCCGTCGTCGGCCATGGTGGCGTCGGGAGCGAGCACCCCGAAGAACGCCTCCTGGTCATTGGCGTTGAGCGCGCTGACGAAGGCGCGCACGGTGGGGTCGCTGAGCTGTGATGCGGAAACGGCCACGGATCGTACTCCTCGGTAGGCGTCGTACTGGACCCCCACCCGTACACGCCGGCGGGCCCGATCCCGGGGACCTTGGGCCACTCGCGGCGCGTCTCTCCGGATGCACTATCCCGAGTGGCAGGTGTCGGAGCGTCAGCTGACGGTGGGACGTGTCGCCCCGCGCACCAGGAGCGGACAGTGTGTCAGCCTGCGCGGGCGTCAGAAGGAAGAGAACCGATGCGCTCTGCCCGCATGCTTTTCGGCGCCGCCGCCATCGCCGGCGCCCTGGCGATCGCCGCACCCAGCACGTACGCGTTCGCCGCCGAGGACGGAAAGAAGGACGGCTCCGCTCAGAGCAAGGAGCGAGACCACGGCAAGGACCACGGCAAGGACTGGCGCAAGGACCACCACAAGCCCAAGGGCGGCGTCCACACCGGAGGCGGCGCCCTCACCGTCACCAACGCCGAGGACTGGTCCAAGAAGGACGACCACGGCAAGGACTGGCGCAAGGACCACCACAAGCCCAAGGGCGGCATGCACACCGGAGGCGGCGCCCTCACCGTCACCAACGCCGAGGACTGGTCCAAGAAGGACGACCACGGCAAGGACTGGCGCAAGGACCACCACAAGCCCAAGGGCGGCATGCACACCGGAGGCGGCGCCCTCACCGTCACCAACGCCGAGGACTGGTCCAAGAAGGACGACCACGGCAAGGACTGGCGCAAGGACCACGACAAGCCCAAGGGCGGCATGCACACCGGAGGCGGCGGTCTGGCGAGCACCGGCACGAACGTGACCGGCGCGGCCGTCCTCGCCGCCGGTGCGGCCGCGTTCGTCCTGTACCGCCGCAAGAAGGCCGCGGACGCCGCGTAACGACTCCCGGACCGGGCGCAGGGACCCTGCGCCCGGTCCTCCGCAACCAGCCACGACCGACGAAGGGTGCCGTGCCGCCGTGACGATCCGACCCCGCCCGCCCGCCGACGCCCGGCCGTCGAGGCGTCCCGTCCGGTGGGGCGTGACCGCCACGGTCTGGGCCCTGGTCCTGGGCGGGCTTCTGTACTTCTTCGCCCCGGACTCCTCCGAGGACGCCCCACCGCGCAAGGCGGCGACCGCCGTCGCGGACAGCCGGGGCACGACGCAACGGACCCCGCCGGTGACCGCCCCGCCGACCGGCCCGTCCCTGCCCCGGTCCACGCCGGTACGCCTGCGCATCCCCGACATCGCCGTGAACGCCCCGTTCACCGACCTGTCCATCGGTCCTTCCGGCGCGCTCGACGCGCCCCCGGCCGACGACACGAACCTCGTCGGCTGGCACGCCGCCGGCGTCTCCCCCGGCCAGCGGGGCACGGCCCTGATCGCAGGCCACCTGGACACCGCCACGGCCCCGGCGGTCTTCGCCAGGCTCGGCGAACTCACCCGCGGAGACCGCTTCGAGGTCGACCGCACCGACGGCACCACGGCCGTCTTCCTCGTCGACTCCGTGGAGAGCTTCCGCAAGGACGACTTCCCCGACGAGCGTGTCTACAGCGACACCCGGGACGCCCTCGTACGCCTCATCACCTGTGGCGGCGCCTACGACCGCAAGGCGAAGGACTACACCGAGAACCTCGTCGTCTTCGCGCACCTCGACCGCACCGCTTAGCGGGAGAGGCAGACGAGTCGGGCTGGCCGGGTTCTGTGCCGCTCAGGGAGCGATCACGCTCTGACCTGCATGTTTACGGGAATCCGGCGGCTGTTCCGGCCCTCTGGGACTTCTCAGGGACTTTCAGCCGAGATCCGTGAGCCACGCCTCGATCGCGGACAGTCCCCGCGCGCCGGCCTGCGGCATGAAGTGAGTGTACGTCCGGAGCGTGAACGCCGGGTCGGAGTGCCCCAGCCACTTCGCGAGCGCTCCCATACACGCGACGGCTTCTCGCCCGGCTGCCGCTCGGGCAGCGGCGGGATGACCCCCACGTCGGCGAGCGCCGGCTTCCACGCCTTGGTGTTCCAGGTGGTGCGGTTGATCGCGCCACGCCGCCCGGTGTAGACGAGCAGCGGAACGGTCACCTTGCGCCGGTCTTCGCGTGCGAGGTCGGGCTCCTCGGGGTCCAGCCACGGCAGGGTGATGTCGATCGGCTCGAAGCGTTCCTGGTGAGTGAGAAGCCGCTTCGCGAGCACCTTCGGCAGCGGCACGTCGCGCTTCTTGCCGCCCTTGGGCGGGCCGAAGTACAGCCGCGACTTGTACATGAGGATCTGGCGCTCTACGTGCACGAAGTCGCCGTGGACATCACTGGGGCTGAAGCCGAACACCTCGCCCTGTCGGAGCCCGCATCCGACGCCGAGGTCGAGCGCGATCTGGTAGCGGTCGGCGAGTGCCTCCCGTACGGCGGCGCCCGAACCAGCACCCCCGCCGCACGCTGGCCGTCGACGGCAAGACCGTCCGCGGGGCCCGCCGCCAAGACGGCACCCAGGTCCACCTCCTCGCCGCCATGACCGGCAACGGCCAGGTCATCGCCCAGCGCGAGGTCAGCTCGAGAACCAACGAAATCACCGTCTTCAAACCGCTGCTCGCGCCGCTCGACCTTGCCGACGCTGTGGTCACCTTCGACGCGCTGCACTCACAGACCGAGCATGCCCGCTTCCTCGTCGAGGACAAGCAGGCCCACTACATCGCCGTGATCAAAGGCAACCACCGCACCCTGCAACACAAGCTGAAGCAGCTGCCGTGGCGGGAGGTTCCGCTGCAGGGCAGAACCCGCGCCACCGCACACGGCCGCGACGAGATCCGCCGGATCAAGACCTGCTCCGTCGCGCGCGGCCTCGACTTCCCCCATGCCGCCCAGGCCGTGCAGGTTGTGCGCCGCCGCCGGACCGTCACCGCCGGCAAGGTCACCCTCGAACGCGTCTACGGCGTCACCAGCCTGCGCCCCCACCAGGCCGAACCTGCCGATCTCGCTTCATGGGTGCGCGGTCACTGGGGCATCGAGAACAAGATCCACTACGTTCGCGACACCACCTACTCCGAGGACGCCTCCCGCGTGCGCACCGGCACCGCACCCCGGGCCATGGCCAGTCTGCGCAACCTCGCCTCGGCGCTCTCCGGCACGCCGGCCACGACAACATCGCCGCCGGACTTCGTTACCACGCCCGCGACCCCACCGCCCACTCGCCACCCTCGGCATCACGTGATCAAACCGGACAGATCCATCGAACGACGCCACCCTGCCCCGTATGCCCCTGATCGCACGACAGGTCAGCTTTATGGATCTTGAATTGGCCACCCCGGAGTGTAGGGTGAATCCACATAGATTTCAGCAGGCCCGGGGGGGCTCATGCGGCCTGTATCGCAACTCATGCGAGCGTCGACGCTCGCCGTGCAGCTATCGATCAGATGCGCACACTCCCTCTCGGCTTGGGCGAAATCAAGGTAAGCCGTCTGCCTGCTTGAGGTTGACCCAATGCGGGTGGCAACTATCCAGATGACTAGGAGGGGGACTGAGTAGTGCGCATGAAATCGATCGCTCTTGTCTTCGCTGGAGTATTTGCGGCACTCATGATGAGCGCCACGCCCAGTGCCGCGTACGGCGATAATCCGAACGACGGAAAGATATATCAATGCGGGAGATACGGTAACTTCCCGCTTTGCCTCTACTGGGGTCAGAACCTTTCGGGTGCCAAGGTTGGAATCTTCGGCAAGGTTCACAACTACGACGCCAATCCTTGGAATTGCTCCTCCCAGGGATGCGGCAAGTATTGGTACTCTCAGGGATCGACTCTGAAGGGGTATGGCACGTACGTAAAGAACAACACCGCATCGGTTTACAACTACAACGACACCAGCACCCGCGTGTTCTTCAACAGCGGCTGGGGTGGCCCCTCGGATGAGTGGGACCCGTACGGGTGGGGCACCTACTTCGGCAACCTCAATGCGACCTGGAACGAAAACGCCTCGCAGGCGCGAGTTTGCGGCGAGTGTTAAACCCCCCACCCGCCAGGTCGGCCGAGCAGTCATCGGCCGGCCTGGCGCCACTTGATCGGATGCCTTCATGCACAAGCGCAGAGCCTCGACACTCAGGCTCTCAGGAACCCTCGTGCTCGCCGCCTCCCTGCTCGGATGCTCCGGTGGCGCGCAGAGCGATAAGGCGTCGGGTAACGGAAGCGACCTAACATCGCTTGAATACTCGAAACCTCCACAGGCTCCGGAAGTCAAGTCTGCCGCGATACCCGCCCTTCCGATCGAAGGGTACCTGGTATCACAGAAGGAGAAGGAACAGATACTCAAGGCTTCCCGCATGGAAGCCAAGAGTTGCATGGCTCGCTTCGGATTCAGCTACTCATGGAGCACTCCTTCCGGACAGAAAGTTGCGCCTGACGACAACGCTTCCAACCGATCTCGACGGTACGGGATAGTGGATCCCGTGGCCGCATCGAAGTACGGGTACGGGCTTGGCGTAGCCGAGATTCAGGACTCTTCGGGGCAGGCGCCGAGTGCAGCAATGAGCGAAGCCGCCACTCGCGTCTTTCTGGGGAATTCTGACCCGACCGTTAAAGTGCAGGACGGTGCCGAGGTGAACGGGCAGAAGATACCTGAGGGGGGGTGCGCCGGAGAAGCTAAGCGTAAAATCGGAAACGGCCTTTCAAATCGCGCCGCGAACGAAATCAACATGGCCAGCTTCAGCGTGTCACTGAGTGACGAAAAGGTCAAGGCGGTATTGGCCCGATGGTCCCAGTGCATGCAAAAGCATGGATATGATTTCAAGTCTCCGCTCGATCCACTCAAAACGATGGGAGTTGGATCTGCGACACCGCGAGAGAAGGCCACTGCCCAGGCCGACGTTCAGTGTAAGTACGAAACCAACCTCATTGGCGTGTGGAACTCTGTCGAGTCGGCGATACAGAAAGCGATGATCGGGAAGAAGGAAGAGATCCTCGAAGAGGGGCGGCGTGAGACTGACCGCTCGCTGAGGAACGCCTCAGCTGTTCTGTCAGGTGATCGCCGATGAGGCGCGCGGCTACCGCCATCACAGCGGTCGTCCTCTGCGCAGTCGCCGCATGTTCGGCCCCATCCGGCGAGACCAACCCGGGGGAGGGCGCAACAGCCCGTGCCTCACAGAGCACAGGGGTGGAGCCTGAGTCGGCCGCCTCGGCAGATCCTCACGCGGGGGACGTCCACGGAACCCTGGTCGCCATGGTGAACGACCTGCGCGGCAGGTTCGGGGAGGGCACGAACTCGCCGTGTTCGTCCTCGTCCTCGAGTCTTTTCACGAGCAGTTGTGCAGAAGTGGTCGCGGAAACGGGACGCGTCGCGCGGACTGCCGCTGACCTGACCAAGTCCGGCACGGGATATCGCACGTTGCGATCGGTGGCGAACAAGGTGCTTGCTGCCGAGCGTGGCTACACGGAAGCCCACTGCGCCAGTAGTCCCGCGAAGTCCTCGACTCGAGCCACGTGTCTGACCCACGGAGCGGTCATCGCCCAGGCGCCAGTTGATCTACACCAGGGCGTTGTAGCCGGGCTCTCGGGGAACTGAGCGCAACTAGTACAAGTAAGTGAAACAGCGTTTGCGACTGGTAGCGGACGTATGGACGGGAGGGCTCGTGGCTGAAAGCGAGCAGGGGGTTCGGGCTGTGGGACTCATGCGCCGACGCCGGTGGATTGTGATAGTCGCTGCCGGAGCAGTCCTCGCGTCCGGCGCAGGGCTGGCGGCCGCACGGATGGTCAAGTCACCGGCCCAGGCCGCACTGGATTCAGCGGCTCCGCCGCCCAGCGTCATCACGGCTGGTGTGGAGTACAGAGTGCTCGCCGACTCAGTGATCCTCCGCGGCTCCGTAACTGCTGAACAATCAATAGACGTCGCTCCGACGGGAGGCACTTCGGAAGGGTCCGCTCCCGTCGTCACCAAGCTGTTGGCCGCTGTCGGCAGTCAGCTCACAGCAGGACAGGTACTGGCGGAAGTGTCGGGGCGCCCTGTCTTTGTCCTGCAGGGACGACTGCCGATTTACCGAGATCTCAAACCCGATATGGAGGGGGACGACGTCGCGCAGCTGCAGACCGCCCTCCGCCAGGTTGGGCATGGCGTCGGCACAGACCGTAAGGGCCACTTCGGGGTTGGCACCAAGGCCGCGCTAACGGGGTTCTACTCCCGCATCGGCTATGACCCCTTGCCGGCAAGGGCGGAAGGTGCCGACGAGGTCGAGACCGCGGAGGCGGCCGTCACAGAGGCGGAACGCGCCCTGGAGGACGCCCAGGTCACGCCTCAGGATGCACACGTTCAGAAGGAGTCACCCAAGGAAGCCATCCCGACGAGTAAGAACGTCAAGCGCGCCCGCGAGGACCTACGCAAGGCACGTGAACGACTCGCCGAGAGCAAGGCCAAGGCCGGCCCGATGCTCCCCGCTTCCGAGGTCGTCCTCCTCTCCGGGTTCCCGGCCCGGGTGGACAGCCTGACCGCCAAGGTGGGCAGTGCCGTTTCCGGCAAGATTCTCACCGTTTCGGCCGGAGCTCTGGTGGTGAACGGCTACCTTCAACAGCATCAGAAGGGCCTGGTGCGACCGGGGCAACAGGTGCAGATTCTGTCTGAAGTCACTGGCACAACCGCGCCCGCAACAGTCACATCGGTATCGGAGACCATCCAACAGGAGCAGTCCGTCACGGCCGATGGACAGCCGGACGGTCCGTCCACCCCCAACGGGTACCTGTTGGTCGTCAAGCCGACAAAGGAGCTGCCCTCGGAACTAGCCGGACAGGATGTCAGGCTCACGGTGCAGGCAGCCTCCACCAAGGGGAAGGCGCTTGTAGTGCCGGTTTCAGCGATTACCGCAGGCGTTGACGGCCGAACCTCTGTGACCGTGTTGACAGAAGCCGGGGCGGAGCGGAAGGTCCCAGTCACTACCGGCACCACTGGAGATGGCTACGTGGAGGTCCGTCCGCAGTCGGGGCATCGACTGGCCGAAGGCGAGCGAGTCATCGTCGGTATTCGGAATTCTGCCATGCGTCAAGGGCAGCCCCTGTGACGAACCATGAGCCGACCGAGACGCCCGTGATCGAACTCCGGGGTGCTGGTCTGACATACGTTGGGCCCCCACCGGTCGTGGCGTTGCGGCCGTGCGACCTGGTGGTCCAGCGGGGAGAGTTCGTCACGGTGGTGGGCCCCTCAGGCGCGGGTAAATCCACGCTGCTCAATATCATTGGCCTGCTCGACATCCCCACGCACGGCACCTATCTCCTCGACGGCCACGACACAGCTGGACTGGGGGACACGGACCGAACCGCCCTGAGGGGCCACCGCATCGGATTCGTCTTCCAGTCCTTCCATCTCCTGCCGCACCGCACAGCGTTGGAGAACGTGGCTTTGGCTCTCGTCTACCGAAGCATCAGCCACAAGGAACGGATGAGGAAGGCCAGGGAAGCGCTCGTTCGCGTTGGCCTGGAGCATCGTGTCGATGCTGTGCCATCTACTCTGTCGGGCGGTGAGCGTCAGCGGGTGGCCATCGCCCGCGCGATGGTTGGGCGCCCATCTCTGCTTCTGTGCGATGAGCCAACCGGCAATCTCGATACCTCAACTGCCGCCTCCATTCTGGAGTTGCTGCACGTTCTGCACGGGGCTGGCATGACCATTCTTGTCATTACGCACGATCTGACAGTGGCCCAGCAAGGCGAACGAACGATCACTATCCGCGACGGACGACTCACGGAAGAGGTAAGGAGATGAGGCGCAGACTCCTGCCAATGGTGCGACTGCGCCGAGGTCGCCACAACGCTCGGTCCATACCCGTCACGCGGTTCTCCGTACGTGACGTGCTGGCGGAGTCGAGTGCCGGCATGCTGCAGCGCCCCGCACGCTCATTGCTCACGTCCGTGGGGACGGTTCTGGGAGTGGGCACCTTCGTGGCCGTCCTGGGATTGACATCAACAGCCTCGTCGCAGATCGACGAGCGTTTCAGCGCCCTGAGCGCGACGGAAGTGACCATCGAGGACGTTGCAAAAGACCACAACGAGTTTGTGGATCTCGCATTCCCAGCTGATGGGGAGCAGCAGGTAGAGCGCCTCAACGGCGTGGAACATGCAGGGGTGTACTGGCCCGTTCAGTTGCAGGACGGCAACTCCGTGCGTTCGGCACCCGTCGGAGTCTCACGCGGTGGGGAGGACATCCAAGTCGTTGCCGCCTCCTCAGGTGTCCTCGATGCCGCCGGTCCCTCGATTGTCCAGGGCAGGAATTTTGATGTCTGGCACGACAGAACCCGCCAGCGTGTGGCCGTTGTTGGGTCAGGGGTCGCTGCCCAGCTCGGTATCTCAACCGTCGAGACTCAGCCGGCGGTCTTCGTCGGCGACGAGGCGTTCACCGTGATCGGTGTGATCGGTGATGTGGAACGCAAGGCAGATCTTCTCCTGTCTGTTGTCGTCCCGCGCTCAACGGCACAGCACATATGGGGTACCCCCAAAGATGGTGCCAAGATGCTGGTGTCGACCCGTCTGGGAGCAGCGACCCAGGTGGCCCAGGAATCCCCGATGGCGCTCGACCCCGCTCATCCCCAGTACTTCAAGGCCATCCCCCCGCCGGATCCGAGGACCCTGCGGGGCAAGGTCACGGGGGACCTCGACCAGCTCTTTCTCCTCCTTGCGGCGATCTGCCTCTTCATTGGAGCCGTCGGTATCGCCAATACCACACTCGTGGCAGTGCTGGAACGCACGAGTGAGATCGGGCTGCGGCGTGCGCTGGGAGCACGCGGTCGGCACATCACCACTCAGTTCCTCACGGAATCCGCGACCTTGGGGGCCCTGGGTGGCCTCGTTGGTACCTCCCTTGGCACGCTGACTGTTGTCGGAGTCGCGATCGCCCGGGACTGGACGCCCGTCATCCATTCCATGACGGTGACAACCGCGCCCGCCATCGGCCTGGCGACTGGTCTGCTGGCCGGCCTGTATCCGGCTTGGAGAGCTTCCCGCATCACGCCGGTAGAGGCGCTGCGCCGCTGAGCGTAAGGAGCGCGGCTGGCATGCGCCACGCACGCGGACCACCTCACGTCACGTAGAGAAGGAAAACTCATGCACGTCCTCAGGCGAACGACCGTCGCCACCACTGTCATGCTCGCGGCAATCTCGCTCGGTGCCTGCTCCTCGTCCGGATCGGCCTCCGACTCGGCGAAGGACAAGGCCCCCATCGACCGAACCAACTGGCCTGCTGAGGTGCCTACTTCCGGACTGGTCAAGGGCCTGGAGCTGCCGCTCGAGGCTTACCTGCCTTCCTACGCGGATCAGGTCGCCGTCGACACCGCGCTGCGCACCCTGCAGATGCGGTGCATGTCCGAGTACGGGCTGACCGTCGATCTGCCGCGTCCCGGCGCGAACCCGCCGCCCCACAGCAACGCCGTCTCGATCGAGCGGCGTTATGGCCTCAGTGACCGCGCACAGGCACAGAAGTACGGGTACGGGCTGCCGAAGGAGCTGACCCGGAGCCTCGAATCCGTCGAGGAGGGGCTTTCAGGCATCGAGGTGGAGGTCCTGACCGGGCGGAAGAAGCCCGAGTTCGCCCCGCCCAAGGGCGCCAAGGTCAGCGACGGCCATTTCGGCAGGGTCCCGGAGCCCGCGCGCGCCGAGCACAACGGAAAGAAGCTGCACGAGGGCGGCTGCGCCGGCTGGTCGAAGCGGCGGCTCAAGGTGAACGAGGAGGATGCGGGCTTTGTCTCCGGGCTCGCCTCGACAAGCCTCTCCGAGTCCCGGCCGCTGAAGCCGGTCGAGAAGGCTCTCAAGAGCTGGTCGGCCTGCATGAAGGACAAGGGCCGCAAGGCCGCCGATCCGTACCGGGCGATGGAGCAGGGCTACGCCGACGGCGACGGCACCACCAAGAACGCGATCGAGCTCGCGCTGGACGACATCGACTGCAAGGAGCAGGCCCGTCTGATCGAGGTCTGGTTCAAGGAGGAGTCGGCCGTCCAGAAGCGGCTGATCGAGGAGAACAAGGACCAGCTTGCCGCCGTCAAGAAGCGCATGGGCGAGGTCCTTGAGGCCGCGAAGGCAGTCAAGTAACCAGAGAAGGAACACAGTTGAGACAGATACGTATCCGTCTGCGCGTGCCGGTCACCCTTGCGGTGACCACCGCGCTGGCGATACCGCTGAGCCTGCCCGCGCAGGCCGAGGCACCAAGGCCGCCCAAGGGCGCGGCGCAGGGGTGGAGCGACACCACCCAGCAGCAGAAGAAGCTCTCCCTGAAGCCCTCCGCGATCCCCGCGAAGGACCGCGCCGGCCTGCTCGGCAAGGGCTACGAGAAGTCCGCGGACACCGCGGTCACCGCGACCGGTGACGGCACCGGCTTCCACCTCCTTGCGGGCAAGGAGAAGGACGGCTACCAACTCCGCACGGTGGCCAGTCTGTTCGAGGACGGTTTCGCCTCGGACACCTGGATCGGCAACCACTGCGTCACCGAGTCCGGCAAGTACGCGGCCGTCTCGTACGCGCCGCGGATGTTCACCAACAAGCCCGAGCTGATGGTGCGCGGTGCCTTCACCGCGGTGGTCGACCTGACCTCGGGCGAGGTCACCAAGCTGCCGTTCCAGTCGTCGCTCGCCTACTTCTCGCCCGGCTGTGGCCAGGGCGATCAGGCGGTGTTCACCCAGCTCACCCATGACGGTGACGACAAGCAGCAGACCCGTCTGATCACCGTCGACGCGGCCACCGGCAAGAAGTCGAAGCCGGTCACGCTCGCCGGCCAGATCACCTCGGCGATCCCCACCGACGCGGGCATCGTCGCCGCCCACGGCAACAAGCTGGTACGGATCAACGGCACGGCCGAGAAGACCCTGGCGTCCACCACCACGGTGCCGTTCCAGATCACCGCCGACGCCGACGGCGGTATCACCTTCATCGACCGCGAGTTGGACAAGAAGGCGTCCGACAAGCCGGCCGCCTGGGCCAAGCACCTGGACCGTACGAAGGTGAAGCAGGGCAAGAAGACCAAGCCCGTCACCGTCGCCTCCGGCGGGCTGCACGCCTGGGACCTGACCCGCTCGGCACGCGGCGAGGTGTTCGTCACCGGTGACGCCACGTCCAAGACCCTGCCCAAGCGGGTGCACAACCCCGGCAAGCTCCCCAAGGGCGCGGCGATCTCCAGCCACGCCCAGGCGGCCCTGACCACCACCTGGTCCGATGGGAAGACCACCCTGGTCAACCCGGAGGACGCCGCCAAGCCGCGCCCCGCCCGTACGGCCCTGCGCATGCTGGACTCGGGCAAGTCCGTAACCCTCGACCTGCGCCCCGGCGCGCACCGCGTGGGCGACGAGGCACAGGGGCACGCCCTGTCCCCCGCTCTACCCACCGGCGGCCCGGTCGACTCCGGCCCGGACATGGGCAAGAAGAGCACGGACGGCCTGTCCACGCAGACCGTGCGCACCCAGGCCCTGACCGCACAGGCCGACAACCCGAGCGAGGGCACCGGGGAACGCTACTGCGCGGTGGCCCGCAACGACGTGAAGAAGCAGGCGTTCCAGCCCACTCCGCGCCAGGTCGAATGGGCCGTGGACCAGGCCGTCGTCGGTGAGTTGAACTTCTACCGCGACAGCAACTGGAAGAACACCGGCATCGCCGGCGGCTACCAGCCCCAGGGCCTGTTCCCGCCGACCGTCCTCGCGGGTGACCCCAACGGCAAGCTCGACAACGAGGACCCCGACGTCACCGACAAGTGGCACATTCCCGCACAGGTGATGCTGGGCATCACCGCGCAGGAATCCAACATGTGGCAGGCCACCCGTTTCGCCGTGCCCGGTGTCACCGCCAACTCCCTGATCGGCAACTACTACGGCGTCGACTACGCTGCCTCCGGCGAGCAGCTCGACCCCTGGCGGATCAACTGGGCCGATGCCGACTGCGGTTACGGCATCACCCAGGCCACCGACGGCATGCGCCTGGCGGGCAAGACCAAGCCGGGCGAGACCGCCCTGTCCACGGTCGCCCAGGAAGCGGTCGCGCTGGACTACACCGCGAACGTCGCGGCTGGCGTGCGGATCCTGTCGGAGAAGTGGAACCTGACGTACAACGCCGGCATGAAGATCAACGGCGGCCACCCCAAGTGGATCGAGAACTGGTTCTTCGCCCTGTGGGCGTACAACTCCGGCTTCTACGACACCGCCGACTCCACGGGGCACTGGGGCGTGGGCTGGACGAACAACCCGGCCAACCCGCTGTGGAAGGCCAACAGGGTGCCGTTCCTGCAGCACGCCACCGACTCCTCCAAGGACGACTACAGCCACGCCGCGCACCCGCAGGACTGGCCGTACCAGGAGAAGGTGATCGGCTGGGCGGCACGCCCGATCTCAGCGATGTTCGCTCCGGGTGACTTCCAGGCGGGCTATCGCCCCGCATGGTGGACCACCAACGCGGACCGCGCGAGCGCCAAGCCTCCGGTCGACCTGTTCTGCAACGCGTCGAACAACTGCAACCCGTCCAAGATCGGTGACAACGACTCCAACGACCAGGGCATGGGCGCCTGCACCCTGGACGCGGGCAACAGCGACACCAACCCGCACTGGCTGCACTGCTGGTGGAACCAGTCAGTCACCGAAGCGCAGTGGAAGAACTGCAACACGGGGGCCAAGTGCGGCAACGGTGTGCACCGCTTCACGACGTCCTACGGCGAGCAGCCGGATGCCGGCTCCTACCCGCCGAACTGCTCCATCGGGTCCCTGCCCGCCCACACCTTGGTGGTCGACGACCTGCCCGACGGCACCATCCCCGCGGGAGTCGACACCAGCCGCGGCTGCGGAGCGGTGAAGTCGAGTGGCACGTTCAGCCTCAGCTACGTGCCGTGGGACACCCAGATGGATCTCACCCACGACGGTACGGACAACCCGACCACTGTCACCACGTATCCGGGGAAGATCGACACGCACCAGATCGGCGCGGGCTACGGCAACCACTTCTGGTTCACGCACACCCGCTCGCCGGAGTCCGACCCGGCCAACGCGAACCGTATGAAGGTCACCGGCACCTGGAAGCTGAACGCTCCGCTGACCAACACGACCCGCCAGGCGAAGATCTTCGCGCACATCCCCGACCACGGGGCGCAGACCACCAACGCCGTCTACCGGATCCAGACACCCGAGGGGGAAGAGGAGGCGGCGATCTCGCAGACGGCGAACCAGGCCAACAAGTGGGTGGACCTGGGCGCCTACGAGTTCGGTGACCAGATCCCCGAGGTGCGGCTCGACAACTTCAACGGCGGCGACGGTTCGAAGGACATCGCCTTCGACGCGCTGGCGTTCGTCCCGGGCACGTACAACGGCCAGAAGCTGACCGGCAATATGACGGCCGACCCGACCGCTCCGGACCCGGCGCCGGTCGAGCCGGGCGAGGACATCACCGCCAGCACCTTCTCCGCGGCCGCCGGATCCTCGGCGGACACCGCCACGGCGGCCCCGATGGCACTGGCCGCCACGAGCACCGCGTCATGCTCGATGGTCATCCACAACCTCACCCGCAAGCGCACCACCGCCTGTATCCACAGCGACTACGGGATGACGGAGTACTCGAACACCGTTCCGATCGGCAACGCGGCTTTCGATATCTACGCCACGTACTACCTCGACCCGAAGAGTGCCGAGTTCTCGCAGGTCACCACGATCCGGCTGAAGATGATGGACGGTTCGGCGACCTCCGCGACGCTCGACTACGCGGCCAAGTGCCGCGGCTACTGCACCGTCACCAGCGTCGACTGGAACGGGTCGAAGACCTTCGCCAAGGGCGACACGCTTCTGCGGACCGTCACCACGCGGTTCAAGTGGACGCCCAGCGGCAGCACCAAGAACACGATCACCCCGTACCTGACCCTCGGCGGAAAGGTCGGCAGCACCACGGTCGCCAATCCGGCCGAATTCGAGAATGCCAAGCTGGACGTCCGCTGCGACAGCGAAGGCTCCGGCACCGGCTGTGTGTTCTCGGGGTACATCCCGACGTACGTCATGAACTCCAAGAAGTTCCCGGGAGCCGCCGCGCACATCGACATGATGTGGCGCAAGACCAACATCAAGTGGGGTCAGCGCAGCAGCGGCAAGCCGCTCACGTATCTGGCCAACAAGCTCGCCCCCAACGACACCCAGACGCAGCAGTACCGCAACCGCCAGATCATCTGCGCCAGGAAGTGGAAGACCTACAGCGGGACCGGTCTGTTCACCGACATGTGGACTCTGGACGCGGGCAAGCCCACCACCGACGGTCCGAGCTGTGACGAGTTCAGCTTCGCCAATTCGCTCCAGAGCGCCGGAAACCTCAAGGGTCCCAACCCTGTCCAGTACAGCGGCGCGGAGTGCGTGCAGACCTATCTGCGGCGCAACCCCGACGACACCATGACGCTGCACCTGCGCCCGAACACCCCGGCCCCGACGTGGAAGGAGCCCTGCGGCCGGTCCTCGATGTCGAAATGGCAGAACACCCAGTCCATGCAGCCGTTCGGCACCTTCATCGGTGAGCAGCGGTTGTTGGAGGACGACAACTACTGGCTCGACCTCGACGGATTCACCGCACCCGCTCCGTAAGGACCGCAAGGCCCGTAAGGAAAGGTCCAGGTCCCCTCGGCCATGCGCCGGGGGGACCCCCCCTTCCTCACGACCAGACGAGGCGTCCTTCCGTGAAGGAGCCGTAGGGGTGGGTCCCGTCGGCGATCCGCTGGAGCACTCCGGCCACCGAGTCGAAGTAGTCCGCCAGGGATGCGTACGTGCCGGTGGCGATGTTCTCGCCCACGAACCACTTGCCGATACGTCCGTCCCGGGCGTCGAGGAAGAGGCCCGTCCAGCTGTCCTGATCGGACACGATCGGGATCCACTCCGCGCGCCAGGGCATGGGATGGTTCCCGTGCAGCCACTCGATCGCGCGGATGCCGAGGAAGAAGCTCCCCTCGTCCGGGAAACCGGCGAATCCGGCGAACCCGACGTAGCCCGGATCCTCGACCTCCTCTTCGGGGAGATCCAGGTTGTTCTGCAGCAGCCAGGCCCGAAGATCCCCGGGCAGAGCGATGCCCATACGTGCCTCGGCGGCCCGGAGCATCTGCTCCGTAGCCGGTCCGGGCAGATCCGCGTGATCGGCCGGAGCATGCTCCCGGAGGAGATTCATTACGCGGGACCAGCTCTCCACACTCATTCCCCGCTGCCCCTCTCTGCACGGATTCGCTAGGCCACTCAACGGGCTCACCTACTGTAGCCGGATAGCGGGTCTTCGAATTTAGTGGGGGTGTGGCGGTGACGGCCTGGCAGGGGTCGAGCAACAGCGTCATGCCCCATCGATCCGAACCAGCTCAGAGGCTTCGCCCGCGCCTCAGCGCCAGGGACTTTTCAGGGACTTTCAGCGCTGCCCGAGGGACTTCCGAGGGACTTTCCGCCGCGTAACGCGGCAAGCCCCCGAAAGACCGGAAAGGGCCTCCGACGCAGGTCAGAGGCCTTCTCCAAGGCAAAGCCCCAGGTGGGGGGCAGACGAGTCGGGCTGTACGCCGGGTTCTGTCACTCGGTCGCCTCGCGGCGGCCGGGGAGACGGCCATCCATCTAGGGCCGGCGTTGCCACCGGCCTCGTGCGGTCTACCCGCGGACTCGGGCGGGCAGCCCTCGATCGTCCGCGCAGGGTCGTCTTGCGACGGCCCCTCTTGACCTTGCTCCAGGTGGGGTTTACCTAGCCGCCTGAGTCACCTCAGGCGCTGGTGGTCTCTTACACCACCGTTTCACCCTTACCGAGGACCGAGGTCCCCGGCGGTCTGCTTTCTGTGGCACTGTCCCGCGGGTCACCCCGGGTGGCCGTTAGCCACCACCCTGCCCTGTGGAGCCCGGACGTTCCTCGGGGCGATCCGAGGATCACCACGCGGCCGTCCGCCCGGCTCGTCTGCCGTGGTCCACATGTTACCCGCCGTCGCGGGCGTGCTTGACCTTGTCGCAGCGTCAGGGTTTGTACTGAGGTCATGCGAATCGGCGAGATCGCCGCGCTCGTCGGGGTCACCCCGCGGGCCGTGCGGCACTACCACCACCTCGGGCTGCTGCCCGAACCCGTGCGGCGGGCCAACGGGTACCGCGAGTACACCGTGCGGGACGCGGTGCTGCTCGCGCGGATCCGGCGGCTGACCGAGCTGGGGCTCGGGCTCGACGAGGTGCGGGACGTGCTCGCGGACGAGGGCGGGCGGGAGCTCGTCGAGGTCCTGGAGGAGCTGGACGAGGATCTGCGGCGGCAGGAGGCCGTGATCCACGAGCGGCGGGAGCGGCTCGCCGGGCTGCTCGCCCAGGCCCGGGAGGGGATCCTGACCGCGGACGGGCCCGTCTCCCCCGCGCTCGCCTCGCTCTTCCGTGATGTGGCCCGGTCCTCCGCCGGACGGAGCGAGTCGCCCATGGCCGCCAAGGACCGGGAGATGCTCACGCTGCTCGAGACCGTCGCCCCCGAGGGCGAGGCGCGGGACCGGCTCATGGACACCATGCGGCACCTGGCCGAGACCCCGGGCGCGGTGGAGCGGGCGCACGAGCTGTACGCGCGGCTCGACGCGCTCGCCGACGCCGCGCCGGACGACCCCCGTGTCGCCGAGGCGGCGCGGTTCCTCGCCGACACCCTGCCCGACGAGGTCGCCGCCGGGCTCGGGGACGAGGACGTCGTCCCGGCGGACGACGCCCTGGCCGCCGCGTTCTTCGCCGACCTCGCCCCCGCCCAGGAGGCCGTCGTGCTCCAGGCCCTGCGGCTGGTGCGGGAGCGTGCGCGATGAGCGGGGTGGTACGGGTGCTGCGGGGGTTCGCCTATGTGGCGTTGCCGTTCGAGGTCGTGCTCGCCGTGTGCCTGGTCTCCGGGGTGCGGATACCCGGCGGCCTGCTGCTCGCCGCCGAAGTCGTGGTCGTCGCGCTGTTCGCCGCCGAGGTCGCGGTGTACGCGCGGCTGCGCCGCGGCGGGCTCTCCGGCCGGGAGGCTCTGGGCGTGCTCGTGCCCGAGGCCGTCCTGCGGATCATCGGGCACGAACTGAAGCTGATGGCGAGCCTCGTGCTCTGGGCGGCCCGCAGGCGCGTCGGGGTGCCGGCCGGCGACCGGGCGTTCGCCCACGCCCGCGACCAGGCGGCGCTCATGTACGGCTTCGCCTTCGTCTGCCTGGTGGAGACGGTCGGCATGTCGTACCTGCTCGCCGACCTCCCCGTCGTCCACGCGATCGTGCTCGTGCTCGACGTGTACACCGTCCTGTTCGTCCTCGGACTGCACGCCGCGTCCGTCACCCGGCCGCACGTCCTGTCCGACGGCGAGCTGCGGCTGCGGCAGGCCGCCCACGTCGACGTGCGCGTCCCGCTGGACCGGATCGCCTCGATCCGCCAGGAGTCGCTGTTCACGCACGAGAAGACGGAGGGGGAGCTGAATCTGGCGGTGGGGTCGCAGACCTCCGTGACCGTCGAGCTGACCGAGGCCGTCGACGCGCCCAGGCTCCTCGGCGGGGCCCGGCCCGTACGCGTCCTGCGGTTCCATGCCGACGACGCCCGGGGGCTGGCGAAGGCACTTCGCGAGGCCGTTCTCACGCCGGAGTGAACTGCACCTTCGCGTGCGCCGGGTCGGCCTGTGTGAGCTTCACCCGCAGCCAGCGGCCCAGCGGGAGTTCGTCGCTGCCGCCCGCGATGCGGGCGACGACCGCCGGGTCGTCGAGGTGGACGGTGCCGACCGTCGGCTCCATCTCCCTCACGTCCACCACGTACGCGTCGAAGATCTCCCCGACGCGACCCTGCAGCAGCGCCGCCTCGACGATGTCGACGCTCTCGCGCTCCACGGTGTTCGCCCGCCGCGCGCCGTCCGCCATCTCGTCCGGCAGCGCGGCCAGCGCCGCGGTCACCCACTCCGGGGGCTCGCGGCCCGCGACCGCCGCGACGCACAGCTCGCCCGCGTACCGGTCGACGAGGCGGCGCAGCGGCGCGGTGCAGTGCGTGTACTCGTCCGCCACCGCCGCGTGGATCGCGGGCGTCGGCAGCTTGCCGTCCGTGAACACGGTGTAGCCCGCACCGCGCAGCAGCGAGGTGCAGTCCTGCAGGAAGGCGGCGTGCCGCGGGTTGGCGGGGTCGAGGCGGCGGACCACGTCCGCGTACGAGACGTGGTGCGGCCAGTCGACGCCGAGCGCCTTCGCGGAGCGTCGCAGCCGGGCGACCGCGCCGTCCGGGGCGGTCGGCAGGGTGCGCAGGATGCCGGTGCCGGCGGCGGTCATCAGGTCGGCCGCGGCCATGCCGGTGAGCAGGGAGATCTGCGCGTTCCAGGCGTCCGCGGGCAGCGGGGCGCGGTACACCGGCACGTAGGAGCCGTCCTGTTCGACGATCTCCTGCTCCGGGACGTTGAGCGAGATCCCGCCGCGTTCGGACTCCAGCGCCTCCCGCAGCCGTCCGATGTCGCGGAGCAGGGCGAGCGGTTCCTCGGCCGTGCCGTCGTCGATCCGCTGCTGGACGCCCGCGTAGTCGAGGCGGGCGCGGCTGCGGACGAGGGCGCGGCGCACGTCGGTGGCGACCCGGCGGCCCTCCGCGTCGAGGTCGATCCGCCAGAGCAGCGCGGGCACGGTCCGGTCGGGGAGGAGGCTGGCGACGCCTTCGGAGAGGGCGGGCGGGTGGAGCGGGACCCGGCCGTCAGGGAAGTAGAGGGTGAGGACGCGGCGGTGCGCCTCGGCGTCGATCGCGCCGCCGGGCGCGACGAACGCGGCGACGTCGGCGATGGCGTAGTGCACGCGGTAGCCGCCGTCGGCCCGCCGGGTGAGGTACACGGCCTGGTCGAGGTCGGTGGAGCCGGGCGGGTCGATGGTGAAGAAGGGGAGGTCGGTGGCGTCCTCGGCGGGCAGCCGCGGTTCGCGCGCGGCGGCGTCGGCCTCGGCGAGGACCGCGGGCGGGAAGGCGTCGGGGATCGCGAGCTCGGCGCGCAGGGCGCGCAGCGCGGCCCGCAGCGGAGCCTCGGCTGCGCCGGTCACGTGCAGATGGCGGCGGGGCATGGACCGAGCGTATGGCGGGGGGCCTGGCCCGGCACTTTGTAGGCTGTTCTGCCTGGGCCCGCACCCCAGCCCCCCGTACGTACGAAGGAGAACCACCGTGCTCGTGCTGTTGCCGCCGTCGGAGGGCAAGGCCGCTTCCGGCCGCGGGGCGCCGCTGAAGCCGGAGTCGCTCTCGCTGCCGGGGCTCGCCCGGGCGCGGGCGGCCGTCCTGGACGAGCTGGTCGAACTGTGTGTCGCGGACGAGGAGAAGGCCCGCGAGGTGCTGGGCCTGAGCGAGGGGCTGCGCGGGGAGATCGCGAAGAACGCCGGGCTGCGGACGGCGGGCGCGCGGCCGGCCGGGGAGATCTACACGGGCGTGCTGTACGACGCGCTGGGTCTGGCGACGCTGGACGCGGCCGCGCGGAAGCGGGCGCGCGCGTCGCTCCTGGTGTTCTCGGGGCTGTGGGGCGCGGTGCGGGTGGACGACCGGATCCCGTCGTACCGCTGCTCGATGGGGGTGAAGCTGCCGGGGCTCGGTGCGCTGGGCGCGCACTGGCGGGCCCCGATGGCCGAGGTGCTGCCGGAGGCGGCGGGCGACGGCCTGGTCCTGGACCTGCGCTCGTCGGCGTACGCGACGGCGTGGCGTCCGAAGGGGGCGGCGGCGGAGCGCACGGCGACGGTACGGGTCCTCCACGCGCCGACCCGCAAGGTCGTCAGCCACTTCAACAAGGCGACGAAGGGCCGCATCGTCCGGAGCCTGCTGGAGACGGGCGCGGCCCCGGGCGACCGCGCGGAACTGGTGACTGCGCTGCGCGATCTCGGGTACGTGGTGGAGGAGGGCGGGAAGGCCGGGGTGCTGGACGTCCTGGTCGACGAGATCCACTGAGGACGGAGGGCCCGAGCGGCGCCCAGGGCGGGCGGGCCGGCGCGGACGGGCGACGCAGGCCGCCGGCGCGGGCGGACGGCGCAAGGCGGACGGCGCGGGCGGCGCAGGCGGGCGGGACCCCGGCCGAGGAGACGCCGCCGGCGCGGGCCTCGGGCTGGTGAGACGTCGGCTCGCGGTCGGCTGCGGCCCGCCAGGGCCTTCGAGGGCGCCCGGCGCGACCGCACCCGATCCCCGTTGCGCCCTCCGCAACGCGAATTGCACCCTGCGCGCGCCCTGTACAGGATGAGGACATGATGAGCGTCCTCGACCTGGCCCCCGTCCTCCCCGTCGTCGTGATCGAGGACGTCGCCGATGCGGCACCCCTGGCCCGCGCGCTGGTGGCGGGCGGCCTGCCGGCGATCGAGGTGACGCTGCGGACCCCGGCCGCGCTGGACGCGATCCGGGCGATCGCGGACGAGGTGCCGGAGGCGGTCGTGGGGGCGGGCACGGTGGTGACCGCGGCGAACGTGTCGAACGCGGACGCGGCGGGCGCGCGCTTCCTGGTGAGCCCCGGCTGGACGGAGGGCCTGCTCGACGCGATGCGGACGTCGGGACTGCCGTTCCTGCCGGGCGTCTCGACGACCTCGGAGGTCGTGGCGCTGCTCGAGCACGGGGTGCCGGAGATGAAGTTCTTCCCGGCGGAGGCCGCCGGCGGCGTCCCGTACCTGCGATCCCTCCACGGCCCTCTCCCCCAGGCCCGCTTCTGCCCCACCGGCGGCGTCGGCCGGGCCTCGGCCCCGTCCTACCTCGCCCTCCCCAACGTCGGCTGCGTCGGCGGCACATGGATGCTCCCGCCGGACGCCCTGGCGGCGAAGGACTGGCCCCGGGTGGAGTCCCTGGCCCGCGAGGCGGCGGCCCTGCGCTGACGCACAGGGCCGTCCTCCTCGTGCGTACCGTCAGCCCCGCAGGTGCGAGGTGTCGTTGAAGAGGCGTACGGAGGCGTTGCCGTCCGCGTAGTAGGCCACCGCGGACAGCGACGCGGCGGAGAGTTCCATGCGGAAGAGGGACTCCGGTGGAGCGCCGAGGGCCAGGCGGACCAGGGTCTTGATCGGGGTCACGTGGGTGACCAGGAGGACAGTGCGGCCCGCGTGCGCGGCGGTCAGCTGGTCACGGGTGGCCGACACGCGGCGGGCGACCGTGGTGAAGCTCTCGCCGCCGCCGGTCGGCTCGGCCTTCGGGGAGGCCAGCCAGGCGTCCAGGTCGTCCGCGTACCGCTCGCGCACCTCGCCGAACGTCAGGCCCTCCCAGGCGCCGAAGTCCGTCTCGCGCAGGCCCTCCTCGATCCGGACGTCCAGGCCCAGGCGGGCGCCGACGGTCTCGGCGGTCTGGCGGCAGCGCTTCAGCGGCGAGGTGACGATCTCCTGGATCGTGCCGCGCGCGGCGAGCGCCGCGGCCACCGCGTCGGCCTGGCGCAGCCCGGCCGCGGACAGCTCGGGGTCGTTGCCCCCGCTCCCGGAGAACCGCTTCTCCGGGGTGAGCGCGGTCTCGCCGTGCCGCAGCAGCACGAACGTGGCGGGCGCGCCCATGTCGGGACCGCCGCCCCAGCCCTGCGCGGGCGCGGGGGTCGCGGACTCCGCCGCCGTGCCGCCGTGCCGGACCGCGTACGCCGCGCCGCCCGCGGCGGCCTCGAAGTCACCCCCGGAGCCTCCGACGGCCGAACGCGTCACCGACAGTGCCGCGCGGGCCTTCGCCGCGCCCGCCGCCGCGTCGCCGGGCGGGCCCGCCGGGGCGGGCGGCAGGGCCGCCGCGTTGCGGGCCGCGGCCGCGTCGAGGGCGGCGGAGGAGTCCGACGGGCGCCACTGCTCGCCGCGCTTGCCCGCGTCCATCGCCTCGTTGGCGAGCCGGTCCGCGTGCTTGTTCTGCTCGCGCGGGATCCACTCGTAGCGCACCTGGCCGGCCGGGAGGACCCGGCCCGCCTCGGCCGCCAGCGGCTTCATGTCCGGGTGCTTGATCTTCCAGCGGCCGGACATCTGCTCGACGACCAGCTTGGAGTCCATCCGGACGAGGATCGAGACGTCGGCCGCGCCGGCGGTCAGCTCGTGCGCCGCCTTCAGCCCGGCGATCAGGCCCTTGTACTCGGCGACGTTGTTCGTCGCGACGCCGATGTACTCGGCCCGCTCCGCCAGCGCCTCGCCGGTCGCCGCGTCCAGGACCACCGCGCCGTACCCGGCGGGCCCCGGGTTGCCCCGGGAGCCGCCGTCCGCCTCGACGATCAGACGCCGCATTACAGGCCGGACTCCGCCGTGCGGACCAGGATCCGGCGGCAGTTCTCACAGCGCACCACCGCGTCCGCCGCGGCCGCCCGGACCTCGTTCAGCTCGGTGATGTTCAGCTCGATGTGGCAGCCCTCGCAGCGGCGCTGGTACAGCCGGGCCGCGCCCACGCCGCCCTGCTGCTCGCGCAGCTTCTCGTACAGCTTGAGCAGGTCCGCCGGGACGGAGCCGGCGACGAGCTCGCGCTCCTTGCCCACCGACGCGGACTCCGCGTCCAGCTCGGCCTGCGCGGCGTCGCGGCGCGCGGTCGCGTCCTCGGTCTTGGCCTGGACGGCGGAGACGCGCTCGGTCAGCTCGGCGACCCGCTCCTGCACGCCCTCGCGGCGCTCCATGACCTCCAGGACGACCTCCTCCAGGTCGCCCTGACGCTTGGCCAGCGAGGCGATCTCCTTCTGGAGGTTCTCCAGGTCCTTCGGCGAGGAGACCGCGCCGGAGTCCAGGCGCTGCTGGTCGCGGGTCGCGCGCTGGCGCACCTGGTCGACGTCCTGCTCCGCCTTGGTCTGCTCGCGGGCGCAGTCGCTCTCCTCGGTCTGCGCGGCGACGAGCAGGTCGCGCAGCTGCGTGAGGTCCTTGGTCAGCGACTCGATCTCGGCGTGCTCGGGCAGCGACTTGCGCTTGTGCGCGAGCTGCTGGAGGCGGACGTCCAGGGCCTGGACGTCGAGGAGACGGATCTGGTCGGCGGGCGCGGCGTTCAGTTGGGGGCTCCTGATGAGGTGTGGTGGGAAGACCAGGGGTCGGTGACCGTTTTCGAGACGTGGACGCGCAGGTCCCAGCCGTGGCGGTCGGAGATCTCGTCGAGCTGGGCGGCGGCCTGCTCGCACCAGGGCCACTCGGTGGCCCAGTGGGCGGCGTCGACGAGGCCCAGCGGCGAGCGCTGGGTGGCCTCGGACGCCGGGTGGTGGCGCAGGTCCGCGGTGAGGAACGCGTCCACCCCGGAGGCCCGCACGACGTCGAAGAGGCTGTCGCCGGAGCCGCCGCTGACGGCGACCCGGCGCAGGATCATCTCGGGGTCGCCGGCGACGCGGATGCCCTGCGCGGTGGCGGGCAGCCGCTTCGCGGCGCGCGCCGCGAACGCGGCCAGGGTCTCGGGGACGTCGAGCTCGCAGATCCGGCCGAGACCGGTCTCGGGCACGAGCGGGCCGGTGACCCGCAGGTCGAGCGCGCCGGCGAGCGCGTCGGAGACACCGGGATCGGCGGTGTCGGCGTTGGTGTGCGCGACGTGCAGGGCGACGTCGTGCTTGATCAGGGTGTGCACGACGCGGCCCTTGAAGTGGGAGGCCGCGACCGTCGTCGTCCCGCGCAGATAGAGCGGGTGGTGCGTGACGACCAGGTCCGCGCCGAAGGCGATCGCCTCGTCGGCGATCCCCTGGACGGGGTCGACGGCGAACAGCACACGGGTGACCTCGGCGTCGGGGTCGCCGCAGACGGTGCCGACGGCGTCCCACTGCTCGGCCCGCTCGGGGGGCCAGAGGGCGTCGAGTTCGGCGATGACTTCAGACAGACGGGGCACGGAGGAAAGGCTACCTGTCCCGCGCGCCCCGCCGCCCTGGCCTGTGGACGACCGCGGGGCCGTCCACAGGCACGGATCAGCCGGTGTACTTCACGAGGTAGCCGCGCAGGTCCGCGAGGACGCTGTCCGCCGCCGTGACGCCGAGGCCGAGGTACCAGGTCTCGTCCGGGACGTCCTTGGCCCGGCCGGCCTTGACGGCCTTCAGGTTCTTCCAGAGCGGGTTGGCCACGGCCGCGTCCTTCTTGGTGGCCTTCGGGTCGCCGTAGACCCCGCTGAAGATCCAGTCTCCGTCGGCCTCGTCGATCTTCTCCGGGCTGACCTCGGCGGCCAGGTCGTCGATCTGCTGGTTCTTCGGCCGCGGCACGCCGACGTCCTGCAGGATCGTGCCGATGAACGACGCCTTGGCGTAGAGGCGGATCTTGCCCGGCAGGTAGCGGACCACCGACACGGTCGGCCTGTCCGCGCCGAGGTCCGCGCCGAGCTGCTTCGCCTTGGTCTCGTACGCGGCGAGCTTGCCCTTCGCCTCGGCGCTCCTGTCCAGCGCCGCGGCGTTGAGGAGGTAGTTCTCCTTCCAGGTGAAACCGGGGCGGATGGAGAAGACGGTGGGCGCGATCTTCGACAGCTCGTCGTACTTGTCCGCGGCCCGCAGCCGGCTGCCGAGGATCAGGTCGGGCTCGAGGTTGGCGATCGCCTCGAGGTTGAGATTGTTGATCGTTCCGACGGACTTGGGGCTGCCGGCGTCCTTCTTCAGATACGTGGGGATGCCATCGTCCCCCTCGGACGGCGCAAAGCCGACGGGCTTGATGCCGAGCGAGACGACGTTGTCGAGCTCGCCGACGTCGAGGACGACGACCCGCTTCGGGGCCGCCTTCAGCTCCGTCTTGCCCATCGCGTGGGTGAGGGTGCGGGGAAACCGGCCCGGCTTGGCGTCCGTGCCGAGTGCCGCGGTCTTCGCCGCCGCGTCCCCGAAGTCCTTGCCGCCCTGGGCGACGTCCTTCTTGCCGGCGTCGGCCTTCTTCTCCGAGGTGGCGTCGGTCCCGCCGCCGCAGGAGGCGAGGGAGAGCGCGGCGGCGAGGGCGACGGCGGCGGCGGTGCCGCGGCGGCGTAGGGACATGGGGAGGGCTCCGCTGCGGGGAGGCGGGGGCGGTGCGGGTCCTGCTTCACGAACGGCCCCGCGCGGGGCCGCCGGGCCTGGCTTAGGGTCGCCTTACCTTACTCAGCCCGCCTCCAGACCAGCACAGCCAACCCCGCTCCCTCAGCAGAATCGATTCACGGCCATCCTTATGTGTGAAGTGACCTGACTCGTGTTGTTCGGCTGGAAGTGCGAAAACTAGCTTCGATGGCCGGAGGTGACGAGTCGATGACAGCGTGTGCCATCGAGGCGGCCGCGGACGGGGAAGGCGCGGCACGGCCGAGCAAGTTCACGATCACGGCGAGCGGCGCCTACGCGGCCCGGCTCGCGGGGAGCGGCGACGCGCTGTACGCGGAGCGCTGGACGCTGGACGGACCGGAGCCGTACGCGGTGCCGCTGCCGCTCGACCAGCCGGAGGACCCGGACGCGCAGGTGCTGCCGCTGGCGGACGGGCGGGTGCTGATCTGCCGGCGCGTGGCGGAACGGCGGACGTTCTCGCTGCTGTACCCGACCGGGCCGCGCACCGGCGAACTGTCCCTCGGCGCGGTCGAGTCGGACGCGGACCTGGTGCTGCTGCCGCCGTCGCCGGACGGGACGTGCGCGTACGCGATGGCCGTCGGCCCGTACACCACGGAGCTGTGGCTGGTCGCGGGCGGGGCGTTCGGCCCGGAGCGGGTGGCGGAGATCAAGGGCGCCTGCACCGGCGGCGTCTGGCTGGACCGTACGGGGCGGATGCTGGCGCTCGACCGTCGGCTCGACGACGGTCCGACGAAGGCGGTGGCGGTCGACCTGGAGCGGGGCGGCGAGGTGACGCCCCTGCTGCAGATCACGGAGGAGAGCGACGACCGGCTGCTCCTCGCGGACGCGGACAGCGGACTGCTGCTGATCGGTTCCGACGCGCCGTCGCCGGGGCGGGAGCGGCTCGGCTGGGGCGTGCTCGGCAGCACGCGCCCGGTGCGCTTCCCGGACTGCCTGGACCCGGCGGACACGCGGGTCACGCCGTTCGCGGTGCAGCCGGGTCAGGTCCTGCTGCCGGAGAGCTGCTCGGTGGCGCTGCGGATGGACGCGGGGGCGGGTGGCTGGGTGGGCATGTGGGCCCCGTCGTCGCGGCGCGTGGCCCAACTGGCGGCGCCGGCGGGCTGGCTGGACGGTACGGGCGTCTGGACGCCGCAGGGGACGCTGCGGCTGCCGTACGCGACGCCCGCGGCGCCCTGCGGGGTGGCGGCCCTCGAACTCCCGCCGGCGCCGCCGGAACCGGCGCCGGTGGTGGAACCCTGCCGTCCGGTGCCCCTGCAGCAGGCGCTGCTGCCGGGCGGCAAGGCCGCCGACATCAAGGCTCGTTAGAATCACGCCCCGCAAGACGGAAACGATC
The DNA here is from genome assembly GCF_045348655.1 of Streptomyces solicamelliae. Taxonomy (NCBI): domain Bacteria; kingdom Bacillati; phylum Actinomycetota; class Actinomycetes; order Kitasatosporales; family Streptomycetaceae; genus Streptomyces; species Streptomyces solicamelliae. The sequence goes on from NZ_CP160404.1 coordinate 2,001,981, forward strand.
ATCACGGGGTGAGCACCACCATGCAGGAAGCCACGACGGACTCGACCGAGTCCAACCCTCACGGCCGCCACCGCGGCAACCCGTCCTCCCAGGAGGAGCCGGAGTCGTCCCCGCACGGCCGCCACCGCCGCGACGCGGAGGACTGAGACCCGGGGGCCGGGGCGGGAACACCAGCCCCCGGGGCCGGAGAACGCGGAGAACCTCGGACCCTCCCGGGGCGGGGAACACCCGCCCCGGGAGGGTCCGTTCCGTCCCGCCCCGCTCAGTCCTTCTTGAGCCCCAGGACCTCCGTCGCCGCGAACGTCTCGCCCGGCGGGCGGTCCGCGTAGTGCGGGGTGAGGACGGAGTCCAGTTCCTCGTACGTGAAGGCGGACTTGGCGGTGTCGAACTTCGCCGACACCTTCGGACGGTCCACCACCGCGACCATCCCGCCGTGGACGACCAGGAGCTGACCGTTGACGGCGGACGCCGCCGGGCTCGCCAGGTAGCCGACCAGCGGGGCCACGTGCTCGGGGGACAGCGGGTCCAGCTCGCCCGCCTCCGGCTCGGCGAAGCCCGCGAAGACGTCCTCCGTCATCCGCGTCCGCGCTCGCGGGCAGATCGCGTTGGCGGTCACGCCGTACTTCGCCAGGGCCAGCGCGGTGGACGTCGTCAGGCCGACGATGCCGCCCTTCGCCGCCGCGTAGTTCGGCTGACCCGCCGAGCCGGCCAGGAACGCCTCGGACGAGGTGTTGACGATCCGGCCGTACACGGACGTCTCGCCCGCCTTCGCCCGACCCCGCCAGTGCACCGCCGCGAAGTGGGTGGTGTTGAAGTGGCCCTTGAGGTGGACCCGGATCACCGAGTCCCACTCCTCCTCGGTCATCGAGAAGACCATCCGGTCGCGCAGGATGCCCGCGTTGTTGACCAGGACGTCGAGCTTCCCGTACTCGCTCACGGCCAGGTCCACCAGGCCGCGCGCGGTCTCGAAGTCCGCGACGTCGCCGAGGTGGGCGACCGCGCGGCCGCCCGCCGCGCGGATCTCCTCCGCGACCTCCTCCGCCGGCGCCGCCGACGCCGCGCCCGAGCCGTCCCGGCCCGGCTGCCCGTAGTCGTTGACGACGACGGCCGCGCCGAGCCGGGCCAGTTCCAGCGCCTCGGCCCGGCCGAGCCCCCGGCCCGCGCCGGTGACGATCGCGCTCAGGCCCTCCAGTGGCATACTCACGGCCCGCTCCTCAGATCTCGATGCACGTGCGCAGCGCCGCGCCCGTACGCATCTGGTCGATCGCCTCGTTGATCCCGGCCAGCGGCACCCGGTGGGTGATCAGCGACTCCAGGTCGATCCGGCCCGCCCGCCAGAGCGCGATGGCCCGCTCGTACGAGGTGAGGACGTCCCCGCCGCCGTACATGGACGGCAGGATCCGCTTCTCGTCGAAGAACAGCTCGAACATGTTGAGCTGCAGGAAGTCGTCGAGGGCGCCCGCGCCGACCACGCAGAGCGTGCCGCCGCGCCGCGTCGTCTCGTACGCCGTGCGCGCGGTCGCGGACTTGCCGACCACCTCGAAGACGTAGTCGAAGCCCTCGCCCGCGGTCACCCGCTGCTTCGCGTCCGCCAGCGCGTCCGGCGCGACCGCCTCCGTCGCCCCGAACCGCAGCGCCGCCTCCCGCCGGGACTCCACCGGATCGACGGCGACGATCTGCGCCGCGCCCTGGAGCCGGGCGCCCTGTATCGCGGAGATCCCGACGCCGCCGCAGCCGATGACCGCGACCGACGAACCCGCCGTCACCTTCGCCGTGTTGATCGCCGCGCCGAGGCCGGTGGTCACCCCGCAGCCGATGAGCGCCGCGATGTCGAAGGGCACGTCGTCGGGGATCGGCACCGCGCAGCCGGCGTCGACGACGACCTCCTCGGTGAAGGTACCGGTCCCGGCGAAACCGAACACGTCCCCGCCGGGCCGCTTGAAGTTGGGCACGCCCGCGTTCATGAAGCCCGCCAGACACAGCTGTGTCTGCCCGCGCCTGCACGCCGCGCAGACCCGGCAGGCCGGCAGCCAGCACAGCAGCACCCGGTCGCCGGCCCCGAGGCCGGTGACCCCGTCGCCGACGTCGACGATCTCCCCGGCCCCCTCGTGGCCGGGCACGAACGGCGCCGGCTGCGGCAGCACGCCGCTCATCGCCGACACGTCGGAGTGGCACAGTCCGGTCGCCCTGACCCGGATCCGCACCTTGCCCGGGCCGAAGCCCACGGCCTCGACGTCGTCGAGGACCTCCAGTTTGTCCTGGCCGATCTCGTGCAGTACGGCTGCGCGCATGGTGCGGCTCCCCTCGGAATACCCACTCAGGAATGCTCGGGTCAGGAATGTTCGACGACGGTGTCGGCGAGGACCGGGGCGTCGTCCCGTTCCGCCGCCGTCACGGACACCTGGACGCGGCCCTCCCCGGCCCACATCCGGATGCGCAGGGTCTCGCCGGGGAAGACCACCCCGGCGAAGCGGGTGCGGTACGAGCGGACGCGCGCGACGTCGCCGTCGAGCAGCGTGTCGACGACCGCCTTGAGCGTCATGCCGTACGTGCACAGCCCGTGCAGGATCGGCCGGTCGAAGCCCGCCAGCTTGGCGAACTCCGGGTCGGCGTGCAGCGGGTTCCAGTCCCCGGAGAGCCGGTAGAGCAGCGCCTGGTCCTCGCGGATCGGCCGCTCCTCGGTCCGGTCGGGCGCGCGGTCGGGCCGTTCGACGCGGGCGGAGGGCCCGCGGTCGCCGCCCCAGCCGCCCTCGCCGCGGACGAAGATCTGCGCGTCGCTGGTCCACAGCGGGCCGTCCTCGTCGGCGGCCTCGGAGCGCAGCACCAGGACGGCGGCCTTGCCCTTGTCGTACACGGCGGCGACCCGCGAGGTGGACACGGCCCGGCCGCGGACCGGGAGGGGCCGGTGCAGGGTGACGGTCTGCCCGCCGTGCAGCACCGCGGCGAGGTCGATGTCGATCCCCGGCGCGGACAGGCCGCCGGCCATGCCCGTTCCGGCGCCGGCGACGGTGGCGAAGCTGGGCAGGACGTGGAGCCTGGACTCGAGGGTGTAGCGGAGTTCGTCGGGGTCGGTGGCGGGGACGCCGGCGCCGAGGCCGAGGTGGTAGAGCTGGACGTCCTTGTGGTCCCAGGCGATCTCGGCGCTGCGGGGCTCGGCGGCGATCGCCTTGGCGGCATCGATGGGCATGTGGATGCTGCTCCTTGAGGGAGTGGAAGACCTCGGTGCGACCGTCCGCACCGTCGGCCGCACCGAGGCCGTACAGGGCATCATCTAGAACGCGTTCTAGATCGATGGACCCCATGTATAGCCGAGGGGGCAGGAGTTGTGAACCCTCCCCGGCGCATGTTTCTGACGCAACGTCAGAGATCTCCGGCGGAAGCCGCCCGGGACATTTGTCACCGCCGAGTCCGTACATTCACGCCTGCCCCGCACCACCCCCGCTCCGTAGCGTCGTGGTCATGACGAACGAGCCCGCGGACCACCGCTCCGCACCTCCCGCAGTCGCCTTCGAGGCAGTCACCAAGTCCTTCGGAGCGGTCCGCGCCGTCGACGGCATCGAGCTCACGATCCGGCGCGGCGAGACCGTCGCCCTCCTCGGCCGCAACGGCGCCGGGAAGTCGACCTCCATCGGCCTGCTGCTCGGCCTGGACGAGCCCGACACCGGCCGGGTACGGCTCTTCGGCGACGCCCCCGCGCAGGCCGTCGAGGCGGGCCGGGTCGGCGCGATGCTCCAGGAGGGACGTGCCGTCCCCCGTGTCACCGTCGGCGAACTGGTCTCCTTCGTCGCCCGCGCCTACCCCGCGCCGATGCCGGTGGCCGAGGCCCTGGAGCTCGCCGGGCTCACCGAGTACGCCGGCCGCCGCGTCGACCGGCTCTCCGGCGGCCAGGCCCAGCGCGTCCGCTTCGCCGTCGCCCTCGCCGGCAACCCCGAGCTGATCGTGCTCGACGAGCCGACCGCCGCGCTCGACGTGGAGGCCCGGCAGGCCTTCTGGGACGCGATGCGCGGCTACGCCCGGCGCGGCAACACCGTCCTGTTCTCCACCCACTACCTGGAGGAGGCGGACGCGTACGCCGACCGGATCGTGGTCGTCGACCACGGCCGGGTCCTCGCCGACGGCACCGCCGAGGAGCTGAAACGCCGCACCGGCGGCAACCTGGTCTCGGTCGACCTGGCCGGCCGGCCCTCCGGCGGGCTCGAACTGCTCCCCGGGGTGACCGCGGTGGAGATCCGCGGCGACCGCGCCCGGCTCCGTACCGACGACTCCGACGCGACGGTCCGCGCACTCGCCGCCGCCGACGCGATCCGCGGCCTCGAAGTCACCCCGCTCTCGCTCAACGACGCCTTCCTGTCCCTGACCTCCGCCCACCGGCGCACCCTGGAGAACGCCCGATGATCGCCTCGTACGTGATGCTCGAAGTCCGCCGCACGCTGCGCGACACCGGTTTCGCGATCGGCAGCGTGGCCGTGCCGGTGCTGATGTACCTGCTCTTCACCAACCTCGGGGACGACGCGGGCGACTGGAAGACCGCGTCCATGGTCGGCATGGCCGCGTACGGGGCGCTCAACGCGGCGCTCTCGGTGGGCGGCGGGGTCGCGGAGGACAAGTCGGTCGGCTGGCTGCGACAGCTGCGGATCACCCCGATGACCCCGCGTCAGGTGGTGGTCGGCCGCGCCCTGACCGGCTCGGTGGTCGTCCTGCCCGCCATCGCCGCCGTACTGGCCGCGGGCGCGCTGGTCAACGGGGTGCGGATGGACGCCTGGCAGTGGCCGGCGGTGGCCGTGGTGCTGTGGCTCGGCTCGCTGCCGTTCACCCTGCTCGGCCTCGGCAACGGCTACCGGCTGACGCCGCAGACCACGGGCGTGATGAACGTGGCCTGCACCATGGGCCTGGCGATCGTCGGCGGCCTGTGGTTCCCGGCCCAGCTGTTCCCCGACTGGCTGCGGACGGTCTCCGGCCTCACCCCGACCAACCGGTTCGCCGAGGTGGGCCGGGCGGTGACGGAGGGCACGGCGCCGGGGTTCGCGGCGATGGCGGTGATCACGGTCTGGGCGCTGCTCTTCGGTTCGTACGCGGCCTTCTCGTACCGTCGCTCGGCGAGGACGGTCTGAGGTCGGGGGGACGGCTATGCGCGACTGGTGGAAGAAGCGGCGGCGGGTGCGCCCGCCGGAGGAGCTGGGTCCGCCGAACGGCTTCGCGATGCTGCCGTGGCTGTTCATGGGCCTGGGCGCGGTGTCCCACCTGATCCGGGGAGAGAACGCGTACCCGGTCGTCACGGCCTTCGCGATCCTCGCCTTCAACTCCCTCTATGTCGCCCTGGTGTTCCGGGCCTTCGACAAGCGGCTGCGGAACTCCCGGACCACCTGGTGGCTGCTCGGCGGAATCACGGCGGTGACGCTGTTCCTGGCCACCGCGTTCGGCGGCCCCTATCTGGCGTTCTTCCCGCTGCTCGGACTGGCCGTCGGTTCGGTCGCGCGGGGGCGATGGCTGCCCCGGCTCGTGTTCCCGCTCTGCGTGACCGCCGGTGCGGTGGCCTGGGCACGGGACGGCTGGGGTGCGGTGAACGTCGCGTACGGCACGTTCCTGTCGAGCATGGTGACGGCGGCGGTGCTCGCCCTGTCGGAGACGGTGAAGGAACTGCGGGCCACCCGGCAGGAGCTGGCACGGGCGGCGGTGGAGAAGGAGCGGCTGCGCTTCTCGCGGGACCTGCACGATCTGCTGGGGCACACGCTGTCGGTGATCGTGGTGAAGTCGGAGGCGGCGCGGCGGCTCGCGCCGCGGGACCTGGACGCGGCGCTGGCGCAGATCGTGGACATCGAGTCGGTGGGCCGCCAGGCGCTGACGGAGATCCGCGAGGCGGTGACGGGGTACCGCGAGGGCAGTCTCGGCACGGAGCTGGACCGGGCGAGGTCCGCGCTGACCGGCGCGGGGATCGAGCCGGTGGTACGGCGGTCGGGGCCGCCCCTGGAGCCGCAGACGGAGGCCCTGTTGAGCTGGGTGGTCCGGGAGGCGGCGACCAACGTGCTGCGGCACAGCGGGGCGACACGCTGCGAGATCGAGGTCGCGGGCGCCCCGGTGGCGGTCCCCCCGGCCGGAGGCTGGGGGAGGGTCCGGCTGACGGTCACCGACAACGGCCGCGGTACGGGTGGGACGTCCGACCCCGGCAACGGACTGACGGGGTTGCGCGAGCGGGTCGCGGCCGCAGGCGGCACTCTTGAGTCGGGACCGGCCCCCAAGGGCGGTTTCCGGGTCGTCGCGGAACTCCCCGTGGAGACCCCCGCGTCGCGAGAGCTGGAGCAGGCCGAATGATCAGAGTGCTGCTCGCCGAGGACCAGGGCATGCTGCGCGGCGCGCTGGCGCTGCTGCTCGGCATGGAGCCGGACATCGAGGTGGTGGCCCAGGTGGGCCGGGGCGACGAGATCGTGGACGCGGCGCTGACGAGCCGGCCCGAGGTGGCGCTCCTCGACATCGAACTCCCGGGCCGCAGCGGCCTCGACGCGGCGGCGGACCTGCGCACGGAGGTCCCGGACTGCCGGGTGCTGATCCTGACGACCTTCGGCCGCCCCGGCTATCTGCGCCGGGCGATGGAGGCCGGGGCGGCGGGCTTCCTGGTGAAGGACGGTCCGGTGGAGGAGCTGGCGGCGGCGATCCGCAAGGTCCTCCAGGGCGAGACGGTCATCGACCCGACGCTCGCCGCGGCCGCGCTGAGCGCCGGCCCGAACCCCCTCACCGCCCGCGAACGCGATGCCCTGGGCGCGGCTGCGGACGGCGCGACGATCGCCGACATCGCGACGACCCTGCACCTGTCGGAGTCGACGGTCCGCAACTACCTCTCCTCGGCCATCGGCAAGACCGGCACCCGCAACCGCATGGAAGCCGTCCGCGCGGCCCGCCGGCAGGGCTGGCTCTGACGGACCCGGTCCCGGTCAGACGCCCCGTCGGGCCCGGGCGACGAGCCCCACCGTGATGCCGGCGATCCCGACGAAGAGTCCGAGCAACGCGGCCCCCGCCCACCCGAGCAGCCCGGCCCGGCTGTCGAGCACCCGCCCCTCGACGGCACGGGCGTCGACACTGCCCGCCTGCTCCTCGAGAAAGAACCGCGAGTCGTACGAGTTCCCCCGGTCATCGCCCAGCAGAAAGAGCCGCCCGGCGGGCACGACGACGTCGTACGACCGGCCCAGGCCGGAAAGCTCCCCGTCCTTCGTGTACGGCTCGACCAAGGGCTCCCCGTTCACGGTGACCGGCGCACCGGGACTCCGGCTCTGGCTGACCCGATCGCCTCCGACCCCGATGACCCGCTGCAGCACGGCCATCCCCTCGTAACGCTCCGCGGTCCGGTAGAGCACCACGTCCCCCCGCCGCACCTCACTCCCGTCGATCCGCTCGACGAAGACGGGATCACCGGCCGCATACGTCGGCTCCATGGCACTGCTGTTCACGGAAACAGCCCCATAAGCGGTCAGCACGACCAGGATCGCCCCCAGAGCGACGGCCAACCCCCCGACACCCGCCACCCAGGCTCCGATTCGCACTCCACGCCCAGCCCGCCCCATGTTTCCTCCTGATCGAAACGTTCGGCGCACAGACTATGGGCGCTCCGTGACAGAGGGCTTCGGCAGCCACAGCAGCATGAGTACGGCGGACGCCAGGAGAATGCCCGTCGATGCGCGGAAGGCGAGCGCGTAGCCCTCCGTCAGGGCTTCGGGGGTGGTACGGCCCGCCGTGCGGGAGGCGGCGAGGGTGGAGAGGGTGGCCAGACCCAGGGCGCCGCCCATGGTGCGGGAGGTGTTGACGAGGCCCGAGACCAGGCCGGCCTCGTCGGGGGCCGCGCCCGAGGTGGCGAGGGAGGCGAGCGGGGTGATGGTCAGGCCCATGCCGATCATCATCAGGATGCCGGGGCCGAGGATCGTCCCGAGGAACGAGCCGTCCGCGGTCATCGTCGACTGCCAGCCGAAGCCGGCCGCCGCGATCAGCGCGCCGAGGACGGCGAGGTTCCGGGCGCCGACGACCGGCATCAGCCGCGGGGCCAGCTTGGAGCTGAGCAGGACGCTGACCGAGGACGGCACCAGGGCGAGCCCGGCCTCCAGCGGGGTGTAGCCGAGGACGTTCTGCGCGTACACCGTCATGAAGAACCACATGCCGAAGGACGCCGAACACGTCGTGAGCAGCGCCACGTTGGCCGCCGACACCGCCCGGAGCCGGAACACCCGCAGCGGCATCAGCGGGGCCGCCGTACGCGCCTCCACGGCGACGAACACCCCGAGCAGCGCCAGCCCGCCGATCAGCGGCACCAGGGTCGCCGGTGCGCCCCAGCCGGCTTCCTCCGTCTGCACGATGCCGTACGCGACGGCCGCCAGGCCGCCGGTGACGAGTACCGCGCCGGGCAGGTCGAGCCGCCGGCCGGCGGCGCCGCGGCTCTCGGTCAGCCACACCGCCGCCGCGACCATCACGACCACGCCGACGGGCACGTTGATGAGCAGGACCCAGCGCCAGGAGAGCAGGTCCACGAGCACGCCGCCCACGAAGCCGCCCGCCGCGCCGCCGGCCGCGCCGACCGCCGTCCAGGTACCGATGGCCCTGGCCCGCGCCGGACCGGCGGGCACCGCACCGGTGATCAGGGTGAGCGTCGCGGGCGCGAGGATCGCCGCGCCGAGGCCCTGTACGGCCCGCGCGGCCACCAGCTCCCAGCCCTCCTGCGCCAGCCCGCCGGCCACGGACGCGGCGGTGAACAGTCCGAGCCCCAGCTGGAACACCCGCTTCCGCCCGAACAGGTCCACCGCCCGCCCGCCGAGCAGCATGAACCCGGCGAAGGCGATCGAGTACGCGTTGAGCACCCACTGCAGCCCCAGCGCCGACAGCCCGAGGTCGGCCCGCATCGACGGCAGCGCCACGTTCACCACGGACACGTCGAGCACCACCAGGAACTGCCCGGCGCAGGCGACCAGGACGACGAGCCACGCCCGGGCGTCGGGGCGTTCGGGGGCGGGCTGTTCGACGACGGCTGACTCTGTGCGCTCGGTGGAGGCCATGGGCGTCATGCTCGCAGACCTCCCCTGACCCGTACATCGGATGGGGGACCCACCCGGGTACGGGACTTGGGACCTAGGCCGCCCGCCCCGCCGTCCCCGCCCACCGTCCCCCGCACACGGCCGATGTCACATCCCCGCCCCTCGTACCGTCTACAGGGTGGGGGTCGCCCGACCGGCCCCCCGGCGACCCCCGACGGGCGAACGGAGGACCACTGCGATGATCGGAACCGTGTTCCGGACCGAGGACGTGCCCGCGGAGGGCAGGTTCGACAGCTGGCGGGACATGATCGTGCAGACCCGGTCGGCCGACGTCGCCAGTCCCCACGCCGCGGACTTCCGGGCGGAGATCCGGTACCTGGAGCTGGGACCGGTCAGCGTCTGGCACACCTCGTTCGCGCCGTCGCACTTCAGCCGGACCATCCGCAGGGCCCGCGGTTCGGACCAGGAGCGCTACCACCTCACGCTCCTGCTCGACGGGGCGATGACGCTGGACCAGGACTCCGAGCCGACGACCGTGCTCGGCCACCGCGACCTCCATCTCCTCGACAGCGCGCAGCCCTTCGAGATCCGCCCGTACGGCCAGGACTGCCGCGTCCTGTCGGGCGTCGGCGTGGACTTCCCCATGGAGCTGCTCCCCCTGCCCCCGGACCGCGTCCGAGCCCTGCGCGGGCGCGGCCTCTCGGCGCGGGAGGGCATGGGCGCGCTGCTCGCGGACTTCCTCGTCGGCCTGGGGCGGCAGGCCGACACCCTGCGTCCGGCCGACGCGCCCCGCCTCGGCGCCACCGTGCTCGACCTCGTCTCCGGCTGGCTGGCCGGCGCGCTGGACGCCGAGGCCGAGCTGCCGCCCGAGACCCGTCACGAGCTTCTGGCGGAAGGCGTCCGGGCGTTCGTGCACCAGAATCTGCGCGACCCGGACCTGACGCCCTCGTCGATCGCCGCCGCGCACCACGTCTCGCTCAGCCACCTGCACCGCGTGTTCACCGGTCAGTCCGGCGGCGAGACCCTCGCCGCCTGGATACGCGGCCGCCGCCTGGAGCAGGCCCGTCGCGACCTCGCGGATCCCGCGCTGGGTACGACCCCGATCCACGCGGTCGCCGCCCGCTGGGGCTTCCCCCGCGCCTCCGACTTCACCCGCGCCTTCCGCGGCGCGTACGGGATGTCCCCGCGCGAGCACCGGCAGCAGGCCGAGACGCGGCGCCGGGAAAATGCCGCGCCCGAGCTGGACCCGCGCTGAGACGCAGTGCCAAGAAAGCGGAGACGCAGCGCCAACACCACCGGCCGACGGCCCGGCATGATCGGTGGTGCGCGCAGAGAGCGCAGATGGGGGACCGCAGTTCATGGGCTGCGCGGCGATCTCTGCGCGCCTTGAGCCCGGCCTGTCCCAGAAGCAGACGACCACCTCCCTCGGCAGTCGCCTGCCGGGCCGGTGTGGCGGCGTCCCCTCGGTTCCCCCGGTGGGGGACGCCGCCCGTACACACCAGGCCGGACGCGCCCTCGCTCCCGCCGCGTCGGCGGCGTCACCCCCGCCGCAGCATCGTCACCACCGCCGCGCCGCCCAGCCCGATGTTGTGCGCGAGCCCGACCCGCGCCCCCGCCACCTGTCGGTCCGCCGCCTCGCCCCGCAACTGCCAGACCAGTTCGGCCGCCTGGGCCAGGCCCGTCGCGCCGAGCGGGTGGCCCTTGGAGATCAGTCCGCCCGACGGGTTCACGACCCACCGCCCGCCGTACGTCGTCGCGCCGGCCTCGACGAGCTTGCCGGACGCGCCCTCCTCGCACATGCCGAGCGCCTCGTACGTCAGCAGCTCGTTGATCGAGAAGCAGTCGTGGAGCTCGACGACGTCGACGTCCTCGATGCCGAGCCCGGACGCCTCGTAGACCTGACGCGCCGCCGCCCGTGACATCGGCCGGCCCACGACGTCGATGCAGGAGCCGGAGGCGAAGGACTCCTCCGTGTCCGTGGTCATGGCCTGCGCCGCGATCTCCACCGCCCGGTCCCGCAGCCCGTGTTCGTCCACGAACCGCTCGGACACGACGACCGCCGCGGCCGCACCGTCCGAGGTCGGCGAGCACTGGAGCTTGGTCAGCGGCCGGTGGATGGTCTTCGCCGCGAGGATCTCCTGGACCGTGTACACGTCCTGGAACTGGGCGCGCGGATTGGCCGCCGAGTGCCGGTGGTTCTTCGCCCCGACCGCGGCGAGCTGCGCCTCGGTCGTCCCGTACCGGTCCATGTGCTCACGCGCCGCGTTGCCGAAGATCTGCGCGGTCGGCGGAGTCATCTCGAAGCCGTGCGCGGCGGCCATGACGCCGTAATGCCGGGCCACCGGGGACGTCTTGCCCCCGACATCAGCGGCTCCGCCGCGGGCACCCCCGTCGGACCCTCCGCCCAGCGCGCCGCGCGCCATCTTCTCGAAGCCCAGCGCCAGCACGCAGTCCGCGAGCCCGCCCTCCACGAACTGCCGGGCCATCATCAACGCGGTCGAGCCCGTCGCGCAGTTGTTGTTGACGTTGTAGACCGGCACGCCCGTCAGGCCCAGTTCGTACGCGGCGCGCTGCCCGGCCGTCGACGCCTGGAAGCAGTACCCCACCGGCACCTGCTGCACCTGCCCGTACGCGACGCCCGCGTCGGCGAGCGCGGCCGTGCCGGCCTCCTTCGCCATGTCCCAGTACTGCCAGTCGCGCGTCTCGGGCTTCGCGAAGTCCGTCATCCCGACCCCGACGATGTACGCCTTGCTCACCATGGTCTCCTTCGGTCCCTGAGTCCTTCAGTCCCTGGGCAGGCCGAGAATGCGCTCGGCGACGACGTTCAGCTGGACCTGCGTGGTGCCGCCGGCGATGGTCAGGCAGCGGGACATGAGCAGCCCGTGCACCGCCCGCTCCCCCGCCCCCTCCCGCACCGCGCCCGCCGGTCCGAGGAGTTCGAGGGCCAGCTCGGCGAGCCGCTGCTGGTGCCCGGTCTGGACGAGCTTGCGCACGCTGGCCCCCGCGCCCGGTTCGAGCCCCGAGACCTGGAGCAGCGTGGTGCGCAGCCCGATGCAGCCGAGCGCGTGCGCCTCCGCGACGAGCGCCCCGATCCGTACGCGGACGGGCTCGTCGGCGCGGCCGGAGGCGTCGATCAGCGACTCCAGGCCGGTGTCGAAGGCGACCTGGTCGGCCATGTGGACCCGCTCGTTGCCGAGGGTGTTGCGGGCGACCCGCCAGCCGTCGTTCACCTCGCCGACGACGGCGTCCGCGGGGAGCGGTGCGTCGTCGAACCAGACCTCGTTGAAGAGCGAGTCCCCGGTGATCTCCTTCAGGGGGCGGATGTCGATGCCGGGGGTGTTCTTCATGTCGACGACGAAGTACGTGAGCCCCTGGTGCTTGGGGGCGTCGGCGTCGGTCCGGGCGAGCAGGATCCCGTGGTCGGCCCACTGGGCGGCGCTCGTCCACACCTTCTGCCCGGTGATCCGCCAGCCGTCCTCGGTCCGTTCGGCGCGGGTGCGCAGTGAGGCGAGGTCGGAGCCGGCCCCGGGCTCGCTGAACAGCTGGCACCACAGCAGGTCGCCGCGGAGGGTCGGGACGAGGTACCGCTCCTTCTGTTCCTCCGTTCCGTACGCGAGCAGCGACGGGACGACCCAGGTGGCGATGCCGAGCCCGCTCGGGCTCACCCCGGCGGCCGCGAGCTCCTGCTGGACGGCGAGCTGCTGCACCGGCCCGGCCCCGAGGCCGTACGGCGGCGGCAGGTGCGGGGCGGCGAGCCCGGTGGGGGCGAGGGCGCGGCGGGCCTCCTCGGGGTCGAGCCCGCGGGCCCGCGCCACGGCCGTCCGCGCCTCGGCCCGGTACGCCTCGGCCTCCTCCGGCAGGTCGAGCCGCAGCTCGCGCCGCGTCCCGGCGGCGGCGAGCCGGACGGCGCGGGCGCGGTGGGCGTCGCCGCCGCCGAGGAGCTGGCGGGCGACGACGGCGCGGCGCAGGTACAGGTGGGCGTCGTGCTCCCAGGTGAAGCCGATGCCGCCGAGGATCTGGATGCAGTCCTTGGCGCAGCGGTACGCGGCGTCCAGCGCGACGGAGGCGGCGAGCGCGGCGGTGAGGGCGCGTACGTCGTCGGGGGCGCGCGGATCGTCCGCGGCGAGCGCCGCGTCCCACGTCAGGGCGCGGGCCTGTTCGAGTGTGACCAACATGTCGGCGCAGAGGTGCTTGACCCCCTGGAACCGCCCGATCGGCCGCCCGAACTGCTCGCGCACCTTGGCGTACTCCGCCGCCGTCTCCAGGGCCCGGCCGGCGGTGCCGCAGGCGTCGGCCGCGTACAGCACGGCGGCGAGGTCGCGGACCAGCCCGGGGCCGAGGGCGAGGACCCGGTCCGGAGGTAAGGGGACGGCGTCGGCGACGACCTCGGCGGTCGGCCGGGTCGGGTCGGCGCTGTCGTGGACCCGTACGGCGAGCGCGTCGGCGTCCACGGCCGCCCAGACGGTGCCGTCCGGTCCCTCAGCCGCCAGGACCAGCAGGTCCGCCTGCGCGCCGGCGAGCACGGGCGGGGCGGTCCCGGTGAGGACGTATCCGCCGTGCGGGGACGGCACGGCGGTCAGCGCACCGGCCCCGAGGGCGACCGCCCCGATCCGCCGCCCGGAGGCCAGCTCGGCGACGAGCGCGACGAGCCCGGCGCGGCGCAGGACCTCGGCCGCGAGGACGTGCGGCAGGTACGGGCCGGGCAGCACGGCCCGCCCGGCCTCCTCCAGGGCGACGGCCAGATCGGCCAGGGTCCCGCCCCCGCCGCCGTGCTCCTCGGGCAGGTGCAGGGCGTGCAGCCCCTGCTCGGCGAGCGCGTCCCAGTGGACGGGGCGGGCGGTGGCGGTACCGGGGACATCGAGGTGCTTGCGCACCTCCTCGGCCGGCGCGACCCGGGCGAGCAGGCCGCGGACGGCGCGGGCGAGCTCCCGCTGTTCGTGCGTGAGGGCGATGCTCATGGCAGGGCAGACTAGAACACGTTCCATTCTGACGGAAGGTCAGATGCGGGACGGATTGTCAGTGCCGCCTGCCACGATGTTCCGCATGGGTACTTGGGACATCGGACACTTCGACAACGACACGGCGGCGGACTTCGGCGGGGACCTCGACGACCTGCCGCAGGGCGAGCGCCCCGGGCTGATCCGCGAGCAGTTCCTCGCGGTGTTCGAGGAGGGCGAGGAGTACCTCGACTCGGACATCGCGGTGACCGCCGTCGCCGCCGCGGCGCTCGTCGCCGCGCAGTGCCCGGGCGGCGACCCGGTCACCACCCCCTACGGCCCCGACGAGCCGCTGCCCGACCTGCCCGCGGACCTGCGCCCGCTCGCGGTACGGGCCCTGGACCGGATCCTGGGCCCGGAGTCGGAGCTGGTGGAGCTGTGGGACGAGGGCGAGAGCGGCGGCCCGTGGCGGGAGGGCGTCCTGCGCCTGCGCGGCGTCCTCGCCGCCGTGACCGCCGCAACGACCCCACCTGCCTGACGGCTCTGTGGGATCGTGGAACGGTGAATGTCGACGACCTCCGCCGCCTGCGCCGGGCCCGCGACCAGATGGACCGCGAGTACGCCTCGCCGCTCGACGTCACGGCCCTCGCCCGTACGGCGCTGATGTCACCCGGTCATTTCTCCCGCAGCTTCCGCGCGGCGTACGGCGAGACCCCGTACAGCTACCTCATGACCCGCCGCATCGAGCGCGCCAAGGCGCTGCTGCGCCGCGGCGACCTGTCGGTGACCGAGGTCTGCTTCGAGGTCGGCTGTACGTCCCTGGGCTCCTTCAGCTCCCGGTTCACCGAACTGGTCGGCGAGACCCCCAGCGCCTACCGGGCCCGCGACCACGAGGACGGCGCGGCGATCCCCGCCTGCGTCGCCAAGGTGTACACCCGACCGGTCAGGAACGGAGAAGCGAAGTCGGCGCCGCGCTCCTAGCGTGGAGCGCATGGACATCAACCTCTCCACCTGCTTCATCACCGTCGACGACCACGACAAGGCGATCCCGTTCTACCGGGACGTCCTGGGCCTGGAGGTCCGCAACGACGTCGGCTTCGAGGGCATGCGCTGGGTCACGGTCGGCTCCCCGGCCCAGCCGGACCTGGACATCGTCCTCGAGACCCCCGTCGCCGACCCCAGCGCCTCCCCCGTCGACCGCGACGCCGTCACCGCCCTGATGGCCAAGGGCCTGCTCCGCGGCGTCATCTTCCGCACGGACGACGTCGACGCCACGTTCGAACGCATCCGCACGGCCGGCGCCGACGTCCTCCAGGAGCCCGTCGACCAGCCGTACGGCGTCCGCGACTGCGCGTTCCGCGACCCGGCCGGCAACATGATCCGCTTCACCCAGCCGCGCAAGCAGTGACCACTGCGGTGTGCGGCATGCCGCACACCGCAGCGCTGCTCGTCGTCGACATGCAGAACGCCCTCGTGGCCATCGCCCACCGCCCTGCCGAGACGGTGGCCACGATCGCCGCCCTCCGCACCCGGGCGCGCGCCGCCGGCGTCCCGGTGATCACGGTCCAGCACGCCGACGACGAGCTGGTCGCCGGGACGGACGGCTGGCGGATCACACCCGAGTTCGCTCCGGGCGACGACGAGACCGTCGTCGCCAAGAACAGCGCGGACAGCTTCCTCGACACCGACCTCGACCGGATTCTCACGTCCCTCGGCGCGACCGAGGTCGTCGTCACGGGCTTCGCGACGGAGATCTGCGTCGACACGACGTCCCGCTCGGCCCTCGCCCACCGCTACGACCTGGTCCTCGTGTCCGACGGCCACACGACGTCGGTCCGCCCCGACCCGGCCGAGGAGCCGTCCCCGTACGCCCCGCCGGACGCGGCCATCGCCCACCACAACGAGATCTTCCGCGGCATCGGCTTCCCCGGCCGCCGCATCCGCGTACTCCCGGCGGCCGAGGTCGACTTCGCCGCGCCCTGGTCCGGCATTCCCCGCCGTGCCGTCGTCTCCGGTCTCGGAGACCGAGACCCTGGGAGTGACGCCAGAGCGGGACCTAGTCCCGGCCGAGCAGGCGCCGCAGGCGGCCCTTGGGCTGTTCGGCGGGGACGAGTTCCTTCGCGTACTCCAACTCCGCGACGGAGATGCGGAGGAGGGACGCACTGGTGTGGGGCTCTCGGTCGCCCTCGAACCACCAGGACCTGAGGACCTCCACGAGCCAGCTCGTCTCGGAGATCCGGAAGACCCGGCGGCCGAGGGGCGAGGGGCCGTCCTCGCCGTTGGACTGACAGTTCCGCGCCAGCTCGGCGGCGCGGACGAGGGCCGCGTCCCGGCCGCCCTCGACGTGGATCGCCCGCTGCAGCTCCTGCCGACCGTCGGTCCCCGTCCCGGTCTCGACCAGGACGTACCAGTCCCCGCCCCCGCTCACGCCCCGACGCGCCCGCGGGCGGCAGCCTCGACGAACGCCGCGAACGCGGCGGGCGTGAGGGTGAGGACGGGGCCGCCGGGGTTCTTGGAGTCGCGGACGGCGATGTGGGGGGTGAGGTCGGCCACCTCGATGCACTCGCCGCCGCTGCTGCCGCTGTAGCTGGACTTGCGCCAGGCGGCGGAGCCGAGGGGTGCGCATTCGATGCACTGACCGCCGGTGTCGCCGCTGTACGACGACTTACGCCACCGCAGTTCCTGGCTCGTGCCCATAGCGTTCCTCCATCACCCGTGTGATCAGCGCCGCCGAGTCCTCCCGGGAGAGGGCTGTGGCTTGCAGGCGAGCGTATCCGACCGAACGCTCCCTGATCACTTGCGGATTGGCCGTCATGTGCCCGGAGTCGTAGCTCTCCGAGTAGAAGAGGTCCGGATCGTCGTCGAAGCGCAGGAGGGTGAACGAGCCCATCAATCCGGCATGTTCGCCGACACTGAACGGAAGCACCTGGACCTGGATCCACCTGCTCTCCAGGAGTCCCAACAGGCGCGCCAGTTGATCACGCATGACCTCCCGGCCGCCGATCTCCAGGCGCAGTACCGCTTCGTCCAGCACCACACACAACACCGGTGGGTGGTCACGCTCCAGGACGCGCTGGCGCTCCATTCGCGCCGCCACCATCTTGTCGATCCGGTCCTCCGGCTGGTCCACGCCCAGCACGGCGCGCGCGTACGCCTCGGTCTGCAGCAGGCCGTAGACGACCTGCGACTGGTACGTGGAGATGTAACCCGCCTTCGCCTCCATCTCCGCATACGCCTGGAACCACGTCGGCAACTGGCTCCGCAGCACCAACCCCACCAACCGGCTGAACAACCCGCCCGTCAGCAGCGCCGCGTCGACCCGTTCCGAGAACTCCCTGGTCGGCACCTTCTTCGCCGTCTCGATCTGGCCGACGAGGGACGCCGTGCAGAACAGGATCTTGCCGAGCTGGGGCTGGTTGAGGCCGGCTTCCTCTCTCAGCCGTCTCAGCTCCGCGCCGTAGTAGTCCAGCGGCGAGGCACTCGGATCCAGGTCACGGATGTTGGCCAACGCGAGGTCACCCCCAAGCTCACGCCCGCAGGCGTTGGGTTCGGTCCGTAGCCGAGCGTAACCAGTCGACCGCAGCCTGGTGACATGAATCACGCAACCGAGCCCCCACCGGCGGAAATTGACGCGAACTATCGGATGGGGTTCACCGTCGGTGAGCATTCGGCCCGCCACATGCGCCGCATCCTGCGCAGCTTTCTCGCTCATTGGCGGCTGCCCCACCTGACCGACGCCGCCGAGCTCGCGCTGACCGAGCTCGTCGCGAACGTCGTGCGGCACGTACCGGACCGGCGGTGCGCGGTGATCGTGCTGCTCGAACCCTACGGACTGAGAGTCGAGGTCGCGGACGGAGTCGCCGGCACGGTCGCGGCGAAGGGCGGGGATCCGCTGGACGACGGCGGGCGGGGGTTGCTGCTGGTGGAGGCGGTGACGGACCGGTGGGGGGTCGAGGAGACGCCGGAGGGGAAGCGGGTGTGGTTCGAGTGCGACGCGTAGGGCACGATGGCTGCCCGTACGCCCGTACCGACCAGTAGGAGCCCGCATGCCCGCCCCCGAGACCGAGATCCTCGCCGCGTTCGAGTCGGCCAAGGGCTTCATGCCCGTGAAGGAGGGGCTGGCGCTGTACGAGGCGGCGGCCGAGGCCGCGAAGCTGGGGCTGCCGCTGCTGGAGGTCGGGACGTACTGCGGGCGGTCGACGATCCTGCTGGCGGACGTGGCGCGGCAGGCGGGCGTCGCGGCGGTGACGGTGGACCACCACCGGGGCAGCGAGGAGCAGCAGCCGGGGTGGGAGTACCACGACCCGACGGTCGTGGACCCGGAGGTCGGGCTGATGGACACGCTGCCGACGTTCCGCCGCACGCTGCGCAAGGCGGGCCTGGAGGAGCACGTGATCGCCGTGGTCGGCCGTTCGCCGCAGGTGGCGAAGGCGTGGGGCGGCGAGCTCGGCTTCGTGTTCATCGACGGCGGGCACACGGACGAGCACGCCACGAACGACTACGAGGGCTGGGCCCCGAAGGTCGCCCGTGGCGGGCTGCTGGTGATCCACGACGTGTTCCCGAACCCGGAGGACGGCGGCCAGGCCCCGTACCGGATCTATCTGCGGGCGATCGGGTCCGGGGCCTTCGAGGAGGTCTCGGTGACGGACTCCCTCCGGGTGCTGCGCCGCGTCGGCGACGGGATCTAGGTCCGGGGCAACGGGACGATGCCGGGCAGCGACGTGGTCACGTACAGGCAGTTCGTGTACGTGTAGCCCGACTGGACCTTGGTCGTGCTGGCCTTGCGCTGGCCGCCGTACAGCGACGACTGCGACCGCTTCTGGAGGAAGTGGTACGTGCCGGCGGGCAGCAGGAGCGTCGCCCTGGGGTACTTCGAGGACGGGCCGGAGCAGGGCTTGGCGGCCGACCGGTCGAGCAGGGCCAGTCCGCCGTACGTCCGGCAGCTCGCGCAGGGCCGCAGGGTGATCCGGCCGGTGACGGGCCCCGTGTAGAGCAGCTCGACCTCGCCGGGGCCGTCGTTGCTGACGACCATGACCATGCGCGGGCCGCCGGGCGCGCCGGCCGGGGGCAGGCTGCGGCCGGCCGCCGGGTCCTCGTCCGCGATCTCGGCGGCCGTCGCGATGTTCCGCGCCTGACCGGCCTCCCGGCTGCTGCCGTACTTCCGGGTGTACTCCGTCATCGTCCGGGCCGCCTCGGTGTACTCCTTGTCCTTGAACTGATCGACGCCGCAGGCGAAGTCGCCCTTGCGGACGGCCTCCTGGGTCTCCTGGCCGAGCGTGCCGAAGCGGGCCTTCGGCAACAGGCCGACGGTGGTGGCGACGCGGCGGAGCTCCTCGCCGCCGACGCACGGCTCGGCGCCGCCGACGGCCGCGGCGGACTTGGTGCGCACGGCCTGCCGCACCGCCGGTTCGACGCGGCCGGCGTGCGGTGACTCGGGGAAGGTCGCGAGCAGGGCGTTGAGGTGCCCGGCGGCGGTGCTCTCGGAGCCCGCGCCGCCGAGCCCGGATATCCCGCACTCGTACCAGGACTGGGCCAGCGGCTCGTCGGCCCGGCCCCTCAGGCCCTTCAGCAGGGAGCGGTCGAGCGTCCCGTCCAGGGCCCGCAGGTGCACGAGCCCGGGCACGGCCTCGCAGTACCGGCGCTCGGCGTGGAAGGCCGAGACGCTCCTGTAGTACGCCCGGAGGCGGTCCGGCACGAGCCGGCCGGCCCGCGAGCCGGAGCGCTCGGTGCCGAGATACGTGTAGACCTTCAGGGCCTCGTCGTAGTCGGCCTGCACGGTGGTGAAGCTCTGGCCCTCCGCGTCCGCCACCAGCTCGTCGGCGGCGGCGAGCCGGTCGAGCAGCGACCGCTCCACGGCCTCGTCCTGCGCCGCGCCGTAGGCCACCGAGCCGCCCACCGGGACGACGAGCAGCGCCATCGCGAGTGCCAGGGCCGTCGGCAGGGCGACGGGCACCCGCCCCGGGCCGACGGCGAGCGGGGCGCGCAGTCCGCGCCGGGCGCCGTCGGCGGCCGCGGCCGCCAGGACCACGGCGTACCCGGCGACGATGCCGGCGGGCACGCCGTCCACGTCAGCCGGCAGGGCGGCGACGAGCAGGGCCACGGTGGCGGCCCAGCAGAGGGCGGCCGAGCGCCAGTGGCGCAGCAGTGCGTAGCCGAGGCCGAGTCCGGACAGGTTCAGCAGCGCGACGAGTGCCGCCTGCGCCGCGTTCGGCTCGGGCCGCGGGCCCGGCGGGTCGGGCGGCCCCATGGGCGGTACCGGCCATCCCATCGGCGGCGGCCCCGGCGGCGCCGCGGACGACGGCCCCGGCGGCCCCGGCGGTCCAGGTGGCGGCACGAACGGTGGTTGTGCGGGCGGTGGCGGCGCGTACGGGCGCGGTGCGTCGTTCGGTTCTTCCCCCACCACAGTCCCCCCTCTGTGGTCACGCGCACAGCCACCCGGCCGGCGCTTCCCTTCACCTACCCGCCGCGCGCCCTTCACAGTCCCTCCGTGCTCCAGAATGTCCGGTCTGTCACGGCGGGCCTCGGACGCACCGCCGCCCGGCGCAATAGAGTCGCGGGGTGCCCCACCACATCCGGATGCCCCTCGTCCTCACCACCTCCGCCGCCGCCTGCGCCCTCCTGGCCGGGTGCGGTACGACCCCCGCGCCCGACGCGAAGGCCGCCCCGCACTCCTCCGCCCCGTCCTCCGCGCGGCCGCAGCCGTCCGGCAGCGGCTCTCCCGCCGTGCGGCCCGTGCCGTCCTCCCTCGCCGGCCGGACGATCGTGATCGACCCGGGGCACAATCCGGGCAACTTCCGGCACACCAAGGAGATCAACCAGAAGGTCGACATCGGGACGAACCGAAAGGAATGCGACACCACCGGCACCGCGACGGCGGACGATTACACGGAGGCCGCATTCACCCTCGATGTTTCACACCGCCTGCGGGATCTCCTCGAGGCCCAGGGGGCGACCGTCGTGCTCACGCACGACGCCGACCGCCCCTACGGCCCCTGCATCGACGAGCGGGCCCGCATCGGCAACGGCAGGAAGGCCGACGCGGTGGTCTCCGTGCACGCCGACGGCTCGGCGGCCGGGAATCGCGGTTTCCATGTGATCCTGCCCGCACCGGTGCGCTCGGGGGCCGCGGACACCGCCCCGATCGTCGCTCCGTCGCGTACGCTCGGCGAGCGCATCGCGACGCACTTCGCGCGTGCCACGGGCACCTCGCCCGCCAACTACATCGGCTCCGGCACCGGATTGGACGTCCGCGACGACCTCGGCGGGCTCAACCTGTCGACCGTCCCGAAAGTCTTCCTGGAATGCGGCAACATGCGCGACCCGAAGGATGCCGCATTGCTCACCAATGCGGCATGGCGCCAGAAAGCGGCGCACGGAATCGCGGAAGGCATCGGGACCTACCTGAAGGGGTAGCCCCCACGGACGATAGATTTCGTCCGGACGACGACGGTGCCACCCCCGTGCCTTGCGCGCCCTCCCGACGAGACGACCCGACGAAGGACTTTTCAACGTGAATATCCGCTCGCTCACCCGAGCCGACGGCGTGGTGATCGGAGCAGCGGTGGTGCTGTTCATCGCCTCGTTCCTGAGCATCAGCAGCTGCAGCGGCAGCTTCTGTGCCAACGTGCCCTCGACGTTCTCCTGGGAGTACTCCCCGCTCGGCTGGGGCACGTTCCTGCTCGGCATCGCCGGCGCGGCCCTCGTGGTCCTGTCGCGCGGCCTGCCGCAGCTGCAGGGGCGCAAGGTCGCGGGTCTGGAGCTCGGCCAGGTCGGCGCCGCGTTCACGGTCGCCTCGGCCTGGACGATGCTGATGTACGTCTTCGAGTCCCCGAGCGTCGGCCCCGGCCTGATCCTCGGCCTCATCGGCGCCCTGGCGCTGGCCGGTGCCGCCGTCGCCGGCCCGCTGCTGCCCGCGCTGAACGCCCCGCTGGTCAGCGCGCCGCGGCCGCAGGCCCCGCAGCCGTACGGGATGCAGCCGGGCCAGCCCGGCCCCGGTCAGCAGGCGGTCCCGGGCGGCTACGGCTACCCGGGCGCGCAGCAGCACCAGCAGCCCTACGGCGACCCGCACGCGCAGCAGGGCCAGCCGTTCGGCGCGCAGCAGGGCCAGCCGCAGCCGGGTCCGGGTGCGCAGGACCCGTCGTTCGGCGGTCAGCCGCAGCCGGCCGGCGACTTCGCGCCGTTCTGGTTCGCAGTGCCGGCGGCCCGTCCGCTGTACGCCGAGGACGGCTCGCAGGCTCCGGTCGCCGAACTGGCCCCGGGCACGTGGTACCTCGCGGTCGACCAGCGCGGTGACGCGCTGGTGGCGCAGACGCAGGACGGGCGCCGCGGCGTCCTCCAGGACACCACGGGCATCCAGCGCGGCTGACGGCGCCCCGCTCCACTCCCCAGCGGCCCCTCGCCCTTCCGGGCGGGGGGCCGTTGGCGTACCCTCCCGGCAGAGCTGACGGATCGTCAGAAAGGCTGCCCGCCATGCGACTCGGACTCGCCCTCGGCTACTGGGGGCGCGGCCCCTCCCCCGCGCACCTCGAACTCGCCCGCGAGGCCGAGCGGCTGGGCTACGACTCGGTGTGGACCGCCGAGGCATGGGGCTCCGACGCGTTCACCGCGCTGACCTGGATCGCCGCCCACACCTCCCGCATCAGGCTGGGCACGGCGGTCGCGCAGATGGCCGCCCGCACGCCCACGGCCACCGCGATGCACGCCCTCACGTTGGACCACCTCTCCGGCGGGCGGATGCTGCTCGGACTCGGCCTGTCGGGGCCGCAGGTCGTGGAGGGCTGGTACGGCCGGCCCTTCCCGCGCTCCCCGCTGACCGCGACCCGCGAGTACGTGGACGTGATCCGGCAGGTGCTGCGCCGCGAGGGGCCGGTGGCGCTCGACGGCCGCTTCCACTCCCACCCGTACGCGGGCCCGGACGGCACCGGCCTCGGCAAGCCGCTGAAGCCGATCACCCACCCGCTGCGGCCGGATCTGCCCGTCCTGCTCGGCGCGGAAGGGCCGAAGAACGTCGCCCAGACACTGAGGATCGCCGACGGCTGGCTGCCGCTGTACTGGTCGCCGACCCGGTACGCCGACGTGTACGGCGTCACCGCCTTCCCCGAGGACTTCCTGGTCGCCCCCATGGTCCGGGCCCAGGTCTGCGACGACGTCGCCGAGGGCCTGCTGCCGGTCAAGGCGATGCTCGGCTTCTACATCGGCGGCATGGGCCACGCGGCCCGGAACTTCCACGCGGACCTGATGGGGCGCATGGGCTACGAGGCGGAGGCCCGGCACATCCAGGAACTGTTCGCGGAAGGCCGCCGCGAGGAGGCGGTGCTGGCCGTACCGGACGCCTTCGCCGACGAGATCGCCCTGGTAGGACCCCGGGAACGGATCGCCGAACGGCTCGCGGCCTGGCGCGCGGGCCCGGTCACCGACCTGCTGGTCACGGCCCCGGACCAGACGACGCTGCGCGTGCTGGCGGAGCTGAACGGGGCGGTGTGACAAGGAAGTTGGACGAACTCCATACCATTCCGTATGGTACGTTCCGCGCATGGCAAGCAAACGGGCAAACAAGCGGGATTGGCTGGAGACCGGGCTCGGTGTGCTGCGGCAGGACGGCGCGCGGGCGCTGACCGTCGAGCGGCTGTGCGACGAACTCGACCTGACCAAAGGCTCCTTCTACCACCACTTCAAGGGCATCACCGGCTTCCGGACCGACCTGCTCGCGCACTACGAGGCCGAGCACACGAGCCGCTTCATCGCCGAGGCGGAGACCGCCGGCGACTCCGCGCGGGAGCGGCTGCAGCGCCTCCAGGACCTCGTCCTGGACGCCGAAGGCGGCGACGGCGGCGGTGGCGAGGACATCGACAGCGCCATCCGCTCCTGGGCCCTGCAGGACCCCGAGGCGCACGCCGTCCAGGAGCGCGTCGACCGCGCCCGCGTCGCCTACCTGCGGGCCCTCTGGCAGGGCCTCGGCGGCCCCGAGGCCGACGTCGAGCCCATGGCCCGGCTGCTGTACCTGGTCCTCGTCGGCGCCCAGCAGGTCGTCCCGCCGGTCACCGCCGCCCAGCTGCGCGAGGTCTACGCCCTGGCCCTGCGCCTCGCCCCTCAGGAGGACCCGTCATGACCGTGCACCCGCTGGCCCGCTGGGTCCCCCGGCTGATCATCGGCATCGCGCTGCTCCACTTCGTCTACGGTCTCGTCGCCCAGCCGCACGCCTGGGGCGCGATAGCGCGCGACGGCGTCTTACGCAGCGTCGTCGACACCGGCGCCCGGGACCACTTCCTGCGCGAGTTCAGCGTCTGGTGGATGATCTCCGGCGTCGCGCTCCTCGCCATGGGCACCCTGGCCCGGCACGCCGTCCGCACCACCGGCCGGCTGCCCGCCCAGGTCGGCTGGTACCTGGTGGCCGTCGGCATCCCCCTGTGCGTGCTCTACTTCCCCGTCACCGGCGGCTGGCCCGTCCTCGCCGTCGGCGTCCTCGGCCTCGTCGCCGCCCGCCGGCCCGCCGCACCGGACCCGTCATGAGGGATGTGCGGCCGCCCCTCGGGCACGGTTCCAGTGCATCCGGGACCACGGCAGGGTGAGGGCGTGCCGGTCGGGGGCCTCGTTCGGGGTGAGTTCCGCCAGGGGGCGGGCCTCGTGGTGGCGGGCGTAGACCGTGTCCACGTAGCGGTGGCCGGTGTCCGCGGCGACGAAGAGGACCGTCCGGTGCGGGGCGCGGTCGCGTTCGTGGCGGGCGGCGAGGTAGGCGGCGCCGGTCGACAGGCCCGCGAAGACCGCGTGCCGCCGCAGCAGGTCGACGCTGCCCGAGAGGGCGGCGTCGAAGGAGACCCAGTGCAGGACGTCGTACAGCTCGTGGGAGACGTTCCCGAAGGGGATGGAGCTGCCGATGCCGGCGATGATGATCTCGGGGTCGGAGACGTGCTCGGCGCCGAAGGTGACACTGCCGTACGGCTGGACGCCGACGAGTTCGACCTCGGGGTCGGAGGCGCGGAGATAGCGGGCGAGGGCGCCGGTGGAGGCGCCCGAGCCCACCCCGCCCACGACGGTGAGTCCGTCCGTGCCGACGGCCTCCCGCACGCGGTCGGCGACGCCCCGGTAGCCGAGGTAGTGGATGTCGTCGTGGTACTGCCGCATCCAGTGGTACTCGGGGTGCTCGGCGAGGATCTCGTGGATCCGCTCCACGCGCCGCTTCTGGTCGAGCTTGAGGTCGGCGCAGGGCTCCATCTGCTCCAGGGTCGCGCCCAGCACGGCGAGTTGGGTCCGGAGCGTGTGGTCGACGGTGGTGGAGCCGACGATGTGGCAGCGCATCCCGTGGCGGTGGCAGGCCAGGGCGAGGGCGTACGCGTAGATGCCGCTGGAGCTGTCGACGAGGGTGTCCCCGGGGCGTACGGCCCCGGTGTCGAGGAGGTGACGGACCGCCGCGAGGGCGGAGACCACCTTCATGGTCTCAAAGCGCAGGCAGACGAGCCGGTCGTCGAGACGTATCAGGTCGGGACGGCCGATCGCCTCCGCCATGTGCCGGTCCATGCAGGAACTCCTCGCTGGTGGTGGTGAACGTTCGGGTGGCGGGGATGCCGTGGGCGTCCAGGGCGCGGACGCAGTCGTGCACGCGGGTGCGCAGCCCCGGCACGGCCGGGTCGAAGAGGACGCCCGCCACGGCGCCGCTGTGCGCGATCTGCACGCCCACCGCGCCGGCCCTCCGGGCGACGCGGGCCAGATCGTCGAACTCGGGGTGGCCGAGCACCTCCTGGCCGCGCCGGGCGCTGGCGGTGGCGACCTCGCCCAGCAGGCGCGCGTCACCGGTGGCGACGGCCCGCCGCAGCAGCGTGCGCAGCCGCGCGTAGGCGCGTACGTCCGCCGCGCCCGCCTCGTCGGGGCGGCGGGCGGGCAGGGCGAGGGTGTCGACGGGCGCCCCGCCGCCGAGGGCGCAGCCGACGACCACGAGGGGCGGCAGGGCGGGGCCGAGGACCTCCAGGACGCGGCCCTCCCGCTGGGCGAAGAGGACCGGGCGGCCGTCCAGCATCAGCGGGTCGGAGGCCCGTTCGGCGTGGACGGCGAGGCTGGCCACCCGCTCGGGGGCGAGCCGGAGCCCGTACGCGTCGGCGACCGCCCGGACGGCGGCGATGACGTCACTCGTGGAGCTCCCCATGCCCAGGCCCACCGGCAGGACGCCGGTGAGCCGCAACTCCCCGCCGCAGGGCGGCAGTCCGGTCCGGCGCGCGCACTCCGCCACGGCGAGGGCGGCGGCCTGCGCGGCCTTGGTGCGGTCGGCGGGGACGACGGTCAGGGCCTCGGGCGCGGTGCCGGGCCGGCGGACGAACACAGCGCGGCTGCCGGGGCCGGCGAGGGGCAGGGTGACGAGACCGGCGACGCGGCGTCCCGCCTCGTCGAGGAAGACGCCCTGGAGGAGTTCGCCGTGGTGGCCGGGGGCGTGTCCGATGCCGGTGACCTGTGCGGATGCGGGTACGGATGCGGGCGGGGCCGTGGGATTCACGCGCGGCTCGCGGTCCGGTAGCGGTACAGGACGGTCTCCTCGGCGCTGAACTGGGAGAAGGGGAACGGCTCCGCGGACAGGGCGGAGACGCCGGAGCCGAGGAAGGCGCGGGCGACGGCGCTGCCGGTCTGCGCGTACACGACCAGCGGGATCCCGCGGGCGCGGCAGCGTTCGAGGACGACGTCGAAGGAGCCGTTGCTCAGGGTCATGCCGGTGGCGACGACGGCGTCGGCACGGTCGAGGACCTCGTGCATGTCGGAGGTCACGGGGTCGCCCCACTGGGTGGCCTTCAGGTTGAGGTCGCAGGGCAGGGGGACGCCGCCGCGCTCGCGGATCGCGGCGACGAGCGGGTTGACCACGCCGATGAGCCCGACCCGGGCGCCCTCCTCGATGTCGAGGAGCCCGGCGATGGCGGCGTCGCGGGCGACCGCCCGGACCTCCGGGGTGCCGGCGGGCAGCGTGACGGGCTCGGCCTCGGCGGCCTCGGCCGCCCGCCGGTGCGGGCGGACTTCGGAGAGGTACGCGTCGAGCGCGGCGATCCGCAGCGCCCGGGGTCCCTCCCGCAGGAGGACGTCGAGGGGGGCGCCGGAGTACACGCGGCAGAGCGCGGGATCGAGCTCGCCGTCCTCGAAGGCGCAGCCGCCGAAGGACCCGCCGAGGCGGACCAGGACGTACTGGTTCAGGTACGTGGTGGCGCCGCCCGCGAGCCGGGTGCCGTGGTGGATCCAGAAGACGCTGGTCGCGACGGACGCGGCGGGGAGCGGGCCGTGTTCGCCGGCGAGGACGGCCGCGACGAGCGCGTCGACGCCGGGGACGGGGGACATGGCGGGCGCGGGGGGCGTGGCAGGGGCCGGGTCGGTCGCGGGAGCGGGACCCGGCGAGGGAGCAGGGATCGTGGCGGGCGCGGAACCCGTGGCGGGGGCGGGGTCTATGACGGAGCCGGAATTCGTCGCGGAGGCAGGGGCCGGAACGGACGCAGAGGCCGTCGCGGAGGCGCGGGCCTCTGCGGGAACGGGGCCTGCGACGGCGGTGGGGGTCGTGGCGGGGTGGTGCGGGATCATGGGGTCTCTTCTTTCACAGGGCGGGTTCGGGGGTGGGGGTCGGGGACCCGAGGGGGCCGCGGTAGGCGACGGTCGGGTGACCCAAGGGGTCGGTCGTCAGTTCGGCGTCCACGCCGAAGACCTGCGCCAGACGTTCCGCCGTCAGGACGGCGGCGGGCGGGCCGGAGGCGACGAGGCGGCCGTGGTGCAGGAGCAGCAGCCGGTCGCAGTAGCGGGCGGCAAGCGACAGGTCGTGGAGCGCGACCAGGACGGTCTGTCCGGTCCGGGCCAGGAACTGCATCAGCTCCAACTGGTGCTTCACGTCGAGGTGGTTGGTCGGCTCGTCCAGCAGGAGCGCGTACGGCTGCTGGGCGAGGGCGCGGGCGAGGTGGGCGCGCTGCCGCTCGCCGCCGGACAGCGCCCTCCAGGGGCGGTCGGCCAGCGCGGTGAGTCCGACGCGTTCCAGGGCGGCGGCGATCACGGCCCGGTCGGTGGCGTCCGGGCCGCGCCAGCGGTCCCGGAACGGGGTCCGGCCGAGGCCGACGACGTCCGCGACCCGCAGGTCGCTGTCGGCGCCCGAGTCCTGGGCGACGAAGGCGACATGGCGGGCGATGCGGCGCGCGCTCCACTCCCGTACCGGCTCTCCGTCGTACCGGACGGTGCCCGCGTCCGGGGTCCGCAGGCCGGCCAGGCAGCGCAGCAGCGAGGACTTGCCGGAGCCGTTGGGTCCGAGCAGTCCGACGGTCTCGCCGGGGGCGATGTCCGCGCCGACCTCACGGACGACCGGCGTACCGGCCGCCGACCAGCTCAGCGCTTCGGCGGTGATCCTCACAACTCCCCCCTCCGGCGCAGGACGAGAAGGAACAGCGGGACGCCGAGCAGGGCGGTGAGGACGCCGACGGGGACCTCGCGGGGCGCGAAGGCGATCCGCGCGAGGGCGTCCGTCCACACCAGGAACACCGCGCCGGCGAGCGCCGCGCAGGGCAGCAGCGCCCGGTGCAGCGGCCCGACGAGGAACCGCACCCCGTGCGGGACGATCAGCCCGACGAAGCCGATGGCGCCGACGGTCGCCACGGCCACGGCCGTCAGCACGGCGGTGACGACGAGGAGCAGCATCCGGGTCCGCCGTACGCCGATGCCGAGGGAGGCCGCGGTGTCGGCGCCGAAGGCGAGCCCGTCGAGCGCGTGCGCACAGAGCCAGGCGGCCAGGACGCCGAGCGGGGTGACGACCGCGCAGACCGCGACGGTGTTCCAGCGGGCCGGGGCCAGCGAGCCGAGCAGCCAGTGGGTGACGGCCCGGGTGGTGTCCGCGTCGGCGGAGGCCATCAGGGCCAGCGAGGTCAGCGCGGTGAACAACTGGCCGACGACGACGCCGGTGAGGACGATGCGGACCGAGTCGAGTCCGCTGCGCCGCAGGAGCAGCAGGAGCAGTCCGAAGGAGAGCAGGGCGCCGGCGAGCGCGCCGCCGGTGACGCCGAGGGTGCTCGCGCCGACGCCGAGGACGACGACGGCGACGGCGCCGGTGGACGCGCCGGAGGAGACGCCGAGCAGGTAGGGGTCGGCGAGCGCGTTGCGGGTGACCGCCTGGAGGACGGTGCCGCAGACGGCGAGCGCGGCGCCGACGAGGGCGGCCATCAGCACGCGCGGCAGCCGCAGGTCCCAGACGAGGGAGTCCAGCAGCGGCGGCAGCGGCTCGACGGCCAGGCCGAGACGGGCACCGAGGACACGGGCGAGCCCGGCCCAGCCGACGTCGGCGGTGCCGACGCGGACGGCCGCGGCGACGGAGACGACGAGCACGGCGGCGGCGAGGAGGGCGGGGCCGACGGGGGCCGAGCGGACGGAGGCGAGGCCGCCGGGGGCGGAACCGACGGCAGCAGAGCCTGCGGCGCTCGTCGCCGGGGCCTCTCGTACCGCCCGCCCCCGGGCCGACGGCAGCAGCAGGTCCACCGGCCCCTGGACGGCGGCGGGTTCAGCGGGCGGCACGATCGAGGTCCTTCATGCCGTCGGCGAGCAGCCCGAGGGCGTGCACGGAGCGTACGGACGGGTCGAGTTCGATGCCGGGGACCTCGATGATCCGGTCGTCGCGGACGGCGGACAGCCGGGAGATCACCGGGTGTGCGGTCATGACGGCGCGCTTCTCGCGCGCGCTGTCGCCGGGGCGGCCCCGCTCGGACAGGTCGCCGATGACGATGATGTCGGGGTCGCGCTGGGCGACCTCCTCCCAGGAGACCTCCGGCCAGTCCTCGTCGATGTCGTCGAAGGCGTTCCTCGCGCCGATGATCCGGCTCATCTCGCTGGGCAGACCGCTCTTCCCGGCGACGTAGGGCATGCCGTTGAAGACGGAATAGAGATAGACCACGGTGGGCCGCTCCGCCGGTGCGGCGTTCTTCCCGGTCTTCCCCGCCTTCGCGACGGCCGCCCGCTGGTCGGCGGCGAGCTTGCGGGCCTTCTCCTCGACGCCGAAGAGCCGGCCGAGGTTCTCGTAGTCGGAGAAGAGCAGGTCGAACGGCGAGGTGCCGGCCGGGTTCTGCTGCGGGCAGTCGACGGCGCTGACGAAGGCGGGGACCCGGAGGGCGCCCAGCTCCTCGCGGGTACCGGCCCGGTCCTCGGTGTACAGGTCGGCGGAACCGGCGACGACGAAGTCGGGGTTGGCGGCGCGCAGTTGCTCGCCGGTGGCGATCTTCGGGGCGATGACGGGGATCTTCTCGTACGCGTCCCGGTAGCCGGCGGGGATCTTCGTCTTGAGGTTGGCGGTACCGGCCATCCGGTCCTGGAGGCCCAGTTCGAGCAAGGTCTCGGTCGACGCCTGGTCGAGGGCGACGGCACGTTTCGGCGGGGCGGTGACGGCGAGCCGGCTGCCGCAGCTGGTGACGGAGACCGTGCCGCCACCGGCTGCGGCGTCCGTGCCGGTGCGGTCCCCGGCGGGGGCGGAGCAGCCCGCGGTGGCGAGGGCGAGGGTCAGGGCGATGCCGAGGCGGGCGGGGTGGCGCATGGGGTCTCCGATGCCTGAGAGGCGGACGTGGGTGTTGTCGTGCACGGGGCAGAAGCGCTGCACGCAGAGGGTACTGTAATGGCAATCATTTTCATTAGCGACCCCGGGTCGTCCCCTTCACGACCCCGCCGACCCCCCGAGGAGCACCCCCACCGTGGCGATACCGTCCGCCCCCGCAGCGGCCAAGTCCCCGTCCCCGCCCACCCGTTCGATCCTCCGCGACACCGCGTTCCTGCGCCTGTGGGCCGCGACGACCGCCTCGGGTCTCGCGACCTGGGCCCTCCCCTTCGTCCTCGGCCTCGCCGTCCTCCACCGGGACCTCGGTGCCGCCGGACTCGGCCTGGTCCTCGCCGCCCGCACCGCCGGCTTCCTCCTCGCGGTCGCGGTCGGCGGTGTCCTCGCCGACCGGCACTCACGCCGGGCGGTCGTCCTCTGGTCGGCCCTCGCCGCGGCGGTCGCCGCACCCCTGCTGGCGGCGGGACTCGGCCGCTCGCTCGTCCTGATGACGGCGGCGGCCGCCCTCGCGGGCGCCGGACAGGGCGCCTGCCGCCCGGCGTTCCAGGCACTGACGGCCGAGACCGTGACCGGGGAGCGCCGCCGGCAGGCCAACGCGGCCATGACCATGGCCGTACGGAGTTCCACCCTGGCCGGCCCCGCGCTGACCGCGCTGCTCGCCGCGTTCCTCGACGTCCGGGTCCTGCTCCTGGGCATCGGCGCGCTGTGGCTGGTCGCCGCGCTCGTGCCCGCGAAGGGCGCGGCCGGTCCCGTGGCGACTGCCCGACAGGCCGGATTCCGCGCGGAGTTCATGGAGGGGATACGCGAGGCGCGCCGCCACCCGTGGTTCCTCGCCGGGCTCGCCGCCCTCGTCGCGGTCATCGCCCTGGGCTACTCCGCCACCAGCGTCGCCCTGCCTCTGATCAGCCGGGACCGCTACGGCAGCGAGTGGGTGCTGGCCGCGGCCATGACCGCGTACACGCTGGGCGCGCTCGGCGGCGCGCTCGTCGTCGCCCGGATCCGGCCGCGCTCCCAGGGCTGGGCCGCCCTCGCCGGGCTCGCCGCGTACGGGTTCGCCCCGCTCAGCCTGATGCTGCCCGTCCCGGCGGGCGTGGTCGTCGCCGCGTACGCCGTCGCCGGGATCGGGATCGAGCTCTTCAACGTGCCCTGGTTCACGGCGACGCAGCGCGAGGTCGCCCCGGACAAGCTGGCCCGGGTCTCCTCGCTGGACTTCCTCGTCTCGTACGGTCTGGCCCCGGTCGGCCTCGCCCTCATCGCCCCGGCCGTCGGGTACTTCGGCGTCACCGCCGTCCTGGGCGTGTGCGCCGCACTCTGCTTCCTCGTCCCGGCCGCCGCGGCGCTGGTGCCGACCGCCCGTCACTTCGCGCGGTCGGCCCCGGCGAGGGACTGATCCAGCCGGATCAGTCCGCGCAGCAGTCAGGTTCCAGGCCGCGCGGCAGGCGCTCGCCGCCGAAGACCGCCACCGTCGCCTCGTCGCCGCCCAGCGCCGCGACGGCGAGCAGCAGCGAACCGGCGGTCCAGGTGGTGAGCTCCTCCGGCCAGACGGCCTGGTTGCCCTCGAAGACGAAGCCGGTCCAGTACATGCCGCCCTCGGCGCGCAGGTGCCGGATCGACTGGAGGATCTCCAGGGCCCGGTCCGACTCGCCCATCGCCCAGAGCGTGAGCGCCAGTTCGCAGCTCTCGCCGCCGGTCACCCACGGGTTGGGCAGCACGCAGCGGACGCCGAGGCCGGGGACCACGAAGTCGTCCCACTGGGCGTCGATGCGGGCCTTGGCCTCGGGTCCGGTCACCGCGCCGCCGAGGACGGGGTAGTACCAGTCCATGGAGTAGCGGGACTTGTCGAGGAAACGCTCGGGGTGGCGGCGGATCGCGTGGCCGAGCGCCCCGGCCGCGAGCTCCCAGTCCGGCTGCGGTTCCTCGCGCGCCTCGGCGATGGCGAGGGCGCAGCGCAGCGCCTGGTGGATCGAGGAACTGCCGGTGAGCAGCGCGTCGGTCACGGGCGTGCCGTCGGCCTCGCGCTTCCAGCCGATCTGCCCGCCGGGCTGCTGGAGGGCGAGCACGAACTCGACGGACGCGTAGACGGCCGGCCACATGCGGTCGAGGAACGCGTCGTCGCCGGTGGCGAGATAGTGGTGCCAGACACCGACGGCGAGGTACGCGACGAAGTTGGACTCGCGGCCGCGGTCGGTGACGTCGTCCGGGTCGCCGTCGTGGTAGGCGGCGTACCAGGAGCCGTCGGCGTTCTGGTGCCGGACCAGCCACTCGTACGCGCGGGCCGCGGCCTCGTGCTCGCCGGCGGTGTCCAGCGCCATGGCGGCCTCGGTGTGGTCCCACGGGTCCAGGTGGTGGCCGCGGAACCACGGGATCGCGCCGTCCTCGCGCTGGACGGCGAGTATCCCGGCCACGGTCTCGGCGGCCTGCTCGGCGGTGAGCACGCCGGGCAGGACGAGGTGCTCGGCGATCCGCTCGGGAGACGTCACGCGTCGGCCTTCGGCAGGTGCGGCTTGGTCGAGTACACGACGAAGCTCTTGCCGACGACCGGGTTGAGCAGCTGCTCGGCGACCCGGGTCACGGCGGGCTTCTTCATGATGTCCCAGACCAGGAGCTTGTGGTACGCCTTGACCGGCAGCGCCTTGTCGTTGTTCACGCCGAACGCGCACTTCAGCCACCAGTACGGCGAGTGCAGCGCGTGCGCGTGGTGGGTCCCGTACGGGCGGAGCCCCGCCTGCCGGATCTTCCCCAACAGCTCGTCGGCCTTGTAGATGCGGATGTGGCCGCCCTCGACCTCGTGGTACTCGTCGGAGAGCGCCCAGCAGACCTTCTCCGGGCCGTAGCGCGGGACGGTGATCGCGATCCGGCCGCCGGGCTTCAGCACGCGGACCATCTCGGCGAGCACGCCCTTGTCGTCCGGGATGTGCTCCATGACCTCGGAGATGATCACGACGTCGAAGGACTCGTCGGGGAACGGCAGGTTGAGCGCGTCGCCCTCCATGGCCGTGGCGCTCGCCCCGGCCGGCGCCTCGCCGGCCTCCTTCATGGCGGCGAACCACTTGGCGACCTCGCGGATCTCCTCGCCGTTCTGGTCGAGGGCCACCACCTGGGCGCCACGCCGGTAACACTCAAAGGCATGCCGCCCCGCACCACAGCCCAGATCGAGCACACGGTCGCCAGGGGCGAGCGGAAAGCGAGTGAAGTCGACGGTCAGCACGGGGTGCTCCTGCTTTCGGGGTTGAAGGAGAGGGCGGGCGAAAGTCGCTGCCTGGTTCGTGGGCAGTCGTTCCGCCGTGGGGGTCCCCCCTGGACGAAGTCCCTGGGGGAGGAACGGGTGGGCACAACCCACCCACCGGGCCGCACCCGGCGGACAAGCCCGGGCGTCACCGGCGGACTCCGGCCCCTTGCCGGGCGATGGCCTCGCGATACAGCTCGGCCGTCCCTTGGGCGGCCCGCGCCCAGGTGAACCGCTCAAGCACCCGCGCACGCCCGGCCGCACCGAGCCGGGCGCGCAACGCCGAGTCGCCCAACATCCGCCCGAGGCCGGCGGCCAGCGCCCCCGCATCGCCGGGCGGCACGGCGAGGCAGGTCTCGCCGTCCGGGCCGGCGACCTCCGGAATCGCCCCACCGGTCGTCGCCACGAGCGGCGTCCCCGTCGCCATCGCCTCCGCGGCCGGCAGCGAGAACCCCTCGTACAGCGACGGCACACACGCGACCTGCGCCGACCGCACGAGGTCGACGAGCTCCGCGTCGGAGATGCCCTTCACGAACCGCACCGCGTCCGCCAGCCCGTACCGCTCGATCGCCTGGGCCACCGGCCCGTCCTCGGCGCGCTTGCCGACCACGACGAGATGCGCGTCCTGGTACTCGGTCCGCAGCTTCGCGAGCGCCTCGACGAGATGGACGAGCCCCTTGAGCGGGACGTCCGCGCTGGACGTCGTGACGATCCGCCCGGGAACCTCCGCGACCGACGCGTCCGGCGACCACAGATCGGTGTCCGCACCGATGTGCACCACGCGGATCCGCTCCGGTCGCACCCCGAGGTGCTCGACGATCTCCTGCTCGGAGGAGCCGGAGACGGTGAGCACGGACGGCAGCCGCCGCGCGACCCGCTTCTGCATCCGCGTGAACGCGTACCAGCGCCGCACGGACGCCCGCCGCTTCCACCCGTCCGCGGCGTCCAGCTCGAGCTGCCGGTCGACGGTGATCGGGTGGTGGATCGTGGTCACGAGCGGCGCGCCGATCGCGGCCGGTCCGCCCAGCAGCCCGTACCCGAGTGTCTGGTTGTCGTGCACGACGTCGAAGGAGCCGCGGCGCGCGGCCAGCATCCGCCGCGCCCGCAGCGAGAAGGTGAGCGGCTCGGGGAAGCCGCCGGTCCACATGGTCGCGACCTCGAGCGCGTCGACCCAGTCCCGGTACTCGTCGCGCTTCGGCGTGCGGAACGGGTCGGGCTGCCGGTACAGGTCGAGGCTGGCCAGCTCGGTCAGGCTCAGTCCGGCGAGGTCCTCGCCCTCGTCGAGCACCGGGTACGGCTGGGAGCCGATGACCTCGACGCTGTGGCCGAGCCGGGCGAGCTCGCGGGAGAGGTGCCGGACGTAGACGCCCTGGCCTCCGCAGAAGGGGTTCCCCTTGTACGTGAGGAGAGCGATCCGCAACGGACGGTCACCATCAACGGCACCCGGGAGGGGGCCTGCCTCTACGGCCTCGGCGGTCACTGGCGGCCCCCTGTTCGGCTTGCGTTTCGCGGGAGCGTAACCGCTCGCGCTAATCTAGAACAAGTTACAGACTTGATCGTTCTTGATCGTTCAAGGAGCATCGAATCTACCGGCAGGTAGCTCCCCTGTGAGAGCCGGAGCAGGTGATTCGCGCCACGGCGCGAGCGCCGCCATACTGGCGCGAACCTACGCCACGGAACGGGACCCATGACCGCGGAAGACAGACCTGCGTCGCCTCCCCTGACGGAACGCCAGGAGGCCCGCCGCCGCCGCATCCTCCATGCCAGCGCCCAGCTGGCGAGCCGGGGCGGTTTCGACGCCGTACAGATGCGTGAGGTCGCCGAGGCGGCCGGGGTGGCGCTCGGCACGCTGTACCGCTACTTCCCTTCCAAGATCCATCTGCTGGTCGCGACGATGCAGGACCAGCTGGAGGGTCTGCACACCACGCTGCGCAAGCGGCCCCCGGCCGGCGACGACGCGGCCCGGCGGGTCGCCGAGACCCTGATGCGCGCCTTCCGCGCCCTGCAGCGCGAGCCCCACCTGGCGGACGCGATGGTCAGGGCCCTGACGTTCGCGGACCGCAGCGTGAGCCCCGAGGTGGACACGGTCTCGCGGCAGACGACCGCGATCATCCTGGACGCGATGGGCCTGGAGAACCCGACGCCGCAGCAGCTGTCGGCGGTCCGCGTGATCGAGCACACCTGGCACTCGGCCCTGATCACCTGGCTCTCCGGCCGGGCGTCGATCGCCCAGGTGAAGATAGACATCGAGACGGTCTGCCGCCTCATCGACCTGACGGCCCGGGAGCCGGAGCCCCGCGGCTGAGGAGGCCGCAGGGCCGCTACCGGCCTCCGTGCTCAGTCCTCCGGAGGGAAGACCTGCACCGGTTCCCCGCCGCCCAGCAGCGTGATGGCGATCGCCTCGACCGGGCAGCCCTCCGCCGCCGCGAGGACCTTCTCGTCCGCGTCGGACTCGGCCGCCTGCGGGTGGGACTGGCGGGCGGCGTCGAGACGGAAGCCGTCGGGGGCGTGGTTGACGCACATGGCCGAGCCGATGCAGACCCGCCGGTCGACCTCCACGTGCCAGCGGTCCCCCATCACGCGCCCTCCGGCCCTTCGTACCCGGCGGGCAGGTGGATCATCTTGTGCTCCAGGTACTCGCCGAGGCCCTCGGGGCCGAACTCGCGGCCCAGGCCGGAGTTCTTGTAGCCGCCGAAGGGGCCGAGCATGTCGAGGCTGAAGGTGTTCACGTTGAACGTGCCGGTGCGGACCCCGCGGGCGAAGTCGACGCCGCGCTCGACGTCCCCGGTCCACACGCTGCCGCTCAGGCCGTAGTCGGAGTCGTTCGCGATGCGCCGGGCCTCGGCCTCGTCCCGGTACGGCAGGAGACAGATGACCGGGCCGAAGATCTCCTCGCGGGCGACGCGCATGGAGTTGTCGACGCCGCCGAGGAGGGTGGGCTCGACGTACCAGCCGCGGTCGAGCCCGGCGGGCCGGCCGCCACCGGCGAGCACCTTCGCACCCTCCTCCTGCCCGATGCGGATGTAGTCGAGCGACCGCTGCTGCTGGCGCCGCGCGACCAGCGGTCCGACCTGTGTGGCCGGGTCGAGCGGATCGCCGACGACCAGCGCGCCGGCCGCCGCCGCGAACGCGTCGGCGAACTCGTCGTACCGGCCCTGCGGGACGAGGATGCGGGTCTGGGCCACGCACGCCTGACCGTTGTTCATCCAGGCCGCCGGGACGATGCCGGCGACGGCGGTCGCCGCGTCGGCGTCCGGCAGCACGACCGCGGCGGACTTGCCGCCGAGTTCGAGGGTGACGCGGGTGAGGTTGCGCGAGGCGACCTCCATGACGCGCTTGCCGGCGGCGACGGAGCCGGTGAAGGAGACCTTGTCGACGCCGGGGTGCCCGACGAGGTACTCGCTGACCTCCCGGTCGGCGGGCAGGATCGAGAGCACGCCCTCCGGCAGCCCGGCCTCGGCCGCGATGTCGGCGAGGATGTACGAGTCGAGCGGCGACTCCGGCGACGGCTTGAGGACCACCGTGCAGCCCGCGAGCAGCGCCGGTCCGAGCTTGGCGGCGGCGGTGAACTGCGGCACGTTCCACGGCACCACGGCCGCGACCACGCCGACCGGCTCGCGCCGTACCAGGAGCGGCCCGAGGACACCGGAGCGCCGCGACTCGTACGGGAACTCACGCGCCACGGTGATCGCCGCGTCCCAGACCATCATCGCGCCGAGGGCCTGGGCGAGGACGCTCCAGGAGTAGGGGGAGCCGTTCTGGGCGGAGACGGACCGGGCGATCTCCTCGTGCCGCACGGCGACGGCGTCCTTGATCCGGCCGACGACCTCGATCCGCTCCTCCAGCGTCATCCGCGGCCAGGGCCCCTCGTCGAACGCCCGGCGCGCGGCGGCGACGGCCCGGTCGACGTCCGCCTCGGAGGCGTGCGGCACCCGCCCGATGACCTGCTCGGTGTGGGGCGAGACCACGTCGATGACGCCGGCGCCGAGGGGGTCGGTCAACTCCCCGCCGATGAACAGCTTTCCGTGCTCCACAAGCTCGGTCATGGCCGATTGCCTCCCGTGAACCCGCCCGGTTCTGACGCTGTTTCAGAACTGATATCAGTTCTAGTTATGAGGGGCAATGCCCGGGAAGGAGGTACCGGTTCGGCCCCTCCGGCCCCGCGTTCAGTGCTCCGCGGCGTCGGCGACGATGTTCCGGAGCCGGGCGCGGCACTCCGCGACGAAGGCCGGGAAGGTGTCCCGGTAGTACGAGATGCCGCTCGCCGCCACCGCGACCGCCCAGGCCCGCGCGCGGGTCCAGGTCGCCTCGTCGAGGTCGAGGGCGTCTCGGTAGGCGTGGCGGGCGGCGGCGGGCAGGTCCCAGACGGTGGCGTGCTCGGCGTCGGGGTGGCCGACCGACAGCCCGCCGAAGTCGATGAGCGCGTGCAGCCTGCCGTCCCGGACCAGCAGGTTGGTCGGCTTGAGGTCGCCGTGCAGCCAGCCGTGCGGCCCGGCGGGCTCGGGCAGCTCGAGCCCGGCGCGCCACATGTCCGCGAGGGCGTCGACGTCGAACTCGTCGCCCACGAGCGCCCGGCAGTCGTCGATGGCCGGGGCGACCCACCGGTCGCACGGGGCCAGGGCCCCCGCCCCGGTACCAGTCGAGGCCACTCCCTTCCGAGCGCTCCGCGCCCATCAGGTCGGCGCGGTGCAGGTCCCGTACGGCCGCGGCGAGATCGGCCCCGAAGGCCGCCCAGTCCCGGACCGTGTCCGGGCCGGCCTCGGCGCCGTCGATCCAGCGGTAGACCGACCACGGGGCGGGGAACTCCGCGGTCGGCGTCCCCGCGTGCACGGGCTCGGGCACGGTCACGCGCAGCAGGGGCGCGAGGCGCGGCAGCCACTCCCGCTCCTTGCGCAGAGAGCGCCCGTTGTCAGGGGTCCGCGGCAGCCGGACGAGCAGCTCGTCGCCGAGTCGGTACATGGTGTTGTCGGTCCCGGCCCCGGCCGGGGACAGCGGCAACTCGGACCACTCGGGCCGCTGTTGCGTGAGGAGGGAGCGGACGAGGGTCGCGTCGGCGGGGATCTCGTTCTCGTGAAGCGTCACGCGGGGAGTCTGGCGTCGGCGGGCGGGGGCGGCCACCGAGTTTCGGCCGGGGAAACGTGAGGAACCACACCCTGACGATCCGTCAGCTTGGCTCGTTATAGTGGCCCGACGGCTCGACGGGCGGGTCCCGTCGGGGACTCGGGGACTCGGTAGGTCAGGGAGTCAGGGAGAGACGAGGGCGCTCATGGCGACGACGGTCGGTCCGCAGGTGACCGAACACGGCGGCGGGGTCTGGGGAATCCGGGTGCCGATCCCGGACAACCCCCTCGGGCACACGCTCGTGCACGTCCTCGACACCGATCGCGGGCCGGTGCTCATCGACACCGGCTGGGACGACCCCGCCTCCTGGGACGAGCTGAGCGGCGGGCTCGCGGCGCTCGGCACGTCCGTCGCGGACGTGCACGGCGTCGTCATCACCCACCACCACCCCGACCACCACGGCCTGTCCGAGCGCGTCCGCGAGGAGTCGGGCGCGTGGATCGCGATGCACGCGGCGGACGCGGCGGTCGTCCGGCGCACCCGGGAGGCGGAGCCCGGCACCTGGCTGGACTACCTCGCGCACAAGCTCTCCGCCGTCGGCGCGCCCGACGAGCACACCGCGCCGCTCCGGGCCGCCCGCGCGTCCGGGCGGCTGCGGACACTGCCCGGGCTCTCCTCCGCGCTCCCCGACCGCGAGATCGTCCCCGGCGAACTCCTCGACCTCGCCGGCCGCCGCCTGCGCGGCATCTGGACCCCCGGGCACACGCCCGGCCATGTCTGCCTGCACCTGGAGGAGGAGCACCCGGCGCAACTCCCGGGACACGGCCGCCTGTTCTCGGGCGACCACCTGCTGCCGGGGATCACGCCGCACATCGGCCTGTACGAGGACCCCGACGACGCCACAGTCACCGATCCCCTCGGGGACTATCTCGACTCGCTGGAGCGGATCGGCCGGCTGGGCGTCGCGGAGGTGCTCCCCGCCCACCAGCACGCCTTCACCGACGCCGG
Source organism: Streptomyces solicamelliae (assembly GCF_045348655.1). NCBI lineage: Bacteria > Bacillati > Actinomycetota > Actinomycetes > Kitasatosporales > Streptomycetaceae > Streptomyces > Streptomyces solicamelliae. Next base: position 2,041,749 of record NZ_CP160404.1, read on the forward strand.
CGGACGGGTGCGGGAACTGCTCGACCACCACGAGGAGCGGCTGACCGGACTGCTGGGGCTGCTGGCGACACCGTTGACACCCTGGCAGCTGGCCGTGCGGATGGAATGGAACCGGCCCTGGGAGCAGATCCCGTACGGCTCCCGGAACATCGCGGTCAGCGAGGCCGAGGCGCACCTGCGCCGCCTGGTGAAACTCGGCCGCGCGGAGGCGGTGCCGGGGACGGAGCCGGTGGCGTACCGGGCGGTGTGAGGCCGGGCCTCGACGGTTCAGGCCTTGACGATGCGGATCGCGGACGCGGTGGTGACGACCGGGACGACGCCGACGCCGAGGAGCAGCACGGGGACGGTGAGCCAGGTGAGGACGGGTTCGCCGGCGGTCCTGCCGTGGTCGATGCCCTGGTACACGGCCCAGAACCAGATCACGTGCAGCACGAGCGCGGCGCAGAGCCCGATCCAGTACACCCCGACCGCCGCCGACCACAGCCGCGTCCGCACCACGGACGCGGTCGACAGCCGTCCGCGGTACCACTGGAGCCAGGCCAGCGCCGCGACGAGCAGCAGCGTCGCCGGGAGCCGCCACGATTCGCCGAGGGCCCAGCGGTACAGCCCGCCCTTCTGGTCGACCGGGTCCGGCCAGTGCTCGGCCCAGTCCATGAGCTGCACCCCGCCGAGGAGATAGGCGAGCATCGGCACGAGGAACCACAGCCCGTGCAGCGGCTGCCCCATACCGGAGCGGAGGGCACGGACGGCGTCCTCGGAGCTGCCGGACGCGCCGCGGCCCGGGTCGTCCCCGGTCAACGCCTGCCGCACCTCGCACCCCGTCCCAGGATCGTCCGCCGCCCTCGTGTCCGGACAGGCAGTCAGCATGGCACAGCGGCGGCGCCCCGGCACGGGCGCGCCAGGGGCCGGTGTGAGGCCGCTCGCACCCCCGCTGCGGGCGGAGTACCTGCCGGTAGAGTGTGCGAGTCGTCCTCATGCCCGAACGGGGGGAAGCCGGTGCAAGTCCGGCACTGACCCTTCCCCAAGCTCTCGACTTCGCTCGAGCAGGGGAGACCCCGATCCGTGAGCCGCCCCAGGGGCGGCGAGTCGGAATGCCCCGTCCGGGACGTGACCGCCGGCACCGTCGAGGAGTACGGAGCCGAGCCTGGTGCCCGAAACGTGCCGGCGCCCGGCCCCCCGCAGGGAGAGGCCCCCGCCCGCATGACCACCGTCCGCCGCGCCGCCGCGGCGCTCGCCGCCACCGCCGTGCTCTGCACCGCGGGCGCCGGGCTCGCCGCCCCCGTCGCGGCCGCCGCGCCCTCGCCCGCTCCGTCCCCGGCCCTCCCGAAGGGCCTGTACGGCACGGGCGACCCCACGTACGACGGTGTCTGGCGGCAGTCGCTCGCCTTCATCGCCCAGCACTCGGTCGGCATCGAGCCCGCCCGCCCTGCCGTCGACTGGCTGATGGCCCAGCAGTGCGACAGCGGCGCGTTCGCCTCGTACCGCCCGGACCCGTCGAAGACCTGCGACCCGAAGACGCTCCTGGACACCAACGCGACCGCCGTCGCGCTCCAGGCCCTGGCCGGCACCGAGCGGCAGCCGGCGGTCAAGGGCAAGCCGAGCGACCCGGTGACCGTCGCGTTCAAGTCGGCCGTGAACTGGCTGAAGGGCGTGCAGAACGCGGACGGCGGCTGGGGCTACAGCCCCGGCAGCCCGAGCGACGCCAACTCCACCTCGATCGTCGTCGGCGCGTTCGCCGCGGTCGGCGAGAAGCCGGGCGACGTGACGTCGAAGACCGGCAAGACCCCGTACGACGCGCTGCTCGGCTTCGCGATCCCGTGCGCCGACACGTCCGGCCCGGGCGCGTTCGCGTACCAGCCGGACAAGACCGGCAAGCTGTACGCGAACGCCGACGCGACGGCCGCCGCCGCGCTCGCCGGTCTCGGCAAGGGCATCCTCGCGGGCAACGTGAAGCCGCAGCAGAACCCGAGCTGCGAGGACAAGACCCCGCAGACCGTGGACCGGGCCGCGCTGAACGGCGCCTCGTACCTGGCGGCCGCGCTCGCCAAGACCGGTCACCTCAACGCCCCGCCGATGCCCGGCGCGGCGGACACGACGCCGCAGCCGGACTTCGGCAACACCGCGGACGCGGTCGTCGCGCTTGGCGCGTCCGGCCACACCAAGGAGGCGGCGGGCGCCCTGGCCTGGCTGGAGCAGAACGCCCCGGCCTGGGCAAAGACCAGCGGCCCGGCCGCGTACGCGCAGCTCATCTTCGCCGCGAAGGCGATGGGCGCGGACCCGCACAAGTTCGGCCACACGGACCTGGTCGAGGCGCTGAACGCGACCGGCCCGGCGCCGCAGGGCCCGGAGACGACCGGGAACCACGCGGAGGACGAGAGCTCGTTCAACGTGTGGTGGATCATCGGCATCGGCACGGTCGTCGGCGTCGGGATCGGCTTCCTGCTGAGCGGTCGCAAGAAGTGAGGCGCGGTTACGCCAGCGGTGTGGTGGCCGCACTGCTCCTGACCCTGTTCTGCGCCGCCTCGCCCGCTCAGGCGGCCGGTTACCGCTACTGGTCGTTCTGGGAGAGCGCCGCGGGCGCGTGGACGTACGCCACGCAGGGCCCGGCGACCGCGCGCCCCGCGGACGGCGCGGTCAACGGCTTCCGCTTCGCGGTCAGCGCCGACTCGTCGGACTCGGCGAAGCCGCGTACGGCCCCCGACTTCGCGAAGATCTGCGCGGACACGCCGGCGAAGGCGGGCACGAAGCGTGTCGCGGTCGTCGTCGACTTCGGCACGCCCGAGCACGCCCCGGCGGGCGAGACCCCGCCGCAGCAGCGCGCGGCCTGCGCGCAGATCGGCACGGACGGCACGAGCGCGGAGGCGCTGGCGGCGGTGGCGAAGCCGCTGCGGTACAACAGCGAGGCGCTGCTGTGCGGGATCTCGGGGTACCCGGGGACCGGCTGCGGCGAGCAGGTGGACGTGTCGAAGGAGGGCGCGGCGGAGGCGAAGCCGAAGCCTGACTCGGCTTCGGATTCGGCTTCTGCTTCCGCTTCCGAGGGGTCGGGCGGCGGGCCGTCGCTGGGGCTCGTCGCGGGCGTGGCGGCGGTCGTGGCCCTGGGCGCGGCGGGCTGGTGGCAGACGAGCCGCCGGCGCCGGCGCGACGGCTGACCGCGCTCCCCTCGTGCGCTCCCTGACCGCCCCCGAGGCGACCCGCTCCAACGCCCTGCACGCCGGGGCGTGGTGGCTGTGGGCGCTGGGTCTGGCGACGGCCGCCTCGCGCACGACGAACCCGCTGCTGCTCGGACTGATCGTCGGAGTGGCCGGCTACGTGGTGGCGGCGCGGCGCACGGACGCACCGTGGGCGCGGTCGTACGGGGCGTTCGTGAAGCTGGCGTTGTTCGTGGTGGCGGTACGGACGCTGTTCACGCTGGTCCTGGGCAGCTCCGTGCCGGGCACGACGACACTTCTGACCCTCCCCGAACTCCCCCTCCCCGAGTGGGCGCAGGGGGTTCGGCTGGGGGGACGGGTGACGGTCGAGGAATTGGTCTTCTCCCTCTACGAGGGCGCGAAGCTGGCGGCACTGCTGATCTGCGTGGGCGCGGCGAACGCGCTGGCGAACCCGGCGCGGCTGCTGAAGTCGCTGCCGGGGGCGCTGTACGAGGCGGGGGTCGCGGTGGTGGTGGCGATGACGTTCGCGCCGAACATGGTGGCGGACGTGGCGCGGCTGCGGACGGCGCGACGGCTGCGGGGCCGGCCGACGGGGGGCGTGCGGGCGGTGCTGCAGATCGGGCTGCCGGTGCTCGAGGGCGCGCTGGAGCGGTCGATCGCGGTGGCGGCGTCGATGGACGCGCGGGGGTACGGCCGTACGGCGCGGGTGCCGGACGGGGTCCGGCGGACGACGAACGTGCTGACGCTGGGCGGGCTGCTCGGGGTGTGCGCGGGGACGTACGGCCTGCTGGCGGCACAGGGCGCGGGCTACGGGCTGCCGCTGCTCGGCGTGGGCCTCGCGGCGGCGGTCGCGGGCCTGCGGCTGGGCGGCCGGCGCGCGGCGCGCACCCGGTACCGGCCGGACCGGTGGGGGGTGCGGGCGTGGCTGGTCGCGGGGTCGGGCGTGGCGGTGGCCGTGGCGATGATCGCGGCGAACGGCTCGGCGTACGAGGCGCTGCACCCCGGGGTCGTTCCGCTGGTGGCACCGGAGCTGCCGGTGTGGCCGGCGGCGGCGGTGCTGATGGGCTTGGCACCGGCATGGCTGGCGCCGGTCCCGAAGGAGAACACATGATCAACTTCGAGAACGTGTCGGTGAGGTACGAGGCGGCACCGGCTCCGACCCTGACGGCTCTGAACCTGACGATCCCGGAGGGCGAACTGGTCCTCCTGGTGGGCGAGTCGGGCACCGGCAAATCGACCCTGCTGGGCACGGTCTCGGGCCTGGTCCCCCACTTCACCGGCGGCACGCTGACGGGCCGGGTGACGGTGGCGGGCCGGGACACCCGCACGCACAAGCCGCGGGAGCTGGCGGACGTGGTGGGCACGGTGGGCCAGGACCCGCGGGCGCACTTCGTCACGGACACGGTCGAGGACGAGCTGGCGTACGGCATGGAGAGCCTGGGCCTGGCGCCTGCGGTGATGCGTCGCAGGGTGGAGGAGACCCTGGACCTGCTGGGCCTCGCGGACCTCCGCAACCGCCCGATCGCCACCCTCTCGGGCGGCCAGCAGCAGCGGGTGGCGATCGGCTCGGTCCTGACGACGCACCCGAAGGTCCTGGTCCTGGACGAACCGACGTCCGCGCTGGACCCTGCGGCGGCGGAGGAGGTCCTCGCGGTCCTGCAGCGCCTGGTGCACGACCTGGGCACGACGGTCCTGATGGCCGAGCACCGCCTGGAACGCGTGATCCAGTACGCGGACCAGGTCCTCCTCCTGACGGGCGGAGCCGAACCCGCCCGCCTGGGCCCCCCGGAAGAGATCATGACGATCTCCCCCGTCCACCCCCCGGTCGTAGCCCTCTCCCACCTGGCCGACTGGCACCCGCTCCCCTTGACCGTCCGCAACGCCCGCCGCCGAGCGGGGCAGCTCCGGGAGAGGCTGGCAAGCCGGACGGCCCCTGCGGGGCGTCTCCCCCACCCCGCCCCTTCCCGAACCGGGGCTCCGCCCCGGACCGCGACCGCGGCGCCGCCGCAGCAGCCCGCAGGCGCGGGCGTGGCCGGCGGGCCGCAGGCCACGCCCGCGCACGTGGGCACGCACGTGCCCGAGGTCACGGGCGCAGCCCGTACCCCCGCCGCCCCCAGCCCCCGGCAGGGTTTCGGGAGGGGGTGGGGTGGGGGACTTCTCGCGTTCCGGCGGCGGCGACCGCGGCCGACCGAATCCGCCACGCCCCACGCCGCGCTCGTCGACGTCCGGCGGCTCGACGTCCGCCGTGGCCGCGTCGAGGCGCTGCGGCGCGTCGACCTGGCCGTGCGGGCCGGTGAGACCGTCGCGCTCATGGGGCGCAACGGCGCCGGCAAGTCGACCCTGCTCGGGAGCCTCGTCGGCATGGTCGTGCCGACCTCCGGCGAGGTCGTCGTCGCAGGTCACACCCCCCACCGCAGTGACCCCCGCGAGCTGATCCGCCACGTGGGCCTCGTCCCCCAGGACCCCCGCGACCTCCTCTACGCGGACACCGTCGAAGCCGAGTGCGCCGCCGCCGACTCCGACGCGGCCGCCGCCCCCGGTACCTGCCGCGCCCTCGTCACCGCCCTGCTCCCCGGCGTCGCCGACGACATCCACCCCCGCGACCTGTCCGAGGGCCAGCGCCTCGCCCTCGCGCTCGCCGTCGTCCTGACCGCCCGGCCCCCACTCCTGCTCCTCGACGAGCCGACCCGCGGTCTCGACTACGCCGCCAAGGCCCGCCTGGTCGAGGTCCTGCGCGGCCTCGCCGCCGACGGCCACGCCATCGTGCTCGCCACGCACGACGTGGAGCTCGCCGCCGAGCTCGCCCACCGCGTGGTGATCCTCGCCGGGGGCGAGGTCGTCGCCGACGGCCCGACCGCCGAGGTCGTGGTCTCCTCCCCCGCCTTCGCCCCGCAGGTCGCCAAGATCCTCGCCCCGGAGCCCTGGCTCACCGTGGCCCAGGTCAGGGAGGCACTGGAAGGGTGAGCACGACCGGTAACCCTCTGCGGCTCGGCCCCCGCGCCTCCGCCGCCATCGGCCTGATCTCCGTCCTCGGCCTCATGGCCTTCGGCTGGCCCCTCCTCGCCGACGCCGACTCCGCCGTCACCGATCACGCCGCCGACGCCCCGTGGCTCTTCGCCGCCCTGCTCCCGCTCCTCGTCGCCGTCGTCATCGCGACGGTCTCCGAGTCCGGCATGGACGCCAAGGCCGTCGCCATGCTGGGCGTACTCGCCGCGGTGGGCGCCGCGCTGCGCCCCCTGGGCGCGGGCACGGCCGGCCTGGAGCCGATGTTCTTCCTCATGGTGCTCAGCGGCCGCGTCCTCGGCCCCGGCTTCGGCTTCGTCCTCGGCTCGGTCACGATGTTCGCGTCCGCCCTGCTCACCGGCGGTGTCGGTCCCTGGATGCCGTTCCAGATGCTCTCCATGGCCTGGTTCGCCATGGGCGCGGGCCTCCTGCCCCGCTCCCGCACGCCCGGCCGCGCCCGCACCGAGCTCCCCCTCCTCGCCGCCTACGGCTTCCTCGCCTCGTTCGCGTACGGCGCGGTCATGAACCTCCAGGGCTGGCCCATCGTGACCGGCCTGGGCTCGGGCGCGTCCTTCGAGCCCGGTGCCCCGGTCCACGAGAACCTGCTGCGCTTCGCGGTCTACTACGTGACGACCTCCCTCGGCTGGGACCTCGGCCGCGCCACCCTCACCGCCGTCCTCACCCTCACGGTCGGCGGACCCCTCCTGAAGGCCCTCCGCCGGGCCACCCGACGCGCGAACTTCGAGGCCCAGGTCACATTCGAGGCCCCCGAACCCTCCCCGCACGGTGAGGCGCCCCACAGGACCCAGGTCACATTCGACCCGGAGTAGTAGGCCGCGGCCCCCTTCGACAGACCCCGCCCAGACCGCGCCAGACCCCGACATCACCGGCCCAGCCACCCTCATTACCGACATTTCGGCACGCCTCCCCCACCCCCCACCTCCGAACCCGCCTCGTACACGGGGGTCGTTGCCAGCCCTTCCCGACCCTGCTTCTCTGGAGTCGTCGCCGGGCAGCAGCGCACTCCAGCGCAGCGCCTCGGACAGGCCACTTCCTCCAGTTCCCGGAGCTCCGGGCTCTGGTTCCGGCTTGCCTGAAACGCCTGGCGACAGCCCTTGTCCCCGACGTTAGGTCGCGCTTTGTTCCGCTCCATCGCCACCCGTGCCGCTTCCCGCAAGAAGACCCTCGCCGTCTCCGCAGCCGTGCTGCTGAGCGCCTCGGGTGCGGTCCTCGGTACGACGGCCTCGGCTTCCGCCGCTCCCACCGACGCGAAGGCGATCGCCAAGCAGATCGTCCCGGCCGCTCAGTTCGCGTCCTTCAGCAAGATCGTGGAGCACGAGTCGGGTTGGAACCCCAAGGCCACCAACGCCTCCAGCGGCGCGTACGGCCTGGTCCAGGCCCTGCCGGCCAACAAGATGGCCTCGGCGGGCTCCGACTGGAAGACGAACCCGGCCACCCAGATCAAGTGGGGCCTGAACTACATGAACGAGCGCTACGGCTCCCCGAACGGCGCCTGGGCGTTCTGGCAGGCCAACGGCTGGTACTAAGAGCCCCGGCTCCCGGCCCCACGACGCGACCGCAAGGCCCCGCCTCCTTTCGAAGGAGGCGGGGCCTGCGGCGTACCCGGTCCCGGCCCCTACAGCCGCTGGATGATGGTGCCCGTCGCCAGCGCCCCGCCCGCGCACATCGTGATCAGCGCGAATTCCTTGTCCCGCCGCTCCAGCTCGTGCAGCGCCGTCGTGATCAGCCGCGCCCCGGTCGCGCCGACCGGGTGCCCCAGCGCGATCGCACCGCCGTTGACGTTGACCTTCTCCAGGCCGTCCAGGTCCGCGGCGAACTCCTGCGCCCAGCTCAGCACCACCGAGGCGAACGCCTCGTTGATCTCCACCAGGTCGATGTCCCGCAGTGACATCCCCGCCTTGCCCAGCACCGCCCGCGTCGCGTCGATCGGGCCGTCCAGGTGGTAGTGCGGGTCCGCGCCGACCAGCGCCTGGGCGACGATCCGGGCGCGCGGCCTCAGTTTCAGCGCGCGGGCCATCCGCTTGGAGGCCCACAGGATCGCGGACGCGCCGTCGGAGATCTGCGAGGAGTTGCCCGCCGTGTGCACCGCGGTCGGCATGACCGGCTTCAGGCCCGCCAGCGCCTCCATCGAGGTGTCCCGCAGCCCCTCGTCCCGGTCGACGAGCCGCCACATGCCCTGCCCGGCGGCCTGCTCCTCCTCCGTGGTCGGGACCTGCACCGCGAAGGTCTCCCGCTTGAAGCGCTCCTCGGACCAGGCGATCGCCGCCCGCTCCTGGGAGAGCAGCCCGAGCGAGTCGACGCGCTCGCGCGTGAGGCCGCGCCGGCGGGCGATGCGCTCGGCGGCCTCGAACTGGTTGGGCAGGTCCACGTTCCACTCGTCGGGGAACGGCTTGCCCGGCCCGTGCTTGGAACCGGAACCCAGCGGCACCCGCGACATCGCCTCGACGCCGCACGAGATACCGACGTCCACCACCCCCGCCGCGATCATGTTCGCGACCATGTGGCTCGCCTGCTGCGAGGAGCCGCACTGGCAGTCGACGGTCGTGGCGGCGGTCTCGTACGGCAGCCCCATCGCGAGCCACGCGTTGCGCGCCGGGTTCATGGACTGCTCACCGGCGTGGGTGACCGTGCCGCCGACGATCTGCTCGACGCAGTCGGGCTGGATGGCGGTGCGGCCGAGGAGTTCACGGTAGGTCTCGCCCAGGAGGTAGGCGGGGTGCAGATTGGCGAGCGCGCCTCCGCGCTTGCCGATGGGGGTGCGTACGGCTTCGACGATGACGGGTTCCGCGGCCATGAGCTCGTCCTCTCCTCGCACTCGCATGCGGTTCCGTGCGCTCCGGCGGGCGTCCCGGCGCCCCACCGAGGAACTAGTACGTGTTCTAGTTCTCCGAGCAGTCTTATGACTGCTACCCCGGGTACGCAAGGGTCGTGCACAACCCTTGCACGGCCCGACGTGCAGCAACGCGCATAGATCCGCACCGGCGCACACCAGTTCGCCTCACCCCGCCCCCGCCTCCCGCAACAGTTCCCGCCGTTGCCCTTGCGACTTGTAGAACTCGTTACTACCTTTCCCGAAACTTCTGACGGGCCATCAGACATGGAGGGTGCCCGCGATGCTCTGCCCCCACCTCCCCGAAGGGTTCGACGCCACCGACCCCGACCTGCTCCAGAGCCGTGTCCCCTTCCCGGAGTTCGCGACCCTGCGGCAGACCGCGCCCGTCTGGTGGTGCCCGCAGCCGCGCGGGATCACCGGCTTCGACGACGAGGGGTACTGGGCCGTCACCCGGCACTCCGACGTCAAGTACGTCTCCACCCACCCCGAGTTGTTCTCCTCCACCGAGAACACCGCGGTCATCCGCTTCAACGAGCACATCAACCGCGACCAGATCGAGGCCCAGCGGCTGATCATGCTCAACATGGACCCGCCCGAGCACACCCGCGTCCGCCAGATCATCCAGCGCGGCTTCACCCCCCGGGCGATCCGCACCCTGGAGGCGACCCTGCGCGAACGCGCCCGCACGATCGTCGCCGAGGCGAAGCGAAACGCGGCGGCCGACGGCTCCTTCGACTTCGTCACCCGGGTCGCCGTGGAACTCCCGCTCCAGGCCATCGCCGAGCTCATCGGCGTCCCCCAGGAGGACCGCTCACGGATCTTCGACTGGTCGAACAAGATGATCGCCTACGACGACCCCGAGTACGCGATCACCGAGGAGATCGGCGCCGAGGCCGCCATGGAGCTCATCGGCTACGCGATGAACATGGCAGCGGCGCGCAAGGAGTGCCCGGCGAAGGACATCGTGACCCAGCTGGTCGCCGCGGAGGGCCAGGGCAACCTCTCCACCGACGAGTTCGGCTTCTTCGTGCTGCTCCTCGCGGTGGCCGGGAACGAGACCACGCGCAACGCCATCAGCCACGGCATGCACGCCTTCCTCACCCACCCCGACCAGTGGGAACTGTTCAAGCGGGACCGGCCGGCCACCGCCGCCGAGGAGATCGTCCGCTGGGCCACGCCCGTGGTCTCCTTCCAGCGCACCGCGACCCAGGACACCGAGCTCGGCGGGCAGAAGATCGGACAAGGGGACCGGGTCGGCCTGTTCTACTCCTCCGCCAACAACGACCCCGAGGTCTTCGAGAACCCCGAGGTCTTCGACATCACCCGCGACCCCAACCCGCACCTCGGGTTCGGCGGCGGCGGACCGCACTTCTGCCTCGGCAAGTCGCTGGCGATCCACGAGATCGAGCTGATCTTCAACGCCCTCGCCGACGAACTGCCGGACCTGGCCCTGGCGGGCGAGCCGCGCCGGCTGCGCGCGGCCTGGCTCAACGGGATCAAGGAGCTCCAGGTCCGCATCCCGACGACTTGATCGATGTCCGATCCGACGGCCTGATCGATTCGGACCGCCCGTGGCCGGAACCGATTGCTCCGATCGGTAGTCTCACACCCCATGATGCGGGGCAGACAAAGAATCCTCACCCTGGTGTTCGCCATCCTGGCGCTGCAGCTCGGCTCGCTGATCTCTCCGGCGTACGCCTGCGGCTGCGGCGCCATGGTGCCCGACCGCAACCAGCGGATCGGCGTGGACCAGGAGACCTCGGCGGTACGTTTCAACGGCCGTACCGAGCAGATCGTCATGCGCTTCACCGTGCAGGGCGACGCCGAACGGGCCGCGTGGATCATGCCGGTGCCCTCCCGGGCGGACGTGGAGCTCGGCGATCCGCGGCTCTTCGACGACCTGGAGTGGCTGACCAGGCCCGAGGAGAAGGACCGGTACTACTTCTGGCCGCGGGGCGGCGACTGGCCGTTCGCGGACGTCGACGGCGCGGGCGCGGCGGCCCCCCTGCCCGGCGCGACCGACGGGGGCGTCGGCGTGGTGGGGCAGGAACGCCTCGGCCCGTTCGACGTGGCGCGGCTGACCGCGACCGACCCCACGGCGCTGAGCGACTGGCTGAAGAAGAACGGTTTCGAACTCTCCGACGGACTGAGGGACGCGCTCCGCCCGTACGTCGCGCTGAAGTGGGAGTACGTCGCGGTCAAGCTCGCTCCCGAGGAGCAGGGCAAGAAGCTGTCCGGCGAGCTCGACCCGCTGAAGATCCGCTTCGCCACGCACGAACTCGTCTACCCGATGCGGCTGTCCAAGCTCGCCAAGACCCCGCAGTCGCTGCGGCTCTTCGTCCTCGCCGACCACCGCATGGAGCCGCAGTCGGACCTGGGCGGCGACACGCCGGAGGTGGCCTTCGCCGGCCGGATCACGACCCCGGAGGGCCCGGTGGCGGCGCTCACGGACAACAAGCCGGCGTACCTGACGGAGATCACCCACAGGTTCCCGACGCCCTCGCGGATCAACAGCGACCACCTGCTGCGCGTGGCCGACACCGACACCCCGTACCGCGAGGTGTACTACACGGACCGTCTGATGACCGTCGGTGACGACATCCCGGTCTGGCTGCTCACGGTGGGCGGCGTACTTGCCGCGGCGGCGGCCGGAGCGGTCGTGGCGGTACGGGTGCGGCGACGGAGCGCTGAGGTACGTTCGACGGCATGACCCAAGATCAATGGACTGCCGTAGACGGATACTTGACCGATCGTCTCGCCCCCGCCGACGAGGCCCTGACCGCCGCGCTGGCCGACAGCACGGCGGCCGGGCTGCCCGAGATCGCGGTGGCGCCCAACCAGGGCAAGCTGCTGAACCTCCTGGCCGCGACGCTGGGCGCGCGGAACATCCTGGAGATCGGCACCCTGGGCGGGTACAGCACCATCTGGCTGGCCCGGGCGCTGCCCGCGGACGGCCGGCTGATCAGCCTCGAGTACAACCCGGGCAACGCCGACGTGGCCCGCGCCAATATCGCGCGGGCCGGTCTGGACAAGGTCGTCGAGGTCCGGACCGGCGCGGCCCTGGACACCCTGCCGCAGCTGGAGGCGGAGGGCGTGGGCCCGTTCGACCTCACGTTCATCGACGCGGACAAGGTCAACAACCCGCACTACGTGTCCTGGGCCCTGAAGCTCTCCCGTCCCGGCAGCCTGATCGTCGTGGACAACGTGGTCCGCGAGGGCAAGGTCGCCACGGCGAACCCGGACGACCCGGCCGTCACCGGCACCCGCGAGATGTTCGACCTGGTCGCCCGCGAGCCGCGCCTCGACGCGACCGCGGTCCAGACGGTCGGCGTCAAGGGCTACGACGGCCTGCTGATCGCCCGCGTGGTCGCCTAGTCACGGGTTGCCGGGGCGCGCCCGGCCACCGGTTGACCGCGCGGTCGCCTGGTCACCCCCCGGGCGCGCTGGACCGCCAGCCGGCGAAGATCGGGAGTTCGCCGGCGGCGTCCAGCACGGCGAAGCCGAAGGGCCGGTCGAAGGCGACGCGTTCGACCCGGCGGAGCCGGGGGGCCGCCGCGCCGCGGGTCATGACGACCGCGGTCACGGCCGCCGCCTCCACGCCCTCCTCGGCGACCCGCACATACGCCTCCTGGGCGGCGTCCGAGACATACAGGGGCTGCGGGGACAGGCCCGAGAAGTCGGCCCGCTCCGGGTCGGTCGCCTCGGTGACGCCGAGTGCCGCGAGCTGGGCGTGCACGTCGACGGTCGTGCGGACGGAGAAGCGCGGCAGCGCGAGTTCGACGCCGTCGGCGTCGAGCGGGGTGCGCCGCTCCGGCTCCGCCCAGGCCGCGGGCAGGACCTCCGGCCCGTCCCGCTCCTCGCCGAGCACGAGCCGCACCCGTACGGGGCCCTCGCAGGGCAGGTCCACCACGGTCGCCGCGCCGACCCGCCAGGCCCACGAGCCGGGCAGCAGCCGGTGCATGGTGGGTACGGAGGCGGTGTCGCCGTACCCGTCGGTGAACGGCTCGGGGCGTGTGTGCGCGGGATCGAACCGCGCCTGCCAGACGGCCTTCAGGGCGAGCGCGTTCACCAGCACGAGCGCGGCCCCGGGGCCGAGGCTCAGCGGCAGCCGCTCGATGAGCCCGCCCGTCGCCTCCCGCACCCACGCGTCGACGGGCTCCTGCCCCTCCAGCGCCCCGAACCCGACCTCCGGCAGCGCCTCCCGGTACGCCGCGTGCACCGGCACCCTGCTCCACACCCCGGTCGCCACGGCCACCGCCCCGCCCGCGCCCAGCGCCCGGCCGAGCCCGGTCACCGCCCCGGCGGCCTCCTCGCCCGGCACGCCCAGCAGCGCGCCCAGCTCCTTCGCCGTGCCCCCGCCCGCACCGGCGGCGACCGCGCCGAGTGCCAGCCACAGCCCGGCGGGCGAGCAGACGAAGTCGTCGTCCCCGAGCCGCGGCAGCCAACGCGCCGCGACCGCCCGGACGGCGTCCACCGGAAGCCCCGTCTCCGCAACGGTCATGTCCCGCCTGCCTTCCCGAGCATCGTGAGCAACTTGGTCCTCGTGAGCCGCTTGAGCATCGTGAGCAAGCCAAGAAGCAGTCCGTCCCTGGCTGTTGCTCATCATCGGGCATAACGTTGCCGACCGTGACCGAACCCTCCCCCGCCCCCTGGCCCCCCGCCCCGATCAGCACCGAACGGCTGGTGCTCCGCGCGTCGGAGGCCCGCGACCGTGCGGCGTTCATCGAGCTGTTCGCCTCGCCGGAGGTGGGCGTCCACGTCGGCGGCTCCCGGCCGCGCGAGGAGCTCGAACGCGCGGTGCCCGAGGTCCCCGGGCGGCGCCACGGCCTCTTCGTGGCCGAACGCGACGGGGCGATGATCGGCATGATCACGCTCGACCGACGCGCCCCGGAGCGTCCGGGCCATGTCCGTCCCGAGGGCGGGGAGGCGGAACTCGGCTACCTGTTCCTGCCGGAGGCGTGGGGACACGGGTACGCGACCGAGGCCTGCACGGCGGTACTCGGCTGGTTCGCCGGCGCGCTGCCCGGCGAGCCGGTGGTGCTCTGCACGCAGACCGCCAACGGCCGCGCGATGCGCCTCGCGACGCGGCTCGGGTTCACCGAGGTGGAGCGGTTCGAGGAGTACGGAGCCGCGCAGTGGTTCGGCTCGTGGTCCGCGGGCGGACCCGTCTTCACCACGCCTTGACGGAGGGATGTAGGAGACTGCAGGCACATGGTCGAGCTTTTCTGAGAGGTGTCCCGTGCCCAGCGTGGTGAAGATCAACGTCCTGACCGTCCCGGCCGAGCAGCGCGAGGTCCTGGAGCAGCGCTTCGCCTCCCGGGCCGGTGCCGTGGAGGGCTCCGACGGCTTCGAGTGGTTCGAGCTGCTGCGGCCCCTGGAGGGCACCGACCAGTACCTCGTGTACACGCGCTGGCGCAGCGAGGAGGACTTCCAGAACTGGATGAACGGCTCCATGAAGGCCGCCCACCAGGGCACGTCCGGCGGCGAGGGCGGGGCCGAGCGTCCGAAGCCCGCGGCGACCGGTTCGACGCTGTGGTCCTTCGAGGTCGTGCAGCAGGCCGCGCCCAAGTGACCGTGACGACCGACTGGGCGTTCGCGCCCGAGGCGTACGACACGCCGGACGCGAGCGCGCTGCGCCGGGACTACTACGACGAGGTCGCGAGCCGGTACTGGAAGCGGCCCGCGACCACCGCCGAGATCGACGAGGGCCTGACGAACGACGGCGTGGGGCAACTCGTCCCGCCGACCGGTCAGTTCCTCGTCGGCCGGTACGGCGGCGAACCGGCGGCCTGCGGCGGGGTACTGCTCCTCGACGCCGGGCGCGCCGAGCTGACCCGGGTGTACGTCCGGCCGCCGTACCGCAGCTCGGGCGGCGCCGCGCTGCTGCTGCGCGGCCTGGAGGACGCGGCCCGGGCGCTCGGGGCGCACCGGGCGGTCCTGAACACGCGCCTGGACCTGGTCGAGGCGCGTGCGCTGTACACGAGGCACGGGTACGCGGAGATCCCGGCGTACTGCGAGGGCCCGTACATGGACATCTGGTACGGCAGAGAACTCTGAGCCCCGAACTCCGGGCGCGCCACGCGGTGGCCCCGCCGCTCCCCGCCGTCCGCGGGCTGCATAATCACTGGCAGTTCAAGGGGAGGGAACACAGTGGCCGGATACGTATGTCCTGAGTGCGGAAGACCTGCGGAGGGGCAGGGTGGCGGAGGCGGCGGGCCGACGTGCGCCTGTGCGGCCACGGAGGCCTTCGAGCCGCTGCGGATCCGCCCGTACGTGAATCTGGAGACGCCGGACGAGGACGACTTCGCGCACGTGCCGCTGCCGCCGGAGGAGCCTGCTGGGGGGCAGGTTTCGGCCACGACCGTGCAGCCGGTCGTGGTGCCGGCGCCCATGCCCGAAACGACGCCCGTCCCCATGCCGACGCCTCCGCCGCCGCACGGGGACGTACCGGACGAGGCGCCGGCCGAGCTGACGATGCCTCTGCTGCTCGACCGCTCCGCGTTCGCGGAGGAGCCGGAGCGGGAGCGCGGCGGCCGGAAGCGGGGGGTGCTGGTCGCGCTGGTCGCAGCGCTGGCCGTGGCGGGGACCGCGGCCTTCGCCGCCGGGATCCTCGGCGGCGAGGAGCCGGTGGACCGGGCGGCGCCGGACACGACGGCGACGTCGTCGACGGCGAGCATGGTCTCGGAGGCCCCGTCGCCGTCCGTGTCGGAGTCGGCGACGGAGTCCGCCTCGCCCTCCCCGTCGACGTCGCCGACGAAGTCGGCCTCGGCCTCGCCGTCCCGCACGGCGACCACG
Organism: Streptomyces solicamelliae; assembly: GCF_045348655.1. Lineage (NCBI taxonomy): Bacteria > Bacillati > Actinomycetota > Actinomycetes > Kitasatosporales > Streptomycetaceae > Streptomyces > Streptomyces solicamelliae. The sequence continues at coordinate 2,057,550 of NZ_CP160404.1, forward strand.
CCGGCCGCGCCGCCGCGGCCCACCGCGAGCTCGGCCGCGCCGACCCGCACGCCCACGGCGACGGCGAGCCAGGACCCGGAGGACGGCGACGGCGGTCCGACGCTGAGCCACGGCGACTCCGGGCCGGAGGTGACGGAGCTGCAGCGTCGGCTGAAGCAGATCTGGGCGTACAAGGGTCCCGAGAACGGCTACTACGGCGAGCGGGTCGAGGACGCCGTCGCGGACTTCCAGTCGTACATGGACATCGACGAGGACCCGTGGGGCGTGTACGGACCGGCGACGCGCGAGGCGCTGGAGGCGGTCACGGAGGGCTGAGGCCGGTCCGGGCGGACCGGGGTGGGGGCTTCCGCGGGGCCGGGTGGCGTGGAGGCGCCCGCGTTTTGTATCGTGAAGAAACAAAGTGGCCCCGCCCGCACTCCCTGACCGGCGGGCGGGACCGCTTCGTTCGTCGCACCCGGCTCCCTGGAGACCGCCTCATGCTCACCGCCCGCGCCCTCCTCCTCGACATGGACGGAACCCTCGTCAACTCGGACGCCGTGGTGGAGCGCGTCTGGCGCCGGTGGGCGCTCCGGCACGGTCTGGACCCGGAGGCGGCCCTGAAGGTCGTGCACGGCCGCCAGGGCCACGCCACGATGGCCGAGCTGCTGCCGGACCGCCCGGTCGAGCAGAACCTCGCCGAGAACCGCGAGATGCTCGCCGAGGAGACCGCCGACCTCGACGGTGTCGTCCCCGTCCCCGGCGCCCCCGCCTTCATGGCCGCCCTCGCCGGCCTGCCGCACGCCCTGGTCACCTCCGCCGACGAGGCGCTGGCGCAGGCCCGCATGGGCGCCGCCGGGCTGCCGGTGCCGGCGGTCCGGGTGACCGCGGAGAGCGTGGGCGCCAGCAAGCCGGACCCGGAGGGCTTCCTGAAGGGCGCCGCGGAGCTGGGGATCGCCCCGGCGGACTGCGTGGTCTTCGAGGACTCCGAGGCCGGCATCCGGGCGGGCCGCGCCGCCGGGATGCGCGTGGTGGGCGTCGGCCCGCGCGCGGCGGCCTTCGGGCCCGACCTGCACGTGACGGACCTGACGGAGCTGCGCATGGAGCGGGGCGGCGACGGAACGGTCCTGCTGAGCATCGCCTGATCCGGAGCAGCACAGGAAGGGGCGCCCCCGGTCCGGGGGCGCCCCTTCCTGTGCTGCGGGCCGCTCGCGTCGCGCCGGGCCGCTCGTCGCGCCCAAGCCGCTCCGGTCGCGTCAGCCCGCGATCGCCTCGTACAGGCTGAAGCCTGCGAGGGCGATCATCAGGCAGGCCGCGATCCGGGTGATCAGCCGCAGCGGCACGTACTTCATCAGCGTCCTGCCGCCGACGATGCCGAGGCCGGCGACCGCCCAGAGCGCGAGGACCGCGCCGATGCCGACGGAGACGGGGTTGTCGTAGCGGGCGGCGAGGTTGGCGGTCATGATCTGCGTCAGATCGCCGAACTCGGCGACCAGGATCAGCATGAAGCCCGCGCCGGAGACCTTCCAGAAGGACTGGTCGGCCGGGGCCTTGATCTCCTCGTCGTCGCCGTCGTCCTTCTTGAGCAGCAGCATCGCCGCGCCCGCGAGGAACAGCACACCGACCACGGCCTGCACCAGGCGGTGCGGCAGCAGGGTCAGCACGCTGCCCGCCGCGATCGCGAGGGCGACATGGACGGCGAAGGCGGCGGCGACACCCGCGAAGACGTACGACGCCTTGTAGCGGGTGCCCAGCATCAGCCCGGCGAGGGCGGTCTTGTCGGGCAGCTCGGCGAGGAAGACGACGCCGAAGGTGATCGCCATGATCGTGAAGCTGAGCACGGAGCAGGTTCCTCAATCGGTAGGGCGCGGCCGCACCGAGAGATCCGTTTCAGGGGTCGCTTCGGCTCGGCAACGCCATGAAAAAGACATGGACATCGCGGCCGAAGGTCTCGCTGGCGGGCCTCTGTGACGAGGCCGCCTCCGGGCGCCGGCTGGGACAGGCCCAGCAGTGTGTCGACGGTCCGGCGAAGAGCTACTCCCCTTCTGCTCGCTCAAGCATACGACACCCATGCGGGCAAGCCGCGTGACCCAGCTCACAACTCCAACGAACCGGACATAAGTTCCGGCCAACCCCAAGACAGGGCAAGCGAACTGGCAGCGCGTCACCGCGACCCTTGATGTGACGTGCCCATGTCGCCACTCTGTAACCCGGCGCACGCCCCACAGCAACCTGGCGCCGCAACGATGGCCGCGCCGTCCGGTGGACGGCACGGCCAAGGTCCCCCCACGAAAAGGGAGTTCACATGTCCGGCGTCTACGCGCGTCGAGTCGCGCGCCGCATCTCCGTGCTCGCCACCACCGCCGCCCTCACCGTCACCGGCCTCCTGGCCACCGCGCCGACCGCCCAGGCGGCCATGCCCACCCCGGTCAGCGCGGCCACCGCCCGTACCTACCTCGCCTCGCTCACCGTCAAGGCGGAAGGTTCCTCCACCGGCTACAGCCGGGACCTGTTCCCGCACTGGATCACTCAGTCCGGCGCCTGCAACACCCGCGAGGTCGTCCTCAAGCGCGACGGCTCGAACGTCGTCCAGGACTCCAGCTGCGCCGCGGTCAGCGGCAGCTGGTACTCCCCCTACGACGGCGCCACCTGGTACGCCGCCTCCGACATCGACATCGACCACATGGTCCCGCTCTCGGAGGCCTGGAAGTCCGGCGCCAACTCCTGGACCACCGCCAAGCGCCAGTCCTTCGCCAACGACCTCACCCGCCCGCAGCTCATCGCAGTCACCGACAACGTGAACCAGGCCAAGGGCGACCAGGACCCGGCCGAGTGGCTGCCCTCCGTCACCTCGTACCGCTGCACGTACGTCCGCGCGTGGGTGCACACGAAGTACTACTGGGGCCTGAGCGTCGACTCGGCCGAGAAGAGCGCCCTGCAGTCCATCCTGAACGGCTGCTGAGCCGGCAGGAACCCGGGAGCATCCTTCCGTCGTTCCGTCGGCGTCCCTGCATGCACAGGGACGGGCGGGGCGACGGAGGGGAGTTCTTCATGGCGGCCGGACTCAGACTGGGACCGCTGCTGCGGTACGTCGACGGGGCGGGGGACGGCACGGCGACCGTCTGGGTCGAGGCCGACCGCCCCTGCACGGCCCGCGTGCGCTGCGCGGACGGCGCGGAGGGCAGCGCCCGTACGTTCCAGATCGCGGGGCACCACTACGCCCTCGTACCGGTGGCCGGGCTCACGCCCGGCGTCGGGACGCCGTACGAGGTGCTGCTCGACGAGCGGCAGGTCTGGCCGCTGCCCGGATCTGCCTTTCCGCCGAGCACCATCCGGGTGCCGGACACTTCGACCGATGGGGCGCTGCGGGTGGCGTTCGGGTCCTGCCGGTGGGCGGCAAAGCCCGCGGGCGAGCACGACCCGGTCGGCCCGGACGCCCTGGACACCCTGGCGACGACGCTGGCGCGGGCCCTCGCGGCGAATCCGGACGCCGAGCGCCCCGACGTCCTGCTGCTGCTCGGCGACCAGGTGTACGCGGACGAGACCTCCCCGGCCGTGCGCCGCCGCCTGGCGGCCCGCCGCGACCCCCGGGACCCGCCGGGGACCGAGGTCGCGGACTACGAGGAGTACACCTGGCTGTACGACGAGTCCTGGCGCGACCCCGAGGTGCGCTGGCTGCTCTCCACGGTCCCGAGCTGCATGATCTTCGACGACCACGACGTCGTCGACGACTGGAACACCAGCGCCTCCTGGCTCGCCGGCATGCGGGCCACGCCGTGGTGGCGCGAGCGGATCCTGAGCGGCCTGATGTCGTACTGGGTGTACCAGCACCTGGGGAACCTCTCCCCCGCCGAACTGGCCGCCGACCCGCTCTACGCCGAGGTGTGCGCGAGTCCGGACGGCACGGAGGCCCTGCGCCGCTTCGCCGCCGAGGCGGACGCCGGTCCGCCCGCCCGTCACCCGGCCACCACCCCTCAACGAGGGCGCTCCGCGCCGGCCCCTCACACTCGGCGGTGGAGCCACCGCCGAGACTTCGGCCGGACGCGGGTGGTGACGATCGACACCCGCGCGGCCCGGGTCCTCGACGAGGACGGGCGGGCGATGCTCGACCCGGACGAGGCGCGCTGGGTGCGCGAGCAGGTGCTCGACGCGCCGGGCTCGTACGACCACCTGCTCGTCGCGACCTCGCTGCCGTGGCTGCTGCCGCCGCTGATACACGACGCGGAGGCGTGGAGCGCGGCGCTGTGCCGGGGCGGCCGGGGGCGGCGGTGGGCGCGCTTCGGGGAGGACCTGCGGCGGCGCTCGGACCTGGAGCACTGGGCGGCGTTCCCGGCCTCGTTCGACTGGCTGTCGGAGCTGCTGGAGGAGGCGGCGGGACGGGGGCCCGAGGCGGCGGGGCAGAAGGCCGGGGCGCCGGCCCGGGCGCCGGCGACGGTGTGCGTGCTGTCGGGGGACGTGCATCACGCGTACGCGGCGGAGCCGAAGGGTCCCACCGCGGCGGGAACCCGCCTGGTGCAGCTGACCTGTTCGCCGCTGCACAACGCGATACCGGCCGTGGTGCGGCTCGGGTTCCGCTTCGCCTGGAGCCGGGCGGGGCGGCGGCTGGGGCGTGCGCTGAGGCGTCACGGGCGGGTGGAGAAGCCGTCGTTCGAATGGCGGAGATCCGGAGGGCCTTGGTTCGGGAACCAGTTGATGACACTGACGCTGCGCGGGAGGACGGCGCGGGTGCGGCTCGACCAGGCGCGGGCGGGCCGGGGAACGGAGGGGGCCCACATGGTGGAAATCTGGAATGTTGAACTTGCAAGTAATGATCAGGCTTGCCTAACCTGAGGGCCTCGTCGGGTCGTCCCCCCTGATCGAAGGAGCCCTTCCCCCATGAACACCCCTGTCTCGCGCCTGAATCAGGCCCAGCCGTACGCGCTCGGCCTGTTCCGCATCGTCATCGGCCTGCTCTTCGCCTGCCACGGCGCCGCCTCGCTGTTCGGCGTGCTCGGGGGCGCCCAGGGCGGCGGCACCGTCCCGACCGGCGTCTGGCCGTTCTGGTACGCGGCGGTGATCCAGCTGGTCGCGGGCGGGCTCGTGCTGCTCGGCCTGGGCACCCGGATCGCGGCGCTCGTCGCGTCCGGCTCGATGGCGTACGCGTACTTCGTGGTGCACCAGCCGGAGGCGCTGTTCCCGCTGCAGAACGGCGGCGAGTCGTCCGCGGTCTTCTGCTGGGCGTTCCTGCTGCTCGTCTTCACCGGGCCGGGCGCCCTGGCCCTGGACGGGCTGTTCGCGAAGAACGCGCAGGCCACGGATGCCTCAGGCGTCTCGGACGCCTCGGAGCGCAAGGCTGCGGCGGTCGCGTAAGCGCACCCTTTTGCGACACTCGGGCCGGAATCGCCGCGCGGTTCCGGCCCGTTCCGTGTCGCCGTGCGATCACCGCGCGTACGCTCTACCGCTGTGAACCTGCTCGACAGCCTGGCGCCGCTGACCGCGGGCCCGTGGATCTACGCGGCGATCTCCGCGTCCATCCTGCTGGACGTGTTCCTGCCGGTGCTGCCGAGCGGCGTCCTGGTGGTGACCGCGGCGACGGCCGCCGCGGCGGCGACGGTGACGGCCGTGCCCGCGGCGGTACCGGCCGCGGTGTCCTCCGCCGTACCCGCCGCCGTGTCGTCCGCGGCGTCCTCCGCCGCGTCCGTGCCCTCCGTGCCCGCCCTGCTGCTGTGCGCGGCCACGGCCTCGGTGCTGGGCGACCTCGGCGCGTACCGCATCGCCCGGCGGGGCGGCCTGGACCGTGTACTGGCGCGCTCGCGCCGCCTGCGCACCGCGCAGGAACGTCTCGGCAGCGCGCTGGCGCGCGGTGGCGGGGCCCTCGTCGTCCTGGCCCGCTTCGTGCCCGCCGGGCGGTCGGTGGTCTCGCTGGCGGCGGGCGCGACGGGCCGCCCCGTCCAGCACTTCCTGCCCTGGTCCGCCCTGGCGGGCGTGGCCTGGGCGACGTACAGCGTCGGCCTCGGCTACGCCGGCGGCCAGTGGCTGGGCGCGACCTGGCTGGGCGCGGCGGCCTCCGTCCTGGCGCTGTTCCTCGCCGGGACGCTGGCCGGGTACGTCATACGGCGTCCGGCACCGGCTCCGACGCCGGCTTCTTGAGCCCGCGCACCTCCAGGTGCTCCAGGAGGGCGCGGGTGGCGTCGGCGATCTCGTCGACGGCCCGGTCGAAGACCTCCTGGTTGTGCGCGGCGGGCGCGCGGAATCCGGACACCTTGCGGACGTACTGCAGGGCGGCGGCCCGGATGTCGTCCTCGGTGGCCTCGTGGGGCAGGACGGGCGGACGGAGCGTCTTGATGCTTCGGCACATGTCTCCAGTGTGCTCCCCGGCTCTGACAACGAGGGGACGGAGCCGCACGGGCCGATGCGCGGACGACAGCACCGCCCCGCCGGAACCGCGGACGATCCGGCCGCCCGGGCCGGAACCGAAGGGCACCCGCCTCTCCGAACCGCCGCCCGGCCTCAGAGCAGATCGCCCCGGCTGCGGGCGTTGGCCTCGGCGGCGCGGGCGCGCAATTCCCTCAGCGGCGTCGCGAGTTCCACGTCGGCGGGCTCGGCCTCCCATTCGCAGCCGCCGTGCACCGGGCGGATCAGCAGTCGCCCGGCGACGCTGTCGACGTAGAAGCCGACGCGGCCGGTGGCCGCGTCCCGGACGAGGTCGCCGACCTCGGGAAGACCGGGACCGAGGTGGGGGTGGTGCGTCATGGTCCCTCCGTCCTGGCCCGCGCTGCGCGCCCTGGCCTGCGTCGTCGCCTCCGGGCGCCGGGGGTGCGGATCTCCAGAGATACACCCAGAAAATCCCTGGGACACGCCCCTGTCAATGTTTCTCTAGAGATGTCCCCCGATGGATGGATCGACCGCGCAGGACGGCTCACACGCGTGTCCCGAGTCACAGGAGCGCGCCGTAGGGTGTCCCCCGACGAAGGGAGTGGGTCCCCCATGGCTGACCAGGGCACTGGCCGCCGGCCCAAGTACCGGCGGATCGCGGACGAGTTGAGGACCGCGATCGAGGAGGGCCGGTACCGGCCCGGCGACCGCCTCCCGGGCGAGAACGACCTCATGGAGGTGTACGACGTGGCCCGGATGACCGCCCGTCAGGCACTTTCGGTGCTCCGGGACGAGGGGCTGGCCGAGGCCCGCAAGGGCGCCGGCGTCTTCGTCCGCTCGTTCCGCCCGGTCCGGCGGCGCGGCATCCCGAGGCTGGCGCAGGGCCACTGGGGCACGGGCCGCTCGGTGTGGTCGGCCGACATCGAGGAACGGGCCCTGGTCGTGGACCAGCTGGAGGTCACCGAGACCGCGGCCCCGGCGCGGCTCGCGGAGGCGCTGGGGGTGCCGGACGGCTCGCCGCTCTGCGTGCGCAGCCGCCGCTTCGTCCTGGACGACAAGCCGGTCCTGCTGTCGGTGTCGTACCTCCCGGCGGCGGTCGCGGCCGGCACGGCCATCGCGACCCCGGACACCGGTCCCGGCGGCTTGTACGCGCGCCTCGCGGAACTGGGCTGCAAGCCCGCCCACTTCCGGGAGGAGATCCGCTGCCGCATGCCGACCGCGGACGAGTCGGACCGCCTGGCGCTGACCGCGGGCACGCCGGTCATCCTGATCTGCCGGACGGCGTTCACGGAGCAGGGCCAGGCGGTCGAACTCAACGAGATGACGCTGGACTCGGGTTCGTACGTCCTGGAGTACGACTTCGACGCGTAGCGGGCGGGGAGGCCGGGCGTCAGCCGTCAGACGTCAGCTGTCGGACGACAGCTGTCGGACGACAGCTGTCGGACGTCAGCTGTCGGACGTCAGACCTCAGACGTCCCAGTCGGCCGTGAACGGCTTCCGGAGAAACCGGAAACCTCCTCCGTCCTCCCCCTCGACGTACAAAAGCCCCTCGACACCGGGGTGTTCCGCATTCTGCTCGAAAAACTCCGAAAGAGCACTACCGCTGTATTCAGGGACGAAGTCGGGAATGCCCGCGAAATACTTCTCCGCGTCGACCTCGAGGAGGGCGCAGGCGCGGAGGAGCAGCGTGGGCCCGGGCGGGGTCCAGTAGAACTTCCCGTTGCAGCTGTAGTGCGCCAGACAGTAGGCGAGCAGCCCGCGCTCGATCGGCTCCGGCTCCTTCAGCCGTACGGCCAAGGAGGCCATCCGCGCTGCGTACATGCCGAACATGCCGACCGCGTTCCGCGCGGTGTAACGGGTCAGCAGCTCGAACTCCCGCCGGTTCGTGAGCGCCGCGAGGGCGGCGTCGACGTCGGAGTCGAGCGGACAGGGCAGTTCGCTCTCCTCGTACGCACGCGCCTTGAAGTCGGGCGCGTTCAACCGCTCCCAGAGCTCCTCAGAAAGCAAACCGCAATTCCTCCGTCCGCACCGGCCCCACCCTAACGACCGAGGACGACACCCCCACCCGGACGGTTCCCCGGCGTGACGAACGCCTCCCGCTCACCCGTCCGGCCCAGCAGAACGACGTACCCGCCACGCCCGGCAGCATCCTGGAACGGACGTCCGCGCACCTCACCCCCCAGGAACGTGACCATGGCCCGGAACCGCCGTCTGATCCTGAGCTCGCCGTCCGAGGTCTGGAGCCTGCTCGCCGACGGCCATCGCTACGGGGAGTGGGTCACGGGCACCCAGCAGGTCCTCGCCGCGGACCCGAACTGGCCGGAGGTCGGCGCCCGCCTGCGGGTCCGCGTCGGCGCCGGTCCCCTGACCCTCGACGACACCTGCGTCGTCCGCATCTGCGAACCGCAACGCCGCCTGGAACTGGAGGCGAAGGCCGACCCCTTCGGCGCGGCCCGCATCGCCATGCGCCTGATCCCCTGGGGCGAACACACCCTCTTCATCCTGGACTGGCACCCCCTCCGCGGCCCCGGCACCCGCATGCACGGCCTCCCGGTCGACTACGTCGTCGCCGTCCGCAACGGCATGATGCTCACCAAACTCGCCCGCATCGCCGTCCAGGAACACGAAACCGCCTGAGTCGCGCTCCTTCCGACAGGCCGAAGGCCCCCAGCCGAGATCGGCTGGGGGCCTTCTTACCGGTGGGCGCGGACGGTTTCGAACCGCCGACATCCTGCTTGTAAGGCAGGCGCTCTACCCCTGAGCTACGCACCCGTGGAATGAGGCAACAGCGTACATGGCTCCCAGGTGGGTCCGGCAAACCGATACCCGTCGGGGCGCGGGCGGGGCGGGCTTGCGGGGAGGGCTCGCCGGCCGGGCTCGTGGCCGCCCGTGCTGTGGTTAACCCCACCATGGATGCGGTGGTGCGCCGGATCGAAGGGGCGGGGGCGGGGCGCCTAGGTTGAGGGGGCAGTCAGACGCGTCAGACGGGGGACATCGTGACCGCACATCGCATCCGCACTCTGCTCGCCGCCGGCGGGGCCGTGTGCGTCGCGCTCGGGGTCACCGGGTGCGGCAGTACGGACGTCGAGGGGGCGCCGGTCGAGCGGAAGAACTTCGCGTTCCAGGGGGACGCGCTCACCATCGACTCGGACAACTCGGATCTGGAGCTCGTACCGGGCGACGTACCGGACGTCCGGGTGACCCGGCAGGTCGACGGGTGGGTGTTCCTGGGGGACGGGCCGGAGGCCAGCTGGAGGATGGAGGGCTCGAAGCTGGTGCTGCGGGTGAAGTGCAACGCCGTGGCGAGCAACTGCGGGGCCCGGCACACCGTGACCGTGCCGCGCGGCGTCGCGGTCACGGTGCGGGACGAGAACGGGGACGTCACGGCCTCCGGGTTCACCACGCCGCTGACGGTGACGAGCGACAACGGCGACGTCCGGGTGCGCGACCAGGGCGGTCCGCTGGAGCTGCGCAGCGACAACGGGGACCTGCAACTGGTCAGCGGTACGCCGAAGACCCTCGCCGCGTCGAGCGAGAACGGGGACGTCGCCCTCACCGTCCGCACCGCGCCGCAGAAGGTGGACGCCCACGCCGAGAACGGGGACGTCGACGTCCGGCTGCCCGGCGGCGCCCGGTACGCGGTCACGAGCGGCAGCGACAACGGGGACGTCAGCGTCGACGTGCCCACCGACGGCGGCAGCGCCCACAAGGTGTCCGCCCGCAGCGAGAACGGGGATGTCGCCGTGCGCACGGTGAACTGAACGGCCCGTGTGTTCGTCCTTGCCTGGTGGGAGAATGAACCGGGGCAGGGCGGACTCGGCACGGGAGAGGGATGTGGCGGCGACCCAGGCGAGGGGCAGTGCGACGAGTGCCGTGCTGGGGCTGGTGATCGGGGTGCCGTTGCTGGCGGTCGCGATGCTGCCCGCCGCGTTCGCGAGCGGGGGCGGCACATCGCGCCGCTGGTTCGGGGGACGCGCCGAGAGTCAGCGGGCGGAGGCCCAGGCGGCGAAGGACGCGGCGGCCGCCGCGTTCTACGAGCTGGACACCGCGCAGCGCGGGCTGCGGATCTCGATCGAGACGATCACCGCCGTCGACGGCTCGCCGGAGGCCCGGCGGGCGGAGGCCGACTTCGCCGCGCTCGGACAGCGGATCGACGAGGTCAGCCATGCGTACATCACGGCCGTGGACGCCCACGACCTCGACCGCGACGGCCTGGAGGCCTCGGTCGCGGCCCGCGCCAAGGGCGAGCTGAACCGCGCGAAGGACGAGCTCGTCCGGGTCAAGGGCGAGCTCGACCGCTTCGAGCAGAACATCGCGCCGCTCCTGGACAAGGCGGAGACCCAGCTCGCCCGGCTCGCCCCCGCCGTCGAACGGGCCCGCCAGGCTCTCCGCGGCGCGGGCGCCGCCCTCGACGCGGTGCGCGAGTCCGGGATGCGGGCCGACGACCTGGCCACCCGGCTCGCCCAGCTCGGGCCCGAGCTGACCCGCCTCAACGAGGGCGCGGGCCGGCACGGCGTCGCCGAGACCCTCCAGCGCGCCGACCGCGTCCTGCGGGACGCCGAGGCCGTACGGGCCGAGGCGGAGCGGCTCCCGGAGCGCGCTGCGGAGATCGACCGCCGTCTCGTCTCGCTGCGGACCCGCGCCCAGGCCCTGACCACCCGGGCGGGCGGCGTCGAGCCCGTCCTGAGCGAGCTGCGGCGGCGTTTCGTCGCCGACTGCTGGCAGGACCTGCAGCACGTGCCCGAGCGGGCCACCGACCACGTCCGGCAGGCGGAGGCGAGGCTCGGCGAGGCCGCGAAGGCCCGCGAGGAGCAGCGCTGGGCGGACGCCACCAGCCTGCTGACCACCGTCCGCGCCCTGCTGAACACCACGGACGAGGAGGTCTCCGCCGCCGGAGACCGGCTGCAGCGCCTCAACGCCGTCGCCAAGGACCCCCAGCAGGAGATCGACCGGGCCCGGTTCACCGTCCGCGACGCCCAGCGGCTCGCCATGGCCGGCCGCCACACCCCGGACCCCCGTCATGCCCGCCCCCTCGACGACGCCGTCGCCCGCCTGGACCGCGCCGTCGCCGGTCTGGAGGGCCGCCACCCCGACTACTGGCACTTCCTCACCGAACTGGAAGCCGTCCGCACCACCGCCGCCCATGTCGTCGACCTCATCCGCGAGGAGCGCGGCGCCGGCCGGACGTGAGGCACGGACTGCGGGCTGCGGCTGCGGGCTGCGGGCTGCGGGCTGCGGGCTGCGGGCTGCGGGGCTGCGGGCTGCGGGCTGCGGGCGCCTACGCGAGGGCAGGGGCGCAGGGCGCCGGGCGCGAGGGCACGGGCAGCGGGCGCCGGGCGGTGAGGGCACGGGCTCCCCGTCCGGAGTCCGCACCCTCACCTTCGATGATGGCGCGGGACGGCCGGTGGCGGGCCGCTAGCCTGGTCCGCATGCCTCGTTACGAATACCGCTGCCGGACCTGCGACGACACCTTCGAGCTCAGCCGCCCGATGGCCGAGTCCGGCGACCCCGCCGACTGCCCCGCCGGTCACTCCGACACCGTCAAACTCCTCTCCGCCGTCGCGGTCGGCGGCTCGGCCAAGTCCGGCCCCGCCCCCGCCGCCGCAGCCTCCGGGGGCGGCTGCTGCGGCGGCGGGTGCTGCGGCTGAGCCACCGGTGCCGTCAGCCGCCCAGGTACCGCAGCACGGCCAGCACCCGCCTGCTGTATCCCTCCGTCGTCCCTGTCAGTTCCAGCTTGTCGAAGATCGCGTTGATGTGTTTCTCGACGCCGCTCAGCGAGATGTGGAGCCGGGTCGCGATGGAGGCGTTGGTGTGGCCCTGCGCCATCGCCGCCAGCACGTCCCGCTCGCGGGACGTGAGCCTGGCCAAGGGGTCGGTGTGCGTGGAGCGGGCGAGCAGCCGCTTCACGACCTCCGAGTCGAAGGCCGTCCGGCCCTCCCCCACCCGTTCCAGCGCGTCCAGGAACTCGTCGACCTGCGCCACCCGGTCCTTCAGCAGATAACCGACCGCTCCTGCATCCGCCACCTCCCCGGTGAGCAGCTCCGTCGCGTATCTCTTCTCCACGTACTGCGAGAGCACGAGGACACCCACGGACGGCCAGCGCCGGCGGATCTCGAGCGCCGCCCGCAGCCCTTCGTCGGTGTGCGTCGGCGGCATCCGCACATCGGCGACGACCACGTCCGGCGGCTCGGCCGCCACCGCCGCCACGAGCTCCACCGCCGTGCCGACGGCCGCCCGAACCTCGTGCCCCTCCTCGACGAGAAGGCGTACGAGCCCCTCCCGCAGCAGAGTCGAGTCCTCCGCCAGCATCACGCGCACGGCAGCTCCGCTCTCACGGCCGTCGGACCGCCCGCGGGGCTGTCCACGGCCAACGTCCCGTCCAGCGCCGCCACCCGGCTGGCCAGCCCGGTCAGTCCGCCGCCTCGCGGATCCGCCCCTCCGTCCCCGTCGTCCCGCACCCCCACGATCAGGGCTCCTTTCTCGTCGTCGGTGATCGACACCTCTATCCGGGTCGCCCCGGCGTGCTTCACGACGTTGGTGACGCACTCGGAGACGATGAAGTACGCCACCGTCTCCAGTTGCTTGTTCAACGGCCGCCCGACCCGGTACGTCAAGGTCACCGGCAGCGGGCTGCGTTCGGCGACGGACTCCAGCGCGGCCTTCAGTCCGGCCTCGTCCAGGACGGCCGGATGGACGCGCCAGGCCACCTCGCGCAGTTCGACGAGCGCCCGCCGGCTCTCCTCGTGGGCCTGGACCAGGAGTTCGGCGGCCAGCACGGGATCCCGGCTGCGTCTGGCTCTGCCCAGCAGCATCCCCAGTGCCACGAGCCGTTGCTGGACGCCGTCGTGCAGATCGCGTTCGATGCGGCGGCGTTCGTCGTGGATGGCGTCCACGACGCCGGAGCGGCTGGCGGCGAGCTGTTCGATCCGGCGCTCCAGCTCGTGCTGGTCGGGCCCGACCAGACGCACCGCCAGGTGCTCCTCCAGCGTGATGACCCCGGATATCCCCTGGACGGCGAGGAAGATCATGAACAGCCCCAGGAAGCCTCCCATCGTCACGTACCAGGGGTGGTTGATCTCGGTGATCATCCAGCCGATGAGCGCGAAGACGCCGAGACCCGTCCCGTAGGCGCCGACGAGGAGGACGGTGCCGCCGAGGAGTCCGAGCGGCCAGCGCAGGGCGAGATAACGCAGGACCTGCGCGTCCCCGTCCTCGTGCGCGCCCGCGTATCCGGGTGGCAGCGCCACGTCGTGGAAGCGCTCCAGCCGGCCGGCTTCGAAGCGCACGAACCAGCGGGCCGCGGCGGTCGCCGGGCGCAGCGCCGCGCGCCGGCCGCACGGCCAGGCGAGCAGCGGGAGCAGCAGGGCGCCCGTGAGCACCGCGCACAGCAGCTCGACGACCGCGCTGCCGACTCCGATGCCCAGCCCGACCGCGTTTCTCGCGCATTTCAGAGCCAGTCGTTTCATGATCGCCACGCTAGCGGCGGGCGACGGGCGTGCGTACTGAGGAAAACCGCAGAAAGCTGTGCGGACTTCCGCAGTCCGCCGACGGGCGCGGAATTCGAGCATGGACGCATGGAGAAATGGATCAACAGCCTCATGGACACGCTCGGCGCACCCGGCGCGGGAATCGCGGTCGCGCTGGAGAACCTCTTTCCCCCGATACCCAGTGAAGTGATCCTCCCGATGGCAGGGTTCGCCTCGGCGTCCGGCCGGATCGGTCTGCTCGCCGCTTTGTTGTGGACGACGGCGGGTTCGGTCGTGGGTGCGCTTGCGCTGTACGGGGTGGGCGCGCTGCTCGGCCGGGAGCGGACGCTGGCGGTGGCCGCCCGGCTGCCGCTGGTGAAGGTGAGCGACATCGAGCGCACGGAGGCGTGGTTCGTCCGGCACGGCGCGAAGGCCGTGTTCCTGGGCCGGATGGTGCCGATCTTCCGCAGTCTGGTCTCGGTGCCGGCCGGGGTGGAGCGGATGCCGCTGCCGTTGTTCCTGGTGCTGACCACCCTGGGCAGCGCGATATGGAACACCGCCTTCGTGCTCGCCGGTCACGCCCTGGGCGACAACTGGGAGCAGGTCACCGGGTTCGTCTCGGTGTACTCGAAGGCGGTGCTCGTGGCGGCGGTGGCCGCGGTGCTCTGTTTCGTCGGGATACGCCTGACCGGGATGGTCAGGCCGGGTCCGGGAGTGCGTCGGCAGCGTCGCTGAGCAGTCCGGGCAGCGAGTCACGGTGGGTCCGGGCGGTCGCGCCGAAGCGGCGCAGGATCTCCTCACCGGCCGCGACGCCCCGATGGGTCAGCGCGTCGAGGTGGGGTGCCGTCCAGGCGGCATCGGCGAGTTCGCCGTGGCCGGGCCGCCAGGCGCGGTCGGCGGCCAGGAGCAAGTCCGCGTCGAGGAGCGAGTCGCCGGCGGCGAGGGTGAGCGTGGCGCCGGCCCGATGGGCGACCTCGCGCATCGCAGCGCTCTTGGTGAGCGGCTGGGGGACGGCGTAGACCTTGCGGCCCTGGAGGGAGACGGTCCAGCCGCGCTCGCCGGCCCAGGCCGTGAAGTTCTCCAGCCAGTCCTCGGGCATCTGCTCGCGTTCGACGACGAGGTAGGCGAAGAGGTCTTCGGCGACACGGTGCTTGCGCACCCAGGAGGGGTCGGTGGTTTCGGTGAAGCGGGCGCGGATCTCGTCGAGCGGGGCGCACTCGGCGTCGAGGCGGCGCAGGACGGAGGCGTGCCAGTCGTGGTCGGTGACACCGTCGACGAGGAGGTGGCCGCCGTTGGCGCAGATCGCGTAGCGGGGGGTGGGGATGGGCAGACGGATCCGCTGGTACTGCTTGCGGGTGCGGGTCGTGGTCGGGACGAAGACGGTGTCGGTGGCGAGCTGTTCGAGGAGCTCGGCGGCAGTCTCCGTCAGGTAGGACAGGGGCTTGCTCTCGTGGACCTCGACGCAGAGCAGCCGGGGCGCGTGGGCGTCGGGCATGCCGAGGGCCAGCGCGGCGGACGAGTAGATGAGGGTGCGGTCGAGGTCGCTGGCGACGAGGACGGTGGAGGTGGTCACTGGGACACCACCGCCTTGCCGTCGGCACCTGTCGCACCCCTGGTGAACTGGGGGTGGATCAGGCCGACGCAGGTGTAGGGAAGTTCGTCGACCTCTTCGACGGGGACCCCGCGCTGTTCGGCGAGGAGACGGACGTGGTCGAGGTCCGCGCCGGCGTCGCGCTGGGCGAGGATCTTCCAGGGGACGCGGCGCAGCAGGACGCGGGTGGTCTCGCCGACGCCGGGCTTGACGAGGTTGACGTCGTGGATGCCGTACTCCTCGCTGATCCGCTCGACGGCGGCCCAGCCCTCCCAGGTGGGGGTGCGGTCGGCGGCGAGGAGTTCCTTGACCTCGGCGTCGACGGTGTCGGCGACCTCGTCGAAGTGGGCGGCCACGGTGTCGAGGAAGTCGTTGGAGACGTCGGCGCCGGCGAGTTCGCGGTAGAACTTGCCGCCGTGGAAGTCGTCCGGGCCGACCAGGTCGGCGCGGAGCACCGTACGCGATATCAGGCCGGAGACCGTGGAGTTGAGGCAGGCGGAGGGGATGAGGAAGTCCTCGCGGGTGCCGTAGGTGCGGACGCAGGAGCCGGGGTCGGCGAGGACGGCGATCTCCGGGTCGAAGCCCTCGAAGTCCTTGAGGGCCTCGGCGAGTTCGCGGGTGATGGCGCCCTTGCCGGTCCAGCCGTCGACGAAGACGACGTCGGCGGGGTCGTGGTGGGCGGCGAGCCAGCGCAGGGCGTTGGCGTCGATGCCGCGGCCGCGGACGATGGAGACGGCGTAGTGGGGCAGGTCGAGGCCGTGGCGGTGCTGGGCCCAGCGGCGCATCAGGACGCCGACGGGGGTGCCGGCGCGGGCGAGGGAGACGAGGACGGGCCGGGCGGACCGTTCGGCGAGGACGGTCTCGGTGACGGTGCCGACGGCGCGGGCGATACGGGCGGCGGAGGCGTCCAGAGCCGTGTGGAAGAGCTGCTGGTACGCGGCGCTGGGCTGGTACTCGACCGGGAGGGACTCGGCGTAGTGGGCGCCGCCGCTCTGGATGGCCTCCTCGCGCTCCTCGGTGGGGGCTTCCAGTTCGACGTCGGAGAGGTCCTGCAGCAGCCAGCCGACCTCCTCGGGGGCGTACGAGGAGAAGGCGGGACCGCGCAGCGGCTCGGGCAGCATCGAGGCACCTCGGGGGGTGTAGGAAGGGACGACGGCGAGCACGACGTGCGGGATGTGCGCGCCGAGCCGGGCCAGCAGGCCGTCGGGGGCGTGGAGCTCCGGCGTGTCGGCGGTGGAGTCGACGACGGCGACGACGGCGTCGAAGCCGGAGCCGGCGACGTTGTAGGCGTAGCGGTCGCCGGGGCCGTCGGCGGGGGTGTCGTGGGCGGGGAAGACGAGCCGGGTGCGGATCGCGTAGCCGGGGTCGTCGACGGCGAGGACGGGAGAACGGGTGGTGGTCGAGTAGAAGACGTCGGCCCCGGTCTGCTCCAGCGCGTGGGCGAGGCGGAGCGGGGCGTACATCAGCTCCTCGTTGCCGAGGACGAGGACGCGCGAGGGGCGGCCGTCGGCGGTGGTCGCCGGGGGCAGGGTGGCGGACAGGCGGGCGGCCATGTCCGGCAGCGCGGCCTCCAGGAGGGCCCGGTGGGCGGGGGTGAAGCCGTGCCGGCCGCCGTCCGGGACGCCGGCCGGCCAGGCGAGGTCGACGCGGACGGGCGCGGGCCGGGCCGGGTCCTCGGTGCGGGCCGCATCCTTGGTGCGGGGCACGGGGAGGGTCGGGGTCTCGTGGGCGGCGACCAGTTCCTGGCCCTTGGCGAGGACGCCGTCGGGGAGGCGGACGGTGCCGCGGGCGCCGGTGACGAGGTCGATCCGGGCGCCGAGCTCCTCTCCGAAGGCGGTGAGCCGGCCGAGGTCGGCGGCGGAGCGCATGTCGACCAGGGCCACGACCACGTACCGGTCGCGGGGGTGGCGGGCGTGCAGGTCGCGGATGGTGTTGAGGACGGTGTTGCCGGTGGAGAACTCGTCGTCGACGAGGACCAGCGGGCCGGGTCCGGCCAGCAGCTTGGGATCCTCGGGGAGCAGCAGATGGGAGGTGGCGTGGGAGTGGGACTCCTCGAAACCGCCGGCGGCGTGCACGCCCGCGACGGGCCGGCGGGTGGAGTGCAGGTACGGGACCTGGCCGAGGCCGTCGGCGACGGAGTGGCCGAGCCCGGTGGCGGTCTCGGCGTAGCCGACGACGACGGCGTCCGCCGCGGCCGGGCCGAGCAGTTCCGCGGCGCGTACGCCGAGGGCGTGCCCGTGCCCGTACACGACCGAGGGCCGCTGGGGGACGTGCTTGCCCAGCACGTTCGAGACGAGCAGGTGCGCCCGCTTCGGGTTGCGCCGCAGGGCCAATCCGAGGAGGTCCCGCAGTTCACCGTCTCCGACCAGTTCGACGCCCAGTCGCTCGGCGACCCACGTTCCCGTCCACTCCACGTCCTCGTTCCCCCTTCGTCAGCCGGCCAGGCCGGCGGTGAGCAGCTCCACGAAGCCGACGTCCTCGCGGGCGACGCCGAAGACCTCGGCGCGCAGCAGGGTCCGCTCGGCCCACGCACGGTGGGGCTTCACTTCGTTCATCTTGTTCGTGTACGCGGAGCGCAGCACTCCGCCGCCGCCCCGTTCGGGCCTCAGGATGTCCTGGGCGTCGCTGAACTCCTCGTGGCTGACCACGGAGAGTGCGTGCACCGGCACCACGTGCGAGGGGTGGATGCAGGTCTTGCCGAGCAGGCCGTTGGCACGGTCGAGTTCGATCTCGCGGAGCAGTCCGTCGAGGTCGTGCTCGATGAGCGCGGTGCGCAGTTCCTCGGCGCGCCCCTCCAGGAAGGGGCTGCGTCGCAGCTGGGGCTTGAACATGCGCTCCTGGGCGCGGAAGTACTCCCAGACGGGTCCGGTGATGGTGAAGCCGGTGCCGTCGGAGCGGCCGAGCACGTTGACGACATCGGCGATGACATGGGCGACGAGCTGGACGTCGTAGGCGGTCATGTCGGGCGAGCGGCGCAGTCCGTACGCGGAGCAGAAGTCGGTGACGCCGAGGCGCAGGGCGAGGACCCGGTCGCGGTACTTGTCGACGATCCGGGCGATGCCGGCGAGGGTCTCGGCCCGGGTCTCGAGGTGGAGCAGCTGCGGGGACTCCAGGACGGGCATGGCGAAGAGTCGCCGTCCGCAGGCGTTCTCCGCGAGGGTGAGGGCCTCCAGGAAGGCCGCTCCGCGCTCCTCGGTGAACTTCGGCAGCACGAATCCGGAGAGCAGCCGAACGGTCTCTCCGAGCCGGTTCACCAGGTCGGGGATCTGCCGGGGCTCACGGACCCGGATGAAGAGCAGCGGCGGTTCCGCGCCATCGGCGGCGCAGGCGGCGGCCAGGTCGGAGAACTGACGGACGAGGTTGGCCTCGGCGGCCTCCACGTCGTGGTCGTCGATCGAGTCCTCCAGGCAGAGCACCATGGAGACGACACCGCGCGCGGCCTGTTTGCGCACGTCGTCGGCGAGCTTGGGGCGGGTGGCCGGGCTGTAGAGCGTGGCGCCCAGGGCCACGGCGAGCGTGCGCGCGGGCGAGTCGGCCGTGAACTCGGCCGGCTCCTGATGGAACAGCCCAGTCCGCGACGCGGACGGGATGTGCCCGAAATGACGCATTAATCTCCCCCGACTGGCTTCTGCGGCCGTGATGACATGTGGCCGGTAATAGTACGTAGGTGCGGGTGTCAACAGTTCCCACTGTGCATGAAATCCAGGTAACCCGTCCGTATCCCTCCCCTGTCGTATGCGTAGTCGGCACGCCGTGAACCGCCCCCCGCGTTGTCCCGGAGGGAGGCGGGGAGGCAGGATGACGACCATGACGCACGCGATGCTGAAGGGCTCCAACGTCCCTCTCGACACCGCGGCCGTACGGGCCGTGCTCCGCTGGACCCCGGGCCCCGGGGTCCCCGACGTGGATGCCTCCGCCCTGCTCCTCGGCCCGGACGGGCGCGTGCGTTCGGACGAGGACTTCGTCTTCTACAACCAGCCGCGCCATCCCTCGGGCCTGGTGCGGCGGCTGTCGAAGAAGCGCGAGGCCGACGGGCTGACCGACACGATCGAGGCCGACCTGGGTGCGCTGGACCCGTCGGTGGACCAGGTGGTGATCGCCGCGTCCTCGGACGGCGGGACGTTCCGCTCGGTGACCGACCTGCGGATCCTGCTGTACGACGCGGGCACGGCCGGCCGCGAGCCGCTGGCGCTGTTCGACGTGAAGGCGGAGACCGGCGAGGAGACGGCGGTCATCTGCGGCGAGCTGTACCGCCGCGGCGAGGGCTGGAAGTTCCGGGCGGTGGGCCAGGGCTATCCGACCGGCCTGGTCGGTCTGGCGACCGCCTTCGGGATCTCGGTGGACGAGACGGCCGAGGAGCCGGCCTCCGCGGGCACCGCCCCGCAGTCCACGCCCGTCCCGGCGCCCTCCGGGGACGCCGACGCGACCGTGGTGCACACGCCGATTCCGCCGCAGCCCGCCACACCTCGTGTCGCTCCCCCGGTTCCCGCCACGGCGCCCGCCTACGGCTATCCGCAGCCGGTCACGTCGTCCGCGCCGCCCGTCCCGGCCGGGGAGTTCCGTCTGCCGCCCATGGGACCGCAGTTCGTCCGCCCGTAAGGCCGGATCCGCGGTCACGCCTCAGGCCTTCGTCTTGTAGCCGCGGCCCCACTGGAGTCCCCAGCCGTACAGCCGGTCCAGTTCGGCTTGGAATCCGTACACGAACTTGACCTCCCGGCGAACCACGAGTTCGTCCTTGACGTTCTCCACGCTGAACACGGCGCAGGAGCGGGCCTGCGGGGCCCGCTCGTCCAGTTCGATCTCGATCCGCGGCCCGTTGCTCGGGTAGAGCGTCATCTTGGCGTGGGTGCGGTCGAAGGCCGGCGTCTGGTCGTAGATGTAGACGAAGAACAGCAGACGCTTGATCTTGTCCTTGTGGTCGAGGTTGACGTAGATCGTCTCGCCGGAGGGCGAGCCGAACCGGTCGTCGCCGCTGAGCTTCACGTACGGCGCCGCGTTCACGTCGCCGAAGTAGCTGCCGAGCGGCTGGACGACGCCCTTGCTGCCGTCGCTGAGCTCCCAGAGACAGCCGATGTCCAGGTCGACGTTGACGGCGGCCTGGGTGTGGCCCTGGACGACCTCGGGCTTGAAGAGCTTGGACGGGTGCCGCAGCAGCCGGCCGCTCTGCTTGGAGCGGCCCTCGATGTCCGAGGTGCGCATCCGCCAGGAGAGGTTGACCCGCAGATTGCCGGTGGCGGCGCCCTGCTTGGTCAGTGAGACCGTCGGGCGCCGCTTGGTCAGCTCGATCGCGTTGCTCGCGGCGCTGCCCGAGTCGAACTGGACGGCGCTGCCCCGCCACAGACTGTCCCAGAAGGCCATGGCCCCCCACCCCCACCTGTCCCGCCGTGCCCTGCGTGCTGCCGGAAATGAGCCGCGGGGCGGCCGGGTGCACCGGCCGCCCCGCAGAGAAGCGTTCCTCGTAGCCCGGGGTGTCACACCCCTGACTTCACCTCGGTCTTGTCGCCGGGGGCCTCAGCGCTTCCCTCGGCCTCGGCGAGCCGCTTGTTGCGGATCACGGAGGAGGCGAAGGAGGCCGCGATGAGGACCACACCGATGAGACCGGTGATGATCTCGCTGATCTCGTGCTGGATCGTGATGAGCAGGATGACGGCGAGCGCGCCGATGGCGTAGTGCGCGCCGTGCTCCAGGTAGACGTAGTCGTCGAGGGTGCCCTGGCGGACCAGGTAGACCGTGAGCGACCGGACGTACATGGCGCCGATGCCGAGGCCGAGCGCCATCCAGAAGATGTGGTTGGTGATGGCGAAGGCACCGATCACACCGTCGAACGAGAAGGAGGCGTCGAGCACTTCGAGGTACAGGAAGAGGAAGAACGCCGCCTTGCCCGCCAGGCCGACCGCCGAGACCTGCTTGCCCTCGGCCTTGGCCTTCTCCTCCTCCTCGTGCTCGCGCTCCTCCTCTTCCTCGAGCTTGTCCTCGAAGTAGCCGGAGAGGCCGCCCACGATGAGGTACGTGATCAGACCGGCGACACCGGAGAGCAGCACGGTCGCGGACTTGTCCATGTGTCCGGTGCTGGTGTGCGCCTCCGTGGCGAAGGTCATCGCCGCGACGAGCAGCGCGATCAGGGCGATGCAGACCGACAGCATGTCGACCTTGCCGAGCTTGGCCAGCGGCCGCTCCAGCCAGGCGAGCCACTTGATGTCCCGGTCCTCGAAGATGAAGTCGAGGAAGATCATCAGCAGGAACATGCCACCGAACGCGGCGATGGCCGGGTGCGCGTCGGTGACCAGGGCCTCGTACTGATCCGGCTCGTCCAGCGCGAGCTGAACGGCCTCGATGGGGCCGACCTTGGCGCTGATCGCGACGATGGCCACGGGGAACACGAGCCGCATGCCGAAGACCGCGATGAGAATGCCGATCGTGAGGAAGATCCTCTGCCAGAAGGCATTCATCTTCTTCAGGATGCCGGCGTTGACCACCGCGTTGTCGAAGGACAGCGAGATCTCGAGGATCGACAGGATCAGAACGACCCCGAACGCCTCCCACCCCCACTGCCACGCGGCGAAGGCAAGGCCGAGCGCAGTGACTGCGAACGACCAGCCGAAGGTTTTCAGAAGCACTGAACTACCCCATCGTGTTAAGTACGCGGCTTTACGAAACGTTGACCCCGAAGTCTAGAGCGATGCCTCGCAGCCCGGACGCGTACCCCTGTCCTACTGCCCTGAACTTCCATTCGCCGTTGTAGCGGTACAGCTCGCCGAAGATCATCGCCGTTTCGGTGGACGCGTCCTCGGAGAGGTCGTAGCGCGCGAGTTCCTGGCCGTCGGCCTGATTCACCACGCGGATGAAGGCGTTGCTGACCTGGCCGAAAGCCTGGCCGCGGTTTTCGGCCTCGTGGATGGAGACCGGGAAGATGATCTTGTCGCAGTGCAGCGGGACCTTGGTCAGGTCCACGATGAGCGACTCGTCGTCGCCGTCGCCCTCGCCGGTCAGGTTGTCACCGGTGTGCTCCACAGAGCCCTCGGGGCTCTTGAGGTTGTTGTAGAAGACGAAGTACTCGTCCCCGAGCACGCGACCCGACTGGCACAGCAGCGCGCTGGCGTCGAGGTCGAAGTCCGCACCCGTGGTCGAGCGCGCGTCCCAGCCGAGGCCGACGAGCACCTGGGTGAGATTGGGTGCGGCCTTGGAGAGGGAGACGTTGCCTCCCTTGGCGAGCGTGACGCCCATGACGATGGTCCTCCCCGGTTCAGTTGTTGCTGAGGCGCGTCCGGCGCCGCACGGAACGTGCGGCGCCGGACGGGTGAAGCTGCTGGACGGCTCAGACGTTGACGCCGAAGTCCTGCGCGATGCCGCGCAGGCCGGAGGCGTAGCCCTGGCCGACCGCGCGGAACTTCCACTCGGCACCGTGCCGGTACAGCTCGCCGAAGACCATGGCGGTCTCGGTCGAGGCGTCCTCGGAGAGGTCGTACCGGGCGATCTCGGCGCCGCCGGCCTGGTTCACGACGCGGATGAACGCGTTGCGCACCTGGCCGAAGGACTGCTGGCGGTTCTCGGCGTCGTAGATCGACACCGGGAAGACGATCTTCGCGACGTCGGCCGGCACCCCCGCGAGGTTGACCTTGACCTGCTCGTCGTCGCCCTCGCCCTCACCGGTCAGGTTGTCACCGGTGTGCTCGACCGAGCCGTCCGCGCTCTTCAGGTTGTTGAAGAAGACGAAGTCCTGGTCGTTGCGGACCTTGCCCGCTTCGCTGACCAGAATGGCGCTGGCGTCCAGGTCGAAGTCCGTACCGGTGGTGGTGCGGACGTCCCAGCCGAGACCGACCGTGATGGCGGTCAGGCCCGGGGCCTCCTTGGTCAGCGAGACGTTGCCGCCCTTGCTGAGGCTGACTCCCACGAGTCCCTCCATTGGTTTCCAGGGGCAGCGCCCCCGTCGTGCGTTGGCAGTCGGATCAACGATTGGATCCTAGTGAGCGGTTCCCGACACAGGCAGACTTTTAGCCGAGGGTGTCGAGCGCCTTCACGTAATCGTTGAGGTCGCGGGCGTCCGGCAGGGCGTTGACGACCGACCAGCGGACCACGCCCTCCTTGTCGATGATGAAGGTGCCGCGCACGGCGCAGCCCTTGTCCTCGTCGAAGACGCCGTAGGCGCGCGAGGCGTCGCCGTGCTTCCAGAAGTCGGACAGCAGCGGGTACTCCAGGCCCTCCTGCTCGGCGAAGACGCGCAGGGTGTGGATGGAGTCGTTGGAGACGGCGAGCAGCTGGGTGTCGTCGTTCACGAACTTCGGCAGGTTGTCCCGCAGCTCGCACAGTTCGCCGGTGCAGACGCCGGTGAAGGCGAACGGGTAGAAGAGAAGGACCACGTTCTTCTCGCCGCGGAAGTCGGAGAGCTTCACGGTGCGGCCGTGGTTGTCCTTGAGCTCGAAGTCCGGGGCCTTGGTGCCGACCTCGATCGTCATGGCTGACGTTTCCCTTCATTGGGCCGAAGTAGTGAGTCCCCACCCTACGCACGGAGCCCCCGCCGGGTGTATTCGGCGGGGGCTCCGGTGCAGCGTGGGGATCAGCGCTTCGGGGCGGCCAGGCGGGTGCCCGTCCAGTCCTTGGCGACGCTGATGCTCTTGGTCTGGGAGAGACCAGCTGTCTGCGCGGCATCCTGGATGTCGCTCGGCTCGATGTAGCCGTCGCGGCCGGTCTTCGGGGTCAGCAGCCAGATGTTGCCGCCGTCCTCCAGCAGACCGATGGCGTCCACCAGGGCGTCGGTGAGGTCACCGTCCTCGTCGCGGAACCACAGGACGACGGCGTCGGCGACGTCGTCGTACTCCTCGTCCGCGAGCTCCTGGCCGATGATGGACTCGATGCCTTCGCGGAGATCGAAGTCGACGTCGTCGTCGTAACCGATCTCCTGGACCACCTGTCCGGGCTCGAACCCCAGCCTCGCCGCCGGGTTGGTCCGCTCCTCCGCGTGGTCCGCGGTCGCGCTCACGGCTTGCCTCCTGATCGTTTTCGGGAAATGTGTTGCGTACCGCGCGCGTGCGCACGGTGTTGGCCGTAGTCCACACGGGCCGGGCGGATCGCGCAAGTACCCGACCGGCGAGACCGCCGAAACGGTGACGTTTGGGGCCGTCTCGCCGCAACTCCGGGGAGCCGGGCCGTACGCTCCGTGATCGCACCCACACCCTTCGTCCGGCTTTGAATGGTTCCGCGGCTTCAGTCTGCCGAACGTAGCGACGAAACGCATGCGCGGCTTGGGCGTAAGGTTGCGATTTGACCGACCGGGTGCCCCCTGGGGGTTACCTCTCGGTAGAGATGACGTCTGGACCCCTGGGGTACACGATGGTGGCGGCGCGACAGCTCTCCGCATCCCCGACCGTCACCCGTGGCTCCACCGACAGCGAAGGAACAGCGTGGCTTCCGGATCCGATCGCACCCCGATCATCATTGGCGGCCTGCCCAGCCAGGTCCCGGACTTCGATCCCGAGGAGACCCAGGAGTGGCTCGACTCGCTCGACGCCGCCGTCGACGAGCGCGGCCGTGAGCGGGCCCGCTACCTGATGCTCCGCCTGATCGAGCGGGCCCGCGAGAAGCGCGTGGCCGTGCCCGAGATGCGCAGCACGGACTACGTCAACACCATCGCCACCAAGGACGAGCCCTTCTTCCCGGGCAACGAGGAGATCGAGCGCAAGGTCCTCAACGCCACGCGCTGGAACGCCGCGGTGATGGTCTCCCGCGCCCAGCGCCCGGGCATCGGGGTCGGCGGCCACATCGCGACCTTCGCCTCCTCCGCCTCGCTGTACGACGTCGGCTTCAACCACTTCTTCCGGGGCAAGGACGAGGGCGACGGCGGCGACCAGATCTTCTTCCAGGGGCACGCCTCGCCGGGCATCTACGCCCGTGCGTTCCTGCTCGACCGGCTGGACGAGACCCAGCTCGACGCCTTCCGTCAGGAGAAGTCGAAGTTCCCCAACGGCCTTTCCTCGTACCCGCATCCGCGGCTGATGCCGGACTTCTGGGAGTTCCCGACCGTCTCCATGGGCCTCGGCCCGCTGGGCGCGATCTACCAGGCCCGGATGAACCGGTACATGGAGGCCCGCGGCATCGCCGACACCTCCCAGTCGCATGTGTGGGCGTTCCTCGGCGACGGGGAGATGGACGAGCCGGAGTCCCTCGGCCAGCTGACCCTCGCGGCCCGGGAGGGCCTGGACAACCTGACCTTCGTGGTCAACTGCAACCTGCAGCGGCTCGACGGCCCGGTGCGCGGCAACGGCAAGGTCATCCAGGAGCTCGAGTCGGTCTTCCGGGGTGCCGGCTGGAACGTCATCAAGCTGGTCTGGGACCGTTCGTGGGACCCGCTGCTCGCGCAGGACCGCGACGGGGTGCTCGTCAACAAGATGAACACCACGCCGGACGGCCAGTTCCAGACGTACGCGACGGAGACCGGCGCGTACATCCGCGACCACTTCTTCGGCGGCGACCACCGGCTGCGCGCCATGGTCGAGGGCATGTCCGACGACCAGATCCTGCACCTGGGCCGCGGCGGTCACGACCACAAGAAGATCTTCGCGGCGTTCTCCGCGGCCAAGGCGCACAAGGGCCAGCCGACGGTGATCCTCGCCAAGACCATCAAGGGCTGGACCCTCGGCCCCAACTTCGAGGGCCGCAACGCGACCCACCAGATGAAGAAGCTGACGGTCGACGACCTCAAGGGCTTCCGCGACCGGCTGCACATCCCGATCACGGACAAGGAGCTGGAGAGCGGCCTGCCGCCGTACTACCACCCGGGCCGGAACTCCGAGGAGATCCAGTACATGCACGACCGCCGCAAGGCGCTCGGCGGGTACGTGCCCACCCGTGTGGTCCGCTCCAGGCCGCTCACGCTGCCGGACGACAAGGCGTACGAGGCGGTCAAGAAGGGCTCCGGCCAGCAGTCGATCGCCACCACGATGGCCTTCGTCCGGCTCCTGAAGGACCTGATGCGGGACAAGGAGATCGGCAAGCGGTTCGTGCTGATCGCGCCGGACGAGTACCGCACGTTCGGCATGGACTCCTTCTTCCCGAGCGCCAAGATCTACAACCCGCTCGGCCAGCAGTACGAGTCCGTGGACCGCGAGCTGCTGCTCGCGTACAAGGAGTCCCCGACCGGCCAGATGCTGCACGACGGCATCTCGGAGGCCGGCTGCACCGCCTCGCTCATCGCTGCGGGCTCGGCGTACGCCACCCACGGCGAGCCGCTGATCCCGGTGTACGTCTTCTACTCGATGTTCGGCTTCCAGCGGACCGGCGACCAGTTCTGGCAGATGGCGGACCAGCTGGCGCGCGGCTTCGTCCTGGGCGCCACCGCCGGCCGGACCACGCTGACCGGCGAGGGCCTGCAGCACGCCGACGGCCACTCGCAGCTGCTCGCCTCGACGAACCCGGCGTGCGTCGCGTACGACCCGGCGTTCGGCTTCGAGATCGCGCACATCGTCAAGGACGGCCTGCGCCGCATGTACGGGCACGCCCCCCGAGAGGGAGAGAGCCCGGACGTCTTCTACTACCTGACCGTCTACAACGAGCCGATCCAGCACCCCGCGGAACCGGCCGACGTGGACGTCGACGGCATCCTCAAGGGCATCCACCTCTACAAGCGCGGCGAGTCCGGGTCCGTCCCGGCGCAGATCATGGCCTCCGGCGTCGGCGTGCCGTGGGCCCTGGAGGCACAGCGGATCCTCGCCGAGGAGTGGAACGTCCGGGCCGACGTCTGGTCCGCGACCTCGTGGAACGAGCTGCGCCGTGAGGCCGTCGCCGTCGACGAGCACAACCTGCTCCACCCGGACGAGGAGCAGCGCGTCCCGTACGTGACCCGCAAGCTCCAGGGCGCCGAGGGCCCGTTCGTGGCCGTCTCCGACTGGATGCGCTCGGTCCCGGACCAGATCGCCCGCTGGGTGCCCGGCCGGTACACCTCGCTGGGCGCGGACGGCTTCGGCTTCGCCGACACCCGGGGCGCGGCCCGCCGCTACTTCCACATCGACGCGCAGTCGATCGTGCTGGCGGTGCTGACCGAGCTGGCCCGGGACGGCAAGGTGGACCGCTCGGCCCTGAAGCAGGCCGTGGACCGCTACCAGCTCCTCGACGTGGCGGCGGCACACCCCGGCGCCGCGGGCGGCGACGCGTAGGCACCGGGCGGTGCGGGGGCGAGCGCGCCCCCGCACCCTGCTTACGATGCCCCGCATGAAGGAACGCTGGGAACGTCACACCCAAATGCCGCTGCTGGCGCTGGCTGTGGCCTTCGGCATCGGGTACGCGGTGCCGATCGTCGCGCCGGACGCCGACCGCCGGGTCCACGAGCTGTGCCTGACCGTGGAGTGGGTCGTCTGGGGCGCCTTCGCCGTCGACTACGCCGTACGCCTGGGGCTCGCGCCCGCCAAGTGGCGGTTCGTCCGCAGCCATCCGCTGGATCTCCTCGCGGTACTCCTTCCTCTCGTGCAGCCGCTGCGGCTGCTGCGACTGGTCTCCACGCTCCTCCTGGTCGGCCGGCGGGCCCGGATGGCCCCGCAGGTCACGCTCACCACCTATGTGGCGGGCTCGGTGGTCGGTCTGCTGATGTTCGGCTCGCTGGCCGTGCTGGCGGTGGAGCGCACGGCCCCGAACGGCAACATCAAGACGCTGGGCGACGCGGTCTGGTGGTCGTTCACCACGATGACGACCGTCGGGTACGGGGACCACGCCCCGACCACCGGCCTCGGCCGCGTCCTCGCGGTGGGCCTGATGCTCTCCGGCATCGCCCTGCTCGGTGTGGTCACCGCGAACATCGCGGCCTGGTTCATCTCCCGTTTCGAGCGCGACGACGCGGTCGAGCGCCGGCAGACCGAGCTCCTTGAGGCGCTCACCCTCGAGGTGCGCGAGCTGCGCGCCGAGGTCGCCCGCCTCCAGGCCTCGCCGACGGCCTCCGTCCCGGCCCCCGTCCCCGTATCCGGCCCCGCCCCCGACGCCGGCCCCGAGACCGTGCCGGCCCCTAGCGCTCCCAGATCTTGAACGCTCTGACCTGGTAGGGACTCTGCGGCACCCACGTGCCCATCCCCGGGTACGTCTCGAACTGCCCGGTCTCCGCGCACTCCGCGGACTGGTACGTCGTCACCGGCCGGCCCGTCCGGTTGGCCAGCGCCTGCGCGCTGGTCCCGGTCGGGAGCGGGACGCAGCTCTCGATGTCCGTGTCGGCCAGTTCGTGGGCGCTCGCCCGGCCCTTGAAGTCGGCCTTCGGCCACAGGCACAACTGCCCCGGCGCACACACCCCGAGGCTCGGCTGCCCCGCCGCAGCGGGCCGCGCCGTCGCCGGCCGCGCCGCCGTGGCGGGCGCGCCCGCCACCAAGGCGACCAGGCCCATCAGCATCATCGGGACGACCGCCGCCGCCACCGTCCTCGCACGCGTCTTCATCTCGGGAACCCCCCGTTCGCTCGTTCATCACTCTCCGTAACTGAAATCTTGGAGGTGTCACGCAGCGTTGGGAAGAGGCCACGGCCCGGTTCACCCGAACAGGGGAAGACCCCGCCGGACCGAGCCGGCGGGGTCTTCCGTGCGACCTGCGAACGAGCGGCGTCAGATGTGGGCCGCGCCCGCACCCGCCTCCGCGTTCTCGCCGCGCTTCGTCAGCATGGCGACCAGCGCCGCGACGACCGCCACGACACCCGCGACGGTGAACGCCAGGCCCATGCCCGACATGAACGTGTCGTGGATGACCTTGCCGATCGAGGCCAGCAGGTCCGGGGTCATCCCCGGCGCCTTCGCCAGCTCCGCCGGCACCACGCCGAACTCGGCGGCCTGCTCCAGACGCGGGTCGGCCGGGACCGGGATGCCCGCGTCCTTCCAGTTCTGCTCGAACACGCTGTTGACCTTGGACGACATCACCGCACCCAGGACGGCCGTGCCCAGCGCACCGCCGACCTGCATCGCGGCCTGCTGCAGACCGCCGGCCACGCCGGACAGCTCCAGCGGCGCGTTGCCGACGATGACCTCGGTGGCGCCGACCATGACCGGCGCCAGGCCCAGACCGAGCAGCGCGAACCACAGCGACATGGTGAGCGTGCCGGTCTCCGGCGTCAGGCTGATCATGCCGAACATCGCGGCCGCGGTGCAGACCATGCCGCCGACCAGCGGGATGCGCGGGCCGAACTTGGTGATCAGCGCGCCCGCCAGCGGCGAGGAGACGATCATCATCGCGGTCAGCGGCAGCAGGTGCAGACCGCTGTCGACCGGGCTCAGCCCCTTCACGCCCTGCAGATAGAAGGTGACGAAGAACAGGCCGCCCATGAAGGCGAAGGCCATCAGGACCATCAGCACGACACCGGCCGACAGCGGGACCGAGCGGAACATCCCCAGCGGGATGAGCGGCTCCTTGACCTTGGTCTCCCAGACGGCGAAGAGCACGAAGAGCGCGAGCGCACCGCCGATGAAGCCCCAGGTGTTGCCGCTGGACCAGCCCCAGGACTCACCGGCCTTGATGATGCCCCAGATGAGGGAGCCCATCGCGCCGGAGAGCAGCAGGATGCCGAGCAGGTCGAACGAGCGCGGCGCGTTCTCCGCGCGGTGGTCCTTGAGGATCACCAGGCCGAAGACGAGGGCGAGCACGCCCACCGGCACGTTGATGAAGAAGACGGACTGCCAGTTGACGTGCTCGACGAGCAGACCGCCGACGATCGGTCCGCCCGCGGTGGACGCGCCGATGACCATGCCCCAGATGCCGATGGCCATGTTGAGCTTCTCGGCGGGGAAGGTGGCGCGCAGCAGACCCAGCGCGGCCGGCATCAGCAGCGCGCCGAAGAGGCCCTGCAGCACACGGAAGCCGATCACGAAGGCGATCGAGTCGGACAGGCCGATGGCGCCGGAGGCGGCCGCGAAGCCGGCGATGCCTATGAGGAAGGTCTGGCGGTGGCCGAAGCGGTCGCCGAGCTTGCCGGCGGTGATCAGCGCGACGGCGAGGGCGAGCAGATAGCCGTTGGTGATCCACTGGACGTCGGCCATCGACGCCTTGAGTTCCTTCTGGATGGCCGGATTGGCGATGGCGACGATGGTGCCGTCCAGCGCGACCATCATCACGCCGACGGCCACGGCGAAGAGCGTCAGCCAGGGGTGACCGCGGAGGCCCTTGGTCTGTTCCGGTACGGGACCCGGCTCCTGTGGCTGAGGCGCCTTGTCGATGGTCTGACTAGTCATGCCGTGAGGTTAGTGTCAGCGTCTGACAATTGACAAAGCAGTTCACACGTCGGTAACTGTCATGTCGCTCACAGGTAGGCTGATCCGGTCCAAGTGGCAGAAAGAGAACCATCACGTGACGTCCAGCGGTCCCGCCACCGGGTTGCGCGAGCGGAAGAAGCGCCGCACCCGGGACGCCCTGCTGCGGGCGGCTCTGGAGTCCTTCACCACCAAGGGCTACGAACGGACCACCGTCGACGAGATCGCGGACTCCGTCGAGGTCTCGCAGCGCACGTTCTTCCGCTACTTCGCCAGCAAGGAGGACGTCGCCTTCGCCCTCCAGCAGGTCGTCGAGGAGCGCTTCCTGCGGGCGCTGGCGGAACGCCCGGCGGAGGAGGGCCCGTTCGAGGCGATGCGCAACGCGGTCCTGTGCAGCTGGGAGCAGATCGGCGAGGCGATCTCCGAGGTCGTCCCGGTCGAGCTCTACCTGCGCACCTTCGTGACGATCGAGTCCACGCCGGCGCTGCTCGCGGTCCATCTGCGGCGCTCCATCGAGATGGAGGAGACGATCGCGCGGATGATCGCCGAGCGCGAGGGCCTGGACCCGGACGCGGACCCGCGCCCCCGGGTGGCGGTCGCGGCGTTCAGCGGCGTGATGCGGGTGACCGGCCGGCTGTGGGGCCAGGGCACGGACACCTCACTGGAGGCGATCCGCGCACTGACGGAGCGGTACCTGGACCATCTGGGGCCGGCGCTGGCGGAGGACTGGCGGGCCGGAGAGCGCTAGCGCGTACGGGGCCGAAGCCCTCTGCGCGAGGCCTGAGCCCGTACGAGACCGTCTCACGCGAGGCCTGAGCCCGTACGTGACCGTCTCCCGTAGAGGACGAGAGCGACGCCCGTACGAGGCCGGCACCCGTACAGAAACCGCGCCCCGAAGCAAGATCCGCACACCCACCCGTACGGGAGCAAGTGTGTACCCACCGTCACCGTAACCGGCGGTATTCCCGTCGATGATCGTGATCCCCGTCACCCGTGGCCCAGGCCCGTGCGGGCGTCTCCTAGGGTGTCCCGCAGTGACTTCCTTCGACTCCTCCCCCACCCTCGCCGTCTGGCGCATGCTGCTCGCGCTGGCCGTGGTGTTCGTGCTCCTCGCGACGACCGGCTGGACGACGATCCGACGTCACCCCGGGTCGGAGGACCCGCACCGCGCCGCGCTCGCCGCCTGGGCGCACGGTTCGGCCGGCGGCCGGCGGCTGCCGGATCCGGGCTCCCCGGCCCGTGCGATCGCCGCGTTCTTCCACGCGATCGGTACCAAGCGCGGGGCGCGGCTCGCGGACGAACACCCCCTCGTCGTCGGCAATCTCGACGGCGTACCGGTCACCCTCCGCTACCGCGCGAACCGGCTCTCGCTCAAGCGGGCGCTGGCCACCGAGCGGCGCCGCCTCGCCGAGGTACGGCTCAGCGTCGACGGCCGGCAGGACGCGACGCGCCGGGCGCACCGGTTCGCCTCCCTGATGGAACGGAACCGGCAGATCCTCGCGTTCGACCCGACCGGAACGGGCCGTACCGCCGAGGTGCTGGGGAACCTCGACCGGGCGCGCCGGGTGTCGGTGATCGTGCCGGGCGTCGACACGAACCTGCTCACCTTCCAGCGGACCCGCGGCCGCTACACCGCTCCGGCGGGCATGGCGCGCTCGCTGTACGACGCCGAGCGGCGGACCGCGCCGGGCGCGCGGGTCGCGGTCATCGCCTGGGCCGACTACACCTCGCCCGTCGGCGTCGGCATCGACGCGGCGATCGGACGGCTCGCGGAGAGCGGGGCGGTCCGGCTGGTGCACATGACGGACGCGCTGCCCGGGACCTCGCGGGTCACCCTGTTCTGCCACAGCTACGGCTCCGTGCTGTGCGGGGTCGCGGCCGGCCGGCTGCCGGAGCGCGTCACGGACGTCGCGGTGGCCGGCAGCCCCGGGATGCGCGTGGACAGCGCGGCGGAACTCGCCACGCGGGCGCGGGTGTGGGCGATGCGGGACGCGGACGACTGGATCCAGCGGGTGCCGAACCTGGAGTTCGGGGGCGTCGGGCACGGCGCGGACCCGGTGGAGCCGGCGTTCGGGGCGCGGCTGCTCTCTGCGTCGGGCGCGAACGGTCACACGGGCTATTTCGAGCCGGGTACGGAGAGCCTGGACAACTTCGCCGAGATAGGCGTCGGCGCGTACCAGGAGCTGACCTGTGCGAGCGCCGACAGCGCGTGCCGCCGTGGAATCTCCGGCGCCGACGGTGCCTGACGCGCGTAGAGCGCGGCACAGGTACGGGAGTTCGCCGGAGTACTTGCAGGGCCGGCAGGGGCGACTCCGGGGCGCATGCGGCATACGATGAGGCGCATGGGTGATGTGCTGGCCGGAATTCATGCCACCTGGGAGTTCGAGACCGACGCCGTGCTCATCCGCTTCGAACGGGGGATCCGTACGCCGAGGCTGTACCAGGCGCTGGGCGAACGGCGCGTGCCGCACGAGGCGTTGAGCGGCGTGACGCTGACGCCGGGCAAGCGCGGGACGGTCGTGCTGCACGCGGTGCCGCGGCCCGGTGCCGATCCGTTGATGGAGGCGGCGGCGGGGCAGCTGAAGGAGGGGTGCGATCCCTACCGCCTGGTGCTTCCGGCGGACCGGGAGACGCTGGCGGAGTACTACGCGGACGAGCTGCGTCCGCTGGTCACGGCGGACGCCGGGCCGAGCGACGGCTTCCTCGTGGCGGCGCCCGAAGGGCCGCAGTCCTTCAAGGCGTACGACGGCAGGGCGAGCTTCGACGGGGAGGGCGAGGTCGCGTTCCGCTGGTCGTGGACGGGGGCGTCGTCGGCGAAGTGGAAGGCCGGCGACCAGGCGTTCGAGGTGCGCGAGTTGAGCGGGGTGGAGTGGCGCTCGCCCGACGTGCTCGACGGCCATCTGCGGCTGCTGCGGCGCGACGGCGAGGCCGGCGGGCAGCCGGCGCAGGCGGACCTCGACCCCGCGGCGGTCGTCTTCGGGCTCGGGTACGGCCCGGTCCACGAGTCCCTGCCGTTCGCGGCGGCGGTCCTCGCGGCGATCCGCGAGGCGGGCACGGCGGAACCGGTCCCGGCCCAGGTGACGGCGGGCGCCCGACGCGACCCCGCCGACATCGCCGAAAGGATCCGTCACCTGGGTGAACTGCACCGGGCGGGCCTGGTGACGGACGAGGAGTTCACGACGAAGAAGCGGGAGCTCCTGGCGGAGCTGTAGGGGGC
This sequence comes from Streptomyces solicamelliae, assembly GCF_045348655.1. NCBI lineage: Bacteria > Bacillati > Actinomycetota > Actinomycetes > Kitasatosporales > Streptomycetaceae > Streptomyces > Streptomyces solicamelliae. The sequence continues at coordinate 2,091,353 of NZ_CP160404.1, forward strand.
GGGGCGAGCCGTCGGACTCGGTCGCCCCGGCGGCGGTGGCGAGCCGTCGGGCGCGTGCTCCCCGGCGGGAGGGCCGGCGTCCTCGCGGGCGAGCCGTCGGGCGCGTGCTCCCCGGCGGGAGGGCCGGCGTCCTCGCGGGCGAGCCGTCGGGCGCGTGCTCCCGGACGGCAAGGGGACCGGTGGCCCCGGGACGGCAACGCGAGCCTGGACGGTCGGAAGGCGGGCCGTACGGGACCGGACGCCCGGAGCCGAGGCCCCCGTCATACCTGGGTATCGGGTCCGAGGGCGGTCCCCGGTATGACGCCTGTCGGGTTCGGGCGTGCCTAGGGTGGGCGGGTCATGAGTACTGGATCGTCTTCGCCCGGAACGTCGTCCCTCGCCCGTCTGCGGGCCCTCGTGCGGCGGGTCGTGCCCGCGTCCGCGCGCGGGCCGTTGGTCGCGCTCGCCACGCCCACGCGGCCGGGCGCGGCGCTGCTCGCGGACGCCTCGTCGGTGTGGGTGCGCCGGCTGCCGTACGTCGTCGCGTTCGCGTTCGTCGCCGCGCTGCTCCCGGTCACCGTCACCGTCCTCACGAACGACTACCGGCTCAACGGCGCGCTCGCCGGAGCCCTCGCCACCGCGCAGACCGCGCCGCTGCTGCTTGCCGTGACCCGGCCGCTGCAAGCCTGGTGGGTCATCGTCACGGCGGACTTCGTCGGGGCGCTCATCCTCATCGGGGCCGACGGGACACCCGGACAGCAGTGGCCCTGGACCCCCATGGTGGTCCTCGGATACCTGGCCCTCATGCTCGCCATCGGGCTCCGCGAACCCCGCCGGACCCTCGTCGGCGTCTGGCTCGTCACCGGCGCGGCCGGCTGGCTCTGTGAGCTGATCGCCCCCGACCTCAGCCAGCCCGTCCACGTCCTGCTCTTCGTGCTGAGCGGCGTCCTCCTGCTCATCACCGGCACCCTGCGCGAACGCGGCGACGCACAGCGGCGGCTCGTCGAGCAGGAGACCATCAGCGAGGGCGAACGGGCCCGCCGCACGCTCCTCGAGGAGCGCGCCCGCATCGCGCGCGAGCTGCACGACGTCGTCGCCCACCACATGTCCGTGATCACCGTCCAGGCCGACTCCGCGCCGTACCGGATCCCCGGCCTGCCGGACGCGGCGCGCGAGGAGTTCGGCTCGATCGCCGCGTCCGCGCGGGAGTCCCTCGCGGAGATGCGGCGGCTCCTGGTCGTGCTGCGCAGCGAGGGAACGGAGGGGGAACGCGCGCCGCAGCCCGGACTCGACCGCGTGCAGCAGCTCGTCGAGGCGACGGTACGGGCGGGTGTACCGACGGAGTTGTCGCTGGCGGCGGAGCTCGGCGACGTGCCGCAGGCCGTCGACCTCTCCGCGTACCGCATCGTGCAGGAGGCGCTCGCGAACGTCGTCCGGCACGCGCCGGGCGCGCCCACGCGGGTCTCCGTGCGGGCGGAGGAGGACGGGGAGTGGCTGATGGTGCTGGTCGTCAACGGGGCCCCGGACGGGCAGGGTTCGCGCCGGGCGCCGCTGGAGGACGGCGGTACCGGGCACGGGCTTGTCGGCATGCGGGAGCGCGTACGGTTGACCGGCGGCACGCTCGACACCGGGCCGCTGCCGGACGGCGGCTTCCGGGTCGCGGCGCGGCTCCCGCTGCGCACGGCCGGCGCCGCACCGACGACGAAGGGCTCCAGCTCGTGACCATCCGCGTGATCATCGTCGACGACCAGGCCATGGTGCGGGCGGGGTTCGCCGCGCTGCTGTCGGCGCAGGCCGACATCGACGTGGTCGGCGAGGCGCCGGACGGGCGGGCCGGCGTGGAGGCGGCCCGGTCCACCCACCCGGACGTGGTGCTGATGGACGTACGGATGCCCGAGATGGACGGGCTGACCGCGGCGCGGGAGATCCTCGGCGGGGGTGTGGGGATCGTGCACCGGCCGCGGGTGCTGATGCTGACGACGTTCGACGTGGACGACTACGTGTACGAGGCGCTGCGCGCCGGGGCGTCGGGCTTCCTGCTGAAGGACGCGCCGCCGGCGGACCTCATCGCGGCGGTGCGGGTGGTCGCGGCGGGCGAGGCGCTGCTCGCGCCGTCGGTCACGCGGCGGCTGATCGCCGACTTCGCCGCACAACGCCCCGCCCCGCGGCGCGACCGCGTCGCCCTCCGCCTGAACGGGCTGACGCCGCGCGAGACGGAGGTGCTGGAACTGATCGCGCGCGGCCTGTCGAACCAGGAGATCGCGGAACAACTGGTCCTCGCCGAGCAGACCGTCAAGACCCACGTGGGGCGGGTACTGGCGAAGCTGGACCTGCGGGACCGGGCCCAGGCGGTGATCTTCGCGTACGAGTCGGGGGTCGTACGGCCGGGGGACGGGGCGGTCTGACCGGCCCCCGCCCACCCACCGGCCCGTCGGCAGCGCTGTTGTGGCAGGCCAACGCCCGTACACGCATGGGATCTTCGACCTAGGGTGGGGGCATGGGTATAGGGGCCATGGTGATCGCGATCGTCGGTGTGGCGGGGACGCTGGGGGCTGCTGTGCTGACCCAGCGAGGTGCCGACCGGACCAAGCGGCGTGAGCTGGAGCTGACTCGGGCCTTCCAGGAGGCGCGCGAGCAACGCGAGCTCCGTCGCCGGTGCTACTCGGAACTCCACCGGGACTCCCGGCAGTTCGCCACCGCGCTCAGCACCCATCTGTTCGTCGTGCGGGACCGCACGACGAGCGATGCGGACATCCGCGCCCTGGAGGACGCCAAGGACCTCCACCGCAATTGCTGGTCCGAAACCCTCATGGTCGCCCCCGACTCCGTGATCGAACCCGCCGGCATCGTGAACACCGCCCTCACCCGTGTCTACGCCCAGGTCAAGCGGATCGAGCAGGGCAGGCCGAAGCCCGGTGAGACCGAGGTCTCGGCCGCCGAGGCCCAGCGCGCCCTGTGGCCGCTGATCAAGACCATGCGCGAGGCCATGCGGCGCGACCTCGGAATCACGGAGGACGGGTAGCCGTATGCCGTCGTAGAGCGGGCCGCTCCACCCGGGGGATATCCCCAGGTTCTCCCTCGGGGTTGCCGGTCGTTCCTGGGATACCCCGGTATGAGGCGCCGGTTGGCTCCTCGGAGTGACGTCTCGTCGGCCCTTCCCTTCCTACCTTCCTCGCGTCAACAGCGTGGTGCGGGAACGGGGAGGGATTCGGATGCGGGGACTTCGGTACAGGAGGACACTGGCCGCCGTCGCGCTGGCGGTCACCGCCGTCGCGGGGACCACCGGGTGGGCCTCGGCCGGGGCGCAACGCGCCGTCGTGGGGCTGCCCGAAGAGGCGCGCGGCGACTGGGTGGGGGCCGGGCTGCCCGATCCCGAGACGCTGACTCCGGCCCAGGTCGCCCGGTACTTCGGGACGTTGAGCGTCCCGGAGCAGCGGCTGCTCGCGCAGCGGCACCCCGCCGTCGTCGGGAATCTCGACGGGGTTCCGGTCGGGCTCCGGTACGCCGCCAACGCCCGCTCCCTGCGCGGGGACCCGCGGTTCGCCGGGCGGCAGGTGCTCTCCTACGACCCGCGTGGGCGGGGGCAGGTCGCCGTCGTCGTCGGGGATCTCCGGCGGGCCGCGCACGTCGCCGTCGTCGTGCCCGGGTCCGACACCGACGCGGGGCGCAGCGCCTCCGTCGTCGCGAAGGCCGAGGCGCTGTACGGCGCCGCCGGAGCGGGGACGGCCGTCGTCGCCTGGGTCGGGTACACCACGCCCGTCGGCGTCGGGGTCGACGCCGCCACCGGTGGCCTCGCCGAGGCGGGAGCCGACCGGCTGGCGCGGTTCGTGGACGGCCTGGTCGCCGCCGGCGCGCCCGAGCCCGCCGTGTACTGCCACAGCTACGGCTCCGTCGTCTGCGGCCTCGCCGCGCACCGGCTCAAGGCGCGGGACCTCGTCGTCCACGGCTCCCCCGGCATGCGCGCCGCCAATGTCGCCGCACTGCACACCTCGGCCCGCGTCTGGGCCGCCAAGGACCCGGACGACTGGATCTCCAAGGTGCCGAACGTCCGGCTCCTCGGGCTCGGCCACGGCGCCGACCCGACCACCCCCGAGTTCGGCGCCCGGCCCGTGCCCGCCGGTGACGCCCGCGGACACGACGGGTACTTCGCGCCCGGCACCGAGTCGCTGCGCGCCTTCGCCGCCATCGCCAGGGGAGAAGCCCGATGAAGATCGTCCAGGCCATCGAGAGCCGTACGCCCGCCCACCGCGACCGCGCCGTCGACGGGCTGCGCGCCCTCGCCCTGCTCGCCGTGCCCACCGGGCACTGGCTGCTCGGCGGGTTCGCGCTCACCGAGGACGGCGCGATCCGCAACGCCAGCCCGCTCTCCACGTTCGGCGGGCTCGCCCCGGTCAGCTGGGTGCTCCAGATGCTCGGGATCTTCTTCCTCGTCGGCGGCTTCGCCTCCGCCCTGTCGTACGCGCGGCACACCGGCCCCGCCCGCGACTGGCTGAAGGGGCGGCTCGCCCGGCTCGGCCGGCCGGTGCTCGGCGTGACCGCGGTGTGGGCCGCGCTCCTCGCGCTGCTGCACTACGGGTTCGGCGTCCCCGAGGGCACGCTGCGGACCGCGTCCACGCTGGTGGTGCAGCCGTTGTGGTTCGTCGGCGTGTACACGGTGATCACCGCGCTCACCCCGTACTGCGTCCGCGCCGCCCGCCGGCTCGGCGTCTGGGCCGCGGCACCGCTGCTCGCCACGGTCGCCGTCGTCGACGCGCTGCGGTACGGGCCGTACGGCGAGGCGCTGCCCGGCTGGCTGAGCGTCGTCAACATCCTGCCGGGCTGGATGTTCGCCTACCAGCTCGGCGTCTCCTGGGCCGCGGGCCGGGTGACCCGGCGGCACGCCAGGGGGCTGCTGCTCGGCGGCGCGGCCCTGTTCGCCGCGCTGCTGCTGGTCTTCGGCTACCCGGCGTCCATGGTCGGGGTGCCCGGCGAGGCCCGCACCAACTCGCATCCGCCGTCGCTGCTGGTGCTCGCGCTGGCCGCCGCGCAGAGCGGCGCGGCGATCCTGCTCCGGGAGCGGCTCGGCCGGCTGCTGCGCCGGCCCGCGCTCTGGGCTCCGGTCGTCGTGATCAACCTGTCCGCGATGACGATCCTGTGCTGGCACCAGACGGCGATGCTCGCCGCCGCGATCCCGGCCTCGTACGGCGGCGAGCTCGCCGGCCTCGTCGGCGCGCCGGACACGGCCGGCTGGATCCTCGCCCGGCTGGCCTGGATGCCGGTGTTCGCCGCGCTGCTCGTCCTCATCGGACGGTACGCGCGACGGTTCGAGGCGCCCTGGGCGAACACCGGGCCCGCCCTGCGGGCCACGGCCGGGGCCCTGGCCGCCGGGTTCGCGGTGTTCGCCCTGGCGTGAGCCGCGCGAGCTGCGTGGGCTGGGTGAGCTGTGCGGGCTGTGTGAGCTGTGCGGGCCGCGTGAGCCCCTACGCCTCCCGGGCCACCGCCGTGAACGACATGTCCGGGTACCGGTCGCCCGCCACCTGCGCGGCGATCGGCTCCAGGTCCGCCAGTTCCGCGTCCGTCAGCGTGATCCGCGTCGCCGCCGCGTTCTCGAGGAGCCGGGAGCGCTTGCGGGTGCCGGGGATCGGGACGACCGTCAGGCCGTGCACCTGGGCCCGCTGCTGCACCCAGGCCAGCGCCACCTGTGCCGCCGTCGCCCCGTGTGCCGCCGCGATCTTGTGGACCGGGGCAAGGAGCGCCGCGTTCCGCTCCGCGTTCTCGCCGCTGAAGCGCGGCTGGGCGCGGCGGAAGTCGCTGTCCGACAGGTCCTTCGACGCGTCCGCGAAGGAGCCCGTCAGGAAGCCGCGGCCGAGGGGCGAGTACGGCACGAATGTCACGCCCAGCTCCGCCGCCGCGCCGACCGCGCTGCGCTCCACGTCCCGGGAGAACAGCGACCACTCCGACTGCAGCGCGGCGATCGGGTGCACGGCGTACGCCTCTCGCAGCTCGGCTCCGGTCACCTCGCTCAGCCCCAGGTGCTTCACCTTCCCCTCCTGCACCAGTTCCGCCATCGCGCCGACCGACTCGGCCAGCGGCACGGACGGGTCGCGGCGGTGCATGTAGTACAGGTCGATGGTTTCGACGCCGAGGCGGCGCAGACTGCCCTCCACGGCCTGCCGGACATAGGCGCGGTCGTTGCGGATCCCCCGGTACGTGGGGTCGTCCGTGCGCTCGATGGCGAACTTGGTGGCCAGCGTGATCTCGTCGCGGTGCGCGGCGACGAACGGCGCCAGGAACTCCTCGTTGGCGCCGCGTCCGTACGCGTCGGCCGTGTCGATCAGGGTGACGCCGGCCTCCAGGGCCGCGTCGAGGGTGTCACGGGCCGCGGCCTCGTCCGTGTCCCCGTAGAACTCGCTGATGCCCATGGCACCGAAGCCCTGGACGCCGATCTCCGGGCCGTCCTGACCACCGAGCCGGACGGTGTCGATCCTGGTCGTCATGTGGGATTGCCTCCGCTGAGTGTCCCGTAGTGGGTGATCTTGAAGTCGAGTACGGCGAGCGTGTCCTGGAGCTCCGCGATCCGGTGCAGCACGTCGCGCCGGGTGGACTCGAGCAGCGCGCGCCGTTCGGCGTGCGTGTGGTCGCCCTCGCGCACCAGCTCCGCGTACCGGACCATGTCGGCGACCGGCATGCCGGTCAGCCGCAGCTTGCCGACGAAGGCCAGCCAGTCCAGGTCGCGCCGGGTGAAACGGCGCTGACCGGTGTGCGAACGGTCGACGTGCGGCATCAGACCGATCCGCTCGTACCAGCGCAGGGTGTGTGCGGTGAGCCCGGTCAGGGCCGCCACCTCGCTGATCGTGTAGCGGTCCTTGGGGGCGGGCCCGGCAGCAGCGGTCGCGGTCGCGCAGTCCGCCGTCGTCATGTCCGCCGTCGTCGTGTCCGCAGTCGTCGTGTCCGCAGTCGTGGTCTCCGTCACGCTCATGACCACCACGCTAAAACCTTGGAGTGCACTCGAAGCAAGTAGGCTCGTCCGCATGCAGAGCCTGGCGTTGATCGAGAACTGGCCCGTCCCCACCGCGGCCGCCGCCGTCGTCCGCGCGGACGGCTCCGTGGCGGGGGCGCACGGAGCGACGGACCGGCGTTTCCCGCTCGCCTCGGTGACCAAGCCGCTGGCCGCGTACGCCGTCCTCGTCGCGTACGAGGAGGGGGCGGTCGACCTCGACGAGCCGGCCGGGCCCGAGGGCGCGACGGTACGGCACCTCCTGGCGCACACCTCGGGGCTCGCCTTCGACGAGAACCGGGTCATGGCCGCGCCGGGCACCAGGCGGATCTACTCCAACACCGGCTTCGAGGTGCTCGGCGACCTGGTCGCCAAGGCGACGGACATCCCCTTCGCGGAGTACCTCCGCCAGGCGGTCCTGGAGCCGCTGGGCATGACGGCGACGTCGCTGGAGGGCTCGCCCGCGAAGGACGGCGTGTCGACGGTCGACGACCTGGTGCGGTTCGCCGCCGAGGTGCAGGCGCCGCGGCTGCTCGACGCGCGCACGGTGCTCGACGCGATGACGGTGCAGTACCCGGGCTCCACCGGCATCCTGCCGGGCTACGGGCACCAGCGGCCCAACGACTGGGGGCTCGGCTTCGAGCTGCGGGACTCCAAGTCGCCGCACTGGACCGGCGCTTCGTCCTCGCCGCGGACCTTCGGCCACTTCGGGCAGTCGGGCACGTTCCTGTGGATCGACCCGGACGCGGGGGCGGCGTGCGTGGCGCTGACGGACCGGGCCTTCGGCCCGTGGGCGATCGAGGCGTGGCCGCCGTTCACGGACGCGGTGCTCGCGGAGCTCCGTTCCTCCTGACTCCCGCTCCCGGCCCTCCCGGCAGCCCTCAGTCCATGTCGCAGCGGGTGAGAGGGAGGGCGCCGTCGATGCCGGAGATCTCCACCGGCAGTTCGCCCTCGGGCTCCTCGGCGTAGGCGGCCGTACAGACCAATTGCCGTACGGCCACCGGGTCCAGGTCCCGCACCTGGGCCCCGAGGCGGACCCAGATCACCCGGACACCGCCGGAGCGGACCTCCTGCCCGGCGCGCACGACCGTCCGCTCGTGGTCGGTCAGCCGGGTGGTGACGCCGGCGGCCCGCTCGAGTTCGGCGGGACCCTTGAGCAGGATGCCGAGCGCGAGATCCGTGGCGACGCGGTACTCGTCCGCCTCGGATCCCAGCCCGGGGTCGCGGACCACCGGCAGCAGCCGGCCGTCCGCGGCGACGAAGAACGGCATCAGCCGGGCGCCCTTCGCCGGCTGCACGGTGACGGGCGCGCCGGCGCCGGCCTCGACGATGTCGGACTTCTGGATGCCGCAGCCCGCCAGGGCGAACAGGCCGAGCAGCCCGGACAGGACGGCCGGTGCCCGCCGGGCCCTCACAGCGGGATCCTGACCGTGAAGACCGCGCCGCCGCCAGGTCGGTTGGCTGCGACGACCTCGCCGCCGTGCAGCCGGACGTTCTCCTGCGTGATCGCCAGGCCCAGGCCGCTGCCGGACGAACGGGTACGGGCCGGGTCGCCCTTGTAGAAGCGGTCGAAGACGTGCGGCAGCACGTCCTCCGGTATGCCCGGCCCCCGGTCGGCGACCTCCGTGACGAGCCGGCCCCGGTCCTCGTACACGCGGACCGTCACCGGCGCACCGCCGTGCCGCAGCGCGTTGCCGACCAGGTTCGCGACGACCACGTCGAAGCGGCGCGGGTCGAGACGGGCCCGGAGGCCGTCGGGGAGTTCGGTGACGACATCGGCGGAGCCGGACGCTTCCACGTCTGTCTCCGGCTCGGTCCAGCGACGGTTCTGCAGGGTCTTGCGGACCGCCTCCGCGACGTCGACCTCGTCCGTGTGCAGTTCGGCGGCGCGGGCGTCGAAGCGGGAGATCTCCATCAGGTCCTCGACGAGCGCGGCCAGCTTCACCGTCTCCGCGCTGATCAGCCGGACGGCGCGGCCCGTGTCGGGGTCGAGGGCGGCCGCGTCCTCGTCGAGCAGCTCGGTGACGGCGAGCATGCCGGCCAGCGGGGTGCGCAGTTCGTGGGAGACGTCGGAGGCGAAGCGGCGGGCCCGGGTCTCGGCCCGCCGGAGTTCGGCGACGGAGCGTTCCAGCTGGGCGGCGGAGGCGTTGAACGTCCGGGCCAGGTCGGCGAGTTCGTCGCTGCCCTTGGCGTGGATCCGGGTGTCGAGCCGGCCCCGGCCCATGCTGCGGGCGGCGAGCCGCAGTTCGCGCACCGGGCGCAGTACGCCCCGGGCGGCGAGCAGCGCCGGGATCAGGGCGACGGCGAGGGCGGGCACGGCGCCGTCGCGGGCGGCGAGGACCATCGCCTCGATGTTGGCCTCCTCCGTGCCGAGGTCCATCACCGCGTACAGCACCAGGCCGGTGGGGCGGGCCGCCGGGTAGCCGCCGCCCTCGGGGAAGAGGGCGGGGACGGCGACGGTCAGGTACGGCTCGCCGCCCTTGACGACCCGCTGGAAGCTGCTGTGCGTGGCGCCGAGGGCGTGGGCCCGGGTGCGCAGTTCGGAGGTGAGGACGGTGGAGTCGGGGCGGTCCGTGGAGGAGACGCGCAGGGTCCCGTACTCGGCGTAGACCCGCCAGGGGTGCGGCTTGCCGTGCTTGGCGATGCGCAGCAACTCGCCGCGCAGGCGCTCCGGTTCGACGGGGAGCCGCACGGTCAGGGTCTCCACCTGCTGGCGGAAGGCGGTGACGGCGGTGTCCTGGGTCTGCTCCAGGACGGCGTTGCGGGCGGCGCGGTACGTGAGCGCGGCGGTGGTGCCGCAGCCGACGGCAGCGACCAGCAGGAACGCGAGCACGAGCCGGGCGCGCAGGCCGAAGGGGCGCAGCCGGAACGGGTGTCCGCCCTTGGCACGGTCCTCCCCGTCCTCCCCCGGGACGTGCGTCCTCACAGCGGTCCGAAGCGGTAGCCGAAGCCGCGCAGGGTCTGGATGTAGCGCGGGCTGCCGGGCACGTCCTCGATCTTGTTGCGGAGCCGGCGGACGCAGGCGTCCACGAGGCGGGCGTCGCCGTGGTAGCTGTGCTCCCAGACGTGCTCCAGGAGCTGCTGGCGGCTGAAGACCTGCTCGGGGGCGGCGGAGAGATGGAGCAGCAGCTTGAGTTCGGACGGGGCGAGGGCGACCCGGTCGCCGGACTTGGCGACGGTGAGGCCGGTGCGGTCGATGGCGAGTTCGCCGTGGAACTCGACGGCGGGCCGGCCGCCGCCGGGCTCCTCGATGCGTCGCAGCACGGCGCGGATGCGGGCCTCGATGACCTCGGTGCGGGCCGGTTTGACGATGTAGTCGTCCGCGCCGGCCTCCAGGCCGACGACGACGTCGAAGTCGTCGCCGCGGGCGGTGAGCATGATGATCGGCAGCTGGCTGTCCTCGCGGACCCGGCGGCAGACCTGGACGCCGTTCATGCCGGGCAGCATCAGGTCGAGCAGCACCAGGTCCGGCCGGAACTCGGCGAGCAGCGCCAGGCCCGCCTCGCCGGTGGCGGCCCCGCGCACCTCGTGTCCCCGGCGCCGGAGCCCGAGTTCGACCCCTTCACGGACGGAGGGGTCGTCTTCTATCAGCAGCACGCGAGGCATCGGAGCAGTATCCCAAGGGGTCGGAGGGGTGGGGTCAGCCGCGTCGGCGCAGGCCGGCCGCGCGCCGCCGGGCGGCGGCCAGCAGGGTCTGCACCTCGGCGAGGCGCAACGGGCGGGCGGCCAGGGCGAAGACGGCCACGATCACCAGCGCGCCCGCGAGGGCCGCGGCGGCGGGACCGGCCGGGGCGGCGAGCGTGGCCGTGGCGAGTCCGAGGCCCGTGGCCGGTACGGCGGCGGCCAGCAGCCGGGCGAGCGCGGCAGGTGTCGTGGACCAGAACGCGTCCCCGCGCAGCCGCCTGCGCAGCGCCCACCCCGTCGCCGCCCAGCCCACCCACAGCGCCAGCGCGTACGCGGCCGCCAGACCCGTCACCGCCCAGCGCGCCGGCAGCAGTTCGTACGCCGCCCAGGACAGCGCCGCGTTGCCGCCCGCGATCAGCAGGTTCAGCAGGAACGGGGTGCGGGTGTCGCGCAGCGCGTAGAAGGCGCGGGTGAGCACGTACTGGCCGGACAGCGCGACCAGTCCGGGCGCGAACGCCATCAGCGTGTACGCCATCGCCCGGATGTCCTGCGCGTCGGTCACGCCGTACTGGAAGACCAGCGCGAGCAGCGGCACGGCGAGCGCGAACAGCGCGCAGGCCGCCGGGACGACCGCGGCCGCGCTGGTGCGCAGCGCGTAGCCGACGTCCTGGCGCACCTTCGCCAGGTCGCCGTCCGCCGCGGCCGCGCTCATCCGCGGCATCAGCGCGGTGACCAGGGAGACGGTGACGATGCCGTGCGGCACGGCCCACACCAGGTACGCGTTGTTGTACGCGGCGAAGCCGACGCCGCCGTCGACGCCGAGCGCCTGCGCCCGTACCCCCGCCGCCGTCGCGAGCTTGGTGGTCACCCAGTACGCGGCCTGGTTGGTGAGGACGAGCAGCACCAGCCAGCCGGCCGCGCGCAGCGGGGCGGTCAGGCCGCTGCCGCGCCAGTCGAACCGGGGCCGCCAGCGGAACTTCGCCGCGCGCAGCGCGGGAAGCAGCGCCAGCGCCTGTACGGCGATGCCGGCGGTGGTGCCCCAGCCGAGCAGCGCGGTCTCACGCGCGGTGACCGCGCCGCCGTCGGCGGTCGCGAGGTACAGGGCGAACACCCCGATGACGACGAGGTTGTTGAGGACCGGCGTCCACATCATCGCGCCGAACCGTCCCCGCGCGTTGAGGACCTGGCCGAGCAGCGTGAACAGTCCGAGGAACAGCACCTGCGGCAGGCAGTACCGGGCGAACGCGACGGTGACGGTGCGCTGTTCGCCGGTGTAGTCGGTGTACGCGTCGACGATCGCGGGCGCCGCGAGGACCGCGCCCGCGGTGAGGGCGAGCAGGGCGAGGACGCAGACGGTCAGCAGCCGGTCGGTGTACGCGGCGCCGCCGTCCTCGTGCTCCTTCGCCGCCTTGACCAGTTCGGGGACGAACACGGCGTTGAGCGCGCCGCCGAGCAGCAGCATGTACACGATCGTCGGTACGGAGTTGCCGACCGCGTACCCGTCGGCGAGCGCCCCGATGCCGAGGGCCGCCGCGACGACGGCGGAGCGGACGAAGCCGGTGGCGCGCGAGACGACCGAACCGGCCGCCATCACCGCGCCGCTGCGCAGCACGGAGGGCGCGCGCCGCTCCCCGACCGCCGTCGTCATCGGCGGGCCAGGTACGCCTGGAAGGCGCGGTACAGCGTGTGATTCGTGGTGCCGTGCAAAGGTGTCTCCCACTCCCCCAGCGTCTCGACGACCTGTCCGCCGGTGCCGAGTTTCCAGCGCAGCAGCCCGTGGGCGCGGTCGTCCGGGTCGAGGGTGGAGGGTACTCCGCGCAGGTCGTAGACGTCGGCCCCGGCGGCGTGGGCGTCGCACATCATGCGCCACTGAAGGGCGTTGGAGGGGCGGACCTCGCGGCGGTGGTCGGCGGACGCACCGGTCTGGTACCAGGCCCGGCGGCCGACGGTGACCAGGGTGTGGGCGGCCAGGATCTCGCCCTCGTGGCGGGCGAGGTAGAGCTTCATCCGGCCGGGTTCCTCGGCGTTGAGGACCGCGTACTGGCGCTCGTAGTACGCGAGGTCGCGGCCGAGCCGGAAGCCATCGCGCTCCTCGGTGATGCGCAGCAGCCGGTGGAACTCGGGCAGGTCGGCGGCGCCGCCGACGACGACCTCGACACGCGCCTTGCGGGCCTTGCGGACGTTGCGCCGCCACTCCTGGTTGAGCCCGGCCCACAGGTCGTCCGTGGTGCGGCCGGCCAGCGGTACGCGGTAGACGAAACGGGGCTGGGCGTCCGCGCCGTCCTCGGCGTCGCCGCCGCAGCGGCGCCAGCCGCGGGCGCGGAGGCGTTCGGAGACGGCGGTGCCGAGCGGGTCGACCTCGCAGGCGAGCACGTCGGACAGCCGCCTGCCGCGCCCGGTGAGGGTCTTGAGCCGGGCGGCGTTCCAGCGCCGGAAGTCGGGCGTGGGCCCGATGCGTACGGCGAAGGCGCCGGCCGCCCGCAGATGCCGGAGCAGCGGGGTGAGCCAGTGGTCAAGGTCCGGGTCGGCCCAGTCGGCGACGGGGCCCTCGGGCAGGTAGGCGAAGTACTTGCGGGTGCCGGGGAAGGGCCGCAGCAGGGCGAGCGCGACACCGGTGAGCGGACCGTCGCCGGGGCCCCAGCCGAGGAACAGCGGCCGCCAGCCCGTCTTCACACCGGCCCAGGAGGGGCACTGCAGGAAGCTGGGCCCGTCGGGGCCGTCGGCGCGAGCGGCGAGGAACGCCCGGTACTCCTGGGAGGTGACCGGGCGGAGCCGGATCTCCGCCCCGGCCGGCCCGGCAGCGGGGGCCGTCACGAGCAGCGCTGACACAACGGGAGCCTCCTTGTTCCGCCCCCTCGGTGGTGGGGACGCACAGCAGGCTCACAGCCGAATGCGACCGCTCCGCGCGGCGATTGTGACCGGACGATGACCGTTCTTCTGCAGCCGCCGTCACATGGGGTTTGGGGCGGTCGGCGCGACTTACTGTCCGGGCATCCCACTCTTTTCGGATGTCGGCCCTGGAGGTCTCCGTGATGTCTGCGCGTGCTCGAATACGTCCCGCCCTGGCGGCCGTCGCCCTGTGTTCCGTCCTGGCGGCCTGCTCGTCTGGGGCGTCCGGCTCGCCCCGCACGGACGACCGCCCGGCGGCGGAGCCCGCGGCGAAGGTGACCGTGGCGAAGCCCGCGGCGGGCAGGGCCGTGACGGTGACGGCGACCGGCGGGACGCTGACCGCGGTGAAGGTCGTGGACGCGAAGGGCGTCGCCCTGGCGGGCCGGACCGCGCCCGGCGGCGCGTCGTGGGCGTCGGAGCGGGTGGCCGCGCCGGGCACGACGTACCGCGTGGAGGCGACCGCGCGGACGGCGGGCGGGAAGGAGACGGCGTCGGCGTCGACGTTCTCCACCCCCGACGCGGAGCGGGTCAACAAGCTGACCCTGGCCCCGGGCAAGAACACCACCGTCGGCGTCGGCCAGCCGCTGTCGATCGTCTTCGACGCCCCGGTGACCCGGAAGGCCGACGTGGAACGGCAGTTGAAGGTGACCACGTCGAACGGCACGGAGGGTTCGTGGGGCTGGCTGAAGGACTGGTCGGGGAAGGACCGGGTCGACTGGCGCCCGAAGGAGTACTGGCGGACCGGCACGAAGGTCACCCTGGACGCGACGCTCAACGGCGTGGACTCGGGCGGCGGTTGGTTCGTCCGCGACTACAGGACGGGTTTCACCGTCGGTGAGCGGCAGATAGTGAAGGTGGACCTGGACGCGAAGAAGCTGCGGCTGGAGCGGGCCGGCACGGTGGTCCGGACGATCCCCGTGTCCGGCGGCACCCCCGGCGGCGACAAGCGCTCCTGGCGGGGCACGGCGGTGCTGATGTCCAAGGAGGGCACGATCAACATGAACTCGGAGACGGTCGGCCTCGGCGACGCCTACGACAAGATGGTCGACTACTCGATGCGGCTGACCTGGTCGGGCATGTACGCGCACGCGGCGCCGTGGAACGCGAAGTGGTTCGGCGTGGCGAACCGCAGCTCCGGCTGCATCGGCATGAGCACGGCGCAGGCCACGTCGTTCTACGCGGAGGTCCGGGTCGGCGACCCGTTCGAGATCAAGGGAGCCGACACCAAGGGCACGGTGGCGGAGGGCAACGGCTACGGGGCGTGGAACGTGCCGTGGGAGCAGTGGAGGGCGAAGAGCGCGCTGACCCGCTGACCACCGGATCGCGAGGCGCCGGCACGGATGCCCGGCGGACCCGCGGGGACGGCCTCCGCGAGCGCCCGCGCGTCACGTCGGCCCCCCGCCCGCGAGCAGCGTGCCCAGGGGCGTGCGCCGGTGGATGACGGAGCGGCCGGTGCGCGTCGTGGTCGCCAGACCGGCCGATCGGAGCGCCGTCGCGGTGGACGAGGCCGTCGCGTCGCTGACGCCGAGCGCGCGTGCCAGGGACCTCGTGGTGAGGGGCTCGGCGAGGCCGGAGGGGCCTACTCCGGGCGCCGCATCTCCCAGAGCAGGACCTCGGCGTCGTCCGTCGCCATCAGGGCCAGGTCCCGTGCGTCGGTGATGCGGGCCGCGTCGCCGGGGGCGAGTTCCTCGCCGTCGAGGCGGACGGTGCCGCGGACGACGTGCACGTACACGTGGTCGGCGTCCGGCACGGCGGTGCGGTCCCCCGGCTCCAGACGGCGGACGTGCAGCATCGCGGCGGCCTCGGGCAGGGCGTACGGGGTGGAGTCGGCGATCCCGGGCACGATCTCGTACGCGGGCTCGCCGCCGGGGTTCAGCGGGGCGAGCCACATCTGCACGAAGGTGAGCGGCACGTCGCCGTCGTTGCGCTCCACGTGCCGGACGCCGGCGGCCGAGCTGAGCCGCTGCAGGTCGCCGGCACGGACGGTGGTGGCGTGACCCGCGGTGTCGCGGTGGGTCAGCTCGCCCTCGACGACCCAGGTGACGATCTCGGTGTGGCTGTGCGGATGCTCGTCGAACCCGGCGCCGGGCGCGAGCCGCTCCTCGTTGCAGGCGAGCAGCGCGCCGAACCGGAGGTTGTCGGGGTCGTAGTGCGCCCCGAACGAGAACGCGTGCCGGGTCTCGATGCCGGCCGAGGGGTCGCCGCCGGGGTAGCGGTGGGCGGCACGCTGGATGCGGATCACGGGGGTCACGGTATCCCGGTGCCCGGGGCGGGCGACGCTCGCAACCGCCCCTACGCCACATCCCCGGCTTCCGATAAGGCACCCTTAGTCCGTGCCTGAACCCACGAACGCCGATCATCCCCACTCCGCGACCCTGAAGCGCCTGGAGCAGTCGTCGGGGCGGCTCGCCGCCCATGCGATCGCGCGCATGGACGAGACGCTGCCGTGGTACCGGGCCATGCCGCCCGAGAACCGGTCGTGGATCGGTCTGGTCGCCCAGGCCGGTATCGCCGCGTTCACCGAGTGGTTCCGGCACCCCGAGACCCCGCAGGCGATCTCCACCGACGTCTTCGGCACCGCGCCGCGCGAGCTGACCCGCGCGATCACGCTGCGCCAGACCGTCGAGATGGTCCGGACGACCATCGAGGTCATGGAGTCGGCGATCGATGAGGTCGCCGCGCCGGGCGACGAGTCCGTGCTGCGCGAGGCGCTGCTCGTGTACGCCCGCGAGATCGCGTTCGCCACCGCGCAGGTGTACGCGCAGGCCGCCGAGGCCCGCGGCGCCTGGGACGCGCGGCTCGAGTCGCTGGTCGTGAACGCGGTCCTGTCGGGTGAGGCCGACGAGGGCGCGGTGTCCCGCGCCGCCGCGCTCGGCTGGAACTCGCCGGAGCACGTCTGCGTCGTTCTCGGCACCGCCCCCGACGGCGACAGCGAGCTGACCGTGGAGGCGATCCGCCGCGCCGCCCGGCACGCCAAGCTGCAGGTCCTGACGGGCGTGCTCGGCAACCGGCTCGTCGTGATCGCGGGCGGCAGCGACAACCCCCTCGGCGTCGCCAAGGCCCTGATCGGGCCGTACGCCGCCGGGCCCGTCGTCGCCGGGCCCGTCGTACCGGACCTGCTGGCCGCGACCCGGTCCGCGCAGGCCGCGGCGGCCGGGCTGAAGGCGTGCGGGGCCTGGCAGGACGCGCCGCGCCCGGTGCTCGCGGACGATCTCCTGCCGGAGCGCGCCATCGCCTCCGACCCTGCGGCCCGCGAGCAGTTGGTGGAGGAGATCTACAGACCGCTGGAGGAAGCGGGCTCGGCGCTGCTGGAAACTCTGAGTGTCTATCTGGAGCAGGCGAGCAGCCTGGAGGGCGCGGCGCGGATGCTCTTCGTCCACCCGAACACCGTGCGCTACCGGCTCCGACGTGTGACCGACGTCACCGGGTGGTCACCCTCCGACGTCAGGTCCGCGTTCACGCTGCGGATCGCCCTGATCCTGGGGCGTCTGGCCGACGGAGATCCGCAGTCCTAGACTTTTGTCGGACGTCAACAATTCCCCCGACGGTTCTTCGTCCCTGTCCCCACGGGCGCCCCGAACCGTCCACAAGAGAGAGTGTGAGGGTGCTCGTACTCGTCGCTCCCGGCCAAGGCGCTCAGACGCCCGGCTTCCTGACTCCCTGGCTCGACCTCCCCGGCGCGGCCGACCGCATCGCGGCCTGGTCGGACGCCATCGAGCTCGACCTCGCCCACTACGGCACCAAGGCCGACGCGGACGAGATCCGCGACACCGCGGTGGCGCAGCCGCTGCTGGTGGCCGCGGGCCTGCTGTCCGCCGAGGCGCTCGGCATGCGGCCGAACGCCGTCGCCGGCCACAGCGTCGGTGAGATCACCGCCGCCGCCCTCGCGGACGTCCTCGACGACACCGCCGCGCTGCGCTTCGTCCGCACCCGCGGTCTCGCGATGGCCGAGGCCGCCGCGATCGTGCGGACCGGCATGTCGGCGCTGCTCGGCGGAGACCCCGAGGTAACGCTTCCGCACCTGGAGAAGCTGGGCCTGACCCCCGCCAACGTGAACGGCGCCGGCCAGATCGTCGCCGCCGGCACGATGGAGCAGCTCGCGGCGCTGGAGGCGGACAAGCCCGAGGGCGTCCGCCGGGTCGTCCCGCTGAAGGTGGCCGGCGCGTTCCACACGCTGCACATGGAGCCCGCGGTGGCGAAGCTGGCCGACGCGGCCCGTGAGCTCACCGTCGCCGACCCGACCCTGCCGTATGTCTCCAACAAGGACGGCGCCCAGGTCGCCACCGGTGCCGAGGTCGTCTCGCGCCTGGTCGGCCAGGTCGCCAACCCGGTCCGCTGGGACCTGTGCATGGAGACCTTCAAGGAGCTCGGCGCGACGGCTCTGATCGAGGTGTGCCCGGGCGGCACGCTGACGGGTCTGGCCAAGCGCGCGCTGCCGGGTGTGGAGACCCTCGCCCTGAAGACCCCCGACGACCTCGACGCGGCCCGCACGCTGCTTTCCGAGCACACTGCCTAAGGAGCCGCCCAGCATGTCGAAGATCAAGCCCAGCAAGGGCGCCCCGTACGCCCGCATCCTCGGTGTCGGCGGCTACCGCCCGACCCGTGTGGTGCCGAACGAGGTGATCCTCGAGACGATCGACTCGTCCGACGAGTGGATCCGTTCGCGCTCCGGCATCTCCACCCGCCACTGGGCCTCCTCCGAGGAGACCGTGTGCGCGATGTCGGTCGAGGCGGCGGGCAAGGCCATCGCCGACGCCGGGATCACCCCGGAGCAGGTCGGCGGCGTGATCGTCTCCACGGTGTCGCACTTCAAGCAGACCCCGGCGGTCGCCACCGAGATCGCGGACAAGATCGGCGCGGTCAAGCCGGCCGCGTTCGACATCTCCGCGGGCTGCGCCGGCTTCGGCTACGGGCTGACCCTCGCCAAGGGCATGATCGTCGAGGGCTCGGCGGAGTACGTACTCGTCATCGGCGTCGAGCGGCTCAGCGACCTCACGGACCTGGAGGACCGCGCGACCGCGTTCCTCTTCGGCGACGGCGCCGGCGCCGTGGTCGTCGGCCCCGCGCAGGAGCCGGGCATCGGCCCGACCGTGTGGGGCTCCGAGGGCGACAAGTCCGAGACCATCAAGCAGACCGTGCCGTGGACGGACTACCGTGACGGCGAGGTCGAGAAGTTCCCGGCCATCACGCAGGAGGGTCAGGCGGTCTTCCGCTGGGCCGTCTTCGAGATGGCGAAGGTCGCCCAGCAGGCGCTGGACGCCGCCGGCATCTCGGCGGCGGACCTGGACGTCTTCATCCCGCACCAGGCGAACATGCGGATCATCGACTCGATGGTGAAGACGCTGAAGCTGCCGGAGCACGTCACGGTCGCCCGTGACGTCGAGACCACCGGCAACACCTCGGCCGCCTCGATCCCGCTCGCGATGGAGCGGCTCCTGGCGACCGGGAAGGCGAAGAGCGGTGACACCGCGCTCGTCATCGGCTTCGGGGCGGGTCTCGTCTACGCCGCGACGGTCGTTACCCTCCCCTAGGCGCCGTACGGACCACTCCGTACGGGGCCGCAGCACCACGCTGAACAACCTGAACAACCTGAACAACACCCAAGGAGCGCCAGCATGGCCCACACCCAGGAAGAGATCGTCGCCGGTCTCGCCGACATCGTGAACGAGATCGCCGGCATCCCGGTCGAGGACGTCCAGCTGGACAAGTCCTTCACCGACGACCTGGACGTCGACTCGCTGTCCATGGTCGAGGTCGTCGTCGCCGCCGAAGAGCGCTTCGACGTCAAGATCCCGGACGAGGACGTCAAGAACCTCAAGACGGTCGGCGACGCCGCCGATTACATCCTGAAGCACCAGGGCTGATTCGGCCCCTGCTGACTCGGTCAGCCACCCGGCGGTGGCGCCGTATTTCGACCATCACACACATGGAGAAAGAATTCCTGTGAGCTCGACCAATCGCACCGTGGTCGTCACCGGTATCGGCGCAACCACACCGCTGGGTGGCGACTCGGCCTCGACCTGGGAAGGTCTGCTGGCCGGCCGCTCCGGCGTCAAGCCCCTCGAGGGCGACCGCTACGCCGAGCTGCCCGTCCGGATCGCCGCGCCCGCCGCGGTGGACCCGGAAGAGGTGCTCCCCCGCCCGCTGGCCCGCAAGCTGGACCGCTCGGCGCAGTTCGCGCTGATCGCGGCCCGCGAGGCGTGGGCCGACGCGGGCTACACCGCCCCGGCCGGCGAGGACGAGAAGATCGCCCCCGAGCGGCTCGGTTCCGTCATCGCCTCCGGCATCGGCGGTGTCACCACGCTGCTCGACCAGTACGACGTGCTGAAGGAGAAAGGCGTCCGCCGCGTCTCCCCGCACACCGTGCCGATGCTGATGCCGAACGGCCCGTCCGCGAACGTCGGCCTGGAGGTGAACGCCCGGGCGGGCGTGCACACCCCGGTGTCCGCGTGCGCGTCCGGCGCCGAGGCGATCGGCTACGCCGTCGAGATGATCCGTACCGGCCGGGCCGACGTGGTCGTCGCCGGCGGCACCGAGGCGGCGATCCACCCGCTGCCGATCGCGGCGTTCGCCAACATGATGGCGATGTCCAAGAACAACGACGAGCCCACCAAGGCCTCGCGTCCGTACGACACCGGCCGTGACGGCTTCGTGCTCGGCGAGGGCGCGGGCGTCGTCATCCTCGAGTCCGAGGAGCACGCGAAGGCCCGTGGCGCGCGGATCTACTGCGAGGTGCTGGGGCAGGGCCTGTCGGCCGACAGCCACCACATCGCGCAGCCCGAGCCGACCGGCCGGGGCATCGCCACCGCGATGCAGAACCTGCTGGACTCGACGGACCTGAAGCCCTCCGAGGTCGTGCACCTCAACGCGCACGCCACGTCGACGCCGCAGGGCGACGTCGCCGAGATCAAGGCGCTGCGCAAGGTCCTGGGCGACGACCTGGACCACGTCGCGATCTCCGCGACGAAGTCCATGACCGGCCACCTCCTGGGCGGCGCGGGCGGCATCGAGACCGTCGCCACGGTCCTGGCCCTCCACCACCGCACGGCTCCGCCGACGATCAACATCGACGAGCTGGACGAGGCGGTCGAGGCGGACATCGTCCGCGACGAGCCCCGCGAGCTGCCCCAGGGCACCATCGCCGCGATCAACAACTCGTTCGGCTTCGGCGGCCACAACGTGGTCCTGGCGTTCCGCACGGTGTGACGCAAGGGGCGGGCCCGGCCCGCCCCGACCGCCGGGCGGAGCCCGGCACAGCGCCCCGAAGCGGTGCGAGGGACGCAGAAAAAGCGGCAACTGACGCGACGCGAAGGCCCCCGGCTCTGCCGGGGGCCTTCGGCGTGTCTGGGTGGGGTCAGACGACCTGGTGGAGCCAGCGGACGGGGGCGCCCTCGCCGGCGTAGCGGAAGGGCTCCAGTTCGTCGTCCCACGGCTTGCCGAGGAGCTTGGCGATCTCCGCCTCGAGTTCGGACTCTCCGCGCGTGGAGCGCGCGAGCGCGGCCCGCAGCCGGTCCTCGGGGACGAGGATGTCGCCGTGGAGTCCGGTGACGGCGTGGAAGATGCCCAGATCGGGCGTGGCGCTGTACCGCTCGCCCTCGGCGGTCGGGCAGGGCTCGGCGGTGACCTCGAAGCGGAGCATCTGCCAGCCGCGCAGCGCGGAGGCGAGCTTGGCCGCCGTGCCGGTCTGCCCCTGCCAGGAGAACTCGGCTCTCCACGTCCCGGGGGCCGCGGGCTGGCGGATCCAGTCGAGCTGGACCCTCGCACCGAGCACGCCCGCCACCGCCCATTCGACGTGCGGGCAGAGCGCGCGCGGTGCGGAGTGCACGTACAGGACTCCACGTGTCGTCACCGGGACCTCCAGTGTGGGACGAGGTTCGCCTTTTCCCAGCGGCCTCAGTAAACAGCATCGGGAGCGGAACGTCACAAACCACCGAAAAAGGGACAGCATGTGACGTGATGTAATTTACCGGAGCCGGCAGGCAGAGACGCCTCTGGTTCGACGGGGGAAAAACTACCGTGCCGCACCCTCCTTGGGGTGACGTACGGTCGGTCCTGGTACGGGTGGACACCAAGCTTTCACTCGCCAGGACGCGACGGAGGGGACCGAGGGATGCGCGCGGGGCGACGATTCCACAGGACGGTCGCCGGAGGAGCGGCCGCGCTGCTGTGCGCGGCGGCGCTCTCCGGCTGCGGACCGGACGACGGCGGCACGATGGCCGCCCGCCCCACCCCTAAGCCCTCCCCCACACCCGTCTGGGACCGCAGCCCCGCCTCGATCGCCGCCGTCGGCGACTCCATCACCCGTGGCTTCGACGCCTGTCAGGTCCTCGCGGACTGCCCGGAGGTGTCCTGGTCCACCGGCACGGACGCCACCGTCGACAGCCTCGCGCTGCGGCTGCTCGGCCCCGAGGGCGCGGCGGCCCGTAGCTGGAACCTCGCCCGTAGCGGCGCGCGGATGGCCGAACTGCCGCAGCAGATGGCCCTGGCCGCGGCCGAGCGGCCGGAGCTGGTCACGGTGATGGCGGGCGCCAACGACGCCTGCCGGGAGCGCCCGGAGCAGATGACCCCGGTCGCCGACTTCCGGGCCTCGTTCAGCACGGCGCTGGCCAGGCTGCGTTCCGGCGCGCCGAAGGCGCAGGTGTACGTGACGAGCGTGCCGGACCTGAAGCGGCTGTGGTCCACCGGCCGGACCAATCCGATGAGCCGTCAGATATGGAAGCTGGGCATCTGCGGCTCGATGCTCGCCGACGCCGAGGACACCAGCCCGGCCGCCGAGGAGCGCCGCAACCTGGTGCGCGCGCGGGTGGTGGCGTACAACGAGGTGCTGCGCGAGGTCTGCGCGACGGACGCCCGCTGCCGGTACGACGGCGGCGCGGTGTTCGGCTACCCGTTCGGCGACGCGCAGCTCAGCCCCTGGGACTTCTTCCACCCCAGCAAGGACGGCCAGGCCCGGCTCGCGGAGCTGGCGTACCGGCAGGTCACGCGGGCGTAGACCCCGGGGCGGTGTCAGGTTCCGCCCCGGGGCCGGTCGATGGGCCGCGCCGGTCGGTCGGCCGGTCACAGCTCCAGTGTCACGGCGAGCCGTTCGTCGGTGAGCGAGTGCGCGGCGACGACCCGGTACGTGCCGGGCACGAAGACCCAGCCGTCCTTCTCCTCGTCCCAGATCTCGAAGGCCCGCCGGGGCAGCGCGAGTTCGACGTCCACCGACTCGCCCGCGGCTGCCTCGACGCTCGCGAAGGCGGCCAGCCAGCGCGCCGGGCGCTCGGCCGTCGTGCTCTGCACGCCGAACGACTCCGTGGGTTCGGGGGCGAGGTAGAGCTGGACGACCTCGCGGCCGGTACGCGCGCCGGTGTTGGTGATCCGGACGGTGGCCCGCTCCGGGCCGCACTCCAGGGAGTCGTACGACCAGGTCGTGTAGCCCAGGCCGTGGCCGAAGGGGTACGCGGGGACGGCGCCGGACCGGTCCCAGGCCCGGTAGCCGATGAACACGCCTTCGTCGTAGGAGAGTTCGCCGTCCGCCGGGGTGACACGGGTGACCGGCGCGTCGGCCAGGACGGCCGGCCAGGTGGTGGGGAGCCGGCCGCCGGGCTCCTCCGCGCCGGTGAGGACATCGGCGAGCGCCGCCCCGCCCTCCTGGCCGGGGAACCAGCTCAGCAGCACCGCGGCGACGTCCTCGCGCCACGGCAGCTCCACCGGGGAGCCCGCGTTGACCACGACGACCGTGTTCGGGTTGACGGCGGCGACGGCGCGGACGAGTTCGTCCTGACGGCCGGGCAGCGCCAGGTCGGTGCGGTCGAAGCCCTCGGACTCGACGCGCTCGGTGGTGGCGACGACCACGACGGCGGCGTCGGCGGCGCGGGCGGCCGCGACGGCTTCGGCGATCAGTTCGGCAGGGTCCCGGCGCGGACCGAGGTGGACGAAGGAGAACATCACCGCGGGCAGCCGGGCCGCGAACTCCTTGGCGAGGGTGTGCCGCAGCGACACCTCCACCGTCTCGCCGGCGGTGAGCTCGACCTGTCCGCGCTCGACGGGCGAGCCGAAGAACGCCTCGAACGGGTCGGTCTCCGGGCCCATGTGCTGCACGCCGTCGAACAGCGTCCGCCCGGCGACGGTGAGCCGGTACGCGCCAAGGCCGCGGGTGCCGAAGGCGTGCGCGCCGCTCTCGCGCGGGGTGAACGTGCCGGTGACCTCGACGGAGGCGAGCGCCTCGTGGGTGACCCCGGCGGGCAGGTCGTCGCCGATCCACTGCACCTGGCCGCTCGGCAGCGTGCCCTCGCCGAGCACGTTCCCGGCGGCGTCGCGGCAGACCGCGCGCAGGGTGAACCCCTGTCCGGCGGGCGCGAGTTCGTCGCTGGGGTCGGCGCCGACGCAGTACGTCAGGGAGCCCTCGGGCAGGACCGCGGCGAGCCCGTCGAGCGGGGAGACCACGTGGTCGGGGAAGACCTGCGCGGAGCCGCCGCCGAGGACCCGGGCGTCGCGGGCGGCCGCGCCGGACAGCGCGACCGTCGCGCCCGGCCGGAGCGGCAGCGCGTCGTTCTCGTTGCGGACCAGGACGAAGCCGCGGCGGGCGAGCTCGCGGGCCAGCGCGTCGCCGTCGATGCCGGCGGGCGGCGCGGCGACGACCGGCGGCGCGCCGTCCAGGGCGCCGACACGGGCGGCCAGCCGCAGGACGTTGCGTACGGCGGCGTCGACGGCGGACTCCGCGACCTCGCCGGCTCGGACGGCGGCGGCGAGCGACTCGCCGTACACGGTCCGCGGGCCGGGCATGGCGACGTCGAGACCGCCCTCGATGTCGCCGGTGGTGGAGCGGGCGGCCATCCAGTCGGAGACGTTGAAGCCGTCGAAGCCCCACTCGCCGCGCAGGACCTCGTTCACGAGGTAGCGGTGCTCGGTCATGGTCGTGCCGTTGACCTGGTTGTAGGCGGTCATGATGCCCCAGGGGTGGGCGTTCCTCACGATCGCCTCGAAGGGGGCGAGGTACAGCTCGCGCAGCGGGCGCGGGGCGATCCGGTTGTCGACGGTGAAGCGGTCGGTCTCGGCGTCGTTGCCGACGAAGTGCTTCACGGTGGTGCCGACGCCGCCCTCCTGGACGCCCCGCACGTAGCCGGTGGCGACGGCGCCGGTGAGGAACGGGTCCTCGCTGTACGCCTCGAAGTGCCGGCCGCCGAGCGGTGAGCGGTGCAGGTTCACCGTGGGCGCGAGCAGCACGTGGACGCCCTTGCGGCGGGCCTCCTGGGCGAGCAGCCGGCCGGCCCGGCGGGCCAGCTCCGGGTCCCAGGCGGCGGCGAGGGCGGTCGGCGAGGGCAGCGCGACGGACGCGTCGTCGGCGGTCCAGCGGACACCCCGGACGCCGATCGGGCCGTCGGACATGACCAGGGACGCCAGGCCGATCCCGGGCAGGGCCGGCAGCGACCACATGTCCCGGCCGGCCAGCAGCCGGGCCTTGGCATCCAGGTCGAGCCTGCCCAGCGCCGCCTCGACGGCCGCCTCTCTCCGGGCGTCGTCGTCCCGTGCGGTCTCCGCCATGGCCGAACCTCCTCGTTGACGTGTCGGTGGCCGCCATGGTGCACCTGCCTACCGGTAGATCGGTAGGTTACGTGACAGACTTGTTATCTCCAGGTCGCGGGGATGGCGTACCTTCCTCTCCGACGGACCACACCTGCGAGAGGAGGCCACGGCGATGGCGCGGGCCAGGAGCGAGGAGCGGCGCGGGGACATCGTGCGCGCCGCCCTGGAGGTGATCGCCGAGCGCGGCTACCGGGGCGCGACGCTCGGCTCGGTCGCCGAGCGGGTGGGCCTCACCCAGCAGGGGCTGCTGCACTACTTCCCGACCAAGGAGGCGCTGCTGGTCGCGGTGCTCCAGGAGCGGGACCGCTGGGACACCACCGGCGGCCGGGACCGCGAGGGCTGGCGGCTCGACCTGATCGAGTCGCTGGTCGAGTACAACGCGATGCGGCCGGGCATCGTGCAGACCTTCTCCGCGCTGCTCGGCGAGAGCGTGACGGACGGCCATCCGGCGCGCGCGTTCTTCACCGAGCGGTACACGCAGGTGCGGGAGAACATGGCGCAGGTGCTGCGCCTGGAGTTCGGCGAGCGCCTCGGGGGCGGCCTGACGCCCGAACAGGCCGCGCCGCTGCTGACGGCGGTGATGGACGGGCTGCAGTACCAGTGGCTGCTCGACCCGGCCTCGGTGGACATGCCGGCCGCGTTCCGCGACTTCGTACGGCTGCTGACGGGCGGCGACACGTCCGGGGGATGATGGACCCATGATCGTCGCAGCAGCCCAATTCGCCCCGGTCCCCGGGGACATCGACGCCAACGTCCGTGCCATCGCCGAGCTGGTGCGGGCGGCCGGGGCCGACGGCGCCCGGCTGGTCGTCCTCGCCGAGCTCGCCGTCACCGGCTACGAGCCCAGCCTGATCCACGCCGACCCGGCGCTCGGCCTGACCGAGGACGACCCACGGCTCGACCCGATACGCGAGGCGTGCCGCGCGGCCTCGGCCGCGGCGGTGGTCGGCGGGCCGGTGCGGACCGGCGACGGGGAGCGGCTCGGGCTGGCCACGCTGGTGTTCGGCCCGGACGGCGGGCTGCTCACCCGGTACGACAAACAGCATCTGTACGGCTACGAGCGCGAGGTCTTCGCGGCCGGCGAGCGGGACGGCCGCTTCGAGCTGGACGGCGTCCGGTTCGCCCTCGCCACCTGCTACGACAACCGCTTCCCCGAACTCGCCGAGCGGGCCGCCGCGGACGGCTGCCCGGTGTACCTGGCGAGTTCGGTCCTGGACACCGCCAACGACTCGTTCGAGACGGTCTACCCGGCGCGCGCCCGGGACTTCGGCCTGTACGTGGTGCTGGGCAACACCCTGGGCACCAACGAGGCGGGCGCGTGCGAGGGCCGCAGCGGCGCCTGGGGCCCGGACGGCGAGCGGCTGGCCGACGCGGGCACGAAGCGGGGGTACGCGGTGGCCGAACTGCCGGTGGGCTAGGGCCGGACAGGCCCTAGGACGCGTAGGGGTTGCCGGGGACGGGGGCGTTCTGCGGGGCGCCCGGCTCCGGGAGCAGCGCGGGCCCGGGCGTCCCGGCGTCCGCGTCCTCGCCCGTCAGGTCGCGGGCGAGGAGCGTCGCGCCGGCCACCGCGCCGGGCATCAGGAACACGGCGACGAACGGCACCAGGAAGGCCAGGACCAGCGGGACACCGAAACCGAGGGCGGCCTTCCGCCGGGCGCGCAGCATCGGCAGGCGCTTCTTCAGCTCGATGCCGCGCCGCTGCAGCGCCACGGCCGTCAGTTCCTCCGCGAGGAAGAAACCCGAGACGCAGAAGCCGATCACCGGCACGACCGTCTGTCCGATCACCGGGATGAAACCGCAGCCGAACAGCAGCACGCCGAAACAGGCCACCCGCAGCAGGATCTTGAGGCTGTCCCGGGCCGAGATCCACAGCTCGCGCCAGAGCGGCAGCCCCGACTCCGGCACGTCGCCCCCCTCGCTGCGGTCGACCGCCTCGGAGAGCGACTCGTAGAACGGCTGCCCGATCAGGAGGGTGACGGCGGTGAAGGTGATCACCGCGAGGAACAGCCCGAAGGCGAAGACGAGGCCGGTCAGGAAGCCACGGAGGATGTCCTGCCAGGGCGAGGTCCAGTCGTCGGCGAACGGCGTGGCCCAGGCGGTCAGATCGTCGGCCCCGTAGCCGAGCCCGACGAGGGCCCCGACGTACAGGACCAGGGTGACGAGTCCCGGAAGCAGTCCGAAACCGAACCACCGTCCGTGCTTGAGGACCCACTTCTGGCCGCTCAGCAGGTGACCGAAACCCACCCCGAATTCGCGCATGGGTTCACCCTAAAGGGCGCTCGGGGCGAACGACTCCACCGCCTTGTCGAAGTGGGCGCGGGTCTCCCCGGCGCGGGCCGCGGGCCCGGAGACCCAGACGTCGTACAGCCGTCCGTCCTGCTCCCAGCACAGGTCGTAGGTGTGCCGGGCTCCCTCGCCGGCGTCGAAACCGTCCCAGGTGAACTGCCAGAGGACGGCGCTCATGCCCTGGTGCGTGGTGGGGGTGAGCGCGTTGTCGCGGAAGCCGGGGTTGTTCTTCGGCCCGGCCGCGTCGGCGGCCCGCATCGACGCCATGGCCCCGCCGGAGGGGATGGCGCCGGTCTTGACGCCGACCCGGAAGGTGCCGTCGGGGGTGATGTAGAAGGTGCGCACGCCCTGCTCGGAGCGCTCGGCCGTGGCGGGCACGATCAGGCTGAAGCCCCGCTCGTCGCTGACCCGCTTGTACCCGGGCGGCGCGTCCGTCGGCCCGGTGCCGGTCGTGGCGGCGGAGGGGCCGGGCGCCGGGGCGGTGACGCGCGTGGTGGCGGTCGCGGTGGCCGTGGTCGTGGCGGTGGCGGTCGTGTGGGTGCCGGTGGCGGCCGGGCCCGTACCGGTCCCCCGGTCGCCGAGCAGCAGTACCGCGGTCACCGCTCCCGCGCAGGCGGCGACGGCGCCCGCCGCGACGAGGGCCGCCCGCGCACCCCGGCGACGGCCCCGCGCGTCGCGTACGCCGTCGTTCCCCGGAACGACCGGCGGGGCGACGGCGCGTTCCGTCGGCGTGTACGTGCCCCCGGCCGGCGGGGTCCCCTCCGGGGTCGTCCCGGCCGCGCAGGCGGCGAGCAGCCGGCGCGCCTCCTCGGCGCCGAGCCGCCGCTGCGGGTCCCGCTCCAGGAGGCCGGTCACCACGGGCAGCAGCGGGCCGAGCTTCGGCGAGGGCTTGATCTCCTCGAACACCACGGCGTGCAGCACGGCGGCGATGGAGTCCCGGCGGAACGGCGACTCGCCGGCCACCGCCGCGCACAGCAGCACGCCGAGCGACCACAGGTCGGACGACGGTTCGGCGGCGGCGCCCTGCATCCGCTCGGGCGCCGTGTACTCGGGGGTGCCGACGAACGCGCCGGTGCCGCTGATGGTGGTCGCCGCGCCGGGGAGGCTGGCGATGCCGAAGTCGGTCAGGACCACGCGGTCGGTGCCGGCCTCCAGCAGGACGTTGGCCGGTTTCACGTCACGGTGCAGCACGCCGTGGGCGTGGGCGGCGCAGAGCGCGTCGAGCAGCGCGAGCCCCGCGCGGGCGGCCTCCTCGGGGGTCATCGCCCCGCCGGGCCGGGCGAGGCGCTCGGCCAGCGAGCCGCCGTCGACCAGCTCCATGACGATCGCGGGCCGGCCCTCGTGCTCGACGACGTCGTGCACCACGACCACGTGCGGGTGCCTGATCCGGGCGACGGCGCGCGCCTCGCGCAGCGCCCGTGCCGGGTCGGCGTCCCCGTCGAGGTTCAGCTCCTTGACGGCGACCGGCCGGCCGAGCAGTTCGTCGGTGGCGCGCCGCACCACGCCCATGCCGCCCCGGCCGAGCGACTCGCCCAGGCGGTAGCGCCCGCCGATGACCCTGCCCTCGCCGCCCACCGGCCACTGCTGCTCCGACACCGTTCCCCCGTCCCCCACAAGATGACGGCCATGATGCCGCAGCGGCGCGAAGGGCCGCACCCCGGTCGGTCGGGGTACGGCCCTTCGGGCGTACGGAGAGTCCGGGAGTGGACTCAGACCGCGAGCTCGACCGTGATGTTGCCGCGGGTCGCCTTGGAGTACGGGCAGACCTGGTGGGCCTTCTCGATCAGGCTCTTCGCGGTCTCCGCGTCCACGTTCGGGATGGTCGCGGAGATCTTGACGATGATGCCGAAGCCGTCGTCGTTCTTGCCGATGCCGACCTCGGCGGTGACCGTCGAGCCCGAGATGTCGGCGTTCTCGTTGCGCGCGACGACGCCGAGGGCGCCCTGGAAGCAGGCGCTGTAACCGGCGGCGAAGAGCTGCTCGGGGTTGGTGCCGGCGCCGGAGCCGCCCATGGCCTTGGGCGGGTTGACGACGACGTCGAGCTGACCGTCGTCGCTGGCCACCCGGCCGTCGCGCCCGTTCTGGGCGGTGGCGACGGCGGTGTAGAGGACGTCGGACTGCGTGATCGACATGCTGTGTTCCCTTTTTCGTTCGCCGCGACTCGCGCCCACGATCGCGACGGCTGAGGGAAGACTAGCGGGTCGTCGAGACGATCATCTTTCCGGTGTTCTCGCCGCGGAGCAGACCGAGGAAGGCCTCCACGCCGTCCTCGATGCCCTCGGCGAAGGTCTCGCGGTACTTCAGCTCGCCGGAGCGCAGCCAGCCGCCGACCTCCTGGACGAACTGCGGCTGCAGGCCGTAGTGGTCGCCGACGAGGACGCCCTCGAGGCGCAGCCGCTTGCCGATGATCATGGCCATGTTGCGCGGGCCGGGCACCGGCTCGGTGTCGTTGTACTGCGCGATCATGCCGCAGATGGTGGCGCGGCCGTGCACGTTGAGCGAGGAGATGGCGGCCTCGAGGTGCTCGCCGCCGACGTTGTCGAAGTAGACGTCGATGCCGTCCGGGGCGGCCTCGCGCAGCTGGTCCCTGACCGGGCCGTTCCTGTAGTTGAAGGCGGCGTCGAAGCCGAGCTCCTCGACGAGGTACCTGACCTTGTCGTCGGAACCGGCCGAGCCGATGACCCGGGAGGCGCCCTTCAGCTTCGCCATCTGGCCGACCTGCATGCCGACGGCGCCGGCGGCGCCGGAGACGAAGACCGCGTCGCCCTCCTTGAAGGAGGCGGTCTCGAAGAGGCCCGCGTAGGCGGTGAGGCCGGTCATGCCGAGCACGCCGAGGTAGGCGGAGAGCGGGGCGAGCTCCGGGTCGACCTTGGTGGCGTGCTGGGCGGGGACGTGGGCGTACTCGCGCCAGCCGAGGCCGTGCAGCACGTGGTCGCCGACCTCGAAGCCCTCGGCGTTCGACGCCACGACCTCGCCGACCGCGCCGCCGTCCATGGGGTGGTCCAGCAGATACGGCGGGACGTAGGACTTCACGTCGTTCATGCGGCCGCGCATGTACGGGTCGACGGAGAAGTGCAGGTTGCGGACCAGGATCCGGCCCTCGGCGGGAGCGGTGACCGGGACCTCGCGCAGGGCGAAGTCGGCCGGGGTCGGCCACCCGTGGGGGCGGGCGACGAGGTGCCACTCACGGCTGGTTGCGGGAAGGACGGACATGGGAGGAGCCTCCTGGAAAAGTTTCAGGTACTGAAACAACCATGCTCCTGAATATTTAAGAATGTCAAGTATCAGGGTAGGATGGTGCCCATGGCCACCACTTCGCGCACCACCCCGTCGCCGATCGTCGACCCGCTGACCCTCGAGGTCGTCGAGCTCATCGGCACGGTCGTGGCCCGCTATCACGAGGAGTACGAGCAGGCGGCCGCGCAGCACGCGCTGACCGGCGCGCAGGCCCGGGTGCTCGGGCTGATCTCGATGGACCCGGTACCGATGCGGAAGATCGCCCGCAAGCTGAAGTGCGAGCCGTCGAACATCACCGGGATCGTCGACCGCCTGGAGACGCGCGGCCTCGTGGAGCGCCGTCCCGACCCGGCCGACCGCCGGGTGAAGCTGGCCGCGGCCACGGACGAGGGCCGGCGGACCGCCCGGGAGCTGCGCGGGTCCCTGGACTTCGCGCGGGAGCCGCTTGGCCGGCTCAGCGAGTCGGAGCGGACGCTGCTGCGCGACCTGCTGAAGCGGATGCTGGGCGAGGACGTCGAGCTGTAGGGCCCGGCAGGGGCGCGGTCCCGCGTCCTACACGCACCACCACAGGAACGGGGTGCAGGACGGCGTCGGGGTCGGGCTCGGGGCGGCCGGGGACGAGGCCGGCGGCTTGCCGTCGGTCGGGGTCTGCGGCGGCGCGCCGCTCCCGGAGGACCCGGGGCGGGGGGAGCCGGAGGGGGACGCGGAGGCGGAGGTCGAGGGGCGGGGGCGCTCGGTGGGCCGGTCGGCACCGCGGGAGACCCCGTCGCCGGATCCGGTTCCCGTACCGGTGCCCTGTGCGGGGCTGTCGCCCTTCCCGTCCTCCCCGTCCGAGGAACGCGGCGAGCCGGAGGTGGCGGAGGCCGGGACGTCCACGGGCGAGGGGTCGGCCGTCGGCTGCGTCGGCGCGGTCGAGGGCTCCGGCGGAAGCTCCGCCTCGAGGACGTCCTCCTGCTCCACGGCGGTCGCGGAACCGCCCTCGGGGGGCTGGTTGATCATCTGGACCAGGCCGATGCCGCCGGCCGCGAGGACCAGGCCGATGCCGCCGGCCAGCGCGGCACGGCCGCGGTGCCGACCGCGTGCCCGGCGGCTCGGACGGCCGCCGGCGGCGCGGCCCTGACGCGCCCGGCGGGCCGCGGCCCGGCCGGCCGCCGCCTCGGAGCGGTCCGCGGCGGGCGGCTCCAGGGTGTCGAGCTCGTAGACGTGCCGCCCGGCCGCGAGCGCATCGCCGTCCGCGACGGCGGGCGCCGGGGACTCCGCGGCCGGCCCCGGCCAGGACTGCGCCGCCTGCGGCTGCGGCGGGACGGCCTGCGGCTGCTGCGGCGGCAGGAAGACCGGCCCGGGCGCGGGCGCCGGCACCTGGGGGGCGTAGTACCGCAGCTCCTCGTACGGGGTCCCGCACCCGGCACAGGCGAGGGCCCCGTTGAGGTGCCGTCGGCACTGATGGCAATAGTCCATGGGGCCCGCAGGCTAATCGGCCGTCTGATCGCACAGATAGCCGAAAGAGTGAAGGTCCTGTGTGGAAAACGCAGGTCACCGGCGTGCCGCCGTGTATCTCCCTCTTCGGGCAGGATGACCTGCATGACCAGTGCCGAGCAGGCCGCCCCGTTCGGGCCGCGTTCCTTCCAACTGGTGCTGCTGCGCCGGATGGCCGACCACCGGCCGGGGCTCGTGGAGGACGCGCTGCGCGAACTCGGCGCGACGCGCGGCGAGATGCGCGAGGCGAACCGCGTCTGGCAGAGATGGGCGCACGCCCGCCCGTCACCCACCGCCACCCTGCCTGACGCGCTTCGCGCGGCCCCTTTCATTCGGCGCGGCCCCGGCGAACTCCACCGCTACCGCCAGGCCCTCGGCGAGCCGGTGGCCCGCCACGCCGTCCCCCGGTTCGCCCCGGGGGCGGAGGTCCTCCAGTGGGACCTGCCGCTCTGGCCGGACCTGCGCTGGGAGGTCCTGACGGGCCGGGCCGGACCCGAGAGCCCGACGCAGGTGTGGGGCAGGGGCCTGACCCGTGCCCCCGGCGCCCCCTCCCCCGAGCTGCGCACCGCCGCCGACCTGCGGCCCTGGGGCTGCACGTTCGGCGAGGTGCGGCGGGCGTTCCCGGACGCGGTGCCGCGCGAGGGCGACGCGCCGACGCGGTCGCGGCTCGACTTCACGGGACCGGAGGACGGGGTCGCGTACGCGGCGGAGTTCACCTGGGGGCTGTTCCAGCGGCTGCTGTGACGGGCGGGGTTGCCGACCCCGCTGGTCACAGCGGCCCGGCCGCCGACCCCGCCCGTCACAGCGGCCGGGCGCCGACCCCGCCCGATGTGTCCGCTGAGCGGACACGCGTACCGACGGAGTACACGTACTGACCCTCCGTCACGCCCGCCACCCCCGACCGGCGGCGCTCAACGCGCGCCGCCGCCGCCGCGGTCGCACGATGCCAACAGCACCATCACTCGCACACTCGCCCACGCGCTCACCGCACTCGTGCCAGCACCGCACTCCGGAGGGTCGGTCATGTCCGTCAGTCTCGATCAGTTGCGCCGTTGCCATGTGGCCGTCGACCTGGGGGCCGCCAGGACCCGGGTCTTCGTCAAGGGCGCCGGTCTCGTCGTCGACGAGCCCAGCGTCGCCGCCGTGAACACCAGGACCGGAGCGTTGATCGCCGTCGGCGCGCTGGCCGAGAAGATGACCGGGCGGACGCCCGACTACATCCGGGTGATGCGCCCTGTGTCCGGCGGCACGGTCGTCGACATCGAGATGGCGCAGCGGATGCTGCGTCACCTGCTCGGCGAGAAGCTCCGCCGCCAGCTGCGCCGCAAGCCGCGGCTGCGGGCCGCCGCCTGCACCCCGCACGAGGCCGACCCGCTGGCGCAGCGCGCCGCCGTGGAGACCCTCGTCGGACTCGGCGCGCGCCGGGTCGAGCTGGTCGACACGCTGATCGCGGCGGCCGTGGGCTGCGGCCTGCCGGTGGAGCAGCCCACCGCGACCATGATCATGGTGTGCGGGGCGGCGACCACGCAGGTGGCGGTGCTCTCGCTCGGCTCGATCGTGACGGCCGAGCGGATCCCGGTCGGCGGCGACGCGATCGACCACGCGGTCATCCAGCACCTGCGCCACCAGCACGAACTGATGCTGCCGAGCCAGTCGGTGCGCCCGCTCCAGCTCGCCCTGAGCGGCAACGGGCTGACCCTGCAGGGCCCGACGTCCACCGAGATCCACGGCCGGGACGTGGCGACCGGGCTCGCCCGCTCGGTCCAGGTCGACACCGCGGCGGTACGGGACGCGATCCACACGCCGCTGACGGCGGTGCTCGACGGCATCGGCAAGATCCTGCGGGACTGCCCGCCGGACCTGGTGGCCGATCTCGCCGACCGCGGGATCATGATGGTCGGCGGCTCCGCGCTGCTGCCGGGCCTGGACCAGATGCTGCGCGACGCGACCGGCATGCCGGTGCACATCGCGGAACGCCCGGACGTCTGCGCCATCCTGGGCCTCGGCTCGATGCTGGAGGGCCGGATCCAGCCGATGATCCTCGACCCGCTCGCCGAAGCCGAGTGACGGAGGTCCCCTCGGACGTCCCGGACGCCCCGGACAGCCCCACGGAGGCCCCGGACGACCGGCCGTCCGCCGGGCTGCCCCGGCTGCTCGAGGCCGTGCTGGACGTCGGGACCGAGCTCGATCTGCGGGCCACGCTGCAGCACCTCGTGGAGACCGCGGCCGGACTCACCGAGGCACGGTACGGCGCGCTCGGGGTCGTCGACCCCGAGCGCGGCGTGCTCACCGACCTGTTCACCGCCGGGCTCACCGACGCCGAACGGGACCGGATCGGCGCGCTCCCGGACGGCCGGGCCGGTCTGATCGGCGCGCTGATCCGGGACCCGCACCCGCTGCGCCTGGACGACGTCGCCACCGACCCCCGCTCCTCCGGAGTACCGCCGGGCCATCCGGAGGTGCGCGCGTTCCTCGGCGTCCCGATCCGCGTCCACACCGAGGTGTTCGGGAACCTGTACCTGGCCGGGAAGCCCGAAGGGCCCTTCACCGACCGGGACCTCGCGATGCTGAAGGTGCTCGCCTCGCAGGCCGGTATCGCGATCGGCAACGCCCGGCTGTACGAGACCGCCAAGCAGCGGGAGCGCTGGATCGAGGGCGCGGCGGCGGTGACCACGGCGCTGCTGGCCGGCGGGCCCGCCGGGGACGCGCTCACCGTCGTCGCCGAGCGGGCGCGGGTGCTCGCGGACGCCTCCGCGGGGGTGGTGCTGCAGCCCACCCCCGAGGGCGGCATGGCGATCGTGGCCGCGTCGACGGTGGACGACCCCGGGGACCTGATCGGCACCACGATCCAGCCCGGGTCCCCGGTTTTGAAACAACTCCTCGGCGGGGAAGCCGTGTTCGTCGAGGACTCGGCGACCGATCCGCGGATGACCACGCACGTCCGGACCCGGTTCGGGCCCTCGATGATGCTCCCGCTGCAGAGCGGCGGGAACCTGATCGGCACCCTCGCCCTCCCCCGCCGCCGTGGCGGCCGCCCGTACACCGGCGTGGAACGGCTGCTCGCCGCGCAGTTCGCCTCGCAGGCGGCGCTGGCGCTGGTGCTCGCGGACGCGCAGCACAACCGGGAGCGGCTCGCGGTCTTCGAGGACCGCGACCGGATCGCCCGCGACCTGCACGACCTCGTCGTCCAGCGGCTGTTCGCGACGGAGATGATGCTGGAGTCGACGCGGCGGCGGGCGGAGGAGTCCACCGAGGAGCCGCCGCAGGAGGGCGTGCTGCTGGGGCGGGCGGTGGACGAACTGGACTCCACGATCCAGGAGGTCCGTACCGCGATCTTCGCGCTGCAGCAGCCGCCGGCGGAGTCGCCCGCGTCGTTCCGGGGGCGGGTGCTGCGGGAGACGGCGGGGGCGGCGACGCTGCTCGGCTTCCAGCCGTCGGTGCACTTCGCGGGGCCGGTGGACACCCTGGTCACCGAGCCGGTCGCGGACCGGCTGCTCGGCGCGCTGCGCACGGCGCTCGCGGCGGCGCACCGGCGGCCCGACGTCACGGCGATCGAGGTCGTGGTCTCGGCCCCGGCGTCGCCGCCGGAGGGCATGCCGCCGGTCCGGCTGCGGGTGACGGAGGCGAGCGCGGAGGCGGGGGCGGAGACCCGTGTCACGGCATGGCCGTGAGGGTGAGGAACGTCGCAGCACGCCCGCCCGTCGGTCCGGGCAGAATTCCTCTCGGCATCCCTCCCTCAAGCTCTCGGCTTCGCTCGAGCAGGGGGCCCCCATGCGAGGAGGACGACCGTTGAGCGCGCTCTTCCCGGCCCTGGCGGCCGGTA
The DNA here is from genome assembly GCF_045348655.1 of Streptomyces solicamelliae. Lineage (NCBI taxonomy): Bacteria > Bacillati > Actinomycetota > Actinomycetes > Kitasatosporales > Streptomycetaceae > Streptomyces > Streptomyces solicamelliae. The sequence continues at coordinate 2,127,211 of NZ_CP160404.1, forward strand.
CCGACCGCCCGAACCGACCCGCCCTGCGCTTCGGCGCCGACGCCCTGACGTACGCCGAACTGGCCGCCGCGGCGGGCGCGGTGGCCGCCCGGATCCGGGACGCGGACCGGGTCGCCGTGTGGGCGACGTCCACGGCCTCGACGGCGGTCGCCGTGGTGGGCGCGCTGCTGGCCGGTGTGCCGGCCGTCCCGCTCAACCCTCGCGTCGGGGAACGGGAGCTGTCCCACATCCTCGGCGACAGCGCCCCCGCCCTGGTCCTCGCGGGCCCGGACGAGGAACTGCCCGCGGGGCTCGCGGGCGTGGAGCGCGTGGACGTGGACGTACGGGCACCGGGCGAGCCGGTGCCGGAGCCCGCCGACCCCGAGTCCCCCGCCCTGATCGTCTACACCTCCGGCACCACCGGCCCGCCGAAGGGCGTGGTGCTCTCGCGGCGGGCGATCGCCGCGTCGCTGGACGCGCTCGCGGAGGCGTGGGCGTGGACGGACGAGGACGTCCTGGTCCACGCGCTGCCGCTGTTCCACGTGCACGGACTGATCCTGGGCGTCCTCGGGCCGCTGCGGCGCGGGGGCGCGGTACGGCACCTCGGGTCGTTCTCGACGGCGGGCGTGGCGCGCGAACTCGGTGACGGCGGCGGCACGATGCTGTTCGGCGTCCCCACGATGTACCACCGCCTCGCGGACGCGCTGGACGACGATCCGGCACTGGTCCGGTCGCTCGCCGCGGCCCGGCTGCTGGTGTCCGGCTCGGCGGCGCTGCCGGTGCACGACCACGAGCGGATCACGGCGGCGACCGGGCGTCAGGTCGTCGAGCGGTACGGGATGACGGAGACCCTCATGCTGTGCAGCGTCCGCCCGGAGGCGGGCCCGCGGCCGGGGTCGGTGGGCGTGCCGCTGGACGGCGTCGACCTGCGCCTGGTCGACGACGACGGCACGGCCCTGGAGGCGTACGACGGGGACACGGTCGGCGAGATCCAGGTGCGCGGGCCGAACCTGTTCACCGAGTACCTGAACCGGCCGGACGCGACGGCGGCGGCGTACGACGAGACCTGGTTCCGCACCGGCGACATGGCGGTGCGGGACGCGGACGGTGCGGTGCGGATCGTGGGCCGGCGGGCGACGGACCTCATCAAGAGCGGCGGCTACAAGATCGGCGCGGGCGAGATCGAGAACGCGCTCCTGGACCACCCCGGGGTCCGCGAGGCCGCGGTGACCGGCGAGCCGGACCCGGACCTGGGCGAGCGGATCGTCGCGTGGGTGGTACCGGCGGACCCGGAGAAGCCGCCGGCGCAGGACGAACTGGCGTCGCACGTGGCGACCCTCCTGGCGCCCCACAAGCGTCCCCGCACGGTCCGGTTCCTGGAGGCCCTGCCCCGCAACGACATGGGCAAGGTCCTGAAGAAGGCGCTCCCCCATGGCTGAGCGCCCGTCCGCCCGCGCGGTGATCGCCCTGGTCACGGACCGCTTCGCACAGGCCGGGGCGCCGGGACCGGGCCCCGAGGCGGAGGACTGGACGCCGGAGGCGGAGGCCACGGCGACGACCGGCGAGGACTGGACGCCGGAGGAGCCGGCGGCGGGGGTCGCGGACGCGCCCCTGGGGTGGGCCGGTTACGACGCCGCGCGGGCGGAGGCGGCGCGGCGCACGGGCGAGGACGAGTCGGTGCTGTGGGGCACGGCGGTGGTCGGCGGGCGGCGGTGCGTGCTGCTGGCCTTCGAGTTCGGCTTCCTCGGCGGCTCGCTGGGCCGCGCCGCGGGCGACCGCCTGGTCGCCGCGTACCGCGCGGCGGCGGAGCGGCGGCTGCCGCTGGTGTCGCTGGTCGCGACGGGCGGCAGCCGCATGCAGGAGGGCATGGTGGCCCTCGCGCAACTGCAGCGCGTGGCGGCCGAGACGATCCGCCTCCGCGAGGCGGGCGTCGCCCATGTGGCGGTCCTGCGCGATCCGTCCACGGGTGGCGGCTGGGCGACGGTCGGCGCGGGCGCGGACGTGGTCCTGGCCCTCCCGGCCGCCCAGGTCGCCTTCGCGGGCTCCCGCGTCCGCCCCCGCGACGCCGACCCGTCGGCCTACACGGCGGAGGACCAGTACGCCCACGGCCACGTGGACACCGTGGTCCCCCCGGACGAACTCCGCGCCACGCTCTCCCTGTGGCTCCGCCTGCTGTCGCCGGAGGACGCGCGGACGAGGCCGGTCGGCCCCGAACCGGACACCGCAGCGGCGGTCCCGAACGCCGGAGCGGCGGCGAAGCCCGCCGAGGGCTCGGCCACGACCGGCGTCCCCGCAGACGCCGCCACCGCGGCGGAACCGGCCGCCGGCCGCCCGGCGGGAGCGGTCCCGGACCCCGGGCCGGCCACCGGCGGCTCGGGCGCGCCCGGCCGACCGCCCGCCGCGCCCTCCGGCCTCGGCGCGCAGGCTGCCGAGCCCGCTCCCCCGCCCCATGCCCTCGGGGACGTGCGGAGTGCGCCCGGGAGTGGGTGGGAGGCCGTGGTGCGGGCGCGGGACACTCGGCGGGCTCGGGCCGGGGCGTATCTCGAGGCGTACTTCGACGTGCGGGCGGTCGTGCGCGGTGACCGGGCCGGTGGCGTGGACCCCGGCGTGGAGTGCGGGTTCGGGGTGCACGGCGGGCGGGTCGTGGCGTACGCGGCGCAGTGCGGGACGGCCATCCGGCCCGCCGGGTTCCGGACGGCCGCCCGGCTGATCCGGCTGGCCGACCGGCTCGGCGTGCCCGTGCTGACCCTCGTCGACACCCCCGGCGCCGCCAACGACGCCGAGGCGGAGCGCGCGGGCGCGGGCCCCGCCATCGCGGAGGCGTTCGCGGCGATGGCCGCCGCCCGCGTCCCGGTCACCACCCTGCTCATCGGCGAGGGCGGCTCCGGCGGCGCCCTCGCCCTGACCGCCCCCGGCAACACGTGGGCCACGCCCGACAGTTACTTCTCCGTCATCGCCCCGGAGCTCGCCGCCGCCATCCTCAAGCGGCCCCCGGACCAGGCCCCCGCGACCGCGGACCAGCTCCGCATCCGCCCGCAGGACCTCGTCGAGCTCGGGGTCGTCCGAGGGGTCGTCAAGCCGTCGGACTGAGCGCGTCGTAGCGCCGGAAGCCCCGCGCGTACAGCGCGAGCGCCCCGACGGCGACGACGCACGCGATCCCGCCGCCGGTGATCGCGACGGCCGGCGAGGTCAGGTCCGCGACCGAGCCGGCCAGGAAGTCCCCGAGCCGCGGCCCGCCGGCCACGACCACGATGAACACGCCCTGCAGCCGCCCCCGCATCTCGTCCGGGGCGGCGACCTGCAGCATCGTGTTGCGGAAGATCATGGACACGGTGTCGGAGTATCCGGCGAGGGCGAGCAGCAGCAGCCCGAGCCAGAGGTTCCGGGTCAGCCCGAAGGCCGCGATCGCGGTGCCCCAGCAGGCGACGGAGATCAGGATCGCCTGCCCGTGGTGCCGGATCCGGCCCTGCCAGCCGGAGATCACTCCGCCGAGCAGCGCGCCGAGCGCCGGCGCGGCCACGAGCATGCCGGTGACGCGCGCGTCGCCGTCGTACCAGAGCGCGGCGACGGCCGGGAACAGCGCCCGCGGATGGGCGAGGATCATCGCGCAGAAGTCCGAGAAGAAGGTCATGCGCAGGTTCGGCCGGGTGGCCAGGAAGCGCAGCCCGTCCAGGACGGACGCCCTCTTCGCACCGGCCCGCTCCGGCAGCATCGCGGGCAGCCGCCACATCGCGTACAGCGCGGCGAAGAACGCGACGGCGTCGATGGAGTACGCGGTCTGGTAGCCGCCGAACCCGACCAGCACCCCGCCGATCGCGGGCCCCGCGAGCGTGCCGAACGTCGTCGTCATCGAGTTGAGCGCGTTCGCCGCGCGCAGCTGCTCGGCCGGCAGCAGCCGGGGGATCATCGACGACCGGGCGGGCGCGTTGAGCGCGCCGCAGACGGACTGCAGGGCGACGACCGCGTACAGGAACCAGACCCGTTCGAACCCGGCGAACGCCGACGCCGCGAGCACCGCGGACAGCACGGCGGAGCCGGCCGCGCTGACGAGGCCCAGCTTGCGGCGGTCGACGGTGTCGGCGATGGCCCCGCCGTACAGCCCGAAGACGATCAGCGGGACGAGGGAGAACACGCCGACGAGCCCGACCGCGAAGGGCGAGCGGGTGATGTCGTACACCTGGAGGGAGATCGCCAGGGAGGTCATGCCCTGGCCGACCCAGGAGACCGTGTTGCCGAACCAGAGGCGGCGGTAGTCGGGGGAGGTCCTCAGCGGGGTGAGGTCGGCGAAGACGCGCTGCCGGGGTTCCTCGGCCTTCTCCTGCTCCGTGGCGCTCACGCGAGGTCGTACCGGAGCTCGGGGCGCGCCCAGTGGACGTGGCCGGCGGGCTCGAGGGTGCCGGTGCGGCGGGCGCCGGTGCGGAGGTAGAAGTCCTCCGCGGGCGGATGCGCCACGACCCGTACGGAGCTCAGCCCGGCCGCCCGTGCCTGCTCGCGCATGTGGTCCATGAGCCGCCGCCCTATGCCCCGTCCCTGCGCCTCGTCGGCGACGAACGCGAGGTCGAGCTCGGCCTCGTCGACGAGCAGCGCGTAGAAGCCGAGGACCCGGCCGCTCTCGTCGGCGGCGACATGGACGGCGTGCGTCTCGATGTACGTCCCGCCGACCACGTAGCCGTCGACCATCGCGGCGTAGTCGCCGCGGTAGGCGCCGGATCTCCGGACGAGCTGGGTGAGACGCCGCGCGTCGTCGGCGGTCGCGCGCCGGAGGGTGATCGAGGGCATGGGGGTGAGTATAGGAACGGGCCGTGGATCAGGGCCTTACATTTTTCTCGGTAGCGCGCCCGCCGTCATTCGGTCGCGCACCCGCCGTCCGCGGTCAGCAGCTCCGGGTCGACCGCGTCGAGGTGGGCCGACAGGGCGTTGAGCCGCTCCTGCAGCTCCTGCAGTTCCTGCAGCGGCAGCCCGGTCGCGGCGGCGATCCGGCGCGGCACGCCGAGGGCCTGCTCGCGCAGCGCGAGGCCGGTGCCGGTCGGGCGGGCGGTGACGGAGCGCTCGTCCTCCGCGCTGCGCCGGCGCTCCACGTAGCCGGCCGCCTCCAGCCGCTTCAGCAGCGGCGACAGCGTGCCGGAGTCCAGCCGCAGGCGCTCGCCGATGCCCTTCACGGGCAGCTCGCCGTGCTCCCAGAGCACCAGCATCACCAGGTACTGGGGGTAGGTGAGCCCGAGGTCCTTGAGGGCACCGCGGTAGATCCCGTTGAACGCGCGGGTCGCCGCGTGCAGCGAGAAGCAGATCTGGTGGTCGAGACGGAGGAAGTCCTCGTTCCGCTCCTCGTCCCGCACGGTGGCCGGCGTCATCTCCATGACCCCAGACTACGTCACATGCACGCGATTAAGTTGTGCACAACTGAATCGTGCGCTACAAATGAAGAGCCACACCGCACCGCCACGAGACTCCGACCGAGGGATCCGACACATGAACGCGCTGTACACCGCCGTCGCCACCGCCAACGGCCGCGAGGGCCGCGCCGTCAGCTCCGACGGCCACATCGACCTCCCGCTGGCCCACCCCCAGGCCCTCGGCGGCAACGGTCAGGGCACCAACCCCGAGCAGCTCTTCGCCGCCGGCTACGCGGCCTGCTTCGCCAGCGCCATGGGTGTCATCGCCCGCCAGGAGAAGATCGACATCTCCGAGGTCTCGGTGACCGCCGAGGTCAGCATCGGCAAGGACGCCGCGGACAACGGCTTCGGTCTGGCCGTCGTGATGCGCGCCGAGTTCCCCGACCACCTCCAGGGCGAGGCGGGTCAGACCCTGCTGAAGAAGACCCACGCCTTCTGCCCGTACTCCAAGGCCACCCGCGGCAACATCCAGGTCGACCTCGTCGTCGAGTAACCGGCCGACACCGAACGCCCCTTGTGCGCTTTCCGCGCACCGGGGGCGTTCGTGCGTGGTGACTCATGTTCGGTCACGGGGGATTCGCCTGCCGTACGGCGGGCAGTCATGGGACGGCCGCCGGGCGGTGGTTCGCGGACGCTCTCCTTGGGGCGCTCAGCGCGTCCGCACCCGCGCGGCACCCAAGTCCATCCCCTCACCACGGAGGACCACGACCCATGGCCGACCTCAATCGCCGCCGGTTCCTGCAACTGGCGGGCGGCACCGCCGCACTGACCATGCTGTCGGACAGCATCGCCCGCGCCGCCGCGATACCCGCGCAGGGATCGACCGGCACCATCCAGGACATCGAGCACATCGTGGTGCTCATGCAGGAGAACCGTTCCTTCGACCACTATTTCGGTGCGATGAAGGGCGTCCGGGGCTTCGGCGACCCGCGTCCGGTGACGCTGCCGAGCGGCAAGTCCGTCTGGAACCAGGCGGACGGGAACAAGGTGACGCTGCCGTTCCGCCCGTCCAGCGACCAGCTCGGCATGGAGTTCCTGCAGGGCCTCAACCACGACTGGGCCGGCGGCCAGCAGGCGTTCAACAAGGGCCGCTACGACCAGTGGGTGCCCGCCAAGACCAAGGCCACGATGGCGTACCTCACCCGTGAGGACATCCCGTTCCACTACGCGCTCGCCGACGCGTTCACCATCTGCGACGCGTACCACTGCTCGTTCATCGGCTCGACCGACCCGAACCGCTACTACATGTGGACGGGGCACACCGGCAACGACGGCACCGGCGGCGGCCCGGTGCTCAACAACGCCGAGGCGGGCTACGGCTGGAAGACCTATCCCGAGCGCCTGGAGGCGGCCGGCGTCTCCTGGAAGATCTACCAGGACATCGGCGACGGCCTGGACGCCGCCGGCCACTGGGGCTGGATCAACGACGCCTACCGCGGCAACTACGGCGACAACTCGCTGCTGTACTTCAACACCTACCGCAACGCCCAGCCCGGCAACCCGCTCTACGACAAGGCCCGCACCGGCACCGACAACAGGAACGGCGAGGGCTACTTCGACGGCCTGCGGGCCGACGTGCAGGCCGGCCGGCTGCCGCAGATCTCCTGGATCGCCGCGCCCGAGGCCTTCAGCGAGCACTCCAACTGGCCGTCCAACTACGGCGCCTGGTACATCGCGCAGGTCCTCGACGCGCTGACGTCCAACCCGGACGTGTGGGCACGCACGGCCCTGTTCATCACGTACGACGAGAACGACGGCTTCTTCGACCACGTCGTCCCGCCGTACGTCCCCGCCTCCGCCGCGCAGGGACTGTCCACGACGCCCACCGCGCTCGACCACTTCCCCGGCAAGGTCGGGTACGTGGCCGGGCCGTACGGTCTCGGGCCACGCGTCCCGATGTTGGTCGTCTCCCCGTGGTCGACCGGCGGCTACACCTGCTCGGAGACCTTCGACCACACGTCGATCATCCGCTTCATGGAGGCCCGCTTCGGCGTCGGCGAGCCGCAGATCTCGCCCTGGCGGCGCGCCGTCTGCGGCGATCTGACCTCGGCCTTCGACTTCTCCCGTACGCAGACGGAGCCGGCCGCGCTGCCCCCGGTGGACGGCTACTACCCGCCGGACCGCAACCGGCACCCCGACTTCCCGGCCACCGCCCCGGCCGTCGGCACGATGCCCCGCCAGGAGCCGGGCGCCAAGCCCACCCGGCCCCTGAAGTACGCCCCGTACGTGGACGGCGCCGCCGACGCCGCGGCCGGCACCTTCCGGCTCACGTTCAGCGGCGGCCCCGCGGCCGGCGCGCAGTTCTACGTGACCTCGGCCAACCGCACCGACGCGCCCTGGACGTACACGGCGGAGGCGAACAAGTCCCTCTCGGACACCTGGAACACCAAGTACTCCAAGGGGCTCACCGACCTCACCGTCCACGGCCCCAACGGCTTCCTGCGCCGCTTCCGCTCCCCCGGCAAGACGGCCGTCCCCGAGGTCCGGGCCCGCCACAACGCGACCACGGGCAACCTGGACCTCACCTTCACCAACGGGACCAACGCGTCGGTCACCGTCACGATCGCCCACGCCTACGCGGGCGGGCCGCAGACGCTGACCGTCCCGACGGGCGCCACGGTCACCCACACCGTGGACCTGACGGCCTCGTCCCGCTGGTACGACGTGACGGTCACCGCGTCCACCGGCGGGGACTACCTGCGCCGTCTGGCCGGCCACGTCGAGACGGGCGCGGCCGGCCTGACGGACCCCGGCATCCTCACCTACTGACGGTGCCCACGGCGGCGCTCGCGTGCTGCTCCCCGGCGGTGAGGAACCACTCCCCCGCCATGCCGGCCGCGAGCGTCGTCCCGTCGTCCGGGTCGATCAGCAGGAACGAACCGGTGCGGCGCGAGTCCGCGTACGCGTCGACCGGCAGCGGCTCGGCGGTGCGGACCGCGACCCTTCCGATGTCGTTGGCGACCAGCTCACCGGGGACCGGCCGCAGCGACAGGTCGTCGAGCGCGAGCCGGGACGGGATGTTTCGCACGACCGCCTTGACCGTGCGGGTGCCGTGCTTGAGCAGCACCCGCCGGCCGACGGTCAGCGGCCGGTCGGCGACATGGCAGACCGTGGCCTCGATGTCCTGCGTGGTCGGGGGCGCGTCGCCGCTCGGCACGATCAGGTCGCCGCGCGAGACGTCGAGGTCGTCCTCCAGGAGCACCGTCACCGACTGGGTGCTCCGGGCGACCTCGACCGGCCGGCCGAGCAGGTCGATCCCGGCGATCCGGGAGGTGCGGCCGGACGGCAGCACGGTGACCGGCTCGCCGACCCGGAAGGAGCCGGCGGCGATCTGGCCCGCGTAGCCGCGGTAGTCGGGGTGCTCGGGGGTCTGCGGCCGGATCACGTACTGCACGGGCAGCCGGGCGTGCCGGTCGCCCGCCTCGTGCCCGGCCGGGACCCGCTCCAGGTGCTCCAGGACGGTCGGGCCGCCGTACCAGCCCATGGTGGCGGAGGGCTCCACGACGTTGTCGCCGGCGAGCGCCGAGACCGGGATCGCCGTGACCTCGGCGATGCCGAGTTCGGTGGCGTACGCGGTGAACTCCTCGGCGATCGCCGCGAAGACGTGCTCCGCGTAGCCGACGAGGTCCATCTTGTTCACGGCGAGGACGACGTGCGGCACCCGCAGCAGCGCGGCGATCGCGGCGTGCCGGCGGGTCTGCTCGACGACGCCGTTGCGGGCGTCGACCAGGATCACCGTCAGCTCGGCGGTGGAGGCGCCGGTGACCATGTTCCGGGTGTACTCGACGTGGCCGGGCGTGTCGGCGAGCACGAACCGGCGCCGGGGCGTGGCGAAGTAGCGGTACGCGACGTCGATGGTGATGCCCTGCTCGCGCTCGGCCCGCAGACCGTCGGTGAGCAGCGCGAGGTCCGGGCCGTGCTGCCCCCGCGCGGCCGAGGCGCGTTCGACGGCCTCCAGCTGGTCGGCGAGGACGGACTTGGAGTCGTGCAGCAGGCGGCCCACGAGGGTGGACTTGCCGTCGTCGACGGACCCTGCGGTGGCGAACCGGAGCAGGGTGGCCGGCTCTTGGGCGGCCGTCGCCGGCTGCTGGGTGGACAGGCTCATCAGAAGTACCCCTCGCGCTTGCGGTCTTCCATCGCGGCCTCGGAGAGCTTGTCGTCGGCGCGGGTCGCGCCCCGCTCGGTGAGGCGGGAGGCGGCGATCTCGGCGATCACGGCATCGAGCGTGGTGGCGTCGGAGTCGACGGCGCCGGTGCAGGACATGTCGCCGACGGTGCGGTAGCGGATCTGCCGTGTCTCGGTCGTCTCGGTGTCCCTGGGGCCGCCCCACGCGCCCGCGGTCAGCCACATGCCGCCCCGCCGGAACACCTCGCGCTCGTGGGCGAAGTAGATCTCCGGCAGCTCGACGGCCTCGCGGGCGATGTACTGCCAGACGTCCAGCTCGGTCCAGTTGGACAGCGGGAACACGCGGACGTGCTCGCCGGGGGCGTGCCGGCCGTTGTACAGGTTCCAGAGCTCCGGCCGCTGCCGGCGCGGGTCCCACTGCGAGAACTCGTCCCGCAGCGAGAACACCCGCTCCTTGGCCCGCGCCTTCTCCTCGTCGCGGCGGCCGCCGCCGAAGACGGCGTCGAACCGCTCGCTCTGGATCATCTCCGTCAGCGGCACCGTCTGCAGCGGGTTGCGGGTGCCGTCCGGGCGCTCCCTGAGGGCCCCGCGGTCGATGTACTCCTGCACGGAGGCGACGTGCAGCCGCAGCCCGTGCTCGGCGACGACGCGGTCGCGGTACTCGAGGACCTCGGGGAAGTTGTGCCCGGTGTCGACGTGCAGCAGCGCGAACGGGACCGCCGCCGGGGCGAAGGCCTTCAGCGCCAGGTGCAGCATGACGATGGAGTCCTTGCCGCCGGAGAACAGGATCACCGGCCGCTCGAACTCGCCCGCCACCTCCCGGAAGATGTGGACGGCCTCGGACTCCAGCGCGTCCAGGTGCGAGAGCGCGTACGGGGACTCCGTACCGCCCGCCACCGCGGGGACGGTGGTCGTCATGCCAGTTTCCTTTCCTTCAGCAGGGCGTATACGGACGCCGCGGACTCCCGGACGGTCTGCTGCTGCGAGTCGATGCGCAGGTCCGGTGCGGTGGGCTCCTCGTACGGGTCGTCCACGCCGGTCAGTCCGCCGATCTCGCCCGCGGCCTGCTTGGCGTACAGCCCCTTCACGTCGCGCGCCGCGCACACCTCGACCGGTGTGGCGACGTGCACCTCCAGGTACGGGGTGCCCTCGGCGGCGTGACGTTTCCGAACCGCCGCGCGGCTGTCCTCGTACGGGGCGATGACCGGGACGAGGACCGTCACGCCGTGCGAGGCCAGCAGCTCCGCGACGAAGCCGATCCGCTGCACATTGGTGTGCCGGTCCTCGCGGCTGAAGCCGAGGCCCGCGGAGAGGAACGCGCGGATCTCGTCGCCGTCGAGCACCTCGACCCGGCGGCCCTCACCGCGCAGCCGTCCGGCCAGCTCGCACGCGATGGTCGTCTTGCCGGCGCTCGGCAGACCCGTGAGCCAGATGGTGGCACCGGTCACCGTCAGGCCGCCGGAAGCGCCGTGGCCAGGGAGTTCGCCGCCTGCAGGCCGAGGTTCAGACCCGCCGCGGCGGGGTCGTCCGACCAGGGCTGGACCCGCGCGGCGGCGGTGAAGCGGCGCAGCGCCGCCTGGGGCGTGCTGCGCGGGGCCAGCCGGCCGGCCCGCCACGCCTCGCGGAAGGCGATGCCGGCGCCCTTGCTGTTGCGGTGCGCGACCCGGAGCGCGGGCACGAAGTACACCTGGCGGTCCGACTCGGCGAGCCGTTCCACGAGCCCGTTGTCGCTGGCGGTGACCACGTCCGGGAAGCCGCCCGCGGTCAGGAACAGCTCGGTCCACACGGCCGAGTTGCCGCCCGCGAAGAAGGTCACCGGGCTGAACGGCGCGTGCTGCGCGTAGCGCACCTCGTACCGGTACTGGCGGGCCCGCGCGACGACGCTGCTGTCGAACGGCAGGACCCGGCCGGTGATCGCCGCCCGCTCCGGGGTCAGCGCGTCGCCGAGGACGTGGAACCAGTCCGGCAGGGGCCGGGCGTCGTCGTCCAGGAAGGCCAGCACGTCGCCGGTCGCCTCCTTCGCCGCCAGGTTGCGGCTGGCGGCGGCGCCGCGCCGGACGGCGTTGCGCAGCACCCGGACGGGGAAGGGGTGCTCGGCGTCGTCAGCGCGGAGCGGGGTGTCGGACGCGTCGTCGACGAGCAGGACCTCGTGGACGATGCCGGTGTCGCAGGCCGCGATCGCGGTCAGCAGATGGCGGACGTCGCCGGGCCGGTTGCGGGTGGCGACGACCGCGGTGACGCGCTTCTGCGGGTGGTCTGCAGTGCTCACTGCCGTACTCCTTGCACGTGCTCGGGGGCGGCGAACGGGTCAAGCACCTCGTCGACCTCGTCGAGGAGCTCGCCCAGGGTGGCCTCGGGCGCTGCCGCGCCGGCCGTGGGCTCGGTGGTGATGACGATGCGGGCGGCGGCCTCGGCGGCGAGCCGCACGGCGGTCGCGGCGTCGGCGGCGTGCGCGACCACGTAGCCGCAGCGGTCCTCCGACCAGCGCAGTTCGTGCACGGTGTCCCCGGCCTCGACCTGGACGTCGACGTCGGCGACGCCCGGCGCCGACTCGGCGTCCGCGACGCCGGTCACGGAGGTGACGACGCCGGGCGCGGCGACGAGGAAGCGGATGGCGGCGGCGCCGTCGGCCGGGACGGCCCGCAGCGGCGCGGCGTCCTCGGCCAGCCGGTAGGTGGCCTCCTCCAGGTCGACGCCGTGGACGAGCCGTACGAGGTCGTTGATGCGGTCGCCGCCGCGGCGGCTGTGCGACTCGACGACGCGCGGTCCGTCGGCGGTGAGGATCAGCTCGGTGTGGGCGGGGCCGTCCTGGAGGCCGACCGCGTCGAGGAGGTCCAGGACGATGCCGTGCACGGCGGTGAGTTCGTCCTCCGCGAGCGGGGCGGGGACGACGTGGCCGAGCTCGACCACTCCCCCGCCGGTCTCCTTGCCGGTGACCGCGACGACCGTGTGCGCGCCGCCCGTCGAGAAGGTCTCGACGCTCAGCTCCTGTCCGACGAGGAGCTGTTCGACCATGAAGTCGGTCAGGCCGAACTCCTCGCGCCAGGCCCAGGCCGCGTCGGTCCCGTCCGGCGAGTGGATCATGCGCACGCCGAGGCTGCCGGATCCCATGGTCGGCTTGAGCACGGCGGCGCCGTGCGTCTTCACGAAGTCGCGCAGCTCGTCGAGCGTGGGGCGGGTCAGGGTGGCGACCGGCCCGATGCCCCGCTCGTTGAGCAGCGCCCGTAGGGCGGGCTTGTCGTGCAGCAGGCGGGTGGTGCGCGTGGTGTTGCCGGGCAGGCCCAGGGTCTCGGTGAGATGGCCGGCGACGACCTGGGCCGCCTCGGTCTGGGTGAAGACCCGGGCGATCGGCCGCTGTTCGTGCAGGGCGCGGACGACGGCCGTGACGGTGGAGACGTCCTGGTAGTCGACGAGCAGCACCTGGGCGCAGTGCGCGACGACCGACGGGTCGAAGGCGGACGGCTTCTGGACGTGCACGAGCTCGTAGCCCAGGGCGGCGGCCTTGCGGACGATGCCGGCCTTGCCGCCGAGGACGAGGACTCGGGGTGTGGACATGGGGGTGGTCACCTCGGCGTGGTTGTCGTGAGGGCGGGAGCGGCCGCCTGCTGCAGCGCCTCCCAGACGGCGGCGGTCTCCGGCGGCAGGGTGTCGTCGGCGTGGGCGGCCGGGTTGCGCGGGGCGAGTCCGGCCAGGTACGGGCGGAGGTTCATGCCGGTGAACTCCTCCAGCCGGGCGGTCTCCTCGCCCCGGCACAGCGCCTGGTACTCGATGACCAGCCGCCGCTCCGCCGGGACCCGCGGCGCGAAGTCCAGCCAGTGCGCGTTCCACGCGGTCCACTTGGCGAGCGCCGCGGCCTCGCTGACCGGCACCCACGGCCGGTCGCCGGTCCACCGCAGCATGGACCGCGCGGCCTCCAGGGGGTGGCGGACGAGCATCACGTACCGCGCGTCGGGCAGTACGTCGCCGAGCCAGGGCAGGTGCAGCAGGTACTCGTTGTACTTGTCGCCCCAGCAGGGCAGGTCCTGGTTGCTCTCGGTGAGGATGCGCCGGGCGAGGGCCGCGGGGTCGTCCCCGGCGGTGCCCTCGGCGACCTCACGGGCTGCGGTGCGCAGGCTCTGCTCGACGCGGGTGCGCCAGGCGTCGACGCCGGCACCGTCCGGCGGGCGGCGGTCGAGGGCGTGCAGGATCTCGTCCGTGCGCAGATGGCGGTCGGTCAGATCCTGCCGGGACAGCCAGCGGTGCAGCAGGTAGGGCACCTTGCCGTTGACGGTGAAGTGGCCGCCGGCGTCGTGGAAGGCCAGGTTCAGGGCGTACGCGAAGGCCGTGGTGCCACAGCGCTGGGCGCCGAGCAGGATCAGCGGGGACGTGGTCATGCGAGGCCCTCCACCATCTCGCGCAGCAGCTCCATGCACTGCGAGCTGGCCTCGAAGCCGCCGGCGGTGAACTCCTCGCCCCACGGCTCGTCGCGCTGCTGCTGGGTGAGCGGCGGGCGGCCGACCCGCCAGTGGGTCTCCAGGGAGAGCCAGCCGTCGTAGCCGTCCTCGGCGAGCCGGGCGAGGATCGCGGGCCACGGCAGGTCGCCGTCGCCGAGGCGGACGTAGGCGGTGCGGCCGTCGGGGTCCTTCACGTGGACGTGCCGGATGCGTTCCCGGCCGAGCGCGTAGTCCTGTGGGAACGGCGCGGGGTCCCAGCCGCTGAAGACGCTGTTGCCCGGGTCCCACAGGATGCCGAGCCGGTCGTCGCCGAGCTCGTCGAGGAACGCCAGGGTGTGGCGCATGGTGGGGCTGTTGGTGCGCATGCCCGTCTCCACGACGAGCGGGACGCGGTCGTGGGGGACGCCGTCCAGGACCTCCCGCGCGGCCTTCGCGGCAGCGCGCGGGTCCGGGTCGCCCTCGCGGTAGAAGGTGAAGATGCGGACGAACGGGGCGCCGAGCAGTTCGGCCCGCCGGACGGCGTCGACGACGAGGTCCCGGACGGCCGTGATCTCGGCGTCGGTGCGCGGCAGGGCGCACTTCAGGGCGGGCGGGTCGAAGCCGGCGACCACGAGGCCGTGACCGGCGATCGTGTCGCGTACGGCGGTGAGCTGCGCGTCGCTCATCAGGTGCGGCGGGACGCCGCCGGAGGAGCGGATCTCCAGGCCGCCGAAGCCCAGCCGGGCGCTCTGCGCCGCGGCCGCCTCGATGTCCTGGGACAGCTCGTCGTTGATGATGGCGAGTCTCATGGGTGGGTCTTCTCCTCACGGAGGGGAGGGGAGTCGGGAGCAGGGACTGCGTCGCGTCACGCGATGGCGCGCGAGGCGCCCGCGGCGTACCAGTCGAGGAGCAGCGCGGTGTCCTCGGCGAGCGAGGGCGCCTTCGACTCGACGGTGACCGCGCGCAGCGCGCCGGCGGCGGCGAGCACCTCGCGGGTGGGGCCGGCGCAGGAGGCGAGGGGACGGTGCCGGGAGCCGGCCGGGTCCGCCCAGTCGAAGCCCTTGACCTGGCCGTACGTGGTCCAGGTGGCGAGCCGGGCGGCGGCCGCCGCGGGGTCGTCGGTGATGCGGGCCAGGCCCATGGTGTCGAGCAGGATGCCGGTGCCGGCGCGCTCGCACAGGTCGACGAGTTCGCCGACCGGCGCGTAGCCGTGGTGGGTCTCGACGAGGACGAGACGGCTGTCGCCGGTCCGCGCGGTCAGGGCCGCGACCTGGGCGAGCGTCAGCTCGTAGCGCCCGGGTGCGGTGCAGCCCTCGGCGGCGAACACCTTGACGGGCAGGCCCGGTTCCAGCCACGGCAGCGCGGCGCAGCCGTCCGCCGGGTGGGCGGGATCGCCGAGGACGGTGCTCACGCCGACGAAGCCGACCTCCACACCGCCTGCCCGCAGTCCGGCCAGGCCGCCCGTCTCCTCCCAGGCGTGGCCCTTCCCGGCGCGTACGTCGACGGTGCCGCCGCCGAGCTGCCGGGTGAGGGCCGCGAGCGCGGCGGCGTCCAGGCCGGGGGCCGAGCCGGAGGAGAGCCCGACTCCGGTGGCGCTCGTGGGGGTGACCCCGGTGGTGCTCATGAGGCCACCGCCAGCTCCCGCGCGACGAACGTCAGGATCTCCGTCACCGGGCGGGCGCCGTCCAGGTGGCAGCGCAGCGGCGGCCGTCCCGTCGTCACGGCCTCGGCCATCTCCTGGTAGACCATGCGCCGCAGTTCCGGTGTGGTCACGGTGGGCAGGGTCTGCTCGGTGTCGCCGATCTGCGTGGTGACCATGCCGTCGGCGATGCAGAGCCCCCCGTCGGGACCGAGGATCTGCAGCCGCTCGCTGCGGACGGCCGACTCGGCGGTGACGGTGAACGCGAGGGTGGCACCGGCCCGGAACTCGATGTGCCCGGTGACCCGGGAGTCGATGCCGGGTGCGAGCTCCCGGCTGGGCGCGAGCCGCACCTTCTCGGGGTGGCCGAGCAACTGGCAGGCGAGGTCGAGGTAGTGGACGCCGAGGTGGGCGGCGATGCCCCCGAACGCCTCGGCGGGGTCGCTGCGCCAGCCGGCCCTGCGGTAGTGGGCCGGCGGCCGGAACCGCGACACCTCCAGGACCGCCGTGACGGCGGGCACGGCCCAGTTCGCGGCCAGGGCGGCCGCGGGCAACCGCATCCGGTGCTGCAGCATCACCCCGACCGGCCTCCCGGCGCGCCGGGAGGCGGCGCTCAGCAGGTCGATCTCGGTGACGGACCGGGCGGGCGGCTTCTCCAGGAGGACGGCCTTGCCGGCCTCCAGGGCCTGGACCGCGAGTTCGGCCCGGTGGCCGGGCGGCAGGCACAGGGACACCAGGCCGATGCGGGGATCGGCGAGGAGTTCCCGCCAGGAGCCGGCCCGGGGCAGTCCGGCGACGTCGACCGCCGGGTCCAGTTCGAGGACGGCCACGGTCCGGGCCGCGGGGTGCCCGTCGAGGGCGGCCGCGTGCTGCCGGCCCGCCGCCCCGAAGCCGACGAGGCCCACTCCGACGCTCATCGGGAGCCTCCCGGGACGGCTCCCGGCACGGCGGGGGCGCGGTCCGCGGTCCAGCCGAGTCGCTCGACGACCGCGAGCGGCACGGGTACGCCGTCGTCGCGGGCCGCCGCCTCGGCAAGCTCCTCCTGCTGTTCGGGCAGGTGGACGCGGGGGGCGCCCTCGGGGTAGCCGGCCGCGACGGCGTTCGAGAGCACGGTGAGCAGTTCGTCGACGGGCGGGTCGCCGAAGGCCGACGGGGACAGGGCGAGGAACAGCTGGGAGCAGTCCATGGCCCGGTCGGGCTCGGCGCGCTGCTTGTGCACCAGCGGGCTGACGGTGTGGCCGGCGAGGATGCCGGCGAGGACCTCGGTGATCACGGCGACGCCGAGTCCCTTGTGGCCGCCGAACACGGGGACGGCGCCGCCGCGGTCCAGCTCCTCCGGGTCGGTGGTGGGCCGCCCCTGGCGGTCCACCAGCCAGGTCGCGGGCACCGGTTCGCCGCGGTGGGCGGCGTGCCGGATCTTGCCGCTGGCGACGGTGCCGGTGGCGAAGTCCACGACGAGCGGCCGCTGTTCGCCGCGCGGCACCACCATGCAGACGGCGTCGTTGCCGAGGGTGGGGCGTCCGGCGCCGGGGGCGGCGACGCTCGGCCCGGAGACGTTGAGCACCAGGCCGACGACGCCGTGCCGGACGAAGTGGTCGCGGTAGGCGGCGAGCATCCCGATGTGGTTGTTGCCGCGGACGGCCACGGCGGCCAGTCCGGTCTCGGCCGCCCGCCGGGCGCAGTGCGCGGCGGCGAGTTCGGCGGCGACCTGTCCGAAGCCGCCGCGGGCGTCGAGGACGGCGACGGGGCCGTCCTCGGAGTTCCATGCGGGCTCGGCGGCGGCGTCGATGCCGCCCTGCGCGAGCCGGTCGAGGTACATGGGGAGCAGTCCGACGCCGTGCGAGAAGTGACCGCGCGCGTCGGCGTCGACGAGCACCCGCGCGACGAGCGCGGCGCGCTCGGCGTCGACACCGGCCGCGACCAGGGAGCCGACGGCCGCGTCGGTGAGGGCCCCCACGGAGAACCGGGCCTCGGGCTCCGGCGCGACGGGGGGCTTCGGGGGCCGGTTGAGGTGGACGACCCGGTCGGCGGCCGCCGCGGCCTCCGGGTCGGTGGTCACGAGGAGCACGCCGCTGCCGCCGCGGGCGGCGGCCTGCGCGGGCGCCGTGTCGGGCGTGCCGGCGGCGGACCGGGTCGCGTCCACGACCACGACCGGCCGCGGGTCGCCGCCGGGCAGCGGCTGCCCGGCCCGTACGACGCTCACGCCCGCCGGCCGTGTGGGGGCGACCCGCCGTGGGCGGCCGCCGCCGCCCACGGTCATGGCCCCGTACTGGGCCCGCCGCCGTCCGTCCAGGACCTGCACCAGGGCGTCGGCCGCCTCCCTGTCGTCGGCGTGCACCGCGACGATCTCGCCGGCGGCGACGCCGACGGTCAGCCCGGCGATCAGGATGCGCTCGGCCCCTTCGGGGCCCTCGGCCACGATCAGGTCCGCCACGCGGAGTGCGGGCGGCCTGCCCGCTGCTTCGGTCATCACTGGCCTCTCTTGGTGCCGTGGTACGGATCGGACGGCGGTGGACTCAGGGGGTCACCCGGTCAGGAGGCCTGGGGCTCCAGGAACTCCAGCCGGTTGCCGAGCTTGTCGAAGGCGTAGAAACGGTCGTGGCCGGGGAAGTTGTCGTCCCACGTCACCTCGTGGCCGCACTCCTCCAGGCGCTTCGCGAGATCGCGCAGCGAGCGGACGAGGATGCCCGGGTGGGCCTTGCGGGCCGGGCTGAACTCCTGCTCCACGCCGAGGTGGACCTCCAGGCCGCCGCCGCGGAACCAGCAGCCGCCGCGGGCCGCGAGCACCGGCGGCTTCTCCAGCTCCGTCATGCCCATGACCTCGCCCCAGAACTGGCGGCACAGGTCCTCGGCACCGGCCGGGATGGCGAGCTGGACGTGGTGGAGCCCGCCGAAGGAGTACGCGGAGGCGGTCTCGGCGCCGGTCTCTTCCGTGGTCTCGGCGGTGTTCTCGGTGGTCATGCTCAACTCTCTTTCGTGTGCGTGCTGTTGCGGTCGGTACGCGGGGGCCGACGCGAGGTCAGCCGGTGGCGGACGCCAGTGCGTCGTGACGGGCGGCCATGCCGTCGCTGCGGACGGTGAAGGACAGCTTCCGCACCCCCTCCTTGGCGCGCTCCAGCGCCTCGTCCGGAGTGCTTCCCACGGCGCAGACGTGCGCCCCGCGCGCGAACGAGCCTGTCACGCCGTCGAGTCGCTTGCCCGGCTCGCGCAACACCTCGACGTCCACGACGCCTTCGAGGGCGCGGGCCTCCTCCTCGCCGGTGACCTCGGTGATCTCGCCGACCGCGTCCGGGCAGGCGTACCAGATGGCGGCGGCCCGCGGCCCGTCCGTGGTCCGCGCGAGCGCGGCCCGTACGTCGTCGAGGACGCTGAGCCCGACGGCCTGGCGGGCGACCACGTCGATCAGGTCGACGCCGCTGATCCGCGCCCACAGTTCGGGGATCTCGTCGCCGGCGGGCCGCAGGTGGGTCTCCACGACGTGCACCGCGTCGGCGGCGACGATCACCTCGGTGTGGGTGACGCCGCGGCGCACCTCCAGGGCGGTGAGCATGTCCCGGACGGCGGTGGCGATGCGCTCCTCGTCGCCGCCGGGCAGCGGGGCGGGGACGACGTGCCCCACCTCGACGAAGTGATCGTGCTCGGAGATCTTGCGGGTGATGCCGACGACGAGGTGCTCGCCGTCCTCGCTGACGCTCTCGACGCTGTACTCCTCGCCGCCGAGGAACGGCTCGACGAGCAGTTCGGGCGAGTCGAGGTCGCCGGCGCCGGTGGCCCCCCACTCCAGGGCGCGCTCGATGTCGGCGGGGCCGTCGATGCGGGTCACGCCCTTGCTGGCGACGCCCCGGACGGGCTTGCAGATCAGCGGGTAGCCGGCCTTCTCCGCGATCTTGAGGATGCCCTCGGCGTCGTGCACGGTCTCGGCCACGATGTCGCTGACGCCGGCGGCCGCGAGGACCCGCCGCATCTCGCACTTGTCGGCGACGGCGCGCACGGTCTCGGGGCTGTGCCAGGGCAGGCCGAGGTCGAGGCCGATGGCGGCGGTCTTCTCGGTGTCCTTCTCGGTGAAGTTGGTGAGCCGGTCGACCGGGTCGACGGCGTGCACGAACCGGGCGGCGGCCACCCACTCGTCGACGGGCGCGTCCTCCTTCAGCACGATCAGCCGCTGGATCTTCTCCCGGCTGCGCAGCCTGGGCACCACCTCGGGGCGGCAGATGACGGTCGTGCGCAGGCCGGGCCAGGCGTCGCGGGCCCGGTCGGGCAGGTCGCGGCCGCCGCTGACGATCAACAGGTGCAGCGGGGGCGGGGTGTCGGACATGGAGCTCCTCCGGGGAGACGGGTGGGTCAGCGGCCGGTCGCGGTGGGCACGGCGGTGTCGGAGTCTGCGGCGTCGGCTTCCGGTTCGGCCTCGGGCCCCTCCGGCACGGCCTTCGGACGGGGCCGGGTGCCCGTCCAGCTGAGGGCGGCGGCCAGCGGGAAGCACACGGCGAGGATCAGCCAGCCGGCGGGCCCGGTCCGGGTCAGCAGCCACAGCACGACGGCCGGTCCGGCGATCTCGGCGGCCGAGAAGCCCAGGTTGAAGTAGGCCAGGTAGCGGCCCTGCGCGGCCTCCGGGGAGAGCGCGAAGGAGATCTCCCAGGACGACGCCGAGTGCAGCAGTTCGGCGACGGTCAGCAGCAGCAGCGCGGCCATCAGCGTCACCGCGGCCCACACCGGGGTCTTCACGACGCCGCTCGCCGCGAAGGCGCAGCAGGCGAACGTGAGCAGCAGGGCGGACCAGTTGGTGGCACGGGTGGCGCTCGCCAGGTCGTCGATGTGCCGGGTCACCCTGACCTGGCCGAGCACGGTGATGACGGTGTTGGTGGTGACCAGGACGGTGATCATCCAGATCGGTGAGCGGGTGTGCTCGGCCACCCACAGCGGCAGCACGGTGATCAGGACGGCGTCGTGCAGGAACAGCACGCCGTTCGCGGCCATCGCGGCGGTGAACCGCCAGTCCCGGATCGGCGGGCGGACGTCGGCCGCGGCCTTCCCGCCGTCGGCCTCCTTGGGCGCGCTGGGGCCGACCTTCGGCAGCAGGCAGACGAAGAAGAAGACGAACACGAAGCTGATCGCGTTGCCGATGAACAGCCAGCGGAAGGCGGTCTCCGAGCCGGTGGTGAGCGAGATGCCGGCCAGTGCGAAGCCGACGGTGAAGCCGAGATTGCGCAGGGCCCGGATGAACCCCATCGTGCGGTTGCGTTCCGTGCCGGTGATCAGCCGGCCCACCAGGGCCTGGTTCAGCGGCTGGCCCGCCCGGTCCATGACGAACAGCAGACAGGCCGTCACCACGAACTCGGTGAAGCCCTGCACGTTCAGGTACGCGAGATAGCCGATGGCCCGCCAGACGATCACGACGAGCAGCACGTTGCGCGGCCCGAACCGGTCCGCGAGCCGGCCCATGGGCACGGTGGTCGCCAGACCGACGACGCCCGCGATGCCCATGCCCAGGCCGAGCTGCGTCTCGGACAGTCCGGCGAACCGGGTGAAGTACAGGGCCGAACCGGCCAGGAACATGCCGGTGCCGACGGAGCCGATGAGCGCGTTGAGCGCGATGATCCGGGATTCCCGGGTGGCGGGCATCGCCCCGAGGAACCGGGTGTACCAGGCGGTGCTTTCAGTCATGGGTCTTCCTTCCGGTCCACTGGTCCCGCCAGTGGTCCACCAGCGCGTCCCAGGCGTGGACCTGGCCCTCGGGCAGATAGGTGCGCCGGATCGCGTGCGGGTGCGCGGTCCACGGCTCGGCCGGCGAGCGCACGGTGGCGAACGCGAGGACGTCGTCCGGCAGCAGGTCGCCGGTGCCGGGGATCCCTCCGTACGGGTACGCGAACAGCCGCGCCGGGCCCGGCCCGTAACGGGCCGCGATGTCGGCGAGCGAGCCGCGCGTCTCCTCGCGCACCAGATCCGCGGGACTGCGGTCCAGGTGCGGATGGGTGCGGGTGTGCGCGCCGATCAGGTGGCCGTCGGCGGCGAGCCGGTCGCACTCCTCGTAGGTGAGGTGGTCCTCGCGCGGCCGGTCGCTGCGCCGCCCGAGCAGGCCGGTGCAGACGAAGAACAGCGCCCGCACGCCGAGCCGGTCCAGGATCGGGGCGGCGTGGGTGAGGTTGTCGCGGTAGCCGTCGTCGAAGGTGACGAGCACGCTGGGCCGGTCGGGCCGGTGCGGCCCGTCCGCGGCGAGCAGTCCGGCCGGGTCGTACGGCGCGAAGTCTTCTAGGACGCGGGCCAGTCCGCGCTCGAAGTCGCCCGGGGTGAGCGCCGTGTAGTGGCGCACGTCGGGGTGGACGTGGTGGAAGTAGAGCACCAGCGGCCAGCCGGCGGCACTGCCCGTGGCGGGCTGGTGCTCGTCGGGAATGCCGTCGACGTACGGGGCGGCGGGCACGGTCATCGGGCGGCTCCGGAGGTCTCGTGGGTGTCGTCCCCCGCGGAGTCCGCCGAGGGGTCCGCCACCGCGTCCGCAGAAGAGTCCGCCGGGGATTCCCCTGTGGCTTCCACCGTGGCCAGGACACCGGTCATGACCCGCTCGACCGCCGCGGCCAGCTCCTCGATCCGCGCGGGATCGAAGCGACCGGTGGAGTACTTGAGGCTCAGCTCCAGCTGCCCGTCGACGATGTCGCCCTCCGCCATCAGCAGATAGCGCTCCCGCTGCAGCGGCGAGCGGTGCGCGCCGAAGCTCTCGCCGGCGGGGCGCAGCACCGCCCCGGGCGCCCGTTGTTCGAGCCGCAGCAGATGGCCGCGGAAGTTGAGCCGGACGGCGGGCCGGGGGCGGGCCTGCAGGGCGGCCCGTTCGGCGGCGACGGGCGAGGCGTACCGCAGCGCGTCGTAGCCGTACCGCCGCTCGGGCAGGGCGGTCAGCTCCGCCAGGGCGGCGTGCAGGGCGGCGAGGCCGTCGCCCTCCCAGCGCAGCACGGCGGGGAAGGTGCTCTGCACGTAGCCGACGGTGCGGGACAGGTCGAGGTCGCCGACGGAGACGTCGCGGCTGTGCGCGTACACGTCCACGCCGTGCACCGGCTCGCCGGTCCATGCGGCGAGGCCGCCGACGAGCGTGCCGAGGGCGAAGTCGTGCGGGGCGACGCCGCGGGCCGGCAGGACGTGCGTGACCAGCCGGGTGGCCTCGGCGGACAGCCGGAAGCGGTGGGTGCGCAGGCTGGGCAGCCGGTCGTCGTCGTCCCGGTCGGGCCGCAGCTCCGCGAACTCCCCGGTGTGTACGGCCCAGACGCCGGCGTCCCGGCGGGCCTCGGGGCTGCCGAGCCAGGCGGCCGTGGCCGTGGCGACCGCGCGCGGTCCGGTCGCGGGCGGCTGGGCTGCGGAGCCGTCCGTGAGCAGGGCTTCGAGGTCGTCGACGAGGAGTCCCATGGAGACGCCGTCGAGCACGAAGTGGTGCACGGTCATCAGCAGCCGGGCCGTGCCGTCGCCGAGTTCCGCGTGGAGCAGCCCGAAGACCCGCCCGCCGGCCAGCGACATCTCCCGCTGCGCGGCGGCCAGTTCCGCCTCCAGGCGGGCCGTCCGCTCGTCGGGCGGTACGGCGGTGAGGTCGGCGTACCGGACCGCGCCGGGCGCGTCGGGCTCGGTCAGGGCGACCGTGCCGTCGGCGTGCAGGACGGTGCGGAGCGCGGGGTGCCGTCGCAGCAGGGCCTCCGCGACGGTGTGCAGCCGGTCCCGGGTCAGGCCGGGTTCGGCGGTGAACAGCGCGTTGAGGCAGAAGTGGTCCGGCTCGGGCAGCTCCCCGTCGTACAGCCAGCGCTGCTGCGCGGGCAGCAGGTCCAGCGGACCGGCCGGCTCCTCGCCGGTCGGCGCCACCGGCGCGGACCGTTCGGCGGCGCGGGCGACGGCGGTCCGGGCGGTGCGCCCGGTGAGCAGGTCGGCGGGGCGCATCGGCACGCCCTGGGCGCGCATCCGGGCGCAGACCCGCATGGCCATCAGGGAGTCCCCGCCGCGGGCGAGGAAGTCGTCGTCGGGGCCGAGGCCGGGGTCCTGCAGCAGTCCGCGCAGCAGCAGGACGACGGTGTCGAGCGGCGACAGCCCCTCGTCGTCCGGAGTCCCGTCCGGGTCGGCGAGGAGCTCCGCGGCGGCGGCCGCGGCGGCGTGCCGGTCGGTCTTGCCGGAGGTGGTGAGCGGCAGCCTGTCGAGCACGGCGATGCGGCCGGGCACCAGGTACGCGGGCACGCGTTCGCGCAGGTGGGTGCGGACGGCCTGCGGGTCGGGCCCGTCGGCGGTGCGGGCGAGGGCGGCCGCGAGGACGCGTCCGGCGGGGCCCCCGTCGACGGTGAAGGAGACCGCGGAGGTCACCCCGGGGACGCCGAGCAGATGGCGGTCGACCTCGTCGAGCTCGATGCGGTGGCCGCGTACCTTGACCTGGTTGTCGGCCCGGCCCAGGAACTCCAGGTGGCCGTCCTCGTGGCGCAGCACGAGGTCGCCGGTGCGGTACATGCGCGCGGCGGGGTCCTCGGCGAACGGGTCGGGGACGAAGCGCTCCGCGGTGCGCGCCGGGTCGTACAGGTACCCGGCGGCGAGCAGCGGCCCGCCGATCCACAGTTCGCCGCTCTCGCCGGGGCCGACCGGCCTGCGGTGGTCGTCGAGCACGTGGAGCAGGCGGTCGCCGACCGGTCCGCCGATGGCCAGGCCGTCGCCGGCGGGTACGGGCGCGTGCGGCGGGAGCACCAGGGCGCTCGCGGTGATCACGGTCTCCGTCGGGCCGTAGCCGTTGACGAGGGTGGTGTGGGCGAGCGGGCCGCGCCGGTGGGCGTGGGCGTCGTCGGCGGTGGCGTTCTCGCTGCCGATGACGACGGTGCGGACGCCGGTGAACGACGGGCCCGTCGCTCCGTCGAGCTCCGCGCAGAGCATCCGCCAGTAGGCGGTGGGGAGTTGGAGCACGGTGACGTCCAGGGACGCGGCGATCCCGGCCAGCGCGTCGGCGTCGGGGACGCCGCCGTCGTGGAAGGCGAGCGTGCCGCCGGCGGCCAGCGTGGGCCAGATCTCCTCCTGGGCGACGTCGAAGCCGATGCTGGCGAACTGCAGCACCGTGTCGCGCGCGGTCAGCCCGAGGAGGTCCTGCACGGCGGTGACGTGCCCGGCGAGCTGGGGGTGTCCGACCAGGACGCCCTTGGGCACGCCGGTGGAGCCGGAGGTGTAGACGACGTACGCGGGCTGGTCCGCGCCGAGGTCCGCGCGGTCGGCCCCCGAGGCGGCCGGTCCGGTCTCGGCGTCGAGGACCGCGGCGGCCCGGGAGTGCCGGAGCAGATGGCCGCGGCGCTCGTCGGGGGTCGCGGTGTCGATCGGCAGGAACGCGGCGCGGGCCAGCCAGGTCCCGAGCATGGCGACGATCGCGTCCGGCCCGTTCGGCAGCCGTACGGCGACGACGTCCCCGGCCCGCACGCCCAGCCGTTCGAGGTCGCGGGCGGTGCTTTCGGCGCGCTCCCACAGCTCGGCGTAGGTGACGGCGGAGCGGGGGGTGCGCAGGGCGACGGCGGCCGGTGCGGCGGCGACGCGCTCGTGGACGAGCGCGGCGACGGTCGGCAGGTGCGGGTTCACGAGGGCCGGACCTCCGCGGTGGTGGTGGCGGGGCCGCACGGGTCGAGCACGAGCCGGGCCGGCGCGAGGAGTTCGTCCCGGTACACCTCGTGGCGCTGGACGACGACCGTCAGGTCGGCGGCGGCGACGGCCGCCCGCAGGTCGCGGCTCGGGGTGAGCGGCCGGCCGCGTACGGCGAACGACTCGACGTACGGGTCGTGGAAGGTCACCTCCGCGCCGGCGCCGAGCAGTTCGGCGGCCAGCGGCTCGGCGGGCGAGTGGCGGGTGTCGGCGATGTTCGGCTTGTACGTGACGCCGAGCAGCAGGATCCGCGCGCCGCGGACGGGCACGCCGTGCCGGGCCAGGAGTTCGCGGGCGCGGGAGGCGACCCAGACGGGCATCGAGTCGTTGATGCGCTGGGCCTGTTCGGCCATCCGGAACGGCACGCCGGCCTGGGTGGCGCGGTGGACCAGGTACAGCGGGTCGACGGGGATGCAGTGGCCGCCGACGCCCGCGCCGGGGCGGAAGGGCGTGAAGCCGAAGGGCTTGGTCGCGGCGGCCTCGATGGTGTCCCACACATCGACGTCGAGCCGGTGGCAGATCTGCGCGAACTCGTTGACGAGGGCGAGGTTCACCTGGCGGTAGGTGTTCTCGAGGATCTTCGCGGCCTCGGCCTCGCGCGGGGAGCGGGTGACGTGCACCCGCTCGGTGAGCTTTCCGTAGAACTCGGCGGCCCGCGTGCCGCATTGCGCGGTCAGACCGCCGACGACCTTGGGCGTGTTGTGGAAGCCGAACCGCGTGTTGCCCGGGTCGACGCGCTCCGGGGAGAACGCGAGGCCGAAGTCCAGGCCCGCGACCAGGCCCGACTCCTCCAGGATGTCGCGGATGACGCCCTCGGTGGTGCCGGGGTAGGTGGTCGACTCGACGATGATCAGCTGGCCCGGCGACAGATGGTGACGGACCGTCCGCGCCGCGGACAGCAGCGGCTCGAGGTCCGGCACGCCGTGGGCGTCCACCGGGGTGGGCACGCACAGCGCGACGATCGAGCAGTCGCGCAGGAACGCCGGGTCGGTGGTGGCGTCCAGCAGCCCCGCGGTCGCGGCCAGTTCACCGCCGGTGACGGTGTCCACGGGCGGCCGGCCGATGTTGACCTGGGCCACCAGGAAGTCGCTCAGGTCGAGGCCGCGGGTGCGGTAGCCGGCGGACGCGGCGGAGACGGCCAGCGGGAGCCCGGCGTAGCCGATGCCGACGACGGCGACCTCGACGGTGCGGGACAGGCTCTGCGTGCGGTCACGGGCGGCCGTGTCCACGCCTTCGGGCGGCGCGGCGGCGATGACGTCCATCTGTTGCTCCTGGGAGGCACGAACTGGCGTGGGGGCGGGGAGGGCGTGGCGGCGCGGGCCCTCTACCACCAGCCGTTGTCGTCGCGCGGGCCCGAGGGCTCGGTGGTGAGGGACGCGACGGCCGTGGTGGCCTCCGAGGCGCTCGTGGCATCCGTTCCGGCGGCCGGCCCGGTGACGGCGAGGGCGAGGAGGAGCGGGGCGGTGCACGCGGTACAGAGGAAGGCGCGGATGGTCGCAGACATGACTGTCCCCCCGGGATCAATGTCAGTGAGGTGCGAGATTCGGTCCGGCCTCTGGCGGTGTCGCCCGGGCCGGGATCGCACTGGAATCCTGCTCGCCCGCCTCCTGCCCGATCAAGCCATCGGAGCGGCGGCAACTCGACATGGCGGAGGTGGGACAGACCTTCGCCGCATCTCACCATGCGAGACCGGAGGCAAAGGGAGATTCAAGCGCAGGGGCGCCATCAGCGGAAACGCGAAGAGGCGGGTCACCGGACCCTGAGGGTCCGGTGACCCGCCTCCGGCGGAGGGCGGCCTTCCCGTCTCAGCCGAGCAGCCCCGACTCGGCTATCCGCAGCGCCGTCTGAAACCGCGTCTGCGCGCCGAGCCGTTCCATGAGCCCCGAGATGGAGCGGCTGAGCGTGCGCGACGAGATGCCGAGCCGGCGGGCGATCACCTCGTCCTTGACCCCGTCCGCCAGCATCCGCACGATCACCAGCTCCTGGCTGTCGAGCACGAGGCCGACGGTCCTGCAGGACTGCAGCGGCGGCGAGGGCGTGGCGTTGTACCAGCAGTAGTCGTACAGCGCGTGCAGCGAACGGACCAGCGTCTTCCCGTGCACCGCGACGGCCCCCTGCCGGCTGTCCTCCGGGTCGATGGGGAGCACCGCGAGGTCGTCGTCGAAGAGGATCATGCGCAGCGGCAGGTAGTCGGCGGTACGGGCCTCCCGGCCCGGGCGCACCGCGTCCGCCAGATAGCCGGCCATGAAGGGGACTTCGGCGGTCCGCCGCAGGTAGAGCGCCTCGACCCGGATGCCGCGGCTCTCCATCTCCTTGTCCCGCAGCAGCATGTCGTCGATGAGTTCCTCGGGCGGCGGACCGCCCGGGTGCATCGACCGCATCCGGACGCGCGCCGCGCTGCCCGCGTCCTCCAGGAAGGCGTTCACCAGCGTCGGGTCGGGCAGGATCTGCACCTCGACCGAGTCGCGCCGCTCCTCGGCGAGCCGGCTGTAGTCGCGTACGAGCGTGGAGATGGACGAGCGGATCTTCGTGACGAGCTGGAGGTGGGCGGCGGTCTGCCGCTCCTCGGCCGAGAACAGCCGGATCAGGGCCGCCTCCGGGGCCACGGTCACATAGCCGCTGGGCGAGTCGGAGGCGGGTGTCAGCAGCCCGAGCAGACTGAGTTCGTCGCAGAGCTGCTCGGCCTCGGCGCGCGAGCAGCGGGCCTCGGTCGCGATGTCCTCGAGCGACCACCCGGGGTTCCGGGAGATCAGCCCGTAGATCTCTCTTCGCGCATCACTGTTCCCCTCCACGACGACGCCCCCCTGTACCCGTCCCGGCAGCCCTGCGCTCACGATCTTGGTCCGGAAGAATGAACCGGGGGCGCCGCTCTGGCGCGGCGCCCCCGGGTCCTTCGTTTCCGCAGGTAGAAACGGTTCTGTAGACGAACCGCTCGGTGGGGCGGGTGGGACTCGAACCCACGGCCGACGGATTATGAGTCCGCTGCTCTAACCGGCTGAGCTACCGCCCCTCCACGGCGTGGCGCGTACATGTGTGCGCGCCGTCTGCCGCAGCATAGCCGCTCATACGATCTCCTGCTCCGGATGCTCGGCGATGCCCGACCATGAGGACTTCGCGCCGCCGCACACGGTTCCCGGGGAAACGAAAAAGGACCCCGAAGGGTCCTCTTCCGATGGCTCCCCCGACTGGACTCGAACCAGTAACCCTCCGGTTAACAGCCGAATGCTCTGCCAATTGAGCTACAGGGGATCGCGCTCCCCCGACTGGACTCGAACCAGTAACCTGCCGGTTAACAGCCGGCTGCTCTGCCAATTGAGCTACAGGGGATTGCTGCGTTGCACCGAACTGACCCACCTGGGGTGTTCCCGGGCGGCGCTCGCTCGCTGCGACACATACATTAGCGCAAGCAGGGGGGTGCTCCGCCAATCGGTATCCCCCAGGGACGCACGACGCAGGCACGACGCTCCAGGGAAGGTTCGCAGCCATGCGGTACAAGCTGACGTTCGTCGCGGGACTGGCCCTCGGTTACGTCCTCGGCACCCATGCAGGACGCGAGCGCTACGAGGAGATGAAGAAGTCCGCGCGCGAGCTCGCCCGGAACCCCGCGGTGCGCAACGCCTGCGAGACGGCCGCCACCACCGGCCGCGAGTACGCGGGCAGGGCGTACCACTCGGTGAGCGAGAAGGTTGGCGACCGGCTGCCGGCCGCCGTGACGGACCGGCTGCGGCCGGGGCGCCGCCGCTCCGACGAGGACCTCGACGACGACTGGGGCACCAGCAACACCTGAGTCCTCGGGCGCGGCGCGGCCGGGGCCGGTCCACGCGCGTCACAAGATGCCCGCGCGTGCGGCAGAATCTTGAGCATGGGGATAGTGGCCGGTCTCGACAGCTCAACCGACTTCACGCGCATCGTCGTCTGTGACGGCGACACCGGCGCGGTACTGCGGCAGGGCTATGCCCCCCATCCCGTCGAACCCAAGGCCGTCGACGTCGACCCGCAGGCGTGGCTCCTCTCGCTCGGGGACGCCGCCACCGGCGGGCTCCTGGAGGGCGTGCAGGCGATCGGCGTCTCGGCGCAGCAGAACGGACTCGTGCCGCTGGACCGGACCGGCGGCCTGGTGCGGCCCGCGATGGTCGGCAACGACCGGCGGGCGCAGATCGCCGCGGCCGATCTCGTCGAGGCCTTCGGCGGCCGGCAGGCATGGGCCGAGGCGGTGGGCTGCGTCCCGCAGGCCGGGCAGCCGGTGGCCAAGCTGCGCTGGCTGGCGCGCACCGAACCGGAGGCCGCGGCCCGGGTCGCCGCCCTCGTGCAGCCGCACGACTGGCTGGTCTGGCAGCTCCTGGGCCGGCCGGTGCGCCGCACCACGGACCGGGGTGCCGCGTCGGGCACCGGCTACTGGTCGGCGGCGACCGGCTCGTACCGTCCCGACCTCGTCGAGATGGCGCTCGGCCACCAGGCGGCGCTGCCGGAGGTGCTCGGGCCGTCCGACGCGGCCGGGACCACCCCCGAGGGCCTGCTGATCTCGGCCGGCACCGGAGAGACCATGGCGGCCGCGCTCGGGC
Organism: Streptomyces solicamelliae; assembly: GCF_045348655.1. Taxonomy (NCBI): domain Bacteria; kingdom Bacillati; phylum Actinomycetota; class Actinomycetes; order Kitasatosporales; family Streptomycetaceae; genus Streptomyces; species Streptomyces solicamelliae. The sequence continues at coordinate 2,156,945 of NZ_CP160404.1, forward strand.
TCGGGCTCGGGCCCGGCGACGCGGTGGTGTCGCTCGGCGCGTCCGGCTCCGTGATGGCGGTGCACCACGAGGCGCTGGCCGACCCGCGCGGCATGATCACCTCCTTCGCCGACGCCACCGGCATGCACCTGCCGGTGGTGCACACCTCCAACGCGGTGCGGGCGCTGCGCGGCACCGCGGACCTGCTCGGCTGCGAGGACCTGGCGGAGCTGTCCGCGCTGGCCATGAAGTCCACGCCGGGCTCGTCCGGTCTGGTGCTGCTCCCCTACCTGGAGGGCGAGCGGACCCCGCAGCTGCCGCACACCGCGGGCACGCTCAGCGGGCTGCGGCGCGAGTCGATGAAGCCCGAGCACCTGGCGCGGGCCTCGTTCGAGGGCATGCTGTGCTCGCTGGCCGACGCGATGGACGTCCTGCGCGGGCGCGGGGTGGAGGTGCGCCGGGTGTTCCTGCTCGGCCAGGCCGCCGAGCTGCCGGCCGTCCAGGCGATGGCCCCGGCGATCTTCGGCGCGCAGGCCGTCGTCCCCCAGCCGGCCGACTACGCGGCACTGGGCGCGGCACGGCAGGCGGCCTGGGCGCTGGGCGTGGCCCAGGGCACCCTGTCCCCGCACACGCCGCCGGCCTGGCAGGGCGCGGTGGCCCAGGTCCTGGAGCCGGGCGGCGAGCTGGCGGTGGGTCAGGCGGTGCGGCAGCAGTACACGGCGACGCGCGAGCAGATCCACCCGGGCGCGTTCGCGTAGGGCGGGCGGCAGGCCGGAAAGTACGACAGTCGCACGTGTCGCAGGCCCTGGGGAAAACCGGCTCGTAACGTCGCCGGGCGACGGGCGATAGTAGGTCCCGTGCTCATAAGACTGCTCCGGACCTTCCTCGGACCGTACCGAAAACCGATCGCCCTGCTGGTGCTGCTGCAGTTCCTGCAGACCTGCGCCACCCTCTACCTGCCCACCCTCAACGCCGACATCATCGACCGCGGTGTCGTCCAGGGGGACACCGGCTACATCCTGCGGTTCGGCGCGCTGATGGTCGCCGTGTCCGTGGTGCAGGTCGTCTGCAACATCGGCGCCGTGTACTACGGGGCGCGGACCGCCTCCGCGCTGGGCCGGGACGTGCGCGCCACGGTGTTCGCCCGGGTGCAGTCCTTCTCGGCCCGTGAGGTCGGGCAGTTCGGCGCGCCGTCGCTGATCACCCGGACCACGAACGACGTCCAGCAGGTGCAGATGCTGGTGCTGATGGCGTTCACCCTGATGGTCTCGGCGCCGATCATGTGCGTCGGCGGCATCGTGATGGCGCTGTCGCTGGACGTGCCGCTGTCGGCGGTACTGCTGTCGGTGGTGCCGGTCCTGGGCATCGCGGTCTCGCTGATCGTGAAGCGGATGCGGCCGCTGTTCCGGACGATGCAGGAGCGCCTCGACACGGTGAACCGGGTGCTGCGCGAGCAGATCACCGGCAACCGGGTGATCCGGGCCTTCGTCCGCGACGGGTACGAGAGCGAGCGGTTCCGGGGCGCGAACACGGAGCTGACGGACGTCTCGATGGCGACGGGCCGGCTGATGGCGCTGATGTTCCCGACCGTCATGACGGTGGTGAACGTCTCCAGCGTGGCCGTGGTCTGGTTCGGCGCGCACCGCATCGACAGCGGCGACATGGAGATCGGCGCGCTGACCGCCTTCCTCGCCTATCTGATGCAGATCGTGATGGCCGTGATGATGGCCACCTTCATGTTCATGATGGTGCCGCGCGCCGAGGTCTGCGCCGAGCGCATCCAGGAGGTGCTGGACACCGGTTCCAGCGTCGTCCCGCCGGCCGAGCCGGTGCGGGAGCTGGACCGGCGCGGCCATCTGGAGATCCGGGGCGCGGACTTCCGCTACCCGGGCGCCGAGGCGTCGGTGCTGCGGGACGTGGAGCTGGTGGCCCGTCCGGGCGAGACCACCGCGATCATCGGCTCGACCGGCAGCGGCAAGTCCACACTGCTCGGCCTGGTGCCGCGGCTGTTCGACGTGACCGGTGGCGAGGTGCTCGTCGACGGCGTGGACGTGCGGTCCCTCGACCCGGAGCTGATGGCCAGGACGGTGGGCCTGGTGCCCCAGAAGCCGTACCTGTTCTCCGGGACGGTGGCGACGAACCTGCGGTACGGGAAGCCGGACGCGACCGACGAGGAGTTGTGGCAGGCGCTCGAGGTGGCGCAGGCCGCCGACTTCGTCCGGAAGCTGGAGCACGGGCTGAACGCGCCGATCGCGCAGGGCGGCACCAATGTCTCCGGCGGCCAGCGGCAGCGGCTCGCCATCGCGCGGACCCTGGTGCAGCGGCCGGAGATCTATCTCTTCGACGACTCGTTCTCGGCCCTCGACTACGAGACGGACGCGCTGCTGCGCTCCGCGCTGGCGCGGGAGACCGCGGACGCGACCGTGGTGATCGTCGCCCAGCGGGTGTCGACCATCCGCGAGGCCGACCGGATCGTGGTCCTCGACGAGGGCCGGGTCGTGGGCGCCGGACGGCACCACGAGCTGATGGCGGACAACGAGACGTACCGGGAGATCGTGCTCTCCCAGCTGACCGAGGCGGAGGCTGCCTGATGGCCGGTCCTGGCGGACGCATGATGATGGGCCAGTCCGGTGAGCGGTCCATGGACTTCAAGGGCTCCGGGAAGCGGCTGCTGAAGCAGCTGGCGCCGGAGCGGAGCGCGCTGTGGCTGATGCTGGCCGCCTGCGTGCTCAGCGTGGCGGCCTCGGTGGTCGGGCCGCTGATCCTCGGCAAGGCGACGGACCTGGTGTTCGCGGGCGTCGTCGGCCGCGGGATGGACGCCGGCACCACCAAGGAGCAGGCCGTCGCCGGGCTGCGCGCCGAGGGCGACGACGGCATGGCGGACATGCTCTCCGGCGTCGACTTCACCCCCGGGCAGGGCATCGACTTCTCCGCGGTCGGCACGGTGCTGCTGCTGGTCCTCGCGATCTACGTGGCGGCCGGTCTGCTGATGCTGGTGTCGACGCGGCTGTCGATCACGGTGATCAACCGGACCGTGTACCGGATGCGCGAGGACGTCCAGGCGAAACTGTCGCGGCTGCCGCTGTCGTACTTCGACAAGGCCAAGCGCGGCGAGGTGCTGAGCCGGGCCACCAACGACATCGACAACATCTCGCAGACCCTGCAGCAGTCGATGGGCCAGCTGATCAACTCCCTGCTGACCATCGTCGGCGTGCTGGTGATGATGTTCTGGATCTCGCCGCTGCTCGCGCTCGTCGCGCTGGTGACCGTGCCCGTGTCGGTCGTGGCGGCGGCCCGGATCGGCAAGCGCTCGCAGCCGCACTTCGTGCAGCAGTGGCAGTCCACCGGCAAGCTGAACGCGCACATCGAGGAGATGTACACCGGGCACTCCCTGGTGAAGATCTTCGGCCGGCAGGACGAGGCCGCGAAGGACTTCGCCGAGCAGAACGAGGCGCTGTACGAGGCGGGCTTCAAGGCCCAGTTCAACAGCGGTGTGATGCAGCCGGTGATGTTCTTCATCTCCAACATCAACTACGTGCTGGTCGCCGTGGTCGGCGGTCTGCGGGTCGCCTCGGGCACCCTGTCCATCGGCGACGTGCAGGCGTTCATCCAGTACTCCCGGCAGTTCTCGATGCCGCTGACGCAGGTCGCGTCGATGGCGAACCTGGTGCAGTCGGGCGTGGCCTCCGCCGAGCGGATCTTCGAGCTGCTCGACGCGGAGGAGCAGGAGCCGGACGCCCCCGGGTCACAGAAGCCGGAGCAGCTCAAGGGCCGGGTGGCGCTGGAGAAGGTGGCGTTCCGCTACGAGGCGGAGAAGCCGCTGATCGAGGACCTGTCGCTCACGGTGGAGCCGGGGCAGACGGTCGCGATCGTCGGCCCGACCGGCGCCGGCAAGACGACCCTGGTGAACCTGCTGATGCGGTTCTACGAGGTCACCGGCGGCCGCATCACCCTCGACGGGGTGGACGTGGCGGACATGTCGCGGGAGGACCTGCGGGCCGGGATCGGCATGGTGCTCCAGGACACCTGGCTGTTCGGCGGCACCATCGCCGACAACATCGCGTACGGCGCCTCGCGCGCGGTGAGCCGGGAGGAGATCGAGGAGGCGGCCCGGGCGGCGCACGCGGACCGATTCGTCCGGACGCTGCCGGACGGGTACGACACGGTCCTCGACGACGAAGGCAGCGGCGTCAGCGCCGGCGAGAAGCAGCTGATCACCATCGCGCGGGCGTTCCTGTCCGACCCGGTGATCCTGGTCCTCGACGAGGCGACCAGCTCCGTCGACACCCGCACCGAGGTGCTGATCCAGAAGGCGATGGCCCGGCTGGCGCACGGCCGCACGTCCTTCGTGATCGCGCACCGGCTCTCGACGATCCGCGACGCCGACGTGATCTTGGTGATGGAGAATGGCGCCATCGTCGAACAGGGGACGCACAGCGAGCTGCTGGCGGCGGAGGGCGCGTACGCGCGCCTGTACGCGGCCCAGTTCGCCCAGGCGGTCGCCGAGGTCGACTGACCACAGCACGACCACGAAGGGGGAACCGCCATGGCGGACGAGAAGAACGAGCAGGACGAACCGGGGCTGAGCGCGGCGCCGCAGCCCGGCCTGGGCATCGCGCTGTGGATGCCGATCGGCCTCGCGCTGGGCATCAGCCTCGGCCTGCTCGCCGGCAACCCGGGCATGGGCATCGGCCTGGGCATGGGGGTCGGCGTCGCGATCGGCGCCGCCTTCGAGGCGGCGAACAGGAAGCGGCGCGAGGGGGCGTCCGAGCCGGACGCCTGACGGACGGCCGGCCGGCTTCGGCGGACGCCTCAGTCGAGGTAGCCGCGGAGCTGGTCGGCGAAGGCGTGGTCCCGCAGCTTGTTGAGGGTCTTGGACTCGATCTGGCGGATGCGTTCGCGCGTCACGCCGAAGAGCCGTCCGATCTCCTCCAGGGTGCGGGGCCGCCCGTCGTCCAGCCCGTAGCGCAGCTGGACGACCTTGCGCTCCCGCTCGCCGAGCGTGGAGAGCACCGCGTCCAGATGCTCCCGCAGCAGCAGGAAGGCGGCGGACTCCACCGGGGACGCGGCGTCGCCGTCCTCGATCAGGTCGCCGAGGGCGACGTCCTCCTCCTCGCCGACCGGCGCGTGCAGCGACACCGGCTCCTGCGCCAGCCGCAGCACCTCGCTCACCCGCTCGGGCACCAGGTCGAGCTGGGCGGCGACCTCTTCGGGCGTGGGCTCGTACCCCCGCTCCTGCAGCATCCGGCGCTGCACCCGGATCACCCGGTTGATCAGCTCCACCACATGCACCGGGACGCGGATGGTGCGGGCCTGGTCGGCCAGCGCCCGGGACATCGCCTGCCGGATCCACCAGGTCGCGTACGTGGAGAACTTGTAGCCGCGGGCGTAGTCGAACTTCTCCACCGCCCGGATCAGGCCGAGATTGCCCTCCTGCACCAGGTCGAGCATGGTCAGGCCGCGGCCCACGTACCGCTTGGCGACGGAGACCACGAGCCGCAGGTTCGCCTCGATCAGCCGGCGTTTCGCCATCCGGCCCATGACGACCAGCCGGTCCAGGTCGTGCGCCAGGCGCGAGTCCAGGTCCGGGGTGCGAGCGAGCTTCTCCTCGGCGAACAGACCGGCCTCGACCCGGCGGGCCAGCTCGACCTCCTCCTCCGCGGTGAGCAGCGGGATCCGGCCGATCTCGCGCAGGTACTGCCGGAACAGGTCGCCGGTCGGCCCGCTCCCGGCGAGCTCGGGACGCCGCGGCACCGGCTCGGGCTCCGGGGCCTCCTCGGCCAGTTCTTCGGGCGCCGGCCCCTCGGGAGGCGCGGGCCGCTCCGGCTGCTGCTCCTGCTGCGGCGCTCTGCGCTGCTCGGGCACGGCGTCCGCCGGGGTGAGGGTCCGGGTCTGCACGGGGGCGACCTCCAGGGCTCCGAGGGCTCAGGCACCGGATCCAGTGTGGGGTACGACACACGGCCGCCACGAGGGGCGTGCGGGGACTTTTTGAATCCGGTACGTGACGGGCGCGCTACCGCGCGTCAGAGCGCCGCCGCTCCGTGGGTGCGGAGGGACTGGGCGTACTGGGTGAGCACCCACAGTTCGTTCTGCACCGCGGCGACCTGTTCGGGCGCGCCGTGCGCGCCGAGCCGGGCGAGCTGGCCCTGGACGTCGCGGATCCGGCGGTCCACGGCACGCAGCCGGACGGTCACCAGCTGGTCCCCGGCGTACACCTCGTCGACGCTCTTCGCGAAGACGGTCTCGACGGCCAGCTCGCGGACCAGCGCCCGGACCGTGTCGTCGGGGGCCGACTGCAGGACGACGTCGAGGTAGTCGGCGGGGGCGTCGGTCGCGCCGCCGGCGTCCTGGATGCACTGGCGCACGGCCGCGTACGGCGGCGCGGTGAACTCGTCGATCCCGTACGCGTCGAACGCCGGCGAGACGAGCTCGGGCCGCTGCAGGGCCAGTTTGAGCAGCTCGCGCTCGGTGCGGTGGGCGGGGCTGCGCAGGTTGAGCGCGGGGCCGGCGGGGGCGACGGGGGCCTGGATCTGCGGGGCCTGCCGACGGTTCTGCGCGGGCGCCGGGCCCTTGCCGCCGCGGTCGCGCTGCCAGCGGGCGAGCTGGCCGACGCGGTGGACGACGAACTTCTCGTCGAGGATGCCGACCAGGCCGGCGAGCTGGACGGCGACCGCGTGCTGCACGGCGATGTTCTTGATCTTCGCGACGACCGGGGCGGCCTCGTCGAGCGCGGCGGCGCGGCCGGCCGGGGTCTCCAGGTCGTACCGGTTCACGATCTGCCGCAGCGCGAACTCGAACAGCGGGGTACGCGGCTCGACCAGGTCGGAGACCGCCTCGTCGCCCTTGGCGAGGCGTAGTTCGCAGGGGTCCATGCCGTCCGGGGCGATGGCGATGTAGGTCTCGGCGGCGAACTTCTGGTCGTCCTCGAAGGCGCGCAGGGCGGCCTTCTGGCCGGCGGCGTCCCCGTCGAAGGTGAAGATCACGCGGGCCGAGCCGTTGTCCATCAGGAGCCGGCGCAGGATCTTGATGTGGTCGCCGCCGAAGGCGGTGCCGCAGGTGGCGATGGCGGTGGTCACGCCGGCCAGGTGGCAGGCCATGACGTCGGTGTAGCCCTCGACGACGACGGCCCGGCTGCTCTTCGCGATCTCCTTCTTCGCCAGGTCGATGCCGTACAGGACCTGGGACTTCTTGTAGACCGGCGTCTCGGGCGTGTTGAGGTACTTGGGCCCGTTGTCGTCGTCGCGCAGCTTGCGCGCGCCGAAGCCGACGACCTCGCCGCCGACGTCCTTGATCGGCCACATCAGGCGGCCGCGGAAGCGGTCGATGGGGCCGCGGCGGCCGTCCTGGGAGAGGCCGGAGAGGATCAGTTCCTTGTCGGAGAACCCCTTGCCGCGCAGGAAGCGGGTGAGGTGGTCCCAGCCGGCCGGGCTGTAGCCGACGCCGAAGTGCGCGGCGGCGGCCTGGTCGAAGCCGCGCTCGGCGAGGAAACGGCGGCCGATCTCGGCCTCGGGCGAGCCGAGTTGGTCCACGTAGTACTGGGCGGCGGCCTTGTGCGCCTCGATCAGCCGGATCCGCTCGCCGCGCTGGTGGCCGGGGTTGTAACCGCCCTCCTCATAGCGCAGGGTGATGCCCGCCTTCGCGGCGAGCCGCTCGACCGTCTCCGAGAAGGAGAGGTGGTCGATCTTCATCACGAAGGCGATCGTGTCGCCGCCCTCCTGGCAGCCGAAGCAGTGGAAGAGACCCTTGCTCGGGCTGACCTGGAAGGACGGGGACTTCTCGTCGTGGAAGGGGCACAGGCCCTTCAGATTGCCGCCGCCGGCATTGCGGAGCTGGAGGTACTCGGACACGACGGCGTCGATCGGGACCGCGTCCCGTACCGCCTTCACGTCGTCATCGTTGATCCTGCCTGCCACGCATGGATTCTACTGGGGCGCACCGGCGGACTAGGGCGCTCCGGCTCAGGGGATGAGGCTCTCCAGCGGCACCGAAGGGTTCGCCAGGGCGTCCGGGTCCACGGTCGCGCCGGAGCGGATGAGCTTCTGGATGTCCTCTGTGACGTCCCACACATTCACGTTCATGCCCGCGACGACCCGGCCCTCGTTCAGCCAGAAGGCGATGAACTCCCGCTTGCCGACGTCGCCGCGCGCCACGACCTGGTCGTACGAGCCGGGCGGCGCCCAGCCCGAGTACTCCATGCCGAGGTCGTACTGGTCGGTGAAGAAGTACGGCACCCGGTCGTAGGAGACGTCCCTGCCGAGCATGGCGCGGGCGGCGGCCGGGCCGCCGTTGAGCGCGTTGGCCCAGTGCTCGACGCGGATGCGGGTGTGCAGCAGCGGGTTCTGGGCGGCGGCCACGTCGCCCGCGGCGAAGATGTCCGGGTCGGAGGTGCGCAGACTCGCGTCCACGGCGATGCCGCCGCCGTCGGCGCGGTCGACCAGCGCGAGCCCGGCGTTCTCGGCGAGCGCGGTGCGCGGGGCGGCGCCGATCGCGGCGAGCACCGCGTGCGCGGGGTGCTCCTCGCCGTCGTCGGTGCGGACGGCGAGGACCATGCCGTCCTGGCCGACGACCTCGGTGAGCCGGGCGCCGAAGTGGAACCGGACGCCGTGCTCGGTGTGCAGGTCGGCGAAGACCTGGCCGAGCTCCGGGCCGAGCACCCGGTTCAGCGGGGTGGGCTCGAACTCGACGACGGTGACCTCGGCGCCGTACGTGCGGGCGGCCGCGGCGACCTCCAGGCCGATCCAGCCGGCGCCGGCGATCACCAGGTGGCCGTTGTCCCGGCCGAGGCCGGTGAGGACCTGCTTGAGCCGGTCGGAGTGGGCGAGCCGGCGCAGATGGTGCACGCCCGCCAGACCGATGCCGGGGATGTCGAGCCGGCGCGGCTCGGCGCCGGTGGCGAGCAGCAGCTTGTCGTAGCGGATGACGGTGCCGTCCCCGAGGCGGACGGTGCGGGCGGCGCGGTCGATCGTGGTGACTGACTGGCCGAGGTGCAGCTCGACGTCGTTCTGCGCGTACCAGGCGGGTTCGTGGACGAAGACGCTGTCCCGGTCCTCCTTGCCGAGGAGATAGCCCTTGGAGAGCGGGGGGCGTTCGTAGGGGTGGTCGCGCTCGTCCCCGATCAGGATGACCCTGCCGTTGAAGCCCTCGGCCCGGAGCGTCTCCGCCGCCTTCGCCCCGGCCAGGCCCCCGCCGACGATGACGAAGCTGAGATCTGCGTCGACCACTTGATGCCTCCTCGTTGCGACCGCTTCCACGCTACGCCTCCCGGCGTGGGGACGGGCTCTACCGCCCCGGCGCTTCCAGGGAGCGTCCCGCACGGAGCGTGGGGGCGGAAGAGGGCCGGGAACGGGCGCCCGGACCGGAGCAGGCCGCTCCGCGACGGCCGTTCGGTCAGGCGGGACGGGCGGTGAGCCGTTCGTGCAGGGTGCGGGCGGACGCGTCGGTGAGCGAGGCGATCTGATCGACGATCACCCGTTTGCGGGAGCGGTCGTCGGGGGCGGCCAGGTACTGGGCGCGGAACTGCGGTTCGAGGCCGTGCGGGGCGCGGCCGGTGAGCGCCTCGGCCAGTTCGGCGAGCACGATCCGCTGGTCCGCGCGGAGCGCCTCCTGCTCGGCGCGCTGCATGACGTAGCGGTCGGCCACCGCCTTGAGGACGGCGCACTCGTTGCGGGTCCGGCGGGGGACGACGAGTTCGGCCGCGTACCGGGTGAGCCGGCCGGAGCCGTACGCGGCGCGGGTGGCGCCCTCGGCGGCGAGGCAGAACCGGCCGATGAGCTGGCTGGTGGCGTCCTTGAGCCGGGCCTGGGCGACGGCGGAGCCGTCGTAGCCGTGCGGCCACCAGTCCTGTTCGACGAGGCGGTCGAGGGCGTCGGCGAGCTCCTGCGGGTCGGTGTCCTCGGGGACGTACCGGCCGATGGCGACCCGCCAGATGTCGGCGCGTTCGGGCTCGGAGTAGAGCAGGTTGGGGTCGATGTGCCCGGCGTGCAGCCCGTCCTCGAAGTCGTGCACGGAGTACGCGACGTCGTCGGACCAGTCCATGACCTGGGCCTCGAAGCACTTGCGGTGCTCGGGGGCGCCCCGGCGGACCCATGCGAAGACCGGCAGGTCGTCCTCGTAGACGCCGAACTTGGGCGAGCCCGGGTCGGTGGGGTGTCCGCCGCGCGGCCAGGGGTACTTGGTGGCGGCGTCGAGCGAGGCGCGGGTGAGGTTGAGGCCGACGCTGACCGGTTCGCCGGTGGCGGGGTCGGCGAGGAAGCGCTTGGGTTCGATGCGGGTGAGCAGGCGCAGGGACTGGGCGTTGCCCTCGAAGCCGCCGCAGTCCTTGGCGAAGTCGTTGAGCGCCTGTTCGCCGTTGTGCCCGAAGGGCGGGTGGCCCATGTCGTGGGAGAGGCAGGCGGCCTCGACGAGGTCGGGGTCGCAGCCGAGCGCGGCGCCGAGTTCGCGGCCGACCTGGGCGCATTCGAGGGAGTGGGTGAGCCGGGTGCGCGGGCTGGCGTCCCAGGCATGACTTCTCGTGCCGGGGGTGACGACCTGGGTCTTGCCGGCGAGCCGGCGCAGCGCGGCGGAGTGCAGCACCCGTGCCCGGTCGCGCTGGAAGGCCGTCCGCCCGGGGCGTTTGTCGGGTTCGGCGTCCCAGCGTTCGATGGCCGCCTCGTCGTAGCCGGGGGTGTCCGTGTTGCCGTCCATGTCCCGAAGGTAACCGGCGGGACCGACAGGCGGGGCTAGGCGGTGGCGAGTTCTCGCCCGGGGATCAGGTTTCGGGGGGTGCCCACGGCACGGTCGTAGCGGTGGAGGACCAGGCGGGCCAGGGCGGGGTGCGGGCCGAGCGGGGCGGCGGCGATCCAGGGGGCCTGGGCGGCGCTGCGGGTCGCGAAGAGGCCGGGCGCGGTGAACAGGGAGGCGACGGCGATCCGGTGCCGGCCGCGGGCGGCCAGGGCGCGGACCGCGTCGGGGACGGTGGGCGCGGCGGCGGAGGCGTACGCGGCGACGACGGGCACGCCGAGGCGCTCGCGGAGCAGGGCGGCGGTGCGGCGGGTGTCCGCGGCGGACTCGGGGGCGCGGGAGCCGGCGGAGGCGAGGACGACGGCGGTGTCGCGGGCGGCGCCGTGCGCCTCGGTCCAGCCGGCGTCGACGAGGCGTTCGTACAGGGCCTCGATGAGCAGTGGGTGGGCGCCGAGCGGGTCGGCGACGCGGGTGCGGACCGCGGGCGCGGCGGCCGCGGCGGCGGGCAGGTCGTGGGTGACGTGGTACCCGCGGCCGAAGAGCAGCGGCACGAGGACCGCCTCGCCGCCCGGGGCGAGGTCCGCGAGGGTGTCGGAGAGCAGCGGGGCGTTCAGCTCGACGTGGCCGAGGCGGACGTCGAGTCCGGGGCGGAGGTCGCGGACCCGTTCGAGCAGGGCCTGGACGGTGGGGAGCGCGCGGGGGTCGCGGCTGCCGTGGGCGACGGCTATGAGGGTGGGCGGGCGCGTGCCGCGCCGTGCGCCGTCGGGGCGGACCTGGCCGAGCCGGGTGCCCAGCTCGTCCGTGATCCGGCCGAGGAGCTGGGCCGTGGCGGCGAGGGTGATGTCCGGATCCGTCATGGACCGATCCTGACCGCGCCACGTTGCCTGCCCGTTGCGTGGGAGTCACGAGTGTTTTCCACAGGCTCACGGGACGGGGAGGAGCGCTGTCAGTCCGGTCACCTAGGGTGATCGCCATCGGAACCGGAAGGTCGGGGAGGCGGTCTCGCCATGGGCTGGATCGAGACGGGGAGCGGCGGCTACGCCGTCACGCTGGAGGGCACGCGGGTGCTCTGCCGGAACGCGCAGGGGCGCACGCTCAAGCAGGTGCCGGCGAAACTGAAGGACGACCCGGAGGTCGTGCGGCTGCGGCAGCTCGCCCAGTGGCTGGAGCGGCACGAACAGGAGTGCCGCGAGCAGGTCGACGCGTGGCTGGTGCGGTCGCTGCCGGTTCCGGTGGCCCTGCTGGCCCGGGTGTGGCCGGACCCGGCGTGGCGGGCCGCGCTGACGGACCTGGTGGTCGCGCCGGTGGGCCCGGACGGGGCGGCGGACGTGGCACGGGCCGGGTTCCTGCGGGACGCGGACCCGGAGCGCGGGCTCGGTGTGGTGGACCTGGACGGCGACTCGGTTCGGCTGGGGTCCGCGCAGGGTGTGGAGTCGGTGCTGATACCGCATCCGGTGCTGCTCGACGAGCTGGACGAGCTGCGGGAGTTCGCGGCCGAGCTGGGCGTGGAGCAGGGTGCGGAGCAGCTGTTCCGGGAGGTGTGGCGGCGGCCGGAGACCCGGGACGGGGAGGCCGGCTCGGGGGACGCCGTGGAGGCGTACGCGGGCGGCAGGTTCGAGCAGCTGCGGCACGCCACGGCGCGGGCGACCTCGTACGGCTACCGGGTCCGCGGCGGTCACGCGGTGTGTCCGCTGGTGGAGGACGGCCGGGCGCTGGAGGCGGCGTACTGGCTCGGCGAGGAGTACCCGGACGCGGAGACCTGGACGGGCTCGCTGGAGTGGCGGGACCGGGCGGGGCGGCGGCTGTCGCCGGCCGAGGTGGGGCCGGTCGCCTGGTCGGAGGGCGAGCGGATGGCGGCGCTGGTGTACGCGGGCCGTGTCGTGGACGAGGAGGGGGACGCGCGATGAGCGTGAAGGACGAAGGGCTGCTCCGGGCGGGGGCGGTGCTGCCGGTGGAGGCCGGCGGCGACGGCACGGACGTGCTGACGGCGCGGTCGTACGCGCATCCCGTGCTGGCGGACCGGCCGGTGGTGCGGCTGGTGCCGGAGACGATCGCGGCGGCCGAGGACCTGGCGCTGGAGTATCTGGGCTTCACGGCCGCGCACGCGGCGGAGCGGGTCGGCCGGGTGCGCCGGCAGTCGCTGGGCTTCCCCGCGTGGGCGCTGGTCCACGACCCGGCGAACGGCCACCACGCGCTGGCCGTGGTGAAGGAGATGGAGCGGCTGACCCGGCTGGTCGCGACCAAGCCGGGGCTCGCGAAGGAGGGCTTCGAGGAGATCGGCGTCCGTCTGGACCGCTCGGTGCCGCAGTTCCTGCCCACGTACTACGAGCAGGTCGCCCGGCTGTACCTGGCGGCCGACGCCAAGCAGCAGGCCGCGGTGTTCTTCGGCAAGGCCCGCGCCGCCGAGCAGCGGCACGCCCTCCCGGTGGACGAGGAGCGGGTGCGGGAGGTGTTCCTGGAGTTCGCCGGGGCGGGCGCGCTGACGGCGAAGTCGCTGCGGGACCACGCCAAGACCCTGGCGTCCCGGCTCCCGGCGCCCGAGGCGTACGCGAACTTCCGCGCGCTGTCGCTGGAGCGCTGCGCGGCGGGCCTCGCCCCGTACGCGGGGATGCTGGAGGACCTGCGGCGGCTGGCGAAGGCGGCGAAGCTGGACGCCCGCGCCGAGGAGTGCGCGCTGCTCGCCGAGGTCCTGCCCACCGGGGCGATGAACCGGGCGGCGCCCGGCTTCTGGAAGTCGGCACTGCCCGCGCTGCGGGACCTCGCGGCCGGGGATCCGGCGGTACGGCGCCGGCTGGTGTCGCTGCTGCCGGCGGTGACCGGGGACGACACGGAGGGCTTCGACGCCTCCTGGCTGGAGCTGCTCGACGCCTGCGGGGCGACGGAGCTGCTCATGGACGGCACGGTTCCGGCCGCGGAGTGGCTGGGTGCCTGGACGGAGCACCGGCGGCGCGGCTGGGGCGGCCGCTGCGGCCGGATCGAGGGCGAGCTGACGCTGGTGGAGCGGCTGGCGCCGCGACTGGTCGCGGACGGGACGCCGGTGCGGCTGATCAGCGGGCGCGGCCGGCGGGGCGGGGTCGACCTCGACCTGCTCGACCTGTGTCTGGCGCTGGGCGTGCCGGTGGCGCCGCCGGAGGGTGACACCGGGCGGTTCGGCCTGGACTCCTGGATGCGCGACGAGCGGCCGGGCCGCCGGGACATGGTGGCGCTCACGGCCGACGAGCGGTTCGGGCCGCAGCTGCGGGCCGCGGTCGAGAGCGTCGCGGGGACGAGCGGCGGTTCGGCCCGGCTCCTGGAGGTCGTGGAGCACCCGGCGCTGCGCGGGGTGCTCGCGGGCTGGGTGGCCGACCGGGCGGACGATCTGGAGCGGCCGATCGGACTGCCGCAGGTGAACGAGCAGTTGACCCGCCTGTCGCGGTTCTCCTCGCCGGAGGTGCTGGCCGCGGCCCCGGAGGCGGTGGACCGGATCACGGCGTACTCGCCGGCGACCGCCCTGGAGCGCACACTGCGCGCGGGCGTCCTCGACGAGCTGGGCTGGCCGGCTCTGGAGGAGGGGCTGGCCTCGCTGGGTGACGTCGACCCCAAGGCCCCCGGCGGGCGGCGCAGTCACGGCGAGCGCTGGTACCGGCTCGCGGACTCCTACCCGGCGCTGGTGGTCCGGCTCGGCATGGAGGCCGTGCTCGTCGGCCCGGAGGAGGTCCTGGAGCGGCGCACGCTGTCCCTTCCGGTGCCGCCGCAGAACCGGTGGGACGAGCCGACGATCCGTCATGTCGCCGGCCAGTGGCTGGTGGCGAGCGGTCACGGCGACGCCCGGCGCGCGGTGTGGTCGGGCCGGCCCGCGGACCTGTTCAAGCCGGCCGGGGAGCTGCGCGACGGCTGGGACCACGGGCACCTGCCGTCGCTGGAACTGCCGGACGGCAGCCGCTGCTACGGCGGCCGGCCGGTCCGCACCGGGGACACCTCGTTCGCGGGCGAGCACCGCGCGGTGGCCTCGGACGGCATCTCCGTCTGGGTGCTGCACGAGAACGCGTGGTGGGAGTACGACCCGGCCGCCGCGCGCCGCGGCCGGGCGGCGGCGCCCGGCTTCTTCGACGCGGCCCTGGAGGGCGCGGCCGGGCGGCAGCTGATGGCGCGGGCCTGCCGGCTGCTGCCGGCGGCGCCGGGCATGGAGTCCTCGCCGTTCGGCAGCAAGGACGGCCTGGTCGGCTGGTGGGTCCGCCAGGACCCGAAGTCCGGGACGATGGCGGCCTGTTCGGTGGACGGCACGACGGGACCTGCGGTGCCGGTCGTGGACGGGGCGGACCTGCGGTACGTGACGCACGGGGTCCCGCTGCCGCCGCTGCGGCTGCCCGGGGGCGCGGTGCTGCACCCGCGCGAGTCGGTGCGGTTCGACCGGTTCGTCGAGCTGTACGACGCCGACGGCGTGCTGCTGTCCAAGCACGACCTGGGCGACCGGGGCGGACGCTACGCGGCGGGTACGGCACTGGTGCCGCCGCTGGCGTACTGGCACGCGCTGCGGCCCCGGGACGAGGCCGGCTCGGCGCGGCTGCGGGCGGTCACCGCGGCGGACGCGCGGGCGCTGCTGGACGCGGTCGCCGAGGGCGCCGCTCCGGGCGACGCGGTGGCGCGGGTCCTGCCGGAGCTGACGCACCCCGGGCTGGTCGCGGGCGTGGCCGGGATCGTGGAGTTCGCCGCCAAGTGCGTGGAGCGGCTGGCGAAGCTGGCCGAGAAGGCGGCCGGGGGCCGCGGCCCGGCGCGGGAGAAGCAGAAGGTCCGCGCCCGGACGCGGCACGCCCTGGACGGGCGGCTGATGTCGGCACTGACCGGCCTGGACGAGGGCCTGCACACGAACGCCTGGCTGCCGCACGGCCAGGACGCGGACGCCACGGTGGCGAACGTGCTCCGGCTCGCGGAGGTGCTGCACACGGAGGCGGAGACGGAGGCGGCTACGTCCTCGGCGTCCGACGGGACGTTCGCTTCGGCATCCGGCGGCGTGGTCCGCGAGACCCGCGTGCCCTGGCACTCCTTCCTCGGCGTCGGGGTCGCGAGCCTGCTGGTGCGGGCGCTGTCGCCGCTGACCGGGGAGCAGGACCGGGAGGCGCTGGCCGAGTTCGCGGCCACCCTGCTGGAGGTGACGGCGGACGGCGACGCGGTCCTGGCCGACCCGCGCGGGCGGCTGCGGATCGTCGAACTGCGCTCGCCGTGGGACCCGCAGAACTTCACCGGCGACCAGGAGCACCTGGGCGAGGTCCACCGGGACGGCCGGCGCACGGTGCTGCTCATCGAACGCCGCCGTCTCGCGGACGGCTTCGCGTGGTGGACCGGCGTCGAGTACGACCCGGAGCGCCGTTTCGGCGCTTGGGAGGGCTTCGTCGAGACGGAGTCGCGGGTGCTCGGCGCGGCCGACGACCCGCTGCGCGCCCCGGCGCTGCGCGAGACGCTGCGGCTGCTGCACGAACGCGGGCCGGCGCCGTACCGGCCGGAGCGGACCGTGGAGTTCGCCGAGGCGGCGGGCGTGTCGCAGCCGGGCGCGGCGCTGGTGCTGCTCGGGCTGCCGGGGCTGGTCGGCTGGGGCCGCGAGGGGCTGCTGCCCACCGGCATCCTCGCGACGATGGGCGCGAAGGTCGCCGAGGCGGAGGCCGCGCGGGAGCTCGTCAAGGAGCTGCCGGTGGCCCAACGACGCGAGTACACCGGCCTGTTGCTGCCGCTCGCGGCCGAGGACGCGGAGGCCGTGTGGGAGCACGGCTACGACGTGACGGCGGCCGTGGCGCGCTGGGTCGCGGTGCGCGGCGTGCGGCGGGTGCCGCCGCCGGAGCTGATGGCCCGGGCGAACGCGGAGCTGGCCCCGAGCAAGATGGCCGAGGCGGCGGTCAACCCGGAGGCGCAGCCGGAGCTGACCGGCCGGACGACGCAGCGCATGGTCGAGCAGGCGATGCAGCCGGCCGAGCCGGAGAAGCTGCTCAACGGCATGCAGCTGTACACGTACGTGAAGGCGCTGACCTGGCTGGCGTACCGGCTGCCGTTCGGCGACCCGCTGCGTGCGGTGCTGCCGGTGACGCTGCGGATGCTGCGCGAGCGGCTGTCCGACCCCACGCTGCTGCTCGACCTCCAGCTGAACTGGGCGGACGGCGGCAGGTCCGCCGCGGCCAGGCTGCGGGAGCACCGCGGGCTGCCCGCGCAGGGCGGCACGGACGCGAACGGCGTGATCGAGATCGCCGAGGGACTGGTGCTGAGCCCGATGGAGTACCACGGGGCGTCGGAGCGGGTCTGGGTGCGCCCGGCGGTATTCGCCGGCGGCGACCCGGCCCTCCATCCGACGATGAAGCTCCTGGAGGCCGTCTGCCGCTCCTCGGGTCGGCTGGAGGCGCTGAAGTCCGTGTTCGGCACGGAGTTCGAGACCCTGGTGACGGCCGACGGACCGGCGGGCGCGGCCCAGCATCCGGTGCACAGCGTGCCGGAGCTGGTCGCGGAGGCGGCGGGCCGGTTCGGTCTGTCGGAGGACGCGGCGGCGCTGTATCTGATGGTGCTCGCGCTGCCCGACCCGACGGACCGCAGGCAGGCCGAGTGGACGGGCTGGAAGCCGGCCCGGCTGAAGAAGGCGCGCGCCGAACTGGCCGCGACCGAGCTGGTGGTGGAGGCGAAGCGGGCCCGTGCGGGCCGGTCGCTGTTCCTGCCCGGCGGCTGGCAGGAGGCGAAGGCGCCGCAGCTGCCCATGGAGACCTGGAAGCTGTCGCTGCTGCCGGGCGACGCGTACGCGTTCATCGTGCCGGACCGGCCGGTGGCGGCGCTGTTCGCGGCGGCGTGGCAGCGGGTCGTGGACGGCGACGTGCCGGGTTATGTGGAGTTCGAGGGCCGGGGAGGCAGGCGATGAGCGGGTACGCCGAGGGTGCGCCGCAGGCGCGGCAGGTGGCGCTGGTCGAGGACCGGTACGCGGCGGAGCTGGAGTTCCTCGCCGCGTACGACGACGGGCCGCGGCCGCCGGCGTGGCGGCTGACACCGCGCGCGGTGGTGCTGTTCGTCTGCGGCTCGGGCGACGAGGAGCTGGCCGCGCCCGACGGGCGGCGGATGGCGGTGACGCGCAAGTTCGTCGGCGACCGGGCGCTGGTGGAGCGCTGTGTGGTGACGCTGGCCGGTGAGCGCGGGCTGCTGCTCGTGGGCGAGCCGGGCACGGCCAAGTCGATGCTGTCGGAGCTGCTGGCGGCGGCGGTCTGCGGCAGCAGCACACTGACCGTGCAGGGCACGGCCGGGACGACGGAGGACCAGCTCCGCTACGGCTGGAACTACGCGATGCTGCTGGCCAAGGGCCCGAGCCGGGAGGCACTGGTGCCGTCGCCGGTGCTGACGGCGATGACGCGGGGCGCGGTGGCCCGGGTGGAGGAGATCACCCGCTGTCTGCCCGAGGTCCAGGACTCCCTGGTCTCCCTGCTCTCGGAACGCCGCATGGCGGTCCCGGAGCTGGCGGACGGCGACGGGGCGGGGGACGGCACCGTCCACGCGGCCCCCGGTTTCACCCTGATCGCCACGGCGAACCTGCGTGACCGGGGCGTCTCGGAGATGTCGGCCGCCCTGAAGCGGCGCTTCAACTTCGAGACGGTCGGCCCGATCGGGGACCTGGCGGAGGAGACCGCGCTGGTGCGCCGGCAGGCGACGGCGGCGCTGGCCCGGGGCGGGGCGGGGTTCGCGGTGGACGAGGCGGTGCTGGAGGCCCTGGTGACCGCGTTCCGGGACCTGCGCACGGGACGCAGCGCGGAGGGCTGGGAGGTCGAGCGGCCGTCGACGGTGATGTCGACGGCGGAGGCGGTGCAGGTGGCCGCGTCGATGGGCCTGAACGCGGCGTACCTGGGCGACGGCCGGGACGTGCTGCGCACGCTGCCGGGCCATCTGCTCGGCACGGTCCGCAAGGACGACCCGGCGGACCACGCCCGTCTGCTCGGCTACTGGGACGGCCCGGTCCGCCGCCGCGCCGAGAGCGGCGCGGCGCTGTGGCGCACGCTGTGGGACCTGCGCGATGAGCTCGGCTGAGCTCCCCGGGAAGGCCCTGGACCTGCTGGCGGGGTGCCGCGAGCCGTACCTGATCGGTGTACGGCACCACTCCCCCGCGCTGGCCGCGGCGATGCCGGCGCTGCTGGCGGCGGCCGCGCCGGAGGTCCTGCTGGTGGAGCTCCCCGAGGAGTTCGCGCCCTGGCTCCCGTACGTGGCGGCACCCGGGACGGTGCCGCCGGTAGCCCTGGCCGGGCACGGGGCGGACGACGGCCTGGTGTTCCTGCCGTTCGCGGAGTTCTCCCCGGAACTGGCGGCGATCCGCTGGGCGCGGGAGGCGGGCGTGGAGGTGGTCCCCTTCGACCTCCCGCTGTCCGCGCGGACGGGTGACCGCGACACGGACGCCCCCCGCCTGGGCCTGGCCGAGGCCCTGCGGGCCCGGGCCGGCGACCGCGAGGACCTCTGGGACCACCTGGTGGAGTCCGCCGCGCCCGGCGCACCCCCGGAGACCCTGCGCCGCGCGGCGCTGGCGGTCGGCTGGGCCCTGCGCACGGACTCGGCGACCGTGTCCCCGTACGACCTGCGCCGCGAGTCCCACATGCGCGCCCGCCTGGCGGAGTACGCCGGCCGCCGCACGGCGGCGGTGGTGGGCGCGTTCCACGCACCGGCCCTGGAGGCGGGGGCGGAGGACGCCGGCGGGGAGCCGCACGGCGCGACGGACGCGACGCAGGTCGTGACGTCCCTCGTGCCGTACCGGTACGGGTTGCTGGACGAGCGCTCCGGGTATCCGGCAGGGATCCGGGACCCGGAGTGGCAGCACGGGGTGTATCTCGCCGGGGGCGAACCCGCGGCGCTGGACGAGCTGTTGGTCGGCATGGCCGTGCGGATCTGCGCGGCCGTACGGGAGGCCGGTCACCCCGCGGGGCCCGCCGACGCCCGCGAGGTCGTGCGGATGGCGCGTGACCTGGCGGCGCTGCGGGGGCGCCCGGCGGCCGGGCGCGCCGAGCTGACGGAGGCCGCGCAGTCGGTGCTCACCCAGGGCCGGCTGATGGGCCGCGGCCGGGTCGTGGCGGCCGCCATGGAGCGGACGCTGGTCGGCGACCGGCAGGGCGTGCTCGCGCCCGGCACCCCGCGGTCCGGGCTCGGCCCGGCCGTCGAGGCGCTGCTGGCCGAGCTGTCGCTGCCCCGCCCCGGGGCCCCGGACCGCCGTGAGCTGCGGCTCGACCCGCACCGGGACGCGCCGGACCTGCGCCGTGAACTCGCCCTGCGGCGGCTCGCGGTGTGCCGGGTGACGTACGCGGAGCCGGGCGAGGTCGCGGGCGTGGGCGGCGCGGAGGCGCTGACGACACGGTGGACGGCGGCCTGGTCGCCGTCGACGGCGGCGTCGCTGGATCTCGCGGGGCTGCACGGGGTCACCCTGGAACAGGCCGCGGAGGGCGTGCTGCGCCGCCGCCGGGCGACGCAGGAACGAGCGGGCGGCACGACCGCCGCACAGGCCCTGGAGGCCCTGCGGGACGCGGCGGGCTGCGGGCTCACGGACGCGGCGGCCGAGTGGCTGGCGCTGGTGGCGGCGGTGCTGCCCGCGACGGGCACCCTGCCCGAACTCCTCGACGGCCTCGCCGTGGTGGACGGCCTGCGCGCCGGCCATGTGCCGGGCGTCCCGTCCGGCTGGGCGAAGGCTGAGCTGGACGCGGCGTACGAGGCGCTGGGCGCGGCGGGCGTCCGGGCGCTGGACGGCCTGGCGGGTTCCACGGCCCCGGAGGACGCGCGGGCGCTAGTGGCGCTCGCCTGCCGCACCGACGCGGACCGCGGCGGACTGCGGCTGGCCGACGCGCTGGCCCGCCTGGACGCGGACGGCACCCCGCTGATCCAGGGTGCCGCCGGCGCGGCGCGGGTCCTGCTCGGGCAGCTGGACGCGGCGGCGTTCGGCACCCGGCTCGCGTCCCGCGTGGACGGCGCGACGACGCCGGAACTCCGCACGGACCTGGCCGGGTTCCTGGGCGGCGTCCTGCCGGCGGCGGGCCCGCTGCTGGAGACGTCCGGCCCGCTGGACCCGCTGCTGGAGCGGGTCGAGTTCCTCTCCGACCGTGACTTCCTGACCCGTCTCCCGGCCCTGCGCGCCGGCTTCGACACCCTCCCCCCGGCCGCCCGCACCCGTCTCCTCGCGGTCGTGGAGGACCGCACGGGCGTCGCCGCCGGCACCCTGCAGGGCGATCCGGAGGCTCTGGCCCGCCTGGCGACCGCCGACCTGGCGGGCCGGGAGGCGCTGGGCGCACTGGGGCTCGGAATCGGACTCGGCCTCCCGACGGAGGATGCGGCCGGGACGAGTACGACGCCGTCACCAGCCCTGCCGGATCCGGCGCACACGACGGCACCGCCCGCGGCGCCCACCGGCGCGGAGCTGCCTCCCGGCGAGCGGTGGCGGCTGCTGCTCGGCCGGGGGCGCGGGCTGAGCGGGCGGGCCGGAAGAGTGGCAACCGCGCTCGACGAGCTGTACGGCGGCGGCCGCGGCGAGGGCGCGCGGGGCGAGGAGTACGGCTCCGGCGGCGGTGACGAGGCGCCGTTCCCGGACGTGCGGGCCTGGTCCGAGGAGCTGGCCGCGCTGTTCGGACCGGGCGTCCGCGAGGAGGTGCTCGCCTCGGCCGCGCAGACCGGCCGCCTCGACGCGGCCCTGGAGCTCGACCCCGGGGCCGCCCGTCCCTCCGTCGAGCTGCTGCGCACCGTGCTGTCGTACGCGGGCGGCCTCTCCGAGGACCGGCTGGCCCGGCTGCGGCCGCTCGTCGCCCGTCTCGTACGGGAGTTGACGGACGTACTCGCCCGCCGGCTGCGCCCCGCGCTGACCGGGCTCGCGCACCCGCGCCCGACCCGCCGCCCCGGCGGCCCGCTGGACCTGCCCCGCACGCTGCGGGCCAACCTGGCGACGGCGCGGCGCGACGCGGAGACCGGCGCGGTGACGGTCGTGCCGGAGCGGCCGGTGTTCCGGACCCGGGCCCGGCGGGAGTCGGACTGGCGGCTGGTCCTGGTCGTGGACGTGTCCGGGTCGATGGAGGCGTCGACGGTCTGGTCGGCGCTGACGGCCTCCGTCCTGGCCGGAGTGCCCACGTTGAGCACGCACTTCGTGGCGTTCTCGACCCAGGTCCTGGACCTCACGGACCAGGTGGAGGACCCGCTGGGCCTGCTGCTCGAGGTGCGGGTCGGCGGCGGCACCAACATCGCGCGGGGCCTGCGGCACGCGCGGAGCCTGGTGACGGTGCCGTCCCGGACGCTGGTCGTGCTGATCAGCGACTTCGAGGAGGGCGGGCCGACGGCCCCGCTGCTCGGCGAGGTCCGGGCCCTGGTCGAGGCGGGCTGCCACGTGCTCGGCTGCGCCTCGCTGGACGACGCGGGCCGGCCCCGGTACTCGGCGGGCGTCGCCGGGCAGTTGGTGGCGGCGGGCATGCCGGTGGCGGCGCTCAGCCCCTTGGAGTTGGCCCGCTGGGTCGGCGAGCGGATCGGAGGTGAACGGCGATGACGACGGCTCTTCCCCCGGTGGCCCCGGAGGTCGCAGCGGACGCGCTCGACCTGCTGCCCGCGCGGCTGCGCAAGCGCGTCGACGCGACGGTGACGAAGGCGGCGGCGTGGCCGGTGGAACCGGCGGACGACGGTGCGGGCGTACGGGTGCGCGTGGCCGAGGACACGACGGTGACGCTGACGACGACGGACGGCGTGGTGGCCACGGCGGACGCGGCCGTCTGCAGCTGCCTTCTCTCCCCCGCCTGCCTCCACCGCGCGGCGGTCCTGACCATGGCCCCCCTGGCGGACCCGACCCACGAGCCGCCGACCCACGGAAACGCTCCCGGGGCGGAGCCGGAGAGCCACGCCCCGCCCGACGGGACCGCAGGCCCGGGCATCCCCGAGTCCCAGGCGCTGCCGGACCCCGGCCCGGCCGCCTCCGAGCCCGGCGCCACCGCGCGGGCCGACAAGACAAAGGCCGCCGGAGCACCGTCGGACGCCCCCTCCGCCGCCCAGCTCCAGGCCCTCGACGCCCTGCAGCGGGTCGGGGAGCGGGTGTTGGCGGCCGGGGTCGGGGGGACCGGGGCCGTCGTGCGGGCCGAGTTGGTGCGGGCGGCGCACGGGGCGCGGGTGGCCGGCCTGCATCGCGCGGCCGCCGTCGGGCTGCGGATCGCGCAGCGCGTGGGCGAGGCGCGCGGGGACGACCCCGGGTTCCGGCTGGACGCTCTGGCCGGGGACCTGGCCGAGCTGTTCGCGCTGGCCCTGCGCCCGGCCGACGCGGTCGGGACGGCGCGGCGTACGTACCGCCCGGCCCAACCCCTGCGCCTGACCGGTCTGTTCACCGAGCCGGTGGTCACCGCATCCGGCTACGCGGGCGTCACCACGTACGCGCTCGCCCCGGACGGAACCCTGCACACGCTGGCGGACGTCCGGCCCGGCGGGCCGGACCGCGTCGCGCAGGCGGCGGCCGCGCCGGTGCCGGGCGGATGCGCCCTGGCGCTGCGGGAGTTGGGCGACGGCGGCGGGGTGCTCATGACCTCGCCGAACCTGTCGCACGACGGCCGCGTCGGCGGCGGCACCGGCGTGCGGTCCGTGTCCGTGACGGGGACCGGATGGTCGCAGGAGCCCGCCGCCGCGCTCTGGCGGCGGTCGCCCGCCGAGCAGTTCGCCGCAGCGGACGGCGAAGGCCCGGGCGAGGGGCTGCTGTTCCTGGACGGGACCCTCACCCCGTACGGCCTGGCGGTGACGGGCGGCCCGACGGTGGCCCTGTACGCCCCGGACGAGCGGCCCGAGCTCCCGTACGCGGAGAACCTCCGGCTCCTCGCCGCGCACCCGGGCCTGCGCATACGCCTGATCGCCCGCGTCGTGCCCGGCCGGCCCGGCGGTGTGCACGCCCTCGCGGCGCAGTGGACCGACCGCGCCGGCGACCCGTTCCGCGCCGACCTCGGCCTGCGCCGGATCCACCGCGCCGACCTGCCCGATCCGGCGGCGGGTGCGGCCGGCGATCCGACCGACGGTCCGGTCGGCGCCCCGGTCACGGCGTCCGGTCCCGCCCCCGCCCTCCCCCTGGAACTGGAGCTGTTGCGGCGGACGGTGGAGCGGGCGGTGGCCGGCGGTCGGGTCGTCGGCGCGGCCGGGGACGCGGACCTGCCGCGGCGGCTGCGCGCCGTGGGCCTCGGCACCGGGGCGGAGTGCGCCCGGACGCTGCGCGACACGGCCGCCGACCACCGCCGGGACGCCCTCGGCCGCATGGTCCCGGCGGACCCCGCCGCGTACGCCCGCGCCTGGCTGACGGCCGCCGTGTACGTGGCGGCGGCGACCAGGTCCTGCCTGGCCGCCGCCTGGGCCGGCTGACGTCAGGCCGGCGCGAGCCAGACCCGCAGCGGCGCCGTCGCCGTGAACCCCGCGGCGACGGCGGCCGCCAGCGCGTCCCCGTGCTCGTAGCCGACCACGGGCAGCGCGGGCCGGAGCGCGGCGGCCGCCGTGAGCGTGCCTGCCCACGCCTCGGCCGGGGACACCTCGTCGGTCGCGAACAGGTTCGAGACGCCCACGACGCCCGCGCCCTCGGTCAGGACGGCGCCCGCGAGCACCCGGCCGGAGGACGCGTCGTGGCCCGCGAGGACCGTCGTCGTGGGGTCGGCGAGCAGCTCGGCGCGGAACAGCCCCGCCGCGTCCTCGTCGTCGCCGCGCCAGGCGGCCTCCCAGGCCGCGAGCCCCTCGGCCGTACGGACCTCCGTCCACACCGTCGCCGTCGGCACGGGCGCGGGCGCGCCGGCCGGGCGGTGGATCCACTCGGCCTCGAAGAGCGGCACGAAGCCCTCGCCCGTCAGGTCCAGCGTCGCGTAGCTGTCCTTCACCGAGGCGTACGGGGTGCCGCGGTCGATCCCGGCCAGTACCTCGCCGGCCGTCGCGTCCGCCGTCAGCGTGATCGCGTCCGGGTAGTACAGCGGGGTCCGGCGGGCGTTGGTCCACGCCCGGGCGCCGAAGACCCCCGGCCGGCCGTGCGCCCGGCACATCGCCTCGCACCAGACCGCGTTGTTCCGCACGGCGCTTTCCACATCGTCACTCGTCGGTTTCACGGCCGTGATCATGGCAGATCTTCGCCTTCCGGTCTCCACCTCCCCTCCCCCTCTTTCATTTCATGGAATACATTTTCCGCATCGCGACAACTTCCGGCAGAACCCCCTCCTGAAAGGACCCTCCATGACCACACCCCGCGCGCTGGCCCGCCGGGCCACCGCCGAGTTCGTCGGCACCGCCGCCCTGGTGGCCGTCGTCATCGGCTCCGGCCTCCAGGCCGGCGCGCTCAGCCCCGACACGGGCGTCCGGCTGCTGGCCAACTCGCTCGCCTCGGCCATCGGACTCGCCCTGCTCGTCGCCCTGTTCGGACCCGTCTCGGGCGGCCATCTCAACCCCGTGGTCACCCTCTCCGAGTGGTGGTCGAACCGCCGCACCACCCGCCCCCGCGACGCCGCCGCCTACATCGCCGCCCAGCTCGCCGGCGCCGTCACCGGCGCGCTGCTCGCCGAGGCGATGTACGGCCGGACCCCCGGCACCTGGTCCACCCAGGTCCGCACCGGCAACCACCTGCTGCTCGGCGAGATCGTCGCCACCGCCGGGCTCGTCCTGCTCATCCGCGGCCTGCAGCGGATCGACCGCGCCGCGCTCGTCCCGGTGGCCGTGGGCGGCTACCTCGCGGCGGCGATCTGGTTCACCTCCTCCGGATCCTTCGTGAACCCCGCCGCCACCGTCGCCCGTTCGTTCTCGGACTCCTTCACCGGCATCGCCCCCGGCTCGCTCCCCGGCTTCGTCGGCGCCCAGCTCACGGGCGGCCTCCTCGGCATCGCCCTCGCCACCGTCCTGTACGGACCCCACGACGGACCCCAGGACCGGGCGGCGGCCACCCCGCAGTGAACCGCGCGGCCGGAATCGACGTCGGACCATGTGGACGAACACGAACCTTCGGGAGGACTCCGCATGACAGGCATACGGGACCGGCTCCGCACCGCCCTGGAGCGGGCCCGCACCGGCCGCATCCCCCGCCGCACCCGGCGCCGCGCCGTGCAGGCCGTCATGCTCGGCACCGCCCTCGCGCTCGCCCCCGCGACCTGGATGCACCTGACCGCCGACGGCCGGCTCCGCACCGCCGCCGACGTGCCCGCCCAGGACGTGGCCGTCGTCTTCGGCGCCGGCCTGTGGAAGGGCCGGCCGACCCCGTACCTCGCGCACCGCCTCGACACCGCCGCCGAGCTGTACCGCTCCGGCAAGGTCAAGGTCGTCCTGGTCACCGGCGACAACAGCCGGATCGAATACGACGAGCCCGACGCCATGCGTGCCTACCTGACCGAGCGCGGCGTCCCCGACGGCCGGATCGTCAGCGACTACGCCGGATTCGACACCTGGGACTCCTGTGTCCGCGCCAAGAAGATCTTCGGCGTCGACCGCGCCGTCCTCGTCACCCAGGGCTTCCACATCCGCCGCGCGGTCGCCCTCTGCGACGCCGCGGGCGTCGAGGCGTACGGGGTCGGCGTAGCCGAGCCGCTCGACGCGACCTGGTACTACGGCGGCACCCGCGAGCTGGCCGCCGCCGGGAAGGCGGCCCTCGACGCGGCCGTCAAGCCCGACCCGCACTTCCTCGGCGACCGCGAAACGGGCGTGACGAACGCCCTGGCCTCCGCCACTGCCGCCACCACCGCCGACTGAGCCCCCTCACCTGCCCCGCCCCCGCGAACAGAGCAGCTCGCACCCCGCTCGTAATGCGCCGCGTCGTCGCCCGTAACACGGCCGTCGCACCCTGACAGGCATGTCCGATGTCACCGCCGCCCCCACCCACTGCCCCTACTGCGCCCTGCAGTGCGGCATGTCGCTCCGTCCCACCGGCGCGCCGGAGCTGCCTGTCGAGGTGGTCGAGCGGTCGGACTTCCCGGTCAACCGGGGCGCGCTGTGCGGCAAGGGCCGCACCGCCCCGGCCGTGCTCTCCTCCCGGGTCCGGCTCACCGAGCCCCTGGTCCGATGCCCTGACACAGGCCGGCTCGAACCCGCCACCTGGGAGGAGGCTCTCTCCGCCGTCGCCGACGGGCTGCGCCGGACCCGCGCCGACCACGGTCCGGATGCCGTGGGGGTCTTCGGCGGCGGCGGACTCACCAACGAGAAGGCGTACCTGCTGGGCAAGTTCGCCCGGCTGGTGCTCGGCACCTCGCAGATCGACTACAACGGCCGCTTCTGCATGTCCTCCGCGGCGGCCGCGCACCACCGGGCCTTCGGCCTCGACCGCGGCCTGCCGTTCCCGCTCGCCGACATCCCGAAGTCCGGCTGTGTGATCCTCGTCGGCTCCAACCTGGCCGAGACCATGCCGCCGGCGCTGCGCTACCTCACCGAGCTGAAGGAGAACGGCGGCCGGCTGATCGTCGTCGACCCGCGCCGCACCCGTACCGCCGAGCAGGCCGATCTCCACCTCGCGCCCCGCCCCGGCACCGACCTGGCGCTCGCCCTCGGCCTGCTGCACCTGGTCGTCGCCGAGGGACGGGTGGACGAGGAGTTCGTCGCGGCCCGCACCGACGGCTGGGAGGCCGCCCGGGCCGGCGCGATGGCGCACTGGCCCGAGCACGTGGAGCGGATCACCGGCGTCCCGGTCCCCCAGCTGCGCGCGGCCGTCGAGCTGTTCTGCGACGCGCCCTCCGGCATGGTCCTGACCGCCCGCGGCCCCGAGCAGCAGTCCAAGGGCACGGACACCGTCGGCGCGTGGATCAACCTCTGCCTGGCGACCGGAAAGGCGGGCCGTCCGCACTCCGGCTACGGCTGCCTCACCGGCCAGGGCAACGGCCAGGGCGGCCGCGAGCACGGCCAGAAGGCCGACCAGCTGCCCGGCTACCGCAAGCTCGACGACCCGGCCGCCCGCGCGCACGTCGCCGGGGTGTGGGGGGTCGCCCCGGAGTCGCTGCCCGGGCCGGGCCGGAGCGCGTACGAGCTCCTCGACGCGCTCGGCGGCGAGGTGAAGTCGCTGCTCCTGATGGGCTCCAACCCGGTGGTCTCCGCGCCGCGCGCCGCGCACATCGAGGAGCGGCTGCGCTCGCTGGACTTCCTCGCCGTCGCCGACGTCGTCCTCTCCGAGACCGCCGCACTCGCCGACGTCGTCCTACCGGTGACGCAGTGGGCCGAGGAGACCGGCACCACCACCAACCTGGAGGGCAGGGTGCT
Organism: Streptomyces solicamelliae; assembly: GCF_045348655.1. Classification (NCBI taxonomy): domain Bacteria; kingdom Bacillati; phylum Actinomycetota; class Actinomycetes; order Kitasatosporales; family Streptomycetaceae; genus Streptomyces; species Streptomyces solicamelliae. The sequence continues at coordinate 2,184,809 of NZ_CP160404.1, forward strand.
GCTGCGCCGGCAGGCGCTCACCCCGCCCGCGGGCGTCCGCAGCGATCTGCAGGTGATGAACGGGCTGGCCGCGCTGCTCGGCTGGGAGAAGGGCTTCCCCGCCGACCCCGAGGAGGTCTTCGAGGAGCTGCGCCGCGCGTCGGCCGGCGGCCCCGCGGACTACTCCGGCATCAGCTACCGCCGGATCCGGGAGGAGGACGGCGTCTTCTGGCCCTGCCCGGCGGGACCGGAGGAGACCGCGCCCGAACACCCCGGCACGCCGCGCCTGTTCCTCGACCGGTTCGCGACCGCCGACGGCCGGGCCCGGTTCGTGCCCGTGGTGCACCGCGCCGCCGCCGAGGAGACGGACGCCGAGTACCCGGTGGTCCTGACGACCGGCCGGGTGGTCTCCCAGTACCAGTCCGGGGCGCAGACCCGCCGGGTGGACGAGCTCAACGCGGCCGCCCCGGGCTCCTTCGTGGAACTGCACCCGCGGCTCGCCGAACGGCTGGGGGTGGCCGAGGGCGAGCGGGTCGCGGTGGTCTCGCGGCGCGGCCGGTCGGTGGCCCCCGCGCGGATCACCGCGGCCATCAGGCCGGACACGGTCTTCATGCCGTTCCACTGGCCGGGCGAGGGCCGGGCGAACACGCTCACCAACCCGGCCCTCGACCCCGTCTCGCGGATGCCGGAGTTCAAGGTGTGCGCGGTCCGTCTGGAGCGCGCCGACGCGGCGGCGGTCCCGGACGCCCCGGCCGCCTGAACCAGTCCCCGCCCTCGATCAGCGGCCCCGGCCGGGCTCCCGGGGCCGCGAAGTACACCCAGGCGGGGACGGCCGCGCCGTCCCGCAGCCGCAGCACGTCGCGGCGCTCCCGCTCGTACAGGTTCCGCGGGTGGCCGGGCCCGAAGTAGTCCTCGAGCCGGTCCAGTACGGCCAGCAGCTCGCCGTACGCGCCGGGCGCCGCGGTCACCAGCTCCCCGGCGATCCGGCCGTCGCCGGGGGTCGCGTACGGGTAGCCGGGGCCGTCGTACAGGAGCGCGCCGGCGAGCCTGGCGGGCTCCTCGGCGGCGGTGCGGCCGAGGAGGAAGCGGTCGTGGTTGGGCTCGCCGGGGCGCAGCGTCCCGTACACGAAGAACGGCAGTTCCCGCACGGGCTCTCCCTTCAGAGGTGCTTCGCCCTCACCGTACGCGCGGCGGCCCTCCCCCTCGCCCTCACCCTCACCCTCACCCTCACCCGGTGTACGGGACCCGGGACTTGGCGTCCTTCAGGGCGCGCGCCCACCAGGCGAGCTGGTCGAGCAGGGACTTGGCGGCGGCCTCGGCGGCGGCCGGGTCCTTGTGCGCGCCGTCGTCGCCGAACTGGGCGCCGGCGTTCGGGAAGGAGACGGCGTCGCGGACGGTCACGGCGTGCAGTTCGGCGAAGACCTGGCGGAGGTGCTCGACGGCGCGCAGACCGCCGGAGATCCCGCCGTAGGAGACGAAGGCGACCGGCTTGGCCTGCCATTCGCCGTAGTGCCAGTCGATGAGGTTCTTCAGGCCGGCCGGGTAGGAGTGGTTGTACTCGGGCGTGAGGACGACGTACGCGTCGGCGGCGGCGAGCCGGGGCGAGACCCCGGCGAGTGCGGCGCGGGTGGCCTCGTCCGGGTTCCAGGAGTGGGCGGTCGGCAGGTCGTGCGCGGCCACGTCGACGACGTCGACGGTGAAGTCGGGGCGCTCGCCGACGCGGGAGAGGAACCAGTCGGCGATGACGGAGCCGAAGCGTCCGGCCCGGTTGGAGCCGATGACGAGGGCGAGCTTGAGGGGTTCGGCAGCGGTGGCGGAAGGCGTCATGATGTCCATGCCGGAGAGCTTGCGACCTCAACCTTGCTTGAGGTCAAGCCCCGCCCGACACTGTCGGGACATCACCCGCACCGCCTACCGTGGAAACATGACAATCACCCCCGTACACGTCGAAATCGACGGTCGGCCCGTCGCCGATCCGGCGCTGACCGCCTCGCTGATGAGCGGGTACGGCCACTTCACCGCACTACAGGTGCGCGGGGGCCGGACGCGCGGCCTGGCGCTGCACCTGGCGCGGCTCGACGGCGCGCACCGGGAGCTGTTCGGCGCGGGCCTGGAGGCGGCCCGTCTGCGCCCGCTGATCGGGCGGGCGCTGCGCGGCTCCGGACTGCGGGACGCGTCGCTGCGGGTGTACGGGTTCGAGAACGCGGTCGCCGTGACGGTGGCCGAGCCGTACGTGCACGACTCCTCGCCGCAGCTGCTGATGTCGGTGCCGTACGTGCGTCCCGCGGCGCACCTCAAGCACCTGGGCGGCTTCGGGCAGGCGTACCACCGGCGGGCGGCGGCCCGCGCGGGCTTCGACGAGGCGCTGCTGACCGGGCCGGACGGAGCGGTCGCGGAGGGCGCGATCACGAACGTGGCGTTCTGGAACGGCGAGCAGCTGATCTGGCCGTCGGCGCCGCACCTCACCGGCGTCACGATGGCCCTGCTGATGCGCCGGCTGCCGTCCGCGCTGCGCCCGGTGACACTGGCGGACCTGCCGTCGTTCCGCGCCTGCCTGGTGACGAACTCGCGCGGCATCGCCCCGGTGAGCCGGATCGACCGGGTCACGTACCCGGTGAACGAGGAGCTGATGGCCCGGGCGCAGGGCGCGTACGAGCAGGTCCCCTGGGACCCGTTCGACTAGCCGACCGCCGCCTCCCTCCCCCGCGGCCCGTTCGGCGACACGCCGCCGGTTCCCGTCACCCGTTCGGGACAGGGCCGCCACGAACTCCGACACATCCGCTCTGACCTGCGACGATTCCAGGTCGACAAGCCGACACGCCGACACGATCGGCGTAATCTGACCCTCCATCAGCAGGCGTGCGCGCCGGGCTGCGCCTTACCTCGGATCAAGGACACCCGACCGTCGCGCGCCCCGGAGGAACCCATGCGCACCACTGCCCGCCTGCTCACCACAACCGCGCTGTCGGTCGTCGCGATCGGCGCTCTCGGCGCACCCGTGGCGCTCGCCGGGGACGTCCAGACGCTGGAGATCAACCCGGCCACGGCCCAGCCGGGCACGACGGTCACCGTCAACACGCTCGCCTGCGGCCACAACGGGCGCGGCGTCGGCGACGCCAACTCGCTCGGCGCCGGCGAGTTCCAGCTGCATCCGAGCACGCACAAGGAAGTCGTGGTCGGCCAGTTCACCGTCCCGCAGCACACCAAGCCGGGCACCTACGGCATCTCGGTGGCCTGCGACAACGGCAAGACCGCCTCCGGCGACCTGGTGGTCAAGCACCAGGGCGGGCAGCCGAGCGGTCACGTGAAGACCGGTGTCGGGGGCAGCGTCGGCCCCGACACCGCCCAGGTCACGGCGGGCGTGGCGGTGCTGGCCGCGGCCGTCGTGGGCGGTACCTGGCTCCTGCGTCGCCGGGCGAGCGGCACGCAGGACGGGTAGCCGGGACCGGCGGCAACGGCCGTCCCGCACACCGCCCGCCCCGCCCCCGCCGCGCGCCCGCAACGGCCCGTCGGGGGCGGGGCCGTATCCCGCCGACGACCCCGTCCATGACCCTCGAGGACGACAGCGTGAGCAGCAACAGAAGCAAGGGCTGGGGCATAGCGGTCGCCGCGCTGGTCGGCCTGTGGCTGGTCCAGAACGGCTCCGAGGACGTCACCCCGCCGATTCCCACCGCGGCGCAGGCCTTCGCCGCGGGCGGCGACTTCCACACCGACGCGGCCGCGGACCCGCTGCCGCCGTCCGAGCCGGTCCGGCTGCGGATCCCGAAGATCGAGGTGGACGCCCCGGTGTCCCGGCTCGGGCTCGGCGCGCAGGGCTCGCTGGACGTGCCGCCGGCCGACGACCCGAACCTGGCCGGCTGGTACCAGGACGGCACCCCGCCCGGCGCGAAGGGCACCGCGCTCGTCGCCGGGCACGTCGACAACGCACAGGGCCCGGCGGTGTTCTACGCGCTCGGCGCGCTCCAGAAGGGTCACCGCATCGAGGTGCTGCGGAAGGACGGCCGTACCGCGGTGTTCACCGTGGACGCGGTCGAGGTGTACGACAACGACGCCTTCCCGGACCGGAAGGTATACGGCGACCGCGGCCGCGCCGAGCTCCGCGTCATCACCTGCGGCGGCGGATTCGACAAGAAGTCCGGCGGCTACCAGGGCAACGTGGTCGCCTTCGCCCACCTCATCGGGGTGCGCTGAACCGGCGGGCCGGGCCCGTCACGCCCACTGGTCGAAGGCGAGCTTCGCGACCAGCGAGAAGACCACGAACAGCAGCACCCCGCGGACGAACTCCGCCCCCTTGCTCAGCGCCATCCGCGCCCCGATCATCGCCCCCGCCAGGTTGAACACGGCCAGGATCGCCGCGAGCTGCCACAGCACCGTGCCCTGGTAGGCGAACATCACCAGCGCGCCCGCGTTGGTGCAGACGTTCACGATCTTCGCGGTGGCCGACGCCGTCACCAGGTCCAGGTGGAGCACCGCGGTCAGGCCCAGCACCAGGAACGTCCCGGTGCCCGGCCCGAACATGCCGTCGTAGAAACCGATCCCGCCGCCGACCAGCAGGATCGCCGTGACCACCCGGGCCCGGGTCAGCTCGCGCCGCTTGTCCGCCGCCTGCGTGCCGAACGACGGCTTGAACATCACGAACGCGGCGACGCCGACCAGGACCACCATGATCAGCGGCCGCAGCACGGCCTCGTCGATCCCGGCCGCGAAGAACGCCCCGGCGGTGGAGCCGCCGAGCGCCGCGAGCCCGACCTTCACGGCCGTCCCGACGCTCACCGGGGCCTTGCGCACGTACGTGACCGCGGCCCCGGACGTGCCGACGATCGCCAGCGCCTTGTTGGTGCCGAGGGCGTAGGTGTGGTGCAGGTTGGGCAGTCCGAGCAGCAGCGCGGGGAGCATCACCAGCCCTCCCCCGCCGACCACCGCGTCGATCCAGCCGGCCACGAGAGCGGCGGCGCAGAGCAGAAGCAGCGTGGTCAGCGATATGTCAGGCACGATCAAGACTTTAACTGCTGACCCCACCGCCCCGGCGGCACTCCGTGCCAGAACCTCACACCCGGGTGGCCCGCACACTGAGGTCAGCGTTCCGTACGGGAAACAGTCGGGATGCCGTCGGGTAACACCGGGCCCGCACTCTTCCGGGTATGAGTACACGGATCGTGGTGGTCGGGGGCGGAACGGCGGGCGCCCGGCTCGCCCAGCGCCTGCCCGTCACCCTGCTCGGCGAAGAGCCGCACGCACCGTACAACAGGGTGCTGCTCGCCGACGTCCTGGCCGGCCGGTACGCGCCCGAGGTCATCGCGCTGCCGGACGCCCGGGAGCCGGTGCGGCGCGGTGTGCGGGCCGTGCGGATCGACCGGGCGGCACGGTTCGTGGAGTGCGCGGACGGCTCCACCGTCCCGTACGACCGGCTGGTCCTGGCCACCGGCTCCAACCCGGTGCTGCCGCCGCTGCGCGGTCTGCGCGGCTCGGCGCTGCCGTCCGGCGTCCACTCCTTCCGGACCCTCGACGACTGCCTGGAGCTGCGGGACCTGGTACGGCCCGGGATCCGGGCGGTGGTCATCGGCGGCGGGCTGCTCGGCGTCTCCGCGGCCCGCGCGCTCGCGGCACGGGGTGCCGAGGTGATGCTGGCGCAGCAGGGCGAGCGGCTCATGGAGCGCCAGCTCGACGCGCAGGCGTCGGCGCTGCTCCAGGAGCACGTGGAGTCCCTCGGCGTCGAGGTGCACACCGAGTGCCGGGTCAGCGGCCTGCGGCAGCGGGACGGCGCGGTCACCGCGGTCGAGCTGGCGAACGGCTTCGTGCTGGACGCCCAGGTCGTCGTCCTGGCCTGCGGGGTCCGCCCCCGGGTGGCCCTGGCGCGCGAGGCGGGCCTGGAGGTCCGCACGGGCGTCGTCGTCGACGACGAACTGCGCACCTCGGACCCGCACATCCACGCCATCGGCGACTGCGCGGAACACGACGGCCGGGTCTACGGCCTGGCAGGCCCGGCCCTGGACCAGGCGGACGTCCTGGCGGACGTCCTCCTCGCGGAGGCGCCTGCGGCGCCCCGCTACACCGGCACCCGCGCCCTCACCCGGCTCACCCTCTCCGGCGTCGACTCGCTCGACCTCGCCGCGTTCGGCGAGACCACCGCCCTGCCCGGCGACGACGTCGTCCAGCTCACCGACGCCACCCGGCGGGTCTACCGCAAGGTCGTCGTCCGCGGTGACCGTCTCGTCGGCGGCCTGCTCCTCGGCGATCTCGCCTCGGTCGGCACGCTCGCCCGGGCCTGGGAGGGCGACGAGGCCCTGCCCGACGCCCCCCTGCTCCACCTGCTCACCCATGACGGAGGCTCCTGATGACGCACACCCCCACCATCGTCCTGGTCGGCCACGGAATGGTCGGCCAGCGGTTCCTGGAGGCGCTCGCGGACCGGGGCGTCACCGAGCGGGCGCGGGTCGTGGTGCTCTGCGAGGAGCCCCGGCCGGCCTACGACCGCGTCCAGCTGACCTCGTACTTCTCCGGGAAGACGCCCGAGGACCTGTCCATGGTCGAGGCCGGCTTCATGGAGAAGTACGGCATCGAGCTGTACGTCGGTGACCCGGCGGAGACGATCGACCGCGCCGCCCGCACGGTCACCGCCCGCTCCGGGCAGGTGTTCGCGTACGACACGCTGGTCCTCGCCACCGGCTCCTTCCCCTTCGTGCCGCCGGTGCCCGGAAAGGACGCGCGCGGCTGCTTCGTCTACCGGACGATCGAGGACCTGCTCGCCATCGAGGAGTACGCGCAGACCGTCACGACCGGCGCGGTCGTCGGCGGCGGCCTGCTCGGCCTGGAGGCGGCGGGCGCGCTCAAGGGCCTCGGCCTGGACACCCACATCGTCGAGTTCGCCCCGCGCCTGATGCCGGTGCAGGTCGACGAGGGCGGCGGCGCGGCGCTGCTGCGCACCATCGAGCAGATGGGCCTGACCGTCCACACCGGCACCGGGACCCAGGAGGTCGTGACCGAGGACGGTCGCGTCACCGCGATGAAGCTCTCGGACGGCTCCGAACTCGCCACCGAGATGGTCGTGTTCTCGGCCGGTGTGCGCCCCCGCGACCAGCTCGCCCGGGACTGCGGCCTGGACGTGGGCGAGCGCGGCGGCATCGCCGTCGACGCGCACTGCCGTACCTCCGACCCCGCCGTGTTCGCGATCGGCGAGTGCGCGCTGGCCACCGACGGCCGGGTGTACGGTCTGGTCGCGCCCGGCTACGAGATGGCGCAGACCGCGGCGACGGTCATCGCGGACGAGGCCCTGGACGGGGACGGATTCACCGGCGCGGACCTGTCCACCAAGCTCAAGCTGCTCGGCGTGGACGTCGCCTCCTTCGGCGACGCGCACGGCACGGCCGAGGGCTGCCTGGACGTCGTGTACTCCGACTCCCGCTCCGGCATCTACAAGAAGCTCGTGGTCGACACCGAGGGCGTGCTGCTCGGCGGCGTGCTGGTCGGCGACGCCGAGCAGTACGGGCTGCTGCGCCCGCTGACCGGCTCGGTGCCGCCGGTCTCCCCCGAGCAGCTGGTGCTGCCGGCCGGCGCGGGCGCGCCGGTCGCGCTGGGCCCGTCGGCGCTGCCGGACGACGCGGTGATCTGCTCCTGCCACAACGTCACCAAGCACGCGATCACCCAGTGCACCTCGCTGCCCGAGGTGAAGAAGTGCACCAAGGCCGGCACCGGCTGCGGCGGCTGCGTGAAGGTGATCGAGAAGCTGCTCCCGGAGAAGACCGACAAAGGGCTCTGCGGCTGCTTCTCCTACACCCGCAGCGAGCTCTACGAGATCGCTCGCACTCTGCGGCTGACCTCCTTCGCCGCGCTGCTCGACTCGCACGGCCGGGAGGAGGCCCGCGGCGGCGACGGCTGCGAGATCTGCAAGCCGACCGTCGCCTCGATCCTCTCGAGCCTCAACAACGGCTACATCCTGGACGGCGAGCAGGCGTCCCTGCAGGACACCAACGACCACCACCTGGCCAACCTCCAGCGCAACGGCTCGTACTCGGTCGTGCCGCGCATCCCCGGCGGTGAGATCACCCCGGAGAAGCTGATCGTGATCGGCGAGGTGGCCCGCGACTTCGGGCTCTACACGAAGATCACCGGCGGTCAGCGGATCGACATGTTCGGCGCCCGGGTGGACCAGCTGCCGGCGATCTGGACCCGCCTCGTCGACGCGGGCTTCGAGTCGGGGCACGCGTACGGCAAGTCGCTGCGCACGGTGAAGTCCTGCGTGGGGCAGACCTGGTGCCGCTACGGCGTGCAGGACTCGGTGAAGATGGCGATCCAGCTGGAGCTGCGCTACCGCGGCCTGCGCTCGCCCCACAAGCTCAAGTCGGCGGTCTCCGGCTGTACCCGCGAGTGCGCGGAGGCGCAGTCGAAGGACTTCGGCGTGATCGCCACGGCCAACGGCTGGAACCTGTACGTCGGCGGCAACGGCGGCGCGATCCCGCGCCACGCGGACCTGCTCGCGCAGGACCTGTCGGACGCCGAACTGGTGCGGCTGATCGACCGGTTCCTGATGTTCTACATCCGTACCGCGGACCGCCTGGAGCGCACCTCGACCTGGCTGGAGCGCCTGGAGGGCGGGCTCGACCACCTCCGGGACGTGGTGGTGCACGACTCGCTGGGGCTCTGCGACGAGCTGGAGGCCCTGATGGCCGCGCACGTCGCGGACTACCAGGACGAGTGGGCGCAGACCCTGGACGACCCGGAGCGGCTGCGCCGGTTCGTGTCCTTCGTGAACGCCCCGGACGCGCCGGACCCGTCGGTCCGGTTCGTGCCGGAGCGCGACCAGATCAAGCCCGACCTGACCGTTCTCACCCTCGGATCCACCCGCCTGGAAGGAGCCTCGGCCTGATGAGGATCGAACTCTCCCACGACACGACCGCCGACACCTGGATGCCGGTCTGCGAGACCTCGCGGCTGACGCCGGGACGGGGCGTGGCGGCACTGCTGCCGGACGGCCGGCAGGCGGCCCTGTTCACGGACCGCGCCGGACGGACGTACGCGATCGAGAACCGTGACCCGTTCACCGGGGCGCAGGTGCTGTCCCGGGGCCTGCTCGGCTCGGCGGGCGGGCGGCCGTTCGTGGCCTCCCCGCTGCTGAAGCAGCGCTTCGACCTGGAGACCGGGAAGTGCCTGGACGACGACGAGGTGTCGGTGGCGGTCTTCCCGGTGCGCACGGTCTGAACGGAGTCCGCACGGACGGCTTTTACTTGACCGTGCGTTCCAGATGGCCGTAGGTTTGAACGCGTGGCCAGGACCAAGGAATTCGATCCGGACGCCGCGCTCCAGGCAGCGCTCGAACTGTTCTGGAGACGCGGCTACGAGGCGACGACGATGTCGGACCTCGTCGAGCACCTCGGGATCGGCCGCGCCAGCATCTACGCGACCTTCGGCAACAAGCAGGACCTGTACCTGAAGGCGCTCGACCGGTACACCCGGGCCACCGGCCCCGTCCTGACCGCCGAGCTCGCCGAGCCGGAGAGCGGTCTGGAGGCCGTACGGCACGTGGTGCGGCGGTTCGCCGCCGAGGCGGGGTCGGACGAGGTCCGGTTCGCCGGCTGTTTCGTCACCAACACGGCGGCCGAACTGGGCGCGCACGACGAGGTGCTGGCCCGGCGGGTGGAGCGGAGCTGGGAGCAGCTCGAGACCCTGCTCCACGCGGCCCTGGTACGGGCCCGCGCCCGGGGCGAACTGCCCGCCGACCGGGACCCGCAGGCGCTGGCCCGGATGCTGGGCGTGATGCTGCAGGGCATCCGGCTGGTCGGCAAGGCGTCGAGCGATCCCGCTCGGGTCCGCGACGCGGCGGAACAGGCACTGGCCCTGCTCGACTGATCGCACCTGCTGCACGACAAGAGGACGAGGCGCTTCGCGGCGCCTTTTCTTCGGCCTTCATTCTGGAACGTACGGTCAAGAAAACGGGAGATTCGCATGTCCACACGCTTCACCGGACGCACCGCCCTCGTCACCGGCGCCGGCAGCGGCCTCGGCCGCTCCACCGCGCTCGCCCTCGCCGCCGAGGGCGCCCGCGTCGTGGTCTCCGGGCGCACCGCCGCACCCCTGGAGGAGACAGTCGCGCTGATCGAGAAGGCCGGCGGCACGGCCGCCGCCGTCCCCGCCGACGTGTCCCGCGCCGAGGACACGAAGGAGCTGGTCCGCCGGACCGTGGAGACCTTCGGCGGCCTGGACGTCGCCGTCAACAACGCCGGGATCTTCCGCGGCGGCGCCTCGACCGCGGACTTCGCCCTCGGTGACTGGCAGGCCCTGCTCGACACCAACGTCACCGGCGTCCTGAACTCGCTCCAGGCCGAGATCGCCCACATGCGGGCCAACGGCGGCGGGGCGATCGTCAACGTCTCCTCGAACCTGGGCGCCCATGTCCGGTTCCCCGGGCTGGTCGGCTACCAGGTGTCGAAGGCCGCCGTGTCCGCCCTGACCCGTGCCGCCGCGCTCGACCACATCGGCGACGGCATCCGGATCAACGCGGTCAGCCCCGGCGCGGCGGAGTCCGCCATGTCGCTGAGGCCGGGCGAGACCGAGGCCGAGCGGGAGGTCCGGATGACGTCCGAGTCCCCGCTGGGCCGGATCTCGTCGGGTGCGGAGGTCGCGGCGGCCGTGCTGTACCTGGCCTCGGACGACGCCGGCTCGGTCGTCGGCACGGACCTGGTGATCGACGGCGGCGTCTCCGCCTGACGCGGCGGGCTCAGCCCTCGACGACGGCCGGGTCCATCCACATGAACTCCCAGTGGTGGCCGTCGGGGTCGGTGAAGGAACGGCCGTACATGGTGCCGTAGTCCATGGGCTCCTTCGCGTCCGTGGCGCCGGCGGCCAGCGCCCCGTCCACCAGCTCGTCGACCTTCGCCCGGCTCTCCGCGCTCAGCCCGACCAGGACCTCGGTCGACCTCGACGCGTCGGCGATCTCCTTCCCGGGCTTGGTGAACTCCTTGAACTTCTCCTCGGTCAGCAGCATCGCGAAGATCGTGTCGCTGATGACCATGCAGGCGGCGGTCTCGTCGGTGAACTGCGGGTTGAAGGTGTAGCCGACCTTGTTCCAGAAGGCCTTCGACGCGTCGAGGTCCTTGACCGGCAGGTTCACGAAGATCATCTGAGGCATGGCGTGGTCTCTCTCTTCCGGGATGTCTCGCTCGTGTCGCGCTGTCGAAGGGGTAGACGGAGGGGCCGCGGCGAACTCATCGGTCTCCCGGAGAAAACTTCCGGGAAGTTGGCTAGCTTCGGATCCATGAGCCCCGCAGGCAGGAAGATCACCGAGAAATTGTCGGACGACGCCCTGACCGCCGCCACCGGGAAGGGCTGGGCCGAATGGTTCGCCCTGCTCGACGCCTGGGGCGCGGCCGGGCAGGGCCACACGGCGATCGCCCGCCATCTGGTGGACGGACACGGCGTCGGCGGCTGGTACGCCCAGTCGATCACCGTGGGCTACGAGCAGGAGCGCGGGCTGCGCCAGGTCGGCCAGTCGTCGGGCGGCGACTGGCAGGCGAGCGTCAGCAGGACCGTGGCCGCCCCGGCCGAGCGCTGCTCCGCCGCCTTCGCCGACGAGGAGCTGCGGCTGCGCTGGCTCCCGGTCGGCGAGCTGGCGGTACGGACGCACCGCCCGGGAAAGTCCCTGACCGCGGACTGGGACGGCGGCGCCGGCCGCCTCGCCGTCCACTTCACCCCGATGGGCGAGGCGAAGACCCGGATCGGCCTCGGCCACACGGGTCTCCCGGACGCGGAGGCGGTCATCACGTACAAGGACTTCTGGCGCGAGCACCTCACCGAACTCAAGGCTCTGCTCGAGTCGGAGCGGCCCTAGCGGCCGGCGACGAGCGGGCTCGGCGACCGGCGACCAGCGGCCCTGACGACCGGCGACGCCCCTCGACGGGGAACCGACGCTTCCCCTTCACCGCTCGTTGCTGCCCCGTCAATTCCGCACTTCTAGGTTCCTCAGTCGCGCGACCCCTGTCGCCCGACCGGACGGCGGGGGCGGTCACACCCCAACTGGAGTGAAGACGTGGAGCGACGCAGTTTCCTGCGCGGAGCGGTCATCGGCACCTCGGCGGCGGCCTTCGGCGGCACGCTGATGCGCGGCGCGGCCTACGCGGCCCCGGCCCAGCCCGGCTCCGGCCCCTACGGGGCCCTCGGCGCGGCGGACGCCAACGGCATCCAGCTGCCCAGCGGATTCACCAGCCGGGTCATCGCCCGGTCCGGCCAGACGGTCAGCGGCACCTCCTACACCTGGCACAACGCGCCCGACGGCGGCGCCTGTTTCGCGGACGGCACCGGCTGGATCTACGTGTCCAACTCGGAGATCTCCTCGACCGGTGGCGCGAGCGCCGTCAAGTTCAACTCGTCGGGGACGGTCACCTCCGCCTACCGCATCCTGTCCAACACCAACCGCAACTGCGCGGGCGGCGCCACCCCGTGGAACACCTGGCTGTCCTGCGAGGAGGTGGACACCGGGTACGTCTACGAGACCGACCCGTGGGGTGTGAACGCCGCCGTCCGCCGCGCCGCCATGGGGCGCTTCAACCACGAGGCCGCCGCTGCCGACCCGGTCCGGCAGGTGATCTACCTGACCGAGGACAAGTCGGACGGCTGCTTCTACCGGTTCATCCCCTCCTCCTGGGGCAACCTCTCCGCCGGCACGCTCCAGGTACTGAAGGGCGGCACCGGTACCTCGGGCTCCTTCACCTGGGCGAACGTCCCCGACCCGGACGGCTCCCCCACCCCCACCCGCGACCAGGTCTCCGGTGCCAAGCTCTTCAACGGCGGTGAGGGCTGTCACTACGCCAACGACACCGTCTGGTTCACCACCAAGGGCGACAACCGCGTGTGGCAGATCAACCTCGCCAACAGCACGTACGAACTCGCCTACGACGACTCGCTCGTGGTCGGCGGCGGCGCCCCGCTCACCGGCGTGGACAACGTCACCGGCTCGTCCTCCGGCGACCTGTTCATCGCCGAGGACGGCGGCAACATGGAGATCTGCATCATCACGCCGGACGACGTGGTCGCGCCGTTCCTGCGGATCAACGGCCAGTCCAGCTCCGAGATCTGCGGACCGGCCTTCTCGCCGAACGGCAGCCGGCTGTACTTCTCCAGCCAGCGCGGCACCACCGGCAGCTCCTCCGGCGGCATCACCTACGAGGTGACCGGCCCGTTCCGCGCGTAACACACCGCGCCCCGGACGGCGTCGCCCAGCAGGGCGGCGCCCAACGGGGTCAGGGTGTGCAGCACCGCGTTGCCGTGCCGGAGGGTGGAGACCAGGCCGGCCTCGCGGAGCACCCCGGCATGCTGGCTCGCCGAGGCGAGGGACACCCCCGCCCGGCGGGCCAGCTCGCTCGTGGTGCTGCCGTCGCCGACCGCGCGCAGCACCTCGGAGCGGGTCTGGCCGACCAGCTTGGCCAGGGACGGCCCGCCCGGCTGGCTCACCGCCGGCGACTCGCTGTGGGTGACCGGGTAGACCAGGACCGGCGGCAGCAGCGGGTCGCGCAGCACGACCGCGGTCCCGCGGCAGAAGTACGAGGGCTGGAGCAGCAGCCCGCGGCCGTCCAGGTGGATGTCGCGGTCGGCCGGGTAGTCGGCCTCCAGGACGGGGGCGTGCCAGCGCAGCATCGGCGGGAGGGTGGCGAGGAGTTCGTCGGCGCCGCCGTCGAGCACGGCCCGGCCGCGGACGGCGCGGTCGGCGTCGACCCGGGCCTGCACCCGGGGCCAGTAGGGCGCGATGGCCGCGCGGTGGTACCCGCGCAGCGCGTCGACGAGGCGGCCCAGCGACTCGGGGCGGCCCTCGGCGAGTCCGGCGAGGGCGCCGGGCAGGGAGCCGTCGGTGCGGCCGGCGCGCGTGGTGGCGAGCAGCCCCAGTTCGCCGCGGATCCGCGCGGCGGGGGTGGCGCGCAGCGCCTGGAGACCCTCGTCGAGGCCGTGGACGCCCTCCGTGGGCGTCAGGAAGTCGGGGAAATACCCGCGTCCGGGGACCAGTGCCGCCAGCAGTCGTGTTTCACTGTTCAACCGCTTCCGGGTGGTCGTCCGCCATTCCCGGTAGACCGTGGAGCCGCGTCGGTCTCTCAATCGATGAAAGCTGAGAATCGTTTCCCACAGAACGTCCGGCCGGGCGGCCATCCGCACCCCGGCGAGATCGTCCCCGGTGAAATGAATACGCAGCATGGAACCCACCCCTGTGCACTCGCAATCGCCCCCCGCGACGAGTATGCATGCCATCACAGGACGTTACCAGGGCCTTTAAGCCACAGTTGAAACGCATCGCGGCGGAGCGGCCGGAAACGAAAGGCTGTGCGGTGTCGGGCAGGAAACCTTCAGGACCGAGGTGGCGCGGCGAGGACCGTGGGGGGCTTCGCGCGTCCGGCGGCGGTCGGTGAAGGTTGCGGCTCACTTGCCCGGCACGGGTAATGGGCGCGGCCCCCGGGTGGGGATCCAGGGGCCGCGCCCCGCCCTCCCGTTTGCGGGACGAATGGCGGAAACCCATCAAAAGCTTCTGATGCGAGACCGCACCGGAAATTACTCCGGAGTTCAACAGGCCAGAATTCAACCGGCCGCGAACGAACACGAGCCGACATTTCGCAACGGGATAAAAACGACGGGGCGGACACCTCCGCACAAGGTGTCCGCCCCGTCTCTCCTGCTGTCCGGAGCCGCCGCCCATCGGTTTGAGGGTCGGGGACGAGCGACGGCTCCGGGGTCTTCTGTTACTGAATGGCCGATCAGCGGCTGTCGGAGCCGGCCGAGCCGGCCGCCGCACGGCCCGCCTCCAGGCGCGCCACCGGGATCCGGAACGGCGAGCAGGAGACGTAGTCGAGACCGACCTCGTGGAAGAAGTGCACCGACTCCGGGTCACCGCCGTGCTCGCCGCAGACTCCGAGCTTGATGTCCGGGCGGGTGGCCCGGCCGGCCTCGACCGCGGAGCGGACCAGGGCGCCCACGCCGTCCTTGTCGATGGTCTCGAACGGGCTGACGCCGAAGATGCCCTTCTCCAGGTACGCGGTGAAGAAGCTGGCCTCCACGTCGTCACGGGAGAAGCCCCACACCGTCTGGGTCAGGTCGTTGGTGCCGAAGGAGAAGAACTCCGCGGCCTCGGCGATCTGACCGGCGGTCACCGCGGCGCGCGGCAGCTCGATCATGGTGCCGAGCGCGAGCTTCAGCTCGACGCCGGTCTGCGCCGAGACCTCGGCGATGACCTGCTCGGCGTCCTCGCGGACGATCTCCAGCTCCTGCACCGTGCCGACCAGCGGGATCATGATCTCGGCGCGCGGGTCGCCCTTGGCGTCCATGCGCTGGGCGGCGGCCTCGGCGATCGCCCGGACCTGCATGGTGAACAGACCGGGGATGACCAGGCCGAGACGGACGCCGCGCAGACCCAGCATCGGGTTCTGCTCGTGCAGCCGGTGCACGGCCTGGAGCAGGCGCAGGTCGTTCTCGTGCGGCTCCTTGCGGGCCTCGGCGAGCGCGACGCGCACCGACAGCTCGGTGATGTCGGGCAGGAACTCGTGCAGCGGCGGGTCTAGCAGGCGGACCGTGACGGGCAGGCCGTCCATGGCCTCGAAGAGCTCGACGAAGTCCTTCTTCTGCAGCGGGAGCAGGGCCTTCAGCGCCTCGGCGCGCTCCTCGTCGGTGTCGGCGAGGATCAGCTTCTCGACCATCTCGCGGCGCTCGCCGAGGAACATGTGCTCCGTGCGGCACAGGCCGATGCCCTGGGCGCCGAAGCGGCGGGCGCGGGCGGCGTCCTCGGCGTTGTCGGCGTTGGCGCGCACGCGCAGGCGGCGTACTCGGTCCGCGTACGACATGATCCGGTGCACGGCCTGGACCAGCTCGTCGGCGTCGTCGGCGCCGGCGTGCATGCGGCCCTCGAAGTACTCGACGACCGGCGACGGCACGACGGGCACCTCGCCGACGTACACCTTGCCGGTGGAGCCGTCGATGGAGACGACGTCGCCCTCCTCGATCACCACGCCGGAGGCGGTGGTCATCCGGCGGCGCTTGGTGTCGACCTCGAGCTCCTCGGCGCCGCAGACACAGGTCTTGCCCATGCCGCGGGCGACGACGGCGGCGTGCGAGGTCTTGCCGCCGCGCGAGGTCAGGATGCCCTCGGCGGCGATCATGCCGTCCAGGTCGTCCGGGTTGGTCTCACGGCGGATCAGGATGACCTTCTCGCCGGAGCGCGACCACTTGACGGCCGTGTACGAGTCGAAGACGGCCTTGCCGACCGCCGCGCCCGGGGAGGCGGCGATGCCGCGGCCGATCTGCTCGACCTTCGCGTCCTCGTCGAACTTCGGGAACATCAGCTGGGCGAGCTGCGCGCCGGTGACGCGCTGCAGCGCCTCGGCGTCGTCGATCAGGCCCTGGTCCACGAGCTGGGTGGCGATGCGGAAGGCGGCGCCGGCGGTGCGCTTGCCGACCCGGGTCTGCAGCATCCACAGCTGGCCGCGCTCGATGGTGAACTCGATGTCGCACAGGTCCTTGTAGTGCGTCTCGAGGGTCTCCATGATCTGCATCAGCTGGTCGTACGACTTCTTGTCGATCGACTCGAGCTCCGCGAGCGGCACGGTGTTGCGGATACCGGCGACGACGTCCTCGCCCTGCGCGTTCTGCAGGTAGTCGCCGTAGACGCCCTGGTGGCCGGAGGCGGGGTCGCGGGTGAAGGCGACGCCGGTGCCGGAGTCCGGGCCGAGGTTGCCGAAGACCATGGAGCAGACGTTGACCGCGGTGCCCAGGTCGCCCGGGATGCGCTCCTGTCGGCGGTACAGCTTCGCGCGGTCGGTGTTCCAGGAGTTGAAGACCGCCTCGATGGCGAGATCCATCTGCTCGCGCGGGTCCTGCGGGAAGTCGCGGCCGGTCGCGTCCTTCACGATCGCCTTGAACCGCTCGACGACCTTCTTCAGGTCGGCGGCGTCCAGGTCGGTGTCGCTGGAGACCTTCTTGGCCTCCTTGGCCTCGTCGAGGGCCTCCTCGAAGAGCTCGCCGTCGACGTCGAGGACGGTCTTGCCGAACATCTGGATCAGCCGGCGGTACGAGTCCCAGGCGAACCGCTCGTTGTCGGCCTGGGCGGCCAGACCTGCGACGGAGTCGTCGGACAGGCCGATGTTGAGGACCGTGTCCATCATGCCGGGCATGGAGAACTTGGCGCCGGAACGCACCGAGACGAGGAGCGGGTTGTCGGCCTGGCCGAGCTTCTTGCCCATCTGCTGCTCGAGGGCGTCGAGGTGCGCGCTGACCTCGTCGCGGAGCTCGGCCGGCTCGGCGCCGGACTCGAGGTAGACCTTGCAGGCCTCGGTGGTGATCGTGAAGCCGGGAGGAACCGGCAGGCCGAGGTTGGTCATCTCGGCCAGGTTCGCGCCCTTGCCGCCGAGCAGGTCCTTCAGGTCCCTGTTGCCCTCGGTGAAGTCGTACACGAACTTCTGATCTTTGTTTTCCGACACGGGTCTCGACTCCTCGAGGACTCGGTGGCTGCCCTGACGGCGAGGAACATACCCAGATCGAAGGCGTCTGGGTACGTACGCCTGCCCGTCATGAGGCCTTAACCACCCGTCCGCCACCAGATCCAATGTTTCCGGCGAGTAGCCGAATGCTTCAACCGTCGAAGGCCGCTTGACCCGATAGAGAGAATAGACGCTCACATGAGCGGCATTCGGAGCAGTTGTGTTCAACTCTTGAACGCAAAGGGGTGGCACTGAGTGCCACCCCTTTTGAAAGGTGCAGTCATCCGAAACCGCTCATCTGAGCGTAACCCCGATCAGGGGTGGCGAGAATCACGCCGCCGGAACGACCGGATTCTCGCCATCCGGACCGGAATTCTCAGCCTCCGGAGGTGTCCAGCTCGGCGTCCGCCGACACCACCGCGGAGCAGTCGTACGGGTCCTTCAACCAGCCGTCCGGCAGAACCACGCGATTGTTGCCCGAGGTCCGGCCGCGCGGGCCGTCGGCTCCGGCCGGCCAGGACTGGTCCAGGTCGAGCTCGCTCAATTGAGCGCGCAGTTCGTCCAGGGACGAGGTGATCGCGAGCCGCTTGCGCATCTCGGATCCGACCGCGAAGCCCTTGAGGTACCAGGCGACGTGCTTGCGGAAGTCGATGACACCCCGTGTCTCGTCGCCGATCCACTCGCCGAGCAGCGTCGCGTGCCGCACCATCACGTCGGCGACCTGCCGCAGCCCCGGGGTCGCATACTCTCCCGCGCCCTCGAAGCCGGCCACCAGGTCGCCGAAGAGCCACGGCCGGCCCAGGCAGCCGCGGCCCACCACGACGCCGTCGCAGCCGGTCTCGCGCATCATGCGCAGGGCGTCGTCGGCGGACCAGATGTCGCCGTTGCCGAGCACCGGGATCTCCGGGACGTGCTCCTTGAGCCGGGCGATGGCGTCCCAGTCCGCGGTGCCGCCGTAGTGCTGCGCCGCCGTGCGGCCGTGCAGCGCGATGGCGGTGACGCCCTCCTCGACGGCGATCCGGCCCGCGTCCAGGTACGTGAGGTGGTCGTCGTCGATGCCCTTGCGCATCTTCATGGTGACCGGCAGGTCGCCCGCGTTGCCCACGGCCTCGTTGAGGATCGCGCGCAGCAGCGGCCGCTTGAACGGCAGCGCGGAGCCGCCGCCCTTGCGGGTCACCTTGGGGACGGGGCAGCCGAAGTTCAGGTCGATGTGGTCGGCGAGGTCCTCGTCGACGATCATCCGCACGGCCTTGCCGACCGTGACCGGGTCGACGCCGTACAGCTGGATGGACCGCGGCTTCTCCGTCTCGTCGAAGTGGATCAGCTGCATGGTCTTCTCGTTGCGCTCGACCAGCGCCCGCGTCGTGATCATCTCGCTCACGAAGAGCCCCTTGCCGCCGGAGAACTCGCGGCAGAGCGTGCGGAAGGGGGCATTGGTGATGCCCGCCATCGGGGCGAGCACCACCGGGGGCTGCACGATGTGCGGCCCGATGGCGAGGGGAGAGAACGCGGTCATCCAGCCATTGTCACCCATCCGCAGCACGCTCCGGGGGCTCCGCAGGGGAGGGCCGGGACACACGGGGGCGCCGGGACGCACGTGGGCCCCGGGCCGCACGTGCCCCCGGACACACGGGAGCCCCGGGTCACTCGGTGACCCGGGGCTCTGACGTGGGGAAGAGGCGGGACTAGGAGGCGTCGCCGCCCTGCGCACGCTCGCGCATCTTCTTCAGCAGCTCCGCCTTCTGGTCCGCGGCCGCCTTGCGGTCGGCTCCGCGGCCCTGACCGGCGCCGTGCTGGTCGGCGCGGGACAGCTTCTTTCGCTGTCCGCCGACGCCGAGGAGGTTGTTCCGGCCCTTGGACATGGGTTCTCCCATCGGTGGGACGTGGATCGGGGTCGTGTCCGGCGTCGGGCGGGCTCGTGGCCCGCCGCGCTCTCACTCGTAGATCTGGAAGAACGAAGACATGCCGAGGACGCTACCCCGCCGGGACGACCCGGGCACCTGGTTTTCCCGAACGAGTGACAAACATTGAAATCTGTCATCCGTCATGCCATAGTCGATTCCATGGACACCACGAACGCGCACACGACCGCACGCACCCTCCCCACCCGCAGGCTCGGCGCCACCGGCCCCGAGGTCTCCGTCCTCGGTCTCGGCTGCATGGGCATGTCCGCGCTGTACGGCGAGGCCGACCGCGCCGAGTCGATCGCGACGATCCACGCGGCGCTCGACGCCGGCGTGACGCTGCTCGACACCGGCGACTTCTACGGGATGGGGCACAACGAGCTCCTGATCGACGAGGCCCTGCGCACCGCGCCCGCCGGGGCGCGGGAGCGGGCGCTGACCAGCGTGAAGTTCGGCGCGCTGCGCACCGTCGAGGGCGGCTTCACCGGGTACGACGGCCGTCCGGCCGCGGTGAAGAACTTCGCGGCGTACTCGCTGCAGCGCCTCGGCGCCGACCACATCGACGTGTACCGGATCGCCCGCGTCGACCCGGACGTGCCGATCGAGGAGACGGTCGGGGCGATCGCCGAGCTGGTCGAGGCCGGCCATGTGCGGCACATCGGCCTCTCCGAGGTCGGCGCGGACACCCTGCGCCGGGCGGCCGCGGTCGCCCCGATCGCCGACCTGCAGATCGAGTACTCGCTGATATCCCGCGGTATCGAGGAGAAGATCCTGCCGACCGCGCGCGAGCTGGGCATCGGCATCACGGCGTACGGCGTGCTGTCGCGCGGACTGATCAGCGGCCACTTCAGCGGCGACCGCGCGCTCGCCCCGGGCGACTTCCGCGGCATGAGCCCGCGCTTCCAGGGGGAGAACCTGCGGCACAACCTCGACCTGGTCGAGCGGCTGCGCGAGGTTGCCGGGCGCAAGGGCGCCACGGTGGCGCAGACCGCGATCGCCTGGGTGCTGAGCCGCGGCGAGGACATCGTCCCGCTGGTCGGCGCGCGTCGCCGGGACCGGCTGGGGGAGGCGCTGGGCGCGCTGGACGTGACGCTGGACGCGGCGGACCTGGCGGCGATCGAGGAGGCCGTGCCGGCGGGAGCGGCGGCCGGGGACCGCTACCCGCAGGCCCAGATGGCGCACCTGGACAGCGAGCACTGAGGGGGAGCACTGACAGGTACCGTCATTCCATGGCTGCCACCGAAACCCTCACCGCAGAGCGCATCCTCGAAGCCACCGAGGAGGTGCTGCGCCGCTACGGCCCAGCGAAGGCGACCGTGGTGGACGTGGCCCGGGCGCTGGGTGTGAGTCACGGCAGCGTCTACCGCCACTTCCGTACGAAGGCGGCGCTGCGCGAGGCGGTGACCGAGCGGTGGCTGTCGCGTACGGAGGTCATGCTCGCGGAGCTGACCGGCGCCGCGGGGCGGCCGGCGCCGGAGAAGCTGAAGGACTGGTTCGCGGCGCTCTTCGAGGCGAAGCGGCACAAGGCCGGCGACGACCCGGAGCTCTTCGCCACATACAGCGTGCTGATCGACGAGAACAGCGGCGTGGTCGACCGGCACCTGGAGGTGCTGGTCGGACAGGTCCGCACGGTGGTCGAGGAGGGCGTGCGGGAGGGCGAGTTCACCGCCCCCGAGCCGGACGCCACGGCCCGGGCGCTGTTCAGCGCGACCGCCCACTTCCACGACCCTGCGTACGCGCCGGAGTGGCGCAAGCCCACGGTGGACGCCGAGTTCGACGCGGTGGTCGGTCTGCTCCTGCGCGGGCTCCGCGCCTGAGGCCCGGTACTCCCGGCGACCCTGGCAGTCCCTGCAGTCCCTGCAGTCCCGGCAGTCCCGGCAGTCCCGGCAGTCCCGGCAGTCCCGGCAGTGGCAACGCGAAAGCCCCCGGTTCCGAGGTGCGGAACCGGGGGCGTTCGTTTCTGCAGGCGGGAATCAGCAGCCGAGGAGGCGGCTGGCGAGGTAGCCCTGGATCTGGTCCAGGGAGACGCGCTCCTGCTTCATGGTGTCGCGCTCGCGCACGGTCACGGCGTTGTCGTCGAGGGTGTCGAAGTCGACGGTGACGCAGAACGGGGTGCCGATCTCGTCCTGGCGGCGGTAACGGCGGCCGATGGCGCCGGCGTCGTCGAACTCGATGTTCCAGTTCTGCCGCAGGTCCGCCGCGAGGCCCTTGGCCTTCGGGGAGAGCTGGGCGTTGCGGGACAGCGGGAGCACGGCGACCTTGACCGGGGCCAGGCGGTGGTCGAGGCGCAGCACGGTGCGCTTCTCCATGACGCCCTTGGCGTTCGGGGCCTCGTCCTCGTTGTACGCGTCGAGCAGGAAGGCCAGCATGGTGCGGCCGACGCCGGCGGCGGGCTCGATGACGTACGGCGTGTAGCGCTCGCCCTCCGCGTCCAGGTAGGTCAGGTTGGCGCCGGAGGCCTTGGCGTGCGCGTTCAGGTCGTAGTCGGTGCGGTTGGCGACGCCCTCGAGCTCGCCCCACTCGCTGCCGCCGAACTGGAAGCGGTACTCGATGTCGGCGGTGCGCTTCGAGTAGTGGGAGAGCTTCTCCTGCGGGTGCTCGAACCAGCGCATGTTCTCCTCACGGAGACCCAGGCCGGTGTACCAGTTCCAGCGCTGCTCCATCCAGTACTCGTGCCACGTCTCGTCCTCGCCCGGCTTGACGAAGAACTCCATCTCCATCTGCTCGAACTCGCGGGTGCGGAAGATGAAGTTGCCCGGGGTGATCTCGTTCCGGAAGGACTTGCCCATCTGCGCGATGCCGAACGGGACCTTCTTGCGCGAGGTGGTGTGCACCTGGGCGAAGTTGGTGAAGATGCCCTGGGCGGTCTCGGGACGCAGGTAGGCGACGGAGCCGCTGTCCTGGGTCGGGCCGAGGTGGGTGGAGAGCAGGCCGGAGAACTGCTTCGGCTCGGTGAAGGTGCCCTTGTTGCCGCAGTTGGGGCAGTTGAGGTCGACGAGGCCGTTCGCGGGGAGGCGGCCGTGCTTCTCCTCGTACGCCTCCTCCAGGTGGTCGGCGCGGTAGCGCTTGTGACAGGAGGTGCACTCGGTCAGCGGGTCCGTGAAGGTGGCGACGTGACCGGAGGCCTCCCAGACCTCGGTGGCCAGGATCACGGACGAGTCGATGCCGACGACGTCCTCGCGCGCGGTGACCATGTAACGCCACCACTGACGCTTGATGTTCTCCTTGAGCTCGACACCCAGCGGTCCGTAGTCCCAGGCGGCGCGCTGGCCGCCGTAGATCTCGCTGCAGGGGTAGACGAAGCCACGGCGCTTGCTCAGGCTGACGATGGTGTCGATCTTGTCGGCGGCCACGGTGCTCTCTTCACTACAAGGTGGGCGGGCGAATGCCTCAGGGTAGCGGCGGGCGCACCCCCCGGATCAAATCGGGAGGGGGGTTCCGAGGGGCGCGGAGTGTGCTCAGCTGCTTTGTTGACAATCGTTTCCAGTTTTGTTGAAAATGACTGTCATGAACGTACGCCGCCTCATACCCTCCACCGCCCTCGCCGGAGCCGTCGCGCTCGGCCTCGTCTCCCTCTCCGCCTGCGGCGGCACCTCCGACGCCGCCGACAAGGGCGGCGACGGCAAGCTCGACGTGGTGGCGTCGTTCTACCCGATGCAGTTCCTGGCCGAGAGGATCGGCGGGGACCACGTCTCCGTCCAGACTCTCACCAAGCCCGGCGTCGAGCCGCACGACCTGGAGCTCAAGCCCAGCCAGATAGGCGAGCTCTCCGAAGCCGACGTCGTCTTCTTCCTGAAGGGTGTCCAGCCCGCCGTCGACGAGGCCATCGAGCAGGCCGGGGTGAAGCACACCGTCGACGCCGCCACCCTCACCGAGCTGGAGGACCACGGCACCGCCGAGGAGCACGACCACGGCGGCGAGTCCGCCGAGGAGCACGCGGAGCACGCGGAAGAAGGCAAGGGCGGGCACGCGGACGAGCACGGCTCCGAGGCCGGCGGCGACCCCCACGTCTGGCTCGACCCGGTGAAGTACGCCGAGGTCGCCAAGGGCTTCGGCGCGGCCCTGAAGAAGGCCGACCCGGACCATGCCGCCGACTACCAGAAGAACACCGACGCCCTGGTGAAGCAGCTCGGCGGACTGGACTCCGCCTTCGAGCAGGGGCTGAAGACCACCTCCACCAAGACGTTCATCACCACCCACTCCGCCTTCGGCTACCTCGCCGAGCGCTACGGCCTGGACCAGGAGGGCATCCAGGGCCTCGACCCCGAGTCAGAGCCCAGCCCCGCCCGGATCAAGGAGCTCCAGGACACCGCAGAGCAGGAGAAGGTCACCACCGTCTTCTTCGAGACCCTCGCCAGCGACAAGACCGCCAAGACCCTCGCGAAGGACACCGGTCTGAAGACCGACGTCCTGGACCCGCTGGAGGGAATCACCGACAGGTCCAAGGGCGATGACTACTTCGAGGTCATGCAGGCCAACCTCACCGCGCTGAAGAAGGCCCTCGGCGCGAAGTGATCCACGCACAGCACAGCAGGAGGCACCCGTGAGCGCGACGCCGACACCCGTCATATCCGTCCGCGGCGCCACCGCCGCCCTCGGCGCCCGCCCCGTCCTGCGCGGCGTCGACCTCACCGTCGGCCGCGGCGAGGTCGTCGCCCTGCTCGGCGCCAACGGCTCCGGCAAGTCCACCGCCGTCCGCTCCGTCATCGGCCAGGTCCCGCTGACCGGCGGCACCGTCGAGCTGTTCGGCACCGATCTGCGGAAGTTCCGCGACTGGGCCCGCGTCGGCTACGTGCCCCAGCGGACCACCGCCGCCAGCGGAGTCCCCGCCACCATCCGCGAGGTCGTCGCCTCCGGCCGGCTCTCCCGCCGCAGGTTCGGCTTCCTCGGCAGGGCCGACAAGGCCGCCGTCGAGCGGGCCATCGCCCTCGTCGGCCTCGCCGACCGCGCCAGGGACTCCGTCTCCGCCCTCTCCGGCGGCCAGCACCAGCGCGTGCTGATCGCCCGCGCCCTCGCCTCCGAGCCCGAGTTGCTGATCATGGACGAGCCGATGGCCGGCGTCGACCTGGCCAGCCAGGAGGTCCTCGCCGACACCCTGCGCGAGCAGGTCGCCCGCGGCTCGTCCGTCCTCCTCGTCCTGCACGAACTCGGCCCCCTGGAGCCCCTGATCGACCGCGCCGTCGTCCTGCGCGACGGCTGCGTCGTGCACGACGGCCCGCCGCCGCAGGCCGTCGGCCAGCACGCGCTCCCCGGCCACGACCACGTCCACCCCCACGCGGCCGACGAGCCGCTCCGCACCGGACTGCTGAGCTGATCATGGAATTCCTCGAGCCCGCCTTCATGCAACGGGCGCTCCTCGCGGCCGTCCTCGTCGGCATCACCGCCCCGGCCGTCGGCATCTTCCTCGTCCAGCGCCGCCAGGCGCTCATGGGCGACGGCATCGGCCACGTCGCCATGACCGGTGTCGGCCTCGGCTTCCTGATGTCGACCAGCCCCGTGTGGACGGCCACGCTCGTCGCCATCGCCGGCGCGGTCGTCATGGAGCTGATCCGGGCGTACGGCCGCACCCGCGGCGACATCGCCCTGTCCCTGCTCTTCTACGGCGGCATGGCCGGCGGTGTGGTCCTGATCGACCTCGCCGACGGCTCCAACGCCAGCCTGCTGTCGTACCTCTTCGGCTCGCTGTCGACGGTCTCGGAGGAGGACGTCACCGCGATCGCGCTGCTCGCCGCCTTCGTCGTCCTGGTCACCGTGGGCCTGCGCCGGCAGCTGTTCGCGGTCAGCCAGGACGAGGAGTTCGCCCGGGTCACCGGCCTTCCGGTGCGCTTCCTGAACCTGCTGATCGCCGTCACCGCCGCGATCACCGTCACCGTCGCCATGCGGGTCGTCGGCCTGCTCCTGGTCAGCGCCCTGATGGTGGTCCCGGTCGCCGCCGCCCAGCAGCTCTCCCGGTCCTTCCGCGCGACCTTCGTGCTCGCCGTCCTGATCGGCACCGGCGTCACCCTCGCCGGCACCGTCACCACGTACTACCAGGACGTCTCCCCCGGCGCGACGATCGTGCTGTACGCGATCGGGGCCTTCGTCGTCACCACGGCGCTCGCCGCCCCGCTGGCCAGGCGCAGGGCCCGGCGGGCCGCCGCCACCGCGGCCGCCGCCTGCGACGTGGCCGTACCGGGCACGCGGAGGTCCGCGGACGACGTCACGGTCTAGCCGCCTGGCAGAATGGCAGCGGCATTCGACTTGTGAGGAGGCACCTGTGGCGACGGCAGGACCCCCCGTCCGCGGCCGGTCGACCCGGCAGCGGGCCGCCGTGTCGGCGGCGCTGAACGAGGTGGACGAGTTCCGCAGCGCGCAGGAGCTGCACGACATGCTCAAGCACCGCGGCGATTCGGTCGGGCTCACCACGGTCTACCGCACGCTCCAGTCGCTGGCCGAGGCCGGCGAGGTGGACGTGCTGCGCACCAGCGACGGCGAGTCCGTCTACCGCCGCTGCTCGTCCGACGAGCACCACCACCACCTGGTCTGCCGCGTCTGCGGCAAGGCCGTCGAGGTGGAGGGCCCGGCGGTGGAGCAGTGGGCGGAGACCATCGCGTCCCAGCACGGGTACGTGAACGTGGCGCACACCGTGGAGATCTTCGGCACCTGCGCGGACTGCGCGGCGAAGTAGGCACACGGCGAAGGGGCCCGCACCGGACGGTGCGGGCCCCTTCGCGTACGGTCAGCGCCCGACGCGCTGCGAACGCCGGTCCAGGAGCGCGCGCATCCGGTCCACGTCCGCCGCGGTGGCGAGGCCGCGCTTGGGGAGGACGACGAGGCCGACCCCGTACTTGTCGGGCGACATCGCGACGAAGAGCTCGTCGGTCTCCGTGTACCGGCCCATCAGCGGCCACCGGTACGTCATCTCGATGTCCCGTGCCATCAGGGTCACCCCGGTCGCGTCGTCCACGACGACCCGGAACTCGCCCTGGGAGGCGTACAGCCGGTGCACCTGCTGGCCCTGCAGCTTGGGCACCAGCACCGTGAGGCTCAGGATGAACAGCAGCGCGAGCAGGCACACGAAGATCGACCCGTAGGCGGGCCGACCGCCCGGCCCGTCGAAGCTCGTGACCATCCCGTAGGCGCAGAGCGCGGCACTGGCGAGCAGCACGCCGTTCTGCAGTCGCGCGGCCGGCGTGGCCTTGCCCCGGGCGCGGATCGCGCCCACCGAGTCCGCGAGCACCGGCTCGTACGCCAGCTCCACGCGGTCCCGTATCTCGGTTCCCCCCACCCCCGTCACGCCCGCGGCGCCTTCTCCAGGACCGCCATGTCCGCCGGGTCCACCCCGCCGAAGCGGCGGTCGCGCGAGGCGTACTCGACGCAGGCCCGCCACAGGTCGCGCCGGTCGAAGTCCGGCCACAGCACGTCCTGGAAGATCATCTCGGCGTAGCTGCTCTGCCAGATCAGGTAGTTCGAGGTGCGCTGCTCGCCGCTGGGCCGCAGGAACAGGTCGACGTCCGGCATGTCCGGGTAGTACAGGTACTTCTGGAAGGTCTTCTCGTTGACCTTCGACGGGTCGAGCCGCCCGGCCGCGACGTCCTCGGCGATCTTCTTGGCCGCGTCCGCGACCTCGGCCCGCCCGCCGTAGTTGACGCAGAAGTACAGCGTCATGGCGTCGTTGTCCTTGGTCTGCTCCTGCGCGACCTGGAGCTCCTGGACGACCGACTTCCACATCTTCGGCATCCGCCCCACCCAGCGGATCCGGATCCCGAGCTCGTCCATCTCGTCGCGGCGGCGACGGATCACGTCCCGGTTGAAGTTCATCAGGAAGCGCACCTCCTCGGGCGAGCGCTTCCAGTTCTCGGTGGAGAAGGCGTAGAGGGAGAGGTTCTTCACGCCCATCTCCAGGCAGCCCTTGAGCACGTCGAGCACGACGCCCTCGCCGACCTTGTGCCCCTCGGTGCGCGGCAGCCCGCGCTCCTTCGCCCAGCGCCCGTTGCCGTCCATCACGCAGGCCACGTGGTTCGGGACCAGCTCGCCGGGGAGCTTCGGCGGGCGCGCGCCCGACGGGTGCGGCTCGGGGATCTTGTACTCCCGGCGCTGCCGTCCGAGGATGCCGCGTCGTGCGATGGCCATGACGTTGGATCTCCTAGCTAGCTTTTCTCTACGTACCGCAGGGAACGCAGGCCGCGCTCCAGGTGCCAGTGCAGATAGGCGGACACGAGTCCGCTGCCCTCCCTGACGTGACGCGGCTCGCACGCGTCCGCCGTCGCCCAGTCGCCGGTGAGCAGCGCGCCGAGCAGGCCGATGGCCTCCGCAGAGGGTACGACGCTGCCGGGCGCCTTGCAGTCGCCGCAGACCACACCGCCCGCGGCGACCGAGAAGAACCGGTTCGGTCCGTGGATGCCGCACTTCGCGCAGTCGCCGAAGCTGGGCGCGTAGCCGTTCACGGCGAGGGAGCGCAGAAGGAACGCGTCGAGGACCAGATGCGGCGCGTGCTCGCCGTTGGCGAGCGTCCGCAGCCCGCCGACGAGCAGCAGGTACTGCTGCACCGCCGGCTCGCCCTCGTTCTCGGTGAACCGCTCGGCCGTCTCCAGCATGGCCGTGCCGGCGGTGTACCGCGCGTAGTCGGTCACGATCCCGCTGCCGTAGGCGGCGATGGTCTCGCTCTGCGTGCACAGCGGCAGCCCCCTGCCGACCAGGTCGCTGCCGCGTGCGAAGAACTGCACGTCCACGTGCGAGAACGGCTCCAGCCGGGCCCCGAACTTCGACTTCGTCCGCCGCACCCCGCGCGCGACGGCGCGTACGCGCCCGTGACCGCGCGTGAGCAGGGTGATGATGCGGTCCGCTTCACCCAGCTTCTGGGTGCGCAGCACGATGCCGTCGTCGCGGAACAGACTCATGGCCCCATTGTTCCGTACGGCCGGGCCCACCCGGACCGTCCCCGCCCCACTGGTTCGACCCCTCTGGAGAGCGGCGCCCGGTACGGTACGAGGACCAGCCCCATCCGCACCGGAGGCCTCTGTGAGTGCGCAGCCCGACGGCCCTTACGGACCGTTGATCCCCTTCCCCGAGCTCACCCCCGACGCCCTGCGCGCCGCGGTGGCCCGGATCGCACCCAGCCGCGTCCCCGCTCTCACGCAGCATCTGTTCGAGGCCACGACGAACGCGCAGCAGACGCAGAGTCTCGCTCCACTGCGCGCCTTCGTGCACTCGTGGGCCGTGTTCGTGGCGATCGAGCGGATCCCGCAGCGAGCAGCGCGCCTGCGGGAGCTGGAGCGGATCGTGGACGCGGGTGACGTGGACCCCACGGACGCGATCGACGAGATCCGCCGGATCCGAGAGACCGCGGAAGCCGAGGCCGGACTGTGACCGACTGGTCCTGGGACTACAACCCGAGCCAGGAGTACATCACCGACGGCCTGCCGGTCGGCGTCGTCGCGGAAGTGGAACGCCTCGCCACCGAACTGGCCGCGCTCGGCGACGAGGCGACCCGGATCGGCCGTCCGATCGGTCGCGAGGGCTGACTTCGCGAGTTCGACATCCTCGGCGGACGCGGCTTCATCAGCTTCCTGGCCGTGCCACGCCACACATGCGTCTACATCTGCAACATCACCTGGTACGGCTGACCCGGCTCACGGCACCTCGCCCCGGCTCCGCGCGTTCGCATGCGCGGTCGCGGCGCGCAGCCGCTCGGCCGCCGTCGCGACACGGACGCCCTCCGGCTCCACGTCCCACTCCCGGCCGCCTCCCAGCGGCCGCAGCTGGAGGTACGGCCCCACGTGCCCCATGACCGTCCCGACCCGTCCGGTACGGATCTCGACGACGTACGCCCCGATGGGCAGGCTCATCCTCACCGACCTCCTTCCTCCGGCAGCACGGCGGCCAGCCTCCGGGCGGTCTCCACCGTGCAGCGCCCCAGTTCGACGAGCGACCCCGAGTACGCGGCGGCGAGGAACAGTGCGTCCGGTCCGAGGGAGGGCAGCACGATTCCATTGCGTTCCAGCGCCGTGCGCAATTCCTCGATCACCTCCTTCGCCTCGAGGACGGACTCCGACGATCGCTTCTTGCTCTGTTCCTGCACCGGGGGTCCCTTTCCGAATCCATTTCCTGCTTTCCGCATTCAGCGTGGGGCCGGTTCCGTAGAATCGGGAGACTCACGGTCGCTACAAGTAATGCGTAGGGCAGGGGAGTTAATCCATGGCCAAAGGCACACGTCAGGACGCCTGGGAGTTCTTCGGCGCGGAGCTGAAGCGGCGACGAGAGGCCGCGGGACTGACGCAGGGGGAACTGGGGAGACGGGTGTTCGTCTCGGGGGGTTACATCGGCCAGTTCGAACAGGCGATTAGAAAGCCGCAGTTGGATGTGGCGCAGCGGATCGACGAGGTGCTGCAAACCGACGGTTTTTTCGAGCGGTTGTGTCGAAAGCTGATCGTGAAGTCGCCGTACGCGGAGTATTTCGCGCCTGTGGCAGAGCTGGAGCGGCTGGCGACGAAGCTCTGCGAGTTCGCGCCGACGGTCGTGCCGGGCCTGCTGCAGACGGCGGCGTACGCAGAGGCGGTGACGATCGCCGCGAACCCATTCGTGAGCGAGGAGTACGTGGACGAGAAAGTCTCGTCGCGACTGGAACGAGCCGCGGTCCTCGCGGACGCTACAAGGCCCGAGTATTGGGTGACCCTGCACGAGAACGTGCTGCGGGTCGCAGTGGGCGGCGAGGCCGTCATGGCCGAGCAGCTGGAGCACGTGGCCGCGCTGGCGCGACGGCGCGCGGTGCTGGTGACGGTGATCCCGCGCTCCGCGGGGGCCCACGCCGCCATGGAGGGCTCGCTGAGGCTCATGGAGTTCGAGGACGCGCCGCCAACCGCCTATACAGAGACGGCGTTTTCGGGAACCCTGCTCGACGATCCGGCGATGGTGAAGCGGGCCCAGCGCGCCTACGATCTGCTCAGGGTCGCCGCGTTGACGCCGGAGGCTTCCCTGGCCCTGATCGAATCGGCTGCTGAGGACTACAGACGATGCGCGAGTACGACCTGACGAACGCCCGCTGGTTCAAGAGCTCCTACAGCAACGGCGAGGGCGGCAACTGCATCGAAGTCGCCGCCGGCCTCGACCACGTCGTCCCCGTCCGGGACTCCAAGACCCCCCACGGCGACGTCCTCCTCATCGCCCCCGCCGCCTGGGCGGCATTCGTCGCGGGGGTCAGGCGGGGCTGAGGATCAGGCCCGCCGTCGCCAGCGCGCCCGTCAAGAGCGACACGAGTATCAGCCGCTTCGCGCCCCGCACGCCGCGCCGGCGGTACCGGACCTCCCTGCGGACCGTCGCCATCGTCCCCACCTTCACGAACCGCACGTCGTCGGGGTGGTAGACCACGGGGTACAGGTCGCCGACCACCATCGCGGGGCTGACCGACTCCCCCGTCTGGTGCCGGACCGCGCCGTTCGGGGTGTCGAACTCGAACAGGGCTTCCACGTAGCCCCGATTGCCGACCCGCATCCGGTTGAGCATGCGCGCCTCGACCTCGATGCCGGATTCGGCCAGGTCCTTCACCTTCGCCAGTAGGGCCCCCTCGCCCTTGATCATCAGCGGGCCGAAGAACACGCCGGCCACGGACGCGAAGAGGAAACATACGAGCACCAGAGTCACCAGGATCACAGGCGGACCGTACGGCATCTCAGGTCCCACCCGAAACCCCCATATCCCCTTCACCTGCGTGGACTTCGCGCCTACGATCTCGCCCATGTCGATCACTCCGCCCGTACCCGTCCTTCAGGGCGAACGGGGCACCGAGCTCCGCGCCGACGGTGCCGACCTGTTGCTGCACCGCCGGGAGGACGAGCTGCGTGTCCCGTTCGCCGCGATCGCGCGCGTGCGCGCCGAACGGCGGGACGTCACGATCGAGTTGACGGCCCCGGCGGGCGTCGAGCCGGTCACGTACCGGATCAAGGACGTGAGCGCGGCGGCGGCGACCCTCTTCGCCGAGGTGGTCAACGCCGCGCTGCCCGAGCGGGCCGAAGGCGAGGAGGCGATCGACGGCTCCACGCTCGTCGTCACCCGCATCCTGCGGTCCGCCGCCGACATCGACGAGGAGGAGGACGAGGACGACGAGGACCGCACCCTCTTCGGCACGCAGACGTGGGTGCGCCACATCCTCTGCGCCGTGGCGGCGGTCCTCGCCGTCGTCGTCGGGGTGGCCGACCAGAGCTGGAGCCGCGGGATCGCGACGCTGCTGCTCGGGCAGGCCACCGCGGTGGTCGCGCACCCCGCCCTGGCGGGCATCGCGGCGACCTGGGTGTCCTGGTACCTGCCCCGGTACGGCGTCACCGTGGACGCGAGAAACGTCTACCGGAACGGCTCGACCAAGCTCGCGTACACGGACACCGACGGGGTGACGCATCACATCCGCGGCAGCAGCACGCAGACGCCCGTCCGGGTCTCCTACCCCGCGGGGAAGCCGCAGAAGGCGGTGCTCTGCGTGCCGTGGAAGATGCTGAGAAGCGATCTGACCATGTTCCTGGTCATCGCCGCCGTCGCCGCGCTCCTCGGCTACGGGGTGTTCGAACTCGCGCTCCCCGCCTTCGGGAGCTGACGTGCGGGGAGCGTGCGGGGTCAGGGGCTGACGATCATCCCCACCGTCGCCAGCGTGCCCGCCGCGAAGGCGAGGAGCGCCATCCGCTGCGCGTCGCGCACGTACCCCTGGCGGCGCTTGCGCTCGCGGCGGACCGCCACCTTCGTCCCGAGGTGCACGCGCTTCGTGTTCTGCGGGTCGAAGACCAGCGGGTACCGCTCGCCCACCTTGTGGGCGGGGCCCACGTTCGCGCCCTTGTTGAGCCGGCCGGAGCCGTCCGGGGACTGCCACACGTAGGTGGCGCTCGCGTAGCCGTCCTTGCCGAAGGGCACCAG
This sequence comes from Streptomyces solicamelliae, assembly GCF_045348655.1. Taxonomy (NCBI): domain Bacteria; kingdom Bacillati; phylum Actinomycetota; class Actinomycetes; order Kitasatosporales; family Streptomycetaceae; genus Streptomyces; species Streptomyces solicamelliae. The sequence continues at coordinate 2,217,006 of NZ_CP160404.1, forward strand.
GCTCACGAGTTCCGCCCGCACCTCGACGCCGGTTTCGTACAGCTCCGTCATCTTCTTGAGCTCGGACCCTTCTCCATTCATCAGCATCAGGCCGAAGCCACAGAAGGCCACGGAAACGACAAGGGCCAGGAGAAGCACGGTCATCACAGCGGTCACAGACGGACGGTACGACACCACAGGACCCCTTCGAAACCCCCATATCCCCTTCACCATCGTGGACTTCGCGCCTTACGATCACGCGCATGTCGATCTCTTCGTCCGTCCCCGTCCTCCGGGGAGACCAGGGCACCGAACTCCGCTCCGTCGGCGAGGAGCTGCTGCTCCGGCGCCCGGACGCCGAGCTGCGCATACCGCTCACCGCGATCGCGCGCGTCCACGCCGAGCGGCGCGAACTCGCGGTGGAGCTGACCGCTCCGGTCGGGGCCGAGCCGACGGTGTACCGCGTCACCGACGTCAGCGCGGCCGCCGCAGGCGTCTTCGCCGACGCGGTGAACGCCGCCCTGCCCGAACGCGCCGCGGACGGGGAGCCGGCCGACGGCTCGGCACTCGTCGTCACCCGCAGTCTGGTCATCGATGACGACGAGGAGGAGGACGCGGACGAGAACGACGTACGGGTCGGAATGCCGTCCAAGGGCGCGTGGCTGATGTACACCGGCTTCGCCGCCGTCGCGGTCCTCGCCGTCGTCGTCGGGCTGATCGACGGGGACTGGGGCCGGGCCATCGCCACGCTGCTGCTGGGGGCGGCCGGCGTGCGGCTCACCCACTTCGCCGTGATGACGGCGCTGATGGTGTGGCGGGAGTGGTACCTGCCCCGCTACGGCATCACCGTGGACGGGCGGCAGATCTTCCGGGAGGACCACGGTGACACCGCCCACGCCTTCACCAGCACCGACGGCGTGACCCGCCGCATCCTCGGTCACAACAAGGGCAAGACCGTCCGGATCGCCTACCACCCGCGCGACCCCGCATACGCCATCATCTGCTCCGGGACGGGCGACCGGGTCCTCACGGTGATCGTGTGTGTGGTCGTCGCCGCCTTCGCGGGTCTCCTCGACTACGGGACGTACCAGCTCGTGCTGCCCGCCTTCTAGGCTGACCCGCATGCCCCTCACGTCCCCCCTCCCCCACCTCCGCGGCACCGACGGCGCCGAACTCCGCGCCGAAGGCCGGGAACTGGTCCTCACTCACCCCGACCGCGAACTCCGCATACCCTTCGGCGCCGTCGCGCGCGTCCACGCCGAACAGCGCGGCATCGCCGTCGAGCTGACGGCGCCGGCGGAGGTCGAACCGTCGGTCTACCGGGTCGTGGGCGTGGACGCGGCCGCCGCCACCGTCTTCGCGGACACGGTGAACGCCGCCCTGCCGCGGCCGGGCGGGGAGCCGGGCACGGCCCTCACCCGCTTCAAGCGGTGGTCCGCCGGCCTCGGCCTCGCCCTCCTCGCGCCGGCCGTGGCCGCGGGGATCGCCGGCGGAGTGGCGGTCGGCCTCGCGATCCTGTTCCTCGGCGCGCTCGGCGCGGTGCTGACCGCGTTCGGCGGAGTCGGGCTGTACCTGACCCGGACGCACCTGCACCTCCGGCGCCACGGGATGGCCGCCACCGCGCGGGAGGTCGTCCTCGACGGCCGGACCACGTACGCCTACACGGACTCCACCGGCGCGACCCACCCCGTCCGCAGCAAGCCGAAGCCGACCGTCCGGGTCTCGTACGACCCCCGAAACCCCGGCAGCGCGGTCGTCCACCAGCCGGCCGCCGCCACGGCCGTCCAGGGCGTCCTGAGCCTGGCCGTCGCCGCCTTCGGCATCGCCTGCCTCGTCGGCGCCGGCGGCTACGCGCTCGACGCCTTCACGGGTTAGGTTTCTGCGACCCCTCCCTCGCATCCACTTATGGAACCCATAAGTCCGCCTTATGAGGTCATAGACCGGGGGCGGGTACCCACCCGTTCGGCGGATTAATTAGGGTGACCTAAGCGTCGGTGATCTCTCCGACATTTCGTTTTGCGAAGGGAACCTGACATGCCCCGACCTCTCCGGGTCGCGATCGTCGGTGCCGGTCCTGCCGGCATCTACGCCGCTGATGCGCTGCTGAAGTCCGAGGCCGCCGCCGAGCCGGGCGTGTCGATCGACATCTTCGAGCGGATGCCGGCCCCCTTCGGTCTGATCCGGTACGGCGTGGCGCCGGACCACCCGCGCATCAAGGGCATCATCACCGCCCTGCACCAGGTGCTCGACAAGCCGCAGGTGCGGCTCTTCGGCAACGTCGACTACGGCAAGGACGTGCAGCTCGACGACCTGCGCACGTTCTACGACGCGGTGGTCTTCTCGACCGGCGCGATGTTCGACCGCGAGCTGAAGATCCCCGGCGTCGAGCTGGACGGCTCCTTCGGCGCGGCCGACTTCGCGTCCTGGTACGACGGCCACCCGGACGTGCCGCGCACCTGGGAGCTGGAGGCCGAGAAGGTCGCCGTCCTCGGCGTCGGCAACGTGGCCCTGGACATCGCCCGGATCCTCGCCAAGACGGCCGACGAGCTGCTGCCGACCGAGATCCCGGCGAACGTCCACGACGGCCTGAAGGCGAACAAGGCCGTGGAGATCCACGTCTTCGGCCGCCGCGGCCCGGCGCAGGCGAAGTTCTCGCCGATGGAGCTGCGCGAGCTCGACCACTCCCCCAACATCGAGGTCATCGTCAACCCCGAGGACATCGACTACGACGAGGGCTCGATCGCCGAGCGGCGCAAGAACAAGCAGACCGACATGGTCGCCAAGACCCTGGAGAACTGGGCGATCCGCGACGTCGGCGACCGCCCGCACAAGCTCTTCCTGCACTTCTTCGAGTCCCCCGTCGAGATCCTCGGCGAGGACGGCAAGGTCGTCGGTCTGCGCACCGAGCGCACCGAGCTCGACGGCACCGGCAACGTGAAGGGCACAGGCGCGACCACCGACTGGGACGTCCAGGCCGTGTACCGCGCCGTCGGCTACCTCTCCGACGAGCTGCCGAAGCTGCCCTGGGACACCGCCACCGGCACCGTCCCGGACGCCGGCGGCCGCGTGATGCTGGAGAGCGGCGAGCACATGGCGTCCACGTACGTCACCGGCTGGATCCGCCGCGGCCCGGTCGGCCTGATCGGCCACACCAAGGGCGACGCCAACGAGACCGTGGCGAACCTGCTCGACGACCACGCGAACGGCCGGCTGCTCGCGCCCGCCTCGCCGGAGCCGGACGCGGTCCCCGCGTTCCTGGCCGAGAAGGGCCTCACGTACACGACATGGGAGGGCTGGTACGCCCTGGACGCCGCCGAGAAGGCCCTGGGCGAGCCGCAGGGCCGCGAGCGCGTGAAGATCGTGGAGCGCGAGGACATGCTCCGCGCCAGCAACGCGGTCACGCCGCAGCAGTAGTCGCGGGGGCGGGGCCGGGCGTCGTACGTACGACGCCCGGCCCCGCCGTTTCCGGCATGCGGGGTGTCGGGGGTCCCGTCCCGCCCCTATCATCCGCCGCATGGCCTATTTACTGATCCGTCAGAAGTTCGCCGACTACAGCCGCTGGCGCGAGGCGTTCGAGTCCCTCGCCGAGCAGCGCAAGGGCCTCGGCCTGGAGACGGTCCTCGTCACCCGGAACACCGCCGACCCCGACGAGGCCGTCATCCTGTTCCGCTTCGAGGACGTCGAGCAGGTCCGCAGGCACTTCCCGTCACCGCAGCTGGAGGCCGCCTGGCGGCAGGGCGGCGTCATCGAGGGAACGAACCAGGTCACGTTCCTGGACGAGGTCGACTGAGCACCACCACCGAGACACCGCAGACGCCGGGCACCTGCCCGGCGTCCGGTCGTTTCCGCCCGCTCCCGCCTACAGCGGGGTGCGCGCCTCCGTCATCAGCCGGGTCACGTCGTCCGACTCCAGCGAGAGCGCCATGCCGACCGTGGCCAGCACGTCCCGCTCGGACGCGGTGTACGGGCCGTCCGCGAGCGCGATCCGCGCGCCCTGCAGCAGGATCGACTCGCGTCCGGCCGGGGCCAGGTGCGGGGAGAGCGGCTCCAGCGCCTCGTGCAGCTCGATCGCGAGCGCGGCCCCGCAGGCGCTGGAGTCCGCCGGGATGAAGCGCCCGGTGTCGGCGGCCAGCGCCTCGACGAGGTCGGTCAGCTGGACGCCCGTACAGCCGTCGAAGCCGGCCGCCCGGACCGCCGAGACCGCCGTGTCCACGGCCGTGCGCGAGGAGGTGCCGCCGGCCGCGAGGACCGCCAGGGCGACCGTGTGCACCGCGTCCCGCAGCATCGCGGAGAAGCGGGAGGTCGTCGGATGGTCGAGGACGTCCGTGCCGAAGTGGCCCTGACAGGCCGCGCATTCGACGACCGGCCCGGCGAAGCCGCGCGGCAGCAGCGGCACACCGAGGACCGCGAAGCGCCGACGGCCGGTACGGCGGCGGTAGTTGCGGTCACCGCCGCATTCGGGACAGAAGAACTCGCCGTCCCCCACCGTGTTCCACGAGGTGCGAATGCCGCAGACGCGCACTTTTCGCCCCTGACCATCTCGAAGTGAGCGCACGCCGGCACCTCCGTCGTGTTTCAGCAACATTGCCGCGTGGGCGTGATGTTAGCCACATCCGTGATGCGACGTCAGCACCTCGTCACCAGTTCGCCACCGAGATGGCCGAGACCCGCCACGAGGAGAACACGGAACGAAGCGGAGCGAAACGCCAGCGCCCCGGATCCCTCGTACGAAGGACCCGGGGCGCCCGGCGCGGCGTAAGCGGACGTCAGCGCGCGGAGCGGTTCACCGCCGAGACCACGGCCTTCAGCGAGGCGCGCGTGGTGTTGGCGTCGATGCCGATGCCCCACAGGACCTTGCCGTCGATGGCGCACTCGATGTACGAGGCGGCCTGCGCGGACGCGCCCTCGCTCATCGTGTGCTCCTGGTAGTCCAGCAGGCGGGCGTCCACGCCGATCGCCTGCAGCGCGGCGAAGAAGGCCGAGATCGGACCGTTGCCGGAACCGCTCAGCACCGTCTCGACGCCGTCCACGACCGCCTCCACCTTCAGGGTGTCGGTGCCGTCGGTGTCGGAGGTGGACTGGCCGGAGCGCAGCTGGATGCGCCCCCACGCGTTGTCCGGGTTCGGCAGGTACTCGTCCTGGAAGACGGTCCAGATCTCCTTCGGCGTGACCTCGCCGCCCTCGGCGTCGGTCTTGGCCTGGATGATCCGCGAGAACTCGATCTGCATCCGGCGCGGCAGGTCCAGCTTGTGGTCGTTCTTCAGGACGTACGCGATACCGCCCTTGCCGGACTGCGAGTTGACCCGGATGACGGCCTCGTAGGAGCGGCCGACGTCCTTCGGGTCGATCGGCAGGTAGGGCACCGCCCACTCGATGTCGTCCACCGTCTTGCCCTGGGCGGCCGCGTCGGCCTCCATGGCGTCGAAGCCCTTCTTGATGGCGTCCTGGTGGGAGCCGGAGAAGGCCGTGTAGACCAGGTCGCCCGCGTAGGGGTGGCGCGGGTGGACCTCCATCTGGTTGCAGTACTCGCTGGTCCGGCGGATCTCGTCGATCTGCGAGAAGTCGATCTGCGGGTCGACGCCCTGGCTGAACAGGTTCATGCCCAGGGTCACCAGGTCGACGTTGCCGGTGCGCTCGCCCTGGCCGAACAGGCAGCCCTCGATACGGTCCGCGCCGGCCATGATCGCCAGCTCGGCGGCGGCCACGGCGGTGCCGCGGTCGTTGTGCGGGTGCACGGACAGACACACGTGCGCGCGGCGGGTCAGGTTGCGGGACATCCACTCGAAGCGGTCCGCGTGCGTGGACGGCGTCGAACGCTCCACGGTGGCGGGCAGGTTCAGGATGATCTCGCGGCCGGGGCCGGGCTGCCACACGTCGCAGACCGCCTCGCAGACCTCCAGCGCGAAGTCCAGCTCGGTGTCGGTGAAGATCTCCGGGCTGTACTGGTAGCCGAAGGTCGTCTCCGGGCCCAGCAGCTTCTCGGCGTACTCCATCACCAGGCGGGTGCCGTCGACGGCGATCTGCTTGATGTCGTCCTTGGAGCCGCGGAACACCACCCGGCGGAAGGTCGGCGCGGTGGCGTTGTACAGGTGGACGGTGGCGCGCTTGGCGCCGACCACGGACTCCACGGTCCGCTCGATCAGGTCCTCGCGCGCCTGGGTCAGTACGGAGATGGTGACGTCGTCCGGGATCGCGCCCTCTTCGATGATGGAGCGGACGAACGCGAAGTCGGTCTCGCCGGAGGACGGGAAGCCGACCTCGATCTCCTTGTAGCCCATCCGGACCAGCAGATCGAACATCTCGCGCTTGCGCGCGGGGCTCATGGGGTCGATCAGCGCCTGGTTGCCGTCACGCAGGTCCGTGGAGAGCCAGCGGGGCGCCTTGGTGATGCGCTGCTCCGGCCAGGTGCGGTCGGGGATCTCGACGGCCTCGTACTGCCCGTACTTGTGAACGGGCATCCCGGACGGCTGCTGCAGGTGCGTCGCGTTGGTGACGGGCGTCGGCCGGCTGACGAACGGAGACTGGGACATTGCGTTGGGCTCCTCGGGGTGCTGCGGGAGTGGGGGTCCCCCCTGCTCGAGCGAAGCCGAGCACTTGGGGGAGGCCGACTGTCGAACGCAACACCAGGTCCCGCGGGGAGGGGGTCGGCCTACGACTACAGGCCCTCGCCGCGGCAACTAAGAAGAAGCAGCCCGAAACGCATGATGTGCTGAACCATAGCCCAGGCCCGGCGGAGGCGGACGTCCCGTTTCAGTATGCGGGACAGTGCCGGAGTCAAGGCTGAAATGTGGCTCATCACTCCATTTCGGCAATCATGGTCGCAGGTAGTGACACTGGAGTGACACAGTGCCACTCTCGCGGCATGGATTCCCTTCACCCCACACACCCCGTGCGCGCCGTGCCTCCCGTGTTCTGCACGATCGTGCCGCCGCATCTGCTCGACCGGCTCGCCCGGGCCGAGAACCCGGCGGTCTCGGCGGCCGCGCGCCGCACCCTCGTCGCCGACGCCTCGCTGCGCCAGGCGCGTGGCCTGCTCACCGCCCTGGGCGCTCCGTCCGTGGCCGCCGGAGCGGAGGCCGGCGGCCCGAACCGCAGCGTGCACGACGCGGAGAACGGCACCGAGCTGCCGGGCCGGCTGGTCCGCGCCGAGGGCGCCGACGCCACCCAGGACGCCACCGTCAACCGCGCGTACGGCGGTCTCGGTGCCACGTTCGAACTCTTCCACGCCGCGTACGGACGCGACTCGATCGACGGCTCCGGGCTGCCCCTGGTCGCGACCGTCCACTACGACCGCGACTACGGCAACGCCTTCTGGGACGGGCAGCAGATGGTGTTCGGCGACGGGGACGGGGAGATCTTCCTCGACTTCACCCTGCCGGTCGACGTCATCGGCCACGAGCTGGCCCACGGCTTCACCCAGTACACCGTCAACCTCACCTACTACGGCCAGCCGGGCGCGCTCAACGAGTCCGTCTCGGACGTCTTCGGCTCCCTGGTCAAGCAGTACGCCCTCGGGCAGACCGCCGACCAGGCGGACTGGCTGATCGGCGCCGGTCTGCTGCACGAGAACGTGCAGGGCGAGGCGCTGCGCTCGATGAAGGCCCCGGGCACCGCGTACGACGACGACGTCCTCGGCAAGGACCCGCAGCCGGCGACGATGGACGAGTACGTGAACACCGGCCGCGACAACGGCGGGGTGCACATCAACTCCGGCATCCCGAACCACGCCTTCTACCTGGCGGCCACCGCGCTGGGCGGCCACGCCTGGGAGCGGGCCGGGCAGATCTGGTACGACGTGATGACGGCCGGCGTCCTGGAGCCCGACGCGAAGTTCAAGGACTTCGCGAAGGCCACGGTGAAGGCGGCCGCGGACCGGTACGGCCTGGGCGAGGAGCACGAGGCCGTGGTGAAGGCGTGGTCCCAGGTGGGTGTGGGTACCCAGTAACCCATGCGCATCCAGGTACGTCGGACGGGCGGGTTCGCGGGGATCGAGCGGTACGCCGAGCTCGACACCGCGGACCGGCCCGACGCCACGCACGTCGAGGCCCTGGCCCACCGGGCCCTGACCCCGCACGCCGAGGCGAACCCGCCCCGCGTGGTCCCGGACGGCTTCGCCTACGAGATCACGGTCGACGGCCGCTCGGTGAGCCTCCAGGACCCCCACCTCACGGACGACCAGCGCGAGCTGATCCGGCTGATCCTCAAAGAGGGGGCCTGAGGGCCAGGGGCCTCGGCCCCCCGGCCGTCGCAGCTGCTTCGGGGACCCCTTCTCGACGCCGGGCTAGAAGCCGAGCCTCCGCAGCTGCTTCGGGTCGCGCTGCCAGTCCTTGGCGACCTTCACATGGAGGTCGAGGAAGACCGGGGTGCCGAGCAGCGCCTCGATGTGCTTGCGGGACTTCATCCCGACCTCCTTCAGGCGGCTGCCCTTCGGGCCGATGATGATCCCCTTCTGGCTGGGGCGCTCGATGTAGACGTTCGCGTGGATGTCGAGCAGCGGCCGGTCCGCCGGACGGCCCTCGCGGGGCAGCATCTCCTCGACGACCACGGCGATCGAGTGCGGCAGCTCGTCCCGTACGCCCTCGAGCGCGGCCTCGCGGATCAGCTCCGCGACCATGACCTGCTCGGGCTCGTCGGTGAGGTCGCCCTCCGGGTACAGCGGCGGGGACTCCGGCAGCAGCGGGACCAGCAGATCCGCGACGAGCTGCACCTGCTTGTCGCCGACGGCCGAGACCGGCACGATCTGCGCCCACTCGATGCCCAGCTCCCTGCCGAGCTGGTCGATCGCGATGAGCTGCTCGGCGAGGGTCTTGGAGTCGACCAGGTCGGTCTTGGTGACGATCGCGACCTTGGGGGTCTTCTTGATCCCGGCGAGCTCCTTGGCGATGTACCGGTCGCCGGGGCCGAGCTTCTGGTCGGCGGGCAGGCAGAAGCCGATCACGTCGACCTCGGCCCACGTCGTGCGCACGACGTCGTTGAGCCGCTCGCCGAGCAGCGTGCGCGGCTTGTGGAGCCCCGGCGTGTCGACCAGGATCAGCTGCGCGTCCGGCCGGTGCACGATGCCGCGCACGGTGTGCCGGGTGGTCTGCGGCCGGTTCGAGGTGATGGCCACCTTCTGACCGACCAGAGCGTTCGTGAGGGTGGACTTGCCCGCGTTGGGGCGGCCGACGAAGCAGGCGAAGCCGGCCCGGTGGACGGCTTCGGTTTCAGGAGTGCGAGCGCTCATGGGGGCCATTGTCCCCGATGCGCGGGGCCGGGACGTACTCAGTGCCCGGCGGCCGCCCTGCGCCGGCGCAGCAGTGCCCAGCCGCCCGCTCCGGTGCCGAGGACGAGCAGCACGACGCCGACCAGCCACGGCAGCGCCAGGAACGACGCGTGCGCCGACTCCCGCACGTCCTTGGCGGTGGCCGTGAGGGTGACCTGCCCCCAGTCGAACTGGGGCGCGTCCGTCCAGCGCTCGGTGAGCCGGATCTTCTGCCGGGGCAGCAGTTCGGCCGGGATCCGCGCGAGGTCCCGGTCGAGCAGGGTCCGCCCGAAGACGCCCTCGGCACGCAGCGCGACCCGCGGGTTGAGGGTGACGTTGCCACGGTTGTGCAGCGTGTACGAGACGAGCGCGCTGCTCTCGCGGGTGCCGGGGACGACGGGCCGGTCCTGGTCGAGGGTGACGTCCTCGACGCTGAGCGCGGGGACGGTGGGCCCGTTGACCCGCAGGTACACGCGGGCGCCGACGGCGCGCTGCACGCCGACCGCGACGGAGCCGCCGCCGGAGGCGATGCGCTCGTCGAGGGCGACGACGGCCCCGGGGTGGTCGCCGGGCTCGGCGTCGGCGGGGACGGCGAGGGTGAAGGGCACGGTCACCCAGCTGCGGGCGGGGACGGTGACGCGGTCGTGGGAGAGCCTGATCCAGGCCCCGGCGCCAGTCTGCTTCTCCTCGCGGGTGCGGACGGCGAAGCCTCCGTCGCGCGCGGTGTTGTAGGCGTCGGCGCCGTAGAGGCGGAAGGTCAGCGGGGCGGCGGTCTTGTTGCTGACGGTCACCCGGTCGGTGACCGTGCCGCCGGCATCGGCGGAGAGGTAGAAGTACGGCCGGCTGCCGAGCTCGGAGGCGGCGGGGAAGACCGCCCATTCGCCGTTCTCGGCCGCGTGGGCGGTCGGCGCGCCGAGGAGGACGAGGAGGGCGCCGACGAGGATCGCGTAGAGCGTGCGCACGGTGCGGGACTCCCGGGGTCGAAGGCGGGCCGACCGGGTGCGCGCCCGGCCCGCTGGGTGTGCGTCGGTCACGTGAGGGTCAGCGTGAGCAGACCGGAGTACGCGCCGGGTGCCGTGAACGCCGGGACGTCCAGGGAGAGTCCGGCGTCGACGGTGAACTCGCCGCCGGTGACCGCACCGTTCGGCGTCGACGCGAGGGTCGCGCCGCCGCCGCCCAACGGTCCGGCCGTGCCCGGGACGCAGGTGCTGGGGCTGCCGGCCTTGGTGGTGCAGGCCGGGGTCCAGCTCAGCTTCCCGGCGCCGATGGCGCCGCCGGGTCCGGTGAAGTCGGTGACCTTGCCGGTCAGGGACCAGCCCGCGGGGCCGCCGCGGAAGTCCTTGACGGTGACCGTCCTGAGGTCGCCGGTGGCCGCGCCGCCCTGGCCGAAGTCCACCGAGGACAGCGCGACGGTGTCGCCGGCCTGGGTCATCGACAGCTCGCCCGCGGTGACCGCCGCGTCGATCCTCTGGCTGCCGGGCGGGGGCGGGGTGTCGTCGATGACGGTGTACGTGACGGGTCCGGCGCCCTTCTCGGGGTCCCAGGCCGCGCCCTCGTACGCCACGATCCCGCTGGTCGCCTTGTCGTTCACCGTCAGGCGGGCGACGAAGCCGCCCTCGCTGTCGGTGGTGACCGTCATCGTGTCGGCGGTCGCGGCCGCGCCGGCCCGGCCGGTGACGGTGACCTCGGCGAGCGGGGTGAACTTGGCGCCGGTCACGGTGACCCGGTCGCCGGGTGCGCCGGAGGCGGTGCCGAGGGAGATGTTCCGCTCGTTGGCGCCGGGCTGCTCCGTGGCCACGACGGTCTCGGAGACCGGTGCGGGCGGGTTCGTGACCGTACAGGGGGTGTCCAGCTCCATGAGGTAGCTGGTGTGGATGTTGTAGTCGCCGGGCGACAGGGTGATCGAGCCGGGCTGGGTGACCGTGAAGGTGCCGGTCATGGAGAACGGCGGGAAGGCGCCCTTGCCGGGGACCGGGTCGTTCTTCTTGGGCCCGGCGACGGTGACCGCGCCGGACTGGGCGCCGCCGAGGGTCACCTTGCCGGTCGGGGTCATGATGTCGGCCGGCAGGGCCAGGTCGACGGGGTTGGACGCGGCGGGCTTGGTCACCTTGTAGGTGACGGTGACCGTGTCGCCGACCTTGGGCGTCGGGTTGTCGACGGTGATCTCGGCGGTGGTGGTGCCGTCGATGGGCGGGATGCCGGCGATCGGCGGCGGCACGCAGTGCGTCGCGAAGTCGACCGGGGCCGACGCGAGCGCCGCGGCGCCGGCGGGCGCGGCGAGGGTGCCGCCGCCGGCGAGCACGAGAGCGGTGACGCCGAGGGCGGCGGTCCAGCGCCGTCTTCGGGTCCTGGTCCTGAGCAGTGCCATGTGTGCCCCTCCTCTGGGATGAGAGGGCGCCATTGACGGCCGGGCCGCGAGAGAAGTCAATGGAATCGAAATGCACCGACTGATGACCCATCAGATACTGTCAAGATCGGACATCGGGATCCGGCAAGATCGCCCTTTCCGCAGGTGGGGGCGTATACGAAACGGGGCCCGGCATTCCGCCGGACCCCGCTGGACTTCTCGGTTCGCGTGACGGTCAGCCCGCGGTGACCGCGGCGCGCAGCACGCCGTCCGGGCCGGCCAGCAGTACCGGGGTCTCCGGGCCGCCCAGGTCGCGCACCGCGGCACGGTCCTCGTCCGACGCGGCCTCGGCGCTGGAGACCACGGCCGCGGCCTCCAGCGACTGCGCGCCGCTGGCGACGGCCATGGCCACCGCGGTCTGCAGCGCGCTCAGCTTCAGCGACTCCAGGGCGACGGTCCCGGCGACGTACGTACGGCCGGTCTCGTCGCGGACCGCCGCGCCCTCCGGCACCCCGTTGCGGGCGCGGGCGCTGCGCGCCAGCGTGATGATCTTGAGGTCCTCGGCGCCGAGGTCGCCGTGCTCGCGGTTGAGTGTCATGCCCCGAGCATAGGCGCGCGGGCGGCGCGCCCTACGGGCGGTCGAGCTTCAGTCGCTCCGCCCGCGGCAGACCCGCGACGACGATGTCGTACGAGTCCTCGATCAGCTCCTTGACCAGCTGCTCCGGCAGCTCGCCGACGGTCACCGTGTTCCAGTGCCGCTTGTTCATGTGGTAGCCGGGCGCGACCGCCGGATACTCCTCCCGGAGCCGTACCGCGTCGTCCGGATCGCACTTGAGGTTGACCGTCAGCGGCTCCGCGTCCAGGTGGCTGAGGGCGAACATCTTGCCCCGCACCTTGAAGACGGAGATCTCCGGGCGGAACGGGAACTCCTCGGTGGCGGCGTTGAAATCGAGGCAGAAGCCCCGAAGCTCCTCGGGTGTCACGCCGGCTCCCCCTCCGTCCCGCCCACGGGCTCGACAAGGACGGTCACGATCTTGTTCCGGCGACCGGCCGGCGACTCGGCCGTCAGCCGCAGCGTGCGCGCGTCGGGCAGCTCGACGACGGCGGAGGCACCCGCGATCGGGACGCGCCCGAGCGCCTTGGCGAGCAGCCCGCCGACCGTCTCCACGTCCTCGTCGTCGTACTCGTCCGCGCCGAAGCCGTACAGCTCGCCGAGGTCACCGATGTCGAGCCGGGCCGTGACCCGGTAGCGGTCGTCGCCCAGCTCCTGGACCGGCGGCAGCTCACGGTCGTACTCGTCGGTGATCTCGCCGACGATCTCCTCGAGGATGTCCTCGATGGTGACGATGCCGGCCGTGCCGCCGTACTCGTCGATCACCACGGCCACGTGGTTGCGCTCCTGCTGCATCTCGCGCAGCAGATCGCCGGCGTTCTTCGTGTCGGGCACGAACGCCGCCGAACGCATCGCCGTCGACACGACGTCCGCCTCGGCCTCGCGGTTGATGTGCGTCTTGCGGACCAGGTCCTTGAGGTACACGATGCCGACGATGTCGTCCTCGTTCTCCCCGGTCACCGGGATGCGCGAGAAACCGGAGCGCAGCGCCAGCGTCAGCGCCTGCCGGATCGTCTTGTACCGCTCGATGCAGACCAGGTCCGTGCGCGGCACCATCACCTCGCGCACCAGCGTGTCGCCGAGCTCGAAGACCGAGTGCACCATCCGGCGCTCCTCGTCCTCGATCAGCTGCTCCTGCTCGGCCAGGTCGACCATGGCCCGCAGCTCGGCCTCGGAGGCGAAGGGGCCCTTGCGGAAGCCCTTGCCGGGGGTGAGCGCGTTGCCGATGAGGATCAGCAGCTGCGGGATCGGCCCCATGACCCTGGCGAGCGGCAGCAGCACGTAGGCGGCGGCCGTCGCCGTGTTCAGCGGGTGCTGGCGTCCGATCGTGCGCGGCGAGACGCCGACGGCGACGTACGAGACGAGCACCATCACCACGATCGCGACGAGCAGCGCCTCCCAGGTCTCCTCGAAGGCCTCCAGGCAGGCGTACGTGACGAGGACCCCGGCCGCCATCTCGCAGGCGACCCGGACGAGCAGGGCCACGTTGAGGTAGCGGGTGGGGTCGGAGGCGATCTGCGCCAGCTTGTCGGCGCCGCGTCGGCCGGACCGTACGGCCTCGGCGGCGCGGAAGCTGGAGACGCGGGCGATTCCGGCCTCGGCGCAGGCCGCCAGCCAGGCCACCACGATCAGGGCGACCGCGCCGAAGATGAGTGAAGCGTCCATCGGGGAGCCGTGACCCCGGGTCAGGAGACGGTCGGCGCCGGCGACGGGCCGGTCAGGCCCTTGTCCGCGCGCCAGCCGTCGACGATCGCCGCCTGCAGGCCGAACATCTCGGCCTTCTCGTCCGGCTCCTCGTGGTCGTAGCCGAGCAGGTGCAGCACTCCGTGCACGGTGAGCAGCTGGAGCTCCTCGTCCATGGAGTGCCGCGTCGGGGCGTCCTCGCCCTGCTTCTTGGCGACCTCGGGGCAGAGCACGATGTCGCCGAGGAGCCCCTGCGGGGGCTCCTCGTCGTCCTTGGCCGGCGGGCGCAGCTCGTCCATCGGGAAGGACATGACGTCCGTCGGGCCCGGCAGATCCATCCACTGGATGTGGAGCTGCTCCATCGCCTCGGCGTCCACCACGATCACCGACAGCTCGGAGAGCGGGTGGATGCGCATCCGTGCCAGCGCGTAGCGGGCGATGTCGAGGATCGCCTGCTCGTCGACCTCGGTTCCGGACTCGTTGTTGACGTCGATCGACATGTCGCGCTGTGACTACTTCCCGTTTGAGCCGCCGGAGCCGTTCCGGCTGTCGTACTTCTCGTACGCGTCGACGATACGGCCGACGAGCTTGTGCCGTACGACATCCTGCGACGTGAGCATCGAGAAGTGGACGTCCTGGACGCCGTCGAGGATGTCCCGCACCTGGCGCAGACCGCTCTTCGTGCCGCCCGGCAGGTCGACCTGGGTGATGTCACCGGTGATGACGATCTTCGAGTCGAAGCCGAGACGGGTGAGGAACATCTTCATCTGCTCGGGGTTCGTGTTCTGCGCCTCGTCGAGGATGATGAACGCGTCGTTGAGCGTCCGGCCTCGCATGTACGCCAGCGGCGCGACCTCGATCGTCCCGTTCGCCATCAGCTTGGGGATCGAGTCGGGGTCGAGCATGTCGTGCAGCGCGTCGTAGAGCGGCCGCAGGTACGGGTCGATCTTCTCGTAGAGCGTGCCGGGCAGGAAGCCGAGCCGCTCGCCCGCCTCGACGGCCGGCCGGGTCAGGATGATCCGGGTGACCTGCTTGGACTGCAGGGCCTGGACCGCCTTGGCCATGGCCAGGTACGTCTTGCCGGTGCCGGCGGGGCCGATGCCGAACACGATGGTGTGCTTGTCGATGGCGTCGACATAGCGCTTCTGGTTCAGGGTCTTGGGCCGGATCGTGCGCCCGCGGCTGGAGAGGATGTTCTGGGTGAGGACCTCGGCGGGCGTCTCGCTCGGGCCGCCCCCGTCCTCGCTCGCCTTGAGCATGGCGATCGAGCGTTCCACTGCGTCCTCCGTCATCGGCTGACCGGTGCGGAGCACCAGCATCATCTCGTCGAACAGGCGCTGGATCAGGGCGACTTCCGCCGCGTCACCGGTCGCCCGGACCTCGTTGCCCCGGACATGTATGTCGGCGGCCGGGAACGCCTTCTCGATCACGCGGAGCAGGGCGTCGCCGGAGCCGAGAACGGTCACCATCGGGTGCTTGGCGGGCACGGTGAACCGCGCCTGCGCCTGCCCCGGCACTCCCTCGTGGGCTGTGGATGTCTGAGTCATGGGCCGGCACTGTGGCCTGCACATACCTCCCGTTGCAGGGTTCTCGCTGCTCGACAACCTCTCGAGTACCAAGCCTACGACTTGCCGCTGACAAGGCCGAAGCGTTTTCCGCGGGCCTCTGGGCGGGGGACCCGTTCCCGGGCGGGGCCGGCTGCGGGCGGGGGCAGGCCTCTAGGCGGGGGCGGCCCGGAAGCCGATGGTGGGCACGGCCCGGCGCAGCGGCCAGGGACGGGCCTCGGCGGGCAGCAGCGGCTCCAGGAAGGCGTACCGGTCGCGCAGCGCCGCCGGGTCCTGGCCGGCGTGCTCCCGGACGGTGTGCCACCAGCCCGCGACCTCGCCCCAGCCGGGCGCGGACAAGGACCCGCCGAACTCCTGCACCGACAGGGCCGCGATCAGCCCGGCGAAGGCGAGCCGGTCGGCGAGCGGCCAGCCGGCGAGGGTCCCCGTGACGAACCCGGCCACGAAGACGTCCCCGGCGCCGGTCGGATCGAGCGCGGACACCTGGATCGCCGGCACCTCTGCGGTCTCGCCGCTCCCGCCGTCGACGGCGTACGCGCCCTCCGCGCCCAGCGTGACGACCGCGTACCGCACCTTGTCGGCCAGCGCGCGGGCGGCGGCGCGGGGGCAGTCGGACCGGGTGTACCGCATGGCCTCCTCGGCGTTCGGCAGGAACGCCTCGCAGTGGGCGAGGTCGGGCAGCGAGGCGAGGTCCCAGCGGCCGGTGTCGTCCCAGCCGACGTCGGCGAAGATCCGGGCCCCGGAGTGGTGGGCGCGGGCGATCCACTCCTCGCTGCGCCCCGGCGCGAGGGAGGCGACGGCGGCCCGGGCGTGCGGCGGGTACGGGGGCGGGGCGGCGCCGGCCAGGGGCGGGGCGTCGTGCCCGTGCGACACCATGGTCCGCTCGCCCTCGTAGGCCATGGAGACGGTGACGGGGGAATGCCAGCCGGGAACGGTCCGGGACAGGGAGAGGTCGATCCCCTCCCCCTGCTCCAGGGCGTCCCAGCAGTACTCGCCGTAGTGGTCGTCGCCGAAGGCCGCGGCGAGCGAGGTCCGCAGCCCGAGCCGGGCGAGGGCGGTGGCCATGTTGGCGACGCCGCCGGGGCTGGACCCCATGCCGCGGGCCCAGGACTCGGTGCCGCGGACGGGGGCGCTGTCGAGCCCGGTGAAGATGATGTCCAGGAAGACCATGCCGGTCAGGAACACGTCGCAGGGCGGGTCGGAGGGACCACGCAGGGCGTCCAACGGGTCGACCCCGGCGGTGCGTTCGCTCTCGGCTCCCCTGGTGCTCACGGCAGGCTCCCGGTGATGGTGCGGATCAGGTCAGTGTGCCTGAAGGGGGCGACGGGAAGACCGGGACGCGACGCGAAAGCCGAGTCGTCTACCCCGACCCTTCCACCCCAAACCCCATAGTGACCCACACCACACCAACAGGGTGACCGGAACACCTTCACCCCGCGCTCCAGCGCTTGATACAAGTGGTCCCGCGATCCCGTGGAACACCGGGCGCTCCACCCCTTCTCGCCCCTTGTTCCAGGAACGCCCATGTCGTCGCGCCCGCAGCCGCTCCGGTCCCTCGTCGCCCTTTTCACGGCCGGCTACACCGCCCCGTACCTCCTGCCCACCGTCGTCGGACGTCTCGCCACGGGCCTGGGCCTCACCCCGACACAGGCGGGCCTGGCGGGCTCCGCCCTGCTCCTCGCCTCGGCCTGCGCGGGCTTCGCCCTGGCCGGCCGCGTGGACCGCATCGGGCCGCGCACAGCGGCGCGGGCGGGCCTGCTGGCGATGATCTGCGGCTACGGCACGGCAGCGGCGACGGGGCTCGTCCCACTGGTCCTGGCGGGCGCGGTGCTCGGCGGCTTCGGCTCGGGCACGGTGACGGCGGTGGCCGCGTCGGGCATCGCCGCCCGCCACGATCCGCACCGCGCCTCGGCGCTGGGCCTGCTGTCGGTCTCGGCGACGGCGGGCGCGCTGTACCTGACGCTGCCGCGGCTGGGCACCGGCCACGGCCTGGCGTTCGCGGCGATCGCGACGGTGGCGGCGGCGGCGTGGCCGGGCACGAGGAGTCTGTCGTCCGCGACGAGGCGGCAGGAGCCGGAATCCCCGGGAGACACCCCCCGCCGACGCCTCCCCCACCTTCTCCCCGGCACGATCCTGACCGCCACCCTCGTCCTCTGGTCCCTGGCCCAGAACGCCCTGTGGGGCGTGAGCGGCCGGATCGGGGTCACGCAGGCGGGCCTGAGCGAGGTGACGGTCGGCGCGGTGTTCGCGGCGGCCCTGGGCGCGGGCCTGGCGGGCGTGACGGCGGCGAGAGCCCTGGGCGAACGCCTGGGCAAGGCGCTGCCGATCGGCGCGGGAACGGCCCTCATCGCCGCCTGCGTGGCGGTGAGCGCGGGGGCGAGGGACCTGCCGTCCTTCGCCGCCGGCGAGATGGCGTGGAACGCGATGTACCCGCTGGTCCTGTCGTACGTCATCGCCCTGTCCGCGACCCTGGACCCGGGCGGCCGCTGGACGATCCTGGCAGGAGCGGCATCGTCCCTGGGCGTGGCCTGCGGCCCGGCGGTCGGCACGGCCCTGTCCGAAGCTCTGGGCTACCCGGCGATGGGCGCGACCCTGGCCGCCCTCCTCCTGGCAACAGCCGTCCCCCTGACGGCAGTAGCCCGCAGGACGGCCCTCCGCGCTCCCGCCCCGCAGCCTCTGACCGAACTGGACCTCCCCCACCCGAAGACCCACGAGTCCCAGCCCGCGTACACGCTGGCGCAGCCGAGCACGGGCGGTCTGTGACGGGCGGGGTGGGACAGGGCGCGGTGGGACAGGGCGCGGTGGGAGAGGGCCGGGGCGGAACCCCGTCTGCTGCCCCGTCCTACCCGAAGTCGTGCCCCTCCACCTCTGCCAGGTACCGGCGGCGCCGGTCCTCGTCGTCGTCCAGGAAGGACGCCTCGAACGAGTTCCGCGCCAGGACGCGCAGCTGCTCGGCGTCCAGGCCCAGCTCCGCACGCACCGCGTCGAAGTTGTCGCCCACGTAGCCGCCGAAGTACGCCGGGTCGTCCGAGTTGACCGTGACCACAAGACCCGCGGCCAGCATGGCCGGCAGGGGGTGGTCGGCCAGTGTGTCGACGGCCCGCAGCCGCACATTGGACAGCGGGCACAACGTCAGCGGCACCCGCTCCCGCACCAGCCGCTCCACCAGCTCCGGGTCCTCCATCGACCGCAGCCCGTGGTCGACCCGCTCCACCCCGAGCACGTCCAGCGCCTCGCGGACGTACTCCGCCGGCCCCTCCTCGCCCGCGTGCGCGACCCGCCGCAGCCCGAGCGCCGCGGCCGCCTCGTACACCTCGCGGAACTTCGCCGGCGGATGTCCGACCTCCGCCGAGTCGAGCCCGACCCCGGTGATCCGGTGCAGATACGGCTTCGCCGCCTCCAGCGTCTCCAGCGCCGACTCCGCCGACTCGTCCCGCAGGAAGCACATGATCAGCCGCGTCGAGACGCCGTGCCGCTCCTCGCTCCGGTCGAGCGCCGCGGCCAGGCCCTCCACGACCGTGCCCATCGGCACGCCCCGCGCCATATGCGCCTGCGGGTCGAAGAAGATCTCGGCGTGCCGGACCCCCTGCGCGGCCGCACGCGCGAGGTACGCGTCGGCCAGCTCCGTGAAGTCCTCCGCGGTCCGCAGCACCGCCATGAGGCCGTAGTACAGATCCAGGAACGACTGCAGATCGCCGAAGCGGTACGCCGCCCGCAGCTCCTCCGTGTCGCGGTACGGCAGCTCGACGCCGTTGCGCTCGGCGAGCGCGAACGCCAGCTCGGGTTCGAGCGTGCCCTCGATGTGGAGGTGCAGCTCGGCCTTGGGGACGGGACGGGGGGTGGTCCGGTCGTTCATCGTTCCTACGTTTCCGCGATTCCGCGATCCGCGTTTCCGCGTGCTCCTCGCCGTTCTCGCCGCTGTTCGCCGTGCTGCGCAGCTCTTCGCCGCTCTTACCGTTTCGGGACCGGCACCCGCGCCAGGTCCTGCGCGATCGTCAACTCCCCCTCGAACCCGGCCGCCCGCGCCTGCCGCTCGAACTCCGCCGGGTCGCCGTACCGCTGCGAGAAGTGCGTGAGCACGAGGTGCCGCACCCCGCCGTCCCGCGCCACCGCGGCCGCC
Organism: Streptomyces solicamelliae; assembly: GCF_045348655.1. NCBI lineage: Bacteria > Bacillati > Actinomycetota > Actinomycetes > Kitasatosporales > Streptomycetaceae > Streptomyces > Streptomyces solicamelliae. The sequence continues at coordinate 2,236,554 of NZ_CP160404.1, forward strand.
TGACCTGCGGTCAGATGGCCGTGGTCGGTCGCGAGCGCCACGTCCTCGTCGAGGAACGTGGACTCGATGACCAGCAGGTCGCACCCCTCCGCGAGCGCGTACACCCCGTCGCACAGCCGCGTGTCCATGACGAACGCGAACCGCTGCCCGCGCCGCACCTCGCTCACGTCGTCGAGGGTGACCCCGTCGAGCACGCCCTCGCGCTGGAGCCGGCCCACGTCGGGGCCCTTGATGCCGTGCTCGGCGAGCTTCTCGGGCAGCATCCGCCGCCCGTCGGGCTCGACGAGCCGGTAGCCGAAGGACTCCACGGGGTGGGACAGCCGCCGCGCGTCCAGTGTGTACGCGGGCGTCTCCGCGAGCACCCCGTCCGCCGCGACGGGCGCCTCCGTCAGCCGCACGGTCTCCCGGTACGCCGTGGCGTACCGCAGCCGTTCGAAGAAGTGCTGCCCGCTCGCCGGGTAGTGCGCGGTGACCGGGTGCGGCACCTGGTCGAGGTTGATCCGCTGGATCACCCCGGCCAGCCCCAGGGAGTGGTCCCCGTGGAAATGCGTGACACAGATCCGGTCGATGTCATGGGCCGCCACCCCCGCCCGCAGCATCTGCCGCTGCGTGCCCTCGCCGGGATCGAAGAGGATGCCCTCGCCGTCCCAGCGGAGCAGATAGCCGTTGTGGTTGCGGTGCCGCGTCGGCACCTGGCTGGCGGTGCCGAGGACGACGAATTCGCGTACGGACAAGGGAGCTCCGGACTATCCGGGCGGCCAGTTCAGACCGCGGCCGCCCAGCACGTGCGCATGGGCGTGCCACACGGTCTGCCCCGCGCCGCTGCCGGTGTTGAACACGATCCGGTAGCCGGTCTCGTCGACCTTGTCGAGCTCGGCGACCTCGCGGGCCTCGCGCAGGATGTCCGCCGCGATCTGCGGCTCGGCGGCGGCCAGCGCGGCGGCGTCGGGGTAGTGCACCCGCGGGATGACCAGGACGTGCGTGGGCGCCTGCGGGTTGATGTCCCGGAACGCGACGGTGGTCTCGGTCTCCCGCACGATGGTCGCGGGCACCTCTCCGCCGACGATCTTGCAGAACAGGCAGTCGCTCTGCGGCTCTCCGGCCATGGACCGGGCCTCCCTCGATCAGTGACGACGATCAGCGGTCCAGTGATCCAGTGATCCACTGATCAGTACTCCGGCATGCTATCGGCCGGTTCGGACCCCCCGGCCTACGCCCGCCCCGGCTCGCGTCGCCGCAGCGCCCCCCGGCTGACCCAGTACGTGATCACCATGCCCCAGAACAGCAGGGAGCCGAGCGCCCCGACGAACGCCGAGTCCACCCCCCACAGCGCCATCGAGAGGACCGAGTACAGGCCCAACAGCCCCACCGCGGCCGCCATCGCCAGCACCGGCCGGCAGCTCCGCGCCACCAGCAGCAGCGGCCGCCGCACCCGCGGCGGCACCCGGCGCACCACCCACAGCGCCCAGCCGCCCCAGGCCCCGACGAGCACCGCCGCGCCGACCAGCAGTGGCACCACCGCGTCGGCGCCCGAGCCACCGGTGCGCAACGGCGCGGAGCCGAGCGCGGCGGCGAGGAAGCCGATCAGGGCCACCCAGCGCGCCCCGGCGGCGGTCCCCCATGCCATGGTCTCCAGGTTGTACCGGGCCTCCTTGTCGTCCCGGTCGAGCGCAGCGGACTCGACGAAGCCCACCGCCGCCTTGGTCCAGGCGCCGCGTTTGAACCACCGGCGGCGCATATGGATCAGCGAGAGGTTGTTGTGCGCCTCGCTGCTCTCCGGGTTGAGCCGCAGCGCCGTCTCGTACGCCCGCTGCGCGGTCCTGTGGTCGCCGAGGCGCTGTGCGGTGATCCCGACGAGGAAGTGCGCCGCGTCCTCCTCGGGGGCGAGCGCGACGGCCCGGCGCGCCGCCTCGTACGCCTCGGCCCTGCGGTTCCTGGCGCCGGACCAGTCGACGGGGCGGCGCGCGGCCGCGGCCACGGTCCGGTCGAGGGCCGCGCCGAGCGCGTAGTGGCTGCCCCAGTGCTGCGGGGCGAGTTCGACGGCCCGCCGGGCGGTCAGCTCGGCCTCGGGGTACGCCTCCAGCGCGAGCAGCACGTCCGTACGCACCATCAGGGCCGTCAGGGAGTCCGGTGCGGCCCGCAGCGCCTCGTCCACGGTGGCCAGCGCGTCGGCGTCCTTGCCGAGCCGGTGCCGGCAGCGGGCGAGGAGCACGAGGGCGGCCGCGTCGTCCGGTTCGGTCGCCAGGTGCTGGGCGGCGAGGGCTGCGGCCCCCTCGTACCGCCCCGCGTCGTACAGCGCGTCGGCGCGCAGCAGGGCGGTCACAGCTTGCGCTTCTTCTTGAGGTACGCGAGGAGGTCGTCGTACGTGCCGCCGTCGTTGGCGAACATGGCGACGTTGCGTGCCGAGGCGAACCAGGGGTCGGTCGACGGGCGGATCTGCCGCGCCGCGTCCATCAGATCCTTGGTGCCGATCATGCGGACCTGTCCGCTGCGCGCCGAGTCGAGGAGCGCGGCCTCGGCGGCGGTCTCGCACAGGTGCGCCAGGTCGGCGCCGGAGAAGTCCTCCGTGACCTTGACGAGCTTGCCGACGTCGACCGACTCGATGGGCCGCTCGCGCAGGTGGTAGCGGAGGATCGCCTCGCGGGCGGGCGCGTCCGGCGGCAGCACGAGCAGGGTGCGGTCGAGGCGGCCGGGGCGGCGCAGCGCGAGGTCCACGTCCCAGGGGACGTTGGTGGCGGCGAGCACGAACACACCCTCGTTACCGCCGCTGTCGATGCCGTCGAGCTCGGTGAGCAGCTGGTTGACGACGTTGCGCAGCCCGCTGTGGTGGGTACGGGAGCGCTTCGCGCCCAAGGCGTCCAGCTCGTCGAGGAAGACCACGCAGGGGGCTTTGCGGCGGGCCGTCTGGAAGATGTCGTGGACGTTCTTCTCGGAGGTGCCGATCCACATGTCGAGGATGTCCGAGAGGGAGATCGACAGGAAGTTGGCGCCGAGTTCGCCGGCGACGGCGCGGGCGATGAAGGTCTTGCCGCAGCCGGGCGGGCCGTACAGGAGCAGGCCGCCGCGGAGCGACTTGCCGTACAGCTTGCGCAGTTCGGGGTTGCGCATGGGGGCGAGGAAGGCGGCCTCCAGTCGCTCCTTGACGTCCTGCATGCCGCCGACGTCGGCGAGACGTACGGCCCCGGGCGCGTCGACGTCCCACGCGGACACGTCCCCGGGATCGTTGCCGGCCCCGTCGGCGGCGAGCGGCTCGTCCGCGAACCGGGGCCCGACAAGATCACCGACCTGCTGCTCGGCGGCTGCCCAGTCGAAGGTGGGGGCGGGGGCGGGGACTTCGGGGTCGGCGGGCGCCGCAGGGGGTGCGGGGGCGGCGGGCGGCGCCGGGGGCGCGGGGGTGGCAGGGGCGGCCGGTGGCATCCCCATGGCGCGCACCATCAGCGCCCGGGCGGCCGGGTCGCCCGGCGCGTGCTGCAGGGCGACGGCGGCCTCCGCGACGGCCTCGTCGTTCCGCCCCTCGGCCAGCAGCAGTTCGGCGAAGTGCAGCCGCAGGGGCACGTCGGCGGGCGCGGCCGCCACGGCGGCACGCAGGCTGTGGATCAGAGGAGACTCGGATGACTCGTCGGACATGCCACCACCCTAGGGAGGGAACGGGGTACCCCGTCCAGCGGGTGCGCACGGCCCATCGGGATTCCGCACCGGAGGCCGCCCGTCACGGCGGCGACGGCCACCGACAGACGGAGCCTGCCGATGACACCCGGCCGGTCAGCCCCACGTCAGGACCGACAGGCCGCACGCTGCCGCCGGTCAAGACCAGCGCCCCGCGCACCCCGCCACAAGACGCCGACCGACACGACCCACGCAAGGCTCCACCGGCCGGGCCCCGGCCGGCCGCGGCCGCCGCCCGCGGCCCGCCGCCCCGTCAGGACCGGCAGGTCTCCGCCTCGGGTCAGGACCAGCGTCCCGTGCGGCCCAGTACGAGCGCGACCGCCGCCGTCCCCGCCGTCGACGTGCGCAGGACGCTCGGGCCGAGCCGGTACGGCTTGGCACCCGCCTCCTCGAAGGCCGCCAACTCCTCCGGCGCGACGCCCCCTTCGGGCCCGACGACCAGCACGATCTCGCCCTCCGCCGGGAACGCGGCGGTGGCCAGCGTGGCGCTCGGGTGCTCCCGGTCCTCGTGCAGCACGGCCGCGAAGTCGGCGTCCGCGAGCAGCGCGGCGACCTGCTTGGTCGTCATCAGCTCGGCGACCTGGGGGAACCGGGTCCGGCGCGACTGCTTCCCGGCCTCGCGGGCGGTGGCCCGCCACTTGCCGAGGGCCTTGAGCCCGCGGTCGCCCTTCCACTGGGTGATGCAACGCGACGCGGCCCAGGGCACGATCGCGTCGACACCGGTCTCCGTCATGATCTCGACGGCGAGTTCGCCCCGGTCACCCTTCGGCAGCGCCTGGACGACGGTGATCCGGGGCGCGGGCGCGGGCTCCTCGTGCCGTACGTCGACGGTGACCGTCAGCTGGTCCTTGCCCTCGGCGGCGACCACCGTGCACTCCGCGTACGCGCCGTGCCCGTCGGTCAGGACCAGCTCCTCGCCCGCCCGCAGCCGCTTCACGGCGACCGCGTGCCGGCCCTCGGGCCCGTCGAGGAGGAAGGTCCCGACGTGCGGAACGGCGTCGACGACGAAGACGGGTGCGGTCATGAGGCGCTCCTGTGGGCCAGCGCGGACAGTGCGGTGTCGAGTTCGGCGGCCAGCACCTCGACGAGCTGCCCGGCGGGCAGCTCGCGGGCCAGCCGATGGCCCTGGCCGGCCCACAGGGCCATGCCCTGAGGGTCCCCGGCGGTGGCCGCGGCCTTGCGCAGCGGCGCGGTGAGGTGGTGGATCTCGGGGTACGCGGCGGGGGCGTACGGGCCGTGCTCGCGCATGAACCGGTTGACCAGGCCACGGGCCGGCCGCCCGGAGAACGCGCGGGTCAGCTCGGTCCGGACGAACAACGGGTCGGTCAGGGCCTGCTTGTGCAGCAGATGCGCGCCGGACTCCGGACAGACCAGGAACGCGGTGCCGAGCTGCGCCGCGTCCGCGCCGGCGGCGAGCACGGCCGCTATCTGCGCGCCGCGCATCAGCCCGCCGGCGGCGATGATCGGCAGCTGGACGTTCTCCCGGACCTGGGTGACGAGGGCGAGCAGCCCGAGGCCCGCGCCGTCGGCGCCCGCCTCGTCCTTGTGCGTGCCCTGGTGTCCGCCGGCCTCCACGCCCTGGACGCAGACCGCGTCCGCCCCGGCCCACTGCGCGGCCCGGGCCTCCTCGGCGGAGGTGACGGTGACGACGGTGTACGTGCCGACGCGCGCGAGGGCGTCGAGGGTGTCGCGGGTGGGGCAGCCGAAGGTGAAAGAGACGACGGGGACGGGGTCGTCGACGAGGACGGCCAGCTTGCCGTCGAACCCGTCGTCGCGCCCGTTGTCGGCGTCGCCGAGCGCGGTGTCGTACCAGTCGGCCTCACCGGCGAGCTGGTGCCGGTATACCTCGATGGCGGCGGGGTCGGCGGTCTGCCCGGTCTGCGGCAGGAACAGGTTGACGCCGAACGGCTGCCCGGTGAGCCCGCGGAGCTGCTTGATCTCCTGGTACATGCTCCCGGCGGTCTTGTACCCCGCGGCCAGGAACCCCAGCCCCCCGGCCTCGCTCACGGCGCCCGCCAACTGCGGACAGGAGCCGCCGCCCGCCATGGGGGCCTGCACGATGGGATATCGGCAGAGATCGTTCAGCGCGGAGGACATGCGGCCATCGTGTCATGCGGCAGAGGGGGCGCCGCACAAGGCGGCACCCCCTCTGTCACACACGAACTCCGACACCTACCGACCGTTGAAGGCGTCCTTCAATCGCGAGAACAACCCCTGCTGCCCCGGCCGACTGCGTTCCCCGGGGACGACCCCCGGACCCCCGGCAGAGGCGCCTACCGACCGTTGAAGGCGTCCTTCAGCCGCGAGAACAACCCCTGCTGCCCCGGCTGGAACTGCCCCGTCGGCCGTTCCTCGCCGCGCAGCTTGGCCAGTTCGCGCAGCAGGCGCTCCTGCTCCGGGTCCAGCTTCGACGGGGTCTGCACCTCGACGTGGACGATCAGGTCGCCCCGGCCGCCGCCGCGCAGATGCGTGACGCCGCGGCCGTGCAGCGGGATCGACTGGCCGGACTGCGTACCCGGGCGGATGTCGACCTCCTCGCGGCCGTCGAGGGTGTCCAGCGGCACCTTCGTGCCGAGGGCTCCCGCCGTCATCGGGATGGTGACCGTGCAGTGCAGGTCGTCGCCCCGCCGCTGGAAGGTCGGGTGCGGCAGCTCGTGGATCTCCACGTACAGGTCGCCGGCGGGACCGCCGCCGGGGCCGACCTCGCCCTCGCCCGCGAGCTGGATCCGCGTGCCGTTGTCGACACCGGCCGGGATCTTGACCGTGAGCGTCCGGCGGGAACGCACCCGCCCGTCGCCCGCGCACTCCGGGCACGGGGTCGGGACGACGGTCCCGAAGCCCTGGCACTGCGGGCACGGCCGCGAGGTCATGACCTGGCCCAGGAAGGACCGGGTGACCTGCGAGACCTCACCGCGGCCGCGACACATGTCACAGGTCTGCGCGGAGGTGCCGGGCGCGGCGCCCTCTCCGGAACACGTCGTGCACACGACCGCCGTGTCGACCTGGATGTCCTTCGTCGTGCCGAAGGCCGCCTCGTTGAGCTCGACCTCCAGCCGGATCATCGCGTCCTGGCCGCGCCGGGTCCGCGACCGCGGCCCGCGCTGCGAGGCCGTGCCGAAGAACGCGTCCATGATGTCGGAGAAGTTGCCGAAGCCTCCGGCGCCGAAGCCACCGGCGCCGCCCCCGCCGCCCGAGGCGGACAGCGGGTCGCCGCCGAGGTCGTAGACCTGCTTCTTCTGCGGGTCCGAGAGAACCTCGTAGGCGGCGTTGATCTCCTTGAAGCGCTCCTGCGTCTTCGGGTCCGGATTCACGTCCGGGTGAAGCTCGCGCGCCAGGCGACGGAAGGCCTTCTTGATCTCGTCCTGGGACGCGTCGCGGCGTACGCCGAGTACGGCGTAGTAGTCCGTGGCCACTTACGACTCCGCCAGGATCTGTCCGACGTAACGTGCCACTGCGCGTACCGCTCCCATCGTTCCGGGGTAGTCCATGCGGGTCGGTCCGACCACGCCGAGTTTTGCGACGGCCTCGCCGCCCGAACCGTAGCCGACCGTGACGACGGATGTGGACGTGAGCCCCTCATGGGTGTTCTCGTGCCCGATCCGTACGGTCATGCCCGAGTCGTTGGCCTCGCCGAGCAGTTTGAGGAGCACGACCTGCTCCTCGAGAGCCTCCAGCACCGGCCGGATCACCAGCGGGAAGTCGTGCCCGAAGCGGGTGAGATTGGCGGTGCCGCCGATCATCAGCCGTTCCTCGTGCTCTTCCGCCAGGGTCTCCAGGAGCGTCGCGAGCACGGCCGAGACCGTACCGCGGTCCTCCGCCTCGAACGACTCCGCGAGGTCCTGCACCAGGCGCGGGACGTCCGCGAAGCGCTTGCCGGCGACCCGGCTGTTCAGCCGGGCCCGCAGATCGGCGAGGGAGGTCTCGCCGAACGGCGCCGGGCAGTCGATCATCCGCTGCTCGACCCGGCCGGTGTCCGTGATCAGCACGAGCATCAGCCGGGCGGGCGACAGCGACAGCAGCTCCACGTGCCGCACCGTCGAACGGGTCAGCGACGGGTACTGCACGATCGCGACCTGCCGGGTCAGCTGCGCGAGCAGCCGGACCGTGCGGGCCACGACGTCGTCGAGGTCGACCGCGCTGTCGAGGAAGCTGTGGATCGCGCGCCGCTCGGGCGTCGACAGCGGCTTGACGGACGCCAGCTTGTCGACGAACAGGCGGTAGCCCTTGTCGGTGGGGATGCGCCCGGCGCTGGTGTGCGGCTGGGCGATGAAGCCCTCCTCCTCCAGCGCGGCCATGTCGTTGCGCACGGTGGCCGGGGAGACGCCCAGGTTGTGCCGCTCGGTGAGCGCCTTCGAGCCGACCGGCTCCTCCGTCCCGACGTAGTCCTGGACGATGGCGCGCAGCACCTCGAGTCTGCGTTCGCTGAGCATGGCGCACACCTCCAGCTGTCGTTCGGGTCGATCCGGTCGTTCCGGTTTGCTCCGTGTTTGGCACTCGCCCTCTCCGAGTGCCAGGAATCCCCCGGCCAGTGTACGGCGGCGGACATCGCTCCTGGCAAGGAGGCGGTACCCCGGACCGATAGCGTCACGGTATGGACCACGGTATGGACATCGCTTGGGAAGAGTACGGCTGGGAGCGGCTCGCGGACGGGGTCGGACGGCGGCGGCTGCCGGGCTGGGACGCCACTGTGGGGCTCGTTCTGGGCGATCGGGCGGTTCTTCTGTACGACACGGGTTCCTCGCTGCGGGAGGGCGCGGAGCTGCGCTCCCAGGCGGAGGCGCTGACCGGCCGGAAAGTGACGCACATCGCACTCAGCCACCCGCACTTCGATCATGTGCTCGGCACGGCGGCGTTCGCCGGGGTCCAGGTGTACGGGGCGGTCGGCACGGACACGCTGCTGCGGAACGCCCGGGAGCGGGAGGCGCTGCGGTCGGACGCGGTCCGGCAGGGGCTCGACGCGGCCGAGGCGGCGGAGGCGGCGGACGTGCTGGTGGCGCCGGAGCACGTGGTGTCCGGCGAGTGGACGCTGGACCTGGGCGGCCGGCAGGTCCTGCTGGCCAACGTGGGACCCGCCCACTCGGGCCACGACCTGGTGCTGCTGGTGCCGGGGGCGCGGGAGGTGGTGTTCTGCGGCGACCTGGTCGAGGAGTCGGGCGAGCCGCAGGCGGGCCCGGACGCGGTCCTGTCGCAGTGGCCCGCCGCCCTGGACCGCCTGCTGGCCCTGGGCGGGGAGGACGCGCACTACGTCCCGGGACACGGCGCGGTGGTGGACGCGGCGTTCGTGCGGGCACAGCGCGATGAACTGGCACGACGCGTCGACGTGCCCTAACGTCCCCCAAGTGCGCGCCTACGACCCGGACCTGACACCCCCTTGACTGCGCCTTCCCGGGGGACGACCCCCGGACCCCCCGGCAGACCCACCACCGCCGCCCCACCAAGGACGGAACCGAACCCCATGCGCAGCTACAACCCGGACCTGACGCCCCCTTGGAAACGGTTCGCCCCGGTGCCTGAGGTTCCGGCGGAGCCCGACCTGGTGGTGGAGGAGGTGTCCACGGGCTTCTGCGGGGCGGTGATCCGCTGCGAGGCGGGCACGGTCACGCTGGAGGACCGCTTCGGCAAGCACCGCGTGTTCCCGATGGACCCGCGGGGCTTCCTCCTGGAGGGCCGGGTGGTCACCCTGGTCCGCCCCTCGTCGGCCGCCCCGGTCCGCCCGACCCGTACGGCGTCCGGCTCGGTCGCGGTGCCCGGCGCGCGGGCGCGGGTGGCCCGGGCGGGGCGCATCTACGTGGAGGGCCGGCACGACGCGGAGCTGGTCGAGAAGGTCTGGGGCGACGACCTGCGGATCGAGGGCGTGGTCGTGGAGTACCTGGAGGGCGTCGACGACCTCCCGTCGATCGTCGCCGACTTCGCCCCGGGCCCGGACGCCCGCCTGGGCGTCCTGGTCGACCACCTGGTCCCCGGCTCGAAGGAGTCCCGCCTGGCGGCGCAGGTCACGGGCGACCACGTCCTGGTGGTGGGACACCCGTACGTGGACGTCTGGGAAGCCGTGAAGCCCACGTCCCTCGGCATCGACTCCTGGCCGAGGATCCCCCGGGGCCAGGACTGGAAAACCGGCGTCTGCCAAGCCCTGGGCTGGCCGGACAACACCGGCGCGGCCTGGCAGCACATCCTGTCCCGGGTAACGACCTACAAGGACCTGGAACCGTCCCTGCTGGGCAGGGTCGAAGAACTGATCGACTTCGTCACAGCCCCATAGCCGCGGCCGAAGCGCCCCACCCCTTCCCGCCCACCGGGGTCCACGGGCTGGCCCCGGTTCGGGAAGGGGCGGGCTGGGGAGGGCTGGGGAGGACTAGTCCACCAGATCCCGAACGACGGCATCCGCCAACAACCGCCCCCGCAGCGTAAGCACCGCCCGCCCCGCGGCGAACGCCTCCGCCGCGAGGAGGCCGTCGGCCAAGGCCCGCCGCGCCGCGGCAAGCCCCTCCGGACGCAGCAGGCTCAGCGGGCACCCCTCCCGAAGCCTCAGCTCCAACAGAATCCGCTCCACCCGCCGATCCTCATCGGCAAGGACCTCACGCCCCGCCCCCGGCGACTTCCCGGCGGCCAGCGCCCCCGCATACGCCCCCGGGTGCTTGACGTTCCACCACCGCACCCCGCCCACGTGGCTGTGGGCACCGGGACCCGCGCCCCACCAGTCCGCACCGCGCCAGTACAGCTCGTTGTGCAGGCAGCGGCCCGCCTCCGAGGTCGCCCAGTTGGAGACCTCGTACCAGTCGAAGCCCGCCCCCGACAGCACCTCCTCGGCCATCAGGTACCGGTCCGCGTGCACGTCGTCGTCGGTCATCGGCACCTCGCCGCGACGTATCCGCCGGGCCAGCTGGGTGCCCTCCTCGACGATCAGCGCGTAGGCGCTGACGTGGTCGGGACCGGCCCCGATCGCCGCGTCCAGCGACGCCCGCCAGTCCTCGTCGGACTCCCCGGGCGTGCCGTAGATGAGGTCGAGGTTGACGTGCTCGAAGCCCGCCGCCCGCGCCTCACCCACGCACGCCTCGGGCCGCCCGGGCGTGTGGGTGCGGTCGAGGATCTTCAGGACGTGCTGCCGCGCGCTCTGCATGCCGAACGAGATCCGGTTGAACCCCCCGGCCCGCAGCTCGGCCAGATAAGCCGGATCGACGGACTCCGGATTCGCCTCGGTCGTCACCTCGGCATCGTCCGCGAGCCCGAACTCGTCGCGGATCGCCCCCAGCATCCGTACGAGGTCGCCGGCCGCGAGCAGCGTCGGCGTGCCGCCGCCGACGAACACCGTCCGCACCGGCCGCGGGTCGTCCCCGAGCACCTTGCGGGCGAGGCGTACCTCCTCGACGACCTGCTCGGCGTAGTTGTCCCGCGAGGCGAGCACGCCTCCGGTGCCGCGCAGCTCGCTCGCGGTGTACGTGTTGAAGTCGCAGTAGCCGCACCGCGTGGCGCAGTACGGCACGTGCAGATAGAACCCGAGCGGACGCTCCCCGGCCCCCTCAAGGGCACGCGCGGGCAGCGTCCCGTCGTCGGGCATGGGCTCACCATCGGGCAGTACGGAAGGCATGAGCCCATTGTCCCGTACCGCCCGAGGTGAGCCCCGAGCCTGTGGATGACTCCGTCAGGCCGGAGCCGTCACGCCGGACCCGTCACGCCTCCCGCGCGCCCGCGTACATCTCGTCGATGAGGTGCTGGTAGGTGCGCTCGACCACCGGGCGCTTCATCTTCAGGCTCGGCGTGAGCTCGCCGTGCTCGACGTCGAGGTCGCGCGGCAGCAGGCGGAACTTCTTGATCGTCTGCCAGCGCTGCAGGCCCTCGTTGAGGCGCTCGATGTAGCCCTGGATCAGCTTCTCGACCTGCGGGGAGCCTACGACCTCGGCGTACGTCTTGCCGGCCAGGCCGTTCTCGGCCGCCCAGCCCTGGATCGCGGGCTCGTCGAGGGCGATGAGGGCGGAGCAGTAGTTGCGGTCGGCGCCGAGGACCACGATGTTCGAGACGAACGGGCAGACCGCCTTGAACTGGCCCTCGATCTCGGTCGGCGCGATGTACTTGCCGCCCGAGGTCTTGAACAGGTCCTTCTTGCGGTCGGTGATCCGCAGGTAGCCGTCCGCGGACAGCTCGCCGATGTCGCCGGTGTGGAACCAGCCGTCGGCCTCCAGGACCTCCGCGGTCTTCTCCGGAAGGCCGTGGTAGCCCTCCATGATGCCGGGGCCGCGCAGCAGGATCTCGCCGTCGTCGGCGATCCGGACCTCGGTGCCGGGCAGCGGCTTGCCGACGGTGCCGGTGCGGTACGCCTCGCCCGGGTTGACGAAGGACGCGGCGGAGGACTCCGTCAGGCCGTAGCCCTCCAGGATGTGGATGCCGGCGCCGGAGAAGAAGTAGCCGATGTCGGGCGCCAGGGCGACCGAGCCGGAGACGGCGGCGCGCAGCCGGCCGCCGAAGGCGTCGCGGAGCTTCTTGTAGACCAGCGCGTCGGCGACCTTGTGCTTCGCGGTGAGGGCGAAGGGCGCGGAGGCGGTGCCGGTGCGGCGGAAGTTGTCCTGGGTGACCTTGGCGTACTCGCGGGCGACCCCGGCCGCCCACTGGAAGATCTTGTACTTGGCCCCGCCGGCCTCGCGGGCCTTGGCCGCGACGCCGTTGTAGACCTTCTCGAAGATGCGGGGCACGGCGGCCATGTAGGTCGGCTGGACCACCGGAAGGTTCACGATGATCTTGTCGATGCGGCCGTCGACGGCGGTGACGTGGCCGACCTCGATCTGGCCGGAGGTGAGCACCTTGCCGAAGACGTGGGCGAGCGGCAGCCACAGGTACTGGACGTCGTCCTTGGTGACGAGGCCGGTCGCGGCGATGGCCTTGGCCATGTACGACCAGTTGTCGTGCGGCAGGCGGACACCCTTGGGGCGGCCGGTGGTGCCGGAGGTGTAGATCAGCGTGGCGAGCTTGTCGGCGGTGATCTCCGCGACGCGCTCCTTGACGACCTCGGGGTGCTTCTCCAGGTACGCCGCACCGCGCGTCTCGAGGTCGGCCAGGGTCAGGACCCAGCCCTCCGGGTCGCCTTCGGCGCCCTCCTCGATGCCCTCCGCGTCCAGGACGACCACGTGGTGCAGCTCGGGCAGGTCGGCGCGGCGCTCGCGCGCCTTGGCCAGCTGCGTGGCGTCCTCCGCGATCAGCACCCTGGACTCGGAGTCCGCGAGGATGAAGGACGACTCCTCCGCGTTGGTCGACGGGTACACCGTCGTCGTCGCGGCGCCGGCGCACATCACGCCCAGGTCGGCGAGGATCCACTCGACCCGCGTGGCGGAGGCGAGCGCGACGCGCTCCTCCGGGCGGACGCCCAGATCGATCAGACCGGCGGCGATGTTGAAGACCCGCTCGGCGGCCTGGCCCCAGGTCAGCGACTTCCACTCGTCCGGACCCTGGCCCGAGGCAGAGGGCACCGGATACCGGTAGGCCTCCCCGTCGGGAGTCTGCGCGACGCGCTCAAGGAAGAGGGACGCCACGGAGGGCGGCCGGTTCTCGATCAGGGTCTGTGTGTCGCTCACGACGTCCTCCGGGCGGCGGCGGTGCCTTCAGGCGGTGCGTATTTAACTGGCGAGTAACCTACGAGCCGGGTTCAGACTAGTTGGCCGAAGACCGCCGCGTAAGAGCCTGCACCCTGCCGCTTCATACCCGGTTCATAACGAAGAGACCCGCGCCCACGCACACGAACGGGCTCCCGCGCCGTCGCGCGGGAGCCCGTTCGTGTCATGCGTCAGCTATATGGCCGAAACCCGACGGTCGCCCGCCGGATCACTTCCCGCTCACTTCCTACTCACTTCTTGCTCTTGCCGCCGGCCGCGTCGTCGCTCGACAGGACGGCGATGAAGGCCTCCTGCGGGACCTCCACCGAGCCGACCATCTTCATCCGCTTCTTGCCTTCCTTCTGCTTCTCCAGCAGCTTCCGCTTACGGGAGATGTCACCGCCGTAGCACTTGGCGAGGACGTCCTTGCGGATGGCGCGGATGGTCTCTCGGGCGATCACCCGGGAGCCGATGGCGGCCTGGATGGGCACCTCGAAGGCCTGCCGCGGGATGAGCTCGCGCAGCTTGGCGACGAGCCGCACGCCGTACGCGTACGCGGCGTCCTTGTGGGTGATCGCCGAGAAGGCGTCCACCTTGTCGCCGTGCAGCAGGATGTCCACCTTGACCAGGCTGGACGCCTGCTCGCCGGTGGGCTCGTAGTCGAGCGAGGCGTAGCCGCGGGTCTTGGACTTCAGCTGGTCGAAGAAGTCGAAGACGATCTCGGCGAGGGGCAGGGTGTAGCGGATCTCCACCCGGTCCTCGGAAAGGTAGTCCATGCCGAGCAGGGTGCCGCGGCGGGTCTGGCAGAGCTCCATGATCGAGCCGATGAACTCGCTCGGGGCGAGGATCGTCGCGCGCACGACGGGCTCGAACACGTCGTTGATCTTGCCCTCGGGGAACTCGCTCGGGTTCGTGACCGTGTGCTCCGAGCCGTCCTCCATGATCACGCGGTAGACCACGTTGGGCGCGGTGGCGATGAGGTCCAGGCCGAACTCTCGCTCCAGACGCTCGCGGATCACGTCCAGGTGGAGCAGGCCGAGAAAGCCGACGCGGAAGCCGAAGCCGAGCGCCGCGGAGGTCTCCGGCTCGTACACCAGGGCGGCGTCGTTGAGCTGGAGCTTGTCGAGGGCGTCGCGCAGCTCGGGGTAGTCCGAGCCGTCCAGCGGGTAGAGGCCGGAGAACACCATCGGCTTGGGGTCCTTGTAGCCGCCGAGCGCCTCGGTGGCGCCCTTCGCCTGCGAGGTGATGGTGTCACCGACCTTGGACTGGCGGACGTCCTTCACGCCGGTGATCAGGTAGCCCACCTCGCCGACGCCGAGGCCGTCGGCCGCCAGCATCTCGGGCGAGTTGGTGCCGATCTCCAGGAGCTCGTGGGTGGCGCCGGTCGACATCATCTTGATGCGCTCGCGCTTGTTGAGCTGGCCGTCCACCACGCGGACGTACGTGACGACGCCACGGTACGAGTCGTAGACGGAGTCGAAGATCATCGCGCGGGCGGGTGCGTCGGCGACGCCCACCGGGGCGGGCACGTCCCGGACGACGCGGTCCAGGAGCGCCTCGACGCCGAGGCCGGTCTTGGCGGAGACCTTCAGCACGTCCTCCGGCTGGCAGCCGATGAGGTTCGCCAGCTCCTCGGCGAACTTCTCCGGCTGGGCGGCCGGCAGGTCGATCTTGTTCAGCACCGGGACGATGGTGAGGTCGTTCTCCATCGCCAGGTAGAGGTTCGCGAGCGTCTGCGCCTCGATGCCCTGGGCGGCGTCGACCAGCAGGACCGTGCCCTCACAGGCCGCGAGGGAGCGGGACACCTCGTAGGTGAAGTCGACGTGCCCGGGGGTGTCGATCATGTTCAGGATGTGCGTACTGCCCTGGCCGGGCCCCTCGGTGGGGGCCCACGGCAGACGGACGGCCTGGGACTTGATCGTGATGCCGCGCTCGCGCTCGATGTCCATGCGGTCGAGGTACTGAGCGCGCATCTGCCGCTGCTCGACCACACCGGTCAGCTGGAGCATCCGGTCGGCGAGGGTCGACTTGCCGTGGTCGATGTGCGCGATGATGCAGAAATTGCGGATCAGCGCCGGGTCGGTACGGCTCGGCTCGGGCACGTGGGTAGGGGTCGCGGGCACGCAGGGTCCTGATTCTTGAGGCGCCGGGCGTCTCTGCTCGGTTCGACGTCGGGACGATTCGGATCGATACGTAGCCTCTATGCTCCCACGCCTGCGGGCGGGCGCTCGGTTTGGGCGGGCGTGGGGCGCCCTGATACCGTGGACAGCTGTGTCTCGCATGCCCTCTCAGCTGCGGGACCCATCCTGAAGAAACATCGAACCTGCAAAGGCTCTTTCAGTGGCGAACATCAAGTCCCAGATCAAGCGGAACAAGACGAACGAGAAGGCGCGCCTGCGCAACAAGGCCGTCAAGTCCTCGCTCAAGACCGCGATCCGCAAGGCCCGTGAGGCTGCTGCCGCCGGTGACGTCGAGAAGGCCACCACGGCCGTCCGCGAGGCGTCCCGTCAGCTCGACAAGGCCGTCTCGAAGGGCGTCATCCACAAGAACGCCGCCGCCAACAAGAAGTCGGCGCTGGCCACCAAGGTTGCCGCCCTCCAGGGCTGAGCTCTGATGTAACCGCCGGAAGGGGTACAGCGGTCCCTCTCACCCGCTCCCGACCGGCCCCCGGATCGCACGCGGACGCGTTCGCCACGCGTGTGCGACCCACAACGAAGCACCACGCCGAGGCCCCGCCTCCCCGCCCTTCCCCAGGGCAGGAGGCGGGGCCTCGGCGTGTGCGGGGACGGATACGGCGGTACGGGCGCGGGCGCCGCAGCCGACCACCGGCCCACGCCCGCGCCCACGCCCGCCCCCGAGTAGTCCCTCAGCGCCGCATGCGGGCCGCACGGGCGATCGTCACGACCGCCTTCTCCAAGGCGTACTCCGGGTCGTCCCCGCCGCCCTTCACTCCCGCGTCCGCCTCCGCCACCGCGCGCAGCGCGAGGGCGACGCCGTCGGGGGTCCAGCCGCGCATCTGCTGACGCACCCGGTCGATCTTCCACGGCGGCATCCCCAGCTCCCGGGCCAGGTCCGCCGGCCGGCCGCCCCGCGCGGAGGAGAGCTTGCCGATGGCCCGCACCCCCTGCGCCAGGGCGCTCGTGATCAGGACGGGCGCGACGCCCGTCGACAGCGACCAGCGCAGCGCCTCCAGGGCCTCCGCGGCCCGCCCCTCCACGGCCCGGTCCGCGACCGTGAACGACGAGGCCTCCGCACGGCCCGTGTAGTACCGCCCGACGACCGCCTCGTCGATGGTCCCCTCGACGTCCGCCGTCAGCTGCGACACCGCGGAGGCCAGCTCCCGCAGGTCACTGCCGATCGCGTCCACCAGCGTCTGGCACGCCTCCGGCGTCGCGGACCGGCCGAGCGCCCGGAACTCCTGCCGTACGAACGTCAGCCGCTCGGCCGGCTTCGTGGTCTTGGGGCACGCGACCTCCCGGGCCCCGGCCTTGCGCGCGGCGTCCAGCAGGCCCTTGCCCTTGGCGCCGCCGGCGTGGAGGAGCACCAGAGTGATCTCCTCCAGGGGCGCGTCGAGGTACCCCTTGACGTCCTTGACCGTGTCCGCGGACAGGTCCTGCGCGTTCCGCACGACCAGCACCTTGCGCTCGGCGAAGAGCGAGGGGCTGGTCAGCTCCGCCAGCGTCCCCGGCTGCAGCTGGTCGGCGGTGAGGTCGCGTACGTCGGTGTCCGCGTCGGCGACCCGGGCCGCCGCCACCACCTCCCGCACCGCGCGGTCGAGGAGCAGTTCCTCCTGGCCCACGGCGAGCGTGACGGGGGCGAGGAGGTCGTCGGTCGAAGTCTTTCGGTTTGCCATCGCGCTCCAGCATCCCACGCGCCACGGACACTCCTTCCGATGCCGGAGAATGTGCACGTGAGCGATGTGAGACACGTGCTGGTCCTCCCCGACCGCGACACCGCGGAGGAGGTCGCCGAGGAGCTGGCGGACCGCTTCGGCGTCGCCGACGAACCGCAGCTCGTCCGTGACGCCCTGGCCGGCGAGGACGACGCCGAGGACGCCCAGTGGCTGGTGGTCGTCGAGGACCCGGAATCCCGCCTCGACCCCACGGCCCTCGACGGCTTCGCCGCGGAGTACGAGGGCTGGCTGGAGGCCCCCTAGGGCGACCGCCCGGAGGGGGCTCAGCTCTCGAAGTACGAGCCCGTCGCCCGTCTCTCGTACGAGCGCCGGGACCTCTCGAGCCACACGTCCACGTCGCCCGCCATCGAGGGGAAGCGCTCCTTCAGCACCTCGGCCTGCTCGGCCAGTTCGTGCCAGGAGTCGTGGAGGTAGGTCTCATGCCCCAGGCCCACGGCGACGGCCGCCCGGAACGGGTCGTCCGAGCCGAGCCAGTCCTCGGCCACCTCGAAGATCCGCGTGGTGTGCTCCGGCTCGATGATCCACACCATCGAGAGCAGCTGCTCGGACACATAGCCCGGGACCACGTTCGGCGCCCTGTTCTCGACGAGGAAGTTCATGACGTCCTCCACGTCCACCGACGTCCCCACCGACACCCCTCTCCTCCGCCTCCGCGCCTCACCGTAGGACGGCCGGCAGCGCGGAGGCATCGCGATTCTCCTCCGGGGAGGCTCTCCACACCCGCAGACCGCCGGCCACCGCGATCGCCCCGTCCCGGTCCGTGCGCAGCACCCGCGCGCCACCGTCCTGCAGCGCACCGACCGTGCGCGGCGAGGGGTGACCGTACGGGTTGTCCGCGCCCGCCGACACCAGTGCGAGCCGCGGGCGGACGGCGCGTATCAGGTCCGGGTCCTGGTGGGCCGAGCCGTGGTGGGCGACCTTGAGGACGTCCACCGGCGCAAGGTCCGGTCGCGCCCGCAGCAGACCCTGCTGCGCCGGGGGTTCGAGGTCCCCGAGCAGCAGCAGCGTCAGCCCGCTGCCGGTCCGCGCCAGCAGGGTCACGCTGGCGTCGTTGGGCCCGTCCGCCACCCCCGCGCGTACTCCGCCGGCTCCCCCGGCCGGCCACAGCACCTCCCACTCCAGTACGCCCACGCGCCGCCGTTCCCCGGGCAGCGCCGGCACCACCGGCACACCCGCGGCGGCCGCGGTCCTTCTCACGAACGCCGCCTGCCCGGGCGGCTCCTCCAGGCCGGTCACCTGGATCGCCCCGACCGACCGGCCTCGCAGCACCCCGGGCAGGCCGGCCACATGGTCCGCGTGGAAGTGTGTGAGCACCAGCAACGCCACCCGGCGCACCCCGAGTTCGCGCAGGCACCGGTCCACGAGGACCGGGTCGGGTCCCGCGTCCACCACGACCGCTGTGTCCCCGCCGGCCGCCAGCACCGTCGCGTCCCCCTGGCCCACCTGGCACATCACGAACTCCCAGTCCGGCGGCGGCCATCCGGAGACCCACCGCGCCAGCGGCGGCGGACGCACCACCGCGGCGACGAGCAGCAGGACGCAGCCGGTCGACCACCACCGCCGGTACGGCAGCCGGCGCACCGCGAGCACCACCAGCCCGAAACCCACGGCCAGCACCAGGCCACCGGCCCACCCACCGGGCCACCCCGTCTGCGCACCCGGCAGCGCCGCTCCGCTCCGCGCCACCCCGGCGATCCACCCGGCCGGCCAGCCCGCGACCCACGCCAGGCCCTCCGCCAGAGGCAGGGCCACCGGGGCCAGGGCGAGCGCCGCGAACCCGAGGACCGTCGCGGGCGCCACCGCCGCCTCGGCCAGCAGGTTGCACGGGATCGCCACCAGACTGACCCGCGCGGCGAACACCGCCACGACCGGCGCGCACACGGCCTGCGCCGCCAGCGCCGCCCCCAGCGCGTCCGCGAGCCGGCCGGGCACCCCGCGCCGGCGCAGCGCCTCGCTCCACCCCGGCGCGACCGTGAGCAGCGCCCCGGTCGCAAGCACCGACAGCAGGAATCCGTAACTGCGGGCCAGCCAGGGGTCGTACAGCACGAGCGCCAGCACCGCCGCCGCGAGCGCGGGGATCAGCGTGCGCCGTCTGCCCGTGCCGATCGCGAGCAGGGTGACCAGTCCGCAGGCCGCCGCCCGCAGCACGCTCGGATCGGGCCGGCAGACGACCACGAAGGCGAGCGTGAGCGCCCCGCCGGCCAGCGCGGTCGTCCGCAGTGACAGCCCGATCCGCGGTGCGAGACCGCCGCGTTCGGCCCGCGCGGCCCGGCCCGGCTGCCCGATGAGCAACAGCAGCACCACGGTGAGATTGCTGCCGCTCACGGCCAGCAGGTGGGTGAGATCGGTGGCCTCGAACGCGTCCCGCAGGTCCGTCGGGATGCGCGAGGTGTCCCCCACCACCAGCCCGGGCAGCAGTGCCCGGGCGTCCGGGGCCAGCCCCTCCGTCGCCCGCCGCAGCCCCGCGCGCAACTCCCCCGCCAGCCGCTGCGCCCCGCTGGGCGGTCCGGTGATGCGCGGCGGCCCCGTGCCGTCGACCCGGAGCACGGCCGCGAACGGATCGCCGGACCGCATCGGCGGTGCGGCCCGCGCCGTCACGCGCACCCGGGTCGACGGCAGCAGCCGCAGCCATTCCCGGTCCGCTTCCCCGGCCCGTACGACGACCAGCACCAGCGTCCGAGTCCTGACCGCGGGGTCGCCCCGGGCCTCCACGAGGCGCGCCTCACCGGCCAGCACCACGGCCGCCGAGGACGCCCGGTCGCCCCGCACCACCGGCCGGCTCGGGCGCGGATCGGAGGTCACCGTCACCTCGGCGGTCAGCCGCCTGTGCTCCCTGGCCAGGCCGGGCAGCGGCCCGCGTGTCAGATCCGCCGCGTGCAGCCCCGCCGAAGCCGCACCGGCCGCCGCGCACAGCAGCACCGTGGCGCAGGCCGTCGCCCGCAGCCCCCGCACGGGCCGACGCCGCCATGCCCGCACCCCCAGCGGGACGAGGAGCATCAGGGCTCCCCCCACACAGACGGCGACGGCGACCTCGACGTGCACGCCGGCCGCGCCCAGGGCGAGCGCGGCAGCCGCCCAGGCGGCCAGCGCCGGTACCACGAGCCGCAGATCCGGCGGCCCTTCCTGCCACGGCCCCGGCCCGCCGTCGTCCCGGAGCCCGTCCGGGTTCGCGTGCGAGTCCGCAGCCGCGTCCGTGACCGCACCCGCGCCCGCGTCCTGCCGGTTCACGGCCGGACCAGCGGTTCGAGTTCGGCGTACCGCCGTGCGCCGATGCCGTTCACCTCGCGCAGTTCGGCCACGGATCGGAACCCGCCGTGCTCCGTGCGGTAGTTCACGATGTGCTGCGCGAGCACCGGCCCGACCCCCGGCAGCGTGTCCAGCTGCTCCGCCGTCGCCGAGTTGAGGCTGACCGGCGCCCCCGGCGCGGCGCCGCCCGGCGGACCGGCCGCCGCCCCTCCTGCCGTGCCGGCCACACCGGGCACCCCGACCACGACCTGCTCCCCGTCCATCAGGACGCGCGCCCGGTTCAGCCCCGTCACGTCCGTCCCCGGCCGCACCCCGCCCGCCGCCCGCAAGGCGTCCGCCACCCGCGAACCGGCCGGCAGGCTGAGGATCCCGGGCCGCCGCACCTTGCCGCTCACATCGACCACCACGGCCGCGGGCCGCAGCGACGGCGACGCGCTCCCGCCGGCCCCGGCGGGCGCGACCGGTCCGGTGCCGCCCGTCCCGCCCGCCCCCGGCGGCGGGACGGCCCGTACGACCTCGGGCACCCGGACCTCCTCCGGCCGCCCGGTCAGAAAGTGCCGTCCGGCCAGCCCCGCGGCCACGACCAGCACCACGGTGAGCGCCACCAGCGCCCGCGGCTCGATACCGCAGCGCACCTGCACCCATAACGGCAGCCGCTCCCGAAGCGCCTCCCGCAACCGCTCCCGAAGCCCGACCCGGCGCCCGGCCGGCCCGACCCGTCCGTCCCGACGCCCGGCCGACGCGTCGCGTACCGGCTCCTCCTCCGGCTCCTGTTCCGGAGCCACCACGGCCTCCGGCTCGCTCCACTCCACGGAGCCCGCGCGGAACAGCGCGTCGCCCCGGCCCCGTACGACCGCTCCCGCCGCAGCCGCCGCACGGCGCCGTCGTAACCGTCGCCCCGCCCGCCCCGGCGGCGAGCCGCGGACGCCCCGCCGCGCCCGGCCGTCCGACCCGCGTGCCCGCCCCGGCCCGCTGGTCGCCGCCCCCCGCACCCGCGTCACTTCCGGGCGCTCGCGCTCACGCGCGTACTCGTACTCGTTCCCGGTCGGCGTTGTCGTCGTTGTCGTTGTCGTTGTCGTCGGCACGGTCGTCGTCGAGGAATGCGTGCGAAGTCCCATGCAAGCGACGGTAGGCACATACGGCCGAAGTCGCTGAGCAGCCTCGATTTCCGTGGAAAACCGGTGAGTTGTGGAAAAACTCGTCACCCTTGTGGGGGACGGCGAGCCGCTAGCGCGGCGAGACGACCACCGCGAGCAGCCCCGGCCCGGTGTGCGCGCCGATGACCGCGCCCACCTCGCTGACGTGCAGTTCCTCGACGCCGGGCACGCGTTCGCAGAGCCGCTGGGCCAGTGCGGCGGCCCGATCGGGCGCGGCGAGATGATGGACGGCGATGTCGACAGGGCTCGTGCCCGCCCGCTCGACCGCGAGCTCCTCGAGCCGGGCGATCGCCTTCGACGCGGTGCGCACCTTCTCCCGCAGCTCGATGCGCCCGCCGTCCAGTTCGAGCAGCGGCTTCACCGCGAGCGCCGAGCCGAGCAGCGCCTGCGCGGCCCCGATCCTGCCTCCCCGGCGCAGATACTCGAGGGTGTCGACGTAGAAGTACGCGGCCGTCCCGGTGGCCCGCTTCTCCGCCGCGGCCACCGCCTCGTCGGGCGTGCCGCCTGCCTCGGCGGCCTCGGCCGCGGCCAGGGCGCAGAAGCCGAGCGCCATGCCCATCATCCCCGTGTCGACGACGCGCACCGGCACGGAGGCGTCCTTCGCGGCGAGCACGGCGGCGTCGTACGTGCCGGAGACCTCGGCGGACAGGTGCAGCGAGACGATCCCGGTGGCACCGGCTCCGGCGGCCGCGCGGTACGCGGCGGCGAAGTCCTCGGGGCTCGGCCGCGAGGTGGTCACCGGCTTCCGCTTCTGCAGCGCCTGGGTGAGGGCGCGGGCCGAGATCTCGGTGCCCTCCTCCAGCGCCTCGTCGCCGATGACGACGGTCAGCGGGACCGCAGTGATGCCGTGCCGCTCCATCGCCTGGGGTGGGAGGTAGGCCGTGGAATCGGTGACGATCGCGACATGCCGGGACATGAGCGGGAGGTTACCTCTCGGGGCCGCCTCGCGGCAGCCCGGCCCCCGATCCGACGCCGCGTCGGCCCTCGATCCGACGCCGCACCCGTCCACGGGCCGGCGCGTCAGCGCGTCCCGCCCGCTCCGCTTGCGGGCACGAAGGGGCGTACATCGCTTGTCAGTTGGTGGTCTCGGGGCGGGCCGACTTCTCCCACGGGTAGGTGGTGAGCCGCGGGTCGGGGGCCGGGAGCTCGCGCGGCCGCCCCGCCTCGTCCGCCGACCCGGCGGTCCGGGCGGCGTCCGCCTCGTCCCCGTCGGGCCACACCTGCTCCGCCTCCGGCGAGGCGCCGTCGGCCTCCGGCCACGCGGCCGACCGCCGTCCGGTCCCGACCCTGTCACCGGTCGCGGCCCCGTCGCCCGTCCCGGGCGTGGACGCGGACGCCGACGC
This sequence comes from Streptomyces solicamelliae, assembly GCF_045348655.1. Lineage (NCBI taxonomy): Bacteria > Bacillati > Actinomycetota > Actinomycetes > Kitasatosporales > Streptomycetaceae > Streptomyces > Streptomyces solicamelliae. The sequence continues at coordinate 2,259,457 of NZ_CP160404.1, forward strand.
GGGTCTCGTGGCCGTCCGCTCCGGCTGGGGCTCCGATCCCGGCTCCTCCGACCAGTGCCGCAGCGCCCCGGCCTCCATGTCGATCTGGGCGCTCAGCGTCGCCAGGTCGTCGTCCGCGAACTTGCGCGCCCGGTCCCGGGCCGCCCACCGCAGCGACTCCGCCGACTTCGTGATCTGCTCGGTCCGCTCCCGCAGACCCGGCAGCTGCGCCGCCACCCCGCTGCGGTCCGGTTCCCGCTCCAGGCTCTTGAGATCGTCGTCCAGCTCGCGCGCGTGTCCGCTGAGCCGCTTGAACAGGGCGAGGGACTCGTGCAGCGAGGCGTCCTCCGCCACGCCGGACTCCAGCGCCGTCTGCGTGGCACGCATCGAATTGCGCAGCGCGAGTCTGAGCTGCGCCAGCTCGCCCGCGACGCCGCCCTGGCCGAGGCTGCGGGCTCGCAGCGTGGTGTCCTCGACCGTGCGTTTGGCCTGGTCGATGGTGCGGTCGATGCCGCGGGCGGCGGCTCGGCCGGCCTTCACCGCCGCGTACACCCCCAGCACCACGAAGGCGAAGAACAGCAGCGCCATGATCGTCAGCGCGAATTCCATGGGCGTCGCTCCTCGGGCAGCGTCGTCTGTGTTCTTCCACGGTAAACGGAGGGGGCAGGCCCGTGGTTCCATCGGAACCCCGAACCTGCCCCTAGGGGTCGCCCCCGTCAGCCGGCGACGATGTTGACCAGCTTCGGCGCGCGGACGATCACCTTGCGGATCGGCGCGCCGCCCAGCGCCGCGACGACCGCGGGCTCGGCCAGCGCCAGCGTCTCCAGCTCGGCGTCGGTGATCGACGGCGAGACCTCCAGGCGGGCCTTGACCTTGCCCTTGATCTGGACGACGCAGGTCACGGTCTCGTCCACGACGTACGCCGGGTCGGCCACCGGGAAGTCCTGGTGGACGACGGACTCGCTGTGGCCCAGCTTGCGCCACAGCTCCTCGGCGATGTGCGGGGCCAGCGGCGCGACCAGCAGCACCAGGCTCTCGGCGACCGGCCGGGACACCGGGCCGCCCACCTTGGTCAGGTGGTTGTTCAGCTCGGTCACCTTGGCGATGGCCGTGTTGAAGCGCATCCCGGCCATGTCCTGGGAGACACCGTCGATCGCCTTGTGCAGGGCGCGCAGCGTGTCCTCGTCCGGCTCGGTGTCGACGACGGTGACCTCGCCGGTCGCCTCGTCGACGATGTTCCGCCACAGGCGCTGCAGCAGCCGGTACTGGCCGACCACCGCGCGGGTGTCCCAGGGGCGGGAGACGTCCAGCGGGCCCATCGCCATCTCGTACAGACGCAGGGTGTCGGCGCCGTACTCGGTGCAGATCTCGTCCGGCGTGACGGCGTTCTTCAGGGACTTGCCCATCTTGCCCAGGACGCGGCTGACCTTCTCGCCCTGGTGGTAGTAGCCGCCGTCGCGCTCCTCGACCTCGGTCGCGGGCACCGCGATGCCGCGCGCGTCCCGGTAGACGAAGGCCTGGATCATGCCCTGGTTGTACAGCTTGTGGAACGGCTCGGCCGACGAGACGTGGCCCAGGTCGAACAGCATCTTGGACCAGAAGCGCGCGTACAGCAGGTGCAGCACGGCGTGCTCGGCGCCGCCGACGTACAGGTCGACGCCGCCGGTCGGCATGCCCTCGCGCGGGCCCATCCAGTACTGCTCGATCTCCGGGTCGACCAGGCGCTCGGAGTTGTGCGGGTCCAGGTAGCGCAGCTCGTACCAGCAGGAACCGGCCCAGTTGGGCATGGTGTTGGTCTCGCGGCGGTACTTCTTGGGGCCGTCGCCCAGGTCCAGGGTGACGTTGACCCAGTCGGCGTTGCGGGACAGCGGCGGCTCGGGCCGGCTGTCGGCGTCCTCCGGGTCGAAGGTGCGCGGCGAGTAGTCGTCGACCTCGGGCAGTTCCAGCGGCAGCATCGACTCGGGCAGCGCGTGGGCGACGCCGTCCTCGTCGTAGACGATCGGGAAGGGCTCGCCCCAGTACCGCTGGCGGCTGAACAGCCAGTCGCGCAGGCGGAAGTTGACGGTGCCCTCGCCGATGCCGCGGTCGGCCAGCCAGGCGGTGATCTTCGCCTTGGCGTCGACGACGCCCAGGCCGTCCAGGGAGATCTCGTCGTTGGCGGAGTTGACCAGCTTCGCCTCGTACGAGGCGAAGGCGTCGTCCCAGGTCGACGGGTCGGTGCCGCGCTCGTCGCTCGGCTCGACGACGCAGCGCATCGGCAGCTCGAAGGCGCGGGCGAAGGCGAAGTCACGGGAGTCGTGCGCCGGGACGGCCATGATCGCGCCGGTGCCGTAGCCCATCAGGACGTAGTCGGCGATGAAGACCGGGACCTGCTCGCCGCTGACCGGGTTGGTCGCGTACGCGCCGGTGAAGACGCCGGTCTTCTCCTTGGCCTCGGCCTGGCGCTCGACGTCGGACTTGGAGGCGGCCTGCTTGCGGTAGGCGGCGACGGCCTCGGCCGGGGTGGCGTGCCCACCGGTCCACACCTCGTGGGTGCCCTCGGGCCAGGCGGCCGGGACGATCTTCTCGACCAGGTCGTGCTCGGGGGCCAGCACCATGTAGGTCGCGCCGAACAGGGTGTCCTGGCGGGTGGTGAAGACGGTGATGGCGTCGTCGCCGACGGCGAAGTCGACGCGGGCGCCCTCGGAGCGGCCGATCCAGTTGCGCTGCTGCAGCTTGATGGCCTCGGGCCAGTCCAGCGCGTCCAGGTCCTCCAGCAGGCGGTCCGCGTAGGCGGTGATGCGCATGTTCCACTGGCGCAGCTTCGCCTTGAAGACGGGGTAGTTGCCGCGCTCGGAGCGGCCCTCGGCGGTGACCTCCTCGTTGGCCAGCACGGTGCCCAGGCCGGGGCACCAGTTGACCGGGGCGTCGGAGGTGTACGCCAGGCGGTACTCGCCCAGGACGTCGGCGCGCTCGGTCTCGTTCAGGGTCGCCCAGTCCCGGCCGCCGGGGACCTCACGGGCGCCGCTCTCGAACTGCTCGACCAGCTCGGCGATCGGGCGGGCCTTCTTCGCCTGGTCGTCGTACCAGGCGTTGAAGATCTGCAGGAAGATCCACTGGGTCCACTTGTAGTAGCCCGGGTCGATCGTGGCGAACGACCGGCGCTTGTCGTGGCCCAGGCCCAGGCGGCGCAGCTGCGCCTTCATGTTCTCCATGTTGGCCTCGGTGGACACGCGGGGGTGCGTGCCCGTCTGCACGGCGTACTGCTCCGCCGGCAGGCCGAAGGCGTCGAAGCCCAGGGTGTGCAGCACGTTGTGCCCGGTCATGCGCTGGTGCCGTGCGAAGACGTCGGTGGCGATGTAGCCCAGCGGGTGACCGACGTGCAGGCCCGCACCGGAGGGGTACGGGAACATGTCCATGATGAACTTCTTGGGGCGGGCGACGACCGCCGCGTCCCCGGCCAGGTCGCCCGTCGGGTTGGGCGCCTCGTAGGTGCCCTCGGCGTCCCAGAAGTCCTGCCAGCGTGCCTCGATGTCGGCGGCCGTCGCCGCCGTGTAACGATGCGGGGCCGCCGTCTCGGCAGCCGAATTCATCTCGCTCATGATCCCTGAAGCTCCATCGATCGTCTCTGCCCACTGCCCGCGAAACTGCACTGCCGCGAAATGAAAAAGCCCCTCGCACAGGAGGGGACGCCGCGCCGATTCCGACGGATCACTCTTCCGTCGGCACTGATCAGCGCGGCTCGATAAGCAGAAGGCGGTCGGCACGCATGGCGTCAGGGTACCGCAGGGCCCGATCGGGCCGCACCGATGTTCCGCGCCATGGGCACGGAAGGGCGACGCGCAGCAACGGAGGCTGACGGCCGGGCGTCCGGGCCGCCCGGGTTACTCCGCGTATCGCCCCTATCCAGGGCAACCCCAGAGTCAGTTTGCGTGGGCGCGAGATGTAAACGCGCAAAGCTCGTACCCACCAGTATGCCGAGACTTAGCATGCGGCAACGGGACCGCTTGTCCGCACCATTCGGAGTCGCCCCCATGAACCCTCATCGCAAGATCCGTTCATCGCCCGCACTGAATGCCGGTACGCGCCGGCAAGTTCAGGGCGGACTTTCGGTCGCGGCGCTGGTGATCCTTCCGCTGCTCGCCATCGGCGGCAGCGACGGATTCCGTGCCTTCCTCGACTTCGGCGCCGGTGTGTTCTCCCTCTTGTCGCTCACCGCGTCCGTGGCCTGGGGCCTGATAGCCACCGACAGACTGCTCCTCACCACCCGTCAGCGACTCATCGCCCAGGCCGTCCACCGCACCACCGCCGTCGCCTCCCTCTGCTTCCTGCTGCTGCACGGCACGGTGAAGGTCTCCCTGGACCATGTGGCGGCGATCGGCGCGTTCATCCCCTTCGGGCTCGGCTTCACCGGCACCGCGGGCCTGATCGGCTTCGGCTCGCTCGCCGGCCTGCTGATGGTCGTCGCGGCCTCGACCGGGGCGCTGCGCAGTGCCCTGGCCGGGCGCGGCGCGGTCGCCTCCCGCTGGCGGCCGCTGCACATGCTGGCGTACCCGGCCTGGTGCTTCGCACTGGTCCACGGCCTGTACGCGGGACGTGCCGCGGCGACCTGGGTGGTCGTCATGTACTGCATGTCCCTCGCCGGCGTCGCCGCCGTCGTGGCCCTGCGGCTGCTGCCCGACCCCGTGCGGCAGCAGATCGCGGACCGCATCCTGGAGCTGACCGGCCGAGTCGGGGAACGCCTCGACGGACGCGCCGAGGAGCGCCCCGAGGCGCCCCGGGAGCCCGATCCGGAGCCGTACGCCCCGCCGGCCGGCCGCCGCCCCCTGAGGGGCTTCGCGGAGCGGTACGGGGCCGGCGGCAGGGACGCGTACGCGACCTCGTACGCCGCCGACCTCGACCGGGGCCCGCTCACCCCGCCGCCGCCGCTCGACACCACGACCGTCCGGACCCGCCCCCGGCTGACCGCCCCCTCACCCGCCGCCCCGTCGCCCGCCGCGCCCGCACCGGCACCGGCCGCGACCCCGTCCCCGTCCCCCGTAGGGGGCTTCTCCGCCGCGTACCGCGCGGTGTCCGAGATCCCGCTCGCCGAGCGGGTGCCGATGACCGAGGAGCTGCCGGTCGTCACGGACCCCGCCCCCAGGCCCGGCTACTGGCCCGCCCCCTCACCCCCGCCGCCGGCCTACGCGAACCCCGCAGAGACCGTGACCGGCCCGCTCGGCGGCCCCGCGCCCGGCGAGCCCTGGACCACACCCGCAGGAGACCGCCCGTGAACGCCCCGCTCCCCGACGTCCCCGAGGTCCGCGTCGTCGGCCTGCCCCAGCTCACCCAGGGCTTCGACCTGGTGGAACGGCTCGACCTGGCCATGCACCTGAAGGTGCACGGCCCGCTGGAACCGATGAACGGCGAGCGGCTCGCCCAGCTCGCGGACGACATATCCCTGCGCGGCCGCGGCGGCGCGGGCTTCCCCTTCGGCCGCAAGCTCCGCTCGGTGGCGAAGTCGGCCATCCGGCGCGGTGTGCGGCCCGTCGTGGTGATCAACGGCAGCGAGGGCGAGCCCGCCTGCCGCAAGGACACCGTCATGCTCAACCGGGCGCCGCACCTGATCCTGGACGGCGCCCTGCTCGCTGCCGAGGCGCTCGGCGCACGCACCCTGATCGTGGCCGTGACCCGCAACTCCACAGAGATCTCGATCCGCGCCGCCCTCGCCGAGCGCGGTCTGTCCGACCGGCGCGGCCAGTCGCTGCGCGCCCGCGTGGTGCGCACCCCGGAGCGGATGGTGTCCGGCGAGGCGTCGGCCGTGATCCGCGCGGCGGGCGGCGGCCCGGCCCTGCCGCCGGGGCGCCGTGAGCGGGCAGCGGAGTCCGGCGTCGGCGGCGCGCCGACGCTGCTGTCCAACGCGGAGACGTACGCGCAGCTCGCCGTGGCCGCCCGGATAGGCGCCCGCCGCTACGGCAACACCGGCCTCGAGAGCGAGCCGGGGACGGTCATGCTGACGCTCTCCGGGGCCGTCGCCCGTCCGATGGTGGTCGAGGTCCCCAGCGGCGTCCCGCTGCGCTACGTGCTCCAGCTCGCCGGAGCCCCGCCGATGCCGCAGGGCGTGCTCACCGGTGGCTACCACGGCAACTGGATCGACTCCATGGCCGTGCACAACGCCGTGGTGTCGCGTGAGTCCATGGCGGCGGTCGGCGGCTCCCTGGGCGCGGGCGCGATCCTGCCGATCGGTCCGGAGACCTGCCCGCTGGGCGAGGCGCTGCGGGTGGCGAACTGGCTGGCCGCGGAGACGGCCGGGCAGTGCGGCCCCTGCCGGCTCGGGCTGCCGGCCGCGGCCGGCGGACTGTCGGACGTGCTGAACGGCGGCGGTCCGGCCGCCCTGGAGGCGCTGCGCGAGGTGACCCAGGCCGTGAAGGGCCGCGGCGCGTGCAAGCACCCCGACGGCTCGGCCCGGTTCTTCGCCTCGACGCTGTCGGCGTTCACCGACGATCTGGCCGCGCACGTCCTGGACGGCGGCTGCGGCCGGCCCACGACCGGCGTGCTCCCGCTGCCCTCGCCGGGCTACCAGGACGCCGAGGAGTCGATCCCGAGCGGCGAGCGGCTGGCGGTCGACTGGACGCTGTGCCAGGGCCACGGGCTGTGCGCGGACATCGTGCCGGAGCTGATCCGGCTGGGCCCGGACGGTTTCCCGGCGCTCGCCGACGCCTCGGTGCCGATGCATCTGCGGGGCCGTGCGCAGCGTGCCGTACGCCGTTGCCCGGCGCTGGCGCTGCGGGTGGAGCAGGCTCCTCAGGAGCGGCCGGCGATGCCGGCACTTCCGGCGGTGAACCGCAAGGCACTGGGCAGCGGCCGGGGTTGACAGAAGCGGGCCACCCGATCCGGGTGGCCCGCTTCTTCTTCTGTGGAGCTAAGGAGAATTGAACTCCTGACCTCCTGCATGCCATGCAGGCGCTCTACCAACTGAGCTATAGCCCCTTGCTGTTTTGCGTCTCCATCTCGGTTTCCCTTGCGGTCTCCCTCGCGGCGACAGACAGAACATTAACCGGCTCCCCCTGGGATCACCAAATCCATTGTCCGGCGGCCCTGAGGGCGGCCGGAGGGCGGCGGGTAGGGTCGCCCGATGTGACCGTGTCCGTGATCGCCGCAACCCGCGTCCGCCAGTGGCCCCTGGCCACCGCCGCGACGGCCTGCCTGTTCTCGTTCGTCGCCTTCTGGGTGGCGCAGCGCACCGCGAACGTGACGATGCTCGACCTGATGGTCTACCGGGCCGAGGGCGAGACCGTGCGGGCCGGTGGCGATCTGTACGCGATGCGCGCCACGTCGGCGAACCTGGCGATGACGTACCCCCCGTTCGCAGGTCTGCTGTTCACCCCGCTCACCCTGGTCGACGTCCCCCTGATGCGGACCCTGGCCACGGCGGGGAACCTGCTGCTCGTCGTGGCGCTGGTCCATCTTTCGCTGCGCCTGGTGACGCCGGACCGGCCGCGGACCGCGCAGTGGAAGGCGACCTTCTGGGCGGCGGCCGTGCTGGTGTGGTGCGAGCCGGTGTGGACGACGATGCGGTACGGGCAGATCAACCTGCTGATAGCGGTCGCGGTGCTCTGGGACCTGACCCGGCGCGAGGACAACCGGTGGGCCGGCCTGGGCATCGGTCTGGCCGCGGCGGTCAAACTCACACCCGGGCTGTTCGCGGTGCTGCTCTTCGTCGTCGGCCTGCTCCGGCTGCGGCAGGCGGGCTGGAACCACTGGCTGCGCCAGGCGCTGACGGCCACGGGCGTGTTCCTGGGAACGACGCTGGTCAGCGCGATGATCCTGCCGTACGACTCGAAGCGCTTCTGGACCGGGACGCTGTTCGAGACCGGCCGGGTGGGCTTCGCGGAGGAGACCGCGAACCAGTCGCTGCGCGGGGTGCTGGCCCGGCTGCTGCACACCGACGACCCGGGCATGTGGTGGGCCGTGAGTGCCGCCGTCCTGGGCGCGGTCGCGATGACGCTCGCGGTGCGGGCGGCGCTGCGCGGCGACAAGGCCCTGGCCGTGGTCGTCTGCGCGCTGACGGCGCTGATGATCAGCCCGATCTCCTGGTCGCACCACTGGGTGTGGTGCGTGACGCTCCTGGTGCTGCTGGCCGACCGGGCGCGCACGGTGCGGCCGGTGGTAGCGGTGGCGCTGGCGTTCGCCTCGTTCGCGCTCTGGTGGGTGCCGCACGACCCGGGCCGGCCCGAACTGGACCAGAACCCCGGCCAGATGCTGCTGTCGGGGGTGTACCCCCTGGTGGCCCTGGGGCTGCTCGCGGGCTACGCGCTCACGCGGTGGCGAACGAGTAGAACCTCTTGAGCGTGCAGTGCTCGTCGAGGAGCCGCCCGTAGATCGGCTCCCCCTCGAGTTCCCGGTAGGTCTCGATGGGGTCGCCTTTTATGATCAGCGCCCGCGCGCACTCCTCGCACCAGTACTGGTACTCGGGGTTGACGGGATCCATGTCCCGGACAATGGGCGTGCCGCTGCCGCACCAGTCGCACTTCCGCCTGTGGGCACCCATCACTCAGCTCCAGCTGTGGCCGCAGGCCGTGCACACGTAGGACACTCCGCCGTTGTCTCCGAGAACCTGTGCGACGTGGGACGAGCCGCACGACGGACAGTGGAGGGGAGCAGGTCGGTCCGTACTGTCGGGACGGTCTGCACGAGGCTCCGCGGCGGCGAGCAGATCATCAGTCTGCTCGGAACTGCTCGCGGCCATCGCACATTCCCTCCCGCCCCGGACCGTCTTCCCCCTCCGGCGGTCCGATTCTGCCATGGCCACGCAAGGGGGTCAGCGGGCTCGGCGCACCAGACCGGCCGATCCGCCCAAGATCGACGCGAGGCAGAGCGCAAGGGCGCACACCCAGAGCGCATCGGCTGAGGCATGCGCCCCCGGAGCCTCCAGCCGGTTCAGGAACAGTGTCCCGAAGGCGGCGACCCCGACGAGCTGACCCAGCTGCGTCACGGTGGCCAGCAGTCCGCTGGCGTCGGCCGCGTCCTCGGGCCGTACGGTGGCGAGCGCGCCGGTCAGCGCGGGACTGAAGGCCAGCGCCAGGCCCGCGCCCACGGCGGCGAAGGCCGCGTACAGCACCGCGCCGCCGTCGGATCCGTCCTTCAGCGCCCAGCCCATGGACAGCATGCCGAGCGCGGCCAGGGCGAAGCCGGACGGGATCAGCAGCGGCTGCAGCCGGTCCGGCCAGCGCCGCCAGGTGAGTCCGACCACACCGAAGATCACGGCGGTCGGCGCGAAGGTGAGCCCGGCGCGCAGCGCGCTGTGCCCGAGCCCGCCCTGGATGTGCAGGGTCAGGGTGAACAGGAACCCCGCGTTGACGGCCATCGCCACCGCGATGCGCAGGACCGCGCGGCCCATCCCGGGGTGGCCCAGCACCCGCGGCGCGACCAGCGGCGCGCCGCCCCGGCGGGCGAGCCGGGACTCGTGCCCGAAGAACACCGCGAAGACGGCCACGGAGCCCGCCAGGGACAGCCAGGACCACAGCGGCCAGTCCTGCTCCTGGCCGAGGACCAGCGGCACGGTCAGCAGCGAGACGGAGGCGGCGAGCAGGACCAGGCCGGGCAGGTCGAGCGTGCGGCGGCGGCCGGGGGCGGCGGGCTCGTCGCGGGGCAGCACCCGGGAGCCGAGCGCCAGCAGTACGAGGCCGAGGGGGACGTTCACCAGGAAGACCGGCCGCCAGCCCGTGCCGAACAGGTCGGCGCTGACGAGGACTCCGCCGAGCACCTGGCCGGCGGCCGCGCCGGTGGCGAGCACCGCGGAGTACGCGCTGAGGGCCCGCACCCGGCCCGGTCCGGTGAAGTTCCGCTGGATCAGGCTCAGCACCTGAGGGATCATCAGGGCCGCGCCGGCGCCCTGGACCACCCGGAAGGCGATCAACTGGCCGGTCTGCGCGGCCAGTCCGCAGGCCAGCGAGGCGAGGGTGAACAGCGCCAGACCGCCCAGGTACATCCGGCGGTGCCCGATCAGCTCGCCGAGCCGGGCGCCGGTGATCAGGAGGACCGCGTACGCGATGGTGTAGCCGGCGACGATCAGCTGGAGTCCCGCCCCGGAGGAGGCGAGTTCGGCGCGGATCGTGGGCGCGGCGACGTTGACGATGAACACGTCGAGCAGCGCCATGAACTGGGCAGCGAGCACGACGGCGAGCAGCAGTCGGGGGCGGCTGTCAGTGGCTCCGGCTTTACTTGTCGTGGGACGTGGGTGGAGGGTCGTCGTCATGCCGGTCAGCGTGACGGCGAGCGGATACGGGTAACGAGAGCCCGCCGATACTGGTAGTGACAGCACCTGGCAACGGCGGCACGGCAACTCGACCATGGGGGGCGTGACCACGATGGCGGTACCGACACAGCGACGGCGGCCGGAGCTCGCGAGCTTTCTGCGCAGCCGCCGGGCCCGGGTGACACCGCAGGACGCCGGCATCCCGCCGGGCCTGCGCAGGCGTACGCCGGGGCTGCGGCGCGAGGAGGTCGCACAGCTCTCCGGGGTGGGCGTGACCTGGTACACGTGGCTGGAGCAGGGCAGACCGATCAACGCCTCGCCGCAGGTGCTCGACGCGGTGGCGCGCACCCTGCGGCTGGACCCTCCGGAGCGCGAGCACCTCTACCACCTGGCCGAGGTGGCGTACGCGCCCGCGGCGGAGGACGGCACCCAGGCGGTGAGCCCGGAGATCCAGGGCGTCCTCGACGCGCTGCACCCGCATCCGGCGGTGGTCTACAACGGGCGGTACGACGTCCTGGCGACCAACGAGGCCTACCGAAGGCTCTTCATGGGCCCGGACCACGTGCTGACCGGCATACGCAACGTCCTGTGGACGCTCTTCACGGTGCCCGAGTCGTCCTGCCCGGTGGCGCACCGGGAGCAGGAGCTGCCGCTGATGGTGGCCCAGCTGCGCGGCACGTACGGGCGGCACGTGGGCGAGCCGGCCTGGGAGTCGTTCGTACGGCGGCTGTCGGCGGCGAGCCCGGAGTTCGCCGCGCTGTGGGCGAGCGGGGACGTGGTGCCGCCGGGGGCGCGGGTGAAGACCTTCCGCCACGAGGCCGTGGGCGAGCTGCGCATGACGTCCGTCTCGCTGAGCATCAACGGGATGCCGGAGTGCCGGATCGTGGCCTACACCCCGAACGACGAGGAGAGCCGCCGCGGGATGGACGTGCTCTGCACGGACTGACGGGGCAGGCGACGACGGGACCGGAAGCGGACGACCGGGCCGGAAACGCAGGATCCCGCCCCCTTGCGGGGACGGGATCCGGTGACTGTGGAGCTAAGGAGAATTGAACTCCTGACCTCCTGCATGCCATGCAGGCGCTCTACCAACTGAGCTATAGCCCCTCGTGTTCTTCGCGCTCCGCGCTGCGAACAAGAAGAACTTTAGCCTGCGACCTGCCGGAAAGTGAAATCCGGGTCAGTCGTCGTCGCCGAGCACCGGCTCCGGCAGGGTGCCGGCGTTGTGCTCGAGCAGACGCCAGCCGCGGGCGCCCTCGCCGAGGACGGACCAGCAGCAGTTGGAGAGCCCGCCCAGGCTCTCCCAGTGGCGGGGCTCCAGACCGAGGAACCGGCCGATCGTCGTCCGGATCGTGCCGCCGTGGCTGACCACGACGAGCGTGCCGTCCTCGGGCAGCTTCTCGGCGTGCTCCCGCACCACCGGGGCGGCGCGGTCGGCGACCTCGGTCTCCAGCTCGCCGCCGCCGCGGCGCACGGGCTCGCCGCGCTTCCAGGCGGCGTACTGCTCGCCGAACCGGGCGGTGATCTCGTCGTGCGTGAGACCCTGCCACTCCCCCGCGTACGTCTCGCGGAGCGCGGAGTCGTGGGCGACGGTGTGCCCGGTGAGGGCGGCCAGCTCGGCGGCCGTGGCGGCCGCACGCTTCAGGTCGGAGGCGACGATGGCGTCCGGCTTCAGCGCGGCGAGCAGCCGGGCGGCGCGGCGCGCCTGGGCCAGACCGGTCTCGGTCAGCTCGATGTCCGTGCTGCCCTGGAAGCGGCGCTCCAGGTTCCACGCGGTCTGACCGTGGCGCCAGAGGACGATCCGGCGGCCGGCGCCGCTCTTGGCGGTGCTCAGCTCAGCTCACCGTCCGTCTCGTCGGCACCGGTCAGCGCGGCGTGCTCGGCCATCTTGCCGCGGGTCTTCAGGGCGTCCTCGGGCAGCGGCAGCTCGGGGCAGTCCTTCCACAGCCGCTCGAGGGCGTAGAAGACCCGCTCCTCGCTGTGCTGGACGTGGACGACGATGTCGACGTAGTCCAGCAGGATCCAGCGGGCGTCGCGGTCGCCCTCGCGGCGCACCGGCTTCGCGCCCAGGTCCTTGAGGAGGCGCTCCTCGATCTCGTCGACGATCGACTTGACCTGGCGGTCGTTGGGCGCGGAGGCGAGCAGGAAGGCGTCGGTGATCGACAGCACGTCGCTGACGTCGTACGCGATGATGTCGTGCGCGAGGCGGTCGGCCGCCGCCTGGGCGGCGGCGCTGACGAGCTCGATGGAGCGGTCCGTGGCGGTCACAAGCAGGCTTTCGTCGGTGGTCGGGAACACATCCAGGGTCTCACGGACGGCGGACCGCCCGGCAAGCGATTACACGACGGTGCGGTGGGACCGGTCCGAGCGGACCGGCCCCACCGCGCCGGGCGGGCCAGGCGGTGAGCCTCCGTGGCGGCTCCGTACGGTCTTCGTCCGGGCTCAGGACCCGTTCTCGGCCTCGTAGTCCCTGCCCAGGACGACCATGACGTCGGCGTTCCCGGCGGGGGGGCCCTTCTTGACCGCACCGGCCGGCAGGCCGAGGGTCTTGGCCACCTCTCCGGCGGCGGCCTTCTGCAGGTCGTCCCGGTAGACGACCTGGGACTTCGCCTCGCGGTCGGCCTTGGCGCCGCCGACGAACGCGTAGCCGCCGTTGATCAGCACGATCCGGGCCGTCTCGGTGGCGTCGGCGTTGCCGCTGCCGTTCCGGATGGCGACACGGACCGCGGCGCCCTGCTCCGGCGGGCTGACCTTGCCGCCCAGCACGTCCTTGACGACGCCGCCGTTCGCGGACTCCTTCAGGGTGCCGTCCTGGCCGACCGGCAGCAGCGCCGTCTTGTAGTCGCCGCCCTTGGCCCGCTCGGCGAGCTTGGCGAGCGAGGCGCCGAGGTCCTTCTCGGGAAGGGAGGGGTCGAGGATCTGGGCGAGCGTCTGGACGGTGATCGTGGCGCTCTTCGGATCGGACGAGATCTTGCGGAGCACACCCTGCATGACCTGGCCGAAGCGCTGGAGCTGCTTGGCCTCGGCCTCGCCGGGTCCGCGGAACGTGGCGTAGGCGACGGCCGCGCGGCCGTTCAGGGTCTGGTTCTCGCCGCGCTTGACCAGCGGCGCCTCGCCCTTCTTCTCGGCGGGCACGTCGGCGTCGGTGGTCAGGTCGACGTTGCCGACCAGTTCGACCAGGTTCTCCAGGTACGGGGTGTCCAGCCGCCAGGTGCCGGTGATCTTGGTGCCGAGCAGGTTGCCCAGGGCGTCGCGGGTGCCGGTGGAGCCGTCGTCCTCGACGGACTTGCCGAGGGTGGTCGCCGAGCCCTCGTCGTCGGCGACGGAGAGCTCGTTGGGCAGCAGCACGGTGGTGCCCTGCTTGGTGGTGACGTTGTCGACGAGCAGGGCGGTGGAGGTGCCGCCCTTCTTGGTGTTGTGCAGGTGGACGACGATCACGTCCCGCTTCTGCGGTCCGGTGGCGGTGTTCTGCTGCTGCTCGGCGGAGTCACCGAAACCGGGGATCATGCCGGCCGACCACAGGTAGCCGACGCCGCCGACGGCGACCAGGGCGAGGACGACGACCAGCGCGACGAGGCGGCGCTTGCCGCGGCGGCGGGCCTCCTCGCGGCGCTCCGAGCGGCTCTCGGTGAACTTGAGCCAGTCGATGACGTCCTCGGAGTCCTCGTCCGGTTCGTCGATGAACGAGAACTGCTCGGTGCGGTAGTCGCGGTCGTCGCCGCCGGGGGCCCCGGGGCCGGGCCGGCGCTGGCCGGGGACCCCGGCGGGCGCCGCGACCGGGGCCTGGGGCGGCCGCGGGGGCCGCTGGGGCTGAGGGGGCTGCTGCGGCTGCTGAGGAGGCTGCTGGGGCTGCTGCGGCGGGTACGGCTGGCCGTAGGTCTCGTACTGCTGCGGGGCCTGCGGCTGCGGACGCTGCTGCGGGCTCGGGGCCCGGCCGTCGGCGTACGGGTCGTACGGCTGCTGGGCGTAGGGGTCGTAGCCGTAGCCCTGCGTCTGCTGGGACTGCTGAGGCTGCTGGGCGTACGGGTCGTAGTCGTACCCCTGGCTCTGCTGCTGCGACTGCTGCGGCTGCTGGTACACCGGCTGCCCGTACGCGTCGTAGCCGATGATCTGCGGCTGCTGCGGGTAGTACGGGTCGTACGGACTCTGCTGATCGTTCACCGGTGCCCCTCTCCGAGGCTCACTCGCCGCGGTACAACTGGCGCTTGTCGATGTAGCGCACCACACCGTCCGGCACCAAATACCAGACCGGATCCCCCTGCGCGACCCTCGCCCTGCAGTCCGTGGACGAGATCGCGAGGGCCGGCACCTCGACCAGCGAGACACCGCCCTTCGGCAGGCCGTCGTCGGTCAGGTCGTGGCCCGGACGGGTGACGCCGATGAAGTGGGCGAGCCCGAACAGCTCCTCCGCGTCCCGCCAGGTGAGGATCTGGGAGAGTGCGTCCGCGCCGGTGATGAAGAACAGGTCCGCGTCGGTGTTGAGCGAGCGCAGATCCCGCAGGGTGTCGATGGTGTACGTCGGCCCGCCGCGGTCGATGTCGATGCGGCTGACCGAGAACTGCGGGTTCGACGCCGTCGCGATGACCGTCATCAGATAGCGGTCCTCGGGGGCCGACACCACCTTGTGGCTCTTCTGCCACGGCTTCCCCGTCGGCACGAACACCACCTCGTCGAGGTGGAACAGGGCGGCCACCTCGCTGGCGGCCACCAGGTGTCCGTGGTGGATCGGGTCGAACGTCCCGCCCATCACGCCGAGGCGGCGCTTGCCGCGGCCAGTAGGCACTTCCTGCTCTCCCATGCGTGCAGAGCCTACTGGCACGTCGGCGCGACCCCTCGGGGCGGTCTACCGGATCAGCGGTCGCGGTTGAAGCGGGTGGTGACCCACAGCAGCAGGAGCAGCACGAGCAGGGCGCCGCCGCCGGTGACGTACGGGTTCAGGCTGTCGTGGTTGCCGCCGTGTTCGGCGCCCTCGGCGAGGCTGACCAGGTTGAGTGCGGTGCTGTGCAGGCTCATCTTCGGCAGGACCAATCGATCGGGGATGGGAGCGAGACTTCGCGCACATCGTATGCGGGCGGTCCGGGCACGCTCACGCCGACTCAGTCGTTGTCGTAGTCGTCGTCACCACGGCGGCACCCGGCACCCCGGTTTTCCACAGCGCCGAGGTTGTCCACAGGCTCCGACGGACTTGCGGGCCAGGACCTACGCTGGGGTCTGTCAGGGGGACGAGCGAGAACTCGTAAGGAATCAGGGGGATCCATGACCGACGGCACCGACAACGCCCGGGAGAACGTCCCGAGCAGGCAGCGCAAGCGCTTCCCGGACATCTCCTCGCGCGCGTACGAACATCCCGCGGACCGCTCGGCCCTGGTCGCGCTCCGCAAGCTCAGCGGCTTCGACACGGTCTTCAAGACCCTCAGCGGGCTGCTGCCGGAGCGCAGCCTGCGGCTGCTCTTCCTCTCCGACTCCGTGCGGGTGAGCGACGCCCAGTTCACGCACCTCAACGACATGCTGCGGGATGCCTGTTACATCCTGGACCTGGAGAAGGTCCCGCCGATGTACGTGGCGCAGGACCCGAAGCCCAACGCGATGTGCATCGGTCTCGACGAGCCGATCATCGTGGTCACCACCGGCCTGGTGGAGCTGCTCGACGAGGAGGAGATGCGGGCCGTCGTGGGCCACGAGGTGGGCCACGCCCTCTCCGGCCACGCCGTGTACCGCACGATCCTGCTCTTCCTGACCACGCTGGCGGTGAAGATCGCGTGGATCCCGCTGGGGAACATGGCGATCATGGCGATCGTCACCGCGCTGCGGGAGTGGTTCCGCAAGTCGGAGCTCTCCGCCGACCGGGCCGGGCTGCTCGTGGGCCAGGACCTCCAGGCCTCGATGCGCGGTCTGATGAAGATCGCCGGCGGCAACCACCTGCACGAGATGAACGTGGACGCGTTCCTGGCGCAGGCCGAGGAGTACGAGGCCGGCGGCGACCTGCGGGACTCCGTCCTGAAGATCCTGAACGTGCTGCCGCGGACGCACCCCTTCACCACGGTCCGGGCCGCGGAGCTGAAGAAGTGGGCGGAGACCCGCGACTACCAGCGGATCATGGACGGGCACTACCCGAAGCGCACGGAGGACAAGGACACCTCGGTGACCGACTCCATCCGCGAGTCGGCGAACCACTACGCCGACTCGGTGAAGCAGAGCAAGGATCCGCTGATGAAGCTGGTCGGCGACATAGCGGGTGGCGCCGGCGACCTCGCGGGCGACCTGGGCGGCAAGCTGTTCGGCCGCTTCGGCGGCAAGAACGGCAACGAGGACGGCAAGAGCGGTACCTCGGACGGCAGGAGCAACGCCGGGGACGGCCGGAGCGAGGGCGAGGGCACGCGCGGCGAGAGCTGAGGCGACGACCGGGCCGGCGCGTCAGGCACGGCTGAGGCGCCGGACGCGTCAGACGCTTCAGAGGCGGGGCTGGGCCTTCGGGGACAGGGTGCCGCAGAGCGGGGTCACCGACCGGTCGCCGGTGGCGTACGGGTCGGTGACGGCGGGGGCGTCCGCCGGGGGCGTCCGCTCGCCGGCCAGCAGCGGCCGCAGGGTGCCTCCGGCGTCGGGGGCACAGGCCTGCGGGCCGGCGGCGACACGGCTGGTCAGCAGCTCGGCCCGGTGCATCCGCAGGTCCTCGCGGTCGAAGCGGAACTGCATCTGACGGTGGACGGTGAACAGAGAGGCGGCACGGTCCGGGCCGGAGGCGGCGGGGCGCAGCGTGTAGGTGAAGGTGTGGTCCGCGGTCACCTGCAGCAGGTCGGCGTCGATCTCCGCGAAGCGGAGGGTGCCCTGGACGCGGGTGGCCGGGTCGATCACGGTGGTCCGGGCCGGGTCGAAGCGGACCAGCCAGCCGGCGAGGGCGTGCCGGCCGTCGGCCCGGGAGGCGTCGGCACTCCGGTCGAACTGGGCCTGCTGGTCGGGGTCGACCAGGAGGCGCACCGGCCGGGTGGTGGCTCCGGACAGCACGTCGGGCTCCAGGGAGGAGGCCACGAGGTAGTCCTTGGCCACGGACAGCGCGGTGACGACCTGGCCCTCCGAGAAGTGCTCGGTGCGGCCCGCGTTCGGGAGGTTGATGCCGGCCGCGCCGGTGCGGTACTCGGCGGCCGGGCTGTGAGCGATCAGTTCGGCGGGCTCGCCGCCGGGCACCGGGCCCTGCGGGGCGAGGGGGGTGACGGTGGTCCACAGCGGTTCGGCCCGGTGGACGGCGGGGGGCTGGTAGGGGTTGCGGACGCCGAGGTAGATGGCGGTGCCGAAGGCGAGGAGGATCAGCAGCACGAGGACGAGGGGCTGCCGGGAGCGGCGGCCGGGTTCCCAGCCGGGGCGGGAGCGTACGGCGCGGGCGTGCTCCCCCATCCGTTCCTGGGCGGAGAACTCCTGAAGGCGGGCAGCGCGGACGAACGACTCGTCGAAGACGACGGATCGGTATTCGTCCTCTCCTCCGCCGGGGAGCCCCTCGGGGGTCCCGTCAGGCGGGTCGCCACGCCCTGCCATACCTTCAGAGTAGGTCGGTACGGACATCCGTAAACGCGCAGGTACACGACAAGTTCGGAAGAATCCCGACGCGGCTCCGGCCGGGGCTCACGGCGCGGTCCGGGGTCTCCTCAGGGGGCCCGGTCAAGGAGCGGTCAGGGCATCGTCCTGGCGTGGTCGGGCCACGTTCAGGGCGTGGCGGGACCGGTGGCGGTGGGGACGACGACGGGGGCCACGGCGGAGGTCGCGCCCGGTGACGGGAGATCGATCCCGGAGGTCGTGGGGGCCGGGGTGGGGTCCTGGCGGTTGGCGGTGGCGCCGCGGTAGACGGCGGTGAAGGCCAGGGCGACCATGCCGACGCCCATCACCAGGGCCAGCACCCAGGCGACCGGCCGGTGCCAGCGGGCGCTGCCCCGGTAGGGGCGCAGGGCGCCGCCGTGGGGGCCGTACGGGCCCGTCTCGTCGTAGGTGTCGGGGTCGTACCCGTCGGGGCCGACGAGGCCGCGGGCCGGGTCGTAGCCGTCCTCGTAGTACTCGTCGTCGCCGGCGGCGCGGCGGGCGCGGGCCCGGGCGGCGTCCGCCTCGGCACGGGCCTGGGCGGCGGCGAGCAGCCGCTCGACGGCGGTCGGCTCGTGGAACGCGGCGGCCCGGACGAAGTCCTCGTCGAAGACCACGGCGGCGAAGTCGTCTGCGCCTCCGCGGTCGACAGAGTCCTCGGGGTCCCCGCCGTCCTGGAACGGCTTGCCCCCCACGTCGTCCGGCACGGCTTCAGAGTAGACCGGAGAGGGGGTTTTGGGCAGGGAGAGTGCGAACTATCCCTGCCCGTTCGAGACAGTCCGATTACCGAACGTGACCGTCGCCGGTGACGATGTACTTGGTGGAGGTCAGCTCGGGCAGGCCCATCGGGCCCCGGGCGTGCAGCTTCTGCGTGGAGATGCCGATCTCGGCGCCGAAACCGAACTGGCCACCGTCGGTGAACCGGGTGGAGGCGTTCACGGCGACCGTGGTCGAGTCGACCAGCTGGGTGAAGCGGCGGGCGGCGGCCTGGGAGGTGGTGACGATCGCCTCGGTGTGGCCGGAGGACCACAGCCGGATGTGCTCCACGGCCTTCTCGAGCGAGTCGACGACGGCGGCGGCGATGTCGTACGAGAGGTACTCGGTCTCCCAGTCGTCGGCGGTGGCCGGGACGACGGTGGCCTTGCTGCCCTCGGCGTGGCCGAGGACCCGCTCGTCGCCGTGGACGGTCACGCCGGCCTCGGCGAGGGCATCGAGGGCGCGCGGCAGGAAGGCGTCGGCGATGTCCCGGTGGACGAGCAGGGTCTCGGCGGCGTTGCAGACGCTGACCCGCTGGGCCTTGGAGTTCACCAGGATGTCGACGGCCATGTCGAGGTCGGCGTTGGCGTCCACGTACACGTGGCAGTTGCCGGTGCCGGTCTCGATGACGGGGACGATGGACTCCTCGACGACCGTCTTGATCAGCGAGGCGCCGCCGCGCGGGATGAGGACGTCGACGAGGCCGCGGGCGCGCATCAGCTCGCGCACCGAGTCGCGGGACTCGCCGGGGACGAGCTGGATGGCGTCGGCGGGCAGCCCGGCGCCGCCGACGGCGTCGCGGAGCACCTTCACCAGGGCGGTGTTGGAGGAGTACGCGGAGGACGAGCCGCGCAGCAGCACGGCGTTGCCGGACTTCAGGCAGAGCGCGGCGGCGTCGACGGTCACGTTGGGCCGGGCCTCGTAGATGATGCCGACGACGCCCAGCGGGACGCGGACCTGGCGCAGGTCGATGCCGTTGGGGAGAGTGGAGCCGCGGACGACCTCGCCGACCGGGTCGGGCAGGGCGGCGACGTGCCGGACGTCGGCGGCGATGGCGCGGATCCGCTCGGGGGTGAGCGTCAGCCGGTCGATGACGGACTCGCTGGTGCCGGCCTCGCGGGCGCGGGCGACGTCCTCGGCGTTGGCCTCGACGATCTCGCCGGTCCGGACCTCGAGCGCGTCCGCGATCGCCAGCAGGGCGTCGTCCTTGGCCGCGCGCGGAAGTGGCGCGATCTCGGCGGCGGCGGCGCGGGCGTGGTACGCGGCCCGGGCGACGGGGGACAGGTTGTCGAGGGGCGTGAGCGAGGTCATGTCCGCAGGGTACTGGCACCGCTGCGGACTTCCCTCGTACATCCCGATCTGCGAGACGTTCCCCGGACGCCCCAGGACGTCCCCGGACGCCTCCGGACGGCCGGAAACCGCCCCTGGCGCTCCGTGCCGTCAGTAGGGGTGCACGCCCACCGGGGCGGCGGGCGGCGGGCCGTATCCCTCGGCGATCCGCTGGTGGTACGTCTCGCGGTCGATGACCTCCAGGCCGACGATCTCCCACGGCGGCAGCTTCGCGGTCTGCCGGTGCTCGCCCCACAGCCGCAGCGCGACCGCGGCGGCGTCGTGCAGGTCGCGGGCCTCCTCCCAGTACCGGATCTCGGCGTGGTCGTTGGCATAGCGGCTGGTCAGCAGGAAGGGGTGGTCGTGGGCCAGCTGCTCGAGCCCGCGCCTGACCTCCTTCAGCGGGGCCTCCGCCCCCGAGACCGTGAGGGTGATGTGCCAGAGCTTGGACACCACCCGCTGCTCGGCGCGTACCTCGGCCGTCTCCGTGCTGCCGTTCGTGACGACGTCCTTGACGTCGTCGTTCGCCGCACCGAAGTCGAATCCGGCCTCGACGCTCGTCAGGGCGCGTTCGGACGTCCCGCGGGGCGCAGCCCCTGGGCGCGCTCGTCTCACCGGCGGCCTCCTGTTGTGATGCGTGTGCTGCTGTGCTGTACCCCGCCTTGTCTTGCCCCCGAGACAAAGTTGACCAGTCCCGGGCCACGGATGGGGCGGTTTTGGTGAACCTCTCCAACGGATGACCGGAGTTTCAGCCTTTTCGGTTCCGGTCGGGTCCGGTCGGGTCCGGTCGGGTCCGGTCAGGAGCGGACGACGACCAGATCGTCCCGGTGGACGACCTCGCGCTCGTAGGCCGGGCCGAGTTCCTTGGCGAGTTCGCGGGTGGAGCGGCCGAGGAGCTGCGGGATCTCCTTGGCGTCGAAGTTGACCAGCCCGCGGGCGACCGCCCGGCCCTCGGAGTCGCGCAGCTCGACCGGGTCGCCGGCGACGAACTCGCCCTCGACGGCCGCGATGCCCGCCGGCAGCAGCGACTTGCGGCCCTGGACGACCGCGCGCACCGCCCCGTCGTCGAGGGTGAGCGAGCCCTGCGGGGTGGAGGCGTGGGCGAGCCAGAGCAGCCGGTCGGCGGAGCGGCGGCCGGTGCGGCGGAAGTACGTGCCGGTGTCGCGGCCGGCCAGCGCGTCGGCGGCGCGGCTGGCGGAGGTGAGCACGACCGGGACGCCCGCGGCGGCAGCGATCCGGGCGGCCTCGACCTTGGTGACCATGCCGCCGGTGCCGACGCCGGCCTTGCCGGCCGCGCCGATCTCGACGTGCGCGATGTCCTCGGGGCCGGTGACCTCGGCGATCCTGGCGGTGCCGGGCTTGGACGGGTCGCCGTCGTAGAGCCCGTCGACGTCGGAGAGCAGGACCAGCAGGTCGGCGCGGACGAGATGGGCGACGAGGGCGGCGAGCCGGTCGTTGTCGCCGAAGCGGATCTCGTCCGTGGCGACGGTGTCGTTCTCGTTGACGACCGGCAGCGCGCCCATCGCCAGGAGCTGGTCAAGCGTCCGGTAGGCGTTGCGGTAGTGGGCGCGGCGGCTGGTGTCGTCGGTGGTGAGCAGCACCTGGCCGACGCGGACGCCGTACCGGGCGAAGGAGGCGGTGTAGCGGGCCACCAGCAGGCCCTGGCCGACGCTGGCGGCGGCCTGCTGGCGGGCCAGGTCCTTCGGGCGGCGGGCCAGTCCGAGCGGGGCCAGGCCGGCCGCGATGGCGCCGGAGGAGACCAGGACGATCTCCTTCTCGCCGCCGCTGCGGACCTTGGCGAGGACGTCGACGAGGGCGTCGACGCGGTCCGCGTCGAGGCCGCCGGCCGCGGTGGTCAGCGAGGACGAGCCGACCTTGACGACGATCCTGCGGGCTTCCGTTACGTACTGCCTTGCCACTGTCACAAGTCCGAATCTATGTCAGGTACGGCGCGGGTCGCTTCCGTATTCCAGTCGCTGGACAGGGGCTGGACAAACGGGCCGTCGCGGGTTTCGCGCGCCGACGCGCGCCCCGTCTCGCGTAAACCGTGTGCGCGGGTGCGGCCGGTTCAGGTGAACTTCCCGGCCGTACCGGACGAATCGGTGGCCGTCGCTCGTTCTGCCCGGTGACCGGTCCCCCCACGCGCCCACTGGAGTCCGCCGTGCGCCCTCTCGCCCGTCTCCGCCGGACCGGTCGACGCAGCAGACCGCGCCGGTTCGGCAGACTGCGGCGCTTCGGTCCGCTCGCGGCGCTCGGGGTCGCCTTCGCCGGGCAGGTCGCGGGGGCCGTCGGCCCCGACGCGGGCCTGCTCGCCGCCTCCACCGCCGGCGGTCTCGGCGTGGAGGCGCTGCTTCATCACCGGCACCGGCGGCTGAGCCGGGTGCTGTCGAAGGCCCGCGCCAATGTGATGGTGCGTCACCTGATCCGCGATCTGCTGCTGGTGGCCGGGCTGATGAACCTGGAGCCGCAGGGTCCCGGACGGCACTATCTGCCGCTCTGCTACGGCCTGTTGCTCTGCTACGCCCTGTACTTCGCCTGCCAGGGCGCGGTCGCGAAGGTGCGGCGCAGCCGTGCGCTGCCGGTCCTCACCCGCAACATCGACGCCTCCGCGCTGCGGCTGCGCCCCGCGCCGCCGGCGCTGCTCGCCCGCCGTCCCGGCGTCCGGCTGCTCGCCACCGGGCTGCCCGCCACGTCCGGCCTGACGGCGACGGCGCTCACCGGTGACGGCCGCTGGGCGGGGGCCGGGGTCGCCCTCTCCGTCCTGCTGGCGGGCGCGGGCCTCGCGGTGCTGCTCGCCTGGCTGCTGCCGGGGCGGCGGCCGCCCGGCGAGGCGGAGGTCCTGGCCTGGTTCGATGCCTGGCTGGCCGCGTACCGGCCGACGGTCGGCATGTATTTCTCCGGAGGTACGAGCTCCGCGTACCAGGCCGACATGTGGCTGGAACCGCTGGCCGGGCTGGGCGGACGGGCCGGGCTGGGCGGACGGGGCGAGCGGCCGGTGATCGTGCTGCGCGAACGGTTCATGCTGCAGAAGCTCGGGCCGACGGATCTGCCGGTGGTCTGCGTGCCGAAGGTCGCGCATCTGATGCGCCTCGAGCACTCCACGCTCGGCGTGCTGCTCCACCCGGCGAACTCCGGCAAGACCTCGCAGGTGCTGCGCATCCCCTCCATCAAGCACGCCTTCGTCAACCACGGCGAGAGCGACAAGCTGTCGAGCTGCAATCCGTACGCGAAGGCGTACGACGAGGTGTGGGTGGCCGGTCCGGCGGCCCGCGAGCGGTACGCGCGGGCGGAGGTGGGCGTGGACGACCGGGACGTGGTGGAGATCGGGCGGCCTCAGCTGGCCCCGATCGAGGCGCACGCGGGCCCGCCCGCCGCCGGGCGGCCGGTGACCGTGCTGTACGCGCCGACCTGGGAGGGGTGGACGGACGACCCCGGGAACACGTCGGTGATCCTCGCGGGCGAGAACCTGGTCCGGGCGCTGCTCGCCGATCCCGGCGTACGGCTGCTGTACCGGCCGCATCCCATGACCGGGTCCGTGGACCCGCGGGCGGCGGCCGCCGACGCGCGGATCCGGCGCATGGTCGGGGGCGGGGGTACGGCGGTGGCGATGCCCGCGAGGACGCGGCGGGCGTTCCCGGCGCGGGCCGACGGTGCGGAACGGATGCTGCTGCAGGGCGCGCCGGAGCCCGGCCGGGCGGCGGCCGTGGCCGCGGAGGAGGCCGCGCGGGAGGCCGCGTACTGGGCGGGGCTCGGGCCGCGTGAGCACCGGGTGGTGACCGGGGCGGGGCCGTCGCTGTACTCCTGCTTCAACCGGGCGGACCTGCTGATCAGCGATGTGTCGTCGGTGGTCTCGGACTTCCTGGCGAGCGGGAAGCCGTACGCGGTGGCCAACACCGGGGGGCTGTCGGAGGACGAGTTCCGGGCGGTGTTCCCGACGGTGCGGGCGGCGACGGTGCTGACGCCGGACGCGCGGGGGGTGCCGGCGCTGCTGGAAGCGGTGCGGGATCCGTCGAAGGACCGGCTGGCCGGGGTGCGGGCCGAGCTGAAGGAGCAGCTTCTCGGCCCCGCGGACCCGCCCTCGCCGGCCCGCTTCGCCGCCGCCGTCGAGGCGCTGGGCGCACGGGCGGCGGCACGCGGGGCGCGGGTGCCGGGGCCGCGGGGGGAGACGGCGGTGCGGGTGCCGGGGCGGGACGGCTGAGGCGGGTGGGACGGCGTTCGCGCCGCCCACTCCCCGCCTTCAGCCCAGCAGTCGCCGTACCTTGCGGCGGGCGCGCTGGAGCAGGGTCGGGCCCGACACCTCGTAGGTCCGGTCCGGAATGCCGGCCACCTTGTCCCCGAAGTACGGCAGGGCCAGGTAGTGACGGCCCCGGCGGGTGACCTTCTGCGGTACCTGCCTGGTGCGCTGGTACTCGACGACCGTCTTCAGCTCCTCCGCCTTGCCCAGGGCGACGCACGTCAGACGGAGGCGCTCCTCCGGCCTGAGGCGGCGGGCCACGCCCTTCGTCCAGTACGCGCTCATCAGCGGGGCCGCCAACTCCAGCTTGTGGCGGAGCGTTTCCTCGTCCTGACGCAGCAGCACATGACCGAACTGCGGCAGCAGCGTCGTCACGAACGGGCGGATCATCAGCAGGTCCCGCTTCTCGCCCGGGGGTTCGTGCGCGGCGATCAGCTCCATCAGGCGCTGCGCCGAGAGGAAGCGGATGTCGTACGTGCCGGTCTTCGTGAGGTGTTGGCCGTCCTCGCGGCCCACCAGGTAGTAGCAGGTGTAGTCGGCGACGACGGAGACGCCGTCGCCGCGGAGGTACGCCTCCATGGTGAACAGCGCGTCCTCGCCGGTCCGCATCGCCGTGTCGAAGCGGATGCCGTGGCGGATCAACAGCTCGCGGCGGAACAGCTTCTGCGCGCTGAGCGTGAACTTCACGTTGGACGTGTAGATGTCGGCGCGCTCGACGGTCGCGCCCCACATCGACTTGGCCGCATTGCGGTTGACGCCCTCGATCCGGCCGAGGATCACGTCCGTGCCGGCCCGGTCGCCCATGGCGACCAGCCGTTCCAGGGCCTCCTCGCCGAGGTGGTCGTCGGCGTCGAGGAAGAACACGTAGCGGCCCTCGGCCAGTTCGAGGCCGGTGTTGCGGGGCCCGCCGGGGCCGCCGGAGTTGGCCTGGTGCACCACGCGGGTGCGGACCTTGCTGCGCGCCGCGAAGGCGTCGAGGCACTCCCCCGTGCCGTCGGTGGAGCCGTCGTCCACGGCGACGATCTCGACGCGGTCCGCGCCGATCGTCTGGTTCTCGACGGATTCGAGGCACTTCTCGAGATACGGCATCGCCTCGTACGCCCCGATGATCACGGTGACATCGAGGGCGCCAGAGCTGGTGTTTTCGGTCATCGGCGCGCAGTCTGGCAGTTACCGACGGACACACACAAAGGCCCGCGAACACTGTCGGACAGTGTTCGCGGGCCTTCTCGCATGCGTAAACCCGGCGAAAACGCGCCACACACGCGCCGTGAAGCCGCGTTACCGCGTCGCCGCGGTGCGCTCCTCCGGCTCCAGGCTGTCCTCGGCCTCCCGGTCGATCTCCGGCGCCGTCGGCTGCTCGGCGAGCCGCTGGGCGAACCCGGTGTTGCGGGCCTCGGCCTTGGCGGCGAGGGTCCGCAGCGCCGCGTTGAAGCGGTCGATGGACGACGGCGAGTCCGGGCCGAGCAGGTAACGCCGCAGGTCACGACGGGCGTCGGCGAGCGTGTCGGCGGCCGGGTCGGCGACCGCGTCGAGCAGCCCGCCGAGTTCGGCGGCCGAGTTCGTCAGGATGACGGCGGCGCGGACGGCGGTGTTCTGCCGCTTGAACTCCTCGGCCCCGACCTCGGCCGAGTCCGTCACCGCGTACGGCTTGCCGCTCGCGATGAAATCGGAGACCACGCTGGAAATGTCCGAAACCATTCCATCGGATTCGTTGAAGCAGTCGTAGAGATGCGGCTTGGCACCGGTGACGACCTTGTGCTCCCACCAGCCGAAGGAGCGCCAGTACGCCTCGTTCCACTCGGCCCGCAGCCGCCGGGTCTCGGCCAGCCGCTCCGGGTCGGCCAGCGCGACGCGCGACTCCTCCGACTCGTCGCCGCCCTTGCGGAACGGGTTCTCCAGCTCGGCGAGCCGGGCCTCGAGCCTGACCAGCTCGGCCTTCGCGGCCGTCTGCTCCGCGGCGGCCGCGGCGGACTGCTCGGCCCAGCGGGGCTCGGCGGCGCGGGCCGCGGCTGCCTCGGCGATCAGCTTCTGGATGCGCTCGTCGGCGGCCTTGGCCTTCTTGTTCACCAGGCCGGTGAAGGGGTGCGGCTTGTAGATGACCCGCACCGGGTTCTTCGCGGCGAGCAGCGTGCGGACGATGTTCTCGCCGGCCAGCAGCAGGGAGGTGTTGCCGGGGTTGGCGTCCCAGCCCTCCCAGGTGGGGGCGTAGAGGATCGTCGGGATGGGGTTCTTCGGGGCGCCCGTCCAGCTCTCGATCGGCGCGAGCTGCGGGCGGCCGACCTCGACGATGTCGTCGTCGCGGACGCCGACGTCGGCCAGCGCGTAGCGGTCGCGGCCGGCCCGGCCGGCCGTCCAGACCTCGTCGTACACCTTGGAGAACGGGTTGACGCTGGCCAGCTTGTCGCTGTCGCCGTGGCCGATGAAGACGTGCTTCATGGTGGGCACGCGCAGCATGTGGATGTTCTTGCCGACGTTGGCCGGGTAGAGGCAGACCCGCGCGGACGACAGGTCCAGGTTCATCATGTGAGTGCCGCCGGGCACACAGATGATCGGCACGTCGGTGGCCGACAGCTTCGGGACCAGGGTGCGCTCGCGCATGACGATGAGCGGGCGGCCGTCCACGTGCTGCAGGGTGTCCAGCCACATGTTGACCTGGTACGCGGAGGCGTCGGCGCCGGAGAAGTACATGACGACGGTCGGCTGGTACTCGCGCAGCCAGTTGTTGACCGCCTTCAGCACGGCGGGCGCGGAGGGCACGAGCCGGCGGCGGCGCAGGTACGGGACGAGGAGCAGCACGTACAGCAGGCCGAGGCCGAGGGTGATGCCGATGCCGACGAAGCCGACCACGGTGCGGCCGGTGGCGGCGGCCCAGAGCAGGCCCGCCACGGCCGGGATGTCCAGGTGGAGCATCTTCTCGCCGGAGCGGTGGAGCAGCGCCTTCGGCGGGGCGTCCGCGATCCGCAGCGCGTGCAGGTCGACGTTGCGCGTGACGACCGGCATGGTGCGGCGCAGCCGGATGAGGGTCGCGAGCGCGCCCTGCGGGGCCTGAAGGGCGTAGAAGAGCAGGAAGCAGGCGACCGCCGCGTAGAAGACCGGCTGCTCGGCGAGGTTCTCGCGGGCGAGCAGCAGGATCAGCAGGAGCTGGCGCACCAGGAAGCGGATCGGCAGGCCGGCGCGGACCTTGGCCAACCGGTCGACGAGGTAGCTGCGCTTGTGGTGCAGGTACCAGTCGGTGGCGTAGGTCACGGCGCTCGCGCCCGCGAACAGCCAGATGTTGGGCAGCAGGGCACCGGCGAGTACGCACGGATACCCCAGCGCCATGAGCAGAGCGGCGGCCAGCTCTGACCTGCTGCCCACGCGCGCCAGGCGAATGGCGGTCGAAATCACGAAGAATCTGCTCCAGAGGGGGGGTGCAGCTTATTCACATGAAACATCGGGAGAACGTGGGGGGAAGTCCGAAGAATCGGACGTTCATGAACTCGGGCCTCCGCAGTGGCTATTTGGCTACTGAAGAGGCCCGAAAAACACATCTGGTGAGTATTACACATCTTCCTGGCGGTCAAGCACGGCCGCCAGAGCCTGCTCGAAACCGGACGCTTCGTACGCTTCGCGGGTCGGGTCCTGCTGCCGGACGTCGATCACGTGTCCGGTGAGATCCGAGAGCAGAACGTCCAGCGAGGTACGGGCGACGGCCTCGGAGGAGAGCAGCGAGCCCGCCGGCTCCTGGCCGAAGGCCTTGGTGCGCATGGGCGTCGCGGTGCGCTCCGGGTTGACGCAATTGACCCGGATTCCCTCGGCGGCCCATTCGTCGGAGAGGGCCTGGGTGAGGTTCACCATGGCGGCCTTGGTCGACGAGTAAAGGCTGTACTCGGCGCGGCCGCGCGTGTAGCTGGAGGAGGTGTAGAGCAGCAGCTGGCCCTTGGTCTCCGCAAGGTACTTGTACGCGGCACGGGCAATCTGCACCGGGGCCAGGTAATTGACGTGCAGCGCTTCCTGAATGGTCGCGGTGTCGGTTTCCGCGAGCTTTCCGATGCGGAGCACGCCGGCGGTGTTGATCACGTAGTCGATGCGCCCGGTCTCGGAGTACGCCGTGGTCAGCGCCTGCTCGACGTGCTCGGGGTTCTCGACGTGGGTGCCCGTGGTGGAACGGCCCAGGGCGTAGACCTTGGCGCCGTACCGCTCGGCGAGCGCGGCGATGTCGGCGCCGATGCCGTAGGAGCCGCCGAAGACGACGAGGGTGCGGCCCTCGAGGAGCTCGCGGTAGCGGGCCTCG
Source organism: Streptomyces solicamelliae (assembly GCF_045348655.1). NCBI lineage: Bacteria > Bacillati > Actinomycetota > Actinomycetes > Kitasatosporales > Streptomycetaceae > Streptomyces > Streptomyces solicamelliae. Next base: position 2,287,810 of record NZ_CP160404.1, read on the forward strand.
TCGGCGGGGCGGGGGGCGGCGGTGGAGGCCAGCTGGAACAGCTTGTCGGCGATGAAGACGTCGACGGGCTGGGTGACCTTCATGTTGTACTCGTCGCCCGCGACGACGTGGATCGGCACGTCGGGCAGGTACTTGAGCACGACGCTGCAGTCGTCGGTGGCCTGGAAGTTGGGGTCGCCGGCGGCGATCTCGTAGGCGCGGCGGATCGTGGAGAGCTTGAACGCCTGCGGGGTCTGGCCGCGGCGGAGCCGGGAGCGGTCCGGGACGTCGGTGATGAACTCGCCGTCCTCGCCATGGGTGCGGGTGACGATGATCGTGTCCGCGGAGGGGATGGCGACGTCGACGGCCTGGTAGCGGTCGAGGGCGTCGACACAGTCCTTGATCACGCGCTGTGACAGAAGCGGACGGACCGCGTCATGGAAGAGGACGTTGCGGTCCTCGCCGGCCGCGAGGCCCTCGCCGAGGGCGGAGATGGCGCGCTCGGTGGTCTCGTTGCGGGTGGCGCCGCCCTCGATGATGCGGGTGACCTTGGTGAGGCCGGCCTTGGCGACGATCTTCTCGATCTCGGGGACGAAGCCGGGGGCCATCAGCACGATCACGTCGTCGACGCAGTCGGCCTGCTCGAAGATCGTCAGGGTGTGCTCGATGACCGCCTTGCCCGCGATCTTCAGCAGCTGCTTCGGGATGGCGAGCCCGACGCGCTGGCCGGTGCCGCCGGCCAGGACGACTGCCGTGGTGCGGAGTTTGGCTTCATGCGGCACAGACACGAAAACGACCTACCTTGCGACGACGGGAGACCGTGTGATGGTCGCACTCTCCGTGACCGTCTCGCAAGGCGGACGGCGACGGGCCCACATCGCCAGGACATGCTCTGTTCACCGCCCCGCCAGGGCCGTTGGCGCGCACGCGCACCACCACGGCCGTGACGGAAGACACAGGGAGAGGACCGGTCACCGGAACGGCGACCGGCCCTCTCCCTACCGACCGAAACGGGTCGGACTAGAACGGGTCGAACTCGTCGAACTCCCGCTGCGCCTCGTCGCGCTCGGCGTCGCGGTCCTTGCGGCGCTGGGCGGCGGGGCGGGGAGCCTCCAGACGGTGGTCCTCGCCACGGCGGCCGAGCATCTCGGCGCCGGCCATCATGGTCGGCTCCCAGTCGAAGACGACCGCGTTCTCGTCCGGGCCGATCGCGACGCCGTCGCCGGCGCGGGCGCCGGCCTTCATCAGCTCGTCCTCGACGCCGAGGCGGTTGAGGCGGTCGGCGAGGTAGCCGACGGCCTCGTCGTTGTTGAAGTCGGTCTGGCGGACCCAGCGTTCCGGCTTCTCGCCGCGCACGCGGTACAGGTCCTCGTGCTCGTCGTAGGTGACGGTGAAGCCGGAGTCGTCGACGGCCTTCGGGCGGATGACGATGCGGGTCGCCTCCTCCTTCGGCTTCGCGGCGCGGGCCTGCGCCACGATGTCGGCGAGGGCGAAGGAGAGCTCCTTCAGGCCGGTGCGGGCGACCGCCGACACCTCGTGGACCTGGTAGCCGCGCTGCTCCAGGTCCGGGCGGATCATGTCCGCGAGGTCCTGGCCGTCCGGGATGTCGATCTTGTTGAGGACGACGATGCGGGGCCGGTCCTCGAGGCCGCCGTACTGCTTGAGCTCCTCCTCGATGACGTCGAGGTCGGAGACGGGGTCGCGGTCGGACTCCAGCGTCGCCGTGTCCAGGACGTGCACGAGGACCGAGCAGCGCTCGACGTGCCGCAGGAACTCCAGGCCTAGGCCGCGGCCCTGGCTGGCGCCGGGGATCAGGCCGGGGACGTCGGCGATGGTGTAGACGGTCGAACCGGCCGTCACCACACCGAGGTTGGGGACCAGAGTGGTGAACGGGTAGTCCGCGATCTTCGGCTTGGCGGCCGAGAGCACCGAGATCAGCGAGGACTTGCCGGCGCTCGGGTAGCCGACCAGCGCGACGTCGGCGACGGTCTTGAGCTCCAGGACGATGTCCTGCAGATCGCCGGGCTCGCCGAGCAGCGCGAAGCCGGGGGCCTTGCGGCGGGCGGAGGACAGCGCCGCGTTACCGAGGCCGCCGCGGCCGCCCTGGGCGGCGACGTACGTGGTGCCCTCGCCGACGAGGTCCGCGAGCACATTGCCGCGCTTGTCGAGGACGACCGTGCCGTCGGGCACCGTCAGGACCAGGTCCTGACCGTCCTTGCCGGAGCGGTTGCCGCCCTCGCCGGGCTTGCCGTTGGTGGCCTTGCGGTGCGGCGAGTGGTGGTACTCGAGCAGCGTCGTGACGGACTGGTCGACGGTCAGGATGACGTCGCCGCCCCGGCCGCCGTTGCCGCCGTCGGGTCCGCCGAGCGGCTTGAACTTCTCCCGATGCACGGAGGCGCAGCCGTGGCCCCCGTTACCCGCGGCGACGTGCAGCTCGACGCGGTCCACGAAGGTGGTCATGGTGGTCTTCCTCCAGGTACAGACGGGAATGTCTACTGCTTAACACGCGAAAGGCGGACCTGCTTCCCGTACGGAAGATCCGCACAGGAAGAGAGGTCCGCCTCCGCAGTGATTCCGGTCAGGCGACCGGAACGATGTTCACGACCTTGCGACCGCGGAAGGTGCCGAACTGCACCGAACCGGCCTGCAGGGCGAACAGGGTGTCGTCGCCACCGCGACCGACGCCCGAGCCCGGGTGGAAGTGGGTGCCACGCTGGCGGACCAGGATCTCACCCGCGTTGACGACCTGACCGCCGAAGCGCTTCACGCCGAGCCGCTGGGCGTTGGAATCGCGACCGTTCCGGGTGGACGATGCGCCCTTCTTGTGTGCCATTGCTCAGTCCCTCTTTACTTCGCGGCCGTCGGGATGGACGTGACCTTGATCGCCGTGTACTGCTGACGGTGACCCTGGCGACGGCGGTAGCCGGTCTTGTTCTTGTAGCGCAGGATGTCGATCTTGGCGCCCTTGTGGTGGTCCACGACCTCGGCCTGGACCTTGATGCCCGCCAGGACCCACGGGTCGCTGGTCACGGCGTCGCCGTCCACGACGAGCAGGGTCGAGAGCTCGACCGTGTCGCCCACGTTGGCGGTGGAAATCTTGTCAACCTCGACGATGTCGCCGACAGCAACCTTGTGCTGGCGACCACCGCTGCGCACGATGGCGTACACGCGGAACTCTCTTTCGCTCGAATCGGGTACCCCTGAAGCCAGCCGACCCGGCTCAATGCACGGGCGGCCTCCCCCATGCCGCGATGCGACCGGGAGGTGAGGTGCTCAGTGGCTGGCGCGCACGTAGACACGCCGACGGTCAAGGTTACGGGCCGGGGACTGGGGGGTCAAACCGGCCGCCCCGCCGCGCATCGGGCCGCCCTCCGCGACCCCGTACACACCCTGTGTGAGCAGCGCGGACGCTCCCTCTTCTGTACATAGACAGACATCGCCACCCCCCGTCTGACGGTAGTCTCGACGGGGGGTTCCGCTCAGATCCGAATGACCGTACGGTCCGTGTTCCTGCCTCGACCGTGGAGCTGCACCGTGCCTGCACCCGAAATACCCGATGAACGGCTGGCGAAATTCGCGCAGTGGGCCATCGCCCGGATGGCGCGCTCCGACCGGGCTCCGGTCGCCGAGCGCATTCTCGGCGCGGCCGGACAGCGCGTCCAGGACCCCCGGGTGCGGGCGGACATCCTCATCGACGGGGCCGAGGCCCGGCTCGCCCGGGGCCATGTCCCGCGGCATCTGACCAAGGCGTACGTGGCACGGCTCGAACGGGCCGACCAGGAGCACGCGGCCGGACGCTGGGCGGCCGCCGGAAGCGAGACGACCCGGGCGCTGCTGCTCGCGTACCACCGGGTGCTGCACGTCGACGGCCTCACCTCCCCGCTCGCCGAGCACCCCGGCCGCTACACCGGCCCGCTGCGCAAGAGCCGCGCCGCCGCAGCGCTGCGCCGGCCGCGCGGGCGTTCGGGCACGGCGGCCGCGCCGCCGCCCGGGCGGCCGCAGCGGCTGCTGTTCGTGCACCACGACAACGACAACTTCCTCCGCCCGATCCAGGAGCGGTACGAGGCGAACCCGGACGTCGAGACCCGGGTCCTCGACACCGCCCACGACCCCGTCGTCGGGCCGCTGGCCAAGGGCGTCACCCGGATCGTCCAGCGGGCGCTGGGCGGACAGGTCGCGTACGGCAAGGACCTGGAGGCGGCGCTCCGCCCGCACCTGGACTGGGCCGACACCGTCTTCATCGACTGGTGCCAGATGGGCGCGGCGCTGTTCACCCTGGTGGACCCCGGCAGCACCCGCATCGTCGTCCGGCTGCACAGCTACGAGGCCTTCAGTCTGTGGCCGCACGTCGTCGACTTCTCCCGGGTGGACGACCTGGTGTTCGTCAGCGAGCACCTGCGCGATCTGTGCATCGCGGCCGTGCCCCGGCTCAAGGAGAAGGGCGCGCCCCGGCTCCATGTCGTCGACAACGCCGTCGAGCTGTCCCCGTTCGACCTTCCCAAGAAGCCGGACGCCCGGTTCACGCTGGGGCTCGTCGGTGTCGGCCAGGTGGCGAAGGACCCGCGCTGGGCGCTGGAGGTGCTGCGGCTGCTGCGGGAGAAGGACGACCGCTACCGGCTGCACCTGATCGGCTCCCCGCTGGACCCCGGCGTCGGCCCGGCGGCCGCCCGCTATCACAAGGTGTACGCCCGCGAGCTGCGCCGCCTGGAGGCGGCCGGCGCGGTGCGGCACATCGGGCAGACCCCGGACGTGCCCGGGGCGCTCGCCGAGATCGGCGTGATCCTCAGCTCCTCGGTGCGCGAGAGCTGGCACCTCGGCCTGGTCGAGGGCGCGGCGAGCGGCGCGGTGCCGGTGGTGCGCGACTGGCCGTTCTTCGCGGGCCGGCCGCGCGGGGCGAAGGCGCTGTTCCCGGAGTCCTGGGTGGTGCCCGACCCGGCCGCCGCCGCGGAGCGGATCCTGGAGCTGACGGCGAGCGAGGACGGCTGGCGCACGGCCGGCCGCCAGGCGGCCGAGCACGCGCGGGCGGCCTGGGACTGGTCGCGGGTCCAGCGCGATTTCGACCGGCTCCTGCTGCCGGCCGGCAGCGCCGTATGCTCGACCGGCGAAGCGCCCGCAGAAGGCGAGGAGCCCGCAGAGCAGCCCGCAGCGGCACTGCCCGCGGAGGCACTGGGAAAGGCAGCAGAGTGAACTACAGGGTCCAGCCCACCGCGCAGGTAGACGAGACCGCGGAGATCGGCGCCGGCAGCAGCGTCTGGGAACTCGCGCAGATCCGTGAGAAGGCCCGGCTCGGCGAGGGCTGTGTGATCGGCCGCGGCGCGTACGTGGGCACGGGCGTGCAGATGGGCGACAACTGCAAGCTGCAGAACTACTCGCTGGTGTACGAGCCGGCCGAGCTCGGCAACGGTGTCTTCATCGGCCCCGCGGTGGTCCTCACCAACGACCACAACCCGCGTTCCGTCGACCCGGACTTCAAGCAGAAGCGCGGCGGCGACTGGGAGGCCGTGGGCGTGAAGATCGCCGACGGTGCCTCGATCGGCGCGCGCTCGGTGTGCGTGGCCCCGCTGGAGATCGGCCGCTGGGCGATGGTCGCGGCCGGCGCGGTCGTCACCAAGGACGTCCCGGACTTCGGTCTGGTCGTCGGCGTGCCGGCGCGGCAGATCGGCTGGGTCGGCAAGACCGGCGTCCGCCTGGTCGAGCGCGAGGGCGAGCCGGGCGTCTGGGAGTGCCCGAAGACGGGTGACCTGTACCGCGAGTCGGACGGCACGCTGACGGAGGCCTGAGCCGCCGCCCCGAGGGGCCTGCCGCACAGAGTTCGGGAGGGGACCGGTCCGCCGGTCCCCTCCCTCGTTTCCGCCGTGACGTTCCTCGCGTTCGTACGTCCGTACCCTCGCTCGTCCGGCCCACTGGGGACGCATAGGATGTCGGGATTCCCCGCCCCCGGCGCCCCGACGATGCGAGGCCGACACATGTCCCAGACCGACGTTCAGGTCCCCGGTCAGCCATATGCGACCGCGACGGCCGGCTCAGCCGAGCCGAAGCCGCGGTCCGCACCGCGTCTGTACGCGCTGGACGCGCTGCGCGTGGTGGCCGCCCTGTCGGTCATGTTCTTCCACTACACCGGGATCGACGCGTCGACGAAGGCCAACTGGGGCGTCCACCCCAAGGAGTTGTTCCCCTCGCTGTTCCCGTTCACGGTGTACGGGAACTACGGCGTCCAGCTCTTCTTCATCATCAGCGGCTTCGTGATCTGCCTCTCGGCCTGGGGTCGCACCCCCGGCCAGTTCGTCAAGGCCCGCTTCCTGCGGCTCTTCCCGGCGTACTGGTTCTCCGTGGTGGTCGCGCTGGTGACCTGGCGGGTGCTGCCGGACGGTCAGCGGCAGGTGCCCGCGATCAGCGACTCGCTGGCCAACTTCACGATGTTCCAGGTGCCGATGTCGGCGCGCCATCTGGTCGGCGCGTACTGGACGCTGTGGGTCGAGCTGACCTTCTACATGATCTTCCTGGTGGTCCTGCTGAAGCGCCTGGACTACATGCGGGTCACGGTCTTCTGCTGGGTCTGGCTGATCGCCGGCGTCCTGATGCAGCAGACCGGCCAGGCAGTCCCGCTGCTCAGCGTCTTCACCCAGCCGCTGAACACGGCCCTGTTCGTCGCGGGCATCGCGATGTACCTGATGTACCGCTTCGGCCCGGACCTCAAGCTGTGGGGTCTGCTCGGGGCGAGCTGGCTGGTCATGCAGCACGACCTGTTCGAGTCCGTGATGAAGGGCCGCGAGCGGGGCTACGACCGCAGCTACTACGTGGCCCTCGCCATCGTGACCGTCTGCTACCTCCTCGTCCTCCTCGTCGCGCTGCGCAAGCTCGACTGGGTGAACTGGAAGTGGCTGACCACGGCCGGTGCGCTGGTCTACCCGCTGTACCTGCTCCACGAGGAGCTCGGCTGGGCCGTCATCCGCGAGCTGTACCAGCGGGGTCTCGGCCCCTGGGGGACGCTCGCCGTCACCTCGGCGGCGATGGTGGTCCTGGCCTGGCTCACCCATCTCTTCGTGGAGAAGCCCTCCGTGAAGTGGCTCAAGGCGCGCCTGGCACGTGAGTCCGGCACCCCGAAGGAACTCGACCGCGTCTGACCCGTTCTGGGGGGTGATGTCCGATCAGCACCCCTCTATCAGAACGGAATCCACGCGTCCACCACGCCGCGTCGAACACCCGGTAAGGATCCTCTGAAGAAATCCGACCGGCGAGTACAACCAACGAAGATCGAAATCCATCTACCTCCCCGGAACGTCTGGGGAGGCAGAACATGGGCAATCGATCACGCCGCGCGGTACTGGGCCTGCTGGGCCTCACGGGGGCGGCAGGCGCCACGGCGTACGCGCTGCGCGACGCGGGGTCGGCGGCGACGACCGTCACGGTCGGGGGCCCCACGGCCACGCCCGAGCCGACGCCCACCGTGATCGATCCGCCGGTGCCGGCGACCTCCTCGTCCATCGTCGCGGAGAACCGGCTGCCGGGCTCGCGGAAGTGGATCCAGTACCGCGACAACTCCCTGTGCTCCAGCGACGTGCGGGGCCAGATCATGGGGTACGCCTCGACCACCTCGGCCGGCCACGGCGAGCTCGTGGACTTCCACGTCTCGGTGCGGGACGGACGCGACTACCGGGTCGCGATCTACCGAATAGGCGACTACGGCGGCACCGGCGCCCGCCTGATGACCACCAGCGAGCCCCTGCGCGGCGTCCGCCACCCCCAGCCGCCCGCCGACCCGGAGACCGGCGCCATCGAGTGCGCCTGGCCCGTCTCCTGGAGCCTGCGGATCCCCGAGAGCTGGATGTCCGGCCTGTACCAGGCGGTGTTCACCGCCGACGACGGCCACCGCAGCAGCACCCCCTTCGTGGTGCGCGAGCCGCAGCGCACCTCCGCGCTGCTCGTCGTCATCCCGTTCGCCACGTACCAGGCGTACAACATGTGGCCGAAGGACCACCGGACGGGCAAGAACCTCTACCGCGGCTATCTGCCGAACGGCAAGCTCGGCGGCACCGAGCACCGCGCGCGCAAGGTGTCCTTCGACCGCCCGTACTCCGGCAGCGGCGTGCCCAGCTGGTTCAACATGGACAGCAGCTTCGTGCGCTGGGCCGAGGCCGCCGGGTACGACGTCACCTACGCGAGCAGCCTCGACCTGCACGACGGGACGATCGACCCGGCCGATTACAGCGCCGTGGTCTTCCCCGGCCACGACGAGTACTGGTCGCGGGCGATGTTCGACGCCTCCATGGACGCCGTCCGGGCCGGCCGCGACCTCGCCTTCCTCGGCGCCAACAACGTCTACTTCCACGTCCGGATGGAGCCCTCCTCCCACACGGGCGTGAAGGACCGGCTGATGGCCTGCTACAAGTCCGGCCACGACCCGTCCCCCGACGCCGCCGGCCGCACCTCGCGCTTCCGGGAGGTCCAGCGCGACGGAAGCCTCGCCGAACAGCAGCTGCTCGGCATCCAGTTCATCGGCATCGTGCCCACCGACAAGCCGTTCCCGCTCATCGTGAAGAACGCCGACCACTGGCTCTGGGCGGGCACCGGCGTGCGCGACGGCGAGAAGCTCCCCGGCCTGGTCGGCATCGAGGCGGACGCCTACGACCCGAAGGCCGTCGAGCCCGCCGGCGCCACCCGCACCCTGCTCGCCGAGTCCCCGTTCAAGGACTCGCGCCCCGGGGTGAAGCACCGCACGATCCAGCACACCGCGCACACCGAGTTCCCCGACGGCGGCTCGGTGTTCGTCGCCGGCACCTTCCACTGGCCGCTCGCCCTGGTCGACGGCGACTCCTGGGCCGACGCGAGGATCAAGGACCGCACGGCACGGGCGAAGATCCGCAAGGCGACCGCCAACCTGGTCGACCGGATGATCAGCCGCTGACGAGCGCGGCCGAGGACGAACGGAAGGGGCCCCGCCCCCGGCCTGAACAGCCGGTGGGCGGGGCCCCTTTCAGCAGTACGTGCGTGTCAGCCGCCGATGACGACGCGGCGCACGCCCTCCCAGTTGGCCGGGTCGGTCGTGCGGCGGCCGTCGACCAGCACGGTGACGTCCGGCAGGTCCTTGGCGGCCAGGGTGCGGTACTCGGCGTGGTCGGCCTGCAGGATCGCGGCCGTGACCGTCTCGCCGCGGTGGGCCGGCAGCTTGTGCGCCTCCAGCTCCTCCACGGTGTACATCGGGTCGGACACGAACGGGACCGCGCCACGGGCCTTGAGGGCCTCCACGGTGCCGTACACGCCGGAGAACGCGGTCTCCTTCACGCCGCCGCGGTAGGCGGCGCCGAGCACGAGCACGTTCACGCCGGACAGGTCGCCGTACGCGGCCGCCAGCAGGTCCACCGCGTACTCGGGCATCGCGGCGTTGGCCTCGCGGGCCGAGCGCACGACGGTCGCCTCCGGGTCGTTCCACAGGTACATCCGCGGGTAGATCGGGATGCAGTGGCCGCCGACGGCGATGCCCGGCTGGTGGATGTGGCTGTAGGGCTGCGAGTTGCAGGCCTCGATGACCTTCTTGACGTCGATGCCGTTCTTGTCGGCGAACTTGGCGAACTGGTTCGCCAGGCCGATGTTGACGTCGCGGTACGTGGTCTCGGCCAGCTTCGCCAGCTCGGACGCCTCGGCGGTGCCCAGGTCCCACACGCCGTTCGCCTGCGGCAGGTCGTCGCGCTCGTCGAAGTCGAGGACCTGCTCGTAGAACTCGACGCCGGCCTTGGTGGAGGCCTCGTCGATGCCGCCGACCAGCTTCGGGTAACGGCGCAGGTCCGCGAAGACGCGACCGGTGAGCACACGCTCCGGGGAGAACACCAGGTGGAAGTCCTGGCCGGCGGTGAGGCCGGAGCCCTCCTCCAGCATCGGCGCCCAGCGGGTGCGGGTGGTGCCGACCGGCAGGGTGGTCTCGTACGAGACCAGGGTGCCCGGCTTCAGGCCCTTGGCGATGGCCTTCGTGGCGGCGTCCATCCAGCCGAAGTCCGGCACGCCCTCGGCGTCCACGAACAGCGGGACGACGACCACGACGGCGTCGGAGTCGGCGACCGCGGCGGTGGTGTCGGTGGTGGCGGACAGCAGACCGGCGCCCACGGTCTCCTTCAGGAGACGGTCGAGGTCGAACTCGCCCGGGAAGGGCTCGGTGCCGGCGTTGACCAGCTCGACGACCTTCTCGTTGACGTCCGCGCCGATGACCTTGTGGCCCTTGGCGGCGAACTGAACAGCGAGCGGCAGGCCGATCTTGCCGAGCGCGACTACACAGATTTTCATCGGGTCAGTTTCCTCTTCACACGGGACATCGTCTGGCGCAGTCGCTTGCCCACGCCGAGCGCCGGCTCCCAGAGCGGCGCCGTGGTGATCACGAGCCGCCCCTTGGAGTTCGCGGTGGCCGAGACACGGTACGGGACGGCGTCCCGCCAGCGCCGCGCCAGCGGCAGGGGACGGCCCTTGGTCCGTACCGGGATCTCGTACATCGAGCCTGCCACATCCAGGTAGGCGCGTACGCCGAGGGTCGCACGCTTCACCTGCAGCGGGAACCGGGCGTGCAGCACCGTGCCCAGGCCGTCCTCGGTGGGCTCGCTGTGCTGCTCCCCGCCCGCGGCGGACAGCTCGGTGCCGACCGGGAGCCGGCGGCCGCCGGGCTTGTCGGCGCTCTTGGGCATCGCCCGGTCGGCGAGCCGGAGCACCGCCGCGTCCGCCTGTCCGGCCACCGGGACGCGTACGGCGAGCCGTACCGCCAGGTCCTGGCCGTTCTGGTCCCACTCCGCGGACACCAGGCCGGTGCCGGTGGACAGGTGCTTGGGGACGGCCTCGCCGATCACCTCGAAGAGGCGGTCGGGCAGGCCGAGCTCGGGGTCGCGGAAGCCGGGGTAGCGGACGTACGCGCGCTCGTCCTCGAGCAGCAGCGGCCAGCCCTCGCCCTCGGTGTCGCCCTTGATCGCCTCGACCAGCCGGTCGACGGCGCCGGCCTGCGCGAGCGCGATCCGGACGCGGCGCTGCACGTCCATGGAGTCGCGCAGCGGCTCGGTGAAGTACGCGTCGGCCAGCTCGGCGATGCCGGCACAGACCTCGACCTGGGTGGGCCGGTCCACGGACGGGAAGTCGTCCTGGATCAGCTTGGCGAGCTCCCAGGTGAAGTGCCGCTTGAAGACCCAGTCGCGCTTCGGGCCGGCCTCGATGAGCTCGGCCGCGGAGTTCATGATCCGCTCGGCGCAGTGCAGCCGGGCCAGGTGGTTCGCCCGGTACGTGATGTTGCTCGCGTCGCCGCGCTTGACCGCGTAGTAGCAGGTGTAGTCGGCCACCACGGAGATCTTGCGGGCCTTGACGCAGGCCTCGATGGTGAACGGCTGGTCGCTGCCGACCGGCATGTCCTCGGGGAACCGCAGGCCCAGCTTCTCGACCAGCTCGCGCCGGAACAGCTTGGTGTTGGCCAGGGTGAACGGCAGGGCGGAGTCGTACAGGCTCACGTCCGGGTCGTTCTTCTTGTACAGCGCCTGGTGCACGTAGCGGCCGTTGGTGCCGACCATCTTGCCGACGACGACGTCCGACTCGTTCTCGTCGGCGCACGCCACCATGCGCTTGAGGGCGTCCTTGCCGAGGTGGTCGTCCGAGCCTATGAAGTACACGAAACGGCCGGTGGCCAGGTCGAGCGCCCGGTTGCTGGGCGCCGCCGGGCCACCGGAGTTGGCCTGGTGGACGACCTTGACCGTGCCCGGGTACTTCGCGGCGAAGCGGTCCAGCTCCTTGCCGCTGTCGTCGGTGGAGCCGTCGTCGACCGCGACGATCTCCAGACGGTCGCGTCCGATGCTCTGACCGAGGAGCGAGTTCAGGCACTCGGTCAGGTAGGGCATCGTGTTGTAGACCGCGACGACGACCGTGACGTCGGGGACGGTCGTCACATCCGGCCCCTCTCGGCGGCGCCCGGCACCAGGCGGGTGTACAGGCGGTCGAGGACCTCGGCCTGCGCCTCCCACGTCCAGGTGTCGAGCAGCCCCGGCTTGTCGTACGCGGCCTTGTACCGCTCCGGGTCCGCGAGGACGGCCTTGATGGCGCGCGCGAGGTCGTCGACGTCCTCGGCCTTGCAGATCTCGCCCTGGCCGGTGGACCGGGTGACCTCGGACATCGTCTTCACATCGCTGACGACCAGCGGCAGCCGGGCGTGCGAGTACTCGAAGAACTTCGTGATCAGCGCGATCTCGTGGTTCGGCCAGTGGTGGATCGGGATGCAGCCCACGTTCGCCGCGGACAGGAAGCGGACCACCTGGTAGTGCGGCACGTACGGCACGGCGTGCAGCCGGTCGCCGACGCCGAGCTCCGCGGCTCGCTTGAGCAGCCCCTGGATGTAGCCGGCGGCCGGCGCGGGCACCACGAACGCCATGTGGACGCCGTCGAGCTTCGGCAGCGCCTCCACCATGTCGCCGAGACCGCGCTGCGGACCGGGCGAACCGCTGTAGACCACCAGCGGCACGTCCGGGCCGATGCCGCACAGGGCGCGCAGGTCCGGGACGGGCTCGGCGTCGTCCAGGGCCGGGTCGGTCTCGACCGGGCGGTCCGGGGCGTTGAGCACGACGGTCGGCTGCTCGGTGAGGCCGTGGCGCTCGCGCAGCAGGTCTCCGAGGCCCTCGGAGACGGTGACGACGGCGTCGGCGTACGGGGCGAACTCGCTCTCGTGCGCGGTGTTGCCGGGGATCCAGTGGGCGTTGTCCTCCCACGGGCGGACGCCGGGCAGGTACTCGTGCGCGTCCCAGACCAGCTTCACGTTGCGGCCCTTGGCGCGGGCGCGCACCGCGGCGCGGGCGCCGACGCCGAGCATCCGGAAGTCGTTGGCGTGGATCAGGTCGGGCTTCAGCGCGTCGATCTCGGCGCCGTACGTCAGCTCGTAGTCCCAGAGCACCGGCTCCAGGCGGCGCCAGGCGCGCTTGCCCTTGGCGGCCTTCCAGGTCGCGGTGAACGCGCGGTCGATCGGTCCGCGCAGCGCCTTGCCGGCCTTCTGCGCCTGCCGGGTCTGGCGGGCGCGGAAGCCGATCCACTTCTGCATGAACTTCGACACCGGTCCGGCGACGACGAGGCGGGCCGCCTCGCTCTTGCGGAACAGCGGGGAGCCGACCGCCTCGGGGACGACCTTCAGCGCGGCGCGCCGGGTGGCGACGTCCGCGCGCCAGGCCTTGGCCCACTGCTGCCGGTACGCCGACATCGGGCCCGGCTGGTACGCGAACGGGCGGCGCAGCAGCGAGCGGTGCCGCTCGGCGTGCCGCTTGGCCAGCGGGGTCTTCAGCGGCAGCAGCTTGACCTCGGCGTCGCCGAGCTTCCAGGTGCGTCCGTTGCCGGAGCGCACCAGGCCGAGCAGGGTGACGTCCCAGCCGGCCGCGGCCGCGGACTCGGCGGCCTTCTGCACGCGCGAGTCGCCCTCGACCTTGTTGTCGACCAGCATGACGACGCGGCCCTTCGGGGGACGTGGCGCGCCGGCATTCTGCGATTCCATGAACAGCCTTTCTTGACCGATCACTTGAGGAAGCCGCTCAGGACCTGGGCGGTCCAGGTTCCGTCGTGGTAGGTGTGCGCGAACTCGACCGAGTCGCGGCCGATGCGGGCGGTGCCCTCGCGGTCGTCGAGCAGCGACTGGATGACCTCGCGGAGGGTGTCCGGGGTGGCGCTGACGATCGGCAGCGCGCCCTGGGTGACCGCCTTGACCTCGTCGCTGATGTAGCCGACGACCGGCCGGCCGGCCGCCATGGCCTCGACGGCGAAGGTGCCGTAGCTGCCGGTGGTGAACTGGTCGAGGACCAGGTCGCAGCTCTGCACCAGCGCGCGCATCTCGGGCCACGGGATGCCCTCGGCGAGCTTGAACTCGATGATGCCGGCGTCGTGCAGCTCGGTCATCAGCGGCATGATCCGGTCGGTGCCCTTGGTCCAGCGCTTGGACGGACCGTGCAGCACGACCGGGCGCTTGCGCTCCATCACCGGGTGCTCGCTCGCCCAGGACTTCACGTCCACGACGAGCGGGGCCCACGCGGCCGTCGGCAGGTCGTCGAGCAGGTCCGGGGTGGTGACGAACAACGGCAGACCGACCTCGTCGGCGATCTTCCTGTTGAGCTCGGCCTTGGCCTGGAGCTTCTCCACGATGCCCTCGGGGGCGTCGTGGAACAGCGAGAAGGGGTGCCGCCTCATGTGGTTGCCGGGGTGGCGGATGTCGCTGCCGTGCGCGAGCAGGCCGACCTTGATCTTCGCCTGCTTCAGCGCGTCCAGGTCGCCCTGCACCGACGCGCCGTTCAGGTAGCCGAACACCGGCATGAACGCGTCGACGAGCAGGTGGGTGTACCGGCCGACGACCCGCTCGACCTGCTGGAACTGGACGTCCAGCTCGCGCAGGCGGGTGGCGTCGACGTACACGTCGGCCGGGAAGTCGAAGGACTCCGGCCGCTTGTTCATCACGACCTCGACGGAGACGTCGGGGTTCAGCCGCGTGATGGCCTGCGCGTACGCGGCGCCCTGGCCGCCGTAGTTGGCCGGGCCGAGACCGAGCTTGATCTTCGTGTTGCCGAGCTTCTTCCAGACCGGCTGGCCGTCCTCGGTGGTGATCTCCACCTCACGGACCGCCCCGGGAGTCTCCTGGACGGTCCAGGACACCTCGGGCCGGGGGCCGGGCGGGGTCTTCTTGGACAGCTCGCGGTACAGCTGGAGCAGCTTGCCGCTCTGCGCCTCCCAGGACAGGTCCGTGAGGACGTCCTCGGTGATCGCCTCGGCGAGCTTGTCGCGGTTCTTCATGGCGCGGGTCGCGGCGGTGGCGAAGGTCTTGGGGTCGTCCCAGGTCCACACCTCGCCGAGACCGTGCTCCTCGACGTACGCCTTGATGACCTTGACGTCGCTGGTGACCAGCGGCAGCCGGGCCTGGAGGTACTCGGAGACCTTCGTGGGAAGGGAGACCTCGCAGTTGGGGACCTTCTTGAACGGGGTGAGGCCGACGTCCGCGGAGGACAGGTAGTCGGCGACCTCGTGCTGCGGCACGTACGGCACCAGGTGGATCCGGTCGCGTACGCCGAGGGACTCGGCCTGTGCCAGCAGCTCCTCCAGGAGCGGCGTCGTCCGGCCGACGACCAGCGCCAGGTGGTAGCCGGGCAGTTCGGGCAGGCCGTCGATGACCGCGTCGACGCCGCGCTCACGGCCGATCCAGCCGGAGTACACCATCAGCGGGACCTCGGGGCCCAGGCCGCAGGCCTTGCGCACCGAGTTGCTCGACTTGCCGCCGCCGATGACCTCGCGGACCGGCGAATTGCCGACGACCAGCGGGAGCTTGCCCAGCTTGTGGTCGTTCTTCAGCAGTTCGGCCATCTGCGTCGAGACGGTGACGACCGCGTCGGCGCGGCCGATGAACTCGGCCTCCATCGCCGGAAGGGCGTACGCCTGACGCTTGTTGGGCCACTCGACGCCCTTGATGTACTCGTGCGCGTCGTACAGCCAGGCGCACGTGTGGCCGGCGGCCTTCAGACGCGCCGCGCTGCGGGCCGCGGTGACAATCATCGTGGCGTCGTTGGCGTGGATGACGTCCGGCTTCAGCTTCTCGATCACCGGGCCGAAGGCCAGGTCGAGGTCGACGACCTGCGGCCAGTCACGGCGCCAGTCGCGCACCGGCGTCGGGTCCTTCGGCTTGCGCCGCTGCTCCCACTTGAACGCGCGGACGCGGAAGCGGTGCACGGCCCGGCGGGCCCGGAGCAGCGCCTTCAGGGACGTACGGCGCGTGCCGCCGGCCCACGCGGACTCGGCGGACTTCTGCCGGACCCACGCACGGTACGCGGCGCTGTAGCGATTCAGCGCGGCCTGGTCCTGGATCTGGAACTGGGTGGCGGCGGCGCGCACCGGGTGCGGCTTGCGCGCGTTCACCGCCCGGAGGTAGTCGGAGCCCACGGGTACCCGGATCACGTCGATCGGGCCCATCTTGGAGTGCTGGACGCGCCTGGTGTCGCTCCTGCCGATCAGGGTGACGTCCCAGCCGTCGCGCGCGGCGGCGACGGCGGTCTTCTGTACCCGCGAGTCGCCGGTGATTCCGTTGGCGACGATCACCGCGAGCCGCGGCCGGCGGGCGTGGGATTCCATGAGCTACTTCCTCCGGGAAGACTTACGTTCGGCGTCCCCGGCCTCCACGCGTCGGGAGGCCGGGGACCGGCGGGCAGCGGCTACCCGCCGCCGAGGTGGGTCAGGCAGCTCCACCCGCGATGTCGTCCAGACGGACAGTAGTCCGGTCGGCAGCGGACTGCAGAACCGCCGCGGCGACCTCCACCGTACGCAGACCCTGGCGCAGGGTGCAGATGTCCGCCTCCTTGCCGAGCATCGCGTCGCGGAACAGCTCGTGCTCGACGAGCAGCGGCTCACGCTTCGGGATGGCGTAGCGGATCATGTCGCCCTCGGACACACCGCGGAAGGCCTGCAGCGCCTCCCACTCCGTCGCCACGGCGGCGTTGGAGTAGAAGGTCAGGTCGGCGGTGAGGGTGTCGGCGATGAAGCAGCCGCGCTCACCGGTGACCGAGGTGAACCGCTCCTTCAGCGGGCTCAGCCAGTTGACCAGGTGGTTCACCATGGTGCCGTCGGAGAGCTGGCCGACGGCGGAGACCATGTCCTCGTGCACACGGCCGGACTTCGACACCGTGTGGGCGGCGATCGAGGTGTACGACTGGCCGGTCACCCAGGCGGTGAGGTCGATGTCGTGGGTGGCGAGGTCCTTGACCACGCCGACGTCGGCGATGCGGTGCGGGAACGGGCCCTGGCGGCGGGTGACGACCTGGTAGACGTCGCCCAGCTCACCGGCCTCGAGCTTCTGGCGCAGCGAACGCAGCGCCGGGTTGCAGCGCTCGATGTGACCCACACCGGCCACCAGGCCGCGGGTCTCGAACGCCTCGACGAGGCGGCGGGCGCCCTCGACGGTGTCGGCGACGGGCTTCTCGATGAGCGCGCCGACGCCGGCCTCGGCCAGCTTCAGGCCGACTTCCTCGTGCAGGGCGGTCGGGCAGGCGACGACGGCGTAGTCGATGCCGAGGGCGATGAGCTCCTCGACGGTCGACAGGACCGGGGCGCCCTGCGCCCAGCCGTTCTTGTCGCCCATCGGGTCGACGACACCGACGAGCTGGACGCCGTCGAGCCCGGCGAGTACGCGGGCGTGGTGGCGTCCCATGGAGCCGAGGCCGATCAGGCCGGCTCGCAGTGCAGCGGCAGTCACAGGTTCTCTCCCAGCGCGTTCACGGCGGTGACGATGCGCTCCAGGTCGTTCTCGGACAGGGACGGGTGGACCGGCAGCGAGACGACCTCGGCGGCGGCCTTCTCCGTCTGCGGCAGGTCCCAGTTGCGGCCGGCCTTCTGGTCCGGCTCCCAGTACGGCTTCAGGCGGTGGATCGGGGTCGGGTAGTAGACCGCGTTGCCGATGCCCGCCTCGGTGAGCTTGGCCATCGCGGCGTCGCGGTCGCCCTTCACCCGGATCGTGTACTGGTGGTAGATGTGCCGCGCGCCCGGGGCGAGGATCGGCGTGACCACGTTCTCGGCGGTGATGTGCTCCGAGAGGTACGCGGCGTTGGCGATGCGCCGCTCGGTCCAGCCGGCGAGCTTGCCGAGCTGGACGCGGCCGATCGCGGCGCTCACGTCGGTCATGCGCATGTTGGCGCCGACGATCTCGTTGGCGTAGCGCTGCTCCATGCCCTGGTTGCGCAGCAGGCGCAGGGTGCGGGCGATCTCGGCGTCGGCCGTGGAGATCATGCCGCCCTCGAGCGAGTGCATGTTCTTCGTCGGGTAGAAGCTGAACGTGCCGCCGGTGCCGAAGGCGCCGACCGGCGTGCCGTTCAGGGCGGCCGCGTGCGCCTGGCAGGCGTCCTCGACGACGGCCAGCTTGTGCTTGTCGGCGATGGCCATGATCTTGTCCATCGCGGCCGGGTTGCCGTAGATGTGCACCGGCATGATCGCGGCGGTGCGCGGGGTGATCGCGGCCTCGACGGCGGCCGGGTCGATGTTGAAGCTGTCGGCCTCGATGTCGACGAAGACGACGTCGGCGCCGACCAGGCGGACCGCGTTCGCCGAGGCGGCGAACGAGAAGGACGGGACGATCACCTCGTCGCCCGGGCCGATGCCCATGGCCATCAGAAGGAGGTGCAGCGCGGAGGTACCGGAGTTGACGGCGACGCAGTGACGTCCCTCGACGATCTCCGAGAACTCCTCCTCGAAGGCGGCCACCTCCGGGCCCTGTACGACGCGGCCGGTGCGCAGCACGCGGACCGCAGCCTCGATCTCCTCTTCACCGATGACCGGGCGGGCAGCGGGGATGGGCTGCTCGTTGATGCTCGCCATGGACGTCCTCCTTGAACACCGCAAGAGCTCTACGTGGCAGAGGTCTGGGGTGCGGCGGGCGTCTCGCGAGGCCGCGCGTACCCCTCCGGCGCGATGCCGACGCCCTACCGAGGAATGCTGGGACCGAGTGTGTCCCGATCCGGGTCGGTCACCCACCGTAGTCCCGTGCGGAGGCCCGAGTCGGCGGCGACCGGGCGTCACATTATCAGGAATTTCCTAGTCAATTTCTGGGCCGTTTACGTGGCCAGGCATCAATTCTGAAACAAAGTCCTGACCTCGTCGGACACCCCCTGAGCGGCCACACACGGTGTTCAACCCACGGCCACTATTCGTTCGACCGAACAACAGCGGGGAGTGACGACCGTCACGCGACGGACGTCACTCCCCGGTGCCGTGGGCCTGCGCCCCGGCGACTGTCTACTGCTCGGCCGCGGCGGTCTTCTTGGCCGCCGCCTTCGTGGCCTTCTTCGCCGTGGTCTTCTTGGCCGCGGTCTTCTTCGCCGCCGTCTTCTTGGTGGCGGCCTTCTTGGCCGTGGCCTTCTTGGCGGTCTTGCGCGCGGCCTTCTTCGCCGGCGCCGCCTCCTCGGCCTCCGCCTCGGCCTCGGCCGGGGCCTCCGCCTCGGGAGTGCCGGTCACCACGACGACCGCGGCCTCCTCCGCACCGGCCGGCGCGCCGGCGGGCGCGGTGGCCTTGCGGACGACCCGGCGACGGGCCCGCGGCGGGGCGGCCACGGGGGCCTCCTCGACGACGGGCGCCTCCTCGGCCGGGGCCTCGGTCTTCGCGACCGGCGCCTCGACGACGACCGGGGCCGGCTCGACGACCTCGACGGCCGGCTCGGCCGTGACACGGGCCGGGCGGGACACCTCGCGGACCACCCGGCGACGGCGACGCCCACGGCCACCGGCCGCGGCGGCCTCCGCCTCGGCCGCGGAACCGTACAGCTCCTCGTCCGCCCCGATCGGCTCCTCGACGGCGACCGGAGCGGCGAGCTCCGCCGCCACCTCGGCCTCGGTCTCGACCTCGACGGCCTCGGCCGTCTCCGGCTCCACCGCCTCGACGTGCTCGTGCTCGTGGACGTGCTCGGCGCCGCCGCGGCCGCGCTTCTTCGCCCGCTTGCCGGTGCCGCCGCCCCCGTGGGTGGCCGGCTGCTCCATGTGCACGATGACACCGCGGCCGTTGCAGTGGACACAGGTCTCGGAGAAGGACTCCAGCAGACCCTGGCCGACCCGCTTGCGGGTCATCTGCACCAGGCCCAGCGAGGTGACCTCGGCCACCTGGTGCTTGGTCCGGTCCCGGCCCAGGCACTCGAGGAGCCGGCGCAGCACCAGGTCGCGGTTGGACTCCAGGACCATGTCGATGAAGTCGATGACGACGATGCCGCCCAGGTCGCGCAGCCGCAGCTGGCGCACGATCTCCTCGGCCGCCTCCAGGTTGTTCCGGGTGACGGTCTCTTCGAGGTTGCCGCCCTGACCGGTGAACTTGCCGGTGTTGACGTCGACCACGACCATCGCCTCGGTCTTGTCGATCACCAGCGAACCGCCGGACGGCAGCCAGACCTTGCGGTCCAGCGCCTTCATCAGCTGCTCGTCGATCCGGTACGTCGCGAAGACGTCGACCTCGCTGGTCCACTTGTTCAGGCGGTCCGCCAGGTCGGGCGCGACGTGCGAGACGTACCCGTGGATGGTCTCCCAGGCGTCCTCGCCGCTGACGATGACCTTCGAGAAGTCCTCGTTGAAGATGTCGCGGACGACCCGGACGGTCATGTCCGGCTCGCCGTACAGCAGGCTCGGCGCGGACGTCGAGATCTGGTTGGCCTTCTTCTTGATGTCGGCCCACTGCGCCTGCAGTCGCTCGACGTCACGGCGCAGCTCGTCCTCGCTCGCGCCCTCGGCGGCGGTGCGCACGATGACGCCCGCGTCCTCGGGGACGATCTTCTTGAGGATGGTCTTCAGACGCGCGCGCTCGGTGTCCGGGAGCTTGCGGCTGATGCCGGTCATCGAGCCTTCGGGCACGTACACGAGGTAGCGGCCCGGCAGGGAGACCTGGCTGGTCAGACGCGCGCCCTTGTGGCCGATCGGGTCCTTCGTCACCTGGACGAGGACCGACTGGCCGGACTTCAGCGCGGTCTCGATGCGGCGCGGCCCGTTGGCCATGCCGAGCGCCTCGAAGTTGACCTCGCCGGCGTACAGGACCGCGTTGCGGCCCTTGCCGATGTCGACGAAGGCGGCCTCCATCGACGGCAGCACGTTCTGGACCTTGCCCAGGTAGACGTTGCCGACGTACGAGGTGGCCTGCTCCTTGTTGACGTAGTGCTCGACGAGCACGTTGTCCTCGAGGACGCCGATCTGGGTGCGGTCGCCGTTCTGGCGGACGACCATGACACGCTCGACGGCCTCGCGGCGGGCCAGGAACTCGGCCTCGGTGATGATCGGGACGCGGCGACGGCCCTGCTCGCGGCCCTCGCGGCGGCGCTGCTTCTTCGCCTCCAGACGCGTCGAGCCCTTGATGGACTGGACCTCGTCGGACGGCTCCGACTTCGGCCGCGGCTCGCGGACCTTGACGACCGTACGGACGCCGTCCTCCTCGGCGGCCTCGCCCTCACCGGCCTCACCGCTGCGGCGGCGACGACGGCGACGGCGGCGCGAGCTGCTGCTGCCGGACGGGGCGAGACCCTCGGCGTCCTCGTCGGACTCCTCCTCGGGCTCCTCCTCGTCGGCCTCCTCGGACTCGGCCTCGACCGCGGTCTCCTCGGACTCCTCGGCCTCGTCGGCCTCGGCGTCCGCACCACGGCGACGGCGACGGCCGCCCCGGCGGCGACGGCGGGAGGGACGCTCCTCGTACTCGTCCGACTCCTCCGCCTCGGCGGCCTCGGGCTCCTCGGCCTCGACCTCGGGCTCGTCGGCGACGGTGGCCGGCACCGGCTCGACGGCGACGGGCTCGCCACGGCGGCGACGGCGACGGCGGCCGGTCTCGCGCTCGGCGGGCTCGACGGTCTCGACGACCGCCTCGGCCGTCTCGACCGTCTCCTCGTCCTCCTCCGGCTCCTGCTCCACGGCGGCGGCAGCGGCCGCGGCGGCCGCGGTCTCCGGCGTCTGGAACATCGGCTCGGTGAACACCGGCGCCTGGAAGACGGCCACGGCGGGGCGGGCGGCACGGCGGCCGCGCGCGGGCTCCTCCTCGGCCTCGGCCTTCTTCTCGGCCTTCCCGGCCGGCTCGGAGGTGAACTGCGGGGCCGTGACGCGACGACGGGTGCGGCCACGGGTGGCGGCCTTCTCGGCGGCCGCGACCTCGGCCGCGGCCGGGGCCTCGGGGGCGATCTGCTCGACGACGTCCTGCGGCAGGGCCTCGCCGGTGGTCTCCTCCTCGGCGGCGGCCGGGGTGGTCACGGGGGACGTGACCTTACGGGTCGCGCGACGGCGGGTACGGGCGGGCGGAGCGGCCTCCACGACCGGCTCCTCCACGACCTCGGCCGCCTCCTCGACGACCGGCGCCTCCACCACGACCTCCTCGGCCACGGCCGGAGACGTCACGGGGGACGTGGCCTTACGGGTGGCACGGCGGCGGGTACGGGCGGGCGGAGCGGCCTCCACGACCGGCTCCTCCACGACCTCGGCCGCCTCCTCGACGACCGGCGCCTCCACCACGACCTCCTCGGCCACGGCCGGAGACGTCACGGGCGCGGTGGCCTTGCGGGTGGCACGGCGGCGCGGACGCGCGGGGGCGGCCTCCTCGGCCGCGGGGGTCTCCTCGGCCGCGGCCTCCTCGACGACCGGCTCGGCCGCCTCGGCGGCGGGAGCGGTGGCCTTGCGGGTGGCGCGACGGCGGGTACGGGCCGGCGGCGCGGGCTCCTCGGCGGCTGCCGGGGTCTCCTGGGCTGCCGGGGTCTTCTCGACGACCGGCTCCGCGGCCGGGGCCGTCTCGGCGGTGGGCGCGGTGGCCTTGCGGGTGGCACGGCGGCGCGGACGCGCCGGAGCGGCCTCGGCCGCCGGGGCCTCCTCGGCCACGGCCTCGGCGACCGGCTCGGCCGTCTCGGCGGCGGCCGTCTCGGCGACCGGCGGGCCCGCGGGGCGAGAAGCGGCGCGGCGCCGGCGGCGCGGCGGCAGCTTGTCGCCAGGGGCGTTGTTGTTGTCCTCTTCGTGCTGCTCGAGCATGCGGGCGGTTCTCCCGTCACGCTCCCGGGCGCCGCGCCTGGTTCCGGTCCGGCGGCACGTCGCGGGTCTGCCGCGGTGCCGCCGCCCGGGGCGCGGGCGCCGCACGGGAGCTTCAGTGTCTGGCTCGCCGGTTCCGTACGCCTCATGCGGACGGCCTGGCGAAAGTCTCCTGGTCAGTGCGCGGCCCGGCCCAGGTGGCTCCCGAGTGCCAGGGCTGCGCTACGACGACCGTCCCTACGCGGAGCCGGTACCCGGCGCCGTCGCCGGGGCGGTCGCGGCGGCCGTGGGTGGAGCGGCCGTGACTGCCTCGCGGTCGGGCGCGAGCGGGTCGGTCACCGTGCCGGACTCCTCGTCGAAGAGCCCCTGCGCCAGCCTGGTCACCGCTGCGGGGACCGGCGGCGCCAGGTCGGCCACAGCTCGGAGACCGGACAGGACGTCGTCGGGTCGTACGGCAGGTGTCACGTGCCGAACAACCAGCCGCAGTATCGCACAGGGCTCCTCCAGCGGCCTATCAGGCTGTGGACGAGCCGCGGCGAGCTCCGCGACGGCGGAACGGGCGTCGAAGGTGCGCATGCCGTTCTTCGTCTTGCGCTGCACCTCGACCGTCTCGGCGGCGAGGAAGGCCGCGACGGCCTTCTCCGCGTCCTCGACGGCCACGCCGTCGAGCCGCAGCTCCCACACGGAGGCGGTGAGCCGGTCGGCGAGCCCGGAGGTCCGGGCCTCGACGGCGTCGGTGATGTCGAGACCGCCCGGGAGCGACTCGTCGAGCAGGGCCCGGAGGGTCTCCGGGTCGCGGCGCTCGGTGAGGGCGATCTCCAGGTACTCGGCCTCGGAGCCCGTACCCGTGGGGGCGGCGTTGGCGTACGACACCTTCGGGTGCGGGGTGAATCCGGCCGAGTACGCCATGGGCACCTCGGCGCGGCGCAGCGCACGCTCGAACGCGCGCTGGAAGTCACGGTGGCTGGTGAACCGGAGGCGGCCGCGCTTGGTGTAGCGCAGTCGGATGCGCTGCACCGCAGGTGCGGGCGGCGGGCCTTCGGGCTGTCGCTTGCCCAGTGGTTCTTCTCCTCGGTGCGGGGCGGGCGCGGGTGGCGCGCCGCCCTCGAAATGCGGATGCCGGTGGCGGTCGTCCCTGGGGGTCCCGTCCGGCTCACCCCCGCTTGCGCAGGGAGATCTCGGGGGCGGGCGCCACGCCGGGGACGGCAGTCGTACTACCCAGAGTACGCGCCCGGCTCACCACCGGTTCCCCGGCCTCGGCCGCCCGGGGGCCTCCGACCAGGGCGCGCCAGGCGTCCCGGCGGGCCTGCCGCACGGCGTCCCGCGCCGAGGCGAGCGCCCCGCGGGCGGCCCGGCCGGCCTCGACGGCGGCGGCCCGGGCGGGCGCCCAGACGTGGTCACGGACCCAGTGCCCGACGGGCAGGGCGACCCACTTGTAGAACCAGGTGGCGGGCCGCCCGACCAGATTCCACGCCAGCCAAGTGAGCACCCGCCCGACGGCGCGCGACACGTACCCCGCGATCCGCCACCCGACCAGCAGCGCGTCCCGGAGCTCACGCCCGACCGGCGCGAGGACACGCCGGTACAGCCAGACGGCGGGAACGGCGATCCCGTACCGCACGACCGGTACGACGCCGTACCGCCACAGCCCGACCCAGGGCCACACGAACAGCGCCCTGCCGAGCCACACGGCGCCGATGGTGAGGGCGTGCCCGAGCGGCGTGAGCACGGCCCGGTACACCCACGCCGCCGGCACGACGATCCCGTACCGCACCACGGGCACGACGACGTGGCTCCACAGCCCGGCGACGGGCGTGACGACCAGCAGCGCGAAGACGAGGGCGAGCCCGGTACCGAGCCGGCTCAGCACGTTCCGGTACAGCCAGACGGCGGGAACGGCGATCCCGTACCGGGCGACGGGCACCACGACGTACTCCCACAGGGCCGCCCAGGGCCACACGAACACCGCCCTGAGCAGCCACCCGAGCACGAGCCCGATGCGCCCGGCGAGCCACTCGAAGGCGAGGGCCACCCCGGTGAAGAACCAGGCCAGAGCATGCCCGACGGGCGTCAGCACGTGCCGGTACAGCCAGGCCCCCGGCACCCCGACGGCGTGATGGAAGAGCCACCCCAGCGCCCGCCCCGCCGGCCTCAGCACCGTCCGGTGCACGAACCGCCCGGCCACGACCAGCACGTCCCACACCATCCGCACCGGCACGACGAGCACCAGCACCACGATCCGCACCGGGATCCGGACGAACGCCGTCAGACACCCTTCGGGCTCGGGACCGGCCGTGGGCTGCGGCTTCTCCATGCTCATGCCTGGAATGACGCAACGGCCCGGCCCGGGGTTCTCACCCCGAACCGGGCCGTTGAAGCGCATGTGAGTCCCGTCGGGGCCAACCCCGACGGGACTCCCGGTCTCACTCGCGCGTGGCCTTCACTTCGTCGCGCACCGCGCGTACCGACCGGATCGCCGTGATCATTTTTTGGGAGAGCGCGGGTACTTGGTCGAAGAGGTGTCCCACTACGGTGAAACCTCCCACGACCGCGGCCGTACCCACGGTGACCCAACCTGCCAGCTCCATAGGGCTCCCTTCAGAGAGTGTTCGGCGGGGCGGCGAATCCCCCCGTCCTCGCCACAGCGCCGGCCGGCTCTCTTTCCAGGGCCACAGATTCCTCTGAGCCACTCGAGGCTATCCGCCCCGCCCGCTCTCTGTCCCGGATCCCGGGAAAGTCGTGCGGTGACGCGCGATCAGCAGCCCGGAAACGCCGAGAGGCGCCCGGACACGATGGTCCGGGCGCCTCTCGGCGTTCTGCGTACTACTTGACCACGCTCAGCGGCAGCAGCTTCTTGCCCGTCGGGCCGACCTGGATCTCGGTCTGCATGGCGGGGCACACGCCGCAGTCGAAGCACGGGGTCCAGCGGCAGTCGTCGACCTCGGTCTCGTCGAGGGCGTCCTGCCAGTCCTCCCAGAGCCAGTCCTTGTCGAGGCCGGAGTCCAGGTGGTCCCAGGGGAGGACCTCCTCGTAGCCGCGCTCGCGGGTGGTGTACCAGTCGACGTCGACGCCGTGGGCGGGGAGCGTCTTCGCGGCGCAGTCCATCCAGCGGTCGTACGAGAAGTGCTCGCGCCAGCCGTCGAAGCGGCCGCCGTCCTCGTACACGGCGCGGATGACGTCGCCGATGCGGCGGTCGCCGCGGGAGAGCAGGCCCTCGACGATGCCGGGCTTGCCGTCGTGGTAGCGGAAGCCGATGGAGCGGCCGTACTTCTTGTCGCCGCGGATCTTGTCGCGGAGCTTCTCCAGGCGGGCGTCCGTCTCCTCCGCCGAGAGCTGCGGGGCCCACTGGAAGGGAGTGTGGGGCTTCGGGACGAAGCCGCCGATCGACACCGTGCAGCGGATGTCGTTCTGGCCGGAGACCTCGCGGCCCTTGGCGATGACGTTGATGGCCATGTCGGCGATCTGGAGGACGTCGTCGTCGGTCTCGGTCGGCAGGCCGCACATGAAGTACAGCTTCACCTGGCGCCAGCCGTTGCCGTAGGCCGTCGCGACCGTCCTGATCAGGTCCTCTTCCGAGACCATCTTGTTGATGACCTTGCGCATGCGCTCGGAGCCGCCCTCGGGGGCGAAGGTGAGGCCGGAGCGGCGACCGTTCCTCGTCAGCTCGTTCGCCAGGTCGACGTTGAACGCGTCGACGCGGGTCGAGGGGAGGGAGAGGCCGATCTTGTCCTCCTCGTAGCGGTCCGCGAGGCCCTTGGCGATGTCGCCGATCTCGGTGTGGTCCGCGGAGGAGAGGGAGAGGAGGCCGACCTCCTCGAAGCCCGTCGCCTTGAGGCCCTTCTCGACCATCTCGCCGATGCCGGTGATGCTTCGCTCCCGCACGGGGCGCGTGATCATGCCGGCCTGGCAGAAGCGGCAGCCGCGGGTGCAGCCGCGGAAGATCTCGACGGACATCCGCTCGTGGACGGTCTCGGCGAGCGGGACCAGCGGCTGCTTGGGGTAGGGCCACTCGTCGAGGTCCATGACGGTGTGCTTGGACACGCGCCACGGCACGCCGGAGCGGTTGGGGACGACGCGGCCGATGCGGCCGTCCGGGAGGTACTCGACGTCGTAGAACGCCGGGATGTACACGCTGCCGGTCTTGGCGAGGCGGAGGAGGACCTCCTCGCGGCCGCCGGGGCGGCCCTCGGCCTTCCAGTGGCGGATGATCTCGGTCATGTCGAGCACGGCCTGCTCGCCGTCGCCGATGATCGCCGCGTCGATGAAGTCCGCGATCGGCTCGGGGTTGAAGGCGGCGTGGCCGCCGGCGAGCACGATCGGGTGGTCGATCGTCCGGTCCTTGGACTCCAGCGGGATGCCCGCGAGGTCGAGGGCCGTGAGCATGTTGGTGTAGCCGAGCTCGGTGGAGAAGCTCAGGCCGAAGACGTCGAACGCGCCGACCGGGCGGTGCGAGTCCACGGTGAACTGCGGCACGTCGTGCTCGCGCATCAGCGCCTCGAGGTCCGGCCACACGCTGTAGGTGCGCTCGGCCAGGACGCCCTCGCGCTCGTTCAGTACCTCGTAGAGGATCATGACGCCCTGGTTGGGCAGACCGACCTCGTACGCGTCCGGGTACATCAGAGCCCAGCGGACGTCGGCGGACTCCCACGGCTTGACCGTGGAGTTCAGCTCTCCACCGACGTACTGAATCGGCTTCTGCACGTGCGGGAGCAGAGCTTCGAGCTGCGGGAAGACAGACTCGGCAGCAGACATCTCGAACCTTCGTGAGCTGGCATGGGGCGACTCTCAAGCGTACCCGGTGCTCGGAGACTCCCGACCGGTCACAGATCGGGGTGCGCGGCGGCCGCCCAGACGTCCGGGAGTTCGCGCTCGCCGGCCGCCGCGGCGGCCTCCTCGCGGCCGTACAGGAGTCCCCAGGTGAAGGCGTTCTCGCCGGCGCTGTACGCCTGGACGGCGAGGGTGCGCAGGGCGTCGCGGGCGACGACGGAGTCCTGGTGGTCGCCGAGGAGGCTCTGTACGGCCTTGACGCGGGCGGCCAGCTTCTTGGCGGGCTTGCCGAGGGTGGGGACGGCGGCCTCGGCGGCGTAGCGGGCGCGTTTGGCGGCCTTGCGGGCCTCGTGCAGGGCGACGTCGCGGTCGTGGCCCGGGTCGAGTGCGAGGGCGTGGTCGACGGCGGCGGCGAGGCGGGCGTGGTCCTTGAGGACCGCCTTCGGCAGGACGTCCTCGGCGGGGCGGCCGGCGGCCTTCCGGAGCGGCGGGTCGGCGAGCAGGGCGTCGAGGGCGTCCAGGAGGACGAGGTACCGCTTGGCGTCGAGGGCGGCGAGGGTGCGGCGGCGGATGCCCCCGGAGCGGGCGGAGTCCCAGGTGCGCAGGCGGTTGCGGAGCGGGCCGAGGAGGAGCGGGCGGGGGGTGTCGTCGAGCAGGGCGCGCAGGCGGGCGACGAGGACCTCCTGGTCGCGGGCGAGGCCGAGTTCACCCGCGAGCCACTTGAGCTCGGCGCCGATCGGGTCGGTGACGTTGCGGTCGAGGACCTTGCGGTACGTCTTGAAGGCGCTGCGGAGGCGTCGGCAGGCGACACGCATCTGGTGCACGGAGTCGGGCAGGTCGCGGCGGACGGCGGGGTCGAGCGCGACGAGCGCGTCGCGCTGCGCCTGTGCGTACGCGAGCACGGCGGCCCCGGCGCTGCCGGAGGGCGGGGCGGCCTCCCCCGCCGGCCCGTCCGCGTCCTTGCCGCGGGCCTGCTTCGCGATGCGCTTGCCGGCCGGGACGTCGTCCCGGGGCTCGGCGGCGGCGGTGCGCCTCGCCTCCTTCACCGCGCGGGTGACGGCGGCCTTCCCGGCACCGCCCTTGCCCTTCTCGGGGACGGTCTCCTCCAGCGCCCTCGCCAGCTTCGACGGGGCGGAGGACGGGCGGATGCCGGCCTTCTTCAGGCGTTTCTCGACCGCGTCGAGGACCGCCTCGTCGGCGTCGTCGGCGAGTTCGACCTCGATCTCCGTCCAGGCGGCCGTCGCTCCCTCCCCCGGGCCGCTCAGGCGTTCCGCCCGGACGGTGTCGAGGGAGAGTTCCGCCAGCATCGTGCCGTCCTCGGCGTGCAGGTGGCGGACGGCTCGGGAGGAGCGGAGGCGGACGACGGGGACGACGTCGGCGTCGCGGACGCGGGAACGCAGGAGCCCCGCCAGGGCATGCGGGAGCGTGTCCGAGAGCGGGGCTCTGATCTCGTCGCGGATTCCGGAGGCGACCGGGAACTTCAGGTGCCAGCCGGCGTCCGCCCCGCCCGTCCTGCGCCGCAGGGTGAGCGAGTCCGCCGCGAGCCGCAGGTCGGGGGTGTCGTAGTAGACCGCGTCGAGCTCGGTGACGCCCCGGTCCTCCACCGAGGCGACACCGGACGCCTTGGTCAGGTCCGGCAGCTTCGTCCGGTCACCGGCTTCGGCTTCGTACTTCCGCTCGATCTCGCGCTTCGTCTCCGCCATGAATCGAATCTAGACGGGATGTGAACGCGAGGGGAGGGGGCCTTGGGCCGACCTGGTGCCCTTACGCCGTCATGGGCCGCTGGACCCGGATCGACTGCAGCAGTCCGATCGCCACCCACACCGCGAACATCGACGAACCGCCGTACGAGACGAACGGCAGCGGCAGGCCGGCGACCGGCATGATGCCGAGGTTCATGCCGATGTTCTCGAAGGACTGGAAGGCGAACCAGGCGATGATCCCGGCCGCGACGACCGTGCCGTACAGCTCCGTCGTCTCCCGCGCGATGCGGCAGGCGCGCCACAGGATCACGCCGAGCAGCACGAGGATCAGCCCGGCGCCGAGGAAGCCCAGCTCCTCGCCGGCGACGGTGTAGATGAAGTCGGTCTGCTGCTCCGGCACGAACTGGCCGCTGGTCTGGTGGCCCTTGAAGAGCCCCGCGCCGTACAGGCCGCCGGAGCCGATGGCGATGCGCGCCTGGTTGGTGTTGTAGCCGACGCCGGCCGGGTCGAGCTCGGGGTTGGCGAAGGCGGCGAAGCGGTTGATCTGGTACTCGTCGAGCATCCCGAGCGCGGTGACCAGCACCGCTCCCCCGACGCCCGCGCCGATCAGGCCGAGGACCCAGCGGTTGGAGGCCCCGGAGGCGAGCAGGACGCCGAGCACGATGACGGCCATGACCATCACCGAGCCGAGGTCGGGCATCAGCATGACGATGCCCATGGGGACGGCCGCGAGGCCGAGCGCCTTGGCGACGGTGCCGTGGTCGGGGTGGAGCTGGTCGCCGGCGTCGACCTTCGCCGCGAGCAGCATCGCCATGATCAGGATGATCGTGATCTTGACGAACTCGCTCGGCTGGAGCGAGAAGCCGCCGCCGATCACGATCCACGCGTGCGCGCCGTTGATCGTCGCGCCGAGCGGCGTGAGGACCGCGAGGATCAGCACGATCGAGATGCCGTACAGGACCGGAACCGCGCCGCGGAGGGTGCGGTGGCCGAGCCAGACCGTGCCGATCATCAGGACGAGCCCGATGCCGGTGTTCAGGACGTGCCGGAACAGGAAGTAGTACGGGTCGCCCTGGTTGAGCTCGGTGCGCCCCCGGGTGGCGGACCAGACGAGCAGCGCGCCGAGCAGGGACAGGGCGAGGGCGGACAGCAGGATCGGCCAGTCGAGCCGCCGCACGACGGAGTCGCGGGCGGTGAGCTTGGCGAAGGCCCCGCGTTCGGGGGCGTACCGGGAGACGGAGAAGCCGGTGCGTGCGTTCATCGGGTCAGAGCCTCCCGGCCCTCGGCGGGCCTGCGAGCGGCGGGACGCTCGGCTGCGGCTCGGGCGGAGAGGCCGGATCCCGGCCGGCGGCCTGCTCCCCCTCCGGCTTGACCAGCTGCGCGTCGGGGTCGTACGGCTTGATCACGGGCGCGTCGATGCTGCCGTCGGTCTGGATCTTCGGCAGGGCCTTCTGCGGCTGCGGCAGCAGGGCCCGCTTGAGGTCCTGGTTGCCGGCGTCGTCGAGGCCGTAGAGGGCGTCGTAGATGTTGCGCACGGCGGGGCCGGAGGCGCCGGAGCCGGTGCCGCCCTGGGAGATCGTCATGACGATGGTGAAGTCGCGGGTGTAGGTCGCGAACCACGAGGTGGTCTGCTTGCCGTAGACCTGCGCGGTGCCCGTCTTGGCGTGCATCGGGATCTTGTCCTGGGGCCAGCCGCCGAACCGCCAGGCCGCGGTGCCGCCGGGCTCGACGACGGAACGCAGGCCCTTGTCGAGGTCCTTGACGGTCTGGGCGTCGACCGGCAGCCTGCCGTGCGCCGTGGGCTTGATCTCCCGCACGGTCTTGCCGTCGGCGCTGACCACGGCCTTGCCGACGGTGGGGTTGTACAGGGTGCCGCCGTTGCTGATGGCCGCGTACGCGGTGGCCAGCTGAATGGGCGTGATGAGCAGGTCGCCCTGGCCGATGGAGAAGTTGATGCTGTCGTAGGCCTTGAGCTGGTTGCCCTCCAGGCAGTTCTCGTAGCTGAGCTGCTGGATGTACGTGCCGCCCTTCTTGCCCTCCTTGCACCAGGCGTCCTTGTTCGCCTCCCAGAAGCGCTGCTTCCACTGGCGGTCGGGGACGCGGCCCTTGACCTCGTTGGGCAGGTCGACACCGGTCTCCGAGCCGAAGCCGAAGTCGTGGGCGGTGCGGTAGAACCAGTCGTGGGCGTTCTTCTTGGGCTTGAGGCCGCCGTCGCGCGACCACTGCTCGTGGCCGAGCCGGTAGAAGACCGTGTTGCAGGAGAACTTGAGCGCGTCGCCGAGGGTGATGGGGCCGTGGCCCTGGGACTCGAAGTTGGCGAAGCTGGTGTTGCCCATGCTGTACGAGGCGGTGCACGGGTACGTGTCGTTGAAGTCGTGCCCGGCGCGCACGGCGGCGCTCGCGGAGACGACCTTGAAGACGGAACCGGCCGCGGCCTGGCCCTGGATGGCCCGGTTGAGCAGCGGGTAGTTGGACTTCTTGCTGGTCAGTGCGGCGTAGTCCTTGGCGGAGATGCCGCCGACCCAGGCGTTGGGGTCGTAGTCGGGCAGGGAGGCCATGGAGACGATCCGGCCGGTCCGGGACTCCATGACGACGACGGCGCCGGCGTCGGCCTCGTACTTGCGGCCGGTGATCTTGTCGGTCTCGCCGCGGACGGTCTTCATCGCCTGGGCCAGCTCGTGTTCGGCGACGGCCTGGACGCGGGCGTCGATGCTGGTGACGAGGGTGGAGCCGGCGACACCGGGGTCGGACTCGGTCTGGCCCATGACGCGGCCGATCTTGTCGACCTCGTAGCGTGTGACGCCGGCCTTGCCGCGCAGTTCCTTGTCGTAGGTGCGCTCGATGCCGGAGCGGCCGACCTGGTCGGAGCGGAGGAACGGCGAGTCGCCGTCCTTGGCCTTCTCGATCTCGTCGTCGGTGACCGGCGAGAGGTAGCCGAGGACCTGGGAGGTGCGGGCGCCGCCGAGCGCCGGGTAGCGGCGTACGGCGGTGGGCTCGGCGGTGATGCCGGGGAAGTCCTCGGTGCTCTCCCGGATGGTCAGCGCCTGCTGGGTGGTGGCCTCGTCGGTGACCGGGATCGGCTGGTACGGCGAGCCGTTCCAGCAGGGCTTGGGGGTCTCCGAGTCGCAGAGCCGGATCTTGTTCATGACGTCCTGCGGCTTCATGCCGAGGACGCCCGCCAGGCGGGTGAGGACGGCCTTGCCGTCGTCCTTCATCTTCAGCAGCTCGGTGCGGGACGCGGAGACCACGAGCCGGGTCTCGTTGTCGGCGAGCGGGACGCCGCGGGCGTCCAGGATCGAGCCGCGCACGGAGGGCTGGACGACCTGCTGGACGTGGTTGCTCTTGGCCTCGTCGGTGTACTCCTTGCCGTTGCGGATCTGGAGGTACCAGAGCCGCCCGCCGAGCGTGAACAGCAGGGAGAAGACGAGGACCTGGATGATGACGAGCCGGATCTGGACCCTGGGGGTCCGCCCGGTCTCCGGAATGTTGCTCATGCTGCCGTTGCCCCCTCGGTCACAGTCGCTTGACTCCCTTGATGCGCCCGGCCCGTGAGGCCCGGGAGCGGGCGGCCTTCACGCGCAGGCCGCTGCGCTGGGCGCCGATCCGCAGTCCGGTGCCGGAGGAGAGCCAGCCGGAGGACACGTCGGTGGCGGTCCCGGTCTCGGCGAGCGGATCGTTCTCGGCGCGGCGGGCCAGTGCCATGATCGCCGGCACCGTGAAGGGGGCGAGCAGCAGGTCGTACAGGGCGGCGGTGAACAGCAGGAAACCGAGGCCGACATGGCGGGCGGCGGTGTCGCCGACGAGGGCGCCGACGGCCGCGTACAGCAGCGTGGAGCCGAGGGCGGCGGCGACGACCACGGCCATCGGACCAGTGGCGGACCGCAGCTGGCCCTTCTCGGGCCGGAAGAGTCCGGCGACGTAGCCGATGACGCAGAGCACGAGGGCGTAGCGGCCGGCGGCGTGGTCGGCGGGCGGGGCGAGGTCGGAGAGCAGACCGGCGCCGAAGCCGATGAGCGCGCCGCTGACATGCCCGTACACCAGCGCCAGGGCGACGACGGTGAGCAGGACGAGGTCGGGGACGGCGCCGGGGAGTTGGAGCCGGGACAGGACGGAGACCTGGACGACGAGGGCCACCACGACCAGGGCCGCGGAGAGCAGGATGCGGTTGATCTTCATGCCTCAGTCCCCCTGCAGGTCGTTCTGTCCGTCGGCCGGCGCCTGTCCCGGCTGCTGCTGTCCCGCCTGCTCCTGGCCGGGCGGCGGCGGGGTGACCGTGACGGTGACGGTCGGTACGGGCTTCGGCTTGGCCGGGCGCGGCGGCAGGACCATGTCGCGCGGGTTGGTGCGCGGGGCCTGGACGACGACACCGACGATGTCGAGCTTGGTGAAGCCGGCGTACGGCCGGATGTAGAGGTTGCGGGTCAGGTCGCCGCCGGCCGGGTCGACGCGGATCACCTCGCCGACGGGCACGCCCGGCACGAACGGCTTGCTGCCGTGCGAGCCGAAGGTGACCAGGCGGTCGCCGGGCTTGACCTTGGCCTTGCCGTTGAGCAGCTGGACGAGCAGCGGGCCGTTGCCCTGGCCGGTGGCGAAGCCGAGCTCGTTGCTCTTCTCCATGCGGGTGCCGACGGTGAAGTCCGGGTCGCTGGCGAGCAGCACGGTCGCGGTGGACGGGCCGACGGTGGTGACGCGGCCGACGAGTCCGGCGCCGTTGAGGACGGTCATGTCGCGCTGGATGCCGTCGTCGGCGCCGGCGTCGATGGTGACGGTCCAGGAGAAGCCCTGCGCGGCTCCTATGGCGATGACCTGGGCGGCCTTGATGCCGTACTGCCCGGCGCCGGCGTTCTTCAGCAGGGCGTCGAGTTCGGCGAGCCGGCTGCGGTTGCGGTCGTCGCTGCCGAGCTTGGCCTTGAGGGCGGCGTTCTCGTGCTCCAGGGCCGCGATCCGGGTGTGCCGCTCGCCGGAGTCGCGTACGGCTCCTATGGCGTTGCCGATCGGGTCGACGGCCGTCGCGACGCCGTTCTCGATGGGGCCGAAGGCCGCGGCGGCTGCCTGCCGGGCGCCGTCGACCGGTGACTCCTCGCCGCCGCGGATGTCCACCGTGATCAGTGCGAACGCGATGGCGACCAGCAGCACCAGGAGTAGCCGGCTCTCTCGTGTGTCCCTCACGTGCGGCGGCCGTGCCTTTCCTCTTGGTTCGATTGGTGCAAGCAGTTGGTACAGCGCTTGATGCGGGTTCGTGCCGTTATATCAACGATCGTCCCCCAGGCCCTAGGGGCCTGGGGGAGCCCCCAGTACGAGGGTTCTTGCCACCCGTACAGCCGATCGGCGGCGAGGTGTCGCCGAGTTGTTACCGGCGCGGCTGGGCGTCGAGGACCTGCTGGAGTGCCTCGAACTCCTCCACGCACTTGCCGGAGCCCAGCGCCACCGAGTCCAGCGGGTCCTCGGCGATGTGGATCGGCATGCCGGTCTCGCGGCGCAGCCGCTCGTCGAGGCCGCGCAGCAGCGCGCCGCCCCCGGTGAGAACGATTCCGCGGTCCATGACGTCACCGGACAGCTCCGGCGGGCACTTGTCGAGCGTGGTCTTCACCGCGTCGACGATGGCGTTGACGGGCTCCTCGATGGCCTTGCGGACCTCGGCGGCCGAGATGACCACGGTCTTGGGCAGACCGGAGACCAGGTCGCGGCCGCGGATCTCGGTGTGCTCGTCCTTCTCGAGGTCGTACGCCGAGCCGATGGTGATCTTGATCTGCTCGGCGGTGCGCTCGCCGAGAAGGAGCGAGTACTCCTTCTTGATGTGCTGGATGATCGCGTTGTCCAGCTCGTCGCCGGCCACCCGGATGGACTGTGCCGTGACGATTCCGCCGAGGCTGATGACGGCGACCTCGGTGGTGCCGCCGCCGATGTCCACGACCATGTTGCCGGTGGCCTCGTGGACCGGGAGGCCCGAGCCGATGGCCGCGGCCATGGGCTCCTCGATGATGTGCACCTGGCGCGCGCCGGCCTGGGTGGAGGCCTCGATGACGGCGCGGCGCTCGACTCCGGTGATGCCGCTGGGGACGCAGACGACGACACGCGGGCGGGCCAGGTAGCGGCGCTTGTGGATCTTCAGGATGAAGTAGCGCAGCATGCGCTCGGTGATCTCGAAGTCGGCGATCACGCCGTCCTTGAGCGGGCGTACGGCGACGATGTTGCCGGGGGTCCGGCCGATCATCTTCTTCGCCTCGGAGCCGACGGCGAGGATGCCGCCGGTGTTGGTGTTGATGGCGACGACCGAGGGCTCGTTCAGGACGATGCCACGACCCCTGACGTACACCAGCGTGTTGGCGGTCCCGAGGTCGACAGCCATGTCACGGCCGATGAACGACATAGAGTTCCCCTTGTTTCCCATGAGGATGCGTCGGGCCTTCCCAATTGGAGCGTTGACGACTGCTCAGGTCGGCGAGGTGGTGGTGACGCGTGTGCGGTGGCGTGGAGGTTTCCATCGTAGTGCCGCCCGCAGGGATCCGGCGCGGTGGACCACCTCTGAACAGCAGACGAGATGACGCAGCGAACCGTTCCCGGTTCTTCCGTTCATATGCCTGGGGGCGACCGAATTCCATCGGTCGCCCCCAGGGCGTTGCTGCGATCGGTTGATACCGGGTCAGACGGAATCGGTCATTCCGGCCGGACCGGATCAGACCAGGCCGGGGAAGAAGATCTTCAGTTCCCGCAGGGCGGACTCCTCGGAGTCCGAGGCGTGGATCAGGTTCTCCCGGACGATGGTGCCGAAGTCGCCCCGGATGGAGCCGGGGGCCGCGGCGATCGGGTCGGTCGGGCCCGCGAGGGTCCGCAGACCCTCGATGACGCGCTCGCCCTCGACGACCATGACGACGACCGGACCGGACTGCATGAAGCCCATGAGCGGCTCGTAGAACGGCTTGCCCTTGTGCTCTCCGTAGTGCTGCTCCAGCGTGTCCTGGTCCAGCTCGCGCAGCTCCAGGGCCGCGATGGTCCAGCCGGCCTTCCGCTCGATGCGGCCGATGATCTCGCCGATCAGGCCGCGGCGGACCGCGTCGGGCTTGAGCAGGACGAGCGATCGCTGGCTCACGGGGGAAACTCCTTCACGTACGGTGTGCGGTCCTCAGAGGCTACAGGGCCGTCCGGCCCCGTCGTCACGCAGCGTCAGGCCCCGCCGCGGCCTGGGACTCGGCCCAGCGGGCCTTCACCTCGTCGATCCGCCGCCCGTAGTGCACCGAGCACCACCACAGGACCGCGAACAGCAGTCCGAGGAAGAACATCACCGGCAGCACGAAGCCGCTGGCGATCAGCGCGAGCTGCAGCGCCCAGCCGAGCTGCACGCCGCCCGGCCGGGTGATCATCCCGCAGAGCAGCACGCTCAGCAGCATCGCGACGCCGCATACCGTCCACACGGTCGACATCGCCAGGGTCTCGTCCTTCATGGCGACGAGACCGGCGAAACCGATCACGAAGAACTCGCCGATGAGCGTGGAGGCACAGAGGGTACGCAACGGATTCAGCCCTTCCCGAGGAGCAGCCGGGCCTCGCCGACCGTGAACACGGAGCCGGTCACGAGGACGCCGGCACCCGCGTACTCGCCCTCCTCCTCCGCCAGCGTGATCGCGGCCTCGATCGCGTCGTCGAGGCGCGGCTCGACCACCACGCGCTCGTCGCCGAAGACCTCCACGGCGATCGCCGCGAGCGCGTCGGCGTCCATCGCGCGGTGGGTCGAGTTCGAGGTGACCACGATCTCCGCGAACAGCGGCTCGAAGGCCTCCAGAAGGCCGCGCACGTCCTTCTCGGCGCTGGTCGCGACCACACCGATCAGCCGGGAGAAGCCGAAGGACTCGGAGACGCCCTCGGCCGTCGCCGCCGCGCCGGCCGGGTTGTGCGCCGCGTCCAGGATCACCGTCGGGGACGAACGGACCACCTCCAGGCGGCCCGGCGAGGCCACCGAGGCGAAGGCCCGGCGGACCGTCTCCAGGTCCAGCGTGCGGGCGTGCTGCGCGCCGATGCCGAAGAACGCCTCCACCGCGGCCAGGGCGACCGCCGCGTTGTGCGCCTGGTGCGCCCCGTACAGCGGCAGGAACACGCCCTCGTACTCGCCGCCGAGGCCGCGCAGGGTCAGCAGCTGCCCGCCGACCGCGACCTCGCGGGAGACGATGCCGAACTCCATGCCCTCGCGGGCCACCGTGGCGTCCACCTCGACGGCCTTCTTCAGCAGCACCTGGGCCGCGTCGACCGGCTGCTGGGCCAGGATGACCGTGGCGTCCTGCTTGATCACACCGGCCTTCTCGGCGGCGATCTCGGCGGGCGTCTCGCCCAGCCGGTCGGTGTGGTCGAGCGAGATCGGGGTGACCACGGCCACCGAGCCGTCGATCACGTTGGTGGCGTCCCACGTGCCGCCCATGCCGACCTCGACCACCGCGGCGTCCACCGGCGCGTCGGCGAAGGCCGCGTACGCCATGGCGGTGAGCACCTCGAAGAAGGAGAGCCGGTACTCCTGCTTCGCGTCGACCAGCTCCACGTACGGCTTGACGTCCTGGTACGTCTCGATGAACCGCTCGGCGGAGATCGGCGCGCCGTCCAGGCTGATCCGCTCGGTGATCGACTGGACGTGCGGCGAGGTGTAGCGGCCGGTGCGCAGATCGAAGGCGGAGAGCAGCGCCTCGACCATGCGGGCCGTGGACGTCTTGCCGTTGGTGCCGGTGATGTGGATCGAGGGGTACGCGCGCTGCGGGTCGCCCAGCACGTCCATCAGGGCCGCGATCCGCTGGACCGACGGGTCCAGCTTGGTCTCGCCCCAGCGGGTCGCCAGCTCGGTCTCCACCTCGCGCAGCGCCGCGTCGACCTCGGGGTCGGCGGGGCGGGCGGGCACGGCGTCGGCCTGCGGCGGACCGGCCTGAGCGCGCAGGGTGCGGCTGCCGGCCTCGATCACCGCCAGGTCGGGGTCTCTGTCGGTCTCGGCTTCGACGAGGTCGTCGAACGCGTCGGACTCGTCGTACTCGTCGCGGGGCTGCTCACTCACGGACCCAAGTCTACGGAGGGGGGCCGACAGCGCGGTGGACGCACCCCTTTCGGGACGTTCGGGGCGGCCCGGGAACGCGCGCCGGGCACGCGAAAGGGCCGGAACCTCGTGGGTTCCGGCCCTTTCACCCGTTCGCTACGCCTGGGGCAGTCGCTCCAGCTGCGCCTGGATGCGGGCGATGTCCTCGTCCGCCTTGGCGAGGCGGGTGCGGATCTTGTCGACCACGTTGTCCGGGGCCTTGGCCAGGAAGGCCTCGTTGCCGAGCTTCGCGTTGGCCTGGGCCTTCTCCTTCTCGGCGGCGGCCAGGTCCTTCGCGAGGCGCTTGCGCTCGGCGGCCACGTCGATGGTGCCGGACAGGTCCAGCGAGACCGTCGCGCCGGCGACCGGCAGGGAGGCGGTGGCCGCGAAGCCCTCGCCCTCCGGCTGGAGGCGGAGCAGCTGGCGGATGGCCGCCTCGTGCGCGGCCAGCGCGGTGCCGTCCAGGTCGAGGCGGGCCGGGACCTTCTGGCCGGGCTGCAGGCCCTGGTCGGCGCGGAACCGGCGGACCTCGGTGACGACCCGCTGCAGGTTCTCGATCTCGGCCTCGGCGGCGTCGTCGCGGAAGCCCGAGTCCTGCGGCCACTCGGCGACCACGACGGACTCGCGGCCGGTGAGGGTGGTCCACAGCTCGTCGGTGACGAACGGGACGATCGGGTGCAGCAGCCGCAGCATGACGTCCAGGACCTCGCCGAGGACCCGGCCGGAGACCTTCGCCTGCTCGCCGCCGGCGAAGAACGTCGTCTTCGACAGCTCGACGTACCAGTCGAAGACCTCGTCCCAGGCGAAGTGGTAGAGCGCGTCGCTGAGCTTCGCGAACTGG
This sequence comes from Streptomyces solicamelliae, assembly GCF_045348655.1. Taxonomy (NCBI): domain Bacteria; kingdom Bacillati; phylum Actinomycetota; class Actinomycetes; order Kitasatosporales; family Streptomycetaceae; genus Streptomyces; species Streptomyces solicamelliae. The sequence continues at coordinate 2,326,622 of NZ_CP160404.1, forward strand.
TAGTCCTCGTACAGGGCGTCGACCTGCGCGACCGTCTTGTTCAGGCGGGACAGGATCCACCGGTCGGTCGCGGACAGCCGCTCGGCCGGGGGCAGCTCGCCCTCGATCGTGGCGCCGTTCATCAGCGCGAAGCGGGTGGCGTTCCAGATCTTGTTGGCGAAGTTCCGGGAGGCCTTGACCCAGTCCTCGCCGATCGGGACGTCGACGCCCGGGTTGGCGCCGCTGGCCAGGGTGAAGCGGACGGCGTCCGAGCCGTACTCGTCCATCCAGTCCAGCGGGTTGACCACGTTGCCGAAGGACTTCGACATCTTCTTGCCGTTCTGGTCACGGACCATGCCGTGCAGGGCGATGGTGTGGAACGGCGGGGTGCCGTCCATCGCGTAGAGGCCGAACATCATCATCCGGGCGACCCAGAAGAAGAGGATGTCGTAGCCGGTGACCAGGACGGAGTTCGGATAGAACTTCTCGAGGCTCTCGGTCTGCCCGGGCCAGCCGAGCGTGGAGAACGGCCACAGGCCGGAGGAGAACCAGGTGTCCAGGACGTCCGTGTCCTGGTGCCAGCCCTCGCCGCTCGGCGGCTGCTCGTCCGGTCCGACGCAGACGATCTCGCCGTTCGGGCCGTACCAGACCGGGATGCGGTGGCCCCACCACAGCTGGCGCGAGATGCACCAGTCGTGCAGGTTGTCGACCCAGTCGAAGTACCGCTTCTCCATCTCCTGCGGGTGGATCCTGACCTTGCCGTCGCGGACCGCGTCGCCGGCGGCCTGCGCGAGCGGGCCGACCTTGACCCACCACTGCATGGACAGGCGCGGCTCGATGGTGGTCTTGCAGCGCGAGCAGTGGCCGACGGAGTGCGTGTACGGACGCTTCTCGGCGACGATCCGGCCCTCGGCGCGCAGCGCGGCGACGATGGCGGAGCGGGCCTCCAGGCGGTCCAGGCCCTGGAAGGGGCCGTGGGCGGTGATGACCGCGCGCTCGTCCATGACGGCGAGGTTCGGCAGGCCGTGACGCTGGCCGATCTCGAAGTCGTTCGGGTCGTGCGCCGGGGTCACCTTGACGGCGCCGGTGCCGAACTCGGGGTCGACGTGCTCGTCGGCGACGACCGGGATGCGGCGGCCGGTGAGCGGCAGCTCGATCTCGGTGCCGACGAGGTGCTTGTACCGCTCGTCGTCCGGGTGGACGGCGACGGCCGTGTCGCCGAGCATCGTCTCGGCGCGGGTGGTGGCGACGACGATCTCCGCGTCCCCGGAGCCGTACCGGATGGAGACGAGCTCGCCGTCGTCGTCCTGGTACTCGACCTCGATGTCCGAGATCGCCGTGAGACAGCGCGGGCACCAGTTGATGATGCGCTCGGCGCGGTAGATCAGCTCGTCGTCGTAGAGCTTCTTGAAGATGGTCTGGACGGCCTGCGACAGGCCCTCGTCCATGGTGAAGCGCTCACGGGACCAGGCGACGCCGTCGCCCAGGCGCTTCATCTGGCCGGAGATCTGGCCGCCGGACTCCGCCTTCCACTGCCAGACGCGCTCGACGAACGCCTCGCGGCCCAGGTCGTGGCGGGACTTGCCCTCCTTGGCGAGCTCGCGCTCGACGACGTTCTGGGTGGCGATGCCGGCGTGGTCCATGCCCGGCTGCCACAGCGTCTCGTAGCCCTGCATGCGCTTGCGGCGGGTGAGGGCGTCGATCAGCGTGTGCTCGAAGGCGTGGCCCAGGTGGAGCGAGCCGGTGACGTTGGGCGGGGGAATGACGATCGTGTAGGGCGGCTTCTCGCTCTTCGCGTCGGCCTCGAAGTAACCGCGCTCTACCCAGCGCTCGTACAGCTTCCCCTCTACCTCGGCCGGCGCGTACTGGGTCGGCAATTCAGTGGTGGCGGCTGCTGGCTGCTGCTGAGTGTTCTCGGTCACGGGGTCAGTTTAGAGGTGTCACGGGGCCGCCCCGAAACGAGATGGTTCCGTAACGGTGTGCCCCCCACCGCCCGCGCGGGGCAGAGGTTCCGCCAGGATGTTCGGTACGCATAAACATCCTGTGAGGGGAAGCCCTTAATGAGCTACAACCAGCCGGGACCGTACGGTGGTCCGCCGCAGCAGCCCGGGCCCTACGGCCAGCCGGACCCCTACGGCCAGCCGCCGCAGGCCCCCCAGCCCGGCTACGGGTATCCGCAGCAGGCGCCCCAGCCCGGGTACGGCTACCCGCAGCCCGGTGTGCCGCCGCAGCAGGCGCCGTACGGCCAGCCCGGCCCGTACGGGCAGCCCCAGCAGCCCGGCCCCTACGGCCAGCAGCCGCAGTACGGCGGCCCCGGCTACCCGCCGCCGGCCCCGAAGAAGCGCACCGGTGCGGTCGTCGCCGTGGTCGCGGTGGTCGCCGCGCTGGGCGTCGGCGCGTACTTCGTGTTCAGCGGCGGCGGGGGCGGCATCGGCGGCGGTGGGGTGAGCGACGACACCAAGGGCTACAAGCTCACCGCTCCGGAGACCGTCGGCGAGTACAAGAAGATCCCGGGCAACGGCGAGAAGCCGCTGAACTCCGAGCAGAAGATGCGGGCCACGGCGCTCGGCATCACCAACCCGGCCCAGGTCGTCGCCCAGTACAAGAACAGCACCGAGACGCTCAAGGGCAAGCAGCTGACGTTCAGCGGCCTGTACGGCGAGATCGCCGACCCCGAGAAGGCGTTGGACAACTACTTCGCCAGCATCGGGAAGAACCCCGACCAGCTGGAGGCCGGCTTCAAGGTCGAGACGGTCGGCACGTCCCAGGAGGTGGAGCCGGCCGGCTTCGAGGGCGCGGTCATGAAGTGCCAGATGGTCAAGATGACCAGCTCGGCCCCCGCCAAGCCCGGCCAGCCGAGCGAACTGCAGGCTCCCACCTGCGCCTGGGCGGACTACTCGACGCTCGGCGCTGTCAACATCCTCGACATGGCCTCCCTGGTGACGGGTCAGTCGGGTGTGCAGCAGACGGAGGTCGCCGACATGGCGGCGAAGCTGTACTCCACGGCCCGCGCGAAGGCCTGATCCGCGAGGCTCGACACACAGGGGCGCCCGGCCGGTTGGATCCGGCCGGGCGCCCCTGTCACATGTCCCGTGCGGTTACGCGCTCTTCTCGTGCCGGCCGTCGTTCTTGACGATCCGCGGCACCAGCGTCGGGTTGACGTTGTTGTGGACGACGTCGGCGGTGATGACCACGCGTGCCACGTCCTTGCGGGACGGGACCTCGTACATCACCGACATCAGGACCTCTTCCATGATGGCGCGCAGGCCGCGCGCGCCGGTGCCGCGGAGGATCGCCTGGTCGGCGATGGCCTCCAGGGCCGGGCGGTCGAAGTCCAGCTCCACGCCGTCGAGTTCGAAGAGCCGCTGGTACTGCTTGACCAGCGCGTTGCGCGGCTCGACGAGGATCTTGAGCAGGGCCTCGCGGTCCAGGTTGTGCACCGAGGTGATGACGGGGAGGCGGCCGATGAACTCGGGGATCATGCCGAACTTCACCAGGTCCTCGGGCATGACCTCCTGGAACTGGTCGCTGGCCTCGATCTCGCGCTTGGAGCGGATCGTCGCCCCGAAGCCGATGCCCTTGGCGCCCGCCCGCGACTCGATGATCTTCTCCAGGCCGGCGAAGGCGCCGCCCACGATGAAGAGCACGTTCGTCGTGTCGATCTGGATGAACTCCTGGTGCGGGTGCTTCCGTCCGCCCTGCGGCGGGACCGAGGCCGTCGTGCCCTCCAGGATCTTCAGCAGGGCCTGCTGGACGCCCTCGCCCGACACGTCACGCGTGATGGAGGGGTTTTCACTCTTCCGCGCGACCTTGTCGATCTCGTCGATGTAGATGATCCCGGTCTCGGCCTTCTTGACGTCGTAGTCGGCCGCCTGGATCAGCTTGAGCAGGATGTTCTCGACGTCCTCGCCGACATAGCCCGCCTCCGTCAGCGCCGTCGCGTCGGCGATGGCGAACGGCACGTTGAGCATGCGCGCGAGCGTCTGGGCCAGCAGCGTCTTGCCGGAGCCCGTGGGGCCCAGCAACAGGATGTTGGACTTGGCCAGTTCGATGGCGTCGTCCCGGCCCTGCGCGCCGCCGTTCTCGCCGGCCTGGACGCGCTTGTAGTGGTTGTACACCGCGACGGAGAGGGCCTTCTTCGCGGGCTCCTGCCCGACGACGTACCCCTCCAGGAACTCGTAGATCTCGCGGGGCTTGGGGAGTTCCTCCCACCGCACCTCGCTCGTCTCCGCGAGCTCTTCCTCGATGATCTCGTTGCAGAGGTCGATGCACTCGTCGCAGATGTACACACCGGGGCCTGCGATGAGCTTCTTCACCTGCTTCTGGCTCTTTCCGCAGAACGAGCACTTGAGCAGGTCGCCGCCATCACCGATGCGTGCCACGAGGTGCTTCCCCTTCGCCTGGGAGCGGCCTTGGTTCAGCCGACTCCTGGTGCCTCATATCCGACGGTACCTTGCCGGGCCCCCCGTTCGGGCCCCCCTTGGCACGGTTCACATCGAAGCGGTGCTTCGGGCGAACCGTGCCAGGGGAAGGTCGAGCGTCAGGCTGCCGAGGCGGCCGTGCTCTTGCGGGTCGAGACGATCTGGTCGACCAGGCCGTACGCGAGCGCGTCCTCGGCCGTCAGGATCTTGTCACGCTCGATGTCGTCGCGGATCTTCTCGATCGGCGTCGAGGAGTGCTTGGCCAGCATCTCCTCGAGCTGGCTGCGCATCCGCAGGATCTCGTTGGCCGCGATCTCCAGGTCGGAGAGCTGCTCACGGCCGGTGCCGCCGGAGGGCTGGTGGATCAGCACACGGGCGTTCGGCAGGGCCATCCGCTTGCCGGGGGTGCCGGCGGCGAGCAGCACGGCCGCGGCGGAGGCCGCCTGGCCCATGCAGACCGTCTGGATGTCCGGCTTCACGAACTGCATGGTGTCGTAGATCGCGGTGAGCGCCGTGAAGGAGCCGCCGGGGCTGTTGATGTAGATCGAGATGTCGCGGTCCGGGTCCATCGACTCCAGGCACAGCAGCTGCGCCATGACGTCGTTGGCGGAGGCGTCGTCGATCTGCACGCCGAGGAAGATCACGCGCTCCTCGAAGAGCTTCGCGTACGGGTCGTACTCGCGCACGCCCTGCGAGGTGCGCTCGACGAAGCGCGGGACGACGTACCGGTTGTCCATCGGCGCGCCGGTGTAGAGGCCGCTCGGGGAGAGGTTGTTCTGCATCTGGATGTTCACCGTCCTGGTGGCGTTCGGCGGGGGCTGGGGCTCTTCAGCGGTCTGCCGGGCTCAGGCGCCCGTGCCGCCGCCGCCGGGAACGCCCGCGGCGTGGGTGATGATGTCGTCGATGAGGCCGTAGTTCTTGGCCTCCTCCGCGGTGAACCAGCGGTCGCGGTCGCCGTCACGGATGATCGTCTCGACGGTCTGGCCGGAGTGGAGCGCGGTGATCTCGGCCATGCGCTTCTTCGTCCGCAGAAGGTACTCGGCCTGGATCTTGATGTCCGAGGCCGTGCCGCCGATGCCGGCGGAGCCCTGGTGCATCAGGACGTCGGTGTTCGGCAGCGCGAAGCGCTTGCCGGCGGTGCCGCCGGTGAGCAGGAACTGGCCCATCGACGCGGCCATGCCCATACCGATGGTCACGACGTCGTTGGGGATGTACTGCATGGTGTCGTAGATGGCCATGCCGGCCGTCACGGAGCCACCGGGGCTGTTGATGTAGAGGTAGATGTCCTTCTCCGGGTCGGCGGCCAGGAGGAGCATCTGGGCGGTGATCTTGTTGGCGATCTCGTCGTCGACCTGCTGGCCGAGGAAGATGATCCGCTCGCCGAGCAGCCGGTTGTAGACATGGTCGCCGAGGCCACCACCGATGGACGGCTCACCCGCGGCGTAAGGCATCAGATTCGTCACGTATCCACCTGCTCGTCTCCGACGGCGCACGTGCCGTCTCAGCGTCTCGTTCGGAGGGCGCTGCCCTCGTATTCATGGACCCTAACGCCCAGGTAGGACAACGCCATCCCGGTTCCCGAACTGTTCGCTCGGAGCGCAAGCTGTCAAGGCCCGTTTGGGAACGGGGAAGGGGCCCGGACGCACACGCGTCCGGGCCCCTCTCCGGTGGGCTTACTTGGCCTCGGCCTCGGCGTCGCCGTCGACGGCGGCCTCGACGACCTCGGCGGCCTCCTCGACCTCGTCCTCGTCGTCGGAGAGGTCCACGACCTCACCCTTGGTGTCGACGACCTTGGCGGCCTCGACGACGACCGCGAGGGCCTTGCCGCGGGCGACCTCGCCGACCAGCATCTGGACCTGGCCGCCCTCGACGACGGCCTGGGCGAACTGGTCGGGGCTCATGCCGGAGGAGGCGGCACGGCGCAGCAGGTGCTCGGTGAGCTCCTCCTGGCTGACGCTGAGCTTCTCCTTGGCGACCAGCTCGTCGAGGATGAACTGGGTCTTGATGCCCTTCTGGGCCTGCGCCTCGGTCTCCGCCTGGAACTCCTCGGCGGTCTTGCCCTGGAGCTCCAGGAACTTGTCGAGGGTGAGGCCCATCTGGCCGAGCTGGTGGTGCTCGAGGTTGTGCTTGCGCGTGTTGATCTCGTCCTCGAGCAGCTTCTCCGGCATCGGGACCTCGACCAGCTCGATGAGGGCGTCGAGGACGCGCTCCTGGGCCTGCGTGGCCTGGTCGAACTGCTTCTGGTTCTCGAGGCGCGTGCGGGCGTCGGCCTTCAGCTCGTCGAGGGTGTCGAACTCGGAGGCGAGCTGGGCGAAGTCGTCGTCCAGCGCGGGGACCTCACGGGCGGCGACGGCGGTGACCTTGACGGTGACCTCGGCGTCCTTGCCCTCGGCGGAGCCGCCCTTCAGCTGCGAGGTGAAGGTGGCCTCGCCGCCGGCCTCCAGGCCGGTGACGGCCTCGTCGATGCCGTCGAGGAGCTCGCCGGAACCGATGGTGTACGAGACACCCTCGGCGACGCCGTCGGGCAGCACCTCGCCGTCGACCTTGGCCTCGAGGTCGATCGTCACGACGTCGCCCTCGGCGGCGGCGCGCTCGACCGGGGAGGTCGACGCGAAGCGCTCGCGGAGCTGCTCGACGGACTTCTCGATGTCCTCGTCGGTGACCTCGACGGCGTCGACGGTGATCTCGATGCCGGAGTAGTCCGGGATCTCGATGGTCGGGCGGATGTCGACCTCGGCGGTGAAGGCCAGCAGCTCGCCGTCCTTCAGCTCGGTGATGTCGACCTCGGGCTGGCCCAGCGGGTTGACCTCGGCCTCGTTCACGGCCTCGGTGTAGAACTTCGGGAGCGCGTCGTTGACGGCCTCCTCCAGCACGGCGCCGCGGCCGAACCGCTGGTCGATCACACGCGCCGGGATCTTGCCCTTGCGGAAGCCCTTGACCGTGACCTGCTGGTTGATCTTCTTGTACGCCGCGTCGAGGCTGTCCTTGAGCTCCTCGAAGGGCACCTCGACAGTGAGCCGAACCCGGGTCGGGTTCAGGGTCTCCACGGCGCTCTTCACGGTTCGGTCTCCTTGATGGCTGATTCTGGGATGTGGCGGGTCCGCTCGGAGGCGGTTCCTGCCGTCCGGCCCGGTCAGAAAGACACACGGGCACGTAGCCTGCATAGTAACCGCAAGCGCATTGCGCCCCACAACGCGATCTTGTCCGTACGGCTCGTACGGGCGGCGGTCGCGGGGACGAGCCCGGGAGATCCGGCTGGTCGGGGTGGCGGGATTTGAACCCACGGCCTTCCGCTCCCAAAGCGGACGCGCTACCAAGCTGCGCCACACCCCGTCGGTGCGACACGTAGGGTACATGCCCGGGGACGCTGCGACGCCCCACGGGAAAGGGGCGTGCGGGGGCGCCGCCGGACCCGCTAGGATGCTTCACGTGCCGCGGCCCTCGTGACCTGCGGCGCGATGCTTGCGGGCGTAGCTCAATGGTAGAGCCCTAGTCTTCCAAACTAGCTACGCGGGTTCGATTCCCGTCGCCCGCTCTCTCGGCTCAGGGCCAGGTCGGAGGTTCACCCTCCTGCCTGGCCCTGATGCGTTTGCGGTGGCCGGTGCGCCCTGCGTCGTGAGAATGGACAGAGGCACTGTTCCCGCCGGATCGGAGACGGCGATGAAGGACCTGAAGTTCGAGCAGAAGACCTCGCTGTCCCGCCTGGAGGCCGCCGACCGGCTCACCGCGCTCGCGGCCGCGCTGCGGGAGGGCGGGGAGGCGGACGTCGAGCTCGGTCCGGTGACGCTGACGATGCGGATCCCCGACGAGCTGGACAGCGAGTTCGAGGTCGAGGTCGGCGACGGCGAGATCGAGCTGGAGATCGAGCTCAAGTGGCCGATCACGGCGCCGGAGGCGCCCGAGGCGCCCGAGGCGCCGCGGAGCGCGCGGCCGGCGACCGCCGGCCGGGGCAGGGCGGCGAAGCGGGGCACCGCCAAGAAGTCCTGAAGTCGCACGGCTGCGAGGGCCTGGGCCGGTCCGCCGGCTCAGGCCCTGTCGTCGTGGGCGGACGGGCGCGCTAGAACTTGATCGAGTTGATCGTCATGGCTATCGAGTCGAGGAAGCGCTGGATGTCGTCGGCCATGCCCGTCGAGGCCAGGAAGAAGCCGAAGAGAGCGGCGACGACCGCGGGGCCCGCTTTGAGGGAGCCGCCCCTGATCAGCACCACCAACACGATGCCCAAGAGAAGCACCACAGACAGTGAAAGGACCACAACTGATCACACCCCTGGTCGGTCCGCCTAGCCGGCCGGGGGACACACGACTCAGGCGCCCCCGCTCCCTCCATCGTGCCACCAACCTCGGCCGCGTAGTCCCCCGGTGACGAATCGTCGGCGTACGGATCGGGCCACTTCGGCGACATCTGGGCGTCCCGGCCCGGGAATTAGGCTTGATCGTTCCGATCGAGGCCGAGAAGCGCGCGCATGCGGGCGTACTTCTCGGTCAGCCGCAGGCGGGTCGGCGCGTCCAGGACGGCGAGCCGGGCCGGGTCGGCGTTGTGCGCGAGGTCGGACTCCTTGACCAGGAGCGCGCCGGGCACCGCGAGCACGCGCCGCGCGTACGACTCCGGTGACTCCCCCGGGCGTTTGGTAAGCGCGAGGACCATGTCCTTGGTCTGCTGGGGGACGTGGAGCTCCTGGAGCTGCTCGGCGGTGAGCCGGTGGTCCTCCACGGAGTCGTGCAGCCAGGCCGCGGCGATCTGCTCCTCGCCGCCGCCCCGGGCGCGTACGCCCTCGGCGACGGCCCGCAGGTGCTCGGCGTACGGGCGTCCCGCCTTGTCGGTCTGGCCCTCGTGGACCGCGCGGGCCAGGGTTTCGACCTCGGTGAGGCTCAGATACGTCATCGGGTCATGCCTCCCTCGTGATCAGGAGGAGCGCCCGGTCGTCGTTGACGTCCTTCGCGCAGGCCTCGATGAGGTGCCAGGCCGCGCCGTGGAAGCCGGAGGCGACATAGCGGTCGGCCTCGCCGGTGAGGCGGTCGATGCCCTCGGCGATGTCGCGGTCGGCGGCCTCCACCAGGCCGTCGGTGAACAGCATCAGCACGTCGCCGGGCCGCAGCGAGCCCTTGACCGGGTGGAACTCGGCCCCGTCGTACACGCCGAGCAGCGGGCCCTCGGCGGCCTTCTCCTCCCAGCGGCCGCTGCCCGCGTGCAGCTGGAGCGCGGGCAGATGGCCGGCGGACAGCAGCTCGTAGTCGCCGGACTCCAGGTCGAGGACGAGGTGGACGGAGGTCGCGAAGCCCTCGTCCCAGTCCTGGCGCAGCAGGTAGCCGTTGGCGGCGGGCAGGAAGCCGTGCGGGGGCAGCGAGCCCAGCAGCCCGCCGAAGGCGCCGGACAGCAGCAGGGCGCGGGAGCCCGCGTCCATGCCCTTGCCGGAGACGTCGGTGAGCAGCACCTCCAGGGTGCGGCCGCCGTTGGTGCGGGCGGCGACGACGAAGTCGCCCGAGAAGGACTGGCCGCCGGCCGGGCGGAGCGCCATCTCGTGGTGCCAGCCCTGCGGCAGCCGGGGCAGCGCGCTCTGGACGCGGATGCGCTCGCGCAGGTCGAAGAGCATGGTGCCGCCGCGCCGCCAGGGCACGCCGACCCGGGCCCGGAACTGGGCGAGCAGCAGCCCGAACAGTCCGCAGGCGGCGACCACGAGCACCGTGCCGGGGGTGACCGCGGCCGGCGTGTCCTGGTAGGGGCCGAGCACCAGGGACTCGACGATCAGCGCGCCGGCGGCCGCCGCGTACAGGCCGAGGAGGCTGGCGGGCCGCAGTAGGAGCCCGCCGGCGACGATCGGCAGCACCAGGGCGGCGGGCGCGCACCAGGTGGGGTCGAGGAGCGTGCCGAAGGTGATCGCGGGGATCATCAGCAGCAGCGCGGCCATCGCCACCCAGTCGGAGCCCTCGCCCCGGAAGTAGTCGACCCCCGACTTGCGCAGGCCGACGCGGGCCCGGTGTGCGCTCCTGCGCAGCCGGGCCGCATAGGTATCCACTCCCGCGCGACTTCTCATTGGCCTGGACCCTATCCACCCGATCGGCGCTCGTGCAGGGGGACCCCTCAGACATTGCGCGTGAAATCGGGTCGCCGGGGGTGGCGGCTCGCTGATATCGATGGCATATGACGACCGAACTACGGGTGCTCGACCCCGCCGAGTGGGACGACTGGTACGCGAACCTGGAGCTCGCGTTCGGCGGGGTGGCGGAGGCCCCCGAGGAGCGGGCGCTCTGGCAGGAGCTGACCGAGCCCGAGCGGTTCCTCGGGGTGTGGGACGGCGAGCGGGCGGTCGGCACGGCGGGCGCGTTCTCGTTCCGGCTGTCCGTACCGGGCGGGACGCTCGTCCCGGCGGCGGGCGTGACGATGGTGAGCGTGGCCACCACGCACCGGCGGCGTGGGATCCTCACCTCGATGATGCGACGTCAGCTCGACGACGTACGGGCGTGGGGCGAGCCGCTGGCCGTCCTGACCGCCTCGGAGCCGGAGATCTACGGACGCTTCGGGTACGGCATCGGCGCCTGCACGACCCGCGCGACGATCGACACGACGCGGGTGCGGCTGAGCGTGCCGGACGGCGCGGACGACGTGCTGCTGCGACAGACCGATGCGGGGAAGGCCGCGGGGGCGTGCGAGGCCGTGTACGCGCGGCTGGTACCGGGGCGGCCCGGGATGCTCGCCCGCCAGCCCGGCTGGGAGGCCCAGCCGCTCCTCGACCCGCCCGGCGGGCGGGGCGGCGCCTCGCCGCTGCAGTGCGTGCTCGCGGAGCGGGGCGGGGAGGTCGTGGGGTTCGCCCGGTACTCGATCAAGCCGGAGTGGAGCTTCGCCGGGGCGAACGGCTCGGTGACGGTGCGGGACCTGGGGGCGCTGGACCCGGCGGCGGAGGGGGCGCTGTGGCGGTTCCTCTGCTCGATCGACCTGACGTCGTCGGTGCGGATCCACAGCCGGCCGGTGGACGACGCGTGGCAGCACCTGGTGAGCGACATCCGCCGCTGCGAGCCGTCGCAGCGGGACGGGTTGCACGTGCGGCTGGTGGAGGTGGGGGCGGCGCTGTCCCTGCGGGCGTACCAGGCGCCGGTGGACGTGGTGTTCGAGGTCGCGGACGCGTTCTGTCCGTGGAACGAGGGGCGGTGGCGACTTACCGCTGACGCGAGCGGGGCCAACTGCGTCCGGACGCAGGACGCTGCCGACGTCGCGCTGTCCGTGCGGGAGTTGGGAGCGGCGTACCTCGGCGGCGTGTCGCTGACTGCGCTGGCCGCGGCGGGGCGCGTGCGCGAACTCCGGCCCGGGGCGCTGAACCAGGCCGCCGTCGCGTTCGGGTGGCCGGTGGCGCCGTGGTTGCCGCACGGCTTCTAGTCCCCCACCCCGCCCCTTCCCGTCACCGGGGGCTCGGCCCCCGGACCCCCGCTCAGCGGGTCTGGCAGCCCGGGCACCAGAAGAGGTTGCGTGCCTGGAGGTCCGCCGTGCGGATCTCCGTGGTGCAGATGTGGCACGGCATCGTCGCGCGGCGGTAGACGTAGACCTCGCCGCCGTGGTCGTCGACGCGGGGTGGGCGGCCCATGGCCTCGGGGGTGTGTTCGGGGCGGACGGTGTCGATGCGGTTGTTGCGGACGCCTTCGCGCATCAGGGCCGCCAGGTCCGTCCAGATCGCGTCCCATTCGCGGCGTGTGAGGTCCTTGCCCGCGCGGTACGGGTCGATGCCGTGCCGGAAGAGGACCTCGGCGCGGTAGACGTTGCCCACGCCCGCGATGACCTTCTGGTCCATCAGGAGTGCCGCGACGGTGGTGCGGGAGCGGGAGATGCGGTGCCACGCCTTGTCGGGGTCGTCACCGCCCCGCAGCGGGTCCGGGCCGAGGCGGTCGTGTATCGCCTGCTTCTCGGGCTCGGTGATCAGCGCGCAGGTGGTGGGGCCGCGGAGGTCGACGTGGTGGATCTCGTTGACGAGCCGCAGGCGGACGGTGTCCGTCGGGGGCGGTGCCGGGGTCGCGCCGAAGCCGACCTTGCCGAAGAGGCCGAGGTGGATGTGGATCCAGCCGGTGCCCTGGAAGCCGAGGAAGAGGTGCTTGCCGTGGGCGTCGACTCCGTCGAGGACCCGGCCGTCGAGGAGTGACGCGCCGGCGGCGAACTTGCCCTGAGGGCTGCTCACCCGTACCGGCCCGCCGGCGAAGCGCTCCAGGTGGTCCTCGGCGAGGCGGTGGATCGTATGCCCCTCGGGCACGGCTGGCTCTCCTGCCTGGATGAAGGACGGCACGGCCGTGCCGCCGGACCCGGTCCGGCGGCACGGGTGGGGTTCAGCCCTGCTGCGGGTGGTGGGCCGGGATCGGGGGCATGACGCCCTCGGTCTCGTAGGCCGACAGCATGTCGATGCGGCGGGTGTGGCGCTCGTCACCCGAGTAGGGGGTGCTGAGGAAGATCTCGACGAACTTGGTCGCCTCTTCCTCGGAGTGCATGCGGGCGCCGACCGCGACCACGTTGGCGTTGTTGTGCTCGCGGCCCAGCGCGGCGGTCTGCTCGCTCCAGGCGAGGGCGGCGCGGACCCCCTTCACCTTGTTCGCGGCGATCTGCTCGCCGTTGCCGGAGCCGCCGATGACGATGCCGAGGCTGCCCTCGTCCGCGGCCGTCTTCTCGGCGGCGCGCAGGCAGAACGGCGGGTAGTCGTCCTGGGCGTCGTAGATGTGGGGACCGCAGTCGACGGCCTCGTGGCCATGGGCCTTCAGCCACTCGACGAGGTGGTTCTTGAGTTCGTAGCCGGCATGGTCGGAGCCGAGGTAGACGCGCATGTTCCGAGTGTGGCACGGCGGGACCGGGGTAGCGGTCAGCGGGGTCGGGGCCGGTCGGCGCCGCACGCCGCGGCACTGTGACTCCGGTAACGATCCGGAGTCGGCCCTTCCGGAATTCCCCGAACTCGGTGTTCCATACTCGGGCTCGCGATCCGAGCCCTCCCCTCAAAGCAAGGAATGCGTCCATGAACACGCAACCGACCCTTACGAAGGAAGGCGGTAACACCGGAACCACCGGTGATTCCCAGCACTCCGACGGTCTCAAGGCCGGTCTCAAGAACCGCCATCTTTCGATGATCGCCATCGGCGGCGTCATCGGCGCCGGACTCTTCGGCGGCTCCGCGGCCGGCATCAAGGCCGCCGGCCCCGGCATCCTGCTCTCCTACGCGCTGGTCGGCGCGATGGTCGTCTTCGTCATGCGGATGCTCGGCGAGATGTCCGTGGCCAACCCCACCTCCGGCTCCTTCTCGGCCCACGCCGACCGGGCGCTCGGACGCTGGGCCGGCTTCTCCATCGGCTGGCTGTACTGGTTCTTCTGGGTCGTCGTGCTCGCCGTCGAGGCGACCATGGGCGCGGACATCCTCAACGGCTGGCTCCCGGCCGTCCCGCAGTGGGCCTGGGCCCTGATCGTGATGGTCGTGCTGACCGCCACCAACCTCGGATCGGTCGCCTCCTACGGCGAGTTCGAGTTCTGGTTCGCCGGCATCAAGGTCGTCGCCATCGCCGCCTTCATCATCGTCGGCGGGCTCGCGATCTTCGGCGTGCTGCCGGGCGCGGACACCGCGCAGGCCGGTCTGAGCAACCTCACCGAGCACGGCGGCTTCCTGCCCAACGGCTACGGGGCGATCCTCACCGGCATCCTGATGGTCGTCTTCTCCTTCATGGGCAGCGAGATCGTCACCCTCGCCGCCGGCGAGTCCTCGGACCCGCGGCGCGCCGTCGCCAAGGCCACCAACAGCGTGATCTGGCGCGTCGGCATCTTCTACCTGGGCTCGATCCTGGTCGTGGTCTCGCTGCTGCCGTGGAACGACCCGAAGCTGCAGGAGGACGGCTCGTACGTCGCCGCGCTCGACTCGATCGGCATCCCGCACGCCGGCCAGATCATGAACGTGATCATCCTGACCGCCGTGCTGTCCTGCCTGAACTCCGGCCTGTACACCGCCTCCCGCATGGCCTACTCGCTGGGCCGCCGCGGTGACGCGCCGAAGGCGTTCGCCAAGGTCAACGCGAAGGGCGTGCCGCAGGCCGCGATCATCGGCTCGGTGATCTTCGGCTTCGTCGCCGTGTTCTTCAACTACAAGTGGCCCGACACCGTGTTCGCCTTCCTGCTGAACGCGTCCGGCGCCATCGCGCTCTTCGTCTGGCTGGTCATCTGCTTCTCGCAGCTGCGCATGCGGAAGATCATCCTGCGCGAGGCCCCGGAGAAGCTGCTCGTCAAGATGTGGCTCTTCCCGTACCTGACCTGGGCGACCATCGCGATGATCGTCTTCGTCCTGGGCTACATGCTCTGGAACGGCGGCTCGGCCCGTGAGCAGGTCGTGCTGTCGCTCCTCGTGGCGGGCCTCGTGGTGGCGATCTCCCTGGTCCGCGACCGCCTCGGCAAGACCCCGGAGCCGGTCACCGAGGACTGATCCCGGACAGCGGAAAGCTCTCCGTTCCCAGGGCGACCCCCTGCGGAACGGAGAGCTTCTTCGTCTGCCCGCGGGTGTCAGCCCTTGCGGCCGACCAGCTTCCAGGCGGCGGGCAGCAGGCCCATGGCGAGCGCGGCCTTGAGCGCGTCGCCGATCAGGAACGGGGTGAGGCCCGCGGCGACGGCCTGGGAGAACGACATGCCGGTGGCCAGGGCCAGGTACGGCACGCCCACCGCGTAGATCACGGCCGAGCCGAGTGCCATCACGCCGGCCGTGCGCAGCACCGAGCGGTCCGCGCCGCGGCGGGCCAGGGCTCCGACGACGGTGGCGGCCAGCATCATGCCGAGGACGTAGCCGAAGGACGGCATCGACCAGCCCGAGGCGCCCTCGGCGAACCACGGCACGCCCGCCATGCCGGCGACGGCGTACAGGCCGAGGGAGAGGAAGCCCAGCCGGGCGCCGAACGCGGTGCCGACGAGCAGGGCGGCGAAGGTCTGCCCGGAGACCGGGACCGGCGAGCCGGGGACCGGTACGGAGAGCTGGGCGGCCAGGCCGGTGAGTACGGCGCCGCCGGCGACCAGTACGGCGTCGCGGGCGAGCCCCGCCGCCGGGAGCAGGTCGGCGAGGACCTGGCCGGGGCGGAGGGAACGGACGGGGGCGGCGGCGGTGCTCATCGGTACTCCGCGAGGTGAGGGGTCGGTCGGGCAGCTCGACCGTAGTCGAGCGGTGAGCGCGCGATCACGGTCAGCCGCCGACAAAGCGCGGGCCGAGCGCTTGGTGGAGATCGAACAAAGGCGCTCGATCATGCCTCGGGCCGCGTGACGCTTGTCACTTGGGAGTCCCCGCGCGAGGTCCTTTTTGCGCCACAGGTGGCCGACCGGAGAGACTGTGGAGTCTCCATAAACCGCCGGACGATCTCCGAGCGCCTCCCGAGAGCACGAGCCCGCACATGCACGACGCACCGCCGTCCCCCCTGGCCACCGAACCGGAGCCGCTCTCCCACGGGCTGAAGCAGCGTCATCTGACGATGCTGGGCCTGGGCGGGGTGATCGGCGCGGGCCTGTTCGTGGGCTCGGGCGCGGGCATCGCGGTCGCCGGGCCGGGCATCGTGCTCTCGTATCTGATCGCCGGCGCGCTGGCGATGCTGGTGATGCGGATGCTCGGCGAGATGTCGGCGGCCATGCCGGCCTCCGGCGCGTTCTCCGTGCACGCGGAGCGGGCGCTGGGCCGCTGGGCCGGGTTCTCGGTGGGCTGGCTGTACTGGTTCCTGCTGGTCGTGGTCCTCGCGGTGGAGGCGACGGGCGCGGCGCGGATCGCCAACGGCTGGGCGCCCGGGGTGCCGCAGTGGGCCTGGGTGCTGATCTTCATGCTGGTGTTCACCGGGGCCAATCTGGCGGCGGTGAAGAACTTCGGCGAGTTCGAGTTCTGGTTCGCGGCGCTCAAGGTCGGCGCGATCGTACTGTTCCTGGCCCTCGGAACCCTGGCGATCCTCGGCCGGCTGCCGGACACGGACGCGGTGGGTCTGGCGAATCTGACCGGGCAGGGCGGCTTCCTGCCGAACGGCTGGGAGGGCGTGGTCTCCGGCGTGCTCGCCGTGGTGTTCGCCTTCGGCGGTCTGGAGGTCGTCACCATCGCGGCGGCCGAGTCGGAGGACCCGGCGCGCAATGTGGCCCGCGCGGTGCGCAGCGCGGTCTGGCGCATCCTCTTCTTCTACGTCGGCTCGATGCTGGTGATCGTGACGCTGCTGCCGTGGACGTCGATGAAGCCGGGCGAGTCGCCGTACGTGGCGGTGCTCGACGCCATCGGGATCCCGGCGGCCGGGCAGCTGATGAACGTGGTGGTGTTCGTGGCGCTGCTCTCGGCGCTCAACGCGAACCTCTACGGGTCCTCGCGGATGATCTTCTCGCTGGCCGAGCGCGGGGAGGCCCCGAAGGGGCTGCTGAAGATCTCCGGAGGGGGGTCCTCCCGCTCGGACGCAACCGGGAGCGGGGGCGGGGTGCCGCGGCGGGCGGTGCTGGCATCGGTGGCCTTCGGGTTCGTCTCCGTGCTGCTCAACCTCATGTGGCCGGACACCGTCTTCCTCTACCTCCTCAACGCCGTGGGCGCGGTCCTGCTCTTCGTCTGGGGCCTGATCGCGGTCTCGCAGCTGAGGCTGCGCCGCCGCATCGAGCGCGAGGCGCCGGAGAAGCTGACGCTGAGGATGTGGGGCTTCCCGTGGCTGAGTTGGACGGCCCTGGTCGCGATCGGCGCCGTCCTGGTGCTGATGCTGACCGACGACGCCACGCGCCCGCAGGTGCTGTGGTCGGCCGCGGCGACCGGCGCGGTGCTGCTGGCGGCCGGCGCGAGGGAACTCCGGGACCGCCGGGGCTAGATGAGCCGGTTTCGGCGGATGCGGGGCTACCGGCGCGTACAGAACAACACGAGATCTTCACGTTGCGTGAAGGTCGTGCCCGTATAGCGGACATCCGTTCCCTGTGAGCGGTACACGCCCACAGACTGTGGCGTCCCCCGCCTCCTCCCCGAACAGGGCAGGTTCATGTCCCGGACCACAGCGCCCGCGCCCGTCGACCGCAAGGACGACGGCACGACGGTTCTCTCGCACGGCCTCAAGCAGCGCCACCTCTCGATGATCGCCCTCGGCGGCGTCATCGGCGCCGGCCTCTTCGTCGGCTCCGGCGCCGGCATCGCCGCCGCCGGCCCCTCCATCGTCCTCGCGTACACGCTCTCCGGCCTGCTGGTCATGCTGGTGATGCGGATGCTGGGCGAGATGTCGGCCGCGTACCCGTCCTCCGGCTCCTTCTCCTCGCACGCCGAGCGCGCCTTCGGCTCGTGGGCGGGCTTCACCGCCGGCTGGTCGTTCTGGGTGCTGCTCAGCGTCGCCGTCGGCCTGGAGGGCATCGGCGCGGCGAAGATCGTCACCGGCTGGCTGCCCGGCACCCCGGAGTGGGCCTGGGTCGCGCTGTTCATGCTGATCTTCTGCGGCGCCAACCTGGCGGCCGTGAAGAACTTCGGCGAGTTCGAGTTCTGGTTCGCCGCCCTGAAGGTCGGCGCCATCACCCTCTTCCTCGGTCTCGGCGTGCTCGCCGTCCTGGGCCTGCTGCCCGGCACCGACTCCCCCGGCACGTCGAACCTCTTCGGCGCGGGCGGTCTGCTGCCGAACGGCAGCGAGGGCCTGGTCATCGGTCTGCTCGCCTCGGTGTTCTCGTACGGCGGCATGGAGACCGTGACCATCGCCGCCGCCGAGTCGGAGAACCCGGTCAAGGGCGTCGCGAAGGCCGTGCGCACGGCGATGTGGCGGATCGCGCTGTTCTACATCGGCTCGATGGCCGTGATCGTGACCCTCGTCCCGTGGAACGACAAGGCCGTCACGGAGAAGGGCCCGTACGTCGCCGCCCTGGACCAGCTGGGCATCCCGGCCGCCGGCCAGATCATGAACGTCGTCGTGCTGATCGCCCTGCTGTCCGCGATGAACGCCAACATCTACGGCTCCTCGCGCATCGCCTTCTCGCTGGTCCAGCGCAACCTCGGCCCGAAGGTGCTCGGCAAGGTCTCCGGCGGCGTGCCGCGCCTGGCCGTGCTCGCCTCCTGCTTCTTCGGCTTCGTCTGCGTGGGCCTGAACTACCTGTCCCCCGACACGATCTTCCCGTGGCTGCTGAACATGATCGGCGGCGTGATCCTGGTCGTCTGGATCTTCATCGCGGCCTCGCAGCTGAAGCTGCGCCGCCGTCTGGAGCGCGAGACGCCGGAGAAGCTGGTCGTGAAGATGTGGGCCTTCCCCTTCCTCACCTGGGTGGCGCTGGCCGGCATGGCGGTCATCTTCTTCCTGATGGCCCGTGAGGAGGGCACCCGCATCCAGCTGTACGCCACGGGCGCGATGACCCTCGTCCTCGCCGCCATCGGCATCGTCCGGCAGAAGCGGGGCGCGGTGCGCCAGGACGCCTGACGCGCCCTCACACCCGAGGAACCCCCGGTCCGCACGTCGCGGCCGGGGGTTCCGTCGTACCCGGCACCCGGGACCGGGCCCCGAGGCGTAGGGCGAAGGGCTGATCCACTTCTTGCCCACCTGCTGATAGCCTGCAATTGCATAGAGGTTGCAATAAGCAGTCGAAAGGCGAGGGCGAGGGCTCGGCACATGGCGATCTACACACTTCCTGAGCTGCCGTACGACTACGCGGCGCTGGAGCCGGTGATCAATCCGCAGATCATCGAGCTGCACCACGACAAGCACCACGCGGCGTACGTGAAGGGCGCGAACGACACCCTGGAGCAGCTGGAGGAGGCCCGCGACAAGGAGCAGTGGGGCGCGCTCAACGGCCTGGAGAAGAACCTGGCCTTCCACCTCTCCGGCCACATCCTCCACTCGATCTACTGGAACAACATGGACAGCCCGAAGGACGGGGGCGGCGGCGAGCCGCTGGCCGCCGACGGGGTCGGCGAGCTCGCCGACGCGATCACCGAGTCCTTCGGCTCCTTCGCCGCGTTCAAGGCCCAGCTGACCAAGGCCTCCGCGACCACCCAGGGCTCCGGCTGGGGTGTCCTCGCGTACGAGCCGATCAGCGGCCGGCTGATCGTCGAGCAGGTCTACGACCACCAGGGCAACGTGGGCCAGGGCTCCGTCCCGGTCCTGGTCTTCGACGCCTGGGAGCACGCCTTCTACCTGCAGTACAAGAACCAGAAGGTGGACTTCATCGAGGCCATGTGGCAGGTCGTGAACTGGCAGGACGTGAGCAGGCGTTACCTGGCCGCCAAGGCGTCCGTCCCGCTGATCTCGTTCTGACCCGCGCCTCCCCCGACGTCCTGCTCGTGATCGTCTTCTCAACTTTCACCGGGCGGGCGGATGAAAGAAGAACCCCCGCGATGACAGGAATCGCGGGGGTTCTTCCGTACGGAACAGGGGTGGCTACTCGAAGCTCGGGGCCGCCGTGCGGGTGCGCTTGATCTCGTAGAAGCCGGGCGTCGACGCCACGAGCAGCGTGCCGTCCCACAGCCGCGCCGCAGCCTCGCCGCGCGGGGTCGGGGTGACGACCGGACCGAAGAAGGCGACCTCGTCGCCGTCCGCGCCGGGCACCGCGATCACCGGGGTGCCGACGTCCTGGCCGACCTTGTCGATGCCCTCCTTGTGGGAGGCGCGCAGCTGCGTGTCGTACACGTCCTGGTCCGCGTAGTCGGCGAGCGCGGCCGGCAGGCCGACGTCCTCGAGGGCCGCGACGACGGTCTCCCTCGTCGCCGCCTCGCCGTTGTTGTGGAAGCGGGTGCCGAGCGCCGTGTAGAGCTTGCCGACGTACTCGTCGCCGTGCAGCTCCTTGGCCGCTATGACCACGCGGACCGGGCCCCAGGCCGTGGCGAGCAGCTCGCGGTACCTCTCCGGCAGCTCGTCCAGCTTGTCCTCGTTGAGGACCGCCAGGCTCATCACCTTCCACCGCACGTCCACCGGGCGGACCTTCTCCACCTCGAGCATCCAGCGCGAGGTCATCCACGCCCACGGGCACAGCGGGTCGAACCAGAAGTCGGCGGTGGTCCTGCTCTCGGACATGTCACTCCTCGCGAAGGGATATCTGCGTACGCGTTCAGCGGAAACGCCGCCGTCCGGCGCCGACATTCCCGGAGTGTCCGGCGTCAGCCGCACATGGCAGGATCACTGCTGTCCAACGAGCCACGAAGGAGTGACCGTGCCCGGAGAGAACCTGACCCGCGACGAGGCCCACGAGCGGGCCGGACTGGTGGCCGTCGACGGGTACGAGGTCGCCCTCGACCTGCGCTCGGCGGTCGGCGAGTCCACGGAGGAGGTGCGCACCTTCCGTTCGGTGACCACCCTCCGCTTCCGGCGCACCGGGACGGGCGACGCGACCTTCGTCGATCTGATCGCCCCGTCCGTCACCTCCGTGACCCTCAACGGGCGGGAGCTGGACCCGGCGGTCGTCTTCGACGGCGCGCGGATCGCGCTCGACGGCCTGCAGGACGACAACGTGCTGGTGGTGGACGCGCAGTGCGCGTACAGCCGGACCGGCGAGGGCCTGCACCGCTTCGTCGACCCGGAGGACGGCGAGGTCTACCTCTACACCCAGTACGAGCCGGCCGACGCCCGCCGGGTGTACGCCGACTTCGAGCAGCCCGACCTGAAGGCCCCGTACCGCTTCGAGGTGACCGCGCCGGAGGGCTGGACGGTCTGGTCGAACGGGGCGGGCGAGCAGGGCGCCGACGGGGTGTGGCGGTTCGCGGAGACGGCGCCGATCTCCTCGTACATCACCTGCGTGGTCGCCGGGCCGTACCACTACGTGACGGACACGTACACGCGCGGGGACCTGACGATCCCGCTGGGCGCGATGTGCCGCAAGGGGCTCGCGAAGCACTTCGACGCGGACGACATCTTCCTGATCACCAAGCAGGGCTTCGACTTCTTCCACGACAACTTCGACTACCCGTACCCCTTCGGGAAGTACGACCAGGCCTTTGTCCCCGAGTACAACCTCGGCGCGATGGAGAACCCGGGCCTGGTCACCTTCCGCGAGGAGTACGTCTACCGGGGCAAGGTCACGCAGGCCGCCTACGAGCGCCGGGCCAACACGATCCTGCACGAGATGGCCCACATGTGGTTCGGCGACCTGGTCACCATGGTGTGGTGGGACGACCTGTGGCTGAAGGAGTCCTTCGCGGACTTCATGGGCTCGTTCTCGCTGGCCGAGGCCACCCGCTTCACCAACAGCTGGGTCACCTTCGCCAACAACCGCAAGGCGTGGGCGTACCGCGCCGACCAGCTGCCGTCCACGCACCCGATCACGGCGGACATCCGTGATCTGGAGGACGCCAAGCTGAACTTCGACGGCATCACGTACGCCAAGGGCGCCGCGGTGCTGAAGCAGCTCGTGGCCTACGCGGGCCGGGACGCCTTCCTGGACGGCGCGCGGCGCTACTTCAAGCGGCACGCGTACGGGAACACCCGCCTGGCGGACCTGCTCACCGTGCTGGAGGAGACCTCCGGCCGGGACATGCGGGCCTGGGCGAAGTCCTGGCTGCAGACTTCCGGCGTCAACGCGCTGACGCCGGCCGTCACCCACGACGCCGAGGGCCGGATCACCGAGCTCGCCGTCCTCCAGGACGGGGACGAGCTGCGCCCGCACCGGGCCGCGGTGGGCCTGTACCGGCTGACGCCCGAGGGCGCGCTGGAGCGGTACGCCCGGGCCGAGGCGGACGTCACTGGGCCGCGCACGGTGGTGGCCGAACTGACGGGCGCCGAGCGGCCGGACCTGGTCCTGGTCAACGACGACGACCTCACGTACTGCAAGATCCGCTTCGACGAGGCGTCGCTGACCACCCTGCGCGCGCACCTCGGCGGCATCACCGACCCCCTGGCCCGCGCCCTGTGCTGGTCGGCGCTGTGGAACCTGACCCGCGACGGGCTGATGCCGGCCCGGGACTTCGTCGCGATCGCGCTGGACTTCGCCGGCCGCGAGACCGACATCGGCGTGCTGCAGATGGTGCACGCCTGGGCCCAGGCGGCGGTCACGCACTACGCGGCCCCCGCGTGGCGCGCGGAGGGCGGGCGGCTGCTCGCCGAGGGCGGGCTGCGCGAGCTGCGGCTCGCCGAGCCGGGCAGCGAGCAGCAGTTGACCTGGGCGCGCTTCTTCGCGGCGACCGCGTCCGAGGAGGCGGACTTCCAGTTCCTGGAGGCTCTGCTCGACGGCGCCGCCCGGATCGACGGTCTCGACGTGGACCAGGAGCTGCGCTGGTCGCTGCTCGGCCCGCTGGCCGCGCACGGCCGCGCGGACGAGGCGCGGATCGGGGCGGAGCTGGCCCGCGACGACACCGCGACCGGCAAGCGGCACTCGGTGCGCTGTCTGGCGTCCCGGCCGTCGGAGGCGGTCAAGGCGCAGGCGTGGGCGGCGGTCGTGGAGTCGGAGCGGCTGTCGAACGCGCTGGTGGAGGCGACCATCGCCGGGTTCGTGCAGCCCTCGCAGCGCGCGCTGATCGCGCCGTACGCACCGAGGTACTTCGAGGCGATCGAGCGGGTCTGGGCGGAGCGGTCGATCCAGATCGGCATGCACGTGGTCCGGGGCCTGTTCCCGGGGCTGCAGGACTCCCCGGAGACCCTGGCGGCGACGGACGCCTGGCTCGCCGCCCACGCCGACGCGGCCCCGGCGCTGCGCCGGCTGGTCCTGGAGGCCCGGGACGACCTCGCGCGGGCGCTGCGGGCGCAGGAGTGCGACGCGGCGGCGGGCTGATCGTCGTACCGCGGAGGGGCGCGGCGTCACTCGAACGGAGTCGCGCCCCTCGGCTGTCGAACGTGCGTACTTTAGGACGGCCTTGTCCGGATTGAGCGACGGACTTGTAACAGCGGTTAGTTGACGGGCCGGACGGCGGAAGATCCCCCGCATGAACCACAACGCCCCCATCTCCCCCCGCCCCCTCCCCCGTTCCGGTGACGACCGGGTCCGGGAGGCCCTCCACCACACGCGCCGCCGCGGGGCCGTGCCCGCGCAGGGCACCGAGGCGGTGATCACCGGGCTCGCCGCGCTGGCCCTGCACGGCTTCTCCTCCGCGCCCCCGACCGCGGTCGTCGACCGGATCGACGTCCTGGTGCCGCGGGTCCGCCGGCTGAAGTCCACCGCGCTGGTGCGGGTGGTGCGCACGCCGGACATGCCCGAGGCGGTCCAGCTCGACGGGGTGCCGGTCGCCCCCGTCGCCCGGGCGCTCGCCGACGCGGTGGACGGGCTCGCCGACGCGGGCGTGGTGCGCCGGCTGCTCACCGAGGCGGTGCGCGGCGGCCACTGCGAACCGAGCGCGGTGGTACGGGAGTTGAGTCGTGCGCGGCTGCTGTCCCGGCCGCATGTGGTGGACGCGGTGGACCTGCTGCTGGCCGAGGGCCGGGCGGTCGCGGAGGACCGGCTGTACGAGATGGTGCGCGCCTTCGCCCTGCCCGACCCGCTGTGGAACGTGGACCTGCGGCTGCCGGGCGGCCCGCACCTCGGCGGCCTCGACGCGTACTGGCCGGACCAGGCGGTCGCCGTCGAGCTGGACACCCGCTCGCCGCGGCTCGACGACGGCGACGCGCTGTGGACCGAGTACACGCGCAAGCGCGAGGTGCTGGAACGGCTCGGGATCACCGTCGTCCATCTCACCCCGCGCAAGCTGCGTGACTCCCTGGAGCAGCAGGCGACCGTGGTCCGTACGGCGCTGATGGCCGCGACGGACCGGGAGCCGGCCGCCTACGTGGTCGTCCTGCCGCGCTGAGCGTCAGCGCAGCTGCGGGGCGCCCTTCGGGGCATCCTTCGGGGCCGCCTTCGGGACGGTGCCGCAGAACTCGGCCTCGACGACGGTCTGGCCGTCGCCCGTCCAGTCGGCGTTGAAGTTGGCTGCCAGCGTGTGCTCGCCGTCCCGGGTCGCCTGGGCCTGGGAGTTGGAGCCGTGGATGCCGCCGCCGTGTCCCCAGACCTCCTTGCCGCAGCTGAGCTTCTGCCGCATGAGCCCGAGGCCGTAGCCGAAGTCGGGGAAGTCCGGCGAGACCGGGACCGCGGTCGTCATCTCCTTCATCTCCGCGGGCGGCAGCAGCCGGCCCTTGAGCAGGGCGCGGTAGAAGGTCTGCAGGTCGTTCGAGTCGGAGATCATCTCGCCCGCCGCGCCGGCCATGCTGGGGTTGAGCTCGGTGACGTCGTACACCTTGGCGCCGGGACCGGCTTCGTCCTGGAGCGTGGAGTACGCCCGGCTGCTGGGCCGGGGCAGAGTCGGGGTGGTGCCGGGGACGCTGGTGGCGCGGAGCTTGAGCGGCTTGAGGACGCGCCTCTCGATCTCCTTGCCGTACGGGCGGCCGGTGACCTTCTCGATCACCATGCCGGCCAGGACGAAGTTGGTGTTGGAGTAGTGCCAGGACGTGCCGGGCGGGAAGTCCGGCTCGTGGGTCATGGCGACCGCGACGAGCTGCCGGGGTGTCCAGGTGTCGTAACGGTGCTCCAGGAAGCCCGGGCCGAAGACCTTGGCCGTCAGACCGGGGTCCTCGGTGTAGCTGTAGATCCCGCTGGTGTGGTTGAGCAGTTGGCGGACGGTGACCTTGCGGCCGTCGTGGCCGTTGCCGCGCACGACGCCGGGCAGGTGCTTCTCGACCGGGTCGTCGAGGTCGAGCCGGCCCTCGGCCTGGAGCTGGAGCAGGACGGTGGCGACGAAGGTCTTGGTGATGGAGCCGACCCGGTAGTGGTCGCGGCCGCCGCGCTCGCCCGCCGTGCCGGTCCATGGGGCCGTCCTGCCGTCGCGGGCCCCGGCGACGACGCCGGGGACCCCGGCGGCCACGGCCGCGTCCAGTGCCTGCCGGGTGGCTTCGTGGCGCGGCTTCGCGGGTGCGGCGGTGGCCGCCGTGGCGGGCACCAGGACGGTGGCGGTGAGGGCGGCGGCGACCGTCGCCGCCGCGATCGCGGTGCGGACCGGGCGGACCGTGCGTACGGACATGTGCGGTGCTCCCCTGCTCGTCGACTGTGGTCGTGGGGCAGGACTCCGCCGGGCCGTGGGCAGTTGATCGACGTGCCGGGGGTGGGGCGGCTTTCAGCCGTTGTGGGGAAGCCTCCCGAGGACGGGGCGCTCGCGCCACAGGGCGAGGCCCGTGTCGACGAGTTCCCCCCGGTCGAGCCCGGCGACCTCGGCGAGCGGGAACCAGGCGGCCAGGTCGGTGGAGCCGCCGATCTCGTTGCGCAGGGTGCCGCCGGTGAGCCGGCACTCGTAGACGATGCGCAGGCCCTGCCAGTCGGCGTCCGCGCCGAACCGGCGCGACCAGCGGCGGCGGATGGTGTCGACGCCGAGGAGCCGTACGGGCTCCACGAGTTGGCCGGTTTCCTCCTCCACCTCGCGCACCACGGTGTCGAGCGGGTCCTCGCCGTGGTCCATGCCGCCGCCGGGCAGCGTCCACTGCCGGGCGCCGTCCCGCGCGACCCAGCGGGCCAGCAGGATCTGCTCGTCGTGCACGCACACGGCGTAGGACGCCACCCTCAACTCCTGCACCATGGGGCGAGGTTAGCCCCCGGGGCTCACCAGTAGACCGGGTAGCGGCGGCCGGTGAGGCGGCCGCCGAGGACTCCGGTGGCCACGAGGACCGCGCAGGCCAGTGCGAGCAGGCCGGTGAAGGTCCAGAACGGCGGGTCCTGCAGCGCGACGATCACCGCGGTGGCGGCGGCCGGCGAGTGCGGGGTGCGGGCCAGCATCATCGCGCCGAGCGCCAGCCCGCCGGCGACCGCGGCGCTCCACAGGCCCGGTCCGGCGACGGCGAGCACGGCGAAGCCGGTGAGCGCGGAGAGGAGTTGGCCGACGACGACCGAGCGGGGCTGGGAGAGCGGCAGGTCGGGCGCGCCGGCGACGAGCGCCATGCTCGCGGCGAGCGGCGGTATCAGGAGCGGGTGGTGGACCGCGGTGCCGAGGGCGACCAGGGTCAGCAGCGCGAGGGTGCTGAGCGCGGTGCCGGCGAGGACGACGCGGGGGCGGGGACGGGGTGGGGCCGAGGCCGGGGTCCTGGCGGGGGACGCCACCGCCGGGGGCGCCTCCGCCGTCTGCGTCACTCCGGCCATCGGGCTCCTTCGTCCAGGGGAGGGTTGGCCGGCGAGTAGTCGGGCGCCGACCAGCGCAGCGGACTCGCCCCCTCCGTTTCCACAATTTGTTGAATTCTAAGGTACGTGGTCCGGCCCTCCGGACCGAACGCGGTGCGGGCGGTCCCGGAGAGCTGGAGCGTGTCGCCGGTGTTCCAGTCCAGGAAGAGCAGGCCGGCGCGGCCGTCGGCCTCCAGGTTGCCGAGGGTGAGGAACATCGCGTTCCCCGGATAGTCGGACCAGCTCAGCTCGGTCGGCGAGTGCACCCGGACGAAGCCGGGATGGCCCCCGCGGTGGCTGGTGTCCACGCCGTCCGGGGCGGTGGTCGCGACGAAGAACGTGTCCGCGGCACGGACGAACCGCTCCTGGCCGGGGGTGAGAGCCCGGCCGCGCCGCGCGGCGCCCGGGCGGGCGGCGGGCTCGGCGCCGTACAGCTCGCGCTTCTGGAGGTACTTCGGACAGTTGGCGAAGACCTGCTCGGCGTGGACGGCGAGGCCGCCGGGGGCGGGGAGCGCCGTGCCGTTCAGGCGCATGCGGCGGCGGGTGCGGGGGTCCAGGGCGAGGGTGCCGACGGGGGCGGTGCCGTTCAGGGCGGCGGCGAGGGGGTCACCCTCGCCGGGGGTGCTCCGGATCGCGATCCGGGCCCGGCCCGTGGCGCTCACGAAGCCCGGTTCGCCGGTGAGGAGGGCGCTCCAGACCTGACCGTCCGGGGCGGCCGCGCCCAGGAGCAGCATGGGCTGCTGCTCCAGGAACGCGGCGGCGACGGGTTTGATCGTCGGGCCGATGGAGCGGCCCACGTGGTCGGCGAGGTCGCGGACCCCGAGGCGCTCCTGTACGGCCACGGAGCCTGGGTGGTACGCGCTGACGGGGTCCATGGGTCGCCTTTCTCTGCGGGCGAGTGGGTGGTGCGGCGCTTCTAGAAGAAGCCGCAGGTGGGGGCCGTGGTGTTCGGGGCCTCCGCGCCCTCCGCGCCCTTCGGGGCGTAGATCTCGAGGCGGATGCCGTCGGGGTCGTGGAAGAAGACGCCGCCGCTCGCCGCGCCCTCGGCGTGGGGGACGACGCCCTCGTACGCGAAGGTGACGCCGAACTCCTTCAGCGCGGCCTCCGCCGCCCGGACCCGGTCCATCGACTCGACCTCGAAGGCCAGGTGGTGCAGCCCCGCGCGGGCCTTGTCGTACGCGCCCTCCGCCTGCTGCCACAGCGTGACGGCGAGCGCGCCGCCCTGCCCGAGGAAGGCGAAGCGCCGCCCCTCCTCCTTGCCCTCGCCCAGCACCTCGAAGCCGAGGACGTCCCGGTAGAAGCCGAGCGAGCGCTCCAGGTCGGTGACGTTGATCCCGATGTGCCCCGTGCGCAGCGTGCCGATCGCAGACATGACGGTCCCCTCGGACGTGGCCAACCCCCTCCGGGCTAACCTCTCACTTCGACTTTAGAGGTTAGTCAAGAGGTGCGCAACCGGTCACGTACTCTTGAGGGGTTAGCAATGAGGCCGACGGAGCGCCCAGGGAGTCCGCCATGACCGTCCCCGACCCCCGACCGCTCACCGGCGAGCCCGTCTCCCTGGACCTGCTCAACACCCGGTGGGTGCACGAGGGCGAGCGACTGGACCTGCTCACCGATCCGGCCGGACTCGCGGTCTGGCTCGCGGCCAACGGCCTCGACGACCGCTTCACCGCCGACGACACGACGCTCCGGCACACCCTCGCGGCCCGCGACGCCCTCCTGGGCCTGGTCGACCGGCCCGGCGACCCCGCCGCCGTCGAGCGTCTGGACGCGATCCTCGGCCACGGCCGGATCCGCGCCACCCTCACCGTCGACGGCCCCGGGGAACTGCCCGAGTTCCGCGACCCCGCCTGGGGGCCGGCCTGGACCGCCGCGCGGAACTACCTCGACCTGCTGCGGACCGCGCCCGACCGGATCCGCGGCTGCGCGCACGAGGCGTGCATCCTGCACTTCTTCGACACCTCGCGAAACGGCACCCGGCGCTGGTGCTCGATGGCGGTCTGCGGCAACCGGGCCAAGGCCTCGCGCCACTACGCTCGTACAAAGGAAAACTAACCGGCCTGCGAATCGCCCCGGTTGAGGGTGATTCATCTCCTGTGGCGTATGTCCCCCCGTGGCGGATGTACGCCACTTGCACATCCCGCCCCTCGACAACTCTCCACAAACCCTGGTCGTTTACGAAAGGCTGAGCGGTCATCCGGTACCGAAATCCGGACCCTCTTCTTTCACCAATCAGGGATGTAAATGACCACCCCCGAAACCCAGAGCTCCATACCCGGGCGCTCGACCCCCGGACACAGACGGGCCGCCCGCGTCGCCGCGGCCGCCGGCCTGGTGACCGCGCTGATCGCCGCCGGTGCCGCTCCGGTCCTGGCCGCCGACGACCCGGCGACCACTCCCCCGGTCAAGTCCTCCGACGCCGCCGACAAGCTCGGCGCCACCGACGCGCAGCGCCTCGACGAGGCCGAGGCCGCGGGCCGGAAGAACGTCACGATCCTCGTGGCGACCGCCCCGGGCGCGACCGAGCAGGTCGCCGGCCAGCTCGACGCCGTCCCCGGCGGCTCCGTCGGCAAGCGGGACGACAAGCTCGGCTACGTCCGCGCCACCCTGCCGACCGCCAAGGCGGACTCCGCCATCAAGGCGGCCACCAAGCTCTCCTCCGTCCAGGCCGTCGACCTCCAGGCGGAGATCGTCCTGGACGACCCGGCCCCGGACGCGGGCGTCAAGGGCTCCGCCGCGGGCGCGACCGCGACGACGTACCCGGCCCCGGGCAAGAGCACGCCGGCCAAGAACCCGTACAACCCGTCGCACGAGACCGGCGCGGTCGAGTTCGTCCAGGACCACCCCAAGGCCGACGGCCGCGGCGTGACCATCGGCATCCTCGACTCCGGCGTCGACCTCGGGCACCCGGCGCTGCAGCAGACCACCACCGGCGAGCGCAAGATCGTCGACTGGGTCACCGCCACCGACCCGCTGACCGAGGGCGACGCCACCTGGCGCGCGCAGATCACCCCGGTCTCCGGCCCGGAGTTCACCGCCGCGAGCCAGAGCTGGAAGGCGCCCGAGGGCGCGTACCAGTGGAGCCGGTTCAGCGAGGCGATCACCGCGGGCGGCGACCCGGCCGGTGACATCAACCGCGACGGCGACACCACCGACGTCTTCGGCATGCTGTACGACCCGGCCGCGGGCACCGTCCGCGTGGACACCGACCAGAACAACGACTTCACGGACAACGCGCCGATGAAGCCGTACAAGGACGGTTTCCAGATCGGGTACTTCGGCACGGACAACCCGGACACCGAGGTCGCCGAGCGCACCCCGTTCGTCGTGGAGATCCGCAAGGACGTCCCGATGGACCCGCTGGGCGGCACCTGGGTCGGCCAGAAGCGCGACTTCGTCAACATCGGCATCGTCGAGTCCTCGCACGGCACCCACGTCGCGGGCATCACCGCCGCCAAGGGTCTGTTCGGCGGCAAGATGAACGGCGCGGCCCCGGGCGCGAAGCTCGTCTCCTCGCGCGCCTGCACCTGGACCGGCGGCTGCACCAACACCGCCCTCATGGAGGGCATGACGGACCTCGTCGTCAACCGCGGCGTCGACATCGTCAACATGTCGATCGGCGGCCTGCCCGCGCAGAACGACGGCGACAACGTCCGCGCCCGCCTGTACACCCGGCTGATCGACGAGCACGGCGTCCAGCTGGTCATCTCGGCCGGCAACTCCGGCCCGGGCATCAACACGATCGGCGACCCCGGTCTGGCCGACAAGGTCCTCTCGGTCGGCGCGGCCATCTCCCAGTCGACGTGGGCGTCCAACTACGGCTCCGCCGTGGAGAAGAAGTACGCCATGTTCCCCTTCTCCTCGCGCGGC
This sequence comes from Streptomyces solicamelliae, assembly GCF_045348655.1. NCBI lineage: Bacteria > Bacillati > Actinomycetota > Actinomycetes > Kitasatosporales > Streptomycetaceae > Streptomyces > Streptomyces solicamelliae. Next base: position 2,356,873 of record NZ_CP160404.1, read on the forward strand.
CCGCGTGAGGACGGCGGCTTCACCCCGACCATCACCGGTCCGGGCTCGGCCGTGAACACCATCCCGACCTGGCAGGCCGGCTCCGGCGTGCCCGAGGCGGGCTACACCCTGCCCGCCGGCTACGGGATGCTCAACGGCACCTCGATGTCCTCCCCGCAGGTCGCGGGCGCGAGCGCGCTGCTGCTCTCCGCCGCGAAGCAGAAGGGCGTCGAGCTCACCCCGCTGACCCTGCGCACCGCGCTCACCTCGACCGCGAACAAGATCTCGGGCGTCGCCGCGCACGAGCAGGGCTCCGGTCTGATCGACATCAACGAGGCCTGGGAGTCCATCCAGGCCGGCGCGACCGCCCACGACTACAAGGTCGAGGCCCCGGTCGACACCGTCATCTTCCCGGCCCCGCACACCGGCACCGGCGTGTACGACCGCGAGGGCGGCCTCAAGGTCGGCCAGAAGAAGACGTACGACGTCACCGTCACCCGGACCTCCGGCCCGGCGTACGGCGTGCGGCACGAGCTGAACTGGAAGTACAACGACGGCACCTTCAAGGCGGCCACCGCGTACGACTACATCACGCTGCCGCTGAACAAGCCGGTCACCGTGAAGGTCCAGGCCGCGCCGAAGACCGCCGGCGTGCACAGCGCCATCCTGGAGCTGGACGACGAGCGCACCGAGGGCGTCGACAAGCAGATCCTGTCGACCGTCGTGGTCGCCAAGGACCTCGCGGCCCCGGGCTTCGCGGGCTCCCTGTCCGGCACCGTGCAGCGCAACAGCCACAAGTCCTTCTTCGTGAAGGTCCCCGCGGGCGCGAAGACCCTCGAGGTCGCCCTCGGCGGTCTGAAGGAGAAGAGCCAGACCCGGTTCATCGCGATCCACCCGTACGGCGTGGCCATCGAGTCGACCGCGTCCACCGCGTGCTACCCGCACTACAACCCGGCCAACACCTGCCGTCCGGACCTGCGTTCGTACGCGAACCCGACCCCGGGCGTCTGGGAGATCGAGGTCGAGTCGCGCCGTACCTCGCCCGACCTGGACAACCCGTTCAAGCTGGACGTGTCCGTCCTGGGCGCGGACTTCGACCCGGCGGTGCAGAACGTCGCCGAGGCGAAGATCGGCACCCCGGCCGCGGTCGAGTGGACGGTCACGAACAAGTTCGCCGGTCTGGAGGGCACCCTGCAGGGCGGCTCGCTCGGCTCGGCGAAGGTCGAGACCCCGACCATCAAGCACCACGAGCAGCAGACGAAGACCGTCACCGTCGGTGAGGGTGTCGAGCGGCTCGACGTGGCCATCGGCAACACCTCCGACAAGGCCGCCGACCTCGACCTGACCGTGCTGCTCAACGGCAAGCAGGTCGGCCAGTCGGCGGACGGCGACTCGGAGGAGTCGGTCTCGCTGGTGAAGCCCGCCGCGGGCACGTACACCATCGTGATCGACGGCTACTCGGTGCAGGCCGAGGGCGGCACGACCTACGACTACCGGGACGTGTACTACTCCGCGTCGCTCGGCAAGGTCCAGGTCGACGCGGCGAAGACCTACCCGCTGGCCAACGGCGCCAGCGCGAAGGTCGGCGCCGAGGTCCTCGTCTCCGGCGAGGCGCCCGAGGGCCGGCAGTTCTTCGGCGAGGTCAAGCTGCTGAACGCGCGCGGCACCGTCGCGGGCGCCGGCAGCGTGGTGATCGGCAAGGTCACCCCGTAACACCGCGGAACGATCACTGGGGGCGGGCGCCGGAACCGGCGTCCGCCCCTTCGTCGTCTCGGCCGGTGTCCAGCGCGTGTCCCGATCCTCGGACAAAGGATTGGACAAGCCGCCTCTGGTGATACGCATCATGGAACGCAGCACCCTGCACAAACGTACGGAGGAGAGCCCCGTGAAGGTCGGAATCGTCGGAGCCACCGGTCAGGTCGGCACGGTCATGCGCAAGATCCTCACGGAGCGGAAGTTCCCCGTCGAGGAGCTGCGTCTCTTCGCCTCCGCGCGCTCCGCCGGCACCGTCCTGGACGGCGTCGTCGTCGAGAACGCCGCCACCGCCGACTACACCAGCCTGGACATCGTGCTGTTCTCCGCCGGCGGCGCGACCTCCAAGGCGCTCGCCGAGAAGGTCGCCTCCCAGGGCGCGGTCGTGATCGACAACTCCTCCGCCTGGCGCCGCGACCCCGAGGTCCCGCTGGTCGTGTCCGAGGTCAACCCGCACGCGATCAAGGACCGCCCGAAGGGCATCATCGCCAACCCGAACTGCACCACGATGGCCGCGATGCCGGTCCTCAAGCCGCTCCACCAGGAGGCCGGGCTGACCGCGCTCGTCGCCACCACCTACCAGGCCGTGTCCGGCTCCGGTCTGGCCGGCGTCGCCGAGCTGGACGGCCAGGTCAAGGCCGTCGCCGAGCGCGCCCCCGAGCTGACCCACGACGGCGAGGCCGTGGCCTTCCCGGAGCCCGGCGTCTACCGCCGCCCGATCGCCTTCAACGTGCTCCCGCTCGCCGGCAACCTGGTGGACGACGGCTCGCACGAGACCGACGAGGAGCAGAAGCTCCGCAACGAGTCCCGCAAGATCCTGGAGATCCCCGAGCTGAAGGTCTCCGGCACCTGTGTGCGCGTACCGGTCTACTCCGGCCACTCGCTGCAGGTCAACGCCCGCTTCGACCGTCCGATCAGCGTCGAGCGCGCGTACGAGCTGCTCAAGGACGCCGAGGGCGTCGAGCTCTCCGAGATCCCGACCCCGCTGCAGGCGGCCGGCAAGGACGCCTCGTACGTGGGCCGCATCCGCGTCGACGAGACGGTCGACCACGGCCTCGCGCTCTTCCTCTCCAACGACAACCTCCGCAAGGGCGCGGCGCTGAACGCGGTCCAGATCGCGGAGCTGGTGGCCCAGGAGCTGAAGAACGCCTGACGCGCCCCGAAGGGGCGGCCGTCCTCCGGGGCGGCCGCCCCTTCGCCGTTCCCGCCGGGCGCGCATCCCGTACCGGCGGGATTCGGACAATGCGTTCGAAGCCGGGGCTTCGGGTGCAAGGATCCGGTCATGACCCAGATTCCGAAGGGCGCCAACGTCGCGGTGCCCACGCAGGCGCTCCAGGTGGCGGTGGCGTGGCTGAGCGGGGCGGGGGTGCCGGACGTGGACGTGTCGGCGCTGCTCCTCGACGCGAGCGGGCGGGTGCGCGGGGATGCGGACCTGGTGTTCTACAACCACGGAACCCACCCGTCCGGCGCCGTGCGGCATCTGGGCAAGTCCGCTCCGGGCGGTCCCGGGTCGGTGGTCGCGGACTGGCTGTGGCTGGATCTCGCCCGGATCGAGCCGGGTGTGGAACGGGTCGTGGTGGCCGCCTCGGCCGACGGCGGACCGTTCGGGGAGGTGCCCGGACTGGACGTGCGGGTGACGGATCCGGCCGGGCAGCCGGTGGTGTACTTCGCGATCGGGGACGCGGCGGCGGAGACCGCGTTCGTCTTCGGCGAGTTCTACCGGCGGACCGGCGGCTGGAAGTTCCGCGCCGTGGGCCAGGGCTACGCCTCCGGCCTCGCCGGCCTCGCGACGGACTTCGGCATCGAGGTGGAACCCCCGCCCGCCCCGATCCCGGGCCCGGGCTACGTGCCCCCGCCGGCCCCCGCCCCGTACCCGGGTCCGGCTCCTGCCGCGTACCCGGGCCGGCCCGGCGCGTACCCGGGGCACCCGGCCGGGATTCCCGGCCAGTACGGCGGGCACCCCGGGCAACCGGCCGGCAGCCCCGTTCCGCCCGCCGGGTACCCGGCTCAGCCCGGCCCGTACCAGCCCGCCGCCCCGTCCCCGTACCCGCCGCCCGTCCCGGCCGCCCCGTACCACCAGCCGCCCGCCCCCGGCGGGTACCCGCCCCCGGCAGGCCCCGCCCCGCATCCGGCCCCGCCCGGCCCGTACCAGGCGCCCGACGCGTACCCGGCCGCCGCCGGGCCCGGGGACCCCTACTCCGTCTCCTTCCGGCCCTTCGTGCACCAGGGGCGGGGCAAGGAGACCGTGCGGTGTGATCCGGGGATCCCGCCGGGGTGGGCGCTGCTGGAGGTCGAGGCGTACCACTCCATCTCGACGACCATCGAGTCCTGCGACGCCTACGGCCGCGCCGAGGACTATCTCCTCATGGCCTACGAGGACGACGTGCACGCCCGTACCGTCGCACTGGCGCCCCGCGACCGGCCGCTGACCCTGCGCGTGGAGGCCGACACGCCCTGGACGCTGCGGGTCCTGCCGCTGACCCACGCCCGGCGGTTCGACGGGCACATCGAGGGCCATGCCCACGATCTGGTGATCTACGAGGGGCCGGCCGGGGTCCTGGACTTCCTGCACGGCGGCGAGTCCAACTTCACCGTCCACCTGCACACCCCGCCCGCCTACCCGGAGTACGACGAGGAGGACCAGGAGCTGCTGGTGAACGAGATCGGGGAGGTCAGGGTGAGCGCCCCCGTGCCCGGTCCCGGGCTCCTCCGGATCAGCGGCGACGGGCCTTGGAAATGCGCCGTGCGCAGGTGACGCACCCCGTGGAAGGATGGGCCAAACGTCACGAAATTGAGGAGTTGACCGGGTGCCTGGCACGAACCTGACCCGTGAAGAGGCGCAGCAGCGGGCGAAGCTGCTGTCCGTGGACGCGTACGAGGTCGAACTGGACCTCACCGGTGCGCAGGAGGGCGGCACCTACCGGTCCGTCACCACCGTCCGCTTCGATTCCGCCGAGGCCAACGCCGAGAGCTTCATCGATCTCGTCGCCCCCGCCGTGCACGAGGCCGTGCTGAACGGGCACGCCCTCGACGTCGCCGCCGTCTTCCGGGACTCCCGGATCGCCCTGCCGCACCTGAAGCAGGGCCGCAACGAGCTGAAGGTCGTCGCGGACTGCGCGTACACCAACACGGGCGAGGGCCTGCACCGCTTCGTCGACCCGGTCGACGGCCAGGCGTACCTGTACACGCAGTTCGAGGTGCCGGACGCCCGCCGGGTCTTCGCCTCGTTCGAGCAGCCGGACCTTAAGGCGACCTTCCGGTTCACCGTGAAGGCCCCGGCCGGCTGGACCGTCATCTCCAACAGCCCGACCCCGGAGCCGAAGGACGGGGTCTGGGAGTTCGAGCCGACGCCGCGCATCTCCACGTACATCACCGCGCTGATCGTCGGCCCGTACCACGCGGTGCACTCGACGTACGAGGGCAAGGACGGCCAGGTCGTCCCGCTCGGCATCTACTGCCGCCCCTCGCTGGCCGAGTTCCTCGACGCGGACCACATCTTCGACGTGACCCGCCAGGGCTTCGACTGGTTCCAGGAGAAGTTCGCGTACGACTACCCGTTCGCCAAGTACGACCAGCTGTTCGTGCCGGAGTTCAACGCGGGCGCGATGGAGAACGCGGGCGCGGTGACCATCCGCGACCAGTACGTCTTCCGCTCGAAGGTGACGGACGCCGCGTACGAGCGCCGCGCCGAGACCATCCTGCACGAGCTGGCCCACATGTGGTTCGGCGACCTGGTCACCATGGAGTGGTGGAACGACCTCTGGCTGAACGAGTCGTTCGCCACCTTCACCTCGGTCGCCTGCCAGGCGTCCGTCGAGGGCACCCGCTGGCCCAACGCCTGGACCACCTTCGCCAACGCGGAGAAGACCTGGGCGTACCGGCAGGACCAGCTGCCGTCCACCCATCCGATCATGGCCGAGATCAACGACCTGGAGGACGTGCTCGTCAACTTCGACGGGATCACGTACGCCAAGGGCGCCTCGGTCCTGAAGCAGCTGGTGGCGTACGTCGGCCAGGACGAGTTCTTCACCGGCGTCCAGGCGTACTTCAAGCGCCACGCCTTCGGCAACACCCGCCTGTCCGACCTGCTCGGCGCGCTGGAGGAGACCTCCGGCCGTGACCTGAAGGCCTGGTCGAAGGCGTGGCTGGAGACCGCCGGCATCAACATCCTGCGCCCGGCGATCGAGACCGACGAGAACGGCACGATCACCGCGTTCGCCGTGCGGCAGGAGGCCCCCGCGCTGCCGGCCGGCGCGAAGGGCGAGGCGGTGCTGCGTCCGCACCGGATCGCGATCGGCCTGTACGACCTGCGGGACGGCAAGCTGGTCCGCTCCGACCGCATCGAGCTGGACATCGCCGCCGCCGAACTGACCGAGGTGCCGCAGCTGGTGGGCCGTGCCCGCCCGGCGGTGGTGCTGCTCAACGACGACGACCTGTCGTACGCGAAGGTCCGTCTGGACGAGGTCTCGCTGAAGAACGTCACCGCACACCTGGGCGACTTCGCCGCGTCCCTGCCGCGTGCGCTGTGCTGGGCCTCGGCCTGGGACATGACCCGCGACGGCGAACTGGCCACCCGCGACTACCTGGAGCTGGTGCTCTCCGGCATCGGCAAGGAGTCCGACATCGGCGTGGTGCAGTCGCTGCAGCGCCAGGTGAAGCTGGCGATCGAGCTGTACGCGGACCCGGCCTGGCGGGCGGAGGGCCTGGCCCGCTGGACGCAGGCGGCCCTGGAGCACCTGAAGGCGGCGGCCCCCGGCAGCGACCACCAGCTGGCGTGGGCGCGGGCGTTCGCGGACACGGCGCGCACGGACGCGGAGCTGGACCTGCTGGCGGGTCTGCTCGACGGCGGCGAGGTCGTCGAGGGCCTGGTCGTGGACACCGAGCTGCGCTGGGCGTTCGTGCAGCGGCTCGCGGCGACCGGCCGGTTCGACGAGCCGGAGATCGCGGCCGAGCTGGAGCGGGACCGTACGGCGGCGGGCGAGCGGCACGCGGCCACCGCGCGCGCCGGGCGTCCGACGGAAGCGGCGAAGGCGGAGGCCTGGGCGTCGGTCGTCGAGGACGACAAGCTGGCCAACGCCGTGCAGGAGGCGGTGATCGGCGGCTTCGTGCAGACCGACCAGCGTGAGCTGCTCGCCCCGTACACGGAGCGGTACTTCGCGTCGATCAAGGGCGTGGCGGAGACCCGCAGCCACGAGATGATCCAGCAGATCGTCGTCGGGCTCTACCCGTCGCTGCAGGTCTCGCAGGAGACGCTGGACGCGACGGACGCGTGGATCGCGGCGAACGACCCGGCCCCGGCGCTGCGCCGACTGGTGACGGAGTCGCGCGCGGGCGTCGAGCGGGCTCTGAAGGCGCAGGCGGCGGACCGGGCCGCCGGGCAGTAACCGCAGGCGACGTGGGACGGCGAAGGGGCACCCTCCCCCACGGAGGTGCCCCTTCGCCGGTCTTGGGCCCGCCCGGCGGCGCGGGCGTTCGTGCGCGCCGCGCCGCCGGGCGGGAGTCGTCGGCCGGTCAGCCGTTCAGCCGCTGGTAGCGGGCGCGCAGGTCGGCCGCGCCCTCGTCGGTGAGCGAGCCGTGCAGCCGCATCCGGGCCACGCCGCCGTCGGGGAAGGCGTCCAGGCGGACGTGGGTGACGACGGCCTGTGCGGGAAGCTTGAAGCGGTGCAGGGTGTCGGGCTGCAGCCTGGTCCGCGGGATGATCTCGAACCATTCGCCGGACTCGCCGTTGCGGCCCTGCAGGGCGATCCAGCCGGCCGAGTTGCCCTTGAGGTACGCGGTGTCGATCTCGACCGCGCGGACGGCGCCCTGCGCGGCGAGCCGGAAGCGCACCCAGTCGTTGGTGCCGCGGACCCGGCGGCGGCGGTTCTCCCAGCCGTCGTCCATCTTGCGGGAGGTGCCGGGCAGGATGATCTGGGTCGGCGACGAGTAGAACTTGTCCGAGGCGTCCTCGTACGCGCCGCCGTTGAGCACGGCGATCAGGTCGAGGGTGCCGAGCAGCTCCAGCCACTCGGGGTCCGGTACGACCTCGCCGTGCACGCGCAGGCGGGCGATGCCGCCGTCGGGGTGCTGGCACACGCGGAGGTGGGTGTAGCGCCGCTCGGCGGTGATCGCGAAGCCGTTGGCGGCGTGGCCGCGCACGGGGGTCGGCGGGACGAGCTCCTCCCACTTCACCTCGTCGGAGAGCAGCTGCTGCGGGCTCGGGGAGCCTTCGACGGAGGTGGCCTGGATGCTGACCTTCTGCGGGTAGTTGCCGCGGAAGTGGGCGGTGTCGACGACGATGCCGCGGATGACGCCGGGGGCGCCGAGGCGGACGATCGCCCAGTCGTGGTCCTCGGGGGCGGGGAAGACGTTCTCGGCGTCGGCGCCGCGGCGGCGGCGGGTCTCCCAGCCGTCCATGATCTTGCCCTTGTGGCCGAAGTGCTCCGGGTCGAAGACGGCCCGCTCGCGGACGAGCAGGTTCTCGCGCTCGGCGAAGAACTCGTCGTTGGCGGCGACGACGCCGGCGCCGAGCCGGCGGTCGGCCAGGTCGACCAGCTCGGTGAAGGGGAAGTCACCGGAGCGGTAGTCGGCGTACGGGTCGCCGCCGGAGTAGGGGGCGGCGTCGTTGGCGTGCGGGTCCTGGTGGTCGGCGTGCGCGTCGTCGAAGCTCATGTGCTGACTGTGCCGCGCCTCGACCCTCGCGGTCCATCGAATGTTTTCGACGGTCCTTTTCAGTTCTGCTGAACGGTCTCGCGGCGGACCGCGGCCTGTCGGAGCGCGCCGAGGACACGGGCCAGGGCCGGTCCCTCCTCCGCGCCGCGCCGGACGGCGGCGACCACGTGGCGGCGCGGCTGGTCGGCGGCGAGCACCCGCATGACGACACCGGCCCGCCGCTCGGCGGAGGCCGAGGCGGAGGCCATCCGGGGGACGAGCGCGACGCCCATCCCGGCCTCGACCATGGCGAGGATCGCCGTCCAGCCGGCCGCGCTGTGCGCCTGCTCAGGCACGAAACCGGCGGCCTCGCAGGCGGCGGTGGTGATCTCCGACCAGGGCCCGGAGCCGCCGAAGATCCACGGCTCGGCGGACAGGTCGGCCAGCCGCAGTCCGGGCGCCTCGGCCAGCGGATGACCGGCGGGCAGGGCGACGTCGAGCGGGTCGGCGAGCAGCGGGACGCGGCTGAACTTGGGGTCGCGCTCGGGCGGGGCGTGCGCCGCGAGCGACAGGGCCAGATCGACGTCGCCGGCGCCGAGGAGCTCGTACGCCTCCGCCGCCTCCGCCTCCCGTACCCGCACCCCGAGTCCGGGGTGCTCGGCGCGCAGCTGCTGCACGGCGGGGACGACGAGGGCGGGCACGGCGGTGGAGAAGGCGGCGACCCGGACCTCGCCGGCCTCGCCGCGCAGATAGCCGGCGAGTTCGGCGTCGGCCCGCTCCAGCTGCGCGAACACGGACTCGGCGTGCCGCAGGACGAGGTGGGCGGCGTCGGTGAGCCGGACGCGCCGCCCCTGGGCCTCCAGGAGCGGGACGCCGAGCTGTCTGGCGAGGTTGGTGAGCTGCTGCGAGACGGCCGAGGGGGTCATCCGCAGCGCCTCCGCGGTGGCGGTGACGGTCCCGCGGTCGCGCAGCGTGCGCAGGATCTGGAGCTTCTTGATGTCCCACTCGGTCATGGGGCGCAACCTACCGGGCGCGGCGCCCCGCCCCGGCGCGGTCACCGGCTCCGGGCCGAGGCCAGTGCGACGCCGCCGAGGATCAGGGCCATGCAGGCCGCGCCGAGGACGCCGAGTCCCTCGCCGAGCAGCGCGTACGACAGGAGGGCGACGCAGACGGGCTGGAGGTAGTACACGACGCCGGCGCGGGCCGCGCCGATGAGGGCGATCGCCTTGTTCCAGGCGAAGAAGGCGACGGCGGAGGAGGCCACGCCGACGTAGAGCAGCGGGCCGACGGCGTCGGCGGTCGGCTCGAAGCCGCCCTGGACGGCGAGGCTGACCGCGAAGACCGGGGCGAGCATCAGCGCGCCGATCAGGAAGGTGGTGAAGAGGAGGACCGCGCCGCCGAGTTCGGCGGGGCGGCGCTTGAGGAGGGCGCTGTACGAGGCGAAGCTGAGCGCGGCGGCGAACATCCACAGGTCGCCCGCGCCGAGCCGGGTCGGCAGCGCGCCCCGGCCGACCAGGAGCAGGACGCCGGCGCAGGCGATCAGCATGCCGGTGACCCGCCGGGCCCCGAGCCGGGTGCCGCCGAGCCGCTCGTACCCGGCCATGAGGACCGGCGAGGCGGCCATGATCATGCCCATGCTGGCGGCCGAGGTGGTGAGTCCGGCCTGGTTGACGAGGGTGTTGTAGACGGTGACGCCGAGCAGTGAGGCGAGGGCGAGGAAGCCGAGGTGACGCCGGATCAGGGCACGTCGGCGCCAGGCCGCGCGGGCGGCGAAGGGGGCGACGGCGACGAGGGCGACGATCCAGCGCCAGAAGGCGTGCTGGACGGGCGGGACGGTGTCGTGCAGGGCGCGGGAGGCGACGAAGCTGCCGGACCAGACGACGGTGGCGAGCAGGGCGAGAAGCAGCCCGAGGCCGGCGCCCCGGACGGGCGCCGGCCTCGGGGCGAGGGCGGGAAGGTCGGTGGTCGGACGGCGTGCGGTGGTCAGGCTCATGCGGCCTACCGTCGCACCCCGACAACCTTCAGGTCCATCGAAAGTTCCTGAGCCTTTCCTTCAGTCAGACTAAACAATTGGGTGGGCGATTCCTTCTTCGGCGTCCGTGGCCCCATCTGCCCGACCAGGGAGGCGCCGAACGCGATCGCCATGCCGGCCAGCTGCACCGGGCCGAGCGCCTGGCCGAGGAGGGCCCAGCCGATGACGGCGGCACTGATCGGCGAGAGCGGGCCGAGGAGGGTGACGGAGGACGCGCTCAGCCGCTCGATGCCGCGGAACCAGAGGAAGTACGAGATCGCGGTGTTGCCGAGGGCGAGGTACGCGTACCCGGCCAGCGCGGTGCCGTCGAGGGCGGGCGGGGCGCCTTCGACCAGGAAGGCGATCGGCAGGATGACCAGGCCGCCCGCGGTGAGCTGCCAGCCGGTCATCGCGAGCGCGCCGACCCCCTCGGGGCGGCCCCAGCGCTTGGTGAGCACGGTGCCGGCGGACATCGACAGGGCGGACAGCAGTCCGGCGCCCACACCGACCGCGTCGAGGGCCGCGCCCGCCTTCAGGACCACCAGGCTGACGCCGAAGGCCGCCGCGACGGCGGCGAGCAGGGACCTCGCCGTGGGCCGGTCGCCGAGGAAGAGGGCGGCGAGGCCGACGACGAAGAGCGGGCCGACCGAGCCGACGACCGCGGCCACCCCGCCGGGCAGCCGGTACGCGGCGAGGAACAGCAGCGGGAAGAAGGCGCCGATGTTCAGCGCGCCGAGCACCGCCGCCTTGCCCCACCAGGCCCCGGTCGGCAGCTTCCGGGTGAGCGCGAGCAGCAGCAGCCCGGCGGGCAGGGCCCGCATCAGCCCGGTGAACAGCGGCCGGTCGGGCGGCAGGAACTCGGTGGTGACGTAGTAGGTGGAGCCCCAGGAGACCGGGGCGAGGGCGGTCAGGGCGACGACTGCGGCCTTGCGGGACATGACGGATCCCCCCTCTGCGTGGAACTGGCTTGGCGGTAATTAACTTAGCACTAAGCTACTTGTTTGTAAGCAGCTTTCTCGGCAGCTTCTTTCTTGCCGAAGAACGAACAGGGAAGGAACACTGAGGGCATGGACGAGAAGAGCCCCGAGCCGCACCCCGGACCCGGACCCACCCCCGGCCCCGGGCCGGCCCACGACGCCGTCGACGCCATCACCGACCAGTGGGCGGCCGTCCGGCCCGATCTGACGACCCTGCCGATGGCCGTCTTCGGACGGATCTACCGGCTCTCGCTCGCCATGCGCGGCCGCGTCGACAAGGCGTACGCGCCGTACGGCATGGCCCTCGGGGAGTTCGACGTGCTCGCCACGCTGCGCCGCTCCGGCGCTCCCTACACGCTCTCGCCTCGGGAGCTCTCGGCCACCCTCATGATCACCACGGGGGGCATGACCGGCCGGCTCGACCGCCTGGAGAAGGCCGGGCTGCTCAGCCGCAGCCCCGACCCGAACGACCGGCGCGCGCTGCGGGTGACCCTCACCGACCGCGGCCGGGAGCTGGTGGACCAGGCCGTCGGGGCCGGTCTCGCGCAGCAGAAGGCGGCGCTGGAGTCGGCGCTCACCGAGGAGGAGGCGGAGCAGCTGGCCGGACTGCTGCGCAAGCTGCTCGCCACGACGGTCTGAGGCGCGCACCACCGCGCCCGCGACCGCTCGAACGCATGCGAGGGCGCCGTACGGTCCTCATGGACCGTACGGCGCCCTCGGAAGACTCAGCGGGCGGTCAGGCCTGCTTCTTGGACTTGTCGAGCACCATCACCAGGCCGGCGATGACCAGGAACAGCACGATCGGCGCGGCCACGAACAGGCCGAGGGTCTCCGCGACGCTCAGCTTGGGAGCCGGGTCGTCACCGTCGTCACGCACGTTGGCGAGCGCGGGGGACGACATGAGCAGCATCATCAGCGTCGTACCGGCCGTCACGGCGCCGGCGCGCAGGGCGTTCTTCTTGTCCACGGTGCAAAAGTAGCGAACGCCCGGACGGGGCGCGCGCCCGGGGGTGCCGTACGGGCTTCCGCGCCCCCACGAGGCCGTTCCCTAGCCCTCCCGAAAGAGCGCGAACAGCCGGTGCAGCCGGGGCGAGGCGGCCAGTTCCTCCAGCGTCAGCGGCCGGCCCGCGGGGTCCGCGACGGGCAGCCGCCAGTTCGGGTACTGGTCCCAGGTGCCCGGCAGGTTCTGCGGCCGCCGGTCGCCCACCGCGTCCGGCAGCCACACCCCGACCATCCGGGCCGGGGTGCGCAGCAGGAACCGGTGCACCGCCCGCACCTCCGCCTCCTCCTCGCCGACGCCCTCCGGCAGCAGCCCGAGCCCGTCCAGGCAGCCCAGCCACTCGGCGACCTCCGCCCGGTCCGCGGCCCGCGCCCGCTCCAGCTCCCCGGTGAGCAGCCCGAGCCGGTGCCGCAGCAGCACGTGCTCGCCCGTCAGCCGGGCGGCGGTGGACGGCAGGTCGTGCGTGGTGGCGGTGGCCACGCAGCCGGAGCGCCAGCGCTCCGGGGCCAGCGGGCGGCCGTCGCCGTCCCAGTCCCGCTCGAACCAGAGCACCGACGTGCCGAGCACCCCGCGCCGCTCCAGCGCCTCGCGCACGCCCGGCTCGACCGTGCCGAGATCCTCGCCGACGACCACCGCGCCCGCCCGGTGCGCCTCCAGGACGAGGACGGCGAGCATCGCCTCGGCGTCGTAGCGCACGTACGTGCCCTCGGTGGGCTCGCCGCCCTCCGGCACCCACCACAGCCGGAACAGGCCCATCACGTGGTCGATCCGCAGCGCCCCCGCGTGCCGCAGCATGCTCCGCAGCAGCCCGCGGTACGGGGCGTGGCCGGCGGCCGCCAGGGCGTCCGGCCGCCACGGCGGCAGGCCCCAGTCCTGGCCGCGGGCGTTGAACGCGTCCGGCGGCGCGCCCACCGACATGCCGGCGGCGAACACGTCCTGCTGCGCCCAGGCGTCCGCTCCGTCCGGATGCACGCCGACCGCCAGGTCGTGGACGAGCCCCACCGCCATCCCGGCCTCCCCGGCGGCGCGGGAGGCGGCGGCGAGCTGTTGGTCCGTCAGCCAGGCGAGCCGGCAGTGGAAGTCGACGAGCGCGGGCAGTTCGTCGTCGTCCCGGACCACCGCGGCGGCGGTCCGGGGGTCGCGCAGCTCCGCCGGCCAGTTCCGCCAGTGGTGGCCGTGGCGTTCGGCGAGCGCGCAGTACGTGGCGTGGTCCTCCAGGGCGCGGCCGTGCTCGGCGAGGAAGTCGCAGTAGTCGGCGCGCCGGCCGGGACCGAGCGGCACGGTCGCCACCAGCTCCAGGGCCCGCCGCTTGGCCGCCCACACCGCGTCCCGGTCGATCAACGCCCCCTTTTTCAGGACCCGTTCGCGCAGCTCGGCGGCCTCCTGGAGGACGGCGTCGAGCTCGGCACGGTACTCGGTCCCGATGTACGCGAACTCGGGGATCCGCTCGATCCGCAGATGCACCGGGTCCGGGAAGCGGCGCGAGGACGGACGGTACGGGGACGGGTCCACGGGCGCTCCGGGGACCGCCGCGTGCAGCGGGTTGACCTGGACGAAGCCGGCCCCGTGGGTGCGGCCCGCCCAGGCGGCCAGCTCCCGCAGGTCGCCGAGGTCGCCCATGCCCCAGGAGTGCTCCGAGAGCACCGAGTACAGCTGGACGAGCAGCCCGTGGACCCGCTCCGGGGGCTGCGGCAGCCGCTCGGGCGCGACGACGAGGGTGGCGCGCGAGCGGCGGCCGTCGGGGGCGTGCGCCTCGACGCGGTGCACGCCGAGCGGCAGTTCCGGCCCCGGCTCCCACGTCGCGGTGTCTCCGTCCTCCGTGGTCACCACCAGTCGGGTGTCCGGCGGGAGTTCGGCGAGCGCCGGGGGCGGCGGCGCGCCCTGCCAGAGGACCACGGTGGCGGGCAGCAGCCGCTCCCGGGCGTCCCGTTCGGCCCGGGCGAGGGCCTCGGCGACCGCCTGCGGCGTCGAGGCGTCGACGCCGAGGGCGCGCAGGACGGCCACCACGGTGGCGTCCGGGACGTGGACCGTGACGCCCGCGGAGGGCGCGTACGCGGTGGCGACACCGTGGAGTTCGGCGAGGCGGGCCAGGGTCACTTCGGCACTCCCGGGGCTGGGGGGCGGACACGTGGACACAGCGGCTGAGGCGGCGCGTGACGCCGGTCACCCTCCGTTGTACCCGCGGAACGCGGCGTACGGACGCCACCCCGCCGGGCAAAAACGACAGATCGGCTGGCTGCATTGACACCTTCGGGCGCCGGGTGGTGGGCTCGTGATCTGCTCGTGATGTACGGGTGGGGCACAGGAGAGGGGAGAGGGGCGTGCACCTGCGGCGCGGCAGGCGGACGGCGACGGCGGTCGCGGCCGCCGTGATCGGCGGTCTCCTCGGCGGCGGCGTCGTCCCGGCGTACGCGGCGCCGGTCCCGCCGGTGACCACCACCGACGTTCCCGACGGCTCCGGTCCGCCCTCCGTCTGGCCACGGCCCCAGTCGCTGACCGCCGCCGGCGCGCCGGTGGCCCTCGGCACGGAGGCGACTCTGCTCGCGGACGCCGACGCCGATCCGTACGCGGTCGCGGCGCTGCGGGAGGTGCTGCGGGCGGCCGGGGTCCACACCGTGTACACGGCCGGGGCCGGCGCCACCGCTCCCGCGGGTCGCGGCCCGGTGTTCCGCCTCGGCGGGCCCTCCGGCCACGGCGCGTCCGGCGCCGCGGAAGCACTGCGCGCGCTGCGCGCCCCCGAGCGCACCGATCTGCCCCGGGGCGGCTACCGCCTCGCCACCGGACGCGTCCAGGGACGGGACACCGTCGCCCTCGACGGCGTCGGCCCGGACGGCCTGTTCCACGCCGTGCAGACCCTGCGCCAGCTCGTGACGGAGCGGACCGGCGGCGGGCGCGAGATCCCCGGCGTCCGGGTGCGGGACTGGCCGGGCTCGGCCGTCCGCGGCATGACCGAGGGCTTCTACGGCCGCCCCTGGACCGGCGAACAGCGCCTCGCCCAGGTCGACTTCCTCGGCCGGACGAAGCAGAACCGCTACCTCTACGCCCCCGGCGACGACCCGTACCGTCAGGTCCTGTGGCGCGAGCCGTACCCGGCCGCCGAGCGCACCGCGTTCCGCGAACTGGCCGAGCGGGCCCGCGCCAACCACGTCACCCTCGCCTGGGCCGTCGCGCCCGCGCAGTCGATGTGCCTGGCCTCCGACGACGACGTACGGGCCCTGAACCGCAAGATCGACGCGATGTGGGCGCTCGGGGTGCGGGCCTTCCAACTCCAGTTCCAGGACGTCAGCTACAGCGAGTGGCACTGCGACCGGGACGCCGACGTCTACGGCCGGGGCCCGGAGGCCGCCGCGGCCGCGCACGCCCGCGTCGCGGGCGCCGTCGCCCGGCACCTCACCGAACGGCATCCGGACGCCGAGCCGTTGACCCTGATGCCGACCGAGTACTACCAGGACGGCGCCACCGCCTACCGCAGGGCGCTCGCCGCCCGGCTCGACCCGCGGGTCCAGGTGGCCTGGACGGGCGTCGGGGTGGTGCCGCGCACCATCACCGGCCGCGAACTGGCGGGCGCCCGCGACACGTTCCGGCACCCGCTGGTCACCATGGACAACTACCCGGTCAACGACTACGCGCAGGACCGTCTCTTCCTCGGCCCGCACACCGGCCGCGAACCGGCCGTCGCCGCCGGCTCCGCCGCCTTCCTGGCCAACGCCATGGAGCAGCCGGCCGCCTCCCGGATCCCGCTGTTCACCGCCGCCGACTACGCCTGGAACCCCAAGGGCTACCGCGCCCAGGAGTCCTGGCGGGCCGCCGTCGACGATCTCGCGGGCGGGGACGCCGGGGCCCGCGAGGCGCTGCGCGCGCTGGCCGGGAACGGCTCCTCCTCGCTGCTCGACCCGGGCGCCGAGTCCGCGTACCTCAAGCCGCTGATGGCGGCGTACTGGCGGGACCGCGCCGCCGCCGACCCGGCCGTACGGGACCGCGCGGCGCGCGAGCTGCGGGCCGCGTTCACCGTGATGCGCGAGGCGCCCGAGCGGCTGAGCGGTACGGCGGGCGGGCTGCTCGACGACGAGGTGCGGCCGTGGCTGGAGCAGCTGTCGCGGTACGGGCTCGCCGGGGAGACCGCGGTCGACATGCTGCAGGCCCAGGCCCGCGGCGACGGCGCGGCGGCCTGGCAGGCGCAGCTGCGGCTGGAGCCGCTGCGGTCGGCGGTGACGAAGGCCCGGGCGACGGTCGGCAAGGGCGTTCTCGACCCGTTCCTGGCCCGGTCGGTGAAGGAGGCCACGGCCTGGACCGGCGCGGACCGGGCCCGCAGGGCGGCGGTGCCCGCGCCTTCGCCTTCGGTCTCGCCGGGGGCCGGCGCGTACACGGTGAAGCTGGACCGGCCGCGGCCGCTGGAGTCGCTGACCCTGATGACCGAGCCGGGCACCGGCGACGCGGCCCGCCTGGAGGCGCTGCTGCCGGGCGGGGGATGGCAGGACCTGGGCCCGGTGTCGCCGAGCGGCTACACGCAGACCGCGGCGAAGGGCCTGCGCGCGGAGGCGGTGCGGGTCGTGTGGGCGGACGGGCGCGCTCCCGTCGTGCGCTCCCTGGTGCCGTGGTTCGCGGACGAGCCGCAGGCGGAGCTGGAGCTGGCCCGCGCGGAGACCGACGCGGAGATCGGCGGCCCGGCGCAGCGACTGCAGGTCCGGCTGGTGGCGCAGCGGCCCGACGAGGTGCGCGGCGCGCTGACGGCGCGGCCGCCGAAGGGCGTGACGGTGCGGCTCCCGCGGCAGATCCGGGTGCCGCGCGGCGCGGGCACGACGGTGCCGCTGGAGGTCTCGGTGGCGCCGGACGCGCCGTCGGGCACGTACCTGGTGCCGGTGTCCTTCGCGGGCGAGGAGCGGGTCCTGACCGTACGGGCGTACCCGCGCACGGCGGGCCCGGACCTGGCGCGGCTCGGCACGGCCGCGTCGTCCGGCGACGAGACGGCGGACTTCCCCGCCTCGTACGCCCTGGACGGCGACCCGGCGACGCGCTGGTCCTCCCCGGCGGAGGACGGCGCGTGGTGGCAGGTGGAGCTGGCGCAGCCGGCCCGCATAGGGCGGGTCGTCCTGCACTGGCAGGACGCCCACGCGAGCCGCTACCGCGTCCAGGTCTCGGCGGACGGCCGCACCTGGCGCACCGCGGCGACGGTCCGGGACGGCCGGGGCGGCCGCGAGTCGGTCCGGATGGACGCGGCGGACACCCGGTTCCTGCGGGTGCAGGGGGACGCGCGGGCGACCGAGTACGGGTACTCGTTGTGGTCGGTGGAGACCTACGCCGTGGCGGAGGAGCCTCCGGAGGCCCCGGAGGGGACGGAGCCGGAGGAACCGGCCGACGACAGGGACCCCGCACACCTGCGGAACCCCTGAGTCGGTACGGCCCTCACCTACGTCAACGGCCCGGAACGGAGACCGTGGCCACCCCGGGTTCACGGGGTGGGGACACGGAGTCGATCCGGGCCATCGCGTCGTCCGCGCCGTACGGCTTGAGGTACGGCAACCAGCGCGGGTCCCTGTGACCTGTGCCGATGATGCGCCAGGCCAGTCCGGACGGCGGTGCGGGCTGGTGGCGCAGCCGCCAGCCCAGTTCGCGCAGATGGCGGTCGGCCTTGATGTGGTTGCAGCGGCGGCAGGCGGCCACCACGTTGTCCCAGGCGTGCGTCCCGCCCCGGCTGCGCGGAATGACGTGGTCGACGCTGGTTGCGACGCCACCGCAGTACATGCAACGCCCGCCGTCGCGGGCGAAGAGGGCTCTTCGGGTCAAGGGAACGGGCCCCCGGTAGGGGACCCGCACGAACCGTTTCAGTCTGACCACACTGGGTGCGGGGACGACGCGGGTCTCGCTGTGCAGGAAGGCGCCGGACTCCTCGAGGCAGAGTGCCTTGTTCTCGAGGACGAGGACGAGCGCGCGACGGAGCGGTACGACGCCGAGCGGCTCGTACGACGCGTTGAGGACCAGGACATGTGGCACGGACGGCCTCCTCATACGCCGGCGGCGCGTGGCTCGCGCCGGGACGATCTGCTCTCAGTCTCTCCTCATGGCTGGTCGGAGCGCCACTAGGTAGGGGTAACGGCCCGGGGGTGTTCTCGACCACATCGGGCCGTTGGCGGTTCCGGACAGCGGGGGCGGGCCCGGAGCCCCGCTACCGTGGAGGATCTGCACACAACGCATGGAGGTCTTCACGTGTCCGACGCGACGCCCGGCACGGCCACCCTCGACGAGGCGGCCCAGAAGGCGAGCAACGCGGCCGGCTGGGTCGAGGAGAACTGGGCCGTCTGGCTGAACACGGGCCTGCGGATCCTGCTGATCCTGATCGTGGCGATGCTGCTGCGGATGGCGGTCCGCCGAGCCCTGACGAAGCTGATAGAGCGGATGAACCGCTCCGCGCAGGCGGTGCAGGGCACGGCCCTCGGCGGACTCCTGGTGAACGCGGAGCGGCGTCGGCAGCGGTCCGAGGCGATCGGGTCGGTACTGAAGTCGGTGGCGTCGTTCCTGATCCTGGGCACGGCCGGACTGATGGTCCTGGGCGCCTTCGACATCGACCTGGCGCCGCTGCTGGCGTCGGCCGGTGTGGCCGGCGTGGCGATCGGTTTCGGCGCGCGGAACCTGGTGACGGACTTCCTGTCCGGCGTGTTCATGATCCTCGAGGACCAGTACGGCGTCGGCGACTCGGTCGACGCGGGCGTGGCGTCCGGCGAGGTCGTGGAGGTCGGCCTGCGGGTCACGAAGCTGCGCGGCGTGGACGGCGAGATCTGGTACGTCCGCAACGGCGAGATCAAGCGGATCGGCAACCTGAGCCAGGGCTGGGCCACGGCCGCGGTGGACGTGACGGTCCGCCCGACGGAGGACCTGGACCGGCTCAACGGCATCGTGGCGGAGGTCGGCGCCGCGATGGCGAAGGACGAGCCGTGGAACGAGCGCCTGTGGGGCCCGGTGGAGACGCTGGGCCTGACGGAGGTCCTGCTCGACTCCATGACGATCCGCGTCTCGGCGAAGACGATGCCCGGCAAGAAGCTCGGCGTGGAACGCGAACTCCGCTGGCGCATCAAGCGCGCCCTGGACGAGGCTGGCATCCGCATCGTCGGCGGCATCCCGCCGCAGGCGGAGGAGGCCACCCCGGACCCGTCGGCCGGCATGGCGGCCCCTTCGGCCTTCGCCAACACGACGTCGCCGCAGTCGGCGGCGACGACCCCGCTGCCGGGCAGCGCGCCGAACCTGGCGAAGTAACCCCGAAACCTCCTACGCCCCCGCAGGCAACTCTTCGGTTGCCTCGGGGGCGTTCGCGTTCCTGGGGGTTGACTCCGTTCCGTGGGGGTCCTAGTTTCCATGCACGTTGATAGGAAGGTTTCCTAACAGAGCGGGTTGCGCATGGGTGGGAGCGGGATGGGGGTGCCGGGGACTCCTCGGGTGTTGCGGGCCATGAACGATCGGGCCGCGCTCGATCTGTTGCTGGAGCACGGGACCCTGTCGCGGACTCGGATCGGGAAGCTGACCGGGTTGTCCAAGCCGACTGCTTCGCAGCTTCTTGCTCGGCTTGAGGCTGCTGGGCTTGTTGTTGCGGCTGGGGCCACTGCCGGGCGGCCTGGGCCCAGTGCGCAGTTGTACTCGTTGAACCCGACTTCCGCCTATGCCGCTGGGCTTGATGTCAATCCCGAGCGGATCCTTGCTGCCGTCGCCGACGTCACCGGGGCCGTCGTCGGGGAGTTCGAGCTGCCTACGCCCGGGCGTGACCGGCAGGATGTCGTGGGGCAGGTGCGTGCCGCGCTCGACGGGGCCGTCAAGGAGGCAGGGATCTCGGCCGGGGACGTTCGGCGGGTTGTCATCGGGACGCCCGGTGCCTTTGATCCCGCCACCGGACGGCTGCGGTACGCCTCCCACCTGCCGGGATGGCACTCGCCCACCCTGCTCGACGAGCTCGCCGCCGCCCTCCCCATGCCGTTCGAGTACGAGAACGACGTCAACCTCGTCGCCGTCGCCGAGCAGCGGCTCGGGGCGGCCAAGGGGCACGGGGACTTCGTGCTGCTGTGGAACCAGGAGGGGCTCGGCGCCGCGCTCGTCCTCGGGGGCCGCCTGCACCGTGGGTTCACCGGGGGCGCCGGCGAGGTCGGGTTCCTGCCCGTGCCCGGTACGCCGCTCGTCCGCGGGGTCACCAAGGCCAACAGCGGCGGCTTCCAGGAGCTCGCCGGCGCCCAGGCCGTACCCGGGCTCGCCCGCGAGGTCGGGATCGACACCACCGGCCGGTCGTACGTCGCCCACGCCTCCGCGCTGCTCGCCATCGCCGCCGAACAGCACGCGTCCGACGCCCGGTACGCCGAGTTCCTCGATCGGTACGCCCTCCGGCTCGCCACCGGGCTCGCCTCGCTCGTCGCCGTCCTCGACCCCGAGCTCGTCGTCCTGTCCGGCGAGGCCGTCGTCCCCGGCGGCGAGCCCCTGCGGGCCCGCGTCCAGGCCGAGCTGACCGAGCTCGCCGCCGCGCGGCCCACCCTCGTCCTGGCCGCGGTGCCCCGGCGGCCCGTCCTGCGCGGTGCCCTGGAGAGCGCCCTCGCCGCCACCCGCGACGAGGTTTTCGACACGTCCCGATGAGGACGCGGGGTCCCCCCGTCGTCCCTCGCTCAGACCGTCAAGGGAGTCCTCCTCATGCCCGTCTCCCCGTCCTCCCCCGTACGCCGCGGCCTCCTCCTCGCCTCCGCCGCCGCGCTCCTCCTCACCGCCTGCACCGGGCAGTCCGGCGGTCGGGCCACCGACGACCCCAAGGCCGAGACCACCCTCACCTTCTGGCACGGCTGGTCCGCGCCGTCCGAGGTGAAGGCCGTCGACGCCACCATCGCGCGGTTCGAGAAGGACCATCCGAACATCACCGTCAAGGTCGTCCCCAACATCACCGACGACAAGATCCAGCAGGCGCTCCGGGCCGGCGGCTCCAACTCCCCCGACGTCGTCTCGTCCTTCACCACGGACAACGTCGGCAAGTTCTGCTCCTCCGGAGCCTTCGCCGACCTCAAGCCGTTCGTCGAGAAGTCCCGCATCGATCTCGAGAAGACCTTCGCCGCTCCCCGGCTCGCCTATACGCAGTTCGAGGGGAAGCGGTGCACGCTTCCTCTTCTGGGGGATGCGTACGGGCTCTACTACAACAAGGATGCGTTCGAAGCCGCCGGGATCGCCCGACCTCCCCGCACCTGGAGCGAGTTCGACGCCGCCGCCGTCAAGCTGACCAAGGCCGAGGGGGACTCGTACGAGCAGCTCGGCTTCATGCCCGTGTTCCACGGGTACGAGTCCACCCCCGGCCACCTCGTCGCCCAGTGGAGCCCCACCTACTTCGACGCCTCCGGCAAGTCGAACATCGCCAAGGATCCGGCCTTCGCCGCCATGTTCACCTGGCAGAAGAACCTCATCGCCAAGCTCGGCGGCTTCGCCAGGCTGGAGAAGTACCGCAACACCTTCGGCGACGAGTGGGGTGCCAAGCACCCCTTCCACACCGGCCAGGTCGCCATGCAGCTCGACGGCGAGTGGCGGCTCGGCATGGCCACCGACGCCGGGCTGCCGTTCGAGATCGGCGTCGCCCCGCTGCCCGTCCCGGACGACCAGGCCGCCGACTACGGCAAGGGCTACCTCTCCGGCACCATCGTCGGCATCGCCGCCACCAGCAAGAAGCAGAACGCGGCCTGGGAGCTGGTGAAGTACCTGACCACCGACACCGACGCGGTCGTGAACTTCGCCAACGAGCTGCGCAACGTGCCCTCCACCAACGAGGCCCTCGCCTCGCCCGCGCTCAAGCTGGACCCGCGGTTCAAGACCTTCCTCGACATCGCCCGGCACCCGAGGTCCAACACCACCCCGGCCTCCGTCAACGGCGGCGTGTACCAGGTGACGCTGCAGGAGTTCGGATATCTGTACGAGGCCGGGAAGGAGACCGATCTGAAGGGTGGTCTGGAGCGGACGGCCCGGCAGATCGACACCGATGTCGAGAAGGCCAAGTAGGCCGGCCGGACATGACCGTCGTTCACTCCCTGCGCGCCAAGCGCCGCCGTTCGGCGCTGCGCACCGCGGCCTTCCTCTCGCCCTGGCTGGTGGGGTTCGGCGTCTTCTTCGCCTATCCGCTCGTCTCCACCCTGTACTTCTCGTTCATGGCCTACGACGGGTTCCAGGATCCCGTCTTCAACGGACTCGAGAACTGGACCTACGTCTTCACCGACTACCCGGCCTTCTGGCCGACCCTGCGCAACACCCTCTGGCTCGTCGTCGTCATGGTCGCCTGCCGGGTCGTCTTCGGGCTCGGTGTCGGGCTGCTCGTCACGAAGATCAAGACGGGGACGAATCTCTTCCGGACGCTCTTCTACCTGCCCTACCTCGCGCCTCCCGTCGCCGCCACCCTCGCCTTCGTCTTCCTGCTCAACCCCGGCACCGGACCCGTCAACGCACTCCTCGCCGACGCCGGCCTCCCGGCGCCCGGATGGTTCATGGACCCGGACTGGTCCAAGCCCGCGCTGACCGCGCTCGCGGTCTGGGGCGTCGGCGACCTGATGGTGATCTTCATGGCGGCGCTGCTCGACGTGCCGAAGGAGCAGTACGAGGCGGCGGAGCTGGACGGGGCCTCGGCCTGGCAGCGGTTCCGGTACGTGACGCTGCCGAACATCTCGCCGATCGTGCTGTTCGCCGTGGTCACCGGCGTCATCCAGACCATGCAGTACTACACGCAGCCCCTGGTGGCCGGGAAGGTCGCCTCCGGGATCATCGGCAACAGCGGCCAGCAGTTCGAGCCGGGCTACCCCGAGAAGTCCACGCTGACCCTGCCCCAGCTCGTGTACAACCTGGGCTTCCAGCGCTTCGACTACGGGGCCGCGTGTGTGCTCGCCCTCGTCCTCTTCGCCCTCGCGACGGCCTTCACCGCGCTGCTGATGCGGCGGCGGGGAGGGCTCCTCCAGGATCCAGGCAGGTGACCCCCACCTCATGACCGTTGCCGTCGAAAGACCGGTCGCGCCCACCGCCGCCGGCCGCGCCGCCCGTGCCGCCCGCCGTACCGCCCTGCTGCACTGGATCGGCGTGCACGCGCTCGGCGTCGCCGCCGCGCTGTTCTTCGTGCTGCCGTTCGTCTTCGTGCTGCTGACCTCGCTGATGAGCGACCAGCAGGCGCTCACCCGGGATCTCCTCCCGGACACCTGGGTGTGGAGCAACTACACCCGTGTCGTCGAGACTCCGGGTTTCCTCACGTGGTGGCGCAACACCCTGCTGTACGCGGGGCTGGGCACCGTCCTCACCCTGCTGTCGTCCGTGCCCGTCGCGTACGCGCTCGCCAAGTTCCGCTTCCGCGGGCAGCGGCTCGCGCTGATGCTGGTCGTCGCGACGATGATGCTGCCGCCGCAGGTCGTCATCATCCCGATGTACCTGTTCTGGGCGAAGCAGATGGACCTGTCCGGGACGCTGTGGCCGCTGATCGTCCCGCTGGCGTTCGGCGACGCGTTCTCGATCTTCCTGCTGCGGCAGTTCCTGCTGACGATCCCGGACGAGTACATCGAGGCGGCCCGCATCGACGGCTGCGGCGAACTGCGCACACTGCTGCGGGTCGTGCTGCCGATGGCGAAGCCGGGCATCGCCGCCGTCGCGCTGTTCCAGTTCTTCTTCTGCTGGAACGACTACTTCGGGCCGCAGATCTACGCGTCCGAGAACCCGGCGGCCTGGACGCTGAGTTACGGACTGGAGTCCTTCAAGGGCGCGCACCACACCGACTGGAACCTGACCATGGCCGCGACCGTGCTGGTCATGGCCCCTGTGATCGTCGTGTTCTTCTTCGCCCAGAAGGCGTTCGTCGAGGGAGTCACACTGACCGGAGTGAAGGGCTGATTCGGACATCATGAAGCTGGCTGTCGTAGGGGGCGGCTCGACCTACACCCCCGAACTGATCGACGGTTTCGCGCGGTTGCGCGACACCCTTCCCGTCACCGAACTCGTGCTGATCGACCCGGCCGCCGAGCGGCTCGACCTCGTGGGCGGGCTCGCCCGGCGGATCTTCGCCCGGCAGGGCCACCCGGGGCGCATCGTCACCACCGCCGACCTCGACGCCGGCGTGGAGGGCGCGGACGCCGTCCTGCTGCAGCTGCGGGTGGGCGGGCAGGCGGCCCGCGAGCAGGACGAGACCTGGCCGCTGGAGTGCGGCTGCGTCGGGCAGGAGACCACCGGGGCGGGCGGGCTCGCCAAGGCGCTGCGGACCGTGCCGGTCGTCCTGGACATCGCCGAACGGGTCCGCCGGACCAGTCCGGACGCCTGGATCATCGACTTCACCAACCCGGTCGGGATCGTCACCCGCGCGCTGCTGCGGGCCGGGCACAAGGCGGTCGGGCTGTGCAACGTGGCGATCGGCTTCCAGCGGAAGTTCGCGAAGCTCCTTGGCGTCGCGCCGGCCGAGGTCCATCTCGACCATGTCGGGCTCAACCACCTGACCTGGGAGACCGGGGTACGGCTCGGCGGGCCCGAGGGCGCGGACGTGCTGCCCCGGCTGCTCGCCGAGCACGGCGAGGCCGTCGCCGCGGACCTGAGGATGCCGCGCGAGCTGGTGGACCGGCTCGGCGTCGTCCCCTCCTACTACCTGCGGTACTTCTACCTGCACGACGAGGTCGTACGGGAACTGGGCCGTAAGCCGTCCCGGGCCGCCGAGGTCGCCGCGATGGAGCGTGAGCTGCTCGCGATGTACGGCGATCCGGCGCTCGACGAGAAGCCGGCGCTGCTGGCCAAGCGGGGCGGGGCGTACTACTCGGAGGCGGCCGTGGACCTCGCGGCGTCTTTGCTGGGCGGAGGAGGGTCGCCGTACCAGGTGGTCAACACGTCCAACAACGGCACGCTGCCGTTCCTGCCGGACGACGCGGTGATCGAGGTGCAGGCCGCGGTCGGTGCGAAGGGGGCGGCGCCGCTGCCGGTCGCGCCGCTCGACCCGTTGTACGCGGGGCTGGTCGCGCACGTCACCGCGTACGAGGACCTGGCCCTGGACGCGGCGCTGCGCGGCGGGCGGGAGCGGGTCTTCCGGGCGCTGCTCGCGCATCCGCTGGTCGGGCAGTACGCGGCGGCCGAGGGGCTCACCGACCGGCTCCTCGCGCACAACCGGGAGCACCTGGCGTGGGCGTGAACGCACCGGTGAAGGCGGCGGTGCTGGCGATCGACGCCGGCAACAGCAAGACGGACGTGGCGCTGGTCGGCGCGGACGGCTCGGTCCTCGGGGCCGCGCGCGGCGACGGGTTCCAGCCGCCGGTGGTCGGCGTCGAGGCGGCCGTGGACGTCCTGGCCGCGGCGGTCGCGGAGGCGGCGCGGGAGGCGGGGCCGGGCGGTCCGCCCGGCGGTCCGCCGTACGCGGCGCATGTCTCGGCCTGTCTCGCCAACGCGGATCTGCCGGTCGAGGAGGCCGAGTTGACGGCCGCGCTGGAGCGGCGCGGCTGGGCGGGGACGACCGAGGTCCGCAACGACACGTTCGCGCTCCTGCGGGCCGGGGTGGACGAGCCGCGGGGCGTGGCGGTGGTGTGCGGGGCCGGTATCAACTGCGTGGGCATGCTGCCGGACGGCCGGACCGCCCGCTTCCCGGCGCTCGGCCGGATCTCCGGGGACTGGGGCGGCGGGGGCGGTCTGGCGGAGGAGGCGCTGTGGTTCGCGGCGCGGGCGGAGGACGGGCGGGGGGAGCCGACGGAGCTGGTGCGGGCGCTGCCCGGGCACTTCGGGCTGCCGACGATGTACGCGCTGATCGAGGCGCTGCACCTGGGCCGTGTCCCGGCGGCGCGCCGCCACGAACTGGCGCCGGTGCTCTTCGCGGTGGCGCGGGCGGGCGACCCGATCGCCCTCGGCCTGGTCCACCGGCTCGCGGACGAGGTGGTGGCCCTGTCGACGGTGGCCCTGCGCCGCCTGGACCTGCTGGACGAGGAGGTCCCGGTGGTCCTGGGCGGCAGCGTCCTGGCCGCCCGGCACCCGGACCTGGACGCCCGGATCGCCGAGCTCCTGGCCGAAAAGGCCCCCAAGGCCACGCTCCGTGTGGTGACTGCCCCTCCGGTCCTCGGCGCGGCCCTCCTGGGCCTGGACCGCGTCGGCGCGGACGCGGGGGCGGCGACCCGGCTGCGGGAGCGGTACAGGAGGGGGTAGCGGGCCGCCCGGGTGGCGTGTGTACGCCAGTTCGCGCCGGTCGGGGAACCAGTCTCGGGCGTCCTTCGTGTTCTCCTAGGGGGCACGATAGGAACAAGATCGAGTCATTCCCGGTGTGCGGGTGGGGCCACTGCGGCCATACTGCTGGCCGGGTGGCCGAGATCGGCGACCGAGGGGGAGGTCACGTGACATACCCGCCGAACGCGCACGCCGCGCCGGCGCCGGGACTGGAGGGACAGTCCCGGCCGCCCGCCGTGCCCGCGCAGGCGGCGCCGCCCGGGCTGCCGCCCGAGGGGCCGGAGAGGCCCGTCGGGGCCTGGGCCGAGGGCCGCGCGCGGCTGCGCCGTGCGGCGACCACCGAGCCGGGCCGGCTTCAGATCATCGGCGCCGTCCTGGCCGTTCTCGTCGTCGCGTTCGGCGCGGTCACCGCGTACGAGATCTCCGCCCGCGCCACCTCCGCCGACGACGTCGTCAGCCGCAGCCAGCCGCTCAGCGCCGACGCCGCGAGCATCTACCGCTCCCTCGCCGACGCCGACACCGCCGCCGCGAGCGGCTTCCTCGCCGGCGCGACGGAGCCCGCCGACGTCCGCAAGCGGTACGCGGACGACATCGCGACCGCCTCCCGCCTGCTGGTGAAGGCCGCGGCGAACACCGAGGGCTCCGTCGAGTCGACCCGCGAGATAGCCACCCTGGGGGAGCATCTCCCCCGCTACACCGGCCTGATCGAGCGCGCCCGCGCCGCGAACCGCCAGGGCCTGCCGCTGGGCGGCGCCTACCTGCGCTACGCGAACCAGACCATGGCCACCCAACTGCTGCCCGCCGCCGAGCGGCTGTACGCGGCGGAGACCGCCCGGCTGCACGCCGACGACGAGGAGGCGCGGGCGCTGCCGTACCTCTCGCTCGCCCTCGGCCTGGTGGCGCTGCTCGCGCTCGCCGCCGTGCAGCGCCGCAACTACCTGCGCACCCACCGTGTCCTGAACCACGGCCTGCTCGCGGCGACGGCCGCGTCCCTGGTGGTGCTGCTGTGGCTGACCGTCGGGCACACCGTCGCCCGCGCCGAACTGAACAACGCCCGCGAGCACGGCCAGAACTCGCTGCAGGTCCTCACCTCCGCCCGCATCAACTCCCTGAAGGCACGCGCCAACGAGAACCTGACGCTGGTCGCGCGCGGCGCGGTGCTCACCGACGACGGCAAGAACGACAAGTACGAGACCGAGCACAACGCCGGCATGAAGGCGCTGTCCACCGCGCTCGCCGAGGCCCGCGAGCTCGCCGACGACGACGCGGGCCGCGCGCTGGTGGACAAGGCGTCGGAGACGGTCGCCCACTGGAAGCAGCGCCACTCCGTCGCCCGCGCCACCGACGACGCCGGCGACTACGAGGGCGCGCTGAACCTGGTCATCGGCCGGGACGACTCCACCGGGCGGTCCTTCGACCAGGTCGACGCCCTGCTGAAGCAGGCGCTCGACCGCGAGCAGGCCGAGTTCACCCGCTCCGCCTCGGACGGCCGGGGCGCGCTCACCGCTCTCCCCCTCGGCGCGGGCATGCTGGCCGTGCTCGGCGCGGTGGGGGCCATCATGGGCATCAACCGCAGACTGTCGGAGTACCGGTGAGAGGGGGAGAGTTGACGGACGTCACAGGGCGCGGACGGCGGGCGGCGGCCCGTCTCGCCGGCCGGTTCAGGGGCTGGGGCGGGGTCGGCGCGATGGCCGTCGCCTGCGGCCTGACCGCCGCGCTCACCCTCGGCCCGCTGTCCCACTCCGGCGCCGCGGACCGTACGCCGTCGCAGGTCACCGGACCGGGCGTGGGCACGGGCGTGCAGGTGCGGGCCGAGGCCGCCTGCCAGGACCCGGAGGCCTCGCTCACCCCGTCGACCGCCGACGGACCGGCCGTCGCCGCGATCAAGGCGCGCGGCCGGCTGGTCGTGGGCGTCGACCAGAGCAGCTACCGCTGGGGCTACCGGAACCCGACGAACCGCACCCTCGAGGGCTTCGACATCGATCTGGCCCGGGCCATCGCCAAGGACCTCCTGGGCGACGAGGAGAAGATCGTCTTCAGGGCGATCCCGACCAACCAGCGGATCGCCGCGCTGGAGACCGGCAAGGTCGACCTGGTGGTCCGCACGATGACCATCAACTGCAAGCGGATCGAACAGGTCGCGTTCTCCACCGCGTACTTCCAGGCCGGGCAGCAGGTGCTCGCGCCGAAGACGTCCACGATCACCGGCTACGACACCTCGCTGGCCGGCAAGCGGGTGTGCACGGCCGAGGGCTCCACGGCGTACGAGGCCCTGGAGCAGAAGTCGTTCGGCGCGGTGTACAAGGACCTGGGCGACGGCGGCCCCGCCGACCCGGACCTGCTGACCGTGCCCAACCAGCTGGACTGCCTGGCCCGGCTCCAGATGGGCGAGGTCGACGCGGTCGTCACCGACAACGCGCTGGCGGCCGGCCAGGCCGCGCAGGACCCGGCCGTCCAGCTCAAGGGCAAGCCCTTCACGACCGAGTACTACGGGGTGGCCGCCAAGCTCGGCAACGACGACCTGGTGCGCCGGGTCAACCAGGTACTCGTGCAGTACCGGCAGGGCCCGTGGACCGCGGCGTACGAGAAGTGGCTGAAGGCGGACCTGCCCGGCATCGCCGGACCGCCCGCGCCGAAGTACAAGAGCGGCTGAGCCGGGTGCGCACACGGGGGCGGCGCGGGAACGACGACAGGCGACGGCACGAGCGGAGAGGTGATCGATGGGCGTCGCGGGACCTCCTGGGCCGGTGATGGACCGGGACGAGGTGGACCGTGCGCTGGGGCGGCTCGGCGCGGAGCACAAGGCGATCGAGGACTCGCTCCTCGCGCTCCAGGACCACGCGGGCCGACGGCTGCTCGAGGGTGCCCGGCTGACCGGGACGACCCAGGAGCGGTGGAGCTCCACCGAGCGGACGATCACCCTGCTCTGGGCGTACTTCGACGCGTACACCGCGGCCCTGCACGAGACGCGTGAGCTGCGCGCCCGGCGGCGCTGGCCCGGGCAGGACGACCTGGTGGAGCTGACCGACCGGCTGCGCGGCGAGAGCGTGGTGGTCGGCGGCGGCGCGGCGCTCAGCGAACGGTTCACGCTGGAGGGCCTGGTGGACCGGATGAACGAGCTGTACGCGGGCTCGCTCGACATGGTCGTGACCGCCGACGCGGTCTGGTCGGCGCTGCCCGCGCGGATAGATCTGCTCGCCGCCGAGCTGGGGCGGACCCGTTCGCTGGCGCACTCCGTCGGGGTGCGCCCCGGGGAGCATCCGGCCGGTGACGAGCTGGAGGCGATCACGGCCGAGCTGACCGGGCTGCGCGAGCAGGTGGTGTCCGATCCGCTGGCCTTCTGGCAGCCCGCGGCGGGGAGTTCGGCGCCCGGCGGCGGACGGCCGGACACCGAGCGGTACGACCGGGCGGCCCTCGCCCTGGAGGACGTGCGCCGGGAGATCGAGGCGGTCCTCGCGGTGCGGCAGGACTCCGAGGAGCGGCTGCTGCGGCTGCGGGACGTGCTGTCCCGGGCGGACCGGACGCTGGCGGAGGCACGGGCGGCGCGCGGCGAGGTGCTCGCGAAGATCGCCGCCTCGGAGGTGCCGGCGGTCAGCGGACCGCCGACCGCGCTGCAGGAGCGGCTCGTCGCGGCGGCCGAGTACCGCCGGCACGCGCAGTGGCACCGGCTCTCGCCGCTCCTGGAGGCCCTGGAGCGGGAGGCCGACAACGAACTGGAGCGGGCCCGCGCGTCGTTGACGGCGGTCACCGCGCCGCTCGCGGTCCGCGCGGAACTGCGCGGCCGCCTCGACGCGTACAAGGCGAAGGTGGCCCGGCTCGGATGGGCGGAGGACCCGGTCCTCGTGGAGCGGTACGACGCGGCCCGCCGGATGCTGTGGAGCGCGCCCTGCGACCTGCGGGTCGCCGAGCAGGCGGTGCTCCGCTACCAGCAGGCGGCGGCCGAGGTCCTGACCGGGCCGGGCGACGCGAGGGGAACACGATGAGCGAGACCGGAACGAACGGGGGCGGGGTGCCGACGGGCGGAGTGCCGACGGGCGCGGTGGGCGGTCCGCACAGCCAGGCGACCAACCAGTCGGCGCGGCGCGGCGGTTACGCACCGCAGGCGGCGGGCGCGTCCTGCCAGCGGCCGGGCTGCGGCGGGGCGTACGAGGACATGGGCGGCGGCGAGCTGTACTGCGACACCTGCGGGCTGGCGCCGGTCCTGCCGCCGGGTGGAGTGCCGCAGACGGCGAGCACCGGCGCGCCGGGCGCGACCGGTCCCACGGGCACGCCGCACGCGACGGGCCAGGCAGCCGCTGCCGGTACCGGTGCGACGGGCCAGGCCGCCGGAACCAACACGGCCGGTCCGGCTGCGCAGGCGGTCGGGGCCTCCGGCGCCGCCGGGGCGTCCTGTCAGCGGCCGGGCTGCGCGGGCGCGTACGAGGACATGGGCGGCGGCGAGCTGTACTGCGACACCTGCGGGCTGGCGCCGGTCCTGCCGCCACCGGGGTCTCCCCTGCTCGAGCGGAGCCGAGAGCCCGGGGAAGGGCTGCTGCAGTCCACGCCGACCGGCGTGGCCGTCCCCGGCAAGGGCTCGGGCTCGTCGAGCAGTTCCCGCTCCTCGTCGCGGAGTTCCGCCCCGTCCGCCCGCTCCTCGCGGTCCTCGACCTCGCGCCGTTCCGTCTCGGGCCGGCTCTCCCGCTCGCTCTCCGGCGCGAGCACGGCCCGCTCGGTCTCGGTGCGCAGCTCCGGCTCGTCCGCGAGCCAGTCCGGCCGGAACCGGCTGGGCGCGGGCCTGGTCGCGATCCCCGAGATCCCGCGCCCCGACCCGCGTTCCGCGGTGATGGCGAACCCCGAGGTCCCGGAGCGGAAGCGATTCTGCTCGCGCTCCGACTGCGGCGCCCCGGTGGGCCGGGCACGCGGCGACCGGCCGGGCCGCACCGAGGGCTTCTGCACCAAGTGCGGCCACCCGTACTCGTTCGTGCCGAAGCTCCGCACCGGCGACATCGTGCGCGGCCAGTACGAGGTGGCGGGCTGTCTGGCGCACGGCGGCCTCGGCTGGATCTACCTCGCGGTGGACCGCGCGGTCTCCGACCGGTGGGTGGTGCTCAAGGGCCTGCTCGACACCGGCGACCAGGACGCGATGGCCGCCGCCATATCGGAGCGCCGCTTCCTCGCGGAGATCGAGCACTCCAACATCGTCCGCATCTACAACTTCGTCGAGCACCTCGACCAGCGGACCGGTTCCCTCGACGGCTACATCGTCATGGAGTACGTCGGCGGCAAGTCGCTCAAGGAGATCGCCAACGCCCGCCGCGGCGCGGACGGCCGGCGCGATCCGCTGCCGGTCGAGCAGGCGTGCGCGTACGGCATCGAGGCGCTGGAGGCGCTCGGGCACCTGCACAGCCGGAACCTGCTCTACTGCGACTTCAAGGTCGACAACGCGATCCAGACCGAGGACCAGCTCAAGCTGATCGACATGGGCGCGGTGCGCCGCATGGACGACGACGAGTCGGCGATCTACGGAACGGTCGGCTACCAGGCCCCGGAGGTCGCCGAGCTCGGCCCGTCGGTGGCCAGCGACCTGTACACCGTGGCGCGCACGCTCGCGGTGCTGACCTTCGACTTCCAGGGCTACACCAACATCTTCGCGGACTCGCTGCCGGACCCCGGGCACATCGAGGTGTTCCGGACGTACGAGTCCTTCTACCGCTTCCTGGTACGGGCGACCGACCCGGACCCGGCCCGCAGGTTCGCCTCCGCGCAGGAGATGGCGGAGCAGTTGACGGGTGTGCTCCGGGAGGTCGTGGCGCTGCAGTCCGGCCGTCCGCGGCCCGCGCTGTCGACGCTGTTCGGCGCGGAACTGCGGGTGACGGACACGGAGTTGTTCGCGGAGTCGGCCGGCGACGTGTCGGCGCTCGGGGCGCGGGAGGTGCCGACGGGCCTGTTCGGCCTGTTCGGCGGCGGTACGAAGCCGACGGGTGCGGCGACGGCCGTCCCGGGCCCGGCCACCGGGATCCCGGGGGCGTACCTGGCGCCGCTCGACGTACGGGCGACCTCGCTGGCGCTGCCGGTGCCGCGGGTGGACCCGGGCGACCCGAACGCCGGGTTCCTGGCCGGTCTGATGGCCGCCGCCCCGGCCGAGCTGATCACCGCGCTGGCCGCGGCGCCCGCGCCGTCCCTGGAGCTGCGGCTGCGCGAGCTGCGGGCGCTGCTCGAGATGGGCGAACTCGCCCAGGCGGGACGGGCGCTCGCGGTCCTGGAGGAGCAGCACCCGGACGACTGGCGGGTGGTCTGGTACCGCGGCGTCGTCGCGCTGGCGACCCGCGACGACGAGAACGCGGCGCTGTCGTTCGACGCGGTGTACGACGCGTTCCCCGGCGAGCCGGCGCCGAAGCTGGCGCTCGCGGTGTGCGCGGAGGTGCTGGGGCAGCTGGACAACGCGGCGGAGTACTACCGCCTGGTGTGGACGACCGACCCCTCGTACGTGAGTGCGGCGTTCGGCCTTGCACGGGTGCAGCTGGCGGCCGGGGACCGGGTGGGCGCGGTGCGCACGCTGGAGTCGGTGCCGGAGGCCTCCATCCACTACACGGCGGCGCGGGTCGCGGCGGTACGGGCCCGGCTGCGCCGGCGCGCCCCGCAGGACCCGCTGGCCGCCGATCTGACGGCGGCCGCGGCCCAGGTCTCGGCCCTGCAGGGGTTCGGTCTCGACGCGGTGCGGCGGGAACGGTTGTCGACGGAGGTCCTCGGTACCGCACTGGACTGGGTACTCTCCGGAAGTCCCGGAGCTCCCCCCGGCCGGACGCTGCTGCTCGGCAGCGAACTGGACGAGCGGGGACTGCGCTTCGGCCTGGAACGCTCGTACCGGGTGCTCGCCCGGCTCGCTCAGCGGGGCGAGGAGAGGATCGAACTGGTGGAGCGGGCGAACCGCCTCCGCCCCCGGACGTGGGTGTGATGATGAACGACCGGAATCCCGAGCACCGGCTCTCCGCGTGCCCCGGCTGTGCCGAGCCGCTGGACCCGACTGATCGTTTCTGCGGAGCCTGCGGCCATGCGCTGACGGAGCCGGAGCCGGCGGCGGACCGCCCCACGATCGCCCTGGGCTCCGAGCCCCCGGCGACCTGGCCGGCGCCCGCCCCCCGCGACCTCTCCACCCAGACCCAGCACCCGGGCGACCTGCCCACGGCGGCGGGCACGACGGGCGGGAACGGCCTCAGCGTGCCCGGCGGCTCGCGCGCGGCGCAGGCCGTCGCCGGAGGCACGGGTGTGACGGGCGTGGGTCCCGGCCCGGACGGCTCCGCGGCCCTGGCGACCGACGACTCGGCGGACGCCGCCGCCGACGGGGCGGACGGACTCGCGACCGCGGACCCCACCGCCCCCGCGCCCGTCGACCAGGCGGCCGGCGGCCTCGCGGTAGGCATCCCCGCGCCGCACGGCCCCGCCGACCCGGCCGCCGACGGCCCCACGCCCACCGGCCCTTCCGCCGACGGCCCCACGCCCGCCTCCCCCTCCGCCGACGGCCCGTCGCCCGTGCCCGCTCCCCCCGCCGGGGGCGAGCCGTGGGCGGCGGCCGGTGACGCCGTGCGGCACGACGGGGCCTCCGCCGCCGGGCAGGAAGGCGGGGACTACGAACTCGCCGCCCCCGACCCGCGCGTGGCGGCCGCCGCCGCGCAGGTCAAGGTGTGCGTGGCCTGCCGCGCGGGCCGCGTCGACACCGACGGGTACTGCGAGAACTGCGGGCACGCCCAGCCCCGCGAGCGGGACCACATGGAGCGGGAGCTCGACTGCGTGGCCGCGGTCAGCGACCGCGGGCTGCGGCACCACCGCAACGAGGACGCGTTCGCCGTGTCGTCGGCCGCGCTGCCCGACGGCTCCCCCGCCGCCGTCGCGATCGTCTGCGACGGCGTCTCCTCCGCCACCCGCCCCGACGACGCCTCCGCCGCCGCCGCGACCGCCGCGAACGCGTCGCTGCTCGCCGCGCTGCCCCGCGGCACCCACCCCCAGCAGGCCATGCTGGAGGCCATCGTGGCCGCCGCCGACGCGGTCAACTCCCTCGCGGAGGAGCCCGGTTCGGCCCGCGACCACGACCCGCACCGCAACGCGCCGGCCTGCACCATCGTCGGCTCCGTGGTGACCGGCGGACTCCTGGTGGTCGGCTGGGTCGGCGACAGCCGCGCGTACTGGGTGCCGGACGACCGCTCCGCCCCGCCCGCCCGGCTCACCGAGGACGACTCCTGGGCCGCCCAGATGGTCGCCGCGGGCCTGATGAACGAGGCCGAGGCGTACGCGGACGAGCGCGCCCACGCGATCACCGGCTGGCTCGGCGCGGACGCGTACGAGCTGGAGCCGCACACGGCCGCCTTCAAGCCGGACCGCCCCGGTGTGGTCGTGGTCTGCACGGACGGCCTGTGGAACTACGCGGAGGCCGCCGAGGAGATGGCGCGGGTCCTGCCGGCGGACGCCGCCGGCCGTCCGCTGCACGCCGCGCAGGTGCTCGTGGGCCACGCCCTGGACGGCGGCGGGCACGACAACGTAACAGTGGCGCTGGTGCCGTTCGCCGTGCCGCACGAGGGGGCAGGATCGGCAAGCGGCGCCGTCGGCGGCAGCCCCACCGCGTAGCCCGAGCCTTCGTCCACAGGAGCCGAACCGATGGCCAACTTCTCCAAATCGAACGTGCCGCACTTCTCGGTGGACGTGTACCAGAACGAGTACCTGCCGGAGGGCGGGCGCGAGGTCAACGCGATCGTGACGGTCACCGCCACCGGTGGCGGCACCAGCGGCGGCACGCTGGGCGCCGGCGTGCCGCAGCCCCGTACGGACCCGGACGCGCCCGACGCCGCGGTCGTCGTCATGGTCGACTGCTCGGGCTCCATGGACTACCCGCCGACCAAGATGCGCAACGCCCGCGAGGCGACGGCCGCCGCCGTGGACACCCTGCGCGACGGCGTCGCGTTCGCCGTGGTCGCCGGGACGCACGTGGCCAAGGAGGTCTACCCGGGCGGCGGCGCGCTGGCCGTCGCCGGCGACCGGACCCGTGCCGAGGCCAAGGAGGCGCTGCGCCGGCTCTCCGCCGGCGGCGGCACCGCGATCGGCACCTGGCTGCGCCTCGCGGACCGGCTGCTCTCCGGCGGCGGCGCGCCGATCCGGCACGGCATCCTGCTCACCGACGGCCGAAACGAGCACGAGACCCCGGCCGATCTGCAGGCCGCCCTCGACGCCTGCGCGGGCCGCTTCACCTGCGACGCCCGCGGCGTCGGCACGGACTGGGAGGTCAAGGAGGTCACCGGGATCGCCTCGGCCCTCCTCGGCACCGCCGACATCGTCGCCGACCCGTCCGGTCTCGCCGCCGACTTCACGCGGATGATGGAGGCCGCGATGGGCAAGGAGGTCGCGGACGTGACGCTGCGTCTGTGGACCCCGGTCGGCACGGAGATCCGGTACGTGAAGCAGGTCGCCCCGACCGTCGAGGACCTGACGGCCCGGCGCACCGAGGCCGGTCCGCGGGCCGGCGACTACCCGACCGGCTCCTGGGGCGACGAGTCCCGCGACTACCACGTCTGCGTCCGGGTGCCCGAGGCCGCCGTCGGCCAGGAGATGCTGGCCGCCCGGGTCTCGCTGATCCGCCCCGACCCGGCGGGCGGCGCGCCGGAGACCCTCTCCCACGGGCTGATCCGGGCGGTGTGGACGGACGACATGGCCGCGTCGACCGCGATCAACCCGCAGGTCGCCCACTACACGGGGCAGGCGGAACTCGCCCAGGCGATCCAGCAGGGACTCGACGCCCGCAAAGCGGGCGATTTCGGCGGGGCGACCGCGAAACTGGGCCGTGCGGTGCAGCTCGCGGCCGCCTCGGGGAACACGGACACCGCGAAACTGCTTTCGAAGGTGGTGGACGTCGTCGACGCGGCGACCGGTACTGTGCGTTTGAAGGCGAAGGTCGCGGAAGCGGACGAGATGACTCTCGAAACCCGCTCCACCAAGACGGTTCGCGTCAAGAAGTAGCAGCAAAGCAGCAGTGAAGAAGTAGCCCGGCCACAGGGGCCGGACGACGAGAGGGGGAAGCACCGACATGCCGACCTGCCCGAACGGACACCAGTCGGTCTCCGACGACTGGTGCGAGGTCTGCGGCCATCGCATGGCCGGGGCGGGCGCGCCTGCGGGTGCCGTGCCGCCCCCACCGCCGCCGGCGCCCGGGTACGGGTACCCGGGACCCGGCGACCCGAACGCCACCGCCCAGGCGGAGCTCTGCCCGCAGTGCCGCACCCCGCGCGAGGCCATGGCCCCGTTCTGCGAGGAGTGCCGCTGGAACTTCCTGACGAACACGGCGACCTCGTACACGCCCGTCGCGCCGCCCGGTGCGGCCGGCCCGCCGCCGGGGATGCCGAGCCCGCCGCCCGGTCTGAACCTGCCGCCCGGCTTCCAGGCCGGCCCCGGCCCGAGCCGTCCGGCCCCGGGCCCCGGCCCCGGTCCGGGTCCGCAGATGCCGCCGCCGGGACCGCAGGGTCAGCGGCCGCCGGACCCGTTCGACTACCAGGGCTCGCGCCCCTCGCAGATGAACCGGCCGGCCGAGCCGCTCTCCGGCGACCCCGCGCAGCACCAGGGCCCGCCGCCGCCCCCGCCGGCCTTCAGCCAGCCCGGGCCGCCGCCCCCGCCTGCCTTCAACCAGCCCGGCCCGCCGCCGCC
The DNA here is from genome assembly GCF_045348655.1 of Streptomyces solicamelliae. NCBI lineage: Bacteria > Bacillati > Actinomycetota > Actinomycetes > Kitasatosporales > Streptomycetaceae > Streptomyces > Streptomyces solicamelliae. The sequence goes on from NZ_CP160404.1 coordinate 2,394,035, forward strand.
CGGCCCGGGTCCGCAGGGTCCCGGCCCGCAGGGCGGTCTCGGCATGCAGGACCCCGGCCCGCTGGGCCAGGGCATGCAGGGTCCTGGTCCGCAGGGTCTCGGTGCGCAGGGTCCCGGTCCGCAGGCCGGTCCGCCGATGCCGCCCGGCCCGCAGATGCCGGGTCCCGGTCCGCAGCCGGGTCCGCCGGCCCCGCCGGCGTTCCTGCAGCAGGGTCCGCCGCCGCCCCCGCCCGGTCCGCAGCAGCCGCCGGTGCCGGGCGCGGACGACTGGATGCTGCCGCCGCCGTCGCACGCCCAGTCCGCCTCTCCGCAGGCGCCGCAGGCTCCCCAGGCGCAGCACGCGCCGCCGGCGCCGCCGCAGCCGCACGCCCCGCAGTTCCAGGGCGGTCAGCCGCCGATGCCGCCGCAGGGCGGTCCGCTCGGCGGGCCTCCGCCGGGCGTCCAGCAGCAGCCGCCGTTCCCCGGCCCGGGGATGCAGGGCGCGGGCTGGACCGCGGTGGTCGGTCCGGACCGTGAGTACTTCCTGGCGATGATGCAGCGCAGCGGCCCGGAGGCGTCGGGCCTGAACCTGCCCGCGTACTCCCCCGAGCAGCATCTGCCGCTGGTGGGCAACCAGGTGTCGATCGGCCGCCGCCGGCACTCGACGGGCGAGTCCCCGGACATCGACCTGTCGGTGCCGCCGGAGGACCCGGGCGTCTCGCACCAGCACGCGGTGCTGGTGTCGCAGCCGGACGGCTCGTGGGCGGTGGTGGACCAGAACTCCACCAACGGCACCACGGTCAACGGCGCGGAGGAGCCGATCCAGCCGTACGTGCCGATCCCGCTGCAGGACGGCGACCGGGTGCACGTGGGCGCCTGGACGACGATCACGATCCGCCGCGGCTGAGCGCCGGGCCGTACTCGCGTCCCGGGGCCGTGCACACGGCCCCGGGACGTCGTGCGTCCGGGCCCGGACGCCCGGGGCCGGAGGGGTGGGGTCCTAGGCCCCCGGTCCTCGGCCGGGCGGTCTGAGACCATGGAACGGTGATGGAGATTCCGCGCGGCACACTTCAGGAGCAGACCTTCTACGAGCAGGTGGGTGGCGAGGAGACCTTCCGGCGCCTCGTCCGCCGCTTCTACCAGGGCGTGGCGGAGGACCCGCTGCTGCGTCCCATGTACCCGGAGGAGGACCTCGGCCCCGCCGAGGAGCGTCTGGCGCTCTTCCTGATGCAGTACTGGGGCGGCCCCCGCACGTACAGCGAGCACCGCGGGCACCCGCGGCTGCGGATGCGGCACGCCCCGTTCACGGTCGATCGGGCGGCGCACGACGCCTGGCTGCGGCACATGCGCGACGCCGTCGACGAGCTGGGGCTCGCCGAGGAGCACGAGCGGCAGCTGTGGAACTACCTCACGTACGCCGCGGCCTCCATGGTCAACACGGAGAACTGAGAAGCCACACTCCGTGAAGGGTTGACTACATTTCGGTCACCCTTGGTCGTGTTCCGGTCAACGGCGCGCAACATCCGACACCTCGCACACACCCACCACTACCTTCACGATCGCAACACATCGAACGGACATCCGCACCCGGCGGATGTCCTTCTTCTTGTGGAGGTTCATCGTGCGTCGGAGAACCATGCGTCTGGCGGCCGCCGCGGCCGCGGGAACGGTCACCGCCCTGCTCGCGCAGAACGCCGCCTTCGGCAGCGTGTTCTACGTGTACCACGGCAGTGACTTCGCCTACACGAGCAGCGATCACCTGAACGTGAGGGTGTGCGACCGCGAAGTCGACGGCTTCAACGTCTACAGCGAGTTCGTCCGGCTGTCCGGCGCCACCGGGCGGGTGGAGGAGAGCGGCGGCTACTGCCGCTGGGGCGCCACGGGCAGCTCGAAGGTCTACCGGCTGAAGACCTGCGAGAACTACCCCTTCGCGCCCGACTCCTGCTCCGCCTGGAAAGAGCACTACTGACCATGACCTCCTCCCCCACCCTGGACGTCACCGGCCTGAGCTGCGAACTCGGCGGGCGCGCGCTGCTGCGCGACGTCACGCTGACCGCCCGCGCCGGCGAGTCCCTCGCCGTCACCGGCCCGAGCGGCAGCGGCAAGTCCACGCTGCTGGCGCTGCTCGCCGGTCTGCGCCCGGCGCCGGCCGGGACGGTCCGGGTGTGCGGGACGGACACCGCCGCGCTGCGGCCCGCGAAGGCCGCGGCGTGGCGGTTGCGGACGATCGGCTTCGTCTACCAGGCGGGCGAGCTGCTGCCCGAGCTGAGCGCCGTCGAGAACGCGGCCCTGCCGCTGCTGATCGGCGGCACGCGGCGGACGGAGGCGTACGAGACCGCGGGCCGGCTCCTCGACGAGCTGGGGGTCGGCGCCGTGGCCGACTCCCCGGCGGGCGTGCTCTCCGGCGGTGAGCGGCAGCGGGTCGCGGTGGCTCGCGCGCTGTCGACCCGCCCGCCGCTGATCCTCGCCGACGAGCCGACCGGCGCGCTCGACGAGCGGGCCACCGACGACGTCTGCGAGCTGCTGTACGCGCTCCCCGCGCGCTACGGCACGACGGTGCTCACCGTCACCCACAACCCCCTGGTGGCCCACCGCGCCGACCGCAGGCTGCGGCTGCACGCGGGACGGCTGACGGAGGACCGCGCGGCGGAGGCGGACGCGTGAGGAGCGGCGCCCGCCGCGGCGCGACCGCGCAACTGCTCGCCGTCGGGCGGCGGGCCGCCGGGGACCGGCGCGATCCGCGGCACCTCGTCCGGACCCTCTGCCTGCTGCTCGCGGGCGTCGCCGCCGCGCTGCTCGTCTGGGGCGTGCAGGTCAACGCCGCCGTGTACGGGGCGCGCGAGAGCCGGACCGAGGCCCGGCTCCCGGTCCGCGCCGCGCCCGGGACCGCGCCGCTCGCCCGGTGGGCGGACGGCTCGGACACCGTGGACGACCGGGCGTTCTCCGTCGTGACCCTCGAACCCGTCGCCGACCGGGCCCCGTTGCCGCCCGGGCTGTCCCGCTGGCCCGCGCCCGGCGAGGCGTTCGTGTCACCCGCGCTGCTGGAGGCCCTGCCGCAGTCCGCCACCCGGTACGGCCGGCTCGCCGGCGTCATCGCGCCGAGCGGCCTCAAGGACCCCGGCGAACTCTTCGTCTACCGCCGCCCCGCCGTCGGCTCCGCGCTCGCGGACCGGCCGAACGCCTTCCCGGTCACCGGCTTCGGCGCACCGGCGGACGGCGCGAACTTCCTGATCGGCGACGGCTTCGACCGTCCCGAGGCGGACCTGTACTGGCTGATGGCGCCGCTGCTGGGGCTCCCCGTCGGCGTCCTGCTCGTCGTCGCCTCCCGGCTCGGGGCCCGCGACCGGGACCGGGGGCTCGCCGTGCTGCACGCGATCGGCGCGGGCCGCTCGGTCCGGGCGAGGATCGCGGCGGGCGTCTGCCTGCGCCCGCTGGCCGCGGGCGTGCTGGCGGGCGGCGCGCCCCTGGCGGCCCTCGCGTACACCGGACTCACCCTGCCCGTCACCGGATACGCGATCGCCGCCCGCGATCTCACCGCGCTCCGCTGGGCGTTCCCGCTCGCGCTGCTCGTGCTCTGGGCGCTGCTCTGCGGCGCGTTCGCCGCCCTGCACCTGCGGGTCGGCGAGGCGGCCGGCGCGCGGCCGCGTCCGGAGTCCGACCGTCCGTCGGTGTGGCCGGGCCGGATCTGCGGCTCCGGGACGCTCGCCGCGCTGTGGGGGGCGATGCTCGGCGGGGCGTGGGGGGCACGGCTGTTCGGCGTGGGCGTGATCCTGGCGCTGGCCGGGCTGCCGCCGCTCGCGGGCCGGGCCGCCGCGCGGGTCTCGGCGGCGGTGACCCGGCGGCCCGAGGGTGATCCTGCCCGGCTCGTCGGCAGCCGCTGGGCCGCCGCCCACCCGCGGGCGCTGGCCCGGGGCAGCGCGGCGATCGCGGTCCTGCTCGGGCTGCTGGCCCAGACGTACATCACGGTCGGCGAGCTGACCACGGACGCCCGGCACGCGACCGCGCTCGCCGAACAGCTCGACGGCCGGCTGGTGGAGGTGAACGGCGTCCGCACCCCGGAGCAGGCGTCCCGCTTCCTCGCCGCGCTCGACCCGGGCGCGCGGGCGCTGCGGGTGGTCCATCCGACCGAGGAGGCGCCGCCGGTCGTGGTCGCCGACTGCGGCACCCTGGCCGCTCTCGCCCCGCTGCGGGACGCCTGCCCCCGGACCCCCGTCCCGCTGGACCGGGTCTTCGCCGCCCGCACCGCGCGGACGGAGGCCCTGCGCTGGACGACGTTCGGCACGACGACGGTCCGCGGCACCCCGGACCGGGCCGAACTGCTCGCCGGGCAGGGCGCGTTCGTCGTCCTCGCCGCGGACCGGGGCGGTGTGGACGGGGTGGAGCGCGCCGCCTACGCGACGCTGCCGCTGACGGACGTGCACGTCCCCGGCGCCGAGTACACGGTCGGCGCGGCGGCCCGCGCCCGGATCGCGGACTGGGTGCTGCTCACGGCGGGCCTCGGCCTCGGCTTCCTCGTCCTGACCGGCGCGGCGGGCCTGCTGCACGCCTTCCTGGAACGCGCGGAGGAGCTGCGCCCGCTGGCCGGCTACACCTCGGGCGCCGGGTTCCATCTGCGTGTCGCCTGGTGGGGCATGGGCCTGCCGACGGTCGGCGCGCTGCTCCTGGCCACCGCGTTCGGCGGCCTGCTCGCCGCCTTCAACCTGGCCTTCCTCGCCCCCTCCGGCAACTCCCCCTTCCCCGTCCTCGCGGGCGGCCTCGCCCTCGCCGTCCTCGTGTGCGCCGCGGCCACCCTCGCCGGCGGCCTCCTCGGGGCCCGCTACACCCACGCCTGGGTCCCGCGCGGCGACCGGAGTTGATTGAAAGTTGACTGAATGTACGGCTCCGGACACGGACGGGCGGAATCCGGTGAGCTGATGCCGGATAACGGTCACGATCGCGTCAAGGTCGGGCCGTAACGCGGCGAAAGCGGTTTCCACCCTCCGTGGCCTCTGAAAGCATCCGGTGAACGTTTACGGGTCATCGGGGGACGCCTTCGGGGGGATGGGTGACGGGGTGACGGGGTTCGTACTGCTGCGCGTCAGGGCGCACGGACTGCTGCTCTCGGCCGCGTTGCTGGCCGTCCTGCTGACCACGTCCGTCCTCGCCGCGCTGGCCGGATTCTCCGGTTCCGTCGGCGACGCCGCGCTGCGGTCCACGCTCCAGGGCCGGGAGGCCGGCGCCTCGGCGCTCGTCGTCACCGCGCAAGTGCCCCCGGACAAAAGGGCCTCGGCGGACGAGGCCGTCCGCGCCGGGGCCCGGGAGACCTTCGAGGGTCTGCCGGTGACCGTGCGCAGGCTTGAGCGCTCCGGCCCGTACGCGCTGCCGCGCGGTCTCCAGGACCCGGCCGCCCGGCGCGGCGAGCCGGACCTGACCCGGCTGGCCGCGCTCGACCGCTCCCGGGTCACGCTGGTCCGGGGTGCCTTCCCGCGCGCGTCCGCGGCGGCCGTCGAGGTCGCCGTCCCGGAGGCCGCCGCCCAGCGGCTGCGGATCGCCCCCGGGGCCGTCCTCGACCTCACGGACCGGCTCGACGAGAAGCGCACCCTGAAGGCCCGGGTGACCGGCGTCTACCGGCCCGCCGATCTCGCCGACACCTACTGGCTCCTCGACGAGGCCGCCGGACGCGGCGTACGGACCGTGGTGTTCACGACGTACGGCCCCCTGCTCGCCGACGAGGCGCTGTTCGGCTCCGGCCGGCTCAGCCGGGGCGACACCGCCTGGCAGGCGACCGCGGACTTCACCGCCATGACCACCGACCGGATCGGGCCGCTGCGCACCGCGTCCGCCGCCGGGGCCGCGGCGCTCGCCGCCGACGCCGGACCGTTCGGCGGCGGCCAGGTCACCGCGCAGACCTCGCTGCCGACCGTGCTCCAGCAGGCCGAACGGCCCCTGCTCGTCGCCCGGTCCACGCTGCTGATCGTGGCCGTGCAGCTGGTGCTGCTCGCCGCGTACGCGCTGCTGCTCGTCGCCCGGCTGCTCGGCACCGAGCGGTCCGGCGAGACGGAACTGCTGCGGGCCCGCGGCGGTTCGCGTGGCCGCCTGGTGTGGCTGGCCGCGGTGGAGGCCGCGCTGCTCGCGCTGCCCGCGGCCGTTATCGCGCCGCTGCTCGCCGGCCCGCTGACCCGGCTGCTCGGCTCGCACGCGGCGCTCGCCGACGCCGGGCTGCGGCTCGACGCGACGCCCGCCGCGCAGGTGTGGCTGGTGGCCGCCGGGGTCGCGGTGTGCTGCGCGGCCGCCGTGGTCGCGCCCGCGCTGGCCGCCGGAAGCGGCGGAACGATCCGGCTGCGCAAGGGCCGTGCGGCCGCGCTGCCCGCGTCGGTGCGGGCCGGGGCCGACGTCGGCCTGCTGGTCGTCGCGGCCGTCGCCTACTGGCAACTCGACCGGCAGACCACCGCGTCGGGCGGCGGCGCGATCGGCGGCGACCGGGAGGGCCGGCTCGGCATCGACCCGCTGCTCGTCGCCGCGCCCGCGCTCGCACTGCTCGCCGGCACCGTCCTGACGCTGCGTCTGCTGCCGCCCGCGGCCCGGCTGGCCGAACGGCGCGCTGCGGGCGGACGGGGGCTGCCGGCGGCGCTCGCGGGCTGGCAGTTCAGCCGCCGGCCGCTGCGCGGCGCGGGCCCGGTACTGCTGCTCGTGCTCGCGGTGGCGATGGGGATGCTGGCGATCGGACAGAGCGCGTCGTGGGGCCGCTCCCAGAACGACCAGGCCGACTTCCGCACCGGCGCAGCCGTGCGCGTCCTCAGCACCCGCGGCTCGGACCCCGGCGAGGCCGGCCGGTACACCTCGCTGCCCGGCGTACGGGCCGTCGCCCCGGCACTGCGCGACACCATGGGCCTGAGCGGGAACCGCACCGCGGACGTGCTCGCCCTCGACGTCGCGAACGCCGCGGCCGGCGACGCGCTGATGCTGCGCGGCGACCTGGCCGGCGACCGCTCGGTCGACGAGGTCCTCGGCGCGCTGAAGCCCTCGGGACCCGCCGCCCCCGGTGTCCGGCTCCCCGACGGCGCCGAGGCGCTGACGCTGGACCTGCGACTCACGTCCACGGCCGCGCACTACGCGCCGCCCCGGGTGACCGTCACCCTGGAGGACCGGTACGGCATCCCGTACAGCCGCGGCCTCGGCACGCTCCCGGCGGACGCCGAGGTCCACCGGCTCACCGCCGACCTGAGCGGACCGGCCGACGGCCGGCGCGACAAGCCCGCGGGCCCGCTGACCCTCACCCGCCTGGAGCTCGACGGCCAGCTCGCGTACGGCAAGGGCGGCACGGAACGGCTGGTCGTCGAGGCGCTGACGGCGGCCCGCGCGGACGGGGCTCCGCAGCCCGTGCCCGCGCGGCTCGGCGGCTGGTCCGCGCAGCTGACGGAGGACGCGCCGGACGGCGGGGACGGCTCGACGGCGCGCCCGAAGCCGTCGGCCGGTGCCGCGGCACCGCTGGACCTCGGCTACCGGTTCGGCTCCGCCGCGGCCCCCGACGCGTACGCCCCGGTCGTGGGGTACGGCCTGCGCCTCACCCCGGTCCGGGAGAAGCGGACGGCGCCGCTGCCCGCGGTGGCCTCGGACGCGTTCCTGTCCGCGGCCGGGGCGCGGCGCGGCGACACGGTGGACGTGCTGGTGGCCGGGCGGACGGTGACGGTGCGGATCGCGGAGACGGTGCGGCAGCTGCCGACGACGGGCCCGAGCACGGCGAAGGCCGGGGTGCCGGCGGGCGCCGGCGACGGCGGCGGGATCCTGATCGACCTGCGGTCCGCGAACCGTCTCCTCGCCCTCACCCCCGGCCCGCCGCTGCAGCCCGACGAGTGGTGGCTGGCGACCGAACGGGGCCGGACCGCCGAGGTCGCGGCGGCGCTGCGCGCGCTGCCGGACATGGACCCGGCGCAGGTCCTCGTCCGCGACGAGGCCGCCGCCGAGCTCGTCGGCGACCCGCTCGGCGCCGGCCCGCGCTCCGCGCTGATGGCGGTCGCGGCCGCCGCGGCGGCCCTGGCGGCGGTCGGCTTCGCGGTGAGCGCGGCGGGCTCGGTACGGGAGCGGGCGGCCGAGTTCGGCCTGCTCCGCGCCCTGGGCGCACCCCGCCGCCAGCTGGCCCGCCTGATCGCCGCCGAGCAGGGCCTCCTGGTCGCGATCGGCCTCCTGGTCGGCCTGGCCCTGGGCGCGGCCCTGACCCGGGCGGTGGTCCCCCTGATCCTCCTCACCCCCCAGGCCACCCGCCCGGTCCCCCCGGTCCTGGTCGAACTCCCGCCCGGCCAGGTGGCCGTCCTGCTGGCCGCGGTCGCGGCCGTCCCCGTCCTGATCGTCACCGCGATCGCCCTGCGCCGCGAGGACCCGGCGAAGACCCTCCGAACCCAGGGGGCGGAATGACACCCCGGCCGGCAGGCGATGCACCGACCGCGCGCACGCCTCGCCCCGCGGAACGTCGCGACGCCCGGGGGCCGTCGAGGCGTGCACTGATCACGGAACCACCCGCGCCGCCGCTCGCCACGGCGACACCGCGGCCCGCGCCGGCCGAGCCCGGCGGCGCCCCCGCCCCGCCCGTCCCCCGACCCCGTCCGCGTCCCCTGGGAGGTGCCTGACATGGCTCGTACGCCTGGTGCCGTGGCGCCCTGGGTGCGGACGCGGTTGCGGGTGGCGCCGTGGGCGGCGTGTGCGGTGGGGGTGCTGGTCCTCGTCACCGCGCTGCTGGCCGCCGCGCTGCCCCGGGCCGTGGACGTCTACGAGACCGAGGGGCTGCGGCACGCGGTCGCGAGCGCCCCGGCCGCGAAGCGGGTCGTCGAGGTGCTCAACGAGGACCGGACGGACGCCGACGAGGTGACGCCCGAGCGGCTCGCCGAGGACTACGCCGCGCTGCTGCGCGAACTGCCGCCGCCCGTACGGACGCTGCCCGCCGACTCCGCGTACGGCGTGCGCACCTCGAAGCGCGTCGGCGCCCTGGACCGCTGGCTGCCCAAGCCCAGCAAGCTGCTCCCGCAGCTGACCCTGTCCACGCAGTCCGGCGTGCCGCGGCACAGCACCCTGCGCGCGGGCCGGTTCGCGGGCGGCGGCGCCGAGCCCGAGGCCGTCGTCACCGTCGCCACCGCGAAGGCCCTGCGCATCAAGCCGGGCGTCGTCATCCACGTACCCGGCGACGACGCCCGCCCCCTCGGCATCCGGATCACCGGGATCGTCGAGCCGGACGACCGGACCAGCGCGTACTGGGCGTTCGAGCCCACCCTGCACACCCCCGTGTACGCGTCCGTGCCGCGTGCCGACTCGCCCGAGTTCTACTGGGACGCCGCCCTGCTCCTCGCCCCCGAGGCGGCCGAGGCCGTGCAGCGGACCACCGCGGGCTCCGAGGTGTACTGGCGGCTGGCCCCGGCGAGCGCCCACCTCACCGGGCGGGACGCGTCCGCGCTGACCGACGTGCTCGCCTCGCTCGGCACCGGCCCCGACCTCGTCCGGCTGCGGGACCTGCTCGGCGAGGTCACCAGCGTGCGCACCGGCCTCGACGAACTCGTCGGCGGCCACGCGTGGATGCGCGACGCGATCTCCCCTGTCGTCGCGGTCGCCGCGTTCGGCATGGGCACGGTGGCGCTGGTCGTGCTCGCCATGACCGGCGGCCTGTTCACCGCCCGCCGCCACGCCGAACTCGCGCTGCTCCGCTCCCGCGGCGGCTCGCTGGCCGGCATCGGCGTCCGGCTGCTCGGCGAGACCGCGGTGATCGCCGTGCCGGCGGCTGGGCTCGGCCTGCTGGCCGCGGTGCTGGTCGTCGGCGACGCGTCCGCGCGCCTGCTGCCCGCCGCCCTCGCCGCCGCGGGCGTCGCGCTCGTCGCGACCCTCGCGCTGCCGCTCCGCGCGGTGTACGTGCACCGCACTCCGCGGCTGCACGGCGCGCGGGAGGACCTGACCGAGGCCCGGCCGTCCCGCCGCCGCGCCGTCGCCGAGCTGACGCTGCTCGTGCTCGCCGCCGGGGCGGTCGCCGCGCTGCGCCGGCGCGGTACCTCCGACGCCGGCGACCACCTGGTGAGCGCCGCCCCGGTGCTCGTCGCGCTGATCGCCGCGCTGGTGCTCGTACGGCTGTATCCGCTGCCGCTGCGCTGGGCGGCCCGCCCGGCGGCGCGGCTGCGCGGCGCGGTCGGGTACCTGTCGCTCGCGCGGGCGGGCCGCTCGTCCGCGAACAGCCCGCTGCCGCTGCTCGCGCTGCTGGTGGCGCTGACGACGGCCGCGTTCGGCGGCTCGGTGCTCGCGGGTGTCGCGGACGCCCGGGACCGGGCCGCGCTGCTCACGACCGGCGCGGACGCCCGGATCACCTCCCCCACCGGTACGGCGCCGCTGCCGGCCGGGCTCGACCGGGCGGTGCGCGGCTCGGCGGGCGTCGAGGACGCGCTGCCGGTGCACCTCGCGTACGGCGTGCCGCTGACGCCGGACGTGCGGACCGCGGAGAACGCCTCGGACGAGCGCCTCGACGACGGGGCGGGCCCGAAGTACGCCACGGTCCTCGGTGTGGACCCGGGCCCGTACGCGCGGCTGGCGCGGGAGACCGGCACCGGCGCGTTCGACGCCGGGCTGCTGCGGGCCCGCGACGGCGACCGGGTGGTGCCGGTGATCGCCTCGCCCGCGGTCGCGAAGCGGCTCGGCCGGGAGCCGTACGAGATCCCCTCGTACGCCGGGCAGTTCGAGGTGCGGGTGGTGGCGGTGCTCGACCGCACCCCCGCCGTCACCGAGACGGACTTCCTGCTGGTCGACCGGGCCGCCCTGCGCCCCCTCCCGCCGACCGCGCTGCTGGTCACGGCCGGGAGGAAGGGCCTCGACGGGCCGGCGCTGCGGGCGGTGGTGCAGGAGCGGGCGCAGAGCTTCTCGGTGCGGCTGCGGCAGGAGCAGCGCGACGTGTACGTGGACTCGCCGATGCAGACCGGCGCGGAGCGGGTCTACGCGACGGCGATCGGCGCGGGCGCGGGGTACGCGGGTCTTGCGGTGCTGCTGTCGCTGGTGCGCTCCGCGCCGGAGCGGACGATGCTGCTGGCCCGGCTGCGGACGATGGGCCTGACGCGGCGGCAGGGCCGGCGGCTGCTCGGCCTGGAGGCGCTGCCGCAGGCGCTGCTCGCGGCGGTGGGCGGGACGCTCGTCGGCTGGGCGACGGTCCTGCTGCTCGCGCCGGGCGTTGACCTGCTCCGGCTGGCGCTCGCGGCCGCGCCGGAGCTGACGACGATGGAGCGGGTGACCGTGGAGCACGCGGTGCTGCGCGCCGACGGCTGGTCGCTGGCGCTGCCCGCGCTCGGTGTGGTGCTGCTGACGGCCGGGACGGCGGGGCTGCAGGCGTGGTGGTCGTCGCGCAGCGGATCGATCAAGGAACTGAGGGCGGGAGACACGCGATGAGCGACACGACCCTGGCGGACCTGGAGCAGCGGGCGACGGCGCGGCGCGCCCGGCCCTCGTACGGGCACGACGCGCTGATCGCCTGCGACCGGCTGGTGCGCATCTTCACCACGGACGGCGTGGAGGTGCAGGCCCTGCAGGGCCTGGACCTGCTGGTACGGGAGGGCGAGCTGATGGCCCTGGTGGGGGCGTCCGGCTCGGGGAAGTCCACCCTCATGAACATCCTGGCGGGCCTGGACGTGCCGACGGCGGGCGCGGCGAAGGTGGCGGGCCGCGACCTGCTGTCGATGGACGCGAAGGCGCGGCTGCGGTACCGGCGGGAGGTGGTCGGCTTCGTCTGGCAGCAGACGGCGCGGAACCTCCTCCCGTACCTGACGGCGGCGCAGAACGTGGCGCTGCCGATGCAGTTGAGCGGGAAGAGGACGTCTCGCAGGGCGAAGACCGGGCGGGCGGAGGAACTCCTGGCCATGCTGGGCATCGCGGACTGCCGCGACCGCCGCCCGCACCAGCTGTCCGGCGGTCAGCAGCAGCGGGTCGCGATCGCGGTGGCGCTGGCGAACCATCCGGCGGTGCTGCTGGCGGACGAGCCGACGGGCGAGCTGGACTCGGCGACGGGCGAGCAGGTCTTCGCCGCGTTCCGCCGCGCCAACGAGGAACTCGGCACGACGATCGTCATCGTGACGCACGACCAGGCGGTGGCCACGGAGGTCCGCCGCACGGTGGCCATCCGCGACGGCCGCACGTCCTCGGAGGTCCTGCGCCGCACGGAGATCGACGCGGAGGGCCAGGAGTCCCTGGTCTCGAAGGAGTACGCCATGCTCGACCGCGCCGGCCGCCTCCAACTCCCCGCGGAGTACACGGAGGCCCTGAGCATGGAGCACCGAGTCCTGCTGGAACTGGAGGCCGACCACATCGGCGTCTGGCCGGACGGCCAGGAGAACTGAGGGGCGGGTCGGGGCGTACCCCGTCAGCCGCCCGCCACCGGCGTCACGGACAAAGAACCGCCCGGCACGGAACGCACCGCCACCGACCCGTACGGCGTCCGCAGCCGCAGCCACGGCCCGGCGGCCAGGACGGTCACCGGCATGTCGGCGGACGGCAGGAAGCCGAGGGCCTGGGCGGCGTGGACCGCCCGCAGCGGGAGGCCCGTGGTCGCGACCGTCCGCGACCAGATCTCCCGCCCGATCCGGTCCCGCTCCGCCCGTGTACGCCGTTCCTCCGGCAGCGCCTCGTCCCGCGCCCGGAACTCGGCCACCGCCGCGGCGACGGCGGCGCGCAGTTCGCCGGCGGGGGGCACGTCCTCGACGCCCCGCCAGCCGCCCCGCGGCGGCAGGACGCCGGCCCAGGGCGGCCCGGTGACGGCCGCGGGCACGACCGCCTTGCCCGCCGACTCCTCGACGCCTTCCAGGAGTTCACCGGCGGACACAGTCACGTCCAGGACGAGTTCGTCGTCGACGAGCCGCGCCGTACGGATCGCCAGCACCTCGAACGACGGCGGCCGCCCGAACACGGCCAGCGCCCCGCCGCCCGCCTGGAGGCGGACGGCGGCGGCCCGGTCGTACCGCAGCAGCCGCCGCAGGAAGCCGGCGAGATCCGCCGCCTCCCGGGCGTCGGCGAAGTGCAACGGAGCGAGCACGGTCATGCGGCGGACGTCATCCCGTCGTCCACGTACTCCTCCAGGAACGCCCGCTCCTCCGCGGAGATCCGGCGCGGACGCTGGGCCTCCAGGTCGAAGGGGACGATGACCGTCGAGGCGCGCACGTACGTGACGTCCGGGTCCTTGATCTCGTAGGCGATCGTCAGGGACGCCGCCGTTATCTTCGTCACCCACGACTCGATGGTGACCGGCGCGTGCCGGTGCACCAGCGGCCGCACGTAGTCGATCTCGTGGCGGGCCACGACGGACCCGCCGGAGAACGACGGCGACCCGTCCCCGGGTGCCAGGCGGAACATGAAGTCGATCCGCGCCTCCTCCAGGTACCGCAGGAAGACGACGTTGTTGACGTGCCCGAAGGCGTCCATGTCCGCCCAGCGCAGGGGGCAGGAGTAGATGTGCCGTGCCATGCGGCGATCAGCCCCGGGTCAGCTTCTTGTAGGTGGCGCGGTGCGGACGCGTGGCGTCCGGGCCGAGCCGCTCGACCTTGTTCTTCTCGTAGGACTCGAAGTTGCCCTCGAACCAGAACCACTTGGACTCGCCCTCGTACGCCAGGATGTGCGTGGCGACCCGGTCGAGGAACCAGCGGTCGTGGGAGACGACCACGGCGCAGCCGGGGAAGTCGAGGAGCGCGTTCTCGAGCGAGGACAGGGTCTCGACGTCGAGGTCGTTGGTCGGCTCGTCGAGGAGCAGCAGGTTGCCGCCCTGCTTGAGGGTGAGCGCGAGGTTGAGGCGGTTGCGCTCACCGCCGGAGAGCACACCGGCCGGCTTCTGCTGGTCCGGCCCCTTGAAGCCGAACGCGGAGACGTACGCCCGCGACGGCATCTCGACCTGGCCGACGTTGATGTAGTCCAGCTCGTCGGAGACGACGGCCCACAGCGTCTTCTTGGGGTCGATGTTGGAGCGGCCCTGGTCGACGTACGAGATCTTGACGGTGTCGCCGATCTTGATGTCGCCGGAGTCCGGGGTCTCCAGGCCCTGGATCATCTTGAACAGCGTGGTCTTGCCGGCGCCGTTCGGGCCGATGACGCCGACGATGCCGTTGCGCGGCAGGGTGAAGCTGAGGTCGTCGATGAGGACCTTCTCACCGAAGGCCTTGGAGAGGTTGTTGACCTCGACGACGACGGAGCCCAGGCGCGGGCCCGGCGGGATCTGGATCTCCTCGAAGTCCAGCTTCCGCATCTTGTCGGCCTCGGCGGCCATCTCCTCGTAGCGGGCGAGGCGGGCCTTGGACTTGGCCTGGCGCCCCTTGGCGTTCGACCGCACCCACTCGAGCTCTTCCTTGAGGCGCTTCTGGCGCTTCTCGTCCTTCTTGCCCTCGACCTTGAGGCGCTCGGACTTGCGCTGGAGGTACGTCGAGTAGTTGCCCTCGTACGGGATGGCGCGGCCGCGGTCGAGCTCGAGGATCCACTCGGCGACGTTGTCGAGGAAGTACCGGTCGTGGGTGATGGCCACGACGGTGCCCTTGTACTGGGCGAGGTGCTGCTCGAGCCAGTTCACCGACTCGGCGTCGAGGTGGTTGGTGGGCTCGTCGAGGAGCAGCAGGTCGGGGGCCTCGAGCAGCAGCTTGCAGAGCGCGACGCGGCGCTTCTCGCCACCGGAGAGGTTGACGACCTGCCAGTCGCCGGGCGGGCAGCCCAGCGCGTCCATGGCCTGCTCCAGCTGGGCGTCGAGGTCCCACGCGTTCGCGTGGTCCAGGTCGTCCTGGAGCTTGCCCATCTCCGCCATGAGCTCGTCCGTGTAGTTCGTGGCCATCTCCTCGGCGATGGCGTTGAACCGGTCGAGCTTGCCCTTGATCTCGGCGACGCCGTCCTCGACGTTCTCCAGGACGGTCTTGGACTCGTCCAGCTTCGGCTCCTGCATGAGGATGCCGACGGAGTACCCGGGGGCGAGGAACGCGTCACCGTTGGACGGCTGCTCCAGGCCGGCCATGATCTTCAGCACGGTGGACTTACCGGCGCCGTTCGGGCCGACCACACCGATCTTCGCACCCGGCAGGAAGCTCAGCGTCACGTCATCGAGGATGACCTTGTCGCCGTGCGCCTTGCGCGTCTTGCGCATCGTGTAGATGTACTCAGCCAAGAGAAACCGTCCGGCAAAGAGTGAGTGGGCAGATACACCCCATCTTGCCTGACGTCCACCCCGCGATGGAAACCAGATCCGGCGTGCCCTTGTCAGCCGAGGGCACGGGCAGGGGGCGGGAGCGGGCCGCTACGTGGCGTCGCCATGTCTCTGCGGTGCGTGGTCGCAGACGCGGAGGCCGGTCCGGGCCCTGTGCAGCGCATGCGGAACGGCCCCGGTGCGCGGGGCGCTCCGGGGCCGTTCTTCGCTCAGGGGTGCTGAGCGTCAACGCTGGGCTCTACTCGCCGGCGGGCTTCTTCTTGCGGAGGAAGAAGACCGCGCCGCCGCCGACCAGGACGAGCGCCGCGGCGATGCCGGCGATCATCGGGGTGGCGTTGGAGCTGCCGGTCTCGGCCAGGTCGCCGTCACCGCCGCCGGTGCCGCCGCCCGCGGTGGCCGCGGAGGGCTGGGGCGAGGGCTGCTCGGTCGGGGTGCCCGGGGTGGCCGTCTTGCAGTCGAGGACGCCCTTGAAGGTCTTCTCGAAGCCGTTCGGGCCGGTGATGGTGAACTCGTAGGCCTGGTCCTCGGCGACCGGGATGGTCACGGTCTCGGACTTGCCCGGCTTGATCGTGACCTTCTGGCCCTTGAGCTCGAAGGTGAAGTCCTCGTCGCCCTCGTTGGACGCGGTGATGTCCACGCCGCCCTTGGCGCAGTTCTTCTCCGCCGAGAGCGCCGGGATCGCGCCCTTCTTGGCCCAGGTCGCGGTCGCCTTGGCGGTGACCGTGGAGGTGCTGGTGCCGGCCAGGATCAGGGTCTGGCTCTTGGTCTCGCTGACGAACGCGCGGCCGATCGGGACCGTGGTGTCCGCCTGGACGTTCAGCGTGGTGGAGCCGTCGGCGGTGCCCGCCGGGACGTCGAAGAAGATCTTCGTGCCGTCGGCGGCGGAGTCGAGGACCTTGCCGTCCTTGTCGACGATCTTCACGCCGGCCGGCGCACCGGGCGCGAGGCTGAGCGCGGCCTTGGCGGCGTTGGTCTTGACGGTGATCGGGCCGAGCTTCGAGCCCGGGTTACCGGCGACGGACGGCGGGTCGAGGGTCAGGGACGCGCCCGGCTCCTCGAGGTTCTTCGCCTCCTTCTCCAGGTACTCGGTGAGCTTCTGGGCGTCGGCGTCCTTCGGGGTGGCCTCGACCTTGTCCGAGAAGTGCCAGATCGCGGCCTGGGTGCCGGCGGCGGCGGTGTCCTCGGTGAGCTTCGAGGCGCCGACCTTCTTCGCCAGCGCGGTCAGATCGTTGACCTGCGGGAAGGAGTTCTGCAGGATCCAGCGGATCTTGCCGGCGTCCGCGTTGTTGTGCAGCGACGACTGGTCCCAGCCGACCTCCTTGTACTCCGTGCCCTTACGGGCCGGGGTGCGCAGGTCGATGCAGTACGTCTGGATGGCACCGCCCGGCGTGACGGCCATCTCGAAGAGGCCGGCCTCGGCGCTCCACTTCTTGCCGTCCGTCTCCTCGATGGTGACGGTGTCGTGGATCGCGAGCTTGCCGAGCGTGGCGCTCGCGCCACCGGAGTTCTGCGCACCCTCGTCGGCCGCCGCCGGTCCCGCAACGGCTATCGCACCCGCAGCGACGAGGCCCGAGACCACGGTCGCGGCGGCAAGGCGGGCAACGCCACGCCTCCGAACAGAAAACATTGGATTCCCCTTCAGGCGATGCTGCTCCGCGTCGTTGGTCGGTACGCGTGGGGCGAGCGCTTCGCCGGCAGACTCAAGTTCCGCATGAGTACGCGGGAATCCTAGGGACGCGACCGGCCCTGATCCCCCGTCATGCCATCACATAACCATTTCGAATCGTAATCGTTATCACCGCAGCTCGCACTGTCGACAAATCAGCACAACTGCAGCTCAGAACACGGGCGTCGGCTGCTCTACGGAGGGTGTTCCGGGCGTCACGGACCCCTCCATTCCACTTTGCGACTGCGATTGCAGTGGGGGCTCGTGCGAAGCCGGCTCCGGCACCGCCACGGGCCGCACCGCCCGTCTGAACGCCGCGGTGCCGCGCGCCAGATCGTGCCCCGCCGCCACCGCGTCCACGTCCACGAACGTCTTCCGCCGCCCGTCCCGCTCCTCCTCACGGACCCTCAACCGCCCGTGCACCACCAGCGGATCGCCCACCGTCACCGACGCCGCCAGGTTCGCGCCCAGCGAGCGCCACGCGGACACCGTGTAGAAGCTGGTGCTCCCGTCCGCCCAGGCCGACTGCTCGCGCACCCACCGCCGCGCGGTCACCGCGAAGCGGAACCGCGCCACCCCGCCCGACGGCGTCTCGCGGTACTCCACCCCCGTCGCCACGTTCCCGACCAGCGTCACCGTCGTCTCGTTCACGGCCCTGCCCCCGTCCGTCGTCCCGTTCCCCGCACGCCCGCCACCCCACGAGTCCCTTGCCCGTGGGATGACTTCATGATGGAGCGCCCGGCCGATCCGTGCTCGCGCCTGTGGACAGGGGCCGCGCTGTGGACAAGTCCGTCACCGGTGCGAGTGAACCGGCACCGTCGACACCCGTACGTACTGCTCCCGGACCTCCCGGTACCGCATCAGTTCGGCCGCCACCGGGTCGAGCACCCGGGCCCGGCCGCAGGCCGCCGCGGCCTCCCGCAGACCGCGCTCGGCCTCCTCCCCGTAGCGCCGCGCCGGGCCCTTCGCGGCCGCCGCGCACGCCCATTCCACGAGCGGGCCGCCGACGATGCCGCCGAGCATCACCAACACCGGCGGCAGCAGCCCCGGTTCGAGGACCCCGATGATCTGGCCCACCAGCCACAGCGCGCCGAAGATCTGCAGCAGCGTCATCGACGCCTGGACGAGCACGGCCGCCGGCCACCACGCGGGCCTCGGCGGCCGCCCCGCCGGTTCGCCCGCCTCGACGGCGAGGGCGTCGAGGGCCTCCGGCAGCCCCTCCGCCCCGCGGTCGGCCGCCTCGCGCACCGCCTGCGCCCAGGGCACCGGCAGACCGCGGGACGCCTCGTCGGCGACGATCCGCACCGCCTGCTCGACCCGCTGCCGCGCGGTCGGCTCCTCCTCCACCGGCGACTGCAGGCGCGGGTCCGTGCCGCTCCCGTGGTCGCGGGTCCGCTCGTACCAGCGCCACAGCCGCAGCCAGGGCGTGCCGCAGGCCCGGTTGGCGTTGCGCCGCCAGGCGCGTTCGGCGGCCTCGCCGGCCGCGGTGGCCCCGACCGCCACGGCGAGCCGGGCGGCGAAGTCCTCCCGGGAGCGCTCGCCGAGACCGGGCCGGCCGTCGGCCACGTACACCGGGCGCAGCCGCCGTGCCGCAGCGTCGACGTCGGCGGCGAGCCGTCGGGCGGGCGCGGAGCGCTCCTGCACGAACCGGCCGAGGAGGTCGCGCAGTTCGCCGACGCCCTCGCCGGTCAGCGCGGACAGGGCGAGCACGGTCGCGCCCGGCTCGCCGTGCTCGCCGAGGGCCACGCCGTCGTCGTCGAGCAGCCGGCGCAGATCGTCCAGGACGAGGTCGGCGGCCTCGGTGGAGAGCCGGTCGACCTGGTTGAGGACGACGAAGGTGACCTCGGCGTGGCCCGCGAGCGGCCGCAGGTAGCGCTCGTGCAGCGCGGCGTCGGCGTACTTCTCCGGGTCGACGACCCAGATCACCGCGTCGACCAGGGAGAGCACCCGGTCGACCTGGTCGCGGTGGGCGGTGACGGCGGAGTCGTGGTCGGGCAGGTCGATCAGGACCAGGCCCTGCAGATCGGCGTCGGCGGCCCCGCCGGCGAGCGGACGGCGGCGCAGCCGGCCGGGCACGGCGAGCCGGTCGAGCAGTCCGGCGGCGCCCTCGGACCAGCTGAGCGCGATCGGTGCGGAGGTGGTCGGCCGGCGCAGCCCGGTCTCCGAGACCGGCACCCCGGCCAGCGCGTTGAACAGCGTCGACTTGCCGCTGCCGGTGGCCCCGGCGATGGCGACGACGGTGTGCCGGGCCGACAGCCGCTGCCGGGCGGTGGCCTCGTCGATCACCCGCCCCGCCTCGGCGAGGGTCTCCGCCTCCAGGCGGGCCCGGGACAGCCCGACGAGCTCGTGCAGGGCGTCCAGGCGGACCCGCAGACTGCCCCCGTACGCGCCTCCGACGGGCAGGCCCGGATCACGGCGCTCACCGTCCTCGGGCGCGTCGACGGCGGGGTCACCGGCGCCCACGTCGCCCCCGGCCTCGACGGCGTCCTGCGCGGGGTCCTGCGGCGCGGCCCGGCCGGCCACCCGCCGTGCGATCAGCCCGTCGTCCCAGCGGTCGTCCACCGAACTGCTCACCGGCTCCCCTTCTCCTTCTTCAGTACGGACAGGGCGGCGATCAGCGCGGCCTGCGGTTCCGGCGTCACGTCCAGGGCGTCGAGCGGGGCGAGGCGGCGGTCCCGTTCGGTGTGCAGGACCCGGTCGAGGTACGCGGCGACCAGCTCACCGCCCCGGTCGCGCAGCCGCAGCGCGCCCTGGGCGCCGAGGAGTTCGGCGAGCCGGTCGCCGGCGGCACGGGTGCGGCGGCCGCCGAGGAGGGCCGCGGCGAGCAGCGCGGCGACGGTCTCGGCGTCGGGGGCGGCGGAGCGTTCGACGCCGCCCAGCTCCTCCTCTGCGAGCTCCTCCAGCTCGCGCCGCCAGCGCCGTACGGCGATGCCGATGCGCTCGCCGGACTCGCGGTCGGGCATCCCGTGGACGCCGATCGCCCCCGCCGCGGGCTCGCGCCGCCAGGCGTCCCGTACGCGCTCGTCGGCGGCGGCCACGGCGCACTGGAGCAGCGAGCCGAGGGACTCGGCGAGGGCGTCGAGCAGCTCGGTGGCGGAGCTGTCCCGGGGGTAGCCGCGCCAGCGGGTGCGGGCGTCGCCGGCCAGCACGGCGCCACGGGCGAGGCGGTCGCGGACCCGCTCGGCCTGGTCGTCGTACGCGGCCTCCACGGCGCCGCCGAGGCGGACGGCGGCGGCGTACTGGGCGGCGACGGCGCCGGCGAGCTCGGGCATCCGGGTGTCGAGGGAGTCGATCACGCCGGCGGCGGTGCGGCCGGCCGCCTGCTGGCGGGCGGCGGGGTCCTGGGCGCAGTGCGCGAGCCAGGCGCGCAGCGGGGCGACGGCGGTGTCGGGGAGCAGTCCGCTGCCGCCGCCGGCGGACTCGGGCAGCTCGGGGACGGTGAACCGGGGCACGTCGCCGAGCCCGGCCTTGATCAGCAGCGCCTCGTACTGCCGGGAGACCTCGCCGATGACCTGGTGCGGGACGCGGTCGAGGACGGTGACGAGGCTGGCGTCGTACTCCTTCGCGGTGCGCAGCAGGTGCCAGGGGACGGCGTCGGCGTAGCGGGAGGCGGTGGTGACCATGACCCAGATGTCGGCGGCGCAGATCAACTCGGCGGCCAGGACGCGGTTCTCGACGACGAGGGAGTCGATGTCGGGGGCGTCGAGCAGGGCGAGGCCGCGGGGCAGGGAGGAGGCGGTCTCGACGCGCAGGACGCTCCCGTCGGAGGCGGTGTGGTCGGGCCGTTCCTCCTCGTGCTGCGGCAGCCAGACCCGCGTGAGCTGCGGCAGGACACGCATCCCGGCGAACCAGTGGTGGTCGTCGGGGTGGCAGACGAGGACGGGGGTGCGGGTGGTGGGCCGCAGCACCCCGGCCTCGCTGACGGCCCGCCCCACAAGGGAGTTGACGAGCGTGGACTTGCCGGCGCCGGTGGATCCGCCGACAACGGCGAGAAGAGGGGCGTCGGGATCTTTCAGCCGGGGCACCAGATAGTCGTCGAGCTGTGCGAGAAGCTCGGCCCGGGTCTGGCGGGCCCGTGGCGCACCGGGAAGGGGGAGGGGCAGACGCAGCGCGGCGACTCGGTCGCGCAGGGCGGAGAGTGCGTCGATGAGCTGAGGCCGTTCTTCCATGGTCACCACATGCGAAGAATGCCCAATTTTGGAGTCTTTTTGAAGCGTATAACGCTCCTGCGCGCCGATACCACGGGTGTGCGAACGGCACGCACGGACAGAAGGAACGGAAGGGGCGAGGCGGCCTCAGGCATAACGAGTGCACAACACCCGAGCCGGGACGCGCAAAAAGCGCTGCGTGAATCGCACCTGCCTGCGATTATCGTTCCGCTTCACCGAACCTCCACATCGTGGCACGCAGGTGAAGCATGCGGGCCAAGGCGATCCGAGCCCTATCCTTGACCCGTCACGGCCACGGGAGTCCCCCAGGACCCCCCAGCCACCCGGCCACCACCGGCCCCCGTAGCTCAGCGGATAGAGCAGGTGCCTTCTAAGCACTTGGCCGCAGGTTCGAGTCCTGCCGGGGGCGCAAGATCAGGACCCTCCTTCGGGAGGGTCCTTTTTGCTGGTCGGAGCGGTTCCCGGCGAACGGGGCAGGGCCGCACGCGCTCCTCGGCGAGCAGGAAGCGCGTCCGGCGGTGTCCGGCTGATTCCGGGTTTCCGCGGGTGGCTGCGGTGAATACGCGGGGAAATTCTCAGGCCCGGCCGGCGGCCGGGTCCGGGCGCTCCCCCGCCCCCTCGATCCGCTGCTTCAGGTCGTCGAGCTGGCCGTCGATGCACTGGGCGTACGTGGCGAGGAGTACGGGGACGCTGATACCCGCCCACTCGGCCACCGTCACGGCCGGTGGGTGGTGACTCTGTGGCCCGCACCTCACCAGGTGGCGATCGGTGTCAACGGCCTGCCGCCGCGAAGGCCAGCAGCAACTCGCTGGTCGTCTCCGGCGCTTCGAACATGGGGAGGTGTCCGACGTCGGGCAGTTGCTCGACGCGCGCGTTCGGCACCGTGTCGTAGTGGTGTGCCGCAGCCGGATCCCAGCGGCGGTCGGCAGCGCCGAAGATCACCAGGACCGGGACGTCGAGGGCGGCGAGGCGCTCGGGAAGGCTCCGCTCGACGATGTACGCCGTGTTGCGGCGCAGCACCGTCCTGAACGTGCGATAGCCGATGCCCCGGACCTCGGCGACCAGGTCGTCCGGGACGTCCACCGGGCGGTTGCACACCGCGGTCACCCCCCTGCGGAGCATCGCGTCCGAACGGATCGGCCAGAGGAGCGGGCCCAGGGGCGGGGCAATCAACATCCGAAGGAGGACGGGCTGCGGAAGGAGCGCGTCGGGACTCGGGCCGCTGCTGATCAGCGCGAGCGAGCCAACCAGGTCAGGGCGCTGTTCGGCTAGCGCGGTGGTGATGTATCCACCGCTGGAGTGCCCGACCGCGGTGACCGGACGAAGGCCGAGCTCGTCGAGCACCGCTGCCAAGCGGCCCGCCTGATCAGGCACGTCGTACGACGGCGCGGGCGAGGACTGGCCGTGGCCCGGGAGGTCGACTCGGACGACGTGATACCGGTCGGCGAGTGCCGGCACCACCGGGCTCCAGGAGCCGCCCGAGAATCCCGATCCGTGGATGAGCACCAGCGGCGGCGCCTGCCGCGGGCCGTGGTGGATCACATGCATCCCGTGCACGTGCGTGACGTCGTCATGTCCCATGTACGGGACGATCCCTGAGCTGCCCGCTGTCAGTCTTGTACAAATGTCGTCGCGAGGCTGACGCTCACCGGACACCTTGCCCCTGCGAGAGCGGGGCCTCAGGGCGTGACGGCTCGGCTTGCTCCCGCTGCCACGTTGCCGATCGCGCGCTGGAAGTCCGGGCAGGCGACGATCGGTTCGTGGGTGCAGACGGCCGCGTGGCGCAGGCTGTCCCGGAGTCGCGTCAGGCGGGCGATCTGTTCGTCCAGGTCCTCGGCCCGGGTGGTCATCCGGTCCCGCAGGTCCCCGTCGGACGGGCGGGCCGCCAGGAAGCGGCCGATCTCGGCGACCGGCAGGCCGGCGCTGCGCGCGCAGGTGATGAGACCGAGGCGCTCCAGGACCTCCGGGCGGTAGGTGCGGCGCAGGCCGTTGCGGCCCTCGGGGGCGATCAGCCCCTTCTTCTCGTAGAAGCGCAGCGCTGAGGGCGCGAGGCCGGAGCGGCGGGCGACCTCGCCGATGTCGAGGAGCGGTTCGTCGGGCACGGCGTCCTCCGTGTGAGAGCGTGCGGCCTTGACTTGAAGCGCGGTTCAGGTCGCAGCCTAGTCGGCATGAAGATCCATCACCTCAACTGCGGCTCGGTCCGCACGATCGACGCCACCTACGACGGTCCCGCCCCCGCGCCCGCCGTCAACCACTGCCTGCTCGTGGAGACCGACCGCGACGGTCTGGTCCTGGTCGAGACCGGTCTCGGACTCGGCGACGTCCGCGACCCCGAGGGCACGCTCGGCGCCGACTGGGTCGAGATGGCCGCGCCGGTGCTCGACGAGGAGGAGACGGCGGTCCGGCAGGTCGCCCGGCTCGGCCTCGACCCCTCCGACGTGCGCCACATCCTGGTGACCCACCTGGACGTGGACCACTGCGGCGGCCTTCCCGACTTCCCCGGCGCCCGGGTCCACGTACTGGCCGACGAGCTCGCCGCCGCCCGCGCCGAGACCCCGAGCCGGCGCTACCGCCCGGCCCACTGGGCCCACGAGCCCCACTGGGTCACGTACGACACCGACGGCCCCGCCCGCCCGGAGACCGCCGAGGACTGGTTCGGCTTCGCCGCGCTCCGGCCGCGCGGGCTGCCGCCGGAGTTCCGGCTCGTCCCGCTCGGCGGTCACACCGCCGGCCACACCGGGGTCGCCGTGCACCGGGGCGACCGCTGGCTGCTCCACTGCGGCGACGCGTACTACTACCACCGTGAGATGGGACCGACCAAGGAACCCCACCCGCTGCTGGACGTCGTCCAGACCGACTCCGAGGTGCACCGCGACCTGCGGCTCGGCACCCAGGCCCGGCTGCGCGAGCTGGTCCGCGAGCACGCGGACGAGATCGAGGTCTTCTCGGCGCACGACCCCTGGGAGTTCGCCCGTCTCGCCCGACCGCGGGCCCTCGGGATCGGGCCCTGGGCCGCGCCTGACGCTGGGTGAAGCGGGGCCTGTGGCTTGTCGGTTGTGCCTCGTGGGGGTCAGAGGCGCATCGAGGTGGTGCCCTTGGGGTTGGCCTGGGCCTTGGTGCGCTTGGCGGCGCGGCCGCGGGCGCGGTCGAAGGCGGCGATCGGGTCGGGGGAGTCGTCCCACGGGGACGCCCCGCACCAGGGGCCGATCAGGCGGAACTGCTCCAGGGCGTCCTTGTGGCGACCCGCCTCGACGAGGTAGTGCGCCAGCATGTGCCGGAGCCGGGGCAGTTCCTCGCGGTCCGGGGCGACCTGGTCGAGCGAGCGGGCCACCCGCACGAGCCGCCGGGTGCCCAGCTGGGCCCGCATGCGTCCCGCGCCGCTGCTCCGCTCGTCCAGCTCCTCCAGCGCGTGGAGGTACATTCCGGAGAGCGGGCTGCCGTCGGGCGCGGAGCGGACGGCGCGTACGGCGAAGCGCATCATCAGCCGCTCCGAGCCGTGCCACTTCGCGCACCAGAACTGCAGCGCCTGCCAGTGGGCGGCGTAGTGGTGCGGAGCGCGTGCGGTCAGCTCCGCCCACATGGCGCGGAACTCCCTGCGGGAGCACGACACCGCACGCGCCACGGTGATCATCACGACGAGCGGGCCGGGGTTGCGGGCGTCGAGCGCCGATGCCTCGCGCGCGGCCTGCATCGCGGCCGGGAGCATCTGCCGGAACTGCTGCATCCGGTCGGCCGGGACCTGGTGGGCGTACCCGGAGCCCCGGATCTGCCAGGCCCGGTGCACCATCAGGCCGGCGTCCAGGGTGGCGGCGTCGCAGTTGCCCGGCTGCTCGGCCCGCCAGGCGCGCAGCCAGCCCTCGTCCTCGGTCGCGAGGTGCTGCAGGAACTCGGTACGGGACCACCGGGCGTCCCAGTCGTCGCCGGCGTCCGCGACGTACGAGGCGGCCGGCCGCCAGTCGCCGTCCCAGGCCGCGTCGGCGACGGCCTGCATCTGCTGGAGCCGGTGCGCCGGCGGCGGAGGCCCCGCCCGCCCGGCGTCGAGGGCGGCGCGCGGCACCAGTCCGTACGCGGCGGGCACGAAACTGTCGCGCACCCACCGGTCCACGCCGCGGCGTTCGGCGGACGGCGGCCGGAGCATGACCTTGCGGATGAGCGTGCCTATGAGGAACGCGACGGCGACGGGGATGAGGAACGACACGCGCGTGATCATCACGGATAGCCGTGCCGGCAGGCAACAGGGTTCTTCTCGCCGCTCGGGGGCGGCGCCGCGGTGCGGCTATCCGGGTCACGTCCGGACGTCTCCCGGGCCGGATGCGCGCCGTGGGGGTAGGTCGTTTCGCGCAAGGGCGGCTTGGGATGCGTGAGGAGAGTGGCTGTGTACGCGGTGATTCGGCGATACGAAGGGGTGACCGATTCCGCCGAGGCGGGGCGGCGGGTCGGCGAGGGGTTCGTTCCGCTGCTTCGGCAGGTGCCGGGGTTCGTGGCCTACTACTGGGTCGACGCGGGGGACGGGGTGATGGTCTCCACCAGCGTCTTCGAGGACCGGGCCGGGGCCGACGAGTCGGTCAGGAAGGCGGCGGACTTCGTGCGGGACAACCTCGCGTCGCTGCTCCCCCAGGCTCCTCAGATCACGGCCGGGGAGGTCGTGGCCGCCGGGTAGCGCGGGAGCAGTGCCTCGCACGATCCGGTGCGCGAGCGGGACGGGTTCGTCTGATGTGGGCCGTGGCGCGCCGGACGTCGACGGCACGTCGGCGGCGGCGTTCGAGCACCGCCGCCGCACGGCGGAGGTGCTGGACCTGGCCGCTCCGCCGGGACGGTCTGCGCGGAGCCGGCGTTCCGGTTCCTGCTCTGCGCGGGCAGCACGTACTCCGTGTCGCCGACCCCGGCGACGTACGAGCACCTCGAACGCCTCGCCGCGGCCTTCGGTCACGGGCCGCACGTGGTCGGCGCGGTCGCGTGCCTCGTCGGCTGACACCGGCGGACGGCCTAGACTCGTCCGCCATGGTGGACACCCAGTACGAAGACCTGCTCCAGCTCGTGCTCACGGCCGGGACGGCCAAGGCCGACCGGACGGGCACCGGGACGCGGAGTGTCTTCGGGCACCAGCTCCGCTACGACCTCTCCCGCGGTTTTCCGCTGGTCACCACCAAGAAGGTGCACCTCAAGTCGGTCGTGGCGGAGCTGCTGTGGTTCCTGAGCGGGGACTCGAACGTCGGCCGGCTCCGCGAGCAGGGGGTGACCATCTGGGACGAGTGGGCCGACGAGAACGGCGACCTCGGTCCGGTGTACGGGGTGCAGTGGCGCTCCTGGCCCACCCCCGACGGGCGGCACGTCGACCAGATCGCCCAGGTGCTCGACACGCTGCGGCACGACCCGGACTCCCGCCGGATGATCGTCTCCGCGTGGAACGTGGGCGAGCTGGACCGGATGGCGCTCGCGCCCTGTCACGCGCTGTTCCAGTTCCATGTCGCGGACGGCCGGCTCTCCTGCCAGCTGTACCAGCGCAGCGCGGACCTGTTCCTCGGCGTTCCGTTCAACATCGCGAGCTACGCCCTGCTCACGCACATGGTGGCGCAGCAGACCGGCCTCGAGCCGGGCGACTTCATCTGGACCGGCGGCGACTGCCACATCTACGACAACCACCTCCGGCAGGTGACGGAGCAGCTCTCCCGCACCCCGTACGCGTTCCCCGAGCTGCGGCTGCACAAGGCCGACTCGCTCTTCGCGTACACCCTCGCCGACGTGGAGGTGCCGGACTACCGGCACCACCCGGCCATCAAGGCACCCGTGGCGGTGTGACACCGCCCCCCGCCGCACCCCCATTGCCACCGGCCGGAATGCGACTTATCTTCGAGCGGACACCTACGGACCGGGATGCTCGTCAGTCCCGGGGCGGCCCCGCTTCTGCCGGGGCCGGACGGCGGGGAGCGACCCTCGATCGTGAGGGCGCTGGACGCCGGGCGTACGGGATCTCCGTATCCACGTACCCGCAGGAGCAGGCACATGAGCAAGCACGTCCTCGCGCAGAACCAGTACGGCAAGGCCGAGAACCGCATCGTCAAGGTCACCCGCAAGGGCTCTGCGGGCACCTCCCGGACGGAGTCTGGGGGAGGTTCCTGGCACGAGATCCGCGACCTGAACGTGTCGGTGGCGCTGCGCGGCGAGTTCCGCGACGTCCATCTGACCGGTGACAACGGCAACTGTCTGCCGACCGACACCACCAAGAACACCGTGTACGCCTTCGCCAAGGAGCACGACGTCACGTCGCCGGAGGCGTTCGGCATCCTGCTGGCGAAGCACTTCGTGAACTCCCAGGCGGTGATCCACGAGGCGCAGATCCGCGTCGAGGAGTTCGCCTGGGAGCGGATCCCGGTACCGACCCGCAAGGAGCAGCACTCCTTCGTGCGCAGCGGCCAGGAGGTCCGTACCGCGCAGATCACCTACGGCGGAAGCACCGGCCTGCAGGTCATCTCGGGTCTGAAGGACCTGACGGTGATGAACTCGACCAACTCCGAGTTCCACGGCTACATCAAGGACAGGTACACGACGCTCAAGG
This sequence comes from Streptomyces solicamelliae, assembly GCF_045348655.1. Taxonomy (NCBI): domain Bacteria; kingdom Bacillati; phylum Actinomycetota; class Actinomycetes; order Kitasatosporales; family Streptomycetaceae; genus Streptomyces; species Streptomyces solicamelliae. The sequence continues at coordinate 2,421,562 of NZ_CP160404.1, forward strand.
AGGCGTACGACCGCATCCTGGCGACCAAGGTCACCGCCCGCTGGGCGCACTCCGCCTCGGCCGGCGACGACGCGGCGCACGACTGGGACCGCTCGTACACGAAGGTCCGCACGCACATGCTGGAGGCCTTCGCGGAGACCTACAGCTACTCGCTGCAGCAGACGCTGCACGCGATGGCGGACCGGGTCCTGGACAACGTCGCGAGCGTCAACGAGGTGCGGCTGAACCTGCCGAACAAGCACCACTTCCTCGTCGACCTGGAGCCCTTCGGGCTGAAGAACGACAACGAGGTGTACTTCGCCGCCGACCGGCCGTACGGCCTGATCGAGGGCACCATCCACCGCGACGGGGTGCGTCCGGTCATCTCGACGAGCGACTGGATCGTCGCCTGAGCCTGACCGGCTGCTGAGGGTTCACAGTCCGGCCGCCGCGACGCCGAGCCACACGGCGACGAGTCCGGCGGCCAGGCTGCCGAGCACGTTGAGCGCCGCCTGCAGCCCCGCCCCGCTCTCGTACAGCTTCAGCGTCTCGTACGAGAACGTGGAGTACGTGGTGAGGGCGCCGCACAGCCCGGCGCCGAGCAGCAGCTGGGCGTGCGCGGAGCTGACGCCGGTCAGCAGGCCGAGCACGAACGAGCCGGCGACGTTGACGGTGAACGTGCCCCACGGGAAGGCCATGTCGTGCCGGGACTGCACCGCCCGGTCGACGAGATAGCGCAGCGGCGCGCCGACCGCTCCGCCGGCCAGGACGAGCAGCCAGTTCACGCGGTCCGTCCCTTTCCGGCCAGGGCCAGCCGGGCCGTGGCCGTGCCCGCCCAGACCGCGGCGAGCGCGGCGACCGGTGTGGCCGCCAGGTACGCGAGGAGGCGCAGGGTCTCCCCCGCCTCCATCAGCCGCTGCACGTCGAGGGCGAACGTCGAGAACGTGGTGAAGCCGCCCAGCACGCCGGTGCCGAGGAAGGGCCGGACCAGCGGATGCGGCACCGCCGCGGTCTCCGTGACCAGCACCATGAGGACGCCGATGACCGCGCAGCCCAGGACGTTCACCCCGAAGATCGTCCAGGGGAACGCCCCGGAAGGTGTCGGCCAGACCACGGTGGCGGCGTAGCGGGCCGCCGCGCCGAGCGCTCCGCCGGCGGCGACGGCACCGACCACCGGCAGCTGGGCGCGTACGTGCATGCGCCCAGGCTAGTCGGCGAGCGAGTCCAGGAGTGCGACGGCCCAGCCGGGGTCGTAGGCGTCGAGGCGCGGGAAGCCTCCGTCGTACAGGTCGCCGGTGAAGACGTACGTGGGGCCCGGGTTGTGGGCCGTGTAGCCGCCGGGCGCGAGGAAGTGCGGGCTGCCCTGGACGTCCGGGCCCTGCGCCTCGTGCCACTGCTCGTACACCTCGCGCCGCCCGGCACCGCGGGCGAGCGCGGCCTCCAGCGCGGCGGCGTCGACGTCGGGGCAGTCCGCGGCGAGGTCGAGGATCACGGAGTGCACGGCGATGCAGCGGTGCTCGGTGTAGAAGGCGCGGCGCAGCGCCGCGTCGAGCTGGTCGGAGCCGCGCAGCCCGCCGATCTCGGGGGCCTTGGCGGCCTGGACCGCCTCGATCGCGGGCAGCACGGTGGACGGGTACTCCCAGGCGGGGGCGTTCCACAGCCGCCAGCCGAGTTCGGGGAAGTGCGCGCCGAGCATGACCACCTCGGCGTCCACGATGTGCTTGGGCGTGGGCTGCCGGTTGAACAGCTCCAGCGGGAAGGCGCGGTGGTCGATCAGCAGGTCCTGCCCGCGTGCGGCGGCGGTGGTGCGCAGGGTGTGGAGGGCGAGCGAGGCCCAGGGGCAGCCGAGGTCGGACCAGGCGACGACGACGGGGGCGACCGGGGTGGGGGCGACCGGGTCGGGGGCGGGGGTGGTTTCACGTGTCGCGGGTGTCATGGGGGCGAGGGTGAGTGCCGATCCGTGCCCCGTCCAGCGCCGGCGGCACAGTTCGTCACCATGGCGCGAGCTTTCCGGATAAGTTTCCGTTTAGCCCCGCGGTCGTGCACCATGGAAGGGCGCGCACGGTCGTGCGGGCACCATCCTGGGGCGGGACGGAGTCAGCAGTGCAGTTCGGGATCTTCACCGTCGGGGACAGGACCACCGACCCGACGAACGGCAGCACGCCGGACGAGCACCGGCGCATCAAGGCGATGGTCGAGATCGCCGTCAGGGCGGAGGAGGCGGGCTTCGACGTCTTCGCGACCGGCGAGCACCACAACCCGCCGTTCGTGCCGTCCTCCCCGACCACGCTGCTCGGCCACATCGCGGCGCGGACCGAGCGGCTGATCCTCTCCACGTCCACGACGCTGATCACCACCAACGACCCGGTGAAGATCGCCGAGGACTACGCCTTCCTGCAGCATCTCGCGGACGGCCGGGTCGACCTGATGATGGGCCGCGGCAACACCGGCCCGGTGTACCCGTGGTTCGGGCAGGACATCCGGCAGGGCATCCCGCTCGCCGTGGAGAACTACGCGCTGCTGCACCGGCTGTGGCGCGAGGACGTGGTCGACTGGGAGGGGCGGTTCCGTACGGCGCTGCAGGGCTTCACCGCCACGCCGCGCCCGCTCGACGGGGTGCCGCCGTTCGTCTGGCACGGCTCCATCCGCTCGCCGGAGATCGCCGAGCAGGCCGCGTACTACGGCGACGGCTTCTTCGCCAACCACATCTTCTGGCCGAAGCAGCACACGGCCCGGATGGTGGACCTGTACCGCCGCCGGTTCGCGCACTACGGGCACGGCACGCCCGAGCAGGCGATCGTCGGGCTCGGCGGGCACGTGTTCGTACGCCGCAACTCGCAGGACGCGATACGGGAGTTCCGGCCGTACTTCGACAACGCGCCGGTCTACGGCGGCGGGCCGTCGCTGGAGACGTACATGCGCGAGACGCCGATGACCGTAGGCTCGCCGCAGCAGATCATCGACCGGACCCTGTCCTTCCGCGAGTACGTGGGCGACTACCAGCGGCAGTTGTTCCTGGTGGACTCGGGCGGCCTGCCGCAGAGGACGGTCCTGGAGCAGCTGGACCTGCTCGGCGAGGAGGTGCTGCCGGTGCTGCGCAAGGAGTTCGCGGCGCTGCGGCCTGCGGGTGTGCCGGACGGGCCGACGCACGCGGCGCGGGTCGCGGAGCAGAAGGCTCCCCAAGCGCCCTGAGCCGCGCGGAGACAGCAGGGGCGGCGCCCGGCCTGGGGCATTAACCGGGGCCGTCCCCTTGCTGCCTCGTGAAGCGATCGTGCGACCGGCGCGGGCACCGGTCAAAGCCGGCGGGCGGAATCTGTCACATGCCACCGGCCACTGTCACACCGCAGGGGCGGCGGTGTGGTCGGACCACACCCGCCGGTGCTCCGAGCACCGGTGCGGGCACCACCGGCGGGAAACGGAACCGCTTTGTCCGCGGCGTCCTGCGGCCCGTGGTGGTCCGGCCACCATCGGGCCGCGAAGACGGGTGCCGGGTCCACCTCGTGCCGCGGGCCCGGAGACGGGACGGTGGAGGGGCAGCTTGAGGGAGCTGCCCAACCCCTGGCAGGAGAGTCGTGAGTGTCGTGAGCACCCCCGTCGCAATCTCGAGGACGACCGTTCCGCACCCGCTCGGGCCCCGTTCCGGAGGGACGTCCGCCCCCCGGCGCGCCACCCGATCCGAGTCCCCCCGCACCGTGCCGGCCGGCGCCGCGCCCGGCTTCGGCGACACGGTGACCGACGAGGTCTTCGGCGAACTGTGTACGGCGCTCTTCACCGCGTTCCCGCGACGGGACCAGCGGCTGAAGGCCGAGCAGTACTTACGGGGCCTGCTGACCGCGCAGGGACGCAAGTCGATCCGGAACATCGCCGCGCAGTTCGGCGGTCCGGCCGCGGAGCAGAGCCTGCACCACTTCATCTCCAGCTCCACCTGGGACTGGCGGCCGATGCGCGCCTCGCTCGCCGGGTTCCTGGAGCGCAGCAGCTGCCCGCAGGCGTGGGTGGTGCGCTCGATGCCGATCCCGAAGGCTGGGGAGCACTCGGTGGGCGTGGACCGCAGCTTCGACCCGGAGCGCGGCCAGGTCTTCCGGGGGCAGCAGGCGTTCGGCGTGTGGTTCGCCGCGGAGGATCTGAGCGTGCCGGTCAACTGGCGGCTGTTCCTGCCGGACCCGTGGGTGAAGGACCGTACCCGGCGCGACCGGGCGGAGGTCCCGGCGGGCGCGGGCGAGGAGACCCTGGAGGAGTGCGGGGTGGCCGCGGCGCTGGAGGTCGCCCGCTGGAAGGACGTCACCCGCAAGCCGGTGCTGCTCGACATCCGCGGTGGCGCGGGGCGCGGGGCGCTGACCCGGCTCGCGACGGCCGGGCTGCCGGTGATCGCCCGGATCGGTGCGACGTGCCGGCTGATGGTCGCGGACCGGGCGCTGCCGGGCTTCGGGGCGGGACCGCTGCCCGCGCAGCAGATCCTGGAGTCGCTCAAGGCGCTGCGCCGGCCGGTGAGCTGGCTGGACATCGCCTGCGGCAGCCGCACCTCGCGGACCTCGCTGGCCACCGCGGTGCGGGTGGCGATGCCGGGCGCGGTCGGCGAACGGCCGCGGGCGATGCTGCTGGTGGGCGAGTGGGACGATCCGCGCCGGGCGCTGGCCCGGATCTGGCTGACCGACCTGACCGGGCTCCCGGTCGGCCAGGTGCTGCGGCTCACCAAGCTGACCCGGCGCGTCGAGCGGGACTTCACGCACGTCGGCGAGGGCGCGGGCCTGCGGGACTTCGTCGGCCGCTCCTTCCGCGGCTGGAACCGCCACATCACCCTGGCCTCCGCCGCCCACGCGGTCACCGTCCTCGCCGGCGACAACGGCGAGGCGTACCGCCCCGCCGTCCGCCGCACCGGCTGAGGTCCGCGCCGCCCGTCCCGGCCTCCGCTACCCCGCCCCGCCGTCCCGGCCGGTCCGCTCCGGCGGGGTGGTGGTGCGCTGGCGGGACAGGACGTCGCGGGTGCGCTGGAGGCGGAGGGCCAGTTGGACCTCCAGGACACGGCCGGGCTTCTGCCAGTCGGCGCCCAGGAGTTCGCCGATGCGGTCCAGCCGGCGGGAGACCGTGTTGGGGTGGACGTGCAGCTCCTCGGCCGCGTTGGTGGGGCTGCCGCCCGAGGCGAAGTACGCCTCCAGGGTGCGGGTCAGCTCGGTGAAGCGCTCGGCGTCGTAGGCGAGGACCGGCCCGATCGCCGAGTCGACGAAGCCGGCCACGTCGTGGTCGTCGGAGAGCAGCAGCCCCAGGAAGCCCAGGTCCTGCACGGAGGCCGCCGAGCCCGCCCCGTTCAGCGCGGTCAGCGCGTCCAGGCAGCGCATCGCCTCCTGGTACATCCGGGCCACCGCGTCCGCGTCCCGGCCCGGTCCCGCCGCGCCCACCGACACCGGGTGGCCGAGCAGCGGCGTCAGCTCGTCCGAGACGGCCCGCGCGGCGGCGGAGGCGTCGGCTCCGGGCAGCAGCAGCACGATGCAGCCTCCCTGCACCGTCTTCAGCCCGGCCATGCGGTACGCGTACGAGGACGCCCACACCACCGCCCGGCCCTGCTCGCCGCCCTCCGGTCTGGCCACCACCAGCACGTGCGGGGCGCTCAGATCGATGCCGAGCCGCCGGGAGCGCTGCGTCATCTGCTGCGGCGCGTGCGGGGTCTCGCTCAGCAGGTCGTCGAGCAGCTCGTCGCGGACCGGGCCCTCGGCGACGGCGGTGGAGCGGCGCATCAGCAGCAGGAACGCCACGGACTGCGCGGACAGTTCGAGCAGCCGCTCGTCCTCCTCGGTCAGTCCGGTCGCCGTGCGGATGACGAGCACGCCGAGGTCCTCGGAGCCGGCGATCACCGGCGCCACCCAGGTGTTCTCCCCGGTGACCACGGGTCTGCGGCCGGCGTGGGCGTCCAGCGACGCCTTCGCCACGGCCTCCTCGTCCAGACCGTCCAGTTCCCCGCCGGTGGCCAGCGCCCGGCCGCCGGGGTCGCGGATCAGGACCGTGCCGTCGAGGGCGTCGCCCGCCGCCTTCGCCACGTTGCACAGGTCGCCGCCGGAGAGCACCAGGTTCATGATGCGGCTGTGCGCCTCGCTGACGTACCGCATCCGGGTCAGGCTGGAGCGGGTGCGGGAGCTGTCCAGTTCGAGCTCGGTGACCTCGGCGCGGGTCTGGTCCAGCAGGCCCGCCTTCACGACGGCGACCGCTGCGAGATCGCCCAGCGCGCTCATCAGCCCGATCTCGTCGGGGGTGTAGTGCCGCACCTGGCGGTCCGCGCCGTACAGCACGCCGACGGACGCGTCCCCGTCGCGCAGCGGCACCGCCATCACGGCGCGCACCCCCTCGGCGCGGATCACCTCGTCGAGCGCGTCGTCGTGCCGGAACCGTTCGTCGGCGAGATAGTCCGCGGACCAGGCGGGCGCGCCCGCCGCCTGCGCCATGCCGGCGATGCCGCGGTCGTCGGGCAGCCGCATCCCGGTGAGCAGGGAGCCGGCCGCCCCCTCGGAGGTGCGCAGGTACGAGACGCCGCCGGGGCCGCACAGGCTCACGTACGCCAGGTCCAGGTCGATCAGGCCACGGGCGCGCCGGGTGACGATCCGCATCAGCCCGTCCACGTCGTACGGGAACGTGAGGTCCCGGGCGGTGTCGACGAGCGCGGCCAGCCCGGCCTCGCGCTGTTCGCGCCGGCCGGCCGAGGACATGACGCGGCGGGCCAACCGGACGGCCCGGTCCAGCCGTTCGAGAGCGTCGGGTAAGGCGCCGGAGCGGCGGGTCCGGTGCAGCAGGTCCTCGTACTCCCCCGGCGGGGCCTGCCGGGCGAGGAGTTCGAGCACGGCCATCAGGCCCGGCTCCTCCGCGTCGTGTTCCGCCCCGTCCGTGTACACGCACTGCCCCCACTGTCGTCCCGCCCCACGAGCCGGCGGACCCCGGCTCCCCCGGGTTCCAACGGCCGGCCCGGTTCGGGTGTTCCCCGTTCCGCTTACGACCGCTTCCGACCGGTCGCGGTTATTTGTCACATGGCCCTGGACGGGACGGATTCACGCCCTAAGGTGACTGCCGTGAAAGCGGCGTTGACGACGGCGGACAAGCCGATCGAGTGGACCGACGTGAATCCGCGCGATGCGGCCATGGCCGAGGACATCGGCCCCTTGATACGGACCCTGCGCCCCGGCTTGAGCAGGGAGGCGTTCCACGCGTTCGCCGAAGAGGCCCACCGCCAGGGCCTGGTGTTCACCGCCGCGTACGACGCCGACGGCCGCTGCCTCGGCGTCGCCACGCACCGGCTCCTGGCCACCAGCCGGGGCCGGATGCTGTGCGTGGACGACCTGGTCACCGCGGAGAACGCCAGGTCGTCGGGGGTGGGCGCGCGGCTTCTCGGCCACCTCGCGGACCGCGCCCGGCGGGCCGGCTGCACCGCCGTCGAACTCGACACCGGCACCGCGAACCACGGCGCGCAGCGCTTCTACCACGCACGGAGGCTGCGGATCACGGCCCTTCACTTCGCGCTCGACCTGACGGACGACTTGACCGACCCTGATTCGCTTCATTGACCGTTCGCCCGCCGCGTCACGAGGATTTCGTCACCGAGGAGAACCCGCACCCGCAGGCCGGCACATTCTCCGACGTTCTCCCCCTCACGAATTCACTCGACTTCATTCGAACTCGACTCGACGAAAGCGCGGGAGTCCCCATGAACAGCGGTCACGCGGAAGTCTGCATCGTCGGCGCCGGCCCTCGCGGCCTGTCCGTCCTCGAGCGACTGTGCGCCCACGAGCGCCGCGCCCCCAGCCGCACCAGCCTGGTCGTGCACGTCGTCGACCCGTCGGCCCCGGGCGCCGGCGCCGTCTGGCGGACCGAGCAGTCGCGACACCTGCTGATGAACACGGTCGCCTCGCAGGTCACCGTGTACACCGACGACAGCGCCCGCATCGAGGGCCCGATCGAGCCCGGCCCGAGCCTGTACGAGTGGGCCCGGGAGCTGACGGTGCTCTCCGAGGCCGGCGCCCCGCCCGAGGGGTACGACGAGGCCACCCTGGAGGAGGCCCGCCGGCTCGGCCCGGACGCGTACCCCACGCGCGCCTTCTACGGGCGCTACCTGCACGACTGCTTCCGCCGCGTGGTGGCCCACGCGCCCGGCCATGTCACCGTGCGGGTGCACCGCTCCCGGGCGGTCGCCATGGCCGACACCCACGGGGTGCCCGGCGGCCCGCAGGGCGTGCGCCTGGAGGACGGCACCCGGCTCAACCACCTGGACGGCGTGGTCCTCGCGCAGGGCCACGTCCCGGCCCGGCTGACCGCCCGCGAGGCGCGCACCGCGAGCCTGGCCCGGATCCACAACCTGCGCTACGTCACCCCGGCCAACCCGGCCGATCTGGACCTGACCTGCGTCGCGCCCGGCCAGCACGTGCTGCTGCGCGGCCTCGGCCTCAACTTCTTCGACCACATGGCGCTGTTCACCGCGGGCCGCGGCGGCGTGTTCGAGCGCCGCGACGGCCGGCTGGTGTACCTGCCGTCCGGGCGGGAGCCGAAGCTGTTCGCGACCTCGCGGCGCGGCGTGCCGTACCACGCGCGCGGCGACAACCAGAAGGGCGCGTACGGGCGGTACCTGCCGCGGCTGCTGACACCCGAGTTCATCGCGGAGCTGCGCTCCCGGGCCGTGGACGGCGAGCGGGTCAACTTCGCCCAGGACCTGTGGCCGCTGATATCCCGCGAGGTGGAGAGCGTGTACTACGGCACGCTCCTGGAGTCCCTGGGCCGCGGCGCGGAGCGGGAGGCGTTCGCCGACCGGTACCTCGCCACCGCCGACGACGCCGAACGGGCCGCGCTGGCCGCCGAGTTCGGTATAGCCGAGCCGGACCGCTGGGACTGGGAGAAGCTGTCCCGGCCGTACGGTGAGCGGGAGTTCGCCTCCCGTGACGAGTTCCGCGACTGGCTGCTGCGGCACCTGGAGCACGACGTCGCCGAGGCCCGCGCCGGCAATGTCGACGGTCCGCTGAAGGCGGCCCTGGACGTGCTGCGCGACCTGCGCAACGAGGTGCGGCTCGCGGTGGACCACGGCGGTCTGGAGGGCAACTCGCACCGGGACGACCTGGAGGGCTGGTACACGCCGCTCAACGGCTTCCTGTCGATCGGCCCGCCGGCCTCTCGCATCGAGGAGATGATCGCGCTCATCGAGGCGGGCGTCCTGGACGTGATGGGCCCCGGCACCCAGATCCGGCTCGACGCGGCCGCGCCCTCGTTCGTGGCGCACTCCGGCACCGTGCCGGGACCGCCGGTCCGGGCGGGCGTGCTGATCGAGGCGCGGCTGCCGGAGCCGGACCTGCGGCGCACCGACGACCCGCTGATGCGGCACCTGCTCAACACCGACCAGGCCGCGCCGTACCGGATCGCCGGCGCCTGCGGGACGTCGTACGAGACCGGGGGCCTGGCGGTGACGGAGCGGCCGTACCGGGTCGTCGACGGCCGCGGCCGGGCGCACCCGCGGCGCTTCGCGTACGGCGTGCCGACCGAGTCCGTGCACTGGGTCACCGCGGCCGGCATCCGGCCGGGCGTGGACTCGGTGACCCTCGGCGACTCGGACGCCATCGCCCGGGCGCTGGCCGCGCTGCCGCCGGCGGCGTGGGTGCCGGCCGGGGTGCGGCCGGTGGACGACGCGGAGCACGACGAACTCGTGGGCGTGATCGTATGACCGCGCGTCCCTCCCGGGCGTACGACGACGTGGGGCTGCTGTCCCCGGTGCGGGCCGGCACCCCCGTCGAGGCGGCGGTCGGCGACCCGGCGTGGCTGCAGGCCATGCTGGACGCCGAGGCCGCGCTCGTCCGGGCGCAGGCCCGGCTCGGTACGGTGCCCGAGGCCGCGGCGAAGACCATCGGCGCGGCGGCCCGCGCGGAGCGGCTCGACGTCCGGGGCCTGGCGCTGGCGGCGCGGGAGACCGCGAACCCGGTCGTCGGCCTGGTCCGTGAACTGACCCGTCTGGTCGCGGCGGAGGACCCGGAGGCGGCGGAGTACGTCCACCGGGGCTCGACCAGCCAGGACATCCTCGACACCGGCGCGATGCTGGTGGCCGCGCGGGCGCTGCGGCTGACCCGCGCGGATCTGACGCGTACGGCGGCGGCGCTGGCCGCGCTGGCCCGCCGGCACCGCGACACCCCGCTGGCCGGCCGCACGCTGACGCTCCACGCGGTGCCGACCACCTTCGGTCTGAAGGCGGCCGGCTGGCACCGTCTGGTCCTGGACGCGGAGACCCGGCTGGCCCGCGTCCACGCGTCCCTGCCGACCTCGCTCGGCGGGGCGGCGGGGACGCTGGCGGGGTACGTGGAGTACGCGCGGCTCGCGGCCCCCGGGGACTTCGACGCGGAGACGTATCCGCGGGAGCTGGGCGCCGCGTTCGCGGAGGAGACCGGGCTCGCGGAGGCGGTGCTGCCCTGGCACGCGCTGCGCGGCCCGGTCGCGGATCTCGCGGGCGCGCTGGCGTACGCCGCCGGGGCGCTCGGCAAGCTCGCGGTGGACGTGCAGTCGCTGGCCCGCACCGAGGTCGGCGAGCTCGCCGAGCCGGCCGGTGCGGCGGGGCGCGGCGCGTCCTCGGCGATGCCGCACAAGCGGAACCCGGTCCTCGCCACCCTGATCCGCAGCGCCGCGCTGCAGGTGCCCGCGCTGTCCGGGGCGCTGACGCAGTGCCTGGTCACCGAGGACGAGCGGTCGGCGGGCGTCTGGCACGCCGAGTGGCAGCTGCTGCGCGAGTGCCTGCGGCTGACCGGCGGCGCGGCGCACACCGCGGTCGAACTGGCCGAGGGCCTGGAGGTCCGCGAGGACCGCATGCGGTCCAACCTGGCGCTCACCGGCAGCCAGTTGGTCTCGGAGCGCATCGCCGCGGTCCTCGCCCCCCACCTGGGCAAGGCGAAGGCGAAGGACCTCCTGACGCGGGCGTCGGCGCGGGCGGAGGCAGGGGGCGTCCCGCTCCCGCAGGTCCTGGCGACCACCCCGGAACTGACCGGCGTGCTGTCGCCGGAGGACCTTACGGCCCTGTGCGACCCGACGTCGTACACCGGCGCCGCGGGCGTCCTGGTGGACACCGCCCTGAAGGGCGAGCCCCTCGCTCCGGGCGGACGACCCGCCACCGTCGAGGACGGGCACGGTGCCGAGTACGGGCGGTCGCTCGCGGGCGACGTGCGGTTCGACGGAGGGGCGCGGTGAGCGCCGGGCGGCGGAAGGGATGGGTCGAGGACTGGGATCCCGAGGACGAGACGTTCTGGGAGTCCCGGGGGCGGCGGGTCGCGCGGCGGAACCTCGTCCTGTCCATCGCCTCCGAGCACATCGGCTTCTCCGTGTGGAGCCTGTGGTCGGTGCTCGTCCTGTTCCTCTCCCCCGAGATCGGCTTCCCCTTCACCCCGGGCGAGAAGTTCCTCCTCGTCGTCACCCCGACCCTCGTCGGCGCGGTGCTGCGGCTGCCGTACAGCCACGCCGTGGCCCGGTTCGGCGGCCGGAACTGGACCGTGTTCGCCACGGCCGTCCTGCTCGTGCCGACCTCGCTCGCCGCGTACTTCGTGCAGCGCCCCGGCACGCCCCTGTGGGTGTTCCTGCTGATCGGCGCGCTCGGCGGCGTCGGCGGCGGAAACTTCGCCTCCTCGATGACCAACATCACCGCCTTCTACCCGCAGCGGTACCAGGGCTGGGCGCTCGGCATGAACGCCGGCGGCGGCAACCTCGGCGTCGCCGTCGTCCAGCTGCTCGGCCTGCTGGTGATCGCGACGGCCGGCGACCACCACCCGGCGTACGTGGCCGCGGTGTACCTGCCGCTGATCGTGCTGGTCTCGCTGTTCGCCGCGCTGCGGATGGACAACGTGACCGCCGTGCGCCGCGCGGGCGGCGGGCTCAAGGAGGCGGCACGCCATCCGCACACCTGGTGGATCTCGGTGCTGTACATCGGCACGTTCGGCTCGTTCATCGGGTACGGCTTCGCCTTCGGGCTCGTGCTGCAGACCCAGTTCGGCTCGACGCCGCTGCAGGCCGCCTCGTACACCTTCCTGGGGCCGCTGCTCGGCTCGCTGGCCCGGCCGTTCGGCGGCAGGCTCGCGGACCGCTTCGGCGGCGCGCCGGTGACCGCGGTGACGTTCGTGGCGATGGCGGCCGGCACGGGCGTGCTGCTGGTCGCCTCCCGGCTCGGCTCGTTCCCGCTGTTCGTGGCCGGGTTCACGGTGCTGTTCGTGCTCACCGGGCTCGGGAACGGCTCCACGTACAAGATGATCCCGGCGGTCTTCGCGGACCGGGCCGGCAAGAAGGTCACCGAAGGCGCGGACGCGGCCGACGCGTTCGCCCGCGCGCGGCGGCTGTCCGGGGCGGTGATCGGCATCGCCGGCGCGGTCGGCGCGCTCGGCGGCGTCGCGGTGAACCTGGCGTTCCGGGCGGCGTACGGGACCCAGGGCGGCAGCGGCACGCCCGCGTTCCTCGCCTTCATCGGCTTCTACGTGGTGTGCGTGGTGCTGACCTGGGCGGTGTACATGCGCCCGGCGCGCGGCCGCCCGGACGGGGTGCGGCGGCCGGTGCGGACCTCGGGAGTCACGCGTGTCTGAGGCGTCTGAGGAGCGGATACCCGCCGCGGTGCGCACGCACTGCCCGTACTGCGCGCTGCAGTGCGGGACGGAGCTGCGCGCCGCGCCCGGCGGCGGTCCGCCGGCCGTCGCGCCGTCGGACTTCCCGGTGAACCGGGGCGGGCTGTGCCAGAAGGGCTGGACGGCGCCCGAGGTGCTGTCCGTACGGGACCGGCTGCGCACCCCGCTGGTGCGCGGCGCGGACGGGGCGCTCGCCCCGGCCGGCTGGGACGAGGCGCTGGACCTGGTCGCGGGCCGCCTGCGGGAGCTGCGCGCCGCGTCCGGGCCCGACGCGGTCGCCGTCTTCGGCGGCGGGGGCCTGACGAACGAGAAGGCGTACCTGCTGGGCAAGTTCGCCCGGCTCGCGCTCGGCACCAGCCGGATCGACTACAACGGCCGCTTCTGCATGTCGTCGGCGGCGGCCGCGTCGAACGCGGCCTTCGGGATCGACCGGGGGCTGCCGTTCCCGGTGACGGACCTGGGCGCGGCGGACGTCGTCCTGCTCGCCGGGGCGAACCCGGCCGAGACGATGCCGCCGCTGATGCGGCACCTCGACCGGCCCGCGCTGATCGTGGCCGACCCGCGCCGCACGCCGACGGCGGCGCGGGCGAAGCTGCACCTGCGCACCGCGCCCGGCACCGATCTGGCGCTGGCGCTCGGGCTGCTGCACACGGCGGTCCTGGAGGGCCTGGTCGACGAGGCGTACGTCGCGGAGCGCACCCGCGGCTTCGAGGAGGCGCGGCGGCTCGCGCTGGCCTGGCCGCCGGAGCGGACGGAACGCGTCACCGGCGTCCCCGCGTCGGCGCTGCGCGAGGCGGTCGGGCTGCTGGCCGGCGCGGAGCGCGCGTACGTCCTGACCGGGCGGGGTGCGGAGCAGCACAGCAAGGGCACGGACACGGTGGCCGCGTTCGTGAACCTGGCGCTGGCACTCGGGCTGCCGGGCCGGGAGGGCAGCGGGTACGGCTGCCTGACCGGGCAGGGCAACGGGCAGGGTGGCCGCGAACTGGGCCAGAAGTCCGACCAGCTGCCCGGCTACCGGTCGATCACGGACCCGGCGGCGCGGGCGCGGGTGGCCGAGGTGTGGGGCGTCCCGGAGTCCCGGCTGCCGGGCCCGGGCCCGAGCGCGTACGAGCTCCTGGACTCGCTGGGCCGCCCCGGCGGGCCGCGCGCCCTGCTCGTCGCCGGCTCGAACCCGGTCGTCTCGGCGCCGCGGGCGGGCCATGTGACGGAACGTCTGGCGACCCTGGACCTGCTGGTCGTCGCGGACTTCGTCCCCTCGGAGACGGCCCGCATGGCGGACGTGGTCCTCCCCGTCACCCAGTGGGCGGAGGAGGAGGGCACCCTCACCAACCTGGAGGGCCGGGTCCTCCGTCGCCGCGCACTGCTGTCCCCTCCCCCGGGCGTCCGCACCGACCTGGAGGTCCTCCAGGGCCTGGCCGTCCGCCTGGGCGAACCGAGGGCCCACTACCCGACGGACCCCCGCGAGGTCTTCGACGAGATCCGCCGCGCGACAGCAGGCGCCCGCGCCGACTACTCCGGCATCACCTACCCCCGCCTGGACGCGGGCGAGGCCCTGTACTGGCCGTGCCCGGAGACGGGGGCGGAGGCCGGCAGGGCTGGTACCACCGCGGCCGAGGCAACCTCCACCGGGGCGCACCCGGCCCGGGACCCGCGGCCGTCCGCCGACCTCGACGCGCCCGGCCCACAGGGCCGTTCGGCGACGGCCGAGCCAGAGCCTCGGGAAGCCGACCCGGCCTGTCCGGCCGCGCCGGAGCCCGACGCCACGGCGCGCCGCCCGGATGACACACGGCCCGAGGCCGACACGACCGGCTACCCGCCCCGGGCAGCCGCCGTCGCAGCGGCTGCCGGCGGACCGACCGCCACCGCCGTCCCCCACCCCGGCACCCCCCGGATGTTCCTCGACCGGTTCGCGCACCCCGACGGGCTCGCGCGGTTCGGTGCTGTGGAGTTCCGGGACGCGGCCGAGCCGGTGTCCCCCGAGTTTCCGCTGGTGGGGACCACCGGGCGGGTGCTGGCGCACTATCAGTCCGGGGCGCAGACGCGGCGGGTCCCGGCACTGCAGGGCGCGGAGCCGGAGGCGTTCGTGGAGGTGCATCCGGACACCGCGCGGCGGTTCGGGGTCGTCGAGGGCGAGCTCGCGCGGGTCAGTTCCGTGCGCGGATCCGTCGTCGCCCGGGTGCGGCTCGCGGACGGGCTGCGGACCGACACCGTGTTCCTGCCGTTCCACTTCGCCGGCCGCGGGCGGGCCAATCTGCTCACCAACCCCGCCCTCGACCCCACCAGCCGCATGCCGGAGTTCAAGGTGAGCGCGGTACGGATCGAACCCGAGCCGGGGAGCGCGGGATGACCGGCCCGATCGTCGTCGTCGGCAACGGCATGGCCGCGCACCGGCTGGTCGAGCGGCTCGCCGCGCACGGCCACCACGGGCCCGTGACCGTGCTCGGGGCGGAGCCGCGGCCCGCGTACCGCCGGCCGCTGCTGCCCTGGGTACTGGCCGGCTCGCTGCCGGGCGACGCGCTCGAACTGCCCGCCCACCCGGACGGCGTGACCGTGCGCACCGGGGTCCGGGTCACTGGCATCGACCGCGGCGCCAGGACCGTCACCTGCGCGGACGGTTCCGTCGTGCCGTACCGCACGCTGGTCCTCGCGACCGGCGCGCGGCACGCCCTGCACGGCGGCGTCGCCCCCGCGCGCGGCCGCGTCGCCGTCGTCGGCGGCGGGGTGCTCGGCGTGGAGACGGCCGCGGCGCTGCGGCGGCGCGGCCACGACGTGCTGCTCGCGCACGCCGGCCCGTACCCGATGCACCGCGTCCTGGACGAGGCCGCCGGCGGGCTCGTCGCCGCGTATCTGACCGGTCTCGGCGTCGAACTGCGCTGCGACACGCGGGTCGGGGCGGGCGACACCCTCGGCGCGGACACCGTGGTCCGCTGCACCGGCGGCGTCCCGGAGACCGCACTGGCCCGCGCGGCCGGGCTGCCGGTCCGCCGGGGCGTCGTCGTCGACGGCTTCCTGCGCACCGCCGACCCGGCGATCCACGCCGTCGGCTCCTGCGTGGACGGTACGGACGGGCTGCTCGCCACCGCCTCGGCGCAGGCGGAGTACCTGGCCGCCCGGCTGACCGGCCGCACCGACGCCCCGTACACCGCCCCGCCCACCCTCCTGCGACCCCGGCTGCCGGGGCTGGACGTGGCGGTCCTGGGGAGGCCCGACGGGGACGGCTCCCACCGGCCGGGTACGCCGGGTGCGACCGCCGACGAGCGCCACGCGCCGGGGTCGCCCGACGGACCGGCGATACCCGACGAGACCGACGGGAAAGCCGGCCGGCTCCGACAACCGGATGGCTCCGAGGCGCCCCGCGCGCCCGGTGCGACCGGCGGCCCGCGTACGTCCCACGCGTCCGACGTGCGCGCCCGCGGGACCCACCGACCGGCCGTCCCCGGCGCACCCGACCTCCCCGCCACCCCCGCCGCACCCCCCGTCCCCGACGAGGTCGTCACCTTCGCCGATCCCGCCGGCGGCCGGCACGCCCGGCTCGAACTGAGCGGCGGGCGGTTGCGGTACGCCGTGCTCGTCGGGCTGCCGGAGGCCATCGCCGCGGCGGGCCAGCTGTACGACCGGGGCCTCCCGGTCCCCGCCGACCGCCTGGCGCTGCTGCTCGGCAGCTCCCCCGCGCCGGACGACGACCCGGACGCCTGGCCGGAGGCGCACGTCGTGTGTCACTGCAACAACGTCACCAAGGCCGACGTCGCCCACGCCTGGCAGACCGGCGCCCGCACCCCCGACGCGCTCGCCACGGCCACCCGCGCCACGACGGGCTGCGGCGGCTGCGGCGACAAGCTGCGCGCGCTGTGCGGCGTGCTCAAGGAACCCGCGCCCCTTCCCCGTCTGGAGACCGTGCGATGAACCGGACGCTCGTCGTCGCCGGACACGGCATGACCGGCCACCGACTGCTGACCGAGTTCGCCGAGCTCGGCGGCCTGGGCACCTGGCGGGTGGTGGTGTTCGGCGAGGAGCCGAGCGCCGCGTACGACCGGGTGCGGCTCTCGGCCGCGCTGGCCGGCGGCGATCCGCGCGCGCTGGCGCTCGAACGCCACGGCGCGGGCGTGGAGGTGCGCGTCGGCGCGGCCGTGACCGGGATCGACCGGGCGGCCGGGGCGGTCAGGTGCGGGGACGGGACGGCGCAGCGGTACGACGCGCTGGTGCTCGCCACGGGGTCGCGGGCGTTCGTGCCGCCGTTCCCGGGGCACGACCTGCCGTGCGTGCTGCCGTACCGGACCGTCGCCGACGTCTCCGCGATCCGCGCCGCGGTCCGGCCGGGCCGGGAGGCGGTCGTGGTCGGCGGCGGGCTGCTCGGCCTGGAGGCAGCGGACGCGCTGCACCGCCTCGGCATGCGGCCGCACGTCGTGGAGCCGGGCCCGGGCCCGATGCCGCTGCAGCTGGACACGGCGGCCGGCGCACAGCTGGCCGCGCTACTGGACGCGCGCGGGGTGACCACGCACTGCGGCACGGGGATCGCGGGAGTGGCGGACGGGGGCCGTACGACGCTGGCCGACGGCACGGAGCTCGACGCGGCGCTCGTGGTGGTCGCCGCCGGTGTCCGCCCCCGCGACGAACTCGCCGAACCGGCGGGGCTGCCGCGCGGCGAGCGCGGCGGGTTCCTCGTCGACGAGCGGCTGCGCACGCCGGACGACCGGATCTGGGCGATCGGCGAGTGCGCGGCGGTCGCGGGCCGCTGCCACGGCCTGGTCGCCCCCGGGTACCGCATGGCCGAGTCGGTCGCCCGCCAGCTGCTGGGCCTCACCCCGGAGCCGTTCGCGGACACCCCGGTCCCCACCCGCCTCAAGCTCCCGGGCGTCGCGGCCGACAGCTTCGGCGACGTCCACGCCCGTACCGCCGGCGCGATGCAGTTCGCCGAGTCGGACCGCAGGACGGGCCGCTACCGCAAGCTCGTCCTCGCGCAGGACGGCCGCACGGTCCTGGGCCGCGTGGAGGTGGGCCCGACGGCCGACCGGTAGGCGACGCACACGCACGTACGGCCGGACCCGCACCGCGGGTCCGGCCGTACGCGTGGGGTCACACCGCCGCGGCTCCCTGCCCGGCCAGCGCCGCGCCGCGCGTCACCAGCCCGCCCAGCAGCGTCCCGACGATGCGCGGACCGTCCTTCGTGAGCACCGACTCGGCGTGGAACTGCATGGAGGCGAAGCGCTCCGCGCGCAGGGCGTGCACCTCGCCCGTGCGCGGGTCGCGACTGACCTCGATGCGGCCGGCGCGGGGGCTGTGCAGGTGGTCGGCGTCGCAGCGGGCGGCGAAGGTGTTGTAGAAGCCCACCCGCTCCCGCCGCCCGAACAGGTCGATCTCCTTCTGCACGCCCTGGTTGGGCACGTCGCGCCGGGCCAGTTCCAGGCCCAGCGTGAGCGCCAGGGTCTGGTGGCTCAGGCACACCGCCAGGAACGGGCGCCGCTCGTCGAGCAGCGTGGTGATCGCCTCCCGCAGGTGCGCGATCTTCGGGTGGCCGGTCTCCCGCGGGTCGCCCGGTCCGGGGCCCATGACGACGAGGTCGTGCCCGTCGAAGGAGTACGGCTCGTCGAAGCGCCGGACCTCCACCTCCGGCCCCATCGCCCGGACCTGACGGGCGATCATGGCCGTGAAGGTGTCCTCGGCGTCGACGATGAGGATCCGCTTCCCGGCCAGCAGCGGGTCGGGGCGGCCCCGTTCCGCGTCCTCGGCCAGCCAGAAGCCCGCGAGCCCGGTGTTCCGCTGCTCCAGCGCCGCCCGCACCTCGGGGTGGCCTCGGAACCGGCCGGCACTGACGTCGGGGGTGAGCGCGGCGATCAGCGAGGCGGCCTTGGCGCGGGTCTCGGCGACCTCGGACAGCGGGTCGGAGTGACGTACCAGCGTCGCGCCGACGCCGATCCGGACCCGCCCGCCGGCGTCGATCTCCGCGGTGCGGATGAGGATCGCGGAGTCCATGGCGTGCCCGCCCTCCGCGTCCCGGCCGAGCAGCGCGGCGACCCCGCTGTAGTACCCGCGGCCCTCCGGCTCGTACGCGGCGATCACCCGGCAGGCGCTCTCCAGCGGGGAGCCGGTCACGGTCGGCGCGAACAGGGTCTCGCGCAGGATCTCGCGCGGGTCGCGGGAGGTGCGGCCCTCGATGAAGTACTCGGTGTGCGCGAGGCGTGCCATCTCCTTGAGGTACGGGCCGACCACGCGTCCGCCGGACTCGCAGATGCGGCCCATCATCTTCAGTTCCTCGTCGACGACCATGTACAGCTCGTCGGCCTCCTTGCGGTCGGCGAGGAAGTCGAGGACGCCGGTGAGGGTGGGGCCGCTCGGCGGGTAGCGGTAGGTGCCGCTGATGGGGTTCATCACGGCGGTGCCCGCGTCGAGGCTGACGTGCCGCTCGGGGGACGCGCCGACGAAGGTGCGCTCGCCGGTGTGGACGAGGAACGTCCAGTACGCGCCGGCCTCCCGCTCCAGGAGCCGGCGGAAGAACGCGAGCGCGCAGGGCAGCCCGTAGTCGGTGATCTCGGCCGTGAAGGACCGCCGGACCACGAAGTTGGCGCCGACGCCGGTGCCGATCTCGTCGGAGACGATCCGGCGGACGGTGTCGGCGTACGCCTCGTCGTCGGCGTCGGTGCCGAACCCGCCGCCGGCGAGCCGGATCGGCACGTCGGCCACGGCGCGCAGCACGTCGTCCAGCGGGACGGTCTCCTGCTCGGCCACGGTCATGGCGAGCAGCGGGGCGCCGTCGTCGGCGCACGCGTAGCCGCGTTCGGCGATCTGCCGGTACGGGACGACGACGAGGACGTCGTGCCGGGGGCCGCCGGCCGCGCCGGGGTCGTCCGGCAGCGGGATCTCGGCGAGCGTGGCCGGGATGGTGACCGGCCCGCTGAGCAGGTCGAGCGCGTCGGGCCCGGTGGGGCTCTCCGGCCGGTGCAGCAGCGCGAACGCCGGGGCGTCGGGGCCGAGGACGCGGGCGAACAGCCCCTGCGCGGCGGTCATCCGAGCACCTGCTTGGCGGTGGTGACGACGGCGCAGCGGCGGGCGGCGTAGTCGATGGTCTGCCAGTGGTCGGCCTCCGTGAAGTCGCCGAGGGCGTCGGCGACCAGGAAGGTCTGGATGTCGTTGGTGTACGCCTCGACGGCGCTGGCGAGCACGCCCACGTGCGCGTACACCCCGCAGACGATCAGCTGGTCGCGGCCCTGGAAGCGCATCCGTTCGAGCAGGTCGGTGCGGAAGAAGGCGCTGTAGCGCCACTTGGTGAGCAGCCAGTCGCCGGGGGCGGGGGTCAGCGGCTCGACGATCTCGCGGTCGGCCGGGGTGGCCTTCATGCCCGGCCCCCAGAAGTCGGCGAGCAGTCCGCGCTGTTCGCGCGTCATGTCGCCGGGCTGCGCGGTGTACGCGACGGGGATGCCGGCGGCGGCGCAGCGTTCGCGCAGCACGGCCGCGTTGGCGATCAGTTCGTCGCGCAGCGGGGCCGGGAAGGGGGCGAGGAAGTATCGCTGCATGTCGTGGACGAGCAGCACCGCGCGGTCCGGGTCGACGGACCAGTTGGGGGTGGCGGGCGGCAGGGCGCCGGCCGTCGGCAGCGGATAGGCCTCGATGGGCGGTATGCCGGTGGCCATGACCGTCCTCTCCTGGGTACTCGTAGGGGCGGGCGCGCTCAGACGCCGAGCGACGCGCCGCCGTCGACGGTGAGGTCGTGCAGCGTGATGTGGGCGGCCTGGTCCGACAGCAGGAACAGCACGGCGGCGGCGACGTCGGTCGGGAGGGCGAGCTTGCGGAGCGGGATGCCCACCCGGAACGCCTCGGGGCAGCCCTCGATGGTGCCCTTGGGCCCGGAGTCGTCGTGCCACATGGAGCTGAGCATCGGGGTGTCGGTGGAGCCGGGGGCGACCAGGTTGCAGCGGATGCCGTACTGCGCGACCTCGAGGCCGAGGGACTTGGTGAACATGGTCGCGGCGGCCTTGGAGGCGGCGTACGCGGCCATCTCGCTGCGCGGGGTCGCGGCGGCGTTGGAGGCGACGGTGACGACGGAGCCGGAGCCGCGCGGGATCATCCGGTCGACGACGGCGCGGGAGACCTGGAAGACGCCGGTGGCGTTGACGGCGAAGGTGGCGGCCCAGTCCTCGTCGCTGAAGGTGCGGACGGGGCCGAGGCGCAGCACGCCGGCGGCGTTGACCAGGTGGTCGAGGGGGCCCAGCCGCCGCTCGGCCTCGTCGACGGTGGCGGTGACCTGTGCGGCGTCGGTGACGTCGCAGGGGAACGCCTCGACGTTCAGGCCGTCGAGGACGAGGGCGGCGACCCTCGGCTTGAGGGTGGCCTCGTCGCGGTCGACGGCGGCGACGGCCGCGCCGCGCTCGGCGAGCGCGCGCACCACGGCGGCGCCGATGCCGCCGGCGGCGCCGGTGACGAGGGCGGTCCTGCCGCGCAGGGGCTGCTCCATGGTCGGGTCCTCCTTCGGGTGGACGGACGGTGCGGGCGGGGCGGAGCGGCGGTTCACGCGTGCCAGGCGGAGACGACGGAGACGGCCTGGCCGGGGTTGAGCCGGGGGTCGCAGAAGCTGGTGTAGCGCTCGCCGCAGCGGGCGAGGTGCTGCTCCTCGTGGACGCATTCGGTGACGTCGTCCGGGGTGGTCTCGAGGTGCAGTCCGCCGGCGACGCCGCCACCGGCCAGGACGGCGTGCCGGAAGCCGGTGATCTCGCGCTCGACGACGGTGGTCAGCCGGGTCTTCAGGCCGCTGCCGGGGTCGGTGACGGTGTTGCCGTGCATGGGGTCGCTGAGCCAGGACACCGGGTGTCCGGCGGCGCGGACGGCGGCGACGAGGGGTGGCAGCCGGTCGGCGACCTTGTCGGCGCCCATGCGGGCGATGAGGGTGAGGCGGCCGGGCTCGCGGTCGGGGTCGAGCCGTTCGCACAGGGTGAGGATCTCGTCGGTGGTCATGCTCGGCCCGACCTTGCAGGCGACCGGGTTGGCGACGTCGGCGAGCAGCGCGACATGGGCGCCGTCGACCTGGCGGGTGCGCTCGCCGATCCACGGGAAGTGGGTGGAGGCGAGGAACAGCCGGCCGTCGTCGTCGCGGCGGCACATGGGGACCTCGTAGTCGAGGAGCAGGGCCTCGTGGCTGGTCCACACCGGCGGGTCGATGGCCGGGATGTTGGCGGGCCGGCGCCAGCCGAGGTGACGGATCACGTCGTCGGCGGCCATGTAGCCGGTGAGCAGCCGCAGCGGGTCTGGGCGGCGGCTCTCCTCGTCGGGCTCCGGTCCGTTGACCATGTGCCCGCGGTAGACGGGCAGTTCGACGCCCTCGACGAGTTCGGTGGGCTTGGAGCGGGGCTTGGCGAACTGTCCGGCGATGCGGCCGATGCGGACGACGGGGGTGTGGGCGCCCATCTTCATGGCGCCGGCCAGCAGGTCGAGCACGGCGACCTTGCGGGCGACGTGCGCGGCGGACGACTCGTCGGGGTCCTCGGCGCAGTCGCCGGACTGGACGACGACGGCCTCGCCGGCGGCGACGCGGGCGAGATGGGAGCGCAGGGTGCGGATGTCGCGCGGGGTCACCAGGGCGGGGCGGGCGGCGAGTTCCTCGCGGACCCGTTCGACCTGGGAGGCGTCCTCCCAGTCGGGCTGTTGCAGGGCCGGCCGCCGGCGTATGTCGAGCAGCGTGTTGTCCACGGTGGTCTCCTAGGGAAACAGGGGAGGCGGTGGAACGGGCGTCGATGGCGTGCGTCGGGGGCTGCGGCGCGGGGAAGAGGGGCCCGCCTGCCGTGGCGGCGCGTCGTGCGGGCGGCGCCTCCCCGGGAATATTCCTCCGGGATCATCCGACGCGGCGGGCGGTCGGGACAAAGGATCGGCGCGGACTAAGTCAAGTAACCACGGCGCCGGAATAAGGGGGCACAGGGGCCCGAATGGGGCCGCGGAACGGCGGGGGTGGGCGCCGTTCCGCGGCGGCGGGTCAGGCTTTTTCGACGACGGACTTGATCCGCTCCAGGGTGGCGGCGACGTCGCGCTTCATCTTCTCGGTCCAGTCGGCGATGAATTTCCGCTTGTCGCCCTCGTCCATGTTCTTGGTGATCTCGTGGATTCCGGGCGAGGCCCAGCCCATGCGGAAAGTCTGGGTCAGCCGGCAGCCGTCGTCCTCGGGCTCGATCTCGAAGGACCAGACCAGCTCCTGCGGTTCACCGGTCTTGGAGTGGATCTTCCAGCGGAAGGCACGGCCGGGTTCGGTGGCGACGACCTCGGAGCTGGTGTGCCAGACGCCGCGGATGAGCGGGGCCCAGGCGACCACGTCGTCGGCGCGGAAGTTCTCGCCGCGGAAGACCGAACCGACCGCGCCGGGCTCGCCGGAGATCCACTCGCCGTCCCGGAGTTCGGTGCTCCACTCTGCGTGGCGCTTCATGTCACTGACGGTCGAGTAGATCTCTTCGGCGGTGGCCGCGACGCGAATCTCGGCGCCCAGTTCGAAAAGCGGGCGCGAGTCCAGAATCGACTTTGTCATGTCCCCGGATCCTGCCGATGTCCGGACGGCCGGTACAAAGCCGCTCGCGGGAATCCGTCAGGTTCCCGGCCGGGTGCGAATGGACCTGACTGAGTACGGCGGACGGCATTGGCCCCGGTCGGCGGCTCGGGCACGATCGCGCCGAACCGTTCCGCCCGACCGTTCCGCAGGTTCCTTCCTGACTTTCCGTTCTTCGCCGTTCCGCCTTTCTCCATTCGCCCATCGGGGGAGTTCGTTCATGGCCCATTCGGGAGCAGTCCACCCGGGAAGCGCCCGGCCCGTCGTGACCCGCACCAGTGGGGGGCTCGTGTCCGGCGAGCGGACGGACGGCCTCTGCGTCTTCCGCGGGGTGCCGTACGCCGCTCCGCCCGTCGGTCCGCTGCGCTACCGCTCGCCCCGGCCGGCGCCCGCGTGGCACGGTGTCCGGGACGCCACCGCCTTCGGCCCGGTCTCGCTGCAGTCGTGGCTGCCCGGTTCGTCCGAGGACAGCCTGTACGCGAACGTGTGGACGCCCGACGTGAAGGGCTCGCGCCCGGTCCTCGTGTACATCCACGGCGGCGGCTGGTTCCTCGGCGCGGGCAGCGAGCCCGACTACGACGGGGCCCGGCCGGCCGTCCACGGCGACCTGGTGGTGGTGACCTTCAACTACCGTCTGGGCGCGCTCGGGTTCGGCCTGCACGAGCACCTGCTCGACGAGGAGACCGAGGGGTACTCGAACTGGGGCCTGCAGGACCAGGCGGCCCTGGTCCGCTGGGTCCGGGAGAACGCGGCGGCCTTCGGCGGCGACCCGGACAACATCACCGTCGCCGGCACGTCGGCGGGCGGCTCGTCCGCCTGGCAGCTGGCGCTGCTGCCGGAACTGCGCGACGACATCCGGCGGATCGTTCCGTTCAGCGTCAAGCACGTGTGGCGTCCGGCCAGTTCGGCGAGCCCGGCGGAGTCCCGGGAGACCTTCGAGCTGCTCGCCCGCGGCCTGGGCACCACGGTCCGCGGGCTGCGCGACGTGCCCGCGCCGCTGCTCAGGGACGCCTGGGAGAAGATCTTCTCCGGCCCTCCGGAGAAGCGTGAGATCGGTGCCTGGCGCGAGTACCAGGGCCCGGTGGTCGACGGCCGCTGGATGCGCGGGCACGACTTCGAGCTGCCGACCCCGGACGTGCCGACGATGGCCGTGTACGCCCGGACCGAGGGCACCTTCTTCACCACCGGCCCCGGCTACCCGTACCCGGGCCCGCTGCCCGGCGACGAGGCCCAACTGCGGGCCGCCGTGCGGGAGGTGCTGCTCAAGGGCACGGTCACCGTCACGGACGACCGGGTGACGGCGGCGATCGCCGCGTACCGCGCCGCCGCCGAGGCGGACGGGCTGCCGTCGGACCCGGTGGGCCTGTGGAGCGCGATCTGGGGCGACGCGCTGTTCCGGTACCAGATCACCCGGCTCGCGGAACGGCACGCCGTCGAACGACCGGACGTGCCCGCCTACTTGATGGAGTTCGCGCACCCCGTCGCCCCGCCGCTGACCGGCACCCCGCACGAGGCGACCTCGAAGTTCCTCTTCGGCTCGTACGCGAACGAGGTCAACGCCCCGCACTACGGCGCGGGTCCGCAGGAGCGGCTGGTCTCCGACACATTGATCGACCTGGTGGCGTCGTTCGCCCGCGGCGAGGTCCCGAACAGCCCGCACGCCCCGGCCTGGCCGGTGTTCGCGCCCGCCCGGCCCAGCACCATGATCCTCGGCGGCCGGTGCGTCGCCGAGGTCGCCGAGCGCACCGCGCTCCCCCAGCTCGCCCACTGGGACACCGCCGGGTGGGTCCCCGTGCCGCGCCCCTGAACCCCTCCCTCCGCTCGTCCTCCACGAAAGGAACCGAGACGCCATGTGCGGACTCACCGGCTGGGTCTCCTACGACCGCGATCTGACCCTCGGCGGCGACACGACCGAGGCCATGACCCGGACGCTGGAGTGCCGGGGCCCCGACGACAAGGGGATCTGGTTGTCCCGGCACGCCGCCCTCGGTCACCGCCGGCTCTCCGTGATCGACCTGGAGCTCGGCCGGCAGCCTATGCAGGTGACCCCCGGCGACGACGCGCAGCCGGTGCTCGTCTACACCGGGGAGGTCTACAACTACCTGGAGCTGAAGACCGAGCTGGAGGGCCTCGGGCACGCCTTCCGCACCTCCAGCGACACCGAGGTGGTGCTGCACGCCTACCTGGAGTGGGGCGCGGAGTTCCCCGAGCGGCTCAACGGCATGTACGCGATGGCGATCTGGGACCCGCGCACCGAGGAGCTGCTGCTGGTCCGCGACCGGATGGGCGTCAAGCCGCTGTACTACTACCCGACGGCGGACGGGGTGCTGTTCGGCTCGGAGGCGAAGGCGATCCTGGCGCACCCGGAGGCGGAGGCGGTGGTCGACGCCGAGGGGCTCGCGGAGATCTTCGCCCTCGTCAACACCCCCGGCCACGCCGTCTTCCGGGGCATGCACGAGGTCGTCCCGGGCACGGTCGTCACCTTCACCCGCTCCGGCGCGACGACGACCACGTACTGGACCCTGCAGGCGAAGCCGCACACCCAGGACCTGGACGCGACGATCGCGCACACCCGGGAGCTCCTGGAGGACATCGTCCGGCGGCAGCTGATCGCCGACGTGAAGGTCGGCACGCTGCTCTCCGGCGGCCTGGACTCCTCCGCGGTCACCGCGCTGGCCGCGAAGGCGCTGCGCGACCAGGGCAGCGACGAGCGGATCAAGGCGTTCTCGGTGGACTACAAGGACCACGGGGAGACGTTCCGCGACAACGGCATCTGGATGGACCCCGACACCCCGTACGCGGTCGACGTCGCCGAGCACTCCGGCGCCGAGCACGTGATCGTGGAGCTGGAGAACCACCACATCCTCGACGAGGACGTCCGCGCCGCCGTGCTGCGCGCCCAGGACCTTCCGGTCTCCACCGGCGACATGGAGCACTCGCTGTTCCACCTGTGCACGGCGCTGAAGGAACGCGTGACGGTGGCCCTGTCCGGCGAGGCGGCGGACGAGATCTTCGGCGGCTACAACTGGTTCTTCGACAAGGAGGCCGTGGAGGGCGACACCTTCCCCTGGTACGACGCCTGGCGCCGGCTCGGCGGCATCGCGACCCTGCGCGACATCGGCCTGTGGGACCGGCTCGGCCTGGACGCGTACGTCAAGCGCCGCTACACGGAGTCCCTGGAGCGGGTGCCGAAGCTGCCGGAGGACTCTCCCGAGGAGGCCCGGATGCGCGAGCTGACCTGGCTCAACATCTGGCACTGGGAGAAGTTCCTGCTCGACCGCAAGGACCGCATCTCGATGGCGGCCAGCCTGGAGGTCCGGGTCCCGTTCACCGACCACCGGCTCGTCGAGTACGTCTACAACGTGCCGTGGGCGATGAAGAACTTCGACGGCCGGGAGAAGTCCCTGCTGCGCGCCGCCGCCGCGCACGTGCTGCCCGAGTCGGTCCTGGAGCGCAGGAAGAGCCCGTACCCCTCGACGCAGGACACCGCGTACGTCACCGCGCTGCGCGACAAGGTCGCCGGGCTGCTCGACGGCGACTCGCCCGTGCTGAAGCTGGTCTCCCGGGACGGGATCCGGGCGCTGCTCGACCGGCCGGTGGAGGAGTACGCGGCGCTCGGCGGCCCCTGGGGCACCCGCGGCGTGATGGAGCGCCTGGTCGAGTTCGACGCCTGGGCCGAGCGGTACGGCGTACGCATCGAACTCTGACCCCCGCTCCCCGCGGACGCGGCGTCGCGCACGGCTCCCCCGGCCGGGCGCGGCGCCGCCCACGCGTGTCCTGCCCCGTCCCCTCCCGCCCCGCGCGTCCCACGCACCGCCCGCACGACCCGAACCACAGCTGGGAGCTGGTCACATGGCCACGAACCGACCTTCGCGGCGCGCCCGCATGTACGTCCTCGAGTTCCTGATCACCACGGGGATCCTGTTCCTCATCGTCACGGCCGCCCGCTGGATCTTCGCTCCGGACGCGCCGCTCGGCTCCGAGATCGACGGCCGGGCGGCGTTCGCCGTGATGGCGGTGATCTTCGGCATCGCCAACACGGTGATCATCCATTACTCGATGACCCGGAGGACCGCCGGGCACATGAACCCCTCGGTGAGCATCGGGCTGTGGCTGCTGCGGGCCTTCCCGGGCCGTGACGTGCTGCCGTTCTGCCTGGCGCAGCTCGCCGGCGCGTTCGCCGGGACGGCGCTGGGCCGGCTGGTGTGGGGTCCGGCCGTGGAGTCGGTGGACTACTCGGCCGTGGGCGCGGCTCCGGGCTGGGACGTGTGGGACGTGCTGACCGCCGAGACCGTGGGCCAGCTGATCTGCATGACGCTGGTGGCCGGACTGCTGATCCGGCCCCGCTGGGAGTTCCTGATCCCGTCCGTGGTCGGCACCTGCATCGCCGGCTTCATCTTCGTCCTGGGGCCGGTCGCGGGCGGATCGGTCAACCCGGTCCGCCAGTTGGGGCCCGCGGTACTCTCCGGCAACACCGCGTTCCTGGCCGCGTACCTCATCGGGCCGGTGCTCGGTGCGGCGCTCGCGGCCGCCCTGGCCGCCGGCCTCAGGCCGCCGGCGCCGCCCGCCCCCGAGTTCGTCCCCCCGCACGCGCCCGCCGAGCGCGTCCGCTGATCGAGTCCGCTGATCGAGTCCGCCCGAACGAGTCGCCGTACGAGTCAGGAGACACAGCATGCTGGGTACCTACGGAATCCCCACCGCGGTGGAGACCGCGCCGGAGTGGCAGAGCGAACTGCTCGACCTGGACGCCTATCTGGCCCGGATCGGGCACACCGGCCCGCGCACCCCCACCGCCGAGACGCTGCACGCCGTCGTGCGCGGGCACGTGGACGCGATCGCCTTCGAGAACCTCGACATCGCGCTGGACCGGCCGGTCTCGATCGACCTGGGGCCGATCCAGGACAAGCTGGTGCACC
Source organism: Streptomyces solicamelliae (assembly GCF_045348655.1). Lineage (NCBI taxonomy): Bacteria > Bacillati > Actinomycetota > Actinomycetes > Kitasatosporales > Streptomycetaceae > Streptomyces > Streptomyces solicamelliae. The sequence continues at coordinate 2,449,575 of NZ_CP160404.1, forward strand.
GGGGCCGCGGCGGCTACTGCTACGAGAACAACCTGCTGCTGGCCGCCGCCCTGGACCGGCTCGGCTTCCCCGTGACGCGGCTGCTCGCCCGGATCCGGCAGGGCGAGCCGCGCCGCCGGTTCCGCAGCCACACGGTGCTGCTGGTCCGGGCGGACGACCGGATCTGGCTCGCCGACACCGGCTACGGCTACAGCAACCTGATGCAGGCGATGCCGCTGGAGTCCGGGGCGCGCGTGGACACATACGACTGGTCCTGGCGGCTGCTCGCCGACGGCCCGGACTGGGTGCTGCAGATCGCGCACGAGGACGCGGCGCGGCGGGAGGCCGGCGAGTGGTTCGACATGTACTCGTTCCGCCAGGAGCCGCAGTACCGGATCGACTTCGAGGCGGCGCACTACGTCAGCTCCACCCGGCCGGGCTCGCCGTTCGTCGGCCAGGTCGTCGCGCAGCGGCAGGAGGAGAAGCAGCGGCTGCTGCTGCGCGACCGGCGGCTGGAGCGGCGCCGCCCGGACGGCACCACGGAGGTGGCCGAGCTGTCCGCCGGGGACACCGTGCAGGTGCTGCGCGAGTCCTTCGGCATCGCGCTGACCGACGACGACTCCCGGGCACTGCTCGAGTTCTTCGCCTCGAAGTGACGTCCGGCGCCGGGACTTGACGGATTCGCCGGGCCGCGCGGGCGGCCCGGCGCGCGGTTGCGGAAGGGTCGGCGACGGGTCTCCCCCACTCATCGCCACCGGTCAGCGTCAAAAGGAGCAGGGCAGTCATGACGAATGTCGCGGTCATCTACTACTCGTCGACGGGCAACGTCCACACCATGGCCACCGCGGCCGTGAAGGCCGCCGAGAAGGCCGGCGCGGAGGTGCGGCTGCGCAGGTGCGCCGAGCTCGCCCCGCAGGCCGTGATCGAGACCAATCCGGCGTGGGCCGCGCACGCCGAGGCCACCCGTGACGTCGAGGTCGCGTCCCTGGAGGACCTGCTCTGGGCGGACGTGCTGCTGATCGGCACGCCGACCCGTTTCGGCCAGCCCGCCAGCCAGGTCAAGCAGTTCATCGACACCACCGGCGGCATCTGGGCCGAGGGCAAGCTGGTCAACAAGGTCGCCTCGGGCTTCACCTCTACCTCCTGCGCGCACGGCGGCCAGGAGTCGACGCTGCTCGCCCTGGGCAACACCTTCTACCACTGGGGCGCGATCATCGTGGCCCCCGGTTACGCGGACCCGGTCCAGTTCGCCGAGACCAACGGCAACCCGTACGGCGCGAGCAGCGTCTCGGCGAACCAGGGCGGGAACGTGCACGAGGAGAACCTGGGCGCGGTGGAGTTCCAGGCGCGGCGCTGCGTCGAGATCGCGACCGCGCTGAAGAAGGGCTTCGCCGCGGCCTGAGCACCGGCGCGCCGTACGACGGCGGGGGCAGGACACTCGTCCTGCCCCCGCCGTCGCATGTCCGGAAAGGCGTGCGCGTGGTCCTGCCGGCGGGCGTGCGCGTGGGGTCAGACGAACGAGCCGGCCGGCGTGCCCACCAGCGGCCGCAGCGGCGGACGGACCGTCATGATCGAGCGCTGCAGCCGGCGCAGCCGGGGCGAGGGCTCGCGGCCGGTCTCCCGCCGCAGCCCGTCGCGGAGCCGCTGGTACACCTCCATGGCCTCGTCCTGCCGGCCGCAGCGCAGCAGCGCCACGATGAACTGGCAGTGCAGCGACTCGTTGGTGCGGTGCAGGGCGACGAGTTCGGAGAGCGCGGGCACCATCTCCACGTGCCGGCCGAGCTGCAGCCGCGCCTCGACCCACTGGTCCAGGGCGCTGAGCCGGGAGGCCTCCAGGCGCTCGATCTCGGCGCGCAGGTGCGGGCCGGCGGCGACGTCGGCGAACGGGTCCCCGCGCCACAGTTCCAGCGCCTCGCCGAGCCTGCCGGAGGCGCGGTGGAGGTCGCCGGACTCCATGGCCCGGTAGCCGGCGCCGGTGGCCCGTTCGAACTGCCAGGCGTCGTGCGAGCCGCCGCCCGTGTCGAGCCGGTAGCCGCCGGGGAGGCTGACCAGGACCGTCTCGGCGGTGCGGCGCTCCTGCCAGGCGCTGCGGGCCGGCGGGGCCTCGGCGTTGCGCAGGGCGGCGGAGATCAGATGGCGCAACCCCTGGATGTGGGCCTGGAGTTCGCCGCGGGCGCCGCGGGGCGCGCCGGAGGGCCAGAGTTCCTCGAGGAGGACGGTGACGGGGACGACCTGGTCGGCCTTGGCGGCGAGGAGGGCGAGGACCTGGCGGGGCGCCGCGGCGGTGGCGACGACGGAGACGCCGTTCTCGCGTACCGACAGACCACCCAGGATCCGGACGTCCACTGCTTCCCCCTCATGCATGCGAGTCGGCCCTGGACGATTAGAAAAGAGACCGGGAGGCATGTCAATAAGAAACCTCTCGGTATGGAATATGTATTGCGCCAACTCGGGGATCCTGCCCGAAGTTTCATGATTTAACAGGATCGTGCAAACGCTTTCCGCGCGTAGAAGCGCACCCCCGGGTCCAGAATCTGGACCGGGGGGTACGCTTTCATGGAGCAGAACCAGGGAACGTCGGGGCGACGCGCAGGTGCACCCCAGGGAAAACCGGCAGGTCGGTATGGTTTTACGCGCCGCCGAGCGCCCGCTGACCACGACCGGGCTCCATGTCGAGCATCGCGAGCACCGCCGGCACCGCGATGCTCGGCAGCACATGACGGTAGAGCACGGACGCCCACCGCTCCATGTCCGCCCGCCCCGAACCCAGCGCCTGCGACATGAGGTTCAGCCCGGCGTACGAGCCCACGACCAGCGGAGCCACCTCCTCCGGGTCGGCGTGCGGCAGCAACTCCCCGCGCTCCTTCGCCTCCTGGAGCACCCGCAGGTTCAACTCGGTCCACTCCCGGTACGGGCCGCCCCGGTTGAGCTCGTGACCGCCCTGGTCGAGGGTGAGCCGCACACTGCCGCGCAGCAGGCCGTCATGGGTGAGCCGGTGCGCGAAGACCATCCCGATGTCGACGAACTCCTGCAGCTTCGACACCTGGGGCAGCGGCTCGGGCGCGGCGGAGACCTGTGCGTCGATGACCGCGTTCGCCAGGTCCTCCTTGGACTCGAAGTGGAAGTACAGCGCACCCTTCGTGACCTGGGCCAGTTCCAGGATGTCGGAGAGCTTGGCGGCGTCGTACCCCCGCTCGTCGAAAACCGCGGCGGCCGCTTCCAAGATCGCCTGGCGGGTGCGGATCGCCCGATCCTGTTTAGCCATTGGTGGTCACGTCCTTCACTCTTGCCTGGTACCCCGCCGGGGCGCCGGGCACCGCTGGGCCGCCGCTCCCGGCGCCGATCGTCTCGCCGTCCCTCGAGGCTCACACCATTGTGAAGCCGCCGTCCACCGGCATGGTGACCCCGGTGACGAACGACGCCCGGTCGCTGAGCAGCCACGCGGCCGCCTCCGCGATCTCCTCGGGCTCGGCCGTGCGCGGCTGCGGCGTCGCCGCGTGCAGCGCCTCCTCGACGCCCGGCACCGCCGCGAACCACTCGGTGACGACCTCGGTACGAGTGGTCCCCGGGGCCACCGAGTTGATCCGTACCCCCTGCGCCGCGTACTCCGCCGCGGCCGCCTTCGTCAGCCCGACGACGGCGTGCTTGGCGGCCACGTACGGCGCCGCGACCGGGGTGGCGAGCAGCCCCCCGACGCTGCTGTTGTTGACGATCGTCCCGCCGCCGGCCGGCAGCATCACCGCGATCTCCTCGCGCAGGCAGTTCCACACCCCGCGCACGTTGACGTCCATGATCCGGTCGTACAGCTCGTCGTCCATCGTGTGCAGCGGCTCCCGGCCGGTCCCCCAGCCGGCGTTGTTGAAGGCCGCGTCGAGCCGCCCGTACGTCTCCACCGCGCAGGCCACCGCCGCCTTCGTGTCGGCGCGGCGGGTGATGTCGGCCACCACGTACGCGGCCTCCGCGCCGCTCTCGCGCAGCTCGGCCACCAGCTCCTTCAGCCGGTCCTCGCGGCGCGCGGCCAGCACGAGCCGCGCCCCCTCGCGGGCGAACACCCGGGCGGCTGCGGCGCCGATCCCGCTGCTGGCGCCGGTGATCAGGGCGACCTTGTCGGTGAGCAGGCGGTGGTCTGCGGTCATGGCGGAGTGGTCTCCCTCGGGGTGATGGGTGTGGGACGCGGACACGTCGGGGCTCAGCCCGTCCAGACACGACCGGCGGCGGCCTCGGCGTCGACGGCGCGCAGCAGCGGCTCGTCGATCGCGTCGAGCGAGCCGACGACATGGCGGACGCCGGCGCCGCGCATCAGTTCGCCCTGGAAGCCGTGGGCGAAGTCGCTCGGGTGGCCGACGAACGCGACGCCGAGCTCGCGCGCGGACTCGGCGACCCGGGCCACGTCGTCGATGAACAGCGCCCGGTCGTGGGTGAGTCCGAAGATCTCCGCGGTGATCTCGTGCACCCCGGGACGGAAGTCGTTGGTGCAGACGTAGCCCGGCTCGTCGAAGAGTCCGGCGAGCCCGCCGAGGTACGTGTCGAAGTGCCGTCGGTCCAGGCCGCCGTAGCAGACGGTCCTCAGACCGAGCGCGCGCAGCCGGCGCAGCAGCGCCTCGGCGCCGTCGAGCACCCGCAGCGGGTGGTCGGCGAGATGGGCGGCGCGCTCCTCGAAGTACCGGGCGAGGACGTCCTCGGGGCTGTCGGGCAGTCCGGCGGCGGCGCCGAGGGCGCGGGCGGCGGTGAGCTGGCCCTGGGAGAAGATCTCCCGCTCGACCTCGGCGGTGTAGCGGCCGCCGCGGCTGGTGACGAAACGGTGGATCACCAGGCTGAACGTGTCGTTGAGCAGGACGCCGTCGATGTTGACGGCCGCGAGGCGCAGGTGGCGCAGGTGTTCCACGGAATCTCCCAGGACAGCCGAGACAACGAGCCGGGCACACCGCGTCGAACCGCCCGTCGCGGGAGGTCCCGGCCCGGACCGGCCACTCTCGACTCCGAGAAACAAACCATGCGGTACAGATTTCCGGCGTCTGGAAGATACCTGAAGCCACTGCGGCTTTGAACCCCGGGGCTCTCCGATACCGGACATGTACCGTTCGCCGGAAGGAAATTCAGACGTCGGAAGGTCGCGACGCACTTGTGAACGAATGTCGAACAGACCTGACACAGCCTGAGCGCGCGCCTTGTAAACCGACCCGTGGGTTCGTAACTTCCGGCCCAGCCGGTAGCCCGACCTCAACGACGAAGGCCGAGGGGATCCCCCATGCTCCAGACGTCCGCACCGTCCGTGACGGCGGTCGACGCCGCCGTGCCACCGCTCACCACGACGGCCCCGCGTGCGTACGTGCACCGGGCCGCACTCGCCGAGGTCTTCCTGACGTCCGGCTGGACCCGGCACGACGAGGCGCACTTCACCCTCGGGGCGCAGTGGCCGCGGGCGCACAGCTTCCTCGGACCGCTCGGCGGCAGCCACTACGACCCCATGATGGCCGCGGAGACGATCCGTCAGGTCGGCGCCCTGCTCGCGCACGTCGGCTTCGACGTGCCGCTGGGCCACCAGTTCCTGATGTGGGAGCTCAACTACCGGGTGACACCGGGCCTGATGGCGGTGGGCGGCGCCCCGGCGGACCTGCGGCTCGACGTGACCTGCACGGACATCCGCCGGCGGGCGGGCCGGCTCGTGGGGCTCTCGTACGAGGTCGTGATCAGCGAGAACGGCCGCACCCTCGCCGTCGGCGACGCCCGCTACACGTGCACCAGCCCCGAGGTCTACCGGCGGCTGCGTGCCGACCGGCCGGCCGTGCCGGACCTCCTGGCCGGCCCGCTGCCGGCGCCGGTCGAGCCCGCGACGGTGGGCCGGCTGAACCCGTTCGACGTGGTGCTCTCCCCCGACGACGCGGGCGGCACCGGCGACCGCTGGCGGCTGCGGGTCGACACCGCCCACCCCGTCCTGTTCGACCACCCCGGCGACCACATCCCCGGCATGGTGCTCCTGGAGGCGGCCCGGCAGGCGGTGCGCAGCCGGGCCCCGCTGGGCCTGGAGCTGATGCCGGTGGCGATGGACAGCGCCTACCACCGCTACGCCGAGTTCGGCAGCCCGGTCTGGATAGAGATCGACCAGGCCGTGGACTACCCGGGGACCTCGGAGAGCCTGGTCTCGGTGAGCGGCCGGCAGGACGACGAGCTGGTCTTCACGGCGATCACGACGGTGGCCCCCTGCCCCGGACCTAGGTGAGCGAGGCGGCGATCAGCAGGCCGAAGCCGGCGGTGACGAGCGGCGTACGGATCCGGTGGAAGCCGTTCCAGCGTCGCTCGAAGGCGGCCCGGACCGCGGCGGGGTCGTCGCCCGCGCCGCCCTCCGAGGCCGCCAGCGCGTTGTTGAGCGGGATGTTGCCCGCGATCGTCACCAGGTGGTTGAGCAGCACGCAGACCAGTCCGGCGAGGATCAGCCACTTCTGGGTGTCCGTGCGGTCGTCGATCGGCACGAAGAACGCGGCCACCGGGAAGCCCACGATCCCGAGGAACACGACGAGGAACAGCGGCTTCGGCACGTACTCGTTGATCCGCCGCATGGCGTGCACGAACTCCGCGTCCGTGAGGCGGGCCAGGGCGGGCATGATCCCGGTCTGGAAGATGACCATGAAACCGGCGTAGAGCCCGGTGCATCCGACGGCGAGGGCGAGCAGCAGGGTGGGCATGGACCCATCATGACGGACCCTCACCCACCCTGCCCGGAAGAGCACTCGACCGGCGTCAGCTCCTGAGTTCGTCCGCCTGCCGGATCGCCGCGGCCAGTTCGCGTACGGCCTTGGACTCCGCCCGCTCCGCCAGCGCACCGGCCTTCGAGGCCAGGTCCGCGTAGCTCGGAGCGCCCGGCAGCTCGCCGCCGCGCAGCCGGTCGGCGAAGTACGCGGCGATCGCCGTCAGCTGCAGGCTGTCGTGCCCGCCGCCCCACACCGAGCCGGCCAGCGCCCCGGTCTCCACCGCACCGGTCCGCTCGTGCGGGGCCCGGGTGGCCGGGTCCAGCCAGCGGACGGTCGCGGTGGCCAGGTGCCCGGAGCGGCCGGAGCGGACCTTGACCGCGTACAGCGCGGTGACGGTGTGGCCCGCGCCGACCTCGCCGCCGTCCACCCGGTCGTTGCGGAAGTCCTCGTCGGCGACCTCCCGGTTCTCGTACCCGATCAGCTGGAACTTCTCGACCGTCTGCGGGTCGAAGGCCACCTGCGCCTTGGCGTCGCGGGCGCGCAGCTCGATGTGGGCGGGCAGCTGGTCGACGAAGACCTTGCCGGCCTGCGCGGAGTCGGAGACGTACGTGGTGTGGCCGTCGCCCTTGTCGGCGAGCTGCTCCATGAACGCGTCGCCGTAGTCGCTGCCGACACCGACCCCGAAGAGGGTGATGCCGTACGAGCGGCGGGACTCCTCGATCCGGCGCAGGATCGACTCGGCGTCGGTGTCACCGGTGTTGGCGAGCGCGTCGGAGAGCAGCACGACCCGGTTGGTCGCGCCCTTGCGGCGGCCCTCGACGGCGACGTCGTAGCCGGTGCGGACGCCCGCCTCGACGTTGGTGGACGAGGTGGTCTCCAGACCGTTCACCACCTCGCGGATCCGGTCCCGCGCGCCGCCGACCCTGGTCATGGGCAGCCGGGTCTCGGCCTCGTCGCTGAAGGTGACCAGGGCGATCGAGTCGTCGTCGCGCAGCTGGCCGGCGAGCACTCCGAGGGACTCCTTGACCAGGTCGAGACGGCCGGTCTCGGACATCGAGCCGGAGATGTCGACGACGAAGGTCAGCGCGGCCGGCGGGCGCGGGCCGGTCCGGTCGGCGGCGCGGGTGGCGAGCCCGACCCGGACCAGCGACCAGCCCTCGGCGGTGGTGCGGGCGCCGTCGACGGTGACGCTGAAGCCGTCGCCCTCGGGGCGCTTGTAGTCGGGACGGAAGCTGTTGACGAACTCCTCGGGCCGCACCGTGTCCGGGGAGGGCAGCCGGCCGTCGGCGAGGGTGCGGCGGGCGTAGCCGTAGGAGGCGGTGTCCACGTCGAGGGCGAAGGTGGACAGGTAGTCGGGGGCGGGCGCGGGGCGCTGCTCGCCCTCGGCCACCTCGTCGCGGGAGCCGTCGGGGGCGGCGGGGGCACGGCTGGCGCTTCCGCCGCCGGTGGTGCCGCCCGTGTGGCCGCCGCCGGCGCCGGGGTTCTGCGCGGCGCTGTCGGAGGTCTTGCTGCGGTGGGCGTCGCCGGAGCTGCAGCCGGTGAGCAGCAGGCCGGTGACCAGCAGTCCGGCGACGAACACCCTTCCCTGACGTCGGTTCATGTCATCTCCCCCTCTGTGTACGGCACTTGTGAATGTGACGTTCGAGGCCGCCCGAAGGAGCAGACGAAGGGATTGCGGAAGGATCTCAATGCGGCAACGGCCACCCGCCGTGGCAGGGACTCGCCATCCTGCGACCTGGGTCTTGTCACCGTGTGCAGTCACGTGAGTACATGGAGTGGCGCACACCGATTTCTGCGGGGGGTGGTGACGGTGGCGGACCTGGCGGGTTCCGTACTGGGCCGGACGGCGACGACGGACGTCTCCGTGCGGGACGGTGCGGGGGTGCGGGACGGGCCGGCGGTGGTGTTGCGGCCGTCCGGGCGGCCTGTGCGCGGGGTGCGGCAGATCAGTGCCGTCCTCGCCGGACTCGCCGGCTCCGCGCGGTACGAGGTGCTGACCTACGACGATCCGGCCGCCTCCGCGGACCGAGCGATCCCCGGGCCGTTCCTGGAACTGGCAGGAGCGTGCATGCGGACCGCGGCGGAACGGGCCGGATCGGTGCGGCGGATCGTGCCCCGGCACGCACTGCCGTACGTGGCCGGGACGGTCCGGGCGGGCCGCGCCCGGATCGCCCGGTCGATCCCGTTCAAGATGATCCTGGTCGACCGGCGGGTGGCGGCGGTCCCGCTCGACCTCGAACTGCTCTACAACGGGCTGCTGCTGATCCGCGACCCGGTGGTCGTGCAGGCCCTCGTCCGCGCCCACCGCGCCACCTGGGAAGCGGGCGAGGAACTGACCGGCGCCGTCGTCCCGCACCGCGAGCTGTCCCCGCAGCTCCGGCCGGTGCTCGACGCGCTGCTCGCCGGGCAGACCGACGAGGCCGCCGCCGCCCGGCTCGGGATGTCGGCGCGCACGTACAGCAGACGCGTCGGCGAGCTGCTGAGCGCCCTCGGCACGACGAGCCGCTTCCGGGCGGGTGCGGAAGCGGCTCGTCGGGGGTGGCTGTGAACACCGCGGCGGGGGCGGCCCGCCGGGGCTTTCGGATCAGGACACGATGTCCTTGCGGGCGAAACCCCGGAAGGCGAACGCGACCAGGATCAGCGCGTAGGTCACCGAGACCGCCGCCCCCTTGACCATGCCGCCCCACTCCAGCTGCGGCTGGAGCGCGTCGGCCCAGGCGAACTGCCAGTGCGCCGGCAGGAACTCGCGCCAGTCGCCGAGCGCGGTCACCGCGTCCAGGACGTTGCCGATGATCGTCAGCCCGACCGCGCCGCCGACCGCGCCCAGCGGGGCGTCGGTGCGGGTGGACAGCCAGAACGCGAGCCCGGCGGTGACCAGTTGGGAGACGAACACGAAGGCGACGACCAGCGCGAGCCGCAGCACGGCGTCCCCGGCCGGCAGCGCTCCCCCGGCCGGCAGCTGCAGCGGCCCCCAGCCGTACACGACCGTGCCCACGGCCAGCGCGACCAGCGGCAGCAGCACCATCGCCGCCGCGCTGAACGCCAGACCCACGACCAGCTTCGACCAGAGCAGCCGGGCCCGCGGCACCGGCGCGGCAAGGAGGTAGCGCAACGACGACCAACTGGCCTCGGAGGCCACCGTGTCACCGCAGAACAGCGCGACGGGCACCACGAGGAGGAAACCGGCCGAGACGAACAGACAGGTCGCGGCGAAGTTCGCGCCGGACGCCGTCGCCGTGTCCATCAGGTTGATCCGGTTGTTGCCCCGGCCGTCGCCGTCCGGGCCGCCGCCGATCCAGAAGGCGACGGCGAGCACGAACGGCAGGGCGGCGAGGATCCCGGCCATCACATAGGTGCGGCGGCGCTTGAGCTGGCGCAGGGCCTCCACGCGCAGCGGCAGCGTGCGCCGGGCCCGGTAGCCGGGCGCGGTCTCCGCCAGGGCGACGGGCGCCGGGGGCGGAGCCTTCGGGGTGGTCGGGGCGGTCATGCGGAGTCCCCTCCGATCAGGGTGAGGAACGCGTCCTCGAGGCGGCGGTGCGGGCCCACCCCGGTCAGCGGCACGTCCAGGCGGACGAGTTCGCCGATCAGGGCGGTCGGGGCCGCGCCGTCCAGCCGGACCAGGACGCCGCCCTCGGTACGGGCCGCGGAGCCGACGCCGGGCAGCGCGCCGATCTTCTCGACGAGCGGCTCGGAGAGTTCGCCGGAGACGGTGACGAGCAGGGTGTCGCCGGAGCCGGTGATCTCCTCGACCGGCCCGGCCTGCACCAGCCGGCCGCGGTCCATGACCACGAGATGGGTGCAGGACTGCTCCACCTCCGACAGGAGGTGGCTGGAGACGATGACGGTCCGGCCCCCGGCCGCGTACCGGATCATCACGTCCCGCATCTCGCGGATCTGCGGCGGGTCGAGGCCGTTGGTCGGCTCGTCGAGGATCAGCAGGTCCGGCAGGCCGAGCATGGCCTGGGCGATGGCGAGGCGCTGCCGCATGCCCTGCGAGTAGGTGCGCACGGCGCGGGCCAGGGCGTCGCCGAGACCCGCGATCTCCAGGGCCTCCTCCAGGTGCGCGTCCTCGGCGGGCCGGCCGGTGGCCTTCCAGTACAGCTCCAGGTTGTCCCGGCCGGACAGGTGCGGCAGGAAGCCCGCGCCCTCGACGAACGCGCCGACCCGGGACAGGACGGGAGCACCGGGCCGGATGGCCTGGCCGAACACCCGGATCTCGCCGTCGTCCGGGGTGATCAGACCCATCAGCATCCGCAGGGTGGTGGTCTTCCCGGCCCCGTTGGGGCCGAGCAGGCCGAGGACCTGGCCCTGCTCGACGCGGAAGGAGAGTTCCCGTACGGCGTACCGGTCGGTGGCGCCCGCGTACTTCTTCGTCAGCCCGGTGATCTGCAGCGGCACGGCGGCCAGCTCCGGGTCCGGGGCGGGCGCGGCGGTGCGGCGGCGGGCGGTGAGCAGCAGGGCCGCCGCGATCAGGACGCCGGCGGCGGGCAGGCCCCAGACCCACCAGGGCAGTCCGGCCGCCTGGGTGCGCACGGCCGGCGCGGTGGGCACGGTGAGCGGGCCCTCCGCGGCGACGGTGTACGCGGCGGGGGTGGCCGGCGAGGCGTAGCCGAGGTCGGTGGCGGCGAGCACCAGGCGCAGCCGGTGCCCGGCCTCGACCTCGTGGTCCACGGCGGGCAGCGTCAGGTCGACGCTCCGGCCCTGCTGGGCGCCGTCGACGCGGACGGGGGCGACGAGCTGGGCGGGCAGCACCTGCTGCCGGCCGTCCGGCCCGACGTCGTACACCTTGCCGAACAGGACGGCCTCGCCGGTGTCGGAGGTGACCTTGACGCGCACGGTCGGCGCGCCGGTGATCCGCATCGGCACGGTCAGCGGGCGGGACTCGAAGGCGGCGAACTGGCCGGGGAAGTCCAGCGAGAGTCCGACGCCGAGGGAGGAGAAGGAGCCGAGCGCGCCGCCGACGCCGGGGACGGCGGAGATGGCGGGCGGGTTGGCGCCGGCCGGATTGGCGAAGGTCTGCGCCCGGCCGGCGAGTTCGACGGTGCGGGCGCCTGCGGCGAGGCCGGGGTAGCGGTCGGCGGTCGCGCCGCGCAGGGTGGCCCGGCCGTCGGTGGAGTCGACGCCGCCGGTGCGGCTGACGCGGAAGGCGGGACCGGTGTCGGCGTTCGCCTCGCCCTTGAGGTGGCGGTCGAACCAGGCGCCGACGCGGGACTCGATCCGGTCGGTCTCGCGGTCGCCGCCGTCGTGGCCGCCGGCGATCCAGTCGACCGCGACCGGTGCGCCGTTGGCGGCGATGGTGCGGGCCATGGCGTCGGCGTGGGAGAGCGGGAACAGCGAGTCGGCCTGCCCCTGGACGATCAGCGTCGGGACCTTGATCCTGGCGCCGACGGCGGAGGGGCTGCGGGCCTCCAGGAGCGCGCGGGCGGCGGCGTCGGGCTTTCCGCTGACGGCGACGCGCTGGTAGAGGGCGCAGAGTTCGTCGGTGAACCGCCCGCAGGCGGAGGGAGCGGCGACGGGGCGGCCGGCGCCGGCACCCGGGCCGCCGGGGGTCGCCGAGGTGGACCCGGTGGAGAAGAAGATCCCGGCCCAGAGCTTCTTGAACACCCCGTTCGGGAACAGGGCGTCGGCGAGGTTCCAGTACGTGATCGCCGGGGCGATCGCGTCGACGCGCGGGTCGTACCCGGCGGCGAGGAGCGCGATCGCCCCGCCGTAGGAGGCGCCGGCGACGCCGACCCGCGGGTCGCCCTTCTCGTCGAGACGGACCTCGGGGCGTGCGGCCAGCCAGTCGATCAGCCGGCGGACGTCCTGGACCTCGTGGGCGGGGTCGTTGAGCCCGATCCGCCCGGTGGACCGGCCGAAGCCGCGGGCGGACCAGGTGAGCACGGCGTACCCGTCGCGGGCGAGCTTCTCGGCCTGGGCGCGCACGTCGTCCTTGCTGCCGCCGAAGCCGTGCCCGAGGAGCACGGCGGGGCGGCGGCCGTCACCGCCGGCGGTGAAGTACGAGGTGTCGATCTGCGCGCCGGGCAGGTCGAGGACCCGGTCGGCGCGCTGCACGGGCGGGGGTCGGTCCGAGGCGGCGGCGGCCCAGGCCCCGCCGCCCGCGAGGACGGCGAGGACGGCGAGGACCGCGGTCCACCGGGGAAGTCGGGGCTTCATGCGCCAAACCCTAAGCGGCGCTCCTGTGCGCGGCGCGGCCCGTCAGGCGGAACCGGGCGGCCTCCTTGAGGCGTACGAGGAGGTTCCGCGTACACCCGCTGCGGTATGTGGACGTCGCGTGATCCCCTCTTGTGCCGCACATGACAACAAGAGACCCTGTGGCACCCCCGATCGGACAAACGAAAGGTCAGGTGCCCCTTTCATGACTTCCGCATCCCGCCGGTCCCGCCGTCTCGGCGCGCTGATACCCGTCGTCGCGCTGGTGGGCGGCGTCCAGTTCGCCGCCTCCCCCACCGCGCAGAGCGCGACGATCGGCGAGCTCCGGCTCGCGCCCGAGGCCGTGGCCGTGGACGGCAGCTGGATCGTCGTCCTCAAGGACGGCTCGACGCGCGCGGCGGACCTCGGTGTGACGCCGCAGCACGAGTACCGCTCCGTCCTCAAGGGCTTCTCCGCCTCGATGTCGCGGACGCGGGCCGCGCGGCTCGCCGCCGACCCGCGGGTGAAGTACGTCGAGCAGAACGCCGTCGTGCGGATGGCCGCCGACACCCAGCCGAACGCGACCTGGGGCCTGGACCGGGTCGACCAGCGGAACCTGCCGCTGTCGACGACGTACACGTACGACACCACCGCCTCGAACGTGACGGCGTACATCATCGACACCGGCATCCGCACCTCGCACGGCGAGTTCGGCGGCCGCGCCTCGGTCGGCAAGGACACCGTCGGCGACGGGCAGAACGGCCAGGACTGCCAGGGCCACGGCACGCATGTCGCGGGCACGGTCGGCGGCGCGAAGTACGGCGTCGCCAAGGGCGTGAAGCTGGTGGCCGTCCGGGTCCTGGGCTGCGACGGCTCCGGCACGACCGCGGGCGTCATCGCCGGCGTCGACTGGGTCACCGCCAACGCGCAGAAGCCGGCCGTCGCCAACATGAGCCTCGGCGGCAGCGCCAACGCCTCCCTGGACGACGCGGTGAAGCGCTCGATCGCCTCGGGCGTCACCTACGGCGTGGCCGCGGGCAACGGCCTGCCGCTGCTCGGCCTGCCCGCGAACGCCTGCAACTACTCGCCGGCCCGCGTCCCCGAGGCCCTCACGGTCGGCGCGACGGACAGCACCGACCGCCGCGCCTCCTTCTCCAACTACGGGCGCTGCGTCGACCTGTTCGCCCCGGGCGTGAACATCACCTCGGCCTGGAAGGACGGCGACTCCGCCACCCACACCATCTCCGGTACGAGCATGGCGACGCCGCACACCGTCGGCGCCGCCGCCCTCTACCTGGCCACCCACCCCACGGCCGCCCCGGCCCACGTGAACGCGGCCCTGGTGGACAACGCCACCCCGGACAAGGTCCAGAACCCGCTCACCGGCTCCCCGAACAAGCTCCTCCACACCCGGTAGCGACCACGGCCGAGGCCCCGTACGGATCGGACGGTCGATCCGTACGGGGCCTCGGCGCGAGGGGCCTCAGTGGTTGCGCGGGAAGCCCAGGTCCACGCCCGCCGGGGCCTCGGACGGGTCCGGCCAGCGGGTGGTGACGACCTTGCCGCGGGTGTAGAAGTGCACGCCGTCGTTGCCGTAGATGTGGTGGTCGCCGAAGAGCGAGTCCTTCCAGCCGCCGAAGGAGTGGTAGCCCACCGGCACCGGGATCGGCACGTTCACGCCGACCATGCCCGCCTCCACCTCCAGCTGGAAGCGGCGGGCCGCGCCGCCGTCGCGGGTGAAGATCGCGGTGCCGTTGCCGAACGGCGAGGCGTTGATGAGGGCGAGGCCCTCCTCGTACGTGTCGGCGCGCAGCACGCACAGCACCGGGCCGAAGATCTCGTCGCGGTAGGCGTCCGCGTCGGTGGAGACCTTGTCGAGCAGCGACAGGCCGATCCAGTGACCGTCCTCGTAGCCCTCGACGGTGTACCCGGTGCCGTCCAGGACGACCTCCGCGCCCTGGGCCGCGGCGCCGTGCACGTACGAGGCGACCTTGTCGCGGTGGACCTTGGTGATCAGCGGACCCATCTCCGAGGTCGGGTCGTCGCCGGGACCGATCTTGATCTTCTCGGCCCGCTCGCGGATCCTCTCGACCAGCTCGTCGCCGATGGCGCCGACCGCGACGACCGCGGAGATCGCCATGCAGCGCTCGCCGGCCGAGCCGTACGCCGCGGAGACCGCCGCGTCGGCGGCCGCGTCGAGGTCCGCGTCCGGCAGCACGAGCATGTGGTTCTTCGCGCCGCCGAGGGCCTGCACCCGCTTGCCGTTGGCGGAGGCGGTGGTGTGGATGTAGCGGGCGATCGGGGTGGAGCCGACGAAGGAGATCGCGGCGACGTCGGGGTGCTCCAGGAGCCGGTCGACGGCCACCTTGTCGCCGTGCACGACGTTGAACACGCCGTCCGGCAGGCCCGCCTCGGCGAGCAGCTCGGCGATCTTCAGCGACGGCGAGGGGTCCTTCTCGCTGGGCTTGAGCACGAAGGTGTTGCCGCAGGCGATGGCCAGCGGGAACATCCACATCGGCACCATGGCCGGGAAGTTGAACGGCGTGATGCCGGCGACGACGCCGACGGGCTGGCGGATCGCGGCGACGTCGACCCGGCTGGACACCTGGGTGGACAGCTCGCCCTTGAGCTGGGTGGTGATGCCGCAGGCCAGGTCGACGATCTCCAGGCCGCGGGCGACCTCGCCGAGCGCGTCGGAGTGCACCTTGCCGTGCTCGGCGGTGATCAGCTCGGCGATGGCGTCGCGGTTGGCGTCGAGCAGCGCCCGGAAGCGGAACAGGATCGTGGTGCGCTGCGCCAGCGAGGACTGGCCCCAGGTCGCGAACGCGGCCTTCGCGGAGGCCACCGCCGCGTCGACCTCGTCGACGGAGGCGAGCGCCACCTGCGTGGTCACGGCGCCGGTGGCCGGGTCGGTGACCGGGCCCCAGTTGCCCGACGTGCCCTCGACGGTCTTGCCACCGATCCAGTGGTGGACGGACTTCGTCATGACGATTGCTCCTTCACAGATGGCGGCGTCGGGCCGTGACGTGCCGGTCGTACTGTTCGCGTGCCTTGACCGCCGACGGGCGGGTGGCGGTCTCGGCCACGGGCACATCCCACCACGCCTCGGCCGGGGGCGCGCCCGACACTGTGTCTGCCGTTTCGGTCTCGACGTAGACACATGTGGGGACGGTCGCGGCACGGGCATCGGCAAGTGCTTCCCGCAGGTCACGGATGGTGCGGGCGCGCAGCACCCGCATGCCGAGGGAGGCCGCGTTGGCGGCCAGGTCGACCGGCAGCGGGGGGCCGGTGTAGGTGCGGTCGGCGGCCCGGAAGCGGTAGGCGGTGCCGTACCGCTCGGCGCCGACGGACTCGGAGAGCGAGCCGATCGAGGCGTAGCCGTGGTTCTGCAGGATCACCAGTTTGATCGGCAGGTCCTCCTGGACTGCGGTGACGATCTCGGTGGGATTCATGAGGTACGTACCGTCGCCGACCAGGGCCCAGACGGGCCGGCCGGGCGCGGCGAGGGCGACGCCGACGGCCGCCGGGATCTCGTAGCCCATGCAGGAGTAGCCGTACTCGACGTGGTACTGGTCCGCGGAACGGGTGCGCCAGAGCCTGTGCAGGTCGCCGGGGAGCGAGCCGGCCGCGTTGATCAGGATGTCGTCCTCGGTGACCAGGGTGTCGAGCACGCCGAGGACCTGCGGCTGGGTGGGCCGGGCGTCCTCCCGGCCGGGGGCGTACGCGGCGGAGACGCGGGCCTCCCAGCGGTCCCGCTCGGCGCGGTACTCGTGCTCGTAGCCGGCCGGGACTCCGTGTCCGGAGAGGTCGCGGCGGATCCGTTCCAGGCCGGCGCGGGCGTCGGCGACCAGCGGCAGGGCGGCCGCCTTGTGGGCGTCGAAGCCGGTGATGTTGAGGTTGACGAAGCGGACGCCGGGGCGGGCGAAGAGGGTGCCCGAGGCGGTGGTGAAGTCGGTGTACCGGGTGCCGACGCCGAGGATCAGGTCGGCGGTGCGGGCGAGGTGGTCGGCGACGGCGGTGCCGGTGTGGCCGATGCCGCCGACGTCGGAGGGGTGGCCGTGCTGAAGGGCGCCCTTGCCGGCCTGGGTGGCGGCGACGGGGATGCCGGTGGCGGCGGCGAGGACACCGAGGGCGGATTCGGCGCCGCTGTGCTTCACCCCTCCCCCGGCGACGATCAGCGGCCGCTCGGCGGCACGGATCGCGTGCACGGCGGCGGCGAGTTCGGTCTCGTCGGGCAGCGGGCGGCGCACCCGCCAGTTGCGCTCGGCGAAGAACTCGACGGGCCAGTCGTACGCCTCGGTCTGCACGTCCTGCGGCAGGGCGAGGGTGACCGCGCCGGTCTCGGCGGGGTCGGCGAGGGTCCGCATGGCGGCGAGCGCGGCGGGGATCAGCTGCTCGGGGCGGGTGATCCGGTCGAAGTACCTGGAGACCGGCCGCAGGCAGTCGTTGACGGACACGTCGCCCGCGGAGGGGACTTCGAGCTGCTGGAGCACGGGGTCGGCGGGGCGGGTGGCGAAGGCGTCGCCGGGGAGCAGCAGGACGGGCAGCCGGTTGATCGTGGCGAGCGCGGCGCCGGTGACGAGGTTGGTCGCGCCGGGGCCGATGGAGGTGGTGACGGCCTGGGCGGAGAGCCGGCCGTTCTGCCGGGCGAAGCCGACGGCCGCGTGCACCATGGCCTGTTCGTTGCGGCCCTGGAGGTACGGCATGTCGTCGGCGTACTCGACGAGTGCCTGTCCGACGCCGGCGACGTTGCCGTGGCCGAAGATGCCCCAGGTCGCGTGGATCAGCCGGCGCCGGACGCCGTCCCGCTCCGTGTACTGGTGACTGAGGAAGCGCACCAGGGCCTGTGCGACGGTCAGCCGCTCGACGGTCATCGGTAGCCCTCCGTGTGGTCGGGGTGGAAGCGGATCCGCCATTCCCGCTCGGCGCCCGGGCCCGCCATCACGTTCAGGTAGTACATGGTGTGGCCGGGCTGGGCGATCGACGGGCCGTGCCAGCCGTCGGGGACGAGGACGACGTCACCCGTGCGGACCTCGGCGAGCAGGTCCGCGCCGCCGGGCCGGGAGGGCGAGACGCGCTGGTAGCCGTAGCCCTCGCCGGCGATCTCGTAGTAGTAGATCTCCTCCAGTGCGGACTCCTCGCCGGGCACGTGCTCGTCGTGCTTGTGCGGCGGGTAGGAGGACCAGTTGCCGCCCGGGGTGACGACCTCGACGGCGATCAGCCGGTCGCAGTCGAACGCGTCGGCGGCGGCGAAGCCGCGTACCTCGCGGGCCGTGCCGCCGCTGCCGCGGGGCTCGACCGGAACCTCCGGCGCGGGGCCGTAGCGGGCGGGGAGTCGTCGCTCGCACTTCGCTCCTGCCAGGGCGAAGCGGCCTCCCGCACCGGAGGCGATCAGCACGCGGGCGTCCCTGGGCACGTACGCGAAGTCGGTGACCCCGTCGAACACGCTTGTCCGGCCCCGCAGTTTGAAGC
The DNA here is from genome assembly GCF_045348655.1 of Streptomyces solicamelliae. Taxonomy (NCBI): domain Bacteria; kingdom Bacillati; phylum Actinomycetota; class Actinomycetes; order Kitasatosporales; family Streptomycetaceae; genus Streptomyces; species Streptomyces solicamelliae. The sequence continues at coordinate 2,467,847 of NZ_CP160404.1, forward strand.
TCTCACCGTTCACCTGCACCGTACCGTCGCGGGCTGACAGGGGGAGCACGATCCACTCGAACTCCCCGCTGTCGAGGGTGTGGCTCCCGCCGGGTACGAGGTCGAGGACGCGCAGCGCGGAGTGGTCCCAGCCGGCCCACGCGGGCTCGACGCGCAGCGCGTACGGGCCGTCGGCGGCGGTGCCGGCGGGCAGGTGAAGGGTCGTGTCCATGGTCCCTCTCAGGGTCCGGCGAGCAGGTCCGCGGCGGTGTCGACGGCGGCGGCCACGTCGCCGTCGGGCGGGTAGAGCAGCGAGCGGCCGACGACCAGGCCGCGGACGGTGGGCAGCCGCAGCGCGGCGCGCCATCGCTCGTACGTGGCGTCCTGGTCGGGGCCGACGTCGCCGCCGAGCAGCACGGCGGGCAGGGTCGAGGTCTCCATGACGGCGGCCATGTCGTCCGGGTCGTCGGTGACGGGGACCTTGAGCCAGGTGTACGCGGAGGTGCCGGCGAGCCCGGAGGCGACGGCGAGGGAGGTGGTGACGGCCTCGGCGGACAGATCGGTGCGCAGCCGCCCGTCGGGGCCGCGGCGGCAGACGAACGGCTCGACGAAGACGGGCAGCCGGAGCGCGGCCATGGCGTCGACGGTGCGGGCGGCGGAGTGCAGGGTGTCGAGGGAGCCGGGGTCGTCGTAGTCGAGGCGGAGCAGCAGTTTCCCGGCGTCGAAGGCGAGCCGGGCGAGGTCCTCGGGGCGGTGTCCGGTGAACCGGTCGTCCAGTTCGAAGGCGGCCCCGGCGAGGCCGCCGCGGTTCATGGACCCGACGGCGAGGCGTTCTTCGAGGGCGCCGAGGAGCAGCAGGTCGTCGAGGATGTCGGCGGAGGCGAGCACGCCGTCGACCCCGGGCCGGGACAGCGCGAGCCGCAGCCGTTCGAGCAGGTCGATCCGGTGGGCCATGGCGAGCCGCCGCCCGCCGACGGCCAGGGCCCCGCGGGCCGGGTGGTCGGCCGCGATGATCAGGACCCGCCCGCGCTCCCCCACCAGCGCCCGTCGTTTGCGCCGGCCCGCCGCCTCGGCGACGGCCTCCGGGTGCCGGACGCGGACGTCGACGAGTTCGGCGACGTCGATGGGGGCGCGGGAGGTCATGAGACGCCTCCGCCAGGGTGGGTGGGGTCGTCGGGGTGGGTGGGGTCGTCGGGGTGGGTGGGGTCGTCGGGGTGGGTGGGGTCGCCGGGCCGGGCCGCCGCCGGACGGGCGGAGTCGCGGGACCGGCCGGGGCTCGCGGAGCCGTCGTGGCGGGCCGGGGCGGCCGGGTCGCCTGCGGCGGGCGCGAGGTCGGCGACGACCGCGCCCTTGGCCAGCGTCTCCTCGATCTCCCCGTCGTAGGGCATGGCCGAGGAGCAGGCGAGGCGGGAGGCGACGAGGGCGCCGGCGGCGTTGGCGTAACGCAGGACGTGCTCCAGGGGGCGTTTCGCGAGGAGTCCGTGGCAGAGGGCGCCGCCGAAGGCGTCGCCGGCGCCGAGTCCGTTGACGACGTCGACCGGGACGGGCGGGACGTCGGCACTCTCGCCGTCGGCGGCGAGGGCGAGGACGCCCTTGGGGCCCTGTTTGACGACGGCGAGGCGGACGCCGGCGGCGAGCAGGGCGCGGGCGGCGGCGTGCGGTTCGTGCTCGCCGGTGGCGATCGCGCACTCCTCGAGGTTGCCGACGGCGACGGTCGCGTACCGCAGCGCCTCGCGGTAGTGCCGTCGTACGTCCTCGGGGTCGGGGTCGTCCCAGAGCATCGGCCGCCAGTCGAGGTCGAAGACGGTGTGCTCGGCCCGGCCGCGGGCGCGCAGGGCCTCCAGGGTCGCGCCGCGGCTGGGCTCGGCGCTGAGGCCGGTGCCGGTCATCCAGAAGACCCGCGCCGCGGCGATCGCGTCGAGGTCGAGCTCGTCGGCGCGGATCTCCAGGTCGGGGGCCTTGGGGCGGCGGTAGAAGTACAGCGGGAAGTCGTCCGGCGGGAACAGCTCGCAGAAGGTGAGGGGCGTCGGCAGCCCGTCAACCGGGGTCACCCAGCGGTCGTCGACCCCGAACGCGCGCAGTTCGCGGTGCAGGTAGTCGCCGAAGGGGTCGGCACCGGTGCGGGTGACGACGGCGGTGCGCCGCCCGAGCCGGGCGGCGGCGACCGCGACGTTGGTGGCGGAGCCGCCGAGGAACTTGCCGAAGGCGTCCACGTCCGCGATCGGCACCCCCGTCCGCAGGGGGTAGAGGTCCACGCCGATCCGCCCCATGGTGATCACGTCGTACGCGTCGTCCTGCCGCCGCATGCGTGCCGCCTCTCGTGTGGCCCGGCACCAGATCTAGTCCGGGCTCGGAAGCCTGTCAACATTTTGTCCTTACATTCGGACGAACTCTTGACCGCTTCCGGGCCCCCGGCCAAGCTGAGCCGCATGACGCCGACGCCCCCGCAGTCGCCCGCGCACCCTCTCCTCTCCCGCATCCGCATCGGCTCCGCCCCCGACTCCTGGGGGGTGTGGTTCCCCGACGACCCCCGCCAGGTCCCCTGGGAACGGTTCCTCGACGAGGTCGCGCGGGCCGGGTACGGGTGGATCGAACTCGGCCCGTACGGCTATCTGCCCACCGATCCGGCGCGGCTCACCGAGGAGACGCGGCGGCGCGGGCTGCGGGTCTCGGCCGGCACGGTCTTCACCGGCCTGCACCACGGCCCCGCGGTCTGGGACCGCACCTGGGCGCATGTCGCCGACAACGCGGCGCTGGCCCGGGCCATGGGGGCGGAACACCTGGTCGTGATCCCGTCGTTCTGGCGGGACGACAAGACGGGCGAGGTCCTGGAGGACCGCACGCTGACCCCCGCGCAATGGCGCGATCTGACCGCCCTGACGGAGCGCCTGGGGCGCCGGGTGCAGGACGAGTACGGCCTGCGCATCGTCGTCCACCCGCACGCGGACACACACATCGACACCGAGGAGAACGTGACCCGTTTCCTGGACGCCACCGATCCCGGCCTGGTCGCGCTCTGCCTGGACACCGGCCACTACGCGTACTGCGGCGGGGACAGCGTCAAGCTGATCGAGACGTACGGCGAGCGGATCGGCTACCTCCACCTCAAGCAGGTCGCCCCGGAGGTCCTGGCCCGGGTGGCCGCGGACGAGGTGCCGTTCGGCCCGGCGGTGGCGCAGGGCGTGATGTGCGAGCCGCCCGCAGGGGTGCCGGCCCTGGAGCCGGTCCTCGCGGCGGCGCAGGCACTGGGCGTGGAGCTGTTCGCCATCGTGGAGCAGGACATGTACCCCTGCCCGCCGGACAAGCCGTACCCGATCGCCGCACGGACGAGGCGCTATCTCCGCTCCTGCGGCGCCTGAGGGCGTACCGGACCTACGGGACCCAAGCGACCTGAAGAGCCACGCATATAACCACACGTCACTTTCATCACCTGGATCCCGTCCTCGTCACGTATATCTCCGTTTCACGGGCTTTCCGTCACAGGAGATCGACAAGGCCGCTCTCCCGGAAGACGCCCGCCGCACGCGGGGCACAGGCTCGGTGATCGCCAGCGTGCGCGGCGCAGCTCCCCCGACGGCACCCCCCGGCCGCACCTGCGCCGCACGCAGGGAGGTACCACGCATGACCGACAGAAGGCTCTGGTCGTACAGGGACATCGCCGCGCACATCCGGGTGCAGCCGGACACGGTCCGCTCCTACCGCAAGCACGGCCTGCTCCCGCCCCCCGACCGGGTCGAGAACGGCAAGCCGTACTGGTACGTGGACACGATCCGCACCTGGGTCGCCAACCGCCCCGGCAACCGGTCCCGCAGAGCGTGACACCCGGCGGGACCGTGGGGACCGTCAGGTCCCCACCGGCTCCTTCTCCCGGTCGTCCGCGGCCTTCGCCGGGACGGACACCGGCTCGCCGCCCTCGCTGATGCCGAACCTGTCGTGGAGCCGGCGCAGCGGGCCGGGGGCCCACCAGGTCAGCCGGCCGGTCAGCTTCATCACCGACGGGACGAGCAGGCTGCGCACCACCATCGCGTCCATGAGGACGGCGAGCGCGATCCCGAGCCCGAGCATCTTGGTGTTGGTCACCCGCGAGGTGCCGATCGCCACCATCACCACGGCCAGGATCACCGCGGCGGCCGTGATCAGCCCGCCGGTGCGGCTGAGGCCGAACCGTACGGAGTGCTCGTGGTCGCCGGTGGCGTCGTACTCCTCCTTGATCCGGGAGAGCAGGAACACCCCGTAGTCCATGGAGAGTCCGAACGCCACGCAGAACATCAGCACCGGCAGGGTGGTCTCGATGTCGCCGGTCGGGGTGAAGCCGAGCAGCCCGGACAGATGTCCCTCCTGGAACACCCACACCATCGCGCCGAACATCGCGGTCAGGCTGAGCGCGTTCAGTACGACGGCCTGCACGGGGATGAGCACGCTTCCGGTGAGCAGGAAGACCAGCAGCAGCGTGACCACCACGATGATCCCCAGCGCCCAGGGCAGCCGCTCCGCTATCGCGTCCTGGGAGTCGGTGAGCACCGCGGCCGTGCCGGTCACCGAGGTGTCGAAGGGGGCCGGCTCGGCGCGCAGGTCGTCCACGAGCGCCTTGACCTCGGGCCCGACGGCCTCGCCCTCCACCAGCACGGTGAAGTACGCGTCCGTGCCCTGCACCAGCGGCCCGTCCACCCGGACCGTGTGCGGCAGCGCGTCGATCCGGCTCCGGTAGTCGGCGTACTGCGCGGGCGTGCCCCGGCCCTCGGCGAGCACCGTCAGCGCACCCCCGGGGCTGGCGGGGAAGTCGTGCCGCAGCGCGTCCTGGACGACCCGGGGCTCGGAGCTCACGGGCAGCTGCCGGTCGTCGGCGGTGCCGAACGCGATGTTCAGGAACGGCAGTCCGAGCAGGACCAGGCCCACGACCGTGGCCACCGCGAAGACCGGGGCCCGCCGCATGACGAGTGTCGCCGCCCGCGCCCAGCCCGCCCCCGCGGGCTTGCCCGGCCCGGCTCCGGCGGCGTCCTTGCGGCGCCGGAACAGCTTCCGCAGGTCCAGCGCGTTCACCCGGTCCCCGAGCAGCAGCAGTGCGGCGGGCAGCAGGGTCAGCGCGGCGGCCGCGGCCAGCAGCACGACGGCGATGCCGGCGTAGGCGAAGGAGCGCAGGAAGTACTGCGGGAAGACCATCATCGCCGCGAGCGAGACCGCGACGGTCAGCGCGGAGAACAGCACCGTCCGCCCCGCCGTGCGCAGCGTCGTCGCCACGGCCGTACGGGTGTCGGCCCCGGTCTCCAGCTCCTCCCGGAACCGGCGGACGATGAACAGCGCGTAGTCGATGGCCAGTCCGAGGCCGAGGGCCGTGGTCAGGTTCATCGCGAAGACGGAGACGTCGGTGAACTCGGTGAGTCCGCGCAGCACCGCGTTCGTCCCCAGGATCGCGACGATGCCGACGCCCAGCGGCAGCAGGGCGGCGACGGCGCTGCCGAAGACCATCACGAGCAGGATCAGCGTGATCGGCAGGGCGATCAGCTCGGCCCGCAGCAGGTCCTCCTGGATGACCGTCTGCATCTCGTGCTGCACGGCCACCGGCCCGCCGAGGCTCACCTCCACCGGCCCCTGTGCGCCGCGGAAGTGGGGCGCGATCCGCTCCAGCGTCTCGCCGGCCGCCTTCTCGTCGCCCTGGATCCGGGCGGCTATCACGGCCTGCCGGCCGTCCTCGGAGCGCAGCGCCGGGGACTTGGCGGCCCAGTACGAGCCGACGCCCGTGACGCCCGGCTCGGCGTCGAGCCGTTCCGCCAGCCGGGCCGCCTCGGCGGCGACGGCCGGGGTGTCCACCCCCGTCTTCCCGGCGTCGACGAGCAGGAGCAGATTGGGCTGGGAGCCCGGGAACTCGCGCTGCAGCACCTCGGTGGCGTACGTGGACTCCGCGTCGGGGTCCTGCCAGCCGCCGCTGCCCATGCGGTCCGCGACCCCGCTCCCGGCGAGCACCGCCAGGGCGGTGATCATCAGCGCGACCAGCAGCGTCAGGCGCGGGCGCGCGGCGACGAACCGCGTCCACCCCCCGCCCCGCGGCGGCGCTGAATTCTTGACTTCGGCCATGACGCGGTGTCCCCTTCACCGAGACCCGTGCGCCTGTACCCGATTCCGGGCAGGCCGCAGGAGTCGACCATTGCCATACACTGGCAAACACGAGACATCGCTCGCGTTTTTCAAGAATGCGAGTGACCGCTCGTGTTTGTCAAACGCGTCACGAAAGCTGGGGACATCCATGTCCGAGGAACCCGCGCCGCGCCGCCGGCAGGCCCGCGGCGAGCGTCGCATCGCGCAGCTGCTGCAGGCCGCCGCGAGCGTCTTCTGCCGGACGGGATACGCGGCGGCCAGTACCAACGCGATCGCCCGCGAGGCGAAGGTCTCGCCCGGCACGCTCTACCAGTACTTCCCCAACAAGGAGGCGATCGCCGTCGAGCTCGGCGACCGCCTGCTGCAGGAGATGCGGGACGCCGAGGGCCTGGCCTTCGAGCGGGCCGACCTGGACCTCCCGCTGCCCGAGCTGGTCGACGCGGTGCTGGAGCCGGTGATCGCGTTCAACTGCCGCAACCCGGCCTTCCTCGCCCTCATGCACGGCAGCGGCGACGTCCCCGGCCGGATCGCCGAGGAGCACGAGGCGGTGCACGAGTCGATGCTGGCCCGCGTCGACGGGCTGATCGAGGCCCTCGCCCCCGGCCTGGACGCCGGCGAGCGGCGGCGGGTCGCCGCGATGGCCCTCGGGATCGTCAAGGCCGGCCTCGACCTGGTCCTCGCCGCCCCCGAGGGGCAGGAGCGGGACGGGACGGTCGCCGAGCTGAAGCGCGCGCTCGTCCGCTACCTCGACCCGCTGCTCGCCCCGCGGGAGCTCGGCGCGCCGCGACGTTGAAAGGTACCCCCCAGGGGTATAGAGTGTGGTTCCGTACCGGGCACCACACCGCACTGTCCCGAAAGAGGAGAACGCCATGACCGCCGAGACGAAGACCGAGCTCCCCCAGGCCACCGGCTCCTGCTGCTCGTCCACCGGCTCCTGCCACGACGGCGCGGCCGACGTGCAGGCCGGCGGCGTCACCACGGTCTACGAGGTCACGGGCATGACCTGCGGGCACTGCGAGGGCGCGGTCCGCAGCGAGATCTCCGAGCTCGCCGGTGTCACCTCCGTGACCGCCGTGGCCGCCACCGGCCAGGTCACCGTGGTCTCCGAGGCGCCGCTCGACCGGGCCGCCGTGGCCGCCGCCGTCGACGAGGCCGGCTACGAACTGGTCGGCGTCCAGGCCTGACACGCGCCGGGCACGCGCCGGGCACCCCCCGGCGCCCGCCGGAAACCCGCCGCGCGGGCCCGGCACCCGCACCACCCCCGCAGGGTCGTACCGTGGCAACGGTACGACCCTGTTCGCGTCGGGAAGGCACATGACCTCCAGCACCACCACCGAGCTCCTCGTCGGCGGCATGACCTGCGCCTCCTGCGCGGCCCGCGTGGAGAAGAAGCTCAACCGGATGGACGGCGTGACCGCCACCGTCAACTACGCGACCGAGAAGGCACGGATCGAGCATCCGGCAGAGGTCTCCGTCGACGACCTCATCGCCACGGTCGTCAGGACCGGCTACACGGCCGAACCGCCCCCTCCGCCGGAACCGGAACCGGAACCCGATTCCCGTACGAACGAACCCGCCGACGAGGCCGCCTCCCTCCGGCAGCGCCTCCTCGTCTCCGCGGTCCTCGCCGCGCCCGTGATCCTGCTCGCCATGGTCCCTGCCCTCCAGTTCGACAACTGGCAGTGGCTCAGCCTCACCCTCGCCGCGCCGGTCGTGGTCTGGGGCGGGCTGCCCTTCCACCGCGCCGCCTGGACGAATGCCCGGCACGGCGCGGCCACCATGGACACCCTCGTCTCGCTCGGCACGATCGCCGCCTTCGGCTGGTCCCTGTGGGCGCTCTTCATCGGCGACGCCGGCATGCCCGGGATGCGGCACGGCTTCGACCTCACGGTCTCCCGCTCCGACGCCGCCTCCACGATCTACCTGGAGGTCGCGGCCGGGGTCACCACCTTCATCCTGCTCGGCCGCTGGCTGGAGGCCCGCGCCAAGCGGAAGGCGGGCGCCGCCCTGCGCGCCCTCATGGAGCTCGGCGCGAAGGACGTCGCCGTCCTGCGCGGGGGCGCGGAGGTCCGCGTACCCGTGACGCGACTGCGGGTCGGCGACCGGTTCGTCGTACGCCCCGGGGAGAAGATCGCCACCGACGGTACGGTCGTCGAGGGCGCCTCGGCCGTGGACGCCTCGATGCTCACCGGCGAGTCCGTCCCCGTGGACGTGACCGCCGGCGACGCCGTCACCGGGGCGACCCTGAACGCGGGCGGCCGGCTCGTCGTCGAGGCCACCCGGGTCGGCGCCGACACCCGGCTCGCCCGGATGGCGAAGCTGGTCGAGGACGCCCAGAACGGCAAGGCCGAGGTGCAGCGCCTCGCCGACCGGATCTCCGCCGTCTTCGTCCCCGTCGTCCTGGTGATCGCCCTGGCCACGCTCGTCTACTGGCTCGGTACGGGAGCGGGCCCGACCGTCGCGTTCACCGCCGCCGTGGCCGTACTGATCATCGCGTGCCCCTGCGCGCTGGGCCTGGCCACGCCCACCGCCCTGATGGTCGGCACCGGCCGCGGCGCGCAGCTCGGCATCCTGATCAAGGGCCCCGAGGTGCTGGAGTCCACCCGCCGCGTCGACACGGTCGTCCTCGACAAGACCGGCACGGTCACCACCGGCCGCATGGAGCTGCGCAAGGCGTACGCCGAGGGCGACACCGACGAGAACGAGCTGCTGCGCCTCACCGGCGCACTGGAGCACGCCTCGGAGCACCCGGTCGCCCGCGCGCTCGCCGGCGGGGCGGCGCAGCGATTGGGCACCCTCCCCGCGGTGACGGACTTCGAGAACGTGCCCGGCCTCGGCGTCCGCGGCACGGTCGAAGGCCACCGCGTCCTCGCCGGGCGCCCGGCGCTCCTGGAGGCGGCCGGGATCGCGCCGCCGCCGCTGCCGGACGACCACGGGAGCACCGCCGTCGCGGTCGCCTGGGACGGGGTCGCCCGCGGCGTCCTCACCGTCGCGGACGCCGTCAAGGAGACCAGCCCCGAGGCGGTCGCCCGGCTGCGCGCCCTGGGTCTGACCCCGATGCTGCTGACCGGCGACAACCGGGCCGTCGCCGAGGAGGTGGCGGCTCAGGTCGGCGTCGACGAGGTGATCGCGGAGGTGCTGCCCGAGGAGAAGGTCGCGGTGATCGAGCGGCTGAGGGGCGAGGGCCGGACGGTCGCCATGGTCGGCGACGGGGTCAACGACGCGGCCGCGCTGGCCGTCGCGGACCTGGGCCTGGCGATGGGGACGGGGACCGACGCCGCGATCGAGGCCGGCGACCTGACGCTCGTCCGCGGGGACCTGCGGGTCGCGGCGGACGCGATCCGGCTCTCCCGGCGAACCCTCGCGACGATCAAGGGCAACCTGTTCTGGGCCTTCGGCTACAACGTGGCCGCGCTGCCGCTCGCGGCGGCCGGACTGCTCAACCCGATGATCGCGGGGCTCGCGATGGCCTTTTCATCCGTTTTTGTGGTGACAAATAGCCTGCGACTTCGGACGTTCACGTGAATTCACGTTCACGTGACGCACAAGACCTTCACAAAGAGACCTAGATCACAGATATTTGGGGGTAACCATCTGGGCTGTTCGCGAGTCTAAGTGGGCGATGCCGAGAACGTCTTGGGGGACGTTCATGGGATGTCTTGGGGGACGTCCCAGGCAAGCGTTGGCCGGGGCACGTGCACCGGGGAGCTTTGAGCGGCCCTCCCGTACGTACGTACCCCGGCAGACCGCGCACAGGCGCCCGGCCCGGATCCCGTGGGGGGAATCCGCACCGGGAATATGGGAAGCGCCCCGCTCGTCGACCCGTGGGGGGATCGGCGGCGGGGCGCTTTTCGTCGTACGGGGCCAGTCGTACGGGGCTCAGCGAGCCCTCACGAGGCGCGGCCCGAAGGCGCTCAGCGCTCCTCGACCGGGACGAAGTCGCGCAGGACCTCGCCCGTGGCGCCTCCACCCGGAGCACAACCCCCGGACCCCCGGCAGAGGGCCCTCGGGGTCGCGGTCCCTCGCGCTCAGCGCTCCTCGACCGGCACGAAGTCGCGCAGGACCTCGCCCGTGTAGATCTGGCGCGGGCGGCCGATGCGGGAGCCCGGCTCCTTGATCATCTCGTGCCACTGGGCGATCCAGCCCGGCAGGCGGCCCAGGGCGAAGAGGACGGTGAACATCTCCGTCGGGAAGCCCATCGCGCGGTAGATCAGACCCGTGTAGAAGTCCACGTTCGGGTAGAGGTTGCGCGAGACGAAGTAGTCGTCGGAGAGCGCGTGCTCCTCCAGCTTCAGCGCGATGTCCAGCAGCTCGTCGGACTTGCCGAGCGCCGAGAGGACGTCGTGCGCCGCCGCCTTGATGATCTTGGCGCGCGGGTCGAAGGACTTGTACACCCGGTGGCCGAAGCCCATCAGGCGGACGCCGTCCTCCTTGTTCTTCACCTTGCGGATGAAGGAGTCGACGTCGCCGCCATTGGCCTGGATGCCCTCGAGCATCTCCAGGACGGACTGGTTGGCGCCGCCGTGCAGGGGGCCCCACAGGGCCGAGATGCCCGCGGAGATCGAGGCGAACATGTTCGCCTGCGAGGAGCCGACCAGACGCACGGTGGAGGTCGAACAGTTCTGCTCGTGGTCCGCGTGCAGGATCAGCAGCTTGTCCAGGGCGGAGACCACGACCGGGTCGAGGTCGTAGTCCTGCGCCGGCACCGAGAAGGTCATCCGCAGGAAGTTCTCGACGTAGCCGAGGTCGTTGCGCGGGTAGACGAACGGGTGGCCGACCGACTTCTTGTACGCGTACGCCGCGATCGTCGGCAGCTTGGCCAGCAGCCGGATCGTCGACAGGTGACGCTGCGTCTCGTCGAACGGGTTGTGGCTGTCCTGGTAGAAGGTGGACAGCGCGGAGACCACCGACGACAGCATCGCCATCGGGTGGGCGTCCCGCGGGAAACCGCGGAAGAAGTTCTTGACGTCCTCGTGGACCAGCGTGTGCTGGGTGACCTCGTTCTGGAAGACGCTGAGCTCGTCCGCCTTCGGCAGCTCACCGTTGATCAGGAGGTACGCCACCTCCAGGAAGGTGGACTGCTCGGCGAGCTGCTCGATGGGGTAGCCGCGGTACCGCAGGATGCCCTGCTCGCCGTCCAGGTAGGTGATGGCGGATTTATAGGCGGCGGTGTTGCCGTAACCGCTGTCCAGCGTGACCAGACCGGTCTGGGCCCGGAGCTTCCCGATGTCGAAGCCCTTGTCGCCGACGGTGCTCTCGACCACCGGGTAGGTGTATTCACCGTCCGCGTACCGCAGTACTACAGAGTTGTCGCTCACGTCATCCCTCACCGACGTAGTGCCTCTTCTTCGAGGTGCCCTGACTGTCTCTACCATCCCCCATTTGGCTCAGCAGAGTGCACTCGGGGTCGGCCAATAGGCCATTTGGCGGCACTCAGTGCCGTCAACCTGCTCATCCTGCCCCCTTCGCCCCGGTTGGGGAAAGTCCGCCGAGCCGATGGGCGAGTGCCGTACACCTCCGGCCCGCCGAGACCGTGCGTACCGCCTGACCGATCGCCTTGCGCGAGCCGACCAGTACGACCAGCTTCTTCGCCCGGGTCACGGCGGTGTAGAGCAGGTTCCGCTGGAGCATCATCCAGGCCCCCGTGGTGATCGGGATCACGACCGCGGGGTACTCGCTGCCCTGCGAACGGTGGATGGTCACAGCGTAGGCATGGGCCAGCTCGTCCAGCTCGTCGAAGTCGTACGGGATCTCCTCGTCCTCGTCCGTGCGGACGGTCAGCCGCTGCTCCTCCGGGTCGAGCGCGGTGACCACCCCGACGGTGCCGTTGAAGACGCCGTTCGCTCCCTTGTCATAGTTGTTACGGATCTGGGTGACTTTGTCGCCGACGCGGAAGACCCGGCCGCCGAAGCGCTTCTCGGGCAGGTCGGGGCGGGCCGGGGTGATGGCCTGCTGGAGCAGACCGTTGAGCGTCCCCGCGCCGGCCGGGCCGCGGTGCATCGGGGCGAGGACCTGGACGTCCCGGCGCGGGTCGAGGCCGAACTTCGCGGGGATCCGGCGGGCCGCGACCTCCACCGCGAGCCGGCCGGCGTCCTCCGTCTCGTCCTCGGCGAAGAGGAAGAAGTCCGGCAGGCCGGTGGTGAGCGGGTGCTGCCCCGCGTTGATCCGGTGCGCGTTGGTGACCACGCCGGACTGCTGGGCCTGCCGGAAGATCCGGGTCAGCCGGACGGCGGGCACCGGACTGTCCGGGGCCAGCAGATCGCCCAGCACCTCGCCGGCGCCGACCGACGGCAGCTGGTCCACGTCGCCGACCAGGAGCAGATGCGCGCCCGGAGCCACCGCCTTGACCAGCTTGTTCGCGAGCAGCAGGTCCAGCATCGACGCCTCGTCGACGACGACCAGGTCCGCGTCCAGCGGCCGGTCCCGGTCGTACGCGGCGTCGCCGCCGGGCTTGAGCTCCAGGAGGCGGTGGACGGTGGAGGCCTCCGCTCCGGTGAGCTCGGCCAGCCGCTTGGCGGCCCGGCCGGTGGGCGCGGCGAGCACCACCTTGGCCTTCTTGGCGCGGGCCAGCTCCACCACGGAGCGGACCGTGAACGACTTGCCGCAGCCCGGGCCGCCGGTGAGCACCGCGACCCTGCGGGTCAGGGCCAGCCGGACGGCCTCCTCCTGCTCGGGCGCGAGCGTGGCACCCGTACGCCGGGCCAGCCAGTCCAGGGCGCGGCCCCAGTCCACGTCGGCGAAGCCCGGCAGCCGGTCCTCGGGGGTGCGCAGCAGGCGCAGCACCTGGGCGGCGAGGGAGAGTTCGGCCCGGTGGAACGGGACCAGGTACACGGCCGTGACCGGCTGCCCGTCGGGCCCCGGCACCTTCTCCCGCACCACGCCCTCCGGGTCCTCGGCCAGCTCGCCGAGGCAGTCGATGACCAGGCCGGTGTCCACCTGGAGCAGCTTCACCGCGTCGGAGATCAGCTGCTCCTCGGGCAGGAAGCAGTGCCCCTGGTCGGTGGACTGCGACAGGGCGTACTGGATGCCGGCCCGGACCCGGTCGGGGCTGTCGTGCGGTATGCCGACCGCCTGGGCGATCCGGTCGGCGGTGAGGAAGCCGATGCCCCAGACGTCGGCGGCCAGCCGGTAGGGCTGATTCTTCACCACGGAGATCGAGGCGTCCGCGTACTTCTTGTAGATCCGCACCGCGATGGAGGTGGAGACGCCGACGGTCTGCAGGAAGACCATCACCTCCTTGATGGCCTTCTGCTCCTCCCAGGCGGCGGCGATCTTCTTCGTCCGCTTCGGCCCGAGGCCGGGCACCTCGATCAGACGGGCCGGTTCCTGCTCGATGATGTCCAGGGTCTCGAGCCCGAAGTGGCTGGTGATGCGGTCGGCGAAGACCGGCCCGATGCCCTTCACGAGCCCGGAGCCCAGATAGCGGCGGATGCCCTGGATCGTGGCGGGCAGGAGGGTCGTGTAGTTCTCGACGGTGAACTGCCTGCCGTACTGCGGATGGGAGCCCCACCGGCCCTCCATCCGCAGCGACTCGCCCGGCTGGGCCCCGAGCAGCGAACCGACCACCGTCAGGAGGTCACCGCCGCCACGCCCGGTGTCGACGCGGGCGACGGTGTACCCGTTCTCCTCGTTGGCGTACGTGATCCGCTCGAGCACGCCTTCGAGCACGGCCATCCGCGGGCCGGGAACGGGCGCGGGACCGCTCGTGGGACCGGACGTAGGACCGGACGTGGGGCCAGACGTGGGACTGGACATGCTCCGACGTTAGCGAAGACCTCGGACATCGCGGTCCGGCACGGTTCGCGCAACCGTCGCCATCTGTGGACAACCCGTCACGGAGCGGCAGCACCGTGGCTACGCTGCAGGGGGCGAAGCCGTGACAGCGCTTCGGTCGGATCGGGCTGGTTCGGGTGGGGAGTTGATCGCATGCAGCGCCGGAAACCGCGGACGGCTCGCGAGAAGTACGGGGAGGAACTGAGACTCCGGCGAGCGGCCGCCGGACTCACGCAGGAGCAGCTGAGCGAGCAGGTGGTGTGCTCGCGCACGCACATCGCCCACTTCGAGGCGGGAAGACGCCTCCCGAACCGGGACGACGCCCGGCGGATCGACCGGGCGCTGGGGACGGACGGGTTCTTCGAACGGTGGCTGGAGGACTTGGAGTCCAAATACGCGGATCACTTCGCGTCGGCGGCGCAGCTCGAACAGCAGGCCACGCTGATCCGGCAGTTCGCGCTGACTCTCGTCCCAGGGGTGCTGCAGACCGACGCGTACGCACGCGCGCTGTTCCGCGCCTACAGCCCCAACCACACCGCCGAACAGCTTGACGAGGCCGTTGCCATCCGCACGAAGCGCCGTCACGTTCTCGACGGGCCGGCCCAACCGGTCATCTGGACGCTGCTCGACGAGGCTGTTCTGCGACGCGAAGGCGGCGGCCGACATGTCATGGCAGAGCAATTGGGGAGAGTCGCCGACCTCGCCCAGACGGGCCGACTTCGCATGCACGTCCTTCCGTACGGCGTCGGAGCGCATGCGCTCATGGAGAGTCTGCTGACGCTGATGAGCTTCGAGGATTCCGCGCCGGTGGCCTACGTCGAGGGCTTCCTGACAGGCAACCTGATGGATGATCCCGCCCTGGTGAGTACCTGTCAGACCGCCTACGCTCTGGCTCTGAGCGACGCTCTGTCGCAGCAGGAGTCACTCGCCCTGGTCAGGGCGGCAGCAGAGGATTACGCACATGGTCAGCAGTGAGCGCACAGTCTCCGACTCGTCCACCCTTGAGGGGTGGTACAAGTCCAGCTACAGCGGAGGCGGCCAGGGCGAATGCCTGGAAGTGGCCCGCGGCCACGCCCGCGTGCCCGTCCGCGACAGCAAGGCCGTGGCCGGTCCGGCCGTCGTCTTCTCCGCCGACGGCTGGTCGGTCTTCGTCGCCGCCGTCAAGGGCGGGTGCTTCGAAGCCTGACCAGGCGTCGGCGCAGCCAGTCACCGGCCTCGCCGATGGCGACCATGAGTGCGGCGGAGGCGGCGTACGCCGCGAGGGACGCCGGCTGGTCGAAGACCGTGCCCAGGAACCACAGGAACAGGGTCAGCAGCATCCACCAGGCGGTGACGGACCAGGCGGTGCCGATGCGTCGTACGGTCATGCGTTCCCCATCGATCTCAGGATCCGTTCCGCAGACTGCTTGGGGCCCGGTCCCCCCAGACCGGGCCCCACGTACTCCCCCTCCATGTCGGGCTTCCCTGATCCCCCCGGATCCCCTCCCCGGAAGTCCCGACACCCAGTACGACACCCGTCACCCGGGGATGGTTGTACGGCTGCGGGGAGTTATTTCTCCGAAGCGGTCCAGGGTCTCCTCCAGGACCTCCACGCCGTCCCGCTGCCACAACTCCTCGTTGAACAGCTCCACTTCCACCGGGCCGGTGTGCCCGGCCGCCGCGACCTGCTCGCACCAGGCCGCCAGGTCGATCACGCCGTCGCCCAACTGCCCGCGGCCGGTGAGGACTCCCGCCGGGAGCGGGGTGGTCCAGTCGGCCAGCTGGAAGGAGTGCAGGCGGCCCTCGGCGCCCGCGCGGGCCACGGCCGCCGGGGCGCGGTCGTCCCACCAGACGTGGTACGTGTCCACGACCACGCCGACCTGTGCGGCGGGGAAGGGCGCGGCGAGGTCCAGGGCCTGGTCCAGGGTGGACACGGCGCAGCGGTCCGCCGCGTACATCGGGTGGAGGGGTTCGATCGCGAGGCGGACGCCGCGTTCGGCGGCGTACGGGGCCAGGTCGGCGATCCCGTCGGCGATCCGGGCCCGCGCGGCGGGCAGGTCGCGGCTGCCGGCGGGCAGCCCGCCGGAGACCAGGACGAGGGTGTCCGTGCCGAGGGCGGCCGCCTCGTCGACGGCGGCGCGGTTGTCGGCCTCCCGGCCGTCGGCGGTGAAGAAGCCGCCGCGGCACAGGCTGGTGACGGTCAGCCCGGCGTCGCGGACGAGCGCGGCGGCGGCCCCGAGCCCGTACTCCTGCACCGGCTCGCGCCACAGGCCGACGCCGCCGATGCCGAGCCGGACGCAGTGGGCGACCAGTTCGGGCAGGGCGAGCTGCCGGACGGTCATCTGGTTGATCGAGAAGCGGTCACGGTTCACGCGTCGACTCCGTACACCGTGAGGAGGGACTTCATGCGGGCCTCGGCGAGTTCCGGGTCCGGGAACAGGCCCAGTCCGTCGGCGAGTTCGTAGGCGCGGGCCAGGTGCGGGAGGGAGCGGGCGGACTGCAGGCCGCCGACCATCGCGAAGTGGTCCTGGTGGCCGGCCAGCCAGGCGAGGAACACCACGCCCGTCTTGTAGTAGCGGGTGGGCGGCTGGAACAGGTGACGGGAGAGGGCGACGGTGGGGTCGAGGAGGGCGCGGAAGCCGGCGGTGTCGCCCGTGTCCAGGACGCGTACGGCCCGGGCGGCGAGCGGGCCCAGCGGGTCGAAGATCCCGAGCAGCGCGTGGCTGAAGCCCTTCGCGTCTCCGGCGATCAGCTCCGGGTAGTGGAAGTCGTCGCCCGTGTAGCAGCGGACACCCGGGGGCAGACGGCGACGCAGTTCGATCTCGCGCTCCGCGTCGAGCAGCGAGATCTTGACGCCGTCGATCTTGTCCGGGTGTGCGGCGACGACCTGGAGGAACGTCTCGGTGGCGGCGTCCAGGTCCGACGAGCCCCAGTACCCCTCCAGGGCCGGGTCGAACATCGGGCCCAGCCAGTGCAGGATCACCGGCTCGGCGGACTGGCGCAGGAGGTGGGCGTACGTGTCGAGGTAGTCGTCCGGGTCCTCGGCGGCGGCCGCGAGGGCCCGGGAGGCCATGAGGATCGCCCGGGAGCCGGTCTCCTCGACGAGCGCGAGCTGCTCCTCGTACGCCTCGCGGACGGTCACCAGGTCGGTGGGGACGGTGAGTTGGTCGGTGCCGACGCCGCAGGCGATCCGACCGCCGACGGCCTTCGCCTCGGCGGCGGACCGCCGGATCAGCTCGGCCGCCCCCGCCCAGTCGAGGCCCATGCCGCGCTGCGCGGTGTCCATCGCCTCGGCGACGCCGAGCCCGTGCGCCCACAGGTGCCGCCGGAAGGCGAGCGTGGCGTCCCAGTCGACGACGGCGGGCCCGTCGGGGGACACGTCGGCGTACGGGTCGGCGACGACGTGGGCGGCGGAGTAGACGGTGCGGGAGAGGAGGGGGGCGCGGTCGGGGGGTACGGACGCGAGCGGCGCCGGGCGCTTCGGCTCGTACGCCCGCAGGCTCCCGTCCGGCTGCGGCAGGCCGATCACAGGGTCAGCTCCGGGACGTCGAGGGTGCGGCCCTCGGCCGCCGAGCGCAGGCCCAGTTCCGCGAGCTGCACGCCGCGGGCGCCGGCCAGCAGGTCCCAGTGGTACGGCTCACCGGCCACGACATGGCGCAGGAAGAGCTCCCACTGAACCTTGAAGCCGTTGTCGAACTCCTCGTTGTCGGGGACCTCCTGCCACCCGGCACGGAAGGACTCGGCGGAGGGGAGGTCCGGGTTCCAGACCGGCTTCGGGGTCGCCGAGCGGTGCTGGACGCGGCAGCCGCGCAGGCCCGCGACGGCGGAGCCGTGGGTGCCGTCGACCTGGAACTCCACCAGTTCGTCGCGGTGGACGCGGACCGCCCAGGAGGAGTTGATCTGCGCGATCGCCCCGCCCTCCAGGCGGAAGATCCCGTACGCGGCGTCGTCGGCGGTCGCCGCGTACGGCTTGCCGTCCTCGTCCCAGCGGCGCGGGACGTGCGTGGCGACGTGCGCGGTCACGCTCGTGACCCGGCCGAACAGCTCGTGGAGCACGTACTCCCAGTGCGGGAACATGTCGACGACGATCCCGCCGCCGTCCTCCGCGCGGTAGTTCCACGACGGACGCTGCGCCGGCTGCCAGTCGCCCTCGAAGACCCAGTAGCCGAACTCGCCCCGTACGGACAGGATCTCGCCGAAGAAGCCGCCGTCGACCAGCCGCTTCAGCTTGCGCAGACCCGGCAGGAAGAGCTTGTCCTGGACGCAGCCGTGGCGGACGCCGGCCGTCTCGGCGAGGCGGGCCAGCTCCAGCGCGCCGGCGAGATCGGCGGCGGTGGGCTTCTCGGTGTAGACGTGCTTGCCGGCGGCGACGGCCTTCTTGAGGGCGTCGGCGCGGGCGGAGGTGAGCTGCGCGTCGAAGTAGATCTCGACGGAGTCGTCGGCGAGCACGGCGTCGAGGTCGGTCGACCACTCGGTGAGGCCGTACCGCTCGGCGAGCGCGCGCAGCGCGTGCGCGCGGCGGCCGACGAGCACGGGCTCGGGCCAGATCACGGTGCCGTCGCCGAGCGGCAGCCCGCCCTGCTCGCGGATCGCGAGGACGGAACGGACGAGGTGCTGGCGGTGCCCCATGCGTCCGGTGACGCCGTTCATGGCGATGCGCACGGTCCTGCGTGTCACGAGTTGCCTCCGATAGCTCGGATAGAAAGCGCTTTCTACGCTGGCTGACGCTAGCCTGCCGAGAACACCCCGGACAAGGGGTGGGCCCGACTCTCCCCCGTCTCCCCGGAGGTACGCGATGACCGTCACGCTGGCGGATGTGGCGGCGCACGCAGGGGTGTCCCCGGCCACCGTCTCCCGCGTCCTGAACGGCAACTACCCGGTCGCCGAGGCCACCCGCGAGCGGGTGCTGCAGGCGGTGGACGAGCTGGACTACGTGCTGAACGGCCCCGCGAGCTCGCTGGCCGCCGCCACGTCCGACCTGGTCGGGATCCTGGTCAACGACATCGCCGACCCCTTCTTCGGGATCATCGCGGGCGCGGCGCAGAACGCGATCGGCGCGTGCGCGTCCGGGCGGGCCGGCGGGGAGAAGCTGGCCGTGGTCTGCAACACGGGCGGCTCGCCGGAGCGGGAGCTGATGTACCTGACGCTGCTGCAGCGCCAGCGGGCCGCGGCGGTGGTGCTGACCGGCGGCTCGTACGACGATCCGGAGCATCTGGCGGCGACGGCGACGAAGCTGGCGCGGCTGTCGGAGGCGGGGACGCGGGTGGTTCTGTGCGGCCGGCCGCCGGTCCCGGGCGACGCGACGGCGACGACGCTGGCCTTCGACAACCGGGGCGGGGCGCGGAAGCTCACCGAGCACCTGCTGTCGCTGGGCCACCGCCGGATCGCCCTCATCATGGGCCCCGAGCGGTACACCACGACCCGCCACCGTCTGGACGGCCACCGGGCGGCGCTCGCGGCGGCGGGCCTGGGCGACGTGCCGACGGTCCACGGCCTGTACGACCGGGCCTCGGGCTACGAGGCGACGCGCGAACTCCTGCGCCGCGCCCCGGACCTGACGGCGATCGTCGCGGCCAGCGACACGGTCGCGCTGGGCGCCTGCGCGGCCCTGCGCGACCTGGGCCTGAGCATTCCCGGCGACGTCTCGGTGACCGGCTTCGACGACCTCCCCTTCGCCATCGACGCCTCCCCCGCCCTCACCACGGTCCGCCTCCCCCTCCAGGACGCCGGCCGGCGCGCGGGGCTCCTGGCGATGGGCACGGGAGACGTCCCGGCGGGCGGGCTGACGACGGTGGAGGCGGAACTGGTCGTACGGGAGTCGACGGCCCCGCCGCGGGCCTGACGGACCGACCGACGTCTGCGGTCATCGGGCGTCAGCGCCCTCGGGCGTCAGCGGTCATCGGGCCTCAGCGGTCCTCGACGTCAGCGGTCCTCGGGCGTCAGCGGTCCTCGGGCGTGAGTCCCGTGGCCTCGATGACGGCGTCGACGGTCTCGTCGGCCGTCAGGGCCGCGTTGTCGATCCATACGCCGTCGGCGGACAGTTCCGCGCGCATCGCCTCGTCCAGGAAGGACCAGTCGGTGGTGAGGCGCTTGTGGCGGGCGTTGTTGCGCTCCCACGCCTTGTCCGGGCCCGGGGCGAGGAAGACCGGGTGGAAGCGGTGGGCCTTCAGCCGGTCGCGGTAGAAGGCGAGGTGGCTGCGGCGGACCACGACGTCGTCGACGACGGGCAGGAAACCCGCCGCGCCGAAGCTCTCGGCGAGCAGGCAGGCGTGGCGGGCGCGCAGGAAGATCTGCCGGTCCGCCTCCGGGTCGCCGTCCGGGGTGGGCCAGTGGCCGCCGGAGACGATGAGCGACTGGAGCTTGTCCACCTCGATGTGCGCGGACCGGGCGAACCGCGCGGCGAGCGCCGCCGCCACGGTGGTCTTGCCGCTGCCGGGAATCCCGCTGAGCAGCACGACGGCGGGGGCGGCGGCACGGTCGATCGGTACGAGCTCCATGCGGCCCACCGTAACGCCCCCGCCCCGTACGGCCGTCAGCCCTCGGGGCGGCCCGCGGCGACCGGGGCGAGCGCCGCCCCGTCGGGCCGCGTCCGCGGCACGGGGCCCCGCGGCTTCAGGGACGTCAGGGCCACGCCCCCCACCAGCAGCGCCGCCGCGCACCAGCGGAGAGGGGTCACCGTCTCGCCGAGGAACAGGGCCGCCGAGGACATGCCGAAGACGGGGACCAGGAGGGAGAAGGGGGCCACGGACGAGGCGGGGTAGCGGCGCAGGAGCCAGGACCAGGCGCCGAAGCCGAAGACCGTGGTGATCCAGGCGACGTAGACGATCACGCCGGCGCCGGTCGGGTCGAGCGCGCGGAGTGCCGCCAGGTCCTGTTCCGGGCCCTCCAGGAGCAACGACAGGGCCAGCAGCGGCAGGACCGGGACCGTGCACGTCCAGACCATGAAGTTGAGCGCGTCCGGCGGGGACGCCTTGCGGGTCAGGACGTTGGAGACGCCCCAGCACGCCGCCGCGGCCACGCAGAGCGTGAAGCCCGCAAGCGGCCCCGACGCGCCCTCGTCGTACGCGGCCACGCCGATCCCCGCGAGCGCCACCGCCATCCCCGCGACCTGGAGCCGCCGCGGCCGCTCCCCCAGCGCGACGAAGGCGAACAGCGCCGTGAACACCGCCTGGACCTGCAGGATCAGCGAGGACAGACCGGCCGGCGCGCCCAGGTCCATGCCGGTGAACAGCAGGCCGAACTTGGCCACGCCGAGCGTCAGCCCGACGGCCACGATCCACCTCCAGGCGACCTTCGGGCGGCCGACCAGGAACACCGCGGGCAGCGCGGCGGCCAGGAAGCGCAGGGCGGAGAAGAGCAGCGGCGGGAAGTGGTCGAGACCGATCTCGATGACGACGAAGTTGACCCCCCAGACCGCGGCGACCAGCGCGGCGAGGGCGATGTGTACGGGGCGCATGACGTCGAGCATCGCGCCGCCGAACCATGTAGCACCAGCGCGGATTTCTTCATGGTTGGATGTAGCAGCCCTTACGTGTGGGAGGTGGGAAGCGTGCTCGATCTCGGACGGCTCCGCGCACTGCACGCCGTCGCCGTGCACGGCAGCGTCGGCGCGGCCGCGGCGGCTCTCGGCTACACGCCCTCCGCCGTCTCGCAGCAGATCTCCAAGCTGGAACGGGAGACCCGGACGACGCTGCTCGAACGTCGGGGCCGGGGCGTGCGGCTCACCGACGACGCGCACCAACTCGCGCGTACCGCACAGCAGTTGATGGCCCTCGTGGAGGAGGCCGAGGTACGGCTGGAGGAGCGCCGCGGGCAGCCCTCGGGGCGGCTCGCCATCGGCTGCTTCGCCAGCGCCGCGCGCGGGCTGATGCCCGGCGCGCTCGCCGAGCTGGCACGCCGGCACCCGGCGCTCGACGCCCGGCTGACGGAGGTGGACCCGCACCTGTCCGTGGACCTCGTGGCGCGCGGCGCGCTCGACCTGGCGGTCGCGCACGACTGGGACATCGCGCCGCTGCCGGCGCCGCCCGGCGTCGAGCAGGCCGTCATCGGCGACGACCTGTGCGACGTGCTCGTCCCGCGCCGCCATCCGCTGGCGGAGCGGGCGGCGATCCGGCGCGAGGACCTCGCCGGCGAGCGCTGGATCACCCAGCCCCCGGGGACCGTCTGTCACGACTGGCTGGTCCGGACGATGCGGGCGGCCGGCTGCGAGCCGCGGATCGCGCACCAGGCGGAGGAGAACCACACCCAGGTGGCCCTGGTGGCGGCCGGGCTCGGCGTGGCGCTGGTGCCACGGCTCGGACGCGGGCCGCTGCCCCCGGAGGTGACGGCCGTACGGCTCGACCCGGTGCCGGTGCGGCGGCTGAGCGCGCTGTGGCGGGAGGGGGCGGCCCGCCGGCCGGCGATCCGGGAGACGGTCCGGCTGCTGCAGGAGCTGTGGCCTGGAGTCGCGTCGGCCGCGTGAGGCCGCGTCAAAGGGTCCGTCAGAGGGCCGCCACCGGCGCAGGTTGGGGGGCGCACCGGTGGCGGCGTGCTGTCGGGCGCGAGCGGCTGGGAGGGGGAGCGCATCGCGAGGCCGTCCAGCGGCCCTTGGACGGGACGGCGCGGAGGTCGGTTCCCGCGGGCCGACGGCCGAAAGGGCCGGCCGTCGCACCCCCGCCCCCGGCGGAACGAACCCCCACAACGGGTACGTGTTCGTGCGCCGGTCCTTGACCTGGCAGTTACTTTCGGGCTAACCCTGCACCTTGGAAGTTTCCTTCAGTTTCCCCCGCACGGCCGGAAGGAGCACCAGTGCACCACCGCGCCACCTCCCGACGTACCCTCCTCACCGCCTCCGCCGCGACCGCCGTCGTCGCCGTCACCGGCGCCGCGCTGCCCGCGGGCAGCGCGTTCGCCGCGGGGCACGAGCATGCGCTCAGACGGCTGATCTCCCGGATGTCCCTCGAGGAGAAGGTCGGCCAGCTCTTCGTCATGCGGGTGTACGGCCACTCCGCCACCGCACCCGACCAGGCGGACGTCGACGCCAACCTCAAGGAGATCGGCGTCCGCACCGCCGCCGAGCTGATCGCGAAG
The DNA here is from genome assembly GCF_045348655.1 of Streptomyces solicamelliae. Classification (NCBI taxonomy): domain Bacteria; kingdom Bacillati; phylum Actinomycetota; class Actinomycetes; order Kitasatosporales; family Streptomycetaceae; genus Streptomyces; species Streptomyces solicamelliae. The sequence continues at coordinate 2,490,740 of NZ_CP160404.1, forward strand.
TACCACGTCGGCGGCATCATCTACTTCGCCTGGGCGCACAACACCCGCGACCCGCACCAGATCGCCGAGCTGTCCAACGGCATCCAGCGGGCCGGGCTCGGCCAGGCCACGCCCCTCCCCCTCCTGATCTCCACCGACCAGGAGCACGGCATCGTCTGCCGGGTCGGCAAGCCCGCCACGCTCGTGCCCGGTGCAATGGCCCTCGGAGCGGGCGGCTCGCACGCCGACGCGCGCAAGGCCGCGCAGATCGCCGGCACGGAACTGGCCGCCGTCGGCATCCGGCAGAACTACGCGCCCGTCGCCGACGTCAACGTCAACCCCGCCAACCCCGTCATCGGCGTCCGCTCCTTCGGCTCCGACCCGGAGGCCGTCGCCGGCCTGGTCGCCGCCCAGGTACGGGGCTACCAGAGCGGCGGCGTCGCCGCGACGTCGAAGCATTTCCCCGGCCACGGCGACACCGCCACCGACAGCCACTACGGCCTGCCGACCATCACCCACACCCGCGCGCAGTGGGACGAGCTGGACGCCCCGCCGTTCCGCGCCGCCATCGCCGCCGGCATCGACTCGATCATGACGGCGCACATCGTCGTCCCGGCCCTCGACCCGAGCGAGGACCCGGCCACGCTCTCCCGCCCGATCCTCACCGGCATCCTCCGCGAGGAACTCGGCTACGACGGCGTCGTCGTCACCGACGCGCTCGGCATGGAGGGGGTGCGGACCAAGTACGGCGACGAGCGCGTGCCCGTACTCGCCCTCAAGGCGGGCGTGGACCAGCTCCTCAATCCGCCGAACCTGGGCGTCGCCTGGAACGCCGTGCTCCAGGCCGTGAAGAGCGGCGAGCTGACGGAGAGCCGGCTCGACGAATCGATCCTCCGGATCCTGCGGCTGAAGTGGAAGCTCGGGCTGTTCCGCGAGCCCTTCGTGAAGCCCTCCGAGATCGACCTGACCGTCGGCACCGCCACGCACCTCGCCGCCGCCGACCGGATCGCCGAGGAGACCACGACCCTCCTGCGCAACGAGGGCGGACTGCTGCCGCTGGACCGCCGCACCCACTCCAAGGTGCTGGTCGTCGGCGCGGACCCGGCCTCCCCGTCCGGCACGACCGGTCCGCCGACCGCCACCCTGGCCGGGGCGCTCGCCGAACTCGGCTTCACCGCCCGCGCGCTGTCCACCGGGATCACCCCGACCGCCGCGAAGATCGACGAGGCGGTGGCGGCCGCGGCCGGGCAGGACGTGGTCGTCGTCGGCACGTACAACGTGACCGCGGCCGGCACCCAGCGGACCCTGGTGTCCCGGCTGGTCGCGACCGGGGTCCCGGTCGTGACGGTCGCGATCCGCAACCCGTACGACGTGGCCCAGCTCGCCGGTCAGCGGGCCACCGTCGCCACGTACTCCTGGACGGACGTCGAACTGCGCGCCGCCGCCCGGGTGATCGCCGGCGCGGCCCGCCCGCAGGGCCGGCTGCCGGTACCGGTCGTCCGCGCGGACGACCCGAAGACGGTCCTGTACCCGGTCGGGTACGGGCTCTCGTACACGTAGCGCAGAAGCAGAAAGGAACGCCGGCCTCCACGACCGCATCCGGATCGTGGAGACCGGCGTTCGTCACGCCGTACCCGTCGTCAGTTCTTGACGGCGTTCAGGCAGAGCACGAACTTGTCCGCGTCCCACTGCTGCGCGAGCGCGACCTCGCTCGCCTCGCCGCACTTGTTCACGTCGAAGGTGTTGTCGTAGACCTTGACGACCTTGTACAGGTCGGCGGCCTTCTCGCCGCACGACACGCTCTCGACCTCGGGGGCGTTCTCCGGACCGCTCACGGTCACGCAGTCGCCGGCCTTGGCGTGCACGGGGGTGTCGCCGGTGAGGTACGGGAGGCCGAGCTTCACGGCCAGGGCGACGGCGATCGCCACGACGACGCCGAGGATCTTCTTGCCGATCCCCCGCTTCTTCTTCTCCGGCTCGGCGGGCGTGAGCGGCTGGTCGGGGGCGGCGGGAGGAGTCGTCATGGGAGGAGCTTTCTGGAGAACGTGTACATGATCGGACGCGAACGCTACATCGCCCGCCCCAGGCAAAACGGACTCCGAAGATCCACTTCCTGATCAGTTGTGAACTCGTGATTCTGACCGGACATCAGCCGGGTCGGGCTGATGTCCGGTCACCGCGGCCGGTCCCCTACGGGAGGCGCACCTGCCTGCGCACGACCTCCGGGTCCGCCGTGTCCAGCGTCGCGTCGAAGCGGGCCAGCGGTGCGGCCGCGGCCGCCGGGGCCTCGACGCCCGCCCAGGCCAGGATGCGGGCGGTCGCCTTCTCCCGGTCCGCGTCCGTCAGCTGGGCGACGCTCGCGCCGTGGTTGGCGCCGGGCGCCGTCATGACGTAGCTGTCCCTGGCCTTCTTGCCGAGCCGGAACGGCTCCGCGCCCCACGGGTCGTCGCCGCCGTACACGAACAGCATCCGGTTCGCGTTCTTGCGGACCCAGTCGTCCACGTCGCGCATCACCCGCGGCTTGAACGTCATCGGGATGTCGCGCGGCACGAAGTTCCGGGCGGGCTGGTAGCCGTACCGGGACAGGCCGTCGAGGTGCGGCTGCCGGATGTCCGGCGAGCCGAGCTCGGTGGCCGCCTGGTAGTAGTACGGCGTGTACGGCTCCAGGCCCTGGTCGCTGTAGAACGACCAGCCGGAGTAGGCGTCGATGGTCTCGTACACCTGGTCGTCGGTGGCCTGGGCGGCCTCCGGGATGCTCCCGCAGTCGGCCTCGCCGTAGTACTGCCGGAAGCCCCAGACGAAGTCGAGGACGACGGCCTCGTACGCCTTGTCGAGGGAGCCGACCGTGTTGAACGTCGCGCCGTTCTCCTCGGCCCACGCCTTGTACTTCTTCTGCAGCGGCACGCGGCGGACCAGCGCCTCGCGCTGCAGCGCGTTCAGCCGGTCGCGGCACTCCTTGGTGCCGACGGTGGCGAGGAAGCGGTCGTACGCCGAGTCCTCCTTGTTCACCACGTCGTTCGGCGCCACGTACGCGACGACGCCGTCCATGTCGCGCGGGTAGAAGCGCTCGTAGTACGTGGCGGTCATGCCGCCCTTCGAGCCGCCGGTGGACAGCCAGTTCTCCGCGTAGATCGCCTTCAGCGCGGTGAAGATGCGGTGCTGGTCGCTGGCCGCCTGCCAGATGTTCAGCTTGCTCCAGTCGGCGGGCTGCGGCCGGGACGGCGTGAAGAATCGGTACTCCATGGAGACCTGGTTGCCGTCGATGATGCGGGTGGGCTCGCGCCGGCTGGGCGTGGTGCTCAGGCCGTAGCCGCTCGTGTGGAACACGGTCGGCCGGCCGGTGTCCTTGTGCAGGACCGTGATCCGCTGCTGGAACGTGCCCGCGGAGGGGCGGCGGTGATCGACCGGTTGAGTGTAATTCAGGATGAAGAATCGGTAACCGGCGTACGGCTTCTCCTCGATCAGGCTCATCCCGGGGATCGCCAGGATGCGGTCCTTGATGTCCGTGCTGTTCGCGTCCGCGGTCGTGGACGCGAACTCGGCCGCCGGCTCGGCGGCGGTGGCCGCACCGGTCGCGCCGACGGTGCCCATGAGCACCGCGAGCGACAGGATCCCTGTCAGCGCCTTGCGCATTCACCCTCCCCTTGATTCACAACGGTGTCGCGAACCTAGCGGGGGCAACGTGCGTATCGCCAGACCCAGTTGCCCCTTACCTGTCGTTCCTGCTCCTCATCGGCACAGGATCCAGCCGGTCGAGACGGTGGCGCCGCCGACGTTGCCGGTGGCGCGGACGCAGCGGTTGAGGGCGTGGACGGTGACCGGGCCGGCCTGCCGGGTGAAGCGGCCCTCGTCGACGGCGGCCCGGCCGCCGCGCGGCTGCAGTTGCACGCTCATGTACCGGCGCGCGCCCGGCGCCTTGGCCACGGCGATCGCGCAGGCGTAGTGGCGGGTGCGGTAGAGGCGCAGCTCGCCGGTGGCGAAGGCGACGGTCTTGGCGGGCCGGCCGGTGCACACGGAGGCGGCGTCGGCCTGTCCCGTGCCCGGGGCGGCGACGGTCAGCGCGCCGGCCGCGAGGCACACCGCGAGGATCCGTGCGACCAGCCGCCCGCCGCGTCCGCCCTGTCCACTGCGTCCGCCCTCTTCCCTGTGACCGCTCTGTCCGCCGCGTCCGCCCCGCCCGCTGCGTTTCCTCGCGCCAGTGCCGTCGAACACGTGGGTCCCCTCCCGCATCAGAGCCGTACATGCGTACGACGCGGGAAGGGACCCTTCGGTTGCGCGGTGGCGAGGACCCGCCACCGCCTCAGACCCGCTGCGGCTCCTCCTCGCCGATGAACGTGCGCCACAGCGACGCGTACCGGCCGTCGCGGGCCAGCAGTTCGTCGTGCGTGCCGTCCTCGGCGACCCGGCCGCCCGCCATCACGACCACCCGGTCGGCGCGGGCGGCCGTGGTCAGCCGGTGCGCGACGACCAGCGTCGTACGGCGCCCGGCGAGCCGGTCCGTCGCCGCGTTGACCTGGGCCTCGGTGGCCAGGTCCAGGGCCGCGGTGGCCTCGTCGAGCAGCAGCACGTCCGGGTCGACCAGCTCGGCGCGGGCGAGGGCGACCAGCTGGCGCTGACCGGCCGACAGGTTCCGGCCCCGCTCAGCGACCTCGTGCAGATAGCCGCCGTCCAGCGTGGCGATCATGTCGTGCGCGCCGACCGCGCGGGCCGCGGCCTCCACCTCGGCGTCGCTCGCGTCCGGCCGGCCGTACGCGATGGCGTCCCGGATCGTCCCGGGGAACAGGTACGCCTCCTGGGGGACGACGCCGAGCCGGTGCCGGTACGCGGTCAGGTCGAGGTCCCGCAGGTCGGTGCCGTCGACGGTGACCCGTCCCGCGGTCGGGTCGTAGAACCGGGCGACCAGCTTGACCAGCGTCGACTTGCCCGCGCCGGTCTCGCCGACGAAGGCGACGGTCTGGCCGGCCGGAATACGCAGCTCGATGTCGCGCAGGGCGGGTTCGTCGGAGCCGTACCGGAACGAGACGTCCTCGAAGGCGAGTTCGCCGCGCAGGGACGGCACGTCCATCGGCTTCGCGGACTGCGGCGTCGAGGTCTGCTCCTGGAGGAGCTCCTGCATCCGCCCCAGCGAGACCGCGGCCTGCTGGTACCCGTCGAAGACCTGCGACAGCTGCTGCACCGGCGCGAAGAAGAGGTCGATGTAGAGCAGGTACGCGACGAGCGCGCCGGTCGTCAGGGTGCCGGCCTCGATCCGGTTCGCGCCGACGATCATGACGGCCGCGGCGGCGACGGAGGACAGCAGGGTGACGAACGGGAAGTAGACCGAGATCAGCCACTGGCCGTGCACCCGGGCCTCGCGGTAGCCGGAGCTGCGCTCCGCGAACCGGGCCGCGCCGTCCTGCTCGCGGCCGAAGGCCTGCACGATCCGCAGCCCGGACACCGACTCCTGGAGGTCGGCGTTGACCACGCTGATCCGCTCGCGGGCCAGCTCGTACGCCTTCACGCTGGCGCGGCGGAAGAAGTACGTGGCGACGGCGAGCACCGGCAGCGTCGCGAAGACGACGAGGGCCAGCTGCACGTCGAGCACCAGCAGCGCGACCATGATCCCGAAGAAGGTCACGACGGAGACGAAGGCGGTGACCAGGCCGGTCTGCAGGAACGTGGACAGGGCGTCCACGTCCGTGGTCATCCGGGTCATGATCCGGCCGGTGAGCTCGCGCTCGTAGTAGTCCAGGCCGAGGCGCTGGAGCTGGGCGAAGATCTTCAGGCGCAGCGAGTAGAGGATCCGCTCGCCGGTGCGGCCGGTCATCCGGGTCTCGGCGGTCTGCGCGACCCACTGCACGAGCACGGTCACCAGGGCGAGCGCGGAGGCCGCCCAGACCGCGCCGACGGCGAGCCGGTTGACGCCGTCGTCGATGCCGTGCCGGATCAGGACCGGCAGCAGCAGGCCCATGCCGGCGTCCACGGCGACCAGGCCGAGGCTGGCGAGCAGCACGAGGCCGAAGCCGCGCAGCAGGCGGCGCAGCCCGTACGAGTCCTCCGGCGCGACGGCCCGCCGCTCGTCGACGTCCGGGGTGTCCACGGCCGGCGGCAGGGCCTCGACGGCGGCGAGCAGCTCAGGGGTGGCTCCGGGCACGGCGCTGTCGTCGTCGGCCTGCTCCTCCCGCACCCACAGGGCGGGGGTCAGTCCGCGCTCGGCGTCGTACTCGGCGTCGAGCTCGGCGCGCAGGAGGTGGTCCTCGTCGGGTTCGGTCTCGGCCGGCAGGACGTGGCCGGGCGAGACGCCGCCGAGCTCGTCGGGGTCGGTGAGCAGCCGGCGGTACAGCGGGGAGCGGCGCTCCAGCTCCTCGTGGGTGCCGATGTCGGAGAGCCGGCCGTCGTCGAGGACGGCGATCCGGTCGGCGAGGCCGAGGGTGGAGCGGCGGTGGGCGATGAGGAGGGTCGTGCGGCCCGCCATCACCGACCTCAGCGCCTCGTGGATCTCGTGCTCGACGCGGGCGTCGACGGCGGAGGTGGCGTCGTCGAGGAGCAGCAGCCGGGGGTCGGTGAGGATGGCGCGGGCGAGCGCGATGCGCTGGCGCTGGCCGCCGGAGAGGGTGAGGCCGTGCTCGCCGACCTTGGTGTCGTAGCCGGCGGGCAGCTCGGCGATGAACCGGTCGGCCTGCGCGGCGCGCGCGGCGGTCTCGATCTGCTCCTGGGTGGCGTCGGGGTGGCCGTAGGCGATGTTGGCGCGGACGGTGTCCGAGAACAGGAAGCTGTCCTCGGGGACGAGGCCGATGGCGGCGCGCAGCGAGGACTGGGTGAGCTCGCGAACGTCGTGGCCGCCGACGAGGACGGCGCCGTGGGTGACGTCGTAGAAGCGCGGCAGGAGGAGGGAGACGGTGGACTTGCCGGAGCCGGACGCGCCGACGACGGCCACGGTCTCGCCGGGGCGGATCCGGAGCGAGAACCCGTCGAGGACGGGGCTGGTCCTGCCGGAGGCGTCCTCGTACGCGAACGACACGTCGTCGAACTCGACGGTGGCGGGTGCGTCGGCGGGCAGCTCCTTGGTGCCGTCGGAGATGGCGGGCTCGGTGTCGATCAGCTCCAGCACGCGCTCGACGCCGGCGCGCGCCTGCTGGCCGACGGTGAGGACCATGGCGAGCATGCGGACCGGGCCGACGAGGGAGGCCAGGTAGGCCGAGAAGGCGACGAAGGTGCCGAGGGTGATCTGCCCCCGCGTGGCCAGCCAGCCGCCGAGCGCGAGCACGGCGACCTGGCCGAGGGCGGGGACGGCCTGGAGGGCCGGGGTGTACTTCGCGTTCAGCCGGATGGTCCGCAGCCGTCCCGCGAACAGCTTCCGCCCGGCCTCCCGGATCTTCCCGGTCTCCTGGTCCTCCTGTCCGAAGCCCTTCACCACGCGGACGCCGGTCACCGCCCCGTCGACCACGCCGGCCACGTGCGCGGCCTGCGCCTGGGCGTACCAGGTGGCGGGGTGCAGCTTGGTGCGGCTGCGCTTGGCGATGAACCAGAGCGCGGGGGCGACGGCGAGGGCGACGAGGGTCAGCGGGATCGACAGCCAGGCCATGACGACCAGGGAGATCAGGAAGAGCAGGATGTTGCCGATCGTCATGGGCAGCATGAACAGCAGCCCCTGGATCAGCTGCAGGTCACTGGTGGCCCGCCCGACGACCTGCCCGGTGGACAGCTCGTCCTGCCGCCGCCCGTCGAGCCGGGTGATCGTGCCGAACATCTCGGTCCGCAGGTCGTGCTGCACGTCGAGCGCGAGCCGCCCGCCGTAGTAGCGGCGGATGTAGGTGAGGACGTAGACGAGGACGGCGGCGGCGATGAGGAGCCCGGTCCACACGGAGAGGGACCGGGTCTTCGCCCCGATCACGTCGTCGATGATCACCTTGGTGATCAGCGGGACGAGCGCGAGCAGCGCCATACCGGCCAGCGAGGAGCCGAGCGCCATGATCACGTTCAGCCGGTACCGCCACGCATACCCGGCGAGCCGGTGCGCCCACCCGTCCTGTTTCCGCCCCGCCGCCACGTGATACCTCCCGTTTCCGCTGCTCTACCGGAAGTCACCAACGCGGCCGGCCAGGGATTTCATCCCGCCGCAACAAAGTACGGTCGCTGGTCCTAGGACCGGCGACGCGAAGAGCCCCGCCCCCGGCGGCGGCCAGGACGGGGCTGACGCTCCGGACGGGCTAGAAGGGACCGGGCAGGGTCACCGAGAGGCTGTTGGTCACGTCAGTGACCACGACGTTCGACCACTGGAGGGTCATCGGAGGGCTGCACTTCGGCTGGAAGTTCGCCGTGACCGTGATGCTGAAGTTCGCCTTGCCGTTCTGGACGGGCACGGTGGCGCCCCCGCCGAAGGACTGCTTGTTCTCGGCCGACGGCTTGTTGCCGCCCTTGTTGATGCACTGGGCGTCGGCCGAGACCGTGACGGTGATCTGCGCGAGGTTCCCGAGGCCTGCCTCCTTGCCCTTGACCGTCAGGGTGCTGCCGGAGGCACTGGCCGTCGGGGTGCCGACGAAGTGCGCGCTTCCCGCCTCGGCGGTGGGGGCGAGGAGGCCCAGGATGCCTATGGCCACCCCGGCGGGCAGTAGGAATACTGAATGACGACGACGCATGGTGCTCGCCTCATCGGGTAAGCGCTGAGCATGACGCGGGCGCGTCCGGGAGGACGTACGGGTGGTTCCAGGCTACGCCCGCATATGCCTCATGCCCATGTCTACTCGTGGGTTGGGGCGAACATCCGCAGAGTCTCCGGAAGGACCACGACGGACGGGCCCGGGGTGGTCAGGCACCGCTTCAGGTCCGCCGTCAGGGTGTCGGGGGTGCTGCGGACCGCCGGGACGCCGAAGGATTCCGCCAGGGCCACGAAGTCGGGGCGGCCGAGTTCCGTGGCCGTCGACGCGCCGTACGCGTCGGTCATGTACTCACGCAGGATCCCGTAACCGCCGTCGTCCACGATCAGCCAGGTGACGTCCAGGCCGTACTGCTGCGCCGTAGCCAGCTCCGCCAGGCCGTACATCGCGCCGCCGTCGCCCGACACCGCGAGGACCGGGGTGTCCGGTTCGGCGACCGCCGCGCCGAGGGCCGCCGGGAAGGCGTAGCCGAGGCCCCCCGCGCCCTGGGCGGAGTGCATCGTGTTGGGGCGGCGGGCGTCGAAGCCGGCCCACGCCCAGTAGCCGAGGATCGTCATGTCCCAGAAGGTGGGCGACCTGTCGGGGACGGCCTTGCGGATCGCGGTGAGGAGGTTCTGTTCCAGGGCGCGGTCCTGGCCCTCGATGCGGGTCCGGACCTTCGTCAGGGTCTCCTCGACCCGCTTCGGCGCCTGCGGATCGGTGCGTTCGCCCACCGTCTCCAGCAGCGCCTGCAGCGCCGGTCGCGCGTCCGCGTGGATGCCCAGCGCCGGGTAGTTCGACTCCAGCTTGCCGAGGTCCGCCTCGATCTGCACGATCCGGCCGCGCGGGGCGAACGTGCCGTAGTTCGAGGAGAGTTCGCCCAGGCCGCTGCCGACGACCAGGAGGACGTCCGCGTCCTCCAGGTGGTCCGTCACATGGCGGTCCTCCACCCAGGACCGGAGGGACAGCGGGTGCGCCCACGGGAACGCGCCCTTCCCGCCGTACGTGGTGACCACCGGTGCGTCCAGCCGCTCCGCGAGCTGCTTCAGCTTGCCCGCGGCGTCCGACCGGATCACCCCGCCGCCCGCGACGATCACCGGCCGCGCCGCCTGCGTGAGCCAGTGCGCGGCAAGGGCCGTCAGCTCCGGGCGCGGCGCCAGCTCCGGCGGCGTCGCGTCCACGCCCGTGACCTGCGGCAGCACGGTCTCCGCGCGCAGGACGTCCTCGGGGATCTCCACCCACACGGGCCCGTGCGGGGCCGTCAGCGCGGACTGCCACGCGGCGGCGATCGCGGACGGGATCTGGGACGCCGCCCGCACCGTGTGGACCGACTTCACGACGTCCCGGAACGACGCCTGCTGGTCCCGTAGCTCGTGCAGGTAGCCGTGGCGCGCGCCACCGAGCCCGGCGAGCGGGATCTGCGAGGAGATCGCGAGCACCGGCGCCGACGCGGCCGCCGCCTCCTGCAGCGCGGGCAGCGCCGTCAGCGCCCCCGGGCCGGTGGACAGCAGCAGCGGCGCCGCCTCGCCGGTGACCCGGCCGTACGCGTCCGCCGCGAAGCCCGCGTTGTTCTCCACCCGCAGCCCCACCAGCCGCAGGTCGGAGCGGCGGACCGCGTCGAACACCGCCAGCGCGTGCTGCCCCGGCAGCCCGAACACGGTCGTCGCGCCCAGGCTGCGCAGCGTCTCCACGACCAGGTCCCCGCCGGTCCGGCCCGGCGGCGGCGCGAGTGCGGCCGCCGTCTGCGCCTCGGTCGGTCGGAGTACCAGGTCGTGGTCGTGCGTCACGCGCGTACGTCCCCTTCGTCTGCGCCCGCCACGGCTGTCAGCCCTCCTGTCGGGCCGGCAGCCTGCGGTCGGGCGGTCAGCCCTGCTGTCGCGCCGCCGCGATCTGGCGGCTCATGATCGTGGTCAGCTCGTACGCGGTGTGCGAGGCCGCGACCGAGGTGATCTCGGCGTGATCGTACGCCGGGGCCACCTCGACGACATCCGCGGAGACCAGGTTGCAGGACGACAGGCCCCGCAGGATCTCGAGCAGCTCGCGGGACGTCATGCCGCCCGCCTCCGGCGTACCGGTGCCGGGCGCGTGCGCCGGGTCCAGGCAGTCGATGTCGATGGAGATGTACAGCGGACGGTCGCCGATCCGCTGGCGCAGCTGGTCCGCGACCTCGTCCGCGCCGCGGCGGTACACGTCGGACGACGTCACGATGCCGAAGCCGAGCTTCTCGTCGTCGGTGAGGTCCTGCTTGCCGTACAGCGGGCCGCGCGTGCCGACGTGCGACAGCGCCTCCGTGTCGAGGATGCCCTCCTCGACGGCCCGGCGGAACGGGGTGCCGTGCGTGTACTCGGCGCCGAAGTAGGTGTCCCAGGTGTCCAGGTGCGCGTCGAAGTGCAGCAGGGCGACCGGGCCGTGCTTCTTCGCGACGGAGCGGAGCAGGGGCAGCGCGATGGTGTGGTCGCCGCCGAGGGTCATCATGCGGGCGCCGGTGCCGAGCAGGTCGTCCGCGGCCGCCTCGATCGTCTCGACGGCCTCGTTGATGTTGAACGGGTTGACCGCGATGTCGCCGCCGTCGGCGACCTGCGCGAGCGCGAAGGGGGAGGCGTCCTGCGCCGGGTTGTACGGGCGGAGCAGGCGGGACGCCTCGCGGATCGCGTTGCCGCCGAAGCGGGCGCCGGGGCGGTACGAGACACCCGAGTCGAAGGGCACGCCGACGACGGCGACGTCCGCGGTGCCGACCTCGTCGAGACGCGGCAGCCGGGCGAAGGTCGCGGGGCCCGCGTAGCGGGGGATGCGGGAGGAGTCGACGGGGCCGCGGAACTGGGGCTGCTGCTCGGTGGTCATGACGGGTGCCTTCCGGGGTGCCTGGGACAGGGGGTTCAGTGCGGCTTTCGCCAGGTCAGAGGTCGTACAGCTCGGGGCGGCGGTCCGCCAGTACGTCGTTGTGCTCGCCGATCCGCTTGTCGCGGGCCTGGCCGAGGGCGCAGGCCGCGATCAGCAGCGACTCGCCGGTCTCGGTCGCCGGGCCCGCGAGCGGGAAGCCGTCGGGGTCCGTGATCACGGAGCCGCCCGTCCACTCGACGCCGTTCTCCGTCCCGGCGCGGTCGCAGGCCGCGACGAACATCCGGTTCACGGCGGCGTCGGCCTGGACCCGGATCACCTCGGCGGCGCGCTCGCCCTCGGGGCGCGGGAACAGCGGCCAGTTCACCGGGGCGCACAGGAGCTCCGCGCCGCGGAGGGCGGCGTCGCGGACCCACTCGGGGAACTCCACGTCGTAGCAGACCATCACGCCGATCCGGCCCACGGCCGTGTCGACGACCGGCGGGCGCTGGTCGCCCGGTACGAAGGCGGCCTTCTCGATGGCGCCGAAGAGATGCGCCTTGCGGTAGACCGCGCGGACGCCGGTGGGGTCGACGAGGACGGCGGAGTTGCGGGTCGCGCCCGTCTCGTCGCGCTCGCAGAAGCCGGCGACCAGGACCATGTCGTGGCGGGCCGCCGCCTCCGCCCACGCGGTGACCGTCGGGCCGTCGGCCGGTTCGGCCAGCTCGGCGGCGTGCGCGGCGTCGCGGAACACGTAGCCGGTGTTGGCGAGCTCCGGGAGGACGAGGACGCGGACGCCGGCGGCCGCGGCGGCCTCGATCGCGCGGTCGGCGGCGGCGCGGTTGCCGGCCACGTCGCCGACGGCGAGGGAGAGCTGGGCGCAGGCGACGAGGACGGTGTCCGGGGCGTGCGTGTCCTCCATGGGCGGGTGCCCTCCGTTCACGGCGTGGGACGGGTGATCGTCCTGCACCGTATGCCGGGTGCGGCGCCCGGACGATCGCCCGCAGGGCGAAACTGGGCCGAGTGGGTGGACACTGTGTCCATGGATCCCCGTGCCGGTCTCACGCTTGCCGATCTTGTCGCCCGGTCCGAACTCCGGCTGTCCGTGGTCGCGGGGGCCGCGGCCCTCGACCGGCCGGTCCTCGCGGCGCACGCCTCCGAGCTGGTCCGGCCGGGGCGCTGGCTCCAGGGCGGCGAGCTGCTGATGACGATCGGACTGCTGCTGCCGATGGAGGCGGAGGCGTGCCGGGCGTACGTGGACGATGTGCGAGCGAGCGGGGCGAGTGCGCTGGCGCTGGGGCTCGGTGCGGCGCTCCCCCACCAGTCCGCGCCGCCGGTGCTGGTCGCGGCGGCGGAGGCGGCGGGGCTGCCGTTGCTGACCGTGGCGGACGAGGTGCCGTTCATCGCCGTCACCAAGGCGGTGTTCGCGGCGCGGGCGGCGGAGCAGCGGGCGGCCTTGGAGGACGCCTTCGAGACGCAGCGCCGGCTGACCGCTGCGGCGGCCTCGGGGCGGGGGCTCGCGCCGACGCTGGAGGCGTGGACGCGGGCGACCGGGGTTCCGGCGGTGGTGACGGACCCGGTGGGGCGGGTGCTGGCGGGAGGCGCTGCCGGGGTGCCCCCGGTGGCCGACGAGCTGATCCAGCGGGTCGCGGTGCGGGGCATGCAGGCGAGTGCGGTCAGCGTGGAGGGCGGGGCGCACGTGGAGGTGCAGCCGCTGGGGGCGCGGCGGTTGCGGGGGGTGCTGGTACTGGTGGGCGAGCTGTCGCCCGAGACCCGGCTGCTCGTGTCGGGGCTCGTCGCGTTGCTGTCGCTGGAGCTGGAGCGGCGGCACCTGGCGGACGAGCCGGAGCGGCGGCGGCGCGCGGCGCTGCTGGGGCGGCTGCTCGACGAGGCGGGGTCGGCGGAGGCGGCAGGCGATGCGCTGGCGGCGGCGGGGCTTGCGGCGGGGCTTGCGGTGCGGGTGGTGGTCGTGGCGGCGGGGGCGGAGGAGGACGCCTCCGAGGTCGCGGCGGGCCTGGCGCTCGCGCTGCCGGGTGGGCTGACGCGTACCACCGGGGGTGGTGTCGTGGAGGCGGTCGCCGCGGGGGACACGGAGGTGCTGGAGCTGCTCGAACGGTTCGCGCCGGGGTGTCCGGCCGGGATCGGGGCGGCGGTCGCGCCGGAGGCGGCCGTCACCTCGCTGCGGCAGGCGAGCGGGCTGCTGGAGGTGAGCCGGCGCTCGGGGCGGCCGGCGGAGGCGCAGCGGAGCCACTCCAGTCGGCTGCTGCTGGGGCTGGGCGAGCGGGACGCGTTGGCGGGGTACGCGGATACGGTGCTGGGGCCGCTGGATGTTGCCGATCCGTCGGGCGAGCTCGTCGAGACGCTGGTCACCTGGCTCGACTCCGGGTGCTCCTGGGACGAGACCGGGCGGCGGCTGGGGCTGCACCGGCATACGGTGCGCAACCGGCTCGACAAGGCGATGCGGCTCACGGGGCGGCGGATCGACGACGGGGACGATCGGTTCGATCTGTGGCTGGCTGCTCGGGCTCGGCGGGCGGCGTTGTGATCTGTTCTGTGGGTGCGGTGTGGTGTCGCGTTGTGACCTCGGTGGGTGGCGCGTGGGACGTTCCGGGGGTCGTGTCCGGGACTGCATGATTTACGGCGCGCTCGGGTCACTGGTGTTGTGAGCGTTTCTTACGCGCCACAAATCACGCTCTACGTCCCGAACACGACCCCCTCCACGTCCCCCGCTCCCGCCGTCGTCAGGCCTGCGGCGGGAGCAGCTCGAAGAGGCTGGAGAAGCCCTGGTCGCCGTGGCCCGCTGCGATGCGGCGGTCCATCAGGTCCTTGATCTCGCGCATGCGCACGGCCTCCACGCCCTGCGCGGCGCGGTGGCCGATCATGTCGTTCATGAGGGCGGCCTGGACGTCGAGGGAGCCCAGGTCGGGGCCGTACTCGCCGCTCTTGACCGCCTGGGCCATGGAGTTCAAGAGGGACGGGAACACGGCCAGGGAGCCCGCGGCGCGCTCGGTGAACGCGGCGACGTCGAAGCCCTCGGAGCGGACCAGCTTGAGCACGTGCAGGAAGCCGATGAGGAGTTCGTACGAGAAGGCGACCTGGGCCATGAACTCGACGGCGGCGGCGCCCGGGTCCTCGCCGTGGTAGGCGATGCCGCCGAGCGTCCTGAGGGTCGGCTCGTGGGTCTCGTAGGCCGTGGGAGAGCCGCTGAACGGGAACATGATGTGGTCGGTGCCGACGTAGGGCGGGTCGCCCATGATCTTGCCGTCGATGTACTCGGCGCCGTGCTCCCTGGCCCATCGCTCGTTCGCGCGGGCCTGGGCGGGCGAGCCGCTGGTGACGTTCACCAGGGTCTTGCCCGCGACGGCGGAGGCGACGGAGGCGAGGACCTGGTCGACGGCGGTGCCGTCGAGGAGGCAGACCACGACGAGCGGGCTCGCGGCGACGGCCTCGGCGGCCGTGGGCGCGGCGGTGGCGCCGACCTCGACGAGCGGCTCGGTCCTGGCGGTGGTGCGGTTCCAGACCGTGGTGCGGAAACCACGTGCGACGAAGGTTCTGGCGATCGCGGACCCCATGTCGCCGAGTCCGAGAACGGTGATCTGGCTGCCGGCCGTCATGTCGGTCCTTTCGGTACGCGGAGCCGTCGACGGTAGGCGATGGGGGTGGTCCGTTCCGGACCTTCGAACGAAGTTCGTCAGGTCGCCCTGTGACCGGCGCGACGTTCTCGTCTCTGGACAGGCTCGATGACCGGCGGGTAACTTCGAGGGACGTACGCTGAGCAAGCGCTTAGACAAGGAGCCGGCCGTGCGCCGTACCGTTTTCAACGAGGACCACGAGGCGTTCCGGGAGACCATCCGGGCGTTCATCGAGGCCGAGGTCGTCCCCGTCTACGACGAGTGGTTCGCTGCCGGGCAGGCCCCGCGGGACTTCTACTACAAGCTCGGTGAGCTGGGCATCTTCGGCATCAACGTGCCTGAGGAGTTCGGCGGCGCCGGTCTGGACACGCACAAGTTCGAGGCCGTCCTCTACGAGGAGACCGCGCGTGCGGGTGTGCAGTTCGGTGGCTCCGGCGTGCACGTGCTGCTTGCTCTGCCGTACATCAAGATGCTGGCGAGTGACGAGCAGAAGAAGCGGTACCTGCCCAAGTTCGTCTCCGGTGAGGAGATGTGGGCGCTGGCCATGACCGAGCCGGGCACCGGTTCGGACGTGGCGGGCATGAAGACCACCGCCAAGCTCTCCGAGGACGGCACCCACTACGTCCTCAACGGCGCCAAGACCTTCATCACGGGTGGCGTGCACGCCGACCGCGTGATCGTGTGCGCGCGGACCTCCGCTCCGAGCGAGCAGGACCGTCGTGGCGGTATCTCGCTGTTCGCCGTGGACACCAAGTCCGAGGGCTACTCCATCGGCCGCAAGCTGGACAAGCTCGGGCTGCGTACCTCTGACACGGCCGAGCTGGCGTTCGTGGATGTCAAGGTGCCGGTGGAAGACCTGCTCGGCGAGGAGGGCAAGGGCTTCTACTACCTCGGCCACAACCTGGCGTCCGAGCGTTGGGGCATCGCCTTCGGCGCCTACGCGCAGGCTGCTGCCGCGGTGCGCTTCGCGCAGCAGTACGTGACCGACCGCACCGTCTTCGGCAAGCCGGTCGCGCACTTCCAGAACACCAAGTTCGAGCTGGCCGCCTGCCAGGCCGAGGTGGACGCCGCCCAGGCCGTCTCCGACCGCGCCCTGGAGGCCCTGGACGCCGGTGAGCTGACGCCGGCCGAGGCCGCCTCCGCCAAGCTGTTCTGCACCGAGGTCGCGCACCGCGTGATCGACCGCTGCCTCCAGCTGCACGGCGGCTACGGGTACATGAACGAGTACCCGATCGCCCGCCTGTACGCGGACAACCGCGTCAACCGCATCTACGGCGGCACCAGCGAGATCATGAAGTCGATCATCGCCAAGTCGATGGGTCTGTAAGTGCCCGAAGCACCCAGTGCTCTGGATGCCCTGCTCGATCTGCTCGATCTCGAGCGGATCGAGCAGGACATCTTTCGGGGGGAGTCCCGGTCCGCTCTGGTACCGCGCGTCTTCGGCGGCCAGGTTGCCGCCCAGGCGCTGGTGGCGGCCGGGCGGACCGTCCCCGAGGACCGCCTCGCGCACAGCCTGCACGCGTACTTCCTGCGGCCCGGCGACCCGGGTGCGCCGATCGTCTACACCGTGGACCGCATCCGGGACGGGCGGTCCTTCACGACACGGCGTGTGGTGGCTGTCCAGCACGGTCAGCCGATCTTTCATCTGTCGGCCTCGTTCCAGGTGTACGAGGACGGGCTCGACCATCAGGCCGCCATGCCGGACGCGCCGGATCCGGAGTCGCTGCCCTCGCCCGCCGAGATGCTGCCCCGGCATCTGCCGCGGGAGGTCGCCGACCGGCTGATCGAGGCACGGGCCGCGGTCGATCTGCGGTACGCCGAGACGCCCCCGTGGGGGACGGTCGGCACGCCGAGGGAGCCGCGCTCGCAGGTGTGGTTCCGGACGAACGGCAAGCTGGCGGACGATCCGCTGCTTCATGTCGTGCTGGCCACGTACGTCTCCGACATGACGCTGCTCGATTCCATCCTGCTCGCCCACGGGCGGGGCGGGTGGGCCGTGGGTGATGTGGTCGGCGCCTCTTTGGACCATGCGATGTGGTTCCACCGGCCCTTCCGGGCCGACGAGTGGCTGCTGTACGACCAGGAGTCCCCCACCGCTTCGGGCGGGCGGGGGCTCGGACAGGCCCGGATCTACACGCAGGACGGGCGGCTCGCGATCTCCGTCATCCAGGAGGGTGTCGTTCGCGTTCCGCGCTGACGGCCGGGCAGGGCGCGAGTGCCAAAGCCGTTGCGGGGGTCGTCGGGGCACCTCCCATGCCCCCTAGGGCACGGGGGAGGATCGAGCGCGATGCTCTCCGAGGCGGCCCACTCCGTCGCCGACACGGTCACCGAGGTCATGCTCCTCACCGCGCTGACGCGCGGTGCGGAGTCCGCCGACGAGGACCATCCGCTCGGGTACGCGAACGAGCGCTACGTCGGCACGCCCGGGCTGGGGCAGGAGCGCTGAGCCGGGCTCAGTCCAGCAGGCCCGCCGCGTTCAGGAGGTACTCCGTCATCGGCTCGTAGAAGCGCGGGTCGATGACGTGGTCGTCCAGGGGGATCGCGACCTGGAGGGTGCCCTCCGCCTCGGCGAGGAAGAGCGCGGGGTCGTTGCAGTCGGCGTAGCCGACGGCGTCGAGGCCGCGCTGGGCGGCGCGGCCGGCCCAGCCGTGGTCGGCCACGACGAGGTCGGGCCGCGGGCTGCCCTCGGCCTCCAGGGCGTCCAGGATCGCGTTCATCGGCTCCGGCGAATGGGTGTGCCACAGGCTCGCGCCGCGTTCGAAGAGCGAGACGTCGGCGAACTGGACCACGTACCCCTCGTCGGCCGTCAGGCCGCCGGGGATGCGGACGATGTCGCAGCCGGCGGCGCGCAGCGCGGCCGCGGTGCGGCTGTGCAGGTCGATCAGGGAGCCGGGGTGGCCGGTCGCGAAGAGGACGCGTTCCCGGCCGGCGGCCGCCTTGCGCAGCCGGGCCGCGGCGCGGTCCAGGGCGTCGACGGTCAGCTCGGGGTCGATGGTGTCCTGGCCGAAGCGGTGTGCCGGGTCGTCGTTGACACCGCAGCGCTCGGCCATGACGGCGAGGACGTCCTGCTCGTCGGCCCAGCGGTCGCCGAACTCCAGGCCCAGCCAGTAGTGCCGGTCGCCGTTGGCGAGCTTGCGGTAGTGGGAGAGGTTGTTGTCGCGCGGCGTGGCGACGTCTCCGGCGATCCGGGTGCGAACCAGTTGCTCGACGAGCGCGTCACGGCTGAGTATCGGCATGCCACTCATTGTGAACGAGTCCGATCGCATCCGAGCGGTCGTTCCGGTTTCCGGACCCCCGGAGTCGTCTACTGGACCGTCGGCTCCGCCGCCAGCGCGTCGAAGGCCCCGTTCGCCAGGCGCCGCAGCAGCTCCTCCATGGCACTGCGGCCCAGCGGCGCACCGAGGTGCGGGGTGGAGTTGAGCAGGCCGAAGACCGCGTGCACGGCCGCGCGGACCTCCGCCTCGCCCGCCGCCGGGTACAGCTCGCCGACCACCGCGACCCACAGCTCCACGTACCGCCGCTGGAGCTGCCGGACCCGCTTGCGGTCCTCGTCCCGGAGGCGGTCCAGCTCCCGGTCGTGCAGGGTGATGAGGGGGCGGTCGTCGAGCGCGAAGTCGATGTGGCCGTCGATCAGGGAGGACAGGACCTCGCGCGAGCTGCCGTTCGCACCCTCGACACGGAGCATGCCGCCTTCGAGCAGCCGCTCGCTGATGCCGACCAGCAGCTCGGCGAGCATGGCGTCCTTGCCCGCGAAGTGCCGGTACAGGCCGGGGCCGCTGATGCCGACCGCGGCTCCTATCTCGTCGACGCCGACGCCGTGGAAACCGCGCTCGGCAAAGAGGCGTGCGGCCTCCTTGAGGATCTGCTGGCGGCGCGTGGGGGCGTCGGTCCTGGTGGTCATGCGATCGATTCTAGACAACGCGGTTAGCGGTCGTTAACCTGACTGACATACGTTAACGCTCATTAACCGAGCAAGGGAGCTCGATCGATGCAGCAGGCACCTGTGCTGACGAGCGCGGCGGACCCCGCGTCGGAGGCCTGGCAGGCCAACGAGGCGGCCCACACCGAGCTGGCCGAGACGCTGCGCGCCAAGCTCGCCGCGGCCGCGCTCGGCGGCGGCGAGAAGGCCCGGGCGCGGCACACCGCGCGCGGCAAGCTTCTGCCGCGGGACCGGGTCGACAGCCTCCTCGACCCCGGCTCGCCGTTCCTGGAGCTGGCCCCGCTGGCCGCGAACGGGATGTACGGCGACCAGGCCCCCGCCGCCGGCGTGATCGCCGGCATCGGCCGGGTCTCCGGCCGGGAGTGCGTGATCGTCGCCAACGACGCGACCGTCAAGGGCGGCACCTACTACCCGATGACGGTGAAGAAGCACCTGCGGGCCCAGGAGGTGGCGCTGGAGAACCGGCTGCCCTGTCTCTACCTGGTCGACTCGGGCGGTGCCTTCCTGCCGATGCAGGACGAGGTCTTCCCCGACCGCGAGCACTTCGGCCGGATCTTCTACAACCAGGCCCGGATGTCCGGCGCGGGCATCCCGCAGATCGCGGCGGTGCTCGGGTCGTGCACGGCCGGTGGCGCGTACGTGCCCGCGATGAGCGACGAGGCCGTGATCGTCCGGAACCAGGGCACGATCTTCCTCGGCGGACCGCCGCTGGTGAAGGCCGCGACCGGCGAGGTCGTCACCGCGGAGGAGCTCGGCGGCGGAGAGGTCCACTCGCGGACCTCCGGTGTCACCGACCACCTCGCCGAGGACGACGCGCACGCGCTGCGGATCGTCCGGAACATCGTCGCCACCCTGCCCGAGCGCGGGCCGCTGCCCTGGTCGGTCGAGCCGGCCGAGGAGCCCAAGGTGGACCCGGCGGGGCTGTACGGGGCGGTGCCGGTCGACTCGCGCACGCCGTACGACGCCCGCGAGATCATCGCGCGGCTCGTGGACGGCTCCCGGTTCCAGGAGTTCAAGGCCGAGTTCGGGCAGACGCTGGTCACCGGCTTCGCCCGGATCCACGGCCACCCGGTCGGCATCGTCGCCAACAACGGCATCCTGTTCTCCGAGTCCGCCCAGAAGGGCGCGCACTTCATCGAGCTGTGCGACCAGCGCGGCATCCCGCTGCTGTTCCTGCAGAACATCTCCGGCTTCATGGTCGGCCGCGACTACGAGGCCGGCGGCATCGCCAAGCACGGCGCCAAGATGGTCACGGCCGTCGCCTGCACCCGGGTGCCGAAGCTGACCGTCGTCGTCGGCGGCTCGTACGGCGCCGGCAACTACTCGATGTGCGGCCGGGCGTACTCGCCGCGCTTCCTGTGGATGTGGCCCAACGCCAAGATCTCGGTCATGGGCGGCGAGCAGGCCGCCTCGGTGCTCGCCACCGTCAAGCGCGACCAGCTCGGCGACGCGTGGAGCGCGGAGGAGGAGGACGCCTTCAAGGCCCCGATCCGCGAGCAGTACGAGACCCAGGGCAGTGCCTACTACGCCACGGCGCGGCTCTGGGACGACGGGGTCATCGACCCGATGGAGACCCGCCAGGTGGTGGGCCTCGCGCTGACCGCCTGCGCCAACGCGCCCCTGGGTGACCCCCAGTTCGGCGTCTTCCGGATGTGAGGGGAACTCGGATCATGTTCGACACAGTCCTTGTGGCCAACCGGGGCGAGATCGCGGTCCGCGTCATCCGCACGCTGCGGGCGCTCGGCGTCCGCTCGGTGGCCGTGTACAGCGACGCGGACGCCGACGCGCGGCACGTCCGGGAGGCGGACACGGCGGTCCGGATCGGGCCGCCGGCGGCCTCGGAGTCGTACCTGTCGGTGCCGGCGCTCCTGGAGGCCGCCCGCCGGACCGGTGCGCAGGCCGTGCACCCCGGCTACGGGTTCCTCGCGGAGAACGCCGGGTTCGCGGCGGCCTGCGCGGAGGCGGGGCTCGTCTTCATCGGCCCGCCCGCGTCCGCGATCTCGCTGATGGGCGACAAGATCCGGGCCAAGGAGACGGTGAAGGCCGCGGGCGTGCCCGTGGTGCCCGGCGCCGCCGACCCGGAACTGGAGGACGCGGCGCGGGAGTTGGGCGCCCCGGTGCTGCTGAAGCCGTCGGCCGGCGGTGGCGGCAAGGGCATGCGCCTCGTGCGCGACCTCGCCGTCCTCACGGACGAGATCGCCGCGGCGCGGCGTGAGGCGCGGTCGTCCTTCGGCGACGACACGCTGCTCGTGGAGCGGTGGATCGACCGGCCGCGGCACATCGAGATCCAGGTCCTCGCGGACGCGCACGGCAACGTGGTGCACCTCGGCGAGCGCGAGTGCTCGCTGCAGCGGCGGCACCAGAAGATCATCGAGGAGGCGCCGTCGGTCCTGCTGACCCCCGAGATCCGGGAGTCGATGGGCGCGGCGGCGGTCGAGGCGGCGCGGTCCTGCGGGTACGTGGGCGCGGGCACGGTCGAGTTCATCGTGCCGGGCGGCGACCCGTCCTCGTACTACTTCATGGAGATGAACACCCGCCTCCAGGTGGAGCACCCGGTCACCGAGCTGATCACGGGCGTGGACCTGGTGGAGTGGCAGCTGCGGGTCGCGGCGGGCGAGGCGCTGTCCTTCGGCCAGTCGGACGTGCGGCTGGACGGCTGGGCGATCGAGGCGCGCATCTGCGCGGAGGACCCCGCGCGCGGGTTCCTCCCGTCGGGCGGCACGGTCCTCGCCCTGCACGAGCCCGCGGGCGAGGGTGTGCGGACCGACTCGGGCCTGTCGCAGGGCACGGAGGTCGGCAGCCTGTACGACCCGATGCTCGCGAAGGTCATCGTCCACGCCGCCGACCGCCCGTCGGCCCTCCGCAAGCTGCGCGCCGCGCTCGCCGACACGATGACGCTGGGCGTCCCGACGAACGCCGGCTTCCTGCGCCGCCTCCTGGGTCACAAGGCGGTCGTCGCGGGCGAGCTGGACACGGGCCTGGTGGAGCGTGACCTGGCCGACCTCCTCCCGGAGGGAGTGCCGGCGGAGGTGTACGCGGCGGCGGCGCTGGTCGCGCGGGGCGGGAGCACCACCGGCGGAGGCTGGGTCGACCCCTTCGGGGTCGCCGACGGCTGGCGGCTCGGCGGCACACCCGCGTGGACGGTCCAGCACTTCCGCATCCCGGGTCACGACCCCGTCGAGGTGCGCACCCGTGCCGCCGCGCGGGGCGTGGAGCTGCTCCTGCCGGAGGGGTCCGAGGGCGACGCCCTCCGCACCGCGCGGATCGTCGACGCCGCGGACGGGCTCGTCACCGTCGAACTCGACGGCGTCACCCACCGGTTCCACGTCGTCCCCTCCCCCGACGGGCTCTGGCTCGGGCGGGACGGGGACTCGTGGCACCTGCAGGACCACGATCCCGTCGCCGCCGCGCTCAGCGGCGCCCGGCACGGCGGGGCGGACACGCTCGCCGCGCCGATGCCCGGCACCGTGACCGTCGTGAAGGTCGCCGTCGGGGACGAGGTCGAGGCCGGGCAGAGCCTGCTCGTCGTCGAGGCGATGAAGATGGAGCACGTCATCTCCGCCCCGCACGCCGGCACCGTCACCGAGCTGGACGTGACGCCCGGGACCACCGTCGCCATGGACCAGGTGCTCGCCGTCGTCACTCCGCGGGAGGAAGCATGAGCGTGTCCGGGCTGCCCATGACCGTTGCCGACCCCGGCCTTCCCGCCCGTGTGCGGATCCACGAGGTCGGGCCGCGCGACGGGCTGCAGAACGAGAAGACCGTCGTCCCCACCGACGTCAAGGCCGAGTTCGTCCGCCGGCTCGCCGCCGCCGGGCTCGACACCGTCGAGGCGACGAGCTTCGTGCACCCGAAGTGGGTGCCGCAGCTCGCCGACGCGGAGGACCTGTTCCCCCGCGTGAAGGACCTTCCCGTACGGCTCCCCGTGCTCGTGCCCAACGAGCGCGGGCTCGACCGCGCGCTCGCCCTCGGCGCCCGGCACGTCGCCGTCTTCGCCTCCGCCACCGAGTCCTTCGCCAAGGCCAACCTCAACCGGACCGTCGACGAGGCGCTCGCCATGTTCGAGCCGGTCGTCGTCCGGGCCAGGGACGAGGGTCTGGACGTGCGCGGCTACCTGTCGATGTGCTTCGGCGACCCCTGGGAGGGCGCCGTGCCGATCGAGCAGGTCGTCCGCGTCACCAAGGCCCTCGCCGACATGGGCTGCGACGAGCTGAGCCTCGGCGACACCATCGGCGTCGCCACCCCCGGCCACGTCCAGGCCCTGCTGCAGGCCCTGAACGACGCCGGGGTGCCCACCGGGCGCCTCGCCGTGCACTTCCACGACACGTACGGCCAGGCCCTCTCCAACACCCTCGCCGCGCTCCGGCACGGCGTCACCACCGTCGACGCGTCCGCGGGCGGCCTCGGCGGCTGCCCGTACGCCAAGTCCGCGACCGGCAACCTCGCCACCGAGGACCTGGTGTGGATGCTCCAGGGCCTCGGCATCGAGACCGGGGTCGACCTGGCCGCCCTCACCGCCACGAGCGGGTGGATGGCCGAACAACTGGGCCGCCCGAGCCCGTCCCGTACCGTCCGCGCCCTCTCCCACAAGGAGTGACGAACATGTCCCTCGACCACCGGCTCACCCCCGAGCACGAGGAACTCCGCCGTACCGTCGAGGAGTTCGCCCACGACGTGGTCGCCCCGAAGATCGGCGACTACTACGAGCGGCACGAGTTCCCCTACGAGATCGTCCGCCAGATGGGGCAGATGGGCCTCTTCGGCCTGCCCTTCTCCGAGGAGTACGGCGGCATGGGCGGCGACTACCTCGCCCTCGGCATCGCCCTGGAGGAGCTGGCCCGGGTCGACTCCTCCGTGGCCATCACCCTGGAGGCGGGCGTCTCGCTCGGCGCGATGCCGGTCTACCGGTTCGGCACCGAGGAGCAGAAGCGGACCTGGCTGCCGAAGCTGTGCTCCGGCGAGATGCTCGGCGCGTTCGGACTCACCGAGCCGGGCGCCGGCTCGGACGCGGGCGGCACGCGGACGACCGCCGTCCGGGACGGCGACGAGTGGGTCATCAACGGCTCCAAGTGCTTCATCACGAACTCCGGCACCGACATCACGGGTCTGGTGACCGTCACCGCCGTCACCGGGCGGAAGGACGACGGCCGGCCGCTGATCTCGTCGATCATCGTTCCGTCCGGGACGCCCGGGTTCACCGTCGCCGCCCCCTACTCCAAGGTCGGCTGGAACGCCTCCGACACCCGTGAGCTGTCGTTCGACAACGTCCGGGTGCCGGTGGAGAACCTGCTCGGCGAGGAGGGCCGCGGGTACGCGCAGTTCCTGCGGATCCTGGACGAGGGCCGGATCGCGATCGCGGCGCTGGCGACCGGGCTCGCACAGGGCTGTGTGGACGAGTCGGTGAAGTACGCGAAGGAACGTCACGCCTTCGGCTCGGCGATCAGCACGTACCAGGCGATCCAGTTCAAGATCGCGGACATGGAGATGCGGGCGCACATGGCCCGCATCGGGTGGCGCGACGCGGCGTCGCGGCTGGTGCTCGGCGAGCCGTTCAAGAAGGAGGCGGCGGTGGCGAAGCTGTACTCGTCGACCGTGGCCGTCGACAACGCGCGGGACGCCACGCAGATCCACGGCGGGTACGGGTTCATGAACGAGTACCCGGTGGCGCGGATGTGGCGGGACTCGAAGATCCTTGAGATCGGCGAGGGCACGAGTGAGGTGCAGCGGATGCTGATCGCGCGGGAGCTGGGGCTTCCGGCGTAGCCGGCCCCTTGGGCGGGGAGCTGCGAGGCTCGGCCGCGGGCCCGTGCGGGTCCGTTGTGGCTGGTCACGCAGTTCCCCGCGCCCCTCATGGGCCGGTTGTCGCGTGCGGGTGCGTCATGGCTGCTCGCGCCCACGCGGCGGAGCCGCACATCGACACAGCCCCGCGCCCCTCATGGGCCGGTTGTCGCGTGCGGGTGCGTCATGGCTGCTCGCGCCCACGGGGCGGAGCCGCACATCGACACAGCCCCGCGCCCCTGTCGGGGGCGCGCCTAGGCGCGCCATGCCCCCGCCCGGCCGAGTGACGACCACGACGGGGCCGGGGTGGCGGGCCGAGCTGCTGTCCTCGGCCAGACGGCCGTCGGTGGGTCGACCGGGCCCGTGTGGCCGGTCGCGCGGGCCGCTGCCAGGGACTGCAGGACCAGAACGCAGGCCGCCAGTTCCTCCGGGGTCGGGGCCCCGCGTACCACTCTGATCGCCGTCACTGCGGCTGGTTTCCGTGTTTGCGGCTGGGGAGCGGGGCGTGTTTGGCCCTGAGCATCGACAGGGCGTCGATCAGACGCGCCCTCGTCTCCGCCGGGTCGATCACGCTGTCCACCAGGCCGCGTTCCGCCGCGTAGTACGGGTGCATCAGCTCCGAGCGGTACTCCTTCACCAGGCGGGCCCTGGTCGCCTCCGGGTCCGTCGCCGCGGCGATCTCGCGGCGGAAGACCACGTTCGCGGCGCCCTCCGCACCCATCACGGCGATCTCGTTGCTCGGCCAGGCCAGCGACACGTCCGTGCCGATGGAGCGCGAGTCCATCACGATGTACGCACCTCCGTACGCCTTGCGCAGGATCAACTGCACCCGCGGCACCGTGGCGTTGCAGTACGCGTACAGCAGTTTCGCGCCGTGGCGGATGATGCCGCCGTGCTCCTGGTCGACGCCCGGCAGGAAGCCGGGGACGTCGACCAGCGTCACCAGCGGGATGTTGAACGCGTCGCAGGTCTGGACGAAGCGCGCCGCCTTTGCCGAGGCGTGGATGTCCAGGACGCCGGCGAAGGCGGAGGGCTGGTTGGCGACCAGTCCCACCACCTGACCGTCCAGGCGGGCGAGCGCGCAGACGATGTTCGTCGCCCAGTTCTCCTGGATCTCCAGGTAGTCGCCGTCGTCGACGATCTCCTCCAGCACCGCGCGCATGTCGTACGCGCGGCTCGGGTCGGCCGGGACCAGGTCGAGGAGCGCCTCCGTGCGGCGGTCCGGCGGGTCCTGCGTGGGCGCGGGCGGCGGCAGTTCGCGGTTGTTCGCGGGCAGCAGCGACAGGAGGTGGCGCACGTCCTCCAGGCAGGACTCCTCGTCGTCGCAGGCGAAGTGCGCGACGCCGGAGACCGAGGCGTGCGCGTCGGCGCCGCCCAGCGCGTCGTGGCTGATGACCTCGCCGGTGACGGCCTGCACCACGTCCGGCCCGGTGATGAACATCTGGGCCGTGCCGCGCACCA
This sequence comes from Streptomyces solicamelliae, assembly GCF_045348655.1. Taxonomy (NCBI): domain Bacteria; kingdom Bacillati; phylum Actinomycetota; class Actinomycetes; order Kitasatosporales; family Streptomycetaceae; genus Streptomyces; species Streptomyces solicamelliae. The sequence goes on from NZ_CP160404.1 coordinate 2,516,962, forward strand.
TGAAGACGAAGTCGGTCAGGGCGGGCGAGTACGCCGCGCCGCCCGCGCACGGGCCGAGGATCACGCTGATCTGCGGGATCACACCGGAGTTGCGGACATTGCGCTGGAAGATCCCGCCGTAGCCCGCGAGGGCCGTCACGCCTTCCTGGATCCGCGCGCCCGCCCCGTCGCACAGGCCGACGATCGGTGCTCCGGCGGCCTCCGCCAGGTCCATCAGCTTGTGGATCTTCTCCGCGTGGGCCTCGCCGAGAGCCCCGCCGAAGATCCGGAAGTCGTGGGCGTACGCGAACACGGTGCGGCCGTGCACCTTGCCCCAGCCGGTGACCACGCCGTCGGTGTGCGGGCGGCGGTCCTCCAGGCCGAAGCCGGTGGCGCGGTGCCGGCGCAGCTCCTCGATCTCGGAGAACGTGCCCTCGTCGAAGAGCAGCGCGATGCGCTCGCGCGCGGTCAGTTTGCCCTTGGCGTGCTGCGCCTCGGTGGCCCGGTCGCTCGGGCCGCGCCGCACCTGGTCGTGCAGGGCGGCGAGTTCCGCGGTCCGGTCGCGCAGACAGCCGTCCTGGGGAGGTGGAGTGCCGGTTCTGATCCCGGGTCTCGGGCTCGGTCTCGGGGGCGTTTCCTCGACAACACTCATGCGGTGCAGGATGCGCCGCGGCGCTCAAGGCGGGCTCGAACGCTTCTGCATGAGGCGCTGGAGAACGGCTCGATCGGTACGGATCACGCTGGCCGCATGACTCTTCCTCACCGCCGCTCCGTCGTCCTGATGCTGCCGGGGACCGGGGCGCAGCATCCGCGCATGGCGGCCGGACTGTACGGGCACGAGCCGGTGTTCAGCGAGGCCGTGGACGAGGTCCTGGGCCTGCTCGGGCCGGAGGGCCGGGCGGCCCGCGCGGACTGGCTGGCCCACGAGCCGGCGGTGCCGATGGAGGCCGACGTGCGCGCGGCGCCGCTGCTGTTCGCGGTGAACTACGCGATGGGGCGGCTCGTGGAGAGCTGGGGGGTGCGGCCGGACGCGTATCTCGGGCACAGCATGGGCGAGTTCACCGCGGCCGTACTGGCGGGGGTGTTCACCCTGGAGGACGCGATGCGGCTGCTGTGGGAGCGGGTCGTGCTGCAGCGGTTCACACCGGCGGGCGGGATGCTGGCGGTGGCCGCGGCGGCGCGGGAGCTCGACGCGTACCTGGGCGGGGGCGTGGTGGTCGCGGCGGTGAACGCGCCCCGGCACACCGTGCTGTCCGGGCCGGACGGGCCGCTGGAGGCGGTGACGCGGCGGCTGGTCGCGGACGGCCGCACGTTCCGGCGGCTGGCCACGAGGACGCCGTACCACAGCCCGGCGCTCGCCCCGCTGGTCGCGCCGGCGGAGGCGCTGCTGCGGACGCTGCCGATGCGGCCGCCGCGCGTCCCGCTGTACTCGGCGTACACCGGCGGGCCGCTCACCGCGGAGACCGCGGTGGACCCGGCGTTCTGGGCGGCGCAGCCGGTCACGCCGGTCCTGTTCTGGCCGACGCTGGACCGGGTCCTCGCGGCGGAGGACCGGGTCCTGGTGGAGGCCGGTCCGTCGCAGAGCCTGACGGTGCCGGCCCGCGGGCACGAGGCGGTGCGGGCGGGCCGCAGCGCGGTGGTGGCCATGCTGCCTCCCCGGGCCCTGGGGCCCGGGGAGGACCGGCGGAGCGTGCGCGCGGCACGCGAGTCGCTGCTCGCGTCGGCTCACTCCGGGAGGTTGCCGCTGGACCTGCCCGCCTCGTAGGGGCTGGTCACGCCGTCGTAGGCAAGGTGCAGCACCATGCCGTCGCGGGCGTGGTCGAGGTTGTGGCAGTGGTCCATCCACACCCCGGGGTTGTCGGCGCGGAAGGCGACCTCGTACCGCTCGCCGGGCGCGACGTTCAGGGTGTCGGTCCACCAGGGGCTGCCGGTGGCCGGTTCGCCGTCCCTCGACAGCACCAGCATGCGGTGGCCGTGCAGGTGCATGGGGTGGTCGTCGAGGCTGCGGTTGACGAAGGAGGTGCGCACGGTGTCGCCCTCCTTGACCAGCAGTGCGGGGATGTCGGGGTAGACCGCGTTGTTGATCGTCCACGTCATCATGGGCCGGCCGTCGAAGAAGCCGACGCTGTTGCCGAGGACGAGGTGGAAGTCCCGGTCGTAGCGGGTGCCGGGGCCGAACGGGGTCGTGGTGCGGGTGCCGTAGTGCAGCGGGTCGAACAGCGGCCCGGTGACGGCGGGCGGTGTCCTCGTCGCCGTACCGCTCGGGTCGAGCAGCAGCGAGGCGGTCTCGGTGCGGCCGGTGCCGTACGCGCCGTCCTCGCCGCAGCCCTCGAAGCCGTGCGAGGCGCCCGAGGCGTTGGCGTCGCCGACGATCGTCAGGTGGACGGGCCCGGCGGGCTGGCGGAACGTGACGTCGACGCGGCCGCCGCCGGCGATCCGCAGCAGCCGGCCGTCGAGGTCGGTGGGCCCGTTCACCTCGTTGCCGTCGATCGCCGCGACCTGGTACGGGGTGCCGGCGAGCGAGTACGTGCGGGGGCAGTTGTCGGCGTTGACGAGCCGCAGCCGTACGGGGGTGCCGGCGGCGACCTTCTCCTGGCGGCGCCGGGTGTCGTCGCCGATCGCGGTGCGCAGCAGACCACCGGCCCCGTTCCGGCCGCTGAGCGCGCCGCCCCCGCCCCGGTGGGGCCCGCCCTGTTCGCCGGTGCCGCCGAGGACCGGCCAGGCGTGGGCGACGACGGTCCGGTCCACGCCCTCGGGGCGGGCGCCGGGCTCCTCGACGATCAGCGCGCCGAAGAGGCCGCGGGTGACGACGGTGCTGGACTGCTGGTGGGAGTGGTACCAGAACGTGCCGGCGCGCGGCGGCCGGAACCGGTACACGTGCCGCTGCCCCGGCCGGACCGCGTTCTGGGTGACGCCGGCGACGCCGTCCTCGGCGTTGGGCACGTCGACGCCGTGCCAGTGGACGGTGACGCCTTCGGGGACGTTCTGGTTGACGAGGGTGACCTCGACCAACTCGCCTCGCTTCATGCGCAGTTCGGGTCCGGGGAGGGAGCCGTTGAAGGCGAGTGCGGCGACCTTCTCGCCGGAGGCGAGGGTGGTGGTGCGGCTGGTGGCGGTGAGGGTGAAGCGGGTGGTGGGCTGTTCGGTGCGCGGCCCGGTGAGCCCGGCGAGGTCCCGGACGGGCGCCGCGCCCGCGGCGGGACCGCCGCCCGTGTCGTACGCGTGGGCGTGGCCGACCGTGGCGGGCAGTCGGCTCTCCTGCCACATCAGTGTGCAGCCCCCGGTGGACAGCAGCGCGACGGCGGTCACCAGTGCGGTGGGCCGCACCATCCGCCGCGCCGTGGACGGTGGCGTCCAGCCGGGCGCGGCGAGGTCGCCCCGGCGCCGCTGCTGGAACAGCAGCAACGCGCCCGCGACGACGGCGAGCAGGGCGAGTTCGAGGAGGAACGGCCCGGTGTACGAGGGCGCCGGCGGGTGGAGCGTGAGCGCGGCGGCGACGACCGTGGTCGCGAAGCAGACGCGGACGGGCACGACCAGCCGCGGATCGGCGGCGGCCCGGCGCAGCTCGGCGGGTACGGGGTCGGCGGCGACCCGGGCCGCGCGAGACGGGCCCGCGGGCCGGGACTCGGCTGCTGCGTGGGGCAGGCCGGTGGGGACGGCCCCGCCACCAGCTCCGCGCTGCTCGGCGGATACGGACTCCCCCACGGCCGCACGAGCGCCTGCTCCCCCGGCAGCCCCAGCGGCCTCGCCGGAGGCTCGGCCCGACTGCGCGGGCCCGGCCGCCCGGCCCGCGTGCGCGGGTACGCGTTCCTCCGCCGCTCGGCGCGCGTCGGGGACCTCGCCGCCCCCGCTCCCCGCCGTCCGCCTCACCACCCGCACGTACGCCGGCACCGCGAACACCGCCACGCCCGCGCCCGCCAGCGTCAGCGGCACCGCCGCGAACAGCACGAAGTCGTCGGCGGCGCGCCGGCCCGCCTCGCCGGCCAGAGCCAGCGCCAGGCCCACCCGCAGCACCAGCACCAGCAGCGACACCGACAGCAGCACGAGGCCCAGGCGCGCCCGGCGGCGCACCGCACGCGTCGTGCGGCGGGCCGCCAGGCAGCGGGCGCCGCGGGCCGCGTAGGCCCAGAAGACCGCGGCCAGGACCGCCCACAACAGGTTCTGCTCGAAGAGGTTCTCCACCATGCGGGCAGCGTGACGTGCGCCCTTCGAGTCTGCCTCGAGGCCGCTGTCCGATGCTCGCCGCGGCCGCGGCAGCCGCCCCGGCCGTGGCGGAGTCGAAGGAGACCGGGAATGGCCGACATGACCGACAGACGGTGTGCGCTGGTGACCGGCGGCTCACGGGGCATCGGCCGGGCGATCGCGGTGCGGCTCGCGCGGGCGGGGTACGACATCGGCTTCTGCTCCCGCTCGGCGGACGAGGCGGCCCTGGAGACGGCCCGTCTGGTCGCCGAGGAGGGCGCGGCCGTGCACCACGCGGTGTGCGACGTCACCGATCCGGAGGCCGTCCGCGCCTTCGTCGAGGCGACGGAGGAGAAGCTGGGCGCGCCGTACGCGGTGGTCAACTCGGCGGGGGTGCTGAAGGACCGGCCGATGGCGCTGATGTCCGCGAAGGACTGGCAGTCCGTGGTCGGCACCAGCCTGGACGGGGCGTTCCACACGACCCGCGCCGTGGTGCGCGGGATGCTGACCCGCCGGGCGGGGGCGATCGTGAACGTCTCGTCCGTGATCGGGGTGTACGGCAATCCGGGGCAGACGAACTACGCCACCGCCAAGGCCGGCCTCAACGGCCTGACCCGCGCCCTGGCCAAGGAGGTCGCCCCGTACGGCGTGCGGGTCAACGCGGTCGCGCCGGGGTTCATCGAGACCGACATGCTCGACGGGATGACGCCGAAGGCCCGCGAGGCGGCGCTCGGGAAGGTCGCCATGGGGCGGTTCGGCAGCGCCGGGTCCGTCGCCGAACTCGTCGCGTTCCTGGTGTCCGACGCCGCCGACTACATCACCGGGCAGGTCGTGCAGATCGACGGCGGCATCGCGCTGTGAGCAGCGCGGAGCAGCCCGACCGCCCGCTGCACACCCTGTTCCGCGAGCGCTGGTTCAGCACGCTGTTCATGACGGACATGTGGGAGCGGTTCAGCTTCTACGGCATGCAGGCGCTGCTGTTCCTGTACGCGACCGCGCCCCGGGCCGACGGCGGCCTCGGGCTCTCGGACGGTACGGCCGGCGCGCTGTTCGGCCTGTACATCTCGGCGTCGTTCCTGGCCGCGATGCCCGGCGGCTGGCTCGGCGACCGGGTGCTCGGCACCCACCGGGCGATGCTGGCCGGCGCGCTGGTGATCGCGGCCGGGCACGCCTGCATGGCGGTGCCGGCGACGACCGCGTTCTACCTCGGGCTGATGCTGGTGGCCTGCGGCACCGGGCTGCTCAAGCCCAACCTGCCGGTGATGTTCGACCAGATGAACCCGGGCGCGTCCAGCGCGCAGCGGCAGGCGGCGTTCTCCCTCTTCTACATGAGCGTGCAGGTCAGCGCCCTGCTCGGGCCGCTGGTGACCGGCGCGCTCGGCGAGCGGGTCGCCTGGCACCTGGGCTTCGGCGCGGCCGCCGTCGGCATGGTCCTCGGCGTCCTGCAGTACCTGCACGGCGCGCCGACCCTGCGCGGCGCGCGAACCGGGCCGAGCCGTCCGCTGCCGCCCCAGGCGCTGCGGCGGCTGGTGCGCGGCGCCTGGGCGGCGCTGGCGGTCGCGGTGCTGCTCGCGGCGGGGGCGCTGGCCGTGGGCGGGGCGGCGCTGCACCCGGTGCTCGCGCTGTGCGGGCTGGGTTCGCTGGCCGCGCCGGTCTGGTACTTCCGGCGGCTGCTGCGCGGCGGCGAGCTCGGCACCGCCGAGCGAGCGCGGGTCCGCGGCTATCTGCGGGTGTTCGCGCCGTCGGTGCTGTTCTGGGCGATGTTCGGTCAACTGGGCTCGGTGTTCAGCCTGTTCGCGCGGGAGCACACCGACCGGGAGGTGGCCGGCTTCCTCGTGCCGGCGAGCTGGTTCCAGTCGGCGCATCCGCTGTTCCTGCTGCTGCTCGCCCCGGTGTTCGCCTGGGTGTGGCTGCGGGTCGCCGGCCGGGGCGCCTCGGGGCGGAAGTTCTCGGTGGGGCTGGGGTTCGGGGCGGCCGGGTTCGCGGTGCTCGCGACGGGCGCCTGGTTCGCGGAGGGCTCCGCGGGCAGCCTCGTCTCCCCCGGGTGGCTGCTCGCCGCGTTCCTGTTCGTGGCCTGCGGCGAGCTGGTCTTCGGCCCGGTGGGCCTGAGCACCACGGCGGAGACCGCGCCGGAGGGCCACCGCGGCCGGATGATGGGCCTGTTCTATCTGGGCGCCGCCCTCGGCGCGGGCGTCGGCGGGCAGTTGTCGCGGCTCGTGGGCGTGCTGCCGCTGTGGACGTACCTGGCCGGATTCGCCGCCGTCGCCGCCGTGACCGCCTTACTCCTGCCCCGGGAGTACCGGGAGAGGCCGCTGCGGGCCGGCGCTGAGCAGCTCGCACCCGGGCGTGGAACGGCTCGAATCTGACGTCGAGTTGGCCTGGACACCGCCTCAAGCCGCCGCATGAATCATCACAACCGGCAGGCCGGACCGCTCACCGGCCGCCGGAGGCCCGACCGCTCCGGGCGTACCCACGAGGAGTACCCATGGCTCATCGCACACTCATCGTCGCGCGCATGGACCACGACGACGCGGACAAGGTGGCCGCGCTGTTCGCCGAGTCCGACGCCACCGAACTGCCGCACATGATCGGGGTGCAGCGGCGCACCCTGTTCCGCTTCCACGGCCTGTACTTCCACCTGGTGGAGGCGGACGAGTCGATCACGCCGAACCTGTACAAGGCCCGCAGCCACCCCTTGTACGAGGACATCAACACCCGGCTCCAGGAGTTCATGACGCCGTACTCCCCCGACTGGCGGGAGCCGAAGGACTCGATGGCCGAGACCTTCTACAGCTGGACCCCCTGAGCCGTCCGCCGCACCCGTCCCCCTTCTGTGGAGCACCCAATGCAGACCACCGACACCGACCTCGTCAAGGTCGCCATCGACGACGTGCCGCCGAACCGCAAGCGCGGCGGCGATCTGCGTGTCCTGCTCAGCCCCAAGACCTGCGGCGCGACCTCGGGCTTCATGGGCGTGGGCACGCTGGAGCCCGGGGAGTTCGTCTCCGAGCACTACCACCCGCACTCCGAGGAGTTCTTCCACACGATCCGCGGCCGGATCCTGCTCCGGATCGAGGGGCGGGAGCTGATCCTGGAGCCGGGCGAGTCCTTCATGGTCCCGATCGGCGTGCGGCACCGCATCGAGAACCCGGGCGACGAGCAGGCGTTCGTCGCCTTCTTCCTCAGCCCCCTCGCGCCGCGCCCCGAACTGGGCCACGTCGACTGCGAGCCGCTGCCCGGGGAGGGCACGCTGCCCGAGGTCGGGGGCGCGGGATGACCGGCAGAGCTGTCATCACCGGCATCGGCGTCGTCGCCCCGGGGCAGCCGGGCCGGGAGAACTTCTGGGAGATGATCGTCAAGGGCCGTACGGCGACCCGGCGGATCACCCTGTTCGACCCGGCGCCGTTCCGCAGCCGCATCGGCGCGGAGTGCGACTTCGACCCCGAGGCGGCCGGGCTGTCGTACCAGGAGATCCGGCGCACCGACCGGGCCGGCCAGTTCGCGATCGTCGCCGCGCGCGAGGCGCTGGCGGACAGCGGGATCGACATGGACGCGGAGAACCCGCACCGCGTCGGCGTCAGCGTCGGCAACGGCGTCGGCAACGCGATCTCGATGGAGCAGGAGTACCGCACGGTCAGCGACAACGGCCGCGCGTGGCTGGTCGACCAGGGCTACATGAAGCCGCACCTGTACGCGTACGTGATGTCCAGTTCGCTGGCCACCGAGGTGGCGTGGGCGGCCGGCGCGGAGGGCCCGGCGACCGTGGTCTCCTCCGGCTGCTGCGCGGGCATCGACGCCGTCGGGTACGCGGTGGACCTGATCCGCGAGGGCTCGGCGGACGTGATGGTGGCCGGCGCGACCGACGCGCCGATCTACCCGATCACGGTGTCCTGCTTCGACACCCTGCGGGCCTCCTCGACCAGCAACGACGACCCGGAGCACGCCTGCCGGCCGTTCGACCGGCGGCGCAACGGGCTGGTGCTCGGGGAGGGTTCGGCGGTCTTCGTGATCGAGGAGCGGGAGCACGCGCTGGCCCGCGGCGCGAAGATCTACTGCGAGGTGTCCGGGTACGCGGCCCGCGCGAACGGCTACCACATGACCGGGCTGCGGCCGGACGGCCGGGAGATGGGCGAGGCGATCACCGCCGCGCTCGACGAGGCCCGGATCAACCCGGACGAGATCGACTACGCCAACGCCCACGGCAGCGGCACCAAGCAGAACGACCGGCACGAGACGGCCGCGTACAAGCGGAGCCTCGGGCATCACGCGTACGACATCCCGGTCAGCTCGATCAAGTCGATGGTGGGGCACTCGCTGGGCTCGATCGGCTCGATCGAGATCGCGGCCAGCGCGCTGGCCATCGACCGCGGGGCGATCCCGCCGACCGCCAACTACGAGGAGCCGGACCCCGAGTGCGACCTGGACTACGTGCCGGGCACCGCGCGCGAGGCGGAGCTCGACGTGGTCCTGAGCGTCGGCAGCGGCTTCGGCGGCTTCCAGAGCGCGGTGGTGCTCACGTCCCCGAGGAGGTCCGCATGAAGGCCTCGGTCATCACCGGGATCGGCGTCGTCGCGCCCAACGGGCTCGACCGGGAGGCCTGGTGGCAGGCCACCCTGGACGGCAAGTCCGGGCTCGGCCGGATCACCCGCTTCGACCCCGAGCGCTACCCGGTGCGGGTGGCGGGCGAGGCGGACGGCTTCGACCCGGCGGACCATGCGCCGCAGCGGCTGGTCAGCGAGACGGACGCGATGACGCAGTACGCGTTCGCCGCCACCAACGAGGCGCTGGCCGACGCGGCCGTGGACACCGAGGCGTTCGCCGACTTGGAGATGGCGGTCATCACCGCGAACTCCTCCGGCGGCGTCGAGTTCGGCCAGCGCGAGCTGCAGAAGCTGTACGCGGAGGGCCCGCAGGCGGTCGGCGCGTACATGGCCATCGCCTGGTTCTACGCGGCGACCACCGGCCAGCTGTCCATCCGGCACGGCATGCGCGGGCCCTGCAGCGTCGTCTGCTCGGAGCAGGCCGGCGGCCTGGACGCGCTCGCGCAGTCCCGGCGGGTGCTCGCCAAGGGCACGAAGCTGGTCGTCTCCGGCGGCACCGACGCCTCGCTCTCCCCGTACGGCCTGGTCTGCCAGCTGTCCAACGGCCGGCTCAGCGAGGAGCAGCGGCCGGACCGCGCGTTCGTGCCGTTCGACCCCGCGGCGAGCGGATACGTGCCGGGCGAGGGCGGCGCGATCCTGACCGTGGAGAGCCGCGCGGACGCGGAGGCCCGCAGGGCTCCGCGGATGTACGCCGAACTCGCCGGCTACGCCGCCACGTTCGACCCGCGGCCCGGCTCGGGCCGGGAGCCGGGTCTGCGGCGGGCCGCCGAGCTGGCGCTCGCCGAGGCGGGCTGCGCGCCCGGGGACGTCGACGTGGTCTTCGCCGACGGCCACGGCGTGCCGGAGCTCGACCGGCAGGAGGCCGAGGCGATCACCGCGGTCTTCGGCCCGGCCGGGGTGCCGGTGTCCGTGCCGAAGACGATGACCGGCCGGCTGTACGCCGGCGGCGCGGCCCTCGACGCGGCGGCGGCCGCGCTGGCCCTGCGCGACCAGGTCATTCCCCCGTCGGTGAACATCCGCCCGGACCGGGCGCACCGGCTCGACCTCGTCACCGACTGGCCCCGCGAGGCCCGGCTGCGCACCGCACTGGTCCTCAGCCGCGGCTACGGCGGCTTCAACGCCGCGCTGGTCCTCCGCTCCGTCTGAGGACCGCACGACCGCTCACGACCCGAAGACCGCTCGAACCACCGCTCGCCCATGCCCCACCACGTCCCCAGGAGGAACAGATGAGCAGCACCACTATGACCTTCGGCGACCTCAAGGAGATCATGAGCCGGTGCACCGGTGAGACCGAGGAGCTGTCCGAGGAGCACCTCGGGGCCGACTTCACCGACATCGGCTACGACTCCCTCGCGGTCCTGGAGATAGCCAGCCAGGTCCAGCGCGAGTACGGCCTGCAGATCCCCGACGAGGCCATCGAGGAGATGAACTCGCCGCAGGACGTCATCGACTACGTCAACACCAGCCTCGCGGCGGCCTGACCCATGGCCGCCACCGACAACAGCATCGTCGTCGACGCGCCGATGGACCTGGTGTGGGACATGACGAACGACGTCGCGTCCTGGCCGCAGCTGTTCTCCGAGTACGCGGCCGCGGAGATCCTGGAGCGCGACGGGGCCACCCTGCGCTTCCGGCTCACCCTGCACCCGGACGAGAACGGCCAGGTGTGGAGCTGGGTCTCGGAGCGCACCCCGGACCCGGAGACGCGGACCGTGCGCGCCCGGCGGATCGAGACGGGTCCGTTCGAGTTCATGGACCTGTACTGGACGTACGAGCAGACCGAGGCCGGCGTGGAGATGCGCTGGCGGCAGGAGTTCAAGGTCCGCGAGGGTCTGCCGTTCGGCGACGCGGAGATGGCGGAGCGCCTGAACACCAACACCCGCCGGGAGATGGCCCGGATCAAGGGTCTGGTGGAGCAGGCGGCGGTGCGCGCGTGACCCGGCCCGCGCCGGGACTGCGCGTCCTGCTCCGGATCCAGGTCAGGCCCGGCCACGAGGCGGAGTTCGAGGAGCTGTGGCTCGCCCACTCCCGTACCGTCCGCACCTTCCCCGACAACCACGGCCAGCAGCTGCTGCGGCAGAGCGGGGAGGGCGCCGGCTACACGGTGCTGACGGACTGGACGGACGAGCCCACGTTCCGGGCGTTCGAGCAGAGCCCCGAGCAGCAGGCGTATCTGCAGCGGCTGTGGCCGATGCGCGCGGGCGGCGAGATGCATCTGCTCGAACCGCTGCATGTATGTCCCCAAGAGCCGAATGCGCAGGAGGAGAACCCGTGAGTGTGCAGCAGGAACAGGTGACGGAGCTGATCGAGCTCGTCGAGACGGTGCCGTCGAAGCAGCTGGAGGCGGCCGTCGCCGAGCGGGACGGCGGTCTGGACGCGGCGCTGACGCTGATCTTCGAGCTCCTCGTCTCGGAGTTCAACCCGAAGAAGGCGGAGGGCCAGAAGGGCGTCTTCCAGTTCGACATCGCCTCCTCGGAGGGGCAGAAGCTCCACTACGTGGCGGTCGAGGCCGGCGACTGCCGCACCGACAAGGGGCAGCACGACGCCCCGGACATCACCATCGGCATCAAGTTCCCCGACATGCTGGCGATGGGCGTGGGCAAGCTGCCCGGCGCGAAGGCGTTCCTGACCGGCAAGCTGAAGCTGCGCGGCAGCCCGCTGATGGGCACCAAGCTCGGCGAGTGGTTCGACCACCCCGAGGTGTGACGCGGTACGGAACCGCCGCCGGGCCCTGGAGGGTCCGGCGGCGGTTTCGTGCGTACGGCGGGTGGTGTGCGCTCAGTAGTCGACGCCCAGGACGGACATGTGGGCGATCGACAGCATCGCCTGCTCGTGCACCAGGGCCAGGTACGCGTCCGGGTGGTCCGGGCGCGTGGTGTCGTCCAGGTACGGCTCCAGCCAGGCGTCGGCGTCCTGCCCGAAGCAGCGGTCGGTGAGGTAGCCGACGACGTCGTACGGGTGGCCGTCGTACTGGACGACCCGCACGAGGGTGTCCTCGTGCAGGAACAGCGCCGTGCGGACGATCGTCGGGTGGTCCTCGGACAGCAGCAGCGAGGCCCTGCGGTTGACGGTGCCGCGCTCCCGGGCCAGCGCGGCGCCCGCGCCCCTGCGGAGCTGGTGGCGCAGGGCGACCGTGCCCGCCGCGGGCCGCTCGTCGGGGCTGTGCTGTTCGAGGGCGGTCATCAGGCTCCGGTGGAAGTGCTGCCGGAAGCCCTCGGGGGTCTCGGTGTCGCGGGGTTCGACGAGGAACGGCAGGATCGCCCGCTCGGCCTCGTGGACCCCGTTCTGCACCGACATGTGCCGGGCGACCCGGGCCGCGCTGACCCCGTCGTGGTGGATGACCCGGATGACCGTGTCGCCCTGCACGAACAGGCCGGTGCCGAGCAGCATGCCGACGGTGCCGCCCGCGTCGTCCTTGATGACGGGCGAGTCGACCCGGGTGAAGTTGTGCGGCGAGAACACCTCCATCAGTTCGTCCTCGCATCCGGGCCGGACGCGGTAGGTGATGGCGTCGAGTGGCATGGCGGTGGTTCCTCCTTCTGGGAGCTTGCGCGGGTTCAGGGGGTGGCGAGCACCGCGACGGTGACGGCCGTCAGGGCGAGCGCGGCAAGAGCCGTACGCAGCCGGTGCCAGGCGCGCCAGAGCGGCCGCGGGTCCTTCCACGGGCCGTTCTCGGCGAGCCCGCTCAGGGAGCGGTTGATCGGCACGTTGCCGAGGTGCGACACGGCCTGCACGCCGATGAGCAGTACGGAAGCCGCGGGGAACAGCACGTCGCCGGGCGAGGGCGCGAGCCAGCCGAGCACGAAGCCGCTGACGGTCACGACGTTGACCAGGACCGGCATCAGCGGGTGGTAGCCCTTGCCCAGCAGGGCGTGGGCGCGAAGGTACTCGGCGCGTCCCATGGCCGACATGGCGGGACCCACGCTGACCAGGACGGCCACGAAGATCCCCGTGACGGTCCCCGTCCCGATCAGCACGACCCCGCTCAGCACTTCCTCAAGCATCACGACTCCCGGTCCACGGTCGGGTCCCCGGCGGGGTCCACGGTTGATGTCCCGGCCACCCTGCTGCCATCTGCTCGATTCGCTGTGGAGGGGTGCTCGACGCCCGGGTGCATCCGGCCTGATCAGGCGCGATCGAGCCGTCTTCGAGGCCGTTTCGACCTCCGGATCCGAGAGTCGTCGCAGTGGTCCCGCCGCACGGCGCGGCGGCAGCTTCGGAAGGGTGATGCGTGGTGGACCCGATGCGGATACTGATGCCCGCGGCGCTGTTGGCCGGTGGTCTCGCGGCCGGCGGTCTCGCGATCTCGGTGCTCGCGGCGCCCCTGTTCAACACGCTGCCGACGGGGATGTACGTCCCGGTGCACAAGGGGCTTGTCACCCGCTTCGACCCGTTCATGCCGATCTCGCTGCTGAGCTGTCTGCTGTGCGACCTCGCCCTGGTGGCGACCGCCCCGCTGACGGCGGTGCGGGTGCTCGCGGCGCTCGGCGCGCTGCTGCTGGCCTGCGCGATGACGGTGTCGCTGACGAAGAACGTCCCGATCAACCGCTGGCTGTCGACGCTCGACCCGCAGGCGCTGCCGGCGGACTTCGACCGGCGGGACCCGCGCGAGCGCTGGATCCGCTGGAACCGGGTGCGGGGCGCGCTGGCCGTCGCCGCGCTGCTCGCGAACGTCGGCGCGACCGCCGTACTCATCTGACTTCCACGAGCCTAGGAGAAGGTGTGGACACCATGACCGGTGTGGTCGGCCCGGCGATGACCGCCGCGCTGCCGCCGCATGTACGGCTGCTGCTGCTGACCGACGGCAAACGGATATCCCGGGTGCTGCACGTGGTCGCCGAGCTGGGCGTCGCCGACGAGCTGGCCGGCGGCCCGCTGACCGTCGCGGAGCTGGCGGAGCGGACCGACGCGCACGCGGACTCGCTCGGCCGGGTGCTGCGGGTCGCCGCCGCGTTCGGGGTGTTCACCGAGGAGGCCGACGGCCGCTACGCGCTCAACGAGGTGGGTTCCTGCCTGCGTTCGGGCCTGCCGGGCGGCCAGCGGGACATGGTGCTCTACAACGGCGACGAGATGCTGTGGCGCTCGTACGGGCAGCTGATGCACACGGTGAGGACCGGGGAGCCGGCGTTCGAGGCCGCGTACGGGCACACCTTCTTCGAGCACCTGGAGCAGGACCCGCGGGCGGGCGCCCTGTTCGACCGGGCGATGACCGGGATGAGCCGGGCGACCGCGCGGATGCTGCTGGACGGCTACGAGTTCGGGCAGTACGGCCGGATCGCCGACGTCGGCGGCGGGCGGGGCCTGTTCCTGGCCGAGCTGCTGGCCCGGCACCCGGAGGCGCGGGGCACGCTGGTGGACCGCCCGTCGGTGGTGGCCGAGGCGGACAAGAGCTTCGAGGAGGCCGGGGTTGCGGACCGGGTGGACGTGGTCCCGGGCGACTTCTTCGAGGAGCTGCCGACGGGTGCGGACGCGTACGTGCTCAAGGCCGTGCTGCACGACTGGGACGACGACAGGGCCGCCGCGATCCTCGGCCGGGTCCGCGAGGCCCTCGCCGGGAACCCCGAAGGCCGCCTGCTGATCTGCGAGTTCCTCGTCGGCCCGGCCAACGAGTGGGACCGGGGCAAGCTCCTGGACCTGGACATGCTGGTCCGCTTCGGCGGACGCGAGCGCTCCGAGCAGCAGTGGCGCGCGCTGCTCGCGACCGCGGGCTTCGAGCTCGTCAACGAACCGGCCGCCGGACGCTGGGCGGTCCTGGAGTGCCGCCCGGTGCCGGCGGCCCGCTGAGCACCTGCTGATCCCTGCCGAGTACCGAACCCGTACGGAGGAAGACGACATGGAACTTCGACTGGTGGGCAAGAACGCGCTGGTCACCGGCGGCAGCCGGGGCATCGGACGGGCCACCGTGCTGGCCCTGGCGAAGGCCGGCGCCACGGTGGTGACCTGCTACCGGACGGAGGGCGAGGCGGTCGACAGCCTGGCCCGCGAGCTGAAGGAGATCGGCGGCGACCACGCCCTCGTGCGCGCCGACGTCGGCACGGCCGAGGGTGTCGAGACGGTGCTCGCCGCCTGCCGGGAGCGCTTCGAGACGCTGGACGTGCTGGTCAACAACGCCGGTGTCATCAGCCAGATCCCGTTCGCCCAGCTGCCGTTCGAGGAGTGGGAGCGGGTCGTCACCACCAACCTCACCGGCCCGTTCATGGTGATCAGCAAGGCGCTGCCGCTGCTCCGCGAGGGCTCCTCGGTGATCAACATCGGCTCCCGCGGCGCGATGGCGGGCATCCCGCTGCGCGGCCACTACACCGCCTCCAAGGCCGGTCTGGTGGGCCTGACCCGCTCGCTGTGCAAGGAGCTCGGCGGCAAGGGCATCCGCTTCAACGTGGTCGCCCCGGGCGTCATCGACACCTCGGACCCGGACGAGCTGACCGACGAGCAGCGGGCCGCGTACAACGAACGCTATCTGCGGATGATGGCGCTGGGCCGCTTCGGGCGCCCGGAGGAGATCGCCGGCGCGGTGCTGTTCCTGGCGAGCGACCTGTCCACGTACGTCAACGGCGAGACGCTGCACGTCGACGGGGGTGTCTGAGTTGGCCGCTACGACGGGTGGGTTCCGGGTGCTGCTGACCGTCCAGGTCGTGCCGGGCAGGGAGGCCGACTTCGAGCGGGTGTGGACGGAGGGCAGCAAGGAGGTCACGGCGCAGCCGGCGAACCTCGGGCACACCCTGGCGCGCAGCGCGAAGCCGGGCGAGGAGTCGGTGTACTTCGTGGTGAGCGACTGGACGGACCAGGAGTCCTTCCTGGCCTTCGAGCGCAGCCCCGAGCACGTCGCGCACCGCGAGAAGCTGCACCCGTACCGGACGGGCGGCTCGCTGGCGATGATGCGGCTGGTCGAGGTCGCCGGATGAGCGGCGCCCCGGGCCGGGTCCGGATCATGCTGCACCTGCGGCCGGCGCCCGGCGAGGCGGGCGCGGTCGAGAAGGCGTACCACCGGATCAGCGAGGACCTGGCGGGCACGCCGGGTCTGCTCGGCAACGAGCTGCTGCGCGAGCTGACGGACGACGGCGCGTACGCGGTGCTGAGCGAGTGGGAGAGCATGGCCGCCTTCCGGGAGTGGGAGGCGGGTTCGGCCCACCGCGGGACCACGTCCCCGCTGCGGCCGTACCAGGACACCGAACGGCCCAGCCCGTTCGCTCTGTTCGAGGTGCGGGCGGCGTACTGAGATCCCTGTCGTGCGCGGAAGGGCGCCCGGACCGACGGTCCGGGCGCCCTTCTGTGCGCGTGGGGGCGGGTCAGGGCAGGCGGACGACCTGTCCCGCGTACACGAGCCCGGCGCCGAAGCCGATGAGCAGGGCGAGATCGCCACTGGCGGCCTTGCCGGAGGCGAGGAGTTCGTCCATGGCGAGCGGGATGGAGGCGGCGGAGCTGTTGCCGCTGGTGACGATGTCGCGGGCGACCGCGGTGCGGGCGGTCAGGCCGAGCTGGTCGACGACGACGTCGGTGATGAGCATGTTCGCCTGGTGCGGGACGAACGCGTCGAGCTGGTCGACGGTGACGCCGGCCGCGTCCAGCATGCGCCGGGCGGCGGGGACGAGTTCGTTGGTGGCCCAGCGGTAGACCTTCCAGCCGGCCATGGTGATCGCGGGCCGGTCGTCGGGCCGCTCCCCCGTGCCGTCGTGCCAGGGGGCGGTCATCTTCAGGGCCGCGTTGCGCGAGCCGTCGGCCTGCCAGACGACCGGGCCGATGCCGGCCTCCTCGGAGGGGCCGACGACGACGGCGCCCGCGCCGTCGGCGAAGAGGAACGCGGTGTCGCGGTCGGCGTGGTCGAGGATGTCGGTCATCCGCTCGGCGCCGATGACGAGCACGTACTCGGAACGCCCGAGCCGGACCAGGTCGTTGGCGAGGGCGATGGCGTGGCAGAAGCCGGCGCAGGCGGCCGAGATGTCGAAGGCGGCCGCCTGCGGGGCGCCCAGCCGGTGTGCGACCTCGACGGCCACGGCGGGCATCTGCTCCATGGAGGTGATGGTCGCGACGATGACGGTGCCGAGCTGGTCGGCGCCGATACCGGCGGCGGCGAGCGCCTTCTCGGCGGCCGTGGTCGCCATGGTCGGCAGGGTCTCCTCGGCGGAGGCGTAGCGCCGGGAGCGGATGCCGGAGCGGCTCTCGATCCAGGCCGGGTCGAGGCCGGTGCGCTCGGCGATCTCGGTGTTGGGCACGGACCGCTCGGGGCGGTACACGCCGAGGCCCAGGAGGCGGCTGTGCCGCAGGTCCTGGGTGTCCCGGATGACGGGGGCGGTGGTCGTGGTCATGGTGGCCGGTCGTCCTTTCGGCAGGTCAGCGAGAGGCGGTACGGGCGGCGGGGGCGTGGCCGGTGCGGCGGCCGCGGCGGGTGGGTCCCCAGGGCTTGTACGTGGAGACGGCCGTCATGAAGACGAGCGTGAGCACGGCGAGGGCGGCGGCGCCGGCCATGGTCCAGCCGACGGTGTCGAGTTCACCGCCGCGTACCGGCGCGCCGGCGTCGACGAGTTCGTTGGCCTCGAGGATCAGCTGGTGGATGACGGAGAAGCCGAGCAGCATCACGCCCATGGTCGTGAAGAACTTCACGGCGACCCAACGCCGCTGCAGCAGCCCCCACTTGGTGCCGGCCCCGACGACGACCCCGGTGATGAGCGCGAACATGCTGGTCATCCCGAGGAAGATCTCGTCGAGCATGGACATGGTCCGGTACATGGCGGCCTGCGTCTCGCCGTCACTGGTGGTGGCCCCGGCGATGGCCATCGCGAGCATCCCGGTGATGAGGCCGAGCCACCCCACGGAGATGGCGACATGACAGGTCAGCATGAGCTTCCGCAGACGCTGCGAGATGACCCGGCTGGGACCGCGGACATCGGCGATCCAGGCGTTGACGGACGGCAGGAAGAGGAAGACGAGCCCGGCGACGGAGGTGACGAAGCTGACGACGGCAAGGGTCGCCTGCAGCGCGCCGACGATGGGCCGCCCACCGACCCCGGCGAGCCCGAGCCCGGTGAAGAGCAGCCCGAGGGCGGTGAAGACGGTCAGCAGCACACGCCCCCACTGCCGCCCGGCCCGCAGCATCTCGGCGAAGAAGCCGAAGAGGGCGCAGAAGGCGATGGTCAGCACCAGGTCGCCGGTGGTCGCGGCGCCGGCGACGCCGGTCTCGACCTGGTGGGCGATCTCGAAGACATTGCTGGCGATGGCGGCGAGCGTGGCCACGATCACCATGGCGTAGGCCCAGCCGACGGCAGGGGGCCGGACGGCTGGGGAATCCGGGGCACTCGTGGGGCGGGGACGGCCCGGGGCGGTGGGCCTCTCCACCCGATCGTCAGTGGTACTCACCGTTTCGCGCCTCCTTCAAGACAGGCGCGGGCGCCCCACGGCTGCGGGGGCTGTGATGCGCCGTCGGTTGCGGGGTAGTGGCGCGATCAGCGTTGCCGGGGCGACTCGAAGCCGCCTCGAAGTCCGGTGGACGGGGGTCAGCGGCGCCCGGCGTCGTCGAGGGAGTGGACGAACTTGGTGAGCAGCCGGGCGAAGTCCGCCTGGTCCTGGGGTTCCCAGTCGCCGAGGACCACGGAGTAGAACCCCTGCCGGGTGCGGTGGGCGGCGGTGACGGCCTCCCGCCCGAGCTCGGTCAGCTCCAGGCAGCTGCGCCGCCCGTCCTCCTGGGAGGCGGCGCGGCGGACGAAGCCGGAGCGGACGGCCTCGGCGACGATCCGGCTGGCGCGGGAGGGGTCTATGGCGAGCCGGTCGGCGACGAAGCCGACGGTGACGTCCCGTCCACCCTCGCCGGCGCCCTCGTCGACGGCGTCGACGACGGCCAGCGTGTTGAGGTCCACGGGCTCGGTGAGCCCCATGACGACGGGCCGCGCGAGGCTGCGCCGGGACTGCCGACGCCGGATCCGGATCATCGCCGACTCGACGGCGTCGAGCACGGTGGGGTCGACAACGGCTTCGTTCTGGAGGGCATCCGGGGTGCTCACGACTTCCAGGTTACCGGCATGTGACTGGACGAGACATTCTTTGACGTGAGAACATCATGTGCGGAAGTCACACATATAAATCCAGCACTCATTCGGGGAGGCCCGACATGACCACCCGCACCCGAGCCCTTGCCGTCGTCGCCGCGGTCGTGATCGACGGCCTGATCTGGCTGCTCGCCACCACCGTGCTCGACATCGACCTGCGGATCCCGGACGGCCCGGGCTCCACCACCACCAGCGAGCTCTACCTCCCGGCCGTCCTCATCGGCTCGGCGGTGATCGCCCTCCTGGGCTGGGCGCTGCTGGCCCTCCTGGAGAAGTTCGCGGCGAGCCGTGCCAAGACGATCTGGACGATCACCGCGGCGGCGATCCTCGTACTCTCCCTCTTCGCCCCGCTGTTCGGCGCCGGCCTCACGGCCGGCAACCGCGCCACCCTCGTCCTCCTCCACCTGACGGTCGGCGCCGTCCTGCTCCCGGCCTTCCGCAAGACCCCGGCGACCGCCTGACCACGCGACGGAAACGGCGGCCCGCTCCCCACCGACGGGTGGGGAGCGGGCCGCCGGTCGTCGCGGGGCGGCTCGCGCTCACTCCACCTCGTACAGGTCCTCCAGCTCCATGGCCCGCAGCGCCTCGTAGTCGCGCTTGATCTGTTCCGCGTCGTCGTGGACGAGGTAGCAGACGCCCGGGGACGTGGCCGAGTCGACGGTCGGGGTGATGAGGTCGCCCGTGTCCACGCCGAGGCTGAGGGCCGCGAAGGAGTCCAGGGCGCGGATCCGGTCGAACGGCGCCACGGAGGTCAGGCGGCCGGCGGCCGGGGAGATCAGGGAGACGTAGCGGAGGTTCGTGTGGAGGGTGGGGGCTTCGTCGTCCATGCGGGCCGCGAACGCCTCCGGGGCGGCGATGGCCTCCGCCGTCAGGTCCACGTGGTTCGTGCCGAAGACCCGGTCGACGACCTCCGGGATGATCGAGCCCGCGAGCCGCGCGCCGCTCTCGATCAGGGTGGGGCCCTGGTCGGTCAGCATGATCTCAGAGTGGGCGGGGCCCTGGCGCACCCCGAGGGCGTCCAGGACCGACAGCAGGTACGGGCGGATCCGGACGACCGCCGGGTCGTCCGGGGCCAGGGGCTCCTCGTAGTCGTAGATGGCCGAGCCGTTGCGGCCGGGGCGCTTGTGGTAGCGCCAGACCTCGGCGACGTGGTGCCGGCCGGCGACGCTGACGGTGTTCGCGAAGTACTCGGTGCCCGCCAGGAACTCCTGGAGGACGACCGTCCGGTTGGCGAAGCCCATCAGGTTGCGGGAGCGCAGGATGCGGTCGAAGGCGGTGCACAGTTCGACGGTGTCCGCGCAGAAGTAGACGTTGTCCGTGCCCGCGCTGTCGGCGGGCTTGACCACCAGCGGCCAGCGGTCGTACGCCTTCGCCCAGGACAGGGCCGTGTCGAAGTGCTCCGTGCGCAGCGTGTCCGGGGCGCGCAGGCCGTGGGCGCGGACGGCCGCCGCCATCTCGTACTTGTCGCGCCGCGGCCGGCGGGCGTCGAAGGCGTTGCCGGGCAGCCCGAGGCGGGCGGTGAGCGCGTCGGCGAGGTCCACGCCGGTCTCCGTGCCCGCGACGACGAACGCCGGTTGCCTGGATCGCAGTTCGCCGACCAGGGCGTCGAGGTCCAAGCCGTCCCGGCCGGTCTCGTCGTGCACGAGCCGGTCGTCCGCCGCGAACGACTCCGCCGGGAAGCTCTTCAGGAAGAAGTCCGGCATCCCGGGGGAGCTCTGCACATGGGTGCAGCGCACGCCGTGCCGGCGCAGCGCCTCCGGCAGGTACCTCCCCGTCGAATACGCGTCAATGATCACGCACTGCATGGACGATGTCCTCATTCTCTGCCGTGGGCGGTGGCGCCGGCCGCTGCGCGGAACGCCGCGCGAGGAGGCCCACGCCGATGAACAGGGTGATGACCGCGATGCCGACGGCCGAGATCGTCGAGAACTCCAGCCGGGTGTCGAAGAGTTGCAGGAGCAGGGTGAGGACCGGCGCCAGCGAGATCACCATGGAGGCGGTCATGGGAGGCACCCGGCGGACGCCCACCTGGACGAGATAGGCGGGGACCGACACACCGATGACGGCGACCACCACACCCGGTACGACGGCCTCGCCCAGCGCCTGGAAGCCGGCGAACCCGGCCATCACCCAGCCGCCGACCGCCACCAGACCGAAGCGCAGGCCCATGACGGTCGGCACGTCGACGCCCGCCGCCCCGAGCCGGGCGGAGAACACCACGTTCGCCGAGGTCGCCGCCCCGGACACGACCGCGGCGAAGACGCCCAGGGACATGGCCGTCAGGTCGCGGGCGCCGACGCCGCTCTCGCCCGTCAGGGAGGCCCAGACGAGCAGGACCAGGGTGGCGAGGATGCCGACGGCGGAGACGAACTCGCCGGGCAGCACCTTGTCCCGGCGCCACCACAGCATCTGCATGACGACGGTGAAGGCGGGGCCGATGGCGATCGAGACGACGTTGGCGACCGCCGGCTCCATCAGCTTCAGCGCGTACAGCAGGCTGAGCCAGGACAGAGCGGTGGTCACGTTGACCACCAGCAGGTCCCGGGCGTGCGCGCGCGCCACGGCGACGAGCGGCTTCCACCGCATCCGTACGACGGCGGCGGTGCAGAACACCACGCCCGTCAGGGTGAACGCGACGGCGGCCACGGCGCCCGGATCCACCTGCTGGAGCCGGGCGCCCGCGAAGACGTCGACGAGCGCCGAGAGCAGACTGAAGGCGAAGAGCGGTACCACGGTGGTCCTTTACGGAAGTTCGGTTGCCGGGGCCGCCCCGGCGGGCCCGGCCGGCCGTGCGCCGAAGACGGCGGAGCCGACGCGGACCAGAGTGGATCCCTCGGCGACCGCCGTCTCGAAGTCGCCGCTCATGCCCATGCTCAGCCCGGGCAGTCCCGTGTCGGCCGCCAGCGACCGCAGGAGGCGGAAGTGCGGCGCCGGATCTCCCGCCGCCGGCGGGATGCACATGAGCCCCGCCACCGGCAGGTCCAGCGTCTCCCGGCACTCCTTGACGAAGGCCGCCACCTCGCCGACGGCGATCCCGCCCTTCTGCCCCTCGGCACCGGTGTTGACCTGAACGTAGCACCGCGGCCGCCGGCCCTCTCGGTCCATGGCCCGGGCGAGGGCGGTCGCGACCTTGGGCCGGTCGACGCTCTGGACGACGTCGAAGACGCGGACCGCGTCGGCCGCCTTGTTGCTCTGCAGCGAGCCGATCAGGTGGAGCTCCACGTGCGGGTACCGCTCGCGCAGGGCCGGCCACTTCGTCTGCGCCTCCTGCACCCGGTTCTCGGCGAACCGGAGGTGGCCCGTGCGCAGGGCGGGCAGGACGGCGTCCGCGCCGTGGAACTTGCTGACCGCGACGAGCGCGGCGGCGTCCTCGGGGCGTCCCGCCCGCGCGCAGGCGGCCCGGAGCCGCGCCGCGACGCCGGCGAGTCGTACGCCCGCGTCGCTCACGCCCCGGCCTCCGCGGCCTTCCCGGCCTCCGGACCCGCGTCGCCCGTCTCGTACTCCCCGTACTTCCCGTCCCAGATGCTGAAGTACTTCCAGGCCGAGTCGAACAGCACGGTCACCACGACCTGCTCCGGCGGGAGCCGGCGCGCGAGGCGCCGTGCGGCGAAGACGTTGCCGCCGGCGGTGGGGCCGACGAACAGACCCTCGTCCGAGATCAGCCCCTTCATGGTGGCCCAGCCGTCGTCGCCGGTGATGAGTTCCACCTCGTCGACGAGTTCCTCCCGCAGGTTCGCGGGCATCTTGCCGGGACCGAGCCCCATCAGATTGTGCGCCTGATGCTCGAATTCCAGGCCGTTTCGCTTCGCGTAGAGCGCGGCGGACCGGTCGACTTCCACCGCGGTCGTCACCACGTCCGGGAAAGCGTCCTTCAGGACGTCGGCGATTCCGGTGAAAGTACCGCCCGTACCGATGGAACAGATGAAATGGTCGGGAGTGATTCCCTTCTCCCGCAGCGAGGCCACGATCTCCTCGCCGCACAGCCGCCAGGAACGCCAGTTCAGCTCGTTGGTCGACTGGTCGAGGAAGTAACTGCCGGGATTCTCCTCGACATAGCGCCGGGCGGTGTCCTCGCTCTCCAGGAGGAATCCGTCGCCCGCGGTCTCCAGGATGGTGCCGCCGAGCGCCTCGATCTGCTTCTTGCGCTCCTCGGTCATGCCCGTGGGCATGATGATGACGACCTTGTAACCGCGCTCGGCGCCGACCCGGGACAGCGCGGCGCCGCCGTTGCCCGTCGAGCACTCGACCAGGGTCATCCCCGGCTTCACGGCGCCCTCGGCCTCCAACTCGTCGATCATGAACGAGAAGACCCGGTCCTTGTGGCTGCCGGTGGGGTTCTTGAACTCGCACTTGGCGAAGATCCGGGCCGCGCCCGGCTCCGCGGTGTGGGTGAGTTCGTACAGCTCGGTGGGCTTGAGCCCGCCGTTCGCGCTCGACACGTTCAGGATCTCCTTCGGTGGGGGTGGTCCGGCGGCACGGGGCGGGCGGTCAGCTCATCACGCGCGCCTTCTGCGTCTCGCCGTCCACGGCGATCCTGATCAGGGTCCTGACCTCGATGCCGAACCGCTCGGCGACCTTCTCCCGCCCGCCGTTCTCCGGCTTCTCCACCGCGACGAGCACCTCCGAGACGGTGGCGCCCGCGGCCTGCACGGCCTCGATGAGCGCGATGAGCGTGCCCCCGGTGCTGATCGTGTCGTCCACGATGGTCACGCGGTCCCCGGGCTCGATCCCGTTCACGTACAGATTCCCGGCGAAGTACTCGCTGTCGATCGGTACGGCGATGGACTGGCCGCCGAGGTCGTAGGTGTACCAACGGGCCACCGCCAGCGGGAGTTTCACCGCGAGCGCGACGACACCGCCGAGAATCGCTCCCTTGTCCTCCTCGACGAGGATCTTGTCGGAGTCGAACGTGCCGAGCGCCACGAGGCGTTCGGCGGCCTCCTGGAGAACGGTGGGGCGCAGCGCGGGCGACTGGTCGGTGAACTCGTTCACGGTCGTCCGGTGCCGCCCCGACTGAATGGTCGGAGCCCCCTCATAAACCTGTTCAAGCAGCACTGCTTCCCCCTGCGGTCCTTCAGTGAGCAGCATATGTATGCCAATTGGCGAGAATCTGCTTATTCGATTCTTGACCCGGGTCGAGGAGCGGTCAACGAGCCGGCCCGCTCAATGTCAAGTCCCGCTTCCAGCGCCTCTCCACACGGCTTCGAGCGTGTCCCGGGATCTTTGCGGCAGGGCAACCGACAGCCACGAAAGGAGAACCGCATGTGCGGCATCGCAGGCTGGGTCCGCCGCGAGGGCGGGCCGGTCACGGACGACCCCGGGCTCGCGGAGGGGATGGCGGGGACCATGGCCTGCCGCGGGCCGGACGGGCGGGGCGTGTGGGCGGACCCGTACGCCACGCTGATCCACACCCGGCTCGCCGTGATCGACGTGGCCGGCGGCGCGCAGCCCATGTCCGACGCCGACGCGTCGCAGGCCCGCCCCGCCGCGGTCCTCACGTACAACGGCGAGGTCTACAACTTCCCGCAGCTGCGGGCCGAACTGGCCGGTCTCGGCCACCGGTTCCGCACCCGCAGCGACACCGAGGTGGTGCTGCACGCCTATCTGGAGTGGGGCGAGCGGTGCGTGGAGCGCCTGGAGGGCATGTTCGCCTTCGCCGTGTGGGACCCGCGCCGGCGGAGCCTGTTCCTCGCCCGGGACCGGTTCGGCATCAAGCCCCTGTACTACGCGCCCACCGCCCACGGCCTGGTCTTCGGCTCCGAGCCCAAGACGCTGCTGGCCCATCCGGCGGTGCGGCCGGCCGTGGACCTCGACGGGCTGCGGGTGCTGTTCTCGATGGCCCGCGCCCCGGGCGAGAGCGTGTACCGCGACATCCGCGACCTGCCGCCCGGCCACACCCTGACGTACGGCGCGGACGGCGGGATGTCCCTGCGCCGGTACTTCCGGCTGGAGGCGCGGCCGCACGAGGACTCCCTGGAGGAGACGGTCACGGCCGTGCGCGAGCTGCTGGAGGCCAGCGTCGCCCGCGAGCTGGTCTCCGACGTGCCGCTGAGCGTGCTGCTCTCCGGCGGTCTGGACTCCAGCGCCGTCGCCGCGCTCGCCGCCCGCGCCCGCCGCGGCTCCGGCGGCGAGCGGATCCGCACCACCACCGTCACGTACAGCGGGTACAGCGACGACTTCAAGGCCGACCTGGTGCGCAGCGCCCCCGACGCCCCCTACGCACGGGCGGTCGCCGAGCACATCGGCGCGGACCATCTGGAGATCGAGCTGACCACCGCCGACCTCATCGACCCGGCGGCCCGGCGCGGGGTGCTGCGCGCGCAGGACGTGCCCGCGCCGTTCGGCGACATGGACACCTCCACGTACCGGGCGTTCGCCGGGGTGAGCCGGCACTCGAAGGTGGCGCTGACCGGGGAGAGCGCCGACGAGATCTTCGGCGGCTACAGCTGGGTGCACATCCCGGACCTGGCCGACGAGGCGCAGTTCCCGTGGGTGGCCTTCGAGCAGTGGCACCCGGGGACCCGCGACGGGCTGGGCCAGGGGCTGCTGTCGCCCGCCTTCGCCGCCCGTCTCGACATGCCCGCGTACTACGCGGAGCGGTACTCCCAGGCCATGGCGGACATCCCGCGGCTGCCCGGCGAGTCCCCGGAGGCCCGCCGTGCGCGGGAGATCTGCCACCTGCACCTGACGCACTGGCTGCCCCGGCTCCTGGAGCGCAACGACCGGCTCAGCATGATCTCCGGCCTGGAGGTCCGGGTGCCGTTCTGCGACCACCGTCTCGTCCAGTACGCCTACGACATCCCGTGGGAGCTGAAGACCTTCGACGGCCGGGAGAAGAGCCTGCTGCGGGCGGCGGTGGCGGACCTGCTGCCCGAGCAGGTCCTGGAGCGGCCGAAGGCGCCGTTCCCGGTGAGCCAGGACGCCACGTACACCAAGGCCCTGCACGCCGAGTTCGCCGAGGTGCTCGCCGACCCGGCCTCCCCGGTGCGGCCGCTGCTCGACCTGGACAAGGCCCGCGCGGTCACCGGCCCGGAGGGCGAGGCACACGCGCAGGACTGGCTGCACCGGATGAACATCGAGATGGCGCTGCAGGTCAACACCTGGCTCCTGGAGCACGGGGACAGCGTGGACCTGTGAGCGGTACGCGTGGTAGGGGCGCCCCGGACCGGGGTGCCCCCACCACGCGCGGTCGTCACGGGTCAGGCCGGCGCGCCCACCGGGACCGTGCGCAGGGCCATGCGGAGCAGCGGCGGCATCCGGTACTGGAAGAACCGCTCGGAGGAGCCGTCGCGGACGAGGTCCACCTCGAGCAGGAAGAACTCGACCAGTTCCTCCAGGAGTTCCTCGGCGAGGTCCGCGTTGCCGCCGAGGATCCGGGCGGCCTCCTCCACCGTCAGTACGTCGTCGGCCTCGCCCGCCAGTTTGGCGAGGGCGTCGCCGACCCGCGGGTCGAGCCCGCCGCAGCGGCGGCGCACGTGGTGGAACGGGTGCGGGCGCTGGCCGGTGGGGGCGGGCCGGTCGCGGCCCATCCAGTCGACGAGCTGCCGCACCGACCAGTGGGGTCTCAGCTCCAGCAGGCCCACGGCCTCGGCCATCGGGCCGGGCAGCCCGCCGAACAGGTCCAGCAGGGTGCGCGAGGAGTCCTCGCCGAGCAGCCGGTCCCGGCCGAGCGCGCCGAGGAACAGCTCCTGCGCCTGCTCCGGCCCGATGGGCAGGAGGTCCACCGGGGCGCCGAAGTGCCCGCCGCACAGCCGCCGGTAGCCGGCGACGAGGACGGCGGAGCCGGAGTCCTCCGGGAGCAGGTCGGCGACCTGGTGGGCCGCGGCCACGTGGTCGACGACGAGCAGCACCCGGCGGCCGGCGGTCCATGCGCGGAGCAGGGCGGCCCGCTCCGCCCGGCCGTCGGGCAGCGCGGAGCGGGCATGCCCGACGGCTTCGAGCAGTTCGCCGAGGACGTCCTCGACCCGGCGGGGAGCGGCCGGGTCGCCGAACGACACGTACAGCCGGCCGTCCGGGAAGGCCTCGCCGAGCCGGTGGGCGAGGGCGACGGTGAAGGACGTGGTGCCGACGCCGGGCGCGCCGGCGACGCAGACGCACTTGGGGCCCTGGGCCGCGGGTTCGCACAACATACGCCCGACGCGGGCGAGTTCGGTGTCGCGGCCGATGAGCGGGGCGTCGGCGGGGAGCTTCACCGGGGGCCGGACCTCCGGCGCGGCGTGGACGGTCGCCCGGCCGGCGGGCAGGTCGAGGCCGCGGTCCCCGGCGAGCACCTGCTGGTGCAGCCACTGCAGCTCCGAGCAGGGCTCCAGGCCGAGTTCCCGGATGAGGACCCGGCGGATGCGCTGGAAGACCTCCAGGGCGTCCGGCCGCCGGCCCGCGCGGTAGAGCGACAGCATGAGCTTGGCGTGCAGCCCCTCACGCGTGGGGTTGTCCGCCGCGAGCGCGGTCAGTTCGCTGATCAGCCGGTGGTGCCGGCCGAGGAGGAGGTCGGCGTCGATGCGCTCCTCCAGGACCTCGTACCGCTGCTCCGCCAGCCGCAGCGCGTCGATGCCGACGATGGGGCCGGGGGTGAGGTCGGACAGAGCGGGCCCCCGCCAGACGGCGAGGGCCCGGTGGAGCAGGTCGGCGGCCTCGGTGACCGCGCCCTCCTCCATGGCCGTGCGCCCGAGGTCGGCGAGTTCGGTGAAGCGCATGCTGTCCAGGCAGCCCTGGGGCACCGACAGCCGGTAGCCGCCGGGCGTCGTCTCCAGGCTGAGGCCGGGCAGCTTGCGCAGTTGGTAGATGTACGTCTGGAGCGTGGTGGCCGCGCTGGACGGTGGTCGTTCCTCCCAGAGCTCCTCCACGAGCTGGTGCAGTGGAACGGTGCTGTTGGCGCGCAGCGCCAGCAGGGCGAGGACCTGTCGGACCTTTGGAGCGGAGGGCGTCACGTTCACGCCGTCGTGCACGACTTGCAGGGTTCCCAGTAACCCGATCTGCAGCACTGCCCCTCCCGTGGCTTGCATCTCCTACGGCCTGATGCACTTCGTGAGCGTGAGGTGGATCACTTGACTTCCGCTTGAGCTGCACTCGACAAGAACCGGACCACGGCCGCTCACCAGGAAGCCTCCGGAACCTCACTGCCGGAGCCCGGTTGCGAGGTTACGCTACCGAGGGCAATCATATGAGGAAAGCATGTAATTGATGAACAAATCTACGTGCGTCTCACCTTGGAGGAACGACGATGACCGGACCCAGCCCGGGCCGCCCCCAGGGGCGGGCCCCCGGCGCCGCGCCCGAGCGCCCTCTGCCGCCACGGTTCCCCCTGCTCCTCGCCGCGCTGCTGCTGACGAGCGCGATGTCGATGCTCGACCAGTCGATCGTCGCGACCGCGGGCCCCCGGCTGACCGCCGAACTGGGCGCCCTCGATCTGTACAGCTGGACCTTCACCGCGTACATGCTCACCTTCAGCGTGGCCATGCCGATCTACGGCAAACTCGGCGATCTGTTCGGCCGCCGGACCGTGTACCTCTCCGCGGTCGTCATCTTCCTGGTGGGCTCCGCGGCGTGCGGCGCCGCCGACTCCATGGGCGAGCTGATCGCCTACCGCGCCCTGCAGGGCCTCGGCGGCGGCGGGCTGCAGGTGAGCGCGTTCGCGGTGCTCGGCGACCTGATGCCGCCGCGGCAACGCGCCAGGTACCAGGGCTTCTTCGCCGGTGTGATGGTGCTCGCGAACCTGGCGGGACCGCTGGTGGGCGGCGTCCTGACCGACCAGCTCGGCTGGCGCTGGATCTTCTACGTGAACATCCCGCTCGGCCTGCTCGCCCTGGCCGGCCTCCGCCTGCTGCTGCCCGCCGGCCCGCGCCCGGCCACCCGGCCGCGCATCGACTACCCGGGCACGGCGCTGCTCACCCTGCTGATCGCAGCCCTCGTGCTGGCCACGGACTTCGCGGGCCGCGAGGGCTGGACGGACGCACGGGTGCTCGCCCTGGGAGCCGCGGCGGTGGTCCTGGCGGTCGCCTGGGTCCTGCGCGAGCGCAAGGCCCCGGAACCGATCGTCCCCCTCGCGCTCTTCGGCGACCGCACGTTCGCCATCTGCGTGACGGTGGCCTTCGCGGTGAGCTTCGCGTTCTTCGGCTGCGTCAACTTCGTGCCGCTGTTCCTGCAGACGGTGACCGGGGCGAGCGCCTCGCAGACGGGCCTGCTGTTCCTGCCGGCGATGATCGGCATGGCGGTGGCGACGGTGGTGGCGGGCCAGATCATCGGCAGGACCGGCCGCTACAAGTGGTTCCCGGTGGCGAGCACGGCGCTGGCCGCGGTGGCGGCGCTGCTGATGTCCCTGGACACGGCGCACGCGACCCCGGCGAAGGTCGCCACGCTGCTGGCGGTCATGGGCGTAGGGGTCGGCCTCTCGTCCCAGGTCACCACGCTGGTCGCCCAGAGCACCTCCCCCCGCGCGCACCTGGGCGTCAGCACCTCCACGGTCGGCCTGGCCCGCAACCTGGGCACGGCCTTCGGCGCCACGGTCTTCGGCGCCCTCCTCAACACCCGCCTGGCCACCGAGGCCACCCGCCTGCTCCCCGCCGACACGGCGCAGTCGGTCACGGCCGGCACCTGGGACCCGTCGCGGACGAACCCGCAGGTGGCCGAGGCGTACGGCAACGCGCTCGGCACGGTCTTCCTCTCGGCGGTCCCGGTCCTGCTCGTCGCCCTGATCCCAGCCCTGCTGATGAAGGACGACAGGCTGGAGGCGAGGGGTCCGGGCGGCCCCGGTGGCCCTGGGGGCAGGCCGGGCACTCCGGAGGCGAAGACGAGGGCCGCCTGAGCGAGCGGCCCCGCATCAGTGCGGGGGCGGAGCCGGGTCCAGGGCGTTGCCGACGGAGCAGCCGCCCTCTCCGGGCATGCGCTGGATCCGGGACGGCACCCACACCTCGGTGGCGCCGGGTTCGACGCGGGCGAGGAGGCAGTCCTGCGCGTCGAATCCGTTGCCCCTGACCAGCAGGAGGACGCCGACCCGACCTCCGTCCGCCTTCACCTCGGTGACGATCGCCGGATCCATGTCCAGGGCGGCGACCGTACGGCGCACCTCGGCCTCGTCCGCCCGGCCGCCCTTCGGCACCCGGGGGAGCTTCGCGCGGAGCTCCTCGTACGGAAGCTCGGGCGGTTCGGGCGGCGGGGCGAAGGTCAGCGGAGGGTTGTCCGGGCAGTCGACGTAGTCGGGCTCCTCGCCCCACTCCGCCTTGGGCGACACCCGCACCGCGAAACAGGGCCGCACGGTGACCATGTCCTGGCCGTCCCAACCGTCCTGAGCCGTGCCGGACGTGCGGATGACCACGTCGACGCCGTCCCCGTCGTGCGTATCGGTGCCCGTGACCCGCAGCACCTCCACCCCGTCGATGCGGGAGGCGGAGTACCCGACCTCCTCGGCCGTGCGCGGACGCTGGCTGGACAGCCGCTCGCCCGCCCTCGTGGCCACCTCCCGCGCGGCGTCCTCCGCCTTGGCCTCGGGGGTCTCCAGCAGCACCCCGCAGGCGGCGGCGAACAGCAGCAACAGCGGGACGAGCAGCAGCAGTCGGCGCATGCGCCCCACCCTTCCGGCGCCCCGTGCGGCGGGCGACCGCTCGCGTACTCAGACCGGCGTAGGCGATCGTACTCAGCCGCCGCGGCACTCCGGTCCTTCGAGTCGGCGTCGAGTCGGGACTGCGACCCTGCGGGGCATGCGACGTGACGACAGCAGGCGGGGTGTCCGCATATTCACCGGGATCGGGCGGCGACTGGGGCGGGCGTTCAAGGCCGAGGCCGCCCCCGCGGGGCCGCCCATCGCCGGGGTCGGGATCGACGTGGCGGCGATCACGCGGTTCGGGCTCGCGCTGGAGCGGAACCCCGGCCTCGCCGACCGGCTGTTCACCCCCGCGGAGCTCGTGGGGCCGTCCGGTGCGCGCAGGGCGACGGCCTCCCTGGCGGCGCGGTTCGCGGCCAAGGAGGCCGTGGCGAAGTGCCTCGGCGCGCCCGGCGGTCTGCGCTGGCACGACGTGGAGGTGCACACCGGGCCCGACGGCCGGCCCGCCCTGCACGTACGGGGCGGTGTCGCCGCCCTGGCCGGCCAACTCGGCATCTCCTCATGGCATCTGTCGCTCACTCATGATGCGGACGTGGCGTCGGCGGTTGTGATCGCATCGTCCTGAGCTCCGGCTCAAGCTCCCGCCACACCTCCCCCAACTCGGCCCAGAGCGCGGCCTCTTGGGGAGTCATCCGCTCCGGGAACGGCTCGGCGGAGGGCAGGACGACGTAGCCGTAGCACTCCGGGGTCGTGTAGAGGCCGAATCCCTGCCCCAGCGCGGCCAGCCCCACCTCCGCGTCCCGCCACAGCCGGCGCAACCACTTCCTGGACCGTCCCACGGGGTCTCCCTTCGCCGTCCGGGTCGGCAGCGAAGCTAGGGAACGGCCCTCGAAGGCGGCTGGAGCGAGGCTCCGACGGGCCGTCAGTGGCCCTCGAGCCCCTGCGGCCACACTGCCATCGTGGGCGCGCCACGGCCTGCACGCCCTCACCCGGATGGGGCGGAGTGCCGCGCTTCTTCACCCCCGTGCTGCGCGGCGCTCCGCCCCACCCTTGCGTTCCGGCCCCCGATCACCCTCTGGACAAGTAGCGGTGAGGTTAGGCTAACCTACCCTCGACTTCGACCCAGCGCACGAGAGCGGAACCGCCATGCCCAGCAACGCCCGAGCCACCCACCTCACCCGTCGCGGCCTGCTCGCCGCCGGCAGCGCCCTCGGGCTCGGCGCCGCACTCGCAGCCTGCGGTACCGACACGAAGGACGCCGGCAAAGCGTCGGAGAAGTCCGGCGCCTGGGAGTTCAAGGACGACCGCGGCCAGGTCGTGAAGACGAAGTCCACCCCGAAGAACATCGTCGCCTTCACCGGCACCGCCGCCGCCCTCAAGGACTTCGGCATCGAGGTCAAGGGCGTCTTCGGCCCGACCTACGTCGAAGACCCGAAGACCAAGGAGAAGAAGCCGGACGTCCAGGCCGGCGACCTCGACATCGCCAAGGTCAAGGTCATCGGCAACGTCTGGGGCGAGTTCAAGATCGAGGAGTACCTCAAGCTCGAGCCCGAGGTCCTCATCACCGACATGTGGGAGAAGAACGACCTCTGGTACGTCCCGGCCGAGCAGAAGGACAAGATCCTCAAGATCGCCCCGTCCGTCGCCCTCTGGGCCGCCGACAAGTCCATGCCGGCCGTGCTCCAGCGGCACGCCGACCTCGCCGCCTCGCTCGGCGCGGACGTGAAGACCAAGCAGATCCTCGCCGACAAGGCCCGCTTCGAGGCCGCCGCCGAGCGCGTCCGCAAGGCCGCCCAGGGCAAGAAGGACATCAAGGTCCTGATCGGCTCCGGCTCCCCCGACCTCTTCTACGTCTCCACCCCGGTCCGCCCGACCGACACGCTCTACTTCAAGGAGCTGGGCGTGAACCTGGTCGTCCCGACCAAGCTCGACCAGGGCGGCTGGTTCGAGGGCCTGAGCTGGGAGCAGGTCGACAAGTACGCGGCCGACATCATCATGCTCGACAACCGCACCTCGGCCCTGCAGCCGGAGGCCCTGAAGGCCAAGCCGACCTGGGCCGCGCTGCCCGCCGTCAAGGCCGGCCAGGTCATCCCGCGCGTGACCGAGCCCGTCTACTCGTACGCCAAGTGCGCCCCGCTCCTGGAGGACCTGGCCAAGGCGCTCGAGAACGCGACGAAGGTGGCCTGACCCCGATGACGCCCGCCGAGACCGCCCCGTTCCAGTTCTTCTCCCTCCAGGTCGACCGGACGCGGCGGCTCGGCCCGTCCCTGGTCCGTGTCACCTTCACCGGCCCGGACCTCAAGCGGTTCGCCTCCGGGGGGCGCGACCAGTCGCTCTCCCTCTTCCTGCCGCACCCCGGCCAGGACGCGCCCGTCCTGCCGCCGCTCGACGACCCGGACATGTACGCGATCCTGGGCGCCTGGCGCGCGATGCCGGCCGACGAGCGCGCCGTGATGCGCTCGTACACGGTCCGCGAGCAGCGCACCGACCCGGCGGAGGTCGACATCGACTTCGCCGTCCATACAGCGACATCAGCTGCTGACGCAGCGGGCGTCGGCCCCGCCTGCCGCTGGGCCCAGCAGGCGAAGCCCGGCGACCGGGTCGTCCTGCTCGGGCCCGCGGTCGCGCAGAACACCGGGGTCCGCTTCCAGCTCCCCGACGACGCCGACTCCGTGCTGATCTGGGCGGACGAGACGGCCCTGCCCGCCGCCTCCGCGATCCTGGAGTGGCTGCCGGCCGAGACCCGCGCGCACGTGTTCCTCGAGGTGCCGTACTCCGGCGACCGCATGGACCTGGCCACCGAGGCCGACGCCACCGTCACCTGGCTCGTCCGCGAGGAGGGCGCGCCGTCCGCCGTCGAGGCGGTCGCGGCGGCCGAACTGCCGGGCGCGGACCCGTACGTGTGGATCGCCGGCGAGTCCGGCGCGATCAAGGCGCTGCGCCGCCACTTCGTGCGCGAGCGCGGCATCGACAAGCGGCGGGTCACCTTCGTCGGCTACTGGCGCAGGGGCCTGTCCGAGGACGCCCTGCGCGAGGCTCCCGAGGAGGAGTAGAAGACACCCGAACCCGGACAACTCACCACCCACCAAGGGGGCGAGGGGCCGTTGCGAGTGAAGTTAGGTTAGGCTAACCTTACTTCACGCCAACCCCCTCGCCCCTCTCCACGTCCGGAGGACCCATCCCCATGCGCTCGCACCTGCTCAACGACTCGACGGCGGACCGCTACCGTCGCTCCGTCACCGAAGGAGTGGAGCGGGTGGCGGACCGACTCGCCGCCACGCGACGGCCGTTCACCGGCATCACGCCCCAGGAACTGGCCCCCGTCATCGACGCCGTCGACCTGGACCGGCCACTCGGGGACACCTCCGCCGCCCTGGACGAGCTGCAGGACGTCTACCTCCGCGACGCGGTGTACTTCCACCACCCCCGCTACCTGGGCCACCTCAACTGCCCGGTCGTCATCCCGGCGGTGCTCGGCGAAGCGGTGCTCTCCGCGGTCAACTCCAGCCTCGACACCTGGGACCAGAGCGCCGGCGCCACCCTCATCGAGCGCCGACTGATCGACTGGACGGCCGGCCGCATCGGCCTCGGCCCGGCAGCCGACGGCGTGTTCACCTCCGGCGGCACCCAGTCCAACCTCCAGGCACTGCTGCTGGCCCGCGAGGAGGCCAAGACGGCGGACCTGTTGAAGCTGCGGATCTTCACCTCCGAGTGCAGCCACTTCAGCGTCCAGAAGTCCGCCCAGCTGCTCGGCCTCGGCCGCGAGGCCGTCATCCCCGTTCCCGTCGACCGCGAGAAGCGGATGCAGTCCGTGGTCCTCGCCGCCGAACTGGCCGCCTGCCGCGCCGAGGGCCTGGTCCCGATGGCGATCGTCGCCACCGCCGGCACCACCGATTTCGGCTCCATCGACCCGCTGCCCGAGATCGCCGCGCTGGCCGACGAGTACGGCGCCTGGATGCACGTCGACGCCGCCTACGGCTGCGGACTCCTCGCCTCGCGCACCCGCCGTCATCTCCTCGACGGCTTCGAGCGCGCCGACTCGGTCACCGTGGACTACCACAAGTCCTTCTTCCAGCCGGTGAGTTCCTCCGCCGTCCTGGTCCGCGACGGCGCCACCCTGCGGCACGCCACGTACCACGCCGACTACCTCAACCCCCTCCCCCAGGATCTCGGCTCCGCTCGAGCAGGGGGGACCCCCACCACGGTCGCCGAGCAGATCCCCAACCAGGTGGACAAGTCGCTCCAGACCACCCGCCGCTTCGACGCCCTCAAACTGTGGATGACGCTGCGCGTGATGGGCGCCGACGGCGTCGGCGAGCTCTTCGACGAGGTCTGCGACCTCGCCCGCGCCGGCTTCGAGCTGCTCGCCGCCGACCCGCGCTACGACGTGGTCGTCCAGCCGCAGCTGTCCACCCTGGTCTACCGCTACATCCCCGCGGACGCCACCTCGCCCGCCGAGATCGACCGCGCCAACCTCCACGCCCGCAAGGCCCTGTTCGCCTCCGGGGAGGCCGTGGTCGCCGGGACGAAGGTCGACGGCCGCCAGTACCTGAAGTTCACCCTGCTCAACCCCGAGACGACGGTGTCCGACATCGCCGCCGTCCTTGATCTGATCGCCGGCCACGCCGAGCAGTACCTGGGAGAGACCCTTGTCCACGCAGCCTCTTGATTTCATCGGCATCGGGCTCGGCCCCTTCAACCTCGGCCTCGCCTGTCTGACCGAGCCGCTCGACGAGCTGAACGGCGTCTTCCTGGAGTCCAAGCCGCACTTCGAGTGGCACTCCGGGATGTTCCTGGAGGGCGCCCACCTCCAGACGCCGTTCATGTCGGACCTGGTCACCCTCGCCGACCCGACGTCCCCGTACTCCTTCCTCAACTACCTGAAGGAGCGCGGCCGGCTGTACTCGTTCTACATCCGTGAGAACTTCTATCCGCTGCGCACCGAGTACAACGACTACTGCCGCTGGGCCGCCGAGAAGTTGAACAGCATCCGCTTCTCGACGACCGTCACGAAGGTGACGTACGACGAGACGGCCGAGCAGTACGTCGTCGCCACCGACTCCGGGGAAACGTTCCGCGCGGCCCGTCTGGTCCTGGGCACCGGCACCCCGCCGTACGTCCCCGAGTCCTGCCGGGGCCTCGGCGGCGACGCGATCCACAACTCGCGCTACCTCCCGAACAAGGAGGAGCTCCAGAAGAAGAAGTCGATCACTCTCGTCGGCAGCGGTCAGAGCGCCGCCGAGATCTACTACGACCTGCTGAGCGAGATCGACGTCCACGGCTACAAGCTGAACTGGATCACCCGCTCCCCTCGCTTCTTCCCCCTCGAATACACCAAGCTCACCCTGGAGATGACCTCTCCGGAGTACGTGGACTACTTCCACGCGCTGCCCGAGCGGACCCGCTACCGCCTGGAGACGGAGCAGAAGGGCCTGTTCAAGGGCATCGACGGCGAACTGATCGACGCGATCTTCGACCTGCTCTACCAGAAGAACCTGGCCGGCCCGGTCCCCACCCGCCTCCTCACCAACGCGGCCCTGCGGACCGCCTCGTACGACGAGACCACGGGCACGTACGCGCTCGGCTTCCGCCAGGAGGAGCAGGAGAAGGACTTCACCCTGGAGACCGAGGGCCTGATCCTCGCCACCGGCTACAAGTACGCCGTCCCCGCCTTCCTGGAGCCGGTCCGCGACCGGCTCCGCTGGGACGGCCAGGGCCGCTTCGACGTGGCCCGCAACTACTCGATCGACACGACGGGCGGCGCGGTCTTCCTCCAGAACGCCGGCGTCCACACGCACTCCATCACCTCCCCCGACCTGGGCATGGGCGCCTACCGCAACGCCTACCTGGTCCGCGAGCTGCTGGGCCGCGAGCACTACCCCGTAGAGAAGACCATCGCGTTCCAGGAGTTCGCCGTATGACCGTACGTTTCCGCCCCCTCGATCCGCTCAAGGACGCGGAGCTGATCCACCCCTGGGTCACCCACCCCAAGGCCGCCTTCTGGATGATGCAGGACGCGAAACTGGAGGACGTCGAGCGCGAGTACATGGGCTTCGCCGCCGACCCGCACCACCAGGCCTTCATCGGCCTCGTGGACGAGAAGCCCGCGGTCCTCATGGAGCGCTACGACCCGGCGCACCTCGAGCTGGTCGGCCTGTACGAGCCGCAGCCCGGGGACGTCGGCATGCACTTCCTGGTCGCGCCCAGCGACACCCCGGTGCACGGCTTCACCCGCATGGTGATCACCGAGGTGATGCGGGAGCTGTTCGCCGACCCGGCGACGGCCCGCGTGGTCGTCGAGCCGGACGTCCGCAACAAGGCGGTGCACGCGCTGAACGAGGCGGTGGGGTTCGTTCCGGAGCGGGAGATCGAGAAGCCGGAGAAGCGGGCGCTGCTGAGCTTCTGCACGCGGGCACAGTTCGAGGCAGCCGTGGGAGCCGCCGTATGAACCCCGTCGCACACCTCACCCCCGAGCGCTGGGCGGACGCGAACCGGGCGCTGATCCGCAAGGGTCTCGCCGAGTTCGCGCACGAGCGGCTGCTGACGCCGGAGGACCTCGGGGACGGCACGTACCGCGTGCTGTCGGACGACGGCGCGACCGAGTACCGCTTCACCGCGGACCGGTACGCCCTCGACCACTGGCAGGTCGACGCCGCGTCGATCACCCGTCTGCGCAATGGCGAGGAACTGGGGCTGGACGCGCTGCAGTTCATCACCGAACTGCGGCAGGCGCTGGGCCTGAGCGACGAGATCCTGCCGGTGTATCTGGAGGAGATCTCGTCCACCCTGGCCGGCACGGCGTACAAGTCGACCAAGCCGCCCGTCACGGCCGCCGAGCTGGCCCGCGCCGACTTCCAGGCGATCGAGACGGGGATGACCGAGGGCCACCCCTGCTTCGTCGCCAACAACGGCCGGCTCGGCTTCGGTGTGGACGAGTACCGCGCGTACGCGCCGGAGGCCGCCTCCCCGATCCACCTGATCTGGCTGGCCGCGCGGCGCGACCGCGCGACGTTCACGGCGGGCGCGGACATCGAGTACGACGCGTTCATCCGGGCGGAACTGGGCGACAACGCGGTCGACGGCTTCGCCGAGACGCTGGCCTCGCGCGGCCTGGACCTGGCCGACTACCTCCTGATCCCGGCACATCCCTGGCAGTGGTGGAACAAGCTGTCCGTCACCTTCGCGGCCGAGGTCGCGCAGGAGCGCCTGGTGTACCTGGGCGAGGGCGACGACGCGTACCTGGCCCAGCAGTCGATCCGCACGTTCTACAACACGTCGTCTCCGACGAAGCATTACGTCAAGACGGCCCTGTCCGTGCTCAACATGGGCTTCATGCGCGGGCTTTCGGCCGCCTACATGGAGGCCACGCCGGCGATCAACGACTGGCTGGCCGGACTGATCGAGGCGGACCCGGTCCTCAAGGAGGCCCGCTTCTCGATCATCCGCGAGCGGGCGGCGGTCGGCTACCGGCACCTGGAGTACGAGGCCGCGACGGACCGCTACTCCCCGTACCGCAAGATGCTGGCCGCGCTGTGGCGCGAGAGCCCGGTGGCCTCGCTCGGGAAGGGCGAGCGCCTGGCGACCATGGCGTCGCTGCTGCACGTGGACCACGAGGGCAGGTCGCTGGCGGCGGCCCTGATCCGCCGGTCGGGCCTGCCCCCGAAGGAGTGGCTGGCCCGGTACCTGGACGCGTACCTCCTCCCGGTGCTGCACAGCTTCTACGCCTACGACCTGGTGTACATGCCGCACGGCGAGAACGTGATCCTGGTCCTGGACGAGAGCGGCGCGGTGGTCCGCGCGGTGTTCAAGGACATCGCCGAGGAGATCTGCGTGATGGACCCGGACGCGGTCCTTCCGCCGGCGGTGGAGCGGATCCGGGCGGAGGTCCCGGAGCACATGAAGCTGCTGTCGGTCTTCACCGACGTCTTCGACTGCTTCTTCCGCTTCCTCGGAGCCACCCTGGCCGCGGAGGGCGTCGTGGACGAGGACGCCTTCTGGTCGACGGTGGCGTCCTGCGTGCATGCCTATCAGGCGTCGAAGCCGGAGCTGGCGGAGAAGTTCGCCCAGTACGACATGTTCACGGAGACCTTCGCCCTCTCCGCCCTGAACCGCCTTCAGCTCCGCAACAACAAGCAGATGGTCGACCTGGCGGACCCGTCGGGCGCCCTGCAGCTCGTCGGCGACCTGGCGAACCCGATCGCCCGGTTCGCCTGACCCGAACCAGCCTGCGGTCCGGGGGTACGGTCCCCCCGGACCGCAGGCTCCGTCTTCCGCTCCCCGAAGCACGGCCCCCTCCATTCAGGCGATCACTTTGCGTCACGAGAGGGAACTCGGCGGCTACTCAGCGTCGCCGGGGAAGGGTGACGTCGGGCCGGATCCGCCGGCCGGGAACGGAGGTGCTGACGCCGTGAGGAATCGACTCGCCCGTGGCATGGCGGAAGCAGCAGTGATCGCCGCCCTCGTCGCGTCGGCCGCCTGCGGGAGCGGGAGCGCACAGCAGGGCGGTGAGACGGACTCGCCGACACACACGCCGGAAGCGGGCAGCACACTCTTCCCAGGGAAGGGCGGCGGCCAGTCCGCCCCCGTCCGCGTGCCGACCGCAAAGGTGGGCCGCGAAGCGCGCGCATCAGTGAAGGTCCAGAACGATTCCGACCAGAACCTCTCCGTCGTGAATGTGTTCACGAGCACCGACGGCGACGGTGTGCAGGCGGCGGCGAATCCCCGCGCCTGCTCTGGCGAGGTCCCGCCCGGCGGGTCCTGCGTGATGACCCTCACGGTCACGGCCTCCGTGGCGGGCCCTTACAGCGGAGTGATGACCGTCGAGACCTCACAGGGCGAGACGCTCACCGTGCCCTTCTCCGGGGAGACGATCGACGAAGAGTCCACTGGTCCGACCGACTCCACGGACCCCACCGACCCGACCGACCCCACCGACCCGACCGACCCGACGGACCCCACGGACCCGACCGACCCCACAGACCCGACCGACCCCACCGATCCCACGGACCCGACCAACCCCACAGACCCGACCGATCCGACGGACCCGACCGACCCCACAGATCCCACCGACCCCACGGCCCCCGACCCGACCTAGGCCGGCCCGCCGGATCAGGGCCCCGGTTCACTTGACGGGCGAGGTCATCTCCACGCGCATGGTCTCGTTGTCGGGCAGCACGACCGTCAGGTGGTCCTCGTACCGCGAGGCGTAGGACACGAGGTAGAAGCGCGACGGGGACTTCACGAGCAGGCGGAACCCCCGGTACTCGTACCGGTACGGGCCCTTGTCGGCGCCCATGTCCTTGTCCTTGATGTTCTTCGCGTGATGGATGAGCGGGACCTGCGAGTAGACCACGACGGGCAGGCTCCCCGTGTGCCCCCCTTCGATGGCCGTCCAGGCATCGGTCCTCCCGGACTCGGCGACGTACCGGGAGACGCCGAAGAACACGCTCATGGCCAGCAGCCCGATCAACAGGGCGCCGCCCGCGGACCACAACCGGTCGGCGGTCTCGTCGCGCGGGCCGTCGTCCTCGTCCACGCTGTGCTGGAGACGCTGCTGCACGGCAAAGAACGCCATGGTGGCGCCCAGAGCCACCATGAAGGGAGGGACGAACGGCGTCCCCCACCAGGAGTCGGGGAGGGGTGTGGGAATCCGCCGGCCGAAGAAGACGGGGAACCCCAGGAGGACCAGGAGGAGACCGACGACGAGGAACCACCAGCACACCGCCGCTCGCCGCTTCTCGTTCCCGGGGCGGGCCAGCACGTGGCCGACCCGGCCGAGCACCAGCAGCACCGTCAGTCCGCAGACCAGCAGGAACCACACGGGGCCGAAGACCGCCTCGGGACTCTTGGCCAGGTAGGCCTGGACGGAGAGCTGGAGGTCGGACGACGGCACGCCGAAGGCCGCGTAGTAGGAGTCGGTGTACACGCTGGCGAAGTAGTACAGCAGGCCGATGACGGCCGTCCCCGGCGCCACCACGTACGCCGCCCTGCTCAGGAAGGACGCCATCGTCGACGCCGACGCCGGGCGGGACGGTGCCGACGCCGGCGCAGGGCGGGACGGTGCCGACGCCGGCCGGGACGGCTCCTCGCTTGGCACGGACATGCCGTCAGTCTCCGTGCCACCGCCCCGCCGCGCACGCAGAGCCCCGCCACCCGGCTGACCCCCGAACAGGGCCTATGACCAGGGGACCTGGGGCGAGCGGTGGTAGTCGATCCCGAGCGCCTCGAAGCGCGGGCCCTGTGCCGCGAGGCGCAGTCTGTAGGAGTCCCAGTCGTGCGTCTCCGCCGGGGACCAGCCCAGTTCCGCGACGCCCGGCAGACGCGGGAAGGCCATCCGGTCGATGTGGGCGTTCTCCGAGATCGTCTCCGTCCACAGCGGGGCCTCCACGCCGCGGATCGCCTCGGCGGGGGCGCCGGGCAGGTACGCGGCCGGGTTCCAGTCGTACGAGCGCTGGACCTCGACGTAGCCGGCCCACGAGAGGCCGAGCTTCGTGGCGGCGTCGTACTTCATGTCCAAGTACGTACGGTCCGCCGGCGACAGGATCAGGCCGGTGCCGTTCCGCGCGGCGGCCGCGACCTGTTCCTTCTCCGCCGCGCTCGTACGGTCCAGCCCCCAGTACTGGGCGAGGGCGCCGGGCGCCGGGGTCGCGCCGGTGATCTGGTGCCAGCCGACGACGGTCTTGCCGTACTGCGCGACGACCGGCTGGACGCGGTCCATGAAGGCGGCGTAGTCGGCGTGGCTGGTGGAGTGGGCCTCGTCTCCGCCGATGTGGAGGTACTGCCCCGGCGTCAGCGCGGCGAGCTCGCGGATCACGTCGTCGACGAAGTCGTACGTCGCCTCCTTCGCCACGCACAGCGAGCTGAAGCCCACGTTCGTGCCCGTGTACAGCGGCGGGGCCACGCCGTCGCAGTTCAGTTCGGCGTACGAGGCGAGGGCCGCGTTCGTGTGGCCGGGCATGTCGATCTCGGGGACGACCTCCATGTGGCGGGAGGCCGCGTACGCAACGATCGCCTTGTAGTCGTCCTTCGTGTAGTACCCGCCGGGCCCGCCGCCGACCTGGGTGGAGCCGCCGTAGGTCGCGAGGCGGGGCCAGGAGTCGATGGCGATGCGCCAGCCCTGGTCGTCGCTGAGGTGCAGATGCAGTTTGTTGATCTTGTAGAGGGCGAGCTGGTCGACGTACCGCTTCACCTGGTCGACGGTGAAGAAGTGCCGGGAGACGTCGAGCATCGCGCCCCGCCAGGCGTACCGGGGCGTGTCGGTGACGGTGCCGCCGGCGACGGTCCACGGGCCCGGCTGGAGGGTGCGCCGCTCGACCCGGGCGGGCAGCTGCTGGCGCAGGGTCTGGACGGCGCGGAAGAGGCCGGCCGGGGTGCGGGCGGTGAGGGTGACGCCGCCGCGGCCGGAGCGGAGGCGGTAGCCCTCCTCGCCGAGGGCGGAGTCGCGCGCGCTGAGCTTGAGCAGGATGCCGCCGTGGCCGGTGTCGTCGGTGACGGGCAGCGGGTAGCCGGTGGAGGGGCGCAGGACGCCGGCGAGGTACTCGCCGACGGCGACCGCGCCGGCCGCGCCGCGGTCGACGCGGATGCGGGTGGCGGCGGTCAGGGTGAACGGGGAGCCGGCCGGGCTCACCGAGGCGGGTACGGGGACGACCTGGCCGAGCGGCCGGGTCACCGGTTCCGCGGCCGTCCCGGCGGCGGGCGAGGCGCCGACGCAGGAGATGCCGGCGGCCGCGACGAGGAGCAGGGCGCCGAGCACGCGCGGAAACGTTCTGTGCTGTCTCACGGGCAGTCCCTTTCATACGTACCGATGCGAGCCGATGCGTAGCCGAACCGTCACCATGCGTACCGTGCGCCCCAGCAAGCGTCAAGGTGTAGACCAATTTCGGGCTCCACAGACCGGTTCGCGAGGCCGCCTGCCCGAAATCGGGCAGGATTCTTGCAAAGCTCGCGGGACTCCCCCAGTATTTCCGGGTGCTCGAACGCCGCCCGTCGCACGACGACCTGATCGACCACCTGGTCCGCAGCACCGCGCTCCCGCGCGGTGAGGCCGCCCGGGTGGTGCTCGACGTGCTGGCGTACTTCGACGAGACGACCGAGGAGTTCGTCCGCCGCCGCCATCGCGAACTGCAGTCCGGCGGCGCCGTGAACGCCGAGATCTTCGAACGCATCGCGGCCGAACTGCCGCACCGCGCGGTGGCGCCGCCGGAGCTCTCGCTCCGCCAGCTGCGCCGCATCGTCTACGGCTGACCGCCCGGACGGCCGAGCACTTCACTACCAGGAGGGGTTTCACCTATATGTGCGGAATCGTCGGTTACATCGGCAAGCGCGACGTCGCTCCGCTGCTGCTGGAGGGCCTGCAGCGGCTGGAGTACCGGGGCTACGACTCGGCGGGCATGGTCGTCACCAGCCCGAAGTCGTCCGGCCTGAAGATGGTCAAGGCCAAGGGCCGGGTCCGTGACCTGGAGGCCAAGCTCCCGAAGCGCTTCACCGGCACCACCGGCATCGCGCACACCCGCTGGGCCACCCACGGCGCGCCCAGCGACGTGAACTCGCACCCGCACCTGGACCCCGAGAACAAGGTCGCGGTCGTCCACAACGGCATCGTCGACAACGCCGCCGAGCTGCGCGCCAAGCTGGAGGCGGACGGCGTCGTCTTCGCCTCCGAGACCGACACCGAGGTCATCACCCACCTCATCGCCCGCTCGCAGGCCGAGACCCTCGAGGAGAAGGTCCGCGAGGCGGTCAAGGCCATCGAGGGCACCTACGGCATCGCCGTGATGCACGCCGACTTCAACGACCGCATCGTGGTCGCCCGCAACGGCTCCCCGGTGATCCTC
Organism: Streptomyces solicamelliae; assembly: GCF_045348655.1. NCBI lineage: Bacteria > Bacillati > Actinomycetota > Actinomycetes > Kitasatosporales > Streptomycetaceae > Streptomyces > Streptomyces solicamelliae. The sequence continues at coordinate 2,560,130 of NZ_CP160404.1, forward strand.
GGCATCGGCGAGAAGGAGATGCTGGTCGCCTCCGACGTCGCCGCGCTGATCGCCCACACCCGCCAGGTCGTCACCCTCGACGACGGCGAGATGGCCACCCTGAAGGCCGACGACTTCCGCACCTACACGACCTCCGGCGCGTCCACCACCGCGACCCCGGAGACCGTGGAGTGGGAGGCCGCCTCGTACGACATGGGCGGCCACGACACGTACATGCACAAGGAGATCTCCGAGCAGCCCGACGCGGTCGACCGCGTGCTGCGCGGCCGGATCGACGACCGCTTCTCCACCGTGCACCTCGGCGGCCTGAACCTCGACCCGCGCGAGGCCCGCACCATCCGCCGCATCAAGATCCTCGGCTGCGGCACCTCGTACCACGCCGGCCTCATCGGCGCCGGGCTGATCGAGTCCATGGCCCGCATCCCCGCGGACGCCGAGCCGGCCTCCGAGTTCCGCTACCGCAACCCGGTCGTGGACCCCGACACCCTGTACATCGCGGTCTCCCAGTCCGGCGAGACGTACGACGTGCTGGCCGCCGTCCAGGAGCTCAAGCGCAAGGGCGCCCGCGTCCTCGGCGTGGTCAACGTGGTGGGCTCGGCCATCGCCCGCGAGGCCGACGGCGGCGTGTACGTGCACGCCGGCCCGGAGGTCTGCGTGGTCTCCACCAAGTGCTTCACCAACACCGTCGTCGCCTTCGCGCTGCTCGCCCTGCACCTCGGCCGCATCCGCGACCTGTCCGTCACCGACGGCAAGCGGATCATCGAGGGCCTGCGCAAGCTGCCCGAGCAGATCGCCGAGATCCTGCAGAACGAGGACGAGATCAAGAAGCTCGCCGAGGAGTACGCGGGCGCAGCCTCGATGATGTTCATCGGGCGCGTGCGCGGCTACCCGGTCGCCCTGGAGGCCTCCCTCAAGCTGAAGGAGATCTCCTACATCCACGCCGAGGCGTACCCGGCCTCCGAGCTGAAGCACGGCCCGCTCGCCCTGATCGAGCCGGCCCTGCCGACGGTCGCGATCGTCCCCGACGACGACCTGCTCGAGAAGAACCGCGCCGCCCTGGAGGAGATCAAGGCCCGCAGCGGCCGCATCCTCGCCGTGGCCCACCAGCCGCAGGAGAAGGCCGACCACACCATCGTCGTGCCGAAGAACGAGGACGAGCTGGACGCCATCCTCATGGGCATCCCGCTGCAGCTCTTCGCGTACCACACGGCGCTCGCCATGGGCCGCGACATCGACAAGCCGCGCAACCTGGCCAAGTCCGTCACGGTCGAGTAGCAGCCCCCGGGGGCCGGTCCCCCAGGGCCCGCGGCTCCGGGCTGTCCCCCGGAGCCGCCGTCTCGGCCACGGCCGGGAAAGCCCGTCCGGCGCACTTCCGGCCTGTCCCCGGAAGCCGGACGCCCGGCCGGACAAGAGAGCGGTCCCCGCGCACACCATCCGTGCGCGGGGACCGCTCTCTTTCCCGGGCCCGCGGCCCCCGCCCAGGAACGGCGGGCCCGGCGGGGCCGCGTCAGCCGGTGGCCGTCACCCCCCGGCCCGCGGCACGCCCCAGGGACGTCGGCCAGTTCGCGACCGCCGCCGTCGCGCCGTACCAGGCCGCGAGGCCCGCCACCGCCGCGACCCAGCCGCCGGCCTTGCCCAGACCGTCGTTGCCCGCCATCGAGGCGACGCCGGAGAGCAGCAGGGAGACGAACAGCAGCCCGTACACGCCCTGTCCGAAGAGTCCGCTGCCCTTCGCCGACATCGTCAGCGTGAGCGCGAGCAGCGCCCACAGCAGCAGGAAGACCCCGGTCGCCTCGGCCGACGACGGGTCGCCCGCCGCGGTGCCCCAGGTGAACCAGAACGCGCCGAGGGCCGCATACGCCGTGCCCTCACCGGAGTTGCCCGCGCGCAGCGCGAGCAGACCGACGAGGAACAGGGTGACCCCGCCGACCCAGGTGGCGAGGGAGGCGGCGTTCGACGCCGCGACGTTGTCGATCACACCGGTGCTGCCTATGCCGAAGGCGAGCAGTGTGAGTCCGAGTGCGAGCTGGCCGAGTGTGGAGGTGCTGTTTCCCGCGGCGACGTCCTTGTCCACGGCGGGCTCCCTTCAGGTGTGCAGTTGTGCTGCGTGGGTGCTGGTTCCGGTGACTCTTTATGTACCCTTCACAAGCACACAATTCACCTGAGAATGGCGGGATTTATCGCCGTACAAAGGGAGTTGGGGAAGTGACTGCGGTGACGCGGGTGGTACGGGACGCTGCCTGCGGGGTGACCGTTACGGGATGACGACGACGGGCCGCTGGGCGCGGCGTGCGAGGCGGCCGGCGACCGAGCCGAAGATCCGCCCGACGATCCCGTGCGTGGATCCGACCACGATGGCGTCGGCCGAGTACTCGCGCCCGACCTCCTCCAGCTCGTGACAGATGTCACCGCCGCGCTCGACGAGGATCCAGGGAACCTCGCTCAGATACTCCGCGCAGGCCAGCTCCAGGCCGAGGACCTCGGTGCGGTGATCGGGCACGTCGACGAAGACCGGCGGCTCGCAGCCCGCCCAGACGGTGGTGGGCAGCCGGTTGGCGACGTGCACGATGATCAGGCCGGAGCCGGAGCGGCGGGCCATGCCGATCGCGTACGCGAGGGCGCGCTCACTGGACGTGGAGCCGTCGAAGCCCACCACGACGCCGTGCCGGAAGGCCGGGTCGCAGGACGGGCGTGGCTGTTCCACCGCGAGCGGGTCGACCGTGGAGTCGGCGACGCGCTTGCGGTCCGCGGGTTCGGGGAATTCGTGACCGGCCATCGGTGTCTCGGCGAATCAGGTCCTTGAGGAAGGAAACGAGGAAGCAGTCGAACGGAACGACGGGGGACGTCGGAGCCGTGTCCGGGAATCATCTTCCCAAGCCCATACCCCCAAGGGTACGGCGACACTCCTCTCCTGCCCAGGGCCGCCCGTCCCATGCACGGCTTCCGCACGGCGTCCCAGGGAGCATGCACGAGCCGCTCCCGATATGGCAATGCCGCTTGTGTCCTACAGGCGTCCGAACGGAGGCCGAACGGACGTCCGCCCAGTGACCGGAACGTTCCGCTCCTCGTTGCCACGGGGTCACACCCCCCGACCCCGAGGGAGCCCCTCCGTGCCCGGACCGCCGGCCGCCCCCCTGTCCGCCTCCGCCGCCCAGCCCGCCGGTGACGTCGTCCGGTGGGCGCTGTTCGCCTGCGTCGTCGCGCCCGTGGTGCTGCTCGCGTACGGGACCTCGCTGGGCGGGGCCGCGGGCACCGCCCTCGGGCTGGCGGCGGTGACGGCGGTCTGCCGGGTGCTGCTGCGCCGCTCGGAACGGAACCGGGGCGGAAGACGGCGCCGGAATCCCGTCAGGACTGACGGATTCGCACGCACGCACCCGTAGGTTTTCAGCCAACTTCACCTGACCGGCGAGTCCTTGCCGGAAGCACCCCGTAACCCCGGTGCCACCAGCGAAGAAAGCCCCGGAAGCGTCCTGCGCACCCTACGGGGACGGGCCATCGGCGTCCGACCCACTTCCCTGCGCGGCCCGCGAGTGGAACGCTTCGTGATCGAATGCTTCGCGCCAAGTTGCCTTGTCGACAATGTGCCGGATGCAGAACTTGTCACGCCGGCGCCACGGGACGCAGTAGATTCGATCATGGGTATCGAAGACTGGGGACTCGTGCAAAACCGAGGGGAAACGTGCAGGAGCGACAGGACCAGGGAGACGCGAACACCGAGGGGGGCTTAGCGTCATGAGCCAGGACTCCGTTGCACCGGAGGCCGCGCGGAAACTCTCCGGGCGCCGCCGCCGCGAAGTCGTCGCGGTGCTGCTGTTCAGCGGCGGCCCCATCTTCGAGAGCTCCATCCCGCTCTCGGTGTTCGGCATCGACCGGCAGGACGCCGGCGTGCCCCGCTACCGGCTGCTGGTGTGCGCCGGCGAGGACGGCCCGCTGCGGACCACAGGGGGCCTCGAACTCACCGCGCCGTACGGACTGGACGCGATCAGCCGGGCGGGCACCGTCGTCGTGCCGGCCTGGCGGTCGATCACCTCGCCGCCGCCCCCGGAGGCGCTCGACGCGATCCGCCGGGCGCACGAGGAAGGCGCCAGAATCGTCGGGCTGTGCACCGGCGCGTTCGTCCTCGCGGCGGCCGGGCTGCTCGACGGCCGGCCGGCGACCACGCACTGGATGTACGCGCCGACGCTCGCCAAGCGCTACCCGTCGGTCCACGTGGACCCGCGGGAGCTCTTCGTCGACGACGGGGACGTGCTGACCTCCGCCGGCACCGCCGCCGGCATCGACCTCTGTCTGCACATCGTGCGGACCGACCACGGCACGGAGGCCGCGGGCGCCCTGGCGCGCCGGCTGGTCGTCCCGCCGCGGCGCAGCGGCGGTCAGGAGCGCTACCTCGATCGATCTTTACCGGAGGAGATCGGCGCCGACCCGCTGGCCGAGGTCGTCGCCTGGGCGCTGGAGCACCTCCACGAGCAGTTCGACGTGGAGACCCTCGCGGCGCGCGCGTACATGTCACGGCGCACGTTCGACCGCAGGTTCCGCTCGCTGACCGGATCCGCGCCGCTGCAGTGGCTGATCACCCAGCGGGTGCTGCAGGCGCAGCGGCTCCTGGAGACCTCGGACTACTCGGTCGACGAGGTCGCCGGGCGCTGCGGCTTCCGCTCGCCGGTGGCGCTGCGCGGGCACTTCCGCCGCCAGCTGGGCTCCTCGCCGGCCGCGTACCGGGCCGCCTACCGGGCCCGCCGCCCGCAGGGCGAGGCCGCGACCACGGTCCTGGACCCGATGGTCCCGGCGCAGGCGTCCGCGGCGGCCCGCCGCCCGGCGCAGCTCGCCCCCGAACCGGGCAAGCCGCAGTCGGACGCGTACGCCTCCGGACGCCCGGCCCTGCCGGGACCGCGCAGCGCGAGCTGAAGCGCACCGTCGCGCCCGATGGGCGTCCGGGGGTCTCTCCCCGGGCGCCCATCAGCCATAAGGTAGGACGCATGAACGATCGCATGGTGTGGATCGACTGCGAGATGACCGGGCTCTCGCTGACGGACGACGCACTCATCGAGGTGGCCGCGCTGGTCACCGACTCGGAACTGAACGTGCTCGGCGACGGTGTGGACATCGTGATCCGCCCGCCGGACGCGGCCCTGGAGACCATGCCCGACGTGGTGCGCGCGATGCACACCTCCTCCGGGCTGCTCGACGAGCTGGCGGGCGGCACCACCCTCGCCGACGCCGAGGCCCAGGTCCTCGCCTATGTGCGCGAGCACGTGAAGGAGCCCCGCAAGGCTCCCCTCTGCGGAAACTCGGTCGGCACCGACCGCGGCTTCCTCGCCCGTGACATGTCCGCACTGGAGGGCTACCTCCACTACCGGATCGTCGATGTCTCCTCGGTCAAGGAGCTGGCCCGCCGCTGGTACCCGAGGGCGTACTTCAACAGTCCGGAGAAGAACGGCAACCACCGGGCGCTCGCCGACATCCGCGAGTCCATCGCCGAGCTGCGCTACTACCGCGAGGCGATCTTCGTCCCGCCGCCCGGTCCGGACAGCGACACCGCCCGGCAGATCGCGGCCAAGCACGTACAGCCCGCGGAATGACCCGCGACTGACCTGCGGACGAGCCGTGGCTCGCGCCCGAGAGGAACCGAAAACAATGCGGGCGCGAGCACCCTCTCGGACCCTGTAGACTTCTTCTCGGCCGGTCGGGGAAACCTTCGGGTAAACCGCCGGTCATGGTGGGTGTAGCTCAGTTGGTAGAGCACCTGGTTGTGGTCCAGGTGGCCGCGGGTTCGAGTCCCGTCACTCACCCTGAAGAGTGAAGGCCCGGTCTGTAAACAGACCGGGCCTTCGTCGTGTCCCCGGCCCTCGACGGCCCCGGCCCCTAACGTGTCGCCATGCGCCCAGGCCTCAGACCCCTCCTCGCGGCCGCGCTCGCCGCGGCCCTCCTCGGCGGCTGTGCACCGGACCACGACGGGGCCGGCGGCACCGGCGGCACCGGTGTGACGACGCTCACGGTCGGGGTCTTCGGCGCCTTCGGCTACCAGGAGGCGGGGCTGTACGACGCGTACACCCGACTGCATCCGGACGTGGTGATCAAGCAGACCTCCATCGCCCGGAACGAGAACTACTACCCGCAGCTGCTCACCCACCTCGGCGCCGGCTCCGGACTCGCGGACATCCAGGCCGTCGAGGTCGGCAACATCGCCGAGATCACCGCCACCCAGGCCGGCAAGCTGGAGGACCTCGGCCGTGCGCCCGGCGTCGACCGGTCCGCGTTCCTGCCGTGGAAGTGGGCGCAGGGCACCGCCCCGAACGGCAAGACCGTCGCGCTCGGCACCGACATCGGCCCGCAGGCCGTCTGTTACCGCAAGGACCTGTTCGCCAAGGCCGGGCTGCCCACCGACCGGGAGGCCGTCGGCGCGCTCTGGGCCGGCGACTGGCGCGCCTACCTGGAGGCCGGCACCCGCTACCAGCAAGGCGCGCCGGAGGGCACCGCGTTCGTGGACTCCGCGTCCGGAGTGCTGTCGGCCATCAACGGCAGCAGTGCCGAGCGGTTCTACGACGCCGACGGCGAGGTGGTCTACAAGACCAACCCGGCCGTGAAGGACGCCTGGAACCTCGCCGCCGCCTTCGCCGAGGGCGGTCTGACCGCCCGGCTGCAGCAGTTCACCCCCGACTGGGACCAGGGCTTCTCCCAGGGCACCTTCGCGACCGTCTCCTGCCCGGCCTGGATGCTCGGCTACATCGAGGACAAGGCCGGCCCGGCCGGCAAGGGCCGGTGGGACGTCGCCGCCGCGCCCCGGCCCGGCAACTGGGGCGGCTCCTTCCTCGTCGTCCCCTCCGCCGGGAAGCACACCGCGGAGGCCGCCCGGCTGGCCGCCTGGCTGACCGCGCCCGCGCAGCAGGCCGTGCTGTTCGAGAAGCGCGGCAGCTTCCCCAGCGCCTCGGCCGCGCACCGGCTGCCCGTCGTCGCCGAGGCCACCCATCCGTACTTCCGCGGGGCGCCGACCGGCGCGATCTTCGCCCGCGCCGCGCGGGACGTGCCGGTGGCCCCCGTCGGCCCGAAGGACCTGGTCATCCAGCAGAACCTCGCGGACGTCGGGATGCTCCAGGTCGACCAGAAGGGCAAGACGGCGCAGGAGGGATGGGACGCGGCGGTCAAGGCGATCGACAACGCCCTCGACCTGTGACGGCGTCGTCGACGCCCAGCCGGGGCGGACGGCTGCGGGGCCTGCGCGTGCGCGCGAGCCCGTACGCGCTGCTCGCCCCGTTCTTCCTGCTCTTCGCCGCCTTCGGGCTGGTCCCGATGGTGTACACCGGCTGGGTGGCGCTGCACCGGGTGGAGCTGACCGCGCCGGAGCACCGGGAATGGGTGGGGCTGCGGAACCTCTCCCGGCTGCTGGTCGACGACTTCTTCTGGAACGCGTTCGGCAACACGGTCACCATCGGGATCCTGTCGACGGTGCCGCAGCTGCTGATCGCGCTCGGCCTCGCCCAGCTGCTGCACCGGCGGATGCGGGGCCGGATGTTCTTCCGGGTCGCCGTGCTCACCCCGTACGCGACGTCCGTCGCCGCCGCGACGCTCGTGTTCGTACTGCTCTTCGGCCGCGACCACGGGCTGGTCAACTGGGTCCTCGGGCTGGTCGGGTTCGGCGCGGTGGACTGGCAGAACGGCACCTGGTCCGCGCAGTTCGCGGTGTCGACGATCGTGGTGTGGCGGTGGACCGGCTACAACGCGCTGATCTATCTGGCGGCGATGCAGGCGGTCCCGGACGAGCTGTACGAGTCGGCGGAGCTCGACGGGGCCTCGCGGTGGCGGCAGTTCGTGCATGTGACGGTGCCGGCGCTGCGTCCGACGATCCTGTTCACGGTGATCGTGTCGACGATCGGCGCGACGCAGCTGTTCGGCGAGCCGCTGCTGTTCAACGCCGGCGGCAGCGCGAACGGCGGGGCGGAGCACCAGTACCAGACCCTCGGGCTCTACCTGTACGAGCAGGGCTGGGTGAACCTGCACCTCGGGCGGGCCTCGGCCATCGCCTGGGCGATGTTCCTGATCCTGCTGCTGATCGGCGTGGCCAACTGGCTGCTGGTCGGGCGGCGGCGGACGTCCGGCGCGGAGAGGGGCCGGGTGTGACGAGACGGCCCGCGGGGTGGCCGACGTACCTGGTCCTGGCGCTGTTCGCGGCCGGTTCGCTGTTCCCGCTGCTGTGGACGGCGATCGCGGCGTCGGTGACGTCGACGCGGCTGGCGCAGAGCCCGCCGCCGTTCTGGTTCGGCGGGAACCTGCTGCGGAACCTGAGGATCGCCTGGACCGACGCGGCCCTCGGCACGGCGCTGCTCAACACCACGGTGGTGGCGGGGACGGTGGCGGCGGGCACGGTGCTGTTCGCCACGCTGGCGGGCTTCGCCTTCGCCCGGCTCCGCTTCCGCGGCCGGAACGGGCTCCTGGTCGTCGTGATCGCGACGATGACCGTGCCGCCGCAGCTGAGCGTCGTCCCGCTGTACCTGCTGATCGCCGAACTCGGCTGGACCGACCGGCTGCAGGCGGTGATCATGCCGGCCCTGGCCAGTGCCTTCGGGGTGTTCTTCATGCGGCAGTACCTGGTGCAGGCGCTGCCCGCGGAGCTGGTCGAGGCGGCCCGGGTGGACGGCGCGGGCACCTGGCGGGTGCTGTGGCACGTGGTGTTCCCGGCGGCCCGGCCGGCGATGGCGGTCCTGGCGATGCTGACGTTCGTGATGGCCTGGAACGACTTCTTCTGGCCGGTGATCGCCCTGACGCAGAGCGGCAGCCCGACCGTGCAGGTGGCGCTCGCCGGCCTGGGCCGGGGCTATGTCCCGGACCAGGCCGTGGTCATGGCGGGCGCGCTGCTGGGGACGCTGCCGCTGCTGCTGGTCTTCGTGGTGCTCGGCCGGCAGATCGTGGGCGGCATCATGCAGGGCGCGGTGAAGGGCTGACCCTTCACCGCGCCCTTCCTGTGGGGGGCCTTGGGGGGAGGACCCGTAGGACCTACTTGTAGGCGGAGAACGCCTTGGTGAAGGCGAGGGGCTGCTGGAGGATGGAGGAGCAGGTGGCGTCCGCGTGGTTGACCGCGCCGGCCGCGCACTGCTTGTCGCGGGTCGAGGACCACATCGACAGCCAGCCGAGGCCCTTGGACGTGGCGAAGTCGACCAGCTGGGTCGCGTCGTCGACCTTGAAGATCTCGGTCGTGACGTCGTTGAGACCGATCATCGGGGTGACCGCCACGGCCTTCCAGGCGGCGGCGTCGGACAGTCCGAGGACGCCCTTGATCTGCGCCTGGGTCGCGGTCGCGGCCTGGATCGCGTACGTGCCCATGTCGGCGCTGTAGGCCGGACCGTAGTCCATGGCCATGATGTTCACGGCATCGACCCGGACGCCGTTCTTCTTCGCGTCGGCCAGCAGGTTCACGCCGGGCTGGGTGAGCCCTTCGGGCATGACCGGCAGCGTGAAGGAGACGTCCAGGCCCGGGTGCGACTTCTGGAGCTGGGCGATGGCCTGGGAGCGGCGGGTGTTGGCGGCGGTGTCCGGCAGGGCCGCGCCCTCGACGTCGAAGTCGACCTTGGTGAGCTTGTACCGGTCGATGACCTTGCCGTACGCGGCGGCCAGGTCGGCGGAGTTCGCGCAGTTCAGGGCCAGTTCGTGGCCGGCCGCGCCGCCGAAGGAGACCCGGACGTCGCCGCCCTTGGCGCGCAGCGCGCCGATCTGGGCGGCCACCTTGTCGTTCTCCAGGTCGGTGACCCCGCCCCACAGCGGGGCGCAGCCGCCGCCGGAGGTGATGAAGGCCAGGTTGAACTCCTTCACGCCGGTCGCGTCGGCGGTGGCGAGCAGGTCGTACGCCGGGTAGAGCGAGGTGTCGACGTACGGGGCGAACCTGGCGCCGCCGGAGGGGGCCGGGGGCGTGGTGGGGGTCGGGGTCGCGGTGGCCGTGGGAGTCGGGGTGGCGGTGGCCGTGGGGGTCGGCTTGACGGTGGGCGTCGGGGTGGGCGTGGGCTGCTCGGTGGGCCGGCCGCTGGGCTGCGGGGTGGCGCCCGTGTCGACGGAGCAGGCGGCCTGGTTGATGAGACAGCCGGTCGGGTCGCCCGCGGTGCCGGTCGCGGAGGTGACGAAGCCGACGGTGACGGACTGGCCGGGCGCGAGGTCCTTGTTCCAGCTCGCGGGCTTCACGGTGACGTGCCGCCCGGAGACGGTGTGCTCGCCGTTCCACAGGGACCCGACGGCGGTACCGGCGGGCAGGTCGAACTCGAGGGTCCAGCCGGACTGGACCTTGTCGGTCCCGTTGGTGACGACGTACTGCCCGGTGTAGCCGCCGGTCCAGGAGCTGGTCCTGGTGTACGCGGCGCCGACGGCCGACGCCTGCGCGGTACCGGTGAACGCGAACGCCGCGCCGCCGATCACCGCGGCGCCGACGACCGCGCCCACGGCCTTGGTCCGACCGCTCGCCCTGCGCCGATGCGAACTGCTGCCCATCGCGTGCCTGCCTCTGTGTTGCGGGGGTGGGGTGCGGGCAGCACGCTAGCGACCGGGATTCGGACAAATTACCGTGAAACGGCCGGGGTTGAGGATCCTTAGGCTCCGCTTAAGGGAGGGATGGGGCCGGGGAAAGGCTGGGGGGTGGGGCCGTGGATCCGCAGGGGCTCAGCCCACCCGTGGCCGTCCGTCCGCCGCCGCTCGGCGGCGGCTCAGCCGCGCTTGCGGCGGGCTCTGCGGGTGGGGGTGGTGCGGGTGTGGTCGGCGAGGGCAATCCAGATGCGGACTTCCGTGCCGCCGAGGACCGAGCGGCCCAGGCGGACGTCGCCGCCCGTCGACTCGGCCATGCGGCGGGCGATGTCCAGTCCGAGGCCGGTGGAGCCGGCGCGGTCGCCGCTGTTGCCGCGCGCCAGCGCGGCGGCCGGGTCGGCGATGCCGGGGCCGGCGTCGGAGACCAGGACGATCACGGCGTCGTCGCCGTTGTGGACGTCCACGGAGAACGCGGTGCCCTCGGGGGTGTGCCGGAAGACGTTGCCGAGCAGCGCGTCGAGGGCGGCGGCGAGTTCGGGGCGGGCGACCGGGATGCGGACCGGCCGGTCGATGCCGGCGACCCGTACCTTCCGGTCCTCGTCCTCCGCGAGCGCGGACCAGAACGCCATCCGCTCCCGCACCACCTCGGACGCGTCGCAGCCCGCGCCCGGCCCGGTCGCCTGGGTCTGCGGCTTCGCCTCGCGGGCGGTACGGATGATGGTGTCGACCTCGCGCTCCAGCTGCTCCACCGCGGCCCGGGTCTGCTCGGCCGCCGGACCGGAGCCCAGGGACGCGGCGTTGAGCCGCAGCACGGTCAGCGGGGTACGCAGCCGGTGCGAGAGGTCCGCGGCCAGCTCGCGCTCGTTGGCGAGCAGCTGGACGACCTGGTCGGCCATCGCGTTGAAGGCGATCGCGGCGGACTTCAGCTCCGGCGGCCCCTCCTCCGGCACCCGCGCCCCCAGCCGCCCCTCGCCCAGCTCGTGCGCGGCGCCGGCGAGCCGCTGGGCCGGCTGGACCATCCGTACGCCGAGCCGGTCGGCGACCGCGACGGACCCGACGATCAGCGCGATCCCGACCCCGGCGAGCAGGAGCCACGCGGTCGCGACCCCGTTGGACCGCTCCCCCTCCGGCACGAACAGCTCGACGATCGCGACCCGCCCGGAACCGACCGCGGTCGGCTGCAGCAGCACCGAGCCGCCGTCGACCTCCGCGACGGTGGCCCGGCCGAGCCGGCGGGTGGTCTCCAGGTCCTCCGCGGCGGCCCGCCGGGTACCGATCTCCACCGCCCGGGCACCCGGCTCGTCACCGGCCGGGACGTGCACGGCGAGACGCCCCGCCGCGCCGTCCTCGGTACTGGCGACGGCCCGGTCGAGCTCGGCGCGGTCGGTGGTGATGGCGAGCACGGGGGCGAGGCCGGAGGCCCGCCGTTCGGCGTTGGAGAACGCCCGGTCGCTGGCCATCTCCTTGACGACGAGCGCCAGCGGGACGGCGAAGGCGATGACGACCATGGCGGTGACCGCGAGCGACACCTTGACCAGCGCCCATCTCACTGCGGCGGCTCCAGCTTCACGCCCACGCCCCGCAGGGTGTGGAGGTACCGGGGCCGGGCCGCCGTCTCCCCGAGCTTCCGGCGCAGCCAGGACAGATGGACGTCGATGGTCTGGTCGTCCCCGTACGACTGCTGCCACACCTCGGCGAGCAGCTCCCGCCGGGAGACGACGACGCCGGGCCGCCCGGCGAGAAAGGCCAGCAGATCGAACTCCCGCCGGGTGAGGTCCAGGGGCTTGTCGTCCAACCGGGCCTGCCGCCGCAGGGGATCGACGGACAGCCCCCCGACCCTGATCTCCCGGCTCGGCGGCGCCTCGCCGGAGGACCGGGCGCGGCGCAGCACCGCGGCCATCCGCGCGGACAGGTGCTCCACGGAGAACGGCTTGGTCAGGTAGTCGTCCGCCCCGTCGTTGAGCAGCCGCACGATCTCGGCCTCGTCGTCCCGCGCGGTCGCGATGATGACGGGGACATCGGTGATCCCGCGCAGCATCTTCAGCGCCTCGGCCCCGTCCAGATCGGGCAGGCCGAGGTCCAGAATGACCACGTCGAACCGGAAATGGGCGACCTCGCGCAGCGCCTCCAGGGCGGTGCCGACGCTGCGTACCGTGTGGGCGGCGTCGGTCAGATGCCGGATGAGGGCCGAGCGTACGAACTGGTCGTCCTCGACCACGAGCACACTTGCCATGGGCGGCACCGTACGCCATGTGGGGGACACGGGGGCCGGGGACGTGGTGCATGATGGCCGCGATGCGAAGAGGACTGGTACACGCCCTGGCGTGGTCGCTCGCCACGGGCGCGGCGGTCACGCTGTCCTGGTGGGGCGTGCACACGGTGATGGCGGGCACGGCGTACGACCCGCCCCTGGCCCTCCCGATCCCCGCCGCGAACTCGGGCTCCCCGTCAGCGGGCGACCCCAGCCCGGTGGCGTCGTCGACGACACGCCCCCGCACCCAGCCCCCCACGAGGAAACCCACCCCGAAGAAGCCCCGCCCCACTCCCACCCCCACCAAGCCGCAGCCCACCCCCGAGGGCGAGGTGAAGAGCTACACGCTCGACGGCGGCCGGGTGGTCTTCGCCCTGGGCGACACGTCGGCCGAACTGGTCTCGGCGATCCCTTCGGCAGGCTGGCAGATGCAGGTCTGGAAGCAACCCACCTGGATCCGCGTCACCTTCACCCGCGACGCCCGCGAACTCTCCGTCTTCGCCGTCTGGCACGACAGCGCCCCCCGCGTGGAACTCGACGAACGCTGAGGTCCGTTCCCGGATGGCGCGGCCGTGACCGAAGGCTGTGCCACGAGGGCCTCAGGGCGACCAGCTCACCCGGTGCTCCGCCAAGTGCGACAGCACCGCATGGTTGGCCTCCCAGCCGTCCGGGCTGTATTCCCCGGCCGCCTCCGGCGGCGTGCCGGACTCCGTCCGGCGGATGCGCCACTTCTGAGACTGTCGAAGCTGTCCGGCGTCCCCGTTCGAGAGGTCCGGGGCCGCCTCCCCCGGCCCCCTCACAGCCCCCAGCTCACCCGGTGCTCCGCCAGGTGCGACAGCACCGCATGGTTGGCCTCCCAGCCGTCCGGGAATTTGACCGTGACGCCCAGCTGGACCGGTTCCGTGGACGGGTGGTCGTCCAGGAGGTCAGTGACGCCTGCGCGGCAGACGACGATGCAGGCGTGGCGGTGGCGGGAGGCCAGGACGCAGAGGCGGCCGGTCTCCAGGTGGAAGGCCGTGGCGTCGGGGCGGCCGGACAGGGGGTGGAGGACGACCGTCACGTCGTACTCGCGGCCCTGCAGGCGGTTCGCCGTGTCGACCGTGACACCCGAGACGCCCAGCTCCGCCAGCGCGGCACGGACGGCGGCCGCCTGGTCCCGGTGGGCGGTGCCCACGGCGATGCGGTCGGGGGTGAGGGGGGTGGCGTCCGGGATGGGGGTCCCCCCTGCTCGAGCGGAGCCGAGAGCTTGGGGGACTTCGCTGACCGTCGCGCCGCCTCTGTCCAGGAGCCTGCGGACGACCAGGGCGACCGCGCGGACCGCCTCCGGGTCCGTGCGGGGCGTGTGGCGGGCGGGGAGTTCCAGGAGGCCCCAGCCGGACTCCGCCGCCTCGTCGAGCACCCGGTCCGGGCCGGAGCCGTCGGACGGGACGCCGAACGACAGCCGCCGGTCGCCGTGGTCCGTGCCGCTGCGGAACGGGGTGTACGGGTAGAACGCGTCGGAGACCAACGGGGCCGCCGACGCCGGGAGGCGCCAGGAGACCGGGAGGCGGTGCTGGGGGAGGTCCGGATTGTGGGCCAGCAACGTACTCACGGCTGACGCCGACGGGTCGTACGTCAGGCCCGCCCACTGCTCCGCGCCGACCACCGAGAACGGGTCCAGCTGTCCGGGATCGCCCACGAACAGCGCGCGTTCGAACAGGCCCGCCACCGCGAGCAGCGCGTCCGAGCGCATCTGGTACGCCTCGTCGACGATCGCGTGCGCCCACGGCTCCACGTTCTTCACGTGCGCCCACTTCGCGGCCGTCGACAACACCACCGGGAGGCCCGCCAGATCCGCGGCCTTCGCGGACTTCCGTACCTGTTCCAGGTCGTTCAGCGCCTTGTCGTACGGGTCGCTGTCGTTGGAGTGCAGCCGGCCCACCTCGAGCTCCGGCTCCTTCTCCGCGAGCCGCAGCACCAGGTCGTCGACCTGCGCGTTCGTCTGCGCTACGACCATCAACGGGCGTCCCGCAGCGGCGAGTTCCAGTGCGGCGCGGACGACGAGGGTCGACTTTCCGGCACCCGGCGGCGAGTCCACGACGACGCCTCGCGCGTCGCCGTGCATCGTGCCGGCCAGGATGGCGGACGTCGCCCGCGCGGCCTCCGCAGAGGGGTCGAACGTCACAGCAGGTCCTCCGGGGTCACGGCGTCCGGCAGTTCGGCGACGCCGGTGCCGGGGGTCCCCCCGGCGAAGCCAGGGGGAGGGCCGCCGTGCGTCCAGGGCGTCTCCTCCGGGTCCGGCAGCTTCGCGCCCACCCGTGCCTCGTGCTCGAACAGCGTCCAGGCGACGCGTTCGCCCTTCTCCGGCACCGAGCCCTCCGCCGGCTCCTTGCCGCGGCCCATCCGGTCCAGGATCCGCAGCACCACGGAGCCGTCCTCCTCGTACCCGACGAATGCGGCCGACTGCGGCTTGCCGTCCAGCGAGCGGTACACCTTCACGCCCTCGCCCAGGTGCGGCCGGTCGTCGGTGCGGACGGTGAGCAGCGGCCGGGGTGCGGGGCGCTTCGACTCCGTCCACGCCATCGTCACCTCGGTCACCTCCGCCACGAACGCCTCTCCGGACAGCCGCCGCCCCGCGAACACCAGCGGGTCGTCGAGCGCCTCCTGGGCCTCCAGCTGGCCCTGCGCCTGCTCGCGCGCGGCCAGTTTGCGGGCGGCGGTCACCGCGTCGTCGCGGCGCGGCTGCGGGGGTTCGCCGGCCGCCACCCGGTCCCGGTGGGCGGTGAACGACCAGCGGTCGCGCGTCCAGCGGTCCGGTACCCGCGCGCCCTCCGGCAGCTCCCGCAGCAGCTCGACCGCCCGCCACACCGCGTCCCAGGTCGGCTTCAGCTGCGCGGCGATGAGCCGGCGGATCTCCCGCTCGGCGCGGTGCAGTTCGCCGAGGCGCACGTCCGCGGCCTCGCCGTCCTCGGCCGCGCCCAGGCCCTGCCGGGCCCGGTCGTACCGCTCGATCGCGGGTGCGAGCAGCCGGTTGTCGAACGCCGGGTCGGTGGCCGGGCCGGCCGGCGGGCACAGCAGCAGACCGGCCGCGTCCCGGCCCAGCTCGGCCCGGAGCGCGGCCTCCGCGCCGGACTCGTCGTCCGGCACGTCGATCCAGGCCAGCAGCGCCCCGAGGTGCTGGTCCTCCAGGGAGGACTGGCCGGTCGCCCAGTGCCGGTTCAGCAGGTCCGTCGCGGCGAGGAGCAGCGAGGAGCCGGGTACGCGGGCCCGCTCGCCGAAGTGCGTCAGCCAGCGGCCGAGGAGCGGCACGCGGGGCGGCGCCGGGAACGGCGTCTCCGGGTCCTGCTCGACGGTGCGCCGGAACCGCATCGAGCGCCCGAGGAGTCGTACGTACTCGGCGCCGGCCCGGCTCGGTACGAGCAACTGGGGGGCGTCCGCGCACAGTTCGACCTCGACGTCGACCTTCTTCCCGGTCTCCGGGTCGGTCTCCTTCTTCGCCACAGCCTCGACGCCGTCGGCGAACGAGTCGACGTACGGCAGGATCTCGTCGGCCAGGTCCGCGAGGAACGCGAACCGCAGGTCGCGGTCGCGGGGCTGCGGCACGACGAGCAGCCGGGGCTCCGCCGGGTCGGTGCCGACCAGCGCGCCGAGGGGCGCGCCGGCCTCACCGGCGGTGGTCAACGGGACGAAGACCAGGGGTCGTTCGGACAGGTGCCGGTGGCGTACGGTCGCCAGCGGCTGCGCCCGGCCGCTCTCGACGGCCTCCATGCGCGCGAGGGTGGAGATCAGAGACACGCCATCGCCCCCTCCGCCGAAGCCGATCCCGACGCCGGCATCGGCCCCGGCACCGAAGCCGCCGCCAGCGCCTCCGCCCGCAGCGCCCGTGCCCGGCGGACCGCGGCCACCGTCGGGTCCTCCGCGTCGCCGTCCTGGCCGCGTGCCGCGTCGAGCACCGCGCCGATGGTCGTCAGTCCGCCGAGCTCCCCGCGCACCGACCGGCCGAGCACCTCCACCACGCCCGCGAGCCGGGCCCGCTCCCGGCAGTGGAAGGCCAGTTCGCAGGCGGCCAGGCACTCCGGCGCGTACGCGTGCGGCACCGCCTCCACGGCCTGGGCGAGCTGCTCCGGGGTACAGGTCTCGACGTCGAACGTCAGCCCTTCCGGCAGGGCGGCCGCGATGTCCTCGATGCGGGTCAGCCGGGCGAGCTGACGACGGGTCACCGCCGCCTGCTTGCGTACGTCGACCATCGAGCCGGTCGGCAGGTTCGAGAAGTCCTTCGGGCAGACGAGCAGCACCGACTGCGCCACGCTCGCGCCCCCGGTCACCGCCGCGACCCGCTCCAGGGCAAGGACGTACACGGCCGCCTGCCGGGCCGCGGCGCCGACCTTCGAGGCGTCCGCCGAACCGTCGACCATCGGGAAGGACTTGATCTCGACGACCGTCCACCGTCCGTCCGGGCGGATCACCACCGCGTCCGGCTCCAGGAACACCGGCGAGCCGGCGACGTCCAGGGCCAGCAGCGGATGGTCGAGCAGCGTCCAGGCCCCGGACGCTCCCGCCTCCGTCGCCTCCCGCAGCGCCAGCGAGGTCCGCGCCGCCCGTCCCTCCGGGCCGGCCGCGGCCAGGTCGGGGACGAGCACGTCGGCGGCGTCGTCCACGCCGAGCAGCCGTAGCAGCTCCCGGCCGCCGTCCGCCTTGACCTTCGCCTCGAACGCGTTGCCCCGCATGATGGCGAACTGGGACTGTCCGTACGCCGCCGGGGACCCGAGCCGTGACGCCAGCGTGCTCTTGTCGACGCCCGCGCCGTCGAGCAGCGCGCGCCGCTTGCAGCCGGGGTTGGCGGCCAGCGCCGCCAGCGCCCGCGCGTCCATCGCACGCGGCGGGACGGCGGGCCCGCGCAGCTCAGCGAGCCGGCGCCGGAGTGTCGTCTGCGGAGGCGTCTGCGGAGACGGGGGCGCTCCGCCGGCCTGGGATTCGCTCACCCGCGGAAGTGTCGCATCCGCCACTGACAATCGGGGACGAAGCCGTGGACACGCGAGGCCGCAGCCGGTCCACGGCGCGCAGGAACGGGGTGGTGAGCAGCAGCCCGAGCCCCATCACGGCCGCCCCGGCGACGGCGTCCAGGAAGTAGTGGTTGGCCGTGCCCATGACCACGATCACGGTCAGCAGCGGGTACGCCGCGCCGAGCGCCTTCAGCAGCGGCGTCCGCCCGTACCGCCACAGCATCACGCCGCACCACAGGGCCCAGCCGACGTGCAGCGAGGGCATGGCCGCGTACTGGTTGGTCAGCCCGCCCAGGCCGCGCGGCGCGCTCGCCGCCCCGCCCCACCAGCCGTACGCGCTGAACTGGGCCATGGTGTCGACGAATCCGTGGCCGGCGTCGAGCAGCCGGGGCGGGCAGGTGGGCAGCAGGGTGAAGCCGACCAGGCCGAGCAGGGTGGAGAGCATCAGCCAGGTGCGGGCCGCCCGGTAGCGGGTGGGGCGGCGGCGGAACAGCCAGATCAGCACGGCCGGGGTGACCAGGTAGTGCAGGGTCGCGTACGCGAAGTCCGCGGGGATCGCGAGCTCGGGGGTGGTGGTGAACAGCCTGTTCAACGGGTGCTCGGCATTGAGGTACAGCAGTTTCTCGACGCGCAGGATCGCCAGGCCGTGGTCCACGGCGGTCTGCGCGTCACCGCGGGCGAGCAGCCGGCCGCCGGTGTACGCGCCGTACACCGCGACGAGCAGGAGCAGCTCGGTCCACCAACGGGGCCGGGCCCCCTGGGCTGCTTGCGGCAGCGGCATCCGTACGTCCCCCCGAGGCGTGCTGATCCGAAAATGTGATCGGTCCTGACCTCTGGGGGACGTCACGGCGGGGGCCGGGGTTGCCTGAGGAGACCGCCGCGTTCACGTACGGGATGATGGACGTGCAGCCCCGGTACACCCGTTCGAGGACATTCAGGGAGAAGCCCCTTCATGGCACCGCGCATCCTGCTCGCCCGTCACGGCCAGACCGAGTGGTCGCTCCTCGGCCGGCACACCGGCAGGACGGACATCCCGCTGCTCGACGAGGGGCGGCGCGGCGCGAAGCTGCTCGGCGAGCGGCTGCACCGCGGGCCCTGGCAGGGTCTGCCCGGCGTCGAGGTGCGCACCAGCCCGCTGTCCCGGGCGGCCGAGACCTGCGAGCTGGCCGGGTTCGGCGAGCGCGCGGAGCGCTGGGACGCGCTGATGGAGTGGGACTACGGCGCGTACGAGGGGCTGACCCCGCCGCAGATCCAGGAGCGCGCCCCGGGCTGGCTGCTGTGGCGCGACGGCGTGCCGGAGGGCGAGAGCCGCGCGGACGTGACGGCCCGCGCGGACGAGGTGGTGGCCTGGGCGCGCTCGGCGGACCGGGACGTCCTGGTCTTCGCGCACGGCCACATCCTGCGCTCGATCGCCGCGCGCTGGCTGGGCGAGGACGTGTTCTTCGGCTCCCGGATCAAGCTGGACCCGACGAGTCTGTCGGTGCTCGGCTGGCAGTACGGCGCGCCCGCGGTGGAGCGCTGGAACGACACCGGGCACATGGAGGCGTAGCCCTCGGCACTACGGCGCGTCCCCCGCACCACCCCGAGCCCCCCGCGCCACGGCGGGTCCCCGCCTCACGGCGTGGCGAGGAGCTTCCGGGTCGCGTCCAGCATGCGGCGGATCCGCTGCGACTGGACGCCCTCCAGGGAGGCGAACACCCGCCGCGCCTCCACGGCCGCCTCGTCCGGCCGCCCGGCGCGGGCCAGGTCGCCGGCGAGCTGGGCCCGGTACAGCGCGAGGTTCCGCGCGAAGTGCGGGTTCTGCAGCACGGTCGCGCGGTGCGCGTGCCGGACGGCCCGGCCGTGCTCGCCCAGCGCCGACCAGCACTGGGCCTCCAGGACCTCCAGTTCCGGCTCGCCGAAGAACGACATCCACTCCGGGTCCGCGTCGCAGGACCCCTTGGCGAAGTGCCCGTGCGCCCGGCCGAGAGCCTGCTCGCAGGAGGCCCGGTCGCCGAGCCCCGCCCAGGCCCCTGCCTCGCGCAGCGAGAGCAGCGCGTGCAGCCGCGCCGAGGGCACCGCGCGGGCCGCGTACAGCCCGGCCTGGGCCGCCCGGACCGCCTCGCGGAACCTTCCTGCATCGCGGGCCAGGAAGGCGGTGTTGCAGAAGGCGTGCGCCTCCAGGGCCGGGTCGCCCGCCACCCGCGCGGTGGCCAGGGCCTCCGCGTAGTGGGAGCGGGCGTCGTCGTGCCGGCCCGAGTCGTGGGCCAGCCAGCCGACCGAGAGGGCCAGCTCGCCCGCGCCGGACTGGAGCCGCGCCTCGGTCGCGCGGCGGCTCGTCACGCCCTCGTCGAGCAGCGCGTACGCGGCCCGCAGCGGCTGGGCGGCGACCTTGTACAGGCCCTCCGCGCCGTGCCGGTCGTCGAGCAGCCGGATCCGCCGTACGGCGGCCTCGACGGCCTTGACCTCGGCGTCGCCGATCCGCTGCGGGGACCGGGGGGCCGGGATCGCGGCGGCGCTGCCGCCGAGTCCCAGCGAGGCGGCCGCCACGGTGGCGGTACCGCTCGTCATGAATGCGCGACGCAGCACGTCGCTCTCCTCATCGTTCCGGGTGGTGAGGGCCGCCTGGGACGCCGCGGCCGCGGCGGTCGCCCGCCGCCCGCGTACGTCCTCCCGGGCCGCGAAGCCCAGGTCCGCCGGCGTCAGACCGGGGAACATGTGCCGGAACACCCGCTCGTACGCGTAGTTGGGGCAGCGGATCTCTCCGGCCTCCACACGTCCGATGTAGCGGGCGTCGCAGGCGACCTGCTCGCCGATCTCCCGCGCCGCCCGGCGGACCGCCGCGGCGAACTCCGACGGCGACTGCTGGCCACGGAGCCTGCGGAAGGCGAGATTGGGAACTGCCCGTGACGTCGCCATGGCCGAGCCCTCTCCTGGTGCTGCCGGTGTTCCGGCGGGGCAAGAACGTACCTGCTGTGACCGGTCGCTCACCCGGTGTTTGGCTACAAACCGGATATCTCACCCACGATCCGCCATGAACTGCCATCCTTTGCGGCGGCGTGCCGCCGTAGCCGTTGACGGGTGCGGGCGTTGAACCGGGCGGACAGACGTAACGTGTCTGCTCCCCTGGCACGAGGAGGGGATCCCTTGTTGGAGACCGGCATGGAGATCAGCCCACGGACCACGACGGCCGAGCACGACCCCACACCCGATGCGAGCGCCCCGCACGCGGAGCCTCCTGAGCCTTGCGACCTGGTCACCGTCCCCGTCCGGCAGGGGCTCGAGGCCGTCGACATCCTGCGCCGCGGACTCGCCCCGGCGGTCGGTCCCGTCCTGCACGACGGGACCGGCGACACCCTCGGCTTCCTCGTCCCGCCCGGCACGGCCGAGGGCTGGGACCTGCCGGGCAGCGCCTGCTCCCGGACGGACGGACGGGGGCTGCGCCTCCCGGAGGCCGAGCCCGCGGGGGGCCCCGCCGAGGACGGTCCCGCCGACTGGCTGCTGCCGCCCGGGGACGACGGCCAGGTGACCGACCCGACGGCGCTGCGCGAGGCGCTCGGCGAGGCGGCCCGGCTGATCGAGGCGGCCGACGGCTGCCGCTGAGGGCGCCGATAATGGTCGGGTGGCAAGGAACAAGCAGCGCGACCGGGCGGCCGCGGCCGATCCCGTCGTCGAGAAGGTCGACGGCGGGCTCGCCGAGCTCATACCCGACCGGGAGCGCCCCCGCGGCTGGACGCTGCTGATCGACGGGGCCCCGCAGTCGCACGTGGACCTCGACGACCCGGCGCACCTGTCCTTCGAGTACCAGCGGCGGCTCGGTCACATCGTCGACCTCGCCGCGCCCCCGAACCGGCCGCTGCAGGTGCTGCACCTCGGCGGCGGCGCGTTCACCCTCGCCCGGTACGTGGCGGCCACCCGGCCCCGCTCGACGCAGCAGATCGTGGAGCTGGACGGGCCCCTGGTGCAGTTGGTCCGCCGCGAGCTGCCGCTCGATCCCGGCGCCCGGATCCGGGTCCGGTCCACCGACGCCCGCGCCGGGCTCGGCAAGGTCCCGGACGGCTGGGCCGACCTGGTCGTCGCGGACGTCTTCAGCGGCGCCCGCACCCCCGCCCATCTGACCAGCACCGAGTTCCTCGGCGAGGTCCGCCGGGCGCTGCGGCCCGGCGGCCGCTACGCCGCGAACCTGGCCGACGGCCCGCCGCTCACGCATCTGCGCGGCCAGATCGCCACCGCCGCCGAGGTCTTCCCCGAGCTGGCCCTGACCGCGGACCCGACGGTCCTGCGCGGCCGCCGCTTCGGCAACGCGGTCCTGCTCGCCTCCGACGCCCCGCTCCCGGTCGCCGAACTGACCCGCCGCGTCGCCTCCGACCCGCACGCCGGCCGTGTCGAACACGGCCGCTCGCTCATGGACTTCACCGGCGGCGCGGCCCCGGTCACGGACGCCGGCGCGAAGCCGTCCCCGAAGCCGCCGGCGTCCGTGTTCCGGTAGGCGGCGCCGAGGCCGCCGTCGTATGAGGCACCGCGGGGCGCCCTCCCGCGGCCCGCGGGTGTCCGTCGGGCGGCGGGCGGCCAGGGGTGGGGCCCTCTTGCGGGGCGCGGGAGAATGGGAAGTGGCCCGGGTGTCCGGGCCGTGCGTTTGCGAGGAGGAACCACACATGGCGGAACCCGAGCGGAGCGTGCAGCGGCGGCTCCGGCCCGCACCGCTGATCTTCGAGCCTGCCGAGGCTGCCGCCGACCCCGAGCACTTCTTCGACCTGGAGTCCATCGAGGACCCGCGGGAGCTGCTGGCCCGTGCGACCGAGCTGACGCTCGCCTTCCGGGCGGCGGCGGACCGGGCGCTGGAGTTCCAGGCGATCGCCGCGGCGCAGCTCGCCGACCCCCGCCGTTTCGACCGCCTCACCGACGAGGCGATCGCGGAGCGCGCGGAGTGGACCCCGGACTATGCCCGCAAGATGGTCGAGTTCGGCCGCGACCTGATCCGCACGGGCGGCCGGCCCGACGAGGAGTGAGCCTGCGACGGGGCCGGGGGCGCGACTCCGCCTCTGGCCCGTAGCCCTGGCATATGCCGGGCGGGCACGATACTCCCCCGAAGCAGCCTCTGTCCGGGTTTCCCGCAACACGGGGCAACCGAGTCGTCACCGCCGGTACACCTGAGTGCATGAGCGTATGGCTGCGAGACGAAACCCCGCTGAGCCCGGCCCAGAGCGACCTCGACGAGCGCCGGTCGGACATCTTCGCGCTGCTGCGTGACGAGGGGCGGCACCACACCGCGCAGGTCACCGCTCCCGGCGCGGAGTGGCTGGCCTCCGCCGCGCCCTACCCGCGCTCCACGCTCGCGCTCTGGGAGGCCCGCCCGGCCGCGCCGGCCGTCCTGCCCTGCGGCGCGGCCTTCGACATCGTCAACGTGCCCGCCGTCTTCGGCCGCCGGATGCTCGACCGGCTCTGGGCGGACGGACCCGGCTCCGGGCCGGTCGCCGCGCACCGCGGCCGGATGCTGCTGTTCACCGCCCCCGGCACCGCCCACCGGCTCCCGTCGCTGCTGCGGTGGGAGGAGTGGGGCGAGGCCGTGCCGCCGCTGCTCTGCCACGGCGTCGGCGACGCCGTGACCATCCCGGCCCTGCGCCCGCAGTCCGCCGACGGCCCCCGCTGGGTGGTCGCGCCGGACACCCGGCAGCCCTGGCTCCCCGGCCCGGAGGTCCTGCTGTGGGCCTGCGTCCGGGCGGTCCGGACCGGCCGCGCCCCCGACGTGCGGGTATCGATTTTTCCTGCGGCGGATCAGGATGCTAATGTCTACGACGTCAGCAGGCGCCGCTAGCTCAGTTGGTTAGAGCAGCTGACTCTTAATCAGCGGGTCCGGGGTTCGAGTCCCTGGCGGCGCACAGACGGAAGAAGCCCCTCGCGGAAGCGGGGGGCTTCTTCGTCGTTCAGCCTTCTCTCTCCGGGAGCGTGATCTTCACCGTCCACGCCCCGCCCGGCGAGCGGTCCGCGACCTCCACCCGGACGCCCTCCCCGGGGACGGTGAACGCCTCGCCCTCGGCGACCGGTGCGTCCGCCAGCGGCGGGTACACCGAGCGGTCCCAGCAGGCCTCGGTGCGCGGATGGGCGTCCACGACCTCGATCGGGCCGTCGCCGGACGCCGCCTCGCCCCGGACCCGGTAGACCAGGACGCCCTCGGTGCAGGTGTCCGTGTCGTTGCCGGTCGCCCCGCGCGCCTCGAAGGCCAGGACCGAGTCCTCCCCGGTCCGCACGACCGCGAGCCGGGTGCCGAGCGTCCCGCCCGCGGCCGGAGCGGCGGCCATCGCGTCCAGGCTGACCAGGGTCGGCCCGGTCGTCTGCACACAGTGCACCTGCTTGCGGTCCAGCCAGCCCAGCTTCCACTTGTGCCAGCCGAAGAGGTCAGGTGCGAGCCCGAACTGGCTGCCCATGACGTCCCAGTCCCCCACATGGGTGTCCCAGTCGCCCTTGCCGTCCACCGGCCGGTGGTACAGGTCCGGCAGGTCGAAGACGTGCCCGGTCTCGTGGGCCAGGACGTTCCGGTCCGGCGGGTGCCGCTCGAAGACGGTGACCACGCGCTTGATCTCCGTGTCGTCGACCGTGAGCGGGCTGTCCAGGTTGACGACCTTGGTGGCGTCGGAGTCGACGCCGGGCGCGTCCGGGTCGGCGACCAGGTAGACGATGTCGTACCGGGAGAAGTCCACCTTGCCGTCGGCCGCGGCCAGTGCGTCGCGCAGGTACGCGGTGCGCTTGTCGCTCGCCCAGTCACGCCGTATGTCGTACGCGGTGGAGTCCTTCGGCATCTCGATCCACTCGCGCCGCGGGTGCGGGCGCAGCGCGAACCGGCCGTACGAGGCCCGCTCGAAGAACTCGCTGGTCGCCGGGAAGTGGTCGGCGGCCAGTTCCTCGGGCGAGAGCAGCGGTTCGGCGTCCGGGAAGGACAGGAAGAGCATGACCGCGTCGAGGGAGCGGACCGGCTGCGGGTAGGCGCTGTTCCAGGTGTCCAGGCCGAGGGAGTGGTGGGCGGCACTGCGCGGCAGGGCACACGGTCCGGCCGAGGGCGCACCCACGGCGGGGCCCGCCACGAGCCCGGTCGCGGCGAGTGCCACGAGGGACGTGAAGGCCGCCCCGCCGGCGCGCAGCCGGGCACGGTCCACTCCCTCGGGTGTCTGCTGACCCTCCACGTAGACCTCCGGCTGCGGCATGCGGGACACCTCAACCACCTTGTGACGTTTTCTGGGGTTTCGCCCCTTTTCAGTCGCCCGGTCGGGTGAGTCGGCGACGCGCCGGGCGACGCGCGCGATTCATCGGATGTCACTTTCGGTCACATCGTCGCTGTCCTCGCGTCACACCTGCGCAGAAACGATCGGGCGGCCTGAGCCGTGGGCATACTCACCTCAGCGGGCGGCGTCCACCGCCCGTTCGGAGCTGGATGGGCCGCACGGGCAACCTCTATGATCGGCACACTTTCCTGACCGACCCACGCCCGAACACACCTGTACGGAACGACTGCACTGCGGGAGCGAGCGGTGAGCGGAACCTCAGAAGGACCGGCGCACGTACCGCTCTCCGCCGTGCCGGGGACTCCCCGGATGATCACGGAGCGTCATCGCGACGCACTGCGCGAGTCGGGACCGCGCGAGTCCGCACCGCACGCGTCGGGAGCGTCCGCGCCGGGACCGTACGCGTCGGGACCGTACGAGCCCGAACTGCGCGACTGCCGCGCCGCGTTCCGCGCCGCCCAGCTCGCGATGGCGGTGGTCGACCGGGAGGGCCTGGTGGTGACGGCCAACGACGCGATGGCCTCGCTGCTCGGCACGGACACGGGCTCGCTGCTCGACCAGGCCGCCGCCGACCTCGTCGACCTCGCCTCCGACGGCCGGACCTGGCACGCGTACCACGAGGTGCTGCACGGCCGGCGCTCCCGCTTCCGTTGCACCCGGCGGCTCAAGCACCCCGACGGCCGGTCGCTGTGGGCCGAGGTCACGGTCGCCCCGGCGGCGGACAGCGGACGGGTCCTGCTGTCCGTCGCGGACATCAGCGACCGGCGCGAACTCCAGGCGCGGCTGCGGCACTTGCAGATGCACGACCCGGTGACCCGGCTGCCGAACCGCACCCTGTTCTTCGAACGGCTCGCGGTGGCACTGGAGACCGCGGCGCAGAACGACGACCCCGGCGACGGCGGCATGGGCCCGTCCCACCCGGTGTACCAGTCGCACCAGTCGTACGGGCACGGCGAAACAGGGCGGATCGGGCTCTGCTACCTGGACCTGGACGGCTTCAAGGCGGTCAACGACACCATGGGGCACCGCGTCGGCGACCGGCTGCTCGCCGCGGTGGCCGCGCGGCTCACGGAGTGCGCCGACAACGACGGATACACGCGCAGCGGTGGGCACCTGGTGGCGCGGCTCGGCGGGGACGAGTTCGCGATCCTGGTGGAGGACTCCACCGGTACCGAGCAACTGGCCGATCTGGCCCAGTCCGTGCTCGCGGCGCTGCAGCAGCCCTTCGACCTGGCCGGGCAGCGGCTTTCGGTCTCCGCGTCGATCGGCGTGGTCGAGCGGGTCGCCGCCGGGACGACGGCGACCGGGCTGATGCAGGCCGCCGACACCACGCTGTACTGGGCGAAGGCCGACGGCAAGGCCCGCTGGACGCTCTTCGACCCGGAGCGCAACGCGCACCGCATGACCCGGCAGGCGCTCAGCTCCACGCTCCGACCGGCCGTGGAGCGCGGGGAGTTCGCGCTCGAGTACCAGCCGCTGGTCGGCCTGTCGGACGGCGTGGTGCACGGCGTGGAGGCGCTGGTGCGGTGGAATCACCCCCAGTTCGGGACTCTTGCGCCGAATCGGTTCGTCGGGATCGCCGAGGAGGACGGCTCGATCGTCGAGCTCGGACGATGGGTGCTGCGCACCGCGTGCCGCCAGGCGCGGCAGTGGCAGAAGGACCATCCGCGGGAGCGGCCGCTCTTCGTGAGCGTGAACGTGGCCGTGCGCCAGGTCTGGGACTCGGACCTGGTCGCGGACGTGGCGGGCATCCTCGCGGAGACGGGCCTGGCCCCGCACCTGCTGCAACTGGAGCTGACGGAGAGCGCGGTGATGGGCTCCGCCGGCCGGCCGCTGCAGGCCCTGCAGGCGCTGAGCGACATGGGCGTACGGATCGCCATCGACGACTTCGGCACCGGCTACTCGAACCTCGCGTACCTCTCCCGGCTGCCGGTCTCCGTCCTCAAGCTGGACGGTTCCTTCGTCCGCGGCTTCCAGGACGAGGCGCACGCCAACCCGGCGGACGAGCTCATCGTCGAGGCCCTGGTCCAGCTGGCCCACCGGCTCGGGCTCACGGTCACCGCGGAGTGCGTGGAGACCTCCGGCCAGGCCACCCGGCTGCGCCGCATCGGCTGCGACACCGGCCAGGGCTGGCTGTACTCACGGGCGGTGCCGGCCGACCGCATCGACCGGCTGATCGGGGTCGCGCCGCTGCCGGCCTGACGGCCCGGGAGACATGGCACCGCCCCCGGCCCGACGCGGGACATGGAACTGCCCCCGGCCGGGCGGGACTTCCCGGGCGGGGGCAGCGTCTCATGGGTGGTGCGGGTGGTTCGGAGGCGGATCAGCAGGCGGGTTCAGCAGGCGCCGAGGTCCTGCCAGACGCCCCACTCGCCGGTGGTGCCGGGCACCTCGTTCTGCGTCCACCACTTGGCCTTCCACTTGCGGCCGTTGTGGGACACCTCGTTGCCCGCGTTGTACACCTGGCCCGCGACGTACGCCGGGACGGAGCCGCAGCCGGTGGGCGGGGGCGTCGTCGGAGGCGTGGTGGTGGGCGGGGTGGTCGTCGGCGGGGTGGTGGGCGGCGTGGTCGGCGGGACGGTGGTGCCGCCGAGGGCGCTGTTGATCTGCTTCAGCAGCGTGATGTTCTCGTCCAGGCCGAGCAGCGAGTACATCATCGCGCCGGCGAGGCCGCGCTGCTTGCCGTAGTCGACCCGGGCCTGGATGGACTTCTGGTTCAGGCCGGTGAAGAACTCGCCGTCCTTGTAGAAGTACGAGGACTTCGACTGGTCGTCCCAGAAGGTGGTCGACGCGTTGTCGACGATGCCGCCGAGCTCCTTGTAGTGCGCGATGCCGGCCTGCTGGCTCAGCGGGCGGGCGTTCGAGCCGCCGGTCGCGGTCTGGGCGAGGCCGTTGGTGGTGCCGGCCGGCACGCCCTTCCAGCCGCGGTAGTAGAACTCGTAGCCGAGGGTCAGCTTGTTCGCCGGGAAGCCGCCCGCGATGCCGTACGTCGAGTCGCCGTCGATCCAGGCGTCGATGGCGTCGTCGATCGAGTACTTCTCGGTGCCCGGCGCGATGACGTCGGTCGGGTCGTTCGGGGACGGGTACAGCGGGGACTGGTGGTACGTCGGCCCGTCGCCGTCCCAGGCGCCGTGCATGTCGTACGTCATGATGTTGGCGTAGTCCAAGTACTGGCCGATCTTGTCGGTCTCGATGTACTTGATCTTGTCCTGGCCGGCCGGCAGGGCCGAGGTCAGCAGGTACTTCTTGCCACCGTTGGCCGCGCCGTACTCGTCGAGCTGCTTGCGGAACTCGGCGAGGAGCAGCGTGAAGTTCTGCTTGTCCTCGGGGCCGTAGTGGTTGCCCAGGTGGCCGCCGGAGGAGCCGGGGTACTCCCAGTCGATGTCGATGCCGTCGAAGATCCCGGCCGCGGTGCCGGGGCCGCCGAAGCCGCCCTCGACCGGCAGGTTGCCCTTGAGGTACTGGTCGATGCACGAGGAGACCAGCTTCTTGCGGCTGGCGTCCGTCTTCGCGGCGTCGTGGAAGTACTTGGAGTAGGTCCAGCCGCCGAGCGAGATGTTGATCTTCAGGTGGGGGTACTTGGCCTTCAGTTCCTTGAACTGGTTGAAGACGCCCACGATCGGCTGGTCCCACTTGTCGGCGACGCCGTCCACGGAGTCGGCCGCGCTGAAGGACTTCTGGTAGTCGGCGTACGAGTCGCCCGCACCGTCACCCGCGTTCGGGTTGTTGTCGTCGCCCGCGGCCTTGTTGGCCATGAAGCAGGTGAGGTCGGTGGGGTGGATGTTGCCGAACGAGTAGTTGATGACATCCAGGTTGCTCGCGATGCCCCGGGTGTCGAGGTGCTTCGGGTAGAACGCGTTCCCGTACACGCTCCACTGGTCGTAGTACGCGATGCGGACGCCGCCGGGGGTGACGGCTGCCGTGGTGTCGGCCGCCTGTGCGGAGCCGAGTCCGACCGTCGCGGCCAGCGTGCCGGCGGCGAGGGCCGCGGTGGCGAGCGCGGCGATCAAGGGTTTGCGGGGGTGCACGTGCGGCCTCCGAGGGGGTACGCGGTACAGGAGTTGGAGCAGTGATAGCCGCCGCGCGAACAGTGCGTCAATGGTCTGAACCAAACGAGGACTAGACCAATTGACGGATGAAATCCCTTGTCAGAGGCGTGGAGCAGAAAGCGGAACCGCTCGCCACCATGCGTGACGAGCGGTTTAAGGTTCACTTAGGGCGGGTCCGCCCGGTGGTTCGGTCCTGAACCAACGAGGCTTCTTCCAGGCGGAGTCCGAGCCGAGTCCGGAGCGGGTCAGACCCCGTCCGGCAGTCCGTACGCGTCCGCGATCAGCTCGTAGCTCCGCAGCCGCGCCTCCCCGCCGTGCGCGTTGGCCGTGATCATCAACTCGTCCGCGCCGGTGCGCTTCTGGAGCGCGTCCAAGCCGTCCCGCACCTCGTCCGCCGTCCCGTGGATCACGTTCCCCAGCCAGGAGTCCACGAACTCCCGCTCGGCCGGGGTGAACGCGTACGCCTCCGCCTCCTCCGGCGTCGGGATGAGACCCGGCCGCCCGGTGCGCAGCCGCAGCATCGACAGCGCCCCGGTCAGCACCTGCCGGCGCGCCTCCGCCGCGTCGTCGTTCGCCAGCGCCGAGACGCCGATCAGCGCGTACGGCGCGTCCAGGACGGCGGACGGCCGGAAGGAGTCCCGGTACAGGTCGAGCGCCGGGATCGTGTTCCGCGCCGAGAAGTGGTGGGCGAAGGCGAAGGGCAGCCCGAGCAGTCCGGCGAGCCGGGCGCTGAAGCCGGAGGAGCCGAGCAGCCAGACCGGCGGCCGGCCCTTCGGGCCCTGCACCGGGCCGGGGACGGCGTGGATCCGGGCGTACGGATGCCCGTCCGGGAAGTCGTCGTCGAGGAACCGGGTCAGCTCGGCGAGCTGCTCGGGAAAGTCTTCCCCAAGCTCTCGGCTCCGCTCGAGCAGGGGAGACCCCAATGCCCCCTCGTTCGGCCGGTCGGTCCGGCGCAGGGCGGCGGCGGTCGCGCCGTCCGTGCCCGGCGCGCGGCCGAGCCCGAGGTCGACCCGGCCCGGGGCGAGCGCCTCCAGCGTGCCGAACTGCTCGGCGATCACCAGCGGGGCGTGGTTGGGCAACATCACGCCGCCCGAGCCGAGACGGATGCGCTCGGTGTGGGCGGCGAGGTGGGCGAGGATCACGGCGGGCGAGGAGGAGGCGACGCCGGGCATGGAGTGGTGCTCGGCCACCCAGTGGCGGTGGTAGCCGCGGCGCTCGGCGAGCCGGCTGATCTCCACGCTGGTCGCCAGGGCCTGCGAGGCGGTCCGGCCGCTGCCGACGGTCACCAGGTCCAGGACGGACAGCGGGACGGGCGCGGTCCCGCGCACCGTTCCCCGGACGGGGTCGCTCACGTTGTCACTCATGCTGGACGACAACAGGAGGGTGTCTCCGGTTGTTCCCGTGCCGATCACCTCATGGGGCATGACTCTGACATATGCCAATTTGCAGCGTCCCAGCGCAGAGGCCGGTCGGGGCGCGGAAAACTCGTCAACAGCCGCTCCCGACGCGGTGCTTGACAGCTATCGTGGAACGGAACGACCGGAAGCATATGACCAGTGCGACCACCATCGGGTAGGGGGAGGCTCTGATGCCCGAGCCCACCGCACCGTTCCACTCGGTGCAGTACGCCCTGCGGGTCCTCGAAGCGGTCGCCCGGCACGCCGGCGGCGTCACGGAGACCCAGATCGGGCGCGAGACCGGCCTCCCCGTCGGCCACCTGTCCCCGCTGCTGCTGATGCTGCGCCGCGAGGGGTACGTGGAGCAGGTCGCCGACGGCGCGTACGTGGTCGGCGACTCGCTCGTCCTGCTCGGCTCCGGCGCGACCCGGCGCGAGGCCCTGGAGCGCAAGCTCCAGGAGACCCTGGGCGAGCTGCGGGACTCCGTGGGCGCGGCGGTGTACATCAGCCGGTACATCGACGGCGAGGTGCGGATCACGCAGTACGCGGACGGGCCGCGCACGCCGGCCGTCCACGAGTGGGTGGACTTCCGCTCGGCGGCGCACGCCAGCGCGGTCGGCAAGTGCCTGCTCACCCAGCTCGACCTGGACGGCCGCCGCGACCATCTGTCCCGGCACCGGATCGCCCGGCTGACCTCGCGGACGATCACCAACGAGAAGGTGCTGTTCTCCAAGCTGGACAGCCAGCCGGCGTCGGTGCCGGTGCTCGACCTCCAGGAGTACGCGATCGGCACGGTCTGCGCGGCGGTCCCGCTGACGGCGGGCTCGGCGGTGGGCTGCCTGGCGCTGTCGCTGCCGATCGAGCACGCGCACCGGCTGCGCACGGCGGCGGACACGCTGAACCGGAGGGCGGCGCCGATGGTGCTGTCGCTGGCGATCTGAGGCCGGGACGTGGTGGTCGGGAGCACCCCGCGGGACCAGGTAGTATTACTTTCGTCAGCAGGCGCCGCTAGCTCAGTTGGTTAGAGCAGCTGACTCTTAATCAGCGGGTCCGGGGTTCGAGTCCCTGGCGGCGCACCGACACGGAAGGGCTCCTCGCGGAAGCGAGGGGCCCTTCCGGCTTACCCCCTCAGGTACGTGAGCACGGCCAGGACCCGCCGGTGGGTGTCCTCGGCGGGAGGCAGGTCGAGCTTCCCGAGGATGTTGCCGATGTGCTTGCCGACGGCGGCCTCGGTGACGACGAGGCGGCGGGCGATCGCCCCGTTCGAGTGCCCCTCCGCGACCAGGCCGAGCACCTCCCGCTCGCGCGGGGTCAGTGCGGCGAGCGGGTCGCGGCGGCGGCGCAGCAGCTGCCGTACGACCTCGGGATCGACGACCGTGCCGCCGGCGGCGACCCGGGTGAGTGCGTCCAGGAACTCCTCGACCTGGCCGATCCTGTCCTTGAGCAGATAGCCGACGCCGGTGCCGTCGCCCGCGTCGAGGAGTTCGGCGGCGTAGCTGCGCTGCACGTACTGGCTGAGGACGAGGACCGGGAGCGCCGGGTGCTCGGCGCGCAGGGCGACGGCGGCGCGCAGGCCCTCGTCCTGGAAGCCCGGCGGCATGCGGACATCGGTGACGACGATGTCCGGCTCGTGCGCGGGGACCGCCTCGCGCAGGGCGTCGGCGTCGCCGACGGCGGCGACGACCTGGTGGCCGAAGCGGGCGAGCAGCCCGATCAGCCCCTCGCGCAGCAGGACGCTGTCCTCGGCCAGGACTACGCGGAGGGCGTCGGGCACGGTATCTCCACTCGGATCAGGGTCGGGCCGCCGGGCGGGCTGGAGATCGTCAGTGTGCCATCGAGGACGGCGATGCGGTCGGCGAGACCGGTGAGCCCGGAGCCGCGCTCGGGGTCGGCGCCGCCGCGGCCGTCGTCGTGGAGGAGCAGGGTGAGGCGGTCGGCTCCGGTGTCGTACCGGGCGGTGAGCCGGGCCTTGTCCGCGCCGCTGTGCCGGCCGATGTTGGCGAGGCCCTCGCAGGCGGCGAAGTACGCGGCGGACTCCACGGGGGCGGGCAGGCGGGGCAGGTGCAGTTCGGTGTCGACGGGCACGGCGGAACGGTCGGCGGCGTCCGCGAGGGCGGCGGCGAGTCCGTAGTCGGCGAGGACCTGGGGGTGGATGCCGTGGATCAGCTCGCGCAGTTCGGTGAGGACGTGCGCGGCCTCGTCGTGCGCCTTGGCGAGCTGCGCGGCGAGGGGGCTGTCCGGCGGGGCGTCGAGGCGGGCGAGGCCGAGGGTCATGGTGAGGGCGACGAGGCGCTGTTGGGCGCCGTCGTGGAGATCGCGCTCGATGCGGCGCCGCTCGGCCTCGAACGCGGCGACGAGACGGGCGCGGGAGCGGGTGACCTCGCCGATCCGGTCGCGCAGTTCGGCGTCGCGGGGCGCGAGGAGGGCGCGGGCGAGGGCGGCGCGGGCGGCGGCGTAGGCGCCGAGGGGGACGAGGAGGACGAGGAGCAGGACGGCGCCGAGGAGCGCGGCGGCGAGGGCCTGCGGGTAGTCGGTGACCAGGTACGCCTTGACGACCTTGGCCTCCTGGCCGTCGAGGGCGAGCTGGACGGGCGCGGAGAGGAGGGCGGCGGGGAGGCCGAGTACGACGACGAGGGCGAGGAGGTCGAGCGGCCACAGGACCGTGGCGAGCAGGAGCGCGTACGCGGTCTCCCGCCACGTCGCCTGCTCCCTGACTCGGAGCCGGGCCCAGGCGGCGAGGCCGGGTGCGGTGGGGGTGCGGTGCGGGTCGGCCGCGGGCGCGCGGTCCACGGCCCGCAGCCGCCACCGCTCGAAGCGGCCGAGCGCGAGCGCGCCGACGACGAAGAGCGGCGCGGCGAGCAGGAGCCCCGCGAGCGCGACACCCCCCGCCACGACCCCGCTCCCCAGGTACGCGACGGCCCTCCACGGCCAGGCGGTCCGTGGAAAGACAAGGGGTCGAGCAAGCGCAAGCCGCAGATCCATACGGCCAAGGTACGGTCCCGCCGACGGCCACGGGATGGCCCCAGTGGGCGTCCGGGAGGTATGCCTGGCCCTACCGGGGAATCAGCGCCAGATCAGCTCGGCTCGGGCTTGCGACTCGTACGTCGTGCGGAGGCCGGTCAGGGACGTCGGGGTCAGGGGTTCGTACCCGGACGTCGGGGTGGGGCGCCACCAGACGGGGTCGTCGCACACGAACGCGTCGCGGCGGAGGGACGCGCGGTGGATCTTGTTGGTGGCCGTGGTCGGGAGGGCCCGCACCACCCGCACGAAGCGGGGCGGCATCTTCGTGCCGAGGTCCTCCTGGGCGCGGAGGAACCTCTCGAAGCGGGCCGGTACGAACTCACGGCCCTCCCGCATCGCCAGCGCCGCCATCACCAGGTCCCCCGCCACCGGATCCGGCACCGCGTACACCGCCGCCCCCGTCGCGTCCTCCCAGCGCGCCAGGATGTTCTCGATCACCGCCGCCGCCAGGTTCTCGCTGTCCACCCGCAGCCGGTCGTCCGTGCGCCCCGCGAAGTACAGGAAGCCCGCCTCGTCGCGGTAGAAGAGGTCGCCCGTCCAGTACCAGCCCGCGCGCCGCCGCTCCGCCTCCGCCTCCGGGTTGCGCCAGTAGCCCTCGAAGGGGTTGCGGCCCTTGTTGACCAGTTCGCCGATGGCCGCCGCCCCGTTCAGCAGCACCCCCGCCTCCGAGAAGCGCGCCGGCGCGCAGTCCTCGCCCGTCTCCGCGTCCACCACCGCCAGCGCGTCCCCCGGCGCCGCCCGTCCTGTCGCACCGCGCGGCGTGTCCGGGGTCCGCTGGATCGCCGCGCCGCCCTCCGACGAGCCGTACCCCTCCACCAGCCGCACCCCGAACCGCTCCGCGAACCGCGCCGTGTCCACCGCGCCCGCCTCCGTGCCGAAGCCGAGCCGCAGGCCGTGCGCCCGGTCGTCGGGGCGCTCCGGGGTGGCCAGGAGGTACTGGACCGCGCGCCCCACGTACGTGAAGTACGTCGCCCCGAACTCCCGTACGTCCGGCAGGAATCCCGACGCCGAGAACCGTTCCCGCAGCGCCACCCCCGCCCCCGCCACCAGCGCCGGCGCCCAGTCGGCGATCACGGCGTTGCCGTGGAACATCGGCATGCAGATGTAGTGGACGTCGTCCCGCCGCACCCCCAACTGCGTCACCAGCGACGCGCCCGCCACCGCGAGCCGCCCCTGGCTGCAGATCGCCGCCTTGGGCGCGCCGGTGGAACCGGAGGTGAAGTAGAGGAGCATGCGGCTCGCCGGGCCGACCGGCCGGACCACCGCCTCGCCGGGCTTCGCGCCCTCGTACGGGGCGAGCAGTGCGCCGTACGCGTCGGTGTCCGTGACCAGGACGCGTACGTCCGGCAGCGCCAGGCCCTCGAGCAGCGGCAGGTACGCGCGCTGTGTGACCAGCACCCGGCACTCCGTGTGGACGATGTCGCGGGCGAGTTCCGCGCCCCGCCGGGTGGGGTTGATGCCGGCGACGGCGGCCCCCGCGAGGGCCGCCGCGCCGAGCCAGAGCGGGTACTCCGGCGTGTTGTCGAGCAGTACCCCGAGGTGCGGCTCCGCGCCCCGGGGCAGGAGTTCCACGAGCAGGGCCGCGCGGGCGGCGGCGCCCGCGGCGACGTCGTGGTACGTGAGGACCGTTCCCCGGCTCCGGAGTCCGGTCCTCCGGTCGCCCCACCGGCGCTGTACGAGCTCCGCCACGGTGCCGGCGGCTGCCACGGTCCGAGTCGTCATGCGGCGGACCGTAGCTGACTGCGCGTCAGAACTGAACGTCCGAGCAGGCGTAGAACGCGTTCGCGGTGTCCGCGATCGTCCACACCGCCAGGATCAGATGCTTGCCGGACTTGCCGGCCGGGACGGTCCCGGAGTGCGAGAGCGTCGCCGGCGGCTGCTGGCTGTTGTACGGGACGGTCAGGAACGGCTGGGGGTCGAGCGCCGCCCGGGTGAGCTTCTGGGAGGGGTTCCAGCCGTTCCGGGTGATGTAGTACTTGAAGTCGGTGGTGCGGTGGCGGGCCGTGAACTGCCA
This sequence comes from Streptomyces solicamelliae, assembly GCF_045348655.1. Lineage (NCBI taxonomy): Bacteria > Bacillati > Actinomycetota > Actinomycetes > Kitasatosporales > Streptomycetaceae > Streptomyces > Streptomyces solicamelliae. Next base: position 2,595,597 of record NZ_CP160404.1, read on the forward strand.
GCGGAAGGTGTAGCTCTGGCCCGCGGTGACCCGGGTCGCCGGCCAGGAGCCGCCGCGCGGGTCGTCGAGCTGGGCGAACCGGGAGTTGCCGCCGGCACAGATGGTGCCGTCCGCGGGCCCGGCGCCCGGGAAGCCCTTGGGGCCCTCGACCGACTGCGGCTCCCACTGGATGGAGCCGCAGTCGGTCACGGTGCCGTTCTGACAGAGCTTCTGACGGCTGATCGGGGAGTCGGTGTAGCCGTGGCCGGTGGCGGAGCCGGTCGACACGAACGTGACGCCGGCGACGCCGAGCGCGACCGCGGCCGCACCTACCTTCGTTTTCGTTGTGCGCTTTCGCATGCTTCTGCTCCAGGAGAACGTGGGGAGTTCTGTGGGCTGAGCGAATGCGCACGCGCGCGTGCGGTGGAGCGGGATGGTTCTGGTCTGGACCAAGTACCAATGTATGGACGGGACTTGAACATGTCCATACCAATCGCGGCGGGGGTCGGACGTCGTTACGCGCCCTCTCCCCCGGTGCCCCGGCCCGTGTAGAACGCCACCGTCAGGTCCTTCACCAGCGCCTTGCGCTCGTAGTCGTCCAGCTCGACCAGACCACGCGTGGTCAGCCGGTGGACCATGTCGTCCACCGCGTCCACGACGGACGTCAGCACACTGTCGCGGTGCTTGGCGTCGATCGCGGCGATCCTGCGGCGCTGCATCGCGGCGGCGAGTTCGGGGGCGTACTCGATACGGGTCGGCTGCGCCGAGAAGACGTCGATGCCGACGGGCGCGCACTCCGCGGAGAGCAGCTTCGTCAGCGCCTCGCCGACCGCCTCCGCGTCGCGGAGGGTCGGGGCGTCCTCGTGGAACGCGTCGGCGGGGAGCTGGGAGAGGACGCGGGCCATGGCCGCCTCGACCTGCTCGCGCAGGTACTCCTCGTGGTGCTCGACGCCGAGCGCGGCGCGGACGGTGTCGCGGATCCGCCAGACGACCAGGACGACGACGTCGAGGGCGGTGCCCTTGGCGTCGACCGCGGGCAGCGGCTCGCTGCGCCAGTGGCGGAGCCGGACGTCGACGCGGCGGCGGAGCAGGAGCGGACTCACCCAGAGCAGGCCGGTGCGGCGGACGGTGCCGCGGTACTCGCCGAACAGCGTGAGCACCCAGGCGTACCCGACGCGGCCGCGGCTCAGGCCGCCGAGGGAGAACAGGATCAGCAGCACGCCGAGGGCGAGCAGGGCCCACAGCCCGAGGTGGATGCCGTGGTACGGGCGGTCCGGCAGCCGCAGCATCTGCGCGACGACGTCCGGTACGGCCCCGGCCCACCACAGCACCGCGGCGCACGCGGCGAGCGCGGCGGCCCCGACGGCGACGCCGATCCACCCGGGCAGCACGGGCCCGGGCCGCTCCCGGAGGGCCGGGTCGGCGGTGGGCGCGGGCCGCTTCGGCGCGGGCTTCGGCCGGGGCGCCCGCCGGGAGTCGACGGCCCGGCGCGCGGCGGGCGGCACCACAGCCGGCCGTACGTCGGCGGCCTGGAACCCGCCCCCTCCGGAAGCCTCGGCCGCCGTCCCGACCGTCACACCGGCCTGCCCCGGCGCGAACAGCGCCTCGAAGTCGAACACCCGGTACCGCGGCTTGGGCGCCGCGTCCGGGGGCGCGGCCGGCGCCCCGATCACGGCCTCACGCGACGCGTCGGAGTCGCCGCGGGAGACAGCCCGCTCGGCCGGGGCGGCGGCAGCGGGCTCGGGAATCAGCACCGTGGGGCTCACTGACACCTCGTCAGCGGGACCGGCGGCGTCCGCCGCGGTGACGGACTCGGCGTCGGGCGACGCGGGGGCGTCGTGCGGGGCGGGGGCGTCGGGGGACGCGGGGGCACTCGACGGGGCGGGGGTGTCCGACGACGCGGGGGTACTCGGGGCAGGCATGTCCGAGGACGCGGGAGTACTCGACGGGGCGGCGTCGTCAGCCGGCGCTGCGGCGTCCCGCTCCACCGAGGTGTTCCCCGCCACCGCGGGGCGAACGTCCGCTGCGGAAGCGTCCGTCGGCGCCGCAGCGCCTCGTGGCGCGGCGTCTCCCTCCGGCTCCGAAGCGCTCCCCGGCATCACCGGGGCATCGCCCGCCACCGAAGCACCCGTCGACGCCGCGTCGCCTCGCGGAGCGGGCGCACCACCCCGCACCGCGGCCTCGCCCTCCGGCACCGAAGCGTTCCTCGGCACCACCGGGTGGTCGCCCGCTGCAGAAGCGTCCGTCGCTGCCAAGGCACCCGCCGGCACGGACGCGGCGCGCAGCGCGGCGTCGCCCCGCAGCTCAGGTTCACCCCGCACCACGGCCTCGCCCTCCGGCACCGAAGCGCTCCCCGGCACCACCGGGTCGTCGCCACCTGCCGAAGCGTCCGTCGGCGCCGCGGCGCCTGCCGGGGCCGACGCACCCCGCAGGGCGTCGGAGCCCTGCAGGCCGGCCAGGTCCCGCGGCGCCTGGTCCATGGCCGGCGCGGGCGCCGGCCCCGCCGCCTCCCTCCGCTCCCCGGGCTCCGACGCCTCGTCCGCGTGCGGGCGGGCCGGCAGGGGAACCGGGGTGAAGGGGGCCTCGTAGTCGAAGACCGTGTCCGCTCGGCGGTGGCCCTCCGGACGGGGGGTGAGGCCGGGCGCGGGACGGGTGTGCGGGCCCGGGGCGACCTCGCCGCCCGGGGGCGGCGGGGCCGACGGGTCCTCGCGGAACAGGCGGTGCACCGGGATCGGCCCGGTCGTCTCCGCCCCGATGACCGGAGTCCGCCGCCCCGTGGGCGTACGGCCCGCACCGGGACGCGGCGCGTCCGGCACGGCCTCGGCAGCCCCCGGCGGGGTGCGAGGGGGCAGGCCCTCGCCCTCCCTGTCGCGGTCGGGTGTCGCTGTGGTCATCCGTTCCACCTCACGCTCTCACTGGTTCATCGGAACAACCGGCGCCAGGTCTCCGGCCCCGGATAGCCGTCGGCCGCCGCGCCGCGCCAGCCCTGGGCTCGCTGGAAGGCCTCGACGTTGCGGCGGTCCGCCTCCGTCCAGCGCGGACCGGGTCCCGACAGGTAGTGCTTGCCAAACCCCCGCTTCACCAACTGCTTGCCCAGTTTCTCCACATATGCGTTGGACTGCCCCGGACGGAAGGAGGCACGCCCGGGGAACGCCGGCGCAGTCGTCGTCGACCCGCCCGAACCACTCGAACCGCCGATGCTCCGGCCCTGCCCGGCGACGAGCAGCCGCCAGGTGTGCGGGCCGGGCAGCCCGTCCGCCTCCTTGCCCGTCCAGCCCTGCGCCTGCTGGAACGCCTGGGTCGCCCTCCGGTCCGCCTCGGCCCACCGCGGCCCGGGGCCCTCGCTGTAGAAACGCGCGCCGCCCCGCGCGACGAGCAGCTTCCCGAGCTGCGTGACGTACTTGTTGTTCGCGCCCGGACCGAAGTACGCCGCTCCCGGGAACGCCGTCGTGCTCGACCCGCTGCCCGCGCTGCCGACGTCGCTCCCGGCGACCACGCCCTTGTAGCGGTACGCGAGGTACCGGTCGGAGTTGTTCCAGTACGCCATGGGCGTGGCCTGCTTGCGGGTGCGCGGCTTGGTCTGCTCGTACGCGACGTACGCGGTGTGGGTGTAGTCGGTCCACCCGCCGAAGACCGTCACGTGCGAACCGCGCGTCGGGTTGTCCGGGTTGTGGAAGAGCAGGATGTCCCCGGGCTGGAGCTCCGTGCGGTCGATCCGCGTCGCGTACCGGGCGAGGCTGCCGGTCCACTCGTTGGCGGGGAGGTTCCAGGCCATGGAGATGTAGCCGGAGCAGTCCTGGCGGTAGCCGTCGGACCAGTACGCCGACATCGAGTACGGGACCTGCGCCGTCACCCAGCGCTTCGCGCGGTTGATGATCTCCGCGCGGGTGCTGCGGGGCAGCGTCGCCACGTCGATCTGACTGGTCGTCGGGGTGGGGTTGGCCGAGGGGGGTCCGGCCTGGCCGGCCGTGCCGCCGTGGAGCGGGCCGGTGTAGCCCTGGGGGGTGTCGGGGAGGGGGCGGGTGTCGGCCGCGGGAGGGGCGCCGGCCTCGGCAAGGGAGCCGTCGGCCTGTACGGCGCCCGCGTCGGCACCGGAGCCTCCGGCCTGCGCGGCGCCCGTGTCGGCCGGGGCCCGGCCCGGCGTCCCGAGGCCCAGTTCCTCCGCCAGTGCCGCCGTCCCGCCGCCGCCCAGGACCACGCCCGCCGCGGTCATCAGGACCAGGGCGCGGCGGGCACCGTGGGCCCCCGGGTGACCGCCCGCACGGACGGGGAGGCCCTGCGCGAGATCGCGCCGCTGCCGTGCGCAGCCGGGGCAGCCGCAGTCGGCCGCGGGCTCGTACTCCTCGAAGACCGGCACACTCATGCGAATCCCCTCCACACTCGTCAAGATCTTCTGGCGCTGTTGCACGGGCGCCAGTGTCTCAACTGTCCGGACATATTGCATTTTGACGGATCAAAGGTACAAAACGACCATCCGACAGGCCGGGCGCGCCCGGAAATGGTCGGGAGCACGCTCAGACGTCAGGTAGAGTTTTCTCTGTCAGCAGGCGCCGCTAGCTCAGTTGGTTAGAGCAGCTGACTCTTAATCAGCGGGTCCGGGGTTCGAGTCCCTGGCGGCGCACGCGCAATCGAGGCCCCTCACCGATGGTGAGGGGCCTCGATCATGTTCGGGGGCCGGCCGGTCCTTACGCCCTCGCCGCTCCCCTGACACCCGTCAGGTACGCCGAGACGACCACGTTCGCCGTGTACGCGCCGGTCTTGCGGTCGAAGGTGCCGCCGCAGGTGATCAGCCGGAGTTCCGCGCGGTCCGGGTCGCGCTGCCCGTACACCTTCCGGGGATCGAAGTGCTCGCGCGGGAAGACCTGGACGTCGTCCACCGTGAATTCCGTGACCGAACCGTCCACCCGGGTGATGACGACCTTCGCGCCGGGGCGGGTGGAGCTGAGGTTGTAGAAGACCGCCGGACGGGTCTCCGTGTCGACATGGCCGACCAGCAGCGCCGCCCCGTCCGCGCCGGGCTTCGCGCCGCGGTCGAACCAGCCGACCGACTGCGCCATCTCGTACGGCGGCGGGTCGATCGCCCCCGTGGCGTCCAGGCCCCGGGGGACGACCGGGGCGGCGACGCCTATGGAAGAGATCTCCAGTCTCCGCGGCTCCACCGGCGCGACGGGCCGGTGTGCCGGCGGCAGCGCGACGCCCAGCGGGCGGCCGACGGCGGCGACGTCGCCCGTGGTCGGCGCGGAGTGCCCGCGGGGGCCCGAGGTGGCCTCGCGGCCCCACAGCCACAGACCCAGGAGCAGTACGGCCCAGGTGATGCCGGCCAGCAGCCGCCCGGTACCGCTCGTTCGTGGTTCCCCGGACATGTCACTCGGCGTCCTTGCGCGCGGCGGAACCGGCCCGCAGCTGCGCCCGGCGGCGGCTGTGCCGGAAGGCGACGGCGACCGCGGCGACGCCGGCCAGGCCCAGGCCGATCAAGGTGTGCGGGGTGCCGGGGCCCTGCTCCTCGACGTCCTGCTGCTCCGCGCCGGCCGCGGCGAGCGCCGCCGCCCCGCCGCCGCCCGCGCGCACCGGGGCGACGGGGGTGGCGTGGTCGGTGGGCCGGTGGACGGGCTTCTCCGTGGGCTTCCGAGTCGGCCGGTCGGTCGGCTTGTGCGTCGGCTTGTGGGTCGGCTTGTGGGTCGGCTTGTGGGTCGGCTTCGCCCGGTGCTCGACCCGGACCGTGCCGACGTCCCGGTGGTCGTGGCCGTCGCAGGTCACGGTGATGCGGTACGTACCGTCGTCCAGGCCCGACTTCAGCGTCGTGTCGCCGAACAGCGGGCGCCCGCCGCCGTCCCGCCCCGACAGCTCCGCGTCCGCGACGAAGGCCGGGGACTTGGCCGCGCCGGTCGTGCCCTTGCAGCCGCTGACCCGGAGATCGATGTCCGCCCCCGGTTTCGCCGTGCCCGGGGTGACGGAGACCTTCACGCCCTCGTGTGCCTGCGCGACACCCGGGAGGGGGGCGAGCACCAGTACGGCGGCGGCCGCTCCCGCGGCACGGAGAGCAATCGGACCTGAACGCATCGTGACCTCCTGGTACTGGCAGGTTCGCGCGGTTCGGGGCTTTCCGCATCCGCAGCGGGCCCGACCAGGGGACCCGTCCGCCGGCTACTGCACGAGGTCGACGAGGTCGGCGATCGAGTCGACGATCTCCGACGGGCGGAACGGGTAGCGGTCCACCTCGGCGTGGCCGGTCAGCCCGGTCAGCACGAGGAAGGTGCGCATACCGGCCTCCAGGCCGGCCAGGATGTCGGTGTCCATCCGGTCGCCGATCATCGCGCTGGACTCGGAGTGCGCCCCGATCGCGTTCAGCCCGGTCCGCATCATCAGCGGGTTCGGCTTGCCCGCGAAGTACGGCTCCTTGCCCGTCGCCTTGGTGATCAGCGCGGCGACCGACCCGGTGGCGGGCAGCGGGCCCTCGAGGGAGGGGCCGGTCTCGTCCGGGTTGGTGCAGATGAAGCGGGCGCCCGCGTTGATCAGCCGGACCGCCTTCGTCATCGCCTCGAAGGAGTACGTCCGGGTCTCGCCGAGGACCACGTAGTCCGGGTCGTGGTCGGTGAGCACGTAGCCGATGTCGTGCAGCGCCGTGGTCAGGCCCGCCTCGCCGATCACGTACGCGGTACCGCCGGGGCGCTGGTCGTCGAGGAACCGGGCGGTGGCGAGCGCCGAGGTCCAGATGTTCTCGACCGGGACCTCCAGGCCCATGCGGTTGAGGCGGGCGTGCAGGTCGCGGGCGGTGTAGATCGAGTTGTTGGTGAGGACCAGGAACGGCTTCCCGGTCTCCCGCAGCTTCTTGATGAACGCGTCGGCGCCGGGGATCGGCACGCCCTCGTGGATGAGGACGCCGTCCATGTCGGTGAGCCAGGATTCGATCGGCTTGCGCTCTGCCATGGGTGCGGGACTCCTGCCGTACGAACGTGCGAGTGCTGGGGGCGACGCGACAGCGCTGTGGCGACGCCCCCAGCCTAGGTCAGGAAGTCCGGACCTTGACCCCGTCGATCACCCAGTACCAGTTGTTGGACCCGGTGTAGCGGAAGCGGAAGTTGACGCTGGACGCGCCGGCGGGGACGTTCACCGTCAGCGACTGGGGCTGCGAAACGACGTCGGAGGTGTAGCTCTTGACGACGGTCGGGGTGCCGCCGTTGAAGGAGGCCAGGATCTGGGCGGTCTGGCCGCCCTCCTGGCGGTAGAAGGTGGTGAGGTCGAGGGTGACGCGGGCGGCGCCGGAGACCGCGTACGCCGGCGAGACCAGCGTCGTGTCGTACGGGCCGGAGAAGCTCTTGTCGGACCACTCGTCGGAGTCGGCGACCGCGAACACGCCGCGGGCGCGGACGTTCAGCTCGCGGGACTGGTCGCGCTGCGTCCGGGACCAGAACTCGTCGGTGGCGAAGGACCAGCCGCGCCACTCGGTCATGCCGCCCGTGCCCATGGCGTTGTTGACGATCGACCAGCCGCTGGGCGCGGTGTGGGTGAAGCCGAGGACGCCGGCCGGGATGCCGGTCTCGTCGACGCGGCCGGTGAGCGAGGACTGCAGCGCGTCGAACGGGTCGGTGGAGCGCTGCTGGACCGGCTTGCCGTCCAGGCCCCAGGCCGGGTCGGGGGTGATGCCGAGCTGGTGGAAGACCGTGGCGGCGACGTCCACGAGGCGGGTGTCGATGGGCCGGGCGCCCGCGGCGATGCCGGGGCCGGTGGCGAGCACGAAGGTGCGGCGCTCCTCGATGGACGAGCCGCCGTGGCCGCCGGTGTCGACGTGGCCGTGGTCGGTGCAGACGATGACCGTCCAGCGCTCCGTCGCGTACGCGGGGCGGGCCTTGATCGCGGCGATCAGGCGGCCGAGCTGGGCGTCCTGGACGGCGAGGGCGTCGAGGTACTTCTGGCCGGTGCCGTTCGCGTGGGCGACGACGTCGGTGTTGCCGAGGTAGACGAAGGCGACGTCCGGGTTCTGGTCGCGCAGCACGCTCACGCTGTCGGCGGTGATCGTCTCGTCGTGGCCGACGTAGCCGTCGCGGTCCCCGTCGAGCACGATCTTGGCGTCGGCACCGGCGGTGACGGTGCCGTACGTGTCGAGCGGCTTCCAGTCGACGGCGGCGTAGAGGGAGAGCGCGGGCCGGACCTGGTGCAGGCGGGCCAGGAAGCCGGGGTACTGCGTGTAGTTGCGGCCGGTGAAGCTGTTGTCGCGGACGCCGTGCTTGTCGGGCCAGACGCCGGTGGAGATGGTCGACCAGCCGGGGCCGGAGGAGGTGGCGGCCATCGGGTTGGCGTAGAGCAGGGAGCGGCCGTACGTGCCCTCGGCCATCATGCGCTTGAGGTTCGGGGCGTCGGCGGCGTCGATGCGGTCGTGGCGCAGACCGTCCATGCCGACGACGAGCACCTTGTCCTTGCTGGTGCCGTCGGGGAGCGTGGGGGCGGCCGCCAGGGCGGCCGGGGCGGCGGCGACGCCGGTGGCGGCGAGCGCACCGGTGGCCGCACCGGCGGCGAGCACGCTGCGGCGGGATATGCCGTTCGTCGGCATGGGGTTCCTCCGTGGAAGGGTCCGGATGACACACCAACGCCCCTGATTTCTCAGGGGCGTTGGTCCGTACCCGTTATCTTTCCGCGATACTTCGGGAGGCGGAAGGGACGTGCGGTGAACTCTTGGCGTCGGCGGGGTCGCCGATCAGCCGCCGGTCAGCTGCCGGTCGCGGACTTCCACGCGTCGACGTACTCCGCCAGGTTCTTGTCGATGTCGGCCCAGTCCGGCTCGAAGATCTCGACGCGCAGGGCGGGGTTGAGGGCGCGGGCCTCGTCGGCGGTGAGCAGCTTGTAGCCGCGGGCGGCGGCGTCGGGGCGGGCGAGGGCCGCCTCGGCGACGGCGAGTTCGAGGTCGTTGCGGACAGGGGTGAGCGAGCCGTTGGCCCGGAACCCGAGCTCGGGGACGCGGGAGCCGATGCCCTCCCAGAGCTCGCGGGCGCGCAGCGCGGTCTCGACCTCCTCGCCGCCGGCGCGCCCGCTGACCCATATCTGCCCGAAGTTGCGGAGCGAGGCCCCGCGCGCCTCGGCCTCGCGCTCGATGTGCACGACCTCGTGGCCGCGTTCCACTGCGTGCCAGGCGTGCATGGTTCCCACCACGCCGGCTCCTACGACGATCACCTTCATGCCGACGACGGTCCTGGGAACGGGTGACCCGGACGGGTCGGGTGGGCGACGGGAGAGTGAACGACCCGCCAAGCTTGGACCAGACCCGTTATCGTTCCGTGATCCGAAAAGTCGTTGGCCCGGCGCCCCCGCACCCCACTACGTTGCTGCGGAACCGAGTCGTCTGGGCAAGGACGTGCCGTTGTACACCCTGTGAGACATCCCGAGCGCTGATCTGTCGCGCGTCGCGCCATGTGCGCGCCGCGCTGCCTTTTGCTGCGGACTTCTCACTGGAACCGGTGTATTTCTGTGCTCGAAAACTGGGTGGTCGTTCCCACCTGCCTTCCGCTCGTCCGTCGCCGCTGCCACGCGTGCCTGTTCGACCGCTTCCGCGCGCACGGCAAGTTCCGTGTCAACGCGAACCACAAGCGCATCGACGCCTGGCTGCTCGTCCTCTGCACCACGTGCGGGGACACGGCGAAGCTCACGGTCCTGGAGCGGGTGAACGTGCGCTCCGTACGACCCGACCTGCTGGACCGGATGCACGACAACGACGCGGCTCTGGCAGCCGAGTTGCTGCAGGACCCGGCGGTACGGCGCCGCAATCGCATAGCGCTGGACTGGGCGGGAGCCTGGCGCCTGGACACAGGTGGTTCGCGTCGTGACGACCGTGAGGCGATCGACGTGTCGGTCCGCTTCGCGGCACGGATCCCCCTCCGGCCGGCGCGGCTGATCGCCGAGGGCTGCGGACTGGGGCGGGCGGAGGTGGAGCGACTGATCGCGGACGGAAGAATCGTCTCGCCGATCCGCCTGAACGCCAGGACCGCCGACGACTTCACGTTCACGCTCAAGCGCTGAGGTGACCGTTGCGGGCTACCCCTGGGGCCCGAGGTGGGCGGTGAAGCTGAACCGGTCGCCGCGGTAGAGGGTGCGGACGCGTTCGAGCGGGCGGCCGTCGGGGTCCCGGGAGAAGCGGTGCAGGAGCAGCATCGGGAGCGCGGGAGGAGTCCCGATGAGCAGGGCCTCGCGGGGCGTGGCGAGGACGGTCTCGATGCGCTCGTCGGCGTCGCCGAAGGCGATGCCGAGTTCGGTGTGGAGGTAGGCGTAGAAGGAGGAGTCGGGCTCGAAGTCGACGTCGAGACGGGGCAGTCGGGCGACGGTCACGTACGTGGACTCGAGCCCGACCCGCTCGTCGTCGGCGAGCAGCACGCGCTCCATGTGCCAGACGGGTTCGCCGCGGGGAACGCCGAGCTCGGCGGCGAGGGGTGCGGTGGCGGGGAACTGCTCGAGCGAAATGAGGGACCGCCCGGGCGTCAGCCCCTGCTTCCGCACCCCCTCGGTGTAGCTGGCGAGGGAGAGCGGCTGTTCGAGCTTGGGCCCGGCGACGACGGTCCCGCGCCCCTGCCGCCGCAACCGCCCTTCGAGCAGCAACTCGCGCAGAGCCTGCCGGACGGTCTCCCGCGAGACCTCGAACCGCGCGGCGAGATCCCGCTCGGTGGGCAGCAGCCCACCCTCCCCCGACTCCTCGACGAGCACGGAGATCTTCGCCTTCACGGCGTAGTACTTGGGAATACGCCCGTGCTCCGGAATGCCGAACCGGATGGGAGCGCCTGGTACCTGGTCGTTCGGATAGTCCACGCGCTGATCGTCGCAGACGGCGATGAACAGAAAGGTGAACAAGGGGTGGCGCCCGGGAGCCCCACCCGGCCCGTCCCCACCCCCGACCTCCCCGCCTCAACGGGACCCGCGTCGCCGGACCACCGCCAGCAGTACCGCGCCCGCCACGACCGCCGCACCCGCCCCCACCGCCAGCGCGGCCGCCGCTCGCCGGGCGCCCGTCTGGGCCAGTTCCGGCGGTAGCGGGACGGTCGGGGTGGTGGGCGGTACCCTGTTGCCGGTGAGGCCGTCGTCGCCCTCGGCCTCCCGCTTCGGCGGGGTCGCCGGGCCGCTCGCCCCGCCGATCACCAGCCGGTAGTCGTCCGACTCCCCCACCCAGTCCCCGTCGTCCCCCCGCCGCTGCACGATCGCCGCGTTCGCCACGACCTCGTTCGGCGCGGTGCCCGCGCGGAACGCCAGCCGTACCGGGATCGTCAGCGTCCGCCCCGCCGGTACGGCGAACCCCGGGAAGCCGTCGTCGAAGACGCCGACGTTCTCGTCCTCCTCGGTCCCCTCGAACGTCACCGGCCGCCACCGACGCGCATGCGCGTCGTAGAAGTCGAACCGGATCTGCGTCGGCCGCAGCACCCGGTCGCGGTCGGTGAGCGCGAGGACCGGGTGGACGCTGTCGCACGCCTCGTCCGTCGTGTTCGTGAGGTCCACGTTCCACGTGGCGAACCGCTCCCCCGGCCGGTACACCGCCGGCCCCCCGTGGATCCGCGTGTCGATCGGGAACTCCGGATCGGACACCTTCCCGCACGCCGGCGGCTGGTCCTGCCGCTCCCCGCCGGGTCCGGGCCCCGGTCCGACGGCCACCGCCGCCGGACCGGAGAACAACAGGACGGCGGTACCGGCCGCTCCGCGCACGAGCGCATCGCGCAGCCGCCGGGAAGTGTGTCGCGCTGGCGTGGGTGTGGGCGTGACCTTGGGCATGGGCATGGCTGGACCTGTGCCTTTGCTGCTCGCGGGCGTACGGGTCGCCCGCGACGCTGCCACCCCGACGCGCCCCGCCCCGGGAGCGACGCGGCCCACCCCCCGTACGCCCCACCGAATCCGCCCGATCAGCCCATCATCGGATCAACACACCGGGGCACACACGGACACCCCGGAACCCCCAGCGCTCACTCGCTCACTCGCTCACCGCTCCCCGCCCTTGCCGAACAACGGCGCCAGCACCAACTGCGCCGCCCCCTCCGCCACCGCGTACGCACCCCCGGCCACCCCCACCGGTACGGGCCGCCCTCCGGCCCCCTGCCCCGCCCCCGTACGCCGCCGGGCCAGCGCGCCCAGCACCTCGCCCACGCCCCGGACGAACGGCTCCGGCTCCGCCTCCACGATCCGCCCGCCGAGGACCACCCGGTCGACGTCCAGCAGCGCGACGAGGTTCGCCGCCCCCGTCCCGAGCACCCGCGCCGACTCCGCGACGTCCCCGCGCGCCACCGCGCCGAGACACAGCACCTCCAGGCAGCCGCGCCCGCCGCAGCCGCACGGGGGCCCGTCGAGCTGGACGGTCTGGTGCCCGAACTCCCCCGCCCCGGTCCTCGCCCCCCGGTAGACCGCGCCGCCGAGGACGAGCGCCGCCCCCAGTCCCGTACCGAGGTGCAGGTACGCGAACGACTCCGGCGCCCCGGCGCGCAGCGCGAGCCCGAGCGCGGCGGCGTTGGTGTCCTTGTCGAGGACGACGACCCCGCCGAGCCGCCGCGCCAGCTCGTCGCGGAGCGGGTACCCGTCCCACTGCGGATGCCCGGTCACCCGGTACGGCACCCCGGCGGCATGATCGAGCGGCCCGGGCATGGCGACGCCGACACCGAGCGGCGCGGCAGCCCCGGCACCGAGCGGCGCGGCCGGACCCGGCGACCGACGGCTGGCCTCCTCCGCCACCCCCCGCACCGCGCCCTCGATCGCGCCCAGCACGACCTCCGCCGGCGCCCCGAGGTCCAGCGGCGCCTGCCGCACGCCCACCACCATCCCCGCCAAGTCGACCATTACCGCCGTGAGTTCGTCGCGGTCGAGGTGGACCCCCACCGCGTGACCGGCCTCCGGCACCAGCCGCAGCGCGGTCGCCGGCTTGCCGCCCGTCGACGCGCGCCGCCCCGCGTCCCCGGCCAGCCCCTCCGTACGCAGCCGCGCGGTGATCTTGCTGACGGCCTGCGGCGTGAGCCCGGTCCGCTCGGCCAGCTCGGGCCGGCTCAGCCCGGCCGCCCCGGCCGTCCGCAGCAGGTCGAGGACGAGGGCCGCGTTGTGGCTGCGCAGAGCGGGCTGGTTCGCGCCGGTACGGGTGCTGTTCACCCCTCCATTGTCGCTCCCGCTTGCACTTAGGCAACAGCGTTGCTTAAGTGGCCTCCATGACCCCCCGGACTCCCCTCCGCGTCGCCCTCGTCGGCTACGGCCTCGCCGGCTCCGTCTTCCACGCCCCGCTGATCGCCGCCACCGACGGTCTCGTCCTCGACACCGTCACCACCGGCAACCCGGAGCGCGCGGCGCAGGCCCGCGCCGAGTTCCCCGGCGTACGGGTCGCCGCCTCGCCCGACGAGCTGTGGGACCGGGCGGACGAGCTGGACCTGGTCGTCGTCGCGTCCCCGAACAAGACCCACGTACCGCTCGCCGGCGCGGCGCTCCGGGCCGGCCTCCCGGTCGTCGTCGACAAGCCGGTCGCCGGCACGGCCGCCGAGGCGCGCGGGCTGGCCGCGCTCGCGGAGGAGCAGGGCCTGCTGCTCTCGGTCTTCCAGAACCGCCGCTGGGACAACGACTTCCTCACCCTCCGCGCCCTCGTCGCGGACGGCACGCTCGGCACTGTCCAGCGCTTCGAGTCCCGCTTCGAGCGCTGGCGCCCGCGCCTGAAGGGCGGCTGGCGCGAGTCGGGCGCGCCGGAGGAGATCGGCGGCCTGCTGTACGACCTCGGCAGCCACGTCGTGGACCAGGCGCTGGTGCTGTTCGGCCCGGCCGTCCAGGTGTACGCGGAGTCGGACGTGCGCCGCCCGGGCGCGGAGGCCGACGACGACACCTTCCTCGCGGTCACGCACGCGAACGGCGTCCGCTCCCACCTGTACGTGAGCGCCACGACGGCCCAGCTGGGCCCGCGGTTCCGGGTGCTCGGCGAGCGCGCCGGGTACGTGAAGTACGGCCTGGACCCGCAGGAGGCGGCGCTCCGCGAGGGCCGCCGCCCGGGCTCCACGGAGCCGTGGGGCGTGGAGCCGGAGCAGCTGTGGGGCCGGCTGGGCGCGGGCGAGTCCCCGCTGACGGGCGGCGGGGACCCGGTGGAGTCGCTGCCGGGCGACTACCCGGCGTACTACGCGGCGATCGCTTCCGCTCTCCGCGGCGAGTCCCCGAACCCGGTCACCGCGCTGGAGGCGGCCGCGACCCTGGACGTCCTGGAGGCGGCCCGCCGCTCGGCACGGGAGGGCGTGACGGTCAGGCTCGGGTGAGCCTCCGGCCTTCCGGCCACCTTCCGGCCTTCCGGTCAGGCTCGGGTAAGCCTCCGGCCTTCCGGCCTTCCGGCCTCCGGTCAGACTCGGGTGAACCGGCAGCCCTCCGTCGTGCGCGTCACGCGCCCTTCAGCTCCTGCCGCTGCCGCCCGAGGCCCTCGACCTCGAGCTCCACGACGTCCCCCGGCCGCAGGTACGGCTTGGGCTCCGGCTGCCCCATGGCGACGCCGGCCGGGGTTCCGGTGTTGATGACGTCGCCGGGGTACAGCGTCATGAAGTGGCTGACGTACCGCACGACCTCGGCGACCTTGAAGATCTGGTCCGCGGTGGAGCCGTCCTGCTTGAGCTCGCCGTTCACCCAGAGCTTGAGCGAGAGGGCCTGCGGGTCCGGCACCTCGTCGGCGGTGACCAGCCACGGCCCGAGCGGGTTGAAGGTCTCGCAGTTCTTGCCCTTGTCCCAGGTGCCGCCGCGCTCGATCTGGAACTCGCGCTCGGAGACGTCGTGGGCGACGGCGTACCCGGCGACGTGCGCGAGCGCCTCCTCGTCGGTCTCCAGGTAGCGGGCGGTTCGGCCGATGACGACCGCGAGCTCGACCTCCCAGTCGGTCTTCACCGAGCCGCGCGGTACGAGGACGGTGTCGTCGGGGCCGACGACGGTGTCCGCGGCCTTGAGGAAGACGACCGGCTCGGCGGGCGTCGCGGCGCCGGTCTCGGCGGCGTGGTCGTGGTAGTTCAGGCCGATGCAGACGACCTTGCCGATGCGGCCGACCGGCGGCCCGATCCGCAGCCCGGTGGCGTCGAGCGCGGGCAGCACGCCCGCGCCGGCGGCGGCCCGGATGTGGTCGAGCGCGGACGCGTCGCCGAGCACCCGCCCGTCGATGTCGTCCACCAGCGCGGACAGGTCCCGCAGCGTCCCCTCCTGGTCGAGCAGCGCGGGCCGCTCGGCGCCCGCCGGTCCGACGCGCAGCAGCTTCATGGGTTCTCCCTGTGGTCGAGGTGAGGTGATCCCCGGCCGATGGAGTGCGGCCATCGGAGGTAGATTTGGCCGATCCTCCAAGAATTACGGACCCCCTGCAAGCCCCGGCTCAGTCCTTGGACTCTTACCGAGCGGTAGCCGGGTCGGGAGCGGGAACGGGCGCGGGATAGAGGAACGCGCGCTCGACGGCGGTCCACAAGGTGCTGGTCACGACGTAGAGCGCGGCCGCGAGCGGTACGACGGCGACGGTGACGAGGGTCCCGTACGAGAGCAGCGGCAGCAGGCGGGCGAAGGGGACCGCAGGGGCCGCAGTGACCGCGCTGTCCCGCCGGGCGCGGAGAAACGTGTACGTGGCGACGGCGGCGACGAGGACGAGGATCCCGACGTACACGACACCGGCGCCGCCGAAGACTCCACCGTGCGAGAGGGCGTCAGCCCAGTTGTCCCCAAGGGGCGCGCCGAGAAGAGAATGCCCGGCCATCCGCTCCCCGGAGAACAGATGGAAGAGCAGAAAGAACGCGGGCAACTGCACCAGGCTGGGAAGGCACCCGGCGAGCGGCGACACCTGCTCCCGCGCATGCAGCGCGAGCACCTCCTTCTGCAGCCGCTCGGGATCCTTCCCGTACTTCTCCCGCAGCGCGGCCATCTCGGGCGCGAGCCGCACGCGGGCCTTCTGGCCACGGGCGGCGGCGCGGGAGAGCGGCAGCAGGGCGAGCCGTACGAGCGCGGTGAAGAGGACGATCGCGGCGGCGGTGGAGTTCGGGGCGAACAGCGGCTGGAGCAGCTCGGCGAGCTGCTCGACGAGCGAGGCGAAAACGGACATGGGAGCCCTCCGGGAGAGGTCGTGCCGGAAAAGGGAAAACGGCAGGACGACAACCGGCCGGACACAGACACGGGTACAGAGGGAGAGTGACTAGCCGGCGGTCGTCGACAGAAGACGACGGCCGGGGGCTCGGGGCCGACGACGCCCGGAGGCGTCGGGATCGCGTTGCGGCAGGAAGGCGGTGCGTTGCTCGCGGTCGCGGATGGCGGTCCGTACGCGGGTGGGCGGTACGGCCGGGGCGAGCCGGGCGGTGGCGAGGGCGCTGACGGCCGCGGCGGTGATGACGACGGCGACGGCGGAGAGCGCGGACCCGTCGGCGAGCAGGGCGTGAGTGACGGCGAGGACGAAGAGCACGAGAGAAACGGCCCGACCGGACAGCTGCACGCGCCCCACCCCCTTCCGACGAATCACACGCCTAACTCCTGAGCTTAGCCCAGACGATGAGCCGATAGGTGGAGCTGAACTCGGGTGTGCAGGTGGTGAGCGTGAGATAGGAACCGTCCGTCTCGTACCCGGCGGAGGGGTGGACGAGGCTGCGGGGCACGGGCGCGATGACGCCGGTGTCGCGGGGCGAGGTACGCGCGAGGACCTGGTCGACGACGTACACGTACTCGCGCGCTCGGGTCCGTACCCGGATCTCGTCGCCGCGGCGGAGCCGGTTGATGTACCGGAAGGGCTCGCCGTGGGTGTTGCGATGCCCGGCGAGCGCGAAGTTCCCGACCTGACCGGGCCGGCCGGTGCGCGGGTAGTGCCCGACGTACCCCTTGTCGAGCACCCCGCGCTTGGAGACACCGGGGGCGACGGGCACGGAGAGGGAGAGGGCGGGGATGCGGAGCACGGCGTAGGCGGAGGAGAGGGAGGGTGGCCGGGGTGGGCGGCTCTCGACGGGGGAAGCGGACGGCGAGGGCGCCCCGGGGCCCGAATCCACCGCCTCCGATGCGCCGGCAGGCGCCCCCTCGGGGGATGGTCCGGAAGAAACGTCCCCCCACTCCTCCTCAAGGATCCGCACCTGGCGCTCGGCGCCGAGGCGGGCCTGGTGGTTGGTCCACCAGAGCTGGTGGACGACGAGGAGAAGCACGACGACCCCGAAGGTGACCGCGACCTCGGCGACGGTCCAGAGAACGCGGGCGGCCCAGGTGCGCGGCGCCCGCTGCACGACGACGACACGTCCACGTATCCGTTGCGGCTGCACGGGCGCACGATAGGGGCCGTCCCGTCAACTCACCAGACCGCGCGAGCCCCGCCTCGACTGGCGTACAGCAGTACGGTGTTCACCATGCGCCCCGACACGCCTGCCGACCACACGACCGAAGCCGAGCGTCTGCTGCGGACCGCGTCGACGTACCCCGAGGACCGCGAACCGCTGCTCCTGAGGGCAGCGGCGCATCTGGAACTGGCGGGCGACCGTGCCCGCGCGACGGAGTTGTACGACACGCTGCTCGGCGGCGATCCGGGCAACCCCTCCCTGATCCGCGCGCTGAAGGCCGCGAACCTGTGGGAGTACGGCCACGAGGCGGAGGCCAGGGCGATCATCGACGGCGTGCGGAGGTCGGCCCCCGGGGACGCGGCGCCGTGGGAGATCGTCGCGGAGACGCTGGAGGCCCACGACGAGCTGGAGCAGTCGGAGTCGACGTTCACGGAGGCGGCGCGGCTGCTGGCGGCGGAGGGCTCGGACGACCTCCCGTACGCGACCCAGTCCCTCCTGATCTCCCGCCACAGGGTGCGGCGCATGCTGGCTCTCCCCCACGACGCGTGGGACACCCGCGCGGACGGTTTGCACACGGGCGCGGTCGCCCTGGACGAACTGCACGACCCGAAGCGCCTGTGGTCGCTCGGCTCGGACGACCCGGCGGAACTGCAGGCGGAGATCACGAGGCTCCGCAGCGAGTTGGGCTCGTACCGCACCGCGCTCTCCCGCCCGTTCCCGGTGGCGGTCCTGCACTGGCCGGAACGGGAACTGGACGAGCTCCTGGCGTCCTACCCGGAGCTGGAGGCGGAGTACCCCACGTACCGGGCCCACCTCACGGACCTGGAGGCCTCCCTCCGCGAACTCTCCGCCGCCGGCACCCCGAACCTGGGCATCGTCCCGGCCACGGTCCCCTCCTACGAAGCCTTCGCCGCCTCGGAAACCTCCACCCCGGCCAACCCCGCCCTCCTCCCCCAGTACGCCACCACCCTGGCCGCCCGAGGCCGAGCCACTCCATGGCCTCCGGCCCGGGGGGCGGCGTGCTGGTGCGGCTCGACCAACACCTACGCGACGTGCCACGGGGCGGAGTAACGCCCCGGCAACCTGACGAACATCGCGTCACCGGGAACTCAGCTCGCCCCTCACGAGTCATTCTGTGGTACGAATCCGTCCCACCGTCATCAGAGGAGCCCGAGTTGACCCTGTTCGACCCGTCCGCGCTCTCCTCCACCGTGCACGACGACCCCGAGCTCATGCTGGTCCGGCAGTACTGGCTGAGTGTGGACCCCAGGGGAGAGCGTTTCGGTCGGGTACTTCGCGACACCATCGACCAACTGCTCGATGGCGAGCACACAGGCCGCTTCGACTGGAACGACCTGCACAAGACAGAAAAGACCCACGCGGGAACTCTGGTCGAGATCAATCTGCTCCGGGAGTTCGGCCTCAAGAGCGGTGTCGACATGGATTATCTGATCGAAGGAATCGAGGTCGACTGCAAGTTCTCGCAGACACCGTACGGCTGGATGATTCCCCCGGAGGCTCTGGACGAGATCTGCCTGGTCGTGTGGGCTGATGATTGGGAGAAGAAGTGGAGCGCGGGGTTGCTCCGCGCGAATCGCGCCAAGCTCACCACGAGCGGAAATGTCACGAAGAAGGGAAACCGTGACGGGAAGTTCCGGCTGACGAAGAAGGACCGGGACCTCGTGCACTGGCTCTGGTTCGAGCAGCCTCTTGAAGAAAACCTCCTGCTCCACCTTGACAGGGACACTCAGGCTGCCATCCTCACCGCCGGCGCAGGATCGAAGCGCAGCCCGGGCCAGGCAAAGGTCAACGAGTTGTTCCGCCGCGTACAGAAGCGCCGGATCAGCCGCACCGTCATCAGGACGCTAGCCCAGCAGAAGGACTACATGAAACGCGTCCGCGGGGACGGAGGCGCACGCGACAGGCTTCGCGACGAGGGGATCCTGATCTGCGGCGACTACCCCAGCCACAAGAAGGTGGCGGAAGCACTGGGCCTTCCCATACCGCAGGAGGGTGAGAGTCTCGGCGTTCGCGTCGTGGAGGCCAAGCCCCACCACGCGGGCCACCCGCAAATACTGCTTGACGGTCGCTGCTGGGTCGTCGCCGGGCACGATGACGGCCGTGAGCGGGCGCCTCTCCTCCCCTCTACGAAGAAGGGGGCTTCGTCGGGGGACTAGCCTCTCCCACAGGAGGAGAGGCAGTGCAGACACACGAAGCATGGACGCCGCCGGAAGGCTCGTGGGCCTCTTCGGAGGCCCGCCGCCGCAACATGCAGGCGATCCGCAGCCGGGACACGAAGCCCGAGCAGCTGGTCAGGCGGCTTCTCCATGCCCAAGGGCTGCGCTACCGGGTAGCGGCCAGGCCGCTACCCGATCTGCGCCGGACCGCAGACATCGTCTTCCGTCCAGTCAGGGTCGCCGTATTCATCGATGGCTGCTACTGGCACGGCTGCCCTGTGCATTACGTGCCACCGAAGACGAATCCTGGGTACTGGTCGGACAAGGTGGCGCGGAACATGGCGCGTGACCGTGACACCGATCAGCGACTCGAAGAGGCCGGATGGACCGTACTGCGGTTCTGGGAGCACGAGCCTTCATCTGAGTGCGCGGCCCGGATCGCAGCCGAGGTGGAGAAGCGTCGTGCCCGTGCGCGAGGCACGGGCACGACGTGATCAGGATTCCTTGGCGTCCCGTTCCCGGGCGGCCTTCAGGACATCCATGATCGACCGGCCTACTGCTTCGGCGACTGGCGGCGGGAAGGCGTTGCCGACCTGCCGGTACTGAGCCGTCTTACCACCGTCGAAGATCCAGTCTTTCGGAAAGCCCTGGATGATCGCCGCCTGCTCGACGGTCAGCATCGGCCCATCAGGACCGAAGAGGTCCCGATCTTCCGATCCCTTCTTCTGGCACGTCTCGATGTCATTAGCCACACCGAGACCGGACACGCCCAGTTGCTTCCAGGCGGCCTTGGCCCTGCTGGGGCCAAGGTCAGCCCCGCCGTGCTTCTTGGACCCGCCCACAAGCGTGGGGGCAATGCCGGCGCTGTCTTTGGCCTTCAGCTCCTCGTGGCGCTCAGTCGCCCTCCGATGCCACCGGGCATAGGCCTCGCGCGCTTCCCGGTCCCGCGGCCCGTCGTAGTACGCCTCGTACCGCTTCTCCATCGACGTCCTGAGGGCCCTGACGACGCTCACCGCCTCCTCATGCGTCGGCGTCGGCCATTCGTACTTCACGTCCTTGAGGACGTCGTTGCGGATGGCGACGAGGATCGCGCGGGGCCGGAGCTGCGGAACGCCGAAGTCACTGGCTTCCAGAAGGCCCCAGTGACACACCTTGTACCCGAGCCCCGTGTCTGCGACGAGGGAGCCGTCCTCCCCCAGGTACGTACCACCCTGCAGCTTGGCCTCGATGAAGTCCCGGTAATCGGAGAATTTCGGGTCCAGGATCCCGCGAACGTTCTCGATCATCACCGCCCGCGGCTTCAACGTCTCCACGAGCTTGAGCATGCGCGGGAAGAGATCCCGCTCGTCGTCCCTGCCCAGCTGCTTGCCAGCGTGAGAAAAGGGCGGGCACGGAACGCCGCCTGCGAGCAGATCCAGTTCCTCCTGCTGCAGGGGGCGGCCGTACCTCTTCAGATCCCTGCTGTGATCAAACTCGTTGACGTCCTTATGCAGCAGGTCACAGTGCTGCTTCTCCCACGCCCAGTCCTCCCGCGAGTCGATGTTGCGCTGCAGAGTTGCCGCCGCATGCTTGTCGATCTCCACGAGCGCAAGATGCCTGAATCCCGCCGCATGCAGCCCAATAGCCTGCCCGCCGGCTCCAGCACAGATCTCGATTGAAGTGAACTCCGCCTCAGTGCCGGTCATGCACCCTCCTTCGACCACGTACCTCGCTGGCGCCTTGCCCACCAGTCATCACAGAGAGTGACAGACCCCACTGACAACGCCCCCCTAGTGTGCGGCATCGCCGCACACCTCCTGACACTCCACACGCCACACGAACACTTATACGATGCGCAGCATGGCGCAAATCTCCTGGGTAAGAGACGAACTGCTGCTTGCCTGCGCGCTCGTCATCGAAAACGGGTGGCGCGAACTGCGCCAGACCGATCCGCGCGTGCATGAGCTGTCCGATCTGCTCCGCTCTCTCCCGCTCCACGGGGACGCAGCCGTAGACCCGCGATTCCGCTCGCCCAACAGCGTCAGCCGCAAGACTACGGACATCGCCACGGCTCACCCCGACTACGCGGGCGAAGCGACCAAGGGCGGCCGCCCCACCCAGCAGGTCGTTGCGGACTTCCTCAAGAACGAGTCCGAGATGCTCGCTGCCGCCCAGGCCCTCCAGGCCGGCATCGCAAGTGGCGAGCTGCACCTCATCCCCGCGCAGCCTGGCGAGACTGCCGAGGACGGAGAGACCAACGCCCGCGAAGGCCGACTGCTCGCCCGCTGGGCCCTCTACCGCGAACGGGACCGCGGGCTGAGGGACCGCAAGATCAAGCAGGCAAGGAAGCTGAACCAGCCTCTCCACTGCGAGGTCTGCACGTTCGACTTCGGCGCTGCCTACGGTCCGCTCGGCGCCGGCTACGTGGAGGTCCACCACCGGCTGCCCCTTCACGTCTCCGGCCCCCGCGACACCAAGCTCAAGGACCTTGCATTCCTCTGCGCGAACTGCCACCGAATGTGCCACCGGAGCCACGAAGGAGAAAGCTGGCGCACTCCGGAAGAACTGCGCGCAGAGCTGCGCAAGGGCGGCGGTCACGCCGCCTCGGACCCCGCGTAGAACTGCTGCGCGCGGGCCAATGCGTCCGGATCACCCCCTGCAAGGCAAGCCAGACCAGGCGATCGGGGATCAGGGTGCCCGCGGCCTCCTGGTTCACCTTTGACCGTGCTGGCCAGGGCGAGCCGTGGATCCCACCAGCTCGCGGTATCCGTCCAGAGCGGTGGACGCACGACGCGCGCGCACACATTGCTTCAGCCACAAGAGACGGCTCGCACTACACCGCCTTCCCCAGGCTGGTTACACGAATGTCCCAGCCAATCGACATCGAGGCCAGAAGGTGAACTCCGCGGCCGCACTCGGCATCACACGCGTCCGCCCGAACCGCCTCAAGAGTGGCACCACAGAACTCTTGCCATGCAGCTCCACGCGCAGCCGACTACCGCTCCCCTCAAGCACGAGCACGGCCGGAGCGCCTTCCCCCACATGCTTGATGCGTTCGACACCAGCTCGGTCACGACGAGCTCCACTTCGTCGACCGCAGCCAGCGCACCCCACTCCGCAGCGCACCGCTGTGGCACGGTTGGCCGGCGAAGCCGCCCAACCGTGCCATGTCAGTGTGTGGTCAGTCAGAGATGTGCGTCCACGATCGCACTGTCAGCGTGACGGGAGTCCTTGGCCTGGAATCGGACAAGCTGACGCGTTGAATTGATCGCAGACTTCGGCGGCACGAGAGTGAACGCCATGACCACCTTGGCGGGGTCTGCCACCCCTCGGCTGATCGCCGCGAGCACATCCTGGTCCGCCTTGCCTTCAACCACCGGATAGACCAGCGCCACACCGGTGTTAGGGCCCACAACAGCACCCATTGCAGCCGTCGCCCCGCCATCCGCTGCGACCTCGATCAGATGCTTCGCCACCACCTGATGCTCGACACTCGCGATTCGGCCGAACGACGACTTCCCATCCTGCCGACTACGACGCACGAGTGTGAGCGGCACAGATCCCAGAAGAGACGCCTCAGCCGCCCCCTGCGACAGCTGCGGTGCGATCAGCAGCCAGTCATCCACGGTGGCCAGGCGCCCGTCCAACTGCGCCAAGTAGCGCAAGTGCGGCTGGAAATGGCCCTCCCGCTCCCACTCCAGGCTGCTGAGGACCGAGAGGAGTTCTGCATGCCCGATGCGGGCTGTGAGCGCGGCAAACGACCGTCCCGCTCCCCCAGTGCCGTCTCCCGGCACACCGAACCGCGCGGGGTGCTGAGGAAGAAGCTTCAGCACAGAACTCCAGCGCTCTGTGTTTCGGCGCAAAGCCGCCGCCGACTGCGGGTACGCCGCCGGCTCAATGGGCTTACCAGGCGAGCGCACCTCCACGAGTTCTGCATTGAACATCTTGTTACGGGCGGAGGGTCTGATCCATGGCAGGTGCTGCGCAACGAGCGGAGGCACCTGGGCAGGGGTGACCTGTGGCTTCCCGTCGATGAGCTCGGCGTACTGGGCAAGCTGCTGACGGAACAGCTCCTCATCGCGGCAAATCGCTTCGAATGCCTCGTAGAGATCTGCTGACGAAGTCTTCGTCATCGGCTCCTCACGCCCGATGTACAGGCGCACCAGGTCCCGATAGCCCGGACGGAACCCGAACCAGCGGCCCATCTGCATGAGCGTGTCCGCTTGCTTGGTCGTACGCCGGTAGTAGGTGATGGTGAGGCCCTCGACCGTAAAACCGCGGGAGAGCTTGGTGCCTCCGACGAGGATCTTCCACACGTTGGGCGTGCGGTCGAAGTCAAGGTCCATCTGCTCGAAGTACCGGTCGGAGTCGCCATTGACTACGACAACAGGATTGCCACCCTTGGCGATGAGCTGTCGCGCTCGGCTGACATACGGACGCAATTCCTCGTAGGAGACCGGGTTAGGCAAGTCTCTTGCCCGTGCCCCCGAGACCTGCGCGAAGTCCGCGGCCCACAGGGCTCCCAGGCGCGCGTGCCCCTCCGACGAGGCGTACCCGGCTTCGTGCCACATGGTGTTGATACGCAGCGCGAGGGCGGCGTGGTCGTCCATCCGGACGGACTGGTGTACAAGCATGGTGTGGTGACGGAAAGGCCCCTCGGGCACGCCATGGTCGGCGCGGAAGAGTTTCAACGCACCGGTGAGCAGAAAACTGTCCATGGCCTCCTGCAGGCGGTCATCTGCGCTGTCCCAGATACCGCGGACATGAGCCTCCTGCTGCGAGTTGGCAACAGTGCGTTCCGAGGGGGCCAGAGAGGAATCGAGGTCATGGAAGTCCTGAACGCCCATATACCCATGGGGACGGGGCAGGGAGATCAGGAAGTCGCTGGGGAAGATGTCCTCAGAGTCTCCAGGGTCCACAAAGACGTTCGCGAAGGGAGTAGCCGTGTAACCGACGTACTGAGCACGCGGAAGAAGTCCGAGCAGCTGTGAGATCAGTCCGTTGATTGCTGTGCGCTCAACGGAGTCCTTCTCCCATTTCCTGGGATCAATCGTATTCACCGACGCCTGGTCGGATTCGTCGTCGATGATCAGCGCCGGCAGTTCGCCGAGGATTCCATGGATCTGCTTGAGATCCTGGACCAGCTTCTTCAGCACGGACTTGTTCTTCTTCACGACCAGAACCCGGGCAGCCGCGTGATGCAGGTTCACCGGATCGTAAAGCGGCAGCGCATGCTCCCGCTTCTCAATCTCCAAAGCCCGGATTCCCCGTGCGAGACTCTTGTAGTCGTTGTCGCGCGTCGTGAGGCGTTCGATGTCAAATGCGTTCAGCGTCGACGGCCGACCTCCGTGCTGCACGAAGTCTGGCCAGTCGGCGTCGTCTCCCACATAGTCAATCCCGACGAGGCTGTCGACATCGCCCGGATCGGCGCCACGAAGGATGTTTTCCTGGCCGATCAGCTCCATATCGAGACGGCGCTGGGTCTGGGCCCGCAGCAGGTTGAGTGTCCCGCCGAGGACAATGACAAGCCGGTAGCCCGCATCGATGGCCTTCGCCGTAACGCCAGTGAAGTTCGCGGTCTTGCCGGACTGGACGTAGCCGACGACCAAGCCTTTGGCCTGCCGGGCGGCATCCTGTTCGGGGTCAGCGAGACGTTCGACAACGGCGTGGCTGGCTGCGTCGAGACTGGCGATCGCCTCCTCGGACCAGCCCTTCGCCCGAAGCTTCCCCTCGTACGCCTTCCAGTAGAAGGAGCGGGCTGCAGCACGCTCCGTCGTGTACCAGGGCACATGCTCCGGGGCAATGACCGTAGTCCCGGCCATGCGTGACACCGGAACAGCGGCATCGAGGATCTTGCGGAGGTCATCACTGAACTGAAGCCGGTCGTACGCCGCAGCTCGCCGCTGGTCTGTACGAGGCCTCGTCCCCGATGCCCAACGCGGATTCTCTGCGAAGTCCCACGCAGTCAGCGCCCTGGCCCACAGTGCGGTGAGCGCTCCGCCCCGCCCGGCGTCCTCGGCCAGACGCAAGCGGAACGTCTCCTCGGTAATATCAGCACCCGGGAAATCATCTTCGGCCGCCAATTCAGCAGATTTCACAAAATGACGCGGGCTAGCCGTCATCCCGTTCAGAACCTCGGCGTGAATTTCCAGGAGTATATCGGTCAACTCCATCTCCTTGATTTCGGAGGTTTTACTGTTCAAGAATCGGGACGGGTACGACGGTCACGCTGAGCATTTACGGCTGCAAGCAGAATGCTGTTCCAGTAATCAATGCGGTCTGCCCGCTTCTTCTCCCAGCGACCAAGACCGAAGCAGTCTTGGAGGAGCAGATACAGCAGCGTCTTGGTTACGGGCGCATCGTTCGACCCGCCACGGCGTCCATCGTTGAAGTCGTCCCTGAAGTTCTTGTTGATGAGGATGGCGTAGTCGTCCCGGTCAAGGTCGAAAAACCGTCCGTCGGGGAGCGAAACCCACTCAATCCGAATGGGGTCCTCACCGGCCTTGAGCAGGAGTTCTTCACGGACCGCGCGCTTCACCTTGGGGTCGAACCCCTTGCCCGGCGCAATCACCGACGGCCGCTCGACGACAGACCGTGAAGCACCTTCCCGGTAGGCCGCTTCGGCGTCGGCGAGAAACACCCGAAACGAGTTGCCCCCGCCATCAGTCGCGCGCTCTACGCCAGCCGTGAAGGCTGGCGTGACGTGCACTCCGTCCTTCTTGACTGTGAGGCTGAAGACCTCTCCCGGCTGGTCCGGCAGATCAACTGCGATGCGCGCCAGCACCATGTGCCCCTCAGAGGTACGCAAGTCGTTCCACCCCCCGGCCTGTACCAGCCGGTCATTCCGGTAGAAGTAGAACCCCTGCCGCTCATGCACTGCTCCGATCTGACGGAAGCCAGCCAAGTTGGATTTCGCCGGCCAGACGTGAGCTTCGAGTGCCACGTCCCCAACCCCCTCCATCGAAGTCAGGAACTTCTTGGGGTAGCCGGGCTTCCCGGGCACCTTGTACCCGAACGGATCCAGCGCGTCGACGCCGATATGGTCTGTCTCCTCGCCGGTAGAGACGTCCCACACGGCAATGTCGAGCTTCAGGCCACGCGCGAGAAAGCGGTGCAGGTAGAGACCCAGGTGCGTCTCAAGCCGGGTTATCGCCTTGGACAGATAATGCTCACTCTGCCCGGGTGCGACGGTCTCGAAGGAGCGCACCCTGTCCCAGCGAACGATCGTGCCCTGCCACTCGATGAGCCCGTCATAGACGTCGATCTGCTGCTGAGCGAAGTCGGGATCAACAGCGTCGCAGCGGAAGCCATCCTCGATGCCCTCCACCGTGAGCTTGCGTCCGGCTGGAGCGCTGCGCTTAGTGCGGCTTATGACAGTCAGCGACCGCGCATGAGAGAGGGAAGCCGCTTTCAGCCCTGTTCCGTACATACCAAGCGCCTGACCGTCGTACCTGCGGCGACGTCCGACGGTCATGGCGTGGTCGAGCCCAGCAGCGTCCATGCCACAGCCGTTGTCCAGAACGAGCAACGAGACGATCCGGTCGCTGTCGCGGAGAAAGTGCACGACGACAGAGTCCGCCCCGGCGTCGATCGAGTTGTCTACGAGGTCAGCGACCGCGGCCTCGAACCCATACCCCTGGTTCGTCAGCGCCTTCGCATAGCCGGCGTCGGGCGGCAAGTGCATGCTTCCGCTCACGGGCACGTCGTACTGCCAGCTGTCACGAAGAGATTCGGATGAGGACATGCGTTCGCGACTCCTTGCGCGCACAGGGGCCGGGGCGCCGCAGGCAGAACGCCGCCCCGTCAGTTCGGTACTTCACATGTAAGCCACATTGAACATTGTTCGCGGAAGAAAAGTGAAGATTCTCAACCTGAGAGCCGCTGAGCATGGCCGCGCTTGGGGTCACGCTGTGACGGATGGCAGTCTTGGCCACGGTTTGGACACGTTGCTCCCTTGGGGGGTGGGGCGTGGAAGCATCGGGCTTCCTTCGTAGGAGTTCGGTGGCCAAGGGGGGCTTGGTGCGCGTGGGTTCGGTGGGGATGGGTAGATCCGGCGGGGTTCTTGCTGCGGTGGTAGTGGGGGCGCTTGCGGTCGCGGGGTGTGGGGCTTCGGGGAGCGGGGGTGCTGGCGCCAAGGGGGCTTCTGCCGTTGCCCCTTCCGAGTCGGCTACTCCGTCTGTCAGTCCTTCCGCCAGTCCGGAGCGGGTGACGTTGACGCTGGTGGACGACGTGGAGCCGGTCGAGGGGGGTACGGCGCTGAAGGTCGCGGTGTTGGCCAATGACACGGGCGTCAGGGGAGCCGAGACCGGTGTCTATCCGCTGCGGGAGGTGTTGGGGGCTGGGGAGTACCGGCTCAGTGTTGACGCCGCGCCGGCTCATGGGACGGCTGTCGTCGAGGGGGAGCTCGTCGTCTATACGCCGAGCGCCGGGTACAGCGGGACCGATGAGTTCGTGTACCGGGTGACTCCCTCCGACCCGGCTGTCGAGGGCGGTACCGCCGTTGTGCGGATCACTGTCGCCGCACCGACACCGACGCCCACTCCGACGCCGACCAAGGCTCCGCGCGTCTACTACCGGAACTGCGACGCCGCCCGGGCAGCCGGAGTCGCGCCGCTGTACCGGGGGGACGAGGGCTACGCGTCCCACCTCGACCGGGACGGCGACGGTACGGCGTGCGAGCCGTATCACGGGTCCTCCTCCGGCGGGTCCGCCTCCAGTGGCGGCGGGGGCGGGGGCGACAGTGCGTACTACGCCAACTGCGCCGCTGCTCGCGCCGCCGGAGCGGCCCCTGTGCGGCGGGGTGACCCCGGGTACGGGCGGCACCTCGACCGGGACGGGGACGGGGTCGCCTGCGAGTAGGGGTGGAGTGAGGGCGGGTTAGGGTCGGGCCATGGCTGCGAATCTTTCTCCTCTCCTCACCACCGTCGGGCTCGTCGGCGGTTACGCCGTTGCCCGTTACACCAAGAAGCGGCCCCTCGGGGGGCTCGTGCTCGGGGCTGCCGGGGTGGCGGCTGCTCGGGAGTGGCAGCGGGATCATGGGACGCCTGTCACCGCTGGGCTCGGCGTCGCCTACCTCGGGGCCTTCGGGGCGGCCCACCCCTTGGCGAAGAAGATCGGGGCCTGGCCTGCCGTGCTGTCCCTCGCCGGGGTCGTCGGGGTGGCCTCTGCCGTGGCGGCTCGAAGCGGGCGTTGACGGGCGGGTACTGAAGGGTGTTGAACGCCCCGGCCCTCACCGCCGTACTACCCAGCACCTCCCCTCACGTGCTGGGCGGCTGGGCCGGGGGGATCAGCCGCCCAGGGCGTGGCTCACGGTGTAGATGACCAGGCCGGCCAGCGCGCCGACGACCGTGCCGTTGATGCGGATGAACTGGAGGTCGCGGCCGATGTTGGCCTCGATCTTTCGCGACGTCTGGGTGGCGTCCCAGCTCGCCACCGTGTCGGTGATCAGGGACGTGATCTCGGCCCGGTACGTCGTCACCACGTACGCCGCCGCGTCCTCCAGCCAGCCCTCGACCTTGCCCTGCAGCCTGCCGTCCGTGACCAGGCGGCCGCCCAGGGAGATCAGTGAGGCGCGGGCACGGAGGCGGAGTTCGCTGCGGTCGTCCTCCGCGGCCGTCAGCATCATCGTGCGCACCGCCGACCACGCCGAGGCGATCACGTCCTGGACCTCCGGGCGCGCCAGAAGGTCCGACTTCATGCGCTCCACTCGCGCCCTCGTGTCCGTGTCGGCCTGGAGGTCCGCCGCGAAGTCCGTCAGGAAGCGGTCGATCGCGCCCCTCGCCGGGTGGCCGGGCATGTCGCGCATCTCCGTGACGAAGCGGAGGAGTTCCCGGTAGACGCGTTCGCCTACCTTCTTGTCGACGAAGCGCGGTGTCCAGCCCGGCGCTCCCCCTTGCACCGCGTCCATCACCGACGCCCCGTGCGTCACCAGCCAGTCGTGGGCCCTCGCGCAGATCAGGTCCACCGCCCTGTGGTGTGCGCCGTCCGCGACCACCTTCTCCAGCGTCTTCCCGATGCCGGGCGCGATCTCCGCCGCCTCCGCCCGCCTCGTGATCGCCTCGCCCACCACCGCCTGCACGTCCGAGTCCCGCAGCACCGTCAGCGCGCCCCGCAGGGCCGTCGACAGCTCCGCCGTCACCCGGTCCGCGTGGGCCGGGTCCGCCAGCCAGGCGCCCAGGCGGCCGGCGATGCCCAGGGCGCGCAATCTGTCGCGTACCACCTCCGGCGACAGGAAGTTCTCGCCCACGAACGCGCCGAGGCTCGCGCCCAGCTGGTCCTTCTTCGTCGGGATGATCGCCGTGTGCGGAATCGGCAGGCCCAGCGGGCGGCGGAACAGCGCCGTCACCGCGAACCAGTCCGCCAGCGCGCCCACCATCCCGGCCTCCGCCGCCGCCGCGACGTAACCGGTCCACGCGCCCCAGCCTTCGTTGCGGCCCCAGGTCGCCAGGGCGTACACGACCGCGACGAGCAGCAGCAGGCCCGTCGCCGTCGCCTTCATCCGGCGTACGCCGCGGCTCTTCTCCTCGTCCGCCGCCGTGTACGAGAAGGCCGCCAGTGGGCGGCGTGGTGGCGTGCCCAGAGACCCGTCGACCATCCCATTCACCCGTTCCCGTGCCGTTCCCGTACGAAAGTGCCTACATCAAGGACTTCTCGCCCGCCTCCTGAGTTCCCGAGCCACCCGTGTCGTACATTTTCGCGATCACCGCCTCGATGTCCGGTTCCCGCACCGACAGGTCCACCAACGGGTACCGCTCCGCCACCGCCGCGACCACCGGCGCCGCCGACGCCGAGGCCGGGAACGCCAGCCACTGCCGCGCGCCCTCCGCCCGTACGAAACGGGTGCCCGCCACCTCGATCGGCGGCAGCTCCCGCTCCAGGTCCACCACCAGCTGCCGCTCGCTGCCGCCCGCCTCGTGCAGGCCCGCGAGGCCGCCGTCGTACACCAGCCGGCCGTGGTCGATCACCATCACCCGGCCGCATAGCTGCTCGATGTCCGTCAGGTCGTGGGTGGTCAGCAGGATCGTCGTACCGCGCTCCGCGTTCAGCTCCCGCAGGAAGCCCCGCACCCGCGTCTTCGACACCACGTCGAGGCCGATCGTCGGCTCGTCCAGGTACAGCACCTCCGGGTCGTGCAGCAGCGCCGCGGCGATGTCGCCGCGCATCCGCTGTCCGAGTGACAGCTGCCGCACCGGTACGTCGAGCAGCCCGCCCAGGTCCAGGAGCTCCACGCAGCGCTCCAGGTTCTGGGCGAAACGGCCGTCCGGGATCCGGTACATCCGGTGCACCAGGCGGTACGAGTCGATCAGCGGCAGGTCCCACCACAGCGTCGTCCGCTGCCCGAACACCACCCCGATCCTCCGCGCCAGGCCCGACCGCTCGCGCGCCGGGTCGATGCCGGCGACCCTCAGCCGGCCGCCACTGGGAGTGAGGATGCCGGTCAGCATCTTGATCGTGGTCGACTTCCCGGCGCCGTTCGGGCCGATGTAGCCGACCACCTCGCCGCGCGCGACCCGGAAGCTGATGCCGTCCACCGCTCTGACCTCGCGCTTCTCCCGGCGCCACCGTGAGCCCTCCCCTCTGCGCCGCACCGCGAAGACCTTCTCCAGGGCTTCCACTTCGATCAGATCGGTCACGTCCCCCGGTTCCGTCACACTCCTCAGGTCGGTCATGTCCCCCGGTCCCGTCACTTTCCTCCGGTCGGTCACGTTCCTCAGCTCCCCGTACTCCGGTACGCCCTCAAGCCCCTCCGCCACGCCGCCCCCGCCACCACACAGCACCCCGCCGCCACCAGCGGCGACGCCGGTCCGGCCCACTCCGGCGCGCCCCCGGGGGCCGGGCGGCCCAGGACGTACAGGGCGGGCAGCCAGTTCACGAACGCCAGCGGGACCACGTACACCACGCCCCGCACCAGCTCCTTCGCGAAGATCGTCGGCGGGTAGCCGAGCAGCGTGTTGCCGCCGTACGTGAACGCGTTCGTGACCTCCGACGCGTCCTGCGCCCAGAACTGGAACGCCGCACCCAGCACCATCACCGCACCGAAGATCACCGCACCGGACACCACCATCACCGGCACCATGAGCACCTTCAGCACCGTCCAGTCCACCTCCGCGCCCACCAGCGCCAGGCCCCACACCAGGACGAACAGGCCCTGCAGCACCCGCCCGAGCCGGCGCAGCGCGAACCGGTCCGCCGCGAGCTGGGCCAGCACCGGCGCGGGTCGCACCAGGAGCGTGTCGAGCGTGCCGTCCCGCACCCGGGTGCCCATCCGCTGCAGCGAGCCCATCGCCAGGTCCGCCAGGCCGAAGGCGGTACCGGCCGTGCCGTACAGGAACGCCACCTCGCCGAACGAGTAGCCGCCGAGGCCCTCCACCTGACCGAACATCAGCAGGATGACGACGAAGTCGAAGAAGGTCACCGCGAACGAGGCGCACAGGGTCATCGCGAAGGACGAGCGGTACGTCATCGTGGAGCGGATCCACATGCCCGCGATCATCCGATAGGTGCGCAACGACTCCACGGCCGTCCGGTGCGGCCGCGGCGAGTCCACGACCACCGGGTACGTCCGTACCGCCTCACGGCCCCCACCCGCCGAGCGCTCAGCCACCCTGCACCACCACCTTCCGCGTCGCCGCCGTCTGCACCAGCCGGCCCGCCGCGAGCAGCACCACCGCCCAGCCCACCTGGAAGCCGTACGCCCGCAGCAGTTCCCAGCCGCGGTACTTCTCCAGGTACACGTCCGCCGGGACCTGCAGCAGCGAGGCCCACGGCAGGACCTGCGCCACCGCGCCGAGCGCCCCGGGGAAGACCGTCAGCGGCAGCAGCATCCCCGAGAAGAACAGGCCCGACAGCCACGCCACCTGCGCCACGCCCGTGCCGTCCATCAGCCAGAACGCGCTCAGCGCCACCAGGTACCAGAGCGCGAAGCTCACGGTCGCGCCGAGCGCCACCGAGACCAGGAACGCCGGCCAGGTCACCGCCCGTTCGGGCAGCGCGAAGTCGAAGGCCAGCGCGCCGACCGCCATCGGGACCAGCCCGCGGGCCAGGAACTGGTACGCGGCGCGGCCCAGGTTGGCCGCGTACCACCAGCCCTGGAGGTCGACCGGCCGGTACAGGTCGACGGCGATGTCCCCGCTCCTGATCCGCTCGATCAGCTCGTCCTCGAAGCCGCCGCCCATCAGACCGCAGACGGTGATCAGCCCCTGGCCGATCCACACATAGGCGAGCGCGTCCGCCATGTCGTACCCGCCGAGGTGCGGGCGCTCGTGCCACAGGGCCATATAGGTGTACGCCAGGATGAAGCCGAAGACGGTGTTGGTGAACAGTCCCGCGAACGTGGCCATCCGGTACGTGGCATGGCGTCGGAACCCACCTGCGGCCACCAGCGCATATAACCGGAGCACAGCCCGCCCCTCCTTCCGCTTCCGCGCCAAAGCGCCCGACCTTAGCTGCCCCGGAGTGGCACCGCGAGAGGTTTTCGGGCCAGATAAGAGGCTTTTGTCTGATTCACAGGCAGTATGTGCGCATGCGCGACGAGTCACAGCAGCCCGGCTGGGAGCCACGGGACCCGACAGTGCGTCCCCCCGCCGTCACCCCCGCCCCTCCCCCCGAGCCACGGCGCCGGCGCCGACGCCTCCGCCGCGTCCTCCACGCCTGCCTGTTCGCCGCGCTGCTGCTGCTCGGCGGCTTCGCCGCCGGCTACCTGCTCGTCGACATCCCGGCCGCCAACGCCACCGCCACCGCACAGACCAACGTCTACCTGTACGCGGACGGAAGCCAGCTCGCCCGCGACGGCGAGGTCAACCGCGAGAACGTCCGCCTCGACCGCATCCCGCCCGCCCTGCGGCACGCCGTCCTGGCCGCCGAGGACCGCGACTTCCACTCCGAACGCGCCGTCGACCCCCAGGCCATGATCCGCGCCGCCTGGAACACCCTCACCGGCAAAGGCGCCCAGTCCGGCTCCACGATCACCCAGCAGTACGTCAAGAACTACTACCTCGGCCAGGAACGGACCATCACCCGCAAGGTGAAGGAGTTCTTCATCGCGATCAAGCTCACCCGCGAGAAGACCAAGGACGAGATCCTCGAGGGATACCTCAACACCAGCTTCTTCGGCCGCAACGCGTACGGCGTACAGGCCGCCGCCCGCGCCTACTACGGCCAGGACGTCGAGACCCTCGACACCGCGCAGAGCGCCTACCTCGCCACCCTGCTCAACGCCCCCAGCGCGTACGACGTCGCCGCCCGCCCCGAGAACCGCGCGAAGGCCGTCGCCCGCTGGCACTACGTACTCGACGGCATGGTCGACGAACGGTGGCTCAGCCGCGCCGAGCGCGCCGGCATGCGCTTCCCCGCCCCGCACGAGGCCCGGCCCGCGAACGGCCTCTCCGGACAACGCGGTTACCTCGTCCAGGCCGTCGAGGACTACCTGACCGGCCACGGCATCCTCGACGAGAACACCCTCGCCGCCGGCGGCTACCGCATCACCACCACCCTGGAACGCGACAAGCAGGACGCACTGGTCCGCGCCGTCGACGACCAGGTCAACTCCCGCCTCGACCGCGACGGCAACCCCGTCGACCGCAACGTCCGCGTCGGCGCCGTCGCCGTGGTCCCCGGAACCGGCCGCGTCGTGGCGATGTACGGCGGCATCGACTACACCCAGCAGTACGTCAACAACGCCACCCGCCGCGACTACCAGGTCGGTTCGACGTTCAAGCCGATCGTGTTCGCCGCCGCCGTGGAACACGGCGCGCAGACCCAGGACGGCCGGCCCATCACCCCGCACGCCTACTACGACGGCAGCGACCGCCGCCCCGTCGAGGGCTGGAGCGGCGCGCCCTACGCCCCCGAGAACGAGGGCGGCGGCTCGTACGGACCCATCAGCGTCCGCGAGGCCACCGACAAGTCCGTCAACTCGGTGTACGCGCAGATGGCCGTGGACGTCGGCCCCGCGAAGGTCCGCAAGACCGCGGTCGCGCTCGGCCTCCCCGCGAACACCCCCGACCTGACCGCCTCCCCGTCCATCGCGCTCGGCCCCGCGACCGCGAGCGTCCTCGACATGGCCGAGGCGTACGCGACCCTCGCCAACCACGGCGAACACGGCACATACACCCTGGTCGCCTCGATCACCAAGGACGGCCAGGACCTCGGACTCCCCGCCTCCCCGCGCCGCCGGGCCGTCTCCCGCGAGGCCGCCGACACCACGACCGCCGTCCTGCGCGGGGTCGTCGAGGGCGGCACCGGCACCGCCGCGCTGGCCGCCGGACGTCCGGCGGCGGGCAAGACGGGGACGGCGGAGGAGGACAAGGCGGCCTGGTTCGCCGGCTACACCCCCGACCTCGCCACCGTGGTGGCGATGATGGGTCAGGACCCGGACACGGCCGCACAGAAGAGCCTGTACGGGGCGCTGGGTCAGCCGCGGATCTTCGGCGGCGGCGCACCCGCCGAGATCTGGGCGCAGTTCACCCGCGAGGCCCTGGCGGACACGGAGCCACGGGACTTCGAGCTGCGGACCGCCCCGGGCATGGAGGACCTGGGGCCGGTCCTGGACGGCGCACAGGACCCCTTCGCCGCCGGCACGGGCCCGGGCACGGCTCCCGGTACGGGCGAGGGGGCGCCGGACGGCCCGCAGCGGCAGGAGCTGCTCGGCCCGCAGCCGCCGACGCCGCCCGGCAACGGCGGCCGGCCCCACCGGGAGCCCACCGCACCACGCCGGGACCAGCCGCCGCCCACACCGGCGCCCCCGCCGGCCCCCGCGACGGGCCGGACCGAAGCGGTGGCCCCTCAGCCGCCCACACCCCCTAGTGCCCCGACGTCGCCTTGAGGCCGACCACGGCCACGAGCAGCAGACAGACGAAGAAGATCCGGGCGGCGGTGGCCGGCTCACCGAGCACGGCCATGCCGAACACCGCCGCACCGGCCGCGCCGATGCCGACCCACACGCCGTAGGCGGTACCGATGGGCAGGGTCTTGGCGGCCTGCGAGAGCAGCAGCATGGAGGCGACGATGCCGGCGGCGGTGAACACGCTCGGCCAGAGACGGGTGAACCCGTCGGTGTACTTCATACCGACGGACCAGCCGACCTCGAGAAGACCGGCAACGACGAGAAGAACCCAGGCCATGACGACGACATACCTTCCGGGAGACGGATCGGGATCGGTGCGTCGTCTTTGCAGGAAACCCGGTACGGCGCGTCTCGTCGGGATGTCCCCACAGTAGCAAGCAAAGGCGAAAGGGCCTGGTGACCATGGTCACCAGGCCCTCGGACAGGAACTCCGGACCCTTACAGGTACAGCCCGGTCGAGTCCTTCGTCCCCTCGAACCGGTCCGCCGCGACCGCGTGCAGGTCCCGCTCGCGCATCAGCACGTACGCGATGCCCCGCACCTCGACCTCGGCACGGTCCTCCGGGTCGTACAGCACCCGGTCCCCGGTCTCCACGGTCCGCACGTTCTGGCCGACCGCGACGACCTCCGCCCAGGCCAGCCGGCGGCCGACCGCGGCCGTCGCCGGGATGAGGATGCCGCCGCCGGAACGCCGCTCCCCCTCAGGGGTGTCGGTCCGGACCAGCACCCGGTCGTGGAGCATCCGGATGGGCAGCTTGTCGTGGGTGTTCTCGCTCACGCGACGAACCTACACGCCTGGCGCGACATGCTCCGGTCAGCCCTTGCCCTTGCGCGAGGAGAGCGCCAGCAGCCCGACGACACCGACGACGGCGAGCGCCACCGGCACCACACGCTCCAGGCGCGGGCTGCCGTCCTCGTGGGTGAACCGTGCCTTCACGTCGTCCGCGCAACGCTGCACCGCCGCGAACGCCCGGCCCGCGGTCTGGTCGACCGAGGAGGCGACCTTCGCCTTGGCGTCCCCGATGATCGTCTTCGGATGCACCCGAATGCCGATCTCGTCGAGAGTGACGGCGAGCTGCTCGCGCCGGCGGACGATGTCCGCCTCGATCTGCGCAGGGGTCCTGGCGTCCGACACCGCGCTGCCTCCGTAGTCGTAATCGGTCGTTGACGGACAGTCTCTCAGCTTCGCCGCCGATTGGTCGCGGCAGACCCCCATTAGGCTCGGGTGGCGTACGCGTACACCCCCTGAGGAGAGCCATGAGCGAGCGACTGCAGCCCGGCGACACCGCCCCCGACTTCACCCTGCCCGACGCGGACGGCAACGAGATCTCGCTCGCGGACCACAAGGGCCGCAAGGTCATCGTCTACTTCTACCCGGCGGCGCTCACCCCGGGTTGCACCAAGCAGGCGTGCGACTTCACCGACAACCTCGACGTCCTGGCGGGCGCCGGCTACGACGTGATCGGCGTGTCGCCGGACAAGCCGGAGAAGCTGGCGAAGTTCCGCGAGAAGGAGCACCTGAAGGTCACGCTGGTCGCCGACCCGGACAAGAAGGTCCTGGAGGCGTACGGCGCGTACGGCGAGAAGAAGCTGTACGGCAAGGTCGTGACCGGCGTCATCCGCTCGACTGTGGTCGTCGACGAGGACGGCAAGGTCGAGCGCGCCCTGTACAACGTGAAGGCGACCGGCCACGTAGCGAAGATCATCAAGGACCTGGGCATCTGACGCCGGGCCCGGCAGGGATCCGGCCCGCACCGTTTCATCGAGTCCCTCGATACGGTGCGGGCCGCTCCGCATTCCGGACGCGGCGCGGCGTGACGCTGGAGGTCGATCACGTCGACGGGGACTGGCGCGACGATCGCCGTGAGAACCTGCGGCTGCTGTGCCCCAACTGCCATGCGATCACCAGCACCTGGTGTCGGGGAGGGAAACATCGGGCCGGTAGGGTAGAGGTGACGGGCCCGTATCCCAGCTGGCCAGAGGACGCCGGTTTAGGTCCGGTGTGTCGTGGGTTCGAGTCCCACCGGGCCCACGTCCAGGGCGCGGCAGCCGTGAGGTGCCGCGCCCTTCGCCGTACCCTCAGCCCACCAGCTCCCGCACCACCGGCACCAGCGCCCGGAACGCCTTGCCCCGGTGGCTGATCGCGTTCTTCTCCTCGGGCGTCAGCTGGGCGCAGGTCACGTCGTGGCCCTCCGGCTGGAGGATGGGGTCGTAGCCGAAGCCGTTCGTGCCGACGGGCTCGTGGCGGAGGATGCCCGTCAGGCGGCCCTCGACCACCCGCTCCGTGCCGTCCGGGAGGGCCAGGGCCGCCGCGCAGGCGAAGTGGGCGCCGCGGTGGGCCTCGTCGATGTCGGCGAGCTGGGCCAGCAGCAGCGTCAGGTTGGCCTTGTCGTCGCCGTGCTTGCCGGCCCAGCGGGCGGAGAAGATGCCGGGGGCGCCGTTCAGGACGTCGACGCAGAGGCCGGAGTCGTCGGCGACGGCGGGCAGGCCGGTGGCCCGGGCGAGGGCGTGGGCCTTGAGGAGGGCGTTCTCGGCGAAGGTGACGCCGGTTTCCTTGACGTCGGGGATCTCGGGGTACGCGTCCGCGCCGACGAGTTCGTGGTCGAGCCCGGCGTCGGCGAGGATCGCGTGGAGTTCCTTGATCTTGCCCGCGTTGCGGGTGGCGAGGATGAGTCGGGTCATGCCCCCGATTATCCGGGGGTGCAGACCTTGGCGATCTCGCCGGCCGCGTCGGTGACGGGCTTGATGTCCGGGGTGGTGTCGCCGTTCTTGACCGCGGTGCGGACGGATTCGACGCCCTTGCTCAGGTCGTCGATCGCCTTGGACAGGTCCGCGTTCCCCGTCGTCTTCTCGAGGTTGCCGAGTTCGGTGTCGATGGCGTTCAGCGACTCCTCGATCTGGGTGACGTCGTTCGAGGCGTTGCTGACGGCCTGCTGGAGGTTGTTCACCGAGGTGGCGATCGCGTCGGCCGTCTTGACGCAGTCGAGCGCCGTGTCGAGGGCTCCGCAGCCGGTGAGGGCGGTCGTCGTCAGTACGGCTGCCGTGGCGACGGCGAGGGTTATGGAGCGGCGGCTGCGCTTCACGGTCGGGTCCTCCCCTGTACGTACGCGTGTGGACGGGGCGCACGGTTCGACCCGTGCGCCCGTATCAGTGAAGACGCCTTCGCGTTCTACAGAGTTCCTTCGAGGGCTTTGCGCTGGATCTCGGCGAGTTCGGCGCAGCCGCCGGAGGCGAGGTCGAGGAGGGCGTTGAGTTCCTTGCGGTCGAAGGGCTCGGCTTCGGCGGTGCCCTGGACCTCGACGAAGCGGCCGTCGCCGGTGCAGACGACGTTCATGTCGGTCTCGGCCTTCACGTCCTCCTCGTAGCAGAGGTCGAGGAGGGGTTCGCCGTTGACGATGCCGACGGAGACGGCGGCGACGGTGCCCGTCAGGGGCTTGCGGCCGGCGCGGATGAGCTTCTTGCCCCGTGCCCAGCCGATGGCGTCGGCGAGGGCGACGTACGCGCCGGTGATGGCGGCGGTGCGGGTGCCGCCGTCGGCCTGGAGGACGTCGCAGTCGAGGACGATGGTGTTCTCGCCGAGGGCCTTGTAGTCGATGACGGCGCGCAGGGAGCGGCCGATGAGCCGGGAGATCTCGTGGGTGCGGCCGCCGATCTTGCCGCGGACGGATTCGCGGTCGCCGCGGGTGTTGGTGGAGCGGGGGAGCATCGAGTACTCGGCGGTCACCCAGCCTTCGCCGCTGCCTTTGCGCCAGCGGGGGACGCCTTCGGTGACGGAGGCGGTGCAGAAGACTTTGGTGTCGCCGAAGGAGACGAGGACGGAGCCCTCGGCGTGCTTGCTCCAGCCGCGTTCGATGGTGACCGGGCGGAGCTGTTCGGGCGTGCGGCCGTCGATTCGAGACATGCCCCGAGCCTAGCCCCCATGGCGAAGGGCCCGTTCCCCTGCCGGAACGGGCCCTCGTCGATGCGGTCAACCGAGCAGGTCGCTCACATCATGTCTTCGATGTCTGCGGCGATCGGGTCGGCGTCGGTGCCGATGACGACCTGGATGGCGGTGCCCATCTTGACGACGCCGTGGGCGCCGGCGGCCTTCAGGGCGGCCTCGTCGACGAGGGACGGGTCCACGACCTCGGTGCGGAGGCGGGTGATGCAGCCTTCGACCTCTTCGATGTTGTCGATGCCGCCGAGCCCGGCGACGATCTTCTCAGCCTTGCTGGCCATGTGTCTCTCCCTGTCCGTTCTGCGCACCGGTGGTCCGCTTTGTCACGGTAACCCACGGTTGGCCCAACTGTGCGAGCGGGTGCCGCCGTTCTGCCGAATGATGACGATCACCGGAAGCCTGTCCCGGCGGGCGATCGGGAGCCTACCGCAACTGGTCTACACCAGTTTTCCAGGGAGGAACAGGGAGGACGCCGATGAGCAGCGAGAGCGCCGCCGCGCCGCCGAGGAAGTCCAGGGGCAGCGCGCTGTTCCAGGGCCTGCAGAAGATGGGCCGCAGCCTGCAGCTGCCCATCGCCGTGCTCCCTGCCGCCGGCATCATCAACCGGCTCGGCCAGCCGGACGTGTTCGGCGTGGACGGGCTGGGCTGGGACAACGTCGCGAAGGTGATGGCGGGCGCGGGCGGCGCCCTGCTCGACGGCAGTCTCGGTCTGCCGCTGCTGTTCTGCATCGGTGTCGCGATCGGCATGGCGAAGAAGGCGGACGGCTCGACGGCGCTCGCC
This sequence comes from Streptomyces solicamelliae, assembly GCF_045348655.1. NCBI lineage: Bacteria > Bacillati > Actinomycetota > Actinomycetes > Kitasatosporales > Streptomycetaceae > Streptomyces > Streptomyces solicamelliae. The sequence goes on from NZ_CP160404.1 coordinate 2,635,530, forward strand.
GCGACGGTGGGCTTCCTCGTCTACTACAACGTGCTGCGCCAGTTCCCCGAGGACTGCCCGCAGGGCACGGTGGACGTCAACGGCGGCTGCCTGGCGCCCGAGCAGGTGTTCAGCGGCTACACGTACCAGAATCCCGGTGTCTTCGGCGGCATCATCATCGGCCTGCTCTCGGCCTGGTTCTGGCAGCGCTACCACCGCAAGAAGCTCGTCGACTGGCTGGGCTTCTTCAACGGCCGCCGGCTCGTGCCGATCATCATGACGTTCGTGGCGATCGTGTTCGCGTCCCTGTGCGTGTGGGTCTGGCCGCCGATCGGCGACGGGCTGGAGAACTTCAGCGACTGGCTGGTGGGTCTCGGGGCCTGGGGTTCGGGCATCTTCGGCGTGGCGAACCGGGCGCTGCTGGTCATCGGCCTGCACCAGTTCCTGAACGTGCCGATCTGGTTCCAGTTCGGCACGTTCGAGAAGCCGGACGGCACGGTCGTCCACGGTGACATCCCGATGTTCCTCGCGGGCGACCCCGAGGCCGGCCAGTTCCTGACGGGCTTCTTCCCGATCATGATGTTCGCGCTGCCGGCGGCGGCCCTCGCGATCACCCACTGTGCGCGGCCGCACCGCCGCAAGCAGGTCGGCGGCATGATGCTGTCGGTCGCGCTGACCTCGTTCGTCACCGGCATCACCGAGCCGATCGAGTACTCGTTCCTCTTCATCGCCCCGGTCCTGTACGCGATCCACGCGGTGCTGACGGGTGTGTCGATGGCGGTGACCTGGGCGCTGGGCGTCAAGGACGGCTTCAGCTTCTCGGCGGGTCTGATCGACTACGTCATCAACTGGAACCTGGCGACGAAGCCGTGGCTGATCATCCCGATCGGACTGGGCTTCGCGCTCGTGTACTACGTGATCTTCCGGTTCGCGATCACCAGGTTCGACCTCCCCACCCCGGGTCGCGAGCCCGAGGAGGTGGAGGAGGAGATGGACCGGGACGCGACGAAGGCATAGCCCGCCGAGGGCCGTTCCGCCGCCTTCCGCCCGTCTTCGCCCGCCCTTCCGTCAGCTTTCCGAAGGCTTCCTTCACAACGCCGCAGGGCCCCCGGACCACCCGGTCCGGGGGCCCTGCGTCGTACCCGTACGTCACCGCGCGGGCACACAGAATTCGCAGGTTCCTTATCTAAGTCTCACGTGCTAAAACTGGTCTACACCTCTCAATGGTGTAGACCACGCGGTCCAGTCCACCGCGTTCCACGAGACGCCGCCGTCACCCCCTTTCACTGTCCTCTGGCGGCGCCTTGCCTACTGGAGGAAGTTGATGAGTACGGCTACCGCCCAGGCCGCCGCTCCCGCCAAGAAGCGGGGTTCCGGTCTGTTCCAGGGCCTGCAGAAGGTCGGTCGCAGCCTGCAGCTGCCGATCGCCGTGCTGCCGGCCGCGGGTATTCTGCTCCGCCTCGGCCAGCCCGACGTGTTCGGCAAGGACGGCCTCGGCTGGGACAAGGTCGCCTCCGTGTTCGCCACGGCGGGCGGCGCTGTCTTCGACAACCTGCCCCTGCTGTTCTGCATCGGCGTGGCCATCGGCTTCGCCAAGAAGGCGGACGGCTCCACGGCGCTCGCCGCCCTGGTGGGCTTCCTGGTCTACAGCAACGTGCTGAAGGCCTTCCCCGTCACCGAGGCCGTGGTCAACACGACCGCCAACAAGGGTGTCGACGTCGCCGCGACGTACAACAACCCGGGCGTCCTCGGCGGCATCCTCATGGGTCTCATCTCCGCGGTGATCTGGCAGAAGTACCACCGCACCAAGCTCGTCGACTGGCTGGGCTTCTTCAACGGCCGCCGGCTCGTCCCGATCATCATGGCCTTCGTCGGCACCCTGGTCGGCGTGCTGTTCGGCCTGCTGTGGGAGCCGATCGGCGAGGGCATCTCCGCCTTCGGCGAGTGGATGACGGGTCTCGGCGCCGCCGGCGCGGGCCTGTTCGGTCTGATCAACCGCGCGCTGATCCCGGTCGGCATGCACCAGTTCGTGAACACCGTCTCCTGGTTCCAGATCGGCGACTTCACCAACGCCGCCGGCGAGGTCGTGCACGGCGACCTGAACCGCTTCTTCGCCGGTGACCCGAGCGCCGGACTCTTCATGTCGGGCTTCTTCCCGATCATGATGTTCGGCCTGCCGGCCGCCGCGCTCGCCATCGCGCACTCCGCCCGTCCCGAGCGCCGCAAGGCCGTGATGGGCATGATGCTCTCGCTCGCCCTGACCTCGTTCGTCACCGGCATCACCGAGCCGATCGAGTTCACCTTCATGTTCATCGCGCCGCTGCTGTACGCGATCCACGCCGTGCTCACGGCGGTCTCGATGGCCGTCACCTGGGCGTTCGGCGTGCACGCCGGCTTCACCTTCTCGGCCGGTGCGATCGACTACCTGCTGAACTGGAACCTCGCCACCAAGCCCTGGATGATCATCCCGATCGGCCTGGTCTTCGCGGCGGTGTACTACGCGGTCTTCCGGTTCGCGATCACCAAGTTCAACCTCCCCACCCCGGGCCGCGAGCCCGAGGAGGAGCTCGAGGACCTCACCAAGGCGTGAGCCCGTACGACCCCAAGGCGAAGGCCCCGGAACCCTCTGGTTCCGGGGCCTTCCCCGTACGCGCCTCCGTGTACGCGCGTCCTCAGATCTCGTACACCGCGCCCGCCCGGGCCAGTTCCACCGGGCCGTCGTACACCGCGCGCGCGTCCTCGAGGTTCTGCTCGCCGTCCGTCCACGGCGGGATGTGCGTCAGCACCATCCGTCCCACGCCCGCGCGGGCCGCGGAGACGCCCGCCTCCCGGCCGTTGAGGTGCAGGTCCGGGATGTCCTCCTTGCCGTGCGTGAACGACGCCTCGCACAGGTAGAGGTCGGCCCCGGCGGCCAGGTCGTCCAGCGACGCGCAGACGCCGGTGTCGCCCGAGTACGTCAGCGTCCTCCCGCCGTGCTCCACCCGGATGCCGTACGCCTCCACCGGATGGCAGACCCGCTCGGTGCGCACCTGGAACGGGCCGATGTCGAAGGCGGCGGACTTCAGCGTGCGGAAGTCGAAGACCTCGCTCATCGCGCCGGAGGTCGGGATGTCGGCGTACGCCGTGGTCAGCCGCTGCTCCGCGCCCTCGGGGGCGTACACCGGGATCGCGTCGCAGCGGCCGCCGTCGTGGCGGTAGTAGCGCGCGACGAAGTACACGCACATGTCGATGCAGTGATCCGCGTGGAGATGGCTGAGGAAGATCGCGTCGAGGTCGTACAGACCGATGTGGCGCTGCAGCTCGCCGAGGGCGCCGTTGCCCATGTCGAGGAGCAGCCGGAAGCCGTCGGCCTCGACGAGGTAGCTCGAGCAGGCCGATTCCGCGGACGGGAACGACCCTGAGCAGCCGACGACGGTGAGCTTCATGAAGCGGGAACCTCCGTGGACGGGCGTCCGGGGACGGGAGCGGGGATGTCGCTGAGGGGGAGGTCGTGCGGTCCGTCGAGCGTACGGCGCGGTGGCCTCCGCCGCTCCTCCGCAGTGCCCCGTTGTGGGGCAACTCACGGGGTCTGTCACCGGTTCGGATGGACGGCGGGGCGGCCCGGCGCCGACGCGCGCGCACCGGTACGGTCTTGAGGTATGGACACGTCGTGGTGGCCCGCGCTGGTGGCGGTCGTGGTGATCGCGCTGGCCGTCGCGCTCGCCTGGGGGTCCCCCCGGACGAAGTCCGGGGGAGGGCGGGGCCGGTCGGGCCGGCGACCGGGAGGTCGCACCCGCCCGCCGGGACGGCCGAGGGGGCCGGCGGGGGCGCCCGCGCGGCGGCCGAAGCCGGGTGAGATCTGGTGGGCGCTGGTGCCCTACGAGGACGGGCCACCATCGAGAGGTGCCGCGCGAGGCGCGTCGGACGGGACGGTGGGGGGAGACGGGCGGGCCAAGGACCGGCCGTGTCTGGTGCTGTCGCTGCGCGGGGACGCGGCGCTGGTCGCGAAGATCACCAGCAAGTACCGCGACGAGCGGCCCGGGGTGATCGCGCTGCCGCCGGGGTCGGTGGGCGACGCGCAGGGGCGGCCGAGCTTCCTGGAGACGGACGAGCTCCGGGAGGTGGCGGTGTGGGAGTTCCGCCGCAGAGTGGGAACGGCGGACCCGGTCGTCTGGGACCAGGTCCGCCATCTGGCGTGAAGGGTCGAGCCGGGCAGGGCCCGGGCCGGGCCTAGGCCCAGAGCTGGCCCTGCAGCGTCTCGATCGCCTCTTCCGTCGTCTTCGCCGTGTAGACGCCCGTCGACAGGTACTTCCAGCCGCCGTCGGCGACGACGAAGGCGATGTCCGCGGGCTCGCCCGCCTTGACCGCCTTCTTGCCGACGCCGATCGCCGCGTGCAGCGCCGCGCCGGTGGAGACGCCCGCGAAGATGCCCTCCAGCTGGAGGAGTTCGCGGGTGCGGGTGACCGCGTCCGCCGAGCCGACCGAGAAGCGGGTGGTCAGCACGGAGGCGTCGTACAGCTCCGGTACGAAGCCCTCGTCGAGGTTCCGCAGGCCGTACACCAGGTCGTCGTACCGGGGCTCGGCGGCGACGATCCGGACGTCAGGCTTGTGCTCGCGCAGGTAGCGGCCGACGCCCATCAGGGTGCCGGTGGTGCCGAGGCCGGCGACGAAGTGCGTGATGGACGGCAGGTCGGCGAGGATCTCCGGCCCGGTCGTCGCGTAGTGCGCGCCCGCGTTGTCGGGGTTGCCGTACTGGTAGAGCATCACCCAGTCCGGGTGCTGCGCGGCCAGTTCCTTGGCGACCCGGACGGCGGTGTTGGAGCCGCCGGCGGCCGGGGAGGAGATGATCTCCGCGCCCCACATGGCCAGCAGCTGGCGGCGCTCCTCGCTGGTGTTCTCCGGCATGACGCAGACGATGCGGTAGCCCTTGAGCCTGGCCGCCATCGCCAGCGAGATCCCCGTGTTGCCCGAGGTCGGTTCGAGGATCGTGCAGCCGGGGGTGAGCCGGCCGGCCTTCTCCGCCTGCTCGATCATGTGCAGGGCGGGACGGTCCTTGACCGAACCGGTCGGGTTGCGGTCCTCCAGCTTGGCCCAGATGCGGACGTCGTCCGACGGGGAGAGCCGGGGCAGGCGGACCAGCGGCGTGTTGCCGACGGCCGCGAGCGGGGAGTCGTAACGCATCTCGGTCAGACCATGCCGCCGGCCACGGCCGGCAGGATCGTGACGTTGTCGCCGTCGGACAGCTTGGTCTCGATGCCGTCCAGGAAGCGGACGTCCTCGTCGTTCAGGTACACGTTGACGAAGCGGCGCAGCTTGCCGTCGTCCACGATGCGGGCCTCGATCCCGGCGTGACGGGTCTCCAGGTCGGCGAAGAGCTCGGCGAGGGTCGCGCCGCTGCCCTCGACGGCCTTGGCGCCGTCGGTGTAGGTGCGGAGGATGGTCGGGATGCGGACCTCGATGGCCATGGCTATGGGCTCCTGTCGGGAGGTGGCGTGAAGGGCGCGCGGCTGTGTGCCCCCGCGCGGGGTGGTGCTGCTGAGCGCGCGTGCGCTCGGCTCACATCGCGCTGGCGAGACGGCACAGGTCGACGTGGAGGCGCGCCGTGAGCAGCACGCTGCCCGGCGTCGTCACTTCGCTCACGTCGTGGAGAACCATGGGCTCATCGTATCGATTCCCGGTCCGGGTTCCGGAATGTGATCTCGGATACTGGACGTTCCGCGTTCAGCTGCCGGACGGGGTCATACGGCGGAGGACTCCACGATCTCCACCTTCTCCTCCGTGACCTCGCCCTCCACGATCCGGAAGGAGCGGAACTGGAACTCGCCGGCGCCGTCGGCGTCCGCGGTGGATACCAGGACATAGTGCGCACCGGGCTCGTTCGCGTACGAGATGTCGGTGCGGGACGGGTACGCCTCGGTGGCGGTGTGCGAGTGGTAGACGATCACGGGCTCCTCGTCCCGGTCGTCCATCTCGCGGTAGAGCTTGAGCAGGTCCGCGGAGTCGAACTCGTAGAAGGTGGGCGACCGGGCGGCGTTGAGCATCGGGATGAAACGCTCGGGGCGGCCGCTGCCGACCGGGCCGGCGACGACGCCGCAGGCCTCGTCGGGGTGGTCCGCGCGGGCGTGCGCGACGATCTTCTCGTACAGGTCACGGGAAACGGTCAGCATGTCCGACAGGATAAGCGGGCCCGATGCGCGGAAGGGCCGCCCCGTACCGAGGAGTGGTACGGGGCGGCCCGGATGCCGAGATGCGCTGGTCAGGCGCGCTTGGCGAAGGCCGCGGCCTCGGGGTTGCGCCGCTTGAGGCCCAGGTACGAGATGCCGAGCAGCAGGCCCCAGACGGGGGCGCAGTACAGCGAGATCCGCGCGTCCTTGTCGATGCCCATCAGCACGATGACCATGAGGATGAAGGCGAGGGCGAAGAGGCTGGCCCAGATGCCGCCGGGGGCCTTGAAGGACGACTGGGGCAGTTCGCCGCGGTCGGCCTTGAGGCGGTAGCGGACCTGACAGACCAGGATCATGATCCAGGCCCACATGCCGGAGATGGTGGCGAAGGAGACGACGTAGTTGAACGCGTCGCCGGGCCACTGGTAGTTGATCCAGACGCCGAACATCATCAGCGCGGCCGAGAAGGTCGTGCCGACGAGCGGGGTGCCGTTCTTCGTCAGCTTGGTGAAGAACGTCGGGCCCTGGCCGTTGAGCGCGAGGTCGCGGAGCATGCGGCCGGTGGAGTACATGCCCGAGTTGCAGGACGAGAGCGCGGCCGTGAGGACGACGAAGTTGACGATCGCGGCGCCGACGCCGAGGCCCATCTTCTCGAAGGCGGCGACGAACGGGGAGACGCCCGGCTTGAACTCGGTCCACGGGACGACCGACAGGATCATGATCAGCGCGCCGACGTAGAAGACGGCGATCCGCCACGGCACGGTGTTGATGGCCTTGGGCAGCACGGTCTTCGGGTCCTTGGACTCGCCGGCGGTGACGCCGACCAGCTCGACCGCGAGGAAGGCGAACATGACCATCTGCAGGGTCATCAGCGTCGAGGCGATGCCGTGCTCACCGGCGAAGAAGCCGCCGAGGTCCCACAGGTGGGTGAGCGAGGCGGTGTCGCCGGCGTCGGAGAAGCCGAGCGTGAGGATGCCGGCGCAGATCAGGATCATGCCGACGATGGCGGTGACCTTGACCATGGAGAACCAGAACTCGAGCTCGCCGAAGAGCTTCACCGAGATCAGGTTGGCGCCGTACAGGATGACCGTGAAGACCAGGGCGGACAGCCACTGCGGGATGTCCCACCAGTACGTCATGTAGGTCGCGGCGGCGGTGACCTCGGTGATGCCGGTGACGACCCAGAAGAGCCAGTACGTCCAGCCGGTCACGAAGCCCGCGAAGGGGCCGACGAACTCGCGCGCGTACTCCGAGAAGGAGCCCGACACGGGGCGGTACATGAGGAGCTCGCCGAGCGCCCGCATGATGAAGAAGATGACCACGCCGGCGATGGCGTAGGCGAGGATCAGACTGGGTCCCGCCTTGGAGATGCCCTTCCCCGCGCCGAGGAAGAGGCCGGTGCCGATGGCACCGCCGATCGCGATCATCTGGATCTGGCGGGCTCCGAGTGCCCGGTGATAGCCCTCGCCCGCGGAGTCCGCGGCCTCATTGCCGTCGTGCTTCTGGTCGACCTGCAGTGAGGTCATGGTGGTGCGCCTTTCTCCGTGCTTCCCGATCCCCCCGGATGCGGATGGAGTGCCGCCGGCGATCAGCCGGGCCACGCGCCCCTGGAGACATGGGTGGCGTCACCAGGAGGTCGTGAAGATCTATCACGACCCATACGGTGAAGAAGCGGAGAAAGCGGGCGCACCGGCCGAACGGGCGCCCGTTGCTGACGCATTCGTTATCCGGATTTGAGCGTCCGCTGAGCGAACACTCGGTGACGTCCGGATCTCAGGGCATCAGCGTCTCGACGAGCGTCTCCTGGAGCGCGCCGAGCCAGAGGTACGCCATGACCATCGGCTTGCGCGGATCGTCGTCCGGCAGCCGGTACAGCGCCTCACCCTGGTCCTCGTCCGTGACCTCCAGGCGGGTACCGATGGTCAGCCGGAGGTCGTTGAGCGCGCCCAGCCAGGCGCGGGACTCGTCGGGGGTGAGCTTGAGGACGGCGCCGCCCTCGCCGGAGGCGGAGAGCCCGTCGAGGGTGCGGACGACGGTGAGGGCGTCGTCGCGCTTGCGGGTCCGCAGGTCGTTCTCGGTGTAGCGGCGGAAGTCCGCCGACGCCTGGCGCAGTTCCTCGTCGTCGTCCGCGTACGCGTCGGGGAGGAGCCGGCGCAGCGCGGGATCGGAGGGCGGTTCGCTCGGGCCCTCGGCGAACAGCGCGGCCAGCGGGTCCTCGCCGGCGACGGGCTCGTCGCCGGGGCCGATCAGCTCCAGGAGCTGGACGGCCAGGGAGCGCAGGATGGAGATCTCGACCTCGTCGAGCGGCACGGCCGCCCCGCCGCCGGGCAGCGCCTCGAAGTGTCCGGCCATCACATGCGGTCCTGGGAGAGGGTCGCCCACAGTCCGTAGCCGTGCATCGCCTGCACGTCCCGTTCCATCTCCTCGCGGGTGCCGCTGGAGACGACCGCCCGGCCCTTGTTGTGCACGTCGAGCATCAGCTTGTGCGCCTTGTCCTTGGAGTAGCCGAAGTACGCCTGGAAGACGTAGGTCACATAGCTCATCAGATTGACCGGGTCGTTGTGCACGATCGTCACCCAGGGGACGTCCGGCTCGACGGCCTCATGGACCTCTTCGGCGGGTTTCGTGCGTTCGATCTCGATTGGCGCGACGCTCACTCACCCCATGCTGCCACTCACAGGGGCCCGCCGCATAAACGGAGTACGGCCCTCCGGGCGCCCGTCCACGAGAAATCGTCAAACTGACGATTTCTCGTGTAGCATCGCTGACATGAACGCTGCGGACCTTGGGCTGCCGGTGGACGTTCCGTCGACGGCGCTCTTCACCGACCAGTACGAGCTGACCATGCTGCAGGCCGCCCTGAAGGCGGGCACCGCCGACCGGCGGTCCGTCTTCGAGGTCTTCACCCGCCGGCTGCCCGAGGGCCGCCGGTACGGCGTCGTCGCCGGCACCGGCCGCGTCCTGGACGCCGTGGAGAACTTCCGCTTCGACGCGGGCGTCCTCGGCTTCCTGCGCGAACAGGGGATCGTCGACGAGCCGACCCTCGAATGGCTCGCCGGCTACCGCTTCTCCGGCGACATCTGGGGCTACCCCGAGGGCGAGGTGTACTTCCCCGGCTCGCCGATCCTGCGGGTCGAGGGCTCCTTCGCCGAGTGCGTGCTCCTGGAGACCGTGATCCTGTCGATCCTCAACCACGACTCGGCCATCGCGGCCGCGGCCTCGCGGATGTCCGCCGCGGCCGCCGGCCGCCGGCTGATCGAGATGGGCGCCCGGCGCACCCACGAGCTGGCCGCGGTCGCCTCGTCCCGCGCCGCGTACATCGGCGGCTTCGGAGCCACCTCCGACCTGGCCGCGGGATTCCGCTACGGCATCCCGACCGTCGGCACCTCGGCGCACGCCTTCACCCTGCTGCACGACAGCGAGCGGGACGCCTTCCGGGCCCAGATCGACTCGCTCGGCAAGGGCACGACGCTGCTGGTCGACACGTACGACGTGGCCGAGGCCGTCCGTACCGCGGTCGAGCTGGCCGGCACCGACCTCGGGGCCGTCCGGATCGACTCCGGCGACCTGCTCCTGGTCGCCCACCGGGTGCGCCAGCAGCTCGACGAGCTGGGCGCCACCGAGACCAAGATCGTGGTCACCTCGGACCTCGACGAGTACGCCATCGCCTCGCTCGCGGCGGCGCCGGTCGACGCGTACGGGGTGGGCACCCAGCTGGTCACCGGCAGCGGGCACCCGACCTGCTCGATGGTCTACAAGCTGGTCGCCCGCGCCGGCTCCGACGACCCGAAGGCCCCGCTGGTCCCGGTCGCCAAGAAGTCGCTGGGCGGCAAGATGTCCGTCGGCGGCCGCAAGTGGGCGGCCCGCCGGCTCGACGACGAGGGCGTCGCCGAGGCGGAGCTCCTCGGCACCGGGCCCGTACCGGCCGAGCTCGCCGACCGGCAGCTCCTGGTGGAGCTGGTGCGCGGCGGCGAGGTCGTCGCCCGCGAACCGCTCGACGCCGTCCGCGAGCGGCACATCCGGGCCCGCGCCGGGCTGCCGATGTCCGCGATGCAGCTGTCCCGCGGCGAGCCGGTCATCCCGACCCAGTACGTGTAGCCGCACGTACAGCCGTACGCACGTGTAGTCCGCCGGGGCGCGGGTAGCGCCCCGGCATGCCCCCTCCCGCCGGGCGGGGGAAGTCTCTACGCTCGACAGCACCCCCGACCGCACCGCCCACCGACTCGTCCCCCTCCCTCCGAAGGACTACCGCCATGCACCGCGCATTGATCGTCGTGGACGTTCAGAACGACTTCTGCGAGGGCGGCAGCCTCGCGGTGGCGGGGGGTGCGGACGTCGCCGCCGCGGTCACCGACCTGGTCGGCGAGGCCGCGGGGGCCGTGTACCGGCACGTGGTGGCCACCCGGGACCACCACATCGACCCGGGCGACCACTTCTCCCCCGACCCGGACTACGTCCGCTCCTGGCCGGCGCACTGCGTGGCCGGCACCGAGGGCGTGGGCTTCCACCCGAACTTCGCCCCGGCGGTCGCCTCCGGCGCGATCGACGCCGTCTTCGACAAGGGCGCGTACGACGCCGCGTACAGCGGTTTCGAGGGCCGGGACGAGAACGGCGAGACGCTGGCGCAGTGGCTGCGGGACCGGGAGGTCACCGAGGTGGACGTGGTCGGCATCGCGACGGACCACTGCGTGCGGGCGACGGCGCTGGACGCGGCGGCCGAGGGCTTCCGGACGAAGGTGCTGCTCGAGCTGACGGCCGGGGTCGCGAAGGAGTCCACCGACCGTGCCCTGGAGGAGCTGCGGGCCGCCGGCGTCGAGCTGACCGGGCAGCCGGTCGTCACCGCGTAGAACGCCCGGTACCGGGCTAGGCGACGCGCTCCTGGGCGAGGGACTCGCGGGCCGCCGCCAGGGGCTCGCGGGCCACCGTCAGGGGCTCACGGGCCCCCGGCTCCTTCGGCAGGGAGCGTATGGAGTGCCACAGCTCCTGCGTGGTCGCCCGCCACAGCATGCCGTCGGGGTGGTGCAGGACGGCCGTGATCTCGTCCGGGGTCGGGGGCTCGGTGTTGCCGCGCAGGTAGACCGCCCGCAGCCCCAGGTTCCGCAGCCGGGTCAGGGCGCGGGACCGGTTTCCGGCGTGGACCAGGAAGCGCACCGTACGGCCGTCCCCGGCCGGGCTGGGCAGCCCGATCGCGACGACCACACTGCCGCTCGGCAACTTGCTGAACCCTCCACCAGGCATGCGGAACCACTCCCCCGTGAGTCTGCTGTCAATAAGAACGCGGTCAGACGCACCTAAACACGATCGGCCGCCGCCCGCTAGGGGGCGACGGCCGATCATGCATTGACCTGGGGTTTTACGAATTACTTGGTCGACGGACCGACCTGGACCGTGATCGTCTGGCCGTTCACCGGCTCCTTGACGACCCGAATCTGGGTGTTCGTGTCAGTTACCTGGACACCGGCGCGCTCGGTCTCCTTGTACCAGTACGTGCCCTTGCGGTCGTCGAAGACCGGGTTGCCGGCCAGCGACTTCACGTACGCCGGGACGTCCGCCTTGTGCAGCCGGAGGGCGTCCGTGCGGTACGTGCCGAAGGTCGAGTCGTACGCCTGGACGCGGTTGCGCATCAGGGAGCCGTCGGCGAACTTCAGCGGGGTGGCGTGGGCGTCGATCGGGAGGATCAGACCCTGGCCCGGGTGGACGGAGGTGTTGTTGTCCTTCTGGGACAGGTCCCACTTCCAGATGAGCAGGCCGTTCTGGTACGGGTAGTGCTCGACCCAGCCGGCCTTGTCACCCGTGAAACCGAAGTTGTACGGGCCGACCTTGAGGGTGGCGTCGTACGAGACGTACTGCCGGTTCTCGGCGATGTAGTACTGCTCGTACTCCTTGGTGAAGCCCTTCGCGATGCGCGAGAAGCCCTTCGCCGTCCAGCCGTTGTCGCCGTTCTCCGCGTTGTCCGTGAAGACCGCCGCACCGTCGGCGTTGAGCGTGATCGCGTCGGCCGCGAAGCCCTTGCCGCCGGCGCCGCCGTCCGTCTGGTAGCGGAAGCGCAGGTCGAACTTCTTGCCCGCGTACGCGTCCAGGTTGTAGACGAGCGTCTTGTACGCGCCGGAGACGTCGGTCAGCGCCGGGGCGCCGGACGCGTCGCGCGGGAGCGGCTTGCCGTCGGCGGTGCCGTCCACGGCGGTCCAGTTGGCGCCGCCGTCCGTCGACACCTCGGTGTAGAGGTAGTCGTAGTCCAGCTCGATGTCGTACCAGCCCTTGAGCTCAAGGGAGGCCTTCGACTTGCCGGTCAGGTCGACGGACCGCGTCAGGGTGTTCTTGAGGTCGTCGCCCATGTCGGACCACCACTGCATGGTGCCCTCGGCCGGGGCCGTGATCTCGGTGGTGACGGCCTTCTTCGGCAGCTCGACGATCAGCGCCTGCGGGTTCTTGGTGTTGTACTCCGCGACACCGAGCTTGTGCGTGGACTTGGCCGCGCGCTGCTCGTCGCTCACCTTGGTGTAGTTGAGCCAGCCGAGCTGCAGCTTGTCCCAGGAGTTCATGTCGCCAGGCAGGTCGCCGATGGCGTCCTTGCCCCGGCCGAGCCACGAACCGGAGGACATGAGGCTCCAGAAGCCGGTCGAGTTCTCGCCGCCCGCGGTGTCGTACAGGTCGGGCAGGCCGAGGTCGTGGCCGTACTCGTGGGCGAAGACGCCGAGGCCGCCGTTCTCCGGCTGCACCGTGTAGTCGCCGACCCAGATGCCGGTGTCGCCGATCTGCGTGCCGCCGGACTTGTTGCTGCCCGGACCGGTCTTGCCCGCGTCGGTGCCGTAGGCGTACCAGCGGTGCGCCCACAGGGCGTCGCCGCCCTGCACGCCGCCGCCGGCCGACTCGTCCTCACCGGCGTGGACGATCTGGAAGTGGTCGATGTAGCCGTCGGGCTCGTTGAAGTTGCCGTCGGCGTCGAAGTCGTACCGGTCCCACTTGTCGTACTCGGCCATGTCGGCCTTGATCTGGGCGTCGGTACGGCCCTTGGCCTTCTGGTCGGCCACGAAGGCGGCGACGCCGTCGCGGACCGTGTCCCAGACGTTGGCGCAGTTGCTCTGGCCGCAGTAGTTGGAGCCGTAACGCGCCTCGTTGTACGGGACCTTGACCCAGGCGGAGACGCCGCCCTCGACCGAGTAGCGGCCGGAGGAGGTCTTCTCGTAGTACGTCTTCAGGGACTGCTTCGGCCGGCCGTTCTTGTCCTTGCCGGTGCCGAAGTACAGGTCCTGGAAGTGCTGCTGGCTGTAGTCCGCCTGCCAGGCCGTCGAGTTGTCCTTCGAACGGTCCGGCTGGGCTATCTGGTTGTGCAGCGGACCGGGCGTGCCGCCGAACTTCGGCTTCAGCTCGTCCGTCTCGTCGTCCTTGCGGTCGACCAGGGTGGTGGTGTCCACCTTGTCGCCGAACTCGACGAGGATGGTGAAGATCTTGTCGGTCTTCTCCCGGCCGAGCTCGACGTACTTCTTGCTGTCGAGCTTGACGACCTGCGAGCCGCCCCGGCGCTCCACCTTGGCCTCGCCCGAGAGCACCTGCTCCAGGGCGGCCTTGCGCTGCTGCTCCTGCTGCTTGCTGTAGGGACCTTCGAGGTCGTGGTCGACCCGGGTCTTCTCCTCGGCGGCGCCCGGAGCCGGGTCGTTCCGCTCGATGCCGGCCGGCGCGGTCGTGTGCGTGTCGGCCTGCGCGGTCAGCGTGACGCCCGCCGCGGTGGCGGCCAGGGTCACGACGATCGCGGACGCTCTGAGCGCCCGTCGCTTGTTGCTCACTTGAATGTGTCCTCCCCGGCGACCGCGGACCGCGGACCGAAGGTGGGGTGTCCGTCGGTGGGTCGCACGTCACAAGTGACGACATTCGACCGGAGAGACCAGGGAAAAGACAGACCTTGACTTGAACTGGTCAACTGCACTATGCAGGAGCCGACTTCCGGTATGCGGACGGGTGTTCCGGCCGAAGACGAGGGGTACCCCTCCCCCGACCCCTGTTCCACCCCTGTTTCACCACCCCGGATCCGGCGCATTGTTCGCGGCAATTGACGGTGGCAGTGACTCGATGCGCCCCCTGTGCACCGGAACCGTGAGTTAGGTCATGCTTACCAACGGTTTCGTCCGGGCATCCCCCGTCGTAGAGTCGCCGGAGAGTGCGACCCCGTGCGCGTCACCCGACCGATGCACCCTTGCTTCGAGGACTGGACCCGTCATGCCGCGTCCCAATGCCGCACAGCTCGCCTACGGTTCGGCCACCGTCGTCTTCGCGACCGTCGCCCTGCTGCTCCTGTCCCGCGCCACCACCGGGCCGGGGATCGCCCTCATCGGCGTGACCTCGCTGCTGCTCGGGCTGCTCGTGGTGCTCACGATGCCGGTCGCGGCCGCCCGCCGGTCGCGGGCCCACCGGGCCGCGGCGGCCGACGCCGCGGGCCGGGCCGAGAACGCGGAGATCCGGGTGCCGGCCGCGCGCCCGTGAGCGCGCGGGCCGGCGCCCGGACCCGAGCGACGCCGTGGTCCGCTCGTCGCGGACTGCCGTACGACTATTGCGGCGTGGACACCACCACCGTCTTGGCCGCCTTGTCGTGCAAGCCCTGCTTGTAGGGCTTGTCGACCAGGATCAGGATCAGCAGGAGCAGCGGCCACAGACAGGCGCAGCAGATCAGCGCGGGCAGCCAGAGCACGATCGCGCGGATCAGCGAGGCGTTCACCGGCGGCGTGGAACCGTCGTTGAGCATCGCCACCCGCATCTTCATCAGCTTCTTGCCGACGGTCTGCCCGGCCTTCGCGGTCATCACGGTGTCGTAGGCGACGAACGCCACGATGCTGAGGAGCTGGAAGACCAGACCGCTGCCGGTGCTGGACTGGCTGATGGCGTCACCGAAGTCGTCGCTGTCGGTGGTCCGCTCGTACACGTCGAACGGGATGCCGATGAGCGCCAGCGGCACCGTGATGATCAGCCAGTCGATGATCCGGGCGAGGATCCGCTTGCCCGAGTCCGCCAGCGGCGGCATCCCCGCGAGCGGGTCCGGAGCGCCGTAACCGCCGCCTCCTCCGTACGGAGAGCCGTACGGGGGAGGCGGCGGGGCGTTGTCATAGGGGGAGCCGGGCGGCGGCGGTCCGGGCGGCGGGGGCTGCGACCCCGGCGGCGGAGGCTGCGACCCCGGCGGCGGAGGCTGCGACCCCGGCGGCGGGGGCTGCGACCCGGGCGGCTCGGACGGCGGGGGCGGGCCGCCCGGGGGCGGTCCCTCTTCGGGCGGCTTCTTGCGGAACGGGTCCTCGTCGGGCGGCGGACCGGGCGGCGGCTGATCGTTGCTCATGGGGGCAGTGCATCCCGGCCGCACCGGCCCCGCAACGCGTCGCCCCCCGTTCGGGGGACCGGCTACGCGGCCGCGACGAAGGTGCGCGCCGCCTTGTCGTGCCAGCACTGCCGCCAGGGGCGGTCGAACACGCACCACAGCACGTTGACCACGCCGACGACCAGCAGCCCGAGCACGCCGTACACCAGCCAGCGCCGCAACGCGGCCCCGAAGCCGGGCGGCTCGTGCGCCTCGATGTCACGGACCTGCAGACCGCAGAGCTTCTTGCCGAGCGTCCGGCCCCACTTGGCGGTCGGCAGCGCCTCGTACAGCACGCCGAGGACCAGCATGATGCCGAGGGCGATGCCGAACTGGACGGACGTGGTGCCGTCCAGGAGCCACACCTGGACGGTGGTGCCCGACTGCTTGGCCGCCTCGATCTTGCCGGCGATGTGGTCCATCGCCTGCGCGACGAACGGGGACGCCGCGCCGCCGGCCAGCGCTCCGAGCACCACGGCGTCGATCAACCGGGCCACGAGCCGCCTGCCGAGGCCGGCCGGGCGGGCGGACGCCTGCGCCTGAGCGGCCTTCAGGAACGGGTCCTCGACCGGTGGCTTCCACGGGACGACGGGCTGCTGCTGGACCGGCTGCGAGGTCGCGGGCTCCGGCTGGGAGAGCCGCGCCACCTGCTGCGCCCAGGAGTCGGCGCCGCCGCCCTGGCCCGTGGTGACGGGCGCGGGCGCCGGGGCCTGTGCCTGGGGCTGCGCCTGGGCGGGGACCTGTGGGGCGGTGCTCTGCGGGGCGGCCGCCTGCGGCTGCGCGGTCCGCGGAGTCTGCGGGGCCGCGGCGGCCGGGCCGCCGAGGGCGCGGATGGTCATGGTCCCGCCGTCGTCGCCGGCGGGCCGGCGCCGGATGGCGACCGTCCCCTCGGGCGCGTCCGGGCCGGGCTGCGTCTGCCGTACGCCGGGCAGCGCGCCGCCCGTCGGGTCGGCGGGCACCACACCGCTGCCGGGCACGGTGCCGGCGATCCGGAGGCCGGGAGCGGCGGACGGCCCGGCGGCCGGGGCACGGTCGGCGGGATTCCGGTCGGCCGGGGTCCGGTCCGCGGGGGTGCGGTCGGCCGGGGTGCGGGGGTCCTGGTGCGGGGTGCGCGGGTCGGCGGCCTCGGGCGCGCCCCAGGACACCTTCTGGTCGCGCTCGCCGCCGAAGCCGGTCTGCCGCGCGGTGTCGGCCTGCCAGGCCGAGGCCGGTTCGGGCCGGGTCTCCTCGAGCGGCTCCTCGTCCAGGAACACCGGCCCGGTCTCCTCGACGGAGGGCGTGACCACGGGCGCGGGTGCCGGGGAGGCGAGTACCGGTGCCGGCGGCATCGCCGAGGCGGGCGGCGCCGGCATGGGCTCACCCTCCTTCGGCGCGGGCCGGCTCGTCCCGGGCACCCAGGCGGCGCCGTTCCAGTACCGGACATATCCGGGAATGGACGGGTCCGGGTAGTACCCGGCCTGGGGTACCTCTCCGCCGCCGCCTGGAGGAGTAGCCACTGCCCCGACTCCGTTCCGTCACGCACCGCTGCCTCTGCCAAGGAGGACAGTAACGAAGAACCCCGCGAGGGGAAGAAGGAGGCGGCCGGAAAACCCGCCTTCGAGCGACAACGCCCCGGTTCCCGTCACCCCGCGAGGGGGACGGGCCTAGGGTGTCCGTTGACGACCGGACCGCCCTCCCACCCCTCTTACGGCGCGCGCGGAGAAATTTCTCGAGAAAGTTCCCGGAAGTCGCGTCATGGCGGGTCACCACCCCGCTCTCACCTGGTGCAGGCCCGCGAGGGGCCCGCACGAGACCAGGGAGAGCGGAACCGTGCAGAACACCGAGAACAGCGAGAACACCGTCGTGGAGCGCGAGCTGGAGCTGCGCCTGGTGCTGTCGCCCGAGCGCAGCGTCCCCGTGCCCGCCCGGCTGACGTACCGCACCGACGACCCGTTCGCCGTGCACATCACCTTCCACGTCGGCTCGGAGCACCCGGTCAACTGGACGTTCGCCCGCGAGCTCCTCGTCGAGGGCGTGTTCCGGCCGTGCGGCCACGGGGACGTTCGGATCTGGCCGACGAAGGTCGACCGCCGCAGCGTCGTGCTGATGGCGCTGTCCTCGCCGGACGGGGACGCGCTCCTGGAGGCCCCGTCGGCACAGGTGTCCGCCTGGCTGGAGCGGACCCTGCGCGCGGTCCCGCCGGGCACCGAGGCCGACCGGCTCGGCCTCGACGACGGGCTCGCCCGGCTGCTCGCCCCGTCCCCCAAGCTCTCGACTTCGCTCGAGCAGGGAGGTACCCCCCTCGGGGACGACCTGTGGCTGCGTGACCCGTGGCCGTCGGACGAGTCGCAGGACGGCGAGCTGTGAGGCGGTTTCGTATCGCCGTCTCAGAACACCTTGCCGGGGTTGAGGATGCCCAGCGGGTCGAAGGTCTGCTTGATGCCGCGCTGCATCTCCACTCCCACCGGTCCCAGTTCCCGCGCCAGCCACTCCTTCTTCAGCGTGCCCACCCCGTGCTCGCCGGTGATGGTGCCGCCCAGCTCCAGGCCGAGCGCCATAATCTCGTCGAAGGACTCCCGGGCCCGGCGGGCCTCGTCCGCGTCGGTGTGGTCGAAGCACACGACGGGATGGGTGTTGCCGTCGCCCGCGTGCGCGCAGACGCCGATGGTCAGCCCGTACTTCTCGGCGATCGCGGCGGTGCCGTCGAGCATGGCGGCCAGCCTGGTCCGCGGGACGCACACGTCGTCGATCATCGTCGCGGACTTCACGGCCTCCAGGGCGGTCAGGGACAACCGGCGTGCCTGGAGGAGGAGTTCGGACTCCGCGGCGTCCTCGGCGGGGACCACCTGCGTGGCTCCGGCGGCGGTGCACAGCTCACCGACCGCGGCCAGGTCGGAGGCCGGGTCCGGAGTGTCGAAGGCGCACAGGAGCAGCGCCTCGGTGGTGTGGGGAAGCCCCATGTTCGCCAGCTTGTTGACCGCCTGGATGGTGGTGCGGTCCATGATCTCCAGCAGCGAGGGCGTATGGCCGGCCTCCATGATCGCGCAGACCGCCGCGCAGGCGGCCGCCGTCGAGCCGAACTCGGCGGCGAGCACCAGCTGCTGGGGCGGGCGCGGCTTGAGCGCCAGTACCGCCTTCACCACGATTCCCAGACTTCCCTCCGAGCCGACGAAGAGCCGGGTGAGGTCGTAACCGGCCACGCCCTTGGCGGTGCGCCGGCCGGTGGACAGCAGCCGGCCGTCTGCGAGCACGACGTCGAGGCCGAGCACGTACTCCGCCGTCACGCCGTACTTGACGCAGCACAGGCCGCCGGACGCGGTGCCGATGTTGCCGCCGATCGTGCACATCTCCCAGCTGGACGGGTCCGGCGGGTAATACAGGCCGAGTTCGTCGACGGCCCGGGAGAGCACCGCGTTGACGACGCCGGGTTCGACGACGGCGATCCGGTCGACCGCGTCGATCTCCAGGATCCGGTCCATCTTCACCAGTGACAGCACGATGCAGCCGTCGGTCGCGTTGGCGCCGCCGGACAGCCCGGTGCGGGCGCCCTGCGGGACGACGGGGACGCGCAGCTCCGTCGCGACCCGCATGACGTGCTGCACCTGTTCGACCGTGCGTGGGAGCACCACGGCGGCGGGCGCACCGGCCGGACAGAAGCTCGCCATGTCGTTCGCGTAGGAGGCCATGACGTCGGGATCGGTCTGCAGGGCCTCGGCGGGGAGGCCGGCGCGCAGGCGGTCGAGAAGATCGTCCATGGCTCCAGCGTGGCACTCGGGGCCATCGGTGTGAACCCGGCGGACGTTCGGGTTCGTCGTCGGTCCGTCGTCGACGATGTGCTCTTCGTACGGGCGCAGAGTGAGCGCCATGAAGACCGTGAAGACCCGGAACGCTCTGTTCGCCGGGGTGTGCGTGATGGCGCTCGGGGGTGCGGCGCTGGTGTGGGGGCCGGGGCTGCTGGACGACGGGCCGCAGCCGCTGCCCGGCCCGGCCGCCCGCGCGATGACGGCGGCGCACGCGGGGGCGCCGGCCTCGCTGCCGGACCTCGCGGTGCTGATCGGCGACCGGGAGACGTGGCTGCGGGAGCATCCGGAGGACGACGCGTCCTGGGCGGTGCTGGGGGCGGCGTACACCGAGCGCGGGTCCCGGATCGCGCAGGCCGCGGACTTCGGGCGGGCGGAGCGGGCGCTGCGGAAGTCGCTGGCGGTGCTGCCGGCGAAGCGGGGGAACGTGGACGCGCAGCTGGCGCTGGGGGCGCTGGCCAACGCACGCGGCGACTACGCGCAGGGCCGGGCGTGGGCGGAGCGGGTACGCAAGCAGAAGCCGAAGCGCTGGGCCGCGTACCCGGTGCTGATCGACGCGTACAACGGGCTCGGCGACTACGCGAAGGCGCACAAGGCGGCGGAGGCGCTGCAGAAGGCACGGCCGACGGCGGCGGCGCTGGACCTGGCCGCGCAGTCGTTCCGCGACCGCGGCTGGCGCGAGGACGCCGATGCGACGGCGATCGAGGCGGCGGCGCACGCGGGGAGCCCGGTGCAGAAGGCGGCCTGTCTGTACCGGCTGGGCGAACTGGCCTGGGAGCGGGGCGAGCCGGCGGAGGCGGCCGCGCAGTACACAGCGGCGCTGCGGCTGGTTCCGGCGCACGGCCCGTCGCTGGCGGGGCGGGCGCGGGCGCTCGGCGCGCAGGGGCGGGCGGCGGAGGCGTTCCGGGACTACCGGGCGGCGCTGGCGGCGGCGCCGCTGCCGGAGTACGCGCTCGAGGCGGGCGAGTTGTACGAGGCGGAGGGCCTGGACCGGGACGCGGCGAGGCAGTACGAGGCGCTGCGCGCGCGGGTGACGGAGGCGGGCTCGTTCGGGGTGAACGGCGAGGTGGTGCTGGCCCGTTACGAGACGGACCACGGCGCGCCGCGGAGCGCGGTGCGGCGGCTGCGGACGCAGTGGACGAAGGGCCACCGCTCGATGGAGGTCGCGGACGCGCTGGCGTGGGCGCTGTACCGGACGGGCGAGGCGCAGGAGGCGCTGCCGTACGCGAAGCGGGCGACGGAGGAGGGGCGGCGGAGTGCGGTGTTCTCGTACCACCGGGGGGTGATCGAGCGCGCCCTCGGCGAGTACGGCGCGGCGCGGCGGCACTTGGCGGAGGCCCTCCGCACGAACCCGTCCTTCTCGCCGCTCCTCGCGCCGAAGGCCAGGGAGGCCCTGGCGGCGCTGGGCGACCCGCCCCCGGGCGGGCCCGGTGCGGGCAGTCGTTCCTCCCCCGGACTTCGTCCGGGAGGTGCCCCCAGGGCGATGGGGGTCCCCCCTGCTTGAGCGAAGCCGAGAGCTTGGGGGAGGAGGGTGGGCACGACGGAACGGCGCCCTTAGCGGCGCCTGCGTCCCGTTGCCATAGCCCGCACCTCAAGCGTGCTGCGCCAGGGGTGCGGGCCAGGCGCAGAAGCGGAACGCGCCCGCATGGGCGCCGTCCCGTGTGCCCACCCGTCCCGCCCCAGCGGACGATTGCCCACACGGGGGGGGTGGGGGCGCGGGACCCGAGCCGCGCCGGCGTGGGGTGGCGGGCCGGGCGTCCCCCGGGCGCCCGGCTCGCCCGCCGCGCGTCAGAGATTGCCGCGGCGGTCCTGTTCGCGCTCGATCGCCTCGAAGAGCGCCTTGAAGTTGCCCTTGCCGAAGCCCATCGACCCGTGCCGCTCGATCATCTCGAAGAAGACGGTCGGACGGTCCTGGACCGGCTTCGTGAAGATCTGCAGCAGGTAGCCGTCCTCGTCCCGGTCCGCGAGGATCTTCAGCTCGCGCAGCTCGTCGATCGGCACACGCGTGTCGCCGACCCACTCGCCGAGCGTGTCGTAGTACGCGTCCGGCACGGACAGGAACTCGACACCCGCGGCCCGCATCGCGCGCACCGTCGCGACGATGTCGTTCGTGGCGAGCGCGATGTGCTGCACGCCCGGGCCGCCGTAGAACTCGAGGTACTCGTCGATCTGCGACTTCTTCTTCGCGATCGCCGGCTCGTTGATCGGGAACTTGACCTTCTTCGTGCCGTCGGCCACGACCTTCGACATCAGCGCCGAGTACTCGGTCGCGATGTCGTCGCCCACGAACTCCTTCATGTTCGTGAAGCCCATGACCTGGTTGTAGAAGGTCACCCACTCGTTCATCTTGCCGAGCTCGACGTTGCCGACGCAGTGGTCGATCGCCTGGAAGGTGCGCCGGGCCGGCGGCTCCACGATCGGGTCCGCGGCGACGAAGCCGGGCAGGTACGGGCCGTCGTAGCCGGAGCGGTCGACGAGGGTGTGACGGGTCTTGCCGTACGTGGCGATGGCGGCGAGGACGACGGTGCCGTGCTCGTCCTTCACCTCGTACGGCTCGGTGAGGCCGGTCGCGCCGTGCTCGACGGCGTACGCGTACGCGGCGCGCGCGTCCGGCACCTCGATCGCCAGGTCGATCACGCCGTCGCCGTGCTCGGCGACGTGCTCGGCGAGGAAGTTGCCCCAGTCGGTGGACGGCTTGATGACGGAGGTGAGCACGAAGCGGGCCGCGCCGTTGGTGAGGACGTACGACGCCGTCTCACGGCTGCCGGTCTCCGGTCCGGAGTACGCGACGAGCTTCATGCCGAAGGCCGTGGAGTAGTAGTGCGCGGCCTGCTTGGCGTTGCCGACGGCGAAGACGACCGCGTCCATTCCCTTGACCGGGAAGGGATCGGCCTCGCGCGCGGTGTTGGGGGTGGTGTGGAGGGTCTCAGTCATGTGCGCAGACTCTCTCCGTTCCACAAGCTGCGCAATAGTTCGCTGAATCACTGGTCAATCTGTCCAGCGACACGTCAGTATCGGCGTACGTTCTGCACAGGATGACCAACGGGAGACCCACGTGGCGATCGATCATCTGGACGGGCGACTGCTGACCCTCCTGGCACAGGAGCCGCGCATAGGGGTCCTCGAGGCGTCCCGCCGGCTCGGCGTGGCCCGCGGCACCGTCCAGGCCCGGCTCGACCGGCTGCAGTCGAACGGCGTGATCCGCGGCTTCGGCCCGGACGTGGACCCGGCGGCCCTCGGCTACCCGGTGACCGCGTTCGCGACGCTGGAGATCAAGCAGGGCCAGGGCGGCGACGTACGGGCCCATCTGGCGACGGTGCCGGAGGTCCTGGAACTGCACACGACGACCGGCCACGGGGACATGCTCTGCCGCCTGGTCGCCCGCTCGAACGCGGACCTGCAGCGGGTGATCGACCGGGTGGTCGGCTTCGAGGGCATCGTCCGCGCGTCGACGGCGATCGTGATGGAGAACCCGGTCCCGCTGCGGATCGTGCCCCTGGTGCAGCAGGCGGCGGAGGACGAGGGGTAGAGGGCGGAGGGCGGAGGGGCGGGGGCAGGGCCCCCGCGTAGGAGGCAGCCCCCGCGTACGAGGCAGCCCTCGCACACGAGGGGAGCGCCGCAAAGAAGTCCTTGCAAAGAAACCCTTGCATAGACTTCTTTGCAAGCCTTACAGTCGTGCCATGGCCGAAGACCAGGAGAACCGCCCGCCACGTGTCCTCGACGCCCGCTCGCTGCGCGGGCTCGCCCACCCCCTCCGCATCCGGCTCCTGCAGGCGCTGCGCCGGCACGGGCCGGCGACCGCCTCGCAGCTCGCCGAGCGGCTCGGCGAGTCCAGCGGGGCGACCAGCTACCACCTGCGGCAGCTCGCCGCGCACGGCTTCGTCGAGGACGCCCCGGAGCACGGCAAGGGGCGGGAGCGGTGGTGGCGGGCCGCGCACACGGGGACGGTGTTCGACGAGTCGCTGGTGAAGGACGGCAGCGCCGAGACCCGGGGCGCGGTCGACGCGTACCTGCACGAGATCGCGACGATCCACCAGCAGGAGGTGTCCTCCTGGATCGCCACTCGCAGCGACTGGCCGGAGGAATGGCAGCGCGCCGCCGACATGAGCGACTACACCCTCGCCGTCACGCCGGAGCAGCTGCGCGAGATCAACGACAAGATCCACGAGGTGCTCGCCGGCTACCCGCGGGCCACGCCCGGCGACGCCGAGCGCGTCCGCGTCCACCTGCACGCCCTCCCGCAGAAGAACGACTGAAGGGATCTCCGCCATGCACGCCGACATCCACCGTCATCTGCACGACCTGCGCGCCGCCGAACTGCACCGGGAGGCGGACTCCTTCCGGTGCCTCCCCCGCACGCCCGTCCGCGCCCGGCTGGGCTGGCGGCTGGTCGAGTGGGGGCTGCGGCTGGCCGCCGCTCCCGCCGAGGGGCGGCGGGTGGTACTGGCTGCCTAGAGCACGCCTGCGGGCCGCCCGGTCAGCAGCTGGGGACCTTGGCCTCCTGGCCGCGGCCGAGGGCCGTCAGGGACGCGACGGCGTCGTCGAGGGTGGAGACGGGGATCAGCCGCATGCCCTTCGGCAGCTCGGCCTCCGCGTCGTCACACTCCGCCTTGGGGACGAGGAACACCGTCGCCCCGTCCCGCCCGGCCGCCTGGGTCTTGAGCGAGACCCCGCCGACGGCGCCCACCGCGCCGTCGGCGTCGATCGTCCCGGTGCCGGCGACGATCTTCCCGCCGGTGAGCTCGCCGCCCGCCCCGTTCCCGACGAGCTTGTCGACGATCCCGAGGGAGAACAGCAGACCGGCGCTGGGGCCGCCGACGTCCGCGAGGTGCAGGGAGACCTTCACGTCCTTCGGGCTCTTGCCCACGTGGTTCAGCGCCGCGAGCGTGGCGGCGTCCTGGGACTCCTCCATCTGCCGGAGGTTGTGCTTCGTGACTTCCTCGTCGGACTTCCCCGTCGGGTAGACCATGGCGCGCGGGTACACGGCCCGGTCCGTACGGAACCAGGCGTCCGCGACGTCGCCGAGGTCGACCTCGGTGCTCGGCCCGGTGGCCAGGATCGTGGTCATCCGCAACTGGCCGGTCGTGGGGCGCACGGGAGCGCCGGTGATGGTGATGATCGGCCGCCCCTCGTTCGTGCCGAGGACGTCCGCCGTCGTGCCCGGCTGCGCCACCGCGAACGGCAGCGGCGCCGTCCCGACGACGGCGAGCAGCGCGACGACCGGCAACGCGCAGAGCGCGAGCACGCGGACACGGGAGAGGTTGCTGAACACGCCCCCCAAGATAACGGGCGCCCCGCCCCGCTCCCCCGCCCCGCTCACCACCGGACTAGCGCAGGGCGTCCGCGACCTCGCGGGCCGCGTCGACCACGCGGGGGCCCACCCGCTCCGGGACCGCGTCGGCGAGCATGACCACGCCGACGCTGCCCTCTATGCCGGTGACGCCTATCAGCGGGGCGGCCGCGCCGCTGGCGCCGGCCTCCAGCTCGCCGTGCGTCAGCGTGAACATCGGCTCGGTCATGCCGCCCTGGCGGGCGGCGAGGATCGCCCGGCCGGCCGCGCCACGGTCCAGCGGGTGCCGGAAACCGGCCCGGTACGCCACGTGGTAGTCCGTCCACGTCGGCTCGACGACCGCCACCGCGAGCGCCTCCGCGCCGTCCACCAGCGTCAGGTGGGCCGTCGCGCCGATGTCCTCCGCGAGCGAGCGCAGCGCGGGCAGCGCGGCCTCCCGCACCAGCGGGTGGACCTGGCGGCCCAGGCGCAGGACGCCGAGGCCCACGCGGGCCCGGCCGCCGAGGTCGCGGCGGACCAGGGCGTGCTGCTCCAGGGTGGCCAGCAGACGGTAGACCACCGTGCGGTTCACGCCGAGTTTGTTGGACAACTCGGTGACCGTCAGGCCGTGGTCGGTGTCGGCGAGCAGTTTGAGGACACGCAGTCCCCGGTCGAGCGTCTGGGAGGTCTCCGCGGTCACGACGCCCTCTCCTTCGGAGTGAGTGCCGGACGGACTCCTGCGGTGCTACGACACCGGTCCCACGGCGACGCACGTCAGAGGCCGCCGGCGAACGGGGGTGCAGTACCGGCTGCGCTCCGCGGCGGCGTTGCCACGGGGCGTTTGCTTGGCCGGGACAGTAGCGACCCACTCCGCTCAGCGGAAGACCTCGTCCAGAATCCGGGCGCGGGCGACCGGATACGGCCGGTTCGGGGCGCAAACAGGCCGGTGGGCGGCTTTTCAGCGGATCTTCGAAGCGTCCTCAGCGCGTCCTCGTCACCCCTGCAGCGCGCCCTGCGCGACCGTGCGGCGCGGCCCTCAGCGCATCCGGGTGGCCCACTCCTGGACCTTCTTGATCCGCTCGCGGATCTGTCCGGCGGTCGCCTCCGCGCTCGGCGGGCCGCCACACACCCGGCGCAGCTCGGTGTGGATCACGCCGTGCGGCTTGCCGCTCTGGTGCACGTAGGCGCCGACCATCGTGTTGAGCTGCTTGCGCAGTTCGAGCAGCTCCTTGTGGGAGATGACGGGCCGCCGCTCGGCCGGGAGCTCCAGCAGGTCCGCCTCGCTGTCCGGCTTCTTGCGGCTGTGCGCGATCTGCCGGGCCTGCCGCTTCTGCAGCAGCAGCTGCACCTGGTCGGGCTCGAGGAGGCCGGGGATGCCGAGGTAGTCCTGCTCCTCCTCGCTGCCCGGGTGGGCCTGCATGCCGAACTCGGCGGCGTTGTAGAGCACGCGGTCGAAGACGGCGTCGGACTCCAGCGCCTCGAAGGGCAGCATGTCCTGTTCGCCGGTGTCCTCGTCCTGCTGGCGCTCGGCCTCCGCCATCTCCTTCTCGGACTCGGCGTACGGGTCCTCCTCGCCGTCCTTCTTCGGCTTGTCGAGCACGTGGTCGCGCTCGACCTCCATCTCGTTGGCGAAGCCGAGGAGGCTGGGGATGGTGGGAAGGAACACGGACGCGGTCTCGCCGCGCCTGCGGGATCGTACGAAGCGGCCGACGGCCTGGGCGAAGAAGAGCGGGGTGGAGATGGTGGTCGCGTACACGCCGACGGCGAGCCGGGGGACGTCGACGCCCTCGGACACCATGCGGACCGCGACCATCCAGCGGTCGTCGTTCTCGCTGAACTCGTCGATGCGCTGGGAGGCTCCGGTGTCGTCGGAAAGCACGACGGTGGCCTTGGTCCCGGTGATCTCCCGGATCAGCTTGGCGTAGGAGCGGGCCGAGTCCTGGTCGGATGCGATGACGAGGCCGCCGGCGTCGGGGATGGACTTGCGGACCTCGGTGAGCCGCCGGTCGGCGGCGCGCAGCACGTTCGGCATCCAGTCGCCGCGGGGGTCGAGCGCGGTGCGCCAGGCCTGGCTGATGGCGTCCTTGGTCATCGGCTCGCCGAGCCGGGCGGCGATCTCGTCGCCGGCCTTGGTGCGCCAGCGCATGTTGCCGCTGTAGGAGAGGAAGATGACGGGCCGGACGACGCCGTCGCCGAGGGCGTTGCCGTAGCCGTAGGTGTAGTCGGCGGCGGACCGCCGGATCCCGTCGTTCCCCTCCTCGTAGGTCACGAAGGGGATCGGATTGGTGTCGGACCGGAAGGGCGTACCGGTGAGCGCGAGCCGCCGGGTGGCGGGCTCGAACGCCTCCAGGCACGCCTCGCCCCAGGACTTGGAGTCACCGGCGTGGTGGATCTCGTCGAGGATGACGAGGGTCTTGCGCTGTTCGGCACGGTTGCGGTGGAGCATGGGCCGCACGCCGACGCCGGCGTACGTGATCGCGACCCCGTCGTACTCCTTGCTGAGCGGCCCGGCGCTGTACTCGGGGTCGAGCTTGATCCCTATCCGCGCCGCGGCGGCCGCCCACTGCTTCTTCAGGTGCTCGGTGGGGGCGACGACGGTGACCTGCTGCACGACGTGGTGGTGCAGCAGCCAGGACGCCAGGGTGAGCGCGAAGGTGGTCTTACCGGCGCCGGGGGTCGCGACGGCGAGGAAGTCGCGCGGCTGCGTCTGCAGGTACCTCTCCATGGCACCCTGCTGCCAGGCACGCAGCTTGTTGGCGGTGCCCCAGGGGGCGCGGCCGGGGAAGGCGGGAGAGAGGTGGTGGGAGGAGCTGGCGGTGGTAGTCACGGTCTCCGGTTCGACGCTCGTCCAGATATGACAACCGGGCCACCTTACCGGTGAGGCCGGGGCGCCCTGCCGCGCGCGGGGGCGTGGCGGGGCCGCGTGAGACGGTCCTCACAGCTCCCGGAGGCGGCGCGCAATGTCCGAAATGTCGGCTAGGTCGCCGCCGGCCACGTCGATGACCAGCTCATATGCCCGATCGAGATCGGCGTCGGCGAGATCGATCCCGTTGACCGAGAGGAAGACGGCGGCGGAGAGCCAGGCGGCGCGCTTGTTGCCGTCGACGAAGGGGTGGTTGGCGGCGATGGCGTGCAGCAGCGCGGCGGCCTGCTCGTACGGGTCGCCGTACGCGCTCTCGCCGAACATGCGGGCCCGCGGGCGGTGCACGGCGGACTCGAGCAGTCCGGGCGCGCGGAGCTCGGGGGTGCCGTCGCCGGTGAACGCGGTGCAGGCGATGTGGGCGACCTCGTGGACGGTGAGGAAGCGGGTACTCATTCCCCGAGCCTCCGCAGCAGCGAGGCGTGCCGCATCGCCAGCCGCATGGCGTGGTGCCGCACGACCGCCTCCTCGGTGCTCATGTACCGCCGCACCGCTTCCTCCACCTGCTCCTCGACCCCGACGCCACGAGCATCCGCCAGATCGACGAGCTCCGGGGGCACCCTGACCGTGATCTCTCGCATGGGGCGAGGGTAGGCGCGGGGGCGGGAGGGGTCGACGACTTTTCGGGGCGGGCGGCGACAGATCTCGGGGCCGGGGGGCACGACGGGCGCGGGGAGAGGCGACGAGTCGGGCCGGGCAGGGCGGACGGGCGCGGCAAGCGACGGGGGTACGGGAGCCGGCGACCGTCCCGGGGCGCCGCGCCCAGCGCGGCCGGCGGGCGCACGCCGGGCCGGCGACGCCGAGGGCGGGGACCGACGACGGCGGGGACCGACGACGGGAGAACCGTTCGCCGAGCCGGCTTCCCGTACGGGCGGTGAGGGTGGGAAACACCGCCCGGCCGCACCCGAGACGGCCCGCGGCCGACGACGGCGGGGACCCACGGCGGGAGAACCGTTCGCCGAGCCGGCTTCCCGTACGGGCGGTGAGGGTGGGAAGCACCGCCCGGCCGCACCCGAGACGGCCCGCGGCCGCCGAGGGCGGGGACCCACGGCGGGAGAACCGTTCGCCGAGCCGGCTTCCCGTACGGGCGGTGAGGGTGGGAAACACCGCCCGGCCGCCAGGCCGGGCGCACCCGAGACGGCCCGCGGCCGGCGACGGCGTGCGACCCGCCATGGGTATTCGCGTCGCGGCCCCGCCCGCGGCCGTCCACCGGCAGCGGCCGGGCCGGGGCCTACTTCGGGGCCCGCAGACGCGTGGCGACCCACGCGCCGGTCGCGGCGACCGCGGCCATCGGGAGGAAGACCGCGGCGAACGCGGCCGGGTGGGACGACACCGCCGCCGCGCCGTGCGCCGCGTCGCCCAGCGCCCCGCCCCCCAGCGCCGCGAACGCCGCCCCGCCCGCCGCCAGGAGCAGGACGTTGGACAGGCCGTCCGAGATCTGGAGGGCCGCCGAGTTCGCCCCCGCCTCCTCCGGCGCCGACAGTTCGAGGAGCAGCACGCTCGTCGAGGCGATCACCACGCCCATCCCGAGGCAGCCGAACGCCCACGCCACCGCCACGACCCACGCCGGCACCGCCGGGATCAGCACGCTCGGCGCCGCCGCGATCGCCGCCGCGACCAGCACCATCCCGGCCACCCGCGCCCGCTCCCGGTACCGCGTCATCCACGGCCGGGCCTGCAGGTACGAGCCCCCGGCCCAGGTGAGCCCGCCGACCGCCAGCGACAGCCCCGCCAGCGTCGGGCTCAGCCCGCGCTCCGCGACCAGCATCAGCGGCACGAACGACTCCGCCGCGATGAACGACCCCGCCGCGATCCCCCGGAGCAGCACCACCGACGGCAGCCCCCGCGCCGCCCGGAACGTGCCCTTCGGCAGCAGTCCCAGCGCCGACGGCACCAGCAGCGCCGCGCCCACCGCCGCCGGCACCAGAGAGAGCCAGCGCAGCTCCTGGCCCGCGTACTGCAGCAGCCCCGCGCCCAGCGAGATCCCGAGCGCCAGCCGGATGCGCCGCCGGTCGTACGGCGGCAGCGGCGCCGTCGGGTCGGCCGGACCGGACGCCGTCCGTCGGATCGCCGGCAGCGCGAGCGCCAGCGGGAAGACCACGAGGAGGGGGATGCCGACGAAGACCCAGCGCCACCCCAGATGCTCGGTGATCGTCCCGGACGCCAGCGGCCCGACCACCGACGGCACCACCCAGCCCGCCGCGAACGCCGCCATGATCGCGGGCCGCAGCGCCTCCGCGTACGCGCGGCTGACGACCACGTACAGCGCCACGATCACCAGCCCGCCGCCGAGGCCCTGCACGGCCCGCCCCAGGACGAACAGCCACATCGTCCCGGCGGTCCCGGCCAGCAGCAGTCCGGCCGCGAAGGACGCCATGCCGACGGCGAGCGGCGCGAGCGGTCCGCTGCGGTCGGACCACTGCCCCGCGAGCACCATGCCGAAGAGGCTGGTCGTGAAGTACGACGAGAAGGCGAAGGCGTACAGCGCGACCCCGTCCAGCTCCCGCGCCGCGACCGGCATCGCCGTGCCGACGGCCGTCGCCTCGAAGGCGATGAGCAGGACCACGGAGACGATCCCGATGCTGAGCGCCCGGTGCTCCCGGTCGAGCACGCTGCCCGCGGACTCCTCGGCGGCGGTCCGGTCGGGTGCGGGCGGTACGTCTGCGACGTCGGTGTCGCGGGGGTCAGGGGCGCTCATCCCCTCAGGGTAAGAGGTGAACCCGTGCGGGGACCCTGTCGCAGGAACGACCGGACCCGGGACCTTGGTCGTACGACCGGTCCGCCGTTCATGAACGGCGTATGGCAGTCCCGTTGCGGCACCCGGGTTGCCCTTCCGCGCCTCGTTCCCGCGCGCCTACCGTCGTTCCTGTCGCCACCACGACCGTGTGCCCGAGAGGTTCAGGGGCTCGACTGCAACTCGAGTGACGCGGGTTCGATTCCCGCCACGGTCTCCAGGTCGACAGGTACGACGAAGGGCCCGGGGTACTCCCCGGGCCCTTCGTCGTACCTGTCGACCTAGCCTGCTGCCGCCACCGCCGCCTGCGGGCGGATCGGCAGCCGGTTGACCGGGCGGCCCGTCGCCGCCCGCACGGCCGAGGCGACCGCCGCCGGCGCCGTCACGACCGGTACCGCACTCACCGGCTTCGCGCCGAACGGGGCCACCACGTCCCGCTCCTCGATCAGCGTGACGATCCGGATGTCCGGGGCGTCGAGCGCCGTCGGCAGCGCGTAGCCCATGAAGTCCGGGTGCCGGACGACACCGCGTGCGGTGCGCAGGTTCTCCGTCAGCGCCGCGCCGACGCCCTGCGTGACGCCCGCCTCGATGCGGGCCACCAGCTGCGCCGGGTTCAGGATCCGGCCGACGTCCTGCGCGACGGCCATCTCGACCACCCGCACCGAGCCCAGCTCGATGTCGACGTCCACCACCGCGCGGATCGCGCAGAACGCCAGGCCCACGAACGCGTCGCCCTGGCCCGACTCGTCCAGCGGCTCCGTCGGGTGCGGGCGGCACTGCGCGGTGGCCCACAGCTCCTTGCCGTCCATCGCCTCGGTCACCGTCGTGGACAGCACGCCGTCGTACGAGGTGATCTTGCCGTCGGTGATCTGGAGCAGCTCCGTCGACATGCCGAACTTGTGCGCCAGCGGCTGCAGCAGCTGCGTACGGACCATCTTGGCCGCCCGCTCGACCGCGCCGCCCGAGACCCAGGTGTGCCGGCCGTGGGTGGCCGCGCCGGCCGGGGGCTGGTCGGTGTCGACGGAGGCGACGTGCACCTCGTCGATGCCGAGGGTCTCCTGGACAATCTGTCGCGCCAGCGTGCCGAAACCGGAGCCGGTGTCCACGGCCGCGCAGATGACCGTCGCGACCCCGTCCTGCACCTTCACGGTGGCCGTCGAGACCTCGTCCGCGCCCTCCGCGCCGAGCATGTGGACCATGCCGAGCGCGTAGCCGACGCCGCGGCGCACCGCCCCCGGCTCGCCCGCGCCCTCCGGGCCGCCGGGCAGCAGCCAGTCCTCCTCGGGGTCGTCCAGCGGCAGCGGCGGCAGCGGGAAGTCCCGTACCGCGCCGAGCAGTTCGGCGACCGGGGCGGGGCAGGTCACGGTCTGGCCGGTGGGCAGCAGGTCGCCCGTCGCCAGTACGTTCCGCATCCGCAGCTCGGCCGGGTCGACGCCGAGCCGGGCCGCCAGCTTGTCCATCTGCGCCTCGTACGCGGCGCACACCTGCAGGGCACCCTCGCCGCGCATGTGGCCGGAGGGCGGGTTGTTCGTCCGGACCGCCCAGCCCTCGACGAAGGCGTGCGGCACGACATACGGGCCGCAGGCGAACGAGACGGCGGCGGCGAGCGACTCGGCGGAGTGGTCCGCGTACGCGCCCGCGTCGAGCAGGATCTGCGCCTCCACCTTCACCAGCCGGCCCTCCGCGTCCGCGTGGTGCCGGTAGCGCAGCAGGGTGGGGTGGCGGTGGGCGTGACCGAGGAAGGACTCCTCGCGGGTGGCGGTGAGCTTGACCGGGCAGCCGGTGCGCAGCGCGAGCAGGCCCAGCGGGATCTGGAAGCCGGGGTCCTCGCGGTCGCTGGTCGCGCCGGGCACGCCGGTGACGACCACCTTGACCTGCTCGGGGGCGAGCCCGAAGCAGGCCGCTGCGAGGTCGCGGTCGGTGTGCGGGTCGGTGGAGGCGGTGTAGATCTCCACGCCGCCGTCGGGGCGCGGCACGGCGAGGCCGGCCTCGGCGCCGATCGGCGCGGGGTCCTGGCGGCCGATCCGGTACAGGCCCTCGACGATCACCTCGCCGGCGATGTCGGGGTCGCCGAAGCGGAGCGGGATGTGCCGGATCAGGTTGCCGTCGGGGTGCAGCGGCTCGGCGGCGAACGCCTTCTCCGGGTCGGTGACCGGTTCCAGGACCTCGTACTCGACGGCGATGGCCGCGGCGGCGAGCCGGGCGGCGTCGGGGTGGTCGGCGGCGACGGCGGCGATG
This sequence comes from Streptomyces solicamelliae, assembly GCF_045348655.1. Taxonomy (NCBI): domain Bacteria; kingdom Bacillati; phylum Actinomycetota; class Actinomycetes; order Kitasatosporales; family Streptomycetaceae; genus Streptomyces; species Streptomyces solicamelliae. The sequence continues at coordinate 2,667,929 of NZ_CP160404.1, forward strand.
GCCTCGCCGTGGTGCCGGACGACGTCGGAGGCGAACACCGGACGGTCGGCGACGGTCCGGCCGTACGCCGGGTCGCCGGGCACGTCCGCGTGCGTGACGACGGCGCGGACGCCGGGGAGCTCCGCGGCGGCCGTGGTGTCGATGGAGACGATCCGGGCGTGCGGGTGCGGGGAGCGCAGCACCGCCGCCCACAGCAGCCCCTCGGCCCACAGGTCGGAGGCGTACGGGAAGGTGCCCTCGGCCTTGGCGCGGGCGTCGGCGGCCGGCACGGACACGCCCAGGCCGTGCTCCCGCTCCTCCTGCCGGGGGCCGTCGAGCGCCGTGGGTACGGCGGGAACGGCGGTGGTCGCGTCGCTGCTCACGCCATGCCTCCGTCGAGCGGGTGGGGGATCTGCTGCGGGATGCGCGCCCCGCCGGCCGGGTCGGCGGCCGGCTCGGCGCGGGTGCCCGCGGCGCGCTCGGCGACGACCTCCTGGACGGCGTCGAGCACGCCCCGGTAGCCGGAGCAGCGGCAGAGGTTGCCGCAGAGGGCCTGGCGGGCCTCCCGCTCGGTGGGCGCGGGGTTGCCCTCGAGCAGGTCGTGGACGGTCATGGCCATGCCCGGGATGCAGTAGCCGCACTGGACGGCGCCGCAGTTGGCGAGGGCCCGCTGGACGTCGGACGGCTCGCCGTCGACGGCCAGGCCCTCGACGGTACGGACCTCGCTGCCGGCGGCGGTCGCGGCGGGCACCAGGCAGGAGGCCACCAGGCGGCCGTCGACCTGGACGTTGCACGCACCGCACTCGCCCTGCGAGCAGCCGTCCTTGGCGCCGGCGAGGCCGAGGCGCTCGCGCAGCACGTAGAGCAGCGACTCGCCGATCCAGGAGCCGGTGACGGGCCGGTCGGCGCCGTTGACGCGCAGCACGTACGAGATGTGCGGGTGCTCGTCGCTGTCGCTGCTGCTGCCCGTGTCGAACACAGGGGCGGGCGGGGGCTCGGGAAGGGCCTCAGGGGGCTCCGGGAGCGCCTCGGGGACCTCGGGGAAGGGCTCGGGTCGCTCGGGGCGGCTCTCGGCGGCGTGGGGCTCCTCGACGGCGGCACCGGCGTGCACGTGCGCGTCCTCGTGCCCGGACCCGTGCGCGTCCTCGCGCGCGGACTCCTCCGCGACCGGCTCCCCGGCGGCCGGCTCCTCCGCGAAGCGCTCCGGCTGCCCTTCGCCGCCCTCCGGCTCCTGCGGCATCGCCCACGGCGCGGGCGCGCCGCCGGGCAGGGTCGCGGGCGCGCTGCTCGCGTACTGGGCCAGCATCGACGTCGTGTACTCGCCCGACTCGTCCGAACCCTCCGGCATGGTCGGGATGGTCCACTGCCCGGTCGACCGGCTCTCCTCGGCGAAGCTCCACTGCCCGGTGGCGTGCGGGTCCACCGGCTCGGTCTGGGGCTCCGCGGTGTCCTGCGGCGGCAGGTACTCCGCCTCGACCGGCTCCTGGACCACCCAGGTGCCGGTCGCGGCCGGGTCGTTCGCCGAGGCAGGCGTGAGCGGCACGATCATCGGCGGCGGCGTGTAGCCGTGGCCGGGCGCGGCCAGCGGCGCGGCGCCGAAGTCGAAGTCCGGGGGCAGCTGGACGAAGGCGGTGGCGTCGCTGTCGTAGCCCTCGCTCTGCGGGATGGGCTGCCAGCCGCCGTGGGGCTCCTGCTCCGGGCCGCCCTGCGCGGGGACCTGTCCCGTCTCGGGGCCCTGCGGGGTCCCGTACAGGTGCAGATGCTCGTTGTCCTCGGTGCTCACGACAGCGCCCTCCCCAGTGCCCGTCGGGCCAGCGCGGCGACGGTGCGCCGCAGGTGCAGTACGGCGGGCGGCAGCTGCTCGTCGCCCTCCGGGTCCGGGATGCAGGCCGCGGCCACGTACTCGCCGAAGGCGGTCAGCGCCTCCGGGGCGAGGGCGCGGTCGTTGTCCCAGTCGACCAGCGAGGCGATCCAGCGCTCCGCCTCGAGCGGCCGCAGCGGCATCGGCGCGATCGCGCCCACCGCGCAGCGCACCGCGCGCTGTGCCGGGTCGAGCACGACGGCGACGGAGGCGGCCGCGCGGGCGGGGCCGGTGCGGCCGGTGGCCTTGAGGAAGACCTGCGGGGCGTGCAGCAGGGGGACGCGGACGAAGCCGACCAGCTCGCCGGGCGCGAGCAGGTCGCGGCCGGCCAGCAGGTGCGAGACGGGGATCTCGCGGCCGCCGTCCGGGCCGGTGACGACCAGGTCCGCCTCCAGGGCGGCCAGGACGGGCAGCGAGTCGCCCGCGGGCGCGGCGGAGACGACGTTGCCGCCGAGGGTGCCGGCGTTGCGGATCTGGGGCGGTCCGGCGGCGCGGGCGGCCGCGGCGAGCGCGGGGATGAGCGCGGCGAAGTCGGGCCGGCCCATCCGGGAGTGGGTGAGACCCGCGCCGAGCAGCGCGTGACCGTCCTGGTACTGCCAGCCGCGGATCTCGTTGATCCGGCCGAGGCCCACGAGCCCGGCGGGGCGCAGCTGCCCCCGGTTGACGGCCGCCATCAGATCGGTGCCGCCCGCGACGGGCACGGCGGCGGGCATGGCGGTGAGCGCGGCCACGGCCTCGTCGAGCGTGGCCGGCAGCGTCACCGAATGCGCCGTCCGTGGTGCGTGCGTGGTCAACCCGCTGCCCCTTCCCGGTGTCCCCGACTGTCCCCGGTCGTCCCGCCTGTGTGGCCGTACCGTACGTGCTCACAGCCCGGACGTGGCAACTCTGGCACATGTTCCGAGCCGTCCGGCGCGAGGGTCCGTGAAGGAAGGTTCCGTCCCGGACCTCCCACGACTCGGGATATGGCCGGATTTGTCGGTACTCACGCGGTCGTCGGCGGCTCCTCGGAGGGACGTCCGGGCACGCCGGGACGGCGCTGCCAGGGACGGGGTCCGGAAGCCGGCCGGTACGCGACACCGAGCGCGTCCAGCCGCGCGTAATGGGCGGTCATGCGCCGCTCGAAACCGGTGTGATCGCGCTCGGCGGGGGCGGGCAGGGCGGACCACGCGACCTCGGCGAATGCCACGAGCCGGGGGAAGACCTGGTAGTCGACGCGGCCGCGGTCCTGCATGACCTCGGTCCACACGTTGGCCTGGGTGCCGAGCACGTGCGCGGCGGCCGCCTCGGACAGGCCCGGGGGCACGGGCTCGAACCGGTAGACGTCCTCCAGGGTCCGTACGGGGCCGATGGGCATCGGCTCGTCGTCGCCAGGGGCCTGACGGTAGTCCAGGTACACGTGCCGGTCCGGGCACATGACGACGTCGTGGCCGGCCTCCGCGGCGGCGATCCCTCCCTCGTAGCCGCGCCAGGAGGACACGGCGGCGCCGCCGGCGAGGCCGCCCTCCAGGATCTCGTCCCAGCCGATGAGCCGGCGGCCGCGGTCGGCGAGCCAGCGGTCGAAGTGCCGGACGAACCAGGACTGCAGGCCGTCCTCGCCGTCGACCCCGAGTTCCCTGATGCGGGCCTGGGCGGCCGGGGACTTCCGCCACTGGTCCTTGGGGCACTCGTCGCCGCCGACGTGGACGAACGTCGACGGGAACAGGTCGAGCACCTCCTCGAAGACTCCCTCGTAGAAGCGGAGGACGGCGTCGGTGGGCGCGAGCACGTTGGGGTTGACGCCCCAGTCGTCCCAGACGCCGAGCGCGGAGGTGTCGACGACGTCGGTGTTGCCGAGTTCGGGGTACGCGGCGATGGCGGCCTGCGAGTGGCCGGGGAGGTCGATCTCGGGGACGACGGTGATGTGCCGCTCGGCGGCGTACGCGACGATCTCGCGGATGTCGTCGTGCGTGTAGAAGCCGCCGTGCGGCGTCTCGCTCCAGTACGGCGAGTCCCGGTGCCCCCACTTGGTCCGCGGCCGCCACGCGCCGACCTCGGTGAGCCGCGGGTACCGCTCGATCTCCAGACGCCAGCCCTGGTCGTCGGTGAGATGCAGATGCAACACGTTCAGCTTGTGCGCGGCGAGCAGATCGACGTACCGCAGCACGTCGCCCTTCGGCATGAAGTGCCGCGCCACATCGAGCATGACGCCCCGCCAGCGGAAGCGGGGGGCGTCGGTGACGGTGAGGGCGGGCACGCCCCAGGTCGCCTCGCGCGGCAGGCGGGCGCTCCGGAAGGCGTCCGGCCCGAGGAGTTGACGCAGCGTCTGCGCGCCCCAGAAGACGCCCGCGGGGTCGCCGCCCACGATCTCGACGCCCAGGGCCGGGGCCACCGAGAGCCGGTACGCCTCGGGCCCCAGCGTGTCGTCGACGCGCAGCACCAGGGTGTTGTGGCCGCCCGGTTCCGGGGCCGGCGGGAGCGGCAGCCCGAGGGCCGCGCCCAGCGTGGCGCGCAGCCAGCGCGCGGTGGACTCCGTGCCGGGCCCGGCGGACAGCGCCGTCCCGTCGTCGAGGGCGAACCCGCAGCGGTGCGGGCCCGAGACGGTGCGGGGAGCGGGGATCAGATGCATGGGCGTCAGTCCTTCACCGCGCCGCCCAGGCCGGAGACCAGGCGGCGTTGGACGAGTACGAAGAAGACGAGCACCGGGATCGTCATCACGGTCGACGCCGCCATGATGCCGCCCCAGTCGTTGTCCTCGGGCTGGAAGAAGACCAGCAGCGCCATCGGCAGCGTCGACTGCGAGGTGTCGCTGATGAGGAAGGACTTCGCGAACAGGAAGTCGTTCCAGGTCGAGATGAACGAGAACACGCTCGTCGCGACCAGGCCCGGGAAGACCAGCGGGAACAGGATCGTCCACAGGAACCGCGCCCGGCTCGCCCCGTCGAGCGCGGCCTGTTCCTCCAGCGCCTCCGGCACCGCCTTCACGAAGCCGCGCAGCATCCAGATCGCGAACGGCAGCGAGAACGCGAGGTGCGGCAGGACCAGCGAGCCGAGCGTGTTGAGCTGCCCGAGGTCCCGCATGAGGAAGAACAGCGGGATCGTCAGCGCCTCGACGGGCACCGTCTGGGCGACCAGGAACATGACCAGCAGCGTGGTCCGGAAGCGGAAGCGGAACCTCGTGACGGCCGTCGCCGCGAGGAACGCGATCACCGCGGAGGCGACCACCACCGTGCCCGCGACGAGCAGGCTGTTGAGGAGATAACGGCCGAAATCCTGCTGTTCGAAGACGCGCCGGAAGGAGTCCAGGGTTGGCGCGAGCGTCCACGGCCGGGCCTCGGCCGACTGGATCTCCCCGGCCGGCTTGAAGGCCGAGAGCACCATCCAGTACAGCGGGAACGCCACGACCGCGGCGACGAGCAGCGCGCCCGCCTCGGCCAGGAGGCGGCGTGCACGGAAGTCCCTCACAGTTCCCCTCCCCGCCGCCGCAGCAGCCGCAGGTACACCAGCGTCACGGCCAGCAGGATCAGCAGCATCACGACGCCGATCGCCGAGCCGAGGCTGTACTGGGACGAGGCGAACGCCTTCTGGTAGGCGTACACGTTGAGCACGAGGTTCTGGCCGGCGATGCCGCCCCCGTTGGTCATCACGTAGATCTGGGTGAAGACCTTGAAGTCCCAGATGATCGACTGGATCGTGACGACGAGCAGGATCGGCCGGAGCATCGGCGCGGTGACCGACCGCCAGATCCGCCACTGCGAGGCCCCGTCGAGCGCGGCGGCCTCCAGGACCTCGGCGGGGACGGCCCGCAGGCCCGCGTAGACGGTGACCATCACGAACGGGAACGAGCACCAGACGACCTCGAAGAGGACCAGTGCGAAGGCGCTGTAGCGCCCGTACGTCCACGAGAGGTCGCCGAGCCCGAGCAGCCGGTTGACCGGCCCGTGGTCGGGGTCGAAGAGCATCACCCACACCGTGGAGCCGGTGACCGCCGGCGTCGCCCACGCCCCGAGCGCCGCGAGCATCAGCGCGAGGCGCGGGACGGCGCGTACGCGGGTCAGCAGCACGGCCAGGGTGCAGCCGACGGCGAGCGTGGTGACGACGCAGGCCGCGGCGAACAGCACGGTCGCGAGCAGGACCTGCCAGAACTGCGGGTCGGAGAAGAGGGCGGCGTAGTTGCCGAGGCCCTGGAACGAGGTCGGCTCGCCGCCGCTGACCTGAGCCTGGGTGTACTCGAGCGTGGAGATCAGGCCGAGCTGCCAGATCGGGTACACCAGCAGCGCGCCGAGCACGGCGAGCGCGGGCAGCAGGTAGAGCCAGGGCGTCCAGCCGGTGCGTGCCGTCGCGGTCATCGCGCCGCCGCGAACGCCGCGTCCATCTTCTCGGCCGCGTCGCCGGTGGCGCCGGCCACGTCCTTCCGGCCGCTGACGATCTCCTGGAACATCGTCGGCAGCACCTGCTGGGCGTCGATCTGCCCCCAGGCCGGGGACGCCGGGACGAACTTGGCGCCCGCGTCGAGGGAGTCGATGAAGGGCTTCACGAAGGGCTGCCGGCGGGCGGCGTCGGCGCGGACGTCGGTGTACGTGGGCAGGAAGCCCATCGCGTCGAAGAGCTTGCCCTGGGTCTCCTTGCCGGCCAGCGTCTTCATCAGGTCGACGGCCAGGGTGCGGTGCGCGGTGCTGCGGAGCACGCCGAGGTTGTTGCCGCCGGCGAACGGCGGGGCTATGGAGCCGGGGGCGACACCGGGCAGCGGGACGACGGCGTACTTGCCCTTCACCGCGCCGGCCTCCACGGCGGCGTGGCTGAAGTCGCCGCCGATGGCCATGGCGGCCTTGCCGGAGGCGAAGGCGGTGACGGTCGCGTTGCCGCCCATGGCGGCGCACTTGGCGGCCGGGCAGTTGTCGTCGCCGAAGAGCGAGGTGTACGCGGCGACGCCCCTGCGGGCGGCCTCGCTGTCGATCGCGGCCCGGTACGCACCGGCCCGGCCGGTGGCGAGTTCGCCGCCGTCGGCCCAGACGAAGGGCATCGCGCCGTAGGTGTACGCGCCGCCGACGGCGAGTCCGTACAGCTCGGGCTTCGCCTTGCGGACCTTCTTCGCGGTGGCGATCAGCTCGGCCTGGGACTTGGGCGGCCGGACGCCCAACTCGCGGAAGACGTCGGTGCGGTAGTAGAGCGCGCGGACGCCGACGAAGAGCGGGGCGCCGTAGACCTTGCCGTCGACGGTGACGGAGGACCTCGCGGCGGGGTCGGTGTCCTCGGCGTCGGGCCAGGCGCCGAACTCGGCGGTGACGTCGGCGAGTCCGCCGTCCTTCACGTAGCCGGCGGTGTCGGTGTTGCCGTACTCGATGAGGTCGGGGGCGGAGGCGGGGTCGTTGAAGGCGGCCTTGACGCGCTGGGCGCGGGTCTCGACGGGGATGTACTCGACCTGCACGTCGGCGCCCTCGTGCCGGGCCTCGAAGGCGGCGATCGCGGCGTCGACGACCTGTTGTTTCGGCCGGTTGTCGACCTCGCGGAAGAGCCAGACGCGCAGCGTGCCGCTCGTGTCGTCCTTGGCGGCCGCGCCGCCGGAGGTCTGCGGGGCGCAGGCGGCGAGGCCGGCGAGGACGAGGGCGGTGAGCGGGGCGGCGATTCGGACGGAACGCTTCATTCGGGGCTCCCGGGATCCGCGTTGCAACATGCGCAACGAGCGTTTCGTGTTGCACAACACGCGTGAGGCTATTGCCGTGCACACACCCCGACAAGTGGTCTCGACCACTCCGTGACCCGCGGAAGCACCCCGTGCAACGCGAGACGGCCCCCGGTGCGCGTGCCGCAGCACGCGCACCGGGGGCCGTCCCCGCGTCAGACCGGTGGGCTACTTGCCCTTGCCGCCCTTGTCCTTGTCCTTGTCACCGCCCGAGCCCATGGACTCGTAGATCTCCTTGCACATGGGACAGACGGGGTACTTCTTGGGGTCGCGCCCCGGTACCCAGACCTTGCCGCACAGTGCCACCACGGGAGTGCCGTCGAGGGCACTCGCCATGATCTTGTCCTTCTGGACGTAGTGGGCATAGCGCTCGTGGTCGCCGTCGCCGTGGGACACCTGCGGCGTCGGCTCTACGAGGGTTCCCGTACCTGCCCCGCGCTCGGGCTCGAGAGTGCTCATGGGTCCCAAGGGTACTGAAGCCCGGCGGCTTCAGTTCAGCGACGGGTCGTCGGGGTACGTGGCGACCATCGCGAGCTCCCCGCGCTGCCGGCGCAGCACGGCGCGCCACAGCGTCTCCGGATGCGGGGACGAGACGTCGCCGGGCTCGGACTCGACCACGTACCAGGCACCCTCGGTGAGTTCCTGCTCCAGCTGGCCGGGGCCCCAGCCCGCGTACCCGGCGAAGATCCGCAGCGAGCCGAGCGCGGCGGCGAGCAGTTCGGGAGGGGTCTCCAGGTCGACCAGCCCGATCGCCCCGTACACCCGGCGCCAGCCGAGCGGGCCCTCGTCGCCGGGGATCACCGCGACGCCGAGCGCGGCGTCGAGCGAGACCGGGCCGCCCTGGAAGACCACGCCGGGTTCGCCGGCCAGCGGTGCCCAGGGTTCCAGGATGTCACCGACGGTGACGGGGGTGGGGCGGTTCAGGACCACGCCGAGGGAGCCCTCGTCGTCGTGGTCGAGCAGCAGCACGACCGCGCGGTCGAAGTTCGGGTCCGTCAGCGCGGGCGTGGCGACGAGCAGCCGTCCTGTGAGCGAGGACACCTCGGTCATGCGAGACATGATCCCGCATCCGGGCCCGTCTTGGGGACCCGGCGACAGGACCGGTCGAGGGCCCGGCGGCGGCGCAGGTGAGGCGGTCGGCGTCCGATGTCCGGGGAACGAGACGGCAACAAACGGACGGTAACGCTCCGCAAGGTGACGGGAACGGAGGGTGTTGTGCCGAATTCATTACATCTGCGTGGCCGCCGCACCCTTACGAAAGGGGGGTGCTCGGCCCTTACCCTTTTCCCTGGCCCTGCCCGACCTCCCCCTCGCACGGCTGTGGGGGACCCCTTCGGAACGCGAGATTCATGACCGGCACAGACGATGTCCTGCTTGTCCACGGCGGCACCCCGCTGGAGGGCGAGATCCGCGTCCGCGGCGCGAAGAACCTCGTGCCCAAGGCGATGGTCGCCGCCCTGCTCGGCGAGGCGCCGAGCCGGCTCCGCAACGTGCCCGACATCCGCGACGTGCGCGTGGTGCGCGGGCTGCTCCAGTTGCACGGCGTGACGGTGCGCCCGGGCGACGAGCCCGGCGAGCTGGTGCTCGACCCGTCGCACGTCGAGTCCGCCAACGTGGCCGACATCGATGCCCACGCCGGTTCGTCCCGCATCCCGATCCTGTTCTGCGGGCCGCTGCTGCACCGGCTCGGGCACGCGTTCATCCCGGGCCTGGGCGGCTGCGACATCGGCGGCCGGCCGATCGACTTCCACTTCGAGGTGCTGCGGCAGTTCGGCGCGAAGATCGAGAAGCGTGCGGACGGGCAGTACCTGGAGGCCCCGCAGCGGCTGCGCGGCACCAAGATCCGGCTGCCGTACCCGTCCGTCGGCGCGACCGAACAGGTGCTCCTCACGGCGGTGCTCGCCGAGGGCGTGACCGAGCTGTCCAACGCGGCGATCGAGCCGGAGATCGAGGACCTCATCTGCGTGCTGCAGAAGATGGGCTCGATCATCGCCATCGACACCGACCGGACGATCCGCATCACCGGCGTCGACAAGCTCGGCGGCTACAACCACCAGGCGCTCCCGGACCGCCTGGAGGCGGCCTCCTGGGCGTCCGCGGCGCTCGCCACCAACGGCAACATCTACGTGCGCGGCGCGCAGCAGCGCTCGATGATGACCTTCCTGAACACGTACCGGAAGGTCGGCGGCGCCTTCGAGATCGACGACGAGGGCATCCGCTTCTGGCACCCCGGCGGCCAGCTGAAGTCCATCGCCCTGGAGACGGACGTCCATCCCGGCTTCCAGACCGACTGGCAGCAGCCGCTGGTGGTCGCGCTGACGCAGGCGACGGGCCTGTCGATCGTCCACGAGACGGTGTACGAGTCCCGGCTCGGCTTCACCTCGGCGCTGAACCAGATGGGCGCGCACATCCAGCTGTACCGCGAGTGCCTGGGCGGCTCGGACTGCCGCTTCGGCCAGCGCAACTTCCTGCACTCGGCGGTCGTCTCCGGCCCCACCAAGCTGCAGGGCGCGGACCTGGTCATCCCCGACCTGCGCGGCGGCTTCTCGTACCTGATCGCCGCCCTGGCGGCCGAGGGCACGTCCCGCGTCCACGGCATCGACCTGATCAACCGCGGCTACGAGAACTTCATGCAGAAGCTCGTGGAACTGGGCGCGAAGGTCGAGCTGCCGGGCAGCGCGCTGGTCTAGCCCCGCCGAGCGGGCCCGCTCGGCCCCGGGACCCTCTGCCGGGGGTCCGGGGGTCGCCCCCCGGGAAGACACAGCATGCAGAAGCTCGTGGAACCCGGCGCCGAGGTCGAGCGGCGGGGCAGCACGCTGGTGCAGGGCTCCGGTGGCCTCTCAGCGTGGCTGAGGGGCCCTCAGAACGGCACAAGGGCCGGTGGCCACCCCCTGGGGTGGCCACCGGCCCTTGTGCGCTTCGTACGGGCGTACGGAGGGCGCTTACTTGCCCTTGGCGGCTTCCTTGAGCTTCGAGCCCGCGGAGACCTTCACGCTGAAACCGGCCGGGATGTCGATCGGGTCGCCGGTCTGCGGGTTGCGGGCGGTGCGAGCGGCACGGTGGGTGCGCTCGAAGGTCAGGAAGCCGGGGATGGTGACCTTCTCGTCACCCTTGGCGACGATCTCGCCGGTGATCTCGGCGAAGGCGGCCAGCACGGCGTCGGCGTCCTTGCGGGTCACCTCGGCGCGGTCGGCCAGGGCGGCCACCAGCTCACTGCGGTTCATGTTGTTACTCCCGTGTTCTTCTTGCCTGTGAGGCGGGCCACGCGGCGGAGCCGCATGTTGGGCACAGCGAAGCCGATGCTGCCAGGGCCCTCGGACAGTCCCCGGACCCGGGTCTGTCGCCAGACCCTCGCGCCCGAATAGGCATCCTGCCCCCACCAGCGGCGGGAACGCCAATCCGGCACCCTCCGGGGTCACACGAAAAGCGCCAGAGGCCCTTCGCGGTGACGTTGCGTCGACTCCGCGAAGACGCTGCGGAGCCGAACAGAACCCTAAAGGCGGGTTTACGGCGCGACGTCCCGCGACGCGCCGTCAGACCCCGTTCGGCGAGGCGTCAGAGCCCGTTCGCCGCCGTGTCGGTCCCCGCCCCCGCCGCCTTCGCCGCGGTGCGCACCGCGCCCGCCACGGCGCCGGCGACCTTGTCGTTGAAGACCGACGGGATGATGTAGTTCGGGTTCAGCTCGTCCTCGGTGACGACGTCCGCGAGCGCACTCGCCGCGGCGAGCATCATCTCCGTGTTGACGGTGCGGGACTGCGCGTCGAGCAGACCGCGGAAGACACCCGGGAACACCAGGACGTTGTTGATCTGGTTCGGGAAGTCCGAGCGGCCGGTGGCCACCACGGCCGCGGTCTGGCGGGCGACCGCCGGGTCGACCTCCGGGTCCGGGTTCGCGAGCGCGAACACGATCGCGCCCTCCGCCATCGCCGCCACGTCCTCCGCGCCGAGCAGGTTCGGGGCCGAGACGCCGATGAACACGTCCGCGCCGACGACGGCCTGCTTGAGGGTGCCGGTGACGCCCTCCGGGTTGGTGTTGTCGGCGATCCAGCGCAGCGGCGAGTCGGCCGGCGCGTCCACCAGGTCCTCGCGGCCCGCGTGCACGACGCCGTGGATGTCGGCGACCACCGCGTGCTTCACGCCGGCGGCGATGAGCAGCTTGAGGATGGCCGTACCGGCCGCGCCCGCACCGGACATGACGACCCGTACGTCGCCGATGCCCTTGCCGACCACCCGCAGCGCGTTGGTCAGCGCGGCGAGCACGACGATGGCGGTGCCGTGCTGGTCGTCGTGGAAGACGGGGATGTCCAGGGCCTCGCGCAGCCGCGCCTCGATCTCGAAGCAGCGGGGCGCGGAGATGTCCTCGAGGTTGATACCGGCGAAACCGGGGGCGATGGCTTTCACGATCGCGACGATCTCGTCGGTGTCCTGGGTGTCCAGGCAGATCGGCCAGGCGTCGATGCCGGCGAAGCGCTTGAACAGGGCCGCCTTGCCCTCCATGACCGGCAGCGCGGCCTTCGGGCCGATGTTGCCGAGGCCGAGGACGGCGGAGCCGTCGGTGACCACGGCGACCGAGTTGCGCTTGATGGTGAGGCGGCGGGCGTCCTCGGGGTTCTCGGCGATCGCCATGCAGACCCGGGCCACGCCCGGGGTGTAGATCATGGAGAGGTCGTCACGGTTGCGGATGGGGTGCTTGGACGCCATCTCGATCTTGCCGCCGAGGTGCATGAGGAACGTACGGTCGGAGACCTTGCCGAGGACGACGCCCTCGATGGTCCCGAGCTTCGCCACGATCTCGTCCGCGTGGGTGGTGGAGGTCGCGGCGACGGTGACGTCGATACGCAGCTTCTCGTGGCCGGAAGCGGTCACGTCGAGGCCGGTGACGTGGCCGCCGGAGGACTCGACCGCGGTGGTGAGCTGGGAGACCGCAGTCCCGCTCGCCGGTACCTCGAGACGGACCGTCATCGAGTACGAGACGCTGGGCGCCGTTGCCATGTCCGGGTTCCTCTGCTTTCCCTAGCTGCGTTGCTACGCCGCCCCGGGCCGGCTGCCCGGCGGCGCCCTCCGATCGTCGCACCTACCAGCTGGTAGCAGGTAATGCGGTCATTTTGTTTTCGGAAAGTAGTTTCCACCATACGAGAGCTGGAGGAAGAACAGAAGAGGCCCCCGTCACCCGTGGTGACAGGGGCCTCGATTTCGTGCATACGCACGAAAGGCGTCTTGAGTGGCACCGACCCGCCATGCTCGCCTCGCGGCAAGTGGTCCCTCTGAGGGACGAAGGTTGGGCCCGGGGGCTTGGATCGAGCCGGTGCCACAGACAGGCTAACAAACGACCCCCGGAACTGATTCCTGCCGCGCAGCTTGACCGGATTCAGTCCCGCAGCAGGTCCGGCACCCCGTCCTCGTCCGGTACGTCACGCGGCCCGGAGACCACCGTGAGCTGCTGCGTCGCCCGGGTCAGTGCCACGTACAGCACCCGCAGACCGGCCGGGGACTCGTCGGCGATCTCCGCCGGCGAGACGACCACCGTGGCGTCGTACTCCAGGCCCTTGGCCTCCAGCGAGCCCAGCGCCACCACCCGGTCGCCCAGGTCCGCCAGGAGACGCGCGGCCTGCTCGCGGCGGTGCATCGCCACCACGACGCCGACCGTGCCGTCCACGCGCTCCAGGAGCCGCGCCGCCTCCGCGTGCACGGCCGCGGGCAGCCCGTCCCGCTCCGGCACGGCCACGAAACGCGGCTCCACCCCGGTCGAGCGGACCGCGCGCGGGGACTCCTTGCCGGGCATCGCCAGGGCCAGGACCCTGGCCGCCAGCTCGGCGATCTCCGCCGGGTTGCGGTAGTTCACGGTCAGCTCGAAGCGGCGCCGCGGCCGGCTGCCCAGCGCCTCCTCCCGGGCCTCGGCGGCCTCGTCCGGGGTGGACCAGGACGACTGGGCCGGGTCGCCCACGACCGTCCAGGTGGCGTGCCGGCCGCGGCGGCCGACCATCCGCCACTGCATGGGCGTGAGGTCCTGCGCCTCGTCGACGATGACGTGCGTGTACTCGGTGCGCTCCGCGGCCAGCCGCTCGGCCCGCTCCCGCTGGGTCTCCTCGCGCACCGGCATCAGCTCCTCCAGGCCGGTGAGCTGGTCCAGCGGGTCGTACTCGCGCTTCCGCTTCGGCCGGGCCGGGGCGCCGAGCAGGCTGTTCAGCTCGTCGAGCAGGGCCACGTCGTGCACCGAGTACCCCTCCCGGCGCAGCGAGCGGGCCACCCGGCGCACCTCGCCGGGGTTGAGCACCCGGCGGGACCACCGGGCGAGCCGTCTCTCGTCGGCCATCGCGTCGAGGACCCCGCGGGGGGTGAGTTCCGGCCACCAGGCGTCCAGGAAGCCGAGGAACGAGTCCTCGCTCGCGACGTCCTCGTCGAAGGAGGACCGCAGCTCGGCGGCGAGCTCCGGGTCCGTGTGCCGGGAGCCCGCGCCGGACTTGGCGTACAGGGCGTCCAGCAGCAGCCGGCGGGCGCGCGGGCGCAGCAGGTTGACCGGGGTGGTGCCGCCGAGCGCGTTGGTGCGGATCCGCTGCAGTTCCTCGGCCTCCAGCTCGATCCGGCGGCCGAAGGCGACGACCCGCAGCCGGGTGGGCGTGCCGGGGGCGGCGGCCCCGGGCTCCTCGCCGAGGGCGAGCTGCCCGTCCTTCGCCGCGGGCACCGGCGTCTCCAGGGCGCCCCGGGCCGCCTTGCGCAGCACCTTCAGCATCCGCGAGGAGCCCTTGACCCGGGCGACCGGCGGCTCGTCGTACACGGTGGCCTCGACGCCGTCGACCAGCGAGCCGACCGCGCGGATGGCGACCTGGCCCTCCTCGCCGAGCGAGGGCAGCACGCCCTCGGTGTACGAGACGAGCAGCGGCGTCGGCGAGACGATCAGGATGCCGCCCGCGTACCGCCGCCGGTCCTGGTAGAGCAGGTACGCGGCCCGGTGCAGCGCCACGGCCGTCTTGCCGGTGCCGGGGCCGCCCTCGACGTACGTGACGGAGGCGGCGGGCGCGCGGATGACCAGGTCCTGCTCGGCCTGGATGCTGGAGACGATGTCGCGCATGGTGTGGCTGCGGGCCTGGCCGAGGGCGGCCATCAGCGCGCCGTCGCCGATGGCGGGCAGCTCGGCGCCGCCGAGGAAGGCGGTCAGCTCGGGGCGCATCAGGTCGTCCTCGACGCCGAGCACCTTGCGGCCCTTGGAGCGGATGACCCGGCGGCGCACCACCCGGCCGGGGTCGACCGGGGTGGAGCGGTAGAACGGGGCGGCGGCGGGGGCCCGCCAGTCGATGACCAGCGGGGCGTAGTCCGCGTCGAGGACACCGATCCGGCCGATGTGCAGGGTCTCGCCGATGTCGGCCGTGTTGTCGGGCCGGACGGCGTCCTCGGCGGGCTCCACCGAGGTGTACGCGCCGTCCGGGCCCTTCTTGCCGTCCTTGCCGTCCAGCAGGTCGATCCGGCCGAAGAGGAAGTCCTCGAACTCGTTGTTGAGCCGGTTGAGGTGGACGCCGGCCCGGAACACCTGGGCGTCGCGCTCGGCGAGCGCGCCGGGCGTCCCGACGTGTCCGCGCTGGGCGGCGTCGTGCATCAGGAACTCCGCCTCGTGGATCTTCTCCTCGAGTCGCCGGTACACCCGGTCCAGATGTTCCTGTTCGACACCGATCTCGCGGTCCCGGACGGTGTCGACCACACCATCGGCTTCCTGCGCGGCCACCGAGGCCCCTTTCTCAACGTGCACTGGGCAGCCGTCGAGCGTACGCCACGGTGGCGGCTCTGTCAGGCGTCGACCTCCACCAGTCGGTCGCCGTCGAAGGTCCTGACCTCGAAGCGGTCGATCTCGTCCCGGTCCATGGCCGAGCCGCCGTGCACGTACAGCGGGTTCTTACCGGCCTCGTTGGGGCTGTCGGGGATGCCGTAGCCCCACTTCGGGACGGCCCAGGAGGTGACGATCTCCTCCTCCCCCGTCTTGGAGACGGCGACGAGGGTGCACTTCAGCGGGCCCTTGACGTTCTTGAGTTCCAGGACCGTGTGGGTGCCCCAGCCCTTCTTCTCCATGCCGACGGTGGCGCTGACCTTCGTGATCGCGTCGGTGGCCGCGATCTTCTCCTCCATGTGGTGGAAGAAGGCGTCCTCGGCGGGGCTGGTGGGGTGCGGGTCGGCGGCGACGTTGCTCCGTCCGTCGTCCCCGGAGGTGGCGACGACGGCGACGGCGGGCCCGCCGATGATCAGCGCGGCGGCCGCGGCGACCAGGTACATGGTCCGGCGGCGGCGCTGGGCGCGCTTGACCGCGACCTCGTCGACGAGCCGGTCCAGCAGCTCCGGCCGGGGCACGACGGGCGCCACGGACGGCCCGGCGGAGGCCGGGCGCGGGATCACCGGACGGGGCGCGGGCGGGCGCGGGGCGAAGGCGTCGAAGGCCTCCTCCGCGTACGGGTCGATGCTCTGCGGCTCGCCGGTGCGCTGCTCGGGGCCGGCGCCCTCGGCGAGCATGGCCAGCATCGGTTCGAGCCCGGAGAACTCCTCCAGATGCCCGGCGCACTGCTCGCAGCCGGCGAGGTGCGCCTCGAAGGCGGTGGCGTCGGCGTCGTCGAGCACGCCGAGCACGTACGCGCCGACGGCATCGTGCGGCGACTCGCGGTCGTACGCCGGTCCGCTGTCGAACGCGGTCATACCGACACCCCCCTCTCCTCCAGCGCGAGCTTCATCGAACGCAGTGCGTAGAACACGCGGGACCGCACGGTCCCGCTGGGTATGCCGAGCGTCTCGGCCGCCTCGTTGACGGTACGCCCCTTGAAGTACGTCTCGACCAAGACTTCCCGGTGGGCCGGGGTCAAATCGTCGAGGGCGTCGGAGAGGGTCATGAGCCAGAGAGCCTTGTCGATCTCGTCCTCCGCGGGCATGACCTCCAGCGGCGACGCGTCGACCTCCTGCGGCCGGGCCTGCCGGCTGCGGTGGCCGTCGATGACGATGCGACGGGCGACCGTCACCAGCCAGGGTCTGACGGAACCGGTGGCCTGGCCCAGGCTGCCGGCGTTCTTCCAGGCACGGATGAGCGTCTCCTGCACGACGTCCTCGGCGCGCTGGCGGTCGCCGGCGACGAGGCGCAGTACGTAGGCGAGCAAAGGGCCGGCATGCTCGCGGTACAGCGCCCGCATCAGCTCCTCGTCGGGGACGGAGGATTGGAGCCGTGCGGGACTGCCGCGATGGCGGGCCCGATGCGGACGGTCATCGGCCACGGCGGCATCCTTGCGCACGCTGAACCTCCCGGTCGAGACCTCTGGCGGACTGCTGTCCTCCTCTCTTACGCGGGGCCCCGGGGTTCTGCTCAACTCACGGCGGAATTTCTTTTCGTGGGATGCCGGCGGCGGTGCCGGGCGACACGTTCGCGGTTGCCGCAGACCTCGCTGGAGCACCAGCGCCGGCGGCGGCCGCGGGAGGTGTCGAGGTAGCAGCGCCGGCAGTCGTCGCTCTCGCACTGCCTCAGCAGGGTGCGGGCGACGGGGTCGGTGAGCAGGTCGACCGCGTCGCGGGCGACGGCGGCGAGCAGGGCGCGGCAGTCGGGTTCGGCGCTCAACTCCCGCACGAGCGCGCCGGTCTCGCCGCGTACGGCGCGGGGCGCGGGCGGGGCGGCGGCCGCGGCGAGGGCGTTGAGCCGGGCGAGGGCGGCCGGGTCGGGGCCGGCTCCCTGGAGCTGGGCGTGGACCAACGCGCCGACGCAGTCGCCGAGTTCGCGGAACCGGGCGACCCAGCGGCCGTCCACGGCGGGCAGCCGGGTGGCCCCGGGGACCAGGCCCTCGGCGTGCAGCCAGCGGTCGAGGGCGTCGGCGCGGTCGGGCGGCTGGGCGGCCAGGTCGAGGCAGATCCGGCCGGTGTCGATGACCACGGAAGGCATGTCCCTGTCACCACCTCGCGTGCGGCGGACGGTCGGCGTGCGGTGCCGCCCACCAGAGTGCCCACCCGGGGCGGAGCCGACTAGTCCTGCGGCGGAGGATCGTCGTGCAGGATGCGCTGGAAGAGGTGGTGGTCCCGCCAGGCGCCGTCGATGTGCAGGTACTCCGGAGCGAGGCCGACGGTGGTGAACCCCGTCTTGGCGAGGACCCGTTGGGAGGCGTGGTTGTCCAGCAGCGTGCCGGCCTCGATGCGGTGCAGCCCCAGCTCCTCGCGGGCGGCCCGGCAGACCTCCTCGACGAGCCGGGTGGCCAGACCCTTCCCGGCGTACGAGCCGTCCACCCAGTACCCGAGCGAGGCACTGCGGAACGGCCCGAGCACGATCCCGGACAGGATCGCCATCCCGACCAGCGCCTCGCCGTCCACGGCGACCCAGCGCCGCCCCCCGTCGGCCAGCCGCTCGGCCTGCCCCTCGGCGGTGTAGTAACGCTCGCTCCGGTACGGCTCGATGTGCCGCATGTACGCGCGATTGCGCACCAGCGCGGCGGCGAGAGCGGGGGCGTCGGCAGGAACGGCGGGGCGGATGGGGACCATGGGGCCACGGTAACCGGGAGGGCCGCCCCCCGGCGGCCCCAACGGCCCTACGCGTCGCCGTACTTCGTCTCCGCCGCCTGGTCCACCGCCAGTCGGTAGCCGCGCTTGACCACCGTCTGGATCAGTTTCGGGGCGCCGAGGGCGGTGCGGAGGCGGGCCATCGCCGTCTCCACCGCGTGCTCGTCTCGGCCCGCGCCGGGCAGGACGCGCAGCAGGTCCGCCCGGGAGACCACCCAACCCGGCTTCCGGGCCAGCGCGGCGAGCAGCGCCATGCCCGCCGGAGGCACCGGCCGGAGCTCCCCGTCGACGAGCACCGCGTGCCCGCGGATCTCGATGCTGCGGCCGGCCACCGGGAGCGTACGGGCCCGGGCCGGCAGCTCCCGGCAGAGCAGCTGCACCAGCGGCCCGAGCCGGAACCGCTCCGGCTGGAGCGTGTCGATGCCCCGGGCCTGCAGCGGCAGTGCCGTCACCGGCCCCACGCACACCGCGAGCACCTCGTGCCGCAGCGCCGCCAGCAGCTCCGCGAGGACCCCGCGGTCCTCCGCCCTGGTGAGCAGCGAGGCCGCCGCCGGCGCGCTGGTGAACGTCACCGCGTCCAGCGAACCGGCAAGCACCTGGTCGAGCAGCCGGTCCAGCGGCGCGAGGTCCTCCGGCGGCATCCACCGGTACACCGGCACCCCGACGACCTCCGCGCCGCCCGCCGTCAGCGCCTCGACGAACCCCGGCAGCGGCTCCCCGTGCAGCTGGAGCGCGATGCGGCGGCCCGCGACGCCCTCCGCGAGGAGCCGTTCCAGCACCTCGGCCATGGACTCCGAGGAGGGCGACCAGCTTTCCGTGAGCCCGGCGGCCCGCACCGCGCCCTTGACCTTCGGCCCGCGGGCCAGCAGCTCCACCCCGCGCAGACAGGCGAGGAGCTCCTCCCCGTGGCCCCAGCCCTCGGCCGCCTCGATCCAGCCCCGGAAGCCGATCGCCGTGGTGGCGACGACGACGTCCGGGGCGTTGGAGATCAGCTCCTTCGTCGCGGCGAGGAGCTCGGTGTCGTCGGCGAGGGGGACGATCCGCAGGGCCGGCCCGTGCACCACGGCCGCCCCGCGGCGGCGCAGCAGCGCGGCCAGCTCGTCCGCACGCCGCGCCGCCGTGACACCGACGGTGAAACCCGCGAGAGGTCCCTGCTCTTGCTCGTTCATGGGACCTGAGACTGACGGCACGGCGTGACAGTCTCGGTTCCGCTGTATTTCCCGGTCGTTACGGGCGGATCCAGCCACTGTGTCACCGGCCACTGTCGGCTCACACCTCGGCGTATCCGCGCTGCGGCTCGGTCGCCGCGCCCTCGGCGGTGTCCGGCACGGCGGCCGGCCGGCGAAGGTATACCGCCCAGGTGACGACGATGCACGCAGCGTAGAAGGCCAGGAAGGCGACGAAGGCCGAGGTCCCGGTGCCCGCGGTCTGGAAGGACTGCCGGAAGGCGAGGTTGATGCCGAGCCCGCCGACCGCGCCGATCGCGCCGATCAGCCCCATGGAGGCCCCGGAGAGCCGGCGGCCGTACGCCTCCGCCTCCTCGCCGGACAGGCCCTTGCGGTGGCCCTGCGCCAGGAAGATCGCCGGGATCATCTTGAACGTGGAGCCGTTGCCGAGGCCACTGAGCACGAACAGCCCGATGAAGCCGACGAGGAACACGGTCAGCGACTCGATCACCGAGGCGTAGACGACCACGCCGGTCGCCGCCGCCATCGCCACGAAGGTCCACAGCGTGATCCGCGCGCCGCCGTACCTGTCCGCCAGCGAGCCGCCGACCGGCCGGATCAGCGAGCCGAGCAGCGGGCCGACGAACGTCAGCGAGGCGGCCTGCAGCGGGGTCCGGCCGAACTGGGTCTGGAGCACCAGACCGAAGGCGAAGCTGTAGCCGATGAAGGAACCGAAGGTGCCGATGTACAGGAACGCCATGATCCAGGTGTGCTTGGCCCGCACGGCCTCCAGGACCGCGCCGGTGTCGTTCTTCACCGGGGCCAGGTTGTCCATGAAGAGCGCCGAGCACAGCGCCGCCACGACGATCAGCGGGATGTAGACGCCGAGCACGATCCGCGGGTGCGCCGCGCCGGCGGTGCCGATGACCAGCAGGCCGATCAGCTGGACCACCGGGACGCCGATGTTGCCGCCGCCCGCGTTGAGGCCGAGCGCCCAGCCCTTCTTGCGGAGCGGGAAGAACGCGTTGATGTTGGTCATCGACGAGGCGAAGTTGCCGCCGCCGACGCCGGTGAGCGCGGCCACCAGCAGGAACGTCCCGTACGAGGTCCCCGGCTCCATCACCACGTAGGCGAAGCCGGTCGGCAGGAGCAGCAGCGCCGCGCTGACGATCGTCCAGTTCCGGCCGCCGAAACGGGCGACCGCGAAGGTGTACGGGATGCGGATCAGCGCGCCGACGAACGTGGCGGTGCCGATCAGGAAGAACTTGCCCGCGGGGTCGATCCCGTACTCCGGCCCCATGAAGAGGACCATCACCGACCACAGGGTCCAGATCGAGAAACCGATGTGCTCCGAGATCACGGAGAAGAGCAGGTTGCGCTTGGCGATCCGCTCCCCCTGTTCACGCCAGAACGTCTCGTCCTCCGGCTCCCAGCGTTCGATCCACCGGCCGCCCATGTCCCACCTCCGTGTCTCGTCCCCAACGTGCTCCTCGACGGTAGGAAGGGCGCGTTTCAGGCCGGTGCCGTGAGGTGACGGGTACGGAACCTTGCTCTCACCGGGCAGGTGCGGGTCGTGTGAGCCGCGGCCGTCACGGTACCGGCAGGCCCGGCTCGTCCTCCGGGAGCCAGGCGCCGGGCGGCCGACGGAGCCACCCCTCCGCGGCCGCGAGCTCCGCCGCCGCCCGGCGCAGCGCGTCCAGGCCCGCGTGCCGCAGCCCCTTGCGCCACACCAGCGACACCGGGGAGAGCGGTACCGGGTCGGTCAGCGGCCGCAGCACGGAGGCCGGCATCGGCGGGAAGTCGACCACGGCGAGCACCGGGACCCGGTGCCGGGCCATCAGCCGCCGGAACTCCTCCTTGCCGACCGCGAGCGGCGCGGGCGGCGCGATCTCGATGCCCCGCCCGGCGAACAGCCGCGCCGCCAGGTCGGTCCACTCCGGCGTGCGGTCGTTGCCGGCGCCCGCGTAGATCCGCTCGCCCGCGAGCGCGGCGAGCGGCACCTCGGGCAGGCCCGCGAGGGGGTGGTCCTCGGGCAGGATCACCGCCATCTGCTCGTACCGCACGAGCTGCGCGCCGAGCCGGGCCCGGGTCGCCGCCGCCAGTCCCCCGTACCGGCCGAAGGAGACGTCGAGCCCGCCCGCCACGATCTGCGCGGCGGCCCCGGTGAGCCCGCTCTCGTACCGGGCCATCAGCTCCTGGTCGGGGGCGAGTTCGCGGGCGCGGGTGAGGACGGCGGTCGTGGTGACCAGGCCGGGGCTGTTGAGGTCGACGAGCAGCGGCCGGGCCGCGGCCCGGAAGGCGTCGGCGAGCGCGTCGTGCGCGGCGAGGACCTGCCGGGCGTACGGCAGCAGCCGCTCGCCGTCCGCGGTGAGGGTGACCTGCCGGGTGGTGCGCACGAACAGCTCGGCGCCCAGCTCCCGTTCCAGCCGCCGGATGTCGCGGCTGAGGGCCTGCTGGGCCACGTACAGCCGGGCGGCGGCGCGGGTGAAGTGCAGCTCGTCGGCGACGGCGGTGAAGGCGCGCAGCAGGCGCGGTTCGAGATCGGAGGAGGAGGCCACGCGGCATTTAACAACGCAGGCGCGTGAATGGCGATCGATTAGGTGTTGGACCGGGTGGGGAGGCCTCCACGAGCCTTGATCCATGCCTCGCACCCCTCTGACCCTGACCCCGCACGGCCCCGCCCTCGCCCCCCGCTACCGCGACGCGCCCCCGCCGCGCCGGCGCTCCAACCCGTACGCGCGGCTGTTCGCCCTGCCGGGCACGAAGGCGTTCACCGCGGGCAACCTGGTGGCACGGCTGCCGTCGGGCATGTTCGGCGTCGCGGCCGTGATCATGATCTCCGACCGCTACGACTCGTACGCGCTGGCCGGAGCGGTCAACGCGACCGGGGTGGCCGCGATGGCGCTCGTCGCGCCGTGGACGGCACGGCTCGTGGACCGGTACGGGCAGGCCCGCGTCGCCGTCCCGGCCACTGTCCTGTCCGTACTGGGAACTCTGGCGCTGCTCCTGTGCGTACGGGCCGCGGCACCGGCCTGGACGCTCTTCATCTGCGCCGCGACCACGGCAACCGCGCCCAACACCGGCGGCATGTCCCGGGCCCGCTGGGCCCATCTGTACCGGGACGACGCGGCGGCCCGGCACACCGCGAACGCCTTCGAGCAGGCCGTGGACGAGCTGTGCTTCATGCTCGGGCCGGTGCTCGCCGCGTTCCTCTGCTCGGCGCTCTTCCCGCAGGCGGGCTCGCTGATCGCCGCGGCGCTGTTCCTCGGCGGCGTGCTGCTCTTCGCCGCGCAGCGCGCGACGGAGCCGCCGCCGGCCCCGCGCACCTCGGCCGGCTCGCCGCTGCGCGCGCCCGGGATGGCGCCGCTGCTGGGGGTCTTCCTGGCGACGGGCGCGGTGTTCGGCTCGATGGAGGTGGTGACGCTGGCGTACGTGGACGGCCCGGTCGCCGGTCCGGTGCTGGCCCTCCAGGCGGCCGGGTCGTGCGCGGCGGGTCTGGTGTACGGCCGGGTGAGGCGCGCGGCGGGCCTCGGCGCCTGCCTGACGGCCATGGCGCTCCTGATGTCCCTCCCCCTCCTCGCCGCCACGACGGGCTCGCTGCTCGCCCTGGCGGGTGGGCTGCTCCTGGCGGGCATGGCGACGGCCCCGACGATGGTCACCGGCATGTCCCTGGTCCAGCGGCTGACGCCGCCGTCTCAGCTGAACGAGGGCATGACGCTGGCGGTGACCGCCCTGCTCGGCGGGATCGCGGCCGGCTCGGCGGTGGGCGGCTGGGCCGCGGAGCACGCCCCGACGGCGGCGTACGGCTACCTGGCCCCGCCGCTGGCGGCGGCTCTTGCCCTGACCCTGAGCATGACGAAGGCCCGGCGGTCGTGACGACTGCCGGGCCTGCGCCCACATGGGATGAGGGGGTCTGGGGGTCATGCCCCCAGAACACCGACGAGGCGGACCGGGCTCGCACTGTCTGCGAGCACGCTCCACCCCGACTCGTGGAGATGGCGGGAATCGAACCCGCGTCCAACGGTGCGGAACCAGGGCTTCTCCGTGTGCAGTCTGGTACGAGTTTCTCAGCCCTCCGGATCACCCAGACAAGTCCGGAACAGGCTCAGTCACTGTTTGATTTCCCTCTTCACCCCGTGACCGGGATCAAGGTTTAGTCCCCTTGATGATGCCAGGATCCGGGTCGGGAACAGCCCCGGGCTGACACTTCGCAAGTCGCTACTTAGGCAGCGAGGGCGAAGGAATCGCGCTTGGTGTTGGCGATTATAGGTTTCGGCGCGTGGTTTACGAGATCATTGCCGCTTCCTCGACACGCTTCCCCTGCTTCGACATCCGCTGTCGAAACCGATCATCCCCATGTTGATTTTTCAAGATGTGCACCCGCTGTGAGGTGCAGGGCCCATGGTACGTGACCACCGGCCGCGGTTGCCAGCGGATTAACGCTCCTGGGCGCGCTGCCGCCGTCGGGCCGCCGCGATCGCCCGGCTCGCCTCGCGGGTGTCCTGCTGCTCGCGCAGGGTCTGCCGCTTGTCGTACTCCTTCTTGCCCTTGGCCAGCGCGATCTCGCACTTCACCCGGCCGCCCAGGAAGTAGAGCGCGAGGGGCACGATCGTGTGACCCGTCTCGTTCGCCTTCTGCTCCAGCTTGTCGATCTCGGCGCGGTGCAGCAGCAGCTTCCGCTTCCGCTTCGCCGAGTGGTTGGTCCAGCTGCCCTGCATGTACTCGGGCACATGGATGTTGTGCAGCCACGCCTCGTGCCCGTCGATCTGCACGAAGCCGTCGACCAGCGAGGCCCGGCCCATCCGCAGCGACTTCACCTCGGTGCCCATGAGGGCGACGCCCGCCTCGTAGGTGTCGAGGATGTGGTAGTCGTGCCGCGCCTTCTTGTTCTGCGCGATGAGCTTGCGCTCCGGACCCTTGTCCTTGGTGTTCTTCTTCGCAGGCTTGCCCTGCACGTTCACGAGTCCCTTTGCCATAGTGCGGTCATTTTCGCACTACGAGCCCCTCCTGAGGCCACTCAATACCGAGCGGGCCTGTTCCTCGGCGCGCGGACCCGAGCCGTCGCCGACGGTGAGGTCCGGGATGATCCCGCGTCCGTCGACGCCGCGGCCGGCGGGGGTGCGGTAGTGACCGACGGTGAGCTCGGCGACCGAGCCGCCGGGCAGGGCCCTGGGCATCTGCACGGAGCCCTTGCCGAAGGTGCGGGAGCCGACGGTGACGGCCCGGCCGCGGTCCTGCAGGGCGCCGGTGAGGAGCTCGGCCGCGCTCATGGTGCCGCCGTCGATCAGCGCGACCACGGGCCGGCGGGTGTCGCCGCCGTCCTCGGCGTAGACCGCGCGCTGCTCGCCGTCGACGTCGTACGTGGCGACCAGGCCGCCGTCGAGGAAGGCGGAGGCGGCCACCGCGGCCTCGGAGACCAGGCCGCCGGAGTTGCCGCGCAGGTCGAGCAGGACGCCCACCCCGGCCGGGGCGGACCGCACCGCCTCGCGCACCCGGTCGCCGGCGCCGCGGGTGAAGGCGGTGACCCGGATCAGTACGGCCCCGTCGTCGAGCCGCCGCACGGTGACCGTCTCGGTGGCCAGCGCGGCCCGCCGCAGCGTCACCGTCCAGGCGGTCCCGCCACGGGCCATGCCGAGGACCACGGGCGAGCCGGGGACGCCGTCGCCGCGCAGCAGGGAGACCGCCTCGGAGACGGACAGGGCGTCGACCGGGCGGCCGTCGACGCTCCGCAGCCGGTCGCCGACCCGCAGCCCGGCGCGTCCGGCGGGGCCGTCGGCGCGGACGTCCGCCACCTCGACGCCCCCGTCGCCGGCGCGCCGGGCGGACAGCCCGACGCCGGTGTACCGGCCGCCGAGGGCCTGCTCGAACTCCTGGTACTCCCGGCTGTCGTACACCGCGCCCCAGCGGTCGCCGCTGCGGCTGACGAACTCCTCGGCGGCCTGGGTGCCGGACTTGCCGTCGGCGATCGCCTCGGCGGCGGCCTCCGTCAGCGCCTCGCGGTCGACGGTGGCCGGGCGGGCGGCGCCGCTCAGGGCGCGCGGTTCGTCGGATGCGGCGCGCGGCAGCGTGTCGGTCACCACCGCGGCGGCGAGCACTCCGGCGAAGACCAACGTCAGGGCGGCCCCGGCGCCGTGGCGACGGGGCCTGCGACAGAAGCCTGGGCCCACCATGCGGCCCACTCTAGGACAAGCACCGAGCGCCGTACGGCGGTTGCCCGTACGGCGCTCGTGGTGCGAGGGCGGCGCTCGTCACACCTTCAGGTACTTGCGCAGCGCGATGAAGGCGGCCATGGCCGGCATCAGCAGGCCGATGACGAGGACGAGCGGCAGCTTGGCGAAGACGGCGTCCCAGCCGATGAAGTTGACCAGCTGCATCTTCTCGGCGAGCGCGAGCCCGTGGTCGATCAGGAAGTACCGGCCGACGAGCAGCATGATGCAGGCCACCGCGCCGCCGAGGAGTCCGGCGAAGGCGGCCTCCATGATGAACGGCATCTGGATGTAGAAACTGGACGCGCCGACGAGCCGCATGATGCCGGTCTCGCGCCGCCGGCTGAACGCGGACACCCGCACGGTGTTGACGATCAGCATCAGCGCGATGACCAGCATCAGGCCCATCACGCCGAGCGCGGCCACGTTCATGCCGTTCATCAGGTCGAACAGGTTCTGCAGGATGTTCCGTTGGTCCTGGACGGACTGCACGCCGTCCCGGCCGGCGAAGGCCGTCGCGACGACCTTGTACTTCTCCGGGTCCTTGAGCTTGACCCGGTACGACTCCTGCATCTGGTCCGGCGTGATGGTGGCGGCGATGGGCGTGTCGCCGTACTGCTCCTTGTAGTGCTTGTACGCCTCTTCGGCGGACTCGTAGTGGACCTGCTCGACGAGCCCGTCCATCTTGCCCAGGTCGGTCTTGATCTGGTCCTTCTGCTGCGCGGTGACCGCGCCCTTGGCGCACTTCGGCGTGGTGGCCGCGTCACTCTTGTTGCAGAGGAAGATGGAGACGTTGACCTTGTCGTACCAGAAGTCCTTCATGGTGCTGACCTGCTCGCGCATGAGCAGGGCGCCGCCGAAGAGGGCGAGCGACAGGGCCACGGAGACGATCACGGCGAAGGTCATCGTCAGGTTGCGCCGGAGGCCGACGCCGATCTCGGAAAGCACGAACTGAGCGCGCATGGTGTGCTGTCTCCCGCCCGCTCAGTGCTGGTAACCGTAGACGCCGCGAGCCTGGTCGCGGACGAGGCGCCCGCCTTCGAGCTCGATGACGCGCTTGCGCATCTGGTCGACGATGTTCTGGTCGTGGGTCGCCATGACGACGGTGGTCCCTGTCCTGTTGATGCGGTCGAGCAGCTTCATGATGCCGACGGAGGTCTGCGGGTCCAGGTTTCCGGTGGGCTCGTCCGCGATCAGCAGCATCGGCCGGTTGACGAACGCCCGGGCGATGGCGACGCGTTGCTGCTCACCGCCGGAGAGCTCGCCGGGCATCCGGTCCTCCTTGCCCCCGAGGCCGACGAGGTCGAGCACCTGGGGCACGGCCTTGCGGATCTCGCCGCGGGGCTTGCCGATGACCTCCTGGGCGAACGCCACGTTCTCGGCGACGGTCTTGTTGGGCAGCAGGCGGAAGTCCTGGAAGACGGTGCCGAGCTGGCGCCGCATGTGCGGGACCTTCCAGTTGGAGAGCCGGGCCAGGTCCTTTCCGAGGACGTGCACCTGTCCGTGGCTGCAGCGCTCCTCGCGCAGGATCAGCCGCAGGAAGGTGGACTTTCCGGAGCCGGACGAGCCGACGAGGAAGACGAACTCGCCCTTCTCGATCTCCAGGGAGACATCCCGGAGCGCGGGGCGATTCTGCTTCGGATAGGACTTGGAGACGTTGTCGAATCGGATCACGGGTGCACCACGGTCGGCCGGGGGTATAGGTGTGCGTGACACTACGCGACGGGGGACCGCCCGCGCAGTCGCCGTCCCAGCTTGAGCGCTATATCCTTTTCGCCCCTCGGGACGGAACCGGCGGAATCCGGCGGGGCGCGCCGAAACCCGCGAGAGCTGGCACAGTGGTAGGGGGAACGGCCGTGTCCCCCGGAGCGTTGTACGGGGAGACGGGCCGCGCGGAAGCCCGGGAGAGGAGAGCGCATGACCTACGACCGACTGGTGTGCGCCAACTGCGCGGCGCCCGTCGCGGAGGGCCGCTGCCCCGTCTGCCGGGCGAACCGGGAGCGGATGCAGCAGCAGGGCCCCCTCGGCGGCCTGACTCCCGCGATGCTGCTGGCGCTGGTGCTGGCCCTGGTGGCGGCGGCGGCGCTGATCACGGCACTGCAGACCGCGTAGCGAACGCACGGAGGGCCGGGGCGGCTGGAAGGAACAGCCGCCCCGGCCCTCTGCTGTGTGCGTTACCGCTTAGGCAGCGGCCCCACGGCCACCGGAGACCAGACGCGGCAGCATACGGAAGCCGATGCCACCGGCGATCATGGTCGCGGCGCCGATCAGCAGGAACGTGGTCTCGGCGGCGCCGGTCTCCGCCAGCTCCTCCTTGGCCTTGCCCTGCTCGACGGGCTGCGAGCCGGCGTTGTTGGTACCCGGGTCGTTGTCGACGCACTCGGCGCCGTCGAGGTCCACGGTGCAGGTACCGGCGCCACCGTCACCGTTGCCACCGTCCGTGCCGCCCGTGGTCGGGTCGGGGTTGGTGGTGCCCGGCGTGGTCGGGTCGGGGTTGGTCGGACCCGGGTTGGTCGGGTCCGGGTTCGTCGGGCCCGGGTTGGTCGGGTCCGGCGTCGTCGGGTCCGGGGTCGTCGGGTCCGGCGTGGTGGGATCCGGCGTCGTCGGGTCCGGGGTCGTCGGGTCCGGCGTCGTCGGGTCCGGCGTGGTCGGGTCCGGCGTCGTCGGGTCCGGGGTCGTCGGGTCCGGCGTGGTGGGATCCGGCGTCGTCGGGTCCGGGGTCGTCGGGTCCGGCGTGGTCGGGTCCGGCGTCGTCGGGTCCGGCGAGGTCGGGTCCTCACAGCCGGGCGAGCCCGGGATGCACGGGTCGTCCTCTTCGCCGTTCTCCCCGCCGACCTGAGCCTCGACGCTCAGCCCGGCGATCTCGACGTCCACACCCACGGCCGAGGCCGCACCCGCCGCAGTGAGCGACGCACCGGCGGCGATCACCGCGCCGGCCGCTATCCGCGCGACGCGGACGCGCGTCTTCTTCGTCATCTGGTTGCTACCCCCAGTAGCTCATCTCGTCTTCGGAGCAGCGCTCGGGGCAACGGCCAGGGGAGGCGGTCACGTTACTGGTTCCGGCCCCCGTTCACACACGCCCCAGAAATACGCATGCCACGCGTCAGCCTGGCGAGAATTCGAGGCACCGTCAAGCACGTTGCGCGCGCAATGCCCGAAAGCTCCAGTCTTGCCCGCCATGCGGTGAAGCAACTGTGACGTAAACCCGGAACTCCCGCCTCCCCATACACAGTTCCCATGTCGACATAGCGAGGAAAACGCGAAGGTTCCGCTTGCGCGCGCGAATTGAGTCCGGCGCGACGTCAGTGCGGCGCGGCCCGTACCGTGCCGTCGGGATCCGGCACGACGAACGTCACCGCCCGTACGCCGTCGTCGTCCCGCCCGGGGAAGGCCCCGACGTAGACCTCGGCGGCCCGCCCCAAGGACTCCTCGAACTCGTCGAGTTCGGCCTCGCCCGCGATGTACTCGACCTCGAGCACACACGACCCGTCCCGCAGCACTCCGACGACGCAGTCCCGGTCCCGCGCCGCGATCCGCAGGATCTCCGCCCGCACCGACGGCCCGTACGCCACCCGCCCGATCCGCCCGTCGAGATAGACGCTGACGCAGTCCCGCGCTCCGAACGCGCCCCGCACCCCCGTGTACTCCCCGGCCGTACGGCACACGAACCAGCGGGTCGCCCCGGCGCCGTACGCCACACGGTCCAGCACCACCGCGTCCGCCGACGCCTCGTCGATCAGCGCGCCGATGCCCCTGTCGTCCATCCGTTCCCCCCGTCTCGGACGTGCCGGCTCCGAGAGTAGACCGCAGGCATGTTCCGCGACACGACGACGGCGCCGCCCCTCGTCGGTGAGGGGCGGCGCCGTCGGTGTACCGGGGTTACTTCTCCGTCTGCTTGCGCCAGCGGATGCCGGCCTCGAGGAAGCCGTCGATCTCGCCGTCCAGGACGGACTGCGGGTTGCCGACCTCGAACTCCGTGCGGAGGTCCTTGACCATCTGGTACGGGTGGAGGACGTACGAGCGCATCTGGTTGCCCCAGGAGCTGCCGCCGTCGCCCTTCAGGGCGTCCATCCTGGCGCGCTCCTCCTGGCGCTGGCGCTCGAGGAGCTTCGCCTGGAGGACGTTCATCGCGCTGGCCTTGTTCTGGATCTGGCTGCGCTCGTTCTGGCAGGAGACCACGATGCCCGTGGGGATGTGCGTGATGCGGACCGCGGAGTCCGTCGTGTTGACGCCCTGGCCGCCGGGGCCCGACGCGCGGTAGACGTCCACGCGCAGGTCCGACTCCTCGATCTCCACGTGGTCGGACTGCTCCACGACCGGGAGGATCTCGACGCCCGCGAAGGACGTCTGGCGGCGGCCCTGGTTGTCGAAGGGCGAGATGCGCACCAGGCGGTGCGTGCCCTGCTCGACCGAGAGCGTGCCGTAGGCGTACGGGGCCTTGACCACGAAGGTCGTGGACTTGATGCCGGCCTCTTCCGCGTACGACGTCTCGTAGATCTCCGTCGAGTAGCCGTGGCGCTCCGCCCAGCGCAGGTACATGCGCTGCAGGCGCTCCGCGAAGTCGGAGGCGTCGACGCCGCCGGCCTCGGCGCGGATGTTGACCAGGGCCTCGCGCTCGTCGTACTCGCCGGACAGGAGGGTGCGGACCTCCATCTCGTCCAGCGCCTTGCGGACCGCGACGAGCTCGGTCTCCGCCTCGGCGCGGGTGTCCGGGTCGTCCATCTCCTCGGCGAGCTCGAAGAGCACCCCGAGGTCGTCGATGCGGCCGCGCAGCGCCTCGGCCTTGCGGACCTCGGCCTGGAGGTGCGAAAGCTTGCTCGTGATCTTCTGGGCCGCGTCCGGGTCGTCCCACAGGGACGGCGCCGCGGCCTGCTCCTCGAGCACGGCGATGTCTGCCCTCATCTTGTCGAGGTCCAGGACGGCCTCGATCGACCCCATGGTCGAGGAGAGGGACTTCAGCTCTTCGGATACATCGACGACTGCCACGCGTCCAGCGTAACGGCTCCGGGCAAGGAGCCGGACCGCACGGCCCTCCGCCCGCCTCCTTACGGCTGTGTCGTCTGCTTCGAGTCCTGCGGCGGGGCCTCCTCGCCGCCGCTCGTCGCCGCGTACGCGCCCGCCCCGATCGCCGCCGCGAGGACGACGCCGGCCACCGTCAGCGTGATGCGCCGCTTGCGCACCGCCTCCGCCTTGTGGCGGGCGGAGCCGGGGCGGCGGGCGCCGGCGGCCCTGGGCGCGCGGGCGGTGCCCAGGGGGCCGCCGGAGAGCTCGTCGGGGCCCGGGACGCGCATCGAGGTGTGGGTGTCCCGGTTGGAGTCCGGGGACGCTCCGGGGACGAGGGGGACGGAGGCGCGGCGCGGGGCGGGCTCGCCGCCGCGGGTGGCGTGCTGCTCCTCCTCGTACGGCTCCGGCGACGCCGGCTCCGCGTCCGGTTCGTCGACGTCCAGCGGCGGGATGCCCTTGAGCATCGGCAGCACGTCCCGCAGCCGGACCGCCAGCTCGGAGGCGCGCAGCCGGGAGGCGGGGGCCTTGGCGAGGCACTGGACGATCAGCTGCCACAGCTCCTCGGGGATGCCGGGCAGCGGCACGACGGTCTCGGTGACGTGCCGCCGCAGCACCGCGCCGGGGTGCCCGCCGCCGAAGGGCGTGAAGCCGGCGAGGAGCTCGTACAGGACGGTCGCCAGGGCGTAGATGTCGACCGCCGCGCGCGGCGGCAGGCCCTCGACGATCTCGGGGGCCAGGTAGTCCGGGGTGCCGATGATCCGGGTCGCCTTGGTCCGCTTCGGGGTGTCGATCAGCTTGGCGACGCCGAAGTCGGTGAGCAGGGCGGGGTGCGCGCCGCCGGGGCCGAGCGGGCCCTCCATGTCGAGCAGGATGTTCTCCGGCTTGACGTCGCGGTGCACCACGCCGGCCTTGTGCGCGGCGGCGAGCCCGTCGGCGACGTCGGCGATGATCGCGACGGCGGCCTCGGGGGCGAGCCGGCGCTCCCGGTCGAGGCGGGTGCGCAGGTCGGTGCCGCGCACGAGGTCCATGACGAGGGCCAGGTCGTTGCCGTCGACGACGAGGTCGCGGACGGCGACGACGCGCGGGTGGTCGAGCCCGAGCAGGGCGGTGCGCTCCTGGACGAAGCGGCCGACGAGCTCCTGGTCCGAGGCCAGGTCCTCGCGCAGCAGCTTGATGGCGACGGGGCCCTCGGGGCCCTCGCCGAGCCACACCGTGCCGGCGCTGCCCCGCCCGAGGATCTGGTGGGCCGTGTAGCGGCTGCCGATTTTGCGTGCCAAGACTGCTCCCTCAGCGGCTGGAGTTCGCGTCAAAGTTACGCGGACCCGGTCGCCGGTCTCGACTCCCGGGGGGAATTCACCCCCCGGAAGTCGACAAATCGGCAGAGTCGGCGGCTCTGCGGAGGCTCCTACTGCCCCGTACCGCCGGTAGCACCCCCGCTGCCGCCGATGCTGTCGGCGGTGCTGGTGATCTCGTCGATCCAGCTGGTGAAGGAGTCGATGCCGTCCCCGATCGCCTCCCAGTAGCTCTTGCCCTCCGCGATCCAGCCCTGCAGCGGGGTGAGCTCCCAAACCATCCAGCCCACGACCACGAACATCACGATCATGAACAGGCAGCCCTTGAGGCAGCCGAGGCCGGGGATCCGCATCGGGTTGGCGCTGCGCTGCCGGGGCTGGCGCGGCTCGCGCGGCGGCCGCGGCGCGGGCTGCTGGGGCGGCGGCTGCGGGGGCGCGTACTGCTGCTGCGGCGGCGGGGCGTACGGCCGGCGCTGCGGCGGCTGCTGCCGGCGCGGGGCCGGCTGCTGCTGGTACGGCTGGGGCTGCGGCTGCTGGTACGGCTGGGGCTGCTGCTGCGGCTGGTACGGCGGCGGCTGCGCGGGGCGGCGCTGGGGCCGGCGGCGCAGCGGGTCCTCGTTCGGGTCCAGGTACTGGATCTGGGTCTGCTCGTTGCGGTCCCGGACGCCCTGCAGCTGGTTCTGCCAGGGGTGCGGGTCCTCCGGCTGCGGCTGCGGCGGACCGTCGGGGCGCGGGGGGACCGGCGGCATGACCGAGGTCGCGTCGCCCGCGCCGTTGACCGGCAGGACGCTGGTCGCGGCGCCGGGGTCGTACGACGAGGCGGAGCCGGCCGGCAGCACCTGGGTGGCGTCGGCGGAACCGGGCGCCGCCGGGCTGCCCGGTACGGGCGCGGGCGCCGGGTCGGGCGCGAGCAGGGCGCCGACGCCCTCGGCGGCCTCGATCTGGGCCGGGGTGGAGTGCACGCCGATGCCGTCGGCGACCACGCGCAGCCCGCGGGCCAGGTTCACGGCGCTCGGCCGGCGCGCCGGGTCCTTGCTGAGGCAGCGCTCTATGACCGTCCACAGCGGGGCGGGGACGGTGGAGGGGCGCCGCGGGTCCTCGCTGAGGTGCCGGTGCAGCACCTCCAGGGCGGTACCGCCGGCGAACGGGGGCCGGCCGGTGACCAGCTCGTACAGCAGGATGCCGGCGCCGTAGATGTCGACGGCGGAGGTCTGCGGGCGGCCCTCGGCGGACTCCGGCGCGACGTACGCGGGGGTGCCGACGAACTCGTGGGTGCGGGTCAGGCCCGGGGAGTCGGCGAGGCGCGCGATGCCGAAGTCGGTCAGCATCGGGTGCATCTGCCCGTCGCGCTCGGCGAGCAGCACGTTGGCCGGCTTGAGGTCGCGGTGGACCACGCCATCGGCGTGGCTGGCGGCGAGCGCGTCGGCGATCTGCGCGGTGAGCAGACCGGCGGCGACCGGGGTGAGAGGGCCGCTCTCGCGGATGTAGCGGTGCAGGTCGGGGCCCTCGACGAGGTCCATGACCAGGGCGAGGACATCGCCCTCGACGACCAGGTCGCGGGTCCGCACGATGTTGGGATGGGTGAGCCGGAGCAGCACGGACCGCTCGCGCAGGAAGCGCATCACGATGTCCGCGTCGTTGGCCAGCTCCTCCTTCAGGACCTTGATCGCCACGGTCTCGCCGGGCTGGCCGGGAACGGCCGCCTCGGCGCCCGCCGTCTCCCGCTGGCGGGCTCGCCAGACGGTGCCCGTGGCGCCGCGGCCGAGCGGCTCCTCGAGCAGGTACTTGCTGCCGATTGGCCGCACGTCACGCGCTCCCTGCTGATCGTGGTCCCGGGGGTCCTTCTGAAGCGTGCCCGGGGGTCGTCCTCTGTGTTGTGACCCGTCCGGGTGTCCGACCCACTTTAGTGCCGCCGAACGGGTCACGGCCCGGTCGCCGGAGATCGCGTTCTCCTGTCCGGCCGGTGTCCGACCTGTCCGAAACGCGACACGGATCTAGACGCGTTCCGGCCGCCGACGGTTGCCGTGGGCGTCGGGAGTGCCTCGGTTGTCGGACGCAACCACGCACTTTTGCGCCCACAGTCGACCATTCAAGATCGTTTCTGGCCGACCCGGGGACAGGTTGTCGGCGACAGGTGCGAGGATGCCTTCAGCACGGCGTCGTGGGGTCGGGAGCCCTTCGTCCGTGCCGACCTGTACCGGACGACGCGTCCGTCCCGGGTCAGGGGGAGGCGCCGGTTCCGCCGGGGCGGTCCCCTGCCGGGCGCACCGCGCAGAAGGGACCGCTGACGGCGATGCAGATCCGGCTGACCGTCCTCGCGCCGCACACCGGCCACGGCCACTCCGGCGCGGCCGGGCGATCCTGCGACGTGCTCGTCACCGCCCCGGCCGGGACGGCCCTGGCCGCCGTCGCCTCGGGTCTCGCCGCGGCTGTCGCCGGCCCGGAGGCCACCGGCCCGGTCGTGCTGTACGCGGGCCAGGAGCGGCTCGACACACAACGCTGCGCGCTCGGCGAGCCGCCGCTGGTCGACGGCGCGGTGCTGTCGCTCGGCGGGCCCGGCCCCGGCGCGGACGACGCGCCCGGCGAGGGCGAGGTGGCGGCTCGGCTGCACGTGGTGGCGGGGCCGGACGCGGGCGGGGTGCATCTGCTGCACGGCGGCGCGATCCGGGTGGGCCGCTCCCTGGACGCGGACGTGCCGCTGGACGACCCGGACGTCTCCCGGATGCACTGCACGGTCACGGTCGGGTCCGACGGGCGGGTCACCGTCGCGGACCTCGGCTCGACGAACGGCACCAGCCTGGACGGCGTCGACGTCGGCGCCCGTGCCGTACCGCTGCCGCCCGGGGCGCTGCTCCGGCTCGGCGAGTCCGCGCTGCGTCTGACGCCGCCGGCCTCCGGTGCCGGGGACGCGATGGCCACGGCCCCGGACGGCGAGGGCCACCTGCGCGTGACCCGCCCCGGCGACGCCCCCGCCGCCGTCCCCGCGCCCGCGGGCCCGCCCGCCGTGGAGGGCCCGGTCTCGGGCGGCACGGTGTCCACGGGCGCCCGCGGCCGCGGCGGATACGGCTCCCCGGCCCACCCGGGCGCGGACGACCGGACGCACGGCGGACGCGGTGTCCCGTACCCGCCCCGGCCCGCCGCGGGGGGTACGGAGCCGGGGGACGCCTCCCGGGCGGCCGCCGCGGACGCGTACGGAACCGGCGAGGACGCGCACGGCCGGGCCCGCGACGACGAGGGCGACGCCGGCGGCGCGCAGCACAGCCGCACCGGCCAGACCCGCCGCCAGGCGCTGCCATCCCCCGACGGCGGCCGCAAGCGCGGCCTCGGCGCCTGGGCACGCCGGCTCGCCGGGGGCAAGGACGGGGCGGCCCCGCTCTCCGGCGGCGCCCCGGCGCACGCCACCGCCGCCCCCGCGCCCGCCGCCCCGGCCCCCGCCGCCGACACCTGGCCGGACCCCGCGTCCGTCCTGCTCACCGCGCTCGGCCCGGGCCCCCGGCTCTGGGAGCGCGGCCCCGAGCACCCCGAGGCCCTCGTGGTACGGCTGGGCACGGCCGACCGCGCCGAACTGGCGGCGGTCCCGGTGACCGTCGGCCTGCGCGAGGCCGGGTCCCTGGGCCTGGCCGGCCCGCGCGAGCGGCTCGCGGGCCTCGCCCGCTCCGTCGTGGCGCAGCTCGCTGCCCTGCACTCCCCCGCCGACCTGGAGCTGGTGCTGATCGCGGCGGACCGCGCGCGTCCGCTGGAGGAGCGGCGGCGGACGTGGGGCTGGCTCGGCTGGCTGCCGCACCTCAGGCCCGCGCACGGCCAGGACTGCCGGCTGCTGCTCGCGTACGACCGCGAGCAGGCCGCCGCCCGCACCGCCGAGCTGACCCGCCGCCTCGACGACGGCCCGCTCGGCCCCGGCTGGGCGAGCGCCGACCGCCCGGCGATCGCGGAGGCCGCGGCGCAGTACGAGGGGCCGCACACGGTCGTGGTCGTGGACGGCGACCCCGGCTCCGCGGCGCTGCGCGAGACCACCGCGCGGCTGGCCGGCGCGGGCGCGGCGGCCGGCATCCATCTGATCGTCCTCGCCGAGGCGCCCGCCGCCTCCCCGACGTCCCCCGTGGCGGCGACGTACGAGACGGCCTGCGCGGCCGCGCTGCCCTTTCGCGAGTGCGGGGCGGCGGCGCTGCTGAGCGGTGACGTGGCGACGGCGCTGCGGCTGCTGCGCACGGCCGGCGGCCGCGCCGCCGGGCACGGCACGGTGGCGGCGCTCGACGCGGTGTCGCCGGCCTGGGCCGAGCGGTTCGCCCGGGCGCTGGCGCCGCTGCGGGCGGAGGCCGGGACGCCGCGCGGTGCCCGGCCGGCTGCGGCGCTGCCTCCGTCGGCGCGGCTCCTGGACGAGCTGGGGCTCGCCCGCGCCACGCCTGCCTCGCTGATGGCCCGCTGGGCGGCGGCCGGCGAGGGCACGGCGGTGCTCGGCGCGGGGCCGCACGGGCCGGTGGCGGTGGACCTGATCGCGGAGGGCCCGCACCTGCTGATCGAGGGCGCGCCGGGCAGCGGCCGTACGGAGCTGCTGCGTGCGCTCGCCGCCTCGCTGGCGGCGGCGGGCCGGCCGGACCGGCTCGGGCTGCTGCTCGTCGACGGCGCGGGCGGCGAGCGCGGCGAGGGCCTCGCGCCCTGTACGGAACTGCCGCACGTCACCGAGCATCTGGTGGCCTCGGACCCGGTCCGGATGCGCGCGTTCGCGCAGGCGCTCGGTGCGGAGCTGAAGCGCCGCGCGGAGCTCCTGGCCGCGGCGGAGGCCCCGGCGCGGGAGGCCCGCGTCCCCGACGCCCGTACCAGCCCCGACGACCTGACGTCCCGTCCGAGCGCCCGCACGTCCCGTTGGTCGGACGCGTCGCACGGGCGGACGACGGGCACGGGCGACACCCCCAGCGGCCGTCTCCCGCGCCCCGGCGCGGCCTCGGCCACGTACGACGCCGGCGCCGACCTCGGCGACCGCCCCAGCGGCCGCCTCCTGCGCGCAGCCGACGTGGGCGACACGACGAGCGCACGGACGGCCGCGTACGGCGCGGGCGCCGACGTGGACGGCGCCCCCGGTGGCGGCGACCTGGGCGACACGCCCAGCGCGCGGGCACGGCGGGCGAGCGCGTACGACCCCGGGGCGTACGAGCCGTCCGGCGAGCCGGCCGGGGCGCGGATCCCGGGCCCGGCCTCGCCGCCCGACGCCGCACGGGGGGCCCGGGCCGACGCCGCGGGGCTGCCGCGGCTCGTGGTCCTGGTCGACGACTACGACGCGCTGGTCGCGCCCGCGCTGGGCTCGCCCGGCAGGCCCGCCGCCGGGTCGGTCGTACGGGCCCTGGAGGCCGTGGCGCGCAACGGGGAGCGGCTCGGGGTGCATCTGGTGGCGACCTCGGGCCGGCCGGACCGCACCGCGGACACCGAACTGGCGCACGGCGCGCGGCTGCGGATCGTGCTCGACGCCCCGCCGGCCTCGCCCGGACCGGACGACCCCGCGCCCGGCCGCGGCCGGCTCGGCCATCCGGACGGGCGCGTGACGCCGTTCCAGGGCGGCCGGGTCACGGGCCGCATCCCGCGCACCGCGACGCTCCGCCCGACCGTCGTCCCGCTGGAGTGGGAGCGGATGGGCGACCCGCCCTCCCGCCGCCCGGTCCGCGAGCTGGGCAACGGGCCGACGGACCTCGCCCTGCTCGCCTCCGCGCTCGACCGCGCCGCGCGCTCCGTGGACGCCGCCCCACTAGCCCCGCTGACCCCGGCGAACCACACGTGATCCACTTCTGACGGCACGTCACGAGCCGATCACGATCCCCTGTTCGACCCCGACAGCGGTATTGCGAGCCCCGTGCCCCCGGCGTAGACCTGTCGGCACGGGACGCGCTCGCGCACGAAAGAGACGGG
Organism: Streptomyces solicamelliae; assembly: GCF_045348655.1. NCBI lineage: Bacteria > Bacillati > Actinomycetota > Actinomycetes > Kitasatosporales > Streptomycetaceae > Streptomyces > Streptomyces solicamelliae. The sequence continues at coordinate 2,705,497 of NZ_CP160404.1, forward strand.
GCAGAAATGCGTACAACTCTTCGTACACGCAAGGCCGCACTGACGATCACCGCCCTCACCACCGCCGCCGCCCTCGGCCTCGCCGGCTGCGGCGGCGACGGCGGGAAGAAGGAGCCGGAAAGCAAGGAGTCCCCAGGGGCCTCCACCCTCTCCTTACCCTCCCTGAAGGGAGAGAAGATCGAGGTCGCGGCCGTCTGGACGGGTCCCGAGCAGGAGAACTTCACCAAGGTCCTGGACGAGTTCGAGAGAAGGACCGGCGCGGAGGTCACGTTCGTCCCGGCGCAGGACCCGATCGTCAACTTCCTCGGTACGAAGATCGCCGGCGGCAGCCCGCCGGACGTCGCGATGCTTCCGCAGGTCGGCGCGATCCAGCAGGCCGCCGCGCAGAAGTGGATCAAGCCGCTCGGCGCGGACGCCAAGGCCCAGCTCGCCAAGAACTACAGCAAGGGCTGGCAGGACCTCGGCGCCGTCGGCGGCACCCCGTACGGGGTCTACTTCAAGGCCGCCAACAAGTCCCTGATCTGGTACAACAGCGCCGCCTTCGAGAACGCGGGCGCGAGTGAGCCGAAGACCTGGAAGGACTTCCTGGCCACCGCCGAGACCATCTCCGCGTCCGGCGTCACCCCGGTGTCGGTCGGCGGCGCGGACGGCTGGACGCTCACCGACTGGTTCGAGAACGTCTACCTCTCCCAGGCGGGCCCGCAGAAGTACGACCAGCTGGCCAAGCACGAGATCAAATGGACCGACCCGTCCGTCGCCCAAGCCCTCACGACCCTCGGCGAGCTGTTCGGCAAGCCTCAGCTGCTCGCGGGCGGCGCGGCGGGCGCGCTGCAGACCGAGTTCCCGGTCTCCGTGACGCAGACCTTCACCGGCGGCGACCAGCCGAAGGCCGCGATGGTCTTCGAGGGCGACTTCGTGGCCGTCAACATCGGCCAGACGCAGGCGAAGGTCGGTACGGACGCGAAGGTGTTCCCGTTCCCGGCGGTGGGCTCCGGCCCGGCCCCGGTGGTGACCGGCGGCGACGCGGCGGTGGCGCTGAAGGACACCAAGGGCGCGCAGGCGCTGCTGACCTTCCTCGCCTCGCCGGACGCGGCGAGGATCTGGGCGGCGCAGGGCGGCTTCCTCTCCCCCAACAAGGCGCTGGACCCGGCCGCGTACCCGAACGACGTGCTGCGCACCATCGCCAAGGCGCTGATCGCCTCCGGCGACGACTTCCGCTTCGACATGTCGGACCAGATGCCGCAGTCGTTCGGCGGCACGCCCGGGAAGGGCGAGTGGAAGGCGCTGCAGGACTTCCTGAAGAACCCGAAGGACGTCGCGGGGACCCAGGCACGCCTGGAGGCCGACGCGGCCAAGGCGTACAAGAGCTGAGCCGCGTGACCGGCATACGCGCAAGCGTGACCGGCACCCGCAGGGCCGTCGCGGCGGGCTTCCTGCTCCCCGCGCTGGTCCTGCTGGGTGCGCTCGTGGTCTACCCGATCGGGTACTCGGTCCGGCGTTCGTTCTTCGACAAGTCCGGGGACTCCTTCGCCGGACTCGCCAACTACGCCGAGCTGTTCACGGACGACACGATCCTGACCGCCGTGAAGAACAACGCGATCTGGGTGGTGTTCGCCCCGGCGGTCGCCACCGTGCTCGGCCTGATCTTCGCGGTGCTCACCGAACGGGTGCGCTGGGGAACGGCGTTCAAGCTGGTCGTCTTCATGCCCATGGCCATCTCGATGCTCGCCGCGGGCATCATCTTCCGGCTGGTGTACGAGCAGGACCCGGACCGCGGGGTCGCCAACGCGGTCTGGGTGGGCGTGCACGACACGTTCGCGGAGTCCTCGGTCTTCCCGAAGGCGCGCCCGCTGCCCGTCCATCCGCTGAAGGCGACGGGCGACGGCGGGTACGTGACGAAGACCCCGGTCCGCGCGGGCGAGCCGGCCCTGCTCCCGCTCGTCGGCGTGGCGCCCGCGCAGATGCCGAAGGACGCCCGGCCTGCGACGCGGCCTGCCGGCGACGGCGCGATCACCGGCACCGCGTGGCTGGACTTCACCCGCGGGGGCGGCGGCAGACCCAATGTCGTTGACCCGAAGGAACTCGGGCTCAAGGGACTGCGCGTGGAGGCGGTGAAGGACGGCAGGGTCGTCGCCTCGGCGACGGCTGGGGCGGACGGCTCGTTCCGCCTGCCGGCGGCGGCCGAGGGGGCGCTGCTGCGGCTGCCGGAGAGCAACTTCCGGGAGCAGTACAACGGCGTGCAGTGGCTGGGACCCTCGCTGGTCACGCCCGCCGTCATCGGCAGCTACGTGTGGATGTGGGCGGGCTTCGCGATGGTGCTGATCGCGGCGGGGCTCGCCGCGGTACCGCGCGAACTGCTCGAGGCGGCGCGGGTCGACGGGGCGAACGAGTGGCAGGTCTTCCGGCGGGTGACGGTGCCGCTGCTGGCGCCGGTGCTCGCGGTGGTCCTGGTGACGCTGATGATCAACGTGCTGAAGGTCTTCGACCTGGTGTTCATCATCGCGCCCGGCTCGGCGCAGGACGACGCGAACGTCCTGGCCCTCCAGCTGTACCGCTCGTCCTTCGGCACGGACGCGGACCTGGGCGTGGGCAGCGCGATCGCCGTCCTTCTGCTGCTGCTCGTGCTGCCGGTGATGGCGTTCAACATCAGGCGCATGCGAAGGGAAGGCCGCCGGTGAAGGCCACGGCAGGCGAACCCCGCGCGCTCTGCTGGGGGTCCGGGGGCCGCCCCCCGGGAGAACACGGCAACGTCCGGAGGATGCGACGGGAGGGGCGCCGATGAGCGGCACGGAAGGAGGGGCGCCGGTGCGCGGGCTCGGTACACGCGTCGCGGGGCGGGTCGCGGGTGGCGGGATGCGGGTGTTCCTCGTCCTCGTCGGTCTGTTCTGGCTGATGCCGACGATCGGTCTGCTGCTGTCCTCGCTGCGCGATCCCGCGGACATCGCGGCGAGCGGCTGGTGGGAGGTGTTCACCGCGCCCGCGCAGCTGACGGCCGAGAACTACGCGAACCTGCTGGCGAACGACACGATCACCGACTCCCTCCTCTCCACCGTCCTGATCACCGTTCCGGCCACCGTCCTCGTCGTGGTGATCGGCTCGCTCGCCGGGTACGCCTTCGCCTGGCTGGACTTCCCCGGCCGCGACTGGTGGTTCCTGGCGGTGGTGGCGCTGCTGGTGGTGCCGGTGCAGGTGGCGCTGGTCCCGGTGTCCGAACTGTTCGGCACGCTCGGCATCTTCGAGACGACGTTCGGGGTGGTGCTCTTCCACACCGCCTTCGGCCTGCCGTTCGCGATCTTCCTGCTGCGCAACTTCTTCGCGGAGATCCCGCGCGAACTCCTCGAGGCGGCGCGGCTCGACGGGGCGGGCGAGGTGCGGCTGTTCACCCGGGTGGTCCTGCCGCTGGGCGGCCCGGCGATCGCCTCGCTCGGCATCTTCCAGTTCCTGTGGGTCTGGAACGACATGCTGGTCGCGCTGATCTTCGCGGACTCGGAGTCGCCGCCGATCACGGTGGCGCTGCAGCAGCAGGTCCGGCAGTTCGGCAACAACATCGACGTGCTCGCGCCGGGCGCGTTCGTGTCGATGGTGATCCCGCTGGTGGTGTTCTTCGCGTTCCAGCGGCAGTTCGTGTCGGGCGTGATGGCGGGTGCGGTGAAGTAGCGGCGTCTGCCGTACGCGGCTGCGCCATGAGCGCGCCCACTTCGCCGTGAGCGCGTACTACGCCGTGAGCGCCGCCACCGCGCTGCGCGTGAGGTCGTCCAGGTACCCGGCCGGCAGCTCGCCGCGCACGACGACCAGCCGCCAGTACAGCGGTCCGACCACCAGGTCCAGGGCGCGGTCCGGGTCCGCGCCCTCGGGCAGCTCCCCGCGGGCGACGGCCTCGCGCACGATCTGGGCGACCACGCCCTGCTGGGCGTCGAGCAGCGCGGCCTTGACGGCGTCGGCGATCTCGGGGTTCCGGTGCGCCTCCACCAGCAGGTCCGGGATGACCTGCGAGGCCACCGGGTGCCGCAGGGCATGCGCGGCAACCTCCAGGAGGGCGCGCACGTCACCGTGGAGCGAGCCGGTCCGGGGTGCGGGCAGGCCCTGGACGGCGACCGCGCCGACGAGGTCGAGGACGAGGGACAGCTTGGACTTCCAGCGCCGGTAGACGGCGGTCTTGCCCACGCCCGCGCGGCGCGCGATGCCCTCGATCGACATCCGGGCGAAGCCGACGGCGGCCAGTTCCTCGAAGACGGCGGCGCGGATCGCGTCGGTGACGTCCTCGCGCAGCACGGCCGCGCCGGCGGGGGTGCGGCGGGAGGCTCCGGAGCCGGGAGGTGTGGTCATGCACAGGATGATGCCACGACCACGTCACGACGAGACGGTTGCGTTCCGACGTCATGGGGCCTACGCTCACGTCACGACGATACGGACCCGTTCCGTCGCAACGCCGTCGATGCGCCGCTCCGTGCCGTGTGCCGTACGTCGCCGCCATCGCCGCCGTCGTCCTCGCCTCCGAGCGAAAGCGAGCCCGTGACCCTCCTCCTCGACACCCCGCCGCAGGCGCCGCCGACGCCCGGGGACCTGCGCGCCCTCGCCCTGCGCCACGGACTGACCGTGAGCGGCGCGCGGCCGGGCCTGCCCGCGTACGTCCGGCAGCTCTGGTCGCGCCGGCACTTCATCGCCGCGTTCGCGACCGCGCGGCTGACCGCGCAGTACAGCCAGGCGAGGCTGGGCCAGCTGTGGCAGCTGATGACGCCGCTGCTCAACGCGGCCGTGTACTACGTCGTCTTCGGCGTGATCATGGACGTCCGGCACGGCGTCCCGGACTACGTGCCGTTCCTCCTCACCGGCGTCTTCGTCTGGACCTTCACCGCCCAGTCGGTGCTCGCCGGCACCCGCGCGATCAGCGGGAACCTGGGGCTGGTCCGCGCCCTGCACTTCCCCCGCGCGAGCCTCCCCGTGGCGCTCGCGCTCCAGCAGCTCCAGCAACTGGCCTTCTCGCTGGGCGCGCTGGCCGTCATCCTGTGCTGCTTCGGCGAGTTCCCCGACCCGACCTGGCTGCTCGCCGTCCCGGCGCTGGCCCTGCAGGCGCTGTTCAACACCGGGCTCGCGCTCGTGATGGCCCGGCTCGCCGCCCGCACCCCGGACGTCTCGCAGCTGATGCCGTTCGTCCTGCGGACCTGGATGTACGCGTCGGGTGTCATGTGGTCGCTGCACCACCTCGCCGGGGCGGGCCGGCTCCCGGACGCGGCCGTCACCGCGCTGCAGGCCAACCCGGCTGCGCTGTACATCGACCTCGTGCGGTACGCCCTGGTGGACAGCTTCACCGCGGCGCAGCTGCCGCCGTACGCCTGGGCCCTGGCCGCCGGCTGGGCCGTGCTCGCCTTCGTGGGCGGCTTCGTCTGGTTCTGGCAGGGAGAGGAGACGTACGGCCGTGGCTGACATCGAGGACCGGCAGGACCTCACCGAACGCACCCCGACCGTCGTCGTGGACGACGCGCACGTCACGTACACCGTCCAGGGCGGGCGGGCGCCGAAGGCAGGCGCCGCAGCGGCCCTGCGCCGCCTCGTGTCGCGCCGCCAGAGCCCCACCGCTCGCCAGGTCCACGCGGTCAGAGGCGTGAGCTTCGCCGCGTACCGGGGCGAGGCGATCGGCCTGATCGGCTCGAACGGCTCCGGCAAGTCGACGCTGCTCAAGGCGGTCGCCGGGCTGCTCCCGGTGAACCGGGGCCATGTCTACACCCAGGGCCGGCCCGCCCTCCTCGGCGTGAACGCGGCCCTGATGAACGACCTGACGGGCGAGCGGAACGTGATCCTCGGCGGCCTGGCGATGGGGATGAGCCGCGCCGAGATCACGGCCCGCTACCAGGAGATCGTGGACTTCTCCGGGATCAACGAGAAGGACGATGCCGTCTCCCGCCCCATGCGCACGTACTCCTCCGGGATGGGCGCGCGGCTGCGCTTCTCGATCGCCGCCGCCAGGTCGCACGACGTGCTGCTGATCGACGAGGCGCTGTCGACCGGCGACGCGAGGTTCCGGGCCCGCAGCCAGGAGCGGATCGACGAGCTGCGCGCGGAGGCGGGCACGGTGTTCCTGGTCAGCCACAGCAACGCGACGATCACCCGGACCTGCGACCGCGCGCTCTGGCTGGAGGCGGGCACGCTGCGGATGGACGGACCGGCGGCGGAGGTGGTCGGGGCGTACGAGGAGTTCACCAAGAAGGCGGCCGAGCGCGGGAGCCGGACGGCAAAGACCGGGAGTTAAAGGGCGAACCGGACTAGAGTGCGGCGTTGATGACGAACGATCACACCCCCGCCCCGCCCGAACCGCCCCCCGACGAGACCACCTCCCGGCCGGACACCCACGCGACGACGACGGGCCGGCTCGACGCGCGCACGACGGGCCCAGGCCTGACGCGCGCGGGCGCGCCCCCTCCTGCCGCCCCAGGTGCCGACGAACGCCCGGCCGACGCCATGGATACCCACGCGACGCACGCAGGCCGGATCGGCGCGCGCGCGACCGCCCCCGGCCCGGCGGAAGCCGGCGCACTCGCCGCCGCCCCGCCGGACGCCGCCGCACCGCCCGCTCCCACGGACGCCCGCGCTCCCACCCGCCGCACCAACGCCCTGCGCCGCGCCCGCCGGGCCGTCGGACGCGGCAGGTCCGTCGGACGCGGCAGGTCCGGCGGAAGCGGCGGGTTCCGGTCCGGAGACGGTGCCGAGGAGGCGACCGGGGCCACCGGCCGTACCACCGCCCCGCCGCCCTCCCTGACCCGCTCGCCGTTCGAGTCGGAGACGTTCACCGCCGCGTCCTACGTCGCCACCAGCCACACGCCCCACATCGCGCTCGCCTCCGTCTGGGTCCTCACCCGGCTCGGCATGCTGGTGCTGCTGTGGCGGGACAGCCTCGGCATCGGCGGCGTCGGCCGCGAGGTGCACGTGCTCTACCGGTTCTGGTACGACCGGCTCGCCCACGGCACCTTCCCGCCCGACGACCCCACCTGGCAGTACCCGCCCGGCGCCGCCCTCGTCATCGGCTCCCCCGCCGCGCTGCCCTGGTTCACGTACTTCCAGGCCTTCGTCGGCCTCACCCTGCTCGCCGACGCCGTCGTCGCCCTGGCCCTCGCCCGCGCCGACAGCGCCCGCGTCACGCACGGCGCCTGGATGTGGGTCTGCGGGCTGCCGCTGCTGCTGCACATCCCGCTCGCCCGGTACGACGTCCAGACCACCGCGGTCGCCGTGCTCGCCGTCCTCGCGCTGCGCTCCCGGCCCGCGCTCGGCGGCACGCTCGCCGGCCTCGGCGCGATGATCAAGGTGTGGCCGGCGCTCACCCTCATCGGAACGCCCCGCGGCCGCTCCACCCGGGAGGCGTGGACGGCCGCCTGCTCCACCGCGGTCGCGCTGCTGATCACCCTGGGCGTGCTGTTCCGGCACTCCCTGGACTTCCTGCTCCAGCAGGGCGCCCGCGGCATCCAGATCGAGTCGCTCGGCGGCACCGCGCTCGCCCTGGCCCGCGCCGCCGGGCTCTGGCCGGGCCGGATCCAGTACCGCTACGGCGCGTTCGAGTACGTCGGCCCGCACATCTCGTACGTCGAGGTGCTCGCACTGCTCGCCACGCTGGCCGCCTGCTGCTGGCTGGTCGTCTGGCGGGTGCGGGCCCGCCGCTGGACCGCGGCGACCCCGCTGGACGCGGCCTTCGCCGCGGTGCTGCTGTTCACCCTGACCAGCCGGGTGATCAGCCCCCAGTACATGATCTGGCTGCTCGGCCTCGCCGCCGTCTGCCTGACCTGCCGGGAGACCGTGATGCGCCCGGCGGCGCTGCTGCTCCTGCCCGCGACCGCGCTGAGCGCGCTCGCGTACCCCGTGCTGTACGAGGACGTCCTCTCCGGCACCCCGGCCGGGCTCGCCGTCATGGTCGCCCGCAACGGGCTGCTGCTCGCCGCCGGGTTCCTGGCCTGCCGGGCCCTGTGGCGGACGTCGGTCGGCGAGCCGAGGGGTTGAGCGGCGGACGACGAGGGGCGCCCCCGCCGGAGAGATCCGGCGGGGGCGCCCCTTCGTCGAGCCGTCGGCTAGCCGTGCGTGCGCAGCAGCGTGCGGATGGTCCGCATCGCCACCGACAGGTTCGCCAGGTCGAAGTCGTCCGAGCCCTGGATCTCCTCCAGCGTGCTCCGCGCCCGGCCCAGCAGCGCCGCGTTGTTCTGCTCCCACGCCTTGAACCGCTCCTCCGGCGTGGAGGTGCCGTTCCCGGCGCCCAGCACGTCCGCGGTGAGCGCGGCGTGCGCGGCGAACAGGTCCTCGCGGATCGAGGCGCGGGCCATCGACTGCCAGCGGTCGTTGCGCGGCAGCTCGATGATCCGGTCCATCAGCTCGGTGATCCGCAGCCGGTCGGCCAGGTCGTAGTAGACCTCGGCGACCGCCAGCGGGTCCTTGTCGGTGCGGTCCGCGGTGGCGACCACGTCGAGCGTCGGGAAGGCGGACGAGAAGCCCGCGACCCGCAGCGCCAGTTCCTCCGGCACGCCCACCGCGGTCAGCTCGTCGAGGATCGACTGGTACCACTCCAGGTCCGAGCCGCGCAGCAGCTGCGGCAGCTTCGCCCAGACCTGCTCGACCCGCTCGGAGAAGAACGCGATCGTCTCGGCCAGCTCCAGCGGCTGCGGCCGGTTGCCGAGCAGCCAGCGCGTGCCGCGCTCGACGAGCCGCCGCGAGTGCAGCCGCATCCGGGTCTGCACGTCGGCCGGCACCTTGTTGTCGAGGGCCTCGACCGCGTCCCAGACCTCACCGAGCCGGAAGATGGCGCGGGCGGCCGCCTGCGCGCGGACGATCTCCTCGAGCGACGCGCCGGTCTCCTCGCGGAGGCGGTGCAGGAAGGTCGAACCACCGCTGTTGACGGTGTCGTTGACCAGGACCGTGGTGACGATCTCGCGGCGCAGCGGGTGGTTGTCGACCGCCTCGGCGAACTTCTCGCGCAGCTGCGTCGGGAAGTACGCGTGCAGCAGACCCCGCAGGTACGGGTCGTCGGGCAGGTCGGTGCCGATCAGCTCGTCCGCCACCGTGATCTTGGTGTAGGCGAGCAGCACGGCGAGCTCCGGCTGGCTCAGACCCCGGGAGGTGTTGAGCAGCTCGCGGATCTGCCGGTCGTTGGGCAGGAACTCCAGCGCGCGGTCCAGCGCCCCGTCGCGGCCCAGGCGGCGCATGAAGCGCTGGTGGGCGTGGAGCAGGGACGGCGACTGGGCGATCGCGTTGGCGAGCGCGGTGTTCTGCGCGTAGTTGTTCCGCAGCACCAGCGAGCCGACCTCGTCGGTCATCTCCGCGAGGATCTTGTTGCGCTGCTTGACGGTCATGTCGCCCTCGGCGACCAGCCCGTTGAGCAGGATCTTGATGTTGACCTCGTGGTCGGAGGTGTCGACGCCGGCGCTGTTGTCGATCGCGTCGGTGTTGACCTTGCCGCCCTCGCCCACGGGTCCGCCGGTGCGGGCGAACTCGATGCGGCCCAGCTGGGTCGCGCCGAGGTTGCCGCCCTCGCCGATGACCTTGGCGCGCACGTCCTGGCCGTCGACGCGGATGGCGTCGTTGGCCTTGTCGCCGACGTCGGCGTTGGACTCGGCGGAGGACTTCACGTACGTGCCGATGCCGCCGTTCCACAGCAGGTCGACCGGCGACTGCAGGATCGTCTTCATCAGCTCGGCGGGGGTCATCTTGGTGACCCCCTCCTCGATGCCGAGGGCGGCCCGCATGTGCGCGTTGACCGGGATCGACTTGGCCGTGCGCGGGTGGATGCCGCCTCCCGCGGACAGCAGGTCGGTGTCGTAGTCGGCCCAGGAGCTGCGCGGCAGGTCGAACAGGCGGCGGCGCTCGGCGTACGAGGTGGCCGCGTCCGGGTTCGGGTCGATGAAGATGTGCCGGTGGTCGAAGGCGGCGACCAGGCGGATGTGCTCGGAGAGCAGCATGCCGTTGCCGAACACGTCGCCGGACATGTCGCCGACGCCGACGACCGTGAAGTCCTCGGTCTGGGTGTCGTGGCCCAGCTCGCGGAAGTGCCGCTTGACGGACTCCCACGCGCCGCGGGCGGTGATGCCCATGCCCTTGTGGTCGTAGCCGGCCGAGCCGCCGGAGGCGAACGCGTCGCCGAGCCAGAAGCCGTACTCCTCGGCGACGCCGTTGGCGATGTCGGAGAAGGTGGCGGTGCCCTTGTCGGCGGCGACGACGAGGTACGTGTCGTCCTCGTCGTGGCGGACGACGTCGGCCGGCGGCACGACCTCGCCGCCGACGAGGTTGTCGGTGATGTCGAGCAGCGCCGAGATGAAGGTCTTGTACGAGGCGACGCCCTCGGCCAGCCAGGCGTCCCGGTCCACGGACGGGTCCGGGAGCTGCTTGGCGACGAAACCGCCCTTGGCGCCGACCGGCACGATGACGGTGTTCTTCACCATCTGCGCCTTGACCAGGCCGAGGATCTCGGTACGGAAGTCCTCACGGCGGTCGGACCAGCGCAGGCCACCGCGGGCGACCTTGCCGAAGCGCAGGTGCACGCCCTCGACGCGCGGCGAGTACACCCAGATCTCGAACGCCGGGCGCGGGGCCGGCAGGTCCGGGATGGCCTGCGGGTCGAACTTCATCGACACGTAGGAGTGCGGGGTGCCGTCGGCGCCCTTCTGGAAGAAGTTGGTCCGCAGCGTGGCCTTGATCAGGGTGAGGAAGGCGCGCAGGATGCGGTCCTCGTCGAGGGAGGCGACCTGGTCCAGCGCGCCGTCCAGCTCCTCCATGAGGCCGTCGATCAGCTCGGTGCCGGCCCGCTGGCGCTCCGGCGACATCCGGGCCTCGAACAGCGAGACCAGGAGCCGGGTGGTGTGGACGTTGTTGCGGAGCGTGTCCTCCATGTAGTCCTGGCTGAACGTCGAGCCGGCCTGGCGCAGGTACTTGGCGTAGGCGCGCAGCACCAGCGCCTCGCGCCAGCCGAGCCCGGCGGAGAGCACCAGCGCGTTGAAGCCGTCGTTCTCGGCCTCGCCGGTCCAGGTCGCGGCGAACGCCTCCTGGAACCGCTCGCGGGCGTCCTCGCCCAGGTAGTCGCCGTTGGCGGTGGGCATCCGCAGACCGAAGTCGTACACCCAGGCGTGGGTGCGGTCGGCGCAGCGCAGCTCGTACGGGCGCTCGTCGACGACCTCGACGCCGAGCCGGTTGAGCACCGGCAGGACGGCGGAGAGGGAGACCTGCGGTCCGGACTTGTAGATCTTGAAGCGGCGCTCGCCGGGGCCGCTGCCCACGGGCTCGTACAGCGAGAGCGAGAACTCCTGGCCGCTGCTCTTGAGCTGCTCCAGGTGGACCAGGTCGGCGACGGCGGCGCGCGGCGAGTGGTCGGCCTTGTAGCCCTCGGAGAAGGCGTTGCCGTAGCTGCGCAGCAGTTCGGCGGCGCGCTCCTCGCCGAACTCGGCGTTCAGCGCCTCGCCGAAGCCGTCGGCCCAGGAGCGGGCGGCGTCGGCGAGCCGGGCCTCGATGCGCTCCTTGTCGGCGTCGGACAGGTGGGTGAGCTCGGTGCCGGGCGCGACGCGCACGACGAAGTGCAGCCGGGTCAGCACCGACTCGGTGCTCATCAGGGTGAAGTCGACGCTGGTGCCGTCGAGCTCCTCCTTGAGGATGTCCGTCAGCTTCTCGCGGACCGTGGTGTTGAACCGGTCGCGCGGCAGGTAGACGAGGGCCGAGTAGAAGCGGCCGTACTCCTCCTGGCGCAGGTAGAGCCGCAGCCGGCGGCGTTCCTGCAGGTACAGGACGGAGGTGACGATGGAGCGCAGCTCGTCGACCGGGGTCTGGAAGAGCTCGTCGCGCGGGTAGGTCTCCAGGATCTGCAGCAGGTCGCGGCCGTCGTGGCTGTTCGGCGAGAAGCCGGCGCCCGCGAGGACCTCGGCGACCTTGCGGCTGATGACCGGGACGCGGCGGACGGACTCGGTGTACGCGGCCGAGGAGAACAGGCCGAGGAAGCGGCGCTCCCCGACGACGTTGCCCTGCGCGTCGAACTTCTTGACGCCGATGTAGTCGAGGTACGAGGGCCGGTGCACGGTCGCCCGGCTGTTGGCCTTCGTCAGGATCAGCAGCTTGTGCTCGCGCGCCTTGGCGCGGGCGTCGGCGGGCAGCCGGCTGAAGGACTGCGAGACCGGGTGGGCGTGGTGGTCGTCGCCGCTGTGGTGCGGGTCGGAGCGCAGGATGCCGAGGCCGGTGCCGGGGACGGCCGTCAGGGCGTCGCCGTTGACCAGCTCGTACTCGCGGTAGCCGAGGAAGGTGAAGTGGTCGGCGGAGAGCCAGCGGAGCAGCTCGCGGGCCTCCTCCACCTCGGTGGGGCGCAGGTCGTCGGCGACCGGCTCCTCGGGGAGGCCCTCGGCGATGCGCAGCGCGGCGTCGCGCATCTTCTCCCAGTCCTCGACGGTCTCGCGGACGTCGGACAGGACGCGCAGCAGGTCGGAGGTGATCTGCTTGAGGTCGGCGCGGTCGGTCTCGCGGTCGATCTCGACGTGGATCCAGGACTCGGTGACCGCGTCGTGCGGGAGCTCGCCCTTGGCCTCGGTGGTGAGCACCTCGATGAGCCTGCCGGTGACATCGCGGCGGACGACGATCTGCGGGTGGATCACCACGTGGATGCCGCGGCCGACGCGGGACAGCTCGTTGGTGACGGAGTCGACCAGGAACGGCATGTCGTCGGTGACGACCTCGACCACGGAGTGGCTGGACGTCCAGCCGTTCTCGTCCTGCGTGGGGGTCTGCACCCGGACGTTCGCGGTGCCCTGGGGGCGGTTCTCGGCCAGCCGCGCGTGCGACATCGCGGCGCCGTAGACGTCCACCGGTTCGCGGCCCTGCAGATCCTCTGGGGCGGTGTGCAGGTAGTAGCGCTGGAGGTACTCGAACAGGGCGTCCCGGTCCGGGCGCTCCCCGCCCTCCGGGCCCGTCGGAAGTCGCCCCCCGACCGGGCTGTTCTCAGCTACCCGGGCGGCCCGTGCGAGCAGCTCGGCCTTGGCTTCGTCCAGCTTGGTCTGCATGTCCTCTGGCTCCTGTCGCGCGCCGTTGCGTGACGTAGGTGAAAGAAAGGGCACAACGCCGCGACGCGGGGTGTCCGGTCGCGGTCGACGCTATGCCGGGATGAAAGAGTTCCGGGCCCTTGTCGGCCATTCTCATGGGGCACGGGCCGGAACGGAGAAGATCAGCGATCGCCCTGCTCGCCCGGGCGCGGTGGCACTCCGGGCGCGGGCCGGGGGCTTCGCTGCCCCCTCGGCGTATGGCGCTGATCACGGGAAAAGCCTATCGCTCCGGACCCCTGGCTCGTCATGAGCCGTATGTGTACAAAAGCAGGGGGCGAAGTTTGACGTTCTGGACAGCGACACATGTCCTTCTTCGCAAGACGAGACTCCGGAGGCGTCACATGACACCGAAGATCCTGATCGTCACGGGGGACGCGGCGGAATCGCTGGAAGTCCTCTACCCGTACCAACGGCTCCAGGAGGAGGGGTACGAGGTCCACATCGCGGCGCCGACGCGCAAGCAGCTGCGCTTCGTCGTCCACGACTTCGAGCCCGGCTACGACACGTACACCGAGAAACCCGGCTACACCTGGCCGGCCGACCTGGCGTTCTCCGAGGTGGCCCCGGCGGACTACGTCGCCCTGGTGATCCCGGGCGGCCGCGCGCCGGAGTACCTCCGCAACGACCTGGAGCTGCGGAAGATCCTCAAGGCGTTCTTCGACGCGGACAAGCCGGTCGCCCAGATCTGCCACGGCCCGCTGCTGACGGCCGCGATCGGCAGCCTGGAGGGCCGCCGCGTCACGTCGTACCCGGCCCTGGAACTGGACATGCAGGCCGCCGGGGCCACGTTCCAGGACACGGAGGCGGTCGTCGACGGCGTCCTGGTCTCCTCAAGAGCCTGGCCGGACCACCCGACATGGATGAGGGAGTTCCTGAAGATCTTGCGGGAACACACGCCGTAGGGGCCCGCGACGGTGCCGGTTTGTGGGCCATCGTTCCGGGCGCAGACCACCCACAGGCCGTACCCGACAGCGAACCCCGGCCCTAGGCCAACTCGTCCGCGACAGCGACCGCCTCCGCAAGGGAGTCGACCACCGGCACACCCACCCGCGCCAGCGAGGCCCGACTGTGCGAGCCACCAGTGAAGAGCACGGCCCGCGCCCCCACATGCGCCGCCGCGACGGCGTCATCGGCCGCGTCCCCGATGACGACAACGGTCTCGGGCGGGACGCCTAGCGCCTCCACATGCCGCACCATGTGCCCCGCCTTACCGGACGTCGACGCGTCGACCCGCCCGTCCACCCGGACGAACCGCTCCTCGATCCCGTGCCGCCGCACGATCGGTATCAGCCGGTCGTGCGGCGCGAGGGACAGCAGCGACTGCGTGCGCCCGGCGGCCTGCCGCTCGGCCAGCAGCTCCGCCGCCCCCAGCATGAGCCCGCACGCATCCGCCCGAGCCCAGTAGTGCTTGTGGAACGCGTCGTCCATGACGACCCACTCCGCATCCGTGGGCAGCCGTCCCATCAGCCGCTCGTAGAACTTCGGCACCGGCACGGTGTATAGCTCGCGGTACCGCTCCAGCGTGATCGGCTCGAGCCCGAGCTCCTCGAAGGCCGCGTTCGTCGCCCCGATGACCGCGTGGATGTCGTCGAGCAGCGTGCCGTTCCAGTCCCAGACCAGGTGCTTCCCCATGGCCCGAAACCGTACAGCCAGCCTCTGACACGTCAGGCGAGCAGCCCGGGAATCTCCTGGACGCCGTACCAGAGCAGCTCGTGGTCCTCGGCCCCGTCCACGGTGAACCGGGCGTCGTCGTCGCCCTGGTCCGCCGCGCCCAGCGCGGCAGCCGCCGCGGCCACGTCGGACTCGGCGTCGTCCGCGTCGGCGTGCACCGCGGCCGCCTTGGCGAGCGGCACCGCGCCGGCGACCCGGACCTCGCCGAGCGAGGACGCGTCGAGCCCCCGGTCGGGGTCGACGGTCGCCTCGCGGTCCGGCACGTCCACCGCGACGACGACCCGGCGGCGCGCGGCCGCGGGGTCCCCGGCGAGCATCCGCAGCGACGCGGCCGCGGCCCGGTTGAGCGCCGCGTACTCGAGCTCCTCGATGTCGTCGGAGACGTACCACTCGCGCAGCGCGGGGGTGACGGCGTAGGCGGTCAGCGGGCCGGGGCCGAGCTCGCCGGTCTTGTGCGCCTGTGCGAGTCCGGGGAGGGTCAGGGGGACGTACACGCGCATGGCTGGCCGCTTTCGTAGTCGGAAACGCCCTCAGGATACGTGCGAAGGTCCCCCTTCGGGGCGCGGGAGCCCGCCCACGGCCCGTCCACCGCCGCGCGGGCAGTCACCCTCCCTCTCTGCCCGGCAGAGCGCTCAAACCCGCCCCACGTCACTCTGATAGGTGAATCCGGCGGCCTCCGCCGCGGCCCGGTCCGTGCCTTGCGACCGCGCGGATCCCGCCCGTACAAGATCCCCAACAGAAGTTACCGCCCGGTATCCCTCGCCGGGCCGCGACGGATCGGGGACCCCCACCATGACCGGCACCACCCGCCCCCGCAGCACCCGCCCCCGCACCACGGGCCCGGGCAACACCCGTCCCGGCAACCTCCGCCCGGGAGGCCTCCGCCCCGGTGACCCCCGCCGCACGCCGCCGCGGGCCCTGCCCCCGTACGCGCTGTTCGCCGAGCGGCTGCTCGCCGTCCTGAGCGGCGAGCGCCCCGTGCACTGGATGCTGGGCCAGACCGTCGGCCCGGCGTACGAGCAGCTGGTCCGGCTCGCCCCGGACGTCCCCTTCGGCGGCGTACGGCCGGTCCTGCGCCGCTGCCGTGTCCAGGGCGACACCGTCGCCGCCGACGCCACGGTCATGGAGGTCTCCGCGGTCGTGGCCACCGGCGAGCGCGTGCGCGCCATGGCCTTCCGCCTGGAGCGCCCGGCCGCCGACCACCGCTGGCGCTGCGCCGCCGTCGAACTGGACGACCTCCCGCCCCGGGTCCCGGCCCAGTCCCGCGGCCCACGCTGACGCCCGCGCCTGCCCCCCAGCCGTCCCCCGGGCCCGGAGAACGCCGGAGGGGCCGGGCGGGTCCGCTTCCGGACCCGCCCGGCCCCTCCGGGGCGGCCCTCACCAGGGCCTACGGCTTACTTCTTGCGGCGCCGCCCGCCGCCCTTCTGCGCCTTGCGGCGCTCCGCGCGGGTCATCCCGTCGCCGGCCGCGGCCTCGTCCGACGCCCAGTCGCCCTCGACGACCGAGCCGTCGCCGTCGACCTTGGGCGCGGTGAAGTGCAGCCGGTCCGGACGCTGCGGGGCCTCCAGGCCCTTGGCGCGGATCTCCGGACGGGCACCCGCCGGGGCGCCCTCCTTCGCGAGCGAGGTCTTCTCCGCGGCGTCCTGCACCGGGACCTCCTCGACCTGCTGCTCGACCTGGACCTCCAGGTTGAACAGGTAGCCGACGGACTCCTCCTTGATGCCCTCCATCATCGCGGAGAACATGTCGAAGCCCTCGCGCTGGTACTCGACCAGGGGGTCCTTCTGCGCCATCGCGCGCAGACCGATGCCCTCCTGGAGGTAGTCCATCTCATAGAGGTGCTCGCGCCACTTGCGGTCGAGCACGGACAGCACCACGCGGCGCTCCAGCTCGCGCATGATGTCCGAGCCGAGCTGCTGCTCACGGGCCTGGTACTGCTCGTGGATGTCGTCCTTGATGGACTCGCCGATGTAGTCGGCGGTGAGCCCGGCCCGGTCGCCCGCCTCGTCCTCCAGCTCGTCGACCGTGACCTTGGCCGGGTAGAGCTGCTTGAACGCGTTCCACAGCCGATCGAGGTCCCACTCCTCCGCGAAGCCCTCGGCGGTCTCCTGGCGGATGTAGTCGTCGATCGTGTCGTCCATGAAGTGCTGGATCTGCTCCTGCAGGTCCTCGCCCTCCAGGACGCGGCGGCGCTCGCCGTAGATGACCTCGCGCTGCCGGTTGAGGACCTCGTCGTACTTCAGGACGTTCTTGCGCGTCTCGAAGTTCTGGCCCTCGACCTGGGACTGGGCGGAGGCGATGGCGCGGGTGACCATCTTGTTCTCGATCGGCACGTCGTCCGGCACGTTGGCCATGGCCATCACGCGCTCGACCATGGCGGCCTTGAACAGGCGCATCAGGTCGTCGCCGAGGGAGAGGTAGAAGCGGGACTCGCCCGGGTCGCCCTGACGGCCGGAACGACCGCGCAGCTGGTTGTCGATCCGGCGGGACTCGTGGCGCTCGGTGCCCAGGACGTACAGGCCGCCGAGCTCCTTGACCTCCTCGAACTCCGCCTTCACGGCCTTCTCGGCCCGCTCCAGGGCGCCGGGCAGGGCCGCGGCCCACTCCTCGACGTGCTCGACCGGGTCCAGGCCCGCCTGGCGCAGCTCGGCCTCGGCGAGGTCGTCCGGATTGCCGCCGAGCTTGATGTCCGTACCACGGCCGGCCATGTTCGTGGCGACGGTGACCGCGCCCCGGCGGCCGGCCTGGGCGACGATCACGGCCTCGCGCTCGTGGTGCTTGGCGTTGAGCACCTCGTGCGGCACGCCGCGCTTGGCGAGCTGCTGCGACAGGTACTCGGACTTCTCGACGGACGTGGTGCCGACGAGGACCGGCTGGCCCTTCTCGTGGCGCTCGGCGATGTCGTCGACGACCGCGGCGAACTTGGCGACCTCGGTCCGGTAGATCAGGTCCGGCTGGTCCAGGCGCTGCATGGGCCGGTTCGTCGGGATCGGGACGACGCCCAGCTTGTAGATCTGGTGGAACTCGGCGGCCTCGGTCATGGCCGTACCGGTCATGCCGGAGAGCTTGTCGTAGAGGCGGAAGAAGTTCTGCAGGGTGATCGTGGCGAGGGTCTGGTTCTCGTCCTTGATCTGCACCCCTTCCTTCGCCTCGATCGCCTGGTGCATGCCCTCGTTGTAGCGGCGGCCGGCGAGGATACGGCCGGTGTGCTCGTCGACGATCATGACCTCGCCGTCGATGACGACGTAGTCCTTGTCCTTCTTGAACAGTTCCTTCGCCTTGATGGCGTTGTTCAGGTACCCGACGAGGGGGGTGTTCACCGACTCGTAGAGGTTGTCGATGCCCAGCCAGTCCTCGACCTTGGCGACGCCGGCCTCGTGGATGGCGACGGTGCGCTTCTTCTCGTCGACCTCGTAGTCGCCGGTCTCCTCGATGCCCTTCAGCGGGTTGCCGGGCTCGCCCTTGGTGAGGCGGGTGACCAGCTTCGCGAAGTCGCCGTACCACTTGGTGGCCTGGTCGGCCGGGCCGGAGATGATCAGCGGCGTACGGGCCTCGTCGACCAGGATGGAGTCGACCTCGTCGACACAGGCGTAGTTGTGGCCGCGCTGGACGAGCTCGTCCGACGACCAGGCCATGTTGTCGCGCAGGTAGTCGAAGCCGAACTCGTTGTTCGTGCCGTACGTGATGTCGCAGGCGTACTGCTCGCGGCGCTGCGCCGGGGTCATGTTGGCCAGGATGCAGCCGACGTTCAGACCCAGGAAGCGGTGGACGCGGCCCATCATCTCCGAGTCGCGCTCGGCCAGGTAGTCGTTGACCGTGATGATGTGCACGCCCTTGCCGGAGAGCGCGTTGAGGTACGCCGGGAGCGTGCCGACGAGGGTCTTGCCCTCACCGGTCTTCATCTCGGCGACGTAGCCGAGGTGCAGCGCGGCGCCGCCCATGAGCTGGACGTCGTAGTGGCGCTGGCCGAGGACGCGCTTGGCCGCCTCGCGGACGGTGGCGAAGGCCTCGGGGAGCAGGTCGTCCAGGCTCTCGCCGTCGGCGTAGCGCTCCTTGTACTCGTCGGTGAGCGCCCGCAACTCGGCGTCGGAGAGGTTGACGAAATCCTCTTCGATGGAGTTGACCTGGTCCGCGATGCGGTGCAGTTTGCGCAGGATCTTGCCTTCGCCTGCACGCATGAGCTTGTTGAAGACGGACACTGAGGCTGGTCTCCTTGCCGGTCGGGCCTGGCACTGGGTCTTGTCATGGACACTGGCACGGGCGCGGCAGGTGGTCCCCGCCGCACCGGCCATCGTAAGCGAGGAGGCCGCCGCACCGGGAGGTCCACCGGCTTCGATGCGAACTGCCGCCCGGAAAGAGAACGCACGAGGCGCTCGGAAGGTGCCGCAAGTCCCGAAAAGTGTTCGCATCGGCACCACGGCCCGACCACAATCCCGTCATGGAGCCCGTCACACTCACTACCGACCGCCTTCTGCTGGACGCGTTCGTCCCCGAGGACGCCGAGGCGGTGTACGCGAGCTGCCAGGATCCCGAGATCCAGCGCTGGACGACCGTCCCGTCGCCCTACGGCCGGAACGACGCCGAGTACTTCCTGAACGGCATGGTCCCGGACGGCTGGCGCAACGACACCGAGTACAGCTTCGCCGTGCGCCTGCGGCCGGGAGACCGCCCGGTGGCGGCCATCGGCCTGCACCACCCGAGCTCGGGGACCTGGGAGATCGGCTTCTGGATGGACAAGGAGCACCGGGGCCGCGGCTACATGACCGAGGCCGTGCTCGGCCTGGCCCGCTGGGCCTTCACCACGCTCGGCTGCACCCGCCTGGAGTGGCGGGCCGAGGTCGGCAACACACCGTCGCGCGCCGTCGTCGAAAAGGCGGGTTTCACCGTGGAGGGCGTGCTGAGGGCCGGCATCGCGAACAAGGGCACCCTGCGGGACTGCTGGGTCGGCGCGCTGCTGCCGTCCGACCTGGGGCTGCCGTCGCCCCTGCCGTACCTTCCGGCGCGCACCTGACCGCCGGTGTCCTGCCTTCCGGCGCGCGTCCGACTGTCAGTGCCGCGACCTAGGCTGCGAGACATGACGACCGTGCCGCAGCCGCGCCCCGCCGCCGAACTGTCCGCCGACGAAGCCCGCCGGATCGCGCTGCGCGCCCAGGGCTTCCTGGGCGCCCCGGACCGCCGGGCCGGGGTGCGGGGCGTGCTGCGGCACCTGGGCGCGGTCCAGCTGGACACGATCTCGGTACTGGCCCGCTCCCACGAGCTGATCCCGTACGCCCGCCTCGGCGCGGTCGGCCGGAGCACCGTCGAGGACGCGTACTGGACGGCTGCGTCCGACAGCGCGTCTCCGGCACGACCCCATGCCTTCGAGTACTGGTCGCACGCCGCCTGCATCCTGCCCGTCGAGGAGTGGCCGCACTTCGCCTTCCGCCGCCGTGCCTATCGTGCACGGCCGCAGTGGTTCCACGACCTGAAGGACGGCGCGTACGACGCGGTGATCAAGCAGCTGCGCGCCGCGGGGCCGCAGACGGCGACGGAGCTGGGCGGCGCGAAGAACAAGGGCGAGTGGTGGGACTGGTCCGAGTCCAAGGTCGCCGTCGAGCGGGCGCTGATGTACGGCGAGGTGGTCTGCGTCGAGCGGCGCGGCTGGAAGCGGGTGTACGACCTGGCGGAGCGGGCGATCCCGGACACGCTGCTGCACGACGACCTGGACGACGCCGAGTGCGTACGGCGCCTGGTGCGGCAGGCGGGCGAGGCGCTCGGTGTGGGGACACGGTCCGACATCGCGGACTACCACCGGCTCAAGGGCGAGCAGTTCGACGCTGCGGTGGCCGACTCGGGTCTGGTGCCGGTGACGGTGGCCGGCTGGTCCAAGCCCGCCTGGGCGGACCCGGCGGCGCTGGCGGCCGAGCCGCGCGGCCGGCACCGTACGACGCTGCTCTCGCCGTTCGACTCGCTGATCTGGGAGCGGGCGCGCACGGAGCGGATCTTCGGCTTCACGCACCGGCTGGAGGCGTACGTACCGAAGCAGAAGCGGGTGCACGGCTACTTCGCGATGCCGCTGCTCTCCGGCGGGAAGCTGCTCGGCCGGGTCGACCCGGCCCGCGAGGGGCGCACCCTGGTGGCCCGCCAGGTGTCCCTGGACACCGCGAAGGCCGTCGAGCCGATGGCCCGGGCGCTGCGCGAGGCGGCCGAGTGGGTGGGCTGCGACTCCGTCCGCGTCGAGCAGCTGAACCGCCCCGAGCTGACGGCCGCGCTCGTCGCCGCCCTGGACTGACGGCGGCCCGGCGCGGCCCGACCCGTCGCGACCCGCCGCGGCGGCGTCGCCCGTCCCGTCAGCGGATCTCGAGGATCTTCTCCCGCATCGCGTAGACCACGGCCTCCATCCGGGAGTGCAGCTGAAGCTTCTCCAGGATGTTCCGGACGTGGTTCTTCACCGTGTTCTCGGAAATGAACAACTCCTTGGCGATGTCCCGGTTGTTCATTCCGGTGGCGACCAGCTTCAGCACCTCCAGCTCCCGGTCGGTCAGCCGCGGCGCCGGCACCAGCCGGCGCTCGTCGGTGCGCTGGATCATCGACTTGAACTCGGTGAGGAGTTTCGACGCCATCGACGGACTGATCTGCGACTGCCCGTCCGCGACCGCGCGAATCGCGGTGGCGACCTCGTCGGTGGAGATCTCCTTCAGGAGATAGCCCGTCGCGCCCGCTTTGATCGCGTCGTAGAGGTCCGCCTCCTCGTCGCTGATCGTCAGCATGATGATCTTCGCGCTGGGGGCCACCTCCTTGATGGAGGTACACGCCTCGATACCGCCGCGCTTGGGCATCCGCACGTCCATCAGCACGATGTCCGGCAGCAGGTCGGCGGCCTTGTCGACGGCCTCCGCGCCGTCCCCGGCCTCGCCGACGACCTGGATGTCCTCCTCCTGGGCGAGCACGATCTCCAGACCTCTGCGGAACAGGGCATGGTCGTCCACCACCAGGACGCGGATCGGCTCCTTGCGGGACTCCCCGCTGGCCGGATCCGGTCCCTCCAAGGTGGCCGCGCCGTCGGGCATTCGCCCGCCGTGCACAGGCCCGAAGCTGTTCGCCATCGTTCCGCCCCCTGAAGGCCGTGGCCTGAAGTACGTGTTCGGTCGGCCAACCGCAGCCCACGGAGCACCGGTTGGCGTGCTGGCCATGATTCCATGCCCGGGCGACACTGCGGTGATCCCGTGGCCGCACGAGGGTGCCCCTGGGGGCGCACAGGGCGTTCCAGGGGCACCGAGAGGGTGACTGTGAGTCGGCCGCCGTCAGCCGCCGAGCGCTCCGCCGGCACCGCCGGCGTCCTCCCCGGCGAGCGGGTCGGACTCCAGGTGGATCACACCGTAGTCGTACGCGTGTCGCCGGTAGACCACGCTGGGCTGCTTGTTGTCGGAGTCGACGAACAGATAGAAGTCGTGCCCGACCAGCTCCATCTCGTAGAGCGCCTGGTCGAGCGTCATGGGGGCGGCCTTGTGGGTCTTCTCCCGGACCACCAGCGGCCCTTCGCCCTTCACCTCGACGGTGCCCATCATCGTGGTGGGCACTCCGTCCAGCTCCTCCGTGGGGACCGGCTCGCCGCTTCCGTTCAGAGTGGCCACGTCCGGGACCACCTCCGGTACTTCGGCCGCCGACAGCCGTCCGTTGCCACGGCGCGTGGACCTCTTCGAGTGCTGCTTGCGCAGCCGCGCCTCGAGCTTGCCGTGGGCGAGGTCGAGCGCTGCGTACGGGTCGCCTGCTGCTGCTTCCGCCCGGATGACCGGGCCTCGGGAATGGACGGTGATCTCCACGCGGTCCGACCGGTCGGCCTGCCGCGGGTTGTGTTCCTTGGACACCTCGACGTCGAGGCTGATCACCTTGCCGTCGAGCTTCTGGATCTTCTCCAGGTTCAGCTTCTCGGCCACGTGCTTGCGGAACCGCTCGGGCACCTCGGTCTTGCGGCCCTTGACGACGATGTCCACGCAGAACTCCGTTCCCGGATCGCTCAGGTCGGCTCTGCTGCCGCTGAGCATCTCCCTTTGCACCAGGCCCCGGTCTATCGCCGGAGCCTCGGACTGGCGACTTTGACCCTCCTCCTCCCCAGTCGGCAAGATCCCCACCCCACCAACCGGAGGTTAATTCGCCTTGAACTCCTGTCCTGTAGGCGCACTCCTGCATTCGCTGAGGCGTAGCATTCGCTTTCCTCTCACCCGAACATAGCTCGCTCGGACGGGTGTCGGCACCTGCTACCAGCACTTACCTCCGAAGAGGTCTTTTTCCCCTCTCACCACCTGCAACGTTGCGTGTTCCCAGGTAGTTCCGGTTTATTTCGAACGGACGGGGAACGGCGGCCACGACGGCTGCCCTCGAACGGGTGAATCCATCGACGGACGCGCCATGAACGGCACTCAGTGCCCGGGCCGCCTCCGTCAGCGTGGCACCGGTGGTCATCAGGTCGTCGACGAGCACCACCTGCCCTGCCCCGAGCAGCCGTTCACCGCCGGGCACGACCTCCAGCGCGCCGCGCATGTTGACGCTCCGGGCACGGGCGCCGAGCCCGGACTGGTCGGCCGGCTCACGGTGCTGGCGCAGGACGGGAAGCACCCGGGCGGGCCGGCCGGAGCTCCGCAGCCGGGCGGCCGCGGCCCGCGCGATCCGGCGGGTCGGATCGTGGCCACGCGCCCTCACGGCGCGCCGTGAGGAGGGCACCGGTACAAGGAGCAGAGGTCCGGCCCCGGCGGCGGCACAGGGCCCGGCAGCGGCCCGTACGGCCCCGGCCAGTGCGCACCCCAGGGGGCCCGCGAGCCCCAGCGCACCGCGTTCCTTGTGGGCGAGCAGCACGGCGCGCACCGGGCCTTCGTACGGCGCGGCGGCATGGACGGCCGGCAGCCCGGCGGGCTCGGGGGTCGGCCTCACCCGGCGCGCGGCCGAGCCGTGCAGCGCCCGGGCACAGGACGCGCACAGCGGAGTACGGGCGCTGCCGCAGCCCCCACAGGCGACCGGCAGCACCAGCCCGGCGATCTCGCGCCACCAGTCCCGCATGACCCCACTGTCCGCCGGTACGGGGAATCCGGCCACCGCTGTGGAAAACCGGCCGGGCCGGCCGTGTGCGGCGGGCGTTCGCGACCCTCCGTGCCACGCACCGGCCTGTTCGATTCCGGTGCCGGTGGGGTGGGCCCGGCGGCCGGAAGAAGCCGCACTCCTCCTTCGGGCCGGGCGGCCGGAACAAACCTGCCGCCCGTCCCCGTACGAGTGACGCCCCGGCTACCCCGGATAGACGGGTGACGCGCCGGCCTTGATCATCGGCTGCCAGCTCGCGCCGGGCGCGAGCCGCACGATGCCGTCGCTCTGCGAGTTCGCCACGACCGGCGAGCGGTCGTCGTGCGGCGCGGCGACCTCCTTGACCTCGTTGAGGCCGGGCAGCACCGAGGTGGCCGACGTCGAACCGTCCGTCTGGATGTACCGGACCTGCTCCACGCCCCCGGCCTCCTTGCCGACCACCACGAGCCGGCTGGGACCGGCCCAGGAGACCGCCGAGACGGACTCCAGGCGCGGCGCGGCGAACTGCGGGTCGACCACGGACACCACCGGCCGGCCCCCCGGCCCCTCCTGCCGCTCGATCCGGCCGATCTGCAGCGTCGTACGGCCCTGTTCGTTCAGCAGCAGCGCGACGCGGACGCCGTCCGCGGAGACCCGCAGCGCCTCGACGCGGGTGCCGCTGCCCAGCCACGGGGTGCGGACCGGGACCGCCGTGCCCTCGCCGTCCGGCACCATCAGCAGCTGCGGCTTGAGCGGGTTGCGGTCGGCCACCCACAGGTCGCCGCGGCCGTCCCAGCTCGGGGCGGACAGCCGGTCCTGGGGCCGGACCGCGGAGCTGATCACCTTGGCCGGCTTCGGCTCGTGGTCGGAGATGATCGACGCGACGCGCAGCTGGCGGCCGTCGTGGCTCACCCCGGCCGCCCGGCTCTCGTCCCGGGACACGGCGACGGACCGCAGCGGCGCGAGGCCCTTGCCGAACGGTCCGAGCGTTGCGCTCGGACTGCCGACCTCCTTGCCGCCGGTGGGCAGCATCATCAGCGTGCCGTGACCGTCGACGAAGAACGCGTTCTCCGCCCTGCCGGACTCCCGGACCGGCGCGAACTCCTCCGCCTGCGCCTTGCTGCCCACGCACAGCTGCGAGCCGTTGGAGCGCTGCAGCTCGACCTGCTCGATCCGCACCGACTGCAGGTCGGCGAGCGTGAACAGCAGCTGTGCGGCCATCCGCCGGCACTGCTCGCGGCCCACGTGCTCGGCCTTGTCGTTGAGCGGCACCTTGAGGGTGCTCTGGTCGTCCGTGGCGAGGGTGGTGACGCCCTTCTTCAGCGCCGTACCCGTCGGGAAACGCGAGTCGACGACCGGCTTCAGCCAGTTCGTCGGCCCTTCGAGCAGCGCCTTGACGGTCTGCGCCACCGGATCCATGCGGGTGACCGGGTCCTGACGGTTGCGGATGTAGACCGGGTCCGCGACCACCCAGTCCTCGCCGGAGGCGAAGTAGTACTTGTTGATCGACCGGTAGTTGCGCTGGAAGTCGGACTCGCTGAGCACCAGGCCCGGCGGCAGCCGGTCGATCCGCCACTCCTTGCCGTTGCCCTTGCCGTCCTCGGCGTCCACCTGCACCAGGTGGATGGAGCGCGAGAAGTCGGCAGGGCTCATCGGCTGGTAGGCGTGCCGGGCGTCGACCGTCGCGATCTGCGTTCCGGAGATCGGGTACGTGAGCTCCCGCGCGTCCCGGTCCTCCGGCTGGTCCGACTGCTTGCGGTCGGGCGCGGTGGAGAGCACGGTGATGCGCTCCTCCGGCTTCCAGGTGAGCGCGGCCTCCTCGGTCAGGTACTTGCGCGCGGTCGCGAATCCGGCGTCGTCACTGGTCATCGCCTCCAGGAAGCCGTCGACGATCTCGTCCGGCGCGGCCCCTTCGCGCGGCTGCACGGCGTACACCCGTACCTGCGAGTCCCCCGGATTGGAGGCCCGCACCTGGCGCACGTCCCCCCGGTCCGGCATGCCCGCGCACCCGCTGGCCAGCACGCCGCCGACAGCGAGCACGACCGCACTGCGCGCGACACCCGCGCCCCGTCCTGGCCGCCCGGCGTCCGGCGCGGACCGAGGCCGCGGCACGACGGCACCACGCCAGGACCGCACGCCGTCCGCAGCACCCGGGGCCCGAGCGCCGCCGTCGGCGCGTACGAACCCCCGCTCGCCGTTCGCCCCGCCCTGACCGTCCTGCGTGCCGCCGGCCGGGCTCGGGGCCCGGCGTCCGGTGTCAGCCCCCACTGGTGGTGTCCTCCCGCTCCGCCGCCGACGGCGTCCTCGTCACCTCACTGCCCTCGCCGCCCGTCCGGGCGACCACCCGGGACACGCCACCGGGCAGCGCCGTCGGGTCGGCCACCTCGCGCGGCAGCCGCGGCGGGCCGGGCAGGCCGACGGGCATGGTCAGCCCGGGGCGCTCGCCGCCGGGCTGGGCGGGCACGGCCGGCCGCCGGTTGCGGTCCGCTCCGTCCCGGGGCTCCGCGGCCTGCTCGCGGTTGCGCCGCGAGTCCTCGGGCTCCAGGGGTATCGGGGAGCCGCGCAGCGGCTCGTCCGCGGTCCGCGGCAGCGTGAGCCGGAACTGCGAGCCGCCGCCCGGCTCGCCCCAGGCCTGCAGCCAGCCGCCGTGCAGCCGCGCGTCCTCCACCGCGATGGACAGGCCGAGACCGGTACCACCGGTGGTACGGGCGCGAGCCGGGTCGGCGCGCCAGAAGCGGTTGAAGACCCGCGTCGCCTCGCCGGGCTTCAGGCCGACGCCGTAGTCCCGCACGGCCACCGCCACCGCGCCGCCGGCCGAGGCCAGGCGCACGATCACGTCCTTGCCGTCGCCGTGCTCGACGGCATTGACGACCAGGTTGCGCAGCACGCGCTCGACCCGGCGGGCGTCCGCCTCGGCCACGACGGGCTGCTCGTCGCCGACGACGACGATCCGGCCGCCCTTGCGCTCGGCCAGCGGCGCCGCGCCGCCGATGACGCGCCGCACGACCTCGCGCAGGTCTATCGGCTCGGCCTCCAGCGCGGCCGCGCCCGCGTCGAAGCGGCTGATCTCGAGCAGGTCGGCCAGCAGCGACTCGAAGCGGTCGAGCTGGTCGCCCAGCAGCTCCGCGGAGCGCGCGGTCACCGGATCGAAGTCGCTGCGGGCCTCGTGGATGACGTCCGCGGCCATCCGCACCGTCGTCAGCGGGGTGCGCAGCTCGTGCGAGACGTCGGAGACGAACCGCCGCTGCATCCGCGACAGCTCCTCCAGCTGCTGGATCTTGCCCTGGAGGTTCGCGGCCATCTTGTTGAACGCCTCGCCGAGCCGCGCGATGTCGTCCTCGCCGGTGACCTTCATGCGTTCCTGCAGCCGGCCCGCGGAGAGCCGCTCGGCGATGCCCGCGGCCATCCGCACGGGTGTGACGACCTGCCGCACCACGAGCCAGGCGATCGCCCCCAGCAGGACGACGACGAACAGCCCGGCGGTCGCCAGGGTGGTCTTGACCAGGGCGAGGGAGTCCTCCTCCTGCGCCAGCGGGAACAGGTAGTACAGCTCGTACTGGGTGCCCTCGCGGTCGTTGAGCCGCTTGCCCACGACCAGGCCCGGCTCGGACGCCTTGCCGGAGGCGTAGTGGATCCGCGTGTACGACTGGAAGGTGCCCGCGCCCTGCGCCACGGCGTGCCGCAGGTCCACGGGAATGCTGGTGGTGGGGTCGACCTCGCCCGAGGCGCGGGCGCCGCGGCTCGCGGTCCCTTCGGACTCGAGGCTCAGCGCGACCACGTTGTAGGCGCTCTGCCCGCCGCTGGCGAGCATGGCGACCAGCTCGGACCGCCAGTTCACCGAGGAACCGGCACGGCCGCCGTCCTGGCCGCCCGGCGCGGTCGCGGTGCTCGCCCGGTCCTGCGCAGCGGCGAAACCACCGGCGGCCTGGCTCTGGGCGGCCCTCTCCTTCGCGTCGAGCAGACCGTTGCGCACCTGGCCGATGACGACGATCCCGAGCAGCAGCACCACGCCGAGCGACATCAGCAGCGTGGCCGCGACCACCCGCAGCTGGATGTTCCGCCGCCACAGCCGTACGGCCGGCAGCAGCGGCCGGCGCACCCAGCGCATGACGAGACGGAGCACCGGTCCACCCGGTGCCCTGTCCTGGAGCAGCCGCCCGCCGAGCGGACGGCCGAGCCTGGAGGGGCCGCGCCTGGGCCCGGCAGTCCGCCCCGTACGGACTCCCGGCTCCCCGGGCTTCGGAGCAGCACTGCCTACGCTCATGATCAGCTCGGTCCGGCCTTGTAACCGACGCCTCGGACGGTCACGACGATCTCCGGCCGCTCCGGGTCCTTCTCGACCTTGGAGCGCAGCCGCTGGACATGCACGTTCACCAGCCGGGTGTCGGCCGCGTGCCGGTAGCCCCACACCTGCTCGAGGAGGACCTCACGGGTGAACACCTGCCACGGCTTGCGGGCGAGGGCCACCAGGAGGTCGAACTCGAGCGGCGTCAGGGCGATGGACTGCCCGTCGCGCTTCACCGAGTGGCCGGCCACGTCGATGACGAGGTCGCCGATGGCGAGCTGCTCCGGGGCGGGCTCCTCCGACCTGCGCAGCCGCGCCCGGATACGGGCGACGAGCTCCTTCGGCTTGAACGGCTTGACGATGTAGTCGTCGGCCCCGGACTCGAGACCCACGACGACGTCGACGGTGTCGCTCTTGGCGGTGAGCATGACGATGGGCACGCCGGACTCGGCGCGGATGAGCCGGCACACCTCGATGCCGTCCCTTCCGGGCAGCATCAGGTCGAGCAGCACCAGGTCAGGCTTGGCTTCCCGGAAAGCGGCGAGTGCCTTGTCTCCGTCCGCCACGAACGACGGCTCGAAGCCCTCGCCCCGCAGCACGATCCCGAGCATTTCGGCCAGTGCGGTGTCGTCATCGACGACGAGAACGCGTCCCTTCATATCGACATCATCCCATTTCCGTATCAGTCTCAAGGTGGCTGGTGAGATAGCTCACTGGCCGGCACCGACGATCCCCTTGATCATCCGGCGCCGGTCACCTCGTGCGTGGGTGTCGACGTCAGGCGTGCAGGTCACCCCGTGGCCCCCGTGGCCGGCCAGCACCGTACCCCGACCTGCCGGAAGATCACCGCTCCTTCACCCACCCCTCTTCTCCCCTCTACCCGTGAGTTTGTACGGACTGGTCGCTCTCCGCCCCTTCTGCACCCGGTGACCTGCGAGACCGAGCCGGCCAGGAGATCCCCGGGCCCGCCCGCTGGCGGGCCCCGCGTGGCACGATGGCAGCCGGCCGGCCGCCCCGCAGGGCTGCCGGGCGCTGAGACCGGGCCGGCTCGGTGAGCCGGCCCCGCGACCGAAACTCGAGGTGGACGACCGTGAACGACACTCCGGGCTGGGCCTCGCCCGGATCTGCGCCCTCCGACCCCTCCGACGGCCGCGAGGACACCGCGATCCCGCGGCCCGCCGGCCCCGCCGACGCGGACGAGCCCGGTGCGAAGTGGTCGAAGGAGCAGCCGCCCGCGGCCCAGTGGTCGCCGCCGACCGCCCCCGCAGGGGGCGGCGGTCCGGTCCCGCCGCAGCAGCCCCAGCAGAACTGGGGCGGCGGCTGGGGCGCCCCGGCGCCCACGGCCGCCAAGCCCGGAGTGATCCCGCTGCGCCCGCTCGGCATCGGCGAGATCCTCGACGGCGCGGTGTCGACGATGCGCACCCACTGGCGTCCCGTACTGGCCATCTCGATCACGGTCGCGGTGATCACCCAGCTGGCGACGATCCTGGTCCAGCGCTTTCTCGTGCCGACTCCGCAGGACTTCGATCCGGACGCGTCTCCGTCCGAGGCGCTGGCGCAGACCGCCGACAGCGTGCAGGCCTCGCTGCTCGGCAGCGTCCCGGCCCTGCTGTTCACCCTCGCCGCCACGACGGTCAGCTCCGCCCTGCTCACCATCGTGATCAGCCGCTCCGTCCTCGGCCGCGGAGTGACGGTGGCGGACGCGTGGCACGAGGCCCGGCCCCGGCTGCTGCCGCTGCTCGGCCTCACGCTGATCCTGCTGACCATGGTGGTGGCACCCCTGGCGATCGGGCTGACGCCCGGCGTGCTCATCGGCGGTGTCGGCGGCGCGGGGCTCGCCACCCTCGGCGGCCTGGCCGCGATCCCCGTCGTCGTCTGGCTCGCCATCCGCTTCAGCCTGGCCTCGCCGGCGCTGATGCTGGAACGCCGCGGCGTCATCGAGTCGCTCAAGCGCTCCGCGAAGCTGGTCAAGGGCTCCTGGTGGCGGATCTTCGGCATCACGATCCTGGTAGCGATCCTGACCTGGCTGATCACGATGCTCATCAGCCTGCCGTTCGGCCTCGCCGCCCTCCTGTTCGACGGCGACTTCATCGGCAGCATCATGCGCGGCGAGACCCCCGAGTACAGCTGGGGCTTCCTGATCGTCACCGGCATCGGCGCGGTGATCGGAGCCGCCATCACGTACCCGATCTCCGCCAGCGTGGTCGTCCTGCTCTACGTCGACCAGCGCATCCGCCGCGAGGCCCTCGACATCGAACTCGCCCGGGCCGCGGGCCTGAGCGGTCAGTCCCCCGCCCCCGGCGGCCAACCCTCCGGGAGCTGACGGGGTGATCACCACGGGGGGAACGATCGCGGCGCATCTGCTGCTCCGCGTACGCACGGACGTGCCGGTGGACACGCCCCGCGACCCCGCCCGCGAGGCGGCGGAGCGGGAACTGTCCAAACCGGTGTACCACGAGAACGACCCGAGCCTGCTCCAGCGCGCGCTCGACAGGTTCTGGGAGTGGGTCGGCGGACTCTTCGAGTCCGCCTCGGGCGTCGGCCCAGGCGGCTGGCTCGGGCTGACGGCCGTCGCGGTCGTCGTCGTCGCGCTGATCGCCGCCCTGTGGTGGCGGCTCGGAACCCCGCAGCGCACACCGGGCGCCGCGGACTCCCTCTTCGACGACAGCCCCCGCACCGCCGCCGAACACCGGGCGGCCGCGGACCGCCACGCGGCCGCCGGCCGCTGGAACCAGGCCGTCCAGGAACGCATGCGCGCCGTCGTCCGCTCCCTGGAGGAGCGCACCGTCCTCGACCCTCGCCCAGGCCGCACCTCCGACGAGGCCGCCGCCGAGGCCGGCCGCGCCCTGCCCGAGCACGCGGACGAACTGCGCGCCGCGGCCCGCACCTTCGACGACGTCACGTACGGCGGCCGCACCGCGGACGAGCCCGCGTACCGCCGGGTGGCCCGCCTGGACCAGGCCCTGGAGCGTACGAAGCCCAAGCTGGAAGCCGCCGACGCCACCGCCGAGGGGGCCGCCCGATGAGCAGGACTCCCACGAGCCCGACCTCGACGGCCGTACCCGCCCGCGTCGTGTGGACCCGCACCCGCGGACTGCTCCTCGCACTCGCCGTCCTCGTGATCGGCGCCATCGCCCTGGCCGCCGTACGCGCCGGGGACCACCACGGCCGGCTCGACCCGCGCTCCGCCGACAAGCTCGGCAGCCGCGCCGTCGCCGAACTCCTCAAGGGCCAGGGCGTCACCATCACCCCGGTCACCACCCTCGCCGAGGCCACGGCCGCCGCCGACCCCGACACCACGCTCCTGGTCACCACCCCCGACCTGCTGACCCCACGTCAGCAGCGCACCCTGACCTCCGCCTTCTCCGACGCGGGAAGCCGCACCGTCCTCCTCGCGCCCGGCCCCGCCTCCGTCGGCACCCTCGCCCCGGGCGTCACAACCGCCTCCGAGGCCCCGGTGAGCAACCTGCAGCCCGCCTGCGACCTCCCGGCCGCCGAGCGCGCCGGCAGCGTCCTCCTCGGCGGCGTGACGTACCGCTCCTCGCTCCCCGCGTCGCAGGCCCACCTCTGCTACCCGAGCGACGGCGACCCGACGCTGGTCCAGATCGAGGGCACCAACGGCGACACCGTCGTCCTCGGCGCTCCCGACCTGCTCTACAACGACCGTCTCGACGAGCAGGGCAACGCCTCCCTCGCCCTTCAACTCCTCGGTTCCCGCACCCATCTGGTCTGGTACCTCCCCTCTCTGTCCGACCCCTCGCTCGCGGAAGGGTCCACCGACGAGTCGTCCGAGGAAGGCGACGTCACCGAAGGCTTCCTCTCGCTCGTCCCGTCCGGCTGGCTGTGGGGCACGCTGCAGCTCGTCGTCGCGGCCCTGCTCGCCGCCGTCTGGCGCGCCCGCCGCCTCGGCCCCCTCGTGACGGAACGTCTCCCGGTGGCCATCCGCGCCTCCGAGACCACCGAGGGCCGCGCCCGCCTCTACCGCAGGGCCGGCGCCCGCGACCGCGCCGCCACCGTCCTGCGCACCGCGACCCGCACCCGGATCGCCCCCCTCCTCGGCGTCGCCCCGCGCGACGCCCACGCTCCCGACTCCTTGCTCCCCGCGGTCTCCGCCCGTCTCCCCGAGAGCGGCCGCGACCTCAGGGAGCTCCTCTTCGGCCCGGCTCCCGCCGACGACGCCGCCCTGATACGCCTGGCAGACCAACTCGACGCCCTCGAAAGAGAGGTACGCACCTCATGAGCGCCCCGACCCCCGCGACCGCCGAGAGCCCGGACGCCGCCCGCGCGTCCCTGGAGGCCCTGCGCGCCGAGATCGCGAAGGCCGTGGTCGGCCAGGACCCCGCCGTCACCGGTCTCGTCGTCGCCCTGCTCTGCCGCGGCCACGTCCTCCTGGAAGGCGTCCCCGGCGTCGCGAAGACCCTGCTCGTCCGCTCCCTGGCGGCCGCACTCGAACTCGACACCAAGCGCGTCCAGTTCACCCCCGATCTGATGCCCAGTGACGTCACGGGCTCGCTGGTCTACGACACCCGCAGCGCCGAGTTCTCCTTCCAGCCCGGCCCGGTCTTCACCAACCTGCTGCTCGCCGACGAGATCAACCGCACTCCTCCGAAGACCCAGTCCTCCCTCCTGGAGGCCATGGAGGAGCGTCAGGTCACCGTGGACGGCACCCCGCGTCCGCTGCCCGAGCCCTTCCTCGTCGCTGCGACGCAGAACCCGGTGGAGTACGAGGGCACTTACCCCCTCCCCGAGGCCCAGCTCGACCGCTTCCTGCTCAAGCTGACCGTGCCGCTGCCGTCCCGCGAGGACGAGATCAACGTCCTCACCCGGCACGCCGACGGCTTCAACCCGCGCGACCTCCGGGCCGCCGGCGTCCGTCCGGTCGCCGGACCCGCCGAACTCGAAGCCGCCCGCACCGCCGTGGCGAAGACCCAGGTCTCCCCGGAGATTGCCGGCTATGTCGTCGATATCTGCCGTGCCACGCGTGAATCCCCCTCACTGACGCTCGGGGTCTCTCCCCGAGGTGCCACCGCACTGCTGTCGACCGCTCGCGCCTGGGCCTGGCTCACCGGCCGGGACTACGTGATCCCGGACGACGTGAAGGCCCTCGCCCT
Organism: Streptomyces solicamelliae; assembly: GCF_045348655.1. Lineage (NCBI taxonomy): Bacteria > Bacillati > Actinomycetota > Actinomycetes > Kitasatosporales > Streptomycetaceae > Streptomyces > Streptomyces solicamelliae. The sequence goes on from NZ_CP160404.1 coordinate 2,738,634, forward strand.
GCCCACCCTGCGTCATCGCATCCAACTGCGGCCCGAGGCCGAGATGGAGGGAGTCACCCCCGACTCCGTCATCACCGCGATCCTCGCCCACGTCCCCGTCCCCCGCTGAGGCAGCGACGTGGCTCTGACCGGACGAACCGCGCTCCTCGCCGCCATCGGCTCGCTCCCCGTCGGCATCCTCGCCCCCAGCTGGACGGGGATGCTGGCGGTGAACGCGCCCCTCTCCCTCGCAATTCTGTGCGACTACGCGATGGCCGCGCCAGTGCGAGCGCTGCGTTTCACCCGAAGTGGTGATACGTCAGTTCGACTGGGTGACGAGGCGACCGTGCAGCTCACCGTCACCAACCCCTCGCGCCGCAAGCTGCGGGCCCGCGTCCGCGACGCCTGGCCGCCGAGCAGCTGGCTCCCCGGCACCGAACAGGCCGCGTCCCGACACGAACTGACGATCCCTGCGGGGGAACGCCGGCGGCTCACCACCGTCCTGCGTCCGACGCGCCGCGGCGAGCGCAAGGCCACCCGCGTCACCGTCCGCTCCTTCGGCCCGCTGGGCCTGGCGGCCCGTCAGAGCAACCACGAGGTGCCCTGGACGGTCCGCGTCCTGCCCCCGTTCACCAGCCGCAAGCACCTGCCCTCCCGGCTGGCCCGGCTCCGTGAACTCGACGGCCGCACCAGCGTGCTGACGCGCGGTGAGGGCACCGAGTTCGACAGCCTCCGCGAGTACGTCCCCGGCGACGACACCCGCTCCATCGACTGGCGAGCCACCGCCCGCCAGACCACCGTCGCCGTCCGCACCTGGCGCCCCGAGCGCGACCGCCACATCCTCATCGTCCTCGACACCGGCCGCACCTCGGCCGGCCGCGTCGGCGACGTCCCGCGCCTCGACGCCTCGATGGACGCAGCTCTCCTCCTCACCGCCCTGGCCTCCCGCGCCGGCGACCGCGTGGACCTCCTGGCGTACGACCGCCGCGTCCGCGCCCAGGTCCTCGGCCGGTCCGCGACCGACGTCCTGCCCGCCATGGTCAACGCCATGGCCCCGCTCGAACCCGAGCTCGTCGAGACCGACGCCCGCTCCCTCGCCGCGACCGCCCTGGCCAAGGCTCCGCGCAGTTCGCTCCTCGTCCTGCTGACCAGCGTGGACTCCGCCCCGATCGAGGAGGGCCTGCTGCCGGTCCTCCCCCAGCTCACCCAGCGGCACACGGTCGTGGTCGCCTCCGTCGCCGATCCGCACACCGCCGAGATGGCCCGCGCCCGCGGCACGGTCGACGCCGTGTACGAGGCAGCCGCCGGCGCCCAGGCCCAGGCCCAGCGCCTCCGCACGGCGGAACAGCTTCAGCGCCACGGCGTCACGGTCGTCGACGCGACGCCGGACACCCTCGCGCCGGCGCTGGCGGATGCCTATCTGGCACTGAAGGCGGCCGGCCGCCTCTGATGGACCTGGATCTCCTCGACGACCCGACGAACTGTCTGTCGAGGAGATCGAACCCATGGAGCATGGGGTAGAAACCCACAACGCAGAAAAGCCCCGCACCAGATGGTGCGGGGCTTTCCCACAATGATTGTTCGGCGGCGTCCTACTCTCCCACAGGGTCCCCCCTGCAGTACCATCGGCGCTGAAAGGCTTAGCTTCCGGGTTCGGAATGTAACCGGGCGTTTCCCTAACGCTATGACCACCGAAACACTATGAAGTTGAACCGCCGCACCACCCGTAGGGGGGCGTGTTCGTTACTTCAGAACTAACACAGTGGACGCGAGCAGCTGAGGACAAGCCCTCGGCCTATTAGTACCGGTCAGCTCCACCCATTACTGGGCTTCCACATCCGGCCTATCAACCCAGTCGTCTACTGGGAGCCTTACCCTCTCAAGGAGGTGGGAATACTCATCTCGAAGCAGGCTTCCCGCTTAGATGCTTTCAGCGGTTATCCCTCCCGAACGTAGCCAACCAGCCATGCCCTTGGCAGAACAACTGGCACACCAGAGGTTCGTCCGTCCCGGTCCTCTCGTACTAGGGACAGCCCTTCTCAATATTCCTGCGCGCACAGAGGATAGGGACCGAACTGTCTCACGACGTTCTAAACCCAGCTCGCGTACCGCTTTAATGGGCGAACAGCCCAACCCTTGGGACCGACTCCAGCCCCAGGATGCGACGAGCCGACATCGAGGTGCCAAACCATCCCGTCGATATGGACTCTTGGGGAAGATCAGCCTGTTATCCCCGGGGTACCTTTTATCCGTTGAGCGACGGCGCTTCCACAAGCCACCGCCGGATCACTAGTCCCGACTTTCGTCCCTGCTCGACCCGTCGGTCTCACAGTCAAGCTCCCTTGTGCACTTACACTCAACACCTGATTGCCAACCAGGCTGAGGGAACCTTTGGGCGCCTCCGTTACCCTTTGGGAGGCAACCGCCCCAGTTAAACTACCCATCAGACACTGTCCCTGATCCGGATCACGGACCGAGGTTAGACATCCAGCACGACCAGAGTGGTATTTCAACGGCGACTCCACAACCACTGGCGTGGCCGCTTCAAAGTCTCCCACCTATCCTACACAAGCCGAACCGAACACCAATATCAAACTGTAGTAAAGGTCCCGGGGTCTTTCCGTCCTTCTGCGCGAAACGAGCATCTTTACTCGTAGTGCAATTTCACCGGGCCTATGGTTGAGACAGTCGAGAAGTCGTTACGCCATTCGTGCAGGTCGGAACTTACCCGACAAGGAATTTCGCTACCTTAGGATGGTTATAGTTACCACCGCCGTTTACTGGCGCTTAAGTTCTCAGCTTCGCCCTGTCGAAACAGAGCTAACCGGTCCCCTTAACGTTCCAGCACCGGGCAGGCGTCAGTCCGTATACATCGCCTTACGGCTTCGCACGGACCTGTGTTTTTAGTAAACAGTCGCTTCTCGCTGGTCTCTGCGGCCACCCCCAGCTCAGGAAGCAAGTTCCTTCACCGGTGATGGCCCCCCTTCTCCCGAAGTTACGGGGGCATTTTGCCGAGTTCCTTAACCATAGTTCACCCGAACGCCTCGGTATTCTCTACCTGACCACCTGAGTCGGTTTAGGGTACGGGCCGCCATGAAACTCGCTAGAGGCTTTTCTCGACAGCATAGGATCATCCACTTCACCACAATCGGCTCGGCATCAGGTCTCAGGCTATGTGCTGTCCGGATTTGCCTAGACAGCGCCCTACACCCTTACCCCGGGACAACCACCGCCCGGGCTGGACTACCTTCCTGCGTCACCCCATCGCTTACCTACTACCACCTTGGGTCGGCGGCTCCACCACTCCCCTTTGCCCGAAGGCTCCGGGGCGGCTTCACGGCCTTAGCATTAATGGGCTCGATATTGGGCGTTTCAAAGCGGGTACCGGAATATCAACCGGTTGTCCATCGACTACGCCTGTCGGCCTCGCCTTAGGTCCCGACTTACCCTGGGCAGATCAGCTTGACCCAGGAACCCTTAGTCAATCGGCGCACACGTTTCTCACGTGTGTATCGCTACTCATGCCTGCATTCTCACTCGTGAACCGTCCACAACTCGCTTCCGCGGCTGCTTCACCCGGCACACGACGCTCCCCTACCCATCACAGTCCCCGTTGGGGGTATGTACTGCAATGACACGACTTCGGCGGTACGCTTGAGCCCCGCTACATTGTCGGCGCGGAATCACTTGACCAGTGAGCTATTACGCACTCTTTCAAGGGTGGCTGCTTCTAAGCCAACCTCCTGGTTGTCTCTGCGACTCCACATCCTTTCCCACTTAGCGTACGCTTAGGGGCCTTAGTCGATGCTCTGGGCTGTTTCCCTCTCGACCATGGAGCTTATCCCCCACAGTCTCACTGCCGTGCTCTCACTTACCGGCATTCGGAGTTTGGCTAAGGTCAGTAACCCGGTAGGGCCCATCGCCTATCCAGTGCTCTACCTCCGGCAAGAAACACACGACGCTGCACCTAAATGCATTTCGGGGAGAACCAGCTATCACGGAGTTTGATTGGCCTTTCACCCCTAACCACAGGTCATCCCCCAGGTTTTCAACCCTGGTGGGTTCGGTCCTCCACGAAGTCTTACCTCCGCTTCAACCTGCCCATGGCTAGATCACTCCGCTTCGGGTCTTGAGCGCGCTACTGAATCGCCCTATTCGGACTCGCTTTCGCTACGGCTTCCCCACACGGGTTAACCTCGCAACACACCGCAAACTCGCAGGCTCATTCTTCAAAAGGCACGCAGTCACGAGAACCCCGAAGGGTTCCGACGCTCCCACGGCTTGTAGGCACACGGTTTCAGGTACTATTTCACTCCGCTCCCGCGGTACTTTTCACCATTCCCTCACGGTACTATCCGCTATCGGTCACCAGGGAATATTTAGGCTTAGCGGGTGGTCCCGCCAGATTCACACGGGATTTCTCGGGCCCCGTGCTACTTGGGTGTCTCTCAAGCAAGCCGCTGACGTTTCAGCTACGGGGGTCTTACCCTCTACGCCGGACCTTTCGCATGTCCTTCGCCTACATCAACGGTTTCTGACTCGCCTCACAGCTTAAGCAGACTGTGAAAGAGAGATCCCACAACCCCGTATGCGCAACCCCTGCCGGGTCTCACACGCATACGGTTTGGCCTCATCCGGTTTCGCTCGCCACTACTCCCGGAATCACGGTTGTTTTCTCTTCCTGAGGGTACTGAGATGTTTCACTTCCCCTCGTTCCCTCCACACTGCCTATGTGTTCAGCAGTGGGTGACAGCCCATGACGACTGCCGGGTTTCCCCATTCGGAAACCCCCGGATCAAAGCCTGGTTGACGGCTCCCCGGGGACTATCGTGGCCTCCCACGTCCTTCATCGGTTCCTGGTGCCAAGGCATCCACCGTGCGCCCTTAAAAACTTGGCCACAGATGCTCGCGTCCACTGTGTAGTTCTCAAGCAACGACCAGCCACCCATCACCCCGCCACAACAAGGCGAGTTCACTGGGGTAAGCATCGCGAAGATACAAACCTTACGGCCGTACCCTCAGATACCCAACAACGTGCCAAGCACGACCTTCTCGGTTCTTCCCGTGTTCCACGCCGAAGCAGTACTAACAGGAGACTCTGAAGAATCGTGCCAACTAATCAACGTTCCACCCATGAGCTGACCGTGCAGAACGTTTGTCTGCAATCGGTGCTGTGCTCCTTAGAAAGGAGGTGATCCAGCCGCACCTTCCGGTACGGCTACCTTGTTACGACTTCGTCCCAATCGCCAGTCCCACCTTCGACGGCTCCCTCCACAAGGGTTGGGCCACCGGCTTCGGGTGTTACCGACTTTCGTGACGTGACGGGCGGTGTGTACAAGGCCCGGGAACGTATTCACCGCAGCAATGCTGATCTGCGATTACTAGCAACTCCGACTTCATGGGGTCGAGTTGCAGACCCCAATCCGAACTGAGACAGGCTTTTTGAGATTCGCTCCGCCTCGCGGCATCGCAGCTCTTTGTACCTGCCATTGTAGCACGTGTGCAGCCCAAGACATAAGGGGCATGATGACTTGACGTCGTCCCCACCTTCCTCCGAGTTGACCCCGGCGGTCTCCTGTGAGTCCCCATCACCCCGAAGGGCATGCTGGCAACACAGGACAAGGGTTGCGCTCGTTGCGGGACTTAACCCAACATCTCACGACACGAGCTGACGACAGCCATGCACCACCTGTATACCGACCACAAGGGGGGCACTATCTCTAATGCTTTCCGGTATATGTCAAGCCTTGGTAAGGTTCTTCGCGTTGCGTCGAATTAAGCCACATGCTCCGCTGCTTGTGCGGGCCCCCGTCAATTCCTTTGAGTTTTAGCCTTGCGGCCGTACTCCCCAGGCGGGGAACTTAATGCGTTAGCTGCGGCACCGACGACGTGGAATGTCGCCAACACCTAGTTCCCAACGTTTACGGCGTGGACTACCAGGGTATCTAATCCTGTTCGCTCCCCACGCTTTCGCTCCTCAGCGTCAGTAATGGCCCAGAGATCCGCCTTCGCCACCGGTGTTCCTCCTGATATCTGCGCATTTCACCGCTACACCAGGAATTCCGATCTCCCCTACCACACTCTAGCCTGCCCGTATCGAATGCAGACCCGGGGTTAAGCCCCGGGCTTTCACATCCGACGCGACAAGCCGCCTACGAGCTCTTTACGCCCAATAATTCCGGACAACGCTTGCGCCCTACGTATTACCGCGGCTGCTGGCACGTAGTTAGTTAGGGCTTCTTCTGCAGGTACCGTCACTTTCGCTTCTTCCCTGCTGAAAGAGGTTTACAACCCGAAGGCCGTCATCCCTCACGCGGCGTCGCTGCATCAGGCTTTCGCCCATTGTGCAATATTCCCCACTGCTGCCTCCCGTAGGAGTCTGGGCCGTGTCTCAGTCCCAGTGTGGCCGGTCGCCCTCTCAGGCCGGCTACCCGTCGTCGCCTTGGTAGGCCATTACCCCACCAACAAGCTGATAGGCCGCGGGCTCATCCTTCACCGCCGGAGCTTTCCACCGCAGGAGATGCCTCCCGCAGTCGTATCCGGTATTAGACCCCGTTTCCAGGGCTTGTCCCAGAGTGAAGGGCAGATTGCCCACGTGTTACTCACCCGTTCGCCACTAATCCACCCCGAAGGGCTTCATCGTTCGACTTGCATGTGTTAAGCACGCCGCCAGCGTTCGTCCTGAGCCAGGATCAAACTCTCCGTGAATGTTTACCCGTAATCGGGTGACACTCGCGTTGAGCGGAACGAGTCGGTCGGAATATGACCGATCGTTCACAGCGTCCTCGCTGTGTATTGCCACCCCGCAAGCGGGATGGACTTTTCAAAGGAACCTCGACCATCCGAAGATGGACGGGGTATCAACTAATCTGGCGTTGATTTTTGGCACGCTGTTGAGTTCTCAAGGAACGGACGCTTCCTTTGTACTCACCCTCTCGGGCTTTCCTCCGGGCTTTTCCCTTCGGTCTTGCGTTTCCGACTCTATCAGATCTTTCCGATCCGATTTCCTCGGTGCCTTTCGGCTGCTTTCCGGTCCCTTCGCTTTCGCTTGGGGCCCTTCCGGCTTTCTCGACTTTATCAGAAGCATTTCCGCCGAGCGAATCGGCTTCGTGATCCGGATAAGGAATCGAGGGTGACTCCGCGGAAACTTAATTCCGGACCGGAGTGAGATAGATACTAGCTGTGATCCTCGGTCATGTCCAGTCCGAGGCAACCGTTTGAATCTACCTCCCCGCTCCGACTGTGTCAACAGTTTTTGCGGGCGAAGAGGAGACTAGCAGCTCAGCGGAGTGCTCCGCACATCAGGCGGCGGTCGGGAGTTCGGCGCTGCGGTCCGGCAGGGCGACGTCGCCCGTCTCGCCGGCGCGGGCGGCTCGGCCGCCGAGCACGTACACGTACGCGAGGAAGGCCAGCTCGGCCACGACGCCGATGGTGATGCGGGCCCAGGTCGGCAGGCCCGACGGAGTGACGAAGCCTTCGATCAGGCCCGACACGAACAGCACCAGCGCCAGGCCCATCGCCATGCCGATCGCCGCACGCCCCTGCTGGGCCAGGGCGACGCGGCGGGTCGTCGGGCCGGGGTCGATGACCGTCCAGCCCAGGCGCAGGCCGGTTCCGGCGGCGACGAAGACGGCGGTCAGCTCGAGCAGGCCGTGCGGAAGGATCAGCCCCAGGAAGACGTCGAGGCGGCCGGCGGCGGACATCAGGCCGATACCGACGCCCAGGTTCAGCATGTTCAGGAACAGGATCCAGAGCACCGGGATGCCCAGGAACGCGCCGAGGACCAGGCAGACCGCGGCCGCCTGGGCATTGTTCGTCCAGACCTGGGCGGCGAACGAGGCCGCCGGGTGGCTCGAGTAGTACGTCTCGTACTGGCCGCCGGGGCGGGTCATCTCGCGGAGTTCCGCCGGAGCACCGATGGTGGCCTGGACGTCGGGGTTGGCGGCGATCCACCAGCCGATGATCACGGCGACCAGCGTGGAAAGGAGCGCCGCGGGTATCCACCAGCGGCGCGAGCGGTAGACGGCGGCGGGGAATCCGGCGGTCAGGAAGTGCAGGGCGTCGCGCCAGGAGGCGCGGCGGGCGCCGGTGACGGTGGCGCGGGCGCGGGCGACCAGTTGGGTGAGCCGGGCGGTGAGCATCGGGTCCGGCGAACTGGACTGGATGAGCGACAGGTGGGTGGCGGTGCGCTGGTAGAGGGCGACGAGTTCGTCGGCCTCGGCTCCGGTGAGCTTTCCGCCTCGGCTCAGGAGGTGGTCGAGGCGTTCCCACTCGGCACGGTGGGCGGTGACGTAGACGTCGAGGTCCATGATCGGCTGCTGCTCCAGGCACTGGATGCGGACGGGTCCGTACTACTGCGGCGCGCTGCGGGCCAGCTTGGCAGACTGGCGTTCGGTGGGGACGAGAAGGTCGACGAAGGGTGGGCACGTGAGTGGGGTTGTGACGGGGGACGCCGTCTATCTGGGGCTGCAGCCGGCGCGGCTGCCGAGCCGGGCGCTGGCGGTGTTCATCGACCTCGTCGTGGTGTGGGTCGTCTACCTGGTGCTCTCGGTGACGCTCACCGTGGCGACGTCTTCGCTGGACAGTGCCGCGCGGACGGCGATGTCCATCGCCTCGTTCCTGCTGGTGCTGGTCGGGGGGCCGATCGCGGTGGAGACGCTGTCGCGCGGGCGGTCGCTCGGGAAGCTGGCCTGCGGGCTGCGGGTCGTACGGGACGACGGCGGGCCTATCCGGTTCCGGCATGCGCTGATGCGCGGGGCGATGGGCGTCGCGGAGATCATGATGACGATGGGCATCGTCGCCTGTATCGCGTCGCTCGTCTCGGCGCGCGGCCGGCGGCTCGGTGACGTGTTCGCCGGGACGCTGGTGGTGCGGGAGCGCGTGACCGCGGCGCGGGCCGTGCCGGTTCCGCCTCCTCCGCCGTGGCTCGTCGGGCGGTTCACGCAGCTGGATCTCTCCTCGGTGCCGGACGAGCTGTGGCTGGCGATACGGCAGTACCTGACGCGTGCGCGCCAGCTGGACCCGCACGTCGGGCGGGCGCTGGCGGAGCGGCTCGCGAACGATCTCGTCGCGCGGACCGGTACGCCCCCGCCGGCCGGGGTGCCCGCGGACGCGTTTCTGGCCGGTGTCGTGGCCGAGCGGCAGGCGCGCGACACGCGCCGGGCCGTCGCGGCGGCCGCCACGGCCGGTCCGGCGGCGGGTGCGGCCCAGGCCCACGGTTCGCAGGCGGTGGGCGGTACTCCCCCGATGCACACCGCTCAGCCTGTGCCGCAGCCCGTCACGCAGGCCGCGCCTCCGCCCACGGAGCCCGTTCCCCAGCCGGTCACGCAGTCCCGGCCGCCGGCGTCGACGGGCTTCGCGCCGCCCGCCTAGGCGGGGAAGACCGACGGCGGGGTGTCGAGGTCCTCGAGTTCGATGCCGGGGGCCGCCAGGACCACGTCGCCGGCGAGGTGGACGGTGTGCTGCTCGCCCGTGTCCAGGGCGCTGACCTGGTACTCGTCCACCATGAGCACCCCGTTGTCAGTGGCGTGCGCTTCACTCTTCATCAGGGCCCAGGACTGGTCGACCGTGAGGGGGGCGAGGACCGGATCCGTGAAGGCGACCAGCCGTACGCGGGTCGCGGGGGAATCGGGGGTGAGACGCAGCAGACGACTGATCGCGACGAGGAACGCCGGGGACGAGCCGGTGAAGGCGTGGGCGCGCACATTGCCTTCGGTGGCGTGGGTTCCGGTGGGGTCCGTGCGGACCCAGGTGACGCCGTCGAGGGCGGCTCCGCGGACCTGCCAGCTCAGGGCGTGGAGTTCCAGGCGGATCGGGCGGCCCAGTTCGTCGACGGCCAGGTCGACGGAGCCTGCGTGGTCGCCGGAGGGGGCGGTGATCTGTGAGACGTAGCGCCAGCCGGAGGGGCCGGGCGCGCAGTGGAAGTGCTCTTCACCGAGGGGGGTGTGATCGTGCGGATCGTAGAGCGAATAACGGCCGCGGGGCATGGGTCCGGATCCTCGGGGTGCTTCCTGGGGCGGTAGTCGGGACGAGGCAGGCCCCCGGCACGGGGGTGCGGGGGCCTGCCTTTTCCGTTACGGACGGCCGTACCGGGCGCCCGCGTGTCCGTGCACGGACACGCGGGACGCACCGGGCGCGGTACGTCAGTAGCGGTAGTGGTCCGGCTTGTACGGGCCCTCGACCTTGACGCCGATGTACGCGGCCTGCTCCGGGCGGAGGGTCGTCAGCTTCACGCCCAGGGACGCGAGGTGCAGACGGGCGACCTTCTCGTCGAGGTGCTTCGGCAGCGTGTAGACGTCGGTCGGGTACTGCTCCGGCTTGGTGAAGAGCTCGATCTGGGCCAGGGTCTGGTCCGCGAAGGAGTTCGACATCACGAAGGACGGGTGACCGGTCGCGTTGCCGAGGTTCAGCAGACGGCCCTCGGACAGCACGATGAGGACCTTGCCGTCGGGGAAGGTCCAGGTGTGGACCTGCGGCTTGACCTCGTCCTTGACGATGCCGGGGAGCTGCGCGAGGCCGGCCATGTCGATCTCGTTGTCGAAGTGACCGATGTTGCCGACGATCGCCTGGTGCTTCATCTTGGCCATGTCCGTGGCCATGATGATGTCCTTGTTGCCGGTGGTCGTGATGAAGATGTCGGCCGTCTCGACGACGTCGTCGAGGGTGGCGACCTGGTAGCCGTCCATCGCCGCCTGCAGGGCGCAGATCGGGTCGATCTCGGTGATGATCACGCGGGCGCCCTGGCCGCGGAGGGACTCGGCGCAGCCCTTGCCGACGTCGCCGTAGCCGCAGACGACGGCGGTCTTGCCGCCGATGAGGACGTCGGTGGCGCGGTTGATGCCGTCGATCAGGGAGTGGCGGCAGCCGTACTTGTTGTCGAACTTCGACTTCGTCACGGCGTCGTTCACGTTGATCGCCGGGAAGAGGAGGGTGCCGGCCTGCATCATCTCGTAGAGACGGTGGACGCCGGTGGTGGTCTCCTCGGTGACGCCGCGGATGTCGGACGCCAGCTGGGTCCACTTCTGCGGGCTCTCGACGAGGGTGCGGTTGAGGAGACGGAGGATGTGGCCGTACTCCTCACTGTCCGCGGTGGACGGGTCCGGGGCCGCGCCGGCCTTCTCGAACTCGACGCCCTTGTGGACGAGCAGGGTCGCGTCACCGCCGTCGTCGAGGATCATGTTCGGGCCGCCGGTGGGCGTGTTCGGCCAGGTCAGGGCCTGCTCGGTGCACCACCAGTACTCCTCCAGGGTCTCGCCCTTCCAGGCGAAGACCGGGACGCCCTGGGGGTTCTCCGGGGTGCCGTTCGGGCCGACGGCGATGGCCGCGGCGGCGTGGTCCTGGGTGGAGAAGATGTTGCAGGAGGCCCAGCGGACCTCGGCACCGAGAGCGACCAGGGTCTCGATGAGGACGGCGGTCTGCACGGTCATGTGCAGGGAGCCGGTGATGCGGGCGCCGGCGAGCGGCTGCTGGTCCGCGTACTCCTTGCGGATCGACATCAGGCCGGGCATCTCGTGCTCGGCGAGGGTGATCTCCTTGCGGCCGAAGGCCGCCAGCGAGAGGTCGGCGACCTTGAAGTCCTGGTTGACGACAGTCGTCATGACGGAGCTGCTCCTCGTGGTTCGGGTTTCGAGGCTCGTTCGGGCACGCCGGCACCACGGCAGCGGGCATACGAATGCCCGGGAAAACCCGCGGTGCAGTCGTCGGAGGCCCTCTCTCCCTCGGTCGGCCCGTGCGGGCCGCCCGACCGCCATCAGCAGCGACGTCTGGCGTTACGAATCTACACCGATCGGCGCAGCGGCGGGGCATGGCCGAGGCCCCGGGGAGCCGTTTCCGGCCGCCGGGGCCTCGGCCCTGCGTGGGTGTCTCGGGGCGTGCGTGCCCCGGGCGTCAGTGGTCCGCGGTCGGGCCCGGGCCGCCGGGGGTGGCGGCCGGGTCCGGGCCGGCCTGGGCGGCGGCCTCGCTGTAGACGTCCGGCTCCAGGTAGATCACCCGGGCGATCGGCACGGCCGCGCGGATGCGCTGCTCGGCGGCGTCGATCGCGGTGGCGACCTGGGCGGCGGTGTCGTCGTGGCGGACCGCGACCTTGGCGGCGACGAGCAGCTCCTCCGGGCCGAGGTGCAGGGTGCGCATGTGGATGAGGCGGGTGACGGTCTCGCCGTCGACGGCCGCCTCCTCGATCTTCTTGACGTCCTCGAGGCCGGCGGACTCGCCGAGCAGCAGCGACTTGGTCTCGGCGGCGAGCACGATCGCGATCGCGATGAGCAGGATGCCGATGCACAGGGTGCCGATGCCGTCCCAGATGCCGTCGCCGGTGAGGAGGGCGAGGCCGACACCGCCGAGGGCGAGGACCAGGCCGACCAGCGCGCCGAGGTCCTCCAGGAGGACGACCGGGAGCTCGGGTGCCTTGGCCCGGCGGACGAACTCCTTCCAGGAGAGCTCGCCGCGGATCGCGTTCGACTCCTTGATGGCGGTGCGGAAGGAGAACGTCTCGGCGATGATCGCGAAGACCAGGACGCCGACCGGCCAGTACCAGTGCTCGATCTCGTGCGGCTCCTTGATCTTCAGGTAGCCCTCGTAGATGGCGAACATGCCACCGACGGAGAACAGCACGATGGAGACGAGGAAGGCGTAGATGTAGCGCTCGCGGCCGTAGCCGAACGGGTGCTGCGGGGTCGCCTCGCGCTGGGCCTTCTTGCCGCCGAGGAGCAGCAGCCCCTGGTTGCCGGAGTCGGCGAGCGAGTGGACGCTCTCGGCGAGCATCGAGGACGAACCACTGAAGAGGAACGCCACGAACTTGGCTGCGGCGATCGCGAGATTGGCGGCGAGTGCCGCCACGATCGCCTTGGTTCCGCCTGACGCGCTCATGGGTCTGTGTGTTCCCTTCGTCGGTGCCGCCCCTGGGCCCGTGGTCCCGGGGCGCGGCCGCTGTTCGGCCGCACCTTTTTACCTCAGGCGGCGACCGTGGCGCGGAAGAGCGTCCCCGTACCGGACAGTTCGGTCTTTTCGCCTGCGGGAACGAAGACCGACTCCCCCGGGGCGAGGGTGACTTCGCCTGCTGTGGGCCGGCCTGCGGTGGCGAGCAGGATCTGCGGGCCCTCGGCGGTGATGTCGGTGGGCACGGCTCCTTCGGAGCGGACGTAGCGGGAGAGCCGGAACTCGTCGATCGGGGTGTCGTACAGCTCCTCGCCGGACGGCGACGCCTCGGGGCGGAGCACACCGGGCTCGCCGGGCTCGAAGCGGACGACGCGCAGCAGTTCGGGGACGTCGACGTGCTTGGGGGTGAGTCCGCAGCGCAGCACGTTGTCGGAGTTGGCCATGATCTCGACGCCGAGCCCGCTGAGGTAGGCGTGCGGGACACCGGCGCCGAGGAAGATCCCTTCGCCGGGCTGGAGCCGGACGCGGTTGAGCAGCATGGCGGCGAGGACGCCCGGGTCGCCGGGGAAGTGGTGGGCGAGTTCGGCGTACACGGCGTGGTCGCCCCCGAGGTGGGCGGCGGCCGCGGCCGCCTCGGCGACGGTGTGTGCCATCTCGTGGCGCTCGGCGGTCAGCAGCGCGGTCAGGACCTCGCGCAGCGCGGCGTCCTCGGGGTGGGCGTGCAGGACGTCGACGTACGGCTTGAGCGAGTCGACGCCGAGGGCGGCGATCAGGTCGGCGGCCTCGTCGGGGGCGCGGAAGCCGCAGAGCCCGTCGAACGGGGTGAGGGCGCAGAGGAGTTCGGGCTTGTGGTTGGCGTCCTTGTAGTTGCGGTGCGGGGCGTCGACGGGGATGCCGGCGGCCTCCTCGGCGGCGTGTCCGGACCGCGCCTGCGCGAGGTCGGGGTGGACCTGGAGGGAGAGCGGGGCGCCGGCCGCGAGGATCTTGAAGAGGAACGGCAGCCGGGGGCCGAACTCCTCGACGGCGGCGGCGCCGAGTTCGCCTACCGGGTCGGCGGCGATCACCTCGTTGAGCGGCCCGCGCGGGGTGACCGACGGGGCGCCGGGGTGGGCGCCCATCCACAACTCGGCCTGCGGCTCACCGGTGGGGGCGGTGCCGAGCAGTTCCGGGATGGCCGTCGTGGATCCCCAGGCGTAGGGGCGGACGGTGTTGGAGAGGCGGTCCATCGGGCGCTCCAGCGTGCTCGGTACGTCGGGCAGGGCTCGGGACGGTCACGAACCGCCGTCGGCGTCGCGCGTCGTCGAGTCGGACGCCGCGGTCGGCGGTTCGGTTGCCCCGGTGCTTCCGGCAGCGTCCACGGCCGAGGCGAGCGACAGGTAAACGGCCGCGAAATCCGTCACGGCCAGCAGTTCGGCGAGGGCTTCGAGGGTGCCGTCCTCCGCCTCGGGCTCGTCCTGCGGTTCGAGCGCGGGCTCGAGTTCGCTGATCGGCGTGTCGTGGCTGAGGGCGAGTTCGCGGGCGGCGGGGGCGGCGGTCAGCCCGCCGGCGGGGCGGTCGCGGAGCAGGACGACGCGGGCGTGCAGGGCCTGCGGCTCCTCGACGCGGTCGCGGAAGAAGTCGTCGGGGTCGGCGCCCGCGGCGTAGCCGCCGACGAGCAGCACGCCGTGCGAGGGCAGCGCCTCGGGCAGTTCGGCGGCGAGCGCGGGCAGTCCGGCGAGTTCGGCGAGCACGGCGGCGAAGCGGCGGCCGACGGGGCCGGCGGTCTCGCCCTCGGTCCAGATCAGCGGCAGCGAGTCGGCGAGCTCGGCGGCGAGGGTCTTGGCCGGGTTGTCGTACGTGGCGATGGCGGGGCCGCAGCGCTCGGCGGTGCGGTCGAGCCGGTCGGCGACCTTCTCCAGCGTCTCGGGCGGGGCGGTGAACAGGCCGACCCGGTCGAGGAGCACCAGCAGCGGCGTGAACAGCGCCCACAGCGAGCCGGGGCTGGCGGCGAGGATCTCCTCGTCGTACATCGCGTGCGGGGCGATCGCCAGCGGGACGACCAGGCCGCGGGCGGCGACGACGGACTCGGCGAGCGGGGAGCGCTGCGGGGCGACGGCGACGACGGTGATGCCGCGCCGGTACGCCTGCTGGGCGAGCAGCGCGAGGCCGGGCTCGGCGCCGTCGGTGGTGGGGATCAGGAGCAGGTCGAGGGGGCTCGCCCAGCCGGGGAGTTCCCAGCGCAGGGCGCCGGCGGCGGGGGCGACGCCGGTGGGCCGCAGCCGGATGACGGGGGCGGCCGCTCCGGCGAGGGCGCCGACGAGGTCGGCGACGCCGACGGCGGCGGCGCCGGGGCCGGCGACGAGGACGGTGCGCGGTCGGCCGTCGGGGCGCAGGTCCGCGATACCGGCCTCGGCGGCGTGCCGGGCGGCGGTACGGACCCGGGCGCCCGCCTCGGCGGCGGCGCGCAGAAGGCCCCGGCGGTCGGCACGGGCGAGGGCCTCCGGGGCGTCGAGCAGGGTCTCGTCCAGCATGGTGCCTCCGGGATGCGGGTGCGGGGCGGAGCGGGGCGGGTCCGTGGGGTGCGCCCGCCCTTCGGCCGGGCTCGGGGTCCCACGGGTCCCACCGTCACCACTCGTACAACGCGGACGTCGGCCGACGGTCTTCCTGCGGCGTCCTACGCGGGGCGGCGGGCCTCGTCGACGAGCAGGACCGGGATGCCGTCGCGGACCGGGTAGGCCAGGCCGCAGTCGGCGCCCGTGCAGACCAGCTCGGGGGTCTCGTCCGCCGAGCGGTCGTTCAGCGGAGCGTGGCAGGCCGGGCAGGCCAGGATCTCCAGGAGGCCGGCTTCGAGCGGCATGTGGTGTCCCCTTCGGACAGACGTGGTGGCGGCGCCCTCCCGGCGTCCGGTCGGCGCCCCGTCGGGCCAGGTCAGCCTACCGCCGGGGAACCTCCCGCGCGGCCCGGGCGGGGCACGCGGGAGGCCCCGGCGGGCGGGCGTCAGTCCGTCGCGCGGACCATCGCCAGGACCTGCTGGGTCAGCCGCTCGACGGTGCTCGCGTCGCGGGCCTCGACGTTCAGGCGGAGCAGCGGCTCGGTGTTGGAGGCGCGCAGGTTGAACCACCAGTCGGGGGCGGTCACGGTCAGCCCGTCCAGCTCGTCGAGGGTGATGTCGTCCTGCCCCTCGTACGCCTGCTTCACCGCGGTCATCCGGGCCGTCTGGTCGGCGACGGTGGAGTTGATCTCGCCGGAGGCGGCGTACCGGTCGTACGAGGCGACCAGCTGCGACAGCGGGCCCTCCTGGCCGCCGAGCGCGGCGAGGACGTGCAGCGCGGCGAGCATGCCGGTGTCGGCGTTCCAGAAGTCCTTGAAGTAGTAGTGCGCCGAGTGCTCGCCGCCGAAGATCGCGCCGCTCTTCGCCATCTCCTCCTTGATGAAGGAGTGCCCCACTCGGGTCCGCACCGGCGTGCCGCCGTTCTCGCGGACGACCTCGGGCACGGACCACGAGGTGATGAGGTTGTGGATGATCGTCCCGCCGGGCGCCTTGGCCAGCTCGCGCGCGGCGACCAGCGCGGTGATCGCCGACGGGGAGACCGGGTCGCCGTGCTCGTCGACGACGAAGCAGCGGTCGGCGTCGCCGTCGAAGGCGAGGCCCAGGTCCGCGCCTTCGGCCTGCACGCGGGCCTGCAGGTCCACGAGGTTCTTCGGGTCGAGCGGGTTGGCCTCGTGGTTGGGGAAGGTGCCGTCGAGCTCGAAGTACATCGGGACGAGGTCCAGCGGGAGCCCGTCGAAGACGGTGGGGACGGTGTGGCCGCCCATGCCGTTGCCGGCGTCCACGACGACCTTCAGCGGACGGATCGCCGTCAGGTCGACCAGCGACTTCAGGTACGCGGCGTAGTCGCCGAGGGTGTCCCGCTCGGCGACCGTGCCGGTCCGCCCGGCGGGCTGCGGCGCTCCCTGCTCGGACCAGCGCTCGACGAGGGCGCGGATCTCGGAGAGGCCGGTGTCCTGGCCGACGGGAGCGGCGCCCGCGCGGCACATCTTGATGCCGTTGTACCGGGCCGGGTTGTGCGAGGCGGTGAACATGGCACCCGGCAGCGAGAGCTGCCCGGACGCGAAGTACAGCTGGTCGGTCGAGCAGAGGCCGATCAGGGTCACGTCCGCACCCTGCGCGGCGGCGCCGCGGGCGAAGGCGCCGGCGAGGCCGGGCGACGAGGGACGCATGTCGTGGCCGACGACGATCCCGTCCGCGCCCGTCACCTGGACGAAGGCCGCGCCGAAGAGCTCGGCGAGCTCCTCGTCCCACTGGTCCGGAACAACTCCGCGGACGTCGTACGCCTTCACGATCTGCGAGAGATCAGCAGCCACGGACTCACCTTCCTGAGGTCACCTGCACGCGGTTGCGGCGCGTGTACGGAACGCCCAAACTACCCGCCGCCGCGGGGAGACCGGCAGGGCGGCTTCGGGACAGCGCGTACGAAACGGGTCCGTCTGGATTCCGGAGGTCCGTGCTCCGTACTTCAGGAATGCGGTGGGCAGGGCAGCCTCGGTGTCAGGGGTCCGGTGTCAGGAGTCCGGGGAGCGGAGCACGCGCAGGTGGCCCCGGCGGCCCACCTCGCCGCCGCGGCCGCCCTTGCCGCCACCGCCGCCCGCCTCGGCGGCGCGCTCCTGCGGACGGGCCGCCTCGCGCACGGCGTTGGCCAGGGCCTCCAGGTCGTCGCCGCTGGGCCGGGCCGGGGCGGAGCCGTCGGAGAGCCGGACGACCTCCCAGCCGCGGGGCGCGGTGAGGCGCTCGCTGTGCTCGGCGCACAGGTCGTAGCAGTGGGGCTCGGCGTAGGTGGCGAGCGGGCCGAGGACCGCAGTCGAGTCGGCGTAGACGTACGTCAGCGTCGCGACGGCAGGGCGGCCGCACGCGGTGCGCGAACAGCGACGTACAGGGCTCACGACGTTGGACGGTACCGCACTCTTGAGCGGGCCGCGACGACTCTCCACCAGGTCACTCCACCGTGTCGCATGGTGACGTCCGCCACGGGGCCGTTCCGCCCGACGGTCCTGACCTGCGCGGGAGGTGGGGAGGGCGGTCGGGGGCAGGACGGGTTCCGGACAGCGATGGGGAGAAAACCGGTCAACCACGGCCCGGGAGGCGATCGCGGGGACGTGTCGATTCGGGCCCATGCGTGGCCGGAATGTTCAACTATCGACAGTCCTGAGGAGGCGGGGGTGACCCCGGCGTAGGGGGCGGTCGGACACCGGCGCACGGACGCGGAGGGCGCGCGCCGGGCGCCTCCGGGCGGCGGAGACCGCGCGATCGGCTCGCGTGACGACGCGATCGGGTTCGGGATACGGCGTGACCGGACTCGGGATCGGCGCGACCGTACTCGGGCTCGGCGCGACCGTACGCCGAGGGCGGCTCGATCGGCCCCCGGAGACGGCCCGATCGGTCCGTTCGGGGCTACCCTGCGTGAGTGATGGACAGTTCTGTGCCGCCCCGACCGACCGAGCCGCGGATCCGCCGGCGGGACCGCCACGGCCGAGGTATGCGGGGCCCCGTCGCGCCGCCCCAGGTCCCGCTGTCGGCGAGCCGCGCCGACACCTTCCGCGATCTGGTCCTGGACTCGGTGGAGCGCCTGGAGCGGCGGTTCCCTCAGCTGGTCGACGTCGAGTTCCTGGTGATGGAGGTGCCGCCGGACGTCCGGGAGGACACCGTCCCGCTGGGCGGCTCCGTGCCGGCCAAGAAGGACGGCCCCGCCCGGGTGGTCGTCTACCGGCGGCCCGTGGAGATCCGTACGAAGAGCCGCGAGGAGCGGGCGACGCTGGTCCACGAGGTGGTCGTGGAGCAGGTCGCCGATCTCCTCGGCCTCTCCCCGGAGTCGGTCGACCCGCGGTACGGGCAGGACTGAGCCCGACCGCGGGACGAGACCTCCCGAAGGAGCGAGACCGCCCGTACCCCCGCCAGGTCAGTCGTCGAGGACCGACAGGTCCTGGCGGGCCGTGGGGACGTCGACGGTGCCCCGGTCGTCGCCGATGGCCTGGATCGTGAACATCGGGACGCCGTCCTCCGGCAGCGCCAGCATCCGGGCCGCGTGCACCGGCCCGCCCGAGACGTGCTCGACCGTCAGCGCGTAGCCGCCCTTCAGCCCGGACGGGACCGGCGGGGCGAACGCGGTCGTCGTGCCCGCCTTGACCGTGACCGTCTTGGAGACGGTCGCCCCGCCGCCGCTGCCCGCCGAGGCGGTCACCTTCACCTGGGCGGTCTCGCCCGGCGCGGTCAGCGAGAGCGTCGAGCTGGCGGCGCGGTTGTCGGCGGCGGTGCCGCGGACGGTGACCGGCGCGGTGGCCTGGACGAAGCCGAGCTCCTGCTTGCCGGGCTTGCCGCGCACCACGCGCAGCGCCGCCACCACCGGCGTCGGCCGCTTGGGGTCGGCCGGGACGATCATCAGCGCGCCCGCCTCGCCGCGGGTCAGGTTCGGCAGGTCGAGGGCGGCGGTCATGCCGGACTTCACGGTCAGCGACTCACCGCCGGCCGGGACGATCGTGCCGGACGCCCCGACGAACTTGACCTTGAGCTCGGCGTCGTCGTCGCCGGGCGCGTACGCGACGAGCCGGACGCCGGTCGCGTCGGCGGGGATGCCGGGCAGCACGGCCGTGGCGGCGGGGTCGGCGGAGGCCGGCAGCCAGTCGCTGCCGATCTTGTCGTCGGCGACCCGGACGACCGCGCCGACCCGTCCGGTACGCGTCGTCACGTGCACGGTCACGTCGGCCGCGGGGGCCTCGGCGGTCAGCGTGGAGAGCAGCACCGGGACGCTGGAGCGGGCCGGCACGGAGATGCCGTCCGTCAGCACGGACTTGAGCTTGCCGCCGGGCCCGTACAGCTCGATGTCGGCCACGGCGGCGGTGTCGTCGGGGTTCGTCAGGTGGACGTAGTCCTGGCGCTCCTTGGCGGTGGAGGCGGCCGGGAACCAGACGTCGGTGTCGGGCGGCGTGCAGGTGACGCCGAGCAGGCCGCGGGCACCGCCGGCCGGGACGACGGTCGACAGCTGGGTCGTCCAGCCGGGCGCGAGGGCGCCGGTCGCGGTGCCGACGAGGGCGGGGGCGGCGGGGCCGTTCACCTGGGCGGTGACGGGCGTGCCGGGCTTGGTCAGGCTGAGCGTGGGCTTGGTGGGCGTGGGCTTCTTCGCCGCGTCGGCGGCCTTCTTGGGGTCGGTGTCGACGAGGGTGACCGTGGACGGCAGCAGCTCGGCCTTGTCGGCGGGCTTGTCCGCGTCGCCCTTGCCGCCCGCGCCCTGGGCGGAGCCGGCGCCCTGCCCGGGCGGGGTGTACGAGGTGTAAGTGGTCTCGGCGACCTCGGAGCTGCTGGGCACGGGGCAGAGCAGGGTGGTGCGCTCGACGGGCAGCCCGAGCGGCAGCGACAGGTCGGCCGTCTTCGTGCCATCGGGGGCCGTCAGGGCGGCGAAGCCGGTGACGGCGGCGAGGGCGGTGGCGGCCGCGATCAGGGAGAGGGTGGTGCGCTTCACTGGTTGCTGCTCCCGTCGGGACGCTGCTCGGTCTCGTTGCCGTACCCGTAGCCCTGGCCGTAGGCGTCGCCCTGGCCGTACCCGTCGTACTGCTGCGGGACCTGGCCGTACGGGTCGTAGCCCTGCTGGTCGCCGTACTGCTGATCGCCGTACTGCGGCTGGGCGTACGGGTCCGCGTAGCCCTGCTGCTGGGCGTACGGGTCATAGCCCTGCTGGGCGTACGGATCGGCGTACTGCTGCTGGGCCTGGCCGTACGGGTCGTAGCCCTGCTGGTCGCCGTAGGGCTGCTGCTGCCCGTACGGATCGGCGTACGGCTCCGCCTGCGCGGGCACCGGAACCGGCTCGGGCTCCGCGTCGCCGGCCGTCTCCGCCGCGGCGGCGGCCTCCGCCTCGGCGGCGGCGCGCAGCCGGCGGGCGCGGCGGCCGTCGCCCTCCATCGCCTGGGCGGGGATGACGACGTCCTCCTCCGGCAGGTCGTCGTCGATCTCGCGGCGCCGGCCCGGCAGGGCGAGCACCAGGAGGACGACGGCGAGGAACGCCTGCGCCCAGACCCACACGGTGTGGGTGAGCGGCGCCTCGTACGTGAGGTCGAGCCGGCCGCCGTCGGCGGGGAGTTCGAAGCCCTGGGCCCAGCCGTCGACGGTGGTCTTCGTCAGCGGCTTGCCGTCGAGGGTGGCCGTCCAGCCGTCGTCGGCGCGGTCGGCGATGCGCAGGATCCGGCCGTCCGGGCCGGAGGGGATCTTCGTGTGCGCCTCGACCCGGTCGGAGGCGACCGGCAGGGGCTCGACGGGCTCGTCGCCGCGGGCCGGCGGCACGATGGTGGCGCGGGCGACCTGGCGGTCGACCCGCCAGAGGGCGCTGCCGTCGAGCTGGCTGAGCCGGCTCAGGCCCGGGGTGGCGTCGAGGACGCGGCTCATCTGGCGCGGCGCGCCGTCGCGGACCAGGACGTAGCGGATCGCGAAGCCGCTGAGCTGGTCGGTCTGGTCGGCGCCGGAGCCGGCCACCAGGTGCGCGACGACCTTGTCGAGGCGCGGGTCGCCGCCGCCGGTGGTGGCGAGTTCGGCGTCGCCGAGGACGCCGCCGGAGCCACGGACCAGGGCGTACTGGACCTCGCCGGGCGAGGCGCCGCCGAGGACGAGGGTGCGGGGCTGGTCGCGAGTGCCGGACTCCTCGGCGACGAACGCCGGGACCTGCACGGGGTCGCGGCGGGTCAGCGGGCCGTCGGCACCGCCGATCATCCAGCCGGCGGCGGCCGCCAGCGGGCCGAGCGCGGCGGCCAGCGCGACCAGGGCGGCGACCGGCTGGCGCCAGCCGAAGCCGTGGGCGGCGACGCGGGTGCGGCCGCCCTCCGCGCCGATCATGCCGGCGGCGAGCAGGGCCGCGCCGTAGACGAGGGTGGCCGGGCCCGCCCAGCCGGAGGCGTTGGCGAGCACGGCGAAGACCAGGCCGACGAGGGCGGCGGCCCAGGCGGTGCGGACGGCGAACTGCCGCTCCTCGCGGAGCAGACCGGCCAGGGCGGCGAGCACGACGCCGAGCAGCAGCAGCCCGCCGACGGTGCCGGGACCGCCGGGGCTGAGCGCCAGCAGGTCGAGCGCGGAGGCGGCGCCGGGGCCGAGGTCGAGACCGGCCTCGCGCAGGAACGCGCCGGGGTCGGTCAGCAGCGTGAGCGACCAGGGGGCGAGCACCAGCACCGGGGTGCCGACGGTGGCGAGGAACCGCAGGCCGTAGGCGGGCAGGTCGGAGCGGCGCACCACCAGCACGGCCAGGCCGAGCACGACGGCGATCGGCCACACGATCGGCGTGAACGCCATGGTGAAGGTGAGCAGGAAGGCGTACGCCCAGGTGGCGCGCCAACTGCCGCGGTCGGGCCGGTTGAAGCCGTGGGCGGCGACGGCGGCGCGGGCGATCAGCGGCAGCATGATCGCGAGGACGGCGGTGCCGAGCCGGCCGGTGGCGAGCGCTCCGGTGACGGCGGGCAGGAAGGCGTACGCGATGGCGCCCCAGGCGCGCAGCAGCCGGGACTCGACGAGCGGCCGGGCGGCGAAGTACGCGGTGAAGCCGGCGAGCGGCACCGAGCAGACGAGCAGCAGGGTCAGCGCGAAGCCGGTGGAGCCGAGGAACAGGGCGGAGAGCCCGGCGAGCACGGCGAGGTAGGGCGGGGCGGTCTGGGTGCCGCCGGTGCCGAGGGGGTGCCAGGTGTCCGCGTACCGGCCCCAGAGTTCGGCGACGGAGTCGGGGGCGGGCAGCAGGGCGCCGCCGGTGAGCGCACCGCCGGCGAACAGGCCGCGGCAGGCGACGAGGGAGACCAGGAGCAGCAGGGCGAAGAGGACCGGGCCGGGCTTGCGGGCGATCTTCTTCAGCCGGGCGAACTGCTCGATCTCCAGGTAGTCGGCGTCGTCACCGCCGGGCCCGGACTCGACGACGCCGTGCCGGGAGCCGCCGGATTCGGCGTCGGAGCCGCCGAAGTTGGAGACGGCCTGTTCCACGGTGGCGCGGACGGTGGCGCCGGGCGCGGGGAAGAGCGCCTTGAGTTCGTTCGGGGCGACGGCCGGGTTCTTGCGCCGGCGGCGGGCGGCGAAGATCCGCTCGGGCCGCAGCAGCACGGCGAACAGGCCCATGACCTCGTCGACGGCCTGGCCGGGGACCTTGCCCACGAGGTAGGTGAGGGTGCGCAGCAGGGTGCCGACGACCAGCCGGAGCAGGACGTACGGCAGGGCGGCGCCACGGGTGTTGGCGAGCAGCGTGTAGACGGCGCCGGACTTGTCGACGCGGTGCGGAGACGCACCCTGCCGCGCGAAGCGCGTCGTTGAGGGGTGGTGGTCGGGCGACGGGCGGGAGGCGGAGCGGCCGACGCAGTCGACGGTGCGGCGCTCGCGGGCGGACGCCTCGGCGTGCCGCAGGATCGCGTCGGGGGCGACGAGGACGCTGTGGCCTGCGGAGTGGGCGCGCCAGCACAGGTCGACGTCGTCGCGCATCAGCGGCAGCCGGCGGTCGAAGCCGCCGAGCTGCTCGAAGACGTCGCGCCGGATCAGCATGCCCGCGGAGGAGACGGACAGGACGGAGCGGACCTGGTCGTGCTGGCCCTGGTCCTGCTCGCGGCGGTCGAGGCCGGTCCAGCGGCGGCCGCTGCGGGCGATGGAGACGCCGACCTCGAGCAGCTGCTTGCGGTCGTACCAGCCGCGCAGCTTGGGGCCGACGACGGCCGCGTACGCGTCGGCGTCGGCGACGCGCAGGAGTTCGGCGAGGGCGTCGGGGGCCGGGGCGGAGTCGTCGTGGAGCAGCCAGAGCCACTGCACCGGTTCGCCGTGCGGCAGTTCGGGCATGTCGTACGCGTCGTCGCGCCAGGTCCGGCTGACCGGGTCCCAGCCGCTGGGGCGCTTGAGGTACTCGAGCTCCTCCGGGCCGAGGACGGGCGCGGTGCGCGCGGCCTCCTCGACGGCGGCGCCGAAGCCGGTGCGGCGGGCGAGGTGGAGCACGCGGTCGTCGCCGAGCGCCTCGGTGAGCAGGCGGGCGGAGTCGTCGGCGCTGCCGGTGTCGGCGGCGATGACGTTCTGGACGGGGCGCTCCTGGGCGAGCAGCCCGGCGAGGACGTCGGGCAGCCAGCGTGCGCCGTCGTGGGAGACGAGCACGGCGGTGACGACGTGGCGCGGAAACTCGGGAGTTGCGGACATCGAGGTACGGGCCCTCCGGCACCGGGGGTCGCCCGCGGGGGGCGTGGGGAGCTCTCGGACGGAGGCCCACACTAACGGCTGTGGGGAGCCGGGTTCGCAGCCTGTGGACAAAGGGCTGTGGACAGGGGGTGTGCACAGGGGTCGTGGACGGGGCCGTGCGCAGGGGTTGCCCACACGGGCTGAACAAAAGCGTCCGCCGCCCGTGCGCGATGCACGGGCGGCGGACAGCTGTTCTCGCGTGGTGGCCGGTCGGCGGCGGTCGGTACGCCGGACGGTGCCGGACGGTGCGTCGACCCGCGACCTCGGCCCGGCGGCCTGATCGGTACTAGACGGCGGCCTTCTTCAGGCGGCGGCGCTCCCGCTCGGACAGACCGCCCCAGATGCCGAAGCGTTCGTCGTTCTGCAGGGCGTACTCGAGGCATTCGGAGCGGACCTCGCAGGCCAGGCAGACCTTCTTGGCCTCCCGGGTCGAGCCGCCCTTCTCGGGGAAGAAGGACTCCGGATCGGTCTGGGCGCACAGTGCGCGCTCCTGCCAGCCGAGTTCGTCGTCCGCGTCCTCGACCAGCAGTTCCTGGAACAACTCGGTCATGTGCGCCCCTCGTCCGTCATTTGCGTCCCCGTGCGTTGCCGTCGCCTTTCGGCCGAACGACACGAGTGAAATTACAAGTTCGTAGCTCCGCGCGAGTCAAGCCGAGATCTGCTATTGGGCCCCGTATTCACTCTGCGGAACCAAGGCTATGCGGAAAGTGTTCAAATCGCCAAAAACCATGACACACCCCACCGCCTTGACGACGCCGCCCTCTCTCGAGGAGAGAGACGCCCGGGACGTGGATCATGTTGCGATCCAGCCACGGAAGCGATCCGGATCACAGTCCGATCACGGAGCCCCCGCCGCGTTTACGGGCACTGCTGCTGCGCCATGTCTCCCACCCTCCGACTGCGCAAACCTTTCTCCACACGGAGTAACCGGATGAGGTGAAACATTGCCGCCAAATCGGGCATTGAGTTGACAGTCGGGACGCCGCCCGCCACCTTTGATGCCATGCCAGCGACCACAGCGCACTCCGCGACCCACGTCCGTGGGTTCCGCAGCGCTGTCCAGGCGCGCTGTTGCTGTTGCTGTTCCAGCTGTTGATGCCGTAAGCGCTCCAGCGAACTTCCCGAGGCCGACGCCTCTTCCGCGTCGCCGCCTCCGCGTCACTCCCGCACTTCCCTGCACTCACCTGCAACGTTCTGCCGAGGAACCACCGCACCCATGAACAGCGACAGCGACCTTCAGATCGCGGGCGACATCCTTGAGGTCCCGCACCTGCTCCAGCCCGCCAAGGAGCACCCCACCACCGTGGCCGAGTTCGTCGGCCTGGCCCGCGAGCTCGCCGCCGACCGCGCGCAGTGGGCCCACCTGGTGCGGTACGACGCCACGACCCGCTGGTACCACCGGCTCCGCACCGGGCCCGGCTACGAGGTATGGCTGCTGTCCTGGGTCCCCGGCCAGGGCAGCGGGCTGCACGACCACGGCCGCTCGTCCGGTGTCCTGACCGTCCTGGAGGGCGAGCTGACCGAGCGGACCGAGCGCGGCCGGCGCACCCTCGCCGGCGGGGCCCAGCGCGTGTTCGCCCCGGGGTACGTGCACGAGGTCGTCAACGACTCCCTCGAACCGGCGGTCAGCCTGCACGTGTACTACCCGGGCCTGACCGAGATGCCCATGCACGAGGCGTCACATCAGGCCACGCACCAGGCGCAATGCGCCCCGGCTGCCGAAGAGATCGTCTCCGCCTGACAAACTGCACTGCATGCGCATTGTGGTTCTGGCCGGCGGCATCGGTGGCGCCCGCTTCCTGCGCGGTCTGAAGCAGGCCGCCCCGGACGCCGACATCACGGTCATCGGCAACACCGGTGACGACATCCATCTGTTCGGGCTGAAGGTCTGCCCCGACCTCGACACGGTGATGTACACCCTCGGCGGTGGCATCAACGAGGAGCAGGGCTGGGGACGGGCCGACGAGACCTTCCACGTCAAGGAGGAGCTCGCGGCGTACGGCGTGGGGCCGGAGTGGTTCGGCCTCGGTGACCGCGACTTCGCCACGCACATCGTCCGGACCCAGATGCTGGGCGCCGGCTATCCGCTGAGCGCCGTCACCGAGGCGCTGTGCGCGCGCTGGCAGCCGGGCGTACGGCTGCTGCCGATGTCGGACGACCGCGTCGAGACGCATGTCGCGATCGAGACCGACGGCGAGCGGCGGGCGGTGCACTTCCAGGAGTACTGGGTGAAGCTGCGCGCCTCCGTGGACGCGCAGGCGGTCGTACCGGTCGGCGCGGAGCAGGCGAAGCCCGCCCCGGGGGTTCTGGAGGCGATCGCCGAGGCGGACGTGATCCTCTTCCCGCCGTCGAACCCCGTCGTGTCGATCGGCACGATCCTCGCCGTTCCCGGGATCCGCGAGGCGATCGCGGAAGCGGGCGTGCCCGTGGTGGGCCTCTCGCCGATCGTGGGCGACGCGCCCGTGCGCGGGATGGCGGACAAGGTCCTCGCGGCGGTGGGCGTGGAGGCGACGGCCGCGGCGGTGGCGGAGCACTACGGCTCCGGGCTGCTGGACGGCTGGCTCGTCGACACGGTCGACGCGGGCACGGTGGCGCAGGTGGAGGCGGCGGGGATCCGCTGCCGCGCGGTGCCGCTGATGATGACCGACGTCGAGGCGACGGCGGCGATGGCGCGCGAGGCGCTGGCGCTGGCGGACGAGGTCCGCGGGTGACCGGGGCGGGACCGGCGGAGTACCGCGTCCGGGCCGTCGAGGGGCTGCCCGAGGTGAAGCCGGGCGACGACCTGGCGGAGCTGATCGCCGCCGCGGCGCCGGACCTGGCCGACGGGGACGTACTGATCGTCACGTCCAAGATCGTCAGCAAGGCGGAGGGACGGATCGTCGCGGCGGACGACCGCGAGAAGGCGATCGACGCGGAGACGGTGCGGGTGGTGGCCCGGCGCGGGACGCTGCGGATCGTCGAGAACCGGCAGGGTCTGGTGATGGCGGCGGCCGGTGTGGACGCCTCCAACACCCCTGCCGGGACGGTGCTGTTGCTGCCGGTGGACCCGGATGCCTCGGCGCGTGCGATACGGGACGGGCTGCGCGCGGCGCTCGGCGTGGACGTCGGCGTCGTCGTCACGGACACCTTCGGGCGGCCGTGGCGCAACGGGCTCACCGACGTGGCGATCGGCGCGGCGGGCGTGCGCGTCCTCGACGACCTGCGGGGCCGGACGGACGCGCACGGCAACCCGCTCGACGTGACCGTCGTCGCCACGGCGGACGAACTGGCCGCCGCGGGCGACCTGGTGAAGGGCAAGGCGGCGGGGCGGCCCGTCGCGGTGGTCCGGGGCCTGCCGCACCTCGTGGGCGGCCAGGACGGCGCCCACGTGCTGGTACGCAGTCCCGCCGACGACATGTTCCGGCTCGGGACCTCCGAGGCCGTACGGGAGGCCGTGACGCTGCGGCGGACGGTGCGGGAGTTCACGGACCGGCCCGTCGACCCGGGCGCGGTGCGGCGGGCCGTCGCGGCGGCCGTCACCGCGCCGGCGCCGCACCACACGACGCCGTGGCGGTTCGTGCTGCTGGAGTCGGAGGCCGCGCGGCTTCGGCTGCTCGACGCGATGCGGGACGCGTGGATCGCGGATCTGCGGCGGGACGGCAAGTCGGAGGAGTCGGTCGCGAAGCGGGTGCGGCGCGGGGACGTGCTGCGCAACGCGCCGTATCTCGTGGTGCCGTGCCTGGTGATGGACGGCTCGCACCACTACGGCGATCCGCGCCGGGACGCGGCGGAGCGCGAGATGTTCGTGGTCGCGGCGGGGGCGGGTGTGCAGAACTTCCTGGTGGCCCTGGCCGGTGAGCGGCTCGGTTCGGCGTGGGTGTCGTCCACGATGTTCTGCCGTGACGTCGTCCGGGACGTCCTCGAACTGCCCGCGGACTGGGACCCGATGGGCGCGGTCGCCGTCGGGCATCCGGCGGCGGCGCCGAAGGAGCGGCCGGTGCGGGTCGCCGACGCGTTCGTCGAGGTCCGGTAGACACCCCCTAGAGCCGGGCGATGTCGCCGGGGGTCATCCTCGGCGCCCGGCGGGGCGGGACGCGGCCGCTGAGCAGGATCAGCCGGGCGGCGCGGTGCCGCTGGCCGGCGTACGGGGCGAGGAGTTCGAGCATCGCGGCGTCGTCGGCGTCGCGGTCGCCGGCGAGCGCGTAGCCGACGATGCCGGGCAGGTGCAGGTCGCCGACGGTGACGGCGTCGGGGGCGCCGTTGCTGCGCTGGATCGTCTCGGCGGAGGTCCAGGGGCCGATGCCGGGGATGAGCTCCAGGCGCGCCTGGGCCTCGGCCGGCTCCATGGCGGCGGCCTCCTCCATGCGGTGCGCGACGCGGGCGGCGCGCAGGATCGTGGCGGCGCGCTTGTCGTCGACGCCGGCGCGGTGCCACTCCCAGGACGGGATCTGCCGCCAGGTCCGCGGGTCGGGCATCGCGTACATGCCGTCGGGGGCGGGGCCGGGGGCCGGTTCGCCGAAGCGGCGGACGAGGAGGCGCCAGGCGCGGTACGCCTCGTCGGTCGTGACCTTCTGCTCCAGGACGGACGGGATCAACGACTCCATGACCAGCCCGGTGCGGGTCAGCCGCAGGCCGGTGCGGCGGCGGTGCGTGGCGGCGACGAGGCGGTGCCGCGGGACGAACGCGGCGGGGTCGTCGTCCGCGCCGAGCAGTGCGGGCAGCCGGTCGAGCAGCCACGCGGCGCCGGGGCCCCACGCGTCGGCGTGCGCGGCGCCGTCCCGCAGGCTCACCCGCAGGGTCCCGGCCCCGTCCGGCGTCCGGCTGGCCCGCCACACGGAGCCGTCGGCGGTGGCCCGGAAGGTCGGGTCGGCGGGGCCGCGGCGCAGGGGCCCGAGCGTCAGCCCGAGATCGGTCGCCTCGGGCAGCGCCCACTCCCGCGCGGCGCGCCTGCCGTCGCGAGCGGGAGGTACGGGCACGTGCCCGCCCCGGAAGGTGGCCCGGGTGGTGGGGGTACGGGGCGCGAAACGTCCGGCCATGCGTACGAGCGTAGCGGGGCGGGTGCCGCCGCTACTGGTCCGACGAGAAGCGGACCGCTCCCGCCGGGAGGGTGGTGTTGCACCAGATTCTTACGCCGTCGCGGAGTTCGTTGTCGGGGCCTACCGTCGCGCCGTCGCCGACGACCGAGCCGGTGAGGTGGGTGCGGGCGCCGATGTGGGCGCCGGTGCCGACGAGGGAGTCCGTGATGACCGCGCCCGGTTCCACGACCGCGCCCGCCAGGATCGCGCTGCCCGTGATGCGTGCGCCGGCGCCCACGACCGCGTCCTCGCCGACGACCGTGCCGCCCGTGAGCTTGGCGTCGGGGGCCACGCGGGCCGACGGGAGGACCAGACGGTCGCCGCAGCGGCCGGGGACAGCGGGGGACGGGGCGCGGCCCAGGACCAGGTCGGCGGAGCCGCGGACGAAGGCCTGCGGGGTGCCGAGGTCGAGCCAGTACGTGGAGTCGACCATGCCCTGCAGGTGCGCGCCCGAGGACAGCAGCCCCGGGAAGGTCTCGCGTTCGACCGAGACCGGCCGCCCCGCCGGGATCGTGTCGATGACCGAGCGCCGGAACACGTACGCCCCGGCGTTGATCTGGTCGGTGACGATCTCCTCCGGCGTCTGCGGCTTCTCCAGGAACGCCGTGACGCGACCGGTCGCGTCCGTGGGCACGAGCCCGAAGGCCCGCGGGTCCTCCACCCGGGTCAGGTGGAGGGAGACGTCCGCGCCGGACGACTCGTGGGTGTCGACCAGGGCGCGGATGTCCAGGCCCGTGAGGATGTCCCCGTTGAAGATCAGGACCGGGTCGTCCGGCCCCGAGTGCAGCCGCGCCGCCACGTTGCGGATCGCCCCGCCCGTGCCGAGCGGTTCCTCCTCGGTGACGTACTCCAGGCTCAGCCCCAGCTCCGAGCCGTCGCCGAAGTACGGCTCGAAGACCTCCGCCAGGTACGACGTGGCCATGACGACGTGTTCGACGCCGGCGGCCCGCGCGCGGGCCAGCTGGTGGGTGAGGAAGGGCACTCCCGCCGCCGGGATCATCGGCTTCGGCGTGTTCACCGTCAGCGGCCGCAACCGCGTCCCCTTGCCGCCGACGAGGAGGATCGCTTCTGTCACCAGTCGTCTCTGCTTCCTGCTCGGGCCGGTCACACCGCTGGTCCTGCGATGTGACCGGTCAGTTTATGCAGATGACCGGACCGATGACCGTATGGGGTGTACGTGTTTCAAGCACGCCCCTGATATTTCGCGGACGCGGTCCGGGTGGCACCGAGCTTGCTGTACAGACGGGCCCCGGGACACGCGGTCGAGAAGCCGTCGCGGTGGCCGGAGATGACGTTGAGCCTGACCTGCTTGCCCTTCTTGAACCGGTTGCCGCCACCGGACGTCAGCGTCGTCTTCGCCTTCGGGTTGGCCCCGAAGAGCCCCAGCTTCCACGCCGTCAGCCGCGCCACCGCGGTCGTGGCGGCCGCCGGCGGGTTGCTCGACCCGAAGGTGCCGAGGACGGCGATGCCCATGCTGTCGGTGTTGAAACCACGTGTGTGGGCGCCCAGGACCGCCCTGGTCACTCCCCCGGCACGGCCTTCGTAGATGTTTCCGCACTTGTCGACGGCGAAGTTGTAGCCGAAGTCCCGCCAGCGCATGCTCACGACGTGGTACCGGTAGATACTGCGCAGGACGGAGGGGGCCTGCTTGCAGGTGTAGTTGTTGCCGGTCGCGCTGTGGTGCACGAAGGCCGCCTTGACCTTCTTCGTGTACACGAACTTCTTCTCGCGCAGCTTCTCGTTCGCCCCCCAGCCCTTGCGGGTGACGATCCGGGGCCGCGGCCCGATGTACGGCTTCGCCGCGACCCGCTCGGCCGGCACCTGCCCGTACGCCGCCTCGGTCTGACGCCGGGACAGCGCCGGGATCACCGTGCCCTCGGGCGCGGCGTACGACAGGGACCTCGCCCGGGCTTCGCCCGGGGGGACCCCCGGCGGTCCGCCCGCGCCGAGGTCCGCCGCCGCGTCCTCGCCCGGGTCCACCAGCTCCAGCCGCAGCCCCTCCGGCAGCGGCGCGGCGCCCTCGGCCCGTACGCGGACCTCGACGCCGTCCGAGTCACCCACCCACAGCGGGGCGGTCGCGCCGCGCACCGCGCCGGACGCGCGCTCCTCCGCACCGGGGTCCGCACCGTCGGCGTTGTGGCTCTCCACGTCCTGCCACTCCGACCAGGACGCGCCGCCGGCGGCCCGGGTCCGGACCTGGACGCTGCCGTGCAGCTCCGCGTCGGCGTCGTCCCAGACGACACCGACCAGCGAGAACGGTCTGACGTCCTGTCGGGTCAGCCCCTGCACAGCGGAGGCGCCGGCCGCGCGGGAGCCGCCGAGGACGCCGAGTTCGAGCGACTGGGTCTCCCCCGCCACGCTCTCCTCCGCCGCCCGGGAGGAGGCGGAGGGCGAGGAGGGTGGGGAGGACTCGGCGGACGAGGAGAGGGGATCGCCCGGAGGCAGGTCCCCCGCGCCGGCCGCGGGAGCGAGAGGAAGGACGAGGGCGGCCGTACACACGACGCCGATGGAGGTAGCAAGGTAGGCACGCATGCTGAGATCGTGCGGAGGCCGCCACCGATCCGCGCGCCGGGATCAGGCCCGGAAACCGAGCGTCTTTCCCCCCGACGGAGGACCCGCGTCACCGGTACGGCGGTGCCCCGCGGCCCCGCCCGCGTACCCTTGCACGGGTGAACGCCACCGATCGCACCCCCGCCGACCTGCTGCGATCCGCGCTCGCCGCGGACCCGGCCCGCCCCTTGGTCACCTTCTACGACGACGCCACCGGTGAGCGCGTCGAATTGTCCGTGGCCACCTTCGCCAATTGGGTGGCGAAGACGGCCAATCTCCTCCAGGGCGAGCTCGCCGCCGAGCCCGGCGCCCGGCTCGCGCTGCTGCTTCCGGCCCACTGGCAGACCGCCGTCTGGCTGCTGGCGTGCTCGTCCGCCGGCGTGACGGCCGACCTCGGCGGCGAACCGGCCGGCGCGGACCTCGTGGTCGCCGGCCCGGACCGGCTCGAGGAGGGCCTGGCCTGCTCCGGGGAGCGGATCGCGCTGTCGCTCGCCCCGTTGGGCCGCCGCTTCCCGGCCGCGCCGGCCGGATACGCCGACTACGCCGTGGAAGTCCCGAGCCAGGGCGACCGGTTCGCCCCGTTCGTACCGGTCGATCCGGACGCCCCGGCGCTGGCCGTCGGCGGCGTGGAGCTGACGGGGGCCCAGCTCGTGGAGCGGGCGCGGGCCGACGCGGAGGAGCTGGGCCTGGCTCCCGGATCGCGGGTGCTGACGGGCCGCTCGTACGACTCCTGGGAGGGCGTCTCGGCGGGGCTGTATGCGCCGCTGGCGGCCGGCGGCTCTGTCGTGCTCTGCCGCAACCTGGACCTGCTGGACGCGGACGGGCTCGAGAAGCGGGTGGACAGCGAGCGGGTCACGCTCACGGTCGACTGAGCACGGGACCGGCCGGCCACGGGGCCGACCGGCCACCGGGGCCGACCGGCCGACAGGACCACGCACGACATTTCCCGCCACCCGTCCGGCGCAGCGACGCGCCGAGTCCCCGGGCTCGGGCGTCAACGCCGGTACATGATCGGCGGGTACACGCCTTTGATGCCTCTTTGCCCCCTCGACGGACGGGACCGGACGTGACGGACAGCGCAGGCACCCCGCCCCCCGCCGACCCGGACGGGCCGGCGGGCGTCGGGGAGCCGGGCGGGGAGCCCGGCGGCCGCTCGCGCAAGCGGCACTGGCTGCGGTGGACGGCGATCGGCTGCTCGGTGGTCGTGCTGGCCGCGGCCGCCACGGGCTGGTGGCTGTACCGCAAGCTGGACGCCAACATCACCACCGACACCTCCGCCGAGGCGGAGCTGCGCCGCTACGAGAAGGAGCGCCCGAGCCCGGGGGCGCTCGGGGCGCAGAACATCCTGATGATCGGCTCGGACACCCGGGCCGGCAGCGGCAACCGCAAGTACGGCCGGGACAAGGGCACCCAGCGCTCGGACACCACGATCCTGCTGCACCTGTCCGCGGGGCGGTCCAGCGCGACGGCGATGTCGGTGCCGCGCGATCTGATGGTCCGGATCCCGAGCTGTCGCAAACCGGACGGAACGCGCACGCGCGAGCAGTTCGCGCAGTTCAACTGGGCGTACGAGTTCGGCGGCACGGCCTGCACCATCCGCACCCTGGAGAAGCTGACCGGGATCCGGATCGACCACCACATGGTGGTGGACTTCCGCGGCTTCAAGAAGATGGTCGACGCCGTGGACGGCGTGGAGGTCTGCCTGAAGGAGCCGGTGAACGACCCGGACGCGCACCTGAAGCTGCCGGCCGGCCGGCACACCCTCCGCGGCGAGCAGGCGCTGGGTTTCGTACGGGCCCGCAAGTCGCTGGGCAACGGCAGCGACACCGAACGCATGGACCGCCAGCAGCAGTTCCTCGGCGCCCTGGTCAACAAGGTGCAGAGCAACGGCGTCCTGCTGAACCCGACGAAGCTGTACCCGGTCCTCGACGCGGCGACCAAGGCGCTCACCACCGATCCGGGCCTGGACTCGCTGCGGGACCTGTACGACCTGGCGCGCTCGATGCGCAGCGTGCCGACGGAGAAGGTGCAGTTCCTCACGGTGCCGAGGCGCCCGTACACGTACGACGCGAACCGGGACGAACTGGTGCAACCCGCAGCGGACGAACTGTTCAGGCGGCTGCGCGAAGACCGGCCGGTGGAGGTCGCCCCGGACGACGAGAGCGACAGCGGACGGTACGAGCCGGCCACCCCGGAGCCCGAGCCGACCCCCACGTTCTCCGGCCGCAACGCCGCCGAGGGCGTGTGTTCATGAAGTGACCGTCCGGTCACTCGCAGGTGAATTGGTAAAGCGCTGCTCAAACCCTGTCCGGCAGGAAACGGTGTTTGAGCGAATTGCCCGCTTGTAAGGTGCGTGGAATTTGTCACGGACGTCGCCCCACGCTGAACTGGGCGGATAGTGTGACGCGATCCGGTGCCGCGACCACGTGGTCGCGCACTGACGAGGATCGAACGCATCGAGCGCCCGGGGGAGGCGCCGCGTCGCACCGACGGAGGACTCAAGCAACCGTGGACGCGCACAGCCGTGGACGGGCGGACGAGATCGACCCCGCCGACCAGTGGGTACTCAACCCGCGGACCGGTAACTACGAACTGCGACTGGACCGTTCCGCTGGGCAGTCGGCACCCGTCTCCGGAAGGCGCGGCAGCACTCCCCCGAGTCCCAGAGGCCCCGCCCCCGAGGGCGGCCGCCGCCGCTCCGCCGCACCCGAGGCCCCGCCCGTCCCCGGCCAGCGCCGGCGCCGGGTCCCCGAGGGCCAGGGCCAGGGCCAGGGCGGCGAACCGCCGGCCGGCCGCCGCAAGCGCAAGCCGGCGAAGTCCCGCAAGAAGAAGGTCCTGATGTGGACCGGCGGCGTGACGGCCTTCGTGGTCGTCGCGGGCGCCGTGGGCGCGTACGCGCTGTACGAGCACTTCAACGGGAACATCAAGACGGTCGATGTGGCCGGGGCGAGCGGCGGCGGGTTCAAGAAGGGCCAGGCCTTCAACATCCTGCTGATCGGCACGGACAAGCGCACCGGCTCCGGCAACTCCGGCTACGGCGACAAGAACAGTCCCGGGCACGCCGACACCACGATCCTGTTCCACGTCTCCGCGGACCGCACCAACGCGACGGCGATGTCGATCCCGCGCGACCTGAAGACCGACATCCCGGAGTGCGAGACCAAGACGCCCGAGGGCACGAAGTCCATCCCCGGCGAGCGGGACGTCCGCTTCAACACCAGCCTCGGCCAGGCGGGCCGCGACCCCGGCTGCACCATGCGCACGGTCACCGAGCTGACCGGGCTGACCGTGGACCACTTCATGATGGCCGACTTCAACGCCGTCAAGGAGATGACGACGGCCGTCGGCGGCGTGAAGGTCTGCCTGAAGAAGCCGGTCAAGGACAAGGACTCCAAGCTGAACCTGCCCGCCGGCGAGTCGGTCGTGGCCGGCGAGCAGGCCCTGGCGTTCGTCCGCACCCGGCACAGCTTCGGCAACGAGAGCGACCTGGACCGGATCAAGGTCCAGCAGCAGTTCCTGAGTTCGATGATCCGTCAGATGAAGTCGGACGAGACGCTGACCAGCCCCACCAAGCTGTACGGGCTGGCCGAGGCGGCCACCAACGCGCTGACCGTCGACACCGGCATAGGGAGCATCTCCAAGCTCTCCGACCTGGCGAAGGAACTCACCCCGATCGACCCGAAGAACATCACGTTCGCCACGCTGCCGGTCATAGACAACCCGGCCGAGAAGATCAAGGCGACGGTCGTCCCGCACCCGGAGAAGGCGCAGCAGCTGTTCGCGCTGATGAAGTCCGACACCTCGCTCACCGCGGTGAAGAAGAAGGAGCAGGACGCCAAGAACGCCCAGGCGAACGCCCAGGCCGCGCTCCTCAAGGGCCCCCGCGCGGAGGCCTCGAAGGTCCGGGTGGACGTCTACAACGGCAGCGGCATCACCGGCGCGGCCCAGAACACGATCCTCTGGCTGCAGAACGACGCCGGCGTGAACCGCTCCACGAACAAGAGCAACGCGCCGCAGAAGCAGGCCACGACGACGCTGGAGTACGGCCCGAACCAGGCCGACCAGGCCCGGAAGCTGGCGGATCTGATGGGTCTGCCCGCGACGGCGCTCAAGCAGGGGACACAGGATGCCGGTGAGATGGAACCGATGACACTGATCCTCGGCTCTGACTTCAAGGGCGCGGGGGTGCCCCTCACCGGCCCGGCCAAGGTGCCGGACATCGAGAAGGTAGAAGCCGACAAGAAGGTGTGCGCCGCGTGACCCGGAAATCCCGGGCCCACGGCCGCACCTGAATATCCGAGGGGGGCCCAGGGGTGGGACAGAGCAGGGTGCGCAGGGAGGGGACGCGGGAACGCGTTCCGCACCCGCGTGATCATGGCTGGGACGACAGCCTGTACGAGGAAGCGGGCACGATGGGCCTGCGCGTACGGCCGGGTTCCGGCGATGCCGGTGACAACGGCCCGGGCGAGGCGGGCGGCGGCAGCGGCCACCGGCGCGGCGGGCCGCGCCGGCGTGCCAGGAAGGGCAAGCGCAAGGTCCTCAAGTGGACGGCGGCCGCGGTGTCGCTGCTCATACTCGGCACGGCCGGCGCGGGCTACTGGTACTACGAGCACCTCAACAGCAACCTGCGCTCCGGCGGCCGCAGCGGCGGCGACAGCGGTGTGAAGAAGGCCGCGCCGAACGCTCTGGGCAACACCCCGCTGAACATCCTGCTGATCGGCTCCGACGACCGGAGCGACCCGCGGAACGTCAAGCTGGGCGGCGGCAAGAACCTCCGCAACCAGCAGCCGCTCGCGGACGTGCAGATGCTCGTGCACATCTCCGCGGACCGGAAGAACGCCTCCACCGTCACCATTCCGCGCGACACGATCGTCAAGATCCCGAAGTGCACGGACGCCAAGGGCAAGACGTACGCCGCGACGACGACCCGGCCGATCAACGAGACGCTGGGGCGCGGTGGTCCGGGCTGCACCCTCACCACCTGGGAGTCGCTGACCGGGGTCTACATCGACCACTGGATGATGATCGACTTCGTCGGTGTGGTCGCCATGGCGGACGAGGTCGGCGGCGTCCCGGTCTGCGTCGAGACCGGCGTGCACGACAAGCCGACCCTGCGGGTCCCCGGCGGCTCGGGTCTGAAGCTGCCCAAGGGCACCACAGATGTCCAGGGCGAGCAGGCGCTCCAGTGGCTGCGGACCCGGCACGCCTGGGGTAACGACCAGGGCCGCGCCAAGGCCCAGCACATGTACATGAACGGCATGTTCGAGAAGCTGCAGAAGCAGAACGCGTGGACGGACACCGGTCAGTTGCTCGGCCTGGCCGAGACGGCGACCAAGGCGCTCCAGGTGTCCGACGAGATCGCCTCGGTCAAGGGCCTGTTCGATCTGTCGATGCAGCTCAAGAACGTGAAGCTGAACCGGATGACGACGGCCACCGTCCCGACGGTGGAGTCCCGGCTCGACAGGAACAAGCTGGAGATGGTCCCGAGCTCCGCGGACAAGATCTTCCGGATGATCCGCGAGGACGTCGCCATGGACAAGAACGGCGACCCGAAGGACGCCAAGCCGTCCGCCGCCCCGTCCGCGAAGCCGGGCCCCACGGCGGCCGCTCCGGGCTCGCTCGGAGTCACGGTGGTCAACGGCACCCGCTCCGACACGGAGGCCGCGGTCGAAGGCCGGGCGCGCGCCATCGCCGACACCCTGAAGGGCAAGGGCTTCACGCAGGCGAGCTCCTCGCAGGACGCCGAGCAGCGCAAGGACAGCGTGGTCAAGTACCCGAAGAGCGGGGGCGAGCAGGGCAAGGCCGACGCGGTGTCGGTCGCCACGGCGCTCGGCCTGCCCGCGACCTCGGTCCGGGCCGACGCCACGGTCGAGGGGATCACCCTGGTCGTCGGTCAGGACTGGCGCGAGGGCACCGCGTACAAGCCGGCGAAGACGGAGGCCGGCGATCTGCCGGAGGGCTCGGACGTGGTCCGGGCGGACGAGAAGCACTGCATGCCGGTGTACGGGCCGTACCGCTGGGACGGCAAGGACTGACGTCCCGGCACCGCCGACACGACGAGGCCGCCCGGTGCATGACGCACCGGGCGGCCCCTCGCTGGGCGACGTGTGTCAGACCTGCGCGGTCGTCACCGCCGGGCGGCGGCTGGCGATGACCTTCTTCGCCAGGGCGCGGGGGCTGGTGAGGAAGCCGAAGCCCCAGGACATGTGCATCGTGGCCAGCGCGACCGGGATCTGCAGCCGGGCCTTCAGCGGCAGGCCCTTGCCGGCCGGGACCGAGCCCGCGGTGATCGCGGCGAGGTAGCCGGCCGGGATCACGAAGCCGAGCGGGCTGAGCGTGACGCCCGCCACCAGGCCGGCCGCGATCGCGCAGACCGCCGTCGGCGGGGCCAGGTAGCGCAGGTTGATGGAGCCCTCGTGGTAGCGGGCCACCACGTGCCGCCAACGGCCGTAGTCCTTGTACTGCTTCGCCAGCGCGCGCACGCTCGGCCGCGGCCGGTACTGGACGCGCAACTCGGGCGAGAACCAGATCAGTCCGCCGGCCTCGCGGATCCGGAAGTTCAGCTCCCAGTCCTGGGCGCGGATGAACTCCACGTTGTAGCCGTCCTGCTGCTCCAGCGCCTCGCGGCGGAAGACGCCCAGGTACACCGTCTCGGCCGGGCCGGCCGCGCCTCCGGTGTGGAAGGCCGCGTTGCCCACGCCGATCTTCGACGTCATGGCGGCGGCGACGGCGTGCTCCCAGTCGTTCTCGCCCTCGGCGTGCATGATGCCGCCCACGTTCTGCGCGCCGGTCTCCTCCAGGAGCCGGACGGCGGTGGCGATGTAGTTCGGCGACAGCATGCCGTGACCGTCCACGCGCACCACGATCGGGTGGCGGGACGCCTTGATCGCCGCGTTGAGCGCGGCGGGCGTACGGCCCGTGGGGTTGGGGACGGTGTGGACCCGCGCGCGGTCATCGGATGCCGTTTCGGCAACGAGCTCGGCGGCGATCTCGTCGGTGCGGTCCGTGGACGGCCCGAGCGCGATCACCACCTCCATCTCGCCGTCGTACTCCTGCTCGAGGATGTGACGGACCGAGTTGCGCAGGTGCCGCTCCTCATTGAGGACCGGCATGATCACGGAGACGGGAGGCATGGCGTTCATCGTCGGCCACGTTACCGCGAATGGGGGACATGGTCGCGCGCCGCGGGGTCGGGGCCCGCTGCCGCTGATCGTATGGACCTACGGTTCTGTCGGTCTCCCTCAACCCACCGGAGGTGCCCCCGGTGCCCACACCGCCCCGCCCGCCCCGTCCCCGGCCGGCCGGCCGCCGTCCCGCCCCGGCCCGCCGCGTCAGACGGGAAGAGCGGCCCCGCTGGGGGATGCGGATGGCGACCACGCTCTCGGTGCTGGTGCTGGGGGCCGGCGGGATCGGGCACGCCCTGATGACGGGCCTGAACACCGGGATCGACCGGATCGACCCGTTCAAGGACATGAAGAACCGGCCGCAGGCCGGGCACGGGATGAACGTCCTGCTCGTCGGCACCGACGGACGGGAGAAGATCACCAAGGCGGAGAAGGAGAAGTACCGGCTCGGCGGCGCGCCCTGCAACTGCACCGACACCGTGATGCTGGTGCACCTTTCCGAGGACCGGGAGCGGGCCAGTGTGGTGAGCCTCCCCCGCGACTCGTACGCGGAGATGCCCGAGCACGTCGACGCGACCACCGGCCGGCGCCACGACGCGCACCCGGTGAAGCTGAACGCCGCGTACGCGGAGGGCGGGCCGGCGCTGACCGTGCGCACGGTCGAGAACATGACCGGGGTCAAGATCGACCACTATCTGGAGGTCGACTTCACCAGCTTCATGAAGACGGTCGACGCGGTCGGCGGGGTGGAGATCTGTACCGCGAAGCCGATGAAGGACACCTACACGGGCCTGGCCATGCCCGCGGGCCGGCACCGGCTGAGCGGCGGGCAGGCGCTGCAGTACGTGCGCTCCCGGCACGTCGACGGGGCGGCGGACCTGGGGCGGATGCAGCGCCAGCAGCGGTTCCTCGCGGCGCTGATCCACCGGATCACCGGCAACGGGGTGCTGCTGAACCCGGTGCGGTTCCGGGAGGTCGCCACGACCGTGCTCGGCTCGGTCCGGGCCGACCAGGGCTTCGGGGCGGACCGGATGCTGGACCTCGCCAAGGCGATGCGGGGCTTCGGGCCGGCCTCGTCGGAGTTCGTCTCGGTACCGGTGGGGGATGTGAGCTTCCCGGTGAAGGGGATCGGCTCCACGGTGAAGTGGGACGCGAAGAAGGCCCGCAAGCTGTTCCTGGCGCTGCGCGAGGACAAACCGCTCGCCCCGC
Source organism: Streptomyces solicamelliae (assembly GCF_045348655.1). Lineage (NCBI taxonomy): Bacteria > Bacillati > Actinomycetota > Actinomycetes > Kitasatosporales > Streptomycetaceae > Streptomyces > Streptomyces solicamelliae. Next base: position 2,778,623 of record NZ_CP160404.1, read on the forward strand.
ACCGCGGGCCGGCGGTGCGGCGGGTCGTGGTGGACGTGGCGCCGCGGGAGATCCGGGTGCAGGTCTACAACGGGACCCGCACGGCCGGTCTCGGCCGCAAGGTCGACGCGGCGCTGCGGGGCACGGGCTTCGACACCACGGGCGCGCCGCTGAACAGCACGGGGCCGGTGGTGCGGCGCACCCTCGTCACGTACGACCCGCGCTGGGACCGCTCGGCGAAGTCCCTGGCGGCGGCGCTGCCGGGGGCGGAGCTGCGAGCGGTGGCGGGGCAGGGGCGGACGATGCGGGTGACCGCCGGGGCGGACTATCGGGGGGTCACCCCGGTGCGGCCGGAGTCGACGCACTCCGGGGAGTTCGACGCGGTCACCGGGGACCAGGTGGTGTGCGGGTAAGGGGGCCGGGGCCCCGCCGGTCAGTCGTCGTAGCCCTCGGCCGCGCGGCGCTCGCGGAGTTCCTTGATGGCTCGGCGGCGGGCCAGGCGGTGGGTGCGGCGGATCTGGGCCTCCTGGTAGCGGCGCTTGTCCCGTTCGGTCTCCGGGACCACCGGCGGCACCGGGCGCGGCTTGCCGTCCGCGTCGACGGCGGCGAACACCAGGTACGCGGAGCCCACCTGCTGGGCCGGCGTGGACTCGTTCCAGCGCTCGGCGAGGACCCGGACGCCGACCTCCATCGAGGACCGTCCGGTCCAGTTGACCTGTGCCTTCACATGCACCAGGTCACCGACGCGGACCGGCTCCAGGAAGACCATCTCGTCCATGGAGGCGGTCACGGCCGGGCCGCCGGAGTGACGGCCGGCGACGGCCCCGGCGGCGTCGTCCACCAGCTTCATGATCACGCCGCCGTGCACCGTCCCCAGGAGGTTGGTGTCGTGGCTGGTCATGATGTGGCTGAGCGTGGTCCGCGACGCGGAGGTGGGCTTGCCCGGGATATCGCCCTGATCTGTCATGCCGTCCACCTTATGCCGAGCTTGCCGGGTGCTTCGGCTGGGTCACCTTTGCATCAGCTTGGCAACAGGCCCGGTGCGATTGTCCACCCGGCCTGTCGGCGCCACGGGGGCGAACGGCACACTGTTCGGCATGAGCGACTGGCAAGGCGGATACGGCCACGGCAACGCAGGCGACGAGCCCGATGGCCCGCGTGTGATGCGTCACGTGCGCGCGCAGCGGCAGCGCCCGCCCGTGCCGCCGCAGCAGCCCGGGTACGGCCAGGGCGGCCAGGGACACAACCAGAACTACACCCACGCGCAGGGCACCGGGTACGACTCCGGGTACAACACCGGTCAGGTCTACGGCGGCCCCCAGGGCGGCGGCCGCGGCACCGTCCCGCCGCCGCGCGACCCGTACTACGACGACGACGGCTACGGCCCCGCCGCCCCGGACTGGCGCCGGCGGATCAAGGTCGGCTCGATCGTGCTGCTCGTCGTGCTGCTGGCGTGGGCGGGCGGCACGTACGCCTGGGCCAGCTCCAAGCTGCGCGGCGAGGTCGACCTCGCCAAGGTCATCGAGCGCCCCGAGGAGGGCGACTGCACCACGTACCTGATCGTCGGCTCGGACAGCCGCGAGGGCATGTCCGCCGAGGAGAAGAAGAAGCTCCACACCGGCTCCGCCGAGGGCAAGCGGACCGACTCGATGATGATCCTCGCCGCCTGCTCCAGCGGGAACACGATGGTCTCGCTGCCGCGTGACTCGTGGGTGACGATCCCCTCCTTCGTCGGCTCCGAGTCCGGCAAGACGTACAAGGCCCGCGGCGGCTCCAAGCTGAACGCGGCGTACGCGATGGACGGCCCCGAGCTGCTGGTGCGCACCGTGGAGTTCAACACCGGGCTGCGCATCGACCACTACGCGGAGATCGGCTTCGCCGGCTTCGCGAACATCGTCGACGCCCTCGGCGGTGTCGAGATGAACATCGAGAAGGGCTTCAAGGACAAGAACTCCGGCGCGAACTTCCAGGCCGGCACCCAGACCCTCACCGGCGAGCAGGCGCTGGCGTTCGTCCGTACCCGCTACGCCTTCGCGGAGTCGGACCTGGCGCGTACGAAGAACCAGCAGAAGTTCCTGTCCGCGCTGGCCAACCAGGCGGCGACGCCGGGCACGATCATCAACCCGTTCAAGCTGTACCCGACGCTGGGCGCGGGCCTGGACACGCTGATCGTGGACAAGGACATGTCGCTGTACGACCTGGGGAAGATGTTCTTCGCCATGAAGGGCATCAGCGGCGGCACCGGCAAGTCCATGAACATCCCGATCTCCGGCAGCGCGCCGCAGGGTTCGCTGAAGTGGGACATGCCGAAGGTGAAGCAGCTGGTCAGCCAGATCCAGAACGACGAGCCGGTGACGGTCACGTCGAACCGCTGACCTCCCGTCACGGAGACGAAAGGGCCCGCCGGGCGCTCGCATCGAGCGCCCGGCGGGCCCTTTCTCAGCGGATTCCCTCGATCCGGTTCCGCAGCTCCGGACGGAGCGAGGTGTCCGCAGCGAGGCGGGCCAGCACTTCGCGGGTGTACGGCACGTCGTCCAGGTAACTCAGCATCGACACCGCTTCCTCCGCGGCGGCGTCCCGCTCCACGAACCGCCGGGCGAGGTCCATCGCCCACGGCGTGAGGAACGGGTTCCACTCGTACTCGAGCTGCCCGGTCCGTTCGAGGGCCGCGCCCGCGAACAGCGCCCGGATCCGGGTGAGCTGCCGCTCGGCGAAGTCCTCGGCGGCAACGTCCAGCCCGAGCCGTGCGCACTCGCTCCGCAGCTCGGCGATCCGCTCGCGCGTGACCAGCCTGGGATGCGGCATCAGGTGGCGCCGCACGAGCTCGACGTCGAACCACTGCGGGCGCTCGGAGTAGTCGACCTCCTCGCCCTCGTCGTCGTAGGTCCAGTCGGCCGGCGGCTCCTGCCGCTCCAGGCGCTCGGCGGGCAGCAGCGCCTCGAGCACCCGGCGAAGGAGGTCGACGGTCTCCCGCGAATCCGTCTCCGGCCAGGCGACGCCGCCGTGCGCGGCGGCGGGCAGGTCCCGCACCACCTCCGGCAGCAGCGGCTCCTCGCCCGCGACGGACTCACGGGCCCGGGCGTCGTAGTCGGGCCGGCGCAGCCAGACCAGCCACTCGCGCGCCCAGGCCCGGTCGTACGGGAGCACCGACGGGTCCTGCACAAGCCGCTGCAGGGCCGCTTCGCCGTCCGGGCGGCCGAGCGTGTGCAGGAAGTTCACGGCCTCGTGCGCCAGGAAGCCGGTACGGACACAGCGCTCGGCCAGGTCCACCGCCTCGGCCCGCTCGGCGGACCGCAGTCCGCCGCCTTGCACGTGCTTCTGCAGACGCCACCACGCCTGGTACGTGGCCGAGGACAGCCGCTCCCTTGCCCGCCGCCTCTCGAACCTCGGCCGGCACTCTTCCGGGAGCGGCAGCTGTGGTCCCTTCAGGAACCGCTCGTACAGGTCGTGCAGCTCGTCCGTCCACCCGTACCAGTGCGGCGGCAGGACGGCGAGCGCCTCCGCCACCGCGTCCAGGTCCGCGCGTTCGCTCATCAGGGCAGGTTGCGGGCCATGACGATGCGCTGGACCTGGTTGGTGCCCTCGTAGATCTGGGTGATCTTGGCGTCGCGCATCATGCGCTCGACGGGGTAGTCGCGGGTGTAGCCGTAGCCGCCGAGGAGCTGGACGGCGTCGGTGGTGACCTCCATGGCGACGTCGGAGGCGTAGCACTTGGCGGCGGCGCCGAAGAAGGTGAGGTCGCCGTCGACGCGCTCGGACTTGGCCGCGGCGGCGTAGGTGAGCTGGCGGGCGGCCTCGAGCTTCATGGCCATGTCGGCGAGCATGAACTGCACGCCCTGGAAGTCCGCGATCGGCTTGCCGAACTGCTTGCGCTCCTTGACGTAGCCCTTGGCGTAGTCCAGGGCGCCCTGCGCGATGCCGAGGGCCTGCGCGGCGATGGTGACGCGGGTGTGGTCGAGGGTCTTCATGGCGGTGGCGAAGCCGGTGCCCTCGGCGCCGATCATGCGGTCGGCGGGGATGCGGACGTTGTCGAGGTAGACCTCGCGGGTCGGGGAGCCCTTGATGCCGAGCTTCTTCTCCGGGGCGCCGAAGGAGACGCCCTCGTCGCCCTTCTCCACCACGAACGCGGAGATGCCCTTGGAGCGCTTCTCGGGATCGGTGACGGCCATGACCGTGTAGTACTCGGAGACGCCGGCGTTGGTGATCCAGCGCTTCACGCCGTTCAGCACCCAGTAGTCGCCGTCACGCACCGCGCGGGTCTTCATGCCCGCCGCGTCCGAACCGGCGTCCGGCTCGGACAGGCAGTACGAGAACATCGCGTCGCCCTTGGCGAGCGGGGCGAGGTACTTGTGCTTGAGCTCCTCGGAGCCGGAGAGGATCACCGGGAGGGAGCCGAGCTTGTTCACGGCGGGGATCAGGGAGGAGCTTCCGCAGGCTCGGGCGACCTCCTCGATCACGATCACCGTGGCGAGGGCGTCGGCGCCGGCGCCGCCGTAGGTCTCGGGGACGTGGACCGCGTGCAGGTCGGCCGCGACCAGCGCGTCCAGGGCCTCCTGCGGGAACCGGCCCTCCTCGTCCACGGCCGCGGCGAACGGAGCGATCTTCGCCTCCGCGAGCGAACGGACCGTCTCGCGGAGCATGTCGTGCTCCTCCGAGGGCCGGTACAGGTCGAAATCAGCGGAACCAGACACGTGCAGTCACTCCCACGTTGCTAACTACCGTTAAGTAACCCAAATGGTAGGGCGTGGGGAGGCCGCGGGCCAGGGCCCGACTATGCTCGGGCAGGCATTCCGCCCGACGTCACTGGAGTCTCCGCATGGCCCTCAAGATCACCGTGATCGGCACCGGCTACCTCGGCGCCACCCACGCAGCGGCGATGGCGGAACTGGGCTTCGAGGTGCTCGGGCTCGACGTCGTGCCCGAGAAGATCGAACTGCTGTCGACGGGCCGGGTCCCGATGTACGAACCCGGTCTGGAGGAGCTGCTGGCGAAGCACGTCGCCGGGATCGAGGGCTCCAGCGGCCGGCTGCGCTTCACGACCTCCTGGGAGGAGATCGGCGCGTTCGGCGACGTCCACTTCGTGTGCGTGAACACTCCGCAGAAGCACGGCGAGTACGCCTGCGACATGTCGTACGTGGACGCCGCCTTCGCCTCGCTCGCCCCGGTGGCACGCGAGGGCGCGCTGGTCGTCGGCAAGTCGACGGTGCCGGTGGGCTCCGCGGAGCGGCTCTCGGCGCTGCTGCCGGAGGGCGTGGAGCTGGCCTGGAACCCGGAGTTCCTGCGCGAGGGCTTCGCCGTGGACGACACGCTGCACCCGGACCGGGTCGTGGTCGGCGTCCGCAGCGAGCGCGCGGAGAAGCTGCTGCGCGAGGTGTACGCGGTGCCGCTCGCGGAGGGCACGCCCTTCGTGGTGACGGACTACCCGACGGCGGAGCTGGTGAAGGCCTCGGCGAACTCCTTCCTCGCCACCAAGATCTCCTTCATCAACGCGATGGCCGAGGTCTGCGAGGCGGCCGGCGGCGACGTGGCGAAGCTCGCGGAGGCGATCGGGTACGACGAGCGGATCGGCGCGAAGTTCCTGCGGGCCGGTATCGGCTTCGGCGGCGGCTGTCTGCCGAAGGACATCCGGGCGTTCATGGCGCGCGCCGGCGAGCTGGGCGCGGACCAGGCGCTGACGTTCCTGCGGGAGATCGACTCGATCAACATGCGGCGCCGCGGCCAGATGGTCGAGATGGCGCGCGAGGCGGTCGGCGGCGGCTCGTTCCTCGGCAAGCGGGTGGCGGTACTGGGCGCGACCTTCAAGCCGGACTCGGACGACGTCCGCGACTCGCCGGCGCTGAACGTGGCGGGCCAGATCCAGCTGCAGGGCGGCCAGGTGACGGTGTACGACCCGAAGGGCATGGAGAACGCGCGCCGTCTGTTCCCGACCCTGGTGTACGCGGACTCGGCGCTGGACGCGGTGCGCGGCGCGGACGTGGTGCTGCACCTGACGGAGTGGCGCGAGTTCCGTGAGCTGTCGCCGGAGGAGCTCGGCGCGGTGGCGTCGTCCCGCGTCGTCCTCGACGGCCGCAACGCGCTGGACCCGGAGCGCTGGCGCGAGGCGGGCTGGACGTACCGCGCGATGGGCCGCCCGGCGGCCTGACGCAAGGGGCCGGGGGCCCGCCCCGCGCGGGGCGGGCCCCCGGTCTCTCAGACCCCGTCCAGCTGCTCGATCGTCGCGATCGACGGGCCGCGGCGGGACTGGACGTCCCGTGCCACCGACTCCGCGTCGCGCAGGACGCGGACCGCGTTGCCCCAGGTCAGTTTGGACAGGTCCGGCTTCGACCAGCCGCGGCGGAGCAGCTCGGCGATCAGGTTCGGGTAGCCGGCGACGTCGGAGAGGCCGTCCGGGGTGAACGCCGTGCCGTCGAAGTCACCGCCGATACCGATGTGGTCGACGCCCGCCGCCTCGCGCATGTGGTCGAGGTGGTCGGCGACCGTCGCCACGGTCGCCACCGGGCGCGGACGCGCCTCCTCGAACGCCGCGTGGAGCTTCATCGCCTCGGGCGTGGTGTCGAGGTGGTGCAGCCCGTGCGCCCGCAGGTTCTCGTCCGCGGCGGCCGTCCACTCCATCGCCGCCGGGAGCACGAACTTGGGGACGAAGGTGGCCATGGCCACTCCCCCGTTGGCGGGCAGCGCCTCCAGGACGTCGTCCGGGATGTTCCGCGGGTGGTCGCAGACCGCACGCGCCGAGGAGTGCGAGAACAGCACCGGCGCCTCGGTCGTCGCCAGCGCGTCCCGCATCGTCGTCGCGGCCACGTGCGAGAGGTCGACCAGCATGCCCAGCCGGTTCATCTCGCGGACCACCTCGCGGCCGAAGGCCGACAGGCCGCCGACGCCCGGCTCGTCCGTCGCCGAGTCCGCCCAGGCGATGTTGTCGTTGTGGGTGAGCGTCATGTACCGCACGCCCAGCGCGTACAGCGCCCGCAGCGTGGCGAGGGAGCTGTTGATCGAGTGGCCGCCCTCGGCGCCCTTCAGCGAGGCGATCCGGCCGGCCGCGCGGGCCGTCTCCATGTCGTCCGCGGTCCGCGCCGGCGCGAGGTCGGCGGCGTACCGGACGAGGAGCCGGTCGACCAGGTCGATCTGCTCCAGCGTCGCGCTGACCGCCCCGTCCCCCGCCAGGTCGGAGCGCACGTACACCGACCAGAACTGCGCCCCGACCCCGCCGGCCCTCAGCCGCCCGAGGTCGGTGTGCAGCCGGCCGGCCTGGTCCCGGGCGATGTCCATCCGGTCCAGGTCGTAGCGGACGTGCTCGCGCAGCGCCCACGGCAGGTCGTTGTGGCCGTCGGCCACGGGGTGCGCGGCGAGCAGCTCCCGCGCCTCGTCCAGGTACGCCGCCGAGCCGCCCGCCGTCACTTCGCGAAGCCGAACGACGTGGAGCCCTCGACCTTGGCCCGCAGCCGCTTGCCCTTCTCCGTCGCCTGGTCGTTGAGCTCCTGCTGGAACTCCTTCATCCGGGCGAGGAGGTCCGCGTCGTGCGCGGCGAGGATCCGGGCGGCGAGCAGGCCCGCGTTGCGCGCGCCGGCGACCGACACGGTCGCGACCGGCACGCCGGCCGGCATCTGCACGATGGAGAGCAGCGAGTCCATGCCGTCGAGGTACTTCAGCGGCACCGGGACGCCGATCACCGGCAGCGGGGTGACGGAGGCGAGCATGCCCGGCAGGTGGGCGGCGCCGCCGGCGCCCGCGATGATCGCCTTCAGGCCGCGGCCGTCCGCGTCCTCCCCGTACGCGATCATCTCGCGCGGCATCCGGTGCGCCGACAGGACGTTGACCTCGTACGGGATCTCGAACTCGTCCAGAGCCTGCGCCGCGGCCTCCATGACGGTCCAGTCGGAGTCGGACCCCATGGCGATGCCAATGAGCGGATTACTCAACGATCGTTCCTCGCAGATAGCCGGCGGCGTGACGCGCGCGCTCCAGCACGTCGTCCAGGTCGTCGCCGTAGGTGTTGACGTGCCCCACCTTGCGGCCGGGCTTCACGTCCTTGCCATACATGTGGATCTTGAGCTGCGGGTCCCGGGCCATGCAGTGCAGGTAGGCCGTGTACATGTCCGGGTAGTCGCCGCCGAGGACATTGCACATGACCGTCCACGTCGCGCGCGGGCGGGGGTCGCCCAGCGGCAGGTCGAGGACGGCCCGGACGTGGTTGGCGAACTGCGAGGTGATCGCGCCGTCCTGGGTCCAGTGGCCGGAGTTGTGCGGCCGCATGGCGAGTTCGTTGACGAGGATCCGACCGTCGGTGGTCTCGAACAGCTCCACCGCCAGGTGGCCGACGACGCCGAGCTCCCGGCCGATCCGCAGCGCCAGCTCCTGCGCCTGGCCCGACAGCTCCTCGGAGAGGCCGGGGGCGGGGGCGATGACGGTGTCGCAGACGCCGTCGACCTGCTGGGACTCGACCACCGGGTAGGCGACGGCCTGGCCGTGCGGGGAGCGGACGATGTTGGCCGCCAGCTCGCGGACGTACTCGACCTTCTCCTCGGCGAGCACCGCGACACCCGCGAGGAACGGGTCGCGGGCGTCCTCCTCGGAGCGGACGAACCACACGCCCTTGCCGTCGTATCCGCCGCGCACGGTCTTCAGGATGATCGGGAAGCCGCCCACCTCGGCGGCGAACGCGGCCGCGTCGGCCGGGTCGGCCACGATGCGGTGCCGCGGGCTGGGCGCGCCGATCTCGTCCAGCTTGGCGCGCATCACCCCCTTGTCCTGGGCGTGCACCAGGGCGTCGAGCCCGGGGCGGACGACGACACCGTCCGCCTCCAGGGTCTTCAGGTGCTCCGCGGGCACGTGCTCGTGATCGAAGGTGATCACGTCGCAGCCGCGCGCGAAGTCACGCAGCGTGTCCAGGTCGCGATAGTCGCCGATGACGACCTCGCTGACCACCTGGGCCGCCGAGTCCTGGGGAGTGTCACTGAGGAGCTTGAACTTGATGCCGAGGGGGATGCCTGCCTCGTGTGTCATACGAGCGAGCTGACCGCCGCCGACCATGCCGACTACCGGGAACGTCACCCTCTTAGGGTATCCGCCGAGCCGGTGTACCCCGTCACCCTGTGGTTTACGACAGCCCGGGCGGGCACGTGCGGGTGATTGCGGTGTCCCCGGGCGGTCACCCGTGCGGCTCGTTAGCATGGCTGGGTTGACGAAACCGAACGGACGGGGCTGAGCGATCACCATGAGTGAACGAAGCGCACTGCGGGTGCGGCTCGACCGGCTCACCCGCGAGTTCGCGAAGTTCGGCGCGGTGGGCGGTGTCGGGCTCCTGGTGGACCTCGGCGTCTTCAACCTCGTACGCCACTTCACGGACCTGCCCGTGGTCAGGGCGAGCATCATCGCCACCGTCGTGGCGATCGCCTTCAACTACGTCGGCTTCCGGTACTTCACCTACCGGGACCGCGACAAGAGCCGGCGGGCCCGCGAGGTCACGCTGTTCTTCGTGTTCAGCGCCGTCGGCCTGGTGATCCAGAACGGGATCCTGTTCGTGGCGACGTACGGCTTCGGCTGGGACACCCCGCTGCAGAGCAACTTCTTCAAGTTCTTCGGCATCGGCGTCGCGACGCTGTTCCGCTTCTGGTCGTACCGGACGTGGGTCTTCCGGGCGCTGCCGGAGCCCGTCGCCGTGGCGGAATCGTTCCTGGAGAAAGCTCCGAAGCAGGCGGTGCGCCCGCAGCCCGACAGAGTCGGCTGAGACGTCTCCTGCCCGTCGCGCCCGGTCCCTCAGCGGACCGGGCGCTCGCGTTCCCGGGCACGGCCGCGGACCTCGCGGCTGAGGAACAGGGCGAAGACCGGCGGATGCTCCTTGAGCAGCTCCAGACGGCCGCCGTCGGCCTCCGCGAGGTCGCGGGCGACGGCCAGGCCGATGCCGGTGGAGCTGCGGCCGCTGACGGCCCGCTCGAAGATCCGCGCGCCGAGGTCGGCGGGGACGCCGGGGCCCTCGTCGGTGACCTCGATCACGGACTGGTTGCCGGTGACCCGGGTGCGCAGGGCGACGGTGCCGCCGCCGTGCATGAGCGAGTTCTCGATGAGCGCGGCGAGGACCTGGGCGACCGCGCCGGGGGTGCCGACGGCCCGCATGCCCTGCTTGCCGGAGTGCACCAGGGCGCGGCCGGCGCTGCGGTAGGCCGGCATCCACTCCTCGATCTGCTGCTTGATGACCTCGTCCAGGTCGAAGGCGACGGCGGAGCCGGTCCGCGGGTCGCGGGAGTTGGTGAGCAGCCGCTGGACGACGTCGGTGAGCCGCTCGACCTGGGTGAGGGCGATCGTCGCCTCCTCCTTGACGGTGTCGAGATCGTCGGCGAGCGCCACCTCCTCCAGGCGCATGGACAGCGCGGTGAGCGGGGTGCGCAGCTGGTGGGAGGCGTCGGCGGCGAGCCGCCGCTCGGCCGTGAGCATCCGGGCGATCCGCTCGGCGGATCCGTCGAGCACGTCGGCGACCCGGTCGAGCTCGGGGACTCCGTACCGCTTGTGGCGGGGGCGCGGGTCGCCGGAGCCGAGCCGTTCGGCGGTCTCGGCGAGGTCGGTGAGCGGGGAGGTGAGCCGGTTGGCCTGGCGTACGGCGAGGCCGACGGCGGCCAGGGCGGCGAGCAGGGCGACCGCACAGATGATCAGCAGGGTGCGGCCGACCTCGGAGGTGATGGTGGACCGGGACACCTCGACGGTGACGGTCTCGCCGCGTTCGCCGGTCGCGGTGCCGCGGATGACGCTGCCCTGGGGGCGCTCGCCGATCTCCATGGGCGGGCGGCCGGGGATCTCGATGAGCGCGTACCGCTTGGCGCCGCTCTGCTCGGCGAGGATGTCCGGGTTGACCGGCTCCCCGCCGAAGAGGCGGCTGTCGACGATGGAGACCAGGCGCAGCGCCTCGACGTCCACGGACTCCTGGGCGGCGGCGGAGATGGTGCGGGCCTCGACGATGACGAGGGAGACCCCGAAGACGCCGATGACGACGAGCACCACGGCCAGGGTGGAGTTGATCAGCCTGCGGCGCACGGCGTGGAGGTCCTCAGCTCTTCTCGAAGCGGAAGCCGACGCCGCGGACGGTGGCGATGTAGCGGGGGTTGGCCGCGTCGTCGCCGAGCTTCTTGCGGAGCCAGGAGATGTGCATGTCGAGGGTCTTGGTGGAGGACCACCAGGTGGTGTCCCAGACCTCGCGCATCAGCTGGTCGCGGGTGACGACCCGGCCGGCGTCGCGGACGAGGACCCGCAGCAGGTCGAACTCCTTGGCGGTGAGCTGGAGCTCTTCGTCACCCATCCAGGCGCGGTGCGACTCGACGTCGATGCGGACGCCGTGGGTGGACGGCGGGGCGGCGGGCTCGGTGGCGCCGCGGCGGAGCAGGGCCCGGACGCGGGCGAGCAGCTCGGCGAGCCGGAAGGGCTTGGTGACGTAGTCGTCGGCGCCGGCGTCGAGCCCGACGACGGTGTCGACCTCGTCGGCGCGGGCGGTGAGGACCAGGATCGGCACGGTGTGGCCCTCGGAGCGGAGCCGCCGGGCGACCTCGAGGCCGTCCATGCCGGGCAGGCCCAGGTCGAGGACGACCAGGTCGACGCCGCCCTGGAGCCCGGCGTCGAGCGCGGTCGGCCCGTCCTCGCGCACCTCGACCTCGTACCCCTCTCTCCGCAGGGCGCGCGCCAGCGGTTCCGAGATGGATGCGTCGTCCTCGGCGAGCAGTACACGGGTCATGGGGTGATGGTAGTCCGCGCACGAGTCCCCCCGGAGGGTGATCGCGAGCGCCTGCGAGTCAGGCAGTACATCAAGCAGATGACCTTCGAAAGGCCATCGTTGGTTCCTATGTCACCTGTGATCCATGTCTCAAGTCCTAGCAATTGCGGCACTCTCGTGTCGTATGGTGGCGGAACGTCTACACCTCTGACGATGGGACCTTTGGCCACACACCCCGCCAAGGGTCTCTTTCCTGCCCAAGACGGCACTGCCGGCTCGGGCAGGTGCGAATGACCTGTGGGCCGGGTCCCGTGGCGCGTGAGTGTCCGGGGCGTGGATCCCGGAGGGCGACCCGTCGCCCGCCGGTGCCGGCCTCCCCCACCGGGCGTCTGTGCTCACCAGGCACGCGTCCCGACAGAGCAAGGATCGACATGGCGTCCAGCCTGACGACTTCTCCCGGAACCTCGGGTTCCGAGAAGACGTTCCTCGGCCACCCGATGGGCCTGGCCTTCCTCTTCATGACCGAGATGTGGGAGCGCTACAGCTTCTACGGCATGCGAGCCCTGCTCGTGCTCTACCTGGCCACGAACGTGGCCGACGGTGGACTCGGCATGAACGACGCGACGGCCGTCGCGATCTACTCCGTCTACAACGCGATGGTCTACCTGCTCGCCCTGCCGGGCGGCTGGCTGGGCGACCGCGTGTGGGGCGCTCGCAAGGCCGTGGCCGTCGCCGGTGTGGTCATCATGGCCGGTCACTTCCTGCTGGCCGTGCCCGCGCAGGCGTCCTTCTTCATCGGTCTGGCGCTGATCGCGGCCGGTTCGGGTGTCCTGAAGGCCAACATCTCGACGATGGTCGGCCACCTGTACTCGGACAAGAACGACCCGCGGCGTGACGGCGGCTTCACGATCTTCTACATGGGCATCAACCTGGGTGCCTTCGTCGCCCCGCTGACGATCGGCTGGGTCGGCCAGCAGGTCAACTGGCACCTGGGCTTCGCCATGGCCGGTGTCGGCATGGCGCTCGGCCTGATCTTCTACTTCATCGGCTTCCGCTTCCTGAACGCGGAGTCGAGCAGGGTCCCGTCGCCGCTGGACGCCGCCGAGCGCTCCGTGCTCGTCAAGAAGGCCCTGATCTGGCTCGGCGTCGCCGGCGCGGCGTACGCGATCATCGGTCTGGCCGGTCTGTTCACCATCGACTGGGCGCTGTGGCCGCTGACGATCCTGGGCCTGGTGCTGCCGGCCTGGTACCTGCTCCGCATCAAGCGGGACAAGGACCTGACGCCGGTCGAGCAGGGCCGGATGTCCGGCTACATCTGGTTCTTCGTCGCCGCGGCCGTGTTCTGGGCCATCTACGACCAGACCGGCTCGACGCTGTCGCTGTTCGCGAAGGACGACACGCAGTCGACGCTCTTCGGCTTCAGCTTCCCCGAGAGCTGGTTCCAGTCGCTGAACCCGCTGTTCGTGATGGCGCTGGCGCCGCTGTTCGCCATGATGTGGGTGGCGCTGTTCAAGCGCGACAAGGAGCCCAGCACGCTCTCGAAGTTCGCGGGTGCGCTGGTCCTCATCGGCGGTTCCTTCGGCGTGATGATGATCGCCCAGGGCATGGCCGCCGGGGACGCGAAGGTCTCCCCGATGTGGCTGGTCAGCGTCTACTTCATCCAGACCGTGGGTGAGCTGTGCCTCTCCCCCGTCGGCCTGTCGCTGACGACGAAGCTCGCCCCCGCGAAGTACGCCTCGCAGATGATGGGCGTCTGGTTCCTCGCCGTGACGGCGGGCGACTCGGTCATCGCCCTCCTCCAGCTGATCGGCGCCCCCACGGACACCCAGGCCTGGTTCGCCAGCCAGGGCGTCCTGGCCGCGGTCGCCGGCGTCGCGATCTTCATGTACCGCAAGAAGGTCAAGGCCCTCATGGGCGGCGTGCACTGACGGCGCTCCCCGTACGGCCGGAGGGCCGCCGCACCGGATTCGGTGCGGCGGCCCTCCGCCTTTGGTGCGGGGTCACCTGCGCAGGCGGGCCCACGGTGTGAAGGTGAAGACGGCGCCGCCGAGGAGGATGACGGTGCCGGCGACTAGGGCCAGGGCGCGGAGGGCGCCTTCGTCCTCAGCGCCGGTGTCCGCCAGGCCGCCGCCGGAGCCGCCGCCTGCCGTCGCGTCGCCGCCGCCCGCCGCGCCGCCCGGCTGCTGGGTGGTGTCCAGTTCCAGGGACGCCTGGACCGATCCCTTGACCTGGCAGGGGATCACGATCGGGGAGCCGCCCAGGTTCACGGTGATCGTCAGGGTGCCGGGGCTGAGCGTCGACTTGCCCGTGGCGCCGGGCTTGTACGTGCCCTTCATGTCCGGCAGGTCGACCGGCTTGCCCTGCTCCAGCGGGGCGGAGTTCGCCGGGCCCTCGACCTTCACGGTGCCGCTGTCCGAGCCGCCCAGTTTCACGGCCATCGACGGCTTCAGCGCGCCCGCCGGGAGCGGCGCGGGGCTGTCCATGACGCCCTTGGCCGTCCTGACGGTGAGGTCGTAGCCGCCGCCGTTCCTCTTGGCGTTGATCGTGACCTTGGACGTGATGTTCGCCGGGCCCGGGGACTGGCAGGCGAACTGGACCGCGACCTCCTTGCCGGGGAAGTCGGACTGGCCCCCGCCGCCACCGCCGCCACCGCCCGATGTGGTCGACGCGTTGCCTCCGCCGGACGTCGTCGACGCGTTGCCTCCGCCCGACGTCGTCGTCGAATTGCCGCCCGTCGTCGTGGTGCCTCCGGAGTCCGTGCCCCCTCCGCCGTCCGTGACCTTGATCGTCGCGCCGACCGCCGGTGTCTCCTTCGGGGAGCACTTCGTGTCCGTCGACATCGGCTTGGAGACGTTGATGTTGTACTTGTCCGGCGTCAGCGTGATCTCGCCGGCCTTCTCCAGCTTCAGCTTGCCCTTCATGTCCGGCAGGATCATCGGGCTGTTCTTCGGGATCGGCGGGTTCTGCCGCGGCCCCTCCATGGTGAGCGTGCCGCTCGCCGCGCCGCCGACCTTGATCACACCGGTCGGTTTGACGGTGTCCTTCTCCAGGTCGAGGACGTCGGGGTTCTTGGAGGCGGCCTCGACCGTCTTCCACACCACCTCGACCTCGTCGCCGACCTTCGCCTCCGCCGGTGCCGTGATCTGCACCTTCGTCGTCCCCTGCACCGGCGGCATGCCGGAGATCGCCGGCGGTATGCACTCGGTCTTGAACGAGACCTCGGCGGCCTGTGCGGGGGCGGCGGCCAGCAGGATCCCCGCGCCGCCGAGCATCAGCGCGACTCCCGCCGCGCTCACCCTCCGTTGCGTGCTCACGAATGTCCCTTCGTCGTGGGTCGGTTCTCTGACGGTGCGGAGTCCGGGGTGAACCACGGCAGCGCCGCCGCCGTGGGTTCGGGGGGAGTGACCTTCGTCGTACTGCGGTGCCGCGCCGTGTGCGTCCGCTGCGCCGGGCGCCATCGGTCCACCAGCGCCATGCCCGCACGGAACAGCGCCGTCGGGACGACCACCGCGAGCAGCGCCCAGAAGACGACCACGCCCCACGGCCGGCCGACCCCCCACGGCTGCTCGACCAGCACCTGGTCGCCGTACTTCACGGTCACCCGGTAGTCGCCGTGTGCGCCGGCGGACAGTTCGACCGGCAGCTCGACCAGCGCCTTGCGGCCCGGTTCGACCGTGCCGCGCCACTGGCGTTCCTCGTACTGCGGGGCGAACACGCCGTGCGCGGTGCCGACCTGGAAGACCGGGTCCTTGACCGGTCCGGTGCCCAGATTGCCCACGGTGAAGACGACCCGCCGCTGCGCCGGGGCGCCGAACCAGACGAGGAGGCCGCTCGATCCTTCGAGCCGTACCGAGGCGAGGACCGCGAGCCGGCCGCCGCCGGTCTGCGCGGGCAGCGGGGCGGTGGGGTGTCCGGCGACGGTGAACGCCACGTCCACCGCGGCCTGTTCGCCGCCGGTGACGACGGCGACGTGCACCACGCAGGGGCAGGGGACGGGCGGTTCGGACACCGGCAGCTTCTGGCTGAACGCGCCCTTCGCGTCGGCGGTGGCGGCCCGCCCGTCGGCGTTGGCGCAGGAGTTGGTACCGCCGATCAGGCCCTTCGCCGGCGTGGACGTGCCGCAGATCAGCAGCATCAGCAGCGCGCCGGGCCGCCAGCCGGTGCCGCTGACGGTGAGCTCGCCGCCCTTGCCGGCCTCCTGCTGAGAGAGCGTGACCTTCGGGGCCGGGGCCGCCGTGGCAGCCGTCGGCGGGACGCACAGGAGCAGAACCGCCAGTGCCAGCAGGAGGCCGCCCAGCCGTGCTCGTGTCATCGGACTCCTCCCGCCACCGACGGCGTCAACAGCTGCTCCTCGTACGGGGGTTCAGCCGGGGTACGGCGTCTGCGCAGCGCCCGCGACGCCCGCCACGCCACGGCCGCCGTCGCGAGCAGCGCCCCGCCGAGCACACCGAGCGCCCCCGCCGAGGCGAAGCGGGCGTCGGCGCGGGCCGTCGCCCCGGCCCCGCCGTCGGCGGTGACCCGCAGCCGTACGGTGACCGCGTCGAGGGCGGGCCGGTCGGGCCAGGGCTCGGTGAGGGTGCGCCGCTCGCCGGGGCGCAGGGTCAGCGGCAGCGCCCGGGCGGGGCGGTCGAGGACGGTGCCGAGGACGCCGTCGGCGCGTACCGAGAGCCGGGGCGCGAGCACGGTGTTGCCGCGGTTGACCAGCGTGTAGTGCACGGTTCCCGCGTGGTCGACGCGGACCCGCTCCATGGTGAGCGCGGCGAGCCGGGGGCCGCTGACCCGCAGGTGGACGCGGACCCGGACCTCGCGGCCCGCGGCGCCGACGACGACCGCGCCGGTCCGCTCGCCGGGCGCGGCGTCGGCCGGGACGGTCACCGCGAAGGGGACGTCGGCGCGGGTACGGGCCGGGACGGTGATCCCGCGCGCGGCGGGGGCGAAGGCGAAGGCCCCGTCCCCCGTACCGGAGATCCGTACCGTCACCGGCCGGGCACCGGAGTTGGTGACCGACACGGTGTCCTGCAGGACGCTGCCCGCCGCGCCCTCCAGGTAGACGTACGGCCGTCCGGCGGCCGGCCCCGCCGTCCATGCCGCCGGCCCGGCGTCCGCCACCGCGGCGGGGGCGGATGCGGCGAGGCAGAGCAGCGCGGCGGCGGGTGCGGCCACGTCCCGCGCCCGCATCAGCGCGCCGTGCGCCGGGTGAGCCAGAGCACGCCGGCCGCACCGGTCAGCAGCACCGTGCCGCCGAGGGTGCCCAGGGCCATGGCGGAGTCCAGCGGCCCGGTCTTCGGGAGTTCGCCGCCACCGCCACCACCGCCGGAGTCCGGGGCTCCGCCGGCCGCGGCCGTGACGTCCAGTTCCAGCGAGGGCCTGGGGTTGTTCTTCGGCGTGCAGGTGGCGGCGTCCATCCCCAGGGCGTGGACGATCAGCGTGCCGGCCGTGAAGGTGACCTTGCCGGTCTTCTTCGGCGTGTACGTGCCCGTCAACTTGCCGATCTTGATGGGGGTGTTGGGGGGAATCTTCTCGGAGTTCGGTACGCCCGTGACCTTCACGGTGCCGCTGTCCGCTCCGCCGAGGACCAGCTCGGCGCGCGGCTTCATGACGCCCTTGGGCAGTTCGATGGGGCTGTCGGAGACGCCCTTGTCGAAGGACATGGTGACCGTGTAGCCGTCGCCGCTCTTGACGGCGGTGACGTCGACGGGCGACACGGCGCTCTTCGGGCCGATCTTCGTCTGGCAGGCGTAGTTCACGTCGACCACGTCGGCGTGCGCGGCGGAGGCGCCCGCAAGCACCGCCGGACCCGCCAGCGCCGCGGCCAGTGCCGCGGCCGCGGCCGTCCTCTTCCGGTTGGACACTTCGGGCACCCCTCACGCCGGGCTCGCACCGCCGAAGTTACTGACGGCACATCAGATTGGGCGCTCAAGGTACGCCCGGGGCCTGATGGAGGGAAGACAAAGTGCGCGCCGTATTGACGCGCTCCCCAACAACTCCACAAGCACCGGGCGCCGTTCGCACACGGGCCCCGCACACAAGACCCAGGGGCCGGCGGCTCAGGCCGGTGCGGCGAGCTCCGCCCACACCGTCTTGCCGGGCGCCCCGGGCACCCGCTCCACGCCCCAGTCGAGGCAGAGCCGCTGGACGATGAACATGCCGTGCCCGCCGGGCCGGCCTGCCCGGTGCGGGGTGCGCGGCGCGGGATGCCCCGCGCCCCGGTCGGCGACCTCCAGCCGCAGCACCTTCTCGCGGCGGAACATCCGGAGCCACTCGGGGCCCTCGGCGTGCAGACAGGCGTTGGTGACCAGCTCGGAGACCACGAGGAGGACGTCCTCGGCGGCGGCCCGGCGGTCGGCGGACGGGGCGGGCAGCCAGCCCCATTCGTGCAGTACCTGCCGCGCGAAGTCCCGGGCGAGCGGTACGACGCCGGGGGCGTCGCCGAGGGCGAGCGTGCGCACCTCAAGGGCGACGTCGCCGGCACCCGCAGCAGTGTCCATCAGCGCTTCACCTCACCGATTCACCCATTGACAGGACCAAGACCAAGACCAGAGCCAGGACAGCGGGGGCTCTCCTGCCCCGCCGTGTCACGACAACACCCGCTTTCTCAGTCGGCGAGTGCCGCCTCCAGCGAATCGTGGACGGTGAAGACCGCGTCCGCGCCGGTGATCTCGAAGACCCGGGCGACCGCCGGCAGCATCCCGGAGAGATGGACGCCACCCCCTGCGGCCTCGGCTTTCAGCCGGGCGCCGAGGAGCACGTTGAGTCCGGTGGAGTCGCAGAAATCGAGCGCCGAGCAGTCGACCACGAGGCGCGAGCGACCCCCGCCGAGGGCGTCTTCGAGTGGCGTACGCAACAAATCGGCGGTGTGGTGATCGAGCTCACCCACCGGCTTCACGATCTCGCTGACACCCCGCGTCCGTGCCTCGACCCGAAGCCGGGCCGATCGTGCGTGGCCCAAGGTCTGGCGGTCCATACCCGTGCCTCTTCTCGCTCTCCGGATGCCGGTTGACGCTCGCAAGAACCATACAAGTCGGGGGCTTCGATGGACACCCGGACTCCACCACGAACCAACCTCAAACGGACATTTGGGACTTGCCATAGCCCCCTGCGAGCCGGTAGGGCTTGTAGGGAACATCCGAACACGGCCGGCTTTGGAGGCGCCGCAAACCGCAGCAGAAGCATCAGATGGAGGAGACCATGTCACCCCGGCTCGACGCCTCGCGTTCCCCCCACGCGCCGTCGACGACTCCCACCGCCCCCGCGGATCTCGCGGAGCTCACCGAGAACGAGCTCGCCGAGATCCCGCCGTTCGAGCAGATCGACCCGCTCGACGCGCGCGCACTGTCGAAGACCCTCTTCGCCCGGCTCGAAGCGCTCGAAGAGGGCACTCACGAGTACGCCTACGTCCGCAACACCCTCGTCGAACTCAACCTCGCCCTGGTCAAGTTCGCCGCCTCCCGGTTCCGCACCCGCAGCGAGCCCATGGAGGACATCGTCCAGGTCGGCACCATCGGCCTGATCAAGGCCATCGACCGCTTCGACCTCAGCCGCGGCGTCGAGTTCCCGACGTTCGCGATGCCGACCATCATCGGCGAGATCAAGCGCTTCTTCCGTGACACCTCCTGGTCCGTCCGCGTCCCGCGCCGGCTCCAGGAACTCCGCCTCGACCTGGCCCGGGCCGGCGACGAACTCGCCCAGCGGCTCGACCGCGCGCCCACCGTCGAGGAACTGGCCACCGAACTGGACCTCTCCCACGAGGAGGTCGTCGAGGGCATGGCGGCGAGCAACGCGTACACCGCGAGCTCGCTCGACGCCCAGCCGGACGAGGACGAGACCGAGGGCACCCTCGCCGACCGCATCGGCTACGAGGACCACGGCCTCGAGGGCATCGAGTACGTCGAGTCCCTCAAGCCGATGATCGCGGCGCTGCCCGCCCGCGACCGGAAGATCCTGTCGCTGCGCTTCACCGCCGGCATGACGCAGTCCGAGATCGGCGAGGAACTGGGCATCTCGCAGATGCACGTCTCACGCCTGCTCGCCCGCACCCTCGGCCGGCTGCGGAAGGGCCTGACCCTGGAGGAGTGAGCGGCCCCGCGGCCGCGGACATCCGCGCGGGAGTCCCTCGGGGAGTCCCGCGGGATCCCCCTTCCGTCGCCCGCTCTTCACCGGACGGGCCCCTTCGCGTTATTGACGGGGCCGTCCGGAATGGGCGACATTGAGCCCGGGGTTCAGGGGGGAATTTCATGGTTTCTGCGTACGCGGAGCTGGAAAGCCTGATGCACGACCGGCTCGGCAGGGAGTGCCTCTACGTGCCGTCCTGCCGGCTCGGGCTCTACCTGGCGCTGCGCCACTGGTGCGAGCCCGGCGGCCGGGTGCTGATGTCCCCGGTCAACGACGACGTCATCTTCTTCGTGGTGCTCGCCGCCGGGCTCAGACCCGTGCAGGCGCCGCTGGACCCGCGGGACGGCTCGATCGACCTGGCCGCCGTACCCGAGGAGGTCTGGCGGGGCCTGTCCGCCGTCGTCACCACCAACCTGTACGGCAACCCCGACCCGGCACCCGAACTCCGCGCCCGCTGCGACGCGTTGAACATCCCGCTGATCGAGGACGCGGCGCACGCCATCGGCTCGGCCGTCGGCGGGCGGCCGGTCGGCTCGTACGGCGAGGCCGCCGTGTTCAGCCTCTCCAAGCACACCGGCGCGAAGACCGGCGGCTTCCTCGCCGTCGCCGACCCGGCCGTACGCGGCGAACTCGTCGCCGCCCGCGACGCGTTGCTCGCCCCGTACCGCGCGACCGCCGAACTCGCCTACCTGTTACGCCCGTACGCGGAAGCCACCGTGCGCGGACTTCGCCTCGTCGGCGCGGCGCACGCGGTCCTGCGGCGGCTCGGCATGGAGGAGCGCGAGGAGATCCGGATGCCGCTGCGGGCCGACGAGCTGAAGCAGGCGCTCGCCGACGCGCCCCGGCTCACGCCCTTCCACTCCTGGGTCCGGGTCGACATGCACGACTACCGGCTGCGGCCGGGCCGGGCGCGGCTGCGCCGGACGACGGCCAGGCTCGGCCGCCTCGACACGGTCCTTGCCGCCTGCCGCGCGGGGACGGAGCTGCTCTCCCGCAGCGAGTACGGGGGTGACGGCTCCGACCAGCCGCTGTTCCGCTTCCCGCTGCTCGTCGCCGACCGCGACGCCGCGATCGCCGCGCTGGCGGCCCGCCGGATCACCACCGGTTACCTGTACGACCCGCCGCTCGACGCGTACGCGCCCGGCTTCACCGAGCCGTCCGCCGCGCCCGGGGGCGCGGCCTGGTTCGCCCGCCACGCGCTCCCCGTCGACCCGCGCCGCGCCCCGGAGGTCCTCGCCGTGCTGCGCACCGCGGGCGCCGAGCCGGTACGGCCGCCGCGCTGCGGGAGCAGGCGCGGTGTCTGAGGCGGTAAGACTGCGCCGGACGGACGCGCCCGCTGCCGCGCCGCTCGAAGAGCCGGGGAACTCGCTCTTCCGCAACGCCTACGCCCTGATGCTGTCGACGGGCGTCTCCGCCGCCCTCGGCCTCGGCTTCTGGCTGGTCGCCGCGCGCCACTACAGCGAGGAGGCCGTCGGGCAGGGCTCCGCGGCCATCGCGGCGCAGCGGCTGCTCGCCTCGATCACCGCGACCACGATGATCGGCGCGGTGGTGCGGTACGTGCCCCGGGCCGGCCGGGCCACCGGCCCGCTGGTCGGCCGGATCTACCTGGTCAGCTCCGTCGTCGTGGCCCTGGCCTGCGGGGTCTTCCTGCTGACGCTGGACTGGTGGGGCCCTTCGTACGCGCCGCTGGGCAGCGTCTCCGCCGGGCTGTTCTTCACCGCCTCCTGCGTCGGCTGGGCGTTGCTCACCCTCCAGGACGGGGTGCTGACGGGTCTGCGCCGGGCGTTCTGGGTGCCGGTCGGCAACGCGGGGTTCTCGCTGGGCAAGCTGCTGCTGCTGGTCGCCCTGGCGGGCACGATGCCGGTGCTCGGTGTGTTCGTGTCCTGGTCGGCGGCGATCGCACTGTCCGTGCTGCCGCTGGGCTGGCTGGTGTTCCGCCGGCTCATCCCCCGGCAGGCGGCCTCCGACCGCGACCGCGAGCCGCCCACGACGCGGGAGATCGGGCGCTTCATGGCCGGGGACTCGGTCGGGGCGCTGTTCAGCCTGGCGATGATCAACCTGCTGCCGGTGATGGTCGCGGTGCGGCTCGACGCGGCGCACAACGCCTTCTTCTACACGGCGTACACGGTCGGCGGCACGATGGAGTTCATGGCCATCAACATGGCCTCCTCGCTCACCGCGCACGCCTCCCACAGCCCGGAGAGCCTGGCCGCGGGGGTGCGGGGGGCGCTGCGGCGGATGGCGCTGCTGCTCGTGCCCGTCGTCGCCGTGCTGATCGTCTTCGCGCCGTACATCCTCGCGCCGTTCGGGCCGGACTACGCGGAGCACGGCACGACCGTGCTGCGGCTGCTGGCGGCGGCGGCGCTGCCGCGGGTCGCGGTCGAGCTGTACATCGGGGTGCTGCGGGTCCAGGGCCGTACGGGGATGCTCGCCGTGCTGCAGGGCATGATGTGCGTCCTCGTGCTCGGCAGCGCGGCGGCGCTGCTGGGCCCCGTGGGGATCTCCGGGGCGGGGCTCGGTGTCCTCTGCTCGATGACCCTGGTGGCCGTGGCGTGCGCGCCGGGGCTGCGGGGGGCCCTGGCGGGCCGGAGCGGTGCGCGGGTGGGCTCGCCGCCGGAGTACGGCACGGAGTGGGCCCGCCGGGCCGCAGCGGCTCGCGCGGTTCCCCGCGGGCCTCGCGGGGGCGACGGCCGGTAGGTCGACCGCGGCGCCGTCGTGGCTGCTCGCGCCCACGCGGCGAAGCCGCACATCGACACAGACCCGCGCCCCTGACGGGGCGCTAGCGTTTCGGCACCGGCTGGTGGAAGTAGTCCGCTTTCCCCGCCTCCCTGTAGCCCTCCAGGCCCGGGCCCGCGTTCACCGTCAGGTCGCAGCCGGGGCCGGGGACCGGGCGGTTCCAGTGGACCAGGGCGCGCAGGGACGGGAGTTCCGGGGCCGCCTGCGGGATCTTCGCGTACCAGTCGCGGTGCCGTTCCGGGCGGGCCGGGTCCGGGGCCGTGGCGAACTCCGCGGCCATGAGGGGCTTGCGGGAGGAGATCTCCCTGCGCAGCCACTCGTACGACGGGCGCTGGCTCTGCTCGAAGTCCAGCCAGTTCGGGGACTTGTGGCAGAGGTAGTAGTTGTACTGGTCCATGCCGATCCAGTCGACGTACGCGTCCCCGGGGTACAGCCGCTTCATCGCGTCCGCGTGCCCCAGGTAGCCGGAGACCGTCCACACCCACACCACGTTCGTCACGCCCAGCTCGCGGAACCGGTCGTGGATGTGGCGGTACGCCGCGACGTACTCCTCCGGGGTGCCCGCGCCCTCCTTGATGCGGAAGTCGGTCTCCTGGTCGAAGGAGAAGAAGACCCGCTTGCCGTACGCCTTGAGCCGGCGGGCCTGCGGGTCGACGAGGGTCTCGTCGTACTTCCCCGACGCGATGTTCTTCCAGCCCAGCTGCGTCTCCGTCCAGTTCGCGTGGTGCGGTTCCTTCCACACCGTGGACTCCCAGGCCAGCATCAGCAGCCGGTCGCGGCCCAGCTCCCGCTCGTCGGGGGTCAGCAGCTCGCCGTCGAGCGGCTTCCCGGACATGTCGTGGTACGTGTACACGAGGTCGAGGCGGCGGCCGAGCTTCTTCTCGAAGGCGTACACCGGCGCGGTCAGCGAGCCGTTCGCGTCGTACGGGACGTACGCGCCCCACCAGGCGCCGCAGCGCGGCACGAGGTGCTCGTCGGGGGCGCAGCGGTCCTCGTCGTCCTCCCGGCCGACGGCCACCAGCGCGGCGGCCACGACGGCGAGGACGACGCTCAGCAGCAGGGCCGTGCGGGCGTGGCGTCCGGACATCAACTGCCCCCGGCCGCACCGCGCGTGGCGGCGGGCAGCGGAAGGCCGGGCAGCGCTGCCACGACCGTGGTGAACGCGGCCAGGACCGCCAGGAACACGGTCGTGGACCAGCCCTCGGCCAGGAACAGCGCGGTCGCGGTGAGCGTGGCCAACGACAGGCTGACCGGCGCGGCGAGCGCCACCGCCTCCAGGCGGGCGCCGGGCCGCAGTCGGCCCGGCTGCGGGTGCAGCAGCGCCAGGCCGGGGCCGAAGGTCACGAAGACGAGCACCGGCAGCCAGCGCACCGGGGAGCCGCCGGGCAGCGCGGTCGCGCCGAGCGCCGCCCAGCCGGAGACGGCGAGGAGCAGTCTGGGCGCGAGCGAGCCGGCGGACGGAGCGGTCTGGACTGCCATGGCGACGACCTCCTGGAGGCGAGGGATGCGGCGGCTACTGGGGCGTGGTCGGGCGGTAGGCGAGGACGAGGCCGTGCTCGTTCTCCTCCACGACCCGGAACAGCGGGGAGCGCTTCAGGTCCGCGCGGAGCTTCGCGAAGCCGCCGGGCGGCAGATAGCCCTCGCCGATGACCGCCTTCTCCTGCGTGGGCGTGAGGATCACGTACGCGGGGCGGCCCTCGGGGATGCCGGCCGCGAGGTACCCCGCGGGGTCCCGGAGCATCTTCAGGTTCTCCGGCACCTCCTGCTCGGTGAAGAACCAGCGCTCGTAGTGGTCGTAGCGGTGGTACGCGCCGGGAAACGACCCGGTCGTGGCGAGGATCAGCGCCCCGTCCGGCGCCCGCTCGTAGGCCCGCTCGGCCAGCGCGACCTCCGCGGGCGGCGCGTAGTGCATGCCCTCCTTGCCGTAGTACGAGGGCAGGAACCCGGCCAGCAGGGCGAGCAGCGCCACCGGGAGGGCGACCGCGGCGGCCCGCCGCCCGAGCCGCGCCGCCCGGCCGCGGGCCCCGGCGGCCGGGACGAGCGCGGCGGCGGCGAAGAACGCGGTGCCCGGCAGCCCGAACAGGTAGACGCGGAAGAGCATTTCGCCGCCGTAGTCGTTCACGGCGAACATCGGCACGGGCGCGGCCGCGGCCAGCAGCAGCGGCAGCGCGCTGCGCACGAGCCAGCGGCGCAGCAGCACGGCCGTCCCGGCGAGCGCGGCCAGGGCCAGCACCATCAGGATGTTCGCCGTGCCGACCAGCTCCGGTCCGGGGCCGGTGGGCTCGCCCGCGTACCCGGCGCGGGAGTTGGACAGCAGGTCGCCGGCCGAGTCCTTGAGCGTGGCGAGGGTGTCGAGGAACAGCACCCGCCCCATCGTCAGGTCCCACGCCAGCATGATCAGTCCGGTGACGACGAGCAGCCCGATGTTGCGGTAGCGGCGGGTGAGGCAGAGCGCGAACAGCGTGGCGCACAGCATCACCGGGGTGAGCTGGTGCGAGGCGTTGATCGTGGCGATCAGCGGGACGACGGTCAGCACGCAGACGGCCCGCTGCCGCACGGTGGTCGGCGGCGGCACCGACGCGGCGGCCGGGTCGAGCTGCGTCCGGTCGCGCAGCCGCCCGGCCGAGCCGGGCCGGACGAAGTGCCGGACGACGACCGCGAAGACCGTCAGGAACAGCAGGTACGCGAAGCCCTGCGGCGAGAGGTAGTCCTGGCCGACCCAGTTCGCCAGCTGGAAGATCCACACGGCGGTCCAGACGAGCCGCCAGTCGTCGGTGAAGGTGCGGTAGATCAGCAGCAGCACGGGCAGCGTGAGCACGCCGAGCACGATCGGCGCCCAGTTGACGAACGAGGCCGCGGACTCGACGCCGAAGGCCCGCACCAGGGCGGCGTCGAGGGCGAAGAACCCGGGCCACTGGTCGTACGCGGACATCCCGCCGGACAGTTCGGCGTGCGGATGGACGGTGCCCTCGGCGAGCAGCCGGCTGATCACGGCGTCGTGCTTGGAGGCCCAGGCGTAGCGCACGGAGTCGTACAGCACCGCGGGCGGCGCCTTGAGCGCGACGAGCATCGCCACCGTGTACGCCGCGGGCCACAGCGGCGCGGTGCCGACGCGCCGCAGGGTGACCAGGAACCCGCAGGTCAGGAGGGCGAGTGCGGCGTAGTACGAGGGCGGGAAGCGGTCGAGCAGCCCGTAGTCGCCGATCTCCCGGAAGGGGATGCGGGGCAGCGCGTACACCCAGAGGGCGGCGGCGGCGAGGAGCAGGAGAGCGCTGAGGAGGGTGTGGGCGGAGGGGCGGCGGGGGCGGCCGGCATCGGGCCGGACGGGTGCCGTCCGGCCGACGTCGTCACCGCCCTCCGCCACGGCCGTGGGCGCGGGTCCCGGTGCGGATCGCTGCACGTCGTCTCCCCCTCCTATCCGGCGAACTCGGGTCCGCGGAGCGCGGCCCGGGCCCGTCGGTACAGCCGCCAGCCGACGGTCGGCAGCGAGTCCGGGTACGGCGCGGCCTTCGCGCCCTGGCCCGCCATCCACGCCGTCACGTCGGCGACGGTGTGCGTGCGGCGGACGATGAGCCGGGCGATGCGGTACGCCTCGTCCCGCTCCGAGCTGAGCGCGTGCCGCACCGCGACCGCCGAGCGGTACCCGGCGGCGAGCGCGGCCCGGCGCACGGCGCGGCTGTTGTAGCCGTGCGGGTAGGCGAGATGCAGCACCTCGTGTCCGAGCTCGTCCTCCAACGCGGCTTTGGACTCGCGCAGTTCGCGGCGGACGGCGGCGGCCGACAGCGTGTCCAGCTGCGGATGGGTGACGGTGTGGCCGCCGACCTCCATCCCGTACTGCTCCAGGAGCGGGGCCTGGCCGAGCGCCATCATCGGCGCGGGCGGCAGCAGACTGGCCCGGCCGGGGGTGATCGCCCCGGTGGTCAGATAGGCCGTCGCGGGCAGGTCGCGGGCGGCGAGCGCCTCGGCGGTGGGGCCGGGCAGGTCGGCGAAGCCGTCGTCGAAGGTGAGGACGACCGGACGCGGCGGCAGCGGGACACGGCCGGCAAGACAGTCGACGAGGGTGCCGATACGGATCGGGGTGCGGCCGCTGTCGACGATCGCGTCGAGCTGGGCGGCGAACTCCTTGGGCGTGACGGTGAACTCGGCGATCCAGTCGGGCGGGTCGTCCGTGACGGCGTGGTAGAGCAGGACGGGGATGCGGGCGTGGAGGGGCGCGCTCATCTCGGACCCCCACGCTTGAGTGCGAGCCGGGCCTTGGCGTACCCCAGCGGCCCGTACAGCATCCCGCGCCGTTCCAGCCGGGACAGGCTGCGTGGCCAGGGGTGGGCGTGCACGCCGTGCTCCCCGGGCACGGCCTCCTCGGTCGGGCCGCGGTGGGCGGTCATGGCGCGGGCGTGGGCGAGCCCGCGGGGCAGCCGGGCGAGGAGCGCCGGGAGCAGGGCGGGGCGGCGGACGAGGGTGGCGGTGAGGTACGCGGTGAGGCCGGCGCCGTAGCCGTACGCCTGGTTCCGCAGGTCCTGCCAGGTCTCGCGGTGGTGGTGCCAGACGAGGGCGTCCGGGGTGTAGCGCAGCCGGTACCCGGCCGTGAGCACGGCGACGAAGGCGTACAGGTCGTCGCCGCCCTTCGCCGCGGTGCCGGTGCCGGTGGCCGGGTCGAAGCCGCCGGCCGCCCTCAGGGCTGCGGTGCGGAAGGCCATGTTCGCGCCGGAGCCGAAGCTGCCGGCGGTGAACGGGAACAGCGGCTCGTCGGCGGGCGGCCGGTCCGGGTCGTACGTGCGCGGCGCGAAGCCCTTGGCGAAGCCGCCGTGGGACTCCAGCAGGACCTGGGCCGGAGTGCGGAGACGGGCGGGCAGGATCAGCCCGGTCGAGCAGCCGAGCCGCGGGTCGGCGGCGAAGGGGGCGGTCAGGGCGGTCAGCCAGCCCGGGTCGGCGATGACGTCGTCGTCGGTGAAGGCCACGACGCTGCCGTCGGCAGCGGCGAGCCCGGTGTTGTGCGCGAGGGCGAGCCCGGGTCGGTCCTCGCGGACGTAGGAGACGCGACCGGCGTACACCTGCGTGACGAGCTCCTGAGTGGCCCGCGTCCGAGGCGCGTTGTCGACCACGACGACGCGATGGTCGGGATGGTCCTGATCGAGCAACGAGTCCAGCGCGCGGGCGAGTTGACCGGCTCGCTCGCGGGTGGCGACGACGACGGTGGTCCGGGGAGGGGGTCCGGCGGGCGGCGGGGGCTCGGGAGCGGGCGTGATCCGCTCGCGCGCGAGGGAGGCCAGCACGACGGCGGCCTCGTCGCCCTCGCGCAGCCGCGCGATCAGGGTGCCGACGGGACGACCCCGGAGTCGTACCAAGGCGAAGACGTCACCGGGAACGACGGGCGGCGGACCGCCGGGGACGGGAGCGAGGGAGAGCACGTCACCGCGGAGGGAGTCGAGATCGAGCTGGACGACGGAGACGGCGGGCGCGGGCATGCCGGTCGTACGGGTACGGGTCACTGTTCCCCCCAGAGAACGGTCGTCGTACGGACGTCAGCGGTGACCGCGGGCGCGGGCGAGCCGGTTGAGGGCCTCGCGGCCGTGGGCGGCGAGCCCGGGCCGGCTGCGGACGAAGGCGTGGGCGCGGCGGGACGGCTCGCGGGAGAGCCAGTACAGCCCGGCGCGCACGCCGGGCCGGACGGCGGAGCCCTCGTACACGGTGAGCTCGCCGGTCTTCAGCGCGTCCTTGTACTCGGCGGCCCCGCGCCCCAGGTCGAGCATTCCGATCCCCGCGTCGGCGGCGGCCTCGGCCATCCGCAGATGCAGGATGAGCCCCGGCGAGTACTTGGCGTACTCCGGGTCGTAGGCGGGGAACCAGCAGGACAGCACGGAGGCGGACCGCAGCCCGAAGTGCGCGGCGACGGGGAGCGGGCCGGCGTAGAGCACGGAGAGGGTGCCGGAGCACCCGGGCGAGCGCAGCCGGTGCAGCCGCCGGACGAGCGTACTGATCCACTCCTTGGCGAACCGGTCGCGCCGCCCCGTGCGCCGGTACTGTGCGGACTTCCACTCCATGAGCGTGCGCAGCACGGCGGGATCCCGCTCGTCGAAGACGAACCGCGCGTCACCGGCCTGCCGCCCGAGCTTCCGCTCCTTGGCGAGGGTGGTCTTCAGAAACTTGGGCGACTGCCGGCGCAGTTCGGCCTCGTAGGCCGCGTAACCGTCCCCGACGTCGATGACGGGCGACGCGAAGGAATCGAGGGTGGCCAGCGGAAACAGCCCCTGCCCACCCTCCAGATTGTCGAACTCGTAGGACACCAGCCCGCAGTCCCGCAGCAGCCGCCGCGGGCTGGTGGTGAGCCCGGGCCGCAGCACGACGCCCTGGCAGTCGGACACCCCGAGTCCGATGGCCCGCCCCTGCCCCAGCAGCCCCTTCTCGTACGGAAAGAACCCGACGGGCTCGGCCCCCTCCAGCACCACGGCGACCCGCGCCCGCGGCCGGACCTCGCCGACCGCCCGCGCGAACTCGGGCTCCATGAACGGATTGGCCGGCTGTCCGGACTTGGCGCGCAGTTCCCGCCACGCCTCGATCTCCCGATCGCCCAGCTCCCCCGGCCGGACGACACGCATGCGCACACCGCTCAACTCTCGACCCCCCGGTCATCCCCCCAGAGCTTTGCCGCTACAGGACGGTACCGGTCCAAATCCCTCCGGGACAGGGTTACTTGCGCTTTCCGTTCCTGATCGGCGAAGGGGTGTTGAGCAGGGAAATTCCTGGTGATCCAGAGACCAACGGGACAGGACGGCCACTCCGTCGGTCTCGTCACGCGGACCCGCCCCGCCGGCCCTGGCCCGCCTCCCGCCGGTACGGCCGGGCGCACGCGCTGTGCCGGTAGACGACGGCGGGCGGGCCGGAGGGGCGCTCCACCGTGCCTCGGCGGCAGATCTCGAGCGCCCCGATCGGCTTGTCGCACTCGGGGCACGTCTCGCCGATCGGCGCGAAGGTCGTGTACTCGTCCCTGCGGGAGCCTGCCCTCAGGCAAGAACTTGGTGCACATCAGCGCACCACCCTCACGTGTGGAAGGCAGCCATGGACCTACAGTTCATCGGGATCGATCCGGACACCGGGAAGAACGGCTCACCCACGGCGTGGGTGGACCCCGAGACGGCGGACATCGTGATCCAGAGCTACACGGCAGACGAGGCCACGCGGGCCGCATGCGCGGCCAACACCGCTCCCGGGCACGCACAGGGCATCCCCGACCACGAGACGGTGGTGCGCGCCCCCTCCCGGCTGATCCCCGTCCTGAGGGAGGCCTGCGATGCCGCAGAACGTGCCCGGCTTTGACGAATTGTTCGAGGCCGCGCAGCACTCCGCCGTACACCTGGAGATGCGCGACCAGTACGCCGTGGGCGACGAGGCCGACGACTTCGACAGCTGGCTGTCCACCGGCCGGCGGGACGCCGATCCCTCGTCGGAGTACTGGGCCCCGTGGGTCGACATGATCTCCCGCGCTGTCGCCCGCGGCGTCGTCGTGCGCCGGGCCCGCATCGTGTCCGAACCGGTCACCGACTACATCCGCTACGAGCATGCCGGCACCGTCGTCAACGTCGCCGCAGGCGAACAGGTTCGGTGGTTGTCCCGCCACCAGGCCGTCGATCTGATGGTCCCGGGCGCCGACCTGTGGATCTTCGACGGGGCGCAGGTACTGTTCAACCACTTCACCGGTGACGGCAACTGGGCTGATCCGGACATGGAGTTGCGCACGGAGCCGAGCATCGTCAAGCAGTGCTCGGATGCCTTCGAAGCGATCTGGAATCGCGCGATCCCACACGACCAGTACGACATCCACTGACAGAAAGCCCGCCGGTCAGCTCATGCCCATATCCCCGTCGTCCTCGGCCCAGGCAGCGCGCGAGAACGTCGCGCGCCAGCTGCGTGACCTGCGGAGGAGCGCCGGGTTGACGGTCACTGAGCTGGCTCGCGCGTGTGGGTGGCACCACGCCAGGACGTCCCGCGTCGAGAACGCGCGCACCATGCCGTCGCCCACCGACATCCGCCTGTGGTGCCGTGCCACCCATGCCACCGACCAGGCTGCGGATCTCATCGCGGCGTCCCAACACGCGGAGTCCCTCTACCGGGAGTGGCGACAACGCGTGCGCACGGGCCTGGCCAAACTGCAGGACGACTACACCGAGCTGTACAGGTCGACGAACGTGCTGCGCGTGTACTCCCCAGTCCTGGTGCCCGGCCTCCTGCAGACCGAGGGTTACGCCCAAGCGTTGCTGAGCATGAACGCACGTCTCCTCGGCGTGCCCGACGACGCGGCCGACGCCGCGACGGCGCGCGTGCAACGCGCCCAGGTCATCCACGAACCGGGCCACCGCTTCGTGATGGTCGTCGAGGAAGCCGTGCTCAACTATCAGCTCGGCAACGCGGAGGCGATGGCCGCACAGTTGGGCTACCTGCTGACGGCCGGCGCGCTGCCGCAGGTGTCGTTCGGCATCATCCCGATGTCGACCCGCGAGCGGACCCTGTGGCCTCAGGAGACGTTCGACGTACACGACGACATCCTCGTGTCCGTCGAGCTGATGTCCGCAGAGGTGAACGTCACCCAACCCTCCGAAATCGCCCTGTACCTCAAGGCGTTCGAGGAGCTACGCGGCATGGCCGTGTACGGCGCCGAGGCGCGGGCGTTGGTGCTCAAGGCGATCGAGGCGTTGCGCTGACCCCGCCGGAAGCGTCCGGATCCGCGATTCCGGAGCCCGGTGCCGCGCAGCCCGGCGATCCGGGAGATCCCGGGAAAAGGACGAGATCAAGAACCGCTTCCGCCCAAACCCGACAGCTCACGCTTTCGGGTGACATTGTTGGCAGATCCACCGGTCGGCGGGATACGGTGCCGCCAACTTGTAGTGCCCATAAAAGATTTCGGCCCCCGGCGGGACTGGCATCCCGGTCGAGGGCCTGATCATTCAGGAAGCAGAACCTTCCCTATGACTGCGACGAAGTTTAGCGCCGCCGCGCCCTCCCGCGCGGGTGTGACGCACGTACGGCACCGTCACGACGAGAAGTTCACCGTCGTGGGGAACCACCTCGCACAACATCCCGAGCTTTCCGCCACCGCGATCGGCCTCGGCGTGTACATCCAGTCCCTGCCCGACGGCGCTCTCGTCGGCATCAAGGTGCTGACCGCCCGCTTCCGCGAGGGCGCGAGCCGGATCGCCGGGGCGTTGCGGGAGCTGGAGACGGCCGGGTACTTGAAGCGGCAGGTCGTGCGGGGCTGGTCGGCCCAGCTCCACACGTTGACGACCTGGTACGAGCATCCGCACCCGGTCGACCCGGTCAAGCGCACCCGGCCGACGCCCCGGCGGCAGTCGCCCACCTCGACATCGCCGCCGGAGCCCGAAGTATCCGCCCTCACCACGGAGTTACAGCCCGCTGCCCCGCTCCTCGCCGGACTGCGACAGACCGAGCCCCGGCTGCTGCTGTCCGAGAACGACGTACGACGGCTCGCACCGGCCGTGCAGACCTGGCTGGAGCGAGGCGTCGCGCCGCAGGCCGTGACGCGGACCCTGGCCGGCGGGCTGCCACCCGGGACGATCCGCTGGCCAGGGCGGCTGCTGGCGTTCCGGCTGCGGGAGTGGCTGCCGCCCGAGCTGCCGCCCGCACCGCCAGGACCGGCCCTGCCACTGCCCATGCAGTACTGCGAGGACTGCCACCTGGCTTTCCGCGCCACCGACGTGGACGACTGCCCCGGCTGCGCGCGGAAGTAGCCCGGCGGCCCATGGCGTGCGGTCGTACGTCCTTCCGGGGACGGACGTACGCTCGCCGCCATGCTGCTTCTGGGCACGGGACGAACGGCGGACGTCCACGCGCTGGACGAGGACTGGGCGCTGCGGCGCCACCGCAACGGCGGCGACGCGGAACGCGAGGCCGCGACGATGCGGCGGGTCGCGGCCTGCGGCTACCCCGTCCCGCGGGTCCTTCGTGCCGAGGGCCGGGACCTGGTACTGCAGCGCCTGAGGGGCGAGTCGCTGCTCGACGCGGCGCTCGGGGGCAAGGTCGCGCCAGAGGCGGCGGGCGAGTTGTCGGCCGACCTCCTGAACCGCCTGCACGCCACGACTCCGGTCGTCCACCTGGACCTGCACCCGGGAAACGTGATGCTCACCCCGGACGGCCCGATGGTCATCGACTGGGTCACCGCCGAGGAGGGCCCGGCGGGGCTGGACTGCGCGATGTCGGCGATCCTCCTGGCGGAACCCGCGGTCTCCGCACTCCCTCTGGCGGCCGCGGCCAGGAGGGCCCTGGCGGCTCTCCTCATCCGCCTCGAAACCCCCGTCCTCCCCTACCTCCCCGCCGCTCTCACACGCCGTGCGGCGGACCCCTACCTGACAGCGACGGAAGCGGCAGACGCCATCGAAGCGGCCGCGCTGGTGGCCGAGTTGACGGCCGGTCTCCCGACCACGCGCGAAGGAAGCCGGTAGATGCCCGTCCGCCCCGCTGTCGCCCGTGACGCCGACCTGCTCTGGCGCGTGCTGCTGGAGGCGTACAACTGGAGCGGTGAGCAGCGGTTCAGCGCCGGGCAGCTTGCTGCCGACCCGTACGCCGCGCGGTACCTCGTCGGCTGGCCCCGCGAAGGCGACTTCGGGGTCGTGGCGGAGACCGACGCGGGCGAGCCGGTCGGCGCCGCCTGGGCGCGATACCTGACCGCGGACGAGCCCGGGTACGGCTTCGTCGCCCCGGACGTCCCGGAGCTGACCCTCGGCGTCCTGCCCGGACACCGCGGCCGCGGGCACGGGCGGGCCCTCATGGAGGCGCTGATCCGGGCGGCCGCGCAGGGCCCGGCCACCTGTCTCAGCCTCAGCGTCGAGGACGGCAACCCCGCGGCGCGCCTCTACACCTCGCTCGGCTTCACCCGCGCCGGCCGCAACGGCGGCTCGGACACGATGGTGCTGGCCCTCCGGACCCTCTGAGGAACCGTTCCGTAAGGGGCGGCGTCCCTCCTGACGACCGCAAGATCGACTTCCAGGGGGACCCGCGTATGACCGGCACCGCCGCCCGCTACCTCTATCTCACCCGCCACGGCGAGGCTTCGGCGGACGAGAGCGAGCTGACCGACGCGGGGCGGCGGCAGGCGGCGCTGCTCGGGGAGCGGCTGCGCGGGGTGCCGCTGGCCGCCGTCCATCACGGGCCGCTCGCCCGCGCCGAGCAGACCGCGCGGCTCGTCGGCGACCAGCTCGACGGCGTGCCCCTGCGGGTCTCCGACGCGGCCGGGGACTACATCCCGTACCTGCCGGCCCGGGAAGAGCTGCCGCCGGAGACGGCCGATGCCATGCTCGGGTTCCTGGGCGGGTTCCCCGCCGAGGCGCGCGAGCAGGGGCCCGCGCTCGCGGCCGAGGCGGTCGCGCGGTTCACCGGACCCGTCGCGGGGGACGAGCCGCGCCACGAGCTCCTCGTCACGCACAACTTCCTCGTCGGCTGGCTCGTCCGCGCCGCCCTCGACGCCCCGAACTGGCGCTGGATGGGCATCAACCACGCCAACGCCGCCCTGACCGTCATCCGCTACGCCCCCGGCCGGCCCCCGTCGATCCTCCTCTTCAACGACACCGGCCACCTCCCCACGGAACTCCGCTGGACGGGTTTCCCGCCGGAGCTCCACGTCTGAGGTCCCGCCACAGGTGGTGGATCGTGCCCGCTGCGGTCAGCCCGCCGTGACCACGGTCCCGCGGACCTCGGTGCCGTCCGCGAGCCGCCACGGCGCGGTGACGTGCGCGGCGGCCGTCTCCTCGTACGGGGCCGGGGACGGGGTCAGGCGGCGGGAGACCGTCAGGGCCGCGAAGGTCGTCTCCGCGGGCAGCGGCCCGCCCGCCCGGTGGACCGTGGGGTCCGGGGTGTCCGTCTCGCTCTGTGCCTGCGGCTGCGCCTCGCCGCGGAGGAGGGCGAGGAGCCGGTCCGCGAGGACCGGGTCGTGGACACCGTCGTAGATCCAGCGCTTGCCGAGGACGCCGTGCTCCGACGTGCCGATCAGCGCGTCCTCCGCGGCACCTTCGAACGGCGCGCCGCGGTACGTCATGGGGACGAAGTACGCGACGGGCTCCGCCGCCGAGGCGTCGGTGACCACCATGAACTCGATGCCCACCTCGCCCTCCGGGTCGTCGAGGCGGAAGCCGCCCGCCTTCACCGGCTCGGGCGCGCGGCCGGTGGCCTCGTACCAGGGCCGGGTCGGCAGCCACTCGGCGAGGAGTTCCAGCTTGGTGGGGGTCAGGGTGGTGCGGTGGATGATCGCCATGCCCTTGATCGTAGGCGGCGGACCGATCACTCGGACGGGACTTTCCCGCCGTCCAGTCGATCGGCCCGCGCCTGCAGTTCCAGCGCGATCTCGTCCCAGTCCGGGCCGTGCAGATACAGGCTCTGGCCCGCGGCCCGCAGCAGCTCCGGGTCGTCCGGGCGCTGCAGGCACGCGAGCCGGTAGGCGAGGTTGCGCGTCCAGACCGGCAGCTGGCCGTCGACGAGGTGGGGCGACTGGTCGTCGAGCATGGCGACGATGTCGTCGGCGCTCGCGAAGGTCAGCTGCTCCAGAAACGCGGACAGCGCGGAGGCGGTGCGGGAGTCCGGGTTCCCGGGGCGCTTCTCGTCGGGCCAGAGGCCGCGGGCGCGGTCGGTGAGGCTGGTCATGCGGTCGATTCGACCACGCGCCCGGACCTCCGTGCGCCCCGGCCTTCCACCCGCCCGGACCTCCGTGCGCCCCGGCCTTGCACCCGCCCGGACCTCCTCACGCTCAGACCGCGCGCACGCCCCTCCGCCAGACCTCCGTCACGAGCGGGACGCCCGGGCGGTAGGCGAGGTGGACGTGGGACGGGGCGTCGAGGACGGCGAAGTCCGCGTACGCGCCCGGGGCGAGCCGGCCGATGTCGGTACGGCGCAGGGCCGCCGCGCCGCCGGCGGTGGCGGACCAGAGGGCCTCGTCCGGGGTCATCCGCATGTCGCGGACGGCGAGCGCGATGCAGAAGGGCACCGAGGAGGTGAAGGACGAGCCGGGGTTGCAGTCCGTCGACAGCGCCACCGTGACGCCGGCGTCCAACAGGCGGCGGGCGTCCGGCCATTCGGCCCGGGTGGAGAACTCCGCGCCCGGCAGCAGCGTGGCGACCGTGTGGCCGGAGGCCAGCGCGTCCACGTCCGCGTCCGTCAGGTGCGTGCAGTGGTCGGCGCTCGCCGCGTCGAGTTCGACGGCGAGCTGGACGCCGGGCCCGTACGAGAGCTGGTTGGCGTGCACGCGCGGGTGCAGACCCTTCGCCTTGCCGGCGGTGAGGATCGCGCGGGCCTGGTCGCCGTCGAAGGCGCCCTTCTCGCAGAACACGTCGACCCAGCGGGCGTGCGGGGCGCAGGCGTCGAGCATCTCGCCCGTCACCAGTTCCACGTACGCGGCCGGGTCGTCGGCGTAGTCGGGGGACACGATGTGCGCGCCGAGGTAGGTGACCTCGTCGGTGTACGCGGCGGCGATGCGCAGCGCGCGGGCCTCGTCGAGGGTGGTGAGGCCGTAGCCGGACTTGGTCTCGAAGGTGGTGGTGCCCTGGCGGAGGGCCTCGGTGAGGTACCGGGTGAGGTTCGCTTCGAGGTCCGCGT
The DNA here is from genome assembly GCF_045348655.1 of Streptomyces solicamelliae. Classification (NCBI taxonomy): domain Bacteria; kingdom Bacillati; phylum Actinomycetota; class Actinomycetes; order Kitasatosporales; family Streptomycetaceae; genus Streptomyces; species Streptomyces solicamelliae. The sequence continues at coordinate 2,814,732 of NZ_CP160404.1, forward strand.
CGGAGGCGGCGCGCGTCGCCGCCACCGTCGTACGGATGCCGCCGGCGGCGTAGGGCTGCCCGGACATGCGGGCGTTGAACTCGGCGGTGCGGTCGCCGGCGAACAGCAGATGCGAGTGGGAGTCGACGAAGCCGGGGACGACGGCGCGGCCGCCGGCGTCGACGCGGTGGTCGGCGGCGGGCGCGTGCGTGGCGGCCCCGACCCACACGACCCGCTCGTCCTCCACGACGAACGCGGCCTGTTCGACGAGGCCGAGGGGGCCGGCGTCGAGGGCGGGGTCGTTGGTGACGAGCCGTCCGATGTTGGTGACGAGCGTGGTGGTCATGTTCCCTCTCGGTAGGTCGGTGGACGGGGGCGGTCGCCCGCCCCCGTCATGCGCTCGGGCGCGCTCAGCCGCGCAGTGCCGTGATCGCCTCGGACAGGGCGGTCGCGGCGTCCGGGACCAGGGCGTGCCCGCCGTCGCGGACGATCACCCGGCCCCCCACCACGACGTCCGTGACGTCCGCCGCCGTCGCCGCGAAGACCGCCGTCTCCGCCGCGAGGCGCGGCTCCGCGCCGACCGTGCGGACGGAGTCGAGGCGCACCGTCGTGAAGTCGGCGAGCGCGCCCGCTTCCAGGCGGCCCGCGTCTGACCAGCCGAGAGCCGCGTGGCCGGTCTCCGTCGCGGCGCGCAGCAGCGACGCGGCCGTCCAGTGGCCGCGGGTGCGCGAGCGGAGGCGCTCGTCGAGCTCCATGGCGCGCGCCTCCTCGAGGAGGTCGATCACGGCGTGGCTGTCGCTGCCCAGCGACAGCGGCGAACCCGCCGCCTGCAGGGCGACCGCCGGGCCGATCCCGTCCGCCAGGTCCCGTTCCGTCGTCGGGCACATGCAGGTGCCCGTTCCGGAGGACCCGAGCAGCGTGATGTCGCCGTCCGTCAGGTGCGTGTTGTGGACGCCCGTCGTACGCGCCCCGAGCACCCCGTGCTCGGCGAGCAGCTGGGACGGCGTGCAGCCGTGCGCCGCCAGGCACGCCTCGTTCTCGGCGGTCTGCTCCGACAGGTGCACGTGCAGCGGCGCCTCGCGCTCCCGCGCCCACTCGGCGACCGTCGCGAGCTGCGCCGCCGGGACGGCCCGTACGGAGTGGATCGCCGCCCCGAGCCGTACGCCGTCCCGCTCCTTCAGGCGGGACACCCGGTCCGCCCACGCGTCCGCGGTCCCGTCCGAGAAGCGGACCTGGTGCGGTTCGGGCGCCGCCCCGAAGCCGGACGACAGGTACGCCGTGTCGAGCAGCGTGATGCGGATGCCGGCGTCGGCCGCCGCCGCGATCAGGGCCTCGCCCATCGCGTTGGGGTCGGCGTAGGGCCGGCCGTCCGGCGCGTGGTGCACGTAGTGGAACTCGCCCACGGCCGTGACACCCGCCAGCGCCATCTCGGCGTACACGGCGCGCGCCAGCGCGTGGTACGACTCCGGCGTCAGCCGGGACGCGACGCCGTACATGACCTCGCGCCACGTCCAGAATGTCCCGCTGCCGACCTGCACGGTGCCGCGCAGCGCCCGGTGGAACGCGTGCGAGTGGGCGTTCGCCAGGCCGGGGATCGTGAAGCCGCGCAGGACGACGGCCCCGGGAGGGGGCGTCTCGGAGCGGCGGACCGCCGTGATGCGGTCCGCCCCGACCTCCAGCACCACCCCCGGCTCGGCCACGTCGCCGAGCCAGGCGTGCTCCAGCCAGTACATCGTGGTCAGCGGCACGCCAGGCCCTCCAGTACGTCGGCGAGTGCGACGACCCCCGCCACGCAGTCGTCCTCGGCCGAGAACTCGGCCGGGGAGTGCGAGACGCCCGTGGGGTTGCGTACGAACAGCATGGCGGTCGGGACCGACGCCGACAGGATGCCCGCGTCGTGTCCCGCCCCCGTGCCGAGCACCGGGGGCTTGCGGTCCGCCTTCTCGCCGAGCAGCCGGACCAGCTCGTCCCGCAGGGCGTGCTCGAACTCCACCACCGGGGTGAAGGACTCGCGGACGACGCTCAGGTCGATGCCGTGCCGCGCCGCCGTCTCCCGCGCCGCCTTCTCGATCCCGGCGATCACCGTGTCCAGGGCGCCTTGGTCGGCCGCGCGGGCGTCGAGCCAGCCGCGGATCAGGGACGGGATCGCGTTGACGCCGTTCGGCTCGACGGAGATCTTGCCGAACGTCGCGACGGCGCCCGCGAGTTCCGCCTCGCGGCGGGCCGCGAGGACCGTCTCGGCGTACGACAGCATGGGGTCGCGCCGGTCCACGAGCCGGGTGGTGCCCGCGTGGTTGGCCTCGCCGTGGAAGTCGTAGCGCCAGCGGCCGTGCGGCCAGATCGCGGAGGCGACGCCGACGGCGTCGCCGGACAGGTCGAGCGCCCGGCCCTGCTCGACGTGGAGCTCGACGAACGCGCCGATGCGGTCGAGCCGTTCGCGGTCCGGACCGATCGCCTCCGGGTCGTAGCCGGCGGCCTCCATGGCCTGCGGCAGTGAGATCCCGTCCGCGTCGCGCAGCTCGTAGGCCGCGTCCTTCGTCAGCTGGCCCGACGTGAGCCGGGAGCCGACGCAGGCGAGGCCGAAGCGGGCGCCCTCCTCGTCGCCGAAGTTCACGATGGCGAGCGGGCGGGTGAACTGGACGCCCCGCGAGCGGAGTTCGTCGAGCGCGGCGAAGGACGACACGACGCCCAGCGGGCCGTCGAAGGCGCCGCCGTCCGGTACGGAGTCCAGGTGGGAGCCGGTGACGACGGCGTCGCCCGCGGCGGGATCGCCGAGCCAGGCCCACTGGTTGCCGTTCCGGTCGACCTCGTAGTTCAGCCGGCGCGCCTCGGCCTGCATGCGGAACCAGAGCCGGCAGTCGGCGTCGGCCTCGGTCCAGGCGTAGCGGCGGTAGCCGCCCGAGGCGGCGCTGCGGCCGATGGGCCGCAGCGACCGCCACATGGCGTGGAAGGTGTCGCTCACGCGGTGGCCTCGTCGTCAGAGCCCTCGCGCATCGGGACGCGGACGCCCTTCTCGTCGGCCACGCGCTCGGCGATGTCGTAGCCGGCGTCGACGTGGCGGATGACGCCCATGCCCGGGTCGTTGGTGAGCACGCGGCGGATTTTCTCGCCTGCGAGCTCGGTGCCGTCGGCGACCGAGACCTGGCCGGCGTGGATGGAGCGGCCCATGCCGACGCCGCCGCCGTGGTGGATGGAGACCCAGGACGCGCCGGAGGCGACGTTGACCATGGCGTTGAGCAGCGGCCAGTCGGCGATCGCGTCGGAGCCGTCGAGCATGGCCTCGGTCTCGCGGTACGGGGAGGCGACCGAACCGCAGTCGAGGTGGTCGCGGCCGATGGCGAGCGGCGCGGCGAGGGTGCCGTCGGCGACCATGTCGTTGAACATGGCGCCCGCCTTGTCGCGCTCGCCCTGGCCGAGCCAGCAGATGCGGGCCGGCAGGCCCTGGAAGTGGACGCGCTCGCCGGCCATCTTGATCCAGCGGTGCAGGGACTCGTTCTCCGGGAAGAGGTCGAGGATCGCCTTGTCCGTCTTGTGGATGTCGGACGCCTCGCCGGACAGCGCGGCCCAGCGGAACGGGCCCTTGCCCTCGCAGAACAGCGGGCGGATGTACGCCGGGACGAAGCCGGGGAAGGCGAACGCGCGGTCGTAGCCGGCCAGCTGGGCCTCGCCGCGGATGGAGTTGCCGTAGTCGAAGACCTCGGCGCCGGCGTCCATGAAGCCGACCATGGCCTCGACGTGCTTGGCCATCGCCTCGCGGGAGCGGGTGGTGAAGCCGGCCGGGTCCTTGGCGGCGGCGTCGGCCATGTCCTCGAAGGCCACGCCGAGCGGCAGGTAGGACAGCGGGTCGTGGGCGGAGGTCTGGTCCGTGACGATGTCGATCGGCGCGCCCATGGCGAGGAGCTGCGGGACGAGCTCGGCGGCGTTGCCGAGGACGCCGATGGACAGCGGCTTGCGCTGGTCGCGGGCCTCGGTGGCGAGCTGCAGCGCGTGGTCGAGGCTGTCGGCCCTGACGTCGAGGTAGCGGTGCTCGATGCGGCGCTCGATGGCGCGCGGGTCGCAGTCGATGCAGATGGCGACGCCGTCGTTCATGGTGACGGCGAGCGGCTGGGCGCCGCCCATGCCGCCGAGCCCGGCGGTGAGCGTGATCGTGCCGGCGAGGGTGCCGTCGAACTTCTTCGCGGCGACGGCGGCGAAGGTCTCGTAGGTGCCCTGGAGGATGCCCTGGGTGCCGATGTAGATCCAGGAGCCGGCGGTCATCTGGCCGTACATGGTCAGGCCGAGCTGCTCCAGGCGGCGGAACTCCTCCCAGTTGGCCCAGTCGCCGACGAGGTTGGAGTTGGCGATGAGGACGCGCGGGGCCCACTCGTGGGTCTGCATGACGCCGACCGGGCGGCCGGACTGGACGAGCATCGTCTCGTCCTGCTTCAGGGTCTTCAGGGTGCGGACCATGGCGTCGAAGGAGCGCCAGTCGCGGGCCGCCTTGCCGGTGCCGCCGTAGACGACGAGCTTGTCGGGGTGCTCGGCGACCTCGGGGTCGAGGTTGTTCTGCAGCATCCGCAGCGCGGCTTCCTGCTGCCATCCCAGGGCGCTGAGCTCGCTGCCGCGCGGGGCACGTACGGGGCGGGGTCCTGACATGGCGTGAGCCTCCTTGAATGTGAACCAGATATTCACATCTTGACCTGATGAATAAATGTAGTCAACACCTGCGGCGGCGAGCCGCCCGGTGGTGGACTGGACCCATGCCTTCCTCACGCCTCGATCCGGCCGTCCGCGCCGCCGTCGACCAGGGACTGCTGACCGCCGACGAGCCCGTCGTCGCGCTGCTCGACACCGACGGCGTGCGGGCCTCCGCCGCCGCCCTGCGGGCCGCCTTCGCCGCCGTCGCCCCGGACGTCCGCTTCCTGCACGCCTTCGCCGTCAAGGCCTGCCCGCTCGTCCCCGTGCTGCGCCTCCTGCACGACGCGGGACTCGGCGCCGAGGTCGCGAGCCCCGGCGAGCTGGCCCTGGCCCGCGCGGCCGGCATCCCCGCCTCCCGTACCGTCCTCGACTCCCCCGCCAAGACCGCCGGCGAACTGCGCGAGGCGCTGGACCTGGGCATCGCCCTCAACGCCGACAACCTGCAGGAGCTCACCCGGCTCGACGCCCTGGTCACCGGCGTGGCCCCCGCCCCGCCCATCGGCCTGCGGGTCAACCCGCAGCTCGGCGCGGGCTCCATCGGCGCGCTCTCCACCGCCGTCCCGACCTCGAAGTTCGGCGTCGCGCTGCGCGACCCCGGAGCCCGCGAGGAGGTCGTCCGGGCCTTCCTCGACCGGCCGTGGCTGACCCGGCTGCACGTCCACAGCGGTTCGCAGGGCGTGCCGCTCGGCCTGATGGCCGAGGGCGTCGCGGAGCTGTACGTGCTCGCCGAGGAGATCAACGCCAAGGCCGGCCGGACCCAGGTCGACACCCTCGACATCGGCGGCGGCCTGCCGGTGAACTTCGCCTCCGACGAGGACACCCCCACCCACACGGAGTACGCCCGGCTGCTCGCCGAGCGCGTCCCCGGGCTGTTCGGCGGGCGCTACGCCCTGGTCACCGAGTACGGCCGCTCGCTGCTCGCCCGGCACGGCACGGTCCTGACCCGCGTCGAGTACGCCAAGACCTCCGGCGGGCGCCCGGTGGCCGTCACCCACGCGGGCGTCCAGCTGGCCACCCGCACGGTGTACGCCCCCGAGACCTACCCGCTGCGGCTCGCCGCGTACGACGCCGGGGGCCGGCCGCGCACCGGGCCCGACGTCGTCCAGGACGTGGCCGGGCCCGCCTGCTTCGCGGGCGACCTGCTGGCCGCGGCCCGGCCGCTGCCGCGCCTCGCGCAGGGCGACGTGGTGGCGGTCCTGGACACCGGGGCGTACTGCTTCTCCAGCCACTACGGCTACAACAGCCTGCCCCGGCCGGCCGTGCACGGATTCACCCGCACGGCCGAGGGCATCCGGTTCGCGCCGGTCCGCCGCGCGCAGACCCTGGCGGAGCTGGTGGCCGAGTCGGGCGGCGCGGATCCGGACGCACTCGTGCGCTGACCGGCCGCCGACGACGCGCCGCGCGGCGCGGCCGGTGCTTCCATGGAGCCATGGCTGCGAGCAGAACCGTCGTCGTCGAGCGGCGCATCCAGGCACCCCAGGGCCGGGTCTGGGAGGCGATCACCGACCTCCCCGAGATGCCGCGGGTGCTCAGCGGGGTGGAGCGGGTCGAGGTGCTGACCGAGGGCGGCTTCGACGTGGGCACCCGCTGGCGGGAGACCCGGCGGATGCTGGGCAAGGAGGCCACCGAGGTGATGACGGTGACCGAGTGCGTGCCGCCGGAGCGGTACGTGACGGTCGCCGACTCGCACGGCATGCACTACGAGTCCGAGTTCGAGCTGCTGAAGGGCGACGCGGCGGCCACCTGGACCACGGTGGTGATGCGGTTCACCGCCACGCCCACGGCCGGCGGGCTGATGGGCCTGCTGGCGAAGGCGACCGGCGCGCTCGGCGTGAAGGCGGTGAGCCGGGCACTCGCGAAGGACCTGGACGAGGTGGCCGCGGCCGTCGAACAACGCGGCTGACACACCGTCCGATCATGGACGGACATCTCCCGGCACCATCCAACCACCCCATGGCATGTTCCGATGGAAAATGCCAGAACTCCCGTCACGGGACGGCACGTTGAGTAACGTCACCGTCACTGCCGTTCATTCGCACGCCGTGTCGGGAGGGGAACCAGCGTGCCCGGAATCGACGAGTGCCTGCTCGAGGCCATGGCCTTGCCGGGTGCGCGCGGGGCCTCCCTGGTCGACTGGACCAGCGGGCTCGCGCTGGGCACGGCCGGCGAGTCGCCGGTCGGCGACCACGAGACGACCGCGGCCGAGACCGCCGAACTCGCCCGCGCGGCCGCGGAGTACGAGTCCCTGGGCGCCGGCCCGGGGGACCCCGGCACCGGCGAGGCGGGCGACGCGGCCAAGGGCCCGCCCGTCGAGGACCTGATCGTCACCACCCGCACCGGCTACCACGTACTCCGCTTCGTCGAGACCGCCTTCGACAGCAGCGTCTTCCTGCATCTGTGGCTGGACCGTACCGAGGGCAACCTCGCCCTGGCCAGGATCCGGCTGCGCGATCTCGCGGAACGGCTGGTCCTCGGATGACCGTCTCCCCGATGCTCGTCCGGCTCGCCGCCGAGAAGGCCACCGGCGCGCTCTTACGCGACCACGGCACGCTGTACCTCGTCGACGGCCGTGTCGTGCACGCCGAGAGCCCCGCCGCACCCGGTCTGGACGTGCTGCTCACGGCCGGCGGCCGGCTGCCCCGGGAGGGCTGGGACGAGGCCGTGGACCGGGCCGGGGCCCGCCACGAGGTCGGCCGGTTCCTGGTCGACAGCGGCCGGCTCGGCGGCGGGGAGCTGGAGATCTGTCACCTCGGCGCGGTCTTCGACGCCGCGTTCTTCGCCCTCGCCCCGGCGAGCGGGCCGACCCGCTTCCGGTACGGGGTGGCGCACTGGTTCGGCCAGGTGCGGCCGGTGTCCGCCGCGGCCGTGGAGCGCGAGACCGAGCGCCGCCGCGAACTGCTCGACGACGTCTGGCCGTACCCGGCCGTCGACACCGCCCCCGTACGGCCGCGCACCGGGGCGTCCGTACGGACCGTGGGACCGCGCCGGCGCGCCCTGCTCGCCGCCGCCGACGGCGTGCGCACCCCCGCGGACCTGGCCCGGCTGCTCGGCCGGCCGGCCTTCCACACCCTGCTCGACGTCCGGCGGCTCGCCGCCGCCGGGCTCGTCGACACGCCGCTCGACCCCGTACCCGTCGCGCCGCCCCCGCTGCCCTCCTGGGTGGGCGAGGTCGCCGACGACCCCGACATCGCCCTGCTGCGCCGACTCCGTGACGCCCTGGAGGCAAGTCTGTGATGAGGCGTGCCCTGCGCCTGCGCGCCGAGAGGAGACTGCTGATGACCGCAGAGGCCGAGGTACTCGGCGAACTGAGACGCCTGCGGGCGCGGCTCCCCCAGCTCACCGGCGCGCTCGCCGCCAGCGCGGACGGCCTCGTCCTCGCCCACGACGCGGTCGACGGCGAGGCGGAGAGCGTGGCCGCGCTGACCGCGGCCGCCCTCGGCGTCGGCCAGCGGCTGGCCGACGCCACCGGCCAGGGCGGCTTCCGCGAACTTCTTGTGCGCGGCGAGCACGGCTATGTGGCGACGTACGCGGCGGGCGGCTCCGCCGTCCTGACGCTGTTCGCCGAACCCCGGATCAACGTGGGCCGGCTCCATCTGGAGGCCCGCCGGTCCAGCGCGCGGATAGGCGAACTGGTGGACGGCGCCCTGGAACGCAGAGACCAGACCTGAACCGACACCGAGCCCATCGACACCAAGCCGATCGACACCGATTCAACCCACACCGATTCAACCGACAGAAGGAAGAACCATGGCGAACACCGAGACCTCCCTCAAGGAAGCCGCCGCGATCGAGGGCGCCGTCGGCGCGGCCCTCGTCGACTACACCAGCGGCATGGCCCTCGGCATCATCGGCGGCGGGAAGGACCTCGACCTGAACGTGGCCGCGGCCGGCAACACGGACGTCGTCCGCGCGAAGGTGCGGGCGATGGAGATGCTGGGCCTCAAGGACGAGATCGAAGACATCCTGATCACCCTCGGCGGCCAGTACCACCTGATCCGGCTGCTCAAGTCCCGCAACACGAACGGCCTGTTCCTCTACCTGGCGCTGGACAAGACCCGGGCCAACCTGGCGATGGCCCGGCACCAGCTGAAGAAGATCGAGGCCGAGCTCGACGTCTGATCCGGAGAACCACCGGAGATCTAGTCGACGAACAGACCCCGCGCGGCCGCCTTCGCGTCGAACTGCTCCAGGCGGGCCTGGGCGTCCGGGAGTTCGTCGGCCATCGCCTCCAGGAGCACCCGGCCGAGCAGCATCGGCGCACAGGCCGTGTCGAAGGCGAGGCCGGTACCGACGGCGGCCGGGATCAGCAGGTCGCTGTGCGCGGCGACCGGGGCGAACGCCGACTCGGCGACCGTCACCACGGTCAGTCCGGCGCCCCGGGCGTACTCCAGGGCCTCGACGACCTCCCGGGGGTGGCGGGGCAGCGCGAAGCACAGCAGCGCGGTGGCCCCGGCGCGTACGGCCGCGTCGATGCGGTCGGTGAGCATCGAGCCGCCCTCGTCGAGCAGCCGGACGTCGGGGTGGACCTTGCCGGCGAAGTACGCGAAGCCGCGGGCCTGCGAGGAGGCGGCGCGCAGTCCGAGCACGGGCAGCGGCCGGGAGGCGGCGAGCAGCCGGCCGGCCCGCTCCACGGGGGCGGGGTCGGCGAGCAGTCCGGCGAGGTGCCGCAGGTTCTCGATCTCCGCGAGCACGGCCTGCTGGTACTCGTTGTGCTCGCTGCCCCCGTCCGCGGCCCGCGGCTGCTCGGGCGGGGCGACCTCGCGCAGGTGGCGGCGGAGCGCCGGGTAGCCGTCGAAACCGAGGGCGACGGCGAAGCGGGTCACCGAGGGCTGGCTGACGCCGGCCAGCTCGGCCAGCTCGACGCTGGAGAGGAAGGGCACGTCGGCGGCGCGGCGCACCATGCAGTGCGCGATCCGCCGCTGCGTCGGCGTGAGCCGGTGCCCCTCGAAGAGCGCCTGCAGCCGTCCGGCCGGGCTGTCGCTCATACCGCGCCGTCCCCCTTCGTCCCCACGTCGACTATTCACTCACCCAGAACTCTGCATGAGGATATGCAGCCGGGCAAGGCGGATGCCTGGGGGGTCGAAGCCTCGGGGACCGAGGAGGAGAGCCGATTGCGCGGGGACCGCCGCACCCCCATCACTGGGGGGCGGGACGACGGCGGTCCCCGCGGGGGACACGGGCCCGGGTCAGGGCCGGTCTCCGCGTCCGCGGCGTGCAGGGAGGTCCGGGAGCCGCTCCGGTGGTCCGTGACGCCGACGAGTAAGACTCTGCCGGACGCGTGTTAAGCAGGTGCTGCGGGTACGTGTCCGGCCCGTACCGTTTGCGCGAACCGCAGCAACCCGCCCGTCACGTGACGCTGCGTTACTTCGCGCCGTCCTTGGCGAGGAAGGCCAGCAGGTCCTGGCGGCTGACGACGCCGGTGGGCTTACCCTCGACCAGCACGATCGCCGCGTCCGCCTCGCCGAGCACGGACATCAGGTCGGCGACCGGCTCGCCGGAGCCGACCTGCGGCAGCGGCGCGCTCATGTGCTGCTCCAGGGCGTCCTCCAGGGACGCCTTCTTGGTGAAGAGGTGGTCGAGCAGCTCGCGCTCCACGACCGAGCCGACGACCTCGGCGGCCATCACGTCGGGGTGGCCGGCGCCCGGCTTCACGATCGGCATCTGCGAGACGCCGTACTCGCGCAGCACCTCGATGGCCTGGCCGACGGTCTCGTCCGGGTGCATGTGCACGAGGGACGGCAGGCCGCCCGACTTGTGGCGCAGCACGTCGGCGACGGTGGCGGAGGTGGTGTCCTCCAGGAAGCCGTAGTCGGCCATCCACTCGTCGTTGAAGATCTTCGACAGGTAGCCGCGGCCGGAGTCCGGCAGCAGCACGACCACGACGTCGTCCGGGCCGAGGTCCTTGGCGACCTCGAGGGCGGCCACGACCGCCATGCCGCAGGAGCCGCCGACCAGCAGGCCCTCCTCCTTGGCGAGGCGGCGGGTCATCTGGAAGGAGTCCTTGTCGGACACCGGGACGATGCCGTCGGCGACGTTCCGGTCGTAGGCGGTGGGCCAGAAGTCCTCGCCGACGCCCTCGACCAGGTACGGGCGGCCGGAGCCGCCGGAGTAGACGGAGCCCTCGGGGTCGGCGCCGATGACCTTGACCCTGCCGTCGGAGACGTCCTTGAGGTAGTTGCCGGTGCCGGAGATGGTGCCGCCGGTGCCGACGCCCGCGACGAAGTGGGTGATCTTCCCGTCCGTCTGCTCCCAGAGCTCGGGACCGGTGGTCTCGTAGTGGGAGCGCGGGTTGTTCGGGTTGGAGTACTGGTCCGGCTTCCAGGCGCCCTCGGTCTCACGGACGAGGCGGTCCGAGACGTTGTAGTAGGAGTCCGGGTGCTCGGGGTCGACGGCGGTCGGGCAGACCACGACCTCGGCGCCGTACGCGCGCAGCACGTTGATCTTGTCCGTGGACACCTTGTCCGGGCAGACGAAGATGCACTTGTAGCCCTTCTGCTGGGCCACGATGGCGAGGCCGACGCCGGTGTTGCCCGACGTGGGCTCGACGATCGTGCCGCCGGGCTTGAGCTCACCGCTCGCCTCGGCCGCCTCGATCATGCGCAGGGCGATGCGGTCCTTGACCGAGCCGCCGGGGTTGAAGTACTCGACCTTGGCCAGGACGGTCGCCGAAATACCCTCTGTGACGCTGTTGAGCTTCACCAGCGGGGTATTGCCGACGAGGCTGATCATCGAGTCGTGGAATTGCACCTGAATCTCCGGGGTCTCCGTAGTGATACAGCCAGCGTATGCGTAGTCGGAGCAGGTTACGGGGCAGTTACTCCCTGAACGGCTTGAAGCAGCTTCAAGGGAGGTGGCTGCCCTGATGTCCAGAGCGAGGGTGGCGCGCCGGATCGCGGCGGGCGCGGCGTACGGCGGAGGCGGGATCGGGCTTCTCGGGGTGGCGACGGTGGGCGTCCTGCTGGCCGAGGTGCAGCTGGCCAGGCGGTCGGTGGGTGGCGGCGTGGCACCGCTGGCACCGGCGGCGGACGGCCGCTACGGGCGGTCGTTCGAGCAGCCGGCGAGCGGGGAGGAGCCGCTGCGGCTGGCCCTTCTGGGTGATTCGACGGCAGCCGGGCAGGGGGTGCGCCGGGCGGGTCAGACGCCGGGGGCGCTGCTGGCCTCGGGGCTGGCGGCGGTCGCGGAGCGGCCGGTGGACCTGCGGAACGTGGCGCTGCCGGGGGCGCGCTCGGACGACCTGGACCGGCAGGTGTCGCTGCTGCTCTCGTGGGCGGGCGGGCCGCCGGACGTGTGCGTGATCATGATCGGCGCGAACGACGTGACGCACCGGATGCCGGCGACGGAGTCGGTGCGGCACCTGGCGGGGGCGGTGCGGCGGCTGCGGACGGCGGGTGCGGAGGTGGTGGTCGGCACGTGCCCGGATCTGGGGACGATCGAGCCGGTGTACCAGCCGCTGCGCTGGCTGGCGCGGCGGGCCTCGCGGCAGCTGGCGGCGGCGCAGACGATCGTGGTGGTGGAGCAGGGCGGGCGCACGGTGTCGCTGGGCGATCTGCTGGGCCCGGAGTTCGCGGCGAACCCGCGGGAGATGTTCGGGGTGGACAATTTCCACCCCTCGGCGGAGGGGTACGCGACAGCCGCGATGGCCGTCCTGCCGACGGTCTGCGCGTCCCTGGGCGTCTGGCCGGAGGAGGAGCGCCTGGAGGTCGACCGCCGCGAGGGCATGCTCCCGGTCGCGAAGGCGGCGGCGGAGGCGGCCGCGGAGGCCGGCACGGAGGTCACGGGCGCCCGCGCCCCATGGGCCCTGCTCAAACACCGCCGTCGGCGTCGCGTCGCCACCCCGACGGAGGCCCCGTCCCCGACGGACGCGCCCACGCCGTAGGGGACACGGAAGGAGACCGCCTGAGCGAGCGCTTAGAAAAGAGGCTTGTGTCACACCTTCCGGGCGGTGACCCGTGCCGTACGGACAGGTAGCTTCGCTAGCAGTCTCCCGTCGCCGCACCCTCATGGAGTCGTGATGCCCGAAGCCGTCATCGTCTCGACCGCCCGTTCCCCGATCGGCCGGGCCTTCAAGGGCTCCCTGAAGGACCTGCGTCCGGACGACCTGACCGCCACGATCATCCAGGCCGCCCTCGCCAAGGTCCCCGAGCTCGACCCGCGCGACATCGACGACCTGATGCTCGGCTGCGGTCTGCCCGGCGGCGAGCAGGGCAACAACCTGGGCCGCGTCGTCGCCATCCAGATGGGGATGGACCACCTCCCCGGCTGCACGATCACCCGCTACTGCTCGTCCTCCCTGCAGACCTCCCGCATGGCGCTGCACGCCATCAAGGCCGGCGAGGGCGACGTCTTCATCTCCGCCGGTGTCGAGACGGTGTCCCGCTTCGCGAAGGGCAACTCCGACTCCCTGCCGGACACGCACAACCCGCTGTTCGCCGACGCCGAGGCCCGTACCGCCGAGGTCGCCGCCTCCGAGGGCTCGTCCTGGCACGACCCGCGCGAGGACGGCCTGGTCCCGGACGCCTACATCACGATGGGCCAGACCGCGGAGAACCTGGCCCGCCTGAAGGGCATCAGCCGCCGCGAGATGGACGAGTTCGGCGTCCGGTCCCAGAACCTCGCCGAGGAAGCCCTCAAGAACGGCTTCTGGGAGCGCGACATCACGCCGGTGACGCTGCCCGACGGCACCGTCGTCTCCAAGGACGACGGCCCGCGCGCCGGCGTCACCCTGGAGGGCGTGGAGGGCCTGAAGCCGGTCTTCCGCCCCGACGGCCTGGTCACCGCCGCCAACTGCTGCCCGCTCAACGACGGCGCCGCCGCGCTCGTGATCATGTCCGACACCAAGGCCCGCGAGCTCGGCCTGACCCCGCTGGCCCGGATCGTCTCCACCGGCGTCTCCGGCCTCTCCCCCGAGATCATGGGTCTCGGCCCGGTCGAGGCGTCCAAGCAGGCCCTGGGCCGCGCCGGCCTGACCGTCGACGACATCGACCTGTTCGAGATCAACGAGGCCTTCGCCGCGCAGGTGATCCCCTCGTACCAGGACCTGGGCATCCCGCTCGACAAGCTGAACGTCAACGGCGGCGCGATCGCCGTCGGCCACCCCTTCGGCATGACCGGCGCCCGCATCACCGGCACGCTGATCAACAGCCTCCAGTTCCACGACAAGCAGTTCGGCCTGGAGACCATGTGCGTCGGCGGCGGCCAGGGCATGGCCATGGTCATCGAGCGGCTGAGCTAGTGGTCCGCGGACGCGCCGGCTAACCACCCCGCGTCCAAGCCGTGACCGAATCTCCCCCAGGATGTGACATACATCCCGGGGGAGAGTCGTTTTCCCAGGTCACACCCGTTTCGGGACTAAACACCGGGCCCAAATACCTGTCCATTTCGTGACGTAATGCACTGACAGGGGGTCCCGTCCCGGGACAAGCTGATGTAGGAAGTCGGGGGATCGACTCGGATTGGGAGTACGTCAGTGAGCGCCATGTCTCTTGCCCTGCTGGTGACCACGGCCGCCGCCACGGTGGTGGGCGCCGCTGCCCTGCACGCCGCCCACGGTCTCCGTAAGCAGGTCACCGCCCTGCGCAGCGATCTCGCCGCCGCGCAGGGGCCCACCGTCCCGCACGCCCGGCAGTCCCCCGCCGTCGAGATACGGGAGGCCGTCGCCGAGGCCCTGGCCGAGGAGCGCGAGCGCGAGCTCGCCGAGGCGCGGGCCTTCTGGGCCGCGCAGGAGGCCCGGGACGCCGCGGACGCCCCGTCCGTGCTCGGCGGCCTGGCCGGCCCCGGCGAGGACGGCGGCCCGTACTACGTGCCCCGCCAGGCCGACTTCGCGGGCCTTGAGGCGCTCGGCCTGGAGGCCATGGAGCTGGAGGCCGCCGCACTGGAGGCCGCGTCCCTGGACGGCTCGGCCCTCGACGGCCCGGCGCTGGACGGCGCGAGCCTGGAGGCCGCCGCCCTGGAAGACGTCCTGGACGACATCCCGGAGCTCACCGAGTACGCCGAGGACTCCCCCGAGCTCGCCGCGGCCCGCCGCCGCCACCCCTCGCACCCCGACTTCGTCCCGGTCCGCACCCCCGTGGTCACCGACCACGAGCGCACCGTGGCCCGCCTGGAGGAGCTCGCCGACGACCGCACGGCGCTCACCGACGTGCGCCCCGGACCGCTCGGCACCCTCGACGTGTACGTGTTCGCCGACGGCACCACGCTCTGCATGACCCCCGGCCACCGCGAGACCGCGGAGCGGCTCGCCGACGCGCTGCGCCAGGGCAAGGCCCCGGTCCTGCTCGGCGGCTCGGGCGTCTCCGGCGCGTACGCGCTGACGTTCGCCTGCGGCGACGCCGAGGACGACGACAACGTCTACATCCTCGCGGACCGCGTGATCGCCTCCCTGTAGCCGCAGGGCCAGGACAAGGCCCTAGAGCCCTGACCGCCCCTGCGCCTCCCGCACCTCCCGTACGGCCTCGTCCAGCTCCCCCTCGGGGACGCCTGACGGGGCCGTTCGCAGAATCTCCGCCAAATCGTTCCCGGCGACGACCAGTTGGTCGGCGACCGTGAACACCCCCGCGTCCGGCATGATCCGCGGCTCGCTGCCGGGCTCCTCCAGGCGCTGCGCGCGCCGGGACAACTCCCTGGCCAGGGCCAGCCCCTCGGCCGCCGCGCCGCGCTGCAGCCGGCTCTGCGGGGCGGCTCGCAGACGGTCGGCGAAGCGTTCCACCGCAGCGATCAGCTCTCCCATTTCAGCCATGTCCAGACCCTAGTGGCCCCGCCGGGGCTGTTGCCAACGGCGGAACGGTCAGGCACGGTGACGGGAAGGAGCAACGGCAACACGCGTCCGGAGGCGCCGATGTCCCATGTCTTCTCCGAAGAGACCCACCGCAATCTGCTCGCCCGCATCCCCCATTGCACCGGTCGTGAAGTGGCCGACTGGCTGCGCACCGTGGAGGAAGGCCCCTCCCTCGTCCGCTTCGAGGAGAAGGTGAGCTGGCTCCGCGGGGAGCACGACCTCGCGTACGGACACGCGAAGGCGATCATCCACGAGTACGACCTTCGCCGAGCCGCCCGCCGGCTTCTCTGAGCGGACAGCGGAAGGGCCCGCCCGGCGGAAGCCGGACGGGCCCTTCGCACACAGCCGTGGCGATTAATCGTCGCCGGAGAAGATCGCGACGAGGCGCAGCATCTCCAGGTAGATCCAGACCAGCGACATGGTCAGGCCGAAGGCGGCCAGCCAGGACTCCTCGCGCGGAGCGCCGTAGGCGACGCCGTCCTCGATCTGCTTGAAGTCGAGGGTGAGGAAGAAGCAGCCGATCAGGATCGCCAGGATGCCGACGATCGCGCCGAGCGGGCCGAAGCTCCGCAGGCCACCGTCGTCGACCGCGCCGAAGACGCTGAGCAGCAGGTTGACGGCCATGACGACGACGAACGCGATCGCGATCGTCATGCCGATGCGCGCGTAGCGGGCGGTGACCCGGATCCAGCGCTGCTTGTACATGAACAGCGTGGCGCCGGAGACCGCCATGGTGCCGAGCACGGCCTGGAAGGGCGCGCCGGACCAGCGGGCGTTGAACATCTCGCTGATCACGCCGAGGAAGATGCCCTCGAACGCGGCGTAGCCGATGATCAGCGCGGGCGACGGGGTCCGCTTGAACGACTGGACGATCGCCAGCACGAAGGCCACCAGGGCGGCGCCGACGGCCAGCGCGTAGCTGGTCGTGGAGACCGGCAGCAGCGTCCAGGCGAGGACGGCACCGATGACGACGGTGCCGAGGGTGATGGCCGTACGCGTGACGACGTCGTCCATCGTCATGGCGCCCGTGCGGGCCGGCGCGGGCGCGCCGTACTGCGTGTCCGCGGGGGCGTACGGGTTGGTGGCGTACGGGTTGCCGGCGCCCTGGGCGTACGGGTCGGCCGTGCCCTGCGCGTACGGGTTCGTCCCGACGGCGGGGCCCCCGGCCTGCGGCTGCTGCGCGTTGAAGCCCGCGTAGCCGTTGTCGCGGCTGAACCCCCGTCGCGAGAAGACCGGGTTGCTGCTCCTCATCTCACTCCTCCATGGCCGCACTGCGCGGCCTTGCGTCAAGAGTAATGCGGAAGCAAAAGAATCTCCCTAGTGCTCCGGGAGGAGATTTCCCGACCTCGGGGTGGCCGTCCGGGGGCCTGTCAGGGTGCCTCCGGGGACGTATGGGGAGAAAGTGCCCGGAACCGGACTCGAACCGGTACGGCCCGAAGGCCAGCGAGGTTTAAGCTCGCCGTGTCTGCATTCCACCATCCGGGCGTGACGCGCGGTGTCCGCGTGCGCACACGAGCCTATCGGGACGCGTCCCTCGTTCAGCGGAACACTGACCCGATGTTGTCTTATTTTATTGACGTCTGAGGGTGCGTCAGTGCAGGTCGGAGCCGTTCTGGCGAGAAGTCGCGGGGCTCGCAGGCGCAAAGATGTACACGCGGGAATGACGAAAAGTCGCCGCCTGGTGACGCATTCCCCCTCGGGGTACCCCCCGCCCGGGCGGGCTCGGGGTCACCGTCATACCTCAGGATGAGGAGGCCGGGAGCCGGTCCGACTCGAGACTGCCCCGGGAACGGGCACGTGGACGGACGACCGCCGGACGGACGGCCGAGACGATGGAACGGTTCCGCAAGCGCTCGTTCCGACAGGAGTCCCCGTGACCACCACCCCGACCGTGCCCCGCGTCACCGCGGCGGCCGCCCGCGCCATGGATCTGACCAAGGTGTACGGACAGGGCGAGACCCAGGTGGTCGCCCTCGACCGGGTCACCGTGGACTTCCGGCAGGGCGAGTTCACCGCGATCATGGGCCCCTCGGGCTCCGGGAAGTCGACGCTGATGCACTGCGTCGCGGGCCTGGACTCCTTCAGCTCCGGCTCGGTCCGGATCGGCGAGACCGAACTGGGCAGCCTCAAGGACAAGCAGCTGACCCAGCTGCGCCGGGACAAGATCGGCTTCATCTTCCAGGCGTTCAACCTGCTGCCGACGCTGAGCGCCCTGGAGAACATCACGCTGCCGATGGACATCGCCGGCCGCAAGCCCGACCAGCAGTGGCTGAACCAGGTCATCGAGATGATCGGCCTCTCCGGCCGGCTGAGCCACCGCCCCGCCCAGCTCTCCGGCGGCCAGCAGCAGCGCGTCGCCGTGGCCCGCGCCCTGGCCTCCCGCCCCGAGATCATCTTCGGCGACGAGCCCACCGGAAACCTCGACTCCCGCTCCGGCGCCGAGGTCCTGGGCTTCCTGCGCAACTCGGTGCGCGAGCTCGGCCAGACCGTCGTCATGGTCACCCACGACCCCGTCGCCGCCTCCTACGCGGACCGGGTGATCTTCCTCGCGGACGGCCGGATCGTCGACGAGATGCTGCGCCCCACCGCGGACGGCGTCCTCGACCGGATGAAGGCCTTCGACGCCAAGGGCCGTACGAGCTAGCCGACCCGCCGCGGGCGCGACCCGTCCCGCGCCCGGCCCGCATCCCGATCCTCTCCTCAGGACTTCACACCACCATGTTCCGTACAGCCCTGCGCAACGTGCTCGCGCACAAGGCCAGACTGCTGATGACCGTGCTCGCCGTGATGCTCGGCGTGGCCTTCGTCTCCGGCACCCTGGTCTTCACCGACACCCTCGGCAACGCCTTCCGCAGCCAGTCCGCCAAGAGCTACGACGACGTCGCCGTCGCCGTCAGCTCGAACCCCTCCCCCGAGGACCGCAAGACCCCCGGCCTCTCCCAGCAGGTGCTCGACAGGATCGGCGAGCTCGAAGGCGTCGAGTCCGTCACCGGCCGGGTCGACGGCTTCGCCGGCGTCGCCGACAAGGACGGCAAGCTGATCGGCGTCGGCTGGTCCAACAAGGGCACCAACTTCGCCCCCGGCAAGGACGGCAAGGACCCCGCGTACGACTTCACCGACGGCGCCGGCCCCGGCCGGGACAGCGAGGTCGCCCTCGACAAGGAGACCGCCGTCAAGGGCGGCTACCAGGTCGGCGACACCGTCCGCGTGGCCACCAACGGCCCGGTCCGCGAGTTCACCCTCTCCGGCGTCTTCACCACCGAGGACGGCGCGGTCAACGCCGGCGGCAGCCTGATCCTGTTCGACACCGCCGTGGCGCAGAAGCTGTACCTGCAGCCCGGCTGGTACGCGGACGCCAACGTGACCGCCGCGAAGGGCGCCGACGACACGGCGCTGGTCGACAAGATCGTCCCGCTGCTGCCGGACGCCGCCACCGCCCAGACCGGTCAGGCCCTCGCCGACCAGCAGGCGAAGGACATCGAGGCCGGCCTCGGCGCGCTCAATCAGGTGCTGCTCGGCTTCGCCGCCATCGCCCTGTTCGTCGGCGTCTTCCTGATCTCCAACACCTTCTCCATGCTGGTCGCCCAGCGCACCAAGGAACTCGCCCTGATGCGGGCCGTCGGCGCCTCGCGCCGCCAGATCACCCGCTCGGTGCTGATCGAGGCGTTCCTGGTCGGCCTGATCGCCTCCGCCGTCGGCTACGCCCTCGGCATCGGCCTGGCCGCCGGGCTGCGCTCGGGCATGTCCGCCTTCGGCATGAAGGTGCCGGACGGCCCGCTGATCCTCGGCATCACGCCGATCGTCGCGGCCCTCGCCGTCGGCGTGATCATCACGATGGTCGCCGCCTACCTGCCCGGCCGCCGGGCCGCGAAGATCCCGCCGGTGGCGGCGATGGGCAGCGTCCACGCGGTCGCCACCGTCAAGTCGCTGGTGCTGCGGAACACGATCGGCGGGCTGATCACCGCGATCGGCGCCGCGCTGATCGTCGCCGGCGCCTCCGAGGCGGGCGACACCGGCCGGATGCTGGTCGGCGGCGGAGCGTTCTGCGCCCTGGTCGGCGCGATCATCCTGATCCCGCTGCTCTCCCGCCCGGTGATCGCGCTGCTGAAGCCGGTCCTGAAGGGCTTCGGCGTGGCCGGCAAGCTGGCCGGCCAGAACGCGGTGCGCAACCCGCGCCGCACCGGCGCCACCGCCTCCGCGCTGGCCATCGGCCTCACCCTCGTCACCGGTCTGTCGGTGCTCGGCGCCACGGTCGGCACCGCCCTGGACAAGGCGACCGTGGACCAGGTCAAGGCCGACTACATGATCACCATGGCCGACGGCGCCGGCCCCGGCCTGGACGGCTCGGCCCTGGCCGCGCTGAAGAAGGCGCCGGGCGTCACCGCGGCCTCCCCGCAGCAGGCCGGCTACTTCGAGATCAAGGGCGAGTTCCGCTCGGCCTCCGGCGTCGCCCCCGGCGACGTCGAGCAGGTCCTGAACCTCAAGACCGTCGACGGCGATCTGGGCTCGCTCGCCCAGGGCAAGGTCGCGGTCGCGGACACCACCGCGAAGAAGCAGGGGTACAAGGTCGGCGACAGCCTGCCGGTCGTCTACGGCGACAAGAAGAAGGGCACGCTGACCGTCGGCGCGGTCTACGAGGAGAGCGCCTTCACCTCCCCGTACCTGCTGGACTCCCGGATCCTCGACGCCCACGAGGAGAAGCCGTACATCCCGCAGGTCTTCGTCAAGACGAAGGGCGGCGAGTCGGCCGCCAACGAGCAGGCGCTGGTCGACGCACTGGGCGACAACCCGGCCATGACCGTCATGGACAAGCAGGACATCCGTGACGCCTTCGGCGGCCCGATCAACCTAATGCTGAACATCATGTACGGCCTGCTCGCGATGGCCCTGATCATCGCCGTCCTCGGTGTCGTGAACACCCTCGCGATGTCGGTCTTCGAGCGCCAGCAGGAGATCGGCATGCTGCGGGCGATCGGTCTGGACCGCCGCCGGGTGAAGCGGATGGTCCGTCTGGAGGCCGTGGTCATCTCGGTGTTCGGCGCCGTGGTCGGCATCGGGCTCGGCTCGTTCCTCGGCTGGGCCGTCGGCGAGACCTTCAAGAGCAGCGTGCCCGGCTACGAGCTGGTCCTGCCGTGGGACCGGATCGGGATCTTCCTGGTCCTGGCCGGACTGGTCGGCGTGCTCGCCGCCCTCTGGCCGGCCCGCAGCGCGGCGCGGCTCAACATGCTGAACGCCATCAAGGCCGAGTAGCGACGGCGCCCCGCAGTACGGCGAAGGGCCGGGTTCCCACGGGGGAATCCGGCCCTTCGCCGTGCGTACGCGCCCTCAGCGCTCCTGCGGCGTCCCGTCCTCCCGCTCCGTCCACCGCCGCGGCCGCAGCGGCACCCCACTCGCCCCCGACTCCGGCGTCCTCACCGCCAGGAACTGGTTCACGCCGATCCGGTTGCGCTCGAAGGAGACCGCCGAGGCGGCCATGTACAGCCGCCAGATCCGGGCCCGGGCCGGCGAGGTGAGCCGGACCGCCCGCGCCCAGTGCTCCTCCAGGTTCGCCACCCACTCCCGCAGCGTCAGCGCGTAGTGCTCCCGGATGGCCTCCACGTCCCGGACCTCGAAGCCCGCCTCCTCCAGGGTGCTCAGGGTGCGGCCCATCGGGGCGAGCTCGCCGTCGGGGAAGACGTACGCGTCGATGAACGCGTCCACGTGGTACGCGTCCTCGTCGCGCTCCGGCCGCCGGGAGATCTGGTGGTTGAGCAGCCGCCCGCCGGGCCGGAGCAGGCCGTACAGGTCGTCCGCGTACTCCCGGTACTGCACCGAGCCGACGTGCTCGGCCATGCCGATCGACGAGATCGCGTCGTACGGGCCGTCCCTGACGTCCCGGTAGTCCTGGACGCGGATCTCGATCCGGTCCGCAAGACCCTCCTCGGCGATCCGCTTGCGGGCGAAGGCGGCCTGCTCGCGGGAGAGGGTGACGCCGACGACCTCGGCGCCGTACTCGCGGGCCGCGTGGATCGCCATGGAGCCCCAGCCGCAGCCCACGTCGAGCAGCCGGTCGCCGGGCTTCAGGTTCAGCTTGCGGGCGATCAGGTCCAGCTTGTCGCGCTGGGCGTCCTCCAGCGTCCCGCCGCCGGTCCAGTAGGCGCACGAGTAGACCATGGACGGCCCGAGGACCAGGGCGTAGAAGTCGTTGCCCACGTCGTAGTGGTGGCTGATCGCCCGTCTGTCGCGGCCCCGGGTGTGCAGCCGGCCGCTGCGCCGGCGCACCTCCTCGGCCGGCGGCGGGGGCGGCGGGAAGGGTCCGGCGAGCTTCAGCAGGGCCTTGCCGGCGGCCCGCAGCCGCGGGTCGAGGAGCGGGTGCACGGCGCGCTCCGCGTCATCGTCGCCGCGGTCCCAGATCAGTCCGGCGAGCCCGTCCAGGAGGGCGTACAGGTCGCCCTCGACGTCGATCTCACCGGCCACCCAGGCCCGTACGAGCCCCAGTTCGCCCGGTTTCCACAGCAGCCGGCGCAGGGCCCGACGGTGCCGGACGACGAGGACGGGCCCTCCGGGCGGCCCCGCCTCGCTGCCGTCCCAGGCACGCAGCCGGACCGGGAGCGGACTGCCCAGCAGGTCCTCGGCGAGAGCATTCAGCCGCTGTGCGGCGTCGGCCATGGCGCACACCTCCGTTGATGTCGTGCCCCAGCAGTTCATCCCCCGTCACCATGGGAACACCGTCGGTAGGGATTTCAGTCCCCTTGTGCACGCAACACCGTCCAAAACCCACCGAGGGGCCGTCCGCACCACGGATGGCGGACGGCCCCTGCGGGGGTGTTCGGTTGTGCGGTCGGGGCCGGAGCCCCGGGCCTCAGGAGGCCTTGGCCTTCTCCGGAGCAGCCGCCTTGGCGGGCGCCGGGGCCGGCTTGGCGGCCTCGTAGAACTCCTCGCGCGGCGTCTCCATGGCGCCGAGCGAGACGACCTCGCGCTTGAGGAACATCGCCAGGGTCCAGTCGGCGAAGACGCGGATCTTGCGGTTCCAGGTCGGCATGGCCATGCCGTGGTAGCCACGGTGCATGTACCAGGCCAGGCGGCCCTTGACCTTGATCTTCATCTTGCCCATGACGATCATGGCGACGCCCTTGTGCAGACCGAGACCCGCGACGGCGCCCTTGTTGGCGTGCTCGTAGGTCTTCTGCGGGAAGCCGCGCATGCCGGCCACCACGTTGTCACCGAGGACCTTGGCCTGGCGCAGGGCGTGCTGGGCGTTCGGCGGGCACCAGGCGTTCTCGACGCCGGCCTTGCGGGCGGCGACGTCCGGGACCTGGGCGTTGTCGCCCGCGGCCCAGATGTAGTCGGTGCCCTGGACCTGGAGCTTCTCCGAGGTGTCCACGTGGCCGCGGGGGCCGAGCGGCAGACCGAAGCGGGCCAGGGCCGGGTTCGGCTTGACGCCGGCGGTCCACACGATGGTGTTGGAGTCGACCTCGAGGCCGTTCTTCAGCACGACGTGGCCGTCGACGCAGGAGTCCATGGAGGTCGAGAGGTAGATCTCGATCCCGCGGCTCTCCAGGTGCTCCTTGCCGTACTGGCCGAGCTTGGGGCCGACCTCGGGAAGGATCTTGTCGGCCGCGTCCACCAGGATGAACCGCATGTCCTCGCGGGTCACGTTCTGGTAGTACTTCGCGGCGTCGCGGGCCATGTCCTCGACCTCGCCGATGGTCTCCGCGCCGGCGAAGCCGCCGCCCACGAAGACGAAGGTCAGCGCCTTACGGCGGACCTCCTCGTCGGTCGTCGAGTCGGCCTTGTCCAGCTGCTCGAGGACGTGGTTGCGCAGGCCGATGGCCTCCTCGATGCCCTTCATGCCGATGCCCTGCTCGGCGAGGCCGGGGATCGGGAAGGTACGGGAGATCGCGCCCATCGCGATGACCAGGTAGTCGAACGGCAGCTCGTACGCCTCGCCCACGAGGGGCGAGATCGTGGCGACCTTGCGGTCCTGGTCGATGGTGGTGACCCGGCCGGTGAGCACCTCCGCTCCGCGCACGACGCGTCGCAGCGGGACGACGACGTGGCGCGGCGAGATGCTGCCGGCGGCGGCTTCGGGGAGGAAGGGCTGGTAGGTCATGTACGACCGGGGGTCGACGACCGTGACGGTCGCCTCTCCGTAGCGCATCTTCTTGAGGATGCGCCGAGCTGCGTACAGGCCTACGTACCCACCGCCTACTACGAGGATCCTGGGACGCTCCGTGGTGCTCATGCCATCGAGTATCCACCCGCCCGGAGGGGGTCGCTCGTGCGCCCCTTCACAAGCTTGTGGACCACCTCTGCTACACTCCGCGGCCCACGTGACCCAGGTCATGTTGCCGCAAAGGAACCCCGATGCAGGGGCGAACGTTGTTCACCCCCGCTGAACTGGCCAGGAGAGCCGTTCGTAACGCGGAACGACCGCATTGGTTCACGCGATGGAAACAGCGAGCGAACTCGGCTCCACGCCTAAGAAAGAGCCCCGACGGGGGCTTCGAAGGCTCAGAAGAGCGTCCTGAGACCGCCCTGAGACCCTCTCGGGCCCCCATCAGGGCCTTTTTCTTGTGAAGAACTTCACGAAGTTTTCCCGACGGGGTGTCGCCGGACCGCGTACGGCCCGGCGCTTATGCCACCGACAGGGCGATTCCGTCGAGGATGTCGTGCTCGCTGACGACGACCTGACGAGCTCCGGTGCGTTCCATGATCTCCCGCAGGACCAGCGCGCCGGCCACGATCACGTCCACCCGGCCGGGGTGCATCACGGGGATCGCGGCGCGCTCGTCGTGGGTGGAGGCGAGCAGCCGCTCGGTGACGGCGACGACCTGCTCGTACGGGATCACCGCGCGGTGGATCTTCGTGGAGTCGTACTCCGGCAGGTCCAGCGCGATCGCGGCGACGGTGGTGACCGAACCGGCCAGGCCCACCAGCGTCTCGGCGGACTCCAGCGGGACGGTCTCCTCGGCCAGGTCGAGCGCGGCGCGGATGTCCGTACGGATCGCGGCGGCCTCCTCGGCGCTCACCGGGTCGTGCCTGACGTGCCGTTCGGTGAGCCGGACGCAGCCGATGTCGACCGAACGGGCCGCCTCGACCTGCTTGTTGCCGACGACGAACTCGGTCGAGCCGCCGCCGATGTCCACGACCAGGTACTTCTCGCCCGCCCGTCGCCCGCCACCACCCTTCCGAGGAAGGCTCTCCGCGCCTGCCCCTTCCTTTTCGAGCTCCGCCGTGGCGCCGGTGAACGAGAACTCCGCCTCCTGGTCACCCGAGATCACCTCGGGCTCCACGCCCAGGATGTCGACGACCCCGCGCACGAACTCGTCCCGGTTCTCCGCGTCCCGGGAGGCGGAGGTGGCGACGAAGCGCAGCCGCTCGGCGCCCAGCTCCTCGATCACGGCGGCGTACGCGCGGCAGGCCGCGAAGGTGCGCTCCAGCGCCTCGGGGGCGAGCCGTCCGGTCCGGTCCACGCCCTGGCCGAGGCGGACGATCGTCATCCGCCGGTCCAGCTCGATCAGCTCGCCGGTCTCGGGATGGACGTCGGCGACGAGCAGGCGGATGGAGTTGGTCCCGCAGTCGATGCCCGCGACACGCGTCATTCCACCGTCTCCTTCTCGTCCTTGTCGTCCTTGTCGACGCACGGCGTGACGCAGGGGCCCTTGGCCCACCACTCCGGCAGCATCGCCAGCGCCTCGTCGCCCAGCGGGTTCACCCCGGGGCCGGCGACCAGCGCGTGGCCGACGAGCACGTGCAGGCACTTGACCCGGTCCGGCATGCCGCCGGCGCTCGGGAAGCCCTCCAGGACCTCGATGGCGTCGCGGCGGGCGATGTAGTCCTCGTGCGCGGCGCGGTAGGCGGCGGCCAGCTCCGGGTCGGTGCCGAGCCGGGCCTGCATCTCCTTCATGACCCCGTTGGCCTCGAGCGTGCCGATCGCCGAGTTGGCCTTGGGGCACGTCAGGTAGTACGTGGTCGGGAACGGGGTGCCGTCGGGAAGCCGGGGCGCGGTCTCGACGACGTCCGGCTGCCCGCAGGGGCAGCGGTGCGCGATCGCCCGCAGGCCGCGCGGCGGGCGGCCGAGCTGTGCCTCGAACGCGGCGACGTCGGCCTCGGTGGGCGCGGTGGATGCGGTCTGCGGAGGGGGCGTTTCCATGCGTGCGTCAGTCTTCTCGTCGTCGGTTCGGGGTCGGTTCAAGGCCGGTTCCGGGTCGCCCCCATCATCCCTCAGCGGCGCGCGTCGGCGTGGTCGACGCCTTCCCAGAGGTCGGAGTACCAGGCGCGGCCGTCGCCGCCGGCGTCGGAGCGCGGGCGGCCGGAGGCCCCAGGGTCGTTCACGGTGAAGCCGGTCTCGCCGGGCATCACGAAGTGCAGGTGCTCGCGGGCGAGCCGGCGGACGTACGCGGGGTCCTGCAGCCGGGCCTTCTCGTCGCGCAGCTCCTCGACCCGCTCGGCGGCCTCGGCGGCCTGCCGCTCCTGGTCGGCGATGGCGGTCTGCTGGGAGACGTACTGCCGCATCGGATAGGCGAGGGCCACCACCAGCGAGCAGACCACCAGGGCGAGGAAGGCGGCCCGGCCGGTGAGCCGGGAGCGGCGGGCCTGCCGGCGGGTCTGGGAGCGGTAGACACGGGCGGCGGTCTGCTCGCCGAGCAGCCGCAGCCGGGTCGCGGTCGAGAACCGGTCCCGGTCCTTCGCGGCCATGTCGTACGCCTCCCCTGGTCCCCTGCTCACACGCGCGTCCCCGCACACGGTACGGGACCGGGTACGGGGACGCGGGGAAGCCGCCCTGCGGCCGAGTGTCAGCCCTTGAAGCGCGGGAAGGCGCTGCGGCCGGCGTAGACCGCGGCGTCGTCGAGGATCTCCTCGATGCGCAGCAGCTGGTTGTACTTGGCGACGCGGTCCGAGCGGGCCGGGGCGCCGGTCTTGATCTGGCCGCAGTTGGTGGCGACGGCCAGGTCGGCGATGGTGACGTCCTCGGTCTCGCCGGAGCGGTGGGACATCATGCACTTGTAGCCGTTGCGCTGGGCCATCTCGACGGCGTCCAGGGTCTCGGTCAGCGAACCGATCTGGTTGACCTTGACCAGCAGCGCGTTGGCGGTGTTGGTGTCGATGCCGCGGGCGAGGCGCTCGGGGTTGGTGACGAACAGGTCGTCGCCGACCAGCTGGACCTTCTCGCCGAGCAGGTCGGTGAGGGTCTTCCAGCCGTCCCAGTCCTCCTCGTTCAGCGGGTCCTCGATGGAGACCATCGGGTACGCGTCGACGAGCTCGGCGTAGTACGCGCTCATCTCCTCGGCGGTCCGGGTCTTGCCCTCGAACTCGTACGCGCCGTCCTTGTAGAACTCGGTGGCGGCGACGTCCAGCGCGAGCGCGATGTCCTTGCCCGGGGTGTAGCCGGCCTTCTTGATGGCCTCGATGATGAGGTCGAGGGCGGCGCGGTTGGACTCGAGGTTCGGGGCGAAGCCGCCCTCGTCGCCGAGACCGGTGGACAGGCCGCGCTCCTTGAGCACGCCCTTGAGCGCGTGGTAGGTCTCCGCGCCCCAGCGCAGGGCCTCGGAGAAGGACTCCGCGCCGATCGGGGCGATCATGAACTCCTGGATGTCGACGTTGGAGTCCGCGTGGGCGCCACCGTTGAGGATGTTCATCATCGGGACGGGCAGGACGTGCGCGTTCGGGCCGCCGAGGTAGCGGAAGAGCGGCAGGTCCGAGGCCTCGGAGGCGGCGTGCGCCACGGCGAGGGAGACGCCGAGGATGGCGTTGGCGCCGAGGGAGCCCTTGTTGTCGGTGGCGTCCAGGTCGAACATCGCCTGGTCGATCAGGCGCTGCTCGGTGGCGTCGTAGCCGACGAGCTCCGGGCCGATCTGCTCGATGACGGCGAGGACGGCCTTCTCGACACCCTTGCCGCCGTAACGGCTCTTGTCACCGTCGCGCAACTCGATGGCCTCGAAAGCACCGGTGGAGGCGCCGGACGGAACGGCAGCACGGCCGGTGCTGCCGTCGTCGAGGCCGACCTCGACCTCGACCGTGGGGTTGCCTCGGGAGTCCAGGATTTCCCGGGCTACGACGACGTCGATGGACGGCACGAGCATCTCCTTATGGGATGAGACGTGAGAGAAGGTGCGAGGTCTCTTGGCCTTGCGACAAGAGCCTAACCGGCTCGGGGTGCCCGGCCAGTCGGTGCCCGCCCCCTGGGACGAAAAAGGACCCGAGCGCGGGCATCCCGGACGAAAGATCCTCTACTACCCGCAGGTAACCATGCGGAAACCCCGGCCCTGCGCGCACGGGGGGAATTGCGCACAGGGCCGGGGTGGTCACCGCGGGAGGGTCGCACGGCACGGGTGGGCCGCCGGACCCACCCGGGCCGACGGGCTCACTTCAGGTGGAGCTGCTGGCCCGGGTAGATCAGGTCGGCGTCCTCGACGACGTCCTTGTTCAGCTGGAAGAGCTTCTCCCAGCCGCCCTTGACGTCGTGCGCGGCGGCGATCTTGCTCAGGGTGTCGCCGGCGACGACCTTGTACTCGCCGTCACCCTTCGCGACCTTCTTGCCGGTCGGGGTGGTGACGGTCTTCTTGGCGGCCTTCTTGGCGGCCTTCTTGGTGTCGCCGTTCTTCGCGACGGGCTTCGGCGCGGTGCGCTGCTCGCTGCGGGTGGTCGGCTGCTCGGCCTTGCGCTCGGGCTGCGCCTGCTCGGCGGCGCCGGTGTACGCGGCGTTGGACAGGCCCACGCCACAGCTCGGCCACGCGCCCTTGCCCTGGCCGGCCAGGACCTTCTCGGCGATCTGGATCTGCTGGGCCTTGGAGGCCAGGTTGGCGGTCGGGGCGTAGGCGGTGCCGCCGTACGCGGCCCAGGTGGAGGCCGAGAACTGCAGGCCGCCGTAGTAGCCGTTGCCGGTGTTGATGGACCAGTTGCCGCCGGACTCGCACTGGGCGACGCGGTCCCACTCGGAGGCGGTGGCGGCGGAGGCGTTGCCCGCGGCCATCAGCGGCGCGGCGACGGCGACACCGGCGATGCCGGCGAGCGCGACGGCGCGGGTGGCCTTGGAGGAACGGCGGTGTTTGCCCTTGCCGGAAAACAGCATGGAAGTTCTCCTCACCGACGCCTGCGAGGTGAGCTGTCGGGTTCGGGCCGGAAGAGTTGCCCGGCCGCGTGTCCCAGCACGCGGCTTCACCCCAAGCCGGTCGATCGGCCGTCACTGTCTCGACGGCCGGGACCGGCGCTTACCTGGGTCCCCCGCTCCTGCCTTCGGCGCTTGACGCGACGACTGTTCCCGACGGCCGGCGGCAGGATTCGGCGTACCGGTCGGCGGGGCCCGCGGTGGCGAGCGGTCCTGACCGTAGACACAGACCCACCGGAAGTTCAAAGAGCGACATCCCGGAGAAAACGCCCGTACTTGCCAAGTTGCCGGGGCCGTTTCCGCTGGTGAGAGGTGACGGAAGCAAAGTTTGCGGACAGGACACGCCAGTTGGGACGAAGAGACTCATGTCTCACTTACGCAGAACCGGACATAAGGCGTCGAACTGCCCGCCACTCCTACTTCTGTCGGTCGGTCAGTTCCAGGTTCTGGCCAGGGAGAATGAGGTCCGGGTCGCCCCCGACGGTCTCCTTGTTGGCCTTGTAGAGGGCACGCCAGCCGCCGTCGAGCTCGTGCTCGGCCGCGATCTGCGTGAGGTTGTCGCCGGGCTGGACGACGTACTCGCCCGAAGTGTCCGCATTGCCGCCCGTGGCACCCTTGGTCGCGTTCGCATCTGTATCGGCGGTTTCGCCGAGATCGAGGCGGCCGGCGTCACGTGTCGCATCGTCACCCGGCGCGGCATGACGTCCCGATTCGGGCGACTCGCCCGGTTCGTTCGGGTTCTCGCTCGCGGCCTCACCGCGGTGCTTGCCGGTGCCGGGGGCGGCGGGAGTGACGCTGCCCTCGATCGGCGTGACCGGCGTGGCCGGAGTGGCGCCCTCGTCCGACTGCCCGCCCGGCTGACCGGCCGCATCGGGCAGAAGGGACTTCTCGGGCTTCCCAGACGTTTCGTCGTCCTGCGAGCCCTCGGAGCCCTTCCCGTTCCCGTCCTGATTCGCGGATGCATCGGGCGACGCGGACGGATCAGCCGGAGTGCCGGGCAGCACGCCGGTGGAGGGGTCCGCGGGCTTCTTCAGCGTGCCGTCGTCGTTCAGGCCGACGATCGCGGCACAGGTGGCCCAGGTCTTCGCGCCCTGCGCGGCCAGCGCCTTCTCGGCGACCGCGATCTGCTGGCCGCGGCTGGCGAGGTCCGGACGGGCGGCGTACTCGGTGCCGCCGTACGTGTCCCAGGTCTCCTGCGTGAACTGCAGGCCGCCGTACAGCCCGTTACCGAAGTCGGCGCTCCACAGTCCGCCGGACTCGCACTCGGCGACCCGGTCCCAGGTCGCCTCGTCGGCGGCGGAGGCCGAGCCCGCGGCGAGCAGCGGAAGGGCGAGGGCGGATCCGGTCACCCCTGCCGCGACGACGATGGCGGGGGCCTGACGGGGTCTGCGGTGTCGTCCGTTCCCGGAGCGCATGGGGAATGCCTTTCGCGTGACTGCTGAGGTGTCGGTGAAAGTAGCGGCATTCGAACGTGAGTCACAAGTCGATGCAGGGGGGATCACGTAAAGATCACAGTCCTGACGAATCGTCAGTTGTGCGGGACGGTGAACTCCACGGGAAGCGTGCGTAGACCACGCATAATCAGCCCGCCGCGCCACCTCAGTTCGGCCGGATCGGCCCCAAGTCGCAAGTCCGGCAAGCGAGTCAGCAGAGTCGCGAGCGCGGTCTGACCCTCCAGACGGGCCAACGGGGCGCCCAGACAGTAGTGAATCCCGTGCCCGTACCCCAGATGCTGATTGTCACGCCTCGACAGATCGAGAACGTCCGGCTCGGCGAACCGATCCGGGTCCCGGTCGGCGGCCGCGAGCACCACCAGGACCGGGTCGCCGGTCCGGATGTCCTGCCCGCCGAGGGTGAGCGGCTCGGTCGCGAACCGCCAGGTGGCGAGTTCCACGGGCCCGTCGTACCGCAGCAACTCCTCGACACCGGTGGCCAGCAGCTCCGTCTCGCCGGCCGTGAGCGACGCCTGCAGGCGCTCGCGCTGCCCGGGGTTGCGGAGCAGGGCGTACACGCCGTTGCCGATGAGGTTCACGGTGGTCTCGAATCCGGCGAACAGCAGGATGAAGGCCATCGCCGCGGCCTCGTTCTCGGTGAGGTGCTCACCGTGGTCCGAGGCCCGGATGAGCCCGGAGATCAGGTCGTCGCCGGGATCGAGCCGCTTGCGGTGGATCAGCTCCGCGAGGTACCCGCGCATCTTCTTCACCGACCGCGCCACCCCGCCCCGCGGACCGCCGCCGTGCCGGATCATCATCCCGGCCCAGTCCCGGAAGTCGTCCTGGTCCTCGCGGGGCACGCCGAGCAGGTCGCAGATGGCGTAGATGGGGAGCGGGAAGGCGAACTCGTGGATGAGGTCCGCCTCGCCCTTCAAGGCGAACCCGTCGATGAGGTGGTCGGTCAGCTCCTGCACCCGGGGCGCGAACTCGGCGACACGGCGCGGTGTGAACGCCTTCGAGACGAGCCGGCGCAGCCGGGTGTGGTCCGGCGGGTCGATGTTGAGCAGATGCGTCATCAGCTCGGCCTTGCGCTCGCCCGGAATGCCGGTCTTGCCCTTGGCGTGCGCGGGCTCGTCGTGATGCGCCGGGTTCTTCGACAGCCGCTGGTCCGCGAGCGCCTGCCGCGCGTCCCCGTACCGCGTCACCAGCCACGCCTCCACACCGCTCGGCAGCGTGGCCCGGTGCACCGGCGCGTGCTCGCGCAGCCAGGCGTAGGCGGGATAGGGATCGGTGGCGAACTCCCAGCTGAAGAGTTCGGGGACAGGGCTCTGACTCACCCTGCGACGTTACCCCTGCTCCGCCGCCCGGATCGCGTCGCGGTACGCCCGGCCGGCGGCGCGCAGGGCGGCCTCCGGGTCGACGCCCTCCGCCTCGGCGCGGACCGCGAGGGCCAGGAGGTCGTAGCCGATGCCGTCGCCGGACGGCAGAGGGACATCCAGGCCGGCCGTACGGACCCGGCCCGCCAGCTTGGCGGCGAGGGCCAGACCCGGCTGGCCCAGGGGGACGCCGTCCGTCACCGAATCGCGCTGCTTCTCGATCGCCTTCGTCCGAAGCCAGTGCTCCTTGACGTCCTCCGGCGTCTCCGCGTGCGCGTCGCCGAAGACGTGCGGATGCCGGTGGATGAGCTTCTCGACGATCGTCCCGGCGACGTCGTCGATGGAGAACGCCCCGCCGGCGCCGTCACCGTCGTCGTCGCCGTCCTCCCCCTCCTCGTACTCCTCCGCGATCCGCGCGTGGAAGACGACCTGGAGCAGTACGTCGCCGAGCTCCTCGCGCAGCTCGTCCCGGTCCCCGTCCTCGATCGCCTCGACGAGTTCGTACGCCTCCTCGATGCCGTACTTCGCGAGGCCCTTGTGCGTCTGCCGCGAGGACCACGGGCACTCGCGCCTGATCCGGTCCATCACCTGCACCAGGTCGAGCAGCCGGGCACCCGGCAGGTCGTACGAGCCGGGCAGCAGCTCCAGGTCGGGCATCGCGACCCGGCCGGAGCCCGCGAGCCGGGCGAGCCCGTCGGTCAGCGGCTGGTCGCCCTCGCCGGAGGCGAGCACGACGACGGTACGACCGCCGGCACAGGCGTCGACCAGCTCCTGCGCGGACGGGCGGGCGTGCTCGACGTCGACCCCGGCCTCGCGCAGATACGGCAGCTGGGCGTGCCGCTCGTCCGCGCACAGCACCCGGTCCGCGGCGTGCAGCGTCTGCCACGCGGGCCAGGACAGCAGTCCGGGCGCCACGCGGTGGCTGGCGGTGAGCAGGACGATGCGGCCGGGGCGATCAGCGTTCACCCCTCGAACCTACCGCGCGCTCAGGACTGGATCGCCGGGGCGTCCTGCGTGAGCTGGCGGATCCACGGTGCGTCGTACGCACCGAGCTGGATCTTGGCGTCGTCCCAGGTCCCGTAGCGCGGGTTCACGTCGATCGAGAGCGCCTTCGACGCCGCCGTGAACACCTCCGTCAGCTTCTTGTCGCCCTCGGGGGTGTTCGTCGCGCCGAGCTTCTCCGCGACCTTGGTCATCAGGATCTCGCGGCGCACCGCCGCGTCGATCTCGTCCGGCGCGATGCCCTGCTGCTGGAGCAGCCTCGTCTCGAACTGCTCCACGCCGCCGGACTGGGCGGCCGCCTGGGCGCGGGTCCGCTGGATCTCGGCCCGGCTCGCGGTCACGCCGTGGTCCTTCGCCACCTGCTCCACGATCCGGTCGAAGATCATGCTGTTGAGCTTCTCGCGGCTGAGGTCACCGGTGGCCTGCAGCAACTGCGCCGCCTGCGGCGAGGCCTGCTGGGCGGTCCGCACTTCGCGCACCTGCGCCTGGAGGCTGGCGACCTCGATCCGCTGGCCCCCGACGACGGCCGCCGCGCCTGGGCGCGCGTCGGCGCCGCAGGCGGTGAGGAGCGGGGCCGCGGCGAGGAGCGCGGCGGTGACGGAGAGCGCAGTGCGGCGGTGCAAAGGAGCCTCCCGGCGTGGGTCGTTCGTCATCGATACGAATTTCGACCTTGCGGTGATCGATGTTAGGCAGTCGCCGTGGCCCGGGCCACTACTTCGTCGCGACTGTCTCGACCAACGACTCGCGCGTTCGGGTGGTGTCGGGTCCCAGCATGATCGTCCGAGAGAGCAGAAACGTCACGGGCACGGCTGCCGCCGCGGCGACGAGCGGCGCGTACGTGGCGGAGAAGCCCGCCAGGTCCACGAGCACGTACACACCCGCGGTCGTGATCACGAAGTTCGCCGCGTTGGTGAGCGGGAAGAGCAGGAACTTCCGCCAGGTCGGCCGGGTGCGGTACGTGAAGTACGAGGTCAGGAAGAACGACCCGACCATGGACAGCCCGAACGCGAGCACATGGGCGGCGAGGTAGGGCAGCCACAGCCCGAACAGCAGGTACAGCCCGTAGTACGTGCCCGTGTTCACCGCGCCGACGAGCGCGAACCGGACGACCTGCCAGGTGGTGCGGGAGGTGCCGGGCGCGCTCATCACCGTACGAGCTCCTGTCGGGCCTGGTGCTGGGCGGGCACCGCGCGGCCGGTGTTCGTCGCCTTCACCAGGAAGTGCGGCCGGCGCTTCACCTCGTAGTAGATACGTCCGACGTACTCGCCGACCAGCCCCAGCATCACCATCTGCACTCCGGCGAGCGCGGTGACGGTGACGAGCAGGGTCACATAACCGGGGGTGTCGACTCCGTTCACCAAGGCGACACCGACGATCCAGGCGGCATACGCCAAAGCCACGGAAACAAGGATCAGACCGAGATAGACGGCGGCCCGGAGCGGCTTGTTGTTGAACGAGAGCAACCCGTCCAGGCCGTAGTTGAGCAGCTTTCCGAAGCTCCATTTGGAGCGGCCCTGCTCGCGCACCGCATTCTCGTACTCGAAGGTCGTGGAACGGAATCCGACCCAGGCGAAAAGCCCCTTGGAGAAGCGGTTGTACTCGGTCAGCTCCAGGATCGCGTCGACCGTGCGCCGGGACAGCAGCCGGAAGTCGCCGACGCCGTCGACCAGCTCCACGTCCACCAGCCGGTTGATCAGCCAGTAGTAGGCGCGGGCGGTGAGGGTGCGGGTGACCCGGTCGCCGGTACGGGTGCGCTTGGCGATGACCTGGTCGTATCCCTCGGCGTACAGCGCGAGCATGCGGTGCACGAGCTCCGGCGGGTGCTGGAGATCGGCGTCCATGATCACGACGGCGTCGCCGTCCGCGTGCTGGAGGCCGGCCAGCATGGCGGCCTCCTTGCCGAAGTTACGGCTGAAGGAGACGTAGCGGGCGCGCGGGTCGGTCGCCGCTATCTCCTCGAGGATCGGGAGCGTCCGGTCGTGACTTCCGTCGTCCACGT
Source organism: Streptomyces solicamelliae (assembly GCF_045348655.1). Taxonomy (NCBI): domain Bacteria; kingdom Bacillati; phylum Actinomycetota; class Actinomycetes; order Kitasatosporales; family Streptomycetaceae; genus Streptomyces; species Streptomyces solicamelliae. The sequence continues at coordinate 2,849,062 of NZ_CP160404.1, forward strand.
AGACCAGCTCGAATTCTCCGTCGAGGGTGGAGAGTTCCGCGGTCACGTGATCGTGGAATCGACCGATGATCTCCTCTTCGTTGAAGCACGGGACCACAATCGAGATCAGCACGGGGAAACGACAGTGCACGGGTGTGTCGCGGGCGGATTCGACACATGGCGGAGGCCGGACGAGCAGACGACGATTGCATGAACCGCCCTCTTTCCCGGACCATTTCACGATCTTCGCTGTCATATTCGAAACGTCATGCGCAGACTGTCACCATCGCCTCGTGCCTGCTCGGCCGCCCTGGGCGGGCTGATCACCGCCCTCGCCCTGTGTCTGGGGGACGCGGCCGGCCGCACCTTCCCCTTCGGCCCCCGCACCCGCGCGGTCAACGACCTGGGCAACCAGTTCGTCCCGTACCACGCGCACCTGTGGGACCTGCTGCACGGGAAGGCCGACGGCGGCCTGCTGCTGAACTGGCGGTCGGGCTTCGGGACGAGCTTCCTGCCCGACCTGGGCACGTACCTGTCCAGCCCGTTCGCCCTGCTCGTCGGGTTGTTCCCGCGCGCGGACGTGGACCTGGCGGTGTACGTGATCACGGTGGCGAAGACCGCGACCGCGGCGGCGGTCATGGCGTGCGCGCTCCTCGCCCTGCGCCCCGGCGTGTGGTGGGGCGCGGCGGTCCTCGGGGCCTCGTACGGCCTGTGCGGCTGGTCGGTGATCGAGGCGGACTACAACCCGATGTGGCTCGACGGCCTGATCGCGTTCCCGCTGCTCGTGCTGGTGGGCGAGTGGGTACGGACGAGGCGGCACCCGTGGCTCGCGCCGGTGATGGTGGCCCTGGCGTGGGTGGCCAACTTCTACACCGCGTACATGGCGACGCTGGCCGCGGCGCTGGTGCTGCTGGTGCGGCTCGCGGCGGCGCGGGAACTGCGACCGGGGGTCGTGACGCGGGCCGTGGGGACAGTGGCGCTCGGGGTCGGGCTCGCCGCGCCGGTGCTGCTGCCGGTGTTCCTGGGCTCACGGCACGCGTACCCGGGCTGGACGCGGGAGTTCGCGGCGGCATCGGTGCCGGACGCGCTGGCGCGGGTGCTTCCGGCGACGTACGGCTTCTACTCGCCGGCCCTGTTCCTCGGCACGGGGGCGCTGCTGCTGGGCTGCGCGCTGCCGTTCCGCCGGGACGTGCCGCAGCGGGAACGGTGGCTGTGGACGGGGTTCGCGGCCGGGGTGGCGCTGTCGCTGCAGTGGGAACCGACGCACCTGGTGTGGCATGTGTTCGCCACGCCGAACGGCAGCCCGTACCGGCAGACGTTCGTCCTGGCCGGGGTGCTGGTGCTGGCGGCGTGGACGGGCCTCGCGCACGGCCTGCCGGACCGGCGGGCGCTGCTGGGCGGCGGGGCCGTGGTGACGGTACTGGCGGCGGGCGGGGCGGCCAGTGGCCTGGTGTCGGTGTGGACGTACCCGGTCTTCGCGGCGGGTGCCGCGGCGACGGTGGCGGGGCTGGTCCTGGCGCGGCGGCGAGCCGTCGTGGCTGTCGTCCTGGTCGCGGGGGTGCTGGTCGGGCAGGCCGCGGCGACGACGGCCTACGCGGACCGGGAGAAGCGGGCCCGGCTCGACGACTACCCGGCGTGGGGCGCGGAGCACGAGGCGCGGGCGGCGGCGGTGGCGGAGGCCGACGGCTGGCCCGAGTACCGCACGGACCCCGGTCGCCCCCAGCTCACCGGTAACGACCCGCTGCTGGTCGGCGGGCAGGGCGCGGGCTACTACAGCAGCCACACGCCGGACGCGCTGACCCGGATGTGGACATCCCTCGGCGCGGGCTGGACCTCCCGCGGCCGCAACCTGCAGAGCCTGGACAACCCGGTGACGGACGCGCTGTTCGGGGTGGGGGCGAGGTGGCGGGACGGGAAGGTGGTGCGCTCGGGTGCGGTGCTGCCGCTGGTGACGGTACGGGGGGAGGGTGCGGGTTCGGGGGCGGCCGGGGGCGGGGGCGGGGGCGGGGTTCGTTACGGGAACTCCCCCTTCCGTAACCAGGAGGCGCTGCTCGGGGCGCGGGTGTACGAGACCCCGGCGGACGGGGTGTGCCGGGTGGGCACGGAGGTGTTCGTCTGGGCCCCCGACTTCACGGGCACGGCGAGACTGGGCGAGAGCGGCCCGCCGGTGGACCTGAAGGGCGGAGCCCCGAAACGCCGCGCGGCACTGACCTCGTTGGGCGTGCAGGGGATGCCGGGCGGGAGGGTGACCCTGAGCGGCAAGGGCGGAGGTGGCGGGGCGGCGGGGGTGGGCTGCCTGGACAGGGGGCGGCTGCGGGCGGCAGTGAGCAGGCTGAGGGCGACGGCCCCCCTCTCGATCAAGCTCACGGGCGACGGGGTACACGCCCGACTCCGCCCCGGCACCCGGGGAACGGTGGTGATCGCGACCCCCCACATCGCCGGCTGGCGCTGCGAGGGCGGGCAGGTGCAGTCGTACGGCGGCCTCCTGTCGATCCGCCCGCTCGCTGCTGACCGGACGACGACCGTCGACTGCACCTTCCGCCCCCCGGGGTTGAGGGGTGGGCTCGGGGTGGCGGGGGTGTGCGTGATGGTGAGGATGGTGGGGATGGTGGGGATGGCTGCGGGGAGGGGCGTCGGGCGCCGGACATCTCATGCGACGTCGCGACGTCGCATGAGATGTCCGGCTCTCCCCTACTCACGGCGTGACCGTCCGTGCATCATGCCGAGATGGAGATCGCGGAGCTGGTGCTCAAGTATTTACAGACGCTCGTGTGGCCCGGCGTGGTGCTGGGATGCGTGCTCGCCTTCCGCAGACAGTTGCGGGACCTCTTCTCCCGGATGCGACGGATAGAAACGCTGGGAGGCGCCGCCGAGTTCGAGGCCCTGGTGCGCGAGGTGGCCGACATCGCCGAGGAAGTACAGGAGAGCAGCCACCGCGGCATCGCACCGAACCGGGCGCTCCGCCTGACGCCCCCGGTGACCGCCCCACGGACGCCGGACGCTCCCGGCAGCGGGGGGACGGAGACGCTGCACCGCCTCGTCCCCGATCGCATATCCGACGAAGACCTGGCGGGAGACCGCAGGATCGACCCACTCCTCGACGACGCCTTCCGGATGGTCGAGAACCTTCCCGCCACGGCGATCGTCACGGCACATGCCCGCATGGAGTCCTTCATCTACCTGTTCCAGCGCAACATGAACGGCGGCGCGTCCACCACCGATTCCTCGCTGATCGCCACGCTGGGACAGATCGGGGTGTCGGCACGGACCCTCTCTCTCGCGCAGCGACTCCTCGACCTGGGCGACCAGGTGCGCTACCAGAACACAGGGGTCACCCGAGCGGCTGCCATCCAGTACATCGAGTCCTGCACGGCAGTCCTCTCCGAGGTCCGCAGCATGACCTCCCGCCTGCGAGGTAGCGCGTCGGACGCCTCCGACGCGTCGGGTACGTCGGACGTACCCGACGCGGCAGAGAACGCGCAGTGATCGGCGGGGCGTAGGGAGAGGTGCTGGGGGCGGGGGTTTCCGGTGGGCTTCTGGTGCGGCCGCCCTCTTTCCGAGTGTGGCCCCTGGAGGCACCGGGTCAAGGGCGCTCCTATCGTCGCGTCGCTTCGCGATTCCGCTAAAGCTCCACCCTTGACCCGGCACCTCCAGGGGCCTTTTCACACTCGGAGGGCGGCCGGGGGTGAGGGTCCGCGCGTAACCCTGCGATAGTGCCTGGCCGCCGTGGGCGGCCGGCGGGTGGGTGCGCGGTCGTTGAGTGGGGTGCCCAGTGCCGTCTCGGCGGCATGCGGTGGTCGTCAGGTGCCGTCCATGCCCGGCTGGTCATTGTCCGTGGGGATGGAGACAGGCGGGGGACAGGGGAGGCGGACTCTGCCCTTTCGCGCCACTGAAGCGACCCTCGACACCTCCCAAGTCACACCAACCCCATCCCGTCACCCCCGAACCGTCCTGGTGCGTAGGGAGCACCGAAACGACAAGGGCGACGCCCATCCAACCCGGGCAGCTTCCATGCAGTGGATGTGCCCCTGGCGGAAGTGGCTGTCGACGTGCTCGTCCGAGGCGCCGGAGTTGATGAACCAGTCGACGTTCTCGTTGCCGAGGAACGGGCGGTAGCGCGCGTCGATCGTGGGGCGGGCGAGTTCCTGGAGGACCGCGAGGTCCTCGGGGAGAGCCGGACGCACGACGGGGTGGGAGGACGGCGACGACATGCGGTCAGCCGAGGCACCGGCCCGTGCCCACGCTTCAGGCGGGGCCGGAGAAGGCGGCCAGGAGCGTATCGGCGCGGAGCGCAAGCACGGTCGTCTCGGCGCCCGTGACCGTGACGGACACCTCCTCCCCGCCGACCGCCCGGGCGACGGCGACCTCGAGGACGGCGTTCACGCCGACCAGCGGATAGGAGTACCAGCCGCCCGGGGCCTCGTCGTCGGTGTGCTGCACGCCGGCATCGACGGTTTCCCAGTCGGTTCCGTCGAAGGAGTACCCGGCGTAGTGAGACAGCAGCTCGAAGAAGGTCCGCAGGTTGCGACCCATGATCCATCCGCTGATCGGCTCGGTCATGTCGGCCTCAGGACCTGGTCGGGCTCTTCAGCGGCGGCTTGCGCGAACTCGGCGAAGCCCATGTTGCCGAGCGTCAGGTTCACGTGGACGTCGTGCACCGCGGTGGGGACGGCACGGAACTCCCGTGGCTCCGGCGAGTCGATGAGCTCTTGGTAGTAGACGGGATCGAGCTCGCTCACGTCCTCCCAGCTCGTCGTCAGAGCCAGCAAGGCCCGCACCGGCGAGTCCATCGTGTGGCGGTCGGCGAGGAAGACGACACTCACATGGTCGTCCCCGTCCACCACGGCCAGGACCTCCTCGGCTGTCGCCCCGGACCAGGCGGGCGCATCGACCACCTGCACCGTCGCGGGAAACTCGTCGGACGGCCCCCCAGGCCGCCGCAGCTCCCCGACCACCGCACTCCACGACTCGTCGTCGCTGAAGTCGGTCCTGATGACGAGCGCGTCGAACTCGTCCCGTCCGCTCCACTCAGGGAGCACTCGCCCCGCCATCGTCAGCGCTGCCAGAGAAACGCGGCACCGCCACACGGCCGGCAGCTGAAGACATAGCCACGCCCTCCGCCACCGAAGTTCGCCGAGGTGGCGAAGTCGTAGCCCTCCTCCAGTTCCGCGGTGAAGCCCATCGGGACGGTGCAGGACGGGCAGATCGGGGTCTCGTCTCCCTGGACCCAGTCGGGTTCGCCGCCCCACCGTCCCAGTACCGGCGCATCAGTGGGAGTGAGCTCCGGGTGCAGTCGCAGTGCGGTCACCGCGTCGAGTTGCGTCTCGCCCTCGGCCGGAACGGTGGCCGGAGAGAGTTCACCGCTGAAGACGAAAGCGGCGTTGGCTCCGCCAGCGGCATCCCAGTCGTCGCACATACCGGGGTCGTTCTGGCAGAGGAACACCGCCACCACCCCGGACGGCAGCGGCAGATGCGCGAGAAACTGCATGGCCCCACCACACTCGCGACACACGGGCCAGACAAAACCGTCCGGAACGAGCGGGACGCCACCAGTGCGCGGCACAGCCGCGTCAGCAGCCGTCGTCCCGTCGTGGATCAGCAACATGCCCGACAGCCTACGGGTCGGGCCTTCACCGACCGCCCCGGCCGCCTCGAATGTCTTTCGGGTGCTCCCCACGCACCAGGACGGTTCGGGGGTGACGGGATGGGGTTGGTGTGACTTGGGAGGTGTCGAGGGCCGCTTCAGTGGCGCGAAAGGGCAGAGTCCGCCTCCCCCGTCCCCCCGCCTGTCCCCCTCCCCACGGACAATGACCAGCCGGGCATGGACGGCACCTGACGACCACCGCATGCCGCCGAGACGGCACTGGGCACCCCACTCAACGACCGCGCACCCACCCGCCGGCCGCCCACGGCGGCCAGGCACTATCGCAGGGTTACGCGCGGACCCTCACCCCCGGCCGCCCTCCGAGTGTGAAAAGGCCCCTGGAGGTGCCGGGTCAAGGGTGGAGCTTTAGCGGAATCGCGAAGCGACGCGACGATAGGAGCGCCCTTGACCCGGCGCCTCCAGGGGCCACACTCGGAAAGAGGGCGGCCGCACCAGAAGCCCACCAGACACCCCCGCCCCCAGCACCCCCCTCCCCCCAACTACCCTCCTGTCACCGGATAGTCGTAGCGCAGGAACCCGTTGAAGCTCGCCACCTTGTCGTACAGGGCGCGGGCGGTGGCGTTTCCCTCCTGGGTGGTCCAGTACAGGCGGGCGGCCCCCCGCTCCCGCGCCGCCTCGGCCACCGTCTCGATCAGCATCCGTGCCACCCCCTGGCCGCGCGCCGACTCGGCGACGAAGAGGTCCTGGAGGTAGCAGCTGTCGTCGAGCCAGAACGTCCGGTGGAACAGATAGTGGGCGATACCGACGAGCTTCCCGTCCGACCAGGCACCGATGCCCTGCAGCTCCGGGTCGTGCCGTATCCCGTGCCACGTCGCCTCGTACCCCTCGGCAGGCACTTCCGTCCGATAGAACGCCTTGTAACCGCGTGCCAGTACCTCCCAGGCGACGCGATCCTCCTCGCGCAACGCACCGGTCTCGATCACCGTCGTCCCGACAACTGCTCTCATGGCCATGGCCACAGATCCTGACCGCCTCGTCGCTCACCGCGCCAGAACCAATCCCCAGGCACTGGCACGCCCGCGCGGGGTTCAGGAGACCGGGTGAGGATGGCCGAGGTAGGGGAACTCGTCGAGCAGGTCGGTGTGCGGGCCGATGTGGTCGTCCGTGATCTTGCCGCCGGAGACCATGGCGAGCCGGGCGGAGGTGACGTCGTCGGTGAGCGTGCGGCCGTTGGGGTAGGCGACCGGCCGGGTGCGGTCGAAGCGGAGGACGTCCGGCAGCACCGTACGAAGAGCCTCCTCGGCAGCCTCGGTGCCGTACCCACCAGTGTGGGCGAGGACCGCGCTCCATGCCTCGCGGTAGGTGTCCCAGTCGTCGGCGGGTTCGCCCGCGTTGTACTTCTCCTTGACGTCCTCGGCGTTGAAGTACGCGGTGAGGGACGGGTGGGCGCCGCGGTCGACGGAGACCAGTCGGCCGTTCTGCCGGAGGCTGACCCGCGCCCAGACGCCGATCGGGCCGTCGCCCAGTTCGCTGTCCGGGACTTCCAGCACGATGCCGAAGACGTTCTTGTCGATGCCGAAGTCGTTGCCGGTCCACTTGAAGTCGTTGACGATGCCGTCCAGATCGGCGAAGAACGGGTCGCTGCGCAGGCCGGCGGAGAAGCGGAGGTCGCCGCTGTTCACGATGTTCGGCTCGGCCCCGAACGCGACCGTCGCGTCCGAGACGACGGCCTGCCCGCCGGCCTCGTGCTCGCGTGCCTGATCGCCGGTCGCCCGATGGACGGTGACCGTCTGCCTGCCGTTCTCGTGGGCGGAGAAGACGAAGCTGTAGGCGAGGTCGGCGATGTCGTCGCCGTCGGTGTCCACATTGAGCCGGTACACGGCGTCGGGGTGGAACGCCTCGCCCTGGGTGGGCGCGAACGGGTTGACGTTCATGATCAGGACGGTGCGTCCGTCCTGCGCAGCGGGGAAGACGAACAGGTCCGTCAGGTCGAGGCGGGCATCGTCCTTGGGGGAACGCAGGTTGGGTCCGCTGAGATGGTGCGACACGGTGGCTGGCCTTTCGGTGAGCGAGCGGCCCCCCTGACGCCTCGCGAGCAGGACCAGAAAACCACAGGGCCTGCCGCCGGAACCCGGCGACAGGCCGTTGCTCGATGGGTCTGCCCGGGCCCGGCGACAGCCGCGTACGTCGTCCCGAAGGAGCGCGCAACCCCTACGCCGCTTTCTCCGCCAGCGTGTGCGCGACCAGCGCGTTGGCGTGGCCGTGGCCCAGGCCGTGCTCGGTCTTCAGCCAGGCGACGAGTTCCATGTGCTTCGTCAGCGGCGAGGTGCGGATGAGGTCCTTCCACTCCTCGATCGGACGGCCGTACTTCTTCTCGATGGAGGGGAAGTAGCTGGCGGGGCCCTTGACCGGCTGCTGGTTCGTCATGTCGTTACGCCCTTCGGGGTGCTGTCCGCGTCGGTAGTGGGTAGTCGGTAGTCGGTGTTACATCCATGAAGACCGGCACATCCCGCGGAACTCATCGGCCCGAGGCGATCCTTTTACGACAACGTCAGCACCCATTACGACAATGTCAGCACCCACCACTGCCGCAACGTGCGCAACGTGCGCAGGAAGACGTGCGGCCCGCGGCACACAGGACGGGCATAGCGCCTGACCGGGTCCCCGTTCGGGAAGACCAGGTCCTCGCGCCCCACGACCTCGGCTCCCTCATCCGTCAGCCGCAGGCGGTGGACGGCACCGCTCCGTGCCGCCGCCACGCTGCCGCTGCCCCGCTCGGTCCCGCCGAGCAGGAGCAGCCGGTCGTCGCGGATGGCGAGGCCGAGCGGGTCCGAGACCGGCAGGGTGCGGATGCGGCGCATCGCGCCAGGCCCGGTTGCGACGAGCGGGGCGCCGGGCCAGTACACGGCGTGGACCGCGGAGTCGGAGCCGAAGTCGGAGTCGGAGACGTTGACCGTACTGATCGCCGCCGCGTGATGGTGCGGCTCCGGGGGCCACAGGTCCCTCACCCGATTGCCCCTGCCGTCCCAGCGGACCAGCCCGCCCGCGCTGACGGGGTCCCCGCTGTACACGCCTTCGTCGGCGTACCCGGTCCAGAAGCCGGTCCGGCGGTCCGCGACCAGGTGCGTGAGGTGGGTGCCCAGCGCGAACCGGCGCCGGGAGCGGCCGTCCGCGCCGAAGATCTGCCCGGACCGGGCGTTCGGCCATCCGTTGGTGGAGACGACGAACCCACCACCCGGAAGGGCGTCGAAGGCGGCCGGATCCACGGCCACTTCGTGCAGGGTCCGCTCCCGGACCTCACCCCCGTCGCTGATCACGACGACGGCGTCGAACGGAAGACTCACGGGCGCCGGGACGTCCCGGCCGGCCCACCTGCGGGGAAAGCGGGCATCGAGGCAGATCAGCCAGAGAGCGCGGCCCCACGGATCGATCGTGGAGGCCAGTACCTTCCGCTCGTCGTACTGCCGAGGCAACAGTGCGTAGGAACGCAGTGCCACCTTCGTCAAAAGATCACCTCGCGGGCGAAGGAATGCGACGCGTTCATGATCACACGCGCGGTTCACCACCCTCCACGCCGCTGTTCACCGCCCGCCACGCCGAGGTTCGCCACCCTCCACGCCGAGGTTCACCGCCCGCCGCGCCGCAGCTCCCCACCCGCCCCGCCGCAGCTCGCGACCCTCCCCGCCGCACCCCACCCCCCAAGAGCCACTCGACGTTCACCCGAAGGGCAACGTGTCGTCGCCCCGTGGCCCCGCGCCGCGGCGTACCTTGCCCGCCATGCCCTCCCTTCTGAGCAACCGGCTCGCACAGCGGGTGCTGCGTCCGGCGTTCCACCTGGTCGAGCAGCGCGTGGACCGCATCACCACGGCGTTCCAGCACGACCTCGACGCGCTCCACCATGAGGTCGCCGACCTGCGCCGCCGGCAGTACGGGCTGTCGCTCCTGCTCGACCAGGCCGGCCGTGACGGCGACCGGATGCCGACGGCCACCCAGATCGACACCCTGGTCCGCGAGGTCGCCGCGGTGACCGGCCGGGACAAGGAGCACGCGCGCCGCGAGGTCACCGTGGCGTACCGCCACCTCGTCGCCGTCGAGGCGCTGGGCACCGGAGGGCTCGCGGGCACGCTGTCCGACGTGTGCGGCCGGCTCGCCGCGCTGCCGCTGCTGGCCCCGCCGAACGGCGAGGTCCTGGTGATCGGCACCCGGCACGGGCTGTTCGCCGCGGCCCTGCAGCGCATGCTGCACCGCGGCGGGGTCGAGGCCCGGCTGACCGTCGTCGACCCGCTGGCCGACGCGCCCACCCGCGCCGAGCTGATCCGCGGCAACCTGGCGCTCGGCGGCGCGGACGGTACGCGCGCCGCCCGCCTCGTACAGGGCGACTTCGCCGACCCCGGCGTCCGTACCGAACTGGGCGAGCGCCGCTACGGCATCGTGGTCGTCAACTCCCCGCAGGACCGCGCCCCGTACGACGTGGCCGAGGCGGCCGCGCTGGCCGCCCCGGGCGCACTGGTCCTCGTCCCCGACGCCGACCGCTCCCGCACCGAGGCCCTGGCCTCGGCCGGCCGCATCGCCCAGACCCGCTACCTCCGCGCGGCCTGAGCCGGCAAGGAGCCCTAGCTCAGCGTCTTCAGCGCCTCCGCGTCGTACGGCTTCAGCTCGTCGGTCCGGCCGCTCAGGACCTTGGCCGCCACTCCGGGTCCTGCAGCAGGGCGCGGCCGACGGCGACCATGTCGAACTCGTCGCGCTCCAGGCGGTCGAGGAGGTTGTCGATGCTGCCGAGCTCGGCGCCCTTGCCCATGAACGCGTGGATGAAGTCGCCGTCGAGGCCGACCGAACCGACGGTGATGGTGGGCTTGCCGGTGAGCTTCTTGGTCCACCCGGCCAGGTTCAGGTCCGAGCCGTCGAACTCCGGGAGCCAGTAGCGTCGGGTGGAGGCGTGGAAGGCGTCGACGCCGGCCGCGGCGAGCGGGGCCAGGATCGCCTCCAGCTCCTGCGGGGTCTCGGCGAGGCGCGCGTCGTAGGCCTCCTGCTTCCACTGCGAGTAGCGGAAGATCACCGGGAAGTCGGGCGAGACGACCGCGCGGACCGCGGCCACGATCTCGGCCGCGAACTTCGTCCGGGCCACGGCGTCGCCGCCGTAGGCGTCGGTACGGCGGTTCGTCCGCTCCCACAGGAACTGGTCGAGCAGGTAGCCGTGGGCGCCGTGCAGCTCGACACCGTCGAAGCCGATGCGCTCGGCGGCCGCGGCGGCCTCGGCGAAGGCGCCGATGACGTCGTCGAGGTCGCTCCGGGTCATCGCCTGGCCGGTGCCCTCGGTGCCGTCGACGCGGATGCCGGAGGGGCCCACGGCGGGCGCGTCGGCGTAGGGCGCCTGGCCCTGCTTGCGCACCATGCCGATGTGCCACAGCTGCGGCACGATCGTGCCGCCGGCCTCGTGCACGGCCGCAGCGACCTTCGCCCACCCCGCGAGCTGCTCCTCGCCGTGGAACCGGGGCACCCGGTCGCTCTGTCCGGCCGAGTCGTGGCCGACGTAGGTCCCCTCGGTGACGATCAGGCCCACACCGGCGGCGGCACGGCGGGAGTAGTACGACAGCACGTCCTCACCGGGAACGCCGCCGGGGGAGAACATGCGCGTCATCGGCGCCATCGCGATGCGGTTCGGAACGGTCAGACCGTTCAGCGCAAGGGGCCGGGACAGGATCTCGGCCGCGCGGGAGGCGGGGGAGGCGGTGACGGTCACGGGGACGCTCCTCATAGCTGCTGCTTGACAATCTCGACGCTTGAGAACTTCATGCAATGAGAAAGACGGTAGAGGTCGATATTTGAGGTAGTCAAGTTTCACTGGGTAAAGTGGTACGCATGACAGAAGCTCCCCGCACGGATACGCCCCGCGTCGACAAGGCCCAGCTCATGGAGCTGCTCTCGGTGTCGCTCGGCGCCTACTACGGCGACTTCACCGTCGCGGCGGCGAGCGAGAACCTCACCGCGAGCCAGGGCCGGGCCCTGACCGTGCTGCGCCGCGGGCCGGCCGCGATGCGCGCCCTCGCCGAGACCCTGACCTGCGACGCGTCCAACGTCACCGGGATCATCGACCGGCTCGAGAAGCGCGGCCTGGTGCGCCGCGAGCCCAGCGCCTCCGACCGGCGCGTCAAGAACGTCGTCCTCACGGCCGAGGGCGAGCGGGTCGCCGACACGATCCGCGCGAGGATGCACGCCACGCAGGACGGCCTGGACGGGCTCGGCGACGAGGACCGCGCCACGCTGTACGCCCTGCTGGAGCGGGTCTTCGTCGACACCGAGCGCGAGTAGCGCCGCCTGACGCCCGACTTCCCACAGCCCGGCCCCTGACGCCCCGCCGCCTGACGATCCGCCGTCTAACGCCCCATCCGCTGCTGCCGGTCCAGCGCGCGCCGCAGGTCCGCCGCCAGCGGGTGGTACGGGCCGTACTTCAGCTCCACGTCGTACAGCAGGGCCTGCAGGTGCTGCCGGGCCGCCGCGTGGTCGCCCATCGCCAGGAGCAGCTGGCCGATGCGGTGGCGGATGTCGAAGGCGCGCGCCGGGTCCCCGGCGGCCGTGGGCTCGTAGTACGGCAGCAGCGCGCGGTACTCCGCCAGCGCGGCCGCGGTCTCGCCGAGCTGCTCCAGGCACTGGGCCGCGTCGTAGCGGTACTGCAGCGTCTGCGGGTCGGCCGGGCCGGACTCGGCCGCGCGGTCGTCGGCGAGCCGGCGCAGCTCGGGCAGGGCGCGACGGTACTGGCCGTCGTCCATCAGGGTCGCCGCGTACTGCTTGCGCAGGATCCGCACCACCGGCGACTGCTCGCCGTGCTCGGCCGCGGCGGCGGGCAGGATGCCGCCGAGGATGTCGACGGCCTGCGTGATGCCGCCCTCCCCGAGCAGCCGCTTCACCTCCTCGACGGCGGCGGCCACGTCGGGCCGGCCGACGGTGGGCGGAGCGGTCGGCGGTACGGGCGGGGGCGCCGGGGCGGAGGCCCGGTCGGGCCAGGGGGCGTGCGGGCGCAGGAACGGGCGGGTCGGGTCGAGCGGGCCCGCCGGGACGCCACGCGCGGGCAGCAGCGGGACCAGGTGCTCGTACACCTCCTGGGCGCCGGACGGCCGGTGCCGCGGGTCCTTGGCGAGCAGCCGCAGCACGAGGGCCTCCAGCGGCTCGGGGACCTCGGGGCGGGTCTGCCGGACCGGCAGCGGCGGCTCGTACAGGTGGCGGTGGAGGACACCGAGCGCGGTGGAGCCGGCGAACGGCACGTTGCCGCTGAGGAGTTCGTGCATCAGCACGCCCAGCGCGTACAGGTCGGTCGCCGGGCCGACTGCGCCGCCCATGGCCTGCTCGGGCGCCATGTAGGCGGGGCTGCCGATGGGCGAGCCGGTGTGGGTGAGGCGGGTGGTGTCGGTGTCCAGGACGGAGGCGACGCCGAGGTCGAGGACGGTGACCGTGCCGTCCGGCTTCACCATCACGTTCCGCGGCTTGAGGTCGCGGTGCACGATCGGGACGGCGTGCACGGCGGCGAGCACGGCGCACAGCTGCGCAGCCACGCCGACGGCCCACTGCCAGGGGTACGGGTCGTGCTCGGCGAGGTGATCGGCGAGGTCGGCGCCCTCGACGTACTGCATGACCAGGTACAGGTCGTCGCCGTCGCCGCCCGCGTCGTGGACGGTGACCAGGCCGGGGTGGTCGACCTGGGCGGTGACCCGGCACTCGCGGACGAACCGGCGGCGGATCTCGTTCGCGGCGGTGGGGTCGGCCATGTGGTCGGGGCGGAGCAGCTTGACCGCCACGCGCCGGTCGAGGCGTCCGTCGTACGCCGTCCAGACCTGGCCCATGCCGCCCTGCCCGATGAGCCCGGCCAGCTCGTAACGCCCGCCGATGACTCGGCCGTTCACTTCCCCTCTTCCTTGCGGAGGAGATCGCTGAGCTCGTCGAGCTCGGCTCGCACCTGGTCGATGCGCTGCGGCGGCTGCGGGGCCTGGACCGGCGGCTGGGGCTGCGGGGGCGCGGGCTGCGGCACCGGACGGGGCTGCGCGTAGCCGGGCGAGGGGACGGTGGCCGCCGTGGACGGGTAGCCGTAACCGCCACCGGTCACGGCGGCCGGACCGGCCGGGGCCGCGAAGTGCTGGATCTCGGCCACCAGGTAGTACGAGATGGAGCCGCAGAACAGCAGCAGCGCGTTGATGAGGAACAGGACCACCGACAGGTCGCTGGGCTCCTTCTGCTCCCCCACCCACGCCAAACCTGCGATGAGGGTGATGTCGAGGAGCACGGACAGGCCGAACACCACCCAGTCCCGCGTCCTGCGCGTGAGGATCGCGAGCCGCAGCAGTGGCGCCCACGCCAGGAAGCCGCACGTGAGCACGGGCATGGCGACGAACAGGACGCGCAGGCCGATCAGCGCCCCCTGCCCGGGACGCTGCTGCTGCGGATGGCCGTGGCCGTACATTCCTGCTCCTGGCAGACGAGTCGATACCCCGAGATTCCCGAGGACGAGCGTATACACCGACTCGGACAACGGCCCCGGGGTTGTACGGATCCGTTGTCGAACCGATCACGGTGTCACGGAGACACCGTGCCGTCCGTCAGTCCGTCGTACAGGCCCTGGACGAGGGCCTCGCCGAGGCGGCCCGCGAGGCGCAGCGCGTCCTCGAACTCGGCGAGCGTGCGGAACCGTGTCCCGTACCGCTGTTGTTCGGCGAGCGGCAGGCGCGGGAGCTGGAGGCGGCGCACGTCGAGCCGGGTCGCGGTGGAGGCGTAGCTGCTGGCCTGGCGGTTGTTGGCGGTGCCGCGCAGGAAGCCGGCGAGGAACCAGGGGTCGAGGGCGGCCGGATCGGGGCGCAGCAGCTGGAGGTTGCGGCCGAGGGCGGCGCCGGCGGTGGCCTCGTCGACGACGCGGGCGACGGAGCCGCCGCCGAGGACGGGGACGACGACGTCGCCGGCGGCGACGACCACCGGCTCCTCGGCCGGGCCGTCGGGCAGGGTGCCGGAGGGGGCCTGGCCGGTGAGGACGTCGAGGTCGGTGAGGACCGGGGCGGAGCCGGTGCCGGTGCCGCCGGCGCGCAGCTCCAGGGCGCCGGTGCGGGCGAGTTCGCCGACGGTGACCACGGGCAGCCGGGCGGGGGGGCCGGCGGGGGCGGCGAGGCGTTCGGCGGGCGGGGTGAGGGCGGCGGTGCGGCGCAGGGTGTCGGTGAGCCGTGCGCGGACGTCCTCGAGCGCGGCCGCGCCGGCGGCGGCCGCGGGGGGCGGCAGATGGCGGGCGGGGGCCAGGTCGACGTCGTCGTCGAGGAGTTCGATGACGGGGACGCTGCGGCTGGCGCCGGGGGTCTCCTCGACGGTGCCGTGCTTGTCGAAGGGCAGCCAGGCGTCGAGGACGGCGGTGTGCACGGCCTGCCAGTCGAGTTTGTCGCGGCCGCCGCCCGCGCCGCCGCCGGCCGGGGCGGCGGCCTGTTCGGCGGTGTCGACGAGCAGCAGTTCCGGGGAGGCGGGGACGCCGGGCGCGGGCCTGCGCAGGACCCACAGGTGGAGCGGGATGCCGTACGGCGGGGCCGCGCCGGCGGGCAGGGCGACGACGGCCCGCAGCGCGCCCTTGCGCAGCAGGTCGGCGCGGATGCGGCGGCCGGAGCGGCGGGAGGCGGCGGCGGGCGGCATGAGCAGGACGGCGGTGCCGCCGGGGCGGAGCCGGGCCAGGGCGTGCTGGACCCAGGCCAGCTCGGACTCGGTGCGGGCGGGGAAGCCGTACTCCCAGCGCGGGTCGTAGGCGAGTTCGTCGTGGCCCCAGTTGCGCTCGTTGAACGGCGGGTGGCAGAGCACGGCGTCGGCGGCCAGCTGCGGGAAGGCGTCGGCGCGCAGGCTGTCGCCTGGGCGTACCCGGATCTCGGCGCCGTCGGCGAGGGCGAGGCGGAGCGCGGTGAGCGCGGCGAGGTCGGGGTCGGTGTCCTGGCCGTACAGGGCGGCGGGGCGGTCGACGGCGCGGAGCAGGGTGCCGGTGCCGGAGGCGGGGTCGAGCACGGTGCCGGCGGTGCGCGCACCGGTGCCCGAGCCGGTGGCGAGGGCGGCCATCAGGGCGGCCGGGCCGGGCGGGGTGAGCGTGTACTGGCGCGGGTTGGCGTCGAGGTGACGGCCGAGCAGGAACTCGAAGGCCTGGCGCGCGCCGAGCTCGGAGGCGAGGTCGGCGACGGACCTCAACAGGGGTGCGGCTCCGGCGAGTTCGGCGGGGGCGGGGGTGCGGACGGCGCGCTCGAGCCCGTAGCGCTCGGTGAGGACCTCTTCGAGGGCGACGGGCAGGACCTCGGCGAACCGCTCGTCGGAGACGGCGGCGAGGGCGGGCCAGGCGGCGGGCCGCTCGTGCACGAGGAGCAGGACGCTGCCGCACTGGACGAGGGCGGTGACGGCGCCGGCGGGGTGGCCGGCGATCTGCTGCCAGACGCGCTCGCGCAGCGGGACCTCGGCGAGCTTGCCCTGGGCGCGCAGCCAGGACTCGATGTCGGCGAGGGCGAAGGAGGGGCTGGTCTCCGTGCCGCCGACGGGCTTGGGGAAGTCGGCGTGCCGGCGGCGCCAGTTGCTCACGGCGGCCCGTCCGACTCCTGCCAGCCGGGCGATCCCGGCCGCGGTCACCTCTGCTGCGCTCTCCGGCACCTGGCTGACTCCCTTCACGCCCTGCTGCGTTCGCTCGTGTGTCGTCCGCTGTGTGCCCGATCTTACCGACGAACACCTCCGACACCACTTCACACTGTGGACTGATCGAAATTCTGTGAACCGTGTTGACTCGGTTCACAGCCTCTGCTCTTATTGATTCATCGCTCCACGGAACTCCGTGGGAGCCGGTTGCACAGCCGGTTGCCTATCGCGTCACGTCCATGTCCAGGAGGGCATTTCCATGTCGCACGACACGCACCAGTACGCGCCGCAGACCCCCGCCCCGCGCGCCCTGCGCAACGGCCTCGGCACCGCCGCGCTGATCCTCGGCATCATCGGCACGCTGTCCGGGCTGATCCCGCTCATGTTCTGGCTGGCCGGCCTGCTCGGCCTGATCGCGCTGATCCTGGGCCTCGCCGGCCGCGGCCGGGTCAAGCGCGGCGAGGCGGGGAACAAGGGCGTGACGACGACCGGTGCGGTCCTCGGCCTGGTGGCGATGATCCTCTCGGCCGTCGGCGCGTACATCACGTTCACGGCGGTCAGCGACGCGGTGAAGGAGATCGACAAGGAGCTCCAGCAGACCGCCCCGAAGACGCCCGGCGCCGACAAGGGCAAGGGCGGTGCCGCCAAGGGGAAAGGTCTGGCCGCCGGTGACAGCTCCGTCTACGACGACGAGCTGAAGGTCACCGTCTCCGAGCCGAAGGCGTTCAAGCCGGGCGAGTTCGCCGTCGGGCACACCGAGGGCAACAAGGGCTACCAGGTCACCGTGGTCGTCGAGAACGGCGGCACGAAGAAGTTCGACGCCGCGCTGGTCACGGTGGACGCCCGCGCCGGAAAGGACGGCGTCACCGCCGAGCAGATCTTCGACGACAAGGTCGGCACCGGCTTCTCCGGCTCGATCCTGCCCGGCAAGAAGGCCACGGTCGTCTACGGCTTCGACACCCCCGCCGACGCGAAGAACCTCACCGTCGAGGTGAGCCCGGGCCTGGAGCACGAGGCCTCCCAGTGGGAGCTGAAGCTCTGACCCCCGGTACGGCCTGAGCACCACTCCTCGCAAGCACCACCGAGCACCACCACCGAGCACCACCCCTGGCCGCCACCCCCGGGCGGCCGCCCCTCCCCCCGAACCCCGGCGCACCCCCCGACCGCGCCTGTCCCACCCCGGAGAGACCCATGTCTGCCCTCGGCCGCCGCCACTCGTCCCCCCGCCGCCGCGCCGCCCTCGCCACCCTCCTGGTCACCGCCGTCGCACTCGGCGGCACGGCCTGCGGGCCCTTCGCGGAGCAGGAGGCGGGCCCCTTCAAGGGCATGACCGGGCCTCAGATACTCAACAAGTCCATAGCCGCCACCAAGACGGCGAAGTCCCTGACGCTCGACCTGGCCGTCACCTCCGCCGCCGACGGCCCGACGAAGGCCTATCTGGCCGTCGACCGGCAGGGCAGATGCGCCGGCACCATGACCCTCGGTGCGATCGGCACCGCGGAGATCATCAAGAGCGGCGACGACGCGTACCTGCGCTTCGACGAGGCGTTCCTGCGGGAACAGGGCAAGGGCGAGTCGGCCGCGCAGCAGGCGGCGGTCCTGAAGGAGCTCAAGGGCAAGTGGGTCAGGACCGACGCCTCCGACCCGGAGGCGAAGGACAGCCTGGAGCTGTGCGATCTGGACGCGCTGCTCGCCCCGCTCGAGCAGGGCGTCAACTTCGCCACCGCCGGCGGGGAGACGACCGTGAACGGCCGGAAGGCGCTGCGGCTCACCGAGGGCGACGGCAAGGAGAGCACCACGCTGTACGTGGCCACCGAGGGCGCCCCGCACCTGCTGAAGATCGTCACCAAGGGGGGCGAGGAGCCGGGGACGATCTCCCTCTCCTCGTACGACAAGCCGGTTCCCGCGCAGAAGCCCGCCGCGAAGGACGTCATCGAGATGGAGGACTGACGCGGACCGCGAACGGCGATCCGCAGACCGCGGATCGCGCACAGGCGAACGGGCCGGAGGGCCGCCGGAGGGGGGCGGCTCACCGGCCCGTTCGCATGTCGTCGTGGGGCGTCGTGGGGCGTCGTGGGGCGTCGTGGGGCGTCGTGGGGCGTACGCGCCTACAGCGCGTGGCGGACCCAGACGTTGGGCTCCACGTACACCGCGTACCCGCGCGAGACCTCGCAGTGCACCGGTACCAGCGCGCCCTCGACCTCGACCGGGCCGTCCGCGTCGAACGGGAGCCCGGTCCACTCGCGCCAGCGCTCCACGGAGGACGCGATCGTCATGGAGGCCGGGGCGACCTTCTCGATCACCGCGCCCGCCCGGACGTGGACCCGCAGCCAGGGGTCGTGCGGCAGGCCGTCGGACTCGCGGGTGCGGAAGGCGTACTCGTGGATGGAACTCGCCGCCTCCAGGTGCTTGCCGTTGGGGCGGACCGGGGCGACGACCTCGGAGTAGCCGAGCCGGCGGGCGTTGTCCCGCATCGCACCGAGCATGGTGGCGGACAGGCCCCGGCCGAGCGCGCCGGTGTCCACGGTGACCTCGATGGCGCTGACGGTGTCGGGCTTGTGGCCGTGCCGCAGGTCGGAGAAGGCCCAGAGCAGCATCTGGTCCCAGCCGGTGTCGGGCAGTTCGCCGCGACCTTCGGTGTGCAACCGGAACGGCACGCTGAAAGCACGGGCGACGACCTTGCCGTCGTCGTCGGTGGCGACGAGGACGTACTCGGGCAGTTCGCGGACGATGCGGGCCATGTTCGCCCAGCCGACCGGGTCGTACATCATGAACTCCGGCCACAGGTCCTTCATCTGCCACATCGGCCCCTCGAGTTCGGGGCGTTCGGCGAGGGTCGTGATCGTGAGTTCCATGCGGCGCAGACTAGCCACGCGTCCAGGGACGGGACCAATCGTTTTTGCAGGCCACCGGCGCGACCGCCCCTAGGGAAGCCGCTGTTCCGGGCAGCGGCCGAGGACCCGGCGCATGGCGTCCTGCTCGCCGCGGGTGACCCAGAGCCCGTACTTCCGCTTCACCGCGACCTGCCGGGCGACATAGGCGCAGCGGTACTCCTTGTTCGGCGGCAGCCAGGTCGCGGTGTCGCCGTCGCCCTTGCGGCGGTTGGTCGCGGCGTCGACGGCCAGCAGGTTGAGCGGGTCGTTGGCGAACCGGAGGCGCTTGCCGCGGTCCCACTTCTGCGCGCCCTTCTGCCAGGCGTCGGAGAGCGCGACCACATGGTCGATGTCGACCTTGCTGCGGCCGCGCACGAACGCGACGCGGTGGCCGGTGTAGGGGTCGTCGACGAGGGCGCCGGAGGCGACCTTGCAGTCGCCGTCCTTGAACGCGACCCCGGTGAGGTCGCGCTTGAGTATGTCGTCGCGGGTCCCGCAGCCGTTGCGGTCGACGTCGGCCCAGGCGCGGCCGAAGGCGGCGCGCTCGTACCCGTTCTTCGGCGCGCGGCCCTTGACGGCGAGTTCGCCGACGGCGGCGAGGGCGGGGCCGCCGGCGCCGTGCTCCGACCGCTCGGACTGCTGCGACCGCCCGGGGCGGTCCCGCCCGGAGTCCCGGTCCCTGTCCCCGCGCCCGTCACCGTCCCCGGTGCAGGCGGTGGTCAGGAGCAGGGCGGCGGCGAGGGCCGCGGCGGTCAGGGGCTTCCGGTGGGTGCGCACGCCCGGATCCTAGGCGGGGCACCCGGGCGGGAAACCCGGCGGGGGGCGGGACTCGAAGCGCTCGGCGCGCGCATCGGGGCGGGCGGGGGTAGCGTCGTTTGCGCTGTATGTCCCCTTCCTAAGGAGTCCCGCATGGGGATCATGGACAAGCTGAAGGGCCTGATCGGGCAGCACGAGGACAAGGCCCGCCAGGTGTCCGACACCGCGGAGAAGAAGGTCAACGAGCGGACCGGCGACAAGTACACCTCCCAGGCCGACCAGGCCCAACGGAGGGCGGAGGGCTCGCTCGGCATGTCGGACCGGCCGGAGCAGCCGCCGACCTGATCTCCCGCGACGCACGGCTGCCGCGCGCAGCCCCGACGACCCCGGCCGCGGAGTGCTTCGAGCACCCCGCGGCCGGAGCTGTGCGGTACGGGCGCCGGAGCTGTGCGCGGTACGGCGGAGAGCTCCGCGCCGTACACCGGCGGGCTTTGCGCCGCACCCTGGAGGGATTTGCGCCGTACGCCGCAGAACTCCGCTCCGTACGCTGGAGCCATGACGACGCGAGAGCACTCCTGGGACCCGGCGGCCCCCGGTGTCCTGCGACTCCCCTCCGGCCGGCTGGTCCGCGGCCGTGGGCTGCGCGATCCGCTCCCGCCGGGCGACGTCCCCGAGTTCGGTGTCTATCTGCTGGGCCGGCGGCCGCCGGAGACGCCGTGGGAGTCCCTCTGGGTCCGCTGGTCCGACTTCTGGCTGCCGGCCAGTCACACCGCGGCCCGGACCGCGCTCGCGGAGGTCTGGGACCGGTCCGCGACCGAGCGCGTCGAACTCGCCTGCGGCGGCGGCCGCGGCCGTACGGGGACGGCTCTGGCCTGCGTCGCCGTGCTCGACGGCGTCCCGGCCGACGAGGCCGTGCAGTACGTGCGCGAGCACTATCGGCGGGGTGCGGTCGAGACGCCCTGGCAGAGGCGCTACGTCCGGCGTTTTCCGGCCAGTCTCTGACGGATTCCGCGTTCCGGGGGAATTTCCGTAGGGCACCTCCGCTTGAGCCGTCCGACAACGGAACGTCAGAACGGGCGGACACTCATGAGCACCTCAAGCACCTTGCAGCGCACCGGTATTGCCCTCGTCGCCGGCCTCACCCTCGCGGCCCTCCCCCACGCGGCCACCGCGACCGAAGCCGGCCACAACGGTGGCCCCTGGCGTGGCGGTTGGGCCACCTCGCCGCAGCAGCCGGCGGCGCCCTTCGGTTCCAACTGGTCGCAGCCGGGCTTCGAGAACCACACCGTCCGCCAGGTCGTCCGGGTCACCACCGGCGGCACCAGAGCCCGGATCGAGCTCTCCAACCGGTACGGCACCGGCCCGCTGCGGATCACCGGCGCGACGGTCGCCCTGACCGACCAGGGCGCGTCGGTGAAGGCCGGCACGGTCCGCCACCTCACCTTCGGCAAGGGCCGCTCCGCGACGATCCCGGCCGGCGGCGCGCTCCGCAGCGACGGCGTGCCGTTCAAGGTCCGCGCGCTGCAGTCGCTGACCGTCACCCTCTACCTGGCCGGCCCGACCGGCCCGGCCACCTTCCACCAGTTCGCCTCCGCCACCAGCTACCGCGCGGCCGGCGACCACCGCGCCGACCGGAACGGGACGGCGTTCACCGAGTCGAACGACTCCTGGTACTTCCTCACCGGCGTCGAGGTCTCCGGTGGCGCGCCCGCCCGCAGGGACGGCATCGTCGCCTTCGGCGACTCCATCACCGACGGCGTGGGTTCCGCCGTGAACGCCGACAACCGCTACCCCGACGAGCTGGCCGAGCGCTTCGCCGCCGCCGGCCGGCCGCGCAGCGTCCTCAACCACGGCATCGCCGGCAACCAGGTCACCAACGACTGGTCCTGGGCGGGCGAGAAGGGCGTGAAGCGGTTCGCCGAGGACGTGCTGAGCGAGCCGAACGTGGGCACCGTCATCCTCCTCGAAGGCATCAACGACTTCGGCGGCAGCGGCGGGAACACGCCCGGCCAGCCGACCCCGGAGGTCTCGGTCGAGCAGCTCATCGCCGGCCACCGGGCGCTGATCCGGCAGGCGCACGCCAAGGGCATCAAGGTGGTCGGCGCGACGCTCACCCCGATCAAGGGCTCCTTCTACGACGACGCGAAGAAGGTGAACGAGGCCAAGCGGGACGCCTTCAACGCCTGGGTCCGCACCTCGGGCGCGTACGACGCCGTGATCGACTTCGACCGTGTCGTCCGCGACCCGCAGGACCCCGACCGGATCCTGCCCGCGTACGACTCGGAGGACCACATCCACCCGAACGACGCCGGCTACCGCGCGATGGCCGCGGCGCTCGACCTCGACGAGCTGTGAGCAGCGGTGGGGGCGGGCGCGTGTGCGCCCGCCCCCACCGGCCTCGGCCGTCAGCCCAGGATCGACGTCAGGAACTCCCCGGTCCACGCGAGCAGTTCGCGGCCGACGACCGGCTTGCCGCCGATCGTGCCGGTGGTGGGACGCGGCACCAGGATCTGCTGCGTCGGGGCCTTGATGACCGTCCGCGGGTACAGCCGCTTGAGCCGCAGCTCCTGCGACTCGCGCAACTCCACCGGCGCGAAGCGGATGTTCGAGCCCTGGAGCACGATCTCGCCGACGCCGCAGGCCCGCGCCAGCATCCGCAGCCCCGCCACGAGCAGCAGGTTCTCGACCGGCTCGGGCAGCTTGCCGTAGCGGTCGGTCAGCTCCTCGCGTACGGCCTTGACGTCCTCCTCCGAGTTCGCCGAGGCGATCGCGCGGTACGCCTGCAGGCGCAGCCGCTCGCCGGGCGCGTAGTCGTGCGGGACGTGCGCGTCGACCGGCAGCTCGATCTTGACCTCCAGCGGCGGCTCCTCCTCCGCCCCGCCCTCCAGGGACGCCCGGTAGTCCGCGACGGCCTCACCGACCATCCGCACGTACAGGTCGAAGCCGACGCCCGCGATGTGACCCGACTGCTCGCCGCCGAGCAGGTTGCCCGCGCCGCGGATCTCCAGGTCCTTCATCGCCACGTACATGCCCGCGCCCATCTCCGTGTGCTGGGCGATGGTCGCCAGGCGTTCGTGCGCGGTCTCGGTCAGCGGCTTCTCCGGCGGGTACAGGAAGTACGCGTAGCCGCGCTCGCGGCCGCGGCCGACGCGGCCGCGCAGCTGGTGCAGCTGCGAGAGGCCGAAGTTGTCGCCGCGCTCCACGATCAGGGTGTTGGCGTTGGAGATGTCGATGCCGGACTCGACGATCGTCGTCGACACCAGCACGTCGAACTTCTTCTCCCAGAAGTCGACGACGACCTGCTCCAGCGCCGACTCGGACATCTGGCCGTGCGCCGTCGCGATCCGCGCCTCCGGGACGATCTCGCGCAGCCGGGCCGCGGCCCGGTCGATCGACTCGACCCGGTTGTGGATGTAGAAGACCTGGCCCTCGCGCAGCAGCTCACGGCGGATCGCCGCGCCGATCTGCTTCTCCTCGTACGGGCCGACGAAGGTCAGCACCGGGTGCCGCTCCTCCGGCGGGGTGGTGATCGTCGACATCTCGCGGATGCCGGTGACCGCCATCTCGAGCGTCCGGGGGATCGGGGTGGCGGACATGGTCAGCACGTCCACGTTGGCACGCAGCTTCTTCAGCTGCTCCTTGTGCTCGACGCCGAACCGCTGCTCCTCGTCGACGATGACCAGGCCGAGGTCCTTGAACTTCGTCTCGGAGGAGAACAGCCGGTGGGTGCCGATGACGATGTCGACCGCGCCGTCCTTCAGACCCTCCAGCGTCGCCTTGGACTCCGTCTCCGACTGGAAGCGGCTGAGCGCCCGGGTGACGACGGGGAACTGCGAGTACCGCTCGGTGAACGTGCCGAAGTGCTGCTGCACCAGCAGCGTCGTCGGCACGAGGACGGCGACCTGCTTGCCGTCCTGGACCGCCTTGAACGCCGCCCGGACCGCGATCTCCGTCTTGCCGTAGCCGACGTCGCCGCAGATCAGGCGGTCCATGGGGATGCTCTTCTCCATGTCCTCCTTGACCTCGGCGATGGTGGACAGCTGGTCGGGCGTCTCCGCGTACGGGAAGGCGTCCTCCAGCTCCCGCTGCCAGGGCGTGTCCGAGCCGAAGGCGTGGCCGGGGGCCGCCATCCGCGCGCTGTACAGCTTGATCAGGTCGGCGGCGATCTCCTTGACCGCCTTCTTCGCGCGCGCCTTCGTCTTCGTCCAGTCCGCGCCGCCGAGCCGGTGCAGCGTGGGGGCCTCGCCGCCGACGTACTTGGTCACCTGCTCCAGCTGGTCGGTCGGGATGTACAGCCGGTCGCCGGGCTGGCCGCGCTTGGCCGGCGCGTACTCGACGAGCAGGTACTCGCGGGTCGCGCCCTGCACCGTGCGCTGCACCATCTCGATGTACCGGCCGACGCCGTGCTGCTCGTGCACGATGTAGTCGCCGACCTCCAGGGTCAGCGGGTCGATCGTCTTGCGGCGCTTGGCGGGCATCCGCTGGCCGTCCTTGCCGGCCGCCTTCTGTCCGGACAGGTCCGTCTCGGTCAGCACCGCCAGCTTCAGCGCCGGGTCGACGAAGCCGTAGTCGATGGACCCGCAGGCCACGTGGACCACGGACGGCGAGATCTCGGCGAGGTCGGCGTCGAGGCGGGCGGCGATGCCCTCGCCGCCGAGCACCTCGGCCGTACGGGACGCCGGGCCGTGCGCCTCCGTCACGTACACGGTGCGCCATCCGTCGGCCAGCCAGCCCTTGGTGTCGGCGAGCGCGCGGGCGGTGTCGCCGCGGTACGTCTCCGGGGCGTGCATGCCCAGCTTGAGGGTGTCCGAGTCCGTGTCGTCGGCGGTCGTGTCGGCGGCGAACGGGGACACCGACCACCACATCATGCCGAGCTCGCGCGCCCGGTCCCGTACGTCGGCGATCCCCCACAGCGAGGCCGCGCCGACGTCGATCGGCGCCTCCCCGCCGCCGGCCGTGGCCGCCCAGGACGCCTGCAGGAACTCCTGCGAGGTGGCCACCAGGTCGGCGGCGCGGGTGCGGACCCGCTCCGGGTCGCAGACCACGGCCATGCTGCCGGCGGGCAGCACGTCGATCAGCAGCTCCATGTCGTCGACGAGGACCGGGGCGAGGGACTCCATGCCCTCCACCGCGATGCCCTCGGCGATCTTGCCGAGCAGTTCGCCGAGCTCCGGGTGCTGCTCGGCGAGGGCGGCGGCCCGCTGCCGGACCTCGCCGGTGAGCAGCAGCTCGCGGCAGGGCGGGGCCCACAGTCCGTGCTCGGCCACCTCCAGGGACCGCTGGTCGGCGACCTTGAAGTACCGGATCTCCTCGACGTCGTCGCCCCAGAACTCGACGCGGAGCGGGTGCTCCTCGGTGGGCGGGAAGACGTCCAGGATGCCGCCGCGGACGGCGAACTCGCCGCGCTTCTCCACCAGCTCCACGCGTGCGTACGCGGCCGCCGACAGCCCCTCCACGACCTCGTTCAGGTCCGCCTGCTGCCCGGTCCGCAAGCTGACCGGCTCCAGGTCGCCGAGGCCCTTGACCTGCGGCTGGAGCACCGAGCGGATGGGGGCGACGACCACGGACACCTTTCCGGTGGCCGGGTCGTCGGGCGAGGGGTGGGCGAGCCGGCGCAGCACGGCGAGGCGGCGGCCGACGGTGTCGGAGCGGGGCGAGAGCCGCTCGTGCGGCAGCGTCTCCCAGGAGGGGTAGTCGACGACCGTGTCCGGGTCGAGGAGGCTGCGCAGCGCGGCCGCCAGGTCCTCGGCCTCCCGGCCGGTGGCGGTGACGGCGAGCACGGGCCGGGCGGCCTCGCGGGCCAGCGCGGCCACCGCGAAGGGCCGCGCGGCGGGCGGGCCGACCAGGTCCACGTGCATGCGGTTGCCGTCCTGGGCGGCCTTCACCGCTTCGGCGAGGGCCGCGTCTCGTACGACGGCGTCGAGCAGACCGTGCAGGCTCATCAGGAGGTTCCATCCCGGTTGGACTACGGGGGCGGGCAACGCGAACAGCCCGACACGTCTCACGGGCCGGGGGTTCCAGACTACGACGTGGGTCCGATACCCACAGCCGCGCACGGTCCCGGTGGGATGGAGGACATCCACCGGGACCGTCGCAGTCCAACCTAGCGGCCCCGCCCCGGCCGCAACGGGACTACCCGCTACTCACTGGCAATGGCGTTCAGCACGTTCATCCGGCCGGCCCGGAAGGCCGGGACCAGCGCCGCGAACAGGCCCACGAACGCCGAGCCGACGAACACCGTCAGGATCGTCGGCCACGGGATCTCCAGGACGCCCAGGCCCTCCAGGGCGAGCAGCTTCTGCGCCGCCGTGCCCCAGCCCATGCCCAGCCCGAGCCCGAGCAGCGCGCCGAAGAGGGCGATCACCACGGACTCCAGGCGGATCATGCGGCGCAGCTGGCGGCGGGAGAGCCCGATGGCCCGCATCAGACCGATCTCCCGGGTCCGCTCGACCACCGAGAGGGCGAGGGTGTTCACCACGCCGAGGATCGCCACGATGATCGCCAGGGCGAGCAGCCCGTAGACGATGTTCAGCAGCTGGCCGACCTGGTCCTGCAGGTCCTTCTTGTAGTCGGCCTGGTTGCTCACCTTGTACTGCGGATACTCCGCGAGCGCGGCCTTCAGCGCCGTGTACGCCTCGGTCTCCTTGCCGTCCTGCGCCGTCGCGAACACGATCAGGTTCTGCGGCAGCCGGTCGGCCGGCAGATACCGGGACGCGGTGGCTATGCCCGTGTACATCGCGCCCTTGTCGACGTTCCCGGAGTCCGAGGTGATCGCGGCGACCTTCAGCTTCGCGGTCTTCCCGCCCTTGAAGGCCACGGTCAGCACGTCGCCGACCTTCACGCCGTGCTCGGCCGCGTAGTGGCTGCCGACGGACAGGGAGTCCGCGCGGTAGGCGTCCGCGAGCCGTCCCGCGGTGACCTCACGGCGCACGTCCTGCGCGTAGGTCGGGTCGGCGGCGACCACCCGCTTGTCGAGCTTCTTCCCGTCCGGTCCGGTGATCACCGCCGGGACCGTCTTGTACTCGGTGACGTGCCCCAGGCCCGGAACCTTCTCCAGGGCGGCCTGCACCTGCGGCACCACCCGCTGCCCGGTCGGGGACTGGACGATGAAGTCGGCGCCCACCGAGCGGTCCAGCTCGTCGGTCGCCGAGGCGACCATCGAGGAGCCGACCACGGACAGACAGGCCACCAGCGCCAGGCCGATCATCAGGGCCGCGCCCGTCGCTCCGGTACGGCGCGGATTGCGCAGCGCGTTGCGCTCGGCCATCCGCCCCACCGGCCCGAAGGCCCGCAGCACGACCACGCTGATCGCCCGCACGACCCCGCCGGCCAGCAGCGGCCCCACCACGATGAAGCCGATCAGCGAGAGCACGATCCCCACGCCCAGCCACAGCGACCCCGTACCGGCCTTGTCGGCCTGCGTCGCCGCCCAGAGCGCGGCTCCGCCGCCCGCGGTCAGCAGCAGCCCCAGCACCCCGCGGAGCGTTCCGGTCCGCCCGTCGGCGGGGGTGCCCGCGTCCCGCAGGGCCGCCATCGGGGAGACCTTGCCGGCCCGCCGCGCCGGTATGTACGCGGCGAGGACGGTGACCACGATGCCGAGAACCAGGCCCACCGCCGGGGTGGTCCACTTCACCGTCAGGTCCTGCGTGGACAGGTTCATCCCCATGGAGGACATGAGTTCCATCAGCCCCACGGCCAGCCCCACGCCCGCGCCGACACCGGCGGCCGAACCCACGACGCCGAGCAGCAGCGCCTCGACGAGCACGGACCGGTTGACCTGCTTGCGGCCGGCGCCGATGGCCCGCATCAGACCGATCTCGCGGGTGCGCTGGGCGACCAGCATCGAGAAGGTGTTGACGATGAGGAAGATGCCGACGAGGAAGGCGACCCCGGCGAAGCCGAGCATCGCGTACTTCATCACGTCGAGGAACCCGGAGACCTCCTTGCGGCCCTCGTCGGCGGCCTCGGCCGCGGTCTGCAGCTTGTACCCGTCACCGACGGCCGCCGCGATGTTCCGCTTCAGCTGCTCGTCCGGGACACCGGGCTTCGCCTCGGCGGCGATCTGCGTGAACAGACCCTCCTTGCCGAGGAGTTCACGCTGTGCGGTGGCCGGGTCGAAGTAGACGACGGTCGCGCCCGGGTTGGTGACCTTGAAGTCGACGATGCCCGAGATCCGCGCCCGGAAGTCGCCGGTTGCGGCGATCGTGCGCAGCTCGTCACCGAGCTTCAGCTTGTGCTTCTCCGCCGTCGTGCCGTCGATCAGCACGTCGCCGGGGCCGCTCGGCACCCGCCCGGAGGTGAGCCCGACCGATCGCAGCTCGTTCTGGTTCCAGCTGACGGCGATGGTCGGCGCGCCGCTGGTCGGGCCCAGGTTCTTGTTCTTCGCGTCGACGACGGTGACGCTCAGCGAGACCACCGAGCCCGTCGCCTCCCGCACACCCTCGGCCCGACGCACCCGGTCCACCAGCGAGGCCGGGAAGCCCTCGGGCCGGCCGGCACCGGGAATCTCGTCGGGGCTCGCGGCCTTGGCGCTGAGGGTGACGTCGGAGGCGGTCGAGGCGAACAGCTTGTCGAAGGTGGTGTTCATGGTGTCCGTGAACACCAGCGTGCCGCTGACGAACGCCACGGACAGCAGGACGGCGACGGCGGAGAGCGCCATACGGCCCTTGTGCGCGAAGAAGTTGCGCAGGGACGTCTTCAGGACGGTCATGACGTACGCCCCCGGGCGTCGAAGTCCTTCATCCGGTCCAGGACGGCGTCCGCGGTGGGCTTGAGCATCTCGTCGACGAGCCGGCCGTCCGCGAGATACAGCACCCGGTCCGCGTACGAGGCGGCCACCGGGTCGTGGGTGACCATGACGATCGTCTGCCCCAGCTCGTCGACCGACTGCCGCAGGAAGCCCAGTACCTCCGCGCCCGCCCGCGAGTCGAGGTTTCCGGTCGGCTCGTCACCGAAGATGATCTCCGGGCGGGCCGCGAGCGCCCGCGCCACGGCGACGCGCTGCTGCTGACCGCCGGAGAGCTGGTTCGGCCGGTGCTTGAGCCGCCCGGCGAGCCCCACCGTGGAGACCACCCGGTCCAGCCACTCCCGGTCCGGCCGGCGGCCCGCTATGTCCATCGGCAGCGTGATGTTCTCCAGCGCGTCCAGGGTCGGCAGCAGGTTGAACGCCTGGAAGATGAAGCCGATCCGGTCCCGCCGCAGCTGTGTCAGCTTCTTCTCCTTCAGACCGGTGATCTCGGTCTCGTCGAGGAAGATCCGCCCGCTCGTCACCGTGTCCAGACCGGCCAGGCAGTGCATCAGCGTCGACTTGCCGGACCCCGACGGGCCCATGATCGCGGTGAACTGCCCCCGGTGGATGTCCACGTCGACCTCGTCCAGCGCGATTACCCGGGTCTCCCCCTGCCCGTACGCCTTGACGACCTGCCGCGCCCGCGCGGCCACGGCCGTTTTCTCTCCAGTACCCCCGTGCCTGGGGATCGTCACAGCCGAAGTCACGGTATGTCTCCTATTTCAGTGAGTCGCGCACATGTTTCAGTCAGTGGCGTACATAACTCAGCGCTGATTCGAGTCTGTCGAGCGCCCGCCCCCGGCGCGCTGGGGTTCCCCGCACACTCGCCCTGCGGTTTTCCTCAGGTCGCCCCCGTAAGAACCAGTTAAGAACCAGGCCGCCCCCGGCACCTCATCCGCCGGGACGAACACCCCCTGGGCGCAAGGGCGGAGTCGCCCCTAGGGGTTCTCCGCCCGTGGGCGGAGACCGTCTCGGGGGCGGACGACCCGACTCTGCCCCCTCCCGCAGCGTCAGGTGCAAGTGAGAGGGTGTCCCCCGACGAGATAGATGCATAGGGAATGCAAAGGGGGATCTTCCGTTGGCCGAGCCGACGCCCACGACCGCCGGCGCGACCACGCCCGCGACCACGCCCGCGACCACCACCGCCGCCCCCCGCGGCCGCGGCCCCGTCGTCGCCGCGCTCATGCTCGGCATGGGGCTGGCCGCCCTCGACGGCACCGTCGTCGCCACCGCCGTCCCGCAGATCGTCGGCGACCTGGGCGGACTCTCCGTGTTCTCCTGGCTGTTCTCCGGCTACCTGCTCGCCGTCACCGTCACCCTGCCGGTCTACGGCAAGCTCTCCGACACCTTCGGCCGCAAGCCGGTCCTCATCACCGGCATCGTCCTCTTCCTCCTCGGCTCCCTGCTCTGCGCGGCCGCCTGGAACATGGCCTCCCTCATCGCCTTCCGCATCGTGCAGGGCCTCGGCGGCGGGGCGCTCCAGGGGACCGTCCAGACGATCGCGGCCGACCTGTACCCGCTGAAGGAACGCCCCAGGATCCAGGCGAAGCTCTCCACCGTCTGGGCGACCTCCTCCGTCGCCGGACCGGCCGCCGGCGGCCTGCTCGCCGGGTACGCCGACTGGCGGTGGATCTTCCTCGTCAACATCCCCGTCGGGCTCGTCGCGCTCTGGCTCGTCGCCCGCCACCTCGTCGAACCCGCCCGCCCCACAGCGACCGGCCCCGGCCGGACCGTCGTCGACTGGCCCGGCGCCCTCGCCGTCTTCGCCACCGGCGCGCTGCTGATCACCGCGCTCGTCCAGGGCGGCGTCGCCTGGCCGTGGCTCTCCACGCCGTCCCTCGCCCTGTTCGCCGGCGCGCTGGTCCTCGGCGCGGTCACCGTCGTCGTCGAACGGCGCGCCGCCGAGCCGATCATCCCCGGCTGGGTGTGGCGCCGGCGCACCATCGCCGCGGTCAACCTCGCGCTCGGCGCGCTCGGGCTGCTGATGGTCGCGCCGACCGTCTTCCTGCCCACGTACGCCCAGGCCGTCCTCGGCCTCGGCCCGATCGCCGCCGGGTTCGTGCTCTCCGCGATGACCCTGAGCTGGCCGGTCACCGCCGCCTTCGCCAACCGCGTCTACAGCCGGATCGGCTTCCGGCTCACCGCCGTCCTCGGCATGACGTCCGCGCTGCTCGTGCTGCTCGCGTTCCCGATGCTGCCGTTCCCCGGCGAGCCCTGGCAGCCCGCGCTGCTGATGCTGCTGCTCGGCGCGTCCCTCGGCTTCTTCCAGCTGCCGCTGATCGTGGGCGTGCAGTCCACCGTCCCGTACGAGGAGCGCGGCACGACCACCGCGTCCGTACTGTTCTGCCGCCAGGTCGGGCAGAGCGTGGGCGCGGCCCTGTTCGGCGCGATCGCCAACGCGGTCCTCGCCGCCCGTCTCGGCAGCGCCGGCGACCTCGACTCCCTCGCCCGCGCGCTCGACACCCCCGGCGCGCTCACCGCCTCCGCGGCGGACCACCTGCGGCGCGCGGTCGACGCCGCGGTCGACTACGTCCACATCGGCGCCGCCGTCGCCGCCGCCCTGTCCCTGCTGGCCCTCCTCACCCTGGCCCCGCGCCGCTTCCCGGTCCTGAACCCGGAGGGGACCGAGAGCCCCGAGCAGTCCCCGAAGTAGCCGCCCGCCCCCTACTCCTACTCCTCCGGCGCCTCCGCAGCCTCTCCCGCGGCTTCCTCCGCGTCCCTCGCCGCCCGGCCCGTCAAGGACGCCAGACTGTTGCGGACATGGGTCATGTGGGCGCGGGTGGCCTCGGAGGCGGTGGCGTGCTCGGCGAGGATGCGGTCCGTCTCCTGCTCCATCCGCTCGCTCGTCGCCCGCGCGCCCACCAGGAGTTCCGCGGCGCGGGCCTCCGCCGCCTCCTGGCGGCGCCGCGCGCTCTCCTCCGCCTCCGCGAAGGCCCGTTCCGCCTCCGCAAGTTCGGCCTGCGCCGCCGCGACCCGCTCCGTGTGCCGGGCCTCCCGCTCCTCCTCGCGCGCGGCCGCCGCCCGCTCCTCCTCGTCCCGCCGGCCCGCCTGCTCCTGCTCGCGGGCGTCCACCAGCGCCGCCGCCCGCAGCCGCGCGTCCCCGACGGCCGTACGCGCCTCCTCCCGCAGCGCGACCAGGTCGCCGCGGGCCCCCGCCCGTACCGCCTCCGCCTCGCCGCGTGCGACCCGCAGCAGCTCCTCCGCCGCCCGTTCCGCCGCCGCGACCGCGTCGTCCGCCTCCTCGCGGACCGTGTCCGCGCACCGCTCAGCCGCCGCCCCGGCCTCGTCCCGCAGCGCCCGCGCCTCCTCGGTCGCCGCCGCGACCAGCTCGGCCGCCTCCTGCTCCGCGAACGCCAGCAGCAGCCGGGCCCGTTCGCCCAGCGCCTCGTACCGCTGCTCCCCCAGCCCGTCGACGCGCTCGCGCAGCCGCGCCGCCTCCTCCTCCATCTCCCGCGCCAGCACTGTCAGCCGGGCGGCCCGCTCCCAGGCGGCGTCCCGGTCGTCGCAGAGCCCGGCGAGGAAACGGTCCACCTGACCCGGGCGATAGCCACGTCGTGCGACGGCGAAGGCATGCGGCTTCCTCATCGGCGGAGCCCCTCTCGTACGCGGAACCCCCTCCTCCGATCTTGCGGGATCACACCGGGACGTCCCCGGCCCCGACACGACCGGTACGCCGAAGGGCCCGATCCGTACCCCGGACCGGGCCCTTCGGCGTACTCCCAACGGGTGGACTCAGAGGAGCCCGTCCCACATCTGCTCAAGCAGCACCGACCACCAGTTCTCCGGCGACGCCAGCGCCGCCGGGTCCAGCATCGCCAGCTGCGCCTGGAAGTCGACCGTCCACCGGCCCGCCTGCTCCGGCGTCAGCCCGAACCGCAGCCGCCACATCCGCCCCAGCAGCGCCATGCAGCGGGTGAACTCCGGCAGCCCCGTGTTCACGAACTGCGGCGGCAGGCACCGCCCGTCCGGACCCGGCTCCACCGGCACCGCCACGATGTGCGCCGTGCCGTACTGGACGCAGATCGCCTTGCCGAAGTCCGAACCGAGCACCAGGTACGAGCCCGCGTCCGACGGCGGCTGGATCTGCCGCTGCGCCGCCAGCTCCGCCAGCGTCGGCACCACCGGCTGGGCCGGCTGCGCCCAGAAGAACGGACCGAAGTCCGCCGGCAGACCCGCCCACACCAGCGTCACCGCCACCACCTCGGGCACGCCCTGCCGGGACACCGCCCGCTGGTCGAACCGGCAGATCGCCGGCCCGAACGCGCCCGCCAGCTCCTGCGCCACGCCCTCCGGCGGGACCGGCGGCGCCGGCGGCACCTGCGGCAGCGGCGCGCGCACCGGCGCGGGGCGCGCCGGACCGTCCGCCACCTGGTGCAACTCGCCCTGATGGGTCAGCAGTTGCTGCATGCCCTGCTGCCTGCCCGCGTGGTCCCGGCCGTACGGGGCGATGTTGGTGATCCGCGCCTGCGGCCAGGTCTCCCGGATCATCCGCGCGCAGTAACCGCCGGGCAGCTCGCAGGACTCCAGCTCCGTGTGCAGCTCCAGGACCTGCTGCGGCGGCACGTTCATCGCCCGCAGCTCGTGCAGGATCTGCCACTCCGGGTGCGGGGTGCCGGGCGCGGAACGCCGGATGATCTGCGCCTCCGAGCCGTCGGGCGCGCGGTAGCGCAGCACCGCCTGGTAGCCGGGGCCGACGGTCGGCTGACCGGTCGGCTGCGGCGGGAACGGCGCGGCGCCGGCGGGCCCGGGCATGCCGGGAGCACCCGGCGGCGGGCTGGGCGGCGGAGGCGTACCGGGACCGCCCTGGCTGGGGCTCGCCAGCATGGTGGCGGCGTGATGCACCGGCTGCGGCGGAGTCGCACCGCCACCCGGGACACCCGGAGGCGCCGGCGGCGGAGGCGTACCCGGCTGACCCGGAACACCGGGCGGACCCGGCGGCGGAGGCGTACCAGGACCGCCCTGGCTCGGGCTCGCCAGCATCGTCGCCGCATGATGCACCGGCTGCGGCGGAGTCGCGCCACCGCCCGGGACACCCGGAGGCGCCGGCGGCGGAGGCGTACCCGGCTGACCCGGAACACCGGGCGGACCCGGCGGCGGAGGCGGGGTGGCCCCGCCCATGCTCTGGTTCGGATGCGCCAGCATCGTCGCGGCGTGGTGCACCGGCTGCGCCGGGGTCGCGCCACCGCCCGGGGCACCCGGAGGCGCCGGCGGCGGAGGCGTACCCGGAGCGCCGGGCGGCGTCGGGCCGTTGGGGCCCAGCTGCGACACCAGCTGCGTCGGTACGTACGCGTCGGCTCCCGGCGCACCAGGAACGCCCGGCGCACCGGGCGGAGGCGGCGGGATCGAACCGGCCTGCGGACCACCCTGGGGACCCCCAGGCGGACCGGCCTGCGGGACACCCGGCGGCATCCCGTCCGGCTGCAGCGCCTGCTGGGCGATCTGCGTCCTCGGCAGCTGGCTGCCGCCCGACATCAGCGCCGTCGGCGCGTCCGCTCCGGTCACCGGCGGCGGGGTGTCGTCGTCGTCCGCACCCGACAGCGGCGGCGCGAACACCGTCGCCGGCAGCGGCACCGACACGTCGTCGCCGCCGGACGGGCTCACGTCCGCCCACGCACCGCTGCCGCCGGCGGACGGCGCGGACGGAGCGGGCGGCGGCGTCGCCGAAGCCGGCATCGGCGCCGGAGGCGGCGTACCGGCCACGGGCGCAGGAGCCGGCGCAGGAGTCGGCGACGGCGACGACGCACCGCCGTCCGCACTCCGCCCGTCCGGAATCCCCGCCCGGTCCGCCGCCTCCTGCAGCCACTCCGGCGGCGTCAGCAGGAACGACGTCTGGTTCAGATCCACCCGCTGCGGCGGCGCCGGCGCCTCCGCGCGCGCCGCGGCCGACGCGCCGTACTCCTCCTCGTACCGGCGGATCACCTCACCCACCGGCAGCCCCGGCCACAGCGTCGCCTCACCGCTGTCCCGGGCGATCACCAGCCGCTGCCGGCCGCCGTCCGACGTCGGACCGTCCTCACGGTCCTCCGCCCACACCACGAACCCCAGCTCGAACTCCCGCACCCGCACCTCGCGGTGCTGATACGCGGGCAGGTCGCCGTTGATCCACTCCTCGGCGCGCTCCTGCGCCTGCGCGAACGTCACCATCGAGCTCACTCCCCCACCGCGACGACCTGCGCGAAGCCGCCGTCGACCATCAGGTTCGCCACCGTCTCCAGCTCCGGCGGATTGCCCGCGAGCCGCGCCAGGAAGTCGTCGAAATCCGTGCCGCACGGCAGCAGCAGCCGCTCCGCCCGGTCCTGCACACTCAGACCGTCCCGGTCCCGGGCGTCGTCGTACGCACAGAACCAGACCGAACCGACGCCCTCACCGCGCACCTTCACCGCGAGCAGACCGCCCTGGACGAACGCGACGCCCAGAAAGTCCTTCGTCAGATGGTCCCGCAGACACTTGTTGACGTACACCAGGTCGTTGACCCCCGCCTCCTCACGCACCGTGAAGAACGGCTGGTCCACCAGCAGACCCAGCTCCGCGTCCAGCGCCGCGCCCACCGGCGCACACCCGCCCGCGGCCTTCAGGAACGACCGGTACGCGCCCGGCAGGCGGTACCCCAGGTCCTCCTCCACACCCTGCAACTGCTGCTCCGACACCGACATCCGCGCCTTCGGCAGCCCGAAGTGCGCCGGCCGGGTCTCCTGCAGCGGCCGCGTGCCCCGCTTGTCGTGGTCCACCGCCGCCGTCGCCACACCGCCGTGGTGCCGCAGCAGCGCCTTCACCTCGACCGGCACCAGCTCCATCCGCCGGCTGCCCGCCACGTGATGCCACGTCCAGCCGTGCGGCGTCGCCACCGCCGGGATCGTGTCCCACAGCTCATGCCCCGACGCCGCCAGCGCCGCGTTCGCGGACACGTAGTCCGTCAGCCGCAGCTCGTCCACGCCGAAGCCCTCCGGCGGCTCCGCGATCTCCGCGGCCGCACGGGCGTACGGAGAGAAAACCGGGTAGCCGTGCTCGTCCACCCGCACCCCACGAGGATGCCGGGAGGCCCGGACCGGATCCGGGAAATGCACGACCTGCCCGGCGTAGGCCGCGTTCGGTGGCGCGGCGTCCTGCCCGAGCCGACCTGTCGTCATGGCGGTTGCCCCCTGCGCTGGCTGCTGGCTGATTTGGCACAGCCTATGCGGTGCCACCAGGCCGCCGCCCCGGCCGGAACACCACCGGACCCCGTCGTGACCAAGTGTCACGACGGCATGACACAGGCGTCATGAGTGCGACACGCCGAAGGGTGCTTTCGTCCACCCAGCTTCCACACCCGGCAACCCATTTGGCAGGCTGTTCACGCAACTCGGGGGATTGCAGGAGGGGAAGACGAGCACGATGCAGACAGCACGACCACCGGCCACGGTGCCCACGCAGGGTGACCCACGCCTCAGCTGGAGCGCCAGCGACACCACCCGCGCTCCCGTACTGCGACACCGCCGCGACGGCATCCTGCCCACCGTCGGCGCCGCGCTCTCGGTCCGCGGCGAGACCCTGACATGTACCGCCGGACGCGGCGACCAGGCACCCGCCCTCCACCCGCTCGTCCAGGACTTCCTCGACACCCTCACCAGCGGCCAGCGGGAACGCTTCACCGGCCGCTGCCCCGAAGCCATCCTGCTCTCCCGCCACCTCACCTCCGCCGAGAACGGCCGCTCCAGACGCGCCCAGCGCAAACCCCTCACCCAGGGAGAAGCCAGGCGCTCACTGAAGCAGGCCAAACTCACCGCCCGCCGCATCCGCGAGGACGGCGACCCGCTGCACGGCAGCTACGCGGCCCCCTGCCGCTCCTGCACGGCGATGCTCGCCCACTTCGGCGTACGCCCCGTCGACCCCACCGCCCAGAACGGCTGACCCGCACCGCATGCCCGACCTGAACACGACCCGCTTCCCCGTCAACGTCGACGCGGCCCTCCGCGACGCGGGCTGGCAACCCGGCCGATGGGACATCAAGCAGGCCGAGGAATGGGCCGACGCCCTGCGCGCCCACGTCTCCCCGGCCGGTCACCGGCACGCCGTCTTCCCGGCCGCCGTCGAAGCCTGGGCGGAATTCGGCGGCCTCCGGATCACCGGCCCCGGACCCGGCCGGCACATCGCCCCCGGCGCCGTCCACCTCGACCCCCTCGCCGGCCTCCACCTCGCCCGCACCCTCGGCGACCTCGGCCGCGCCCTCGAGACGGAACTGGCCCCGCTCGGCGAGGAGGGCGAACACCGGGCGGTGCTGGCCATCGACAGCGAGGGCCGCGTCTACAGCCTCGACCACACCGGCGACTGGTACCTCGGCCGGGACATCGACACCGCCCTGACGGGGCTGATCACCGGCACCCAGCCGACACGACTGACGACGAGCGGCTGAGTACCGCGGCCCGCACGGTGCCGGCCCGCACAGTGTCGGCCCCCCGTCCTACGCCACCGCCTCCCGCACCGTCGGCAGCACCGCCGACACCCGGAAGCCGCCCGCGTCCGTCGGCCCCGACACGAACACCCCGCCCAGCCGGTTCACCCGCTCCCGCATCCCCACCAGGCCGTTCCCGCCGCTCGGCAACTGCGCGTCCGCCGCCCCCGCGTCCGACGGACCGTTCTCCACCTGCATGGCGACCTCGGCCTCCCGATGCGCCAGCCGCACCACGACCCGCGCACCCGCCGCATGCTTGTGCACGTTCGTCAACGCCTCCTGGACGACCCGGTACGCCGTCCGCTCCACCTCCGCCGCGTACCGGCGCGACTCGCCGAGCACCGCCAGCTCCACGACCACCCCGGCCAGCCGGGACTGCTCCACCAGCTCCTCCAGGGCGTCCAGACACGGCCCGTCCTCCGACGCCGCCTCCGCGGCCGCCGCCGCGGCCGCCCGGCCCACCGCCGCCAGCGGTACGGGCTCGGGCCCCTCCGCGGGAGCCTCCTCCCGCAGCACGCCCAGCATCCCGCGCAGCTCCGTCAGCGCCTGCCGGCCCATGTCACCCACCAGAGCGGCGTTCCTGACGGCCTTCTGCGGATCCTTCAACGCCACCGCCTGCAACGCCGCCGCGTGCACGACCATCAGCGAGACGCGGTGCGCCACGACGTCGTGCATCTCGCGGGCGATCCGCGTCCGCTCCTCCTGGCGCGCCCACTGCGCCCGCTCCTCGGCCCGGTCCGCGAGCAGCGACAGCTCCTGCTCCAGGCTGTCCGCCCGCTCCCGCAGCGACTCCATGAGGCGGCGCCGCGCACCGACGTACAGACCCAGCAACAATGGCGGGGCGTTCAGCCCCAGCGTGAGGACGAGCGACAGCAGCAGGATGTACCAGCCGCTCGGATCGAAGCCCTCCGCCTGCTGCATCTCCTGCCGCATCCGCACCACGGTCACCAGGAACACCGCGGCCGACGACATCCCCGCGAGCAGCGCCGTGATCCGCCGCGGCACCTCGGACGCGGCGAGCGTGTACAGCCCGACGAGCCCCATCAGGAAGCCCATCTCGGCGGGCGTCGTCGCGATCGACACCAGCACCACGACGATCGGCCACCGCCGCCGCAGGGTCAGCACGGACCCGGCGACCAGCCCGAACAACACCCCCACCGGCACGGGCAGCCCCGCGTCCCCCGCGAACCCGACCCCCTCGAGCCCGCACTCCAGCGCCGACACCAGGCCCAGCCCGACGTCCAGCACCGCACTCCGACGTCTCCCCCACCACAACCAGCCCCGCGCGGACCCGCCCGCCGCGTCCTGGTGTGCCCCCATTGCGGTCATGCCACCCAGCGTACGGGGGCGGGCCAGCGGTTTTCCGGGACTCGCCACCCACTCGAACTGGTGAATCGCCCACGTTTTCGACCCGGACGTCCGCATTCCGGACGAAGGTGTCCGCATGAGCACCGAGACAAGTCGGTACGCCGCCGACTTCGACGCCCTGCGCGAGCAGGCCGTCGCCCTCCGCCGCGAGGGCCTCAGCCTGCGCCAGATCCACGACCGCCTGAAAGTCTTCAACAACGACCTCCTCCACCGCCTCGTGAAGGGCGAACCCCCGCCGGCCTGGACGAAGCGCCCGAACGCGAAGGACGACCTCCGCACGAAGGCGCGCGAGCTGCGCCTCCAGGGCCTCACCTACGACCAGATCCAGCTGGAGCTGGGCTGCTCGAAGAGCTCGATATCCCTGTGGGTACGGGATCTGCCGAAACCGCCGCGCCGCACGCGCGAGCGGGCGTCCGAGATCGCGAAGCGCGGCTGGGAACCCACCCTGCGCCGACGCGAGGAAGAGCGCCGCAATGCGAAGGAAGCAGCCGCCGCCCAGATCGGCGAGTTGTCCGACCGGGAGCTCATGATCGCCGGCGTCTGCCTGTACTGGGCAGAGGGCACGAAGGACAAACCGCACGCCCGCCGCGAGCGGGTGACGTTCGTGAACAGCGACCCGACCATGATCCGCACCTTCGTCCGCTGGCTCGACCTCGTCGGCATCGAGCCGGAACGACGCACGTTCTACGTGATGGTCCACGAGAACGCGGACGTCCGCGCCGCCGAACAGCACTGGGCCGACCTCGTCAGCATCGACGTCTCCGAGCTGGGCAAGACGACGCTGAAGCGCCACAACCCCAAGACTGTTCGCAAGAACGTCGGCGAGGACTACCGGGGTTGCCTCGTGGTGAGAGTTCGCAACAGCGCAGACCTCTACCGTCGCATCGAGGGGGCGTGGTGCGGCATAGTAGGGGCTGCATCCGCGCCCGATCATCAGAATCGGGCATAGCGGTAATCCCGGGTCGTCTAAGGGCAAGACGTCAGATTTTGGTTCTGATCATGGGGGTTCGAGTCCTCCCCCGGGAGCCCACATGCTCGGTTCGGGTCCCTACCTCCCCAGGTCGGGACCCGCACTCATTTCCGCTCCGGTACCCCCCGGTATCCTTCGGATGTCCACCACCCGAAGCCGAAGGGCACACCCGTGAGCGCCAACCTCCCCCAAGTTCTCGGCTCCGCTCGAACAGGGAGGACCCCCTTGGCCGCCGTCGTCGTACTCGCAGCGGGTGAGGGCACCCGCATGAAGTCGAAGACTCCCAAGGTCCTCCACGAGATCTGCGGGCGCTCGCTCGTCGGACACGTCGTCTCCGCAGCTCGGGAGCTGGACCCCGAGAACCTCGTCGTCGTCGTGGGGCATGCCCGCGAGCAGGTCACCGCGCATCTGGACGCACACTACGCCGGCACCCGTACCGCCGTGCAGTACGAGCAGAACGGCACCGGGCACGCCGTCCGCATGGCGCTCGAAGAGCTGGGGCAGGCGCCCGACGGGACCGTCGTCGTCGTGTGCGGCGACACCCCGCTGCTGTCCGGCGAGACCCTGCGGGCCCTCGCCGCGACGCACGCCGCCGACGGCAACGCCGTCACCGTGCTGACCGCCGAGGTGCCGGACTCGACCGGCTACGGGCGGATCGTGCGCGACGCCTCCGGCGCCGTCACCGCGATCGTGGAGCACAAGGACGCCTCGGACGAGCAGCGGGCGATCAGCGAGATCAACTCCGGCGTGTTCGCCTTCGACGGGCCACTGCTCGCCGACGCGCTCGGCAAGGTGCGGACGGACAACAGCCAGGGCGAGGAGTACCTCACCGACGTGCTGTCGATCCTGCGCGAGGCCGGGCACCGCGTCGGCGCGTCCGTCGCCGGTGATCACCGGGAGATCCTGGGGATCAACAACCGGGTGCAGCTCGCCGAGGCGCGTGCGCTGCTGAACCGGCGGGTGCTCGAGGCGGCCATGACCGCCGGCGTGACCGTCGTCGACCCCGCCTCCGTGTTCGTCGACGTGACCGTGACCTTCGGGCGGGATGCGATCGTGCACCCGGGGACGCAGCTGACCGGTGCCACCCACCTCGCCGAGGACGCCGAGGTGGGGCCGAACACGCGCCTCCACGACACCACCGTCGGCGCCGGCGCGCGGGTGGACAACACCGTCGCCGATTCCGCCGTGATCGGCGAGCGCGCTTCCGTCGGTCCGTTCGCCTATCTGCGGCCGGGGACGAACCTCGGTGCCAAGGGCAAGATCGGGACGTACGTCGAGACGAAGAACGCGGCGATCGGCGAGGGCACGAAGGTGCCGCACCTGTCGTACGTGGGTGACGCGACGATCGGCGAGTACTCGAACATCGGCGCCGCGAGCGTGTTCGTGAACTACGACGGCGAGAAGAAGCACCACACGACGATCGGCTCCCACTGCCGTACGGGTTCGGACAACATGTTTGTGGCTCCTGTCACGGTCGGGGACGGCGCGTACACCGCTGCCGGGTCCGTGATCACGAAGGATGTGCCGTCGGGTGCCCTGGCCGTCGCCCGTGGCCAGCAGCGGAATATCGAGGGTTGGGTGGCGCGGAAGCGTCCGGGCAGCGCCGCCGCTCAGGCCGCTCAGGCGGCCGTGGAGGAGTCCGACGGCGAAAGCTGACCGGAAACGGGTACGCCGAACTCGGCGTACCGTGATACGTGCACACAAATTCGGCTGGCTCGCTCACGCGCAAGGGACGCTCGTGTATCGCGGCCGGAGAACACGTCTGAGGAGACAGTGCTGTGACCGGGATCAAGACGACCGGCGAGAAGAAGCTGATGCTCTTCTCCGGCCGCGCCCACCCCGAGCTGGCCGAGGAGGTCGCGCACCAGCTGGGTGTCGGTCTCGTTCCGACCAAGGCCTTCGACTTCGCGAACGGTGAGATCTACGTCCGCTTCCAGGAGTCGGCGCGTGGCGCGGACTGCTTCCTGATCCAGAGCCACACGGCTCCGATCAACAAGTGGATCATGGAGCAGCTGATCATGATCGATGCTCTGAAGCGGGCTTCCGCGCGGAGCATCACCGTGATCGTCCCGTCGTACGGCTATGCCCGTCAGGACAAGAAGCACCGTGGCCGTGAGCCGATCTCGGCGCGT
Source organism: Streptomyces solicamelliae (assembly GCF_045348655.1). Classification (NCBI taxonomy): domain Bacteria; kingdom Bacillati; phylum Actinomycetota; class Actinomycetes; order Kitasatosporales; family Streptomycetaceae; genus Streptomyces; species Streptomyces solicamelliae. Next base: position 2,890,581 of record NZ_CP160404.1, read on the forward strand.
CTGGTCGCGGACCTGATGAAGACCGCGGGTGCGGACCGGATCCTGACCGTGGACCTGCACACGGACCAGATCCAGGGCTTCTTCGACGGCCCGGTGGACCACCTGTCGGCGCTGCCGGTCCTCGCGGACTACGTGGGCTCCAAGGTCGACCGCGAGAAGCTGACGATCGTGTCCCCGGACGCCGGCCGTGTGCGGGTGGCCGACCGCTGGTGCGACCGTCTGGACGCGCCGCTGGCGATCGTGCACAAGCGTCGTGACAAGGACGTCGCCAACCAGGTGACGGTCCACGAGGTCGTCGGTGACGTGAAGGGCCGGGTCTGTGTCCTGGTCGACGACATGGTGGACACCGGCGGCACGATCTGCGCGGCGGCGGAGGCGCTGTTCGCGCACGGTGCGGAGGACGTCATCGTGACGGCGACGCACGGCATCCTGTCGGGTCCGGCGGCGGACCGCCTGAAGAACTCGAAGGTGAGCGAGTTCGTGTTCACGGACACGCTGCCGGTGCCGGGTTCGCTGGAGATCGACAAGATCACGGTGCTGTCGATCGCGCCGACGATCGCGCGTGCGGTGCGTGAGGTGTTCGAGGACGGTTCGGTGACGAGCCTGTTCGAGGAGCACTGACCGCACTGCCGGCACTGACCGATTGATTTCGGCCGCCGGCTGTGAGTTCGTAAGGGCCGCTCCCTCTGGGGGCGGCCCTTACGCCTGTCCTTACGCCTGTCCTTACGCATCCCTTCCCGCATATCCCCGCGTGATCCAATTGGGTGCCTCGCGCCCTGCCCGGTAGACTGCTGAGGTTGCTCGGCGAGGGAGGCCGTCCGCGTTCGCGGTTCGGCGGTCCGTTATCGACGCGCTCTTCGTAGCAGGCCATCGCCAGTCGTGGCCGGGTGACCATCGTTCCGTCACCTTCTACGAGGAGTGCCACATGTCCGACGTGAAGCTCGCCGTCACCGTCCGCACCGAGTTCGGCAAGGGCGCCGCCCGCAAGATCCGTCGCAGCGGCCAGGTCCCCGGTGTCCTGTACGGCCACGGCTCGGACCCGATCCACCTGAACCTGCCGGGCCACGAGCTGCAGCTCGCCCTGCGTACCCCGAACGTCCTGCTGACGCTGGACATCGACGGCAAGGGCCAGGAGCTGGCGATCCCGAAGGCCGCGCAGCGCGACCCGCTGAAGGGCTTCCTGGAGCACGTCGACCTGCTTCTGGTGAAGAAGGGCGAGAAGGTCACCGTCGAGGTTCCGGTCGTCGCCGAGGGCGAGCTGAAGGCCGGCGGCAACCTGCTGGAGCACGTGCTCAACACCCTCTCCGTCGAGGCCGAGGCCACCCACCTCCCCGAGGCCGTCACGGTCTCCGTCGAGGGCCTGGAGGCCGGTGCCTCCGTCCTGGCGCAGGACATCACCCTGCCCAAGGGCGTCACCCTGGTGACCGAGGCCGACGCCGTCGTCCTGCAGGTCCTGGCCGCGCAGGCCGAGGAGCCGGCCGCCGAGGCCGCCGAGGGCGAGGCCGCCGAGGGCGCCGAGGCCTGAGCCGTAGGCTCTGCCTGACGTGACGGGGTGACGGGCCACGGCCGGTCACCCCGTTTCTTTCTGTCCTTTTCTTCTGGAGACGCGGAGACGCAGATGACGGACGACGCGAACGCCCCCTGGCTGATCGTCGGCCTCGGCAATCCGGGGCCTGAGTACGCGGCCAACCGGCACAACGTGGGCTTCATGGTGGTGGATCTGCTGGCGGAGCGCATCGGCGGGAAGTTCAAGCGGGCGCAGAAGGCGCAGGCGCAGGTCGTGGAGGGCCGGATGGGTCCGCCGGGGCCGGCGAACCGGCGGGTGATCCTGGCGAAGCCGATGTCGTACATGAATCTGTCGGGTGGTCCGGTGTCGGCGCTGCGGGACTTCTACAAGGTGCCGGTGGCACATGTGGTGGCGATCCATGACGAGTTGGACATCGACTACGGGACGCTGCGGCTGAAGCTGGGCGGCGGGGACAACGGGCACAACGGCCTGAAGTCGATGACGAAGGCGTTCTCGGCGGAGTATCACCGGGTGCGGTTCGGGATCGGTCGTCCGCCGGGTCGGATGCAGGTCGCGGATTTCGTTCTGAAGGACTTCTCGTCGACGGAGCGCAAAGAGCTGGGGTACTTCGTGGACCGGGCCGCGGATTCCGTGGAGTGCCTGGTGGCGGAGGGCCTGGAGCGGGCGCAGTCGGCGTACAACTCGTAGGCGTACGGCTGTACGATCGCGCCCCATGAAGCGCACCGTCCTCGTCCGGCACGCCCGTCGCACCGCCATGGCGGTGGTCGCCTTGCTGCTCGTGGTGGCGGGGGCGTGGTCGTCGTGGGGGTCGGCGCAGCATGTGCTGCTGTCGAAGGGGCGGGAGCACGGCACGTTGACGGTGACGGGGTGCACGGACGAGACGTGCAGTGGCCGGTACGTGCCGGCGGACGCGGGTTCGAAGCGGACCACGGCGACGATGGAGCGTTCGGTGGCCGTGTCGAAGGGCCAGACGCTGACGGTCGTGGTGAAGCCGGGTACGGACGAGGCGCTGCGTACGGGCTGGGGCGGCGGTCTGCACGCCTGGGTCCCGTTGGGCGGGGCGTTGTTGCTGGCGTCGCTGGTGATAGGCGGCGGGCTGCGGATGACGCGTACGGCGTGGTCCTCGGCGGCGCTGGGCGGGGCGTTGTTGCTGGGGACGTTCTTCGCGCTCTGAGCAAAGCGCTCCGCGGGCAAGCGTTTTCCGTGATCCGCAGGATTCCGTTCTGGCCAGCTGGCCAGAATTGTTATGAAGCCTTGGGTTAAGAGTGACATAAGCAGGCGGATATCCTGCCCCCGCCACCTCCCACGGCATCTCTCGTCACTCCAGATGGACATCCCATATGCGACGTACCCTCATTCCCGCCTGCGCCGTCGTCGCCGCTCTGTCGGCGACCGTGCTGCTGGCCCCCACCGCCTCCGCGACCGGTAAGCCCAAGGGCGACAACGGCAACGTGAAGATCCACGACTCCAAGACGGGCGAGGAGCTTCACAAGAACGAGCCGAAGGTCTGCACCTTCTACATCGACAGTTTCAAGTTCGACGGCGCCCAGAAGGTCACCTGGCACATCGAGGCTTGGGCCGTCAACGACCTCGACAAGGGCACCACGGTGAAGGAGGGTTCGCTGACCCTCGACGGCTCGGGCCACGAGCGCACCGAGGACATGACCCTCGCGACCGGCCAGTACAAGCTGTTCTGGAACTTCGACAACGAGAACGGCAAGGCCAAGCACAAGGTCTTCAAGACCAAGTGCGCCCCGGGCGAGGAGCCCACCAAGCCGGGCGAGGAGCCCACGAAGCCCGGCGAGGAGCCCACCAAGCCGGGTGAGGAGCCGACGAAGCCGGGCGAGGAGCCGGGTTCGTCCCCCTCCCCGACCGCTCCGGGCGCCGGCGAGCAGAGCACCGGTGGGAACGGTGACGTGAAGGACGAGGACGGCAACCTGGCCGAGACGGGCTCCAGCGCCCCGGTCGGCATCATCGCTGCGGTCGCCGTGGCCCTGGCGGGCGTCGGTGGCTTCCTGGTGACGCGTCGCCGCAAGGCCGCGCAGGGCTGAACCCCGTAGGGCCGCACGGCCCGTGGGACGACAGTGCCCCCACCGGCCGGGCCGGTGGGGGCACTTCGCGTGTCACAACGAGGTCAGCCGGTGTTGCGCAGGCCCGCGGCGACGCCGTTGACGGTCAGCAGCAGCGCGCGGGACAGCGTCGGGTCCGGCTCCTCCTCGCGTGCGGCGGCGGCGCGCTGGCGGGCGAGCAGCGAGACCTGGAGGTAGGAGATCGGGTCGAGGTAGGCGTCGCGGATGGCGAAGGTCTGCTGGAGCACCGGGTTGGAGTCGAGCAGCTTCTCACCACCCGTCACCTTCAGGACCTCTTCGACGGTGAGCGCGTGCTCGGCCTCGATGGTGCGGAAGACGTGCTTCAGCTCGTCGGGGACGAGGGTGTCGACGTAGTGGCGGGCGATCCGCAGGTCCGTCTTGGCCAGCGTCATCTCGACGTTGGAGAGGAAGTTGCGGAAGAAGTGCCACTTCTCGTACATCTCGCCGAGCACGGCGTCCAGACCGGCCTCGCGCAGGGCCTTCAGACCGGAGCCGACGCCGTACCAGCCGGGGACGATCTGCCGGGACTGGGTCCAGCCGAACACCCACGGGATGGCGCGCAGTCCGTCGAGTCCGGCGCCGGAGTCGGGGCGGCGCGAGGGGCGCGAACCGAGGTGGAGGTCGGCGAGCTGGTCGACGGGGGTGGAGGCGAAGAAGTACGCGGGCAGGTCGGGGTCCTCGACCAGCGTGCGGTACGCGGTGTGGGCGGCCTCGGACGCGGTGTCCATGGCGGCGTCCCAGCGGGCGAGGGCCTCGTCGGACTGGCGGGGCGCCGTGTGCAGGGCGGAGGCCTGCAGGGTGGCGGCGACGGTCAGTTCGAGGTTCTCGCGGGCGAGGGACGGGATGAGGTACTTGTCGGAGATGACCTCGCCCTGCTCGGTCACCTTGATCTCGCCCTCGAGGGTGCCCCACGGCTGGGCGAGGATCGCGTCGTGCGAGGGGCCGCCGCCGCGGCCGACGGTGCCGCCTCGGCCGTGGAAGAGCCGGAGCCGTACGCCGTACCGGTGGGCGACGTCGCGCAGCCGGCGCTGGGCGCGGTGGATCTCCCACTGGCTGGTGGTGATGCCGCCGAACTTGGAGGAGTCGGAGTAGCCGAGCATGACCTCCTGGACGTCGCCGCGCAGGGAGACGAGGCGGCGGTAGGAGGGGTCGGCCAGCATGTCGTTGAGGATGACGTCGGCGGCCTTGAGCTCGTCGGTGGTCTCCAGGAGCGGCACGATGCCGATCTTGGCCCAGCCTCCGTGCAGGTCGATCAGTCCGGCCTCGCGGGCGAGGACGGCGGCGGCGAAGACGTCGTCGGCGCCCTGGCACATCGAGATGATGTAGGACTCGATGACCTCGGGGCCGAAGCGCTCGAAGGCTTCCTTGACGGTGTGGAAGACGCCGAGGGTCTTCTGGCCTGCCGCGTCGAGCGGGGCGGGCGTCGGCGCGAGCGGGCGGCGGGACCGCAGCTCCTTGGCGAGCAGCCGCTGCCGGTACTCGCGGGGCATGTCGGCGTAGCGCCAGGACTCCTCGCCGAGCCGGTCGAAGAGCTGGCCGAGCGCGTGGTGGTGGGCGTCGGCGTGTTCGCGGACGTCCATGGTGGCGAGCTGGAGGCCGAAGGCGGACAGGGTGCGGATGACCCGGTCGAGGCGGCCGTCGGCGAGCAGTCCGCCGCGGTGGGCGCGCAGCGACTCCTGGATCAGGCTGAGGTCGGCGACGAGCTCGGCGGTGCCGAGGTAGTCGCGGCCGGGCTGGTGCGGGGTGCCCTGGGCGAGCCGGTCGCGGGTGTTGACGAGCTTCTGCCGGATGCAGGTGGCCTTGAGCCGGTAGGGCTCTTCGGCGTTGAGGCGCTTGTACCGGGGGCTGATCTCGGGGAGGCGGTCGAGGTCGGCCTGGAGGGAGGCGAGGAGTTCCTCGGTGGCGCCTGTGTAGCGGATGGAGTTGGACAGCAGGGCGCGCAGTTCGTCGATGAGTTCGAGGGCGTCGCTGATGCCGTGCTCGTGCTGGAGGATGAGGACGTCCCAGGTCACGGCGGGGGTGACGTTGGGGTTGCCGTCGCGGTCGCCGCCGATCCAGGTGCCGAAGGTGAGCGGGCGGGTGCCGGCGGGCAGTTCGATGCCGACGCGCTCCAGTTCGGCGGCGAGGTCCTCGAGGACGGCGCCGACGGCGCCGGCGTGCAGCTCGTCGAGGTAGTAGATGGCGTTGCGGGCCTCGTCGGCGGGCTCGGGGCGGACGACGCGGAGTTCGTCGGTCTGCCAGATGAGGTCGATGTTCTCGGCGAGCCGCTGGTCGAGGCGGCGGCGGTCGACCTCGACGACGGGGGCCTCGAGGAGGGCGGCGACCCGGCGCAGCTTGTTGAGCACGGAGCGGCGGGCGGCCTCGGTGGGGTGCGCGGTGAAGACGGGGCGCACGTTGAGGTTCTTGACGGTGGCGCGGACGTGCTCGGGGTCGCCGTCCTTGAGCATGTCGGCGGTGCGGGCGAGCAGGCCGCCCTCGCCGGCGCGCTTCTCGCGCAGCTCGCGGCCGCGGTGCACCTGCTCGGTGACGTTGGCGAGGTGGAAGTAGGTGGAGAAGGCGCGGACGAGCTTGGCGGCGGTCTCCAGGTCGGTGTCGCCGAGGAGCGCGGCGGCGGCGTCGCCGTCCTCGCGGGTGAGGTGGCGGACCTTCTCGACGAGGTCGAGAAGGTCGCGGCCCTCCTGCCGGACGAGTGTCTCGCCCAGCAGGTCGCCCAGTCGGCGGATGTCGGCGCGCAGCTCGGCGCGGGCGGTGGAGGTCTGGTCGGCACTGCTCACAGGTGCGGCTCCTTGCACTGTTTGAGCACGTCTGGAGGGTTTCCTACAGGCTGCGGACCGCGCTGTCCGACGTACCCAGGATAGGTGGGCGGTGGCGCCGCGCGGCGCACGGGCCCGCTTGTGCCTCTTGCCGCGCGCCTCGGCGCTGCCATACTTACGTCGCCGTAGGTTACGGACCCGTAGCCAGGGCCGTGGCCAGGCGTCCGGCTCTTCCCCTTCACCCCCCAGAGGGACCTCTCCATGACCTCTAGCCCCGAGGTACTCGAAACCCCCGCCCCGGATCTGCCTTCCGCCACGCTCGGCGGGGACCGCAAAGGCTCCGTCGAGCAGATCGCGCTGCTGTTGTTCATCACGGTTCCCTTCGTGGCCCTGGTCGCGGCGGTGCCGCTGGCCTGGGGCTGGGGGGTGAGCTGGCTCGATCTGGGCCTGATGACGGCGATGTACTTCATCGGCTGCCACGGCATCACGATCGGCTTCCACCGCTACTTCACGCATGGTTCGTTCAAGGCGAAGCGACCGCTGCGGATCGCGCTGGCGATCATGGGGTCGCTGGCCGTGGAGGGGCCCCTGGTGCGCTGGGTGGCCGACCACCGCAAGCACCACAAGTTCTCGGACGCCGAGGGCGACCCGCACTCGCCGTGGCGGTTCGGCGAGACGCTGCCGGCGCTGATGAAGGGCCTGTGGTGGGCGCACATCGGCTGGATGTTCGACGAGGAGCGCACCCCGCAGCACAAGTACGCCCCCGACCTGATCAAGGATCCGGCCCTGGTCGCGATCTCGCGCCAGTTCGTGCTGTGGACGGTCCTGTCGCTGGCGATCCCGCCGGTGGTGGGCGGCCTGGTGACGATGTCGTGGTGGGGCGCGTTCACCGCGTTCTTCTGGGGCTCGCTGGTGCGGGTGGCGCTGCTGCACCACGTGACCTGGTCGATCAACTCGTTCTGTCACGCGGTGGGCAAGCGGCCGTTCAAGTCGCGGGACCGTTCGGGCAACGTGTGGTGGCTGGCGGTGCTGTCGTGCGGCGAGTCGTGGCACAACCTGCACCACGCGGACCCGACGTCGGCGCGGCACGGGGTGCTGCGCGGGCAGGTCGACTCCAGTGCGCGGCTGATCCGCTGGTTCGAGCAGCTGGGCTGGGCGTACGACGTGCGGTGGCCGGCGAAGTCCCGCATCGAAGCCCGCCGCCAGGCCGCGGCCGCCGATTCGGCATGATGGAGGATGTGGCGATCGACGGCAGTTCCAGCAGCGACAAGCCCCGGCGGGGGCGCAGGATCCGCATGACCGGCGCGGAGCGCCGGGAACAGCTGCTGGACATCGGGCGCACCCTGTTCGCGGCGAAGGGTTTCGAGGGCACGTCGGTGGAGGAGATCGCGGCCAAGGCCGGCGTCTCCAAGCCGGTGGTGTACGAGCACTTCGGCGGCAAGGAGGGCCTGTACGCGGTCGTGGTGGACCGGGAGATGCGTCAGCTCCTCGACATGGTGACGGGGGCGCTGACCGCGGGGCATCCGCGTGAGCTGCTCGAGCAGGCGGCGTTCGCGCTGCTCGACTACATCGAGCGGTACACGGACGGGTTCCGGATCCTGGTGCGGGACTCGCCGGTGGCGCAGTCGACGGGCACGTTCGCGTCGCTGATCAGCGATATCGCCACGCAGGTGGAGGACATTCTGGGGCTCGAGTTCAAGGCCCGGGGCTTCGATCCGAAGCTGGCGCCGCTGTACGCGCAGGCGCTGGTGGGCATGGTGGCGCTGACCGGCCAGTGGTGGCTGGACGTCCGCAAGCCCAAGAAGGCCGAGGTGGCCGCGCATCTGGTCAATCTGGCGTGGCACGGCCTGGACGGCATGGAGCAGAAGCCGCGGCTGATAGGTCACCGCAAGAGCTGAGCCTTACGCGGGAGGGGCCGTCGCACCATGGGGTGCGGCGGCCCCTTCGTGGTACGCGGGCGGGCTCGTCAGCCGGCCTTCCGGGCGACGGCGAACAGGCGGCGGAACGGGAAGACGGTGCCGTGCGGGCCGGGCGGGTAGGCGGCGCGGAGCAGGTCCCGGTACTGGGCGAGGAAGGCGTCGACGGCCTCGGGGTCGTCGCCGAGGGCGGTGAGCACGGGCCGCAGACCGGTGCCCTTGACCCAGTCGAGGACGGGGTCCTCGCCGGTGAGCAGGTGGCAGTAGGTGGTCTCCCAGACGTCGACCTCGCAGCCGAGGCCGAGAAGGCGGGTGAGGTACTCGGCGGGGTCGAGGACGCTCGCGGGGCCGCGCAGGTAGTCGCCGAGGCGGTCCCGCCATTCGGGGCGGGTGCACAGGTCGCGGAGCAGGCGGTGGCTGGGCGCGACGAAGTTGCCGGGGACCTGGAAGGCGAGGACGCCGCCGGGGGCGAGGGCGTCGAGCCAGCCGGGGAAGGAGTCGGCGTGGCCGGGCACCCACTGGAGGGCGGCGTTGGAGACGATCAGGTCGTACGGCTCCTCGGGCGTCCAGTCGGCGAGGTCGCCGGGCCGGAAGTCGAGCCGGCCGCCGCCGGGGGTGGGGCCCGCGTACTCCTTGGCGGCGCGCTGGAGCATCTCGGGCGAGTTGTCGAAGCCGGTGATCAGCGCGTCGGGCCAGCGGTCGGCGAGCAGGGCGGTGACGTTGCCGGCGCCGCAGCCGAGGTCGGCGATCCGGGCGGGGCGGCCGGCCGCGGGCAGGTCGGGGACGCGGGCGAGCAGGTCGAGGAAGGGGCGGGTGCGGTGCCCGGAGTGGCGGAGGTACTGCTGCGGGTCCCACGTGGGTGCGGAATGCATGGCGCTGCCTCCTGGCCGGCAGGGCGTGCCGGGCGGATGGTTCCGCCGGGCCGGTTCCTGCCCATCGGTTTCGCTCATGGTCCCGCGAAAGTATCTCGATATCAAGAGACTTTATGTCAACAGACCCTCTACACTGATCGTCATGGAGGACGAGGTCGACCGTCTGGTCGCTGCATGGCGCCGCGAGCGCCCGGACCTCGACGTGGAACCGCTCGAGGTGCTCAGCCGCGTCTCGCGGCTCGCCCGGCACCTCGACCGCGCCCGTCGGCTCGCCTTCTCCGAGCACCACCTGGAGCCCTGGGAGTTCGACGTCCTCACGTCGCTGCGCCGGGCCGGCGCCCCCTACCAGCTCTCCCCGGGCCAACTGCTCACCCAGACCCTGGTCACCTCGGGCACGATGACCAACCGCATCGACCGGCTCGCCAAGAAGGGCCTCGTCGAGCGGCTCCCGGACCCCAGCGACCGGCGCGGCGTCCTCGTCCGGCTGACCGCCGAGGGCCGTGACCGGGCCGACGAGGCCCTGGCCGGACTGCTGGCCCAGGAGCGCGCGATCCTCGCCCAGCTCTCCCGCACCCAGCGCGGCGAACTGGCCGGTCTGCTACGCCAGCTGACCGCCCCGTTCGACAACGTCCCCGGCTAGCTCGGCCGGTCCGACGCCCGCCCTGCGGGCCAGCGCCACCGCCGCGAGCGTGGAGTGCACGCCCAGCTTGCCCAGCACGTTCTGCATGTGGGTACGGACGGTGTGCGGGGACAGGAACAGCCGCTCGGCGACCGCCTTGCGTCCCAGGCCCGCCACCATGCAGCGCAGCACCTCCCGCTCCCGCGGGGTCAGCGACTCCACCAGACGCTCGCTCTCCGTCCGGTGCCTGCGCGCCGCCGTCAGCTCCCGCAGCACGCCGGTGAGCAGCGCCGGCGGCAGGTGCGTCTCGTCGCGCAGCACGCCGCGGATCACGGCGAGCAGCCGCTGCAGCGAGCAGTCCTTGGCGACCCAGCCGGAGGCCCCGGCCTGCAGCGCGAGCGCGGCCCGGCGCGGATCGTCCTTCTCGGCGAGCACCACCGTGCGCACCGCGGGCTGCGCCGAGCGCACCCCGCCGACCAGCGAGATCCCGTCGACGGCCGCCTCGGCGTCGTCGGGCACGGCGCGCGCCACGGCGGGCGCGGCGGTGACGCCGAGGTCGGCGTCGACGAGCAGCACGTCGAACCGGCGGCCCTCGGCGGCCGCCCGGTCCATGCAGCGCAGCGCCGCCGGACCGCTTCCCGCGGCGGCGACGTCGACGTCGGGCTCCGCCGCGAGGGCCGCGGCGAGCGACTCGGCGAAGATGCGGTGGTCGTCCACCACCAGGACCCGGATACGGACCACGGACACCCCCAAGTGTCGAGGAACGAAGACCGGCGCGGGCACGACGCCGGGAGCGGGTCCGCCACGAAGCGCACGGCCGCCGCCGTGCAGTGACTGTTACCCCGCCCCGGGCGTCGTACCCGACGGTTTCTCGTCCCCTGATCAGCACCGGCCCCCACCGGTGCTGCGCATCAGAGTACGGGCGGGGGCCACGCGTAGCGAAGGTTTCGCTCAAGTCGGCCAATCTCGTGGCGCGCTGTGGTACTTGAGGGCGGTGGGGCTCACAGGACGGCGCGCAGGCGGCGTGCGCCCGCCGAGGGCAGCGCCTCGAAGATCCCGGGCGCGGTGAGACCGTCCCGGGCGAACGCCTTCTCCACGGCCGCGGCCACCCCGTCCGCGCCCGACGCCTCCGTGAGGACGACCGCCGAACCGCCGAAACCGCCGCCGGTCATCCGCGCGCCCAGCGCCCCCGCCGCGTTCGCGGCCTCGACGGCGAGGTCCAACTCCCGGCAGGAGACCCGCAGATCGTCGCGGAGCGAGACGTGCCCCTCGGTGAGCAGCGGGCCGACCGCGCGGACCTCACCCGAGTCGAGCAGCGCGATCGTGCGGAGCACCCGCTCGTTGTCCGAGACCACGTGCCGCACGTACCGGCGCACGGCCTCGTCCTCCAACCGGTCGAGGGCGGCGGGCAGATGCGCGTGCGGGATGTCGCGCAGGCCGGCCACGCCGAGCGCCCGCGCGCCGGCCTCGCAGCCGGCGCGCCGCTCCGCGTACGCGCCGTCGCCGAGGGCGTGCTTGACGCGGGTGTCCACGACGAGCAGCCGCAGCCCGAACGCGCCGAGGTCGAACGGCACCTGGCGGTACGACAGGTCGCGGGTGTCGAGGAAGAGGGCGTGCCCTTCGACGGCGCAGGCGGAGGCCATCTGGTCCATCACCCCGCAGGGCACGCCGACGAAGGCGTTCTCGGCGTGCTGGGCGAACCGCGCGAGCTCCGGGCGGCTCAGCCCGAGTCCGTACAGCTCGTCCAGGGCGAGGGCGGTGACGACCTCCAGGGCGGCGGACGAGGACAGGCCCGCGCCCGTGGGCACGGTGGAGGCGAGGTGGACGTCCGCGCCGCCGACCGGGTGCCCGGCCTGCCGCAGCGCCCAGACGACGCCGGCGGGGTACGCGGCCCAGCCCAGGTCGGCGCCGGGCACGAGCGCGGCCGCGTCGAGCCGGACGATCCCGCCGGGCAGGTCCTCCGAGTGCAGCCGCAGCACCCCGTCGTCGCGCCGGGAGACGGCGGCGACGGCGGTGTGCGGCAGCGCCAGCGGGAGGACGAAGCCGTCGTTGAAGTCGGTGTACTCGCCGATCAGGTTGACCCGGCCGGGGGCCGCCCAGACGCCGTCCGGCGCGGCCCCGTACAGTCCGGCGAACTCCTCGGCGACCCGCCGCGCGGTCGCGGCCGTCACACGTCGTCCTGTGCGCGCCGGCGGGCGAACTCCCAGGCGTCGGAGACGATGTCGGCGAGGTCGGGACGGGACGGGACCCAGCCGAGCCGCTCGCGGGCGGCCTCCGACGAGGCGACGAGGACGGCCGGGTCGCCGGGCCGGCGCGGGGCGGCGGCCTCGGGAATCGGGTGGCCGGTGACCTTGCGGACGGTCTCCACGACCTCGCGGACGGAGAAGCCGTTGCCGTTGCCGAGGTTGCAGACGAGGTGCTCGCCGGGGGTGAGCGCGCCGAGGGCGAGCAGATGGGCCTCGGCGAGGTCGGCGACGTGGATGTAGTCGCGGACGCAGGTGCCGTCGGGGGTCGGGTAGTCGTCGCCGTACACGGAGATCGACTCCCGGCGGCCGAGGGCGACCTGGAGGACCAGCGGGATCAGGTGGGACTCGGGGTCGTGGCGCTCGCCCTGCGCCCCGTAGGCGCCGGCCACGTTGAAGTACCGCAGCGAGCAGGCGGCCAGGCCGTGCGCCTCGGCCTCCGCGGCGATCAGCCGGTCGACGGCGAGCTTGGTGGTGCCGTACGGGTTGCCGGGCACGGTGGGCGCGGACTCCGTGATGGGGGTGACGGCCGGCTCGCCGTAGACGGCGGCGGTGGAGGAGAACACCAGCCGGCGCACGCCCGCGTCGCGCATCGCGGCGAGCAGCGCCTCGGAGCCGGCCACGTTGTTCTCGGCGTACTTCTCCGGCTGCTCCACGGACTCGCCGACCTGGGAGAACGCGGCGAAGTGCAGGACCGCGTCGTAGGAGTCGTCGAGCCAGCGGGCGGCGTCGTGGACGCGGCCCTCGATGAACGCGGCGCCGGCCGGGACGCTCCCGGCGAAGCCCGTCGAGAGGTCGTCCAGGACGGTGACCGCGTGCCCGGCCTCCAGGAGGTGTGCGGCGACGACTCCGCCCACGTAGCCCGCGCCGCCCGTCACCAGGTACTTCGCCTTGCTCACTTGCTCGCCACCTCTCGCAGTCGACGGGCCGCCGCCTCCGGGGGCACGTCGTTGACGAAAACGCTCATGCCGGACTCTGTACCGGCGAGGTACTTCAGCTTGCCGGACGCACGGCGGACGGTGAAAAGCTCGAGATGGAGCCCGAACTCGTCCCGCGCGGCGTCGTCGAACGGCGCCTGGTGCCAGGCGGCGATGTACGGCGTCGGCGGCTCGTCCGGGCCGAAGATCCGGTCGAAGCGCCTCAAGAGTTCCAGATAGAGCTGTGGGAACTCTGTGCGGGCCGCGTCGTCGAGGGCGAGCAGGTCGGGCACCCGGCGGTTCGGGTACAGGTGCGCCTCGTACGGCCAGTGGGCGGCGTACGGGACGAAGGCGGTCCAGTGCTCGCCGGCCAGGACCACGCGGTCCCCGGCGCGCTCGCGGGCCAGGACGTCGTCGAAGAGGTTGCGCCCGGTGGCGGCGCGGTGCCCGGCGGCGCGCTGCTGCATGAGGGCGGTGCGGGGGGCGGTGAAGGGCAGGGCGTAGATCTGGCCGTGGGGGTGGCCGAGGGTGACGCCGATCTCGGCGCCCCGGTTCTCGAAGCAGTACACCTGGCGGACCTGCGGGAGTGCGGCGAGTTCGGCGGTGCGGTCGGTCCAGGCGTCGAGGACGAGGGCGGCGCGCTCCTCGGTGAGGTCGGCGAAGGAGGCGTCGTGGTCGGCGGTGAAGCAGACGACCTCGCAGCGGCCGGTGGGCCCGGCGAGGGAGGGGAAGCGGTTCTCGAAGACGGCGACCTCGTAGTCGCGCTCCGGGATCTCGCTGGGCCGGCCGTCGCGGGAGGGGCAGAGCGGGCACGCGTCGGCCGGGGGGTGGTAGGTGCGGGCCTGGCGGTGCGAGGCGACGGCGACGGTGTCGCCGAGCAGGGGGTCGACACGGAGCCCGGAGGCGGCCGCGGGCGGGTCGAGGGGGCGCTCGTCGACGGCGTCGCGGACGGCGTCGTCCGCGCTGTCGTAGTAGATGAGCTCACGCCCGTCGGCGAGCGTGGTCACGGTCTTCTTCACGGAAAGGCCTCCGAAGGATCGCACAGGACCACACACAAAGAAGCATGTTCAAACAACATACGTCAACAGAAAGGGGTCCGGGAGACTCCCGAACCCCTGCATTCCGCCCTTCGGTCACCGATGTAAGGACTGCCCTTCTCGGCCTTCACCGGCCGTCCCGAGTCCTCCCCGGCCGCCCTCAGTCCTCCTCGGGCCCGCGCGGCCGCGGCGCCCGGTCGAGCAGGCCGCTGCGCGCCGCCAGGGCGGCCGCCTCCAGACGCGAGCCGACCCCCAGCTTCATCAGCACCCGCTGCACATGCGTCCGGGCCGTGCTCGGGGCGATCGCCATGCCCCGGGCGATCAGCCGGGTGTCCTCCCCCTCCGCGACCCGGACCAGCACCTCGACCTCGCGCGGCGTGAGCATCCGCAGCAGCCGCTGCCCCTCGTCGTCCGGCTGCTCCGACGGGTTCAGCAGCTCCGCGAACGCCCCCTGCAGCAGCTGCGGCGCGATCGCCGACTCCCCCGCCCTGGCCTTGAGCAGCGCCCGCTCCACGCCCTCGATGCGCTCGTCGTGCCGCACGTAGCCGGAGGCGCCGGCCGCGAACGCGGCCGCGATCCCGCGCGGCGACGGCACCGGGCCGAGCACCACCACGGCCACCTGCGGCCGCTCCCGCTTGATCCGCACGATCGGCTCGAACGCGCCCGGCTCCGCGGGCGCGGCGGTGCCCAGCAGGCACACCTCGGGCGCCCGGGCCACCACCAGTTCGGCGGCGCCCGCCGCGGGCGCCGCCGCCGCGAGCACCCGGTGCCCGCGCAGTTTCAGGGCGGAGGCCAGCGCCTCCGCCAGAAGTCGGTGGTCGTCGACCACCATGAGCCGAACGCCCATCGCCACAACCCCCACTCCCCCCTGGAGCCGGCCCCCCGGCCGCTCCTGACCCGGCAAGCTACACGCTTGTTCGACCTTGCGTGCCCCTTACGTGCCAGAAGCCCCCCAGACTGCCGAATTCTGCGCCTTCCCGCCCCCGCGCAAACGGCCCGGCGCACCGGTGTGAACCGATGCGCCGGGCCGTGGCGCTCCGCGCCGGGGTGCCCCGCCGGCCGTCAGCCGGTCGTGGCGTACCCGACGAGCAGGTACTCCTTGTCGTCGAAGGACGACTTGCGCGGCTCGGAGACCATCGTCTCGGAGATGAACATCCGCCCGTTCCCGTACAGGATCTCCGCGTAGTCCGAGGAGAAGCTGGACTCGGCGGCCCGGATGGCCTTGTCGCCCGGGTTCTCGAGCAGGACCGTCTGCTGGAAGGTCGCGCCGTCGATCGAGACGATCTGGCCGCCCTTGTCGTACGGCGGCGTCTTGTACGCGATCAGGTTTCCGCCGTCCATGCGCAGCGGGAACATCGAGTACCGGTCGCCGGCGTCGGCCTTGTCGCTGGTCGGCTTGCCCGTGGTGAGGTCGAAGGACACGATCTCGTTGGTGTTGCCGTACTCGCCGCTGGTGACCTCGTGGTCCTCGGTCGGCAGGTAGATCCGGTTGTTGCCGACCACGACCTTGGAGCAGGTCTCCACCTCGGTGGAGCGGCAGCGGGCGGCGAACCGGTCCGCGTCCGCGGCGATCTTCACCTTGAGCTTGCCGGTGGCCTCGTCGATGGAGAAGAAGTCCGAGATGCCGCTGCCGTCGCCGGCGGTGTCGCCGACGTCGGCCGCGACGACCAGCGGCTTGGTGGAGACGATCGACGCGTACTTCACGCCGGCCGGCATCTTGAACTCCGAGATCGGCTCGCCCGTCCCCGGCTTCATGGGTTGGATGACGACGGTGGAGGTGTCGTACGAACCGCAGCGGCGGACCGCGACCAGGCCGCCGCCACCGCCGTAGCCCATGTCGTAGCAGTCCTGCTCGTTCGCCTCCGGCTTCCAGCGCACGTTGCCGTTGGTGAGATCGAACGCGGCGCCGCCGTCGGTGCCTCCGGCCGCGACCGTGAGGCCGCTCAGCGTGACCTCGCTGAACTTCACCTTGTCGTCGCCGGACCTGACGCCGGTGACCGACTTCGTCCACACCAGCTTGCCCGTGACCAGGTCCACGACCGCGACCTCGGTGCAGGGCTGGTAGTTGCGCGGCGGGACGCGCTTCGCGGCCTCGTACACGATCGCGGTCTTGTTGTCCGCGGTGGTGTGCCGGGACGTGGCGCAGACCTGGCCGGGCAGCGGCAGCGTCCACACCGGAGTGCCCTTGGCGAGGTCGTAGCCGACGATCGAGTTGACGCCCGTCTTCACGTACGCCTTGTCGGTGAGCCAGGAGCCGGCCACATCGGTGATGTCGGCGACCTTCGGGTGCGGCAGTTGGAAGGCGACCTTCGCCTGGGTGTTGGCGGGGACCTTCTCCTTGCCGGGGCCGTCGGGGGCGGCCTTGGCCTGCCCGCCGCCGCCCTGACCCTGGGTCTGGCCGCCGCCCTTGCCCTGGTTGCCGCCGGGCTCGTCGTCGCCGGACGCGGCGTACCAGACGCCGCCGCCGATGATCAGGACGACCGCGACCGCGGCGGCGATGACGATCTGCATCTGGGTGGTCAGCTTCTTGCCGCCGCCCGGCGGGGTGGGCTGGTACCCGTACTGCTGCTGCGGCTGCGTCGGGTAGCCGTACTGCGGCTGGCCCTGCGGCTGCGTCGGCGGCTGCTGCGGGTAGCCGTACTGCGGCTGCCCGGCGGCCGGGTCCGGCTGCTGCGGGTAGCCGTACTGCGGCTGCGTCGGCGGCTGCATGGGCGGCTGGCCCTGCGGCTGCTGCGGGTAGCCGTACTGCGGCTGGGCCGGCGGCTGCTGGGGCGCGCCGAAGCCGCCCGGCGGGGGATCCTGCGGAGCGCCGAAGCCGCCCTGCGGGGGACCCGGAGGCTGGTTCGGCGGGGGAGGTGGCTGAGTCATCGGTCTGCGAGCCTCACTTGCTGAACGCCATCATCGTCTTGGTCTCCTTCTCCTCCGCGTCATTGGGAGCGCTGACGCGGCCGCTCGCGATCACGAACGTGCCGTTCGCGTACGCGTAGTGCGGGCTGTAGAAGTCGTTCTCGATCTCCGACGTGGACGCCGGGTGCTGCTGAATGACCTTCGGCGTACCGCCGGACGGGGAGAGGGTCGCGAGCGCGCCGCCCTTGTCGTACTTCGCGTCCATGTAGAGCAGCACGTTGCCGCCCTGCATCTGCAGCGGGGTCACGGTCCGCTCGGCGGGCGCGGGCGCGGTCCACTTGATCTTGCCCGTGTTGAGGTCGAAGGCGACCACGGAGTTGGTGCGGGCCAGACCGCTCGTGTTGTCGGCCGTCGCCATGTAGAAGGTGTTGGCGTCGGCGGCCATGCCGGTGCAGCCCTGCAGGTTCTTGCCGAAGATGACGAACTTGCTGCTGCAGTTCGGGGCGAACTTGTTGGCGCCGCCGTTGAGCATGGCGCGCGGGGTGCCGTTGGCGTTGAACGCCTGGATGCCCCACTTGTCCTGCGTGTCGTCGTCGGAGTCCTGCTTCGCGGAGACGACCAGCGGGTCGACCGAGTAGACCTTGTCGACCTCCCAGTCGGGCTTCAGCTTGTACGTCCACTTGGGCTTGCCCGTGGTGGGGTCGACCTCGCTGAGCTGTTCCTGCTTGATGTCGTAGTTGCTGGTGCGGCAGCTGTAGGCGGCGATCAGCTTGCTGCCGCCGGCGTAGGCGTACGGCTTGCAGTTGCCGGACTCCCTGGTGAACAGCTGGCGGCCGTCACTGACCGAGAAGCCCCAGGAGTTGCTGGTGCCGGCCGCGGTGACGGTGTTGCCGCTGATGGCGAGGGTGATGTCGGACAGCGAGGCGAAGCCGGTGCCCTTCTGCAGGGTCTTCTTCCAGCCCGGCTTGCCGGTCTTCAGGTCGATCTGCTGGAGCACCAGGCAGTCGGCACGGTCGCCGGCCTTGTCGTTGACGCCGATGACGATCTGACCGGTCGACGAGACCTGCTGGGGCGCGGCGCACATCTCGAAGGGAAGCGGAACGTTCCACTTCTCCTTGCCGTCGGACAGGCCGTAGCCGACGACGCTCTTGTACATGCCCTTGACGACCGTGTCGCCCACGATCCATGGGCCGTGCACGTCGCCGCCGTTGCGCGGCAGGTCGACGGTGTTCTTGAGCAGCCAGTTGACCTTCGCCTCGCCGGGCTTGCGGCCGGCGTTGAGGTCGTCGCCGGAGTCGCGGCCGCCACCGCCGTCACCGCTGCCGTCGCCCTGGTCGACGGAGGCGGAGGCGCTCGGGGAGCCGGTCGGCTTGGCGATCGGCCCGGGCTCTTCGTCGCCGCTGAGGGCGAACCAGGAGATGCCGCCGATGACCAGGAGCGCGGCCGCCGCGGCGGCGACGATCACGCCGGGCTTGCCCTTGAAGGGGTTGTTGCCGGACGGCGGCTGGCCGGGCGTGCCCGGACCGGGGTACTGGGGCTGCGTCGGGTAGCCGCCGTAGGGACCCGGCTGCGGCTGGCCGTACGGGCCCGGCTGCTGGCCGTAAGGGCCGGGCTGCGGCTGGCCGTAGGGACCGGGCTGCTGGGCGTACGGGCCCGGCTGCTGCGGATACCCGTAACCGGCCTGCGACTGCTGCGGGTAGCCGTAACCGGCCTGCGGCGCGCCCTGCTGAGGCGCCGTCGGCGGAACCGACGGCTGCGCGGGCGCGGTGGGCGGCTGGGCCGGCGGCGCCGGCGGCTGCGCGGGCGGCTGGGCCGGCGGCACGTCCTGCGGTGCGCCGAAGCCGCCCTGCGGCTGGTTGCTGGGCGGCTGAGTCATCAGCGCTTCCCCCTTCGTGCGGTCCGGTGCCCGGTCGGCCTCCCCCGCGATTCCGGCGGTCAACTTCCACCGGAAAGGAGCGAATCGGACATGGATGGCGCACAGTGCTGTGAGTCGAGCGGGCTTTCTTTCTACCACCCGGAGGGTGGCGCAAAAGTGACCGGTCCGCCCCTGTTCCCAAGGGAGGACCGGCCCGTGATGCCCTTGTTACCGGGTCTGCACGCCTTCTCTACGCGCCCCGGCCGGGCCGACTGCTAGGCGTCCTCGGCGAGCTCGAGCCAGCGCAGCTCCAACTCCTGGCGCTCGGCCGCCAGTTCCCGGAGGTCGGCATCCAGTTTCGCCACCTTCTCGAAGTCCGTGGCGTTTTCGGCGATCTGGGCGTGCAGCTTGCTCTCCTTCTCGGAGAGCTTGTCGAGCTGCCGCTCGACCTTCTGCAGCTCCTTCTTCGCGGCGCGTGCGTCGGCGGCGGACTTCTCCTTGACCGGGGCGGCGGCCGCCGGGGCGGGCGCGGCGGCCTCGACCATCCTCTGCCGCCGCTCCAGGTACTCGTCGATGCCGCGCGGCAGCATCCGCAGGGTCCGGTCGCCGAGCAGGGCGAAGGTGCGGTCGGTGGTGCGCTCGATGAAGAACCGGTCGTGGGAGATCACGACCATCGAGCCGGGCCAGCCGTCGAGGAGGTCCTCCAGCTGGGTCAGCGTCTCGATGTCGAGGTCGTTGGTGGGCTCGTCGAGGAAGAGCACGTTCGGCTCGTCCATGAGCAGGCGCAGCAGCTGGAGCCGGCGGCGCTCGCCGCCTGAGAGGTCGCCGACCGGCGTCCACTGCTTCTCCTTGGAGAAGCCGAACTGCTCGCACAGCTGACCCGCCGTCATCTCCCGGCCCTTGCCGAGGTCGACCCGGTCGCGGATCTGCTGCACGGCCTCCAGGACCCGCAGTTCGGCGGGGAGTTCGGTGACGTCCTGCGAGAGGTAGGCGAGCCGTACGGTCTTGCCGACGACGATCCGGCCGGCGGCGGGCTGGATGTCCCCCTGGGTGACGGCGGCGTCGGCGAGGGCGCGCAGCAGCGAGGTCTTGCCGGCGCCGTTGACGCCGACCAGGCCGATGCGGTCGCCCGGGCCGAGCTGCCAGGTCAGGTGCTTGAGCAGTTCCTTCGGACCGGCGGTGACACTCACGTCCTCCAGGTCGAACACCGTCTTCCCGAGCCGGGCGTTGGCGAACTTCATCAGCTCGCTCTTGTCACGGGGCTCCGGCACGTCGGCGATCAGCGCGTTGGCGGCCTCGATGCGGAAGCGCGGCTTGGAGGTACGGGCCGGGGCGCCTCGGCGCAGCCAGGCCAGCTCCTTGCGGACCAGGTTCTGCCGCTTGACCTCCTCGGTGGCCGCGATGCGCTCGCGCTCGGCGCGGGCGAAGACGTAGTCGGAGTAGCCGCCCTCGTACTCGTACACGGTGCCGCGCTGCACGTCCCACATGCGGGTGCAGACCTGGTCGAGGAACCAGCGGTCGTGGGTGACGCAGACGAGCGCGGAGCGGCGGTTGCGCAGATGCTCGGCGAGCCAGGCGATGCCCTCGACGTCGAGGTGGTTGGTGGGCTCGTCGAGGACGATCAGGTCCTGGTCCTCGATGAGCAGCTTGGCGAGGGCGATGCGGCGGCGCTCGCCGCCGGAGAGCGGGCCGATGACGGTGTCGAGGCCCTTCTCGAACCCCGGCAGGTCGAGCCCGCCGAACAGGCCGGTGAGCACGTCGCGGATCTTGGCGCTGCCGGCCCACTCGTGGTCGGCCATGTCGCCGATGACCTCGTGGCGGACGGTCGCCTTCGGGTCGAGGGAGTCGTGCTGGGTGAGCACCCCGAGGCGCAGCCCGCCGCTGTGCGTGACGCGGCCGGTGTCGGCCTCCTCCAGCTTGGCGAGCATCCGGATCAGGGTCGTCTTGCCGTCGCCGTTGCGGCCGACGACGCCGATCCGGTCCCCTTCGGAGACGCCGAGGGACACGCCGTCGAGCAGGGCACGGGTGCCGTACACCTTGCTGACTGCCTCGACATTGACCAGGTTGACGGCCACCTTGACTCCTGTACCGGGGGATCGATCGACGTCCCAGGGTAGACGGCGCGGGGCACTCGCCTTCATCCCGGCGACCGTGTGAGGGAGCGGGAGCAGATCGTCACGTTTAGTGTCGATATGCGTACTTGTGCGGACTCTGTGTGACCGCGTGCGCGGTCCCCACTCCGCACAGCCATCCCCATCCCCCCGGAGGACCCATGACGCATCACGGAAATCGACACGAC
The DNA here is from genome assembly GCF_045348655.1 of Streptomyces solicamelliae. NCBI lineage: Bacteria > Bacillati > Actinomycetota > Actinomycetes > Kitasatosporales > Streptomycetaceae > Streptomyces > Streptomyces solicamelliae. The sequence continues at coordinate 2,911,557 of NZ_CP160404.1, forward strand.
GGCGACGAGCATGCGAAGCAGCCGCCCAAGGCATCGGGCATGCCCGTACCCGGGACGCCCGGCGCGGGTGCCAGGCCCGCGGCGGGTACGGGCGGGATGCCGACCCCGGGCATGCAGACGTCGGCCGGGAGCCCCGCGGCAGGGCAGATGCCGACGCCCGGCATGCGGTCGACGTCGGCGGGCGACGCGCCCGGCGGCATGCCGATGCCCGGGATGAACGCACCGTCCGCGTCCACCGGCGGAGGAATGCCGGTGCCGCAGGGCGGCATGCCCGGCAGGCCGGAACCGACGGGAGGGGCTCCCGGCAGGCCCCCGCAGGGCGGCGGCGCCAGGCCGTACCCGAACGGCGCCGACTCCCCGGTCTCCCGGTTCGGCGGGCCCGGCGGCACCCTGCCGAGCGGTCCCTCGTACGAGCCGGGCGTCGTGGAGGTGGAGTTCCGCGAGAGCGTCACCCCGGCCGTCACCGAACCCCCCGACGGCGCGCCGCCCGAGGTCCGCAGCCTCTCCGAAGGACCGCTCGACGAGTTCAACCGCATCCTGATGGACAACAACCTCGTCAAGGCCGAGTCGACGTTCGTGATCTCACCGCAGGAGGCGACCTCGCTCCAGGCGAGCGCGGCCTCGAGGGGCTACGAGACTCCGAACCTGGCGCGGTTCCTCACCCTGCACTTCTCCGACGAGGCGGACACCGTCGCGATCGCGCAGCGCCTCGACGCGCTGCCCGAGGTGGAGCGGGCCATCGCCGTCCCCGCGGCCCTGCCGCCGACGGCGACGGTGGCACGCTCCGGAGGCGCGACGATGCTCGCCCCGGCGGGCCCCCTCGCGGAACCGCTGGTCGGTTCGGGCGGAACGGTGGTCGTGGACACCGTCACCGGCCTGGAGAACCAGTGGTACATCTTCCGCTGCGGCGTGAACCAGGCGTGGAGCACGTCCACCGGCAGCGGAGTGGTGGTCGCCGACGTCGACTGGGGCTACCGGACCGGGCACAACGACCTCGCCGGGCGCATCGCCAGGACCCACAACTCCTACGACGGCGGCACCGACGTCAGCGGCGGTGACGTGTCCCACGGGACCGCCGTCATGGGGCTGGCCGGCGCCGCGGTCAACCATGCCGGCATGGCGGGCGTCGCGTACGACTCCACGCTCTGGGCGGTGCGGTCGGACTGGGGGCCCGGCAATCCGGTCGGGGGCAACGCCTGGGCCAACGGCATCGACTGGGTGCGTACCACCGACAGCGGCGGCAGGCGCAAGATCGTGATCCTGGAGGTCCAGACCGGGGCGTACGGGAACTACGAGTACGTCCCCTCGGTCAACGCGGCCATCAGGACGGCGATCGCCGAGGGCGTGGTCGTCTGCGTGGCGGCGGGCAACGGGGACCGGGACGCCGGCATCGGCGACGACGGCAATCCGATCCCCGAGACGGGTTCGATCCTGGTCGGCGCGACGGCCTACGACGCCTCGGTCAACAAGCGCGCGTGGTTCAGCAACTACGGCCCCCGGATCGTCGTGTGCGCACCCGGTGACGGCTCGCACGACGTGACCTGCGACAGCGGCTCCGACACCGCGTACCGCAACGCCTTCGGCGGCACCTCGGGGGCCACACCCAAGGTCGCCGGCACCGCCGCGCTGATGCTGGCCGCGAACCCCCGGCTCAGCCACGCCGAGGTGCGCGACATGCTCAGGGCCACGGGGACCGCGGTCACCCCGGACCCCGGCAAGGACATCGGCACGTTCCTCAACGCCGCCGCGGCGGTCCGCGAGGCCTCCGAGCAGGCGGCCGGCCGCATGGAGATCTTCGCCCGCGGCGGCGACCAGGCGCTCTGGCACATGTGGCAGACCGCGCCCAACAACGGCTGGTCCGGCTGGGACTCCCTCGGCGGCTGGATCGACATGATCGCCCAGGGCCGCAACGCCGACGGACGCCTGGAGATGTTCGTCCGCGGGTCCGACCAGGCCGTGTGGCACATGTGGCAGACCGCGCCGAACAACGGCTGGTCCGGCTGGGAGTCCCTCGGCGGCTGGATCGACGACCTCAAGGTCGGTCAGAACATCGACGGCCGCCTGGAGATCTTCGCCCGCGGATCCGACGGCGCCGTGTGGCACAAGTGGCAGGTCGTGCCCAACGGCACCTGGTCGGACTGGGAGTCGCTCGGCGGCTGGGTCGACGATCTGGACGTCGCCCGCAACGCCGACGGGCGTCTGGAGGTCTTCGCCCGCGGCGGCGACCAGGCGCTCTGGCACAAGTGGCAGACCAGCCCGGGAGGCGGCTGGTCCGGCTGGGAGTCCCTGGGCGGCTGGATCGACCGTCTCGAGACGGGGCGCAACGCCGACGGCCGGCTGGAGGTCTTCGTCCGCGGCTCCGACGGGGCGCTGTGGCACATGTGGCAGACGGCCCCGAACAACGGCTGGTCCCACTGGGAGTCCCTCGGCGGCTGGATCGACATGATCTCGCTCGGCCGCAACGCCGACGGACGCCTGGAGGTCTTCGCCCGCGGGTCCGACCAGGCCGTGTGGCACATGTGGCAGACCGCGCCCAACAACGGCTGGTCCGGCTGGGAGTCCCTCGGCGGCTGGATCGACGACCTGGACGTCAGCCGCAACGCCGACGGCCGTATGGAGATCTTCGCCCGCGGATCCGACGGCGCCGTGTGGCACATGTGGCAGACCGCGCCCAACAACGGCTGGTCCGGCTGGGAGTCCCTCGGCGGCTGGATCGACCGCCTCGTCGTGGCCCAGAACGCGCCCTAGCCGTTCCGTCCCTCCGGGGGGCCGTGCGCGGCGCTCCCGGTTCGCGCTCCCCGGCCGCCCCGGCGGCCGGGGAGCCGCCGCGCGCTAGACGACCGTCGCGCCCGGGGCGGGGGAGGTCGTGACGCGGGCGGTGCGGCAGGTGCCGGAGGCGGTGAGGGCCCGGGCGACCGTCTGCGCCGCGTCCTCGTCCTTCGTCAGGAAGGCCGTCGTCGGGCCCGAGCCGGAGACCAGTGCCGCCAGGGCGCCCGCCTCCATGCCGGTCTCCAGCGTGGCCGCGAGCGAGGGGCGCAGGGACAGGGCCGCGGGCTGCAGGTCGTTGGCGAGGGCGGCCGCGAGGGCCGTGGTGTCGCCCGTGCGCAGGGCCTGCAGGAGCGCCTGCGAGGCGGCGGGCTCGGGAACCCGCACGTCCTCGTTGAGACGGTCGAACTCCCGGTACACCGCCGGGGTCGACAGTCCGCCGTCGGCGACCGCGAACACCCAGTGGAAGGTGCCGCCCACCGGCAGCTCCGTCAGCTGCTCCCCGCGGCCGACGCCGAGCGCCGCCCCGCCGGCGAGGCTGAACGGCACGTCGCTGCCGAGCTCGGCGCAGATCTCCAGGAGCGCGGCGCGCGAGGAGTTCAGGCCCCACAGCGCGTCGCAGGCCAGCAGGGCGCCCGCGCCGTCCGCGCTGCCGCCGGCCATGCCGCCGGCGACCGGGATGTCCTTGGCGATGTGGATGTGCACGTCCGGCGCGATGCCGTGCCGTGCCGCGAGCAGCTCGGCGGCCCGCGCCGCCAGGTTCGTCCGGTCCAGCGGCACCTGGTCCGCGTCGGGGCCCGAGCAGGTGACCCGCAGCCCGTCGGACGGGCTGACCGTCACCTCGTCGAACAGCGACACCGCCAGGAACACGTTGGCCAGGTCGTGAAAGCCGTCCGGCCGCGCCCCGCCCACCGCCAGCTGGACGTTGACCTTCGCGGGGACGCGTACCGTGACGCTCCGCATCTGCTCCTCCATCGTCACTGCTCCCCCGTCCCCGGCCGGTTCTCGGCGATCCGCGCGAACTCCTCGACGGTCAGCGCCTCGCCGCGCGCCTGCGGCGAGATCCCGGCCTTCACCAGGGCCTCCTCCGCCGCCGCCGGCGAGCCGGCCCAGCCGGCCAGTGCGGCCCGCAGCGTCTTGCGGCGCTGGGCGAAGGCCGCGTCGACGACCTTGAAGACCTCGTCCTTGGTGGCGGTCGTCACGAGCGGCTCGGTCCGCCGGACCAGGGAGACCAGTCCGGAGTCCACGTTCGGCGCGGGCCAGAAGACGTTGCGGCCGATCGCGCCCGCCCGCTTCACCTCGGCGTACCAGTTCGCCTTCACCGACGGCACGCCGTACACCTTGTTGCCGGGCCCGGCGGCGAGCCGGTCGGCGACCTCCGCCTGCACCATCACGAGGGTCCGCTCGATGGTCGGGAAGCGGTCCAGCATGTGCAGCAGCACCGGCACGGCCACGTTGTACGGCAGGTTCGCCACCAGCGCCGTCGGCGCGGGGCCGGGCAGCTCCTGGACGTGCATGGCGTCGGAGTGGACCAGCGCGAAGCGGTCCTTCTTCGCCGGGATGCGCGCCGCGATCGTCGACGGCAGCGCCGCGGCGAGCACGTCGTCGATCTCGACGGCCGTCACCCGGTCGGCGGCCTCGAGCAGGGCCAGGGTGAGCGACCCGAGCCCGGGACCCACCTCCACGACCACGTCGTCCGGGCGCACCTCGGCCGTGCGGACGATCCGCCGGACCGTGTTGGCGTCGATGACGAAGTTCTGGCCGCGCTGCTTCGTGGGGCGTACGCCCAGCGCCGCGGCCAGCTCGCGGATGTCGGCGGGGCCGAGGAGTACGTCGGCGGCGTCGGCGGGATCGGTGGTGCTCACCGGTACAGCCTACGGGTCACGGTCGCCTGCCCCGGCTCACCGGTACAGCCTCCTGCCGCAGTGCGGCCACGGGCTCGCGCCCCGCTGCACGTACAGCTTCTTCGCCCGGTACGTCTGCTCCTGCGCGGACGCGTCCTGCGCGACGCCGCTGCCGCCGAGGGAGCGCCAGGTGCCGGGGTCGAACTGGTAGAGCCCGCCGTACGTCCCGGAGGGGTCGACCGCGTCCGGCCGGCCGCCGGACTCGCACCGCGCGAGCGCGCCCCAGTTCAGCCCGTCCGCGCCGGCCACCGAGTCCGGCAGCTGTTTCGTGCCGACCTTGACCCGCTGGGCGACCGGCTCGCGCACCAGCTCCGCGGAGATCCGGCGCGGCTTCTGCCGGACGCCGTTGACGGTCCGCAGCGTGTACGTGACCCGGAGCACGCCCTGGACGCCCTGCCGGTCGACGACCTCGGTCCCGGCGTACAGCTCCGGGTCGTCGACCCGCTCGACCGCGTACGGCAGGGTCTCCTCGCGGACCTCCCGGGAGCCGGTGATCCGCAGCACGGTGACCGTCTGGCCGTCGCGCGGGAAGGACTCGGGCGGCACCGAGGTGGTGTCCTGGCCGGCGAGGGTGATCCCGGCCTCCTCGACGACCTCGCGGACCGTGGCGGCGTTCGTGCGGATCGTCCGCTCGCGGCCGTCGGCGAGCAGGGTGACGGTGCGCTCGGTGCGCACCGCGAGCGCGAGACCGGCCCGCCCGATCGGGGCGGAGCGCGAGACGGAGAGGTACGCGCCCTCGGCCCGCACCCCGAGCTGGCGCAGCGCGCCCTCCACCGTGCGGGCGGTGGTCCACACCTGGCGGCGCTGCCCGTCGAGGGTGAGCCGCACGGGCCGGCCGTACCGGACGACGACCTCGTCGCCGTCGGCGAGCGCCGCGCCCGGGCCGGGGGCGACGAGGTCGTGGGCGCCGGTGTCCAGGCCCTCGTCGGCGAGCAGTTCCTCGACGTCGTCGGCGAAGGTGTGCAGGGTGCGCGGGACGCCGTCGACGCTGAGCCGGACGGCCTTGTCGTCGGCGACGAAGGCCGTGGTGCCGCCGGCCAGGAAGGCGACGACCAGTGCCTGCGGGACGAGCCGGCGCAGCCCCTCCCCGGCGGGGGCCCTGCGGCGGCGGGCGGCGCGGCGCGCGGAGGCCCGGCCGCCGGCGGGCGGCGGGGCGGGCGAGACCTGGAGGCCGTAGGGCTGGGTCTCGTACTCGTGGATCGAGGGGGACGCCGGCGGCGGGACCGACGGCGCCTCCGCCGTGCCGGCCGCGGCGCGGCGGCCTCCGCGTACGGCTCGGTGACTGCCCTGCGAGGTGCTCACGAGGCCGGGACCCTAGCGGAGCTCCGGTCACTCTCCAAAGCAGCGCGACTACGGAACGTAAGAGTTATGGATCGGTGATGATCAGGGCGATGATCAGTAATCGAAGGCCTGAGCGGTGTTCGCGGCGAGCGCCGCGCACAGCTCGTCCACGCCCTCGCCCCGGACCTCGGCCATCGCACGGACGGTCAGCGGGATCAGGTACGGCGCGTTCGGCCGGCCCCGGTACGGGACGGGGGTGAGGAACGGCGCGTCGGTCTCGACCAGGACCAGCTCGCGCGGGGCGACGGCGAGGGCGTCGCGCAGCGGCTGGGCGTTCTTGAAGGTGACGTTGCCGGCGAAGGACATGTAGTAGCCCTTGGCGGCGCAGATCTCCGCCATCGCGGCGTCGCCGGAGTAGCAGTGGAAGACGGTCCGGTCGGGGGCGCCCTCCTCGTCGAGGATCCGCAGCACGTCGGCGTGCGCCTCGCGGTCGTGGATGACCAGGGCCTTGCCGCGGCGCTTGGCGATCTCGATGTGGGCGCGGAAGGAGCGCTCCTGGGCGGCCATGCCGTCGGGGCCGGTGCGGAAGTAGTCCAGGCCGGTCTCGCCGACGCCCCTGACCTCGGGCAGCGCGGCGAGCCGGTCGATCTCGGCCAGCGCCTCGTCGAGCGCCGCGTCCCCGCCCGCCTCCCGGGCACCCTGGCGGGACCAGCCGTCGGGATCGCCGAGAACGATCCGGGGGGCCTCGTTCGGATGCAGCGCGACGGCCGCGTGCACCTGCCGGTGCGCGGCGGCGGTCTCGGCGGCCCACTGCGAGCCCTTCACGTCGCAGCCCACCTGGACCACGGTCGTCACGCCGACGGCGGCGGCCCGGGCCAGGGCCTCCTCGACGGTGCCTGCCTGCATGTCCAGGTGGGTGTGCGAGTCCGCCACCGGTACCAGAAGGGGCTCGGGCTGCGGCGGCGGGGCGTCCTTGGAGGTCATGGCCCCGATCGTACGGAACGCGCGGGGGTCACTTCCGGTCGCGGAAGGGGTGGAGCAGGTCGGAGAGATGCCGGTGGTGTTCCTGCACGGGACCGGGGGCCTCGCCGGTACGGGCGGGCGCCGCCTGCCCCTCCGGCTTCGGCTTCGGGGGGACGGGGGGCACGTGCTCGGTGTCCATCATCCGCAGCGCGGTGGACACCTGCCCGGACCGCAGGATCCGCACCGCTCCGCGCCGCTCGCAGTTGGGGCAGACGAGGTCGGACAGCGGCGAGGGGACGCGGGCGCCCTCGGTGCGGTAGACGATGAACTCCTGGCCGGTGGCGTCCAGGCGGTGCTCGATGTCGTAGGCCTGCTCCCAGCCGTATCCGCAGCGTGCGCAGGCGAAGGAGTACTCCTCGTGGCCGACGGATGCGCCGGTGATCTCGCTCATGCCAGCTCCTCTCCACTCCACTGACCAGTGGACGCCCATTTCGGCCGGAGCGCATCAGCGGAGGGGAAAGCATGGAACGCCCTTGGGCGCCCCTTGCCGGAACGGTCCGCGACGCGGCGGATGCCTTGCTTTTCAGGTTAGTCCTTTGGCGGGCTCCTGGGCCTGCCGATCCGCGTTCTTTGCCGCGACGACGGCATCGAACACCTCGCGCTTGGGAAGGCCGGTCTCCGCGGCGACGGCGGCGATCGCCTCCTTGCGCCGCTCCCCCGCCTCCTCACGCACCCGCACCCTGCGCACCAGCTCCTCGGCGTCGAGCTCGGCCGGTCCGGTCTCGGGGGCGCCCTCGACGACGACGGTGATCTCGCCGCGCACGCCCTCCTTCGCCCAGGCGGCCAGCTCGGCCAGCGGGCCGCGCTTGACCTCCTCGTACGTCTTGGTCAGCTCGCGGCAGACGGCGGCGCGGCGGTCCTCGCCGAAGACCTCGGCCATGGCGGCGAGGGTGTCGTCGAGGCGGTGCGGCGCCTCGAAGTACACGAGGGTGCGGCGCTCGTCCTTCACCTCACGGAGGCGTCCGAGGCGCTCCCCGGCCTTGCGCGGCAGGAAGCCCTCGAAGCAGAACCGGTCCACCGGGAGCCCGGACAGGGCGAGCGCGGTGAGGACCGCGGACGGGCCGGGCACGGCGGTGACCTTGATGTCCTGCTCGACGGCGGCGGCGACCAGGCGGTAGCCGGGGTCGGAGACGGACGGCATGCCGGCGTCGGTGACGAGGAGCACCCGGGCGCCGCCGGCCAGCGCCTCGACGAGCTCGGGCGTACGGGCTGACTCGTTGCCCTCGAAGTACGAGACGACGCGCCCGGTGGTGTGCACGCCGAGCGCGCGGGTCAGTCCGCGCAGCCGCCGGGTGTCCTCGGCGGCGACGATGTCGGCGCGCTCCAGCTCGGCGGCGAGGCGGGGCGGGGCGTCCGCGATGTCGCCGATGGGGGTCCCTGCGAGTACCAGCGTTCCTGTCACATGGGTCATCCTCGCAGCCCGGACGGACGACTCGCACAGGCGCGTTCCCTACGATGGCGCGGTGACCAGTACCGCACCACACCCCCAGCAGGGTCAGGACGCCGGGCAGGAGCCGCCGTCGTGGCAGCGCCGACTGCGCCGGTTCGGCTATGCGCCCCCGGCGCGGACCGGGCTGCGGGAGCGGCTGGTGCCGCCGTTCGTCCGGCCGTCGGCGGGGGCGGTGGCGCTGCTCGGGCTGCCGCGGGTCCTGGTGGACCGGGTGACGCGCTGGGCGGCCTGGGGCGGCCCGCTGCTGGTGGCGCTGGTCGCGGGGCTGATGCGGTTCTGGAACCTGGGCAGCCCGAAGGCGGTGATATTCGACGAGACGTACTACGCGAAGGACGCCTGGGCCCTGATCAACCAGGGGTACGAGGGCTCCTGGCCGAAGGACATCGACAAGTCGATCCTGGCGAACCCGGACGCGGTCACGGTGCCTGTGGAACCGGGGTACGTGGTGCATCCGCCGGTCGGCAAGTGGGTCATCGGCCTGGGCGAGCACTTCTTCGGCTTCACGCCGTTCGGCTGGCGCTTCATGGTCGCGGTGCTGGGCACCCTGTCGGTCCTGATGCTGTGCCGGATCGGGCGGCGGCTGTTCCGCTCGACGTTCCTGGGCTGCCTGGCGGGCGCGCTGCTCGCGGTGGACGGCCTGCACTTCGTGATGAGCCGGACCGCGCTGCTGGACCAGGTCCTGATGTTCTTCGTGGTCGCCGCGTTCGGCTGTCTGCTGATCGACCGGGACTGGGCGCGGCGGCGGCTCGCGGCGGCGCTCCCGGAGGACGACGAGGGCGTGCTGCGCCCGGACGCGGCGGTGGCGGAGGGCCTGCGGCTCGGCTGGCGGCCGTGGCGGCTCGCGGCGGGGGTGATGCTGGGCCTGGCGTTCGCGACGAAGTGGAACGGCCTGTACATCATGGCCGCGTTCGGCCTGCTGACGGTGCTGTGGGACGTGGGCGCGCGCAAGACGGCGGGCGCGGTGCACACGTACGCGGCGGTGCTGAAGAAGGACCTGCTGCCGGCGTTCACGTCGCTGGTCCCGGTGGCCCTGGTCACCTACGTGGCCTCCTGGACGGGCTGGATCGCCTCGGACAAGGGCTACTTCCGCAACTGGGCGGCCGAGCAGGACAGGGCGACCGGGGGCGGCCTGTGGTCGTGGATGCCGGACTGGCTGCGGAGCCTGTGGCACTACGAGGTGGAGGTCTACAACTTCCACGTCAACCTGACGTCGGGCCACACGTACCAGTCGAACCCGTGGAGCTGGATCGTCCTGGGCCGCCCGGTCTCGTACTTCTACGAGGACCCGTCGCCCGGCAAGGACGGCTGCCCGGCCGACGCGACGGAGAAGTGCGCCCGCGAGGTCCTGGCCCTCGGTACCCCGCTGCTGTGGTGGGCGGCGTGCTTCGCGGTGCTGTACGTGCTGTGGCGCTGGTTCTTCCGCCGCGACTGGCGCGCCGGCGCGATCGCCTGCGGCATCGCGGCGGGCTGGCTCCCCTGGTTCCTGTACCAGGAGCGCACGATCTTCCTCTTCTACGCGGTCGTCTTCGTCCCGTTCCTGTGCCTCGCGGTCACGATGATGATCGGCGCCGTCATCGGCCCCCCGGGCTCCACGGAACGCCGCCGCACGTTCGGCGCGGTGGGCGCCGGCGTCCTGGTCCTCCTCATCATCTGGAACTTCATCTACTTCTGGCCCCTGTACACGGGCCAGCCGATCCCGATGGAGGGCTGGCGGAACCGGATGTGGCTGGACACGTGGGTGTAGGGGCGGATCGGGGCTCAGCGGTGGTCGGTGGCCCGGGGATGTCCGGTACCCGCGAAGGTGATCCGGCAGGTGCTGCGGCCGGTGTCGGCGAGGTACCAGACGCGACCCCCGCCGGTCACCTCGATCTGCCACTGCTCGCAGGTCCGCCCTCGGTGGGCGCCGTGCGCCAGGCTGCCCTTGAGGCGGTGGCGACGGGGCGTATCCGTGGCCGGTCGGGGGTCCGTGCGCAGGACGATCCAGGCCCGGTAGGTGTTCTCCTGCTGGGCCAGGTTCTCCCAGCCCTTGGCGGACGCGGCGTCCGCGAAGCGGACTTCCCAGTGGCCCTCCGGCGCCGGCGGCGCGGCGCGATCCCCCCGGCCCGCGCTCACGAGACGTCCCGCCGGTCGGGTACCGGACCGTAGTCCTCACCGCGGTCACGTGTCAGCGCGGCCAGCAGCTCGGGGTCGGAGTGGACCTCGGCCGTGTGCTGCCAGGCGACGAGCATCTGGGCCACGGACGCGGTGTTGCCGACGGAGTCCGCAGCACGCATGGTCTCGACCAGTTCGAGTGCGAACGTGTGGGTGTCGTGCTCGGGCAGAAAACGGACCCACGGGAAGGCGTCCGGCAGCACGTCGAGCAGCAGTTCCATGCTGCCGGGCTCTCGGCGCGCCATGGCAGCGAGCATCCGCGTGGCAGCCGACACGACGGTCCGGTCCTGCGCGGCTCGCGCGGCGGTGGTGAGGACGAGGTCCTCACCGTCTCTGCGGTGCAGCAGGAGTTGCGGTGAGTGCTTGAGTCTGGCGAGCGTCTGCTTGTTCTTGTTGACGAGCTCGGAGAAGTTCACGGCGGCGCCCTCAGTACTCATGACTTTGAAAGTACTTCGAAAGTCTCCGCCACCATCACCCACAAGAGTGCTGTCCGTTCGACTTCCACGACCGGTCCCGGTCGAATAACAACAGCCCCTCGTGTCACGGGTGTGACGTAGGGTGCTCCTGTCCATTCGCTTGAACGTGTTCAAGCGAGCTCCTGGGGAGGGGAAACCGCAGGGATGCGCAGTGGAGTGAAGGTCGCGATCGTCGGGGGCGTCTTCGTCGTCGTGGCGGGTGGGGTCGGGTACGGGGGCTACAACCTCTGGCAGGGGATCAACGGAGGCGGGTCCGGCGGAGTGAGCGGGACGTCCGCCGCCGGGGAGCGCAGGTCCGGGCCGGTCACGCCGGACGAGGTCACCGAGACCGCGGAGAAGTTCCTGGAGGCCTGGGCCTCCGGTTCGCCCGAGGCAGCCGGGCAGTTGACGAACAACCCGGTCGACGCCGGACCCGTCGTCGCCGGCTACCGGGCCGAGGCGGGGGTGTCCAAGGCCGTCATCACGCCCGGGAAGCCCGTCGGCGCGAAGGTGCCGTTCACGGTGAACGCCACGGTGACCTTCGAGGGGACCTCGAAGCCCTGGACGTACACCTCCCAGCTCACCGTCGTCCGCGGACTGACCACCGGCCGCCCGCTCGTCGACTGGCAGCCGTCCGTCATCCACCCGCGCCTGACCAAGACGACCACCCTGCGCACCGGCGCCGCCAAGTCCGCCGAGATCAAGGCCGTCGACCGCAAGGGCCGCGAGCTGACCCGCGAGAAGTACCCCTCGCTCGGCACCGTCCTCGACGAGCTGCGCACCAAGTACGGGGCGAGGTCCGGCGGCAGGGCCGGTGTCGAGACCGTCCTCGAGTCGAGCGAGGCGAACGTCCCCGACAGCACCCTGCTCACCCTCGTGAAGGGCGAGCCCGGCAAGCTCCAGACCACCATCGACGCGGACGTACAGGCCGCCGCCGAACGGGCGGTGAAGCAGTACGGCCAGGCGTCGGTCGTCGCGATCAAGCCGACCACCGGCGAGATCCGCGCCGTCGCCAACAGCCCGGCGGCCGGCTTCAACGCCGCCTTCCAGGGCAAGCAGGCCCCCGGCTCCACGCTGAAGATCGTCACGGCGGCGCTGCTGCTGGAGAAGGGGCTGGTGGGCGCGGACCGGGTCGCGGAGTGCCCGAAGGACGCCATGTACTACGGCAGAAGCTTCCACAACCTCGACCACTTCGCCCTCACCGGCAAGACCTTCGCGGAGAGCTTCTCCCGTTCCTGCAACACCGCCTTCATCAAGCTCATCGACGACGTCAAGGACGACGCCGCCCTCGGCAAGGAGGCCGCCGACGTCTTCGGCATCGGCCTCGACTGGCAGTCCGGCGTCACCACGTCCGACGGCTCGATCCCCGAGGAGACCGGCGGCGTCGCGGCGGCGCAGTACATCGGGCAGGGCACCGTCCAGATGAACGCGCTCAACATCGCGTCCATCACCGCCACCGCGAAGAACGGCACGTTCAAGCAGCCGATCATCGTGCCCAGGGATCTCGACGACCGGAAGATCGCCACGGCCTCCCGCTCCCTGCCCGACTCCGTCGCGCAGCAGTTGCGCGCGATGATGCGGCGGACGGCGACCAGCGGCACCGCCGCGAAGGCGATGGCGAGCGTGGGCGGCAACAAGGGCGCGAAGACCGGCTCGGCGGAGGTCGACAACCAGGCGACGTCCAACAGTTGGTTCACCGGCTACGCCGACGACCTCGCCGCCGCGGCGGTCGTGCAGGAGGGCGGCCACGGCGGGGACTCGGCGGGCCTGGTCGTGGCGAAGGTGCTGAACGCGCGGTAGCGGCAGCCCGGCGGCCGGGGGTGAATCGGGCTCGCATGGCCCCTACACGTACCGCTAGCGTGCACGCCATGACCGATTCGCTCGCGCACCCCCAGTTCGCCGCCGCGCTGAAGGACCTCGGCATCGAGGCCGAGGTCCGGCGCTTCCCGGACGCCACCCGTACCGCCGCCGAGGCCGCTGCGGCCATCGGCTGCGACGTCTCGGAGATCGTCAAGTCGCTGATCTTCGCGGCGGACAGCGTTCCGGTGCTCGTCCTGATGGACGGCTCCTCGCGGGTCGATCTGGAGCGGGTGCGGGCGGAGTTGGGGGCGGGGAAGGTGACCCGGGCCGACGCGACGGTCGTGCGCGAGACGACCGGGTACGCGATCGGCGGCGTCCCGCCGTTCGGGCACCGCACCAGGACCCGGGTCCTGGCCGACCGCGCCCTGCTCGACCACGACGTGGTGTGGGCGGCGGCGGGCACCCCGCACACGGTGTTCCCGATGGAGCCCAGGACGCTGATCGCCCACGCGGGTGCCACCCTGGCGGACGTCCGCGAGCGTACGGCGTGACGCCTCTGGTCGTCGCCGCGGTCCTGATCGCCGCGGTGACGCATGCCAGTTGGAACGCGATCGCCCATCACATCAAGGATCAGCTCATCTCCTTCACGCTGATCTCAGGCGGCGGGGCGCTGCTCGGCGCCCTGGCGCTGTTCTTCGTACCGATGCCGGCGGCGGAGGCGTGGCCGTACCTGATCGCGTCGGCGGCGCTGCACATCGGCTATCAGGCGCTGCTGATGCGGTCGTTCACGCTGGGCGACTTCGGGCAGATGTACCCGATCGCCCGCGGCACCGCCCCGCTCGTGGTGACTCTCCTCGCGGCGCTCTTCCTGCACGAGATCCCGGACACGCCGCAGCTCGCGGGCGTCGCGGTGGCCTGCGCGGGCCTGACCGGCCTCGCCCTGTGGGGCATCCGCGGCTCGGGCCGCCGTCCGGACTGGCCGGCCCTGCTCGCGGCGCTCGGCACGGGCCTGACGATCGCGGGGTACACGGTCGTGGACGGCGTCGGCGTCCGCGCCTCGGGCACCCCGCTCGGCTTCATGGCCTGGCTGATGCTCCTGCAGGGCTCGGCGATCCCCGCCTACACCGCGTACCGCCGCGGAGCCGCCCTGCTCCCCCAACTGCGCCCCCACGCCGCCCGCGGCCTCCTCGGCGCGGTCCTCTCGGTCGCCGCGTACCTCCTCGTCCTCTGGGCCCAGACCAAGGCCCCGCTCGCCCCGATCGCCGCCCTCCGCGAGTCCTCGATCATCGTCGGCGCCGCGATAGGCACCCTCTTCTTCAAGGAACGCTTCGGCGGCCCGCGCATCGCCGCGGCGGGCATGATGGTGGTCGGCATCGGACTGATGCTGACGACGAGCTGAGGGGCGGGACATGGTGGACTTCGTCGTCAACGGCAGCTGGGGCAAACGTCCGGAAGGCCCCCGACAGGTGGCGGCGCAATGGGCAGAGACCTTCGCCGCGCTGGAATCGACGGGCGAAGGAATTCTGGGCAGCTGGTGCCACGACGCGGCGTCGCACGCGTCCTCACGGGAGTTCGTTCCGGTCTCCGCGCCCGCGCTGACCGAGTACCTGGAGCGGGAGAACCGCGCGCACGATGCTCCGTACATCGGCTACTCGGCGTCCCTCCGGACGAGACAGGCCGGTATGCCTCTGGTGGAACTGTCCGTCCGCGCCGGAGGCCAGACGCAATGGGTGGGGAGCAACGTCGCGTTGAGCTTTTCCTCCCGTGTCGTCCAGGACGATGCCGTGCCGGCCCTTCGCCGCGCGCACGAAATACTGCGGATCCTTGCGGACGCCTGGGACATCGACCACGGCAAGGTGTACCGCCGGGCCGAATACCGGGCGGTCAAGGAGGAATTCGACCTCGACAACTCCGCCCCGCGCTGCGGGCGCGCCGTCTACCTCTCCGCCAACCGCGCCGCTCTGGCCCCCGAAGGGCTGCCCGCGGAGTACAGCCGGACAGCCCGTGGCGGGCTGATCGTCGACCTGACCTACGGCGGGACCCGCGAGCCCTCGATCGACGTCATCCTCGACGTCAACCGCGAGCTGCGGGCCGCCGGGGCCCTGGAGGCGTTGCCGAAGCCGTACGAGCGGGACAAGTGGTGACGGGCTCGTCGCGCCGCGCGGGGCCGGGGTCAGCGTTCGCCGCGGGCCATGCCGAAGGCGGTGTTCACCGCGAGGAGGCCGCCGTCGACGCGGAGGGTGGTGCCGGTGATCCAGGAGGCGTCCGTGGAGGCGAGGAAGGCGACCGCTGCCGCGACGTCCTCGGGGCGGCCCACGCGGCCCAGGGGATAGACGCGGCGTCCCAGCGCCTCGAGTTGGTCCTCGCGTCCCTCCCAGGCGCGGGTGGCGATGGTGCCGGGGTTGATCTGGTTGACCCGGACGCCGCGCGGCGCGGCCTCGCCGGCGAGGGTGCGGGTGAAGGAGCCGAGCCCGGCCTTGGCGGCGCTGTAGGCGTGGCCGCCGAAGTCCTGCTCGGCGTTGACCGAGCCGATGTTGACGATCGCGCCGCGCCCCGAGGCGGCGAGCAGCGGCAGCGCGGCGCGCGCGCAGCGCACCGCGCCCATCAGCGTGACGGCGAGGTTCAGCGTCCAGGGGTCGTCGGGTTCGTCCTCGAAGGGGACCTCGGGCGGGACGACCCGCGCCAGCGCGTTGTTGACCAGCACGTCCAGGCCGCCGTGGTGTTCGGCCGCGTACCCGAAGGCCGCCTCGACCGACGCGCGGTCGCCGACGTCGCAGCACAGCGCGACCGCGCGGGGGATGCCGGCCGCGGTCTCCTCCGCCGCCTCGACGTCCACGTCGGCGACGAGGACCGTCGCGCCCTCGGCGGCGAGCCGGCGCGCGGTGGCCGCGCCGATGCCCCGGGCCGCTCCGGTGACCAGCGCGGTGTGCCCCTGGAAACGTTCCGTCAGATCCGTCACAGCACCGAACGTACCGCCCGGATCAGCGCCTGCGCTCGGGGGTCGGCGGTGACGGTCTTGCGCATCCCGTTGGTGACGTACCCGAACGCGACGCCGCTCTCCGGGTCCGCGAAGCCCAGCGAGCCGCCGCGCCCCGGGTGGCCGAAGGAACCGGGGCCGAGCAGCGGGGAGGCGGGTCCGTGCAGCATGTGGCCGAGGCCGAAGCGGGTGCCGACGACCAGCACCTTGTCGGCTCCGGCGGACTCCTCGGTACGGGCCAGGGCCACGGTGGCCGGGGCGAAGAGGCGGTGGCCGTCGACCGGGCCGATGGTCGCGGCGTAGAAGCGGGCCAGCGCGCGGGCGGTGGCGATGCCGGCGGAGCCGGGGAGTTCGGCGGCCCGGTAGACCGGGTTGTTCTCGTCGGGCGCGGGCCGGATGACGCCGAAGGCCCGGCGGGTCAGCGAGGCGGGGTCGTCGTAGGCGGCGGTGACGGCGCGCTTGGGCCGCAGCCGGAGGGCGCCGCCGTCCGTGCCGTCGGTGGGGGCGATCTCCTCGACCGGGCCGAGCCGGCCGACCCGGTGGGCCTCCTCGTCCGGCAGCCCGATCCACAGGTCGAGGCCGAGCGGGCGGGCGATCTCCTCGTCGACCCAGCGGCCGATGGTGCGGCCGGTGACCCGGTGGACCAGTCCGCCGACGAGCCAGCTGAAGGTGTGCGCGTGGTAGCCGTGCGCGGTGCCGGGCTCCCAGACGGGGGCCTGCGCGGCGACCGCCGCGAACCCGGCCTCCCGGTCGACGGCCTCCTCCAGGGTGAGCGGCCGGTCGAGCACCGGCAGCCCGGCGCGGTGTGCGAGCAGCTGGCGCACGGTGACCCGGTCCTTGCCTGCGGCCTTGAACTCGGGCCAGTACGAGCCGACGGGCGCGTCCAGGTCGAGCCGCCCCCGCTGGTGGAGCAGCAGGGGCACGGCGGCGGCGACGCCCTTGGTGGCGGAGCGGACGACCTGCGCGGTGTCCAGCGCCCAGGGCGCGTCGCTGCCGGCGGCGTCCCGCGTGCCGGCCCACAGGTCGACGACCTTGGCGCCGTCGCGGTACACGGCGAGCGCCGCGCCGCGCTCACCGCGCTGCTCGAAGTTCCGCAGGAACGCGTCCCTGACCGGTTCGTACCCGGCCGTCACCGTGCCCTGGACGTCCACGTCCCCACTCTCCCTCTCGTACGTGCGCTCCCATGGTGCAACGCGGGGGGCGCGGGGTCCGATTCCGGGGTGGTCCGCGGGCGGGAGCGGGTCAGCTCAGGACGATCGAGACCTCGATGTTGTCCCGGGTGGCGTTCGAGTACGGGCAGACCTGGTGCGCGGCGTCGACGAGTCCGGCCGCGAGCTCCTGGTCGACCAGCGGCAGCGAGACGCTGAGCGCGACGGCGAGCCCGTAGCCCTGGGTCTTGTTGGGGCCGATGCCGACCTTCGCGGCGACGGTCGATCCGGACAGGTCGTAGCCGGCCCGGCGGCCGACGAGCACGAGCGCGTTGTGGAAGCAGGAGCTGTAGCCGGCCGCGAAGAGCTGTTCCGGATTGGTGCCCTGCCCGTCGCCACCGAGGGCGGGCGGCATCGCGAGGCGCATCTCGATCCGGCCGTCGTGGCTGGTGACGTAGCCGTTCCGGCCGCCGTGCGCGGTGGCCTCGGCCACGTACATGATCTTCGTGGGCCGGCTGTCCGCCCGGTCGCTCATGGTCCCTCCCCAGGGTTGCGCTGTGCACAACTACATCGCGCACAAGGTATAGGAAGGACGGAAACCCGGTTACCCCCAGGTAGGCGGGCGTGCGAATCAGCGCGCCCCACCCGCCCCGATCAGCCCGCCGCGCGCGCCGCCAGGTCGTGCAGCTCCGCCCGCAGCCGGGCGATGTCCGGACCGGCGAGCCCGGTCCGCTCGACCAGCTCCGCCGGCACCGCCTCGGCGCGCGCCCGCAGCGCCGCGCCCCGCTCGGTGAGCCCGATCCGTACGGCGCGCTCGTCGGCCGCCGTCCGCTCCCGGCGCACCAGACCGGCCGCCTCCAGCCGCTTGAGCAGCGGCGAGACCGTGCCGTAGTCCAGCTTCAGGGCCGCGCCCAGCTCCCGTACGAGGATCGCGTCCCGCTCCCAGAGCACCAGCATCGCCAGGTACTGCGGGTACGTGAGGCCCAGCTCGTCGAGCAGCGGGCGGTACGCGGTGGTGACGGCCCGCTGGGCCGCGTACAGCGCGAAGCACAGCTGGTCGTCCAGGCGCAGGGAGCCCATGCGGTCGTCGGTCACGACCCCATTGTCACGGACCGCGGGTCGAAGCCGAACGGCAGCTCCAGCCGGTGCCGGCGCATCAGCGCGTCGTCGCAGAGCACGTCCTGGGTGGCGCCGTCGGCGGCGATCACCCCGTCGCTGAGGATCACCGAGCGCGGGCAGAGCTCCAGGGCGTACGGCAGGTCGTGGGTGACCATCAGGACGGTGACGTCCAGGGAGCGCAGGATGTCGGCGAGTTCGCGGCGGGAGGCCGGGTCGAGGTTGGAGGACGGCTCGTCGAGGACGAGGATCTCCGGCTCCATCGCCAGCACGGTGGCGACGGCGACCCGGCGGCGCTGCCCGAACGACAGGTGGTGCGGGGGCCGGTCGGCGTACTCCGCCATGCCGACGCGCTCCAGCGCGCGCCGCACCACGGCGTCGAGCTCCGCGCCGCGCAGCCCGGCGGCGGCCGGGCCGAAGGCCACGTCCTCGCGGACGGTCGGCATGAACAGCTGGTCGTCCGGGTCCTGGAAGACGATGCCGACGCGGCGGCGGATCTCGGCCAGGTTCTTCTTCGCGACCGGCAGCCCGGCGACGGTCACCGTGCCCGCGCCGCCGGTGAGGATGCCGTTGAGGTGCAGGACGAGGGTGGTCTTGCCGGCGCCGTTGGGGCCGAGCAGCGCGACGCGTTCGCCGCGGGCGACGGTCAGGTCGACGCCGAACAGGGCCTGGTGGCCGTCGGGGTACGCGTACGCGAGCCCGCGTACGTCGAGGGAGGCGGTCATACGGTGGTCCATCCCAACAGGCAGACGAGCAGGGCGGCGGCGGGAAGCGCGACGGCGCGGGCCCACTGGGCGCGGGTGGCGGTCACCTCGTCGATCACCGGCATGGTGCCGGTGTAGCCGCGGCTGACCATGGCGAGGTGGACGCGTTCGCCGCGCTCGTAGGAGCGGATGAAGAGCGCGCCCGCGGTCTTGGCGAGCACCCCCCAGTGCCGGACGCCGCGCGCCTCGAAGCCGCGGGAGCGGCGGGCGATCGACATCCGGCGCAGCTCGTCGGTGATCACGTCGCCGTAGCGGATCATGAACGAGGCGATCTGGACGAGCAGCGGCGGCAGCTTGAGCCGCTGCAGTCCGAGGAGCAGTTCGCGCAGTTCGGTGGTGGAGGCGAGCAGCACGGAGGCGGCGACGCCGAGGGTGCCCTTGGCGAGCACGTTCCACGCGCCCCACAGTCCGGGCACGGAGAGCGGGACGCCGAGGACGGTGGTCTGCTCGCCGGGGACGACGAACGGCATGAGGAACGCGAAGGCCACGAACGGCACCTCGATCACCAGCCGGCGCAGCAGGAACCCGGCCGGGACGCGGGCCGCCGCCGCGACCGCGGCGAGCAGCATCGCGTACGCGGCGAAGGCCCACATCGCCTCGCGCGGCGTGGAGACCACGACCACGACGAAGCCGAGGACGGCGACCAGCTTGGTGTGCGGGGGCAGTTCGTGGACCGGCGAGTGCGCGTGCCGGTAGAGCTTGTGGGCGTGGCCCGCTCCCATGTCAGGCCCGCGCCCCGGCCTCGGCGTCCCGGCGCCGCCGGACGGCCCAGAAGACACCGGTGCCGACCGCGAGGGTCGCGCCGACGCCGATCGTCCCGGCGAGACCGCCGGAGACGCGGACGGCCTCCACGCCCTTGACGGCGTAGTCGGCGAGCGGGGAGTCCGCCGCGGCGTGCTCCTCCACGTTCTTGTCGATGCCCTGGTCGGCGGCGACCTTCTCCAGGCCGTCGGGGCTGGCGGAGGCGTAGAACGAGACGAAGCCGGCGAGGAGGAGGGCCGTGGCCAGGCCGCCGATCCAGAGCTTCTTCGGGGAGCCGGCCGTCGTGGGTTCCGGCTCCGCCGGGGCGGCGTCGACGAGTTCGCCGCCGACCCGCAGCTTCAGCGGGGCCCGCAGGCCGCGGGCGCCGAAGACCAGGTCGGGGCGGACGGCGACGACCGCGCCGACGGTGAGCATGGTGATCGCGGCCTCGCCGAGGCCGATGAGGGTGTGCACGCCGACCATGGCGGTCAGCACCTTGCCGAGGGGCACGTCGGTGGTGCCGCCGACCGCGTACACGAGCGTGAAGGCGGCGGCGGAGGCCGGTACGGAGACGAGCGCGGCGGCGAAGGCGGCGCCGGTCACGGAGCGGCGGGTGCGCGGCAGGATCTTCACCAGGCCGCGGAAGAGGGCGTACGAGACGAGGACGGTCACGACGCCCATGACGGTGATGTTGACGCCCAGCGCGGTCAGGCCGCCGTCGGCGAACAGGACGCCCTGCATCAGCAGGACGACGGCGATGACGAGCACGCCGGTGTAGGGCCCGACGAGGATCGCGGCGAGCGCGCCGCCGAGCAGGTGTCCGCTGGTCCCGGCGGCGACCGGGAAGTTCAGCATCTGCACGGCGAAGATGAAGGCCGCGACGAGGCCGGCCAGCGGCGCGGTGCGCTCGTCGAGTTCGCGGCGGGCGCCGCGCAGGCCGACGGCGACCGCTCCGGCGGCGACGACGCCGGCTGCGGCCGACATGGGGGCGTTGATGAATCCGTCAGGTACATGCACGGACACGATGATGCGGCCTGTTGCGAACGATGTGCAAGAACGCATGGATCACAGGACGCCCTCCCCGGCTCACCCCGACCCTCTTCCCGGCACTTCCCCGAGATCGGCATGACCCGCACCCCTGCGGGGCAAAAGAGAGGGAACATGGAAGATTAGATGACAAAAAGGACGGATGTGAGGAGTCCGCGATGAGCTCCGCCACCGAAGACCCCCCGGTCGAGGACCACGCCAAGGGCCGGATCGTCACCGACGCCCCGCTGTCCCGGGCCGTTCCCGTCGCCCTCTTCTACGATCCGGCATCCGATCCGTCGGCCGTCCGCTTCGCCTTCCCCGGCGGCGTCTCCTGGACCTTCCCGCGCGCCCTCCTCGAATCCGGGCTGCGCGCCCCCGACCGCCGCGGCGATGTCGGCGTCTGGCCGTGCGGCCGGGTGCAGACGGTCGTCGAGTTCCACACCGCCGACGGGGTCGCGGTGGTCCAGTTCGACACCGCGGTACTCCTCCGCTTCCTCCGGCACACGTACGCCGCCGGCACACCGGTCTCGGCGCGCTGACGGCGTACGCGTCCCCCTCGGGGAGCGTCAGACCTTCACGAGCTCCCGCTCACCGGACTCCGAGCCGGAGTCCGCGTCGGAATCGGCGGAGCCCTTCGCCAGGCCCTCGCCCTCCACGTCCACGTTCGGCAGCGCCCGGTCCAGCCACTTCGGCAGCCACCAGGCCTTGTGACCGAGCAGCGCGAGCACCGCCGGCACGATCGCCATCCGCACCACGAAGGCGTCGAACAGCACCGCCACCGCCAGGCCGAAGCCGATCATCTTGACCATCTGCTCGCTGGAGCCGATGAAGCCCGCGAAGACGGCGATCATGATCACCGCGGCGGCCGTGACCACCCGCGCGCCGTGCCGGAAGCCGGTGACGATCGCCTCGCCGGGGCGCGCCCCGTGGACGTACGACTCGCGCATCCGGGTCACGAGGAAGACCTCGTAGTCCATCGCCAGGCCGAAGACCACGCCCACCATGAAGATCGGCATCATCGACATGATCGGGCCGGTCTGCTCGACGCCGAACAGGCTGCCCAGCCAGCCCCACTGGAAGACCGCGACGACCGCGCCGAGGGCGGCGACCACCGAGAGCAGGAAGCCGAGGGCCGCCTTCAGCGGGACCAGGATCGAGCGGAAGACCACCGTCAGGAGCAGGAAGGCGAGGCCGACGACGAGTGCCAGGTAGGGCAGCAGGGCGTCGTTCATCTTCTGCGAGAAGTCGATGTTCATCGCGGTCGCGCCGGTGACCAGGACCTCGTCGCCGGTCGCGTCCCGGATGTCGTGGACCAGGTCCTCGGTCTCGACCGAGGCCGGGCGGTCCTTCGGGATCACGGTGATCACGGAGGTGTCGCCGGTCTTGTTCGGCGTCGGCGGGGTGACCGCGACGACCCCGTCCAGGCCTTTGATCTTCGCGACCGTCCCGTCCGCGGCGGCCTTGTCGCCGTCCACGACGACCAGCAGCGGGCCGTTGAAGCCGGGGCCGAAGCCGTCCGACAGCAGGTCGTACGCGCGGCGCTCGGTCGCGGAGACCGGCTTCACCCCGTCGTCCGGCAGGCCCATCTCCAGCGAGGCCGCGGGCAGCGCCATCGCGCCGAGACCGAGCACACCGACCAGCAGCACGATCACCGGGCGGCGGATCACGAAGCGGGCCCAGCGGGTGCCCATGTTCGGCTTGCCGCCGTCCTGCTCCTGCTTCTCCAGGGGCACCGCACCGGCCTTGCGCTGCTTGCGGCCGACCACCCTGCCGCCGGCGAAGCCGAGCAGCGCGGGGATCAGGGTGAGCGCGATCAGGACGGCGATCACGACCGTGCCGGCCGCGGCGAAGCCCATCTTGGTCAGCATCGGGATGTTGACGACGGCCAGGCCGACCAGCGCGATGACGACGGTCAGACCGGCGAACACCACCGCGGAGCCCGCCGTGCCGGTGGCCCGGCCCGCGGCGTCCTCGTGGTCCCGGCCCTCGGCCAGCTCGGCCCGGTAGCGGGAGACGATGAACAGCGCGTAGTCGATGCCGACCGCGAGGCCGATCATCATCGCGAGCGTGGAGGTGGTGGAGCCGAGGTCGAGCGCGCTCGCCAGGGCGGTGATCGTGGAGACGCCGATGCCGACGCCGATGATCGCGGTGAGCAGCGGCAGCCCGGCGGCCACCAGCGAGCCGAAGGTGATCACGAGCACCACGCCCGCGACGATCACACCGACGATCTCGCCGACCCCGCCGGGGTCCGGCATGGTCTGCAGGGCGTCGCCGCCGATCTCGACGGTCAGCCCTTCGCCCTGGGCGTCGTGTCCGGTCTGCTTCAGGGCCTCACGGGTCTCGTCGGTCAACTCCATGGCGTTGACCTTGTAGTTGACGGAGACGTACGCGGTCGAGCCGTCGCGGGAGACGGCCTGGGCGGTGTACGGGTCGGTGACCCGGGCGATCTGGCCGGAGCCGGACTTCAGGTCGCCCACGGCCTCCATGACCCGGGCCTTGTTCGCCGGGTCGGTCATCTTCTGGCCGTCGGGCGCCTTGAAGACGACCCGGGCGGTCGCTCCGTCGGCTCCGGCTCCGGGGAAACGCTCTTCGAGCAGGTCGAAGGCGCGCTGGGCCTCGGTGCCGGGTATCGAGAAGGACGCGGAGGTCGCGGCGGGCGCGGTGGCGGCGCCGACGCCCGCGAGGGCGAGCAGCGCCACCCAGATCAGGGCGACGAGCCGGCGGCGCCGGAAGGCGGCGCGGCCGAGCTTGTAGAGGAACGTGGCCACGGGGGCGTACTCCCGGTGTGAGAGGAACAGGGCATGGGGAGCCGGCCCGACGGCGTGAGCGGTGCGACGTCAGGTGGGACGGGCGGTGCGCGAGGTACGAGTGGTGCGTTGCGTGCGCGTGGTGCGTTACGTACACGCGTGGTGCATTGCGTGCGCGTGGTGCGTTGCGTGCGCGTGGTGCGTTGCGTGCGCGTGGTGCGTGAGGTGCGCTCAGACGCCCAGTGCGGGGAACACGACGGCGTCGAGATAGGTCGCCAGGAACTCCTGGTCGACCGGTCGGTCGTCGATCAGCGGGCGGGTGACCACCGCACCGATCAGCATGTGGGGAACGAGCTTCAGCGCCGGGTTGTCGGCACGGACCTCACCCCGGTCCACCGCCCTGCGCAGCAGCTCGTCGAGTCCGGTCATCTCGGGCTCGATCAGCAGCTCGCGGAGCGCCTGGTGGAGGTCGGGGTTCTCGTGGACGGCATGGGCCAGACCCCGCATCAGCGCGGAGTCCTTCTCCATCTGGCAGGTGTCGCTGCGCTCCACCATCGTGAGGAAGTCCCCGCGCAGGGAGCCGGTGTCGATCTCGGCGAGACTGACGGGCTTGTTGCTGCGCAGCGCCTTGGCGACGAGCTCGGCCTTGCTCCCCCACTGGCGGTAGAGGGTGGCCTTGCTGGAGTGGGTGCGGGAGGCGACGGCGTCCATGGTGAGGCCGTCGTAGCCGGCCTCGCGGAGCAGATCGAGCACGGCCTCGTACAGCTCGGACTCCCGCTCGGGGGTGAGTCTGCTGCGTGCTGCCATGACCGGCCTCCTCCTCCGCCCGAACGAGCCGAACGAAACGGTTTCGTACACCACGACGGTACGCCGTGCCCGAGCGAAACGAAACCGTTTCGTACGTGTCCTCGGCCACACGTACGAGTTGCCGCACCCCCTCCGCGCGGAAAGCATTGACGAGTGAGTGACGACGTCGCGTATCTCCGCTGCCCGCACCTCCACGACGACCTGCTGTGCTTCGCCGCCGAGGACGACCTCTGGATCGCCCCCCTCGCGCCCGCCGGCGAGCGGCCCGGCCGCGCCTGGCGGCTGACCGTCGACCGGACCCGGGTCGGGCACCCCCGGTTCTCCCCCGACGGGACGCACATCGCGTACACGAGCTGGCGCAGCCTCGACCCCGAGATCCATCTCGCCCCGGTCGACGGCGGCCCGGCCCGCCGGCTCACCCACTGGGGGACCACCGACACCCGGGTCTGCGGCTGGGGCCCGGACGGCGACATCCTCGCCGTCGCCTCGCACGGCCAGCCCTTCGCGCACTTCTCCTGGGCCTACACCGTGCCCACCGACGGCTCCCCCGGCCTGCGGCTGCCCTGGGGCCCGGCCTCGCACATCGCCGTCGCCGACATGGAGGGCGAGCGGCGCACCCTGCTGCTCACCGGCCGCCCGGCGTACGAGCCGGCCTCCTGGAAGCGGTACCGGGGCGGGGCGACCGGCCGGCTCTGGCTGCACGGCGAGCGGCTGCTGCCGCAGCTGGACGGCCAGTTCGACGCGCCGATGTTCGTGGCCGGGCGGATCGCCTTCCTCTCCGACCACGAGGGCGTCGGCAATCTGTACTCCTGCCGGCCCGACGGCACCGACCTGCTCCGGCACACCGACCACGACGCCTTCTACGCCCGCAACGCCTCCAGCGACGGGCGGCGGGTGGTCTACCAGTGCGCCGGCGAACTGTGGATCGTCGACGAGCTGACCCCCGGCTCCGCCCCGCGGAAGCTGGAGGTCCGGCTCGGCGGCCAGCGGGCCGGCCGCCGTCCGTACCAGGTCCCGGCCGCCCACCACGTGGACGCGATCGCCGTCGACGAGACCGGGCGGGCCAGCGCGGTCGGGGTGCGCGGCAGCCTGTACTGGCTGACCCATCGCGACGGACCGGCCCGCACCATCACCGACACCCCGGGCATCCGGGTGCGGCTGCCGGAGATGCTGGGCAGCAGCGGCCAGCTGGCGTACGTGACGGACGCCGAGGGCGAGGACGCCGTCGAGATCGCGTACCTGCCCCGGGCCAGCGGCGACCGCGCACCGCGCCGACTCGCGGCGGGCGAGCTGGGCCGGGTGGAGGAGCTGGTCGCCGACCCCGACGGGGAACGGCTCGCGATCGCCTCCAACGACGGGCGGCTGCTGCTCCTCGACACCTCCGAGGACGCCGACAGGGAGGTCACCGAGCTGATCCGGTCCGTCAACGGCCCGGTCCGCGACCTGGCGTTCGCCCCCGACGGCACCTGGCTGACCTGGTCGCACCCGGGCATCGGCCGCTCGCTGCGGTCGATCAAGATGGCGCGGATCGCCGGACCGGGCGAGCGGATCATCGTGGACGTCACCAACGGCCGCTTCGAGGACGAGAACCCGGTCTTCACGCGGGACGGCCGCTATCTCGCCTTCCTGTCCTGGCGCGGCTTCGACCCGGTGTACGACGTGCACACCGGCGATCTGTCGTTCCCCCTGGGCTGCCGCCCGTACCTGGTGCCGCTCTCCTCCGCGACGCCCTCGCCGTTCGCGCTCTCCCCGGAGGGCCGGCCGGCCGCGGGCGGGCTCGACCCGGTGGAGGGCGAGGGCGCGGACGGCGCGGTGATGGTGGAGGTCGAGGGACTGGAGAGCCGGGTCACGCCGTTCCCGGTGGCCGCCTCGAAGTACTCGGCGCTGCACCCGGTCAGCGGCGGCGGCCTCGTCTGGCTGCGCTGGCCCATCTCCGGCGCGCTCGGCGAGACCTTCGTCAACCCGGCGGACACGTCCGGACGGCCCACCCTGGAGCACTTCAACCTCACCCGGGCCCGCAAGACCGAACTCGTCGGCCACCTCGACTGGTTCGCGGTCAGCGGCGACGGCTCCCGGCTGGTCGTCGTCGACGAGGGCGAGCTGCGCGCGGTCCCGGCGACCGAGCCCGGCGACCACGACTCCACGGTCTATCTGGACCTGCGGCGCATCCTGCACACCGTCGAGCCGGGGGCGGAGTGGCGCGGGGCCTTCGACGAGGCGGGCCGGATCATCCGCGCCTACTTCTGGGACCCGGACATGTGCGGGATCGACTGGACCGCCGTCCTCGACCAGTACCGGCCGCTGGTCGAACGGGTCGCCTCCCCCGACGACTTCGCCGATCTGCTGCGCGAGGTCCTCGGCGAACTCGGCACCTCCCACGCGTACGTCACCCCCGCCCGCCGCAACGAGGGCCCGCCGCACTACCAGCGGCCGCAGGGGCTGCTCGGCGCCAACTTCGTGCCGCGCGACGGCGGGTGGATGGTCAAGCGGATCCTCGCCGGCGACTCCTCCGACTCCAAGGCCCGCTCCCCGCTGGCCGGCACCGGCATCCGCGAGGGCGCCGTGCTCACCCACGTCGACGGCCGCCCGGTGGACCCGGTGGCCGGCCCGTACCCGCTGCTCGCCGGTACGGGCGGCACCACGGTCGAGCTCACGTTCCTCCCACCCGTCTCCCACCACCCCCCTTCCATGGAAGGCTCTTCGAGTTCCTCCCTTCTCTCGGGCGAAGGCCCCTCCCGCCGGGTCGCCGTCGTGCCGCTCGTCGACGAACGGCCGCTGCGCTACCAGGACTGGGTGACCAAGCGGCGCGCCGTGGTCCACGAGCTCAGCGGCGGACGGTGCGGCTATCTGCACATCCCCGACATGGGCGGCTCGGGCTGGGCCCAGTTCAACCGCGATCTGCGGATGGAGGTCTCCCGGCCGGCCCTGATCGTGGACGTGCGCGGCAACGCCGGCGGCCACATCAGCGAGCTGGTGGTGGAGAAGCTGACCCGCCGGATCCTCGGCTGGGACCTCACCCGCAACGCCCAGCCCGTCTCGTACTCCTCCAACGCCCCGCGCGGCCCCGTGGTGGCGCTCGCCGACGAGGCCACCTCCTCCGACGGCGACATGATCACCGCCGCGTTCAAGCTGCTCGGGCTCGGCCCGGTGGTCGGCCAGCGGACCTGGGGCGGCGTGGTCGGCATGACGGGACGCCACCGGCTGGGCGACGGCACGCAGATCACGGTGCCGATGAACGCGGCCTGGTTCCCCGAGTACGGCTGGTCGATCGAGAACTACGGCGTGGAGCCGGACGTGTCCGTGCTGCGCACCCCGCTGGACTGGGCGGAGGGGCGGCACGCCCAGTTGGCGGACGCGGTCGAGCTGGCGGTGGAGCTGCTGGACGAGGCTCCCGCGGCCGCCCCGCCCGGGCACACCGACATCCCCGACCGCTCCCGGCCGAAGCTCCCGCCGCGGAGCTGAGCGGCAGGCCCTGCCGGAAGCCGGACACGGCAGCGGACATGCGAAAGGCGCACCCGGCGTCCCGGGTGCGCCTTTCCGACCGACGTCAGCTCGTCAGTGGACGACGTGCGCCGTCAGGCGCTCTCGTCCTCGCGACGCTGCTGCTGCTGCCGCTGCTGCTGGTGCTCCTGGCGGCGGGGCTGCTCGTCGCGCTGCTGGCGGTCCTGCATCTGCGACGCGCGCTCGGAGGCTTCGTTCTTCGCCTGCCGCGCCCGCTGCTTCAGCTCTTCGGCCTTGTCCTTGAACTGGTCCTGCATGCCCATGTGGTCCACTCCTAGTGGGGGGTGAGGGATACGGGGCTTTGTGGCGCCCCTGGGCCTCCACCACCCTGACACGGCCGGACACAGCACGCATTTCGATCAGCCACGCACCGTCACCGGGGGGCCGTGCGGGCCTGCTCGTCGGCCGCGCCGCCCGCGCCCACCAGGCCGCGGGAGACGGTGCCGAGCCG
Organism: Streptomyces solicamelliae; assembly: GCF_045348655.1. Classification (NCBI taxonomy): domain Bacteria; kingdom Bacillati; phylum Actinomycetota; class Actinomycetes; order Kitasatosporales; family Streptomycetaceae; genus Streptomyces; species Streptomyces solicamelliae. The sequence goes on from NZ_CP160404.1 coordinate 2,939,668, forward strand.
CGGCTCGAAGCGCTTCATCTCGCGCTGCCCGACGGTCGCGATGATCCCCGGCAGGTAGCCCCGGCTGGACTGCATGCCGCGCAGCCACCACTGGGCGTACACGTGCGCCGAGCGCCGTTCGATGCCGGCGACGATCCGGTCCACGGCCGGTCCCAGCGGGTAGGTGCGGTTGGACGGCCAGGGCAGCCGCTGCCGCAGCTCCTTCATCACGTCGTCCTGGTCCGCGCCGCGCACCATGTCGGTGTCGGTCCACGACAGATAGCCGACGCCGACCTTCACCCCCTTGTACGCGACCTCGGCGCGCAGGCTGTGCGCGAAGGCCTCGACGCCCGACTTGGACGCGCAGTACGCGGTCATCATCGGCGCCGGGGTCATCGCGGCCAGCGAGGCGATCTGCAGGAAGTAGCCGCGCGACTCCATGAGGACCGGCAGGAAGGCGCGGCCGGTGACCGCGGAGCCGATCAGGTTGACCTCGATGACCCGCCGCCAGGCGTCCGGGTCGGAGTCCAGGAACGGACCGCCCGCCGCCACACCGGCGTTGGCGACCACGATGTCGACCTTGCCGAAGCGCTCCTTGACCTCCTGCGCGACCTGCGCCATCGCCACGTGGTCCGTGACGTCGGCGTGCCACCAGTCGGCCTCGGTGTGCAGCCGGCCGGCGACCTCCTTCAGGAGCTCCGGCTCCAGGCCGACCAGCGCGATCTTCGCGCCGCGCGCGGACAGCTTGCGGGCGAGGAGTTCGCCGACGCCGCGGGCCGCTCCGGTGACGACCGCCACCTGTCCTTCCAGGCTCACCCTGCTCATGCGTCCTCCTTCACACCCAGGCCGCTGCCCAGGTACGTGCCGGTCAGTTCTCGGATCCGGGCGGTGACGGCCTCGGGGGCCTCCACCGGGGTCATGTGACCCATGCCGGCCAGTTCGGTCAGGCCCACGCACTGCGGCAGTTCGGCGGCCAGCCGACGGGAGTGGACCGGCGGGGTCAGCCGGTCGGCGGTGCCGACGAGGACCGCGGTCGGCAGGCTCAGCGCCCGTACGCCGGCGCCGAGTTCGAGCTCGGCCAGCACGTGCGACCAGCCGACCCGGGCCTTGCGCGGGCAGGCGTGCACGATGCGGGCGCAGGCCTCGACCCGGTCGGGGGCCGAACCGGGGCCCATCGTCGCGTACTTGAGGATCTTCTTCGAGACCGGCGTGACCGGCCCGAGGGGCGCCCGGGCGCCGAGGATCGCGGTGGTCAGCCGGGTCCGCAGGCCGCCCGGTCGCATCGGGACGACGAGGGACTCGGCGGGGAGCCGCGACGGGCCGGTGGAGCAGAGCAGCGCCGCGGCGGCGTGGGCCGCGAAGGCCGGGCGCGAGGCGGCCGCCATGATCGTCATGCCGCCCATGGAGTGGCCGGCGACGACGCCCTTCTCGCCGGGCGCGAGGGCGGTGGTGAGCACCGCCTCCAGGTCGTCGGCGAGCGCCTCCGTCGAGTAGCCGGACGGGCCCGCCGGGACGGGGCTGCGGCCGTGGCCGCGCTGGTCGTAGGCGATGACCCGGTGGTCGGCGGACAGAGCACGGATCTGCTCCGACCAGAAGGAGACGGAGCAGGTCCAGCCGTGGGCGAGGACCACGGCCGGGGCGCCCTCGGGGCCGTACACCTCGACGTGGACGCGCGAGCCGTCGGCGGAGACGGCGGTCAGTTCGCGGACGGGCTGGGGGCGCACCGGGCCCCCTCCGGCGAGGCGGCTCATCGGGCGGCCTCCGCCGTCTTGGCCTTGCGGCCGGCGCGTTCGCCTGCGGTCTCGGCGGGCCGGGGCTTCTTCTCCGGTGCGCGCAGCACCTCGTACTCGGCGAGGTCGACGGTCCGGGTCTCGCGCCGGAACTCGGAGGTGGTGCCCGGCCACAGGGTGGTGTTGCGGCCGTTGGCGTCGAGGTACCAGCTGTCGCAGCCGCCGGACTTCCACACGGTCCGCTCCATCCGGTTCTGGAGCATCCGGTTCCACGTGCCGACGGCGGACGGCCGGGCGGCGAGCGCGGCGCGTCCGCCGAGGACCTTCAGCTGGCGCAGGTAGTCGGCCATGTAGTTCAGCTGGGACTCGATCATCAGGATCATCGAGGAGTTCCCGAGGCCGGTGTTGGGGCCGATGATCGTCATGAAGTTGGGGAAGCCGGCGGCGGTCGCGCCGCGCAGCGACTCCACGCCGTCCTTCCAGGTCTCGGCGAGCGAGACCCCGTCGACGCCGACGACCCGGTGCGCGATCGGGATGTCGGTGACGTGGAAGCCGGTGCCGAAGACGATCGCGTCGACCTCGGTCTCGGTGCCGTCGGAGGCGACCAGGGTCGAGCCGCGGACCTCGCGGAGGCCGCCGGCGACGACGTCGACGTTCGGCTGGGCGAGCGCCGGATAGTACGTGTTGGAGAGCAGGATCCGCTTGCAGCCGATGCGGTACGAGGGGGTCAGCTTGGCCCGCAGCGCCGGGTCCTTGATGGCGCGGCCGATGTTGGCCTTGGCCAGGTTCTCGACCAGGCCCAGCTCGCCGGGGCGCTTGGTGAAGGCGCTGACCTGGAGCTCGCGGATGCCCCAGAGCAGGCCGCGGCGCAGGGTGCCGGTGACCGGGACGGCGCGGTGCAGCCAGCGCTCGGCGCCGGTGATGGCGCGGTCCATGCGCGGCATGACCCAGGGGGGCGTGCGCTGGAAGAGGGTGAGCCTGCCGACCTCGGGCTGGATCGCGGGCACGATCTGGATGGCGGAGGCGCCGGTGCCGACCACGGCGACGCGCTTGCCGCGCAGGTCGTAGTCGTGGTCCCACTGGGCGGAGTGGAAGACCTTGCCGGGGAAGTCCGCGAGCCCCGGGATGTCGGGGATCTTCGGGTCGGACAGCGGGCCGGCCGCGGAGACGACCACATCGGCGGTGAAGGTGCCGTCGCTGGTCTCGAGGTCCCAGCGCAGCTCGTCCGCGTCCCAGCTCATCCTGAGCACCTCGCGGTTCAGCCGCAGGTGCGGGCGGAGGCCGAAGGTGTCGGCGACGTGCTCCAGGTAGGCGCGGATGTGGCGCTGGCCGGAGAAGGTGCGCGGCCAGTCCGGGTTGGGCGCGAAGGAGAAGGAGTACAGGTGCGAGGGGACGTCGCAGGCGCAGCCGGGGTAGCTGTTGTCGCGCCAGGTGCCGCCGACGGAGTCGGCCCGCTCCAGGACGACGAAGTCGGTGATCCCCTCGCGGCGCAGCCGGACCGCGGCGCCCAGGCCGCCGAATCCGGATCCGATCACCGCCACTCGTACGTGCTCGTGCTTCGTCATGCCGCCGCCTCCCGCGCCACCGACCTCGACTCTGCCAGCAATCACTGGCACTGTCCGGGAGAGTAGAGCACCTCCTTACCGATGGGTAGGGGTCGGACCGAGGAAAGTTACCTGCGGTACGACATAGGCTGGCGGGGTGACGGACAGGGACGGAGATCGAACGGACGTGCGCACGACCGAGCGGGCGACCGGCCGGGGACCGCAGGCGACCGGGCCGGCGGCCGGACGCGAGTACCGCATGGATGAACTGGCCACGGAGGCCGGCATCACCGTGCGCACCCTGCGCTTCTACCGCGAGCGCGGGCTGATCCCGCCGCCCCGCCGCGAGGGCCGGATCGCCTGGTACGACGACCGTCACCTGGCCCGGCTCCGCACCATCGCCGGCCTCCTGGAGCGCGGTCACACCCTCAACGGCATCGCCGACCTCAGCACCGCCTTCGAGTCCGGCCGGGACGTCAGCGAGGTCCTCGGCCTCGGCCTGCCCACCGAGGAGGAGCCCGTCCGGCTCACCCCGCAGGAGCTCGCCGACCACTTCGCCGGTCAGGCCACCCCCGAGAACCTCATGGCCGCCATGGACCTCGGCTACCTCGCCACCGACGGCGAGGACATCGTCCACATCAGCCGGCGCCTCCTCGACGTCTCGGCGGCCCTGGTCAAGGAGGGCGTCCCGCTCGCCGCGGTCCTGGAGGCGGGCCGCCGCGTCCGCTCCCACGCCGACGCGCTCGCCGCCCTGTTCACCGACGTGCTCCGCGCCCACGCCGACGAGAAGGACGCCGAGCGCCTCCGCCCGCTCGCCAAGAGCGTGGTCGACGCGGAACTGTCGCTGGCCCTCGACCGGCGGCTGCGGGAGGCCCGCCGGGAGGGCGACGGGACCGCATGACCGCCTGACAGGTTCTTCAAGAGTTCTTCATCGTCTCCGGCCTACGGTCGGCCAGGGCCTGATCCGCCGGACAGGCCCTGGCCCGCCGCACCCGCGGCCGGCCCGGCGGGAGGAGCGGGAGAACCGATGAGGACGAACCGGGTACTGCTGGCCGCGGCGGCGTCGGTCCTGGCGGTCGCGCTGACCGGCTGCGGCAGCGACGACCCCGGCGCGAAGGTGCCGACGGCGGGCGGCGGCGAGAAGTCGGCCTCGGCACCTGCGGGCGGCGGCGGCAAGGACGAGGTCGCGCAGTACGTCGAGAACCAGCGCAAGTGGGTCGCGTGCATGCGCGAGAACGGGTTCGACCTCCCCGACCCGAACAACCTCGGGCAGGTCGAGATGGGCGACAACCGCGCGCTGAAGGCGGACCCGAAGTTCCAGCCCGCCCAGGAGAAGTGCGCGCAGTTCGCCACCACCGTCCCCGAGGCCGTCGAGAAGCAGCTGCGCCCCAAGCTCACTCCCGAACAGATCAAGACCCAGCAGAAGTACGCCGACTGCATGCAGAAGAACGGCGCCCCCGACTTCCCCGACCCCGACGCGGACGGCTACCAGCCCGCGAACAACTCCGGTGAGCCCGACTGGAACCAGAACTCCGCGAGCGCCAAGCGGGCGGCCCGCACCTGCGCCCCGATCATCGGCGACCCGGTCGAGCAGGGCCCGGGCAAGGGCTGAGCCATGAGCGGAACGCACAGCGTGACGGACCCGGCCACGGACCCGGACCCGGAAGCCGGGGCCGCCGGGACGGCGGCCGGCCCGGGGCGGTCCGGCGCACCCGCCGGTCCGGTACGGCGCCACCGGCGCACCCTGCTGATCTCCGCCGCCGTCCTCGTGGTCACGGCGGTGGCGGCGGTCGGCGCGCTGGGGCTCGGCGGCGGGGGCGGCGAAGGCCCCGAGGCCCCGCCCCGGGCGGGCTCCACCGTGCCGGTGACCAAGCGGACGCTGACCGAACGGACCTCGGTCGACGGCCAGTTGGGGTACGGCCCGGAGCTTCCGCTGCCGGTCAAGGCGACCGGCACGGTGACCTGGCTGCCCGAACAGGGCACCACGGCCGCCCGCGGCGACCAGCTGCTCCGGGTCGACGACCGGCCGGTGATCCTCATGTACGGGACGCTGCCGATGTACCGCCCTCTGGGACTGACCGCCCAGGACGGCGGGCGGGACCGGGACGAGCAGCGCGGCGAGGGGAACGGCAAGACCCCGGACCCCACCGGATCACCGGCGCCGGGGGGCGCCGGAACCGGCGGGGACACCAGCGGGGACACCGGCGGGCCCGAGGCGCCGCGCGAGATGCGGGGCATGGACGTCCTGCAGTTCGAGACCAACCTCGCCTCCCTGGGCTACACCGGCTTCACGGTGGACGAGCGGTTCACCACCGGCACCGCCGCCGCCGTCAAGCGCTGGCAGAAGTCGCTCCGCCTCCCCCAGACCGGGACGGTCGGCGTGGGCGACGTCATCTACTCCTCCGGCGCGGTACGCATCGGCCGGCCCGGCGTCCGGCCCGGCTCGGCCGTCGGCGAGAACGCCCTCACGTACACCGGCACCGCCCGGAAGGTCGTCGTCAACGCCTCGGCCTCGGACGCCGCCTGGGCGACACGCGGCGCGGCCGTCACGGTGAAGCTGCCCGACGGCACCCCGGTGAAGGGCGAAGTGGCGTCGGTGGGCAGGCAGGCGACCGCACCCGAGGGGGGCGGCGGCGAGGGCGACACCGGGCAGGGGCAGGGGGCCGCGGCGACGCTGCCGGTGACCGTCACCCTCAAGGACCAGAAGGCCGTGGGGCAGTTGGAGGGCGGACCGGTCACGGTCGAGTACGTGGGACGCGAGGTCAAGGACGTCCTGAGCGTGCCCGTCTCCGCGCTGGTCGCCCTCGCCGAGGGCGGGCACGGCCTGGAGACCGAGGACGGCCGGTTCGTCGCGGTGCGGACCGGGCTGTTCGCCGACGGGAACGTGCAGGTCAGCGGTCCCGCGGTCCGCGCGGGCATGAAGGTGAGGATCCCGGAGTGACACCGGTCGTGGAGTTCGACGCGGTCTCCAAGACCTACCCGGGCGGGGTGGCCGCGGTCCGCGAGGTGAGCCTGAGCATCGGACGGGGCGAACTGGTCGCCATCGTGGGCCCGTCGGGCTCGGGCAAGTCGAGCATGCTCAACCTCATGGGCAGTCTCGACCACCCGTCCGCCGGGCGGGTGGTCGTCGACGGCTACGACGTGGCGACGCTGTCCGACAGCGAGGTGTCCGCCCTGCGGGCCACCCGGATCGGTTTCGTCTTCCAGCAGTTCCACCTCGCGGTCGGCGTCCCCGTCCTCGACTCGGTGGCGGACGGCCTGCTCTACGCGGGCGTGCCGATGCGCCGCCGCCGGGCCAGGGCGGCGGCCGCGCTCGACCGGGTCGGGCTCAGCCACCGCGTCCACCACCTGCCGCACCAGCTCTCCGGCGGCGAGCGGCAACGCGTCGCGGTGGCCCGCGCGGTGGTCGGCGAACCGTCCGTGCTGCTGGCCGACGAGCCGACCGGCAACCTCGACTCGGCGTCCGGCGCGGCCGTGCTCACCCTCCTCCGGGAGCTGAACGCGGCCGGCACGACCGTCGTCGTCATCACCCACGACCGTGAGATCGCCGCCGAGCTGCCGCGCCGCATCGAGATGCGCGACGGCCGCCTGGTCGCCGACACGGCGCAGAGCACGACGGTCGGGGCGCCCCGGTGACGCCGGACACGGCCCGGCAGCCGTCACCGCCGCGGACCCGGCTGCGCGCCGCCCGGCTCCGCCCCGCGGACGTCGTACGGCTCGGCGGCACCGGGCTGCGCACCCGCCCGCTGCGGGTCTTCCTCTCCGCCCTCGGCATCGCCATCGGCGTCGCCGCCATGATCGCGGTGGTCGGCATCTCCGGCTCCGGACAGGCCGAGGTGGACCGCCGGCTCGAAGCCCTCGGGACGAACCTGCTGCGGATCTCCCCGGGCAAGAGCATGGAGGGCGGCCGGGCGAAGCTGCCCGAGGAGTCCGTGGCGATGATCCGGCGCGTGCCGCCCGTGCAGCAGGTCGCCGCCACCGGCGCCACCGAGGCGCACATCTACCGCAACGAACGCATCGCCGTCGGCCGGACCGGGTCGCTCGTCGTCCTCGCGGCCGGCTCCGATCTCCTCCCGGCCGTCGGCGGACAGGTCCGCCGGGGCCGCTGGCTGGACTCCGCGACGGAGACGTACCCGGCCGTGGTCCTGGGCGCCACCGCCGCGCAGCGGCTCGACGTGTACACCCCGGGCACCCGGGTCTGGATCGAGGGCCGCTGGTTCTCGCTGATCGGCGTCCTCGATCCGGTACCGCTCGCGCCGGAGATCGACGGCGCAGCGCTGGTCGGCTGGCCGGCGGCCCGGACGTACCTGCGCTTCGACGGCCATCCGTCCACGGTGTACGTCCGCGCGGAGGACAGCCAGGTCACCGCCGTACGCGGCGTGCTCGCGGCCACGGCGCACCCGGAGAAGCCGGGCGAGGTGCAGGTCTCCCGCCCCTCCGACGCGCTCGCGGCCCGCGAGGCCACCGAGTCGACGCTCACCGGCCTGCTGCTCGGCCTCGGCGGAGTGGCGCTCCTGGTCGGCGGTGTCGGCGTCGGCAACACGATGGTCATCTCGGTCCTGGAACGCCGCCCGGAGATCGGCCTGCGGCGGGCCCTGGGGGCGACGAAGAGGCAGGTCCGCACCCAGTTCGTGGCGGAGTCCCTGCTGCTGTCGCTGATCGGCGGCCTCGGCGGAACGGTCCTCGGGACGCTGATCACGGCCGGATACGCGCTCAGCCGTGACTGGCCGACGGTGGTTCCCGTGTGGGCCAGCGCGGCGGGCGTCGGATCGACCGTGGTCATCGGCATGATCGCCGGCCTGTACCCGGCGGTGCGGGCGAGCCGCCTCGCCCCCACCGAGGCGCTCTCCGGCACGTGACCGAAAGGGGCCTGTCCGGATTCGGCCCGAGCGAAAAGCGGTCAGTCCGCCCCAAGGGCCCCAGGGGTGCCTCTGGCCGCTTTTCTGCGTGTCGGAAAGCGATGGAATTCCGGCCTCCGACGGAGCGGAGTGATCCGCTGGGAGTTCGGCGCGCCTTCGCCCGCTGAAGGGCGCATCGCACGCGCGCGCATCACGCCCTGACCGGAATTCCGCGCACGCGTTCCACGCCACCGCGAAACAGTCCGGAATGATTCACCGCGACCGACCATCGAAATGCAGTCGAGCATTCTTTCTGACCTTGTATCCACAGTTTCCGCCGGGCAATTCTTCTTCCCGTACCCGAAACGACCGTCCCGCTCCCGAGCGGGACCAGACCGCGTACAGGAGAGAAAGATGCGTCTTCGGACGAAGCTCGCCGCCGTCGCCATGGGGGCCGTGGCCGCCACCGGCGGCCTGGTCGTGCCCACGACCGCCGCTGTGGCCGCCGAGAGCGGCGCGCTGGCCTGCTCGAACCCCTCCTGGTCCACGAAGGACGGGCGCACCGGCCACACGAACACGAACTACGTGAACATCCGCACCGGCCCGACCACCGACTGCACCTCGGTCGGGCAGGCCCAGATGAGCCACAACCTGCGCCTCGACTGCTACCGCTCCGGCGAGGGCGGCACCTGGTCCCACGTCAAGGACGTCACCACCGGCCGGTCCGGGTGGATCAAGGACAGCCTGCTGGACGGCTACGGGGCCAACCGCGCCTGCTGATCCGCAGCTTCACGGCCCTGACGGCCGGCACGACCGCCCCCTCCCCGGCCACCCGGTCCGGGAGGGGGCAGCCTCAACGGCACGGCAGCACGATCGTGAAGGCCGAGCCCACCCCCACCTCGCTCTCGACCTCGATCGCCCCCTGATGGTCGACCACGATCTGACGGGCGATCGAGAGCCCCAGCCCGCTGCCCCCGGTGGCCCGCCCGCGCGCCGCGTCCGCCCGCCAGAAGCGGTCGAAGAGATGCGGCAGATCCGACGCCGGGATCCCGCTGCCGGTGTCCCGGACCGTGATCCGGGCCAGCTCGTCCCGCTCGGCCAGCTCCAGCCGGACCGTGCCGCCCGCCGGCGTGTGGCGCACGGCGTTGCCGACCAGGTTGCTCAGCGCCTGACGCAGTCGCCCCGGATCCCCGTGCAGTCCCACGGGCCGGCGCAGGCCGGGAGCGGGGACCTCGATCCGTACCCCCGCCGCCGCGGCGAGTGCGCTGTGCGCCGTCCGGCACGTCTCGATCAGCTCGCGCGCGTCGAGCTCCCGGCGGTGGTACGTCAGCGCCCCCGCCTCGGCCAGCGCCAGATCCTGGAGGTCGTCGACGATGCGCTGCTGCAGGAGCACCTCCTCGTGCAGGGAGTCCAGCAGCTCGGCGTCGGCCTCGAGCACCCCGTCGCGCAGCGCCTCCAGATAGCCCCGCAGATTCGCCAGCGGGGTGCGCAGTTCGTGGGCGATGTCCCCGACGAGCCGGCGCTGCCGCTCCTCGCTGGCCTGGAGCGAGTCGGCCATGCGGTTGAACGAGCGGCCGAGCTCGCCGATCTCGTCCTTGCCCAGGGCCGGCACCCGCCGCCCCAGTTCGCCCTCGCCGAGGTCGCGGGAGGCGCCGGTGAGGGCCCGTACCGGCCGCAGCACCGCCCGGCTGAGCAGCAGCGCACTGGCGACGGCCGCGGCGGCGACGCCGACCGAGACGGCCACCGTGGGGCCCACCGCGAGCGTGGGCCCGGTGTCGTCCAGCGCACCGAGGTGCACGGTGACGGGCTGCGGGGCGACCCCGGCGGTCTGTTCGGCGAAGACGCGGTGCAGGCAGGCGATCCGCTCGGGCCCCAGAGACGGGGCGCAGGTGCCGGCCGCCTCCCTGAAGCCCTCCAGCTCGGCGCCCGTGGCCTCCCGCCTGGCGCAGCCGGCGGACGCCCCCGCGCCCGTGCCCGCCCCCGCCTTCCCCGCCTCGGTGAAGACCGGGACGCCCAGGTCGCCGGGGCGCATCGTCACGGCGCGGCCGGCCCGGGTCAGACAGGCGGCGTAGGCGGCGCCGGTGCGGTACTCGCCGACGGCACCGGCGGTCACCTTGGCCAGGGAGGGAAAGAAGTCCCAGTCGGGGAGGACCGGCTCCGGCCGGGGGTCCACCAGCAGGGGCGGCGCGGTCCCACCGGGGCGCGGATCGCGACCGAGCAACGCGTCGGAGTCGACCAGCCCCTGCCCGGCCCCGTCGGTGATCCGGATGCGCTGCCCGGTGTCGCGGGCCAGGGTGCGTACGGTCTCGGCGACGCCCTCCCAGGTGCCGTGGGTCTCCCCGTAGCGGCGCAGGTCCTCGGTGATCCGGGTGACGTCCTGCCGGTCGGCGGCGGCCGACTCCTGGACCTGACGGGTGACCTGGCGCAGGGTCAGCCAGGCGGTGGCGGCGGTCGCGGCGACCACGGCGAGCAGGATCAGCGCGAAGACCCGTACCCGGAAGCTCACGCCGGCACCCCGGGCGTGCCCGTGCCGTCCGCGAGCCGGTACCCCCGCCCGTACACCGTCTCGAGCAGCCGCGGGCTGCCCGGATGCGCCTCCAGCTTCCGCCGCAGGTTCATCACGTGCGCGTCGACGGTGCGTTCCAGGACGTCGCGGTCGAAGCCGAAGACCCGCTCGATGATCTGCGCCCGGCTGAAGACCCGCCCCGGCTCCCGGGCCAGCGCCTCCAGGATGGCGAACTCCTTCGAGGTCAGCACCACCGGCCGCCCCGCGACCCGCGCCTCGAACCGCGCGGTGTCCAGCTCCACGTCCCCGGCCCGCAGCAGCGTCGCCTCCGCCAGCGTGGACTTCCGGGCCCGGCGCAGCAGCGCCCGTACCCGCGCGGTCAGTTCGCGGGGGCTGTACGGCTTGGTGAGGTAGTCGTCCGCGCCGAGGTCGAGGCCGAGGAGCATGTCCTCCTCGGTGGTGCGCGCGGTGAGCAGCAGGATCGGCACGTCCTCGGTGCCGGGCTCGGTCCGCAGGATCCGGCAGACGTCGAGCCCGTCGACGTACGGCAGCATCACGTCGAGCACCACGAGATCCGGGCGCACGGCCCGCGCCCTTTCCAGCGCGGCCCGCCCGTCGGCGACGACCTGCACGGCATGGCCCTCGCGTTCCAGATAGATCCGGACGAGCCGCGACTGTTTCTCGTCGTCCTCGGCCACCAGAATGCGCGCACTCACCGGTTCCCCCTCCGTCCGCGTAATTCGAGCAGCGTATGACAGAGCCGGCCGGGAATTCCGCTCGGGATTCCGCCGGAATACGGCCGCCCGGCCGAAAACGACGCCCTTCCGTCAGAGTTCGTAGACCGCCGTGACGGGCGCGTGGTCGCTCCACCGCTCGCCGTGCGTCGCGGCCCGCTCCACCCACGCCTTGACCGCGCGCTCGGCGAGACCGGGGGTGGCGACCTGGTAGTCGATGCGCCAGCCGGTGTCGTTGTCGAAGGCCCGGCCGCGGTAGGACCACCAGGAGTACGGGCCTTCCCGGTCGGGGTGCAGGGCGCGGACCACGTCGACGTACGCCGCCTCGTCGAAGACGCGGCTCAGCCAGGCGCGCTCCTCGGGCAGGAAGCCGGAGCTCTTCCGGTTGGCCCTCCAGTTCTTGAGGTCGGCCTCCTGGTGGGCGATGTTCCAGTCGCCGCAGACCACGACCTCGCGGCCGTCGGCGGCCGCCCGCTCCTTCAGGCCCTTCAGATACGGCAGGAAGGCGTCCATGAAGCGGTACTTCTCGTCCTGCCGCTCGGTGCCGACCTCGCCGGAGGGCAGGTAGAGGCTGGCGACGGTGACGCCGGGCAGGTCGGCCTCGATGTACCGGCCGCTGCCGTCGAACTCGGCGACCCCGAAGCCGGTCCGCACCGCGTCCGGCTCGCGCCGGGTGTACAGGGAGACCCCGGCCCGTCCCTTGGCGGCGGCCGGGGCGTGCGCGGTGAACCAGCCCTCGGGGGCCCGTACCTCCTCGGGCAGCTGCGCCTCCTCCGCCCGTACCTCCTGCAGGCAGATCACGTCGGCGGCGGTCCCGGCCAGCCACTCGGTGAAGCCCTTCTTGGCGGCGGCCCTGAGTCCGTTGACATTCGCGGTCGTGACAGTGAGCATCCGGGGAGAATACCGACACCTCCTGTCGCTGCCGAAGCGGCAGATCGCATAGATGTACGATCTTCAGCATGGATATACAGCCGACGCGGTACGACCACCCCGACGCGGTCAAGCTCGACCAGGCCGTGCAGGCCGAGTACGCCGAGCGCTACGGCGACGAGGGCGACGCCACGCCGATGGACGCCGAGCACTTCGTCCCGCCGCACGGCGTGTACCTCGTCGCGTACGACGAGCAGGGCCGCCCGGTGGCCAGCGGCGGCTGGCGGCGGCAGGACACGAACCCGGAGGGGTTCGCGGACGGCGACGCGGAGATCAAGCGGATGTACGTCGTCCAGGAGGCCCGCGGCCTGGGCCTGGCCCGGCGTGTCCTGGCCGCCCTGGAGGACGACGCGCGGGCGGCCGGGCGGACCCGGATGGTGCTGGAGACGGGCACCATGCAGCCCGAGGCGATGGCGCTGTACGAGTCGAGCGGCTACCAGCCCTGCGCCAAGTTCGGCCACTACCGCAACTCCCCGCTCAGCCGCTGCTACGCCAAGCCGCTGGCCTGACGCCTCCGGCACCGGGAAAGCCCGACGCCGGGGTCGCGCGGATCCCGGAATCGTCCGGTGCCGGGAATCGGCCGTCCCGGACGAATGACCTGACACGCTCCTGACAAACACCGGCCGCTCTGGCACGCTTCCTCACGCAACGCCGATCCGCACCGCTCCATCCCCCACCTGCTCCGGCAGAAGGAGACATGCGTGAGAAGCCATCGCGTCGCCGCGGCCACCCTGCTCGCCGCCGGCTCCCTGCTCACCGGCGGGCTGACGACCGCCACGGCCCAGGCCGCCGGGTCCGACGCCGCCGCGCGGACCGTCAGCGCCTCCGACCGGCAGAAGGCGGCGGCCTTCTGGACCGCCGACCGGATGCGGTCGGCCACCCCGCTCGACCTCACCGCCTCCCCCGGCGCGCCGAAGAAGGTCGCCCGCTCCGACCGGGCCACCACGATCGCCCCGACGACGGCCCCCGGCGGCTCCGCCGGCACCCTCGCCTTCCCGCAGGCGGGCGGCCCGTGGACCGGCGGCGGCGCGGTCGTGAAGACCTCCGGCCGGGTGTTCTTCACCTTCCAGGGCCGGACCGCCTCCTGCTCCGGCAACGCCGTCACCAGCCAGAACGCCAGCACGGTCATCACCGCCGGGCACTGCGTGAAGTACCAGGGCAGCTGGCACACCGACTGGGTCTTCGTCCCCGCGTACGACAACGGCAGTGCCCCGTACGGCCGGTGGACGGCGTCGAAGACGCTGACCACCCCGCAGTGGGAGGCGAGCGAGGACATCAACTACGACGTCGGCGCGGCCGTCGTCGCCCCGCTGAACGGCCAGAAGCTCACCGCCGTCACCGGCGCGCAGGGCATCCAGTTCAACGGCGGCTACAACAAGGCGATGTACGCCTTCGGCTTCCCGGCCGCGTCCCCGTACGACGGCAGCAAGCTGATCCACTGCTCCGGGAACTCCTCCAAGGACTTCCTGTTCTCGCAGGACCACAGCCTTGGCTGCAACATGACCGGCGGCTCCAGCGGCGGCCCCTGGTTCACCGGCTTCAGCGAGTCCGCCGGCACCGGCCTGCAGGTCTCGGTGAACAGCTTCGGCTACACCTTCCTGCCCAACCGCATGTTCGGCCCGTACTTCGGCAACGACGCGAAGGCCCTGTACGAGAGGGCACAGGTGTCCTGAATCTGAGCGATACTCTCCCCCAGTCTTCGACCGGGAGGGGCCCCAGATGCTCAGATGGGGAATCGAACCACTGCACCGGGCGGGTACCCGCTACTTCCACGAGATAGAGAGCCGGCTCACCGGGGTCTCCGGCCCCGGCGTGCCGGCCGACAACGAGGCCGGGGTCATCGGCTGGGGCACGTCCTGGCGGATGCAGGGCTATCTGATGATGGCCGAGCGCACCGGCGACCCCGCCTACGCCGAGCGTCTCGCCGAGCTCGTGGACGACGTCCTGGCCGCCCGCGACGACGTGCGCGGGGTCCGGGACCACCGGGGCCGCAGCCGCGGAGTGTGGAGCACCGCGGGCAAGTTCACGGCGGCGACCGCGGTGATCCCCGACACGGAGGGCCGCCCGGCCCTGGAGATCACGGTCTGCCCGCCGAGCGCCCACCTCGCGCGGCTGACGGTGGAGACGTACGACGACGGGAGCTTCGGCTTCACGATCCCCGAGGCGCCGCGCCGCAAGCCGTACGCGAGCGGGCCGCTGAGCCTGGACCCGGCGGACGAGCGGCGCGCGGACCGGGCGCTGTACGCGGCGTACACGCAGCGGGACGGGCTGACGGCCCGTCTGCTGCCCGGGGACCCCGCGCGCCGGGTCCGTCCCGGCGTGTACGCGGCGAAGCCGGCGCTGGTGCCGCTGGCCGCGCAGACCGGCATGATCGTCCACCCGCTGGCGAGCCTGGCCCGGCTGGCCGTGGAGCGCCCCGACGCCGTGCCCGCGTCCGTCCGCGCCCGGATCGACGGCTACCTGGACGCGACGGTCCGCGCGATCGCCGCGCACGACGAGCAGTGGGTCACCACGGACGACGGCCGCGGGGCGTACCGCTGGCTGCCGGACGAGCCGGTCTCCTTCGCGGGCGCGGAGCTGCCGACCAACGAGTTCCTGGCGATGGGCCGGGCGCTCGTCCAGCTCGCCGTGGTCACCGGGGAGCCGGTGTACGCCGAGCGGGCCGAGGCCATGGCCCGCTCGCTGCGCGGCGACCTGACGATCACCGACGGGGTGGCGAGCTGGCCGTACTGGCCGAGCTTCGGCCGGGTGTACCGCGGCTGGACGGCGACCGGCTCCCCGGAGACCGACGTCTCCCTGGTCCGCCCCTCGTACGCCCCGGTCACCGTCCCCGAGGACGTCACGCACGCCCTGATCGACCTGGACTTCCTCTGCCTGTACCAGGCGACCGACCGGCTCCCGCCGGTCTTCACCCCGGACGAGATGCGCGCCGTCGCCGCGACGTTCACCCGCAACGCCCTGGACCGCCGCGGGCTGCGCTCCCGGCTGCGGCACGACGTCGGCGGCGCGGGCCGCCCCGGCACGGACCGCGAGCAGGCCCACGTGGCCGCCTGGCTGCCGCTGCGCCAGTGGTCCCCCGCGATCCCCCGTCAGGTCCGCCGCGTCCAGCCCGAGCTCCCGCCGGCCCCGCTGATGGGCGTCGACACGTACTGCGGTGCCCTGCTGGCCCGTTGGGGCTGAGCACAAAAGAAGGATCCCGCCCGATCTTCCGATCGGACGGGATCCTTCGTGTCTGTGGACCTGTGGGGATTTGAACCCCAGACCCCCTCGATGCGAACGAGGTGCGCTACCAGACTGCGCCACAGGCCCTTGCGACGTGTGAAACATTAGCATCCCGATCGGGGTGCTCGGAAATCCGATCCCCGACGGCCGCGCCGCGGCGTCATTCGTTGGCCGCGCGCGGCCGGTCCTCGTCGGCGTACTGGTCGAACAGCGGGGTCCGTCCGTGGTCCCGGCCGCGGCGCTGCGGGGCGCTGCGCTGCCGCGGCGCGGGGGCGGGCGCGGGCGTCGGCTCGGCGGCCGTGGAGGAGCGGGCGGCGCTCCAGGTCTCCGGGTCCGTGATGTCGACGCCGCCGCCGGCCCGCGGGGCGACCGGGGCCGTCACGTACGTGGGCAGCGGCACCGGCACCGGGTCCCAGCTGTCGCCGCGGGCCGGGCCGCGCTCGCGCTGCTGGTCCACCCACTCGGCGTGGTCGGTCTGCTCGACCAGCGCCCGGCGGCCGGCCTCCTGCGGGGAGACCGCGGCCTTCGGCTCCGGTTCGGGGCCCGCGGGCTCCTCGTCGGCCGGCTCCGCGGCGGGCTGCCGGCGCGGCCGGCTCTCGCGCAGCCGCTGCGCGGCGGCCTCGGCGCGCCGGCGGTCCATGACGTACACGAACCGGCGCCGCTCCTGCTTGCGCAGATGCACGATGTACGCGCTGAGCAGCACGGCCGGCACGGCCGGGGCCCACAGGAACGCCAGACCGCCGACCGCGGCGACGACCGAGCCGAGGGTGAAGGCGAGGAAGAGCATCACCGTGGTGCGCCGGCGGCGGGCCAGCACCTTGGAACGGCGGGCGCGCTCGGCCGCCTGGCCGTCCTGGGGGCGCCGGCGGGGTGCGGGGACCGCTTCCTCGGGAAGCTCCAGGCGCGCCTCGGTTCTGGCCGCGGGCGCGGAGAACGCCCGGACGTCGACCGAGCTCACATGCTCGGTCGCGGCGTCCGGGTCGGCCTCGGGACCGTCGACCACATCGCGCTCACGCAGCTCCCTGGCGTACCGGCGCTCCATTCCCGCCCGTCCGGACAGCAGCCGGATGGCGGTGCTGAAGCGTTCCGTCGGACGGGCTTCGTTCAGCTCGTCCTGCCTGCGGAGCCACATCGGCACCAAGTAGGCGGCCCAGGCCCCGACGATGACTGCGTAGATGAGGCCGCTGCTGCTCACGCCTCACACCGTAGAGGGGTTCGCCTGGAGGCATCGGCCAATTGAGCCGGTGTGTCGCACGATCTGGCTGATATCACTGAACTTTTTTGTGATTGTTCAGATCGATTGGCGCCCGACTGCCGATTAAATTCGAACACCTTTGTTATTTCGTGGGTCGCGGGGGCGTCGGTCGTGCCTGGTGCCAGCGTCGCAGCAGCCCCTCCGGCACCTCCTCCGCGGTGAGCGCGAACACCAGATGGTCACGCCACGCACCGTCGATGTGGAGATAGCGCGGGCGCAGCCCTTCCTCCCGGAATCCCAATTTCTCCACGACCCGGCGGCTGGGCCCGTTCTCCGGTCGAATGCAGACTTCCATCCGGTGCAGGCCGACCGCGCGGAAGCAGTGGTCCACCGCGAGCGCGACCGCCGTCGGCATGACCCCGCGGCCCGCCACGTCCCGGTCGACCCAGTAGCCGACATGGCCCGAGCACATCGAGCCCCAGGTGATCCCGGCGACCGTGAGCTGGCCGACCAGCCTGCCCCGGTACTCGATCACGAACGGCAGCATGCGTCCCGCGTTCGCCTCGGCACGCAGATGCCGCACCATCTGACGGTACGTCGGACGCTGGGCCACCGGGCCGCCGGGCGGGGGCGGCGGCACGGTCGCCTCCCAGGGGCGCAGCCAGTCCCGGTTGCGCTGGTTCACCTCGCGCCAGGCCCGGTGGTCGCGCAGCTTTATCGGACGCAGGACGACGTCGCCGTCGCGCAGCACCACGGGCCAGGTCGGCGTCATGACGCCGCGCCCGCTTCCGCCGCCGGCCCCGGGTGGTCGCCGCCGCGGAGCTGGTCCACGGCGTGCTTGAGCAGCGGCTCCAGGACGGCGAGGCCGTCCCGTACCCCGCCCGTCGAACCGGGCAGGTTCACGATCAGCGTGCCGCCCGCGACGCCCGCGAGCCCGCGGGACAGCGCGGCCGTCGGCACCTTCTCGCGGCCGTACGCCCGGATCGCCTCCGGGATGCCGGGGATCTCGTGGTCCAGCACGGCCCGGGTGACCTCGGGGGTCGCGTCGGTGGGCGAGATCCCCGTACCGCCGGTGGTCAGCACGACGTCGTACCCGGCCGCGACGGCCGCGCGCAGCGCCGCGCCGACGGGCTCGCCGTCCGGCACCACCTGCGGCCCGTCGACCGCGAACCCGAACGCCTCCAGGCCCGCGGCGAGGAGCGGCCCGCCCCTGTCCTCGTACACACCGGAGGCCGCCCGGTTGGAGGCGGTGACGACGAGGGCGCGGTACGCCGCGGCGCCGCCGGCGGTCATGACGCCGGCTCCTCGCGGGTCCAGTGGCCCGACTTGCCGCCGGTCTTCTCCTCGACCCGTACGTCGGAGATCACCGCGCCCTTGTCGACGGCCTTGATCATGTCGACGACGGTCAGCGCCGCCACCGCCACCGCCGTCAGGGCCTCCATCTCGACGCCCGTGCGGTCGGTGGTCTTCACCGTCGCCAGGATCTCCACCGCGTCGTCCGCGACCGTCAGGTCCAGCTTCACGCCGGAGACCGCCAGCGGGTGGCAGAGCGGGATCAGGTCCGGGGTGCGCTTCGCGCCCATGATCCCGGCGATCCGGGCCGTGGCGAGCGCGTCGCCCTTCGGGACGCCCTCGCCGCGCAGCAACTCGATCACGCGCGGCGAGACGAGGACCCGTCCGCTCGCGCGGGCGGTGCGCGCGGTGACCTCCTTCGCGGAGACGTCGACCATGCGGGCCGCGCCCGCCTCGTCGATGTGGGTGAGTCCTTGCTGCGTGCTCATGGCCGTGACACTCCCGGTCGCTGTGTGGGACGACACGGTACCGCCACCATGCCCCACGAGGCCGGACCGGACCACTCCTCAGCCGAGCAGGACCACGTCCAGCTCCTCGCCGGGCTCCAGCGACGTCGTGTCCTCCGGCACCACGAGCAGCGCGTCCGCGTGCGCCAGCGCCGCGATCAGGTGCGAGCCGGCCCCGCCCACCGGCGCGACCGTGCCGGACTCCGCGTCGTACCGGCCGCGCAGGAACTGGCGGCGGCCCTCCGGCGAGGTCAGCGCACGGTCCGCCTTCAGCACCGCCCGCACCCGGGGCCGGTGCAGATCGTCCACGCCCATCAGCGCCCGGATCGCCGGCCGCACGAACAGCTCGAACGACACGTACGACGACACCGGGTTCCCCGGCAGCGCGAGCAGCGGCGTGCGGTCCGGGCCGATCATGCCGAAGCCCTGCGGCTTGCCCGGCTGCATCGCGAGCTTGCGGAACTCCACCTCGCCGTCCGCCGTCAGCGCCTCCTTGACCACGTCGTACGCACCGACGCTCACGCCGCCCGTGGTGACCAGCAGGTCCGCCCGGATCAACTGGTCCTCGATCGCGGCGCGCAGCGCCTCCGCGTCGTCGGCGACCGCGCCCACCCGGTACGCCAGCGCGCCCGCGTCGCGCGCCGCGGCCGCCAGCTGGAAGCTGTTCGAGTCATAGATCTGACCCTCCTTCAGCTCCTCGCCGGGCTGCACCAGTTCGCTGCCGGTGGAGATCACGACCACCCGCGGCCGGGGCCGCACCCGCACCGTGCCACGGCCGATCGCCGCCAGCAGGCCCAGCTGCGGCGGGCCGAGGACCGTACCCGCCTCCAGCGCCAGATCACCCGCCTGCACATCGCTGCCGCGGGCCCGCACATGCGCCCGCGCCCCGGCCGGCCGGTACACCCGCACCTCGCCGCCCGCGCCCTCCGGCGCGGCGCTCGCCGCCCGCATCCCGCTCGCCGCACCGCCGCCCGTACCGCCGTCCGTCCACTCCACGGGGACGACCGCCTCCGCGCCCGGCGGCAGCGGCGCACCCGTCATGATCCGCGCCGCCTCGCCCGGTCCGACCGTCGGCAGCCCGCCCGCCCCGGCCGCCACGTCGCCGATCACCGTCAGCACCGCCGGGTACTCCTCCGACGCCCCGGCCACGTCCGCGACACGGACCGCGTACCCGTCCATGGAGCTGTTGTCGAACGGGGGCAGCGCGACCGGCACCGTCACGTCCTCCACCAGGACGCAGCCCTGCGCGTCCGGCAGTTGCAGCTCGATCGGGTCCAGCGGCCCGACCGCCGCCAGAATGTCGTCCAGGTGCTCGTCGACCGACCACAACCGGGCCGCCGACGGTGCCGTACTGCTGCTCACCGCGCTACATCTCCTCGCTGACGAACCTGCGGAGCCAGGAACGGAAGTCCGGTCCGAGATCTTCACGTTCGCACGCGAGTCTGACAATGGCACGCAGATAGTCGCCGCGGTCACCGGTGTCGTAACGGCGGCCCTTGAAGACGACGCCGTGCACCGGACCGCCGACCGTCTCGTCCGCCGCGAGCTTCTGCAGCGCGTCCGTCAGCTGGATCTCGCCGCCGCGGCCCGGCTCGGTCTCACGCAGTATGGCGAAGACCGCCGGGTCGAGGACATAGCGGCCGATGATCGCGTAGTTGCTCGGCGCCTCCTCCGGACTCGGCTTCTCCACCAGGTCCGTCACCTTGACCACGTCGGAGTCGACGGTCGCCTCCACCGCCGCGCAGCCGTACAGATGGATCTGCTCCGGCTCGACCTCCATCAGCGCGATCACACTGCCGCCCTCGCGCTCCTGCACCTCCACCATCCGCGACAGCAGCGGGTCCCGCGGATCGATCAGGTCGTCGCCGAGCAGCACCGCGAACGGCTGGTCGCCGACGTGCGGGGCCGCGCACAGCACCGCGTGACCCAGCCCGCGCGGGGCGCCCTGGCGCACGTAGTGCATGGTGGCGAGGTCGGTCGACTCCTGGACCTTCTCGAGGCGGTCGATGTCCCCCTTGCGGGTCAGCGCCTCCTCCAGCTCGTAGTTCCGGTCGAAGTGGTCCTCGAGCGGCCGCTTGTTGCGGCCCGTGATCATGAGGACGTCGGTGAGCCCGGCGCCCACCGCCTCTTCGACGACGTACTGGATGGCAGGCTTGTCGACGACCGGCAGCATCTCCTTGGGAGTGGCCTTGGTCGCCGGCAGGAACCGGGTGCCGAGGCCGGCGGCCGGGACGACAGCCTTGCTGATCCTGGGGAACGACTGAGTCATGCCGTGCACCCTATCCGCTCGGTATGGAAGAAAAGATGAGGCTCCGATTAAGTTCCGTGTCATAAGCATGGCTATGAGAGGTATGTGAATCCACTGTGTCCGAGGACAAGTCCGAAAAGGCCGTCCTGCGCCGCCAACTCCTCGCCCGCCGGGCCCTGCTGAGCAGCGAGGACGTCGACGCCGCCGCCCGCGCGATCGCCCGGCAGGGGCAGGGACTGGCCGAACTCGCCGCGGCCGGCACCGTCGCCGCTTACGTGTCCATCGGCACCGAACCCGGCACCCGCGCCCTGCTCGACACCCTGCGCGCACGCGGGGTGCGCGTCCTGCTGCCGGTACTGCTGCCCGACAACGACCTGGACTGGGCCGTGTACGAGGGCGCCGCGCACCTGGAACGGGCCAGGCTCGGACTGCTCGAACCGGCCGGCGAACGGCTCGGCCCGGACGCCGTCCGCACGGCCGACACCGTGCTGCTGCCCGGCCTCGCCGTCGACGCCCGCGGCATGCGCCTCGGCCGCGGCGGCGGCTCGTACGACCGGGTCCTCGCCCGGCTCGCCGACGCGGGCGCGGACCCGGCGCTCGTCGTCCTCCTGTACGCGGACGAGGTGGTCGCGCGGGTCCCGGAGGAACCGCACGACCACCCCGTCCAGGCGGTGGTGACGCCCGAGGGCGTGCACCGCTTCTGAGCTACTGGGCCGCTCCGCCGGCCTTCGGCTTCAGGACCAGCGTCTCCTCCGTCGCCGCGGACACGGCCTGCTCGCCGTAGGCCCAGTCGAGGAGCTCGCCCTCGGCCCACTTGTCCGTCTGGTCGGTGTAGTGGCTGTTGTACGCGTGGCCGGAGGCGCCGGACAGGTTGATCCAGCGGGACCGGTCCCAGTCGCCGACGTTGACGACCATGCGCATCGACGGCACCCAGACCACCTCGTAGCCGCCGGCCGCGTTCCAGCCGGTCGCGTTCACCGCGGCCTCGCCGCCGCCCAGGTTCCACGGGCCGCGGTTCAGCATCGACTGCAGGAAGCCGGGGCCGGCGGTGCCGAGCGTCTGGTTCTCCAGGGTCAGCTGGTGCAGCCGGCCCCACGACCAGGTCGACACGTCCTTGCCGAGCTTCGCCGTCAGCTCCCAGCGGGCGTCCTTCATGGCCTGCGCGAGCAGCTGGTCACGGGTCTCGGTCGGGGCGTTCGTCCGGTCGCCCGGCGTCTTCCACCAGTCGCTGCCCTCGTTCTTCAGCAGCGGACGGACCACCTCGTACCAGCGGTCGCCGCCGTCCGGCTGCGCCGACTCGGCCTCCCGCATGCCGCACTCGCGGACCAGCTTGTTCTGCTCGTCGACCGGGCCGGTGGAGTCGGCCTTGCGGACGTTGATGCAGTCGCCCTCGACCCGCAGCTCCTTCGGCAGCTTGTCGCCGAAGGCCAGCTTGAGGACGTTGCGCCAGACCGCGTTGAAGTACGCGGCCGCCGCCGAGTCCGGCTCCTGGGTGTAGTCCCAGCCCTCGAGCAGCTTCTGCGCCTCGCGGACGTACGGGTCGGAGACGTCGATCTTCAGCAGCAGCGGGTTCAGCAGCGTGGCGATCTCGCTGCGGTTGTCCGTCTGCATGGTGCGCATGTCGTCCGGCGAGATCTTGCCGCCGTCCTTGATCTTCGACTCGATCAGGTCGTTGATGCGCTGGCTGCGCGCGCCGTAGCCCCAGTCCTTGGTGAGCAGTTCCGGGTAGTCGGCGTTCACCACGGCCTGGTTGGCGGTGACGATGTAGCCGCGCTCCGGGTCGAGCTCGTACGGCAGCTCGTCGTACTTGATGTAGCTCTTCCACCTGTACGCCGAGTCCCAGCCCGGCGCGGGCAGCGTGCCGTCGCCCTTGGCGCGGACCGGGATCTTGCCGGGGGCCTGGTAGCCGATGTGGCCCTTGGTGTCGGCGTAGATCAGGTTCTGCGAGGGGACCTCGAACTTGGCGGCCGCGGCCTGGAACTGCTTGAAGTCCTTGGCCCGGTTGAGCTCGAACACGGCGTCCATGGACGTGCCGGGCTGGAGCGCCGTCCACTGCAGCGAGACGGCGTAGCCGTCGCCGCGGTCCGGGGCGACGTTGTCGACCGGGGCCTCCTCGCCGACCCGCTCCAGCTCGGCGGAGCGGTCGGAGATCAGCGGGCCGTGGCCGGTCTCGCGGACCGTGATGAGCCGGCTGCCGCCGCCCGCGATCTTGATGGTCTCCTCGCGGACCCTGAACTCCTTGCGGCGGCCGTCGACCAGGTACCCGTCATTGGTGATCTTCTCCAGGTACAGGTCGGTCACGTCCGCGCCGAGGTTGGTGAAGCCCCAGGCGATGTCGGCGTTGTGGCCGATGATCGTGCCCGGCGTACCGGAGAAGGTGTAGCCGGCGACGTCGTAGCGGCAGCTCGCGGAGACCGTGCGGCAGTGCAGACCCATCTGGTACCAGAGGCTCGGCAGCATCGGCGCGAGGTGCGGGTCGTTGGCAAGCAGCGGCTTGCCGGAGGTCGTGTAGCGGCCGGAGACCACCCACGAGTTCGAGCCGATGCCGTTGCCGTTCGGGCCGAGCAGGGCCGGGATCTCGTCGAGGGAGTCGGAGAGCGCGGACAGCTGCGACTGCATGCCGACGACGGCGTCGGCGGGCGAACCGGCGTGCGGGGAGCGGTCGTCGGCGCTCTGGGCGCCGCCCTGCTGACCGTTCCCGTTGCCGCTGCCGTTCTGGCCGTTCTGGCCGTTCTTGCCGCTCTTGTCGTTCCGGGCCTTGGGGTCGAACTTTCCGGTCGTCTCGTCGACGCCGCCCTGCGAGACGATCGGCTGGTGCAGCGCGTACGGGTACGCCGGGTACAGGTCCTTGATCTGCTGCCCGCTGAGCCGGCTGGTCATCAGCGAACGGTCGATCTCGTCCTGCATGTTGCCGCGCAGGTCCCAGGCCATCGCCTTGAGCCAGGCCACCGAGTCCACCGGGTTCCACGGCTCGATCGCGTAGTCCTGGGAGAAGGACAGGGCCGCGTACTCGACCGAGACCTCGTCGTTGGCCTTGCCCTTCAGGTAGGCGTTGACGCCGTCCGCGTAGGCCTGGAGGTTCTTCTTCGTCTCCGCCGACAGGACCTTGTCGTACTCCTCCTGCGCGACCTTGCGCCAGCCCAGGGTGCGCAGGAACGCGTCGGTGTCGACCTGGCTCTTGCCGAACATCTCCGACAGCCGGCCGGCGGTCATGTGCCGGCGGACGTCCATCTCGTAGAAGCGGTCCTGCGCGTGGACGAAGCCCTGCGCGCGGAACAGGTCCGCCTCGGTGTCGGCGTAGATCTGCGGGATCCCGTACGCGTCGCGCTTCACCTCGACCGGGCCGGACAGGCCCTCGATCTCGATCGTGCCGGAGGTCTGCGGGAACGAGGCCCGGACGGTGCTGACGCCCCAGTAGCCGCCGTACCCGGCACCCGCGAGCACTGCCAGGACCAGGGCGACAACGAACAGGCGGGCGCGTCGCCCCTTCTTCTTGGCGGGAGGGGCGGTGGTGTTGGAGGGCATCGCTGTCCTTCGAGCGGCAGGGTGGTCCTGGAGTGCTGGAGCAACCATAGGCGCAGCGCTCCCGCGGCCCGGACGCGGAGTCAGTAAGGAGACAGGAAGGAGACCTGGGCCCGTCAAGAAAGCGTTAAAGATTAGGTAAGGTAACGAAGTACCGACGGCTGGAGTCTCTGAGGTCCCTGGGGGTCTCCGTGGTCCCGGGAGTAACGATCCGGCCGTCGCCGAGGGGAAGGGAACGCCACTGACTGTCCACCAGCTCAACGAACTCCTGCTCGTCTGCTCGCTCGTGCTGCTCGTCGCCGTCGCGGCGGTGCGGATCTCCTCCCGGAGCGGGCTCCCCAGCCTGCTGCTCTATCTCGGGATCGGGGTCCTCATCGGGCAGGACGGCATCGGCAACGTCGCCTTCGACAACGCCGAACTCACGCAGGTCATCGGCTACGGCGCCCTCGTGGTGATCCTGGCCGAAGGCGGCCTGGGCACGCACTGGAAGGAGATCAAACCCGCGTTGCCCGCGGCGGCCGTGCTGTCGACCGTCGGCGTCGCGGTGAGCGTGGGCATCACGGCCGCGGCCGCGCACTACCTCATCGGCCTGGAGTGGCGGCAGGCGCTGATCATCGGCGCGGTCGTCTCCTCGACGGACGCCGCCGCGGTCTTCTCCGTACTGCGCAGGGTGCCGCTGCCGTCCCGGGTGACCGGTGTCCTGGAGGCCGAGTCCGGCTTCAACGACGCCCCGGTCGTGATCCTGGTCGTCGCCTTCTCGATGGCCGGACCGATCGAGCACTGGTACGTCCTGGTCGGCGAGATCGCCCTGGAACTGGCCATCGGCGCCGCCGTCGGCCTCGCGGTCGGCTTCCTCGGCGCGTACGGGCTGCGGCGCATCGCCCTGCCCGCCTCCGGCCTCTACCCGATCGCCGTGATGGCGATCGCGGTCACCGCCTACGCGGCTGGCGCCCTGGCGCACGGCTCCGGCTTCCTCGCCGTCTACCTGGCGTCGATGGTGCTCGGCAACGCCAAGCTGCCGCACCAGCCCGCCAACCGCGGCTTCGCCGAGGGACTCGGCTGGATCGCGCAGATCGGCATGTTCGTCCTGCTCGGCCTGCTGGTCACCCCGCACAACCTGGGCCACGACTTCTGGGCGGCGGTGGTCATCGGACTGGTGCTCACGGTCGTGGCCCGGCCGCTGTCGGTCTTCGTCAGCCTGCTGCCGTTCCGGCTGCCGTGGCCGGAGCAGGCACTGATGTCCTGGGCCGGACTGCGCGGCGCGGTACCCATCATCCTGGCGACCATCCCGATGGTCGCGGGGGTTGAGGACAGCGAGCGGCTGTTCAACATCGTCTTCGTGCTCGTCGTCGTCTACACCCTGGTGCAGGGGCCGACCCTGCCGTGGCTGGCGAAGGCGCTGAAGCTCGGCGACCGGGGGGAGGCGGCCGACCTCGGCATCGAGTCGGCCCCGCTGGAGCGGCTGCGCGGGCATCTGCTGTCGGTGGCGATCCCGACGGAGTCGAAGATGCACGGGGTGGAGGTCGCCGAGCTGCGGCTGCCGCCCGGTGCTGCGGTCACCCTCGTCGTCCGGGAGCAGAAGAGCTTCGTCCCCGGCCCGTCCACGGTGCTGCGGCGCGGCGACGAGCTCCTCGTCGTGGCGACGGACCCGGTCCGGGACGCAACCGAGCGACGCCTGCGGGCCGTGGGCCACGGCGGCAAGCTGGCCGGCTGGCTGGGCACCGCCGGCGCGACGGGCGTGCTCCGCGGCGGCGCGGAAGGCGCCCGCCGCCCCCGCGGCGGCCCGGGCGGCGCCCGCGGCAGCACCCGCAAGGGCCGAGGCTGGGGCCGAGGCGGCCTGAGGCACTGAGGCGCCGCGGGGCTACAGGGCCGCGGCGCCGAGGCGCCGCGGCCCCCGGGTTGACCGAGGGAGCCCCGTGAAGAACGTCCGGTTAATCACAGGCACACATCGAGAACGGTCGGTATTTTCCCAGGCGGAAACCGGCCGTTCCCTGTACCATCAAGGAACACTGATCGACCAACTCTGCCTGACGCAGAGCTGGCGCGACCGTATGGCGGCCGTGACACCCCTCCCGCAGCGGGGTCCTGGTATCTACCGCAGTTCAGCGCAAGAGGACAGCTCTCGGCGACTCCCGGCACCCCAGGAGCGCTACCAGGCGGCAGAAAGGCCAGGACCGTGGCGTCCACGGTCACCACGTCCGCTGCGAAGCGCCCCGGGTACGGACAACTCCTGCGCACCCCCGGCGCCCTTTCCTTCCTCCTGCCCGGCTTCCTGGCCCGGCAGCCGTTCGCGATGCTCACCATCGGCATCGTCCTGCTCGTCCAGCACACCAGCGGCTCGTACGGCAGCGCCGGCGCCGTCGCCGCCGTCACCGGCGTCTCGATGGCACTGTTCGCCCCGCAGAGCGGCAAGCTCGCCGACCGCTTCGGCCAGCGCGCCGTCCTGATCCCCGGCGTCCTGATCCACACCGCCGCCGTCGCGACCCTGGTCACGCTGGCCCTCTCCGGCGCCCCGATGTGGGCGCTGCTGCTGGCCGCCGTGCCCACCGGCGCGTCCGTCCCGCAGATCGGCCCGATGGTCCGCGCCCGCTGGGCGGCCAAGCTCGACGGCAACCCGCTGATGCCCACCGCCGCCGCCTGGGAATCGGTCACGGACGAGTTCACCTTCGTCGTCGGCCCGGTCCTCGCCACCGCCCTGTGCACCGGCGTCCACCCGGCGGCCGGCCTGATCGCCGAGGCCGCGCTGACCCTGGTCGGCGGCCTGTTCTTCGCCGCCCAGCGCGCCACCCAGCCCGCGTACGGCAGGCTCACCGCCACGAGCGCCGAACCGCCCGCCTCCGCCCTGTCGATCCCCGGCGTCCGTGTCCTCGCCATCGCCTTCCTGGGCATCGGCTCCGTCTTCGGTGGCATGCAGGTCTCACTGACCGCCTTCGCCGAGGAGATCGGCAACCCCGGCGTCAACGGCGTCCTGTACGGCGTCTTCGCCGCCGGCAACATGCTGGCCGGCATCGCCTGCGGCGCCATCGCCTGGAAGACCGGTCCCCGCCGCCGGCTGATCCTCGGCTACGTGGGTCTGACCATCGCAGCCTCCCTTCTGTGGTCGGTCCACTCCGCGCTGCTCCTCGGCGCGCTCGGCCTGGTCGTCGGCCTGTTCATCGCCCCGGCCCTGATCACCGGCTACACGATCGTCGAGACGCTCGTCCCGGCGTCGGCCCGCACCGAGGCCTTCACCTGGCTGACCGGCGCCGTGGCGCTGGGCCAGGCCGCCGCCGTCACCGTCGCCGGCCGGCTGGCCGACGCACACGGCGCGACCGCCGCATTCCTGGTGCCGATGGTCGGCACACTGCTGGCCTTGGCCACCCTGGTGACCCTCCGTTCCCGCCTCACCCCCCAGGCGCCGGGCCGCATCGCGGCACGTGGTATCGGTCACCGAGTGCCGGTGACGGTGGACTGAACCGACGGAATACGTCACTATGGATCGTCGTTAGCACTCATCGAGTGAGAGTGCCAGGAGGAAGACAAGTGCCGACCTACCAGTACCAGTGCACCGCGTGCGGCGAGGGCCTCGAGGCGGTGCAGAAGTTCACCGATGACGCGCTGACCGAGTGCCCCAACTGCAAGGGCCGCCTGAAGAAGGTGTTCTCGGCCGTCGGCATCGTCTTCAAGGGATCCGGCTTCTACCGGAACGACAGCCGCGGCTCGTCGTCCAGCAGCTCGCCGGCCTCCTCGAAGTCGTCCTCGTCGACGTCTTCGACCTCCTCGTCGGACTCCAAGCCCGCCGCGAGCACGTCGAGCTCCTCGTCGAGTTCCTCGTCCTCCTCCGGCTCCACCTCGGCCGCCTGACCGGCCCCGCCGACCTCACCGTGGACCCCGCCGCACTCCGGCGGGGTCCACGGCGTTCCCGCACCCGCCGCCGGATGCCGCGGATAGGGTGAGTGCCATGGCGACGAGGGGGATCGGTGTGACGAAGCCGTATGCGGACATAGGCGTGATCGGCGGATCGGGTTTCTACTCCTTCCTCGAGGACGTCACGGAGGTGCGGGTCGACACCCCGTACGGAGCCCCCAGCGACTCCCTGTTCCTGGGCGACGTGGCCGGCCGTCCCGTCGCCTTCCTCCCCCGGCACGGGCGCGGCCACCGGCTGCCGCCGCACCGCATCAACTACCGCGCCAACCTGTGGGCCCTGCGCTCGGTCGGCGTCCGGCAGGTCCTCGGACCGTGCGCCGTGGGCGGCCTCCGGTCCGACCACGGGCCGGGCACCCTGGTCGTACCGGACCAGTTCGTCGACCGGACGAAGGCCCGGGCCCAGACCTTCTTCGACGGCGAACCGCTGCCCGACGGCACGACCCCGAAGGTCGTCCACGTCTCCCTCGCCGACCCCTACTGCCTCGACGGCCGCCGGGTCGCGCTCAAGGCGGCGCGGGGGCGCGGCTGGGAACCCGTGGACGGCGGCACGATGGTCGTCGTCGAGGGCCCGCGCTTCTCGACCAGGGCCGAGTCGCGCATGCACTCCGCGGCCGGCTGGTCGGTCGTCGGCATGACCGGCCATCCGGAAGCGGCGCTCGCCCGCGAGCTGGAGCTCTGCTACACCTCGCTGGCGCTGGTGACGGACCTCGACGCCGGTACCGAGACGGGCGAAGGCGTCTCGCACACCGAGGTCCTGCGGGTGTTCGGTGCGAACGTCGAACGGCTGAGGACCGTGCTGTTCGACGCGATCGGAGCGCTCCCCGCCACGACTGACCGGGACTGTGCGTGCACGCGAGCGCTGGACGGATGGGACCCGGGGATCCGGCTCCCGTGACCACTGTCCACCTCCCCGGCCCGCAGGACAATCACCGTCCGGAGTGAGGAAGTTGTCCACAACCGGCGAGTAGTCCACAGGCTGGAGCGGGATTCCGGCGAAGAGCGGATGGTGGAGGTGCTCCGGACGTCCCGGGGCCTCTCGCACGAGACAGGCGGTCACCGTCATGCCCTTCACCACCCGCCCCTCCACCCCTCCCACCCCCAGCCGACCCGCCTCCACCACCCCTCCCCTCCCTCCCGCGCCGGCGCCCTCCGGCCCGCCCTCCGCCGGCTACCTGCCGCACGTCCCCGAACCGGGCACCGTGCCGCAGTTCCCGCCCGTGCGCGTACGCGGCGGACGCCGGCAACTGCCGCGGACCCTGCGCCGCGGCCGCCGGACACCCGCCGCGGTGCTCGCGACGGCCGCAGCGGCCCTCTCGGCCACGGGCGCGGTGAGCACCGTGTCGGCGGAGAGCCCCGCGAACCCGGCGGCGGCCGCCCGCGAGAAACGCACCCCACCCGCCGTACGACTGGTTTCCGCGCCCGTGCGGATCGCGGACGCCGCGACCGTCCGCCTGCTACGCCTGGGCGACCGGGTCGATGTCATCGCCGCCGCCAACTCCCCCACGGGAGAGGAGACTGCCGCCCGCGTGATCGCGACCGGCGCCCGGGTGGCGGGAGTTCCCCGTCCGGGCGAGACTCGTTCGGACGACGGAGCGCTGGTCGTCCTGTCCGTCCCGCGGTCCACCGCGACGGTCCTCGCCGGCGCCTCCGTCACCTCCCAACTGGCGGTGACACTGTGCTGATTCGCACGGACGGCCTGTCAAGTAACCGGTCCGTGTGTACGGATTGGACGTTCCTGCACCCTTCACGGCGTAATGGCTCCGCCAACTCCACAAGTGACGAAAGGCGCCCTGGTGAGCCAGCAGAAGAAGGAGAGCGTGATGGACGGCTTCAAGGCCTTCCTGATGCGCGGGAACGTGATCGACCTGGCGGTCGCGGTCGTCATCGGTGCGGCCTTCACGAACATCGTGAACTCCGTCGTGAAGGGCGTCATCAACCCGCTCGTCGGCGCCTTCGGCACCAAGGACCTGGAGAGCTACCGGTCCTGCCTCAAGGGCCCCTGCGACGTGGACGACGCGGGGAACGTCGTGACCGGCATCCCGATCATGTGGGGCACGGTCCTCAGCGCCGTGCTGAGCTTCCTGATCACGGCCGCCGTCGTGTACTTCCTCATGGTCCTGCCGATGGCGAAGGTCCTGGCCCGGCGGGCCGCGCACGACAGGGCGGAGGAAGGCGTCCAGGAAACCCTGGAGGTCAGCGAACTGGAGGTGCTCAAGGAGATCCGCGACCACCTCGTCCACCAGCGCGGCTCCGGCGAGTCGCACACGACGGTGGGACGTCCCACCTCCTAGCCGGCCGGGGCCGGCATCAGAGGTGGTGCGGCGGCTTCTCGTCGAGGAAGCGCGCGAGATCGGCGGCGCTGTCGCCACCGGGAGGCCGCTCGCCCCACCCACGGTCCGTATCGTCCGCGGACTGCTGGTCCAGTGGATCGTCGAAGATCAGCTTCGGCTTGGGACGAGCCTCGGGCTGCTTCGCGTCTCGCGGTCCGTGGGCGGGGGCGGTGCTCATACGACAAGGGTACGCCGGGGTGTCGCACCGCCCGCGTGCCGAGCGTGGCCCTCCGCCCGCGCCTCTGCTGTGCTGGGGCCCATGACACAACCGTTCCTGCCACTGACCTCGCGCTCCCGCGAGGAGTCGCACCGTGCGGCCACCCCGCTCGAGCTGTTCTTCGACCTCTGCTTCGTCGTGGCCGTCGCCCAGGCGGGCGCGGAGTTCGTGCACGCGGTCGCCGAGGGTCACGCCGGTGAGGGCCTCGCCTCGTACGCCCTGGTCTTCTTCGCGATCTGGTGGGCGTGGATGAACTTCACCTGGTTCGCCTCGGCCTACGACAACGACGACGTGCTGTACCGCGTCGTCACGCTCGTCCAGATCGCCGGCGTGCTCGTGCTCGCCGCGGGAGTCTCACGGGCCTTCCAGGACCACGACTTCCTCGTCGTCTACCTCGGCTACCTGGTGATGCGGCTGGCCATGGCCAGCCAGTGGCTGCGGGCGGCACACCACGCCGGCTCGGACGCCGAGCGGACCATGTGCCGCCGGTACGCGGGCGGGGTGATCACCGTCCAGATCGGCTGGATCGCGCTGCTGCTCGTGCCCGAGACGGCACGGCCGTGGGTGTTCCTGGTGATGGCGCTGCTGGAGCTGGCGGTCCCGATGTATGCGGAGAAGGACGTCACGACGGCGTGGCATCCGCATCACATCGCGGAGCGGTACGGCCTGTTCACCATCATCGTGCTCGGCGAGTCCGTCGCCGCGGCGACGGTGGCGGTGAAGTCCGGGGTGACCGAGCACGACGCGCTCGGCGAGCTGCTGCCGATCGCGGCGGGCGGGCTGCTGATCGTCTTCGCGGCGTGGTGGATCTACTTCGTCGTGCCGGCCCACGACCGGCTCACGGAGACCGGGCAGGGGTTCCTGTGGGGGTACGGGCACTACGTGATCTTCGCTTCGGCGGCGGCGATCGGCGCGGGCATCGAGATCGCGGTCGAGCAGGCCGTGGGCAAGGCCCATCTGTCCACGCTGGCGGCCTCGTCGGCGGTGACGATCCCGACGGCGGTGTTCCTGTTGTCGGTGTGGCTGCTGCACGCCCGGTACTTCAAGGTCGGCATCGCGCAGCAGGCGGTACTGCCGGTGTCGGCCCTGGCGGTCCTGATGTGCACGTTCGCCGGGCATTGGGCGGTGTTGGCGGCCGGCCTGGTCGCGGCGGCCACGGTCGCCGTCGGGGTGACGCTGACGCAGCACAATCCGGCCACCCGGCACTGACCGCCGTGGTAGGCAGAGGACCATGACGCATCAGGAGGCGGACGGACACGACGAGCGGGACGGCGGGCGGTACAGCGACCGGCCCGGCGGGCGGGACGCCGAGCGCCAGGGACCTCGGCGCGACGGGCTCACGGATGTGGCCGGGCTGCGTGTGGGCCATGCGCGGGTGGCCGGGCCGGGGGCGCTGAGCGGGACGACCGTCGTACTCGCCCCGGAGGGCGGGGCGGTCGCCGCCGTGGACGTCCGCGGCGGCGGGCCGGGGACGCGGGAGACGGACGCGCTCGATCCGCGGAACCTGGTCCAGCGGATCGAGGCGGTGGTGCTGACCGGAGGCAGCGCGTACGGACTGGAGTCGGCGGCCGGGGTGATGGCCTGGCTGGAGGAGCAGGGCCGTGGCGTGCGGGTCGGCCCGGACCCGTCGCACGTGGTGCCGGTCGTGCCGGCGGCCTGTGTGTTCGACCTGGGCCGCGGCGGTGACTTCGGTGCGCGGCCGGACGCGTCGACGGGCCGGGCCGCCGTGGAGGCCGCGGCCGCTTCGGAGCTCGGCGCGCCGGTGGAGTGCGGGGCGGTCGGCGCGGGCACGGGCGCGGTCGTCGGCGGGATGAAGGGCGGCGTCGGCACGGCGAGCACGGTCCTGGCGTCCGGGATCACCGTGGCCGCCCTGGTCGTGGTCAACGCGGTCGGCTCCGCGCTGGACCCGGTGACCGGAGCGCTCTACGGCCGCTATTTCGAACCGTCGTACGGGGCGGGTGGGGTGGGCGGGGGAGGGGAGGGGGAGGGGCCCCTCCCCCCGTACGTGCATCTGCAACAAGGGCTCGCACACGCCCCCCTGACCCCCGGCCCCCTGTCCGCCGACCCCCTCCACCCCGACCCCCTCTACCCCGACCCCGCCGTGCACGCCGCGGCGATGGAGCGGTTGGCGCGGGCGGCTGAGCGGAATGCGCCGCCGCCGATGAACACGACGCTCGCGGTGGTCGCCACGGACGCGGATCTCACCCGGGCGCAGGCGCAGAAGCTCGCGGGGACGGCGCACGACGGCATCGCACGCGCCATTCGACCGGTACATCTTCTGAACGACGGCGACACCGTTTTCGCGCTGGCGACCGGGGCGCGTCCGCTGCCGGCGGAGGGCGGTCCGCTGGCCCCGAACGAGATCCTCGCGGCGGGCGCGGACATGGTGACACGGGCGATCGTGCGGGCCGTTCGGGCGGCGGAGGGGGTGTCGGGGCCGGGCGGCGAGTTCCCCTCGCACACCGAGCTGTACGGCCCCGAAGCAGCGAAGAAGGAAGAGATGTAAGGGAGTTGGGGGCGTGCGGGAACTCGCCACGCTCCCCCTTCGTTTTGCCGAACCCCGGACACGATGTCAGACCCAGGGGCTACGTTAAGCGAGCACTACGTGACATGCGGCGACGGCCTGGAGACCCACCTTGAACGATCCTCACGATCCGTACGAGACCACCGAGACGCACGTCGAGCGGCTCCTGGGCCGGGCCCTCAACTCCTTCGAGCTGCCAGATTCCACGGTCGAGCAGCTGGAGGGCGCGCTCGCCCACTCCTCCGCCCTGCACTCCTCGCACCACAGCGCGTCGCTGCACCGCAGCACGTACCGGCACACCTTCCTGCTCGCGGACGGCACCGCGCTGAGCCTGTGGGAGCTGGTGCACAACAGCGGCCGCGGCGGCGCCGAGCACCACGAGCTGTACGCGGACGAGGCGGAGGCGACGCTCGCCGCGTCCCGTCTCCCGGCCGGCTTCGACGGCGACTGGGACGTGGAGCGGTTCGGCGTGCTCTCCCACGATCCGGACGACGAGCTGGAGAGCGATCTGGAGGCGCTGACGGCGCTGCTGTCCCGGCCGATGCCGCGGCAGCCGCGGATGTACGTGTCGGACAACTCGGCGGACCACGCGCGCCGTGTGCTGCGGCGCGCCGAGAACGCCGACCGGCCCGGGGAGGGGACCTCGCGCCGGCTCCGGGTGGCGTTCGCGCACCACATCACGCAGGCGTTCGGGCGGCACTGCCCGGTGGAGGGCCGGGACGCCGGGTTCACCCTCTACGAGCACGCCTTCCTGCTGCTCGACGGCAGCGAGTTGAGCCTGTGGGAGGTCGAGCACACGGCGACGCCCGACGGGCGGCACATGTGCGAGGTGTACGAGGACGAGCGCACCGCGCGCGACGCGATGGAGTCCCGGGCGCGGGTGCGCTGAGCCGCGCACCCGGGGGCGGACGGCGTTCACTGAGGCATGCCCCCGGCAGAACGCGTGCGCTGCCCCGTCCTCCCGACAGACACGCCCGTCCCCCGACAGACACGCCCGTCCCCCGACGGACACGGGCGTCCCCCGACGGACACGAGCGTGGGCCCGGGGACCTGACCCGGTCCCCGGGCCCACGCCCGTACGGCTGCGGTTCGGCCCCGAGGCCGCCCCGTACGCGGCCCCCGTCCGGCTCCGCCACGAGCCTCAGCCCGCCAGGGCCGGTTCCTTCGCGAGGCCGAGGTCCCGGCCGTCCTGCGGAGTCTCGTGCTCCTCCTCCTGCTCCGCGCCCTCCACGTGCTGCTTCGGCTTCGCCGGCAGGGCGAACATCACCAGGAAGATCACCAGGAGCACCCCGGCCACCCAGCCCAGCGCGTTCTGGAAGGCGTCCGCGAACGCCGTGCCGACCTCGCCCGGGATCCGCTGGAGCCGCTCCTCGTCGATCACGCCGAAGAACACCACCGAGACCAGGCCGAGTCCGAGCGCGTTGCCCATCTGCCCGGTCGTGTTGATCAGGCCGGACGCCGAACCGGCGTGCTCGCGCGGCACCTCCGAGAGGACCGCGTCCGTCAGCGGGGCGACGATCAGACCCATGCCCGCGCCCATGACGACCAGCGGCAGGATCATCTGCCAGGGGGCGATGGACGTGCCGTACCGTCCGGCCTCCCAGATGTAGAGGAGGACGCCGGCCGCCATGGTCAGCGCGCCGCTCTGCAGCACCTTGCGGCCGAACCGCGGCACCAGCTTCTGCACGGACATGCCCGCTGCGGCCGAGACCGCGATGGAGAACGGCACACCGGTCAGACCGGCCTTGAGCGGGCTCCAGCCGAGCCCGATCTGCATGTACAGCGTCCAGACCAGGAAGAACACGCCCATCACGACGCCGAAGGTCAGCTGGACCGCGATACCCGCCGCGAAGCTCTTCACCTTGAACAGGCTCAGCTCGACCAGCGGCGAGCCGTCCTTCTTCGTCTTGTACTTCTCGTACGCGGCGAGCGCGCCGAACACCAGCAGGCTGCCCGCCATCATCAGGTGGCCCCACAGCGGCCAGTCCAGCTCGCGGCCGCGGGTCAGCGGGTAGATCAGCATCAGCAGCGCGCCGGTCACGAGGAGCACGCCGACGAGGTCGAGCTTGAGCGCCTTCGGGGCCTTGGACTCGACGATGAACTTCCGGCCCAGGATGATGCCGGCGATGCCGACGGGCAGGTTGATGAGGAAGATCGGCCGCCATTCGAGGCCGAACAGGTTCCACTGGGTGAGCAGCGCGCCGAGCAGCGGGCCGGACACGGCGCCGAGGCCGATGATCGCGCCGAACATGCCGAAGACCTTGCCGCGTTCATGCGCCGGGAAGGTGACGTGGATGATCGACAGGACCTGCGGGACCATCATCGCGGCCGCGGCGCCCTGGAGCAGCCGGGAGGCGACCAGCATCTCCGGGCCGGCGGCGAACCCGCAGAGCGCGGAGGCGAGGGTGAAGCCGGCGGTGCCGAGGAGGAAGAGCCGCTTGCGGCCGTAGATGTCGCCGAGGCGGCCGCCGGTGATGAGGCCGGCGGCGAAGGCGAGGGCGTAGCCGGCGGTGATCCACTGGATGGCGCCGAAGGTGGCGCCGAGGTCGCGTTCGATGCTCGGGATCGCGATGTTGACGATCGTGGCGTCGACCAGGTCCATGAAGGCGGCGGTCATGACGATCGCGAGGGCGATCCAGCGCCTCCGGTCGTCGCCGCCCGCGGTCCTGTCCGCCGTCGTGTCGGCCTTCACGTCCGCCGTCGCGTCGGCCTTCACATCGGCCTTCACGTCGGCCGTCGCCTCTGCCGCCGTGTCGGCCGTGGAGCTGTCCGTCGTGTCCACCGTCGTGTCCGCCGTCTCGTGGGCAGTCTTCGTAGCCGCCTGCGGGACGGCGTCGTGTCTACTCATGAGAGGACAGTAGGACTGATCTAGGTCAGCTCATGTCCTAGTCGGCCCTCATGCTGGACTGCATGACGGACACCCCGGCACGACTTCTGAATCTGCTGTCGCTCCTGCAGACGCCGCGCGAGTGGCCCGGCAGCGAGCTCGCCGAGCGGCTCTCGGTCTCCCCGCGCACCATCCGGCGGGACATCGACCGGCTCCGGGACCTGGGCTATCCGGTGGAGGCGACGAAGGGCGCGATCGGCGGGTACCGGCTGGTCGCGGGTACGGCCATGCCGCCGCTGCTGCTCGACGACGAGGAGGCGGTGGCGATCGCGGTCGGCCTGCGGGCGGGGGCCGGGCACGCCATCGAGGGCGTGGAGGAGGCCTCCGTACGGGCGCTGGCGAAGCTGGAGCAGGTACTGCCGGCCCGGCTGCGGCACCGGGTCTCCACGCTCCAGAACGCGACGATCCCGCTGACTAGGGGCGACGGGGCCACGGTCGCCCCGCAGACGCTCACCGCTCTGGCGGGTGCGGTGACCGGGCAGGAGCGGCTGCGCTTCGGCTACCGCGCGGGCGACGGGGCGGAGAGCCGCCGGCTGGTCGAGCCGTACCGGCTCGTGTCGACCGGCTGGCGCTGGTACCTGGTCGCGTACGACCTGGGGCGGGAGGACTGGCGCACCTTCCGCGTGGACCGGGTCAGCGACCCGTTCCCGACGGGTGCGCGGTTCGCGCCGCGGGGGCTGCCGGCGGGGGACGCGGCGCAGCTGCTGAAGCGCTCGATGTCGCGTGCGAAGCCGGAGTGGGAGCTGGACGTACGGTTCGAGGCGCCGGCCGAGTTCGTGGCCTCGCGGCTGCCGGGCCATCTGGCCCCGGTGGCCACCGGGGCGGACACGTGCCGGCTGCGGGTGCGTACGGCGGACTCGATGGAATGGCTGGCGGTCCGGCTCGCGCTCGTGGACGCGCCGTACACGATCCACGGCCCGGACGCACTCCTCGCCTACACCCAGGACCTGGCGTCCCGGCTCGGCGCGGCGGCGAACGCGGGGGCCTGAGGCCCCATCGACCTGGGCGTCCAAGGCCCCGCCGACCTGGGCGTCCCAGGCCCCGTCAGCTGCGCCCCCTCCGCTGCACGCGGGCCCGGGCGGCCGCCGTCGCGGCCCTGCCCGGGTCTGCGCCCACGCGGACTCATGCCACCGCGTCGAAGCCGGTGTCGTGCGCCATCTTCTTCAGTTCGAGCAGCGCGTGCTTCTCGATCTGACGGATCCGCTCCCGCGTGAGGCCGTGCTCCTTGCCGACCTCGGTCAGGGTGCGCTCCCGGCCGTCCTCGATGCCGTACCGCATGCGGATGATGGACGCCGTGCGGTCGTCGAGCTTGTCGATCAGGTCGTCGAGCTCCTCGCTGCGCAGCAGTGTGAGGACCGACTGCTCCGGCGACACCGCGGACGTGTCCTCGAGGAGGTCGCCGAACTGGGTCTCGCCCTCGTCGTCCACCGACATGTTCAGCGAGACCGGGTCGCGCGCCCAGTCCAGGACGTCCGTGACCCGCTCGGGGGTCGAGCCGAGCTCCTCCGCGACCTCCGCGGGCTCCGGCTCGCGGCCGTGCTCACGGTTGAACTCGCGCTGCACGCGCCGGATCCGGCCGAGCTCCTCCACGAGGTGGACGGGGAGCCGGATGGTGCGCGACTGGTCGGCTATGGAGCGGGTGATGGCCTGGCGGATCCACCACGTGGCGTACGTGGAGAACTTGAAGCCCTTCGTGTAGTCGAACTTCTCGACCGCGCGGACCAGGCCCGCGTTGCCCTCCTGGATCAGGTCGAGCAGCGGCAGCCCGCTGCGCGGGTAGCGTCGCGCCACGGCGACGACGAGGCGCAGGTTGGACTTGATGAACAGGTCCTTCGCGCGCTCGCCCGCCTCATAGAGGGCTTCGAGCTCCTCGCGGGACGCACCGTCCGCCTTGCTTCCGATCTCGCTCTCGGCCGCACCGTCGAGGATCTGCCGGGCGTACACGCCCGCCTCGATGGTCTGGGAGAGCTCGACCTCCTTGGCGGCGTCAAGAAGCGGCGTACGCGCGATCTCGTCGAGGTACATGCCGACCAGGTCGCGGTCGGCGATCTCGCCGCCTGCGCGAACGCTGCTCGCCCGGCTGCTTCCGCGCGCGCTGCTCTTGGTGCTGGTGCTGCTCGTGGCGGACGACTGACGACGGGCGACGGCACGGGTTGCCATGCGTGCTCCCTTGCTGAGTAGGCCGCGACACCCTGTTCGGGTGCCCTGCATCCGACGGAAACAACGACTGGAATCAGGACAGAATTCCCACTCGGCGCATCGATTTTCGCGATCATGCAGTATCCTGCGCCGTCTTCGGGCGCGCCGAGGCTGCCGGAGCGGACGAAGGTGCAGGTCAGGCGGCTCCCTCGACGCCACTTCCACCCCTCAGGACGCAGAGTGTCGCCGTACGGTTGCTCAGCGCGGCACCGGCTCGGCCGAGCAGCCCGGGGGCGCGGTAGCCCGGCAGCGCGGTAGCCCGGCAGCCCGGTACCACCGCCCCTGTCACCCGAACCGCACGGATGTCACCCGAACTGCACGGACCGCTTCGCCAGCCCCATCCAGAACCCGTCGATGACACTGCGTCCCGCATCCAGGTCGCCGGCCGCCTCCGCCGCGCCGAGGGTGACGAACAGCGGGGCGAAGTGCTCGGTGCGCGGATGGGCGAGCCGTCCGGCCGGGGACTTGTGCTCGAAGTCGAGGAGCGCGTCGACGTCCTGGGTCTCCAGGGCGCGGTGCCCCCAGTCGTCGAACTCGGCGGACCAGCCGGGCACCCCGCCGCCGGTGTGCCGCAGCGCGGCCAGGTTGTGGGTGAAGAAGCCGCTGCCGACGATCAGCACGCCCTCGTCGCGCAGCGGGGCGAGGGTGCGGCCGATCTCCATGAGCTTCTGCGGGTCGAGGGTCGGCAGGGAGATCTGCAGGACGGGGAGGTCGGCGTCCGGGAACATCTCGACGAGCGGCACGTACGCGCCGTGGTCGAGCCCGCGGTCGGGAATGTCCTGCACGGGCGTACCCGGCGCGCGCAGCAGCTTGCGGACGGACTCGGCGAGCGCGGGCGCGCCGGGGGCCGCGTACCGCACGCGGTAGTAGTGCTCGGGGAAGCCCCAGAAGTCGTACACGAGCGGTGCGGTCTCGGTCGCGCCGAGGGCCAGCGGGGCCTCCTCCCAGTGTGCGGACACCATGAGGATCGCGGTGGGGCGGGGCAGGTCTGCGGACCAGGCGGCGAGCTGGCCGGGCCAGACGGGGTCGTCGGCGAGCGGGGGTGCGCCGTGGGAGAGGTAGAGGGCGGGCATCCGCCCGGCGACGGGAGTCCGCCCACCCGGGGCGGCAGCGGCTGCACTCGCGACAGTCGTGGCGTCCCCTGCATTCACAGCATTCACAGCATTCGCCGCGTTCGCCGCGTTCACCGCGTTCACCGCGTTCACCGCGTTCATGGGGGTCATGGCGTTCACGGTGGCCACCGCCTCCGAAGTTCGTTGAAAGTTCAAGCTCGCTGACATGACGAGCTTAGACCCGATCTAGTTCAACTTTCAAGAATGGGTCGTACGATGGAGCGCATGACCACGGCATCCCGGGAACCCCGCTGGCTGAGCGACGAGGAACAGCACGTCTGGCGCGCCTACCTCCACGCCACCACCCTCCTCGACGACCACCTCGACCGCCAGCTGCAGCGCGACGCGGGCATGCCGCACGTGTACTACGGGCTGCTCGTCCACCTCTCCCAGGCGCCCCGCCGCCGGATGCGGATGACCGAGCTCGCCAAGAACGCCAAGATCACCCGCTCCCGGCTCTCGCACGCGATCGCCCGCCTGGAGAAGAACGGCTGGGTGCGCCGCGAGGACTGTCCCTCCGACAAGCGCGGCCAGTTCGCGCAGCTGACGGAGGAGGGGTACGAGGTGCTGCGGAGCAGCGCGCCCGGGCACGTCTCCGCCGTGCGCCAGGCGATGTTCGACCGGCTCGCGCCGGAACAGGTGAAGCAGCTCGGCGAGATCATGATGCTGATCGCGGAGGGCCTCCAGCCCACGGACCCGGACGCGGACCTGCCCTGGCTCCGCTGAGCAGACGCTCGGCGGAACCAGGGCAGGAGACGGAGCGGGAGCCGTCCGCGGAAGGGGGCGGCGACCCTCTACGCCCGGGTCAGTGCGCGACGACGGGGATCCTCACCTCGTCCTCGGCGCCCTCACCGGCGCCCGCCCCCGAGCCGGCGACCTCGCCCATCTGCGGCTTCCCGGTGTTGATGAGGGTCAGCGCGATCGTCGCCGAGACGACGAGGATGCCGACCGCCCACCAGATCGCCGCCGAGTACCCCTCGACCATGCCCTGCAGCTGCAGCAGCTTCTGGGCGGTCGGGGTGGTCGCGCCGGCCGCGTGGTCGGCGATGTAGGCGGTGGTCGCGGAGGCCGCGATGGTGTTCAGGAGCGCGGTACCGATGGCGCCGCCGACCTGCTGCGAGGTGTTGACCATCGCGGAGGCCACACCGGCGTCCCGCGGGTCGACGCCGTGCGTCGCCAGCGACATGGCCGGCATGAACGCCGTACCCATGCCGAGGCCGAGCAGCAGCTGCGCGGGCAGGATCAGCCCGGCGTACGACGAACCGACCTCCAGCTGCGTGAGCAGCAGCATGCCGACGGCGGCGGTCAGGAAGCCCGGGCCCATGAGCCAGCGCGGGGCGACCCGCGTCATCAGACGCGTACCGATCTGCGTCGAGCCGATGATCATGCCCGCGATCATGGGGAGGAAGGCGAAGCCGGTCTTGACCGGCGAGTACCCCTTCACGACCTGCAGGTAGTAGGTGAGGAAGAGGAACAGGCCGAACATGGCGATCACGGCCAGGCCGAGGG
The DNA here is from genome assembly GCF_045348655.1 of Streptomyces solicamelliae. NCBI lineage: Bacteria > Bacillati > Actinomycetota > Actinomycetes > Kitasatosporales > Streptomycetaceae > Streptomyces > Streptomyces solicamelliae. Next base: position 2,980,599 of record NZ_CP160404.1, read on the forward strand.
AGAGGTACACCCCGCCCCGGTTGCGGTCGGTCAGCACGCGCAGCGGCAGCAGCGGCGACTTCACCTTCGCCTCGGTCAGCACGAACGCGCCCAGCAGCACGGCCGAGGCGACGAACAGGCCGATCGTCGTCACGTCGGACCAGCCCTCGGACTCGGCGCGGGTGAAGCCGTACACGAGGGTGACCAGGCCCAGGGTCGACAGGACGACGCCGGGGATGTCGAGCGGCGAGCGGTTGCGGCCGCCGGACGGCTCGCGGATCACGAAGTACGCGCCGAGGGCGGCGACGATCGCGAACGGGATGTTGACGTAGAACGTCCAGCGCCAGTCGAGGTACTCGGTGAGGAAACCGCCGAGGATCAGGCCGACCGCGCCGCCACCACCGGCGATCGCGCCGTAGATGCCGAACGCCTTGGCGCGCTCGCGCGCGTCGGTGAACATCACGGCGAGCAGCGACAGGGCGGCCGGGGCGAGCAGCGCGCCGAAGGCGCCCTGGAGCGCGCGGGCGCCGAGCATCATCGCCTCGCCGGTGGCCGCGCCGCCGAGCGCGGAGGCGGCGGCGAAGCCGACGAGACCGACGACGAAGGTGCGCTTACGGCCCCACAGGTCGGCGATGCGGCCGCCGAAGAGCAGCAGTCCGCCGAAGGCGAGGGCGTAGGCGGTGATGACCCACTGCCGGTTGCCGTCCGAGATCCCCAGGTCCTGCTGGGCGGAGGGGAGCGCGATGTTCACGATCGTCGCGTCGAGCACGACCATCAGCTGCGCGAGGGCGATGAAGACCAGCGCTTTCCAGCGGTTGGGATCGGGGATTCCCGAGGGAACGGGGATTTTCGACATGGGGGTAGCCACCTCTTGGCGCATAAGGGAAGAAAAGGAAGTTAAGGGAGCTGAGGAAGTTAAGGGAGCTGAGGGAGTTGAGGAGCCGAGGGAGTCAAGGAGCTCGGGAAGCCCAGGAAGCCGGGGAGGCTCGGGAAGCCGCGTGGGTCAGGAGGCCGCCCCCGCATCGCGTCGGCGCAGCGTCTCCAGCGTCGCCGCCGTACCCGGCAGCACGGAGCGCGCGGGGGCCTCCAGGCCGTCGAGGAACAGCTGCAGATGACGGTGGACGAACTGGTCGAAGTCGGGGAGGCAGGCACCGCCCGGCAGCGGCCGGGTCAGCTGGGACAGCGCCACGATCAGGTCTCCGACGGCGACGTCGGCGCGGAGCCGGCCGGACGCGTGCGCGCGGTCGACGAGGCCCTGTACGGCCTCCTCCAACCGGTCGCGCTCGGCGAGGAGTTCGGGGTGCTCCTTGTCGAAGGAGCCGTCGATCATCGGACACAGGGCGCCGATCCGCTCGTCGGCGGCCGCGTGTGTGAACCGGCGCAGCGCCTCGAACGGGTCCGCCTCCTCCGCGGCCGCCTCGGCCGCCCGCTCGGCGGTGCGGGCGGTGACGGAGAGGACGACCTCGTGGACGAGGTCGGAGCGCTCGGGGAAGTTGCGGTAGAGCGTGGCGTTGCCGACACCGGCGCGGCGCGCGATCTCGTCGAGGGGCACCTGGGGGCCGAACTCGACGAACATCTCGCGGGCGGCGGTCACGATCCGCTCGCGGTTGCGCAGCGCGTCGGCCCGCGGCCGCGGGACGCGACGCGCGGATGCGGTACCGGCGGTGGGGTTCATGCCACTGGCTCCTGCCGTGATGAGGACGGATACGGACGCGAGATCGGGGATCGGGGATCAGGGACCGGATCAGGGACCCACGCGATCCGAGACCCGAGCGAGCGATCCGAGACCCACGTGATCCGAGATCTGGGGATCGACTCCCCGTTTCTGCGAACACAGGCGTAAACGGGGACGGCATCCCCGCTTATTTCCCACCCCGGATGTGACCTGCGCCACCCCCGACCCTCCCGCCCCGGCGATACCCACGATCGGGCCACCCGGCGCGCGCCCCCGCACCACCCGTCACAGGCTGATCGGACAGCGCAGTACGGACCCGGCCGGCTGCCGCGCACCGAAGGCGACCGCATGCAGCAGACCCGCCGGCGGATACGCAGACCCCTCGCCCTGGCCGCGGCCGGGGCGCTCGCGCTCGCCACCCTGGCCACCGCGAGCGCGACCCTCCCCGGGCCCGCCCCCGCATCCGCGGGCCCCGCCCCCGCCGCCGAGGCCCTGCTCGGGCCGTGCCGGATCACCACGGCGCTGGGCGTGCAGATGTCGGAGGGCCTGCCGACCGCCCCCGGGTACGTACGCTCCACCGGCCGGATCCGGGCACTGACCCTGATGATCGACTTCCCGGACGCGGAGGGCGAGGGGACGGCGCTGAGCCGGTTCCGGGAGTTCTTCCCGCAGACCTCGGACTGGTTCCGGGTCAGCTCGTACGGCCGGCTCGTCTACCAGCCGGAGACCCCGCTGGACGACTGGCTGCGGATGCCGATGCCGTTCGCCTCGTACGGGATAGAGCGCGGCTCACCGTACGAGCCGGGGTACCGCAAACTGGTCGAGGACCTCGTGAAAGCCGCCGACGCGGAGGTCGACTTCAGCGCGTACGACCTGGTCAACGTCCTGGTGACGCCGAACGCCGGCCCCTCCGCACTGGACACGGTCCTGTCCGTCACCTTCTCCGGGAACGACGAAGCGCCGTACGCGGACGGTGTCCCGCTCTCGAACACGTCCTTCGTCTACAGCCGCCAGGACGACGGCTCGGGCTCGTACGAGGAGACCGGCTACCGGGTGCTGCCGCACGAGAACGGCCATGTCTTCGGCCTGCCCGACCTGTACACCGTCGACGGCGGCGGCACCGTCGGGCACTGGGACATCATGTCCGAGGACTGGGGGGCCAACAACGATCTGCTCGGCTGGCACAAGTGGAAGCTGGGCTGGCTCGACAACGACCAGGTGCGCTGCGCGTCGGCGACCGGCGTGCACGAGTACGAGCTGACGCCGCTGGCGGAGGCGGGCGGGCCGAAGCTGGCGTTCGTGCCGCTGTCGGAGCGGTCGGGGTACGCGGTGGAGGTCCGTACCCGGGACGGCAACGACGAGGCGGTCTGCGAGGCGGGGGTGCTGGTGTACCGGGTGGAGTCGGACGTGGACACCGGGCACGGGCCGATCAGCATCTCGGACAGCGACCGGGACAGCGGCGGCTGCACGCGCCGCCCGAACGTCCACGCGGAACTGTCGGACGCGCCGTACCGGCCGGGTGAGTCGTTCACGGACCGGGAGAACGGCATCCGGATCGCGGTGGTGTCGGAGGGGGAGGACGGCAGCTACCGGGTCAGGGTCAGCCGCTCGTGAAGAGCGTGCCGCTCGTACTGCCGGTGCTGCTGGTGCTGTCGGTGCCGCTCGTGCTGCCGGTGCTGCTCGTGCTGCTGGTGAAGAGGGCCGCGAGCTCGCGCTTGAGGACCTTCCCGGTGGCGTTCCGCGGCAGCGGGACGTTCCGTACGAGGACGTGCGCGGGCACCTTGAACGCGGCGAGGCTCCGTCCGACATGCGCCCGCAGCTCGTCGGCGCCGGTGGTCGCGCCGTCCTTGAGGACGACGGCGGCGGCGACCTCCTCTCCGAGCGTGGGGTGCGGGACGCCGAGGACGGCGGCGTCGGCGACGTCCGGATGGTCGTACAGCGCGCCCTCGACCTCGACGCAGTACACGTTCTCGCCGCCGCGGATCACCATGTCCTTGATCCGGTCGACGATCGTGACGCGCCCGTCGGCGTACGTGGCGAGGTCGCCGGTGCGGAACCAGCCGTCCGGGGTGAAGGCGGCGCGGGTGGCGGCCTCGTCGCCCCAGTAGCCGCGGACCAGGCACTGACCGCGCAGCCAGAGCTCGCCGATGCCGGAAGCGGGATCGGGGTCCTCGATGCGCACCTCGGAGGCGGGGGCGGGGCGGCCGGCGCTGTGGGGGTGGGCGCGGTACTCGGCGCCGAAGTTCGCGAGGACGCCGCCGCAGGTCTCGGTGAGGCCGTAGCCGTTGCGGGGTTCGATGTGCTCACCGAGGAGGGCGGTCAGGCGGCCGACCAGGCCGGGCGGGGCGGCGGCGCCGCCGGTGTTGAAGTGGCTGAGGGTGGCGAGGCGGTCCGTCCAGCCGCGGCGCTCGACGAGGTCGAGGAGCTGGAGGGCGGTGGTGGGGACGCCGGCGTAGTGGGTGACGCGGTGCCGCTCGATCAGGTCGACGGCGCGTTCGGCGTCCCACTTGCGCATGAGGACGAGGGTGCCGCCGGCGGCCATGAGCGGATAGAAGGAGGTGAAGGCGGCGACGTGGAAGAGGGGGAAGGTCGTCAGGGAGACGGGCGTGGGCCCCGCCCCCGGGATCCGCCCGCGCAGGAGGGCGGAGACGGCGGCGTGGTACCGCGGGTTGAGGGCGGCGCCGACATGGGCGCGGTGGGTGGCGACGGCGCCTTTGGGCCGGCCGGTGGTGCCGGAGGTGTAGATGATGGTGGCGTCGTGCTCGGGAAGGACGTCGACGGGCGGCGGCCCGAGGAGGGGATCGTCGTCGGGGGTGTAGGCCACGAACCCGTCAGGAAGGGAATCGTCGCCCGGGGGATGAAAGACAACCCCAGGCACACCACGCCTACGCCCCCACTCCCGCACCCGGGGAAGCCGCTCCCCGTCGACAAGCAGAAGGCCGGGCTCGCAGTCGTCGAGCGCGTACGCGAACTCGTCCTCGGTCCACCAGGCGTTGAGCGGCACGGCGACGAGCCCGGCGAGCTGGGCGGCCCAGAAGGCGACGAACCACTCGGGATGGTTCCGCATGGCGATGACGACCCGGTCGCCGGGCCGCAGTCCGTACGTGTCGACGAGCCGCCGCGCGAGCCCGGAGGCAGCGGTGAAGAACTCCCCGTACGTGTACGTCCGCTCCTCCCCGACGAGGAAGAGCCGCTCCCCGAACCCCCAGGTGGCCTCGACGAACTCCCGCAGCGTCGCGGGCCCGCCGGCGTAGTCCCCGTCCCGCACGGCGAAGGGCGCACCGTCAGAGGTGAGCCGCGCGACGGCGCGCGCGTAAGCAAGCCGCTCCTCGTCACCGCCGGCCATCACGCCTCCTTGGTCGCCCTACCTGAGGCCCGACGCTAGGCGCCCCGAAAGTACCCCGTCAAACCCTGTGGACGCCCCTGTGGGCGAGCCTGAGGACGCGCCTGTGGATGCCCTGTGGACGAGGGGATCAGCTGCCGGCCGCGATGACGGTGACCATGGTGACGCTGGTGATGGCGGCCTGCATGTCGCGGATGGCGGCGCGGACGTGCTCGGCCGCCCATTGCCCCTCGGCGATCTGCGCCATGCGGCCGACGACGTCGCGGCGGGGCAGGTCGGGGAAGGCGAGCCGGTGCAGCTTGGCGGCGTGGAGCAGGGCGATGAGCCCAGCGGTCCGCTCGTCGGGCTGGGCACCCCGCAGCACGACGGCCCTCAGCCGCTCCCGCAGCTCGGCCTCGACGTCCGGGGCGGCCTCGGGGTAGCGCCGCACGGGGAAGAGCCCGAGGGCCATGTGCGTCTGCTCGACGACGATCCCCCGCGCGCAGAGCCGCTCGAGGGTGGCGCGCACGGCCCTGGCCTGGTCCTTGGTCAGCCAGTCCGCCACCCGCCGCCGCCCACGCCCCCCGATCCAGCCCCGCATGAGCTCGACCCGCTGGTCAAGCAGCGGCTCACCGACGGCCCCGGCATCGACGACGGCGAACTGCTTCCCGCTGACGACCACCCGCCCGTCCAGCACCAGATCCAGCAGAATCCCCCCGGCGACGGCCCACCCGGCAGCCTGCCGCTGCTTGGCGGACCCGGACGCGTCGTCGAGCGAGAGCAGCATGATCTCCTCCGCCAGCGTCACACCCATCTCCGACTCCCCCTCAAGATCACCTCTGCCCCCACCCCCACAGACGCCCAGCCCGAGGCCCGGGTTCCCCGGCCCCCTCCCCCACCCATCCGCTACCCTGTTCACGACTCGCCTTCGTAGCTCAGGGGATAGAGCACCGCTCTCCTAAAGCGGGTGTCGCAGGTTCGAATCCTGCCGGGGGCACCAAACGCATGACCCTGACCTGGGGTTTCTCCTCAGGGAAGGGGCTTATTCGGCCTCGGACGTCTCGTCCGGGGCCGTTTGCGTGCGCGCTGCGTGAGCGGACGGGGTGGCAGCCCCCGAAATTTCCCCCAACCGATCAGCACCATCCGGCACGTCGCGAGGGGCGCGTGCACGCGGGACGAGACGGGCCGCAGCCTCGGCGATCGCGAGATCCGCCTCGGGAAGGAGGCTCGTGTACGTGTCCGCCGTGATGGTGATCGAGGAGTGGCCGAGCATCTCCTGGATGTCCTTCAGATCGGCGCCGGCCGCGTGGGCGAGGGTCGCCGCGCCGTGGCGCAGGTCGTGGAGCCGGACCGGCGGGAGGCCGATCTCCTCGTACAGCTCGATGAAGCGGCGGGTGACGTTGGCGGGGTGGAGCAGTTCCCCGTTCTCGCGCGTGAAGACGCGGCCGGTCTCCACCCAGGCGGTCCCCCACTTCTCACGCTCCTCGTCCTGCCGAGCGCGGTGCTGGCGCAGGACCTCGACCGTGTTCGCGTCCAGGGCGATGGTGCGCGCACCCGCGTCGGTCTTGGGGTCGTCCTCGTAGACCTCCCAGCCGTCGACGACGAGCTGCTTGGCGACGGTGATGAGACCCGCGTCCAGGTGGGTGTCGGTCCACTTCTGCCCGCACGCCTCCCCACGGCGGAGCCCGCGGAACGCGATCAGATGGAACAGCGCGTACAGGCGGTCGTCCGCCGCATGGTCGAGGAAGAGGCCGGTGTGCTCCGGCGTCCAGACCATGACGGACGAGGACTTCTCGCCGGTGCGCTGCCAGTGCAAGACCCGTTCCTCGGTCCACACAAGCGCCTTGGGCCGCTTGCCCGCTTCCAGTTCGACGTGAGCGGCCGGATTGAAGGTGATCATCTGCTGCGCGATCGCGGAGTTCAGAGCGGCGCGCAGGGTGGAGCGGACGCGCTGGCGCGTCGCCGGCCCGACGATGCGGCGGTACGGCTCCATGTCGGCAATGGCCGCCTTCATCGCCTTGCGGCGAGCGCGCGGCTCGCGCCCCTTCCACGGGACCCGGGCCAGCTCTTCGAACGCCTTGCGCCGGGCGGCGTTGCCCTCGGCGATCTCGACGTTGTCCTCGGCGATGGCCTCGAACATCTCCGAGAGGTGAGAGACGCGGAGACGGTCGAGCCGCAGGTGACCGATGCGCGGCTTGAGGTGGACGCGGATGTTGCTCTCGTCGCGGCTGATGGCGCTCTGACGCCCCTTCTTGCCAGCCAGCCACATGTCCAACCACTCACCGACGGTGAGCCGGCTGATCAGGTCCAAGCCGTGGCTGAGGCGGCGCCGGGTCGACTCGATGTTCGGCAGCGGCGCCTTCTCGGCGGCCACGGTCTCCAGAAGCTGGGCGATCTGGGCCAGGGCTTCGGGGTCGTCGGACTCAGCGAGCCCCAGGAGGGCACGCACGTGGTCGAGGTCGGCCTGGGCTTCCTTGAGGGTCTCGTAGCCGGCGCGGCTGAAGGAGCGACGGGTGCCGTCCTCACGAGGGGGAAGCTCCTGACGTATGGAGTAGGAGCCGTGCTTGCGACTGGAGAGCTTGGGGCAGTTCTTGCCGAGCGGCTTCCCGGTGTGGGGGTCGCGGCAGTAGCAGCGGCGGTGGGTGGAGCCCTTCAAAGGCGTTCCTCCGGGGTGGTGTTGGGGTCGGTTTCGGGTGGGTCGACATCGCCCAGTGCGGGTGGCAGGTCGGGTGGGGTGGCTCCCTCGTCGCGGATGTCCCGGCGGAGGTGGCGGAGGTTGTACTTGGCGGAGATGGCCTGGTCGGCGTATTCGGTCCGCCTGCGTTCGGCTTCTTCTTGCTGGGCGCGGCTGGTGGCCGTCTTGGCGGCGAACCGTGCCCGTTCTTCCTCTTCGAGCGCGGCGAGCGCGGTGCGCGTGAGTCTGGCGTGAAGCTCGAAGTCGGGGACCATGCCCGCGTCGCGTTCGGGCACCTCCTGTTCGCCGGTGAAGCGCCGTAGGGCGTCCCAGGTGGGGACGAGCCTCTGGAACGGAAGCTCCTGGGTCTGATCGACGTACCCGACCGGGAAGATCAGGCAGACCGGGTACGTCTCCAGGGCGGCGGCCAGGACGATGACGTCCACCAGCGGCAGGTTGGCCCGGCGTCCGGACTCCATGTTGGCGATCACGTTGCGCGGGATCGGGTGCCCGAGCCGCTCGCACTGGTCGGCCAGGTCCTGTGCGCTCCATCCCATCTCCTTTCTCCGTCGCCGGACCTCGCCGGCCACGTTGGCCTTGATCCGGTCCACCCACTCGGGGAAGTCGTCGTCCTCTTCATCATCGAAACCATGTTGTGTCATGCAGACACAGTAGCTCGCTCATGATGGTTCCTGGACGCCTGGAGCCGGACGTGTTGGGCATGTTCGCCGAGGGCTGTGACGAAAGGAGCGCCGCGTGCGCGATGAGGTGACGGCCGAGCAGGCGAAGGGCATGACTCGCGAGGAGCTGCTGGCCCTTCCTGTTGCCGTTGACCTGGACACGGGCAACCGTGCACTGGGTCTCGGGCGGAGCAAGGGTTACGAGCTGGCCAAGCGGGGCGAGTACCCGTGCAAGGTCCTGCGCCTGGGGAAGGCGTACCGCGTGGTGACCGCAGATCTGCTCAATCTGCTGGGGCTGGCCGCGTGAGGGCGAGGCAACATAGCAGGCGGTTCTGCGCTGAGCTGACACAGAAGCGCTGGACTGTGGCCAGGCGTGGACGTACGGTTCGTGGTCCCTCGCGGTGGCCTGCTGCCCGCGAGAAGGGGATGGGCCCCCGGCGGTGCGACGCCGGAGGCCCGAGCAACCCCGAACGGCCCTGGAAGAACCAACCCGGCGGCAAGGGCGTGCGAGCCCGCCACCGCCAGACGAGGAGCTGCCCTGTGGAACACCCCGAACCCCAGCCCTATTCCAACCCCGACAAGCCCGCGTGGCCGCCGGTCCCCGTCCCTGGCAAGCCCGGCGAGTACATCGGTCAGGCTTCTGCCGCCGACGACGTCGAAGGCGCCGTGGCGGACGAGCCTGCCGAGGAGACGGAACCGGACCCCGAGCCGACCGCAGGATCGTCCCTGCTGGACGAACTGCGTCGACAGATAGCGAAATTCGTGATCCTGCCCTCCGAGCAGGCGCTCGACGCGGTCACCTTGTGGGTGGCAGCGACGCATCTGCAGCCCGCGTGGCAGCACGCCCCACGCCTCGCGGTGGTCGGCCCGGCGAAGCGGTGCGGCAAGTCCCGGCTGCTCGACGTGCTGACCGAGACGGTCCACGAGCCGATGCTCACGATCAACACCACGCCGGCGGCGGTCTTCCGCTCGATCACCGAGGAGCCGCCCACGCTCCTCGTGGACGAGGCGGACACGATCTTCGGCACGCCGAAGCAGGCGGAGAAGAACGAGGAGATGCGTGGGCTGCTGAACGCCGGCCACCAGCGCAACCGGTACGTGACACGGGTAGTCGGCAACGACCACACACCCCACCGGTTCGCCACCTTCGCCATGGCAGCCATCGCCGGAATCGGCGACCTGCCCGACACGATCATGGACCGGTCGGTGGTCATCCGCATGCGCCGCCGGGCGGAAGGCGAGAGCGTCCGGCCCTTCCGGTCGCGGCGGGACATCCCCGCACTCCATGACCTGCGCGACCGCATCGCCGCCTGGGCGGCGCCCCTGGTGGACGAGGCCGCAGATCTGGAACCGATGATGCCGGTCGAGGACCGGGCCGCCGACACCTGGGAGCCCCTGGCCATCGTCGCCGACCTCGCCGCCGGAACCTGGCCGCGCCGTGCCCGTACCGCGTGCGAGCAGATGGTCTCCGCCGAGGCGGCGGCCGAGGAGGACCACCCCAGCGGGGCCCGCATCCTGGCCGACATCCGGCGCGTCTTCGTCGCCCAGCGCGAGGTCGACAGCCTCTCCACGGAGGAGCTGATCCACCATCTGCGCCAGGATCCGGAGAGCCCGTGGGCCGAGTGGGGGCGCAGCGGGCTGAGCCCGCGGGACCTCGGCTCGATGCTCCGGCAGTTCGGCCTCAAGCCCGGAAACGTCCGCATGGCCGACGGAACCCAGCGCAAGGGCTACATGCGCAACAAGTTCCTCGACCCCTGGCGCCGCTACTGCCCGACCGTCCACCCGGTCGACGCCGCACCCACCCTCCCCCAGGGCTGACCCCGCCCCGCCCCCGCTGGTTGCCGTCCTTGCCGTCCCTGCCGTGATCTCGCAGGTCACAGGGCATACGCGCAAGACGGCAACCGGGCCCAAGACGGCAACACGATCACCATCGCCGTGCAGACCGCCGGGACGTCGCCTGTATCCGTCTTATGCCGTCCCACTCGTACGTGCCGTATCGCCGCAGGTCACCGGCCGTGAGGCCAAGACGGAAAGCCGATCCGTGCCGTACCCGCCAGGGCGGGGCCAAGACGGGCACTGCCCGGGCCTGCCGTACCGGCCCTGACCTGCGCTTGCAACGGCCAGGACGCCCAAGACGCTGCACACCACTACCCCAAGGAGTATCCCGCTTGACTCTCCTCTCCCGCCTTCGACCACTACGCCGCACGCAGCCGGGTAGCAGGCCCGGTGAGGGGCAGCCGATGGCAACTGGGCGCACTGCCGAACGGTTCGCGCTCATCGCGGCCGGAGTCGTCATCGTCCTCCTGACGGCCGGAGCGTTCTGGCTCTCCTACGCGCACCTGGCCGACGTAGCCGGCCAACACGGCCTCGGCAACTCCCCGATCCGCCGCTGGGCGTGGCCCGCCACCCTCGACGCGTTCATCGTCGCGGGCGAGCTGCTCATGCTCCGCGCGAGCCTGCGCCAGGTCACCGACTTGTGGGCCATAGCTGTGACCGCCATCGGGTCGGTCGGATCCATCGCGCTCAACGTGGCGGGTGTGAGTGGAACGAGCGACGCCCGCACTGTGCACTGGCTCGACTACGTGGTCGCCGCAGTCCCGCCGACCGCCGCGCTCCTTGCTTTCGGCGTTCTGATGAGGCAGATCCACCAGCTCGTCGAGCGGCCCGACGGCCACCGAAAGTCCGTGTCCGTCCCGGAGTCGATGCCCCTGGCCAAGGTGGTCGTCCCGCTGGCCACTCCTGGCGAATGCAAGGATCGCGGCGACGGGTCGACGGAGCATCCCGACCCCGATCGTCTGGCCGACACCGCGACCCCGCCCGGCGGCGAGGCCGTCAGCAAGCCCCCCAAGCCGACCGGAGCACGGCCTCGGCGTACCGGGCGCCCGCAGGACATCTCCGATGACGAGATCCGGGCCATCGCGCGCGAGGTCATGACCCGTACGGGAACCGCTTCCCCTACCGAGATCGTCGAAGAGATCCGCGTCAACCGCGGCCGCAAGGTCGGCAACGGCCGCGTGAAGAACGTCTGCGACGAGCTGAACGCCCGAAAGGCCGAGTCAGGGCCCACGGTCGCAGTCGGCAGCAGCACCGGCTGAGCCGTCCGCAACGATGCCCTTCGGTGGCACCGGAAGTACTTCCGGTGCCACCGAAACCCGTCGGCCCCCGCACCGACCCCGCCGGACCCGCCTCCGCCACCAGGCCACTGCCCGCACTCCTCCACAGCTGTGGACAGCCAACTGCCTGCTGCACGTCGCCTGGCCTTCCACGTCGGGCCTGCCTGTCCTTTCTGCCTCATCCGGAGAACTGCCCATGACGCGCCACACACACGACTCGCACGATGCCGGAGTCGTCCCGGACGAGCTGTCCGTGCCGACGAAGTCCCCTACGCTGCTGGGACGTTTGCGGCTGGCGTTCGGACGGGCTGCTCCTGGCGGAGCCAGTAGTACCCCGAGTCCGACTCAAGGCCGGTCTTCGGGGATCTCCGCCCCGGGGGTGGCGGAGACGGCCCGACGCCAGGGGGCGCCGGACCGGGAGGTCGGGACCGAGGGCGGCCCCGACCCGGACGAGCTCCACGCCGTCCAGCAGCAGATCCTCCGCCCCGCACTCGCCGCCGATCCTCCGGTCGGCGAGCGAGCGGTGCAGAGCGTCCAGCCGGCGATCCGCCGTTTCACCGGCACCAAGCGGACCGTACGCGTCGGACCGCTGCGCTTCACCGGCGACGAGCACAACGCGCTCCAGGAGGCCGCCGCCGAGAACGGCTACAAGGGGGAATCCGGCTTCGCCGCCGACATCGTCCTCGCCTTCATCACCGGCCAGTTCACCGCGAACCTGCCGCTGTCCGAGGACCGCCGCCGTACCCACATGTTCCGCGCCCAGGTGCTGCGCGAGCTCAACCGGATCGGCGTCAACGTCAACCAGATCGCCCGCGCGGTGAACAGCGACCTCACCCCACCCGACATCCGCCACCGCCTCGACGAGCTCCACCGCCTGCTGGAGCTGATCGCCGAGGCCCTGCGCGAACCGACCGAATCCAGGAAGGACCAGGCCGCGTGATCGCCGCCATCAAACCGGCCGGGTCCAACACCCGTGGCCTGCTCGCCTACCTCTACGGCCCCGGCCGCCACGACGAGCACACCGACCCGCACATCGTCGCCGGCTTCGCCATGCTCGGCATGCCCGACCCCGGCCGCGACCCCGACGCCACCCTCACCCAGCTCGCCCGCCACCTCGACGCACCCGTCCATCTTCGGAACAGCGAGTTCGGCAAGAAGATCGCCGACCACGTCTGGCACTGCCCCGTCCGCACCGCACCCGAAGACCGACACCTCTCCGACACCGAGTGGGCCGACATCGCCCAGCGGATCGTTGAAGCCGCCGGCATCGCCCCACCCGGCGACGACCTGGCTTGCCGGTGGATCGCCGTACGCCACGCCGACGACCACATCCACATCCTCGCCACCACCGTCCGAGAGGACGGCCGCCGCCCCAGGCTCCATGACAGCGGCATCCGCGTCGGCGACGCCCGCCGCCAGATCGAGACCGACTACGGCCTGCGCCAACTGAAGAAGGGCGACCGCACCGCCGGCCGCAGGCCCACCCAGGCAGAGATGCACAAGGCCCAGCGCCTCGGCTGGGAGCAGACCAGCCGCAACTGGCTCCAAGACCACATCCGCGCCGCCATCCCCCACGCCGGCAACACGGAGGAACTCCTCGCCTACCTCGAAGCCATGGGCATCGCGGTCAAACCCCGCCGCGGACCGTCCGGAGACCTCCTCGGCTACGCCGTCGGCCGCCCCGGCGACCTCAACAAGGACGGCGAACAGATCTTCCACCCCGGCGGGAAGATCGCCCCCGACCTCACCCTCCCCAAGCTCAAAGCCCGCCTGGAGACCACCGCGCCGGAGGAACACCCCACCGCCCGCCGTGACCAGCCCGCCACCCCCTGGCACCAGGCCACCGACGCCCTCGACACCCTCCACCAGGGGATGACCGACGACACCCACGCCCAGGCCCACATCACCGCGCTCGGCGACCTCATCGAAGCCACAGCCCAGAAAGCCCCCGATCACCTCCAGGCCGAACTCCGAGCCGCCTCACGGGCATTCGCCCGCGCTCAGCGCTCCCAGATCCGAGCCGAGAACCAGGCCGCCCACACCCTGCGCCGAGCGGCCCGGGACCTCGCCCACACCCCCACCGGCCCCGACGGCAGCGCCCTGGCGACCCTGCTCACCGCCCTCGTCTGGGCCACGATCGTCGCCGCCCGCTGGCACGAGGCGAAGAACCACGCCCACCAGACCGAAGCCGCCCGCCAGACCCTCCACCACCTCCAGGCCGCCGCAGACCAGGCCCTCACCCCGATCGTCGGCAGCCTCGCCACCCGCCGGCCGAACGATCAGGCCCGCCGGACCCTCGCCCACGACGTCCGGGCCGCCGTCCCCGACCACGCCGACCGCATCCTCACCGACCCCGCCTGGCCAGCCCTCGCCGCCGTCCTCGCCGACGCCGAAGCCAGCGGCCACAAACCCCACCAGCTCCTCAAGGAGGCCGCCGCCCAACGCGAACTCACCACCGCCCGCCAACCCGCCCGCGTCCTGATCACCCGCATCCAGCACACCAGCCGCAACCCCGCCCCCAACCCCCGCGCCGAAGCCGCCCGCCGCCGCACCACCATGGCGCCCGCGCCCGGCGGACCTCAGGCCCGAAACCTCTGGCCCACCACGGCACCCACGACGCCCGTTGAACAACGGCATCGACGGGGCCGATAGGCGCATCCGGCTCCCCAGACATGGGCAGGCGCTCCCTTACGTCCACGCTGATCACGACAAGCGCGCGATGGTGTTCACTCACCTCGTCGAGGACCGGATCACCACCAAGGACGCTGCCTTGCGGAAGACCCACACCGCAGGCGCCGTTGTAGGCGTAGCGTCGGACCGGCCGCTGAGGTGCGTCGCGGCTGAGCCAGAAGATGGAACGGAAGGATCGGGCCGTGGCTGAGTTCTGGATTGGGCATCGCCGGTACCGGACGAAGGGGGAAGCGCAAGAGGCTGTGCGCGAGGTGCTGTATCGGTACACGGTGGGGAGCATCGTGGACCAGGAGGAGGATCACCTGCTTCTGGTGGACCTTCTCAACATGCACCACGAAGCGGAAGACAAGATCGGTCCGGGGGTTGAAGCCTTTGCGATCGCCCCGCCGCAGCGCGGCCCGTATCCCGGCTTCGAGGTGATTCGCACGGACGGGAGTCGCATCGACTTTTCGTATCAGACGTGTCTGAAACCGCCGACCTACCGCCAGCAGGTCCTGAACGTGATGCGGGACGAGGTCAAGACGACCATCAACACCTACTTCGAGTCCCGGAAAGCGGCTGGCTCTCTGATCTCGGACCAGTCCGGTACGCCGTTGGAGAGCACCAACACTGCCGTGAGCTACTTCCGGGGCCCCTCGTTCGTGGACATCGCTGAGGAGTTCGCCGAGATGGTAGGCGGGTGGGAAGCGATCGAGTTGACTCCATCCACCGAACCGGGACTCGGACGGTTCAAGGACCGCGACCTGGCCGCGCGCTGGTTCAGCCACCACCAAGAGCGCGCTGTGCTCGGGCTTCTGTCAACGCGGGAGAACCAGCGCCGGCCTCGCAGGTGAATCCCCGGGTACCTGTCCCTTAGTTCACCCGATGGCAAGGTCGCCGACAGGCGCAGGGCCGCGAAGAGATCACATGAATGGCGACCTGGACGAACTCGCTCGCGCAGAGTTCGTCCAGGTCGCGCACTGTGCCAGCTCGGGTGTCGTCGCGTTCCACCAGGATCCTCGTCTGCGCCTTCACCTCATCCTGCTGACCTGCGCAATCAGCTTCAGAAAGAGGTGCTTACGCTAGCGACTTCCGCACCGCTTCGGTCAGCGAAGCCGCCCGCACGTCGTCGGAGCCGCTGACGATGTGGTTCATCACGTAGCCGAAGCCGATGCCGTGCTCGGGGTCGGCGAAGGCGAGGGAGCCGCCGCGGCCGGTGTGGCCGAAGGCGTGCGGACCGGTCATGAGGTTGCCCTCGGTGGGCAGCATGTAGCCGGTGCTGAACCGGCTTGGGAACAGCAGCACCTGGTCCTTCCCGCTGGCCTGCTCTTCCGTTGCCGACGCCAACGTCTCCCGGGCTAGCAGGCGCACGCCGTCGACTTCGCCGATCAGGGCGGCGTACATGCGGGCGAGTGCCTGTGCGGTGCCGATGCCGTTGGAGGACGGAAGTTCGGCGGCTTGTACCTCGGGGGATTCGAAGTCGATCGCGGCCGGGTTGGTGACCGCGAAGGCCCGGTTACTGAAGGAGTGCGGGTCGCGCCAGGCGGCGACCTGTTCGCGGAGTTCCTCGGGAACGTCCTCGGGGGGAACGGTGGTGAGGTCGACGGCCGGGCGCTGGTACACCATGCGGCTGACCCGCTCGCGTTCGCTCGCCGGCAGGCCGATGAAGAAGTCCAGCCCGAGCGGGCGCGCGATCTCGTCGGCGAAGAAGCGGCCCGGCGAGCGGCCGGAGACGCGGCGGATCAGCTCGCCGACCAGCCAGCCCCAGGTGCGACCGTGGTACCCGTGTGCGGTGCCTGGAGTCCACAGCGGGCGCTGGGCTGCCAGCGCTGCTGCCATGGGGTCCCAGGTCAGTGCCTCGGCCAGCGGCAGCGGTTCGTCGAGGGCGACGAGACCGGCCTGGTGGGACAGGAGCCAGCGCACGGGGATGTCCGCCTTGCCGTTCGCCGCGAACTCCGGCCAGTACTTCGCCACCGGCGCGTCGAGGTCGAGCATGCCGCGCTCGACCAGCATGTGCGCCGCGGTCGCCGTGGCTCCCTTGGTTGCCGAGTAGACCAGCTGCAGGGTGTCCTGCGCCCACGGCCGGCCGGTGTCGACGTCGGCGACGCCACCCCACAGGTCGACCACCGGCCGGCCGTGCCAGTAGACGCACACGGCCGCGCCGATGTCCCCGTGCTGGGTGAAGTTCGCTGCGAACGCCTCGCGGACCGGTTCGAACCCGGGCGCTACCTCACCGTTGATCGTCGTCATACCGTTCATCCTGGCAGCCGCGCTGCCCTCACTGACAGGGGAACTGGCCTCTCTTCAGAGGCATTCGGCGTCGACGCGTACGACAAGCGTCACGCGTTCGCCCCTCGTGATCGGCCGTACGCCGTGGATGTGGTCGCGGGTGGCGGGGAAGGCGACCAGGGTGCCGCAGGGCGGCTTGATCTCCTGGGCGGGGTTCTCGAAGAACAGCTCGCCGCCGCCGTAGGAGTCCGGTGTGTTGAGCCAGACCACGAGGGTGAGGTCGCCGCCGACGACGGGCTGGCCGTTGGTCCGGGCCCGTTCGCGTTCGATGTCGGTGACCTCGTCGTGGTGGGCGACGAAGCCGACGCCGGGGCCGTAACGGTAGACGACCGCCGGCTGGCTGGGTATGCGCGTCGGGGCGATCTCGAAGTGGCTGCGGACGTGGTCGGCGCAGTGGGAGATGACCGCCTCCTGCAGGTGCGTCGGAATCTCGACGTACTCGCTCTTGCGCAGCGATTCGTCGATGACGCCCTGGTAGGTACGCGGGCGGGCGGTGTGGTTCTTCACGTGGTCCATCAGCGCTCCGCAGAGGCTGAGCGGAATGGCGCTCTCTACGACGAGCGGTAAGCGGCTCTTCCAGGTCATGAGATGGTCTCCTTCCACCAACGGGTGCCCTCGGGCGAGTCCTCAAGGACGACGCCCTGCTGGGTGAGCTGGTCGCGGATCGCGTCGGCCTCGGCGAACTTCCTCGCCGCGCGGAGTCGGTCGCGTTCCTTCACGAGTTCGTCGACGGCGGCGTCGCTCTGGGCGGAGCCGGGGATGTCGAAGGTTCCGAAAAGGTTGTTCACGTCCTCGATCAGTCGCAGGGCGGCCGGGCCGGCCGGCTCCTCCATGCGGTTCTGCTCGCGGATGTACTGGAACAGGGCGGCGAGGGCACCGGGGGTGTCGAAGTCGTCGTCCAGGCGCTCGCGCATCTCCTTCCAGGCGTCCGTCGCCCGTGCGCTGTTCGCCTGGCTGTCGGTGTGCGCGGGATCGATGGTCCGGGCGAAGTTCTCGATCCGGCGGCGTGCCCCTCGGGCCTGCTCCAGGGTGGAGTCGTTCAGCTCCATCGAGGAGCGGTAGTGCTGGGAAAGGAAGGCGTGCCGCAGAGTCCGGAAGTCCGTCCGGGCGAGGGCGTCGCGGATGGTGAGGAAGTTGCCGGTGCTCTTCGACATCTTCTCGCCGTCGACCCGCAGCAGACCGGTGTGCATCCAGTAGCGGGCCAGCGGCTCGATCCCGGAGGCGGCCTCCATCTGCGCGACCTCGGCTTCGTGGTGCGGGAAGATCAGGTCGACGGCGCCGCCGTGCAGGTCGTACGAGGGCCCGAAGAAAGTCTCCGTGATCGCGGTGTCCTCGATGTGCCACCCCGGCCGGCCCTGGCCCAGCTCGGTCTCCCAGTACGGCTCGCCGTCCTTGCGCCCCTTCCACAGGGCGAAGTCACCCGGGTTGCGCTTCTTCGAGCTGTCGTCGATCCGCGACACCGAGTCCTCGGGGCGCAGGTCGGTGCGGCCGGAGAGCTTGCCGTACGCGGGGAACGAGGCCAGGTCGAAGTACCAGCCGTCGTCGAGCTGGTAGGCGTGGCCGCGCTCGATCAGCCGCTTGATCTGGTCCACGATCGCGTCGATGTGGTCGTGGGCCCGCGCGTGGACGTCGACACGGGTGTTCCCCAGCGCGGCCATGTCCTCCAGGTACTGCTTCTCGAAGAGGGCCGCGATCTCCTCCGGCGGGACGCCCTGCTCCGCCGACCGCCGGATGATCTTGTCGTCGACGTCGGTGATGTTCTGGAGGTACGTGACCTTGTACCCGCTCGCCTCCAGGTACCGGGCGATGAAGTCGAACTGCGTGTACGTCTTCGCGTGCCCGACGTGGCTGGGGCCGTACACGGTGGGTCCGCACACGAACATCCGCACCTCGGCCTCCCGCTCGGGGCGGAACTCCTCGACCTGGCCGGTCAGCGTGTTGTGGACCTTGATCGACATCATGCCTCCTGTGTAAGCGGATCACGCAGCGTACTGACGCCCGGACATAAGCGTCTAACTGGAACCGCCGCGCTCGCCGAAGGGGACGAATCGCGGGGACGGAAGGGTGGCGAAGATCGCCGCCTTCTCCCCGAGAAGGTGGTGGTTGGCCTGCTGGTACGCCTTCCGCACGACCTCGATCGCCCCGGGGCTGAGGTCCATCCCGACCACGCGGCAGAACTCGCTCAGAGCCTCGCACCGCCGCTCAAGGTCGACCATCGACAGCGGATCGCATTGCTGGGCCTCGATCAGCAGGTTCTCCTGCTCGCTGCTGATGAGGCCGAGTGCGCCGAGGGAGTACAGCTTCCATTTCATGTTCGGCAGGAGCTGGCCCGAGCGGGCGTACATCCAGTCCACGACCTCGTCCAGCGCCCCGGAGAGGACGAAATGGCCTGTGGGCACTCCGACCCGCCGCGCCATGCGCAGCGGGATCTCGCGCACGTCCCAGGTGATCCGGTTGTGCAGCCGGTAGGTCTCGCCCTCCAGGCGCTGGAGCTGCTCGCGCGTCTTGTGGGAGATCAGTGCCCCGAAGGCTTCCTCGCGGTCGAACAGCGGCTCGCCCTTGTTCCCGTAGGCGTCGCACTTGTCGCTGTTCCACGTCGTGCGCGGGTCAGCCTCGTACTGGAAGAGGAGCTGGTGAACGTTGACCTCCATGCGCCCCCAGGGGACCGGCAGATGGAAGCTGAACTCCGGGATCCAGGCGGGGAGCCGGTCGCGGACCAGGGCGTACGTGTCCGCCGGCCGCGACCTCCACTCGTCCTCCTTGAGCGGGACGTCGAGGATGACGGCCAGGTCGAAGTCGGAGTCGGTGCTGAACCGCGTGACGTTGCGGGGCGCGACCGCCGAGGAGGACAGGACGTAGAGCGCCTGGACCTCGGGCATCGTCTTGAGCGTGTCGAGCAAACCTCCGGCAGCGGCGCGGGCCTGCATTCTCAGGTTTTCCACGGGAACTCCTTGGTCAGATGATCGGGCGATCCATCACGGAGCGGAGCGCGGGAACGAGCTCCAGCGCGACGCCACCGTGGGTGCGCTGGATGTGTGCGAGGGAGGGGCTGCTGTTGCCCTCGATGACCACAGGGCCGCCGGGCGTGAGGGCAATGTCCCAGCCGATGAAGGGCACCTGTGGGAAGAGGCGGGCACAGCGCTCGGCCAGCTCTCGGACCTCTGTCATTCGGGAGATCCGGTGATCGGCGAACGGCACCGAACTGACCTCGTGGCGGGTGTGGGCGTTCAGGTACCGGTCGTAGCCGTGTCGGTCGAGTCGCCCGTCGGGGTGGACTCGGATCTGCATGCCGCCGGCTGCCGAGTTGTCCGTGGTGCTCTTGGCGTCGCCGAGCTTCAACATCACGTACAGGACCTCGGCGGCGCCTTCCCGCAGCAGGGTGATCACGCGGAACGTGTTGAGGGCGTACGGGTTCAGCACGTTCAGGTCGGGGTGCTGCGGCACGTGCTGCTCCACCAGCCACGTGCCCCACCGCTGCGCGTAGGCCGGCAGGTCGAACGCGTCCTCGCCTGGGCGCACGATCATGACGCCGGAGCCACCGCTGGAGTAGCGGGAGGGCTTGACCACCACGCGCCCGAAGCCGGAAGCACGATCAAGGACGTCCGGCAGGGACACCGCTTCACCGTCGGACGTCACACCCGCACGGCGGTCACCGCTCGCTATGAGCGCGGGCTGCGGGATGCCGGCGGAGGCGAGGATCCTCTTGCAGGACGTCTTGTCGTCCAGGTCGATCGCGTCCCGGTTGACGCGGGGAAGGATCCGGTTGAACAGGGCCGTCTCGGGCAAGTACGAGCAGGCCCGCTCGGAGGACACCTCGCGCCGGTATCCGCCGTAGCGGAAGTAGTGGAAGGGCAGGCAGCGCCACTGCGCGGAGACCTTCACCAGGTCCCCCGCGATGCGCGCCAGACTCTTCCTGTCCTCGTCACGCAACATCGCCGGGAGGTGTTCGCTCCGCAGCTGCCGCACCTGGTAGGGGAGAAACCGCGCGCCGGAAACGCGGGGAAGAAGCTGGGTGCGGAACCACTCCTCGGTCACGGCCTGGCGGTGGTTGAAGCCGCGGTTCGCGGTACGTCTCATGGTGCTCCTCCCGTTTCTCAGTGGTCCGGGGTTCCGGCGATGGCCAACGTGACGACGAGCGCACTGACGACGATCACGTAGGCCACGACAGCGAGGCGCTGCCTCATCGGGCGGGGCCGATGTTGTCGGCGGCGGTCGACCAGGCGATGCCGTTCGCGGGCTGGATGTGGGCGATGCGGATGAGCCGGCCGCCGTGCCTCTCGTGGACGACGGCCGTCAGCTGCCCTTCACCGCGGCTCGCGATGTCGCGGACCAGGCGGTGAAGGAGGGGGTGGTCCTCCCGGCCTTCGGCATCGATCGGATTCACCGCTCGGACTCCTCGCGGTCGCTCGCTGCGCGCCGGAGGAATCTCTCCCACCCGGACTCGGCGCGTGCTCGGAGGGCCGGGCTCGGACCGGCCGGCGGCTCGGGAACCGTGTGCTGTCGTCCGCTGTCGCCGGGCGTACGGACGGGCAGAGGCTGGCTCATCACGATCTCCTCGGGGGTGGTGCAGCCCGTCACCCACGCGAGGGACGTCTATGACGGGCTGCGGTCCTGGGAGCCGTCCGGAGCGGGGCGGGGGAGCCGGTTAACCCGGGTGCTCAGCTCCGAACGGCGTGGGGCCCAGTGAACGGCCGTGGCCCACGGGCCCGGAACGTTTCCAGGGGGTTCCTCCAGCGAGAGAAACCCCCGTTTCTCGCACGCACGGGGAGTAGCCTCCTGACTACCGACCTGAGGGGAGGGTGGGATGTCTGACCCGATGGCTCTGCACCCGCTGACCTACGTGCGAGAAGGCAAGGGCTGGGGCAAGGCCGAGTTAGCCAGGCGCATGCGCGAACGCGGGGCCGAGCAGGGCGTACCGCTGGCCACCAACCGGACAACAGTCTGGAAGTGGGAGCAGGGGCAGGCGCCCGACGCGGACGCGCAACGGGTCCTCGCCGACCTGCTGGGCGTCCCCGAGGAGCACGTACGCTCGGTGCCTTGGCCCCGATGGTTACCGGCGTGGGAGTCGACGGCCCTGGCGGCCCCGTGGACTCCGGCCGGCACCGTGAAGGTATTCGCTGATTTGGTCAGGAGCGGCCACATGGATCGTCGTGGATTCCTGTCCATCACCGGCGTCGCACTCACAGGTGTCGCCGCCAACTGGGCAGCCGCACCCGAGGCGTTCGCCTCGGCAATTGACGGCGACCGCGTCACCGACGCGATGGTGACCACCATCGAAGCGCGCGTGGATACCCTCCGCACCCTCGACGACCAGATGGGCGGCGCCCGCCTCCTGGACCAGGCCACCAGCGACCTCGCACTGATCACCAGCCTGCTCGACCACGGGCGCTACACCGATGCCATCGAACACCGCCTGTACGCCACAGCCGCCCGCGTCTCCTACCTCGCCGGGTGGATGGCCTACGACAAGGGCCTCCGCTCCCTCGGCCAGCGCTACTACGTCGGAGCCCTCCGCAGCGCCCACAGCGCCAAGGACGAGGGCTTCGGCGCCTTCATCCTCGCCGAAATGGGCGTCCACATCTCCGACTCCGGCGACACGGCCGCACGCGTGAAGCTGATCGACACCGCCATCAGCAACGCCCCGTCGGCCCTCCCGCCTGCGGCGACCTCGTACCTCTACCTCCACCAGGCCGAAGCCCTGTCCCGGGACACCCAGCACGAGGCGGCCGGCAAGTCCCTCAACCGGGCCTACGACCTGTGGGGCACGCACCGCGAAGGCGACCGCCCTGACTGGCTGGGCTGGTACGGCGAAGCCCAGCTCAAGTCCACCGAGGGCAAGATCATGCTCCGCTCCGGCTTCCCCGAGCGAGCGACCAGCGCCCTCGCGGTAGCAGTGGACCAAGCAGTACCGCGAGACCGAGCTGTCCGGTCCGGCCGCCTCGCCACGGCACGGCTCGCCGCCCGGGACTTGGACGGCGCCCTGGACGCCGCCAACCTCGGCCTGGAGCTACTGGAGAACCGCGTCCAGTCCGACCGCGCACACGTCCGGCTGACGAAGTTCAGCAAGTACCTCGAACCCCACTCTGCGGTGCCAGCCGTAGGTGAATTCCGTGACCGCCTCCGGGCTCTGCCCGATGCGGTCTGACAGCACCGAAGACTGCATGCCCTCGCCTCAGTCCAGCCGCTGACTGGACTGAGGCACCTGGCGAGGCGATCACGTTTTCGGCGCTCTACTGCTACTGCCGGCGCCTCCGGGAGCCTGCTGGCTTGATGCTGGCGAGCGGGTGGGTCCCCTGCGGGGGAGTGGGAACCGCGGGCACAGCAGGTTGGTGGTGAAACATCGCGTCGATCGAGTCGAGGTCAGCCTCGGAGAACGTCACCGTGACGCCCTTCCTTGAATGCGGAAGCCGCTTGATGTTCTCCCGAAGCCACCGTTCCTTGACTCGAAGGATCTCCGCCGCCTCGGGGTACGTGTAGCGCCGCCTCGGCCCATTCCCCGATCCGATCATCTCTGGTTCATTTCCCACTTGGATGATGGTTGTCCAGGTGGCACAGGCGCGCGGCTGAAAGGCAGC
Source organism: Streptomyces solicamelliae (assembly GCF_045348655.1). NCBI lineage: Bacteria > Bacillati > Actinomycetota > Actinomycetes > Kitasatosporales > Streptomycetaceae > Streptomyces > Streptomyces solicamelliae. Next base: position 3,003,576 of record NZ_CP160404.1, read on the forward strand.
CGGCCACCCGTTAGTGGGAGGAGCTGATCTTTGCTGTCCGCGCCGAATCGCCGGACCTGCACGGTCCCCATCGGCCCGTACAGACACGACGCCCTCGTGATCCGACGGACCCAGATTGTCGGCTCTGTTATTACCTGACTACACCCTGTGGATAGAAGTCGGGCTTGGGGAGGGCCGGGCGGTACTGTCCTTGCGTGGCAACTATCGCGCTGTTCAGCACCGACGACCTCTCCCTTCCCGAGTCTCTGCAGGAGGCCGTGGAGCACGGTGAGGTATTCACGCGCGCCTGGGTGGTCGAGCTCATCCTGGACCTTCTCGGCTATACGGCAGATAGGGACCTCTGCGATTTGAGGCTCGTGGAGCCGGCCTGCGGCGGTGGCGCGTTCCTGGCCGTGATCGCGTCTCGAATCAGTGCGTCATGCCATGCGCACCAGCGTCCCATCATCGATGCGATCGACGCCGTTCGCGCCTTCGACCTGCTGGGCCGCAACGTAGAGCAGAGCCGGGCGCTGGTCACGGCAGCGCTGCAAGAAGAGGGCTGGGCGGCGGAGGACGCGAGGAAGGTCGCCACCGCGTGGGTGAAGCAGGGCGACTACCTTCTACAGTCGGACGCCGAGCATCGCGCCGACTACGTCGTGGGTAACCCTCCGTACATCCGGCTCGAAGACGTTCCCGACGACCGGATGGCCGCCTACCGGCGGGCCTGCTCCACGATGGGTGGCCGAGCCGACATCTACATCGGCTTCTACGAAGTGGCCTTGCGCAGCCTCAACCCAGGGGGCCAGCTGGGCTTCATCTGCGCCGACCGTTGGATGCGGAACCAGTACGGTCGACGGCTCAGGGAGCTGGTGACCAAGCACTTCAGCATGGACCTCGCTCTCGTGATGCACGATGTCGACGCCTTCGACGATCAGGTTTCGGCCTATCCCGCGATCACGCTCATCTCGAACAAGCCCCAAGGTGCGGCGGTGGCCGCGGACACGAACCGGTCCTTCGGAGCGAAAGAGGCGCGGATCTTCGCCGACTGGTACCTGGAGGGTGAGCCGTCGACGGTCGTCACGGCTTCCCATCAAGCTGCTCGCATGCCTCATTGGTTCCCGGAGGAGGATTCGTGGCCGGCCGCTTCACCGGCCAGGCTCGCCGTCCTTGAAGACCTCACCGAGCGGTTCCGGCTCCTTGAGGACGCCGAGACGGGAACGAAGGTTGGGATCGGCATCGCGACCGGCGCAGACAAGATCTTTCTCACCAAGGAGAAGGACCTGGTCGAAGAGGAACGATTGCTCCCCATGGCCATGGTCCGCGACACCACCAGCGGCACGATCGACTGGGACGGTATGTACCTGGTCAATCCCTGGACGGCCAGCGGCGACCTAGTCGACCTCGACGCGTATCCGCGCCTCGCCTCCTACTTCGAGAAGCACGGCGAGGCCCTGCGCAAGCGATACGTCGCGGTCAAGCAGCCTCAGCGCTGGTACAAGACCATCGACAAGGTCGACCACCAGCTCACCCGTCGCCAGAAGCTGCTGTTTCCGGACATGAAGCTGCGGATCCACCCTGTCCTTGATCAAGGCGGCCTGTACCCTCACCACAACCTGTACTTCATCGTCTCGGACGTCTGGGACATGCGCGTACTCGGTGGCCTGCTGCTGTCCAAGGTCGCGGAAGCGTTCGTGGAGGCGTACGCGGTCAAGATGCGCGGGGGGACCCTCCGCTTCCAAGCCCAGTACCTCCGGAAGATCCGCGTCCCAGACCCAGCGACGATCAGCGAAGGCGACCAGGCCGCTCTCGCCGAAGCCTTCGACAAGCGGGATAGGGAGGCCGCCACCGAGGCCGCTTTGCGTGTCTACGGGCTCGCCGAGCTGCCTGACTAGGAGGAACGAATCTTGACGGTCACCCGCCAAGACTTCGAAGACGCCATCGCGGCGTACTGGGGTGCCAAGGAACTTCAGAGAGAGCAGTCGGCGATCAAGGCCGCTGTGGGAGCGGGCACGGCAGGTGCTGTACGAGGCGGCAAGCACTTCGACGCCATCGCCGTGCTGCTGTCAAAGTTCTTCCTCGACGCTGGGTACCCGCCAGAGAGTATCCGCGTCACCAAGTCACAGGGTCTTGAACTGCCCGGCTACTACCGACCGCAGAAACAGTGGGATCTCGTGGTCGTCCACAAGAACGTCCTCGTGGCGGCGTTCGAGCTGAAGGCACTGGGCGGGCCGTCGTACGGCAACAACTACAACAACAGGGTCGAGGAGGCGCTGGGTAGCGCCGTAGACCTGCGCCGAGCAGCCCTTGCCGAGCTGTACCCGAAGGAGAAGCCCTGGCTGGGCTACTTCTTCATCATGCAGGATGGTGAAGGATCCCGGAGGCCGGTCAAGACGGCCAAGGGCGCCCTTCCTGCGGATGAGATCTGGCACAACACGTCGTATCAGGACCGGTTCGGGATCTTCTGCGAGAGGCTCATGGGCGAACAGCTCTACGACGCCGCGTGCTACGTCACATCCTCGGCTGAGAACCCGAAGCCGATCGAACTGGTCGAGAGCCTCGACTGGCGCCACTTCTCCGCAGCGATAAACGCCCGCCTCACGTACCTGAAGGACCTCGACATCCCCGGGTAAGCGCGGTGCCCGAGGGCGTTGGCGACGCAGTGCGGCCTGGGCATCGCCGGCCTGGACGCGCTGCGCGCCGAGCACCCTGGCCTGTTCTGGCACACCTTGTGGCAGGCACCTCAGCTAACGAGATCGTTCGGGGCCGCCATCAGCCTGGATGTACCCGCCAGCTACCAGCAGCGCTCGCTCTGCCCTCATGCCGATGCAGGCGGGTGAACGCGCGGTACCGACCAGGGTTCGGCGGGTGAGTCCCCATGTGCTGGCTGGCCCGCGCCTGCGACCTCGTCGATACCTTCACGGGCCTGCTGCGAATATCCGGTGGCGGGCTCTCCTGTCGGTGGTGAAGATCGCGGCATGAGCATCTTCCTGGAGACCGATCGGCTCGTGCTGCGCGCGTTCACCGAGGCCGACGTCGACCACCTGGTCGCTTTGGACAGCGACCCGGACGTCATGCGCTTCATCAACGGCGGCCAGCCCACGAGCCGCGAGGTGATCCAGGCCCGAACCTTGCCCAGGCTCCTCCATGTACACCCGTGCTTCGGAACCCACGGCTACTGGGCCGCTCAGGAGAGGGCCACCGGGGCCTTCCTGGGCTGGTTCGAATTCCGCCCCCTGGACGACCACAGCCCCGCCGTCGTCGAACTCGGCTACCGGCTGCACAAGGCCGCCTGGGGCAGCGGGTACGCCACCGAGGGATCACGGGCCCTGATCCGCGAGGGATTCACGAACCTCGGCGTGGAACGAGTGACCGCGAACACCATGACGGTCAACACGGGATCCCGGCGCGTGATGGAGAAGTCGGGCCTGGCGTTCCTCCGCAGTTTCACTGGCGAGTGGCCGGAGGCGATCGAAGGCTCCGAGCACGGCGAAGTGGAGTACGAACTCACCCGCGCTAAGTGGGAGCAACGTTCGTAGGAGTGAGCCGCTCAGCTGGAGGTCCGGAGGTGCCACTCGGAACATGCAACCTTGGCCTCAGGCGATCCATCACTCCTGCCAATTGCCCACGGCTGAGGGGGCAAAGCGGCGTGCGCGATGCGTGAGCGGACGGGTCAGCACCAGGCGTCACACGCAGGATCAGGCGCTGTGCCGCGCGTCGCTGATCAGGCAGAACAGCACCGCTCGGCACGGTCTGGAACCGCCCGGCACGGATTCGATCCCACTCCTAAAGCGGGTGTCGCAGGTTCGAATCCTGCCGGGGGCACAAGCGCAAAGGCCACCTACCGATCTTGGTAGGTGGCCTTTGACATCCACGGCTGGCATCAACGGCAGCGATCAAGGACAGTCAGGCCGCCTCCAGAGCAGCGGGTCCGTACGACTGATCGCCTCGCCCTGCGCGGCCGTCTCAGTCGCGTGTCGTCCCCGCCAGGGACAGGTTCCAGTAGGCGGCGTACCGGCCGCCACGCCGCAGTAGCTCGTCGTGGCTGCCCTGTTCGGCCACCTGCCCCGCGTCGAGGAAGACGACGTGGTCGGCTCGGCGCACAGTGCCCATACGGTGCGCCACCAGTACCACGGTCCGGCCCGCCATCAGCTCCTCGATGCCGGCGTGCACGGCCGCCTCGTTCACCGGGTCCAGGGCCGAGGTGACCTCGTCGAGCAGCACGATCGGCGCGTCCTTCAGCAGCGCGCGGGCGATGGAGACGCGCTGCCGCTCGCCGCCCGACAGGAGCGCTCCGCCCTCGCCCACGTGCGCCGACCAGCCGCCGGGCAGCCGCTCGATCACCTCGTCGAGACGGGCCGCGGCGGCCGCGGCCCGTACCTCGGCGTCGGTGGCGTCCGGGCGGCCGAGGCGCACGTTCTCCTCGATCGTGCCGTCGAAGAGGTAGACGTCCTGGAAGACGATGGCGATCCGCGCCATCAGCGCCGCGGTGTCCATCTCCCGTACGTCGACGCCACCGATCCGCACCGCGCCCGCGTCGACGTCGTAGAAGCGGGCGAGCAGCTGCAGCAGCGTCGTTTTGCCCGCGCCCGACGGTCCGACGACGGCGAGCCGTGCGCCCTCGGGTACGGACAGGGTCACCCCGTCGGCGACCACACGGTCTCCGTGCCGGAAGGTGACCGCGTCGAACTCGATGTCGTGGCAGGACGGTTCGCGCGGTGCGCGGGGCTCCGGCAGCGGCTCGGTGGTGAGGACGTCCTCGAGGCGGGTGAGTTCGGCGCGGGCGGCGCGGATGCCACCGCTCATCTCGGCGAGGGACAGCAGCGGGTCGGCGCAGCGGGCGGCGAGCACCAGGACGGCAAGCACCTCGGCCGCGCCGGTGTCACCGCCGAGGGCGAGGTACGCGCCGAGAGCGAGCAGCGCGGTGAACACCGCCTGCACGGTGACCGCGAGACCCAGCACACCCGGCAGCGCCGAAAGGGTGGAGCGACGCGAGGCGCGGCGCAGTTCCTTCAGGGAGTCGTCCAGCAAGCCGAATCGCTCACCGGTGCGGCCGCCGGCGCGCAGCACCGGCTGGGCCTGGAGGTACTCGATGACGCGGCCGGTGGCCGTGCGCTCGCGTTCCACGCGCTCCGCGTCGGCCGCCGTCGTCGCGCGGGCCGTGCGCAGCTGGACCGCGGCCACCAACGGCACAGCGGCCAGGCCGGCAAGCCCCAGCTGCCAGTTGAAGGCGAGCATCACGGCGACGATCGTCAGTGGCGTCACACAGGCGGAGATGAACGGCGCCAGCAGGTGCGCGATCACGCCCATCGCCTGCAACACACCCTGGCTGGCCATGACGGACACCTCGCCGGTGCGGCCGGGTCGGTACCAGCCGACGGGCAGCCGGGCGAGGTGTTCGCCGAGGCGCTCGTACATGCCGTGCAGCATCGTCGTGCCCACGCGGAAACCCGAGCGGTCGCTGACGTACCGCAGCGCCGCATAGAGCGCGACCGCGGCGCCGAAGGCGAGCAGCCAGGGCAGGGAGTCCTCGGGTGTGCCGCCGAAGAGCGCGCGCAGCACGGGCACCAGTAGGGCGTACGACAGTCCCTCGACGAGGGCGGTTGCCGTCATCAGGGCGACGGTGCGGCGCACCGGCCCGGCGTACTCGTCGCCGAGCACACGCAGCAGTGTGCTGATCATCGGGCCTCTTCCCTTTCCTTCGCACCGGTGTGGATCTTCCAGAACTCGGCGAATGTGCCGTCTCGCGCGAGGAGTTCCGCGGTCGTGCCCCGCTCCACGATCTCGCCGTCGCGCAGCATCACGACCGTGTCGGCGTCGGCGATCGTCTCCAGGCGGTGGGCGATGACCAGCGTCGTCCGCTGCTCCCGGGTCTGCGCCAGCGCCTCGCGCACCGCCTGCTCGGTCTGCGGGTCGGCGAAGGCGGTGGCCTCGTCGAGTACCAGGACGGGGGCGTCCGCGAGCAGGGCACGGGCGATCGAGACGCGCTGCGCCTCGCCGCCGGAGAGGCGGGCGTCCTCGCCGATCACCGAGTCGTAGCCGCGGGGCAGTTCGAGAATGCGGTCGTGGATGCTCGCCCGGCGGGCGGCGCGGACGACGGCGTCGCGGTCGGCGTGCGGGACGGCGAGGGCGATGTTGTCCGCGACCGAGGCGCGCAGCAGCCGGACGTCCTGGAAGACGAAGGACACCCGCCGGTACAGCTCCTGGCTGTCCACCTCACGCAGGTCGACACCGCCGAGGAGCACGGAGCCGTGCGTCGGGTCGTGGAACCGCGGCAGCAACTGCACCAGCGTGGACTTGCCGCTGCCGGACGGCCCGACCACGGCGGTGATCGTCCCCGGTTCCAGCACCAGGTCGATACCGCGCAGCACCTCGCGCCCTGCCGCGGCATCCTCGTACCCGAAGCGGACGTCCCGCAGCTCCACCCGGTGTCCCTCGGGCGCCACCGGCCGTACGGGCTCGGGCAGCGCCGGCTCGGCGAGCACGTCCCGGATGCGGCCGACGGCGCGCCGCGCGGCCTGCAGGTCGTCGAAGCCGTGCCCGAGCGCGGCCACGGGCGCGGTCAGCCCGAGGCCGAGAAGCAGGAAAGGCAGCAGGTCCGCCGGGTCCAGCCCGCCCCCGGTGATCCGGTACGCGCCGCCGGCCAGCACCGCGAGCAGCACGAACGGCGGCGACAGCGCCACCTGCATCCCCGCGGCGACCCCGGAAAGACCGCGCACCATCCGGTAGAAGCTCCGGGTGAAGTCGCCCACCGCGGTACGGAACGTGCTGTGCGCCCGATCCGACCCGCCGAACGCCTTCACCACCGCGATGCCCTGCACGAACTCGACCACCGACGCCGAGATCCGCCCCATCGCGGCGTCGAACTCCTTCTGCTCGCGCAGCCGGGCGGGGGTCATCATCAGCGGCACCAGCGCGACCGCCAGCAGCACGGGGATCAGTGTGATCAGCGTCAGCCGCCAGTCCACGGTGAAGAGGTAGCCGAGCGAGACCAGTGGCACCACGAAGGCGGAGACCACCTCGCCCGGCGTGTGGGCGATGAACGGGTGCACGGCGCTGACGTCCTCGCCCACCAGCTTCGCCAGCTCCCCGTTGCGCCGCCGCGCCAGCCGGCCGATCGGTATCCGCCCGAGCCGCGTGGCGAGTTGCCGGCGCAGCGACAGCTGCACCCGGGTGTCGAGGAGGTGTCCGGCACCGGACGATGCGGCCGTGAACAGCAGCCGTACGAGCAGCCCTGCCGCGCCCGCGATCACGACGTCGCGGACGTGCCCGTCGTCGGCCGGCCCCGGCGCCAGCAGCGTGCGGCCGAGCTCGACGACCGCGAGCAGCGGCGCCAGGCCGGCGACAGCGCCGATGACCTGCAGGACGACGACGACGGCGAAGCCGCCCGCGTACGGGCGCAGCAGCCGGGCCACGCTCGGTGGTGGCGACGCGGTGGTTCCGGTGGAAGTCATGCGCTCACCTTCGCCGCGGTGCGGCCCGCTGGATTGAAGAAATGTTCCCTCAGGGCCGGCCCGTAGCATGGATGCATGTCAACTGCCGTGCACCGGCGCGTCGCTACCCCCGCGTGGCAGGTCACGCGCCCGGCCTGGCCCGGCCGCGTGCCCGGCGTCGTCCTGGCGGGGATGCGCGACCGCGGCCCGGCTCCGGTCGACCACCGGATCGATCCGCACCCCGTGCTGACGCTGGCGCTGGCCTGCGGCGAGGCGGCGCCCGGCATCGACGAGTCGACGGGGCGGCGGCACCGCGGCAGTCTGGTCACCGGGCTCGGGTTCGGCGCCGGCGGTGCGGCGCGGGTACGGGCCGCGAACGTCGAGTGGATGCAGGTGCGCCTGTCCCCCGCCATCGCGCGCGCGGTGCTGAGCGTCAACCCCGCCGAGCTGGAGGGCTCCGTGGTGGCCCTGGACGACCTGTGGGGAGAGCGGCGGACAGCCCGCCTGCGCGAGCAGCTGGCCGAGGCCGCCTCGTGGGAGGAACGCTTCGCGCTCGTCGAAGCGATCCTCGCCCGGCTGTCCTCCGCGGGGCCCGCCATCGAGCCGGAGCTGGCCTGGGCCTGGGACCGTATCGTCGCCGGGCACGGCCAGGTGCGGGTCGAGGCGCTGGCCGACGAGCTGGGCTGGAGCCGCAAGCGCCTGTGGTCCCGCTTCCACGCGCAGCTCGGCCTGCCGCCCAAGCGCGCCGTGAAGCTCGTCCGCTTCGACCGGGCCGCCACCCGCCTGGCCGGGGGCCAGGAGGCGGCCGGGGTCGCGGCCGACTGCGGCTACGCCGACCAGTCGCATCTCCACCGGGACGTCGTGGCGTTCACCGGTGTGACCCCCGCGACCGTGGCAGGCGAGTCGCTCATCGCGACGGCCGACATGGCGTGGGTGGACCACGTACCGCGCCTCCCGGCACGACGGGGCGAGGCCGCGGCCTCCCGTTTCGACGGGGCGCCGCGGCCGGCGACCCGGGCATGACCGCCTCACTCCGGATGCGCCACCACGGACCGGTGCCGGTGGAGACCCTCTGACGGAGTGGTGCTGACCTGTCGCGGGCGTCCGGCGTCCTCTGCGCGATGGCGTCGGGGGGATCGCCGTCGAGGGCTTCCTGCGTCGCTCACCCGGCCGCCGGGGGCCGTGCCGGTCGTCGGTACCGGCCGTTCGGGGGATGTGGGGACGGGCTCGGAGGGCTTTCCCGTCTCTCGGAGGCATGCCTGGGGAAACGGAACGGAGACACCATGCCTCTCTACCTCTCGAGGTTCAGCTACACGCCGGAGACCTGGGCGCGGCTCGTCGGGCACCCCGAGGATCGGGCGAAGGCCGCTCAGGCGTACATCGAGTCCGTCGGCGGGAAGCTTCACGGCTTCTGGTACGCCTTCGGCAAGCACGACGGTTACAACCTGTGGGAAGCGCCCGACAACGTGTCCATGGCCGGGGTCGCCCTGGCCATCAGTGGCGGCGGCGCGCTCAGTTCGTTCGAGACGACTGTTCTCCTGACCGTGGACGAGACCGTGGAGGCTCTGCGGAAGGCCGGGCAGGTCCGGTACCGGGCTCCCGGCACGTAGGCCCTGTGCGGGGGCGGAGCGCCCCGGTGGCCTCTGGGAGTAACTGATCGGCCTTTGATCACATGTGACCGACGGTGGGGGCGGGGCTAGCGTCGGGGTCCTGCTGGCACGCGATGCGGGCGCTTCGGAATCGCTCCCTCCCACGGCACCGTCTGCCGCTCGATGCGAGAGAGAGGCACAGTCATGAAAGCCGCTCGGACGTATCCCGAGCCGTCGGCCATACCGCTCGACGAGGCCGGTGAGGTTGCCGGGGTGCTTGATCTGATGTTCACGGGGGCGGCGCTGGGGGTGCATCGCCGGTTCCTGCCCGGGGCTTCCACGGCGCGGTTCGCCGGGGCGCTCGCGGGGCGGCCGCGGCTGGTGGCCAACCGGGTGGGCGGGCTGGCCGCCGAGTACGTGCGGATCGGGCTCGGGTCGTCCACCGTCGCGCCGTCCACGCGGGACCGGCGGTTCGCCGATCCGGCCTGGACCGAGAGCCCCTTGCTGCGCAAGGTCGTTCAGTCGTATCTGGCCACGTCGACGATGGTCGAGGGGCTCGTGCAGGACGTGCCCCTGGAGTGGCAGGACCGGGAGCGGGTGTCGTTCCTCGTCAGCAATCTGCTGGCCGCCGCGGCGCCGTCCAACAATCCCCTGCTGTCCCCGGTCGCCTGGAAGGCGATGATCGACAGCGGCGGCGTCAGCGCCCTGCAGGGGCTGCGGAACCTCGTCAGCGACCTGGCCGCGGCTCCCCGCGTACCGACCATGGTGCCGCCCGACGCCTACGAGGTCGGCCGGGATCTCGCCGTGACGCCCGGCGCGGTGGTGCTGCGCACCCCGATGTTCGAGTTGATCCAGTACCAGCCGCGGACCGAGACGGTGTTGGCCACTCCCCTGCTCATGGTTCCGCCCACCATCAACAAGTTCTACATCATGGACCTCGCCTCGCAGCGCAGTCTGATCGAGTACCTCGTCGGCCAGGGCGTCCAGGTGTTCCTCGTGTCCTGGCGCAACCCCGACGCCCGGCACAGCAAGTGGGGCATCGACGCGTACGCGCGGGCCGTGCTCGAGGCGCTGGAGACGACCCGGACGGTCGCCGGGGCCGGCTCGGCGCATCTGCTCGGCGCCTGCTCCGGCGGCATCCTCGGCGCCCTGGTCGCCTCGTACCTCGCCGCCGAGGGCCGCCAGGAGCAACTCGCCTCGCTGACGCTGATGGTGACCCTGCTCGACCAGACCCGGGCGGGCACCGCGGGCGCGATCGTCGACGAGAACATCGCCAGGGCCGCGACGGCCGCCTCCCGGGCCCGCGGCTATCTCGACGGCAAGCAGCTCGCCGAGGTCTTCGCCTGGCTCCGGCCGGGCGATCTGGTCTGGAGTTATTGGGTCAACAACTATCTGCAGGGGCGCACGCCCCCGGCGTTCGACATCCTGTACTGGAACGCCGACACCACCCGCATGCCCGCCCGGCTCCACCGCGACTTCCTCGGGCTCGCCATGTCCAACGCCCTGACCCGGCCCGGCGGCGCCACCCTCCTCGGTCACGAGGTCGACCTCAGCCAGGTGCTGCTCGACTCGTACGTCGTCGCCGGCAGCGCCGACCACATCTGCCCCTGGCGCAACTGCTATGCCAGCACCCAACTGCTGGGGGGCAAGAGTCGGTTCGTGCTGTCCACGAACGGGCACATCGCGTCCGTCGTCAATCCGCCCGGTAACAAGAAGTCGAGTTTTCGGGTGGCCGAGGATTCCCCGGCCGATCCCGACGACTGGGCCGCCTCCGCCTCCAGCACCGCCGGCTCCTGGTGGCCGGACTACGCCCGCTGGCTCGGGGAGCGCTCCGGCGAGCGGGTGGCGGCGCCCGAGGCGCCCGGTGGCGACCGGTTCCGGGTGCTGGGCGACGCCCCCGGCAGTTACGTCCTGGACCGCTGATGGGCGATTCCGTACGTGTCGTCACGGTCGGACGGCGGCGTCTGCGCGTCGCCGTCCGGCCCGGCACCGACCCCGACCGGCCTCCCCTGCTGCTGTGCAACGGGATCGGTGCCAGCCTGGACCTGCTCGACCCGTTCGTGGACGCGCTGGACCCGGCGATCGAGGTGGTCCGGTTCGACCCGCCGGGCGTCGGCGGCTCGCCCGTACCGACGCTGCCCTACCCGTTCCCGGCGCTGGCGGGGCTCGTCGGCCGGCTGCTCGACACCCTCGGGTACGACCGGTTCGACGTGCTCGGCATCTCCTGGGGCGGCGGACTGGCCCAGCAGCTCGCCCTGCAGAATCCGCGCCGCTGCCGGCAGGTGGTACTGGTCGCCACGGCCACCGGCTGGATGATGGTGCCCGCCCGCCCGAAGGTCCTCGCGCACATGGCCACCCCCAGGCGGTACTGGGACGCCGGCTACGCGCGGTCCATCGCCGGGCGGATCTACGGCGGCAGCCTGCGCGACCGGCCCGACCTGGTGCAGAAGCTGCTGCTCGACTACGAGCGCAAGCTCTCCGCCCGCGGCTACCTCTACCAGCTCGCCACCGGCGCCGGCTGGACCAGCACCCCGTTCCTGCCGCTGATCGGCCAGCCCACGCTCATCCTCGCGGGCGCCGACGACCCGATCATCCCGCTGGTCAACGCCCGCATGATGGCCCGTCTGATGCCGCGCTCCCGGCTGCATGTGTACGACGACGGTCATCTCGGGCTGCTGACCATGAAGGACGAACTAGCCGCTGTCGTGGGCGAGTTCCTGGGCGTCACTCCCGGCACCTCGACCCGGCGGACCCGGAGGTGGCGGCGTCAGCGACGGCCCGCCGGCTGACGCGCCCGGTACGCGCGCGGGCTCATGCCCTTCCACCGGCGGAACGCCTGCGAGAAGCTCGACACCTCCGCGTACCCCAGCCGCTGCGCCACCTCCGCGACCGGCAACCCGCCGTCGACCAGCAGCTCCTCGGCGAGCTGCTCGCGGATCCCGTCGAGCAGGCCGCGGAAGGACACCCCTTCCCCGGCCAGCCGCCGGCGCAGCGTGCGTTCGCTCATGTGCAGGTCGGCCGCCACCCGTTCGAGGGCGGGTGGCGCCGACGCCCGGGTCAGCAGGTAGTCCCGTACGCGGCCGGCGAGCGCGGTGTCCGTGTCCAGGTCGTCCAGCAGGCGGCGGCACCGGTCCCGGGCGAGGGCGGTGGTGAGGGCGTCGTACTGCGGCAGCGGCACGTCCAGGATCTCCGTCGGGATGCCCACCACGTTCTCGGCGGCCCCGAACACCGGTGGCGTGCCGAAGATCTCGGCGTACCGCTGCCGGCCCGACGCCGGCGGCGGGAAGGCGTAGCCGACGTCCCGGACCGGCACCGTCGAGCCGAGCAGCTCGTTCTGGAGGGTCTGGATCGCCGCGCTGGTGTGCTCCAGCAGGAAGCGTTGCAGGTGGGACGGTACATCCGGGACGTCGAGCACCAGGTGGAACGTTTCGCCGTGGTCCCGTATCCGGATCCGGGTGAACGTGTACGTCAGATCCAGATAGCGCACGCCCATGTCGATCGCGCTGCGCCAGCTGGGGCTGCTGGCCATCGCGAAGCCCCAGACGCCGTACGAGGTGAGGTGGCACCGGGCGCCGGCCTCCAGGCCGAGGCCGGGCGGATTCCCCAGCGCGCGCAGCAGGTTGGCGACGACGGTGAGCTCCTGGCGGGCGCCGACCGTCACCGAGGGGTCGCGCAGGGCGGACTCCCGGAGTCCGGTGTCCGCCAGGCTCGTCTCCGGCGGCACGCCGTGGTCGGCGCCGAGCCCGATGAGCACCCGCACGTTCGAGGGGGATCGCCCGAGAGTCCACCGCACCACGACTACCCTCCGCACTCCCCCGAACACGTGACGCCCACCGGGGCGAATCTAGTGACTGCCCCGGCGGGCTGTCACCCACGCCTCGCGACCTCGGCGGTGTTACCAAGAGCACATTCGCGGTGTCGGTGAGTTACCGGCGACATCCCTGTTACACAAGGCTGTCGGTGTCCTGGACGTGCACGGTGCCGCCCTGCCCGGCCAGGGCCTCGGCGATGCGGCGGTTGGTCGCGCGCCAGGTCTCCTCGGGGACCTTCGGCAGGACGTCGCCCCACAAGGGGAGGCAGGAGCCGCGGAGTTGGAGCATGCCGGCGGGGCGGGCGAAGAACCAGACGTGGAAGTGCGCGCCGCCGTCGCCCCAGCGGTTGATGTGGACCCGCGCGATCCCGCCCAGGGACATCACCGCGCGCTCCACCCGCTGCAGCATGCCGCCCAGTTCGGCCGCACGCTCCGGCGGCAGGTCCGCCAGATCTCCGTGGGCCCTCGGCAGCATCACCTGCGCCGGTACGCCCTCCGGGTCCACGAAGCCCCGCAGCTTCCAGTGGTCGTCGCTCCACAGCAGCGCGCCCTCCCGGTCCACGCAGCCGTCACACTCCCCGCCGTCCTCCCCGTTGCGCGGGGGCTCCGGCAGGACCGGTTCCTGCAGGACCCTGGCCTTCAGGTCGCCCTCGTACGGGAAGATCTCCCAGGACGGGACGCCCTCCGGCGACAACGGGATCGGCTCGCCTATCGGCAGGTTCTTGACGAAGTCACTGGGCTCGGTGGTGGTCATGGGGCCAGCTTGGCACGCGGCTGCGCCGCCACCGCCGGCCCGAACTCCTCACCCGCAGCTCCTCATCGGCAGCTCAGCCGCATCTGGGCCGCGCCGTGATGCGCTCCCTCCCGCGCGTCCGAGCCCCAGTCCACGCCCCGGTCCAGGAGGCGGACCGTGAAGCGGTCGTCGCGCAGCGGGTACCACGCCGTGTGGAGGAGTTCGCCGCTGTGTGCGGGCTGGTCCACCTCGAACCTCGCGTACACCCGGCCGTCCGCCAGCACCTCGTAGACCGACGGGTCGCCCGCCGCGTCCTGCCGGTCCGGCGGCGCCGGGACCTGGACGGCCAGCATGCAGCTGCCGTAGCCCCCGCCCACGTGCCAACTCCACGTCGCCGTGTTGCCGTTGTCCCGCGTCGCACTGCCCGACATCGGGATCGCCGAGAACCCGCCGTCGCAGCCGTCGCCCCGGTGACCGCCGCTCCGCACCGTGTACCAGCCCTCCCGGCCGTCCTCGAAGCGGCCGCGCTCGAGGTACTCGCCGGACCCGCCGCCCTCGCAGCCCGGGCCCGCCCAGGCCTCGTACGTCCGGGGCCGGGGCGGGGCCTGGGCCGGCGGGCTCGTCGGGGGCTCGCTCGTCGGCGCCGTCGCGGACGCGCTCCCGGTCGGTTCCGTCGACGGCGTGGGCGGCTCCGTGGGGAACTCCGACGGGAACTCCGTCGGGCCGATCCTCGTCGGGACCGCCCGCACCAGCCCGTCCCCCGGTCTCGCCACCGCCTCCCCGCGCCCGGCGTCGCCCTCGCCGCCGCCCAGCAGCACCACCACCGTGATCGCCGCCGCCACCGTCAGTACGCCCGCGACCAGCAGGACCGTCCCGCCCCGCTGCACCGGGCGCGCCGCCGCGCAGTCCGGGCAGACCATGCCCGGCAGCGGTCCGCGCCGCCCTCTCCCGCACCGTTCGCATGCCATAGCCGCACATCTTGCAGGACTGTTCCCCGCAGCGGGAGGGTCAGCGCAGTTCCTCCGGGCAGGCCGTGCCGCGCGGGAAGAGCTTGTACGGGGCCGCCAGGCGGTACGTGCCCGGTTTCGGCGCCAGCAGCTCCGTCCACTCGTCGCCCTCGCCGTCCGGCTCCGCCTTCAACAGGCAGCCGTGGGCGTTCGCGTACTGCGCCGGCAGCTCCTCCTCCGACGCCTCGCGCGCCCGCTTCGACGCCTCCGTCTCCTGCGGCGGCTCGACCTTCGCGCCGTGCTCGTCGAGCAGCGCCAGCCACGGCGACCACGGGACCCGGATCAGCACCCGGCCCGGTGTCTCCAGCCGGATCGTCACCTCGTTCTCGCCCGCCCGCTGCACCTTCGCCGGCGGGTCCGCCAGCGGCGTCGGGTCCTGGACCTCGTACAGCCGCCAGTTCGCGTCCGACCACACCTGCTTCAGGTACGGCAGCCCCGCCTCCACCAGTTTCGCCTCGCGCTCGCCGCCGGTGTCCGGCGCGCCCGTCGGCAGCACCACGTAGTGCACCGCCCAGCGGTCCAGCCACTCCTGGTAGTTCGCGGCGTTCAGGGTGTCGTCGTAGAAGACCGGGTTGCGTTCGAGGTCGGCCTGCCGGTTCCAGCCGCGGGCCAGGTTGATGTACGGGGTGAGCGCCGACGACTCGCGGTGGCTGCTCGCCGGCACCACCTCCACCCGCGCCCGCTCCGCGCCCCGCACCTGCAACTGGTTGACCAGCGGCGCCAGCTCACGCGCCCACGACGCGTCGGGCGCGGTGCGGATCACGTCGTCGACGCTCTTGTAGCCGATCCACAGGTTCAGCCCGGCGATCGCGAGCACCAGCGCGTACCAGCGGCGCGAGCGCGGCGCCGTGTACGGCAGCGCCGCCAGCAGGACCACGCCCGCGAACAGCATCGGGAGGCGCGAGACGTTGGAGCCGATCTGCGAGTCGATCACGAAGGTGAGCGCCGTGCCCGCCGCGTAGACCGCCGCGCCGGTGCGGACGGTCCGCCAGTCCTTCGGGACCAGGGCGTACACCAGCACGCCGAAGGCGAACGGCAGCGACGTCGAGGCGAGCGACATCGGCTGCGTGCCCGAGAACGGGAACAGCCACGCCGACAGCCCCACCACCGCGACCGGCGCGAGACCCAGCGCGTACGCGCCCGGCCGCCGCTTGTTGAGGAACAGCGCGGCCGCCGCGACGCCGAGGAACAGCCCCGCCACCGGGCTGGCCGCCGTGGCGAGGCCCGCGAGCGGCGCCGCGACCGCGGCCTTCGCCCAGCGCTTGCGCCGCCATCTGTGGGGCCAGCAGAACACCGCCGCGACCGCGCCGAGCGCGAACGTCATGCCGAGCCCGAACGTGACCCGGCCGGACATCGCGTTGCACAGGAACGCGAACACCCCGGCCAGCGCGCACGCCATCGGGTTCCGGACCGCCCGCACCCGGACCAGGATCAACGCCGTCAGTCCCGCCGAGACCGTGCCGACGATCATCATCGTCGCCCGTACGCCGAGCACGGACATCACGTACGGCGAGACCACGCTGTACGAGACCGGGTGCATTCCGCCGTACCAGGCCAGGTTGTACGCCGAGTCCGGGTGACGGCCGACGAACTCCGCCCACGCGTCCTGCGCGGCCAGGTCGCCGCCGCTGTTCGCGAACAGCAGGAACCAGAGGATGTGGGTGAGCGCGGCGAGGGCGGTCGCGACGAGGACGGGGTAGCGACGGCGACGCCGGCGGGCGGGGGTACCCGGCCGGGGGCCGGGGGGCTGGGCTGCCGGGGGTGCGGGACGGGGCGACGGCAGCGTTATTCGCGTGGCGGCGGCCGGTCCGTCGAGCGGTCCGTCGTGGGGTGTGGTGCTCGGTCCGTCGCGGGGTGTGGTGCTCGGTCCACCATGGGCTGTCGTGCTCGGTCCGTCCGGCGGCCCGTCCTGCGGCGGGCGGGCGGGCGCGTTCGTGCCGTCGTCGGCGCGTGTCGGCTCGGCGGTGGTCACTCGGCTCTCTCCGGTCCTGTCCCGCTCCCCATCCCCGTCTCCCGCTCGGACGCCGTCCCCGCGCCGAGGGTTGCCCGGAACGCTAACAGGTGGGCGCCCCGGAGACCGGGGCGCCCACGCGCGCGCAGGGGGTGTGGCGCGTCAGCCGACGCGGGTCAGCTTCGCGCCGAAGCCGGGCTCGACCAGGTCGGTCTTCAGCGCCACCGGCGCGCTGACCTGGCCCTGGCCGACGCCGACGGACACCGTGCCGACGACGTCGCCGGCCTTGCCGCTGTGCGGGACGGTCTTGCCGCCGTCGGTCAGCTCCAGGTGCACCTTGTGGCCCGGCCAGCCGATCGGCTTCAGCTCCTTCGTCGCGACGACCTCCGTGCGGCCGCCGAGACCGTCGTCGACGTAGCCGACGACCTGGCCCTTGCGGATGACGGACGCGGACGTCACGTCCTTCTGGGCCTGCTGGATGAGTTCGAGGCTGTAGTCGATCGAGAGCTGCAGCTTGTCGTCCAGGAGCTTGGCGTTCTGGGCGCCCATGACGATGCCGAGGACACGGTGGGTCTTGCCGTCGACGACGGTGTTGGCCGCCCAGAGCAGGTTGCCGCCGGCGGGCGTGGAGGAGCCGGTCTTGATGCCGCTGACGCCCGGCTTCAGGAGGATGTTGTTGTTGTTCTCGACGCGGCCGACGCCCTCGATGGTGGCGTTCGGGCTGTTCACGATCTCGCGGAACACGTCGTTCTGCATGGCCGCCTTCGCCAGCTTCAGCTGGTCCTTCGGCGTGGAGACCGTGCTGTCCAGCAGGCCGGAGGGGTCCGTGTACGTGGAGTTCGTCATGCCCAGGTCCTTGGCCGCGGCGTTCATCTTGTCGACGAAGGCGGCCTCGGAACCGGCGTCCCAGCGGGCGAGCAGCCGGGCGACGTTGTTCGCGGACGGAATCATCAGGAGCTGGAGCAGCTCCTTCTCCGTGTACTCCTCGCCCTTCCTCACCGAGGCCCGCGACTCGAACTTGTTCGCGGCCTCGTCCTCGGCCTTCTGGTCGACGGTGATCTTCGGACCCTCCTGGTCCCCCTTCAGGGGGTGGTCGCGAAGGATCACATACGCCGTCATGGTCTTGGTGACGCTCGCGATGGGGGCCGGCTTCTGTGCGCCCCACGTGCCCATGGAGCCGACGCCCTCGACCTCGACCGCGCCCTGGCCCTCGGTGGGCCACGGCATCTGCAGCGTGCCCTCGAAGGTGTGGGCGGGGGCCACGGAGAGGGAGAGGACGGGCTGCGGGAGCGGGCGCACGTACTGCGCGACCGCAAAGACGATCAAGAGCAGGGCGACCAGCGGGGTCCAGATCTTGAACCGCCGCACGACGTTGCGCATCGGGCTGGGCGGCGGGGGCGGGGTGTTGGTGAGCTCGGCGAGCAGGTCGAGCGGGGGCAGCGGCGGCATGGGCTGCTGCTTGGTCCGCTCGGCCTCGGTGAGCGACGCCGGCGGCTGCGGCGCGGCGGCGGGGGCGGCGGCCGGTGCGGCCTCCTCCGGCTTGCGCAGCGGTACGAAGGTGCTCGGGCGCTCGGGCGCGGACTCGCGCTGGGGCGGGGTCGCGGGCTTGGGCGCGGGCGGGAGCGTGGGCGGGAGCTTCAGGGCGGTGGTCGGCTGGTCGACGACCGGCGGACGCACGGCCTTGAAGATCGCCGTCGGCTGATCCACGGGCTTCCCGGCCGCGGCGGGCTTCTCCTCGGCCGCGGCGGGCTTGTCCTCGGCCGCGGCAGGCTTCTCCTCGGCCGCGTCGGACGCCCCAGAGGCCGCCTTGGGGGCCTCGGGAGCCTCCGGGGCCTCCTCGGGCGTACGGGAGGGCGCGGCGGGCGTGGCGGGCTTCCTGGCGGCGAACCAGCCCTCGGCCGGCTCGCCGTCGGCGGCGGCCGGGGCACGCGTGAGATGGACCGTGGCACCGGCGGCCGGCGCGGGCTCGGCGTCGACAGCGGACGCGCCCGCGTCCGCGTCGGGCGCGGTGTCTGCGGTCGGCTCGGCGTCGGCCGTGGTCTCGTCCGCGTGGGGCGCGGCATCCGCGTCCGGCTCGTCCGCCGACGCGGACTCCGCGGACTCCGCCTCGGCGGCCGCGGCAGGCTCGTCGCCACCCGCGGTCTCCTCGGCGTCCGGCTCGTCACCACCCGCGGACGCGTCCGCGTCCGACTCGGCGGCGCCCTCGGACGCATCCGCAGCCGACTCGTCCGCCGCCGGCTCCGGCGACGCTTCCGCCGTCTCGGCCTCCGCGGGCTCCGCCGGCTTCGCGTCCTCCGAGGCGGCACGATCCTGCGCGTCCTCGTCGGCCTCGTCCGCCCCGTCCGTGGCCACCCAGGCCGCCACCGCGGCCTTCAGGCGGTCGTCGGCGCCCTTCTCGGGCACCTCGGAGGTCTCGGCGGCCGCGGGCTCCGTCGCGGGCTCCGCCTTCGCCCCGGCATCCTCCGGAGCGCGGGGAGACACCGTCTTGAAGACGGCGGTCGCCTGGTCCACCTGAACCGGGGAACCGGAATCGCCCAAGAGGGCCAGCCGCGGATCCCGTCCGCCCGAAGCCGCCTCCCCCGACGACTTCCGCTGCTCCGACCTGTCGGGGGACTCGCCCGCCACCGTGCCTCCTCCATGCGTCATCTGTTCGTCCGAACCATTCACCAGTGTCCTGTGTGAACCCCTTGGCCCCCGTGCTAGACGAGAACGACATACCTACCGGTTCCCGCCCCAACCGACCAGGCACTCTCGACAGATGAATGTGAGAGGGGTCACCCTGTCATTCATCCACGCGGGGAGGCATGGATGGGCAGGAGCCGCAGAACACTTCCGGAGGAGCTTCTGCTGCTCGCTCTGGACCCGGCCACGGGTACCACAGCGCAGCCGCAGTCGCTCGACCTCGGCCTCGCCGGAGCACAGCTAGTGGAGCTGGCTCTGGCAGGACGGATAGCCCCTGACGGGGATCGTATCGCCGTGGTGATGCCACGGCCGACCGGAGATCCGACTCTGGACTCCGCACTGGAGCTGTTGCGCAGGCGCGGCAGCCCGGTTCGGGCCGTCCACTGGATCGGCGGACCCCGACTGGGGCTCCGCCAGACGTATCTCTCGCATCTGGAGCGGTGCGGCATGGTGCATGCCGTGGCGGGCCAGATGTGCGGGGTGCTGCCGACGACTCGCTACCAGGCGACGGACACGGCGATCAGCCGGGAGATCAGGTCCCGGCTGGACAGTGCGATCCGCACCGGCGTACCGCCGGACCCGCGGACCGCGGCGCTCGCTGCGCTGGCCCACGCGGTCGGTCTCGGCAAGCACCTGTATCCCGGCAACGAAGGACGGTCGTCGCGGTCCCGGCTGCGCGACCTGATCCGGCACGACCCGATGGGCGGTCTCGTCGCGCACGCGGTGATGGACGTCCAGAACGGTGTGGGCGCGCAGCCGCGCCGTGGCGCCGCCCCGGGTGGCGGCGGCCGACCGGCGGTGCCGGTGCAGCCGGCCCGCGGCCGTATGGCCCGCGCGGTCGCGTCGCACTGACGGCACCGCACGCACCACAGCGCAGCACCACGCACCGCACTACATGCACCACATCACGGCACGCACCACGCGTATGTGCGCGGGGCAGCCCCACCGGCTGTCCCGCGTACCTGCGTTGTCGCCGTTTTCCAGCGCGCCGCGCACCTTTGGTGGCAGTCTGCCAAGCAGTAGATACGTACAGCTACGCAGCCGGAGGTGCAGTTTCCGTGGCGTCCAACGTCAACCCCACCGTCAGGCGTCGCCGATTGGGCCAGGAGTTGCGCCGGCTTCGCGAGCTCAAGGGCATGACGGCGGAGCAGGTGGCGGAGCGCCTCCTGGTCTCCCAGTCGAAGATCAGCCGGCTGGAGAACGGCCGTCGCTCCATCAGCCAGCGTGACGTCCGCGATCTGTGCGGCGTCTACGAGGTGGAGGACGACCGGGTCGTCGAGTCGCTGATGCAGATGGCCAAGGACTCCCGCCAGCAGGGCTGGTGGCACGCCTTCGGCGACATCCCGTACAGCGTGTACATCGGTCTGGAGACCGACGCCGAGAGCCTGCGGGTGTACGAGCCCCAGATCATCCCCGGCCTGCTGCAGACGCACCAATACGCGGAGGCGCTCATCGCGGGCGCGCTGCCGGAGTCGACGCCGGCGGAGATCGAGAAACGGGTCAACGTGCGCACCCGGCGGCAGGACCGCATCCAGGCGGACGAGGCGCCGCTGCGGCTGTGGGCGGTGATCGACGAGGGCGCGCTGCGCCGGATCGTCGGCAACCGGCAGCTGATGATCGAGCAGCTGGAGCATCTCGTCGAGCAGTCGCAGCTGCCGCATGTGACCGTTCAGGTCCTGCCGTTCGACATGGGCGCGCATCCGGGCATCAGCGGGCATTACGCGATCCTGGAGTTCCCGGACGCCTCGGACTCCAGCGTGGTCTACATCGAGGGGGTGACCAGTGACCTGTACCTGGAGAAGGCGAACGATGTGGCCAAGTACAGCGTCATGTACGAGCACCTTCGCGCACAGGCCCTGAATGTGGAGCAAACCCGGCAATTCATCGAGCGGATCGCGAAGGAGTACGCGGGCGCGAACTGAGGGAGCGGAACCGTACACCCCGGTTACTCCGGGGCGGAAGTCCGTCTGGAATATGCCACCCTCACGAGTGAACGCCTGACCCACGCCCCGAGGCCGACCAGTAGCGTCGATCACGCCAACATGAGCGCCGGCGACGACGTCGGCGCCACTTCGATCGGCAGATACGGAGCCAAGATCATGGCGATTCTTCAGGGCGCGACGGACACCTGGACCAAGTCCTCCTACTCCGGCGGGAACGGCGCCTGCGTGGAGGTCAAGTCCCCGCTGCTCGCGTCCATCGCGGTGCGTGACTCGAAGGCTCCCGAGGGCCCTTCGCTGATGTTCGCCTCGCACTCGTGGAACGAGTTCGTCGGTGAAGTGAGCACGGGAACTCTCTGAGTGCTCCCCCCGCACGGAACTGAAGCGGAACGTTCCCGCACAGAGCCCTCTCGACCGGTCTTCGCCGTCCTGGCCGAGAGGGCTCGGCCTTTCCCCCGGCTCCACCCGCTCCCCCGGAGCGCTCAGCGCAGCTCGTCCACGTAGCGGTCCGTCCCCGGCACCGTCGGGACGAACGGCGCGACCAGCTCCACCCTCCCCCACTCCCCCGCGTCGAGGCCCGCGAAGTGCTCCTGCCAGCAGTCCCGCGGATCCGCCTCCAGGAACCACAGCAGCGTCAGCCGGGTGTCGACCCCTTCGACCTGCTTCACGTACGTCATCCGGTCGCCGGGCAGCGGCGTCGGCCGGAAGACGGTGACCATCGCCGCCGGTGAGCCCGCGAGGCGGCGCGGCAGCTCCCGGCCGCGCAGCCACTCGAGCAGTCCGGCCCGCCGCTCCGCGTCTTCCGCGTCGACCACCTGCAGGACGAGTCCCTGGTACGGGTGGTCCAGGGCGTGGAAGTCGCGGGGCCCGGCCGCGCCGTCGCGGTACACGGTGGCCTCGTGGTCCTGGAAGGACGTGAAGACGTGCGTGCGGGCCTGGTGCACGCGGGCGTCGCGGTTCAGCCGCTTGTTGATGGCGACGGTCCACTTCATGTGCGCGTCGTAGCGGCCCTCGGTGATCCAGTACGTGGAGATGTAGCAGCCTGCGGTGACCGGCTGCGCCACCGCGGACTTCTCCGGGTAGCGCAGTTCCTGCAGGTCGCGGGTGGCGACCCAGCGGCGGCCCGCGTACATCCACGGCATCGCCATCGCGCCGGCGTAGTAGTGGTCGTCCTCGTACCAGCGGTTGTACGCGTACTCGTGGCCCGGGTGCGGCTCCACCATGGTGATCAGCGCGTGCCCGGGGTGCACTCCGTACGGGCCGACGGCGGCCAGTTCGGCGTACGTGTCGTTGCGGGTGTCGCCGTGCGTGTCGCGCGGGTCGTCGCTCATTCGCTGCCCCTTCCCAAGTCGTTGCCGGAGACCTACTCTGACGGGCCGTCAGATGGATGGCCAGAGCCGGGAGGTCGCGGATGCTGCTGCAGGGGAAGACCGTCGTCGTGTCCGGGGTCGGGGCCGGGCTCGGACACCAGGTGGCCGCGGCCGTCGTACGGGACGGCGGCAACGCGGTGCTCGGCGCCCGCACCGAGGACCGGCTCGCGGCCTGCGCCGCGGAGCTCGACCCGAAGGGCGAGCACACCGCGTACCGGGCGGCCGACATCACCGACGAGGCGCAGTGCGAGGCGTTGGCGGCGCTCGCCGTGGAGCGGTTCGGGGCGATCGACGCGGTGGTCCATGTCGCCGCCCTGGACGGCTACTTCGGCGGGCTGGAGGACGCGGACTTCGTGAGCTGGCAGGGCGTGCTCGACGTCAACCTGCTCGGCACGCTGCGGATGACGCGGGCCTGTCTGCCGGCCCTGAAGGAGCGGGGCGGTTCGGTCGTCGTCATCGGCACGCAGTCGTCCGTGGCCGCGCCCTCGGAGGTCCGGCAGGCCGCGTACGCCGCGTCCAAGGGGGCGCTGACCAGTGCGATGTACTCGCTGGCGCGGGAGCTGGGGCCGCACCGGATCCGGGTCAACACCGTGCAGCCGGGCTGGATGTGGGGCCCGCCGGTGCAGGCGTACGTGACGTTCGCGGCGAGCACGGAGGGGGTGCCGGAGGAGGAGGTTCTGGCGCGGCTGACGAGGCGGATGGCGTTGCCGTCGCTGGCGACGGACGGGGATGTGGCGGATGCGGTCGCGTTTCTCGCGTCGGACCGGGCGCGGGCCATCACGGGGCAGTCGCTGCTCGTCAACGCGGGCGAGATGATGCGGTAGCGCTCACGGGGGCGGTTTCCTTGTCCGCGGGTGCGTCGCGGTTGCTCGCTCCCCCACTCTCGGCTTCGCTCGAGCGGGGGACCCCCCATCGCGGGGGAGCGCCACATGAAGACAGCCCCCGCCCCTTACCGGGCTCTCCTCAATCCCTCGGGTATCTCGTCAGCCATGCCTGGCTCGACTCCGCCGGGGTGTGCAAGGCCGCTCCCTGGGTCATCTCCATCGCGAAGTCGTCCGCCAGTTCCAGGATCGTGGCGCGGCCCTCCAACTGGGCCAGCCAGGCCGGGGGGAGGGCCGTTTCGCCGTGGAGGGCGCCGAGGAGGGCGCCGGTCAGGGCGCCGGTGACGGCCGACGGGCCGTCGTGGTTGACGGAGAGCCGCAGGCCGTGGCGTATGTCCTCGCCGACGAGGGTGCAGTACACGGCGACCGCCAGCGCCCGTTCGGCCAGGTCCTCGCCGGCGCCGAGCGCGTCGACCCTGCCCGGTCCGGGTATGCCCTGGCGTACCGCGCCGAGGGCCTGCTGCAGCGCGTCGGTGACGGGCTGGTGGCCGGGCCGCCGGGCCAGCTGGGCCAGCGCCCGCTGCACGGCGCCGTCCACGGTGTCGCCGCGCGCGAGGCCGTGCACGATCAGCGCGAACGCCCCGGCGGAGAGGTACGCGGCGGGGTGGCCGTGCGTCTGCGCGGCGCACTCGACGGCGAGCTGGCACACCAGGTCCGGCTCCCAGCCGACGAGCAGCCCGAACGGCGCGGAGCGCACCACCGCGCCGGCGTCCCGGGCCTCGGGGTTCTTGGGCCTGTCGAGGGTGCCGAGCACGTCGTCGCCGAACCCGGCCAGACAGGCGCGGGACGGGTCGCGGCGGGCGTACAGCCATTCCTGGCGGGCCAGCCAGCCGCCGTCCTTGCGGCGCTCGTCTGGCCCCCAGTCGCGCTGGGTCGCGGCCCAGCGCAGATGGGCGCGGTGCACGTCGGTCGGCGGGTGCCAGGCGCCGATGTCCCGGCGGACCTGGGCGCGGATCAGTCCGTCGACGGTGAACAGGGTCAGCTGCGTCGCGGCGGTGACCGCGCCGGGCAGCCCGTACGCGGGGACCGGCTCCATCAGGCCCTGCGCGCCGTGGGCGGCGCGGATCTCGTCCAGGGTGTGCCCGGCGGCGCCCGCCCCGAACGCGTCGCCGACCGCCCCGCCGAGGAGGCAGCCCCGTACCCGGGCACGGAAGTCCTGCTGCTCGGCCCGGCCCCAGACGGCGGTGGCTGCTGCTGTGGTCACGCGTCCCCCGTGGTTCCCGTGGCGACTCGGCGGCGGTCTGGCGCAGCACTGTAACCGATCAGGTTCGGTCGGTTCAGGGTGCCTTCCGGTCACCCTGGCCGGGAGACGTCTCCGCCCGGTGGCGGAGCGGGTCCCGACCAGGGGCGGACGTGCGGGCCCGGGCGGCTCGGCGAGGCTCGGTGAGCAGCCGGGGCGAGCTGCTCATCAGGTGCACGGCCCCGGCCGCCGACGCCCCTGTCGTCGACGGCGGCTGCCGACTCCGTGACCGGGTCTAGTGGTCCGGCTCGGCCAGCGGCAGCAGTTCGGGCAGATGCCCGTCGGACGCCTCCGCCGCCCGCACCCGCTCCTGCGGGACCTCGCCGTACAGGGTCGTCCGCGGCCTGGACGGCCTCCCCGCCGCCTCCGCGATCGCGACGAGGTCCCGGACGGAGCGGTACGAGCCGTAGCTCGAGCCGGCCATCCGGGAGATGGTCTCCTCCATCAGCGTGCCGCCCAGGTCGTTCGCGCCGGAGCGCAGCATCGCCGCGGCGCCCTCGGCGCCGAGCTTCACCCAGCTGGTCTGGATGTTCGGGATGTGCGGGTGCAGCAGGAGGCGGGCCATGGCGGTCACCGCGCGGTTGTCGCGGACCGTCGGGCCGGGGCGGGAGATGCCCGCCAGGTACACCGGCGCGTTGGTGTGGATGAACGGCAGGGTCACGAACTCGGTGAAGCCTGCCGCCCCCGAATCCGATGCGGCCTGCTGGATGCGGGCGAGGGTGCGGAAGTGGCCCAGCCAGTGACGGGGCTGGTCCACGTGCCCGTACATCATGGTGGACGAGGACCGGATGCCCAGTTGGTGGGCGGTCGTGATCACCTCGATCCACGTGGCCGTCGGCAGCTTGCCCTTCGTGAGCACCCACCGCACCTCGTCGTCGAGGATCTCGGCGGCCGTGCCCGGGATCGAGTCGAGGCCGGCCTCCTTGGCGGCGGTCAGCCACTCGCGGATCGACAGGCCGGTGCGCGAGGCCCCGTTGACGACCTCCATCGGCGAGAAGGCGTGCACGTGCATGCCGGGCACGCGTTCCTTCACGGCCCGCGCGATGTCGAAGTACGCGGTGCCGGGCAGGTCCGGGTGGATGCCGCCCTGCATGCACACCTCGACCGCGCCGACGTCCCACGCCTGCTGGGCCCGGTCGGCGACCTGGTCCAGGGAGAGGGTGTACGCGTCGGCGTCGGTGCGGCGCTGGGCGAAGGCGCAGAAGCGGCAGCCGGTGTAGCAGACGTTGGTGAAGTTGATGTTCCGCGTGACGATGTACGTGACGTCGTCGCCGACCACGGTCTTCCGGACGTCGTCGGCGACGGCGCACAGCGCGTCCAGCGCCGGGCCGTCGGCGTGCAGCAGGGCGAGGGCCTGGTCGTCGGTGAGGCGGGTCGGGTCGTCGGCGGCTACGCGCAGGGCGTCCCGTACGTCGGTGTCGATGCGCTGCGGGACCATGCCGGGGGCGGCGGCCTCGCGCAGCGCCGCCCAGTCCCCGTACACCTCGTCGAAGTCGTCGCGCCGGTCGGCGGTGCGGCCCTCGGTGTCGATGGTGCGGTGCAGGTCGGTGCGGCCGGCGGAGGTGAACGCCTCGTCCGGCTCCTGCCAGGGCAGTCCGCGCACCTCGGCGTCCGGGTTCGCCAGGCCGGTCTCGGCGTCGGCGAGGGCGCGGACGTGCGGAAGCAGCCGCGGGTCGAGCCAGGGCTCGCCGCGGCGGACGAACTCCGGGTAGACGCAGAGCCGTTCGCGCAGCTCGAAGCCGGCCGCGGCGGAGTGCTCGGCCAGCTCCTCGATGCGGGGCCAGGGCCGCTCGGGGTTGACGTGGTCGATCGTGAGCGGGGAGACGCCGCCCCAGTCGTCGATGCCGGCGCGGATGAGCCGCTCGTACTCGGCGTCGACGAGGTTCGGCGGGGCCTGGAGGCAGGCGGACGGGCCGAGGAGCAGCCGGGCGACGGCGACCGCGGCGACGAGGTCGTCGAGCTCCGCGTCCGGCATGCCGCGCATCGCGGTGTCCGGCTTGGCGCGGAAGTTCTGGATGATCAGCTCCTGGACGCCGTGGTAGGCGCGGGAGACGCGGCGCAGCGCGAACAGCGACTCGGCGCGCTCCTCGTACGTCTCGCCGATGCCGAGCAGCAGCCCGGAGGTGAACGGCACGGAGGAGCGTCCCGCGTCCTCCAGGACCCGCAGCCGCACGGCGGGCTCCTTGTCCGGGGAGCCGTGGTGCGGGCCGCCGGGCTCGGACCAGAGCCGGGTCGCGGTGGTCTCCAGCATCATCCCCATGGAGGGCGCGACGGGCTTGAGCCGCTGGAAATCGGTCCAGGACATCACCCCGGGGTTGAGGTGCGGCAGCAGCCCGGTCTCCTCCAGGATCCGGATCGCCATGGCGCGGACGTACGCGAGGGTGTCGTCGTAGCCGTGCGCGTCGAGCCACTCACGGGCCTCGGGCCAGCGGTCCTCGGGCTTGTCGCCGAGGGTGATCAGGGCTTCCTTGCAGCCGAGTTCGGCGCCGCGGCGGGCGATGTCGAGGACCTCGTCCGGCGACATGTACATCCCGTGGCCCGCGCGCCGGAGCTTGCCGGGGACGGTCACGAAGGTGCAGTAGTGGCACTTGTCCCGGCAGAGCCGGGTGAGCGGGATGAACACGCTCTTCGAGTACGTGATGACCCCCGGCCGCCCGGCCGCCTCAAGCCCCGCGTCCCGCACCCGCCCCGCGGTCGCGGTCAGGTCCTCCAGGTCCGCCCCGCGCGCCTGCAGCAGCACGGCGGCCTCGGCCACATCGAGCGCCACACCGTCCCTCGCCCGCTTCAGGGCACGCCGCATCGCGTTCTCGGTGGGCCGTCCTGCCTGGTGATCCGTCATGGACCGAGCATACGAGCGGGTGCGGAGGAGGGGGACGGGTCGGGGACCGGGCACACATCTGAGTATCTGATCTGAGTCGTCGCACGGATCCGCCCGCTCCGGTCCGCCCGTAGCGTCGGGGCCATGAACGAGCGTCTCCGCGGCCCCGTGCGCGCGGCCTTCTTCGTCGTCCTCTGCGTGGTCGCGCTGCCCGTGCTGCTCATCGTCGGGCTGTTCGTCTGGTACGGCATCGACAAGGCGACCGGCGAGGGCTTCGACAGCGTGCGGCCGGCCGAGATGGCGCGGCGCGCCACCGACCGCTCGCAGGAGATGTACGAGGCGTCCGGCCTCACCCGCCGGGTGCCGAGCGTGCCCGGCGGCGGCGACTACAGCGCGGCCGCCAACGTGCTGTCCGCCGACTTCTGCCACCAGCGCGGCATCGAGGGCATCGAGGACACACCGGAGCCCCGCTCGTACCGGCTGTACCACGAGTGGCGGCTGAACGCCGTCACCGAGGCCGAGGGCACGGCGGCCCTGGATCGGCTGGAGGCCCATCTGAAGAAGACCGGTTGGACGGTGACCGGTTACCGGAAGTCCGGCGACGACTGGGAGCTGCGGGCGGACAAGGGGTACGACGACCGGCTGTCCTTCACCTGGTGGTCGCACTGGAAGACCCTGGAGGGCTTCACCGGCATGCCCTGTGCCTACGACCCGGCCGGGGCGCAGGGCGAGGACGCGACCGACGGCCTGTACCCGCCCGTCCTCCGGCCGGCTCAGAGGTAGACCGCGTACCCGTCGAGGACGCCCAGGACCTCCGTCTCGTCGCCCGGCGGCAGCTGGAGGACGACCTCGGGGCAGCCCAGTTCCTCGTAGTGGGCGAGCTTGCCGGGGTTGGGGAGGACGCCGTACGGGACGACCTGGAGGTCGGCCGGATCGCGGCCGGCTTTCTCCCACGTCTCGCGCAGGACCGGCATCGTCGCCGTGAGGCCGCGGCCGCCGATGGGGAGCCAGCCGTCGGCGTACTCGGCGATCTGGGCGAACAGCTTCGGGCCGGCCGCACCGCCGAGCAGGGTGCGGGGCGCGCCGCCGGCCGGCTTCGGGTGGGCGTAGGAGGCCCGTACGGAGGCGAACTCGCCCTCGTACGCGGTCGGTTCGGCCGCCCACAGGGCGCGCATCAGGGCCATCCGGTCGCGGCCGAGCTCGCGCCTCGTCGGCCAGTGGACGCCGTGGTCGGCGGCCTCCTCGCGGTTCCAGCCGAAGCCGACACCGAGGGTGAAGCGGCCGCCGGAGAGGTGGTCGAGGGTGGCGATCTGCTTGGCGAGCACGATCGGGTCGTGCTCGGCGATCAGCGTGACGCCGGTGCCCAGACCGAGCCGTTCGGTGACCGCCGCGGCCTGCCCGAGGGCGACGAGCGGGTCGAGGGTGCGGCCGTACTCCGCGGGCAGCACGTCGCCCGCCGCCGGGTAGGGCGTGGTCCGCTCGATCGGGATGTGGGTGTGCTCGGGGAGGTAGAGCCCGGCGAAGCCGCGCTGCTCCAGCTCACGGGCCAGCCGGACGGGGGCGATGGTCTCGTCGGTCAGGAAGATCGTGGTCGAGATCCGCATAGGCCGCACGGTAGGGGCTGCCGACTGGATTTCCGAGAGGTGCGACAGCACGGCGTCCCGCGTTGTTCCCTTGTTCACGGGTTCGTACGAGAGTCCTGGGTCATGAGCGAACCCACCAGAAGAACGCTCCTGACGACGGGCATGGCCTCCGCCCTTACCTTGGGGACCGTGAGCTTCGCCGAGGCAGACACTCCCGACGGCGACCGGACGGAGACCGTCCGGGGCACGCTGCCGCCCGGCTCCCCCGACTACGTGTACCTGCCCTTCGTGGTGCCGGAGGGCGTCCGCGAGATCCATGTCTCCTACGCGTACGAGCGGCCCGCCGTGCCCGCCGGCACGCAGGGCAACGCGCTCGACATCGGCCTGTTCGACGAGCGCGGCACCGACCTCGGCGGGAAGGGCTTCCGCGGCTGGTCCGGCGGCGCCCGCGCCGAGTTCTTCGTGCGCGCCGACGACGCGACCCCC
Source organism: Streptomyces solicamelliae (assembly GCF_045348655.1). NCBI lineage: Bacteria > Bacillati > Actinomycetota > Actinomycetes > Kitasatosporales > Streptomycetaceae > Streptomyces > Streptomyces solicamelliae. The sequence goes on from NZ_CP160404.1 coordinate 3,033,076, forward strand.
GGCTACGTCGCCGGACCGGTGCGGGCCGGGACCTGGTCCGTCGCCCTCGGCCCGTACACGGTCGCGCCGCAGGGCCTCGCCTACAGCGTGACGATCACGCTCCGGTCCGGCACCCCGGCGCCGACGCGGCCACCCTCCTACCCGCCGGAACGGGCGAAGGGCCGCGGCCGCGCCTGGTACCGCGGCGACTGCCACCTGCACACCGTGTACTCCGACGGCCGCCGCACCCCCGCCGAAGTGGCCGCCCTGGCGCGCGCCGCGGGCCTCGACTTCCTCACCACCACCGAGCACAACACGCACGCCGGACACGGCGCGTGGGCCGACCTCGCCGGGGACGACCTGCTCGTCCTGCTCGGCGAGGAGATCACCACCCGCAACGGCCACGTCCTCGCCCTCGGCACCGCCCCGGGGACCTTCGTCGACTGGCGCTACCGGGCGCGGGAGAACCGCTTCGGGCGCTTCGCACGGGAGATCCGGCGGGCCGGCGGCCTGGTCGTCCCGGCGCATCCGCACGCCACCTGCATCGGCTGCAACTGGAAGTTCGGCCTCGGCGACGCGGACGCGGTCGAGGTGTGGAACGGCCCCTGGACCCCGGACGACGAGGTGTCCCTCCAGGCCTGGGACGCGGCGCTCGCGCGGGGCCGCCGGACCCCCGCCATGGGCAACAGCGACGCGCACCGCGCCCCGGACGCGGTGGGCACGCCGCAGACGGTGGTGCTCGCCGACGACCTGACGCGCGAGGCGATCCTGGAGGGCCTGCGCGCGGGACGCTCGTACATCGCGGAGTCCTCGGCGGTGACGGTGGACCTCACGGTCACGGACGGCCGCGGCCGCACCGCGGGCCTGGGCGAACACCTCCGCACCGCCCCCGACGCCCCGGTGACGGTCCGTCTGACCGTCACCGGCGCCCCGGGCCGCACCGCCCGCCTGGTCACCGACCAGGGCGTCCTGCACACGGCGACGCTGCCGGCGGAGGGCCCGGGCACGGTGGAGTGGCGCACGACGAGCGCGTACGCGACGTACGTCCGCGCCGAGGTCCGCCACCCGGCGGCGCTGCCGCCGCTTCCGGGAGCACCGGCGGCTTTGACCAACCCGGTGTATCTGGACCGGATCTGAGGGTCCGGGAGGCGACCCGACAACTCGTTCGAGTGACCTGCGCTCCCCTGTTACGCTCACGGACGATCTTCAGGGCCGGGAGGGAAGACGCCCAGGGGGGCCAGGGTCTTCGTTCGCCTCAGGGTGCGCGCCGCGAGCGCGCACCCCCTCCCCGCCCTGTTCGTGCGCGATCGGCAGGGGGTTCTCAACCATGCGCAGGACCAGGAACACGATCACCGCCGCGGCGCTGCTGCCCACGCTCACGCTGACGCTGGGGGTCGTCGGCGCGGGCCTGACCACGACCCTCGTGACGGCGACCCCGGCGGCGGCGACCGACCGGACGTGGTCCGCACCCACGGCGGTGACCGGTGAACGGAACACGAGCGCGGGAGTGGTGGCCACGACGGACGGCACGGCCGTCACCGTGTGGACCAAGGGCACACGCGGCGACGCGTCGCAGGAGCTCTGGGGCGCCACCCGCCCGGCGGGTGCGACGGCCTGGGGCGCACCGGTCCGCATCGCGGCCGACCAGCGCTGGGTGAGTGGTGTGCAGCTGGTCGCCGGGGAGGACGGGTCGGCCACGGTGGTCTGGGACCGGTACGACACCGAGGACTCCGCCGCGCACCAGACGTCGACGCTCCTCCCCGGGGCCGCCGCGTGGACGCCGCCGACGCGGATCACCGCGGCACCGTACGCGTACGAGCTCGCGCTGGCGAGCGGCCCCGGCGGCCGTCTCACCGCCGTGTGGAGAGGCGACCCGACCCCGGGGGCGAACGACGCGGACACGGGGCTGTACGCCGCCGACCTGGCATCGCCCGACGGCACGTGGTCGCAGGCCGTCATGATCCACGCTGGTTCGGTCAACCAGTTCACCGCGTCGGCCGGGGCTGACGGCGCGGTGACGGTCGCGTGGCGGCCTGGTGCCCTGGGCACGGACTCTCTGAACGTATCGACCCGGCCGGCTGGCGCAGCTCAGTGGAGCGCCCCCAAGATGGCCTCCGTCGGAACCGAACCGGTGGGCGAGATCGACGTCCAGACGGCCGCCAACGGCGCCACGCTGGTCAGCTGGCCCCGGTACGGCGACATCGCCTTCCTCCTCCGCCCGGCAGGCAGCACGGTATGGGGCCAGGTCGAGTACCTTCCGGCCGACCAGGACCGGTCCAGCACCGCCGTGCCCCAGCTGGAGGCCGACGGCCGGGTGACGGCCCTGTGGTCCACCTATCGCGCGCTGCGGACGGCCACCCGAGCCGTGGACGGCACCTGGTCACAGCCCCGGACGCTGGCGGACGGCAACAGCTTCTCGCGCCTCTGGACCCCGAGCCTCGGCCGTGACGGCTCGCTCGCGATGGTATGGACGACACTTGAGAACGAGCTGTGGGCCGTCACGCGCTCGGGCGGATTCTGGGGACGTCCCATGGAGCTGGGCGAAGTGGCGCCCTACACCCAGCCGGGCCGGGTCGCCGCCGACACGGACGGCAGGGCCGTCGCCGTGTGGAGCAAGCGGCTCGGGACGAGCAGCGACAGCTACGAGATCAACGAGGTGTGGTCGTCGGCCACCGGGGCGGCCAAGAAGCCGGCCGAGCACCGCGACTACGTGGGCGACGACGGATTCCCCGACCTGTACGGGCTCCGCTCCGACGGCACAATGGTCGTGTACCGGGGCAACGCGGCCGGCACGGTCTCGGCGAAGGTGGAGGTCGGCTACTGGGGGATGGGCTCCACGCTGGTCCCGTTCGGCGACCTCGACGGCGACGCCGTCAACGACACGATCGTCACCGACGTGGCCGGGTCGATGTTCCGCTACACGCCGGACCGCGGCCAGCCGGTGACCCATGACACCCCGTCGACCAAGATCGGCACCGGCTGGACGGCCTACGACGGCCTGACCTACTCCGGCGACTTCACCGCCGACGGCCTGCCTGACCTGGTGGCCCGCCACACGGCCACCGGCGACCTGTACCTGTACGCGGGGACGAAGACCGGCGGCCTCGCCCGCATCGGCAAGATCGGCACCAGCTGGAAGTCCCTGACCATCGTGGGCGCCGGCGACCTCAACGGCGACCGGCACGCCGACCTGGTGGCCCGCACGGCGACCGGCGACCTGTACCGCTACTACGGCACCGGCAAGGGCACCATCGGCTCGGGCACGAAGATCGGCTCGGGCTGGGGCGGCATGGCCGACTTCGTCGGCATCGGCGATCTGACCGGCGACGGCAAGGACGACATCCTGGGCCGCACCAAGACCGGGGACCTGTACCGCTACGCGGGCAACGGCACGGGCGGGATCGGTACCGGCGTGAAGATCGGCATCGGCTGGCAGAGCTTCGAGAGCATTCGCTGACCCTCGGCCGCACGTGGGAAGACCCGCGCCGACGACGTCGGCGCGGGTCCTCCGTCGTCTCAGGCGAGCTCAGGCCTGGTACTCGCTGAGGTCGATGGCGTGGACGCGCAGCGGGGTCCCTGCGACCGGGTGGGTCGTCTCGCGCTCGGGGGCCATGCCGAGCTTGCGCATGACGTTCTCGGAGGCCGTGTTGGAGATGTGGGCGATGCTGATCACCCGGTCGAGGCCGCGGTCCTGGAGCGCGAACTCCAGGGCCGCGTGGGCGGCCTCGGAGGCGTACCCCTGCCCCCAGAAGGGCCGCCCGAGCCGCCAGCCGATCTCCACGGCCGGCAGCGCCTCCGGCAGGAAGTGGGGCACGGACAGCCCGGCGAACCCGATCAGCTCCCCGGACCCGATGAGCTCGACGGCGAAGAGCCCGAAGCCCTCGTCGTCCCACTCCTCCTCCCAGCGCTCGATGTCCTCGGCGGTCTGCTCCAGATCCCGCACCGAGCCGTCCCTGATCCAGCGCATGACCTCGGGGTCGGCGTTGATCTCGGCCATGGGGACGAGGTCGTCGTCGGTCCAGCGGCGAAGGATGAGGCGGGGCGTGCGGATCTCGGTCATGCCCCCATCCTGACGGATGCGGCCGGACCGCCGTCGCCGCGTGGCGCCCTGACCGCACGCTCGTACGGCGCTCCCGACCCCGGAGGCGCTGATCGAACGGGCGCAGCCGGATCCCGTCCGACGACTCGACCCGCTGCGGCGAGACCGTGATCGACGAGACCCTGCGCGCGGCCGCGATCCGGACCCGGGCCCGGATCGACGGGGCGTCCTGAGAAACTCTCCGGAACGTGTCACATCCGTGCCGAGCGATCCGTCAATGAGCGGCGGTGGCCGGTACGACGCCCTCCGCCGCGAGCACCGTCGCCGGAAGACCCACGTACGCCGTGATGCCGGAGCCGTCCGTCGGGCGCAGCTCGACCTGCGCGCCCAGCCGGGCGGCCAGCCGGCCGACGACGTAGTGGCCGAGCTGCCGGGAGGGCGCGACCAGGAAGCTCTCGTCGCCGGCCAGCCGGGCGTTGGCCCGTGCCAGGGCCTCCGCGCCCATGCCGATGCCCCGGTCCACGACGGCCAGGCAGTACTCGTCGAGGTCCCGCCAGCCGTACACCTCGACCGGCAGTTGCGCCGCCGAGTTGACCAGCGCGTTCTCGATCAGCTCGGCCAGCAGGTGCGACAGGTCGGCGACGGCGTCGCCGCGGATGCGGCAGGGTTCGATGTCGGCCGTCGCCACGCGCCGGTACTGCTCGACCTCCGCGATCGCCGACTGCACTGCCTCCCGGGTGGTGACCGTGCCCGGCCAAGCCCGCTGCGGCTCCTGCTCGCCGGCGAGGACGAGCAGCGACTCGGCGTTGCGGCGCATCCGGGTGGCGAGGTGGTCGAGCTCGAAGAGCTCTCCGAGCGCCTCCGGGTCGATCTCCTGACTCTCCAGGGCGGTGATGAGCCCGAGTTGGCGGCGCAGCAGGCTCTGGTTGCGGCGGCCGAGGTTGGCCAGCGACTCGGAGGTGTTGCGGCGGAGGGCGGCCTGTTGCGCGGCGAGGCCGACGGCCGTGCGCTCCACATTCCGCAGCGCGGCCGCGAGCTGGGTGATCTCCTGGGCGCTGCCGGGCGCGGGTGCGTCCGGGCGGTACGGAAGCGGGGTGGCCGCCGGCTCCGCGCCCGCGTCCGCCTCCTGGATGCGCTGCACCGCCTCCTGCAGCCGTACTCCCGCCACCTCGTCGGCCTCCTCGGCGAGCGCGCCGAGCGGGCGGGTGATGGAGCGCGCGGAGAGTACGGCGAGGGCGGCGGCGACCGCCACGATCAGGATGCCGAGGGCGAGGAATCCGGCGAGCTGCCTGCCGGCCGCCTCGCTGAGCTCGCCGGCCCGGGCCCGGGCGTCCGCGCCGACGGTGCGCTGCACGCCGTACAGGTCGTCCACGAGGACGGTCATCGACCGCCACCACAGGTCGGGGTCGACGGCGAGCCGGGAGCCGTCGGCCGCCGCCGCGGCCCGTTTCTCCAGGTCCGCGGCGCGGCGGGCGTCGGCGGTGGCAAGGGCCTTGTCGAGGGCCGCGCGCTGGCCGGCGGTCGCGGACTTGCCGAACTGGCCGAGGGCGGCGACCCGGGCAGCCCGCACCTCGGCGAAGGCCAGGTACTCATCGGTCCGGAAGCGTCCGGCGGCGAAGACCCCGTTGAGGGATCCACGCTCCAGGGCCACGGATTCGGTGGCGTCGCCGAGCGCCCGCAGCGCGTCCATGGCGTCGCCGAGGGCACGGTCGCCGCCGGCCGCGTGCGCGGTATGAGTGCGGGTGAGGGCAGTGATGGCGTCGGTGTAGAACGCGAAGGTCTCGCTGCGCGTGCCGCCTGCGTCGACGGACGAGCGCACGGCACCGAGCCGGCCGAGCGGGTCGGCGCCGATCAGGTCGCCGAGCGCTGTGCGGGCGGTGTCGGAGCGGGTCCGCTGGACGTCGAGGTCGTCGCGGTACTGGCGGGCGCCCCCGAGGAGCCCGTTGCTGAGCCCGCGCTCGCGCTGGAGCTCGTGGACGAGGGCCTGGACCGCGAGGACGCGGTCGACCCGGTCGTGGGTCTCGCGTGCGGCGGCCCAGTCTCCGGCGCGGTCGGCGACGGCGAGGCCGGTGAGGACGAGGAGCAGGCAGGTGGGTACGGCCAGAACGACGGTGACCCGCCCTCGGATGGTGCGCCAGCCGGGGGTCAGCCGTGCGAGGTGCCGGAAGACGATTGCTGTGGGAGTCACGCCGTACGACGGTAGGCACGGGCCCTCGCTCCGCGATTTCTCCGCTGTAAGAGCGTGGTTGCGCTCCGCTCACGGACGCGGCTTCGAACAGGATGCAGCCCGGGCCATCCGCCCGTAACCCCGCTGTTCGGCGGCCGAGTTGGAGCACCCGTTGACCGAGGCGCCGGGTGAGCACCGAGGTGGCGGGACCGTCTTCCGGTCCCGCCACCTCGGCGTTCATGATTCAGGGGTGCGTACGGCCTCCCGGGCCGCTCGCCGTCAGTCGGGGACGACCAGCGACGGGGTCTCCTTCGTGAGGATCTCGCCGCGGAAGAAGGCCGGGCTGCGGCGCTGCATGACCAGCATGATGACCACGCCGAGGAGCAGCAGGCCGACGCCGATGACGAAGACCGAGCCCATGCCCAGGACCGAGGAGCCGGAGCCGTAGGCCGGGTCCCACATGTCGTAGAGGGTCTTGCCGAAGACGGCGGTGAGCATCAGGCCGCCGATGCCCGGCAGGACGCCCTTGACCATCAGGTTCGAGAAGGAGGCGGTCAGCTCCCTGCGGAAGAACCAGACGCAGGCGAACGCGGTGATCGAGTAGTAGAAGCAGATCATCAGGCCGAGCGCGTAGATCGTGTCGACCAGGACGTTCTCGCTGACCAGGCTCATCACCGCGTAGAACACGCCGGTCGCGACGCCCGCGACCACGGTGGCGCGGCCCGGGGTCTTGAAGCGGGGGTGGACCTTCGCGAAGGCCGGCGGGAAGGCCTCGTAGCTGCTCATGGCGAGCGCCGTGCGGGCGACCGGGATGAAGGTGGTCTGCAGGCTGGCCGCCGCCGAGGCGAGGACCGCGACGAAGAGCAGGATGCCGAGGCCGGAGCCCATGACCGGGCCGGCGAGGACGGCGAAGACGTTGTCGGAGGTGTCCGGGTTGCCGAGGCCGGTGCCGGTCTCGCCGATGCCCGCGTACATCTGCACGGCGATGGCGACGACGAGGTACGAGGCGACGATGACGACCATGGCGAGGAAGGCGGAGCGGCCGGGGGTGCGGGCGCTGCCGGTGCTCTCCTCGTTGATGGACAGGCAGGCGTCCCAGCCCCAGTAGATGAAGATCGAGAGCGACAGGCCGGCGGTGAAGGCGGAGAACGACTCGACGCCGAAGGGGTTCAGCCAGCTGAGGGAGAAGTCGATCGATCCGGCGACCTCGTCGGCCTTGCTGATGGCCATGACGGCGAAGATCGCGATGACCGCGAGCTGGAGTCCGACGAGGGCGTACTGGACCCACTTGGTGGCCGTGATGCCGCGGTAGCTGATCGCGGTGGCGATGGCGATGAAGACCAGCGTGGTGGCGATGTGGACGGCCTTGTTGCCGTCGAGGGCGGCGACGCTGTCGCTGCCGGTGATCTCTCCGGCGGTGAGCCAGAAGAAGGAGGTCGCCACGCCGGCGAGGTTGGAGAGGACGACGATGGTGGCGATCAGCAGGCCCCAGCCGCACATCCAGCCGATCTTGGGGCCGAACGCCTTCACCGTCCAGGTGAAGGAGGTGCCGCAGTCGGGAAGGGCCCGGTTCAGCTCGCGGTAGGCGAAGGCGACGAGCAGCATCGGCAGGAAGCCCATGAGGAAGATCGCGGGCATCTGGAGTCCGACCTCGCCGACCGTGGGGCCGAGCGTGGAGGTCAGACAGTAGACGGGGGCCACGGTCGAGACGCCGATGACGGCGCCGCCCATCAGCCCGACGGAGTTCCCGCCGAGTCCTTTGTCGCGTACGCCCTGGGCGTCGCCGGGCGCCGCAACGCCCCTTACCGTGTCTCCGGCCTGGGGCCGCATGTCCACCTGAGTCATGAACAGGACGTTAAGTGCTGCGGTTTCCACATCCGGAAGATCACTTTCCACAACCAGTACGCGGGGTACGCCTTGCATTGCCAGGCCGTCGACCCGAAAAGTCCAGTGATTGAAAGATTTACGATCGCGTACACCGGTCGTTCCACCGGCATACGCGATCACGTCCGATATGCGGGAACCGCAGCCGCACCCCAAATGTCCGGTTTCAAATTTTCCCGAGGAACTTTCCGAGCGGTCGTCAGCCGGTCGCCGGACCGGTCGTCAGCCCGGCCAGACGACCGCCTGCAGCTCGCTGTACGCATGCAGCGCGTACGAGCCCACGTCCCGCCCCACGCCGCTCTTCTTGAAGCCGCCGAACGGCGCCTCCATGTTCCGGCCGACCGTGTTGATCCCGACCCCGCCGGCCCGCAGCCGGCCCGCGATGCGGAATGCGCGGGCCACGTCCCCCGACCACACGTAGTCGATCAGTCCGTAGTCGCTGTCGTCGGCCAGCGCGACGCCCTCCTCCTCGTCGTCGAAGGGCACCACCACGACCACCGGGCCGAAGATCTCCTCCCGGACCACCCGCATGTCGTTCGTGCAGTCCACGAGGAGCGTGGGCGCCACGTAGAAGCCTCGGGCCATGTCCGGCCGCTCGCCGCCCGCGACGACCCGCGCGCCCTCCTTGCGGCCCAGCTCCACGTACGACTCCACCCGGTCGCGGTGCGCCGCGGAGATCACCGGGCCGACGACCGTCCCCTTCTCCCTCGGGTCACCGACCTTCATGAAGGCGAGATAGCGGGTGAGCTTCTCGACCAGACGGTCGTGGATCCCGCGCTGGGCGAGCACCCGCGTCGGCGCGGTGCAGATCTGGCCGCTGTAGAACGCGAACGTCGTGCCGATGCCCATCACCGCCGAGTCGAGGTCGGCGTCGTCGAGGACCAGGGCGGCGCCCTTGCCGCCCAGCTCCATCAGCTGCCGTTTCATCGTCCGGCCGCAGACCTCGCCGATCGCCTGCCCGACGGCCGTCGAGCCGGTGAACGACACCATGTCGACGTCCGGGGAGTCCACGGCCGCCGCGCCGACCGCCGGCGCGGAGCCGGTGACCACGTTGACCGTGCCGGGCGGGGCGCCCGCCTCCTCGAGGGCCCGGGCCATCGCGTACACCGACAGCGGGTCCTGCGGGGCGGGCTTCACGACCACCGTGTTGCCCATGGCGAGCGCCGGGGCGACCTTGCCGGCCGGGTTGGCCCAGGGGTTGTTGTACGAGGTGATGCAGGTGACCACGCCGACCGGGCGGCGCACCGCGACCGCGCCGAAGACCCCGGCCTTCCCCATCGGCCCGGCCTCGTTGATCTGCGGCGGCAGCGCCTGCTCGACCGGCTCCAGGGCGCCGCGCGCGTACCGCCGGAAGCGGGAGACGCCGACGGCGACCTGCATGCCGCGGGCCGTGCCCGTCGTCGCGCCGGTCTCCGCCTGGGCGAGGACGGTGTTGGCCTCGGCGTCCCGGGCCATGAGGTCGGCGGCCCGGTCGAGGATCGCGGCCCGCTCCTCCGGTTTCGTGCGCGACCAGGCGCCGAGGGCCTCCTTCGCGGCCGCGGCGGCCTCGTACACCTGGGCGCGGGAGGCCTCCGGCGCGTGGCCGACGACGTCCTCCGTGGCCGGGTCGATCACCTCGTAGTGGCCGCCGTCGGGCTCGACCCAGGCGCCGCCGATGTACAGCTTCTCCGTTCGCGGTTCCGTGCTCATCGGGTCGCCACCGTCTCCGTGTCGCGGCCGGAGCGCAGCACGAGCCCCGGGAGGTTGCCGGTCACCCGGTCGTCCCGGATGGCCTCGACGCCGTTGACCCGGACCGACACGACGCCGAGCGCCTTCGAGTCGAGCCGGGGGCTGTCGCCGGGCAGGTCGTGGACGAGGGTGGCCGGGCCCGCGTCGATCCGTTCGGGGTCGAAGAGGACCAGGTCGGCGTGGTACCCCTCGGCGATCCGGCCGCGCCCGCGGAGCCCGAACAGCCGGGCCGGGTCGTCGGTCAGCATCTTCACCGCCCGCTCCAGCGGCAGCAGCCTCCGCCCGCGCAGGCAGTCGCCGAGGAAGCGGGTGGTGTACGGGGCGCCGCACATCCGGTCCAGGTGCGCGCCGGCGTCGGAGCCGCCGAGCATCACGTCCTCGTGCTCCCAGGTCTCGCGGCGCAGCGCCCAGGAGGCCGGGTCGTTGTCGGTGGGCATGGGCCACAGGACGGTGCGCAGCTCGTCGTTGGCGCAGATCTCGACGAGGCACTGGAAGGCGTCCTGGCCGCGTTCGGCGGCGATGTCCTTCACGACCCGGCCGGTCAGGCCCTCGTTCTCGCGGCTGTACGTGTCGCCGATGACGTACCGGTCGAAGCGGGCGAGCCGGCGGAAGACGCCGGCCTCCTTGGAGTCGGCGCGGCGCAGCATCTCGTCCCGGACGTCCGGGTCGCGGAGCCTGGCGATCCGTTCGGGGACGGGGAGGCCGAGGACCTCGCCCCAGCCGGGGATGAGGTTGAGCGCGCAGAAGGTCCCGAGGGACATGTTCATGGGGGTGAGGATCGGCATGGTGAGGGCGACGATCCGGCCGCCGGCCTTGCGGGCCCGTTCGGAGGCGACGAGCTGGCGCGGGACGCGTTCGGGGACGGCGGCGTCGATGGTGAGCACGTTCCAGTTGAGGGGGCGGCCGGCGGCGGCGGTCATCTCGACGAACAGTTCGATCTCGTCGTCGGAGAACTGGTCGAGGCAGCCGGCGAGGATGGCCTCCAGCTGGGTGCCGTCGTGCTCGCCGACGGCCTTCGACAGGGCGATCAGCTCGGCGGGCTCCGCGTGCCGGGAGGCGACGGGGGCGCCGTCGCCGTCGGAGTGGGTGGACGACTGGGTGGTGGACAGGCCCCAGGCCCCGGCCTCCATGGCGCTCTTGAGCAGCGCGACCATCTGGTCGAGCTGGGCGGGGGTGGGCTGCCCGCCGACGGCGTCCGCGCCCATCACGTACCGGCGCAGGGCGCAGTGCCCGACCATGAACCCGGCGTTGACGGCGATCCGCCCGTCGAGCGCGTCGAGGTACTCGGCGAAGGACGACCAGCTCCAGTCGACGCCCTCCTCCAGGGCCTTGAGGGCCATGCCCTCGACCTTGGACATCATGCGGCGGGTGTAGTCGGCGTCCTCGGGCCGGTCGGGGTGGAGCGGGGCGAGCGTGAAGCCGCAGTTCCCGCCGGCGACGGTGGTGACGCCGTGGTTGAGGGACGGGGTGGCGTACGGGTCCCAGAACAGCTGGGCGTCGTAGTGCGTGTGCGGGTCGACGAACCCGGGCGCGAGGACGAGCCCGGTGGCGTCCTCGGTGGTACGGGCCTCCGCCCGTTCCCCGGGCCCGGGGAACACGATCCGCCCGTCGCGTATCCCCACGTCGGCGGTGAAGGCGGGGGCGCCGGTGCCGTCCACGACGGTGGCGCCCGTGATCAGGTGGTCGAGCATGACGGTCCTTTCTGCGCGTGGACACGGGTGTGCCCCGGCGGAGGCCGCCGCGGAACGGCCTCCGGCCGGGGCCGGTACGGGGCGGCGGTCCGGGAAGACACCGCCCCGCGCTCAGTGGTGGGCCGCCTCAGTTCCCCGCCGCGCCCCGGAAGCGGGTCGTGCGGTGGACCGGGTCGGTGTCGATCTCGGGGATCACGTGTTCGCCGATCAGCTTGATCGTGTTCATCGTGTCCTCGTACGAGACCCCGATCGGCAGGCCGAAGGAGAGCTGGTCCGCGCCCGCCTGCTCCCAGCGCTTGCACTGGGCCAGGACCTCCGACGGGTCGCCGCAGATCATCAGCTCCTCCTGGATGAGGAGTTCGATGATCTCCGCCGAGTACTCGGGGAGGAGTTCCGGCCACTCCGGGATGCCCTCGGGGCGCGGGAAGGTGTCGTGGTAGCGGAACAGGAGGGACTGGAGGTAGTTCAGGCCGCCGCCGACCGCGATCTCGACCGCCTTCTCGTGCGTCTCCGCACAGATCGCCGTGGACGTCACCATCACGTTGTCGTTGACGAAGTCGCCGACCGCCTTCGCCTCCTTGATCGCCGTCTTGTACGAGTCGACGACCCACTCCATGTCGGAGACCTTCTGCACGCTGAAACCGAGGACCCCGAGGCCCTTCCGGCCCGCCATCGCGTACGAGGACGGGGACCCGGCCGCGTACCACATCGCCGGGTGGGACTTCCCGTACGGCTTCGGCAGGATCTTGCGCGGCGGCAGCGACCAGTGCTTGCCCTGGAAGCCGACGTACTCGTCCTGGAGCCACATCTTCGGGAACTCGGCGATCGTCTCCTCCCAGAGTTCCTTCGTGTGGTTCATGTCCGTGATGCCGGGAAAGAACCCGAGGATCTCGTGGGAGCCGGCCCCCCGCCCGGAGCCGAACTCGAAGCGCCCGCCCGACAGGTGGTCGAGCATGGCGACCTTCTCGGCGACCTTCACCGGGTGGTTCACCGGGGCGAGCGGGTTGAAGATGCCCGAGCCCAGGTGGATGCGTTCCGTCGCGTGGGCGAGGTAGCCCAGGTACACGTCGTTCGCCGAGAGGTGCGAGTACTCCTCCAGGAAGTGGTGCTCGGAGGCCCAGGCGTACTTGAAGCCGGACCTGTCCGCCTGGATGACGTACTCGGTCTCCTCCATCAGCGCCTTGTGCTCGGCTTCGGGATCGGTCTCGGCGCGCTTGCCGACGTATCCCTGCACGAAGATCCCGAATTCCAAGGGGGTTCACCGTCCTCGTCCCTAGCATTTCTGACGTACCGTCAGATTCTTGATGTGCCCGACTGTCGCACCGCACGACGGGTGCGTCAATAGCTGATGAAGCGTCAGAACGGCTCGGGATCGGCTCAGAACAGCTTCACGCCCGCCAGCCAGCCGCCGTCGATGACGAACGGCTGGCCGGTGATGTACGAGGAGTCGTCGGCGGTCAGGAACAGTGCGAGCGCCGCCACCTCCTCCGGCCGCCCGATCCGGCCGAGCGGCACCAGCCCCCGGTACAGCTCCGCCGTCGCCGCCGGGTCCACGCCCTCGGGATTGCTCATCGGGGTGTCGATCGCCCCCGGACAGACCGCGTTCACCCGGATCCCCTTCGCCGCGAGCTCCACCGCCGCGACCCGGGTCAGCCCGACCACCGCGTGCTTGGTCGCCGCGTACGCACCCACGCCCGCCATGCCCGTCACCCCCGTGTACGAGGCGGTGTTGACGATCGTGCCGCCGCCGGCCGCCTCGATCTCGGGTGCGGCGGCCTTGATGCCCAGGAAGCAGCCGACCTGGTTGACCTGGACGATCGCCTGGAACTCCGCCAGCGGCGTCGACACCAGCTCGTTGAAGCGCAGGATCCCCGCGTTGTTCACCAGCCCGTCGATCCGGCCGAAGCGTTCCTTCGCGTGCGCGACCGCCGCCGTCCAGTCCCCCTCCCGCGTGACGTCGAGGTGGACGTACGCCGCGCTCTCCTCGCCCAGCTCCTTCGCCAGCGCCTCGCCCGCGTCGTCGAGGACGTCCCCGAGGACCACCCGGGCCCCCTCGGCGGCGAACAGCCGGGCCTCCTGCTCGCCCTGCCCGCGCGCCGCGCCCGTGACGATGACGACCCGCCCGTCCAGCTTGCCCATCCCTGCCACGCTCCTCAGCTCAAGAGTGGTGCGACCTCCGCGGCGAACGCCGCCATCTGGTCGGTGAGTTCGGTACGGCTCCGGGAGCGGAACCGGACCTGGATCTGGTGCACGCCCATGTCCCCGTACGCGCGCAGCGAGTCGGCCAGGGCCTCCGGCCCGCCGGTCAGGGTGCGCCGCCCGACGTCCCAGCCGGCCGTGCCGACGTACAGCGGCTCGGTGATCGCGCCGACGGTCGGCGGCGTCCCGATGCCGGCCGCCTCGCGCAGCGCGTGCAGCTTCGCGATCTTCGCCGGCAGCCGGTCGCGCGGGTCGCCCTGCGGCAGCCAGCCGTCGCCGCGGAGCGCGGCGCGGCGCACGGCGGCGGGCGAGGAGCCGCCCACCCAGAGCGGCACCCGCTCCTGCACCGGCCGGGGCCGCTGCCCGAGGTCCTTGAAGGCGAACCGCTCGCCGGCGAACTCGGGGTACTCCTCCGGGCCGAGCGCCGCCCGCAGCGCGTCGATCGTCTCGTCGAGCAGCGCCCCGCGCCCGGTGAAGTCCGCGCCGACCGCCTCGAACTCCTCCTGCACGTGCCCGGCCCCGACGCCGAGGATCAGCCGGCCCCCGGAGAGCCGGTCGAGGGTCGCGTACGCCTTGGCGGAGACCAGCGGATGGCGCAGCCCCACGATGGCGACGTGCGACATCAGCCGGACCCGCTCGGTGATACCGGCGAGGAAGGAGAGCGTGGCGACGGGGTCGTACCAGACCGTGCTCATCGCCCCGGCGAGCCGCCGCGGGATGGCGACGTGGTCGCAGGAGGCGAGATAGCCGAAGCCGGTCCGGTCGGCGACGCGGGCGATCTCCGCCAGATCGGCGGGGCCCGCGGCGGCCTCCCAGGACTCGGCGTACATGGTGCTCTGCGACTGGACCGGGAGCTGCATCCCGTACATCACCATTGGACCCACCCCTTGGCCGGGTTTCCTGACGCTACGTCAGATATGAATGGGAGCCCCATCGTCGTCACTGACTGACCGTCAGGCAAGGGGTGGGGCGGACAGGACGGGACGCGGGGCCGCCCTACGGGACCCGGGGGCGGTTCACGCGCCGGGCCAGAGGCCGTCCTCGGTCAGCCCGAGGAGGTCGATGGCGTTGCCGCGCACGATCCGCTCGACCGTCTCCGGGTCCAGGTGGCCCATCTGCGCCTCGCCGACCTCGCGGGACTTGGGCCAGGTGGAGTCGGAGTGCGGGTAGTCGGTCTCGTACAGGACGTTGCCGACGCCGATGGAGTCGAGGTTGCGCAGCCCGAAGGCGTCGTCGAAGAAGCAGCCGTACACGTGCCCGGCGAACAGCTCGGACGGCGGCCGGGTGACCTTGTCGGCGACGCCGCCCCAGCCGCGGTTCTCCTCCCAGACCACGTCCGCGCGTTCCAGGATGTACGGGATCCAGCCGATCTGGCCCTCCGCGTACATGACCCGCAGACGGGGGAAGCGCTCGAACTTGCCGCTCATCAGCCAGTCGACCATCGAGAAGCAGCAGTTGGCGAAGGTGATCGTGGAGCCGACGGCCGGCGGGGCGTCCGCCGAGGTGGACGGCATCCGGCTGGACGAGCCGATGTGCATCGCGACGACCGTTCCGGTCTCGTCGCAGGCCCGCAGGAACGGGTCCCAGTAGTCGGTGTGCACGGAGGGCAGGCCGAGGTGCGGGGGTATCTCGGAGAACGCGACGGCGCGCACCCCGCGGGCGGCGTTGCGCCGGACCTCCGCGGCGGCGAGCTCGGCGTCCCAGAGCGGGACGAGGGTGAGCGGGATGAGCCGGCCGTGCGCCTCGGGCCCGCACCACTCCTCGACCATCCAGTCGTTGTAGGCGCGCACGCCGAGCAGCCCCAGCTCGCGGTCGGACGCCTCGGTGAACGTCTGGCCGCAGAAACGGGGGAAGGTGGGGAAACAGAGGGCGGACTGCACGTGGTTGACGTCCATGTCGGCGAGCCGGTCGGGGACGCTGTACGAGCCCGGCCGCATCTGCTCGTACGTGATCACCTCCAGCTTGATCTCGTCCCTGTCGTAGCCGACGGCGGTGTCGAGGCGGGTCAGCGGGCGGTGCAGGTCCTCGTAGACCCACCAGTCGCCGATCGGGCCGTCGTCGCCGGGCGCGCCCATGACGGGCGCGAACTTGCCGCCGAGGAAGGTCATTTCCTTCAGGGGCGCGCGGACGATGCGGGGCCCGATGTCGCGGTACCTGGACGGGAGCCGGTCCCGCCAGACGCCGGGAGGCTCCACGGTGTGGTCGTCCACCGAGATGATCTTCGGGAAGGTCTCCATGGCTTCACGGTAGCGCCGATCTGACGCATCGTCAGCTATCGGTGCGGCAGATCCTGTGCAGACAGTCACCCGATGCTGACGCACGCCCTCCGGACAAGGCAGACTGTCCTGGGCGAAACCAGCGGTACAGGCAGGGGGAGCTATGGACCGTGAGAACGGCCCGCGAGTGCCGGAGCAGAGAGCTCCGCGAACGGGCCCCGAGCACGCGGCGGCCACGACCGCGACGCGCCCGTCCGCGCTGCCCGCGGCCGAACAGGCCGCGACCTCTGACGCGCCGGGTGACGTGGTACCCGCCGACGCGACGGACGGCGTCGGGGACGCCGTGCCCGCCGGGGAGAGCGGCACCGGGGGCTCCGTACCCGCCGCCGACGGGCCCTCCGACCTCCGCTTCGGCGTGCTCGGGACCGTCCGGGCCTGGCGGGACGAGGAGCCGCTCCCCTCCGGCTCTCCGCAGCAGCGGGCACTGCTCGCCGCGCTGTTGCTGCGCGACGGGCGCACCGCCACCGCGGGCGAGCTGATCGACGGCATCTGGGGCGAGGAGCCCCCCTCCCAGGCGCTCGCCGCCCTCCGCACGTACGCCTCCCGGCTGCGCAAGGTGCTCGGCCCGGGGGTGCTGGTCAGCGACGCGGGCGGGTACGCGATCCGCGCCCCGCGCGCGGCCCTCGACCTGAACGTCGCGCAGGACCTGGCCGCCGAGGCGGAGAAGCTGCGGGCGGCCGGCGACCGCGGCGCGGCGCGCGACCGCGTCAACACGTCCCTCGGCCTGTGGGACGGTGAGGTACTGGCCTCCGTGCCCGGCCCGTACGCGGAGACGCAGCGCGCCCGTCTGGAGGAGTGGCGGCTCACCCTCCTGGAGACCCGGCTCGACATGGACCTGGAGGTCGGCAGCCACGCGGAGGCCGTCTCCGAACTGACCGCGCTGACCGCCGCGCACCCGCTGCGCGAGCGGCTGCGCGGGCTGCTGATGCTGGCGCTGTACCGCAGCGGCCGGCAGGCCGAGGCGCTCGCGGTGTACGCGGACACCCGGCGGCTGCTCGCCGACGAGCTGGGCGTGGACCCCTGCCCGGAGCTGTCCCGGCTGCAGCAGCGCATCCTGCGGGCCGACGCGGAACTCGCCCGCCCGGTGGAGGAGCCCGCGCCCGCGCCGGTGACCGTGTCGCGGCCCGCGCAGCTGCCGGCGACGGTGCCGGACTTCACCGGCCGGGCCGCGTTCGTACGGGAGCTGGGCGACCGGCTCGCGACGGCGGAGGGCCACGTCATGGCGGTGTCCGCGCTGGCGGGCATCGGCGGCGTCGGCAAGACGACGCTCGCGGTGCACGTGGCGCACGCGGCCCGCCCGCACTTCCCGGACGGTCAGCTGTACGTGGACCTCCAGGGCGCGGGGGCGCGGGCGGCGACGCCGGAGACGGTGCTCGGCGCGTTCCTGCGGGCGCTGGGCACGCCGGACTCGGCGATCCCGGACTCGCTGGACGAGCGGGCGGCGCTGTACCGCTCGACGCTGGACGGCCGCCGGGTCCTCGTCCTCCTGGACAACGCGCGGGACGCGGCGCAGATCCGGCCGCTGCTGCCGGGCACGGCGGGCTGCGCGGCGCTGGTGACCAGCCGGATCCGGATGGTGGACCTGGCCGGGGCGCATTTGGTGGACCTGGACGTGATGTCCCCGGAGGAGGCGCTGCAGCTCTTCACGAAGATCGTGGGGACGGAGCGGGTGCAGGCGGAGCGGGAGGCGGCGCTCGACGTGGTCGCGGCGTGCGGCTTCCTGCCGCTGGCGATCCGCATCGCGGCGTCCAGGCTCGCGGCGCGCCGCACGTGGACGGTGTCGGTCCTCGCGGCCAAGCTGGCGGACGAGCGGCGCCGCCTGGACGAGCTCCAGGCGGGCGACCTCGCGGTGAAGGCCACGTTCGAACTCGGCTACGGCCAGCTGGAGCCGGCCCAGGCCCGCGCGTTCCGTCTGCTGGGCCTGGCGGACGGCCCGGACATCTCGCTGGCCGCCGCCGCGGCGGTCCTGGACCTGCCGCTCCACGACACGGAGGACCTCCTGGAGGCCCTCGTCGACACCTCCCTCGTGGAGTCCGCGGCACCGGGCCGGTACCGCTACCACGACCTCGTGCGCCTCTACGCGCGTGCATGCGCGGAGCGCGACGAACAGCCCCCGGCGGAACGGGAGGCGGCGCTGTCCCGCCTCCTGGACTTCTACCTGTCGACGGCGGCTGGCGTGTACGCGATCGAGCGGCCGGGGGAGCGGGTGCTGGACCACTTCGAGCGGACCCGGTACCCGGGACTCGCGTTCGGCGACCGGGAAGCCGCGCTGGACTGGCTGTTCACCGAGGCCGGCGGGCTGCTCGCCTGCGCACGGCAGTCCGCCGCGGCGGGGATGCTGCGCCGTGCCGCCGATCTGCTGATGGCCACGGTGGACCTGGGTGAGTCGGGGGCGAACACCCATCAGTTCGCGCAGGCGGCCGTCTCGGTGAGCGAGGCGGCGCAGGCGGCGGACGACCCGTTGGCCGAGGGCCGCGCGCGCACGATGCTGACGCATGTGCACAGCACGTCCGGGCGGTTCACGGAGGCCGAGGAGGAGGCACGGCGCGCGCTGGAGTGCGGGGTGGCCGCGAGCGACCCCGTCTCGCTGGGACAGGCGCGGAACCAGCGCGGGATCATCGCGCTGTACGAGAGCCGGCACGCCGACGCCGAAGCCCATCTGTCGCGGGCGCTGGACGCGTTCCGGGCGGACGAGAACCGGCCCGGAGAGGCCAGCGCCCTGTGCAACCTGTCCCGGGTGCACCTCGCCATGGGTCGGACCAAGAGCGCGGTGGAGCTGGCGCGCCAGGGCATCGCCATCTACGAGAAGGCCGACGCCGGCCTGCCGCTGCGGCTCGCCAACGGCAAGTACGCCCTCGGACTCGCGCTCACGGCGGCCGACGAGACGGCCCAGGCCCGCAGCGTGCTCGCCGAGGCCCTCAGCGTCTTCCAGGAGAGCCGCCAGAAGCTCTGGCACGGGATGACGCTCTTCCGTCTGGCCGAGGTGTACCTCGCGGAGCGCAAGCCCGCGTCGGCGGCCTCGCACGCCGAGCAGGCGCTCGCGGTCCTGCACGGCATCGGCGGCGACTGGCGTCGTGCCAACGTCCTCACCGTGCTGGGCCGTGGACTGTCGGCACTGGGGCAGGTCGACCGGGCGCGGGTGTGCTGGCGCGAGGCACTCGCGGTCTTCGAGGGGCTGGACTCGCCCGAGGCGGCCGACGTCCGGGCGTTGCTGCACCCGGCCGCGGTCGCCTGAGCCGACCAGGCCGTTCATCAATCGTTTATCGCCGCAGGCCACTCTCGTGCATGTCGATCCGTCGCGTCGGGGGGCAGACGGATTGTCATGAGGCCCCACCGTTATGGTGATCGGCCCTGGACGTCCGCCCGGCGATCCACGGGGGAGTTGCCGGGCGGACGGTCCGCTCTTCAGCCCGAACAGTTACAGGAGTTGATCCTCATGGCCGACAACCTGAAGCCCACGGACGCGCACGCCACGTCCGAGCCGATCAAGCCGCTCGACGCCCACGCGACCAGCGAGCCGATCAAGCCGCTCGACGCCCACGCCACGTCCGAGCCGATCAAGCCGCTCGACGCCCACGCGACCAGCGAGCCGGCCAAGTAACCACTCCCCCACGGGGTACGGCCGCGGCGGCACGGGAACGGGGGAGCCGCCGGGGCCGTACGCGGTCGGCCGTACGCGCGCCGCGCTCGGGGGACGCCTGCCGGACCGGGGGGACCCGGCAGGCTGAGCGCGGCGCACGACGACCGAACGCGACCTGGAAGGGCCGGGCATCCGCCCGGCCCTTCCGGCGTGCACGGCGGAAGGGCCGAAACCCGCTGCTCGGGGGCGGAAACCGGCTGCGCGGGGGCGATTTTCGGCGCCCGGGCGCGTGGGCCGGGTGCGGGGCGTGTCCGGCGGGCAGGGTGGGAGCGGTTGCCGTTCCCGTGGAGGCCCTGCCATGACGTTCGTGCCGTCGGACCCTGCCGTCCCCGCACCGCCCGCCCTCTCCCCCGCGCACGTGGCCGCGTGGCAGGAGCGCGGGGGATCCGTCTTCGAGCTCCTCGGGCGCGTACGGGAGGCGGGGCCGGTGGCCCGGGTGTCCCTCGGGTCGGCCGACGCCGTGCTCGTGTCCCTCCCCGAGGCCGTGCATCACGTCCTGGCGCTGCATCCGGAGCGGTACGTGAAGCGGTCGCACCGGCTGGCGCCGCTGTTCGGGGGCGGGGTGCTGACGGCGGCCGGGGAGGCGTGGCGGTCCCAGCGGCGGCTGCTGCAGCGGTACTTCACGGGGCAGGGGATCCGCAGGTTCGAGCCGGCCATCGGAGGGGCCGCCGAGCGGACGACACAGCTGTGGGAGCGTGCCGCGCGCACCGGCGAGGTCCGGGATCTCGCCGCCGACCTGCGGTTCTACTCGCTCGACGTGATCTGGCGCTGCCTGACCGGGCGGCCCGTGACCCACGAGACCTACGACGAACTGCGTGCCGTGGACGCGGTCATCAGCGCGCTCCCCGTCGTCCCCCGGCCCGGCGACACCCCGCCCGACCTCACCGCGGAGGTCGCCCGCATCGACGCCGTCGTCAAGCGGACCGTCGACGAGGTCCGCGCCGAGCCCTCCGGCGACGGACTCCTCCGTGTCCTGCTCGACGCCGAGCAGGCGCGGCACTACACCGAGCAACTGGTCCGCGACGAGCTCGTCACCCTGGTCTTCGCCGGGCACGAGACCACCGCCTCGACCCTCGCCTGGCTGTACCTGTTCCTCGACGCCGAGCCCCACTGGCGCGGCTGGGCCCTGGACCGCGGCGCCGACGGTGTCCAGGCGCTGGTCGCCGAGACCCTCCGGCTCTACCCGATCGCCTGGCTCATGCCCCGGTACGCCACCGAGGACGACGTCCTCGCGGGGTACCGCGTCCGTGCCGGGGACATCATCCTCACCAGCCCCTGGTTCACCCATCGGGACCCCGGCCTCTGGCCCGACCCGGACGCCTTCCTCCCCGACCGGTTCACCGACCCCGCCCGCCGGCCCTCGGGCCACGGCACGTACTACCCCTTCGGCCTCGGCCCCCGCGCCTGCCTCGGTGCCCAGTTCGCACTCCGCGAGGCCGGGGTACTGCTGGAGCGCCTGCTCCCCGCGTTCGTCCCGACGCTGCTCGAACGGCCCGGCCCCGCCTTCGACATCACCGTCCACCCGGCGGGCCCGGTGCCCGCCACGATCCGGCGGGCGTAGCCGGACCCGTCCCGTTCCTCGCCTCGGTCAGGGGCGGGCCCGCAGCACGCCCTTCACCACCTTGCCGCTGGCGTTTCTCGGGAGCTCCGGGACGAATTCGACCTGCCTCGGGACCTTGTAGTTGGCCATCTCCCGGCGGGACCAGGCGATCAGGTCGTCCGCCGTGAGGGTCGCGCCGGGGCGGCGGACGGCGTATGCCTTGCCGACCTCGCCGAGGCGGGGGTCCGGGACGCCGATGACAGCGACGTCGGCGATGTCGGGGTGGAGGCCCAGGAGTTGCTCGATCTCCGCGGGGTAGGCGTTGAAGCCGCCGACGATGAACATGTCCTTGATGCGGTCGGTGATGCGGAGGTTGCCCGCCTCGTCCAGGACGCCGACGTCGCCCGTGTGCAGCCAGCCGTCCGCGTCGATCGCCTCCCGAGTCGCCTGCTCGTCCTCGAAGTAGCCGCGCATAACGTGGTGGCCGCGGACCAGGACCTCGCCCGTCTCCGACAGGCGGACCTCCGTGTCCGGGATCGGGCGGCCCGAGGTCGTCGCGATCACCTCCGCCTCGTCGCCGCGGCGGCACATCGTCACGATGCCGCTCGCCTCCGACAGGCCGTACGCGGTCAGGACCGTGGCCACGCCCAGTTCCTCCCGCAGCCGCTCCACCAGCCGCAGCGGGACCACCGCCGCGCCGGTGACGACCAGGCGGAGGGTGGACAGGTCGTGCGCGGCGCGGGCCGGGTGGTCCAGCAGGGACTGGTGGAGGGTCGGGGGGCCGGGGAGGACCGAGATCCGTTCCGCCGCGATGTTCGCCAGGACCGTGTCCACGTTGAACACCGGCTGCGGGACCATCACCGCGCCCCGCATCAGGCAGGCGATGATCCCGGCCTTGTAGCCGAAGGTGTGGAAGAACGGGTTCACGATCAGGTACCGGTCGCCCTGCCGCAGCCCCGCCAGTTCCGCCCACACGTCGTAGCAGCGCAGGGTCTGCTCGTGGGTGATCACCGCGCCCTTCGGGCGGCCGGTGGTCCCGGAGGTGTAGACGATGTCCGAGGGCCACGAGCCCTCCACCTCGTCCGCCCGCGCCCCGACCTCCGCCCCCGTCACCCCGTCCCCGGCCGCCAGGAACTCCTTCCACGTCGTGTAGTCCTCCGGGGCCGTGTCGCCGAGGACCACCACCTGTCGCAGGTCCGGGAGTTCCGCCCCCGTCCGCCGCAGCGACGCCACGTACGACGTGCCCAGGAACGTGCCCGTGACGAACAGGAGCCGGGCGCGTGACCTCGCCAGTACGTCCGCCGCCTCGGTGCCCTTGAAGCGGGTGTTCAGCGGGACGAGGACCGCGCCCGCCGTCACCGCGCCGAGCGCCGAGACGATCCAGTCCAGGGTGTTCGGCGCCCAGATCGCGACCCGGTCCCCGGCACGGACCCCGGCCGCGACGCACGCCGCCGCCGCGCGCTCCACCCGCTCGCCCAGCTCCGCGTACGAGACCCGGAGCCGGCCCTCGACGACCGCCTCCCGCGATCCGTACCGCTCCGCCGCCGCGCGCACCAGCCTCGGTATCGAGCCCCACTCCAGGTCGCCGCGCATCCGCATCCACCCTCTCCCAAAGAGCTGACTGTCCGTCAGATTAGCTGTAGCCTGACGCGCTGTCAGCAGTGGGGACGACCGAGGGGGTTGCCGTGCTCAAGGACCGCACAGCCGTCGTGGGGATCGGGCAGACCTCCTTCGCGAAACAGCTGCCCGAGTCCGAGAGGACGCTCGCCTGCCGGGCGATCCTCGCCGCGCTCGACGACGCCGGCATCGCGCCGTCCGAGGTCGACGCCTTCGCCTCGTACACGATGGAGGAGACCGACGAGGTCGAGGTCGCCAAGGCGATCGGCGCCGGCGACGTCACCTTCTTCAGCAAGGTCGGGTACGGCGGCGGCGGCTCCTGCGCCACCGTCGGGCATCTCGCCGCCGCCATCGCCGCCGGGCAGGCCACCGTCGGCGTCGCCTGGCGCTCCCGCAAACGCGGCTCCGGGCCCCGGCCCTGGAAGAACACCGCCGTCCAGCTGCCCACCCCCGGCCAGTGGACCCGGCCCTTCGGGCTCCTGCGGCCGGCCGACGAGATCGGCATGCTGGCCCGCCGCTACATGCACGAGTACGGCGCCACCCGCGACCACCTGTTCAACGTCGCCCTCGCCTGCCGCAACCGCGCCAACCAGAACCCCGCCGCGATCATGTACGAGCGGCCGCTGACCCGCGAGATGTACATGACCGCCCGCTGGATCAGCGAACCGCTCTGCCTCTTCGACAACTGCCTGGAGACCGACGGCGCGCTCGCCTGCGTGATCGTCTCCGCCGAACGCGCCCGCGACTGCCGGCAGAAGCCCGTGTACGTGCACTCCGCCGCGCAGGGCCTGCCCGCACAGCACCACGGCATGGTCAACTACTGGAACGACGACCCGCTCACCGGCCCCGCCTGGACCGCCGCCCGACACCTGTGGAAGCAGGCCGACTTCGGGCCCGAGGACGTCGACGTGGCCCAGATCTACGACGCCTTCACCCCGCTCGTCCCGCTCTCCCTGGAGGGGTACGGCTTCTGCGCCCGGGGCGAGGGCGGGGCGTTCACCGAGGGCGGCGCGCTGGAGATCGGCGGGCGGCTGCCGCTCAACACCGGCGGCGGCGGGCTCTCCGAGGCCTACGTGCACGGCTTCAACCTCATCAACGAGGGCGTGAAGCAGCTCCGCGGCACGTCCACCGCTCAGGTCCCGAACGCCGCCACCTGCCTCGTCACCGCCGGCGAGGGCGTCCCCACGTCCGCCGTACTGCTGAGGAGCTGAACGATGCTGTCACCTGTCGTCGACGAGGACGGCGCGCCCTTCTGGGAGTACGCCGCCCGGGGCGAACTCCGCGTCCAGTCCTGCACGTCCTGCGGCGAACTGCGGTTCCCGCCGCGCCCCTGCTGCCCCTCCTGCCAGTCCTTCGCGAGCGAGTGGCGCCTGATGTCCGGCCGCGGCCGGATCTGGTCGTACGTGCTGCCGCATCCGCCACTGCTGCCCGATTACGCCGCCCAGGCCCCGTACAACGTGGTCCTCGTCGAACTCGCCGACGCGCCCCGCATCCGGCTGGTCGGCAACGTCGTGAGCGCGCCCGACGCGCCGCTGGACTCCGTCGACCCGGCGCGGCTGCGGATCGGCGCGGCCGTGCGGGTGACGTTCGCCGAGGTCGACGGGGTCACCGTGCCGCGCTGGATCCTGGAGCGGGGATGAGCGTCCACGTCGAGCGGGACAAGGAGAGCGGCGTCGCCGTCGTCACGCTCGACCGGCCCGCGAAGCACAACGCGATCACCCTGGAGATGGCCCGGGCCCTGGGCGAGGTGTGGCGGGGCTTCCGGTACGAGGACGACGTCCGCGCGATCGTCGTCACCGGCGCGGGCGGCCGGGCCTTCTGCACCGGCATCGACCGCGACGCCGCGGGGAACGTGCCGCAGCCCTCGTCGCCGTACACGATCGACGATCCGCTGCTCACGATCGGCCCCAAGGCGAACGACCTGTGGAAACCCGTGGTGGCGGCGGTGGAGGGGATGGCCTGCGGCGGCGCGTTCTACCTGATCGCCGAGGCGGAGTTCGTGGTGGCCGGGCAGGACGCGACCTTCTTCGACCCGCACACGACGTACGGGATGGTGTCCGCGTTCGAGACGATCCTGATGGCCCAGCGGATGCCGTACGGGGAGATCGCCCGGATGGCGCTGATGGGCACGGCCGAACGGGTCTCGGCGCGGCGCGCGTACGAGACCGGGCTGGTCAGCGAGGTGACCGAGCCGGGCGGGGCGCTCGCCGCCGCGCGGGCGGCCGCGACCGTCGTCGCCTCGTACCCGACGGAGGCGGTGCAGGGCACCGTACGGGCCCTGTGGTCGGCGAAGGAACCGGCGAGGACGGGCGCCCTGGCCCACGCCCCGCACCTGGTGTCGCTCGGCAATCTGCCGCCGGAGCGGCAGGCCGGGCTGTTCACGGGGCGGGGCGGGGGCGGGGGCTACCGGATCCGCTGAGGCACTGCGCCGAAGAGACGGCTCAGGCGGCGGTGCGGTTCGCGAAGGCGACCTCGCACTTGGTGTACTCGGAGCCGTTGCCGGTGCCGGTGTACGGGGTGGTGGCCTCGGTGGACTTCGAGGCGCCGCCCTCGACGCGCAGGTCGTCGACCTGGGCGACCGCCAGGCCGGCGGGCTTGCCGGCGTCACCCTTGAACTGCATGGTGACGTCGTAGAGGTACGCCGACGAGTCGCTGTTGGTGATGGTCAGCTTGGCGACGAGGTTCTTGCCGTCCGCGCTGAGCGCGCACTCGTCGATCTTGATGTCGCGGGCGGCGCGGTCGCGCGACGAGCCGCCGACGCCGCTGACGCTGCCGGACGAGCTGCTGCTGGAGCTGCTGCTGCTGTCGGAGCCGCTGCTGCTGGAGTGGCTGGAGCCGCCGGAGCTGCCGCTGCAGCTGGCCCCGCCGGAGCCGCGGGCGCCGGTGAGCGCGACCAGGGCGATGCCGAAGACGGCAATGGCACGGACATGACGAAGCTTCATACTTCAACCCCCGTTGAGTGTGCGCGAAGGCGCGGGCAGGCAGGTTTCAACGCCCGCTTCCATGGGTATTGACGGGCGCACGTCACCTTACTGGACGCTGACGCCCGCGATTTCACACTTCCTGACCTGATTGACCGACGACGGCGACGACATCGGCACGTCGAAGGTCAGCGTCTGCCCCGGCTCGAGCAGCACGGTCTCGGCCGCCTCGTCCCGCTCCATGCCGCCGGCGTCGCGGAACTCCAGCTCAACGCGGAAGGTCTCGGTCACGGTCGCCCGCGAGGTGATCCGGACGCTCGCCGTCGTGTCCGCCTTGCGGGCCGGACGGCCTTTGCGCTTCTTCTGCGAAGGCTTCACGCAATCCACCACGGTCACCGTCGCCGGCGCGGAGGAGGAGGTGACGGTGGGCGCCGGGCCGGAGTCGGTGGGGTACGCGTCGGAGCCGGAGCCGCTGTCGCTGCCGAGGTCATCGTCGTAGTCGTCGTAGTCGTGGTTCTTCTTCTCGGAGCTGGAGCAGCCGCCCCCGCTGCTGCTCTTGCCGCGGCTCTTCCCGCCGCTGCCGCCGCTGCTCTTGCCGGACTGGAAGCCGGTCAGCGCCAGCACGACCACCACCAGCACCGCCGCGAACCGCAGCCTTCGTCCTGCCTTCACCGCGCCCCGCTCCCTTCCATCCTGACGTGTCCGCGCCACCCTAGCGCCGCGTGGCGGGCCGCCCGCACCCGGCGTAGCGTCGGGACCGAGAGCCGGACCCGAGGAGGCCGCGCGATGATCCGCAACATCGTCGGCTCGGTCCTGGCGCTCGCCGGAGCGACGGCCGCCGTATGGAGCCCCTTCCGTGCCTGGTACGACGGCCGTCACGGCAGCGACTACCGCATCGAGGACCTGTTCGGCGGGATCACCGACGTACGCGCCGAGGTCATCGGCTCGATGCTGCTGCCGTTCGCCTTCGCCGCCCTGGTGACCCTGGTGGGTCTGGTGCTGCGCTCCCGGCTGCTCGTCGCCCTCTCCGGGCTGATCGTGCTCGGCTTCACGATCCTGTGGTCGGTCCGCGTCGGCCAGGCCGAGGGCAGCTTCGCCGTCGCGAGCGACGGGACCGGTCTGGGCCCCGGCGTGGCGATGGCCTTCGGTGGGGCGCTGCTGCTGCTCCTGGCCGCGGTGGTCATGCCGGGCCGCCACACCCCGCACCGCCGCCACGCCGCGCACCGCACCCGGATCGGGGAGCCGACGCATCCGTACCCGACGCACCCCACCCTGGACGGCCCGCAGCGGCCGCCGGAGTCCCCGTACGACGACGGGCACGGCGGCGCGTACGGCGAGCCCACGCGGACCATGGACGTCCCGCAGTGGGACGCCCCGGACGACCAGGACCGCGGCCGGGGCGGACAGCCGCCCGGACGGCCGCGGTAGGAGGGCCTCAGGCGCGCGCCTGCGAGGCGCCCCGTCCCGTGGCCGTGCCCTTCACCGCGTCCAGGGCGTACACACAGCGGTCCTTGCTGCAGGCGTAGACGACGCCGTTGCGGGCCACCGGCGAGCCGGTGATCTCGCCGCCGGTCGCCAGCTTCCAGCGGAGCTGGCCGCCGGCCGCGTCCAGCGTGTACAGCACGTGGTCCGCGGAGCCGAAGTGCAGCCGGCCGTCGGCGACCACCGGGCTGCCGGTGATCGCGCCGCCCGCCGGGAACCGCCACTTCGGCGTGCCGGTGACCGCGTCCAGCGTGTACAGCGCGCTGCCGCTGGCCACGTGCACGTTGCCGGCGTCCACCAGGACCGGCTCGCCGGACTGGCGCTGCTCGGTGGCGATCCGCCAGCGGTCCTGGCCGGTCGTCGCGTCCAGCGCGTACACCGTGCCGAGGTAGTCCGCCAGGTACACGCCGCCGCCGGTCACCGCCGGGCCGGGCACGAACGCGGGCGGGGACAGGAAGACCGCGGGGGCCTCGAAGTGCCAGCGGACGTGGCCGCCGGCGATGTCGATGGACAGCACGCGGGTGCCGGCCGCGACGTACACGCAGCCGTCCTCCGCCGGGGCCACCCGGACCGGCACGTTCCCGCAGGACGCGGCGTCGCCGATCGGGTACGACCAGCGCTCCGTGCCGGAGCGCGCGTCCAGCGCCTGGAGGCGGGCGTTCCGCCACACGTACACGGTGTCGCCGTGCACCGCCGGGCCGGCCTCGGGGGTCTCGAAGTCGGTCTGCGCGCCGCTCAGCTCCCACAGCTTCGCGCCGTTGGACGCCTCCCAGCCCTGCACACCGCCGCCGCGGGTGCCGGTGACGAGGGTGCCGCGGTCGACCTTGAGCGAGTACACCCAGGCGTCCGTGCCGGTCCGCCAGCGCTCGACGCCGTCGGCGGCGTCGAGCGCGTACAGCGAGGGCCCGTCGGAGGCGTGGATGCGGCCCTGGGCGACCGCCATCGACCAGGCGACGTCCCGCGTCTTGAACTGGCGGCGGCCGCTGCCGGTGTCGAGGGCGTGCACCTCGAACGAGGTGACGTAGAGCAGCTCGCCGTCGACGACCGGGGTGCCCCAGACGTCGTTCGACATGCGGAACCGCCAGGGCCGCCAGTGACCGGGCTCGGGCGTGGCCGGCGGCTCGGTCGGGCGGGCCGGTGCGGGCAGCGGCCGGGAACCGGGCGCGGGGCCGGGCTCCGCGCCGGGCGGGCGGATCCAGCCGGTGGCCGGGCCGGTGTCGGCGACGACCGAGGCGCGGGTGTCGGCGACCCGGGGGCCGGGACCGATCGGCACGGCGGCGCCGGCCAGCCGCACCGGGCCGTCGTGGTGCGCGGACTCGGCGGGCCCGGCGTGCCGGCCGCCGCCGACGCCCACGGGTGCGGGGGCGCGCGGGTCGCCGTGGTGCGGCCCGGTCGGCGGCGGGCCCGGCGGGGGCGGCGGCGTCGGGGGCCGGCCGGACGGGCCGTTGCCCGCGGGGGGCTGCGGGCTGGGGCGGCCGCCGCGCCGGGTCTCGATCATGGCGACGGCGCGCTGCGGCAGCCAGGCCGAGGCGGTGCCGCTGTCGTCGCTGCCGGGGCCGAAGAGGTGCGGGGCGAGCTGGGCCTGCAGATCGGCGGGGCTGGGCCGCAGCGAGACGTCCATCTGCATGCAGGACTCGATCAGCGGGCGCAGCTCGTCGGGCAGACCGGCCAGGTCCGGGCCCTCGCGGAGCAGCATGAACACCGTCTCGACCGGGTTCGCGCCGTGGTACGGCGCGTGTCCGGTGGCGGCGAAGACCAGCATCGAGCCGAGCGAGAACACGTCGCTGGCGCCGGTGACGCTGCGCGAGTCGCGGGCCTGCTCGGGCGACATGTACGCGGGCGTGCCGACGGCCACGTTGGTCATGGTCAGCCGGGTGTTGGAGACGCCGGACGCGATGCCGAAGTCGATCACCCGGGGGCCGTCCTCGACGACGAGGACGTTGGACGGCTTGAGGTCGCGGTGGACCAGGCCCGCGCCGTGGATGGACTGCAGGGCCTCGGCGACGCCGGCCGCGAGCCAGCGCACCGCCTGGGCCGGGAGCGGCCCGCACTCGTTCACTATCTCCTCGAGCGAGGGCGCGGGCACGTACGCGGTGGCCAGCCAGGGCACGGCGGCCCGGGGGTCGGCGTCCACCACGGCCGCGGTGTAGAAACCGGAGACCGCGCGGGCGGCCTCCACCTCGCGCGTGAACCGGACGCGGAACAGCTGGTCCTCGGCGAGCTCCGTGCGCACGGTCTTGATCGCCACGCGCCGGCCGGACGCCGACCGCGCGAGATAGACCAGGCCCATGCCTCCGGCGCCGAGCCGGCCCAGCACCTCGAAGGGACCGATCCGCCTCGGGTCGTGCTGCGTCAGCTGCTCCACTTGCCTGCCACCTCCCCGTACGGGCCATGACTGTACGGCCCCGTCGCCCCCTGATTCTTCCTGTCCGGGGCGGCGGTTGCGAACCCGGGGGCGGATCGGGGTGTCCTAGGTCATATCGTCGGGCTTTTCAGCGGACTTTTCGGCCGTTTTCGCTGCTTCGGCGGGAGCGGGGGTCCCGGAATCCGGTTTCGCGGCCGCGTCGCCCCCGGATTCCGTACCCTCCTCGGCACCCGGTGCGCTCTTCTCCGGCGGTTCCGCTTTCTCCTGCCTCGACTCCTGCGGCTCCGGCGACTCCTGCGGCTCGCGCTTCTCCGGCGTCTCCCGCTTCGCGGGCTTCCCGCCCGTCGGCTCCGCGAGGACGCCGAACCGCGCGCCCTGGTTGTCGGTGAGGACGGCGATGCGGCCGTGCGGGGTGTCGAAGGGCTCGTTGGTGATCCGGCCGCCCATCCGGACGGTCGCGGCGCAGGCCGCGTCGGTGTCCTCGACGGCGAAGTACACGAGGACGTGGCCGGGCATCTCGGCGGGGAAGGCGTCGGTGATCAGCGCGCGGCCGCCGAACGAGGAGTCGTCGCCGGGCCGCGAGCCCGGCGGGGACCAGACCCGGTAGTCGAGGCCGCCCTCGGCGAGGTCCTGGGCGACATAGCCGAAGACGGCCGCGTAGAAGGTGTCCACGGCGTCCTTCTCCCGGGTGTAGACCTCCATCCAGCAGAAGGAGCCGGGCTCCATGTGGGTCTGGAAGCCGTCGTCGCGCTCGCCGCCCTGCCGCAGCCCGAACACCGCCCCGCCGGGGTCGGCGGCCAGCGCCACCACCCCGTACGGCCCGACGGGGTACGGCTCCATCACCATCCGGCCGCCGGCCGCCTTGATCCGCCGGGCGAGGACCCCGGCGTCCGCGGTGGCCAGGTAGACCGTCCAGGTGGTGGGCATCCGCCCGTCCCGCTTGGGCACCAGCCCGGCCGCGCGCCGGCCGTCGACGCGGGCCTCGCCGGTGGCCGGGTCGAAGGTCCAGCCGAAGAGTTCGCCGTAGAAGCGCTTGCCCGCCTCGAGGTCGGGGAGCTGCACGTCCACCCAGCACGGCGTGCCCTCTGCGAATACGGCCATGGGCGTGGTTCCTTCCAGATACCGGTATCCGGTGTCCACGCTAGGTCGGGGCGAATCACCCCGCACCCCCTGATATCGAACATTTGACAGCATGGTTGTCCACCGACGTTGTCCACAGGCTGTTAATAAGCCTATTCGCGTTCGCGGAGGTGAGCGCCGCCCGAGGCCCCGGACCGGTGCGCTCCGGGAGCGCTCCCGGGGGTGCACCCCATTTGCAGTCGGTCGAATCGCGCCCCGAACACCCCTCGGTAAGCTGACGGCATGACAGGACAAGTACGCACCGTCGACGGCCGCGTGGCCGGTCGGCGCGGTCAGGCGACGCGGCAGAAGCTGCTCGACTGCCTCAGCGAGATGCTCAGCTCCTCTCCGTACCGGGACGTCAAGGTGATCGACGTGGCCCGGAAGGCGGGCACTTCGCCCGCGACGTTCTACCAGTACTTCCCCGACGTCGAGGGCGCCGTCCTCGAACTCGCGGAGGAAATGGCCAAGGAGGGCGCGGGGTTGACCGATCTGGTCTCCGGCCGCTCCTGGGTCGGCAAGGCGGGCTGGCAGACCTCCGAGGACCTCGTCGAGGGCTTCCTGGACTTCTGGCGCAAGCACGACGCCATCCTGCGCGTGGTGGACCTCGGTGCCGCGGAGGGCGACAAGCGGTTCTACAAGATCCGCATGAAGATCCTGAACTCGGTCACCAACTCCCTTACGGACGCGGTGAAGGAGCTCCAGGCCAAGGGCAAGGTCGACAAGGACGTGAGCCCGGCGGCGATGGCCGGCTCGCTCGTCGCGATGCTCGCCTCGGTGGCCGGCCACCAGAAGGGCTTCCAGACCTGGGGCGTCAAGCAGGCCGAACTGAAGCCGAACCTGGCCCTGTTGGTGCACCTCGGGATCACGGGCAAGAAGCCGACGAAGTAGGGCCGGAGCCCGCACGCACCACCCCACGTCCTGACGTCCTGTCGCGCCGACGGCGGTCCGCATCACGCTCACGACCGCCGTCGGCGTTCCCGTCCCCGCGCTCAACGGCGCCTGAGGCGGAACAGTCTGATCTCCCGTTCCACCCGCGCCTGGTACGTCGCGTAAGGCGGCCAGAAGCCGAGGACGGCCTGCCAGGCGGCGGCCCGCTCCTCCCCCGTCAGCCGCTCCGCGCGCACCGGGATCGTCTCGCCGCGCCAGCTCACCTCCGCGTCCGGATGGGCCAGCAGGTTCGCCGTCCACGCGGGATGCCCCGGGCGGCCGAAGTTCGAGCCGACCAGGATCCAGCTCGTACCGGAGTCCTCCGGCATGCAGGCCAGCGGCGTGGTCCGCGGCAGCCCCGACTTCGCGCCGTGCGCCGTGAGGATCACCCCGGGCAGCATCCGGGCGCTCAGTATCACCTTGCCGCGGGTCAGCCGGTGGACCGTGCGGTCCATCGCGGGGATGAAATGCGGGGCGATCCTCGCGAAGGTCCGCGTGGAGGACACCTTCTGCAGCAGACGCAGTCCTGCTCCTGCTCCGGATCCGGTCGCCATCAGGCCGCCGCCCCCTTCCCGCTCCCGTGCCCGTCGAACAGCCCGGCGCTGCGGGCCGCGGCCGCGCGCAGCCGGTGCACCGGGCCGAAGAGCAGCTCGTCGGCGCTCGCCCGTTTGAAGTACAGGTGCGCCTCGTGCTCCCAGGTGAAGCCGATGCCGCCGTGCAGCTGGATCGTCTCGCCGGTGACGGCCCGCGCGGTCTCCAGGCACTGCGCGAGCGCGAGCGTGGCGGCCCCGGGCTCGCCGGGGCCGGGCCGGCCGGCGTCCCAGGCCGCGTAGTACGCCGCCGAGCGGGCCGCCTGGAGCTGTACGTACAGGTCGGCGAGCCGGTGCTTGACGGCCTGGAAGGAGCCGACCGGCCGGCCGAACTGCTCGCGGGTGCGCACGTACGCGACCGTGCGGTCCAGGCAGTGGGCCGCGACACCGACCGCCTCGGCGGCGACGACCGCGGCCGCGGTCCGCCCGACGGAGGCCAGGGCCCCGGCCACGTCGGCCGGGTCGGTGCCGAGCAACTCGGCCGGCACGTCGCGCAGTTCGACGGTCGCCTGTGGGCGGGTGCCGTCGAGGGCGGTACGGCGGACCCGGGTGAGCCCCGGCGCGTCCGCGCGGACCAGGAAGACCAGGGTGCGGCTGCGGGCGAAGCCGCCGGTGTGGGCGGCGACCAGGAGCAGGTCGGCGCTGTGCCCGTCGAGGACCTGGCCGGCCTCCCCGTACAGCGTCCAGCCGTCCCGGGTCGGCCGGGCCTGCATCCCGCCGGCCCGCCCGTCACCCGCCCAGTCCGGGTCCCCGCCGGTGAGCCCGAGGGCCACGGCGAGCGAGCCGCCGGGCACGGCCAGAGCGGCGGTGAGCGCCCCGGAGGCCACCTTCGGCAGCAGTTCGGCGCACTGCTCGGCGGTCCCGAGCACGGCGATCAGCGGCGCGGCGAGCACCGCGGTGGCGAGCAGCGGCGAGGGGGCGAGGGCCCGCCCGGTCTCCTCGCAGGCGAGCGCGAGCTCGGCGGGGCCGCAGCCGGCACCGCCGTACTCCTCCGGCAGCGCGAGCCCCGGCAGCCCGAGCCGCTCGGCGAGCCGCTGCCACAGCTCGGGGTCGTACCCGGCGGCGGTGTCGACCGCCGCCCGCACCTCGTCGGGCCCGGACCGTTTGGCGAGCAGTTCCCGCAGGGTGCGGCGGATCTCTTCCTGCTCCCCGGTGAAGGCGGCGTCCATGGAGCTCCCTCCGTATCTGACGGGCCGTCATGTTAGGGCGGGGAAACGGGAATGCACAGGGGTGGGACGAACCCGGCCGCGACCGGTGCGCCCGCCCGGATCTGATGTACCGTCAGATTCATGCCCACCACTCCACGGAACCGCGCCGGTCGACGCGTCGCCGTCGTCGGCATCGCCCTCTCCGACTGCGGACGCGTCGACGAGGCCACCCCCTACGCCCTGCACGCCCAGGCCGCCCGGCGGGCGCTCGCGGACAGCGGGCTCGACCGGTCGCTCGTCGACGGGCTCGGGTCCGCCGGGCTCGGGACGCTCGCGCCGGTCGAGGTCGCCGAGTACCTGGGGCTGCGGCCCCGCTGGGTGGACTCGACCGCCGTCGGCGGGGCCACCTGGGAGGTCATGGCCGCGCACGCCGCCGACGCCATCGCCGCCGGTCACGCGAACGCCGTGCTGCTCGCGTACGGCTCCACCGCACGCGCCGACATCAAGGCCCGCCGGCGCACCTCGAACCTCTCCTTCGGGGCGCGCGGGCCGCTGCAGTACGAGGTGCCGTACGGGCACACGCTCATCGCCAAGTACGCGATGGCGGCCCGCCGCCACATGCACGAGTACGGGACCACCCTGGAGCAGCTCGCCGAGGTCGCGGTGCAGGCGCGGGCGAACGCGGCGCTCAACCCGGAGGCGATGTTCCGCGAGCCGATCACGGTCGACGAGGTGCTGTCCGGGCCGATGATCGCCGACCCGTTCACCAAGCTGCACTGCTGTATCCGCAGCGACGGCGGCTGCGCGGTGCTGCTCGCCGCCGAGGAGTACGTACCGGACACGGCGCGGGCGCCGGTCTGGGTGCTCGGCACGGGCGAGCACGTCTCGCACACCACGATGTCGGAGTGGGAGGACTTCACCGTCTCCCCGGCGGCCGTCAGCGGCCGGCTGGCCTTCGAGCGGGCCGGGGTCACGCCCGCCGACGTCGACCTCGCCCAGATCTACGACGCCTTCACGTACATGACCCTCGTGACCCTGGAGGACCTGGGCTTCTGCGCCAAGGGCGAGGGCGGCGCGTTCGCCGAGAAGGGCCGGCTGACGGTGGACGGCGGCGGGCTGCCGGTGAACACCGACGGAGGCGGCCTGTCGGCCTGCCACCCCGGAATGCGGGGGCTGTTCCTGCTGGTGGAGGCGGTGCGGCAGCTGCGCGGCGAGGCGAACGGGCGGCAGGTGCGGCGGGCGGACGGAAGCCTGCCGGAGCTGGCGGTGGCCTCGGGGACGGGGGGCTGGTTCTGCTCGTCGGGGACGGTGGTGCTGGGGCGCGGCTGAGCCTCGCGGAGGTCTCACGGAGAGCCGGCCCGAGGAATTTATACAAGCGTCATAGACAGATGTGTAAGACATCCGTACAGTCGTCGGTGCGGGCAGGGGAACGCCCGCACCCATCGACGAGGAGTCCTGCCATGACGCGCACCACCTCCGCCTCCGCCTCCACCCCCGCCAAGACCGTCCTGATCTCCGGCGCCTCGATCGCCGGCCCCGCGCTCGCGTACTGGCTGCACCGGTACGGCTTCGTCCCGACCGTCGTCGAGCGCGCCCCCGAACTGCGCACCGGCGGCTACAAGGTCGACATCCGCGGCACCGCGATCGAGGTCTGCCGCCGGATGGGGATCCTCGACGAGGTCCGCGCCAACTCCACGGACATGCGGGGCGGTTCGTACGTCGACGACGCGGGCCGCACGATCGGCGAGCTGCCGGCCGAGATCTTCGGCGGCCGGGCAGAGGACGACGACGAGATCATGCGCGGCGAGCTGGCCCGGATCCTGCACGACCGGACCCGCGACGACGTCGAGTACCTCTTCGACGACTCGATCGCGGCCCTCGCCGAGGACGCCGACGGTGTCGACGTCACCTTCGAGAGCGGCCCGACGCGGCGCTTCGACCTGGTGGTCGGCGCGGACGGCATGCACTCGCACACCCGCCGCCTCGTCTTCGGCCCGGAGGAGCGGTACAGGCGCCACCTCGGCGCGTACATCTCGATCTTCACCGCGCCGAACCATCTGGTCCTGGACCGCTGGGAGACGTACCACGCCGCCCCCGGCCGGCTGACCTGCGTGTACAGCTCGGCCGGCGAGACCGACGCCAAGAACCTCTTCGTCTTCGCCTCCCCCGAGGAACTCCCCCACGACCACCGGGACACGGCCGCGCAGAAGCGCCTGCTCGCCGACGCCTTCGCGGACGGCCGCTGGGAGCTCCCCCGGCTGATGCGGCACGCGGCGGACGCCGACGACTTCTACTTCGACGCGATCTCCCTGGTGGAGATGGACCGCTGGTCGAAGGGCCGGGTCGTGCTGCTCGGCGACGCCGCCCACTGCGCCTCCCCGGCCTCCGGCCAGGGCACCGGGCTCGCCCTGCTCGGCGCGTACACGCTGGCCGGCGAGCTGGCGGCGGCGCGCGGCGACCACCGGACCGCCTTCGCCGCGTACGAGCGGGTGCTGCGGCCGGGCGTGGAGCGGAACCAGCGGATGGCGGAGAGCTTCGTCAAGGAGCTGACGGTCGACCGGAAGTGGAAGATCGCGCTGCGGATGTTCATGGTCCGCACGCTGCCGAGGACGCCGTGGAAGAACCTGATCGCGAAGAAGATCCGCGACGAGATCCAGGCGGGCGCGCACGCGGTACCGGTGAAGGAGTACCCGGCGTACGGCCTGCCGGCCGGTGTGTGACAGCGGGGCGGGGCGGGCGCTGGCGGGTCCCGCAGCCGCCCGGGCCCGGCGGGACCGCCGGGCCCGAGGCCGCCGTGCCGGGCAGGCCCGCGGCCCCCGCGCCCCGACGCGTAGGGTCGGGCCATGAACGACCACGACGAACCCGGTGCCTTCCACGCCGCGCTGCGCGCCCTCCGCGTGTGGGACACCGACCTCCCCGCCTTCGACCCGGCGGCCGTGCCCGCCGAGCCGGTGACGCTCTTCCGGTCCTGGTTCGTCGAGGCGGCCGCGGCCGGCGCGGTCGAGCCGCACACCATGCACCTGGCGACGGTGGACGAGGCCGGACTGCCGGACGTGCGGACGCTGATGCTGCACGACGCGGACGCCCGCGGCTGACACTTCGCCTCGCACGCGACCAGCGCGAAGGGCCGTCAGCTGGCCGCCCGCCCCGAGGCGGCGCTGGGCTTCTACTGGCCCGCCCAGGGCCGGCAGGTCCGGGTCAGGGGCCGGGTCTCGACCGGCACGCCCGAGGAGGCGTACGCGGATCTGCACGCCCGTTCCACGGGCGCGCTGGCCGCGGCGCTGGTCGGCCGGCAGAGCGAGCCGCTGCCGGACCTGGACACCCTGGCGGCGGCGAGCGGGGCGGCCTGGGAGCGGGCCCGGCGGGAGCCGGACGCGGAGCCGGAGACGTGGACGGCGTACGTGCTGGAACCGCTGGAGGTCGAGTTCTTCCAGGGCGACGAGCGGCGACGGCACGTACGGCTCCGCTACCGGCGTGAGGGCGAGGCGTGGATGCGCGAACTGCTCTGGCCGTAGGGGCGCTCAGGCGGGCACGAACACGGGGACGGCCGACCCGTCGTCCGCCTCTCGGAACGCGACCCGCAGCGCCCTCCCGATCCGCAGCTCGTCCTCCGGGCAGTCGACGACCTCGGTCATCATCCGCGGCCCTTCGTCGAGGTCGACGACCGCGGCGACGTACGGGACGCGCTCACCGAACGGCGGCAGGTCGTTGCGGTGCACGACGGACCAGGTGTACAGCGTGGCCCGCCCGCTCGCCGCCTCCCAGGCGACGTCGTCGCTCCAGCAGAACGGGCAGAACTCGCGCGGGTAGTGGTGGGCCTCGGCGCATGCGGCACACCGCCGGAGGAGCAGCTTCCCGTCGACGGCGGCGTCCCAGTAGACGCGGCTGAAGGCGTCGACGTCGGGCAGGTCGTACCGGGGCGGGGGCGGAGCCATCAGAAGACCCCCCACAGGCGGTCGAGGGACCAGGTCTGCCAGGACACGGCGAAGAGGGCGACGAACGAGATCAGCGCCATCATCGCGTTCTGCCCCTGCTCGGCCCAGTCGTGGATCATCAGGACGAGATACAGCAGGTTGAGCAGCAGCCCGCCGACCAGGGCGACCGGGGTGAGGAACCCGAGGACGAGCCCGAGCCCGAGGGCGAGTTCGGCGTAGACGACGACGTACGCCATGAGCCTGGGGCGCGGCGCGACGATCCGCTCGAAGCCGGTCCGCACGAACCCCCAGCGGTGCCTGCCGGCGACGTCGGCGGCCCAGGCTATGCCGGTACCGCGCTCGAACCAGCCCTTGCGGTCCTTGTGGCGCCAGCTCTCCAGCCACCACAGACCGAGACCGATACGAAGCACGGCGAGCCACTCGGCGCCGGTGAGCCAGACGGTCTGCATGGGCCCTCCTTGCCGTGAACGAGGAAATCTGACGGTACGTCAGTTCACCGGACGGGCGGCCCCGGACGCAAGAGCCGCGCACGGGGCACACGAAAACCCCACGGGCGTGACCGATTCGCAACCGATTCCCGTCTTGACCGAGACCCATGAGGTGACCACGTCATTACGCTCGGAAGTCATGGTCACCACCTCCCACGATCACTCCGTCCACCCCGTCTACGTCATCGGCGGCGGGCCGGGCGGACTCGCCGCGGCGGCGGCGCTCCGGGCCCGGGGCGTGCGCGCGGTCGTCCTCGAGAAGTCCGATGCCGTCGGGGCGTCCTGGCGCACCCACTACGACCGGCTCCGCCTGCACACCACGCGCCGCCTCTCCGCGCTCCCCGGGCTGCCGATACCGCGGGCGTTCGGCCGCTGGGTCGCCCGCGCGGACGTGGTGCGGTACCTGGAGAAGTACGCGGAGGTGCACGAACTCGAGACGGTCACCGGCGTCGAGGTCGACCGGGTCGAGCGCGCGGACGACGGCACATGGGTGCTGCACGCGACGGGCGGGCGGCGGCTGACGGGCCGCGCGGTCGTGGTCGCGACGGGCTTCAACCACACGCCGAAGCTGCCGGAGTGGCCGGGCGCGGAGGCCTACGAGGGCGAGCTGCTGCACGCGAGCGCGTACCGCAACCCGGCCCCTTACACGGACAAGGACGTGCTGGTCGTCGGCGTCGGGAACACCGGCGCGGAGATCGCGGCGGACCTGGCGGAGGGCGGCGCGGCGCGGGTCCGGCTCGCGGTGCGCACGGCCCCGCACATCGTGCGCCGTTCGACGGTGGGCTGGCCGGCCCAGCGCACCGGCATCCTGGTGCGCCGCCTGCCGGTACGGCTGGTGGACAAGGCGGGCGAGCTGATCGCCCGCCTGTCGATCCCGGACCTCACCGCCCACGGCCTGCCCCGCCCGGACACGGGCCTGTACTCCCGCGTCCGCGAGGGCGCGATCCCGGTCCAGGACGTGGGCCTGATCGACGCGATCCGCTCGGGCCGCGTGGAGCCGGTCGCCGCCGTGGAGTCGTTCGACGGCCGGGAGGTCGTCCTGGCGGACGGCACCCGCCTCACCCCCGACACGGTGATCGCCGCCACCGGCTACCGCCGCGCCCTGGAGCCCCTGGTCGGCCACCTCGACGTCCTCGACGACCGCGGCCGCCCGACCACCCGCGGCCCCAAGTCACCCCCGAACGCCCCCGGCCTGTACTTCACCGGCTTCACCAACCCCATCAGCGGCATGCTCCGCGAACTCGCCCACGACGCCGAACGCATCGCCGCGCACATCGCGAAGCACGCCGCCTCAAGGCGCTAGTAGTCAGTCGTCACGGAGACCTCGACCTCGTCGTCCACGGGGTCCATGTCCAGCCCCTCAAGGTCCGGGGTCGCGACACGGGCCGACACGCGCTCCAGACCGGCGCTCAGAGGCTCCAGCACCAGGGGAGAAGGTGTACGCGTCCCCGGCATCAAGGGCCCCGTGGCGCCCTAGAGACGCTCGCACCGGACGGAAACCGTACGGGAGGGGCGTGCCTCGTGCCGTCGCTCGGCGCGGGCGGCCCGACGAGGCCGTCCTTCGCCACCCAGGTCGTACCCACGTTGGCGAGGGTGAACCGCCGAGGGTTGTAGCGCCGGTGACCGCGCGGCTGGAGCACGATCGCTGCACGACTGTTCCTGACTGGCCGTCAGACTTGTAATCTGACTGTGCGTCAGTTCAGTGTTCAGGAGGGCGGCGGAACGATGCTTGGTTCGACACACGGCACCTTCACCACCGATCTGCGCGCCCGCGTGGTGGCCTGCGGGGAGGAGCGCGGGGTCGTCGTGCACGGGGTTGCGGCCGTGCCCGGGGACGTGGACGTCAGTGGGCGGGACCTGTACGCGGCCGTGCCGGACCTCGACCGGTTCTTCCGGCCGGAGTCGGTGGCCGTCGTGGGGGCGTCGGACGCCGAGGGGCGGCCCAACACCGGGATCACGCGGCAGTTGCTGGCGTGGGCCGAGCGGGTGGGGGCGCGGGTGCATCCGGTGCATCCGCGGCGGGAGAGCGTGTTCGGGATTCCCTGTGCCGCCTCCGTCGCCGCGCTGCCCGAGACCGTCGATCTCGCTGTGCTGCTCGTCGCCGACCCGCTGCCGCTCGTCGCCGAACTCGCCGAGGCCAAGGTGAGGTTCGCCGTCGCCTTCGCCTCCGGCTTCGCCGAGACCGGCGCGGAGGGGGCCGCTGCTCAGGAACGGCTCGCGGAGGCGGTCAAGGGGTCCGGCGTGCGGTTGCTCGGGCCCAATACGAATCTCAATGCGTTCGAGGAGTTCCGGGAGGATCTCGACGGGCCCGCCGTCGCGCTCATCACGCAGTCCGGGCATCAGGGGCGGCCCGTCTTCACCCTGCAGGAGCTGGGCGTGCGGCTCTCCCACTGGGCGCCCACCGGCAACGAGGCCGACCTGGAGACCGCGGACTTCATCTCGTACTTCGCGACCCGGCCCGAGGTCGGGGCCATCGCCTGCTACGTCGAAGGGCTCAAGGACGGGCGGTCCTTCCTGCTCGCCGCCGACCGCGCCGCCCGCGCCGGCGTCCCCGTCGTCGCCGTCAAGGTCGGCCGCACCGAGACCGGCGCCCGGACCGCCGCCTCCCACACCGGCAAGCTCACCGGCGCCGACCAGGTCGTCGACGCCGCCATGCGGCAGTACGGCGTCATCCGGGTCGACGGGCTCGACGAGCTCCAGGACACCGCCGCGCTGCTCGCCCGCGCCCACCGGCCCGTCGCCGACGGCGTCGTCGTGTACTCCATCTCCGGCGGCACCGGCGCCCACTTCGCCGATCTCGCCACCGCCGCCGGCCTGAGCCTGCCAACCCTCGGCGCCGCCAAGCAGGACGAGCTGCATCAGTGGATACCCGACTATTTGAACGTGGCCAATCCCGTCGACAACGGGGGGCATCCCGTCGGCGACTGGCGCGGGCGGAAGATCATCGACGCGATCCTCGCCGACCCCGACGTGGGCGTGCTGATCTGTCCGATCACCGGCCCCTTCCCGCCCATGAGCGACAAGCTCGCGCAGGACCTCGTCGACGCCGCCGAGACCACCGACAAGCTGGTGTGCGTCGTCTGGGGCTCGCCCGTCGGCACGGAGGACGCGTACCGCCGTACCCTCCTCGGCTCCTCCCGCGTCGCCACCTTCCGCACCTTCGCGAACTGCATCACCGCCGTCCGCGCCCACCTCGGCCACCACCGGTTCACCGCCGCCTACCGCTCCCCCTTCGACGAGGCCCCGCGCACCCCGTCCCCGTCCTTCCGCAAGGCCCAGGCCCTGATGCGGCCCGGCCACCGGCTGAGCGAGCACGCGGCGAAGCAGCTGCTGCGGGCGTACGGGATCCGGGTGCCGCGCGAGCAGCTGGTGACCAGCGCGGCCGCGGCCGTGCGGGCGGCCGGTCTCGTGGGCTACCCCGTCGTCATGAAGGCGTCCGGCACGCAGCTCGCGCACAAGACCGAACTCGGCCTGGTCAAGGTCGGGC
The DNA here is from genome assembly GCF_045348655.1 of Streptomyces solicamelliae. Taxonomy (NCBI): domain Bacteria; kingdom Bacillati; phylum Actinomycetota; class Actinomycetes; order Kitasatosporales; family Streptomycetaceae; genus Streptomyces; species Streptomyces solicamelliae. Next base: position 3,074,301 of record NZ_CP160404.1, read on the forward strand.
TGACCTCCGCGAGCCAGGTCCGCGACGCGTACCGCGACCTCACCGACATCGCCCGCTACGAGGGCGTCGACCTCGACGGCATCCTGGTCTGCCAGATGGTCGCGAAGGGCGTCGAGATGGTGGTGGGCGTGACGCGCGACGCCCTCTTCGGGCCGACCGTGACCGTCGGCCTGGGCGGCGTACTCGTCGAGGTGCTGAACGACACCGCCGTCCGCGTACCGCCCTTCGGCGAGGCCCAGGCCCGCGACATGCTCGCCGAACTCCGCGGCCGAGCCCTGCTCGACGGCGTGCGCGGCGCGCCGCCGGCGGACGTGGACGCGCTGGTGGAGGTCGTGCTGCGGGTGCAGCGCATGGCCCTGGAGCTGGACGGGGAACTGTCCGAGCTGGACATCAATCCGCTCATGGTGCTGCCGCGCGGGCAGGGCGCGGTGGCGCTCGACGCGCTGGCCGTGTGCCGCTGAGGAGGCGAGTCGTACGTGGACGAGGTACTGCACCGGGTCGAGCGGGATGTCTCCTGGATCACGCTCAACCGGCCCGAGGCCATGAACGCCGTCACCTGGGACCAGCGGGAGCGGATCATCGCGCTCCTTGAGGACGCCTCCGCCGACCCGGACGTCCGCGCGGTCGTGATCACCGCCACCGGCAAGGGCTTCTGCGCGGGCGCCGACCTGCGGGGCGCGCCGTCCGGCGGGGACCGGGTGACGGGAGACGTGGCGCGGACGATCCGGCGGGGCGCGCAGCGGTTCGTCGCCGCGGTCCTGGACTGCGAGAAGCCGGTGCTCGCGGCGGTCAACGGCACGGCGGCCGGGATCGGCGCGCATCTGGCGTTCGCCTGCGACCTGGTGGTGGCGGCGGAGGGCGCGCGGTTCATCGAGGTGTTCGTACGGCGCGGTCTCGTGCCGGACGGCGGCGGCGCGTATCTGCTGCCGCGGCTGATCGGGCCGCAGCGGGCGAAGGAGCTGATGTTCTTCGGCGACGCGCTGGAGGCGGGGGACGCGGAACGCCTGGGGCTCGTGAACCGCGTCGTCGCGGCGGAGGAGCTGGAGAAGACGGCCCGCGCGTGGGCGGAGCGCCTCGCCCAGGGCCCGACGCGGGCGCTCGCGCTGACGAAGCAGCTCGTCAACGCCTCCCTGGACACCGACCGCACCACCGCCTTCGCGGCGGAGGCCGCGGCCCAGGAGCTCAACATGACAACCCGGGATGCGAACGAGGGGGTGGCGAGCTTCGTGGAGCGGCGAACGCCGGAGTACTGGGGGCGGTAGGGGCACGGCGCGGGGCCGTAGGGGGGCGGGGGCGGCCCTCAGCCCGTACGGTCCGCCGCCCCGCCCCTGATCGTCGTACCCGCGATCAGCGCCGCCAGCAGCAGTGCCCCCGCGCCCGCCCAGTTCACCGCGGCGTACGCCTCCATCGGGTTCGCGCGGTCGACGGCGTCGAGGAGGGCGGGCAGGGCTGAGCCGGCCGCCGCCTCGCCCACCTGCTGGGCCGCGAGCGCGGCCGCCGCCGCGCCGCCCGCGTGGAGCGGGGTCGCGTCGGCCGTCACCGTTTCGAGGAGCGGGGCGAGGGCGAGTCCGGCGCCGAGGCCGGTGAGGATCAGGGCGGCCAGGGCGAAGCCGTACCCGCTCTCGGCTTCGAGCCACGTCAGCAGCGCCACGCCGGCCGCCGCGATCAGCAGGCCCGCCGTGACCACCGCCTGCGGGCCGGACCGCCGGGTCAGCTTCGGGGCCAGCGCGAGGGCGCCGAGGGCGGCGCCGACGGCCAGGGGCAGTTGGAGCAGTCCGGCCACGAGCGGCGGGTGGCCGCTGCCCGCGTACAGGTAGTAGTTCACGGTCCAGAACAGCGACAGGACACCGCCGGCCGCGAGCAGCAGGGCGACGAGCCCGCCACCGCGGGCCGCGGGCCCGAAGGGGTGCGGAGCGCCCGCCCCCTGCTCCGTCCCCGCCCGCCGGGCCACGTAGACCCCCAGCAGCAGCAGACCGCCGATGCACGTCACCAGCGTCAACGGGGACGCCCACGAGCCCGACCCGCCGCTGATTCCCTCGTGGCTCAGGCCGAAGACGAGCGCCGACATGCCCACCGTGCCGAGCAGCGTGCCCGCCACGTCGAAGCGCCGGCCCGTGCCCGGGCCGCCGGCCGGCAGCCGGAGCGCGCCGACCAGGGCGGCGACGGCGAGCGGGAAGCCCGCGTACCCGGCCAGTCGCCAGCTGAGGTTCTCGACGAGCAGGCCGCAGACCGGCGCCGCGACCACCGAGCCGCCGACGACGACCGCCGCCCAGACCCCGAATGCCCGCCGCCGCTCACCCGGATCGGTGAAGCCGCCGGTCACCAGGGACAGCCCGGCCGACAGCGCGAGCCCGGCGAAGACACCCTGCAGGAGGCGGCCCCAGGACAGCACGTCCTCGGACGGCGCCAGGCCGCCCACGACGCCCGCGACCATGAAGCCGACCAGTCCGACGGCCAGCGTCCGCCGGGCGCCGAAGGCGTCCGCGAGGTGTCCGCCGAGCAGCAGCGCGCCCGCGGTGCCGAGCGCGTACATGCCGACGAGCGACCCGAGGACCGCGGAGTGCAGCCCCAGGTCGTGCTGGACCTGGGCGATCGTCACGGCGAAGGCCGACGCCGTGAACAGCACGGCGAGCTGGGCCAGTACGGCGACCCCGAGGCCCAGCCACCGCTTGGGATTCGGCCCCGCCGGGACGTACGGGTACGGGTACGGCTGGGGCGGGCCGAAGCCCTGGGGCGGTACGTGGTGCGCCGGGGTCGTCGGAGCGTACGCGGGCGGCGGCGGCATCGGAGCAGGCGCAGGTGCAGGCGCCGGGGCGGCGGCCTTGACCAGTCCGGCCCTCGGATCCGCCGCGGGCTCCGTCGGCGCGTAGTCCAGCAACTGTGCCGCGCGGCGCCCGAGTTGGGCGAGCACCGACCCCGGCAGCCACTCCTCCGTCCCGTCCGCCGCCGTGCGTTCGGCGATCTGCTCCGGGGTGGGCCGCAGCGCCGGGTCCTTCTGCAGGCACTCGCGGACGAGCGGCAGCAGCGATTCCGGTACGCCGGTCAGGTCCGGCTCCTCCTCCGCGATCCGGAACAGGTGGGCGTTCAGGCCGGTGTCGGTCGCGCCGAAGAGGAGCCGCCCGGTGGCCGCGTACACGAGCACCGCACCCAGGCAGAACACGTCGCTCGCCGGGGTGAGTTCGAGGCCGCGGACCTGTTCCGGGGACATGAAGCCCGGTGAGCCGATCAGCATGCCGGTGCGGGTGTGCAGGCTGTCCCCGGTAAGGCTGTCCATCGCCCGCGCGATGCCGAAGTCGATGACCCGCGGGCCGTCGACGGTGACCAGGACGTTCGACGGCTTGAGGTCGCGGTGGATCAGACCGGCCGTGTGCACGGCCCGCAGGGCCAGGGCGAGGCGGTTCGCGAGGGTGCGGACGGAGTGCTCGGGCAGCGGCCCGTAGTCCTCGGCGACGACCGTCGTCAGGTCGGGGCCGGGGATGTACTGGGTCGCCACCCACGGCACCGCGGCCTCGGGGTCCGCGTCGAGCACGGCCGCCGTCCAGTCGCCGCCGACCCGCCGCGCGGCCGCGACCTCGCGGGCGAAGCGGCGGCGGAACTCGGGGTGGCCGGCGTGCTCGGCCTGGACGACCTTCACGGCCACCGTGCGGCCGCCCTCGGAGCGGCCGAGATAGACCAGGCCCATGCCGCCCGCGCCCAGGCGGGCGATGAGGCGGTAGGCGCCGATGTGAGTGGGGTCCTCGCCGGTCAACTGATCCACGGCGGGAAGGGTAGTTCAACTCTCCATGCGGAGGGGCGGATTCAGGTACCCGGACCGCGTCTCCTACCCCCTCTCCACCCCTTCCTCACGCGCCGCCTTCAGGAACGCCCGGATCAACTCCGGGTCCTTCACCCCGCGGCTCGCCTCGATCCCGCTCGACACGTCCACACCCCAGGGGCGGGCGGTGCGGATCGCGGCGCCGACGTTCGCCGGGGTGAGGCCGCCGGCCAGGAGCCAGCGGACGTCCGGTGCGGGCAGCCGGGTACCGGTGAGGTCCCAGGTCTCGCCGGCGCCCGGCACCGGGGCGTCGAGCAGCAGCACGTCCTCGCGGCGCTCCCCGTACGCGGGGGCCTGCCCGCGTACGGAGGCGGCGCGGATCAGGGTCCGGCCGGGCGGCAGGAAGCCGCGGACGGCCTCGAAGTAGGCCAGGTCCTCGTGCCCGTGCAGCTGGACGGCGCGCACGCCGGTCGCCTCCACGGCCGCGCGCACCTCGTCCAGCGGCTGGTCGCGGAAGACGCCGACGGTCAGGACGGACTCCGGTACGCGCGCGGCGAGCCGGCGCGCCGTCTCCGCGTCGATGCGGCGGACGCTCTCGGCGAAGACGAACCCGACGGCGTCGGCGCCCGCCGCCACGGCGGCGTCGACGTCCTGCTCGGTGCGGAGACCGCAGACTTTGACGAACATGCGGCCACTGTACGCAGACGTCGGACCCACCCCTTCTCATCTGACGAACCGTCAGCTTCAATGGATGACGTGATGGGACATGCCGGGATGGCGGCCACCGCCGTCCGATACCTCAGATCGGCCGGCGCCCCGGCGGGCGTCGGGACGCCGGTGCACCACCCTGCGGGCCCCCGCCCCGAACTGCGGGCCGTACGCGACGACGAACGCGCGCCCGTCGACCCGGGCGAGTTCCGTCGCGTCCTCGGTCACTTCGCGAGCGGCGTGACGATCGTCGCGGCGCGGGACGAGGACGGGCTGGCGGGCTTCGCCTGCCAGTCCTTCGCCTCGCTCTCCCTCGACCCACCGCTCGTCGTGTTCATGGTCGCGCGGACGTCGACGACCTGGCCGCGGATCGCCCGCGCCGGCACGTTCTGCGTGAACGTGCTCGGCGCGGAGCAGGGCGAACTGTGCCGGGCGTTCGCGGTGAGCGGCGCGGACAAGTTCGCGGGCGTCGCGCACGCCCCCGCCCCCGTGACGGGCTCGCCCCGGCTGGCCGGGGTCCCCGCGTGGGTCGACTGCACGATCCGCGCGGTGCACACCGGCGGCGACCATCTGATCGTCGTCGGCGCGGTCGAGGCGCTGGGGGCGGAGGACGACGGCGCGCCGCTGCTGTTCCACCGGGGCCGGTTCGGGCGCTTCAGCGGGTGAGATGCACGGTCGTGGTGCGCCCGGGACGCACTCCCGTCGACGTTCTCGCGGCGGCCCGCCCTCGGGCGCGTACGAGACGTCGTACGTGCCACGGCCGGGCGTGACGCGGTACGTCGCCGGGCACTGCCGTGGGGGCGCGGGGTTCCCGTGACGCACGTCACCGGAACCGGGGCAACGCGGGCGGCAGTGCGGGGTGTGGAAACAGTCATGAGGAATCGCTTCCGCCGCGGCGACCCGGACGCCCTGGCCGAGCTGTACGACGAGCACGCCCAGGTGCTCCACCGGTACGCCCTGCGCGTGACGGGGAACTGGGCGGAGGCGGAGGACGTCGTCTCAGCGACGTTCCTGGAGGCGTGGCGGAGCCGGGAGAAGCTCCGGCCGGACGGTGACGGGCTGCGCCCGTGGCTGCTCGGCATCGCGACGAACGTCATGCGCCGCAACGCCCGGACGCGCCGGCTCCGCGAACTCGCCCTGGCCCGGCTGCCGGAGCGCGACTCGGTACCGGACTTCGCTGACGACCTGGTCGCGCGGCTGGCGGACACGGAGGAACTGCGCGCCGCGCAGGCGGCCCTCGCCCGTCTGCGGCGGCGTGACCGCGAGGTCTTCACCCTGGTCGTCTGGGCCGGCCTCGACTACGCCGCCGCCGCGGAGGCCCTGGGCGTCCCGGTCGGCACCGTCCGCTCCCGCCTCTCCCGAGCCCGCACCCGCCTCCGCGAACTGGCGGCAGAGGAAGCGACAAAGCCCCGCAGGAGCCCCGTCCGGCCTGCGGCAAACCCCGCCGCCTCGGAAGACGACGTGCGTGCAGTGCCCCCCGCCGTACCCGGCACCGCACCGCACCGAATCCCGCAAGCCGCCCCCGCCGGCCCACCTCGCCGAGCAGCCGAACCCCGCGGCCTCGCCGCGGCTCCCGGCAGGACCCGCCGGGCCGATGCCCGGACGGACTCCGCTCCGGAACCCGGCGGCGAAGCCCGCCGGGTGAGCGCCGGCACCCGCGCCGGCGGGCCGACCGGCGCAGCCGTCGGCCACGTCGCCCCCGCCCCCTCGCCCGCCCCGCGCCCCCTGGAGACCCGCCGATGAACGCCGCCGTCCCCCGCCCCGCCGCCGAAGAGGCCGACGTACAAGAGCTCGCCGCGCTGCTGCCGCCGCCCGCCGTGCCCGAGCTGCCTCGGGAGCGGGCGCTGGTCCTGCGGCAGGCCCTCCTGCGCGACGCACAGCCCGCGCCGCGGCGCGTGCGGCGGCGGGTGCTCGTGCCTGCCGTCGCCTGTGCGCTGGCCGTCGCCGGAGTCGTCGTGTACGGGGTCGAACGGCCGCCCGCCGCCGTGCGGTCGGACTCCGCCGCGCCGCTCCTCGACCGCATCGCGCTGGCCGCCGCCTCCCGTACCGCGACCGCCGTCCGGCCCGGGCAGTTCGTGTACGTGCGGAGCAGGGTCGCGTACGCCGGGCAGAGCGCCGACGGCGGACCGCTCACACTGTCGCCCGTGCGGAGCCGCGAGGTGTGGCTGTCGGCCGACGGGAGCCGGGACGGGCTCGTCCGGGAGGCGGGGGCGGCCGATTCCACTGTCACGGCCGTCGGGGACGACGCGCCCTCCGTCTCCAGCCCCTCCCACGTCTTCGTCACCGCCCTCCCCACCGACCCGGCCGCCCTGCTCGCCCTCGTCCGTGAGCAGACCCGCGGCCAGGGGCAGGACCCCGACCAGCGGGCCTTCGAGGCCATCGGGGAGCTGCTCGCCGAGACGGCCGCCCCGCCGCAGGTGTCCGCCGCGCTCTACCGGGCCGCCGCGCTCATCCCGGGCGTGACCGTCGCCGGGTCGGCCGAGGACGCCGCCGGGCGGCCGGGCGTCACCGTCGCCCGTACCGCCCGCGGCGAGCAGAAGCAGTGGATCTTCGACCGGACCACGTACGCGTATCTCGGCGAGCGCACCGTCCTCGTCGAGACCACCGACGCCGGCCCCGCCGGCACCGTCACCGGCACGTCCGCCGTGCTCGCCACGGCCGCCGCCGACCGCCCGGGCGAGGCGCCCTAGCCGCGGCGTTCGAGCCGGTACAGCTCCTGGGAGTCGGGGTCGCCGATGAAGGCGAAGAGCTTCGGGTGTTCCTCCGTGCCGTAGAAGGTCCAGAAGAACCCGTCGTCGCAGCCCTTCACCGTCACCCCGACGCCCTGGTCCCAGACGCCCTCGCCCGGTGCGTACGACCAGCTCCCCGTGCCGGTGCACTCCTCGATCGCCCCGTAGAAGTCGTACATGTTCATGCCGGTCGCCGTCGCCCGGCCGTCCTTCCCGAGGACCAGCGTGCCGCCCTCGCCGTCGCTCCACGTGCCGGCGAGGCGCTCCGCGCTGATCCGAGGCGGCTCGTACGCGAGCCCGGCCCACAGCCCCACGCCCGCCAGCACGCTGGCGGTCACGACCGCGAGCGTCCCGTACAGCGCCACCCACCCGAACATCACGCCGCCGCCGATCCGCGGCCGGTCCGGCAGCAGCAGGCGCCGTACGACCAGCGACGCGACCGCCCACCCCGCCGCGGCCGCGAGCCACAGCACGAACGCCCACCAGAAGTCCGCGTTCTGCAGCAGCAGCCCGCCGAGCACCAGCGGAAACGACACCGCGGCCGCGATCACCGGGATCCACCACCAGGCCCGGCCGAGCCACCCGGCCAGCTGCACCAGCGGGATCACGAGGGCGACCGACGCCACCGTGATCGCGACCACGCCCACCACCGCGAGGACCACCGCCAGCACGGCCGTGAGGACCAGGCTGAGCGCCAGGTTCAGGAGGTTGTACTGCAGGTCGGGGCTCTCCCACGTCTGGGTCCACACCGCCACCCCGATCCCGCCGAGCACCGCCTCCACGAGCAGCACCGACATCGACGCCGTCAGCAGCGCGCCGTACCGCTCCCGCACCCGGATCATCCGCATTTCTGAACGCATTCAAATCCCCTCCCGCAGGCATCATGCACCCTGCGGGAGGGGACGCGCGGACCGGGGTCCCCCTACGCCCCGGCCTGCGCCCGCCGCCGGATCACCAGCGCCATCAGCGCCGCCGCCGCGCACAGCGCGCCCGAGGCGTACCAGACCACGTCGTACGAGCCGAAGACGTCCCGCGCCACGCCGCCCGCGAAGGCGACGACCGCCGCGCCGACCTGGTGCGAGGCGAGGACCCAGCCGAAGACGATCGCACTGTCCTCCCCGTAGTGCTCGCGGCAGAGCGCGATCGTCGGCGGCACGGTCGCCACCCAGTCCAGGCCGTAGAACACGATGAAGAACACCATCGGCGGGTGCACCGACGGCGCGAGCAGCAGCGGCAGGAACAGCAGCGAGACGCCGCGCAGCGCGTAGTACACGGCAAGGAGCCGCCGCGCGTCGAAGCGGTCGGTGAGCCAGCCGGAGGCGATCGTGCCGATGACGTCGAAGACGCCGATCACCGCGAGCAGCGAGGCGGCGGCCCTGATCGGCATGCCGTGGTCGTGCGCGGCGGGCACGAAGTGCGTCTGGATCAGGCCGTTCGTCGACGCCCCGCAGATCGCGAAGGTCCCGGCGAGCAGCCAGAACGGGCCGGTCTTCGCCGCCTTGAACAGCACGGCGACGGTGCGGCGCGCCGCGCCCGTCACCGGCGGCGGCTTGGGCACGAACTGCTTCGCGCCGTACGGGGCGAGGCCCACGTCCGCCGGGTGGTCGCGCAGCAGCAGCCAGACGAACGGGACGACGGCGAGCGCGGCGAGCGCCACCGTGACGGCGGCCGGCCGCCAGTGGTGCTCGTCGACGATCCACGCCAGTGTCGGCAGGAAGATGAGCTGGCCGGAGGCCGAGGCGGCGGTCAGGATGCCGGTGACCAGGCCCCGGCGCTCGGTGAACCAGCGGTTGGTGACGGTCGCGGCGAAGGCGAGCGCCATCGAGCCGGTGCCGAGGCCGACGAGCAGGCCCCAGCAGAGCAGCAGCTGCCACGCCGCCGTCATCCACACCGTGACCCCGGAGCCCACGGCGATGACCGTGAGCGCGACGGCGACGACCTTCCGGATGCCGTACCGGTCCATCAGCGCGGCGGCGAACGGCGCGGTGAGCCCGTACAGCGCGAGGTTGACGGACACGGCGAGCCCGATCGTCCCGCGCGACCAGCCGAACTCCTGGTGCAGCGGGTCGATCAGGAGACCCGGCAGCGAGCGGAACGCGGCCGCGCCGATGATCGTGACGAACGCGACCGCCGCGACGAACCAGGCCCGGTGGATACGGCCGGCGCGTACCGGGGTCGGAGGCGGAGTCGGGTTCGGGGACGGGGCCGGGGCCGGGGTCTCGCTTGTCTGTGCCACGTCATGAGCTTCCCGGCCGCCCGGGCCTTCGACCACTGGCCCGACTGCCAGCTTTCACACGGATCGGGCCATGCATCGGGCCATGCATCGAGCCACGGACCGGCTCACGGCGGGGGAATGCGTGCGGCTGCCGCAGACTTGTACGCGTACGTGCCCGTGTCCTTGTCCGTCACGGGCCCGAGATCTACGTCGAGTGGTCTGGACCACCAGGGATTTACGGGGAGGCCCACGTGGACTTCCGTGGAGCATCCGAAGGGAACCCCATGCCGCAGCCCGGAACCGCGCCGCACCGCGTCGCCGTCCTCGCCCTCCACGGCCTCCTCCCCTTCGAACTCGGCATCCCGCACCGCATCTTCGGCCGCGCCAAGGACGCGTCCGGCCGGATGCTGTACGAGATCGTCACCTGCGCCCCCGTCGCCGGCGAGGTCCAGACCGACGCCGACTTCGCCATCTCCGTCCGGCACGGCCCCGAGGTCCTGGCCACCGCCGACACGATCGTCGTCCCCGCCTCGTACGAGCTCGGTCCCGTGTACGAGGAGGGCCGGCTGACGGACGAGCTGAAGGCGGCCTTCGCGCACGTCCGGCCCGGTACCCGCCTGGTGTCGATCTGCACCGGCGGGTACGTGCTGGCCGCCGCCGGCTACCTCGACGGCCGCCCGGCGACCACGCACTGGTCGTCCGCCGCGCACTTCCAGCGGCTGTTCCCGTCCGTCAGGGTCGACGCGGACGTGCTGTTCGTCGACGACGGGGACGTCCTGACCTCCGCCGGCGTCGCCGCGGGCCTCGACCTGTGCCTGCACATCGTGCGCCGCGACCACGGCGCGGCCGTCGCCAACGAGGTGGCCCGCCGCACGGTCGTCCCGCCGCACCGGGACGGCGGCCAGGCCCAGTACATCGCCCGCCCCGTCCCCGAGGCGGGCACCTCGACCACCACCTCCGCCCGCGCCTGGGCGCTGGCCCACCTGCACGAGCCGATCCAGCTGCGCGACCTGGCCGTGCGTGAGTCGATGAGCGTGCGGACCTTCACCCGCCGCTTCCGCGAGGAGGTCGGCGTCAGCCCCGGCCAGTGGCTGACCCAGCAGCGCGTCGAGCGGGCCCGCCACCTGCTGGAGTCCACGGACCTCCCGGTCGACCAGGTCGCCCGGGACGCCGGCTTCGGCACCCCGCAGTCGCTGCGGGTGCACCTGCAGACCGCGATCGGCGTCACCCCGACCGCGTACCGGCGCACCTTCCGCACCGGCGCCACCGCGCGGTGACTACGTCACGGCGCCTCCGCGCGGTGACTACGTCGACGGCAGGATGTCCTGCGTCGCACGGAAGAAGTTGTCCGGGTCGTACGAGCCCTTGATCTTCGCCAGCCGGTCGTAGTGGTCCCGGTAGGTGGCTCGGACCCGCTCCTGGCCCTCGTCCGCGCCGATGAAGTTCACGTACGCGCCGCCCATCGACTGCGGGTGCAGCGCGTCCCAGTAGTCGACGCACCACTGCCTGATCGGCTCGGCGTCGGCCGGTGTCTCGCCGATCCCGCCGATCACCCCGGACCAGACCGCGTCGCGGTAAGCCCAGGCCGTGTCGTCCGCGCCGACGTCGTGCGCGGCGGCGTCGACCGGGTACAGATGCATCGTCGACAGCTCGGTGGGCATGGCGTCCAGGTACCTGGCGTGCACGTCGACGGACTCGTCGGTGATCCGGTCGAAGAAGTCCCCGCGCCAGTACCACTGGAGCCCCTTCGGGATCAGGTGGTCGAACATCGACTGCAGCGCCGGGTACGGGATCGGGGTCGCGAGGTGGAAGGCCGGCGGGCCGGCCTCGTTCACCGCGGCGAACACGTCGGTCAGCGTGTCCTCGTCAGGCTTCGGGCCGGTGTAGCACCACACCACGCCGCACATCTTCCGTCCCCACAGCTCTTCCGGGAACGGCGGCTCGGGAGCGATGGCGAGGGTGGCGAAGAAGCCGTTGAGCTCGCGCGGCGCGGCGGGCAGGAACTCCCGGTACCAGCGCAGCACGTCCCCGATCTTCTCCGGCTCCCACACCGTCACGCCGAGCCCGACCGTGTCCACCGGGTGGAGCCGGAAGGTGAAGGACGTGACCACGCCGAAGTTCCCTCCGCCGCCGCGCAGCGCCCAGAACAGCTCGGAGTGCTCGTCCGGCGAGGCCGTCACGTACGTGCCGTCGGCGAGGACGAGGCGCGCGGCGGCCAGGCTGTCGACGGTCAGCCCGTACGCGCGGGTCAGGTGGCCGTGGCCGCCGCCGAGGGTCAGGCCGCCGACGCCGGTGGTCGACATGATCCCGGCCGGGACGCCGAGCCCGAAGCCGTGCGCCGCGTGGTCGAGGTCGCCGAGCTGCGCGCCGCCGCCTACCAGGGCGGTGGTGTCCGCGGGGTCGACGTGCACCCAGCGCAGCCCGCCGGACAGGTCGAGGGTCAGGCCGCCGTCGATCAGACCGAGCCCGGCCCCGCTGTGCCCGCCGCCGAGGACGCCGAACGGGATGCCGGTGTCCCGGGCGAACCGCACGGTCGCCTGGACGTCGGCGACGTCCGCAGCCCGCACGATCGCGGCGGGACGTTTGTCCACCATCGCGTTGTAGATCGCGCGGGCCGCGTCGTAGCCCTCGTCGTGCGGTGCGAGGACCGGGCCGCGTACCGCCTCGCGCAGCGTGTCCAGTGCCGTGATGTCCATGGGGAACTCCTCGATCCGACCCGAACCCCCGGAAAGGGCTCGCTCGGTCCCGTCCCCGGCCGCGCTACCTCACCAGTCTCTCCCGGCGCCCGCCGGGCCGCACTCCGTCGGAAACCGTCAGAAGGTGAGCACCCCGCGGGCGACCCGGCCCTGGTGGGCGTCGTCGGCGGCCTTGGCGAAGTCCTCCACGGGGTAGGTCTCGGTGACGAGTTCGTCGAGCAGCAGCCGGCCCTGGAGGTACAGCTCGGCGTACAGGGCGAGGTCGCGCTGCGGGCGGGAGGAGCCGTACCGGCAGCCCAGGATCGACTTGTCGAGGAACATCGCGGCGGGTGCGAAGCTCGCCTCGGCGGTCGGTGCGGTCATGCCGAGCAGGATCGCCTGGCCGTGCCGGTCGAGCAGGTCGATCGCCTGCCGGACGAGCCCGGTGTGGCCGACGCACTCGAAGACGTGGTCGGCGCCGGTCGGCAGCACGTCCCGTACGGCGTCGGCGGAGGGCAGGAAGTGCGTGGCGCCGAACTGCCGGGCGACCTCCTCCTTGGCCGGGTTGGTGTCCACGGCGACGATCGTGGAGGCGGCGGCGATCCGCGCGCCCTGGAGGACGTTGAGGCCGATGCCGCCGGTGCCGATGACGACGACGGTGTCGCCGCGGTCGACCCTGGCCCGGTTGAGGACGGCGCCGACCCCGGTGAGGACGCCGCAGCCCATCAGGGCGGCGGAGGTCAGGGGGATGCTGTCCGGGATCTTCACGGCCTGCACGGCCCTGACGATGGTCCGCTCGGCGAAGGCCGAGTTGGAGGCGAACTGGAACAGCGGTTCGCCGTTGCGGGAGAACGGCTGCCCGGGGCGCCCGATGGCCTTGCGGCACATCGTGGGCCTCCCCCGGTCGCAGTCCGCGCAGGCCCCGCAGCTCGCGAGGGTGGACAGGGCGACGTGGTCCCCGGGCGCGACGTGCCCGACGCCCGCGCCGACGGCCTCGACGACGCCGGCGCCCTCGTGGCCGAGGACCACGGGCGCGGGGAACGGGATGGTCCCGTCGATCACGGACAGGTCGCTGTGGCACAGCCCCGCGGCGGCGACGGCGACGAGGACCTCGCCGGGGCCGGGCTCGCGTATCTCGAGATCGTCGACCACCTGGGCCTGCGTGCCGTCGAACACGACGCCTCTCATCGGCTCTCCTCCTTCTTCGCTTCCCTCGGCAGGCCGAGCACGCGCTCGGCGATGATGGTGCGCTGGATCTCGTCGGAGCCGCCGTAGATCGTGTCGGCCCGGCTGAAGAGGAACATCCGCTGCTGGTCGTCGAGTTCGTACGCGTCCGTCCACGGCCCGGGCCCGCCGGTCGCCTCGGCGCCCCGTACGGCCATGGCCAGCTCCCCGAGCCGGCGGTGCCAGCCGGCCCACAGCAGCTTGGCGACGCTGGGCGCGCCGGGGTCGTCGGTACGGCCGAGGGTGCGCAGCGCGTTCCACCGCATGACGCGCAGGGCGGCCCACTGGGAGACGAGCCGGTCGGCGAGGACGGGGTCGCGGTGGGCGTGGCGGTCGACGGCGGTGCGGACGACCTGCTCCAACTCGGCGGCGAACCCGATCTGCTGGACGAGCGTCGACACGCCCCGCTCCAGCGCGAGCAGCGCCATGGCGACCCGCCAGCCGTCGCCCTCGCCCCCGACGAGGTCCCGGGCGTGGGCGACGGCCCCGTCGAAGTACACCTCGTTGAACTCGCTGGTCCCGGACATCTGCCGGATGGGCCGGACGTCGATGCGGCCGGGCTGGTCCATGGGCACGAGGAGGAACGACAGCCCGCGATGCCGGCGGGACCCCTCCTCGGTCCGCGCGAGCACGAAGCACCAGTCGGCGTCGCGGGCGAGCGAGGTCCAGATCTTCTGCCCGCTGATCCGGTACCGGTCGCCCCCGTCGCGCACGGCTCTGGTCCGCACCCCGGCGAGGTCGGATCCGGCGCCGGGCTCGGAGTACCCCTGGCACCACAGCGTCCCGCCCCGCGCGATGCCCGGCAGGAACCGCGCGCACTGCTCGGGCGTGCCGTGCGCGAGGAGCGTCGGCGCGAGCAGGTTCTCCCCGATGTGCCCGAGCCGGGCCGGCGCGCCGGCCCGCGCGTACTCCTCGCCCCACACGACCTGCTGGGTCAGGCTGGCGCGACGACTCCCGTACGAGGCGTCCCCCCACCCGAGCCCGATCCACCCCGCCGCACCGAGCTCCCGCTCCCAGCCCCGCGGGTCACCGCCCGGCGCGGGATGCGCCGCCAGCCACTCGCGCGCCTCGTGACGAAACGCCTCGTCCTCGACCCCGAACTCGAAGTCCACGTCAGCCTCCCCGCCGGCCGCTAGGCGTTCGGGCGGGAGCCGTCGGCCGCCGCTCGGGCCATTTCCTCGAGCATCGTCAGCATCGGCATCGGGTCCGTCCCCACCGTGCCCGGCAGGAAGTCCGCGATGCGTTCCGGGGTCCATGCGCCGGACTCCGCGTAGCCGGCCCGCAGTTCCCTCGGCTGGGCCCAGACCGCGATCTTGGGGCCGGCGATCGTGTAGACCTGGCCGGTGATCCTCTCCTGCTTCGCCCGGTCCGACAGCAGGTAGACGACGAGCGCCGCCACGTCCTCCGGCTCGCCGATCTCCTTCAGCTCCATCGGCACGTTCGCGGACATCCGCGTCCGCGCCACCGGCGCGACCGCGTTGGCCGTGACCCCGTACTTGTGCAGACCGAGCGCCGCGCTGCGGACCAGCGAGATGATCCCGCCCTTCGCCGCCGAGTAGTTGGCCTGCGCCACGGACCCCTGGTGGTTGCCGCTGGTGAAGCCGATCAGCGTCCCGGCGCCCTGCTTCCGCATGACCGCCGACGCCGCCCGGAACAGCGTGAACGTGCCCTTCAGATGGGTGGCGACCACCGGGTCCCACTCCTCCTCCGACATGTTGAAGAGCATCCGCTCCCGCAGGATGCCCGCCACGCACACGACCCCGTCGATCCGCCCGAACTCCGCGAGCGCGGTGTCCACGACCCGCTGTCCGCCCGCCATCGTCGAGATGTCGTCGGCGACCGCGACCGCCGCGCCGCCCGCCGCCTCGATCTCCTTCGCGACGGCCGACGCGACCTCCGACGTGGGCTCGCCGCCCTCGATCGACACCCCGTAGTCGTTGACGACAACCTTCGCGCCCTCCGCCGCGCACGCCAGGGCGACCGCGCGGCCGATACCGCGTCCCGCTCCGGTGACGGCGACGACCTTGCCTGCCAAGAAGTTCCCCACGACCGGCCCCTTCCCGAGGTTTCTGACGGTCCGTTAGATTCGCCCTCTGGATTCTATGGCCCGTCAGATACCGGAAAACAAGACCCCGGAGGCCCGATGTCCCACCCCGACGCCCTCCCCGCCGAGTTCCACGAGATCGCCAAGCGCGTCAACAACTGGGGCCGCTGGGGGCAGGACGACGAGATCGGCACGCTCAACCTGATCACCGACGAGTCCGTGCGGGCGGCCGCCCGCACCGTGCGCTCCGGACTGCGCGTCCCCCTCGCCCTGGACCTGAAGCAGGACGGCGTGCAGACGGGCATGATCCCCGGCCGCGTCAATCCGCTGCATGTGATGGTGCAGGTGAACCAGGAACTCTTCGGCCCGGGCACGGTGGCAACCAGCGACGACGCGGCGACCCTCGGTCTGCAGGCCGGCACCCACTGGGACGCGCTCACCCACGCCTCGCACTCCGGCCGCCTCTACAACGGCCGCCCCGCCGCCACCATCACCCCGCACGGCCGCGCCGAGTTCAGCGGCATCCACACCGTGCGGCACGTCGTCGGCCGCGGCGTACTGCTCGACGTGGCCGCCGCGAAGGGCCTCGACCGGCTGCCCGGCGACCACGCGGTGACCCCGGAGGACCTGGACGAGGCCGCCGAGTTCGGCGGGGTCACGGTCGGGGCCGGCGACCTGGTGCTCGTCCGGACCGGGCAGATCCAGGCGTACCTCGCCGGGGACAGGCACGGGTACGCGTTCCCGTCCCCCGGACTCTCGGTCCGCACCCCGGAGTGGTTCCACGCCCACGACGTCGCCGCGGTCGCGAACGACACCCTCACCTTCGAGATCTTCCCGCCGGAGATCGAGAACCTGTGGCTTCCGGTCCACGCCCTGGACCTGGTCGAGATGGGGATGCTGCAGGGCCAGAACTGGAATCTGGAAAAGTTGTCCACAGCCTGTGCACAGGAGCGGAAGTACGCGTTCCTGCTCTCCGCGACACCCGAGCCGTTCGTCGGCGGCACGGGAGGTCTGGTCGCACCGGTCGCGATCCACTGAGCCCGCACACGGGCTTCCGGGTGGCGGCGCGCACACGCGCGCCCCGAGCACGGCATCGCGGCCGCCACCCCGCCACGACCCGCACTCGTCGAGGGCGGCCGCACACAGGCAGCCCGTCCCTCGTCGTCCCCTCGCGACGAATCGCTCACCCCAGGGTGATCACTCGGGCACGAACCGTCAACGGGTTGCGGAGGATTTACCCGTTACGCGTGATACGTGATGACACCGGGAGCCTCGAAACCGTGCGCCTCGAAGCCGGGCGCGGCCTTCTCGTACCCACTGCGGTCGACCTCGCACCAGATCCGCTTGCCGCGCCCCTCGGGCTGCCAGCCCCACCTGTCGGCGAGCCCGTCGACCAGCTCCAGGCCGCGCCCGTTGGTCTCCTCGCCGCCGGCGTGCCGGGGCCGCGGCGGGCAGTCGCTCGCGTCGGCGACCTCCACCCGTACCGTCCCGGCCTCGGGCACGCCCGCCCCGAACAGCATCCGCAGCACGGCCGGGCAGCCCGTGTGCACCACGGCGTTCGTCACGAGTTCGGAGATGAGCAGCACCAGCGTCTCGGCCAGCGGCTCGTCATCCCCTATGCCCGAACCGGCGAGCCTCGAACGGGCCCAACGCCGGGCGCGTCCCACCTCAGCCGGGTCCGGCCCGACCTCCAACTGAACCTGAAGCACCTGCACCGCTCACACCATCCGAACCGGCGGACACATCGCCTCGCGCCTCACTGACAAACCGGTCATCACGGAACGTGATTCCCTTGTGAGACAGCATGGTTGACGTACAGTCACCGCAACAAGCGCTTCGGGCATATTCCAGCGCGAAGGAGTACGCGTGGTGCATACTGTGCGACGCACGCTGCGGGGAGTCGAACAGGAGGGCGCAGAACGCCTCCACGGGCCGCGAGCGGCGGGCATTCCCGGGAGCGATGCCGCCGCTGGGGCGACACCGGCGGGTACCGGGCTGAGAACCACTCGCATCCCACGGAGCGTACCGGAGCAGGGCCCCGACTCCGGGCCGTGACGGCCCCGGTGAAGGACACAACCCGATATCGACGCTCCGTGAGCGCACGGGGCGCTCCGGGTCACAACGCGGCCGCGACCGTCTCCTCGGCGACCGCCTCGGTCGGCCACCGCTCGGCCCGCACCCAGGCCCGCTTCAGGTGCAGGTGCACGTCCGCCTCCCAGGTGAACCCCATGCCGCCGTGCACCTGCAGGCAGTCCCGCGCGCACTGCACGGCCGCCTCGTCGGCGAGCAGCTTCGCCCCGGCGACCTCGACGGGGTCGAGCGTCACCGCAGCGCCGTACACAGCCGCCCGCGCCACCTCGACCCGCACGAGCATCCCCGCGCAGAGATGCTTCACAGCCTGGAACGCCCCGATGACCTGCCCGAACTGGGAACGGGTACGGGCATGGCCGACGGCCGTGCCGGTGACGGCAGCAGCACTCCCGAGCTGCTCGGCGGCGGAGAGCAGCGAGGCGAGTTCACCGCCGGCGCCCGGCGCCCGCGACGGCACCCTGTGCAAGGGCGTGAGCGGGTCGACCGACCGCACCGGTACGGCGCCCTCCACGTCCCCCATCACCACCTCCGCCTCGTCCAGCCACTCCACCAACCCCCCGTCCACCGAGGTCACCACGGCCTCCCCCTCCGCCGCCCCCGGCACAACCTCCGCCGCCAGATGCGTGGCGATCAACGGCCCCGGCAGCAACACCCGCCCCGCCTCCTCGAAGACGAGCACCGCCTCCGGCGCCCCCAGCCCCACCCCGCCCCGCTCCTCCGGAACCCGCAGCGCGAAGAACCCCGCCTCGCCCAGCTCCCGCCACAGCGCACGGTCGAGCACCGGCCCCGCGTCCACGGCGCGTCGCAGGTCGAACCGCCGGGCCAACAGCTCCCGCACGCCCGCTCGCAGCGCCTTCTGATCCTCCGTCAGCCGGAAGTCCATGGCCGGCTCACCGCCCCTTCGGCAGGCCGAGGATCCGCTCGGCGACGATGTTCCGCTGGATCTGCGACGTGCCCGCCGCGATGGTGTACGACAGCGAGGACAGCCGGTCCAGGTTCCACTCCCGCCCCAGGTCGAGCGCGTCCGGCCCGAGGACCGCCGCGGCGGCGTCGTACAGCTCCTGGCGCGCGTGCGAGTACCGCAGTTTGAAGACGGAGCCGCCGACCCCCGGCACCCCGCCCGCGCCGCCGGCCTCCGCCTCGCTGACGTTCCACTGGGTGAGCCGCCACAGCGCGCCGAACTCCGCGCCGAGCCGCCCGAGCCGGCGCCGGATCACCGGGTCGTCCCAGGTCCCGTTCTCCCGCGCCGCGCGCGCCAGTTCGCCGAGCACCCGTCGGCAGGCGACGACCTCGCCGACGAACGCCGTGCCGCGCTCGAACGACAGGGTCACCATCGTGACCCGCCAGCCGTCGTTCTCGTCCCCGACCCGGTTGCCGACCGGCACCCGGACCTCGTCGAGGAACATCTCCGCGAACTCGGTGGACCCGGCGAGCGTCCGCAGCGGTCGCACCGTGATCCCGGGGCTCGACATCGGCATGGCGAGCCATGTGATCCCGCGGTGCTTCGGCGCGTCCGGGTCGGTCCGCACGAGGAGTTCGCACCAGTCGGCGACCTCCGCGTGCGAGGTCCAGATCTTGGAGCCGGTCACCACGTACGCGTCGCCGTCCCGTACCGCCCGGGTCCGCAGCGCCGCGAGGTCCGAGCCGGCGTCCGGCTCGCTGAAGCCCTGGCACCACACCTCGTCGCCCCGCAGCACCGGCTCCAGCCAGCGCTTGCGCTGCTCCGGCGTGCCCTCGGCGGCGATCGTCGGCCCGGCGTGCAGCAGCCCGACGAAGTTCGCGCCGACGTACGGCGCTCCGGCCCGCTCGGTCTCCTCCAGGAAGATCAGCCGGCGGGTCGGGGACGCGTCCCAGTGGACCTCCCCGTACCCGGCGTCGTACAGCCGCCGCTGCCAGCCGCAGTCGTACGCCCGCCGTCCCGGCCAGTCCAGCGGGTCGGGCCGCTCCGGCAGCGTGGGCAGCACCTTCGCCAGCCACTCCCGCAGCCGGGCCCGGAACGCCTCCTCCTCGTCCGTGTACGCGAGGTCCATCAGACGAGGTCCAGGCCCAGCATCCGGATCGCGTTGCCGCGCATCAGCTTGTACACCGTCTCGTCGTCGAGGCCCTTCACGTGGTCGAGGGCGACCTCCTTGGTGTGCGGGAAGGTCGAGTCGACGTGCGGGTAGTCGGTCTCGAAGGTGGCGTTGTCGCGGCCGACGACGTCGAGCGAGGCGATGCCGTGCTTGTCGCGGAAGAAGCAGCAGAAGATCTGCCGGTAGTAGTACGTGGACGGCGGCTCGGGGATCAGGTCCCTGACCCCGCCCCAGGCCCGGTGCTCCTCCCACACGTCGTCGGCGCGCTCGAGGGCGTACGGGATCCACCCCATCTGGCCCTCGCTGTACGCGAGCTTGAGCCGCGGGAACTTCACGAGCACCCCGCTGAACAGGAAGTCCATCATCGACGCCATCGCGTTGTTGAAGCTCAGCGACGCCTGCACGGCCGGAGGCGCGTCCGGAGACGCCGCCGGCATCTGGCTCGACGACCCGATGTGCATGTTGACCACCGTCCCCGTCTCCTGGCAGACCGCGAAGAACGGGTCCCAGTAGCCGGAGTGGATGGACGGGAGGCCGAGGTACGTGGGGATCTCGGAGAACGTCACCGCCCGGACGCCACGGGCCGCGTTGCGCCGGATCTCGGCCACCGCCAGGTCGACGTCCCACAGCGGGATGAGGCAGAGCGGGATCAGCCGGCCGCCGCTGTCGCCGCACCACTCCTCCACCATCCAGTCGTTGTAGGCCCGGACGCAGGCGAGCGCGACCTCCTTGTCCTTGGCCTCGGCGAAGGTCTGGCCGCAGAAGCGCGGGAAGGTCGGGAAGCAGAGCGACGCCTCGACGTGGTTGAGGTCCATGTCCGCGAGCCGGGCCTTGGGGTCCCAGCAGCCGCGCCGCATCTCCTCGCGGGTGATGCCCTCCAGCGTCATCTCGTCGCGGTCGAAGCCGACGGCGGCGATGTTCCGCTTGTACGGGAACTTGAGGTCCTCGTAGATCCACCAGTCGGTGGGCGGGCCGTCGGGGTCCATCGTGATCTGGTACTTCCCGCCGACGTAGGCGAGCTCGCCGATGCCGGCGGTGAGCGGCCGGGGCCCGCGGTCCCGGTACTTGGCGGGGAGCCAGGTCTCGAAGAGATGGGCCGGTTCGATCACGTGGTCGTCGACGCTGACGATCCGGGGCAGTTCGGTCATGGGACGCCTCCGTGGCACGTACGTAGTCCACCCTTATCTGATGACCCGTCAGAACGCAGGCTAGCCCCGCACCCCTGGACCGACAAGGAGCAGGGCCCTACGCTCTCCGCACGATCTGACGCAACGTCAGACGCAGCCGCCGGGGAACATCCGTCAGCCCGCCCGCAGTCCGAGGGAGCCGCCGTGACCGTGACCGACACCGCCCACGCCCTCGGCGAGTCCCGCACGCTCTGGGAACTCGTCGAGCGCCGCGCCGCACTCACCCCCGACCGCCCGGTCCTCCTCCAGGGCGACCGCACCCTCGCCTTCGGCGAACTACGGGACCGCGCGGAGCGGGTGGCCGCCGGGTTGTACGACCGGGGCGTGCGCCCCGGCACGGTCGTCGCCTGGCAGCTGCCCACCCGGATCGAGACCGCGCTGCTCTCCTTCGCGCTGGCCCGGCTCGGGGCCGTGCAGTCCCCGGTGATCCCCTTCTACCGGGACCGCGAGGTCGGTTTCGCGCTGCGCGAGTCGCGGGCCGAGCACTTCGCCGTACCGGGCGTCTGGCGCGGCCACGACCACACGGAGATGGCCCGGCGGCTCGGCGCCCGCGGGGTCTTCGAGGTGTACGACGCCCTCCCCGACGGGGATCCGTCCGTGCTCCCCGCCCCGCCCTCGTCCGGGGAGGACGTCCGCTGGATCTACTGGACCTCCGGCACCACCTCCGATCCCAAGGGCGTGCTGCACACCGACCGTTCGCTGATCGCCGGCGGCTCCTGCCTCGCCCACGCGCTGCGGCTCACCCCGGACGACGTGGGCTCGATGGCGTTCCCGTACGCGCACATCGCCGGCCCCGACTACACAGTGATGCTGCTGCTGTACGGATTCCCGGCGGTGATGTTCGAACAGTTCCAGCTGCCGGACGCCCTGGAGGAGTACCGCAGACACGGCGTCACCGTGGCGGGCGGCTCCACGGCCTTCTACTCGATGTTCCTCACCGAGCAGCGCCGGCAGCCCGGCGAGAAGGTCATCCCGACGCTGCGCCTCCTGGCCGGCGGCGGCGCGCCGAAGCCGCCGGAGATCTATCACGCCGTGGTCCGCGAGCTGGGCTGCCAGCTCACCCACGGCTACGGCATGACCGAGGTCCCGATGATCACCATGGGCGATCCGGAGGACACGGCGGAGAACCTGGCGACGACGGAGGGCCGCCCGCCGGCCGGCATGGAGATACGCATCGCCGGGGACGGCGAGGTGCGGCTGCGCGGCGAGGCCGTGTGCCGGGGGTACCTCGACGCGGAGCAGACAGCGGCCGCGTTCGACGAGGACGGCTTCCTGCGGACCGGGGACGTCGGGCACGTCACGGAGGGCGGACACCTCGTCCTCACCGGCCGGATCAAGGACATCATCATCCGCAAGGGCGAGAACATCTCGGCCAAGGAGATCGAGGACCTGCTGCACACCCATCCGTCGGTCGGCGACGCCGCCGTGATCGGCCTGCCGGACGCGGAGCGCGGCGAACGGGTGTGCGCGGTCGTGGAACAGCCGGCGGGCACGCCGCCGCTGACCCTCCCGGAGCTCGCGGGCTTCCTGCGCGGCGCGGGACTGTCGGTCCACAAGCTGCCGGAGCAGCTGGAGGTGGTCGAGGCCCTGCCGCGCAACGAGACGCTGCGGAAGGTGCTGAAGTACAAGCTCAGGGAGCGGTACGGCGCGTGACGCGCGAGCTGCGGCGGGCGGCTAGTTGGTCATGAAGTACCGGGCGAAGGCGGTGATCGCCTCCTCCTCCTCGACCGTGCCCGAGCGGTCCGTGTCGAGGGACTCGGCGCTCAGCGCGGCCATGTGCGGCTCCACGCCGAGGACCAGCAGGGCCTTCTCCACGTCCTTGGTCTCGGCGCGGCCGTCGCCGTCCGTGTCGGCGACGGCGAGCAGCGCGTGCAGGAACGGCCGGGCGATCTCGGCGAACCGCTCCGGGTGGTCGTGCAGCCGCTTGGCGGCGCCGCCGACGAACTCGTCGTGGCTGACCTTCTGGTCGCCGTCGACATCGGCGATCCCCGCCATGCCCTGCCAGAACGCCTCGGCGCCGCTCCACAGCGCCTGGCCCTTGTCCGAGCGGAACGGCACGTCGAACGCGGCGAGGACGCGTTTCGCGGCGGTCGTGAAGTCCTCACGGGAGATGGTGCCGTCGCCGTCCTGGTCGAAGGCACGGAAACGGTTGGCGAGGCGGCGGCGGTACAGCGCGTCGGCGTCCGTGGAGTCCATGGTGCGGAGGGTACGTCGCCGAGGGCCGCGCTGCCGAGGGGGCCGACGACACGGACCTCGTCCTCCCACGATGCGGACACGCCGTACGGGGACCGCGCGGGCCCTATGCGGACAGTGGCTGGGCCTGGTCGCAGGTCGCGGCGGTGACGTCCTCGAAGACGTCGAACAGCCGGCGCACGCCGAGGGCGGCGAGCACCCGGTTCACGTGGGAGCCGGCCGGCGCGCCCTGCGCGGGCAGGATCAGGCGCAGGCGGCCGCGGCAGGAGTGCATGAGGCGGCGGGAGGCGATGAGCACGCCGACCCCGCTGGAATCGCAGAACCGCACGGCGGACAGATCGAGGACCACGTCGTGCCGGCCTATGGCGACCGCGTCGTGGACCCTGCGGCGGATCACCGGCGAGGTGGCCAGGTCGAGTTCGCCGCTGATCCGCAGCACGGTCCAGGAGTTCTGCTCGTGCACGTCGACTCTGAGCGTCACGGTGCGAACCTTTCCGGAGGCGAAGGCAAGCGGAGGATGCCCTTCCCGTCCCCTCCCGCTGCCCCGTTCGGCGCAGTCGAAACCCGTTCACCCGAGTGTGACGCTTTTCCTACCATCCCCTCACCGGGCCGGTGCGCTCTTGGCGCAAAGGGAGGTGCAGGTCGGCACGGCGCACTACTGTCGAGTTGCAGTCGGGTCGGGAGGGCAGCCGGGAGGGGTTCGTATGGCGAAGGACACGCCACCGCGCCGGGACCGCCGGATGCAGCAGCGACTGGCCCGCGGGGAGGCGGCGGCGCTCGGTGAGCTGTACGACCGCTACGCCTCCCTCGTCCACAACCTCGCGCACCGGGTGCTCGACGACGACGCGGCGGCGGACCGGGTGACCCGCGAGGTGTTCGGCCACGTCTGGGAGCACCCCGACGCGTACGACCCGAAGCAGGGCAGTCTGCGCGCCTGGCTCGCGCACCTGACCCGCCGGCAGGCGGTGCAGCGGCTGCGCGAGACGGAGGCCGGCGCGGGCACGGCGGAGGAGCTGGAGCAGAAGGTGCACCGCGCGTCGGTGGCGGCCCGCGCCGACTACATCGCGCTGTCCATGCCCGCGCCGCTGCGTGCCGCGCTGGACCTCGCGTACCGGCGCCGCCGCGACTACCGCCAGACGGCGGCGGACCTGGGCGTGACGGAGGAGGAGGCCCGCCGCCGCCTGCGCCTGGGCCTCCAGCTGCTGTCCACCGCCCACACGGGCTCCGCGCCGCCGGGCTACGGACGTGCCCTGTGAGCCACCCCGACGACACCCCGGAGGAACCGGACCACGCCCCCCGCTTCCCCCGCATACCGGGCCCGAGACGCTCGGCGGACGACCACGCGGACCTCACCCGCCCACCGGCCGCGGCGGACGGTGAGGAACCGGAACAGCCGGAGCCCGAGGCCCTGGGCGCCCCGGCCACGGCCTGGGATCCCGCGCGCTTCGGACCGCCCACCAGGCCCGGCGACGGCGGCGAGGGCGACGCGCCCGTCGAGTCCGGCGTACCGGCCGAACCGGAGTCCGACGCGCCGATCGCGTACGGCGTGCCCGTCGAGCCCGGCGTACCCGCCGAGTCCGTCGAGCCGGTCGGGCCCGGCGTGCCCGTCGAGTCCGGTGCGCCCGCGGACCCGGCCGGGTCCGCGGGCGCCCCCGCCTTCACCGCGCCGGAGGCGGCCCCGCCGTCCCTCGTCCTGCCCCACCGGCATCTCAAGTCGCTGCTCGGGGCGTGGGCGCTCGCCGCCTGTTCCGGGGAGGAGACACAGGCCGTCGAGGCGCATCTGACCGAGTGTGCGGACTGCGCGGACGAGGCGTTGCGGCTGCGGGACGCGGTGGGGCTGCTGCACGAGGACCGGGACCTGGACCTCGATCCGATGCTGCGGTCCCGCGTGCTCGAGAACTGTCTCGGGCGGCGGCCCGCCCGGATCCCCGTGCCCGACTGGGCGACCTCGTACGACGCCGAGACCGCGCGGCTCGACGCGCTGCTCCGCGACATCGGGGACTCCGAGTGGCACGCCCCGGTACGGCTGAAGTGGTTCGAGGGCGAGCGGCAGCACAGCCGCCGCACCACCGTCGCCGGGGTCATCGGCCATCTCCTCGCCGTGGACGGCCTCGTCGCCCGCGCCCTGGGCCTCGACGACCCGCTCGGCGAGCTCGCCCGTACCGCCGGGGCCTCGCCGACCGCGCGCACCGAGGCGTACTGGGCGAGCGGGCACCACCCGCCCTCCCGCGACATCCGTACGCCCTGGCGCGAGCAGAGCCACACCCTGGTGCGCACCGCCTCCTTCGCCGGCAACGGTGTCGCCGACCTGACCGTGCCGTACGGGGACTTCGCCCTGCCGCTGCGCGACGCCCTGCTCGAGCGGGCCTTCGAGTGCTGGGTGCACGCCGACGACCTCGCGAACGCGGTGGACTACCCGTACGCCCCGCCCGGCGGCGCCCATCTGCACGCCATGATCGACCTGGCCGCCCGGCTGCTGCCGGCCGCCCTGGCCCACCGCCGGCGCGCGGGACTCGCGTCCCCGCCGCGGCACCTGGTCGCGGGGGGCGCGGCGGGCCGTTCGCTGCACCTGGAGATCGAGGGCACGGGCGGCGGCCACTGGTACATCGCCCTGGACTCCCCGGCCGCCCTCGGCACCGCCGAGCGGGCGGTGGCCCAGGTCGCGATGGACGGCGTCGAGTTCTGCCAGCTGCTCGCCGGCCACGTGCCGCCGCAGGAGGCCGCGGCGGGGCAGGACGGCGACCGCGAGGCGATCAGGGACGTCCTGTTCGCCGCCGCGTCGCTGAGCCGGCTGTAAGGACGGGGACCTACGCGAAGACCACCGTGCGGCGGCCGTTCAGCAGGATCCGCCGCTCGGCGTGCCACTTCACCGCGCGGGCCAGCGCCTGGCACTCCACGTCGCGTCCGACCGCCACGAGCTGGTCGGGGGTGACCTCGTGGCCCACGCGCTCGACCTCCTGCTCGATGATCGGCCCCTCGTCGAGGTCCGCGGTCACGTAGTGCGCGGTGGCGCCGATGAGCTTGACGCCGCGTGCGTGCGCCTGGTGGTACGGCTTCGCGCCCTTGAAACTCGGCAGGAACGAGTGGTGGATGTTGATGATCCGGCCCGCCAGCTGCTTGCACAGGTCGTCGGAGAGCACCTGCATGTAGCGGGCGAGCACCACCAGCTCGACGTTCTCCTCGCGGACCAGCTCGAGGAACTCGGCCTCGGCCTGCGCCTTGTTGTCCTTCGTCACCGGGATGTGCCGGAACGGGATGTCGTACGAGGCCACCAGCTCGGCGAAGTCCGTGTGGTTGGACACCACGGCGACGATCTCCACCGGCAGCGCGCCGATCGAGGAGCGGAAGAGCAGGTCGTTCAGGCAGTGGCCGAACTTCGACACCATGAGCACGACCCGCATGCGCTCCTCGGCCAGGTGGATCTGCCAGTCCATGGCGTACGAGTCGCCCACCGCCGCGAAGCTGGCCCGCAGCTTCTCCACGGTGACCGGCGCCTCGGCGGAGAAGTGGACGCGCATGAAGAAGAGACCCGTGTCACGGTCTCCGAACTGCTGACTGTCCTCGATGTTGCATCCGGTGATGAACAGGTAGCTCGACACGGCGTGCACGATGCCCTTTTTGTCCGGGCAGGAGAGCGTGAGGACGTACTGGTCAGTCATCCTCATAGGCTGCCACAGTCGCGGCACCCCGCCGGACCGCGTCCGTCAGGCGGACCGTCCGGCAATCCCCGGCAGACCCCTACGCCGCGCCCGTCATGATCCGCAGCACGTCCAGCGAGCGCGGCGGCGCGTCCGGGTCCTCCCCGTCCGCCGTCGCCATCCGCACGTGCGCCTCGCGGGCGGCCCGCACCGCCTCCGGCCACCCGTGGTGCTCCAGGAACGCGGAGACCGGGGCGTCCGCCCCGACCTGGTGCATGATCCGCAGCACGCGGAGCACGGCGACGTCGACCAGCGCGGCCTCGCCGGAGTCGCGGAAGATCGTCCCGACGTACTTCTCGGCGGACCAGTTGTCCAGCCAGGTGTCCTCGACCAGGCGGTAGACGGCGTCGGTGACGTCGCCGTACCCCTCGAGGCCGGCCAGCCAGGCCTCCTGGTGGAAGACGGGATCGGAGAGCATGTGCAGCGCCGAACGCACATTGCTGCGCCAGCGCCACCACGGCATGTCGTTGAGCGGCATGCCGCCCATGGTGGAGGAGCGACGGCCGCGACGGGAAGAGTTCACCGAACCGGAAACAGGACTGGACACCGTTCGATCGTACGTTCCCCAGTCGATCAAGCGGACGAAGCCCCTCCCTGTCTCACCGTGGCCCCCGCAATTCACCTCGATGTCACCGAGCGTTGGATCCCGCACACTCCAGCGTTACCCGTGAGGCGGAATTGTGCATGGCCATGACCGGTAGGCGAATGACCTCACTCCTCGCATGCGCGACGGCCGCGGCGGCCGGCGCGTCGCTGCTCACCGGGTGCGGCATGATCCCTGGAGTCTCGGGGGGCTCCAGGGAGCCCATCACGGTGATGACCTGGGCTCCCGACAACACCCGCGCCACCAACATGCCCGGAATGCCCGCCATGGCCCAGGCCTGGGGCCGCTGGATCAACGCCGGCGGCGGCATCGACGGCCACGAGGTACGCGTCCTCAGCTGCAACGAGGAGAACTCCTCCTCCGGCGCCTCCGCCTGCGCCCGGCGCGCGGTCCGCGAGGGCGTCGACGCCGTCGTCGGCTCGTACAGCCAGCACGGCCGCTCCTTCATGGCCCCGCTGGAGGCCGCCGGCATCCCGTACATCGGCGGCTACGGCCTGTCCGAGGCCGAGTTCTCCAGCCACCTCTCCTACCCCGTCAACGGCGGCCAGGCCGCGCTCATCGCCGGCCACGGCATGCAGCTCGGCGAGTCCTGCAGCCGCGTCTCCCTCGTCCGCCCGGACACCGTCGCCGGCGACAAGCTGCCGACGCTGCTCAACTCCGGCCTGCAGCGCTCCAGCCACCGCACCGCGGCCGACATCCCGGCCGTCGAGGACGCCGGCGAGTACACCGAGAAGGCCACCGAGGCCCGCAGGAAGGCCGGCCGCAAGAAGGGCTGCGTCACCGCCGTGCTCGGCGAGCGCACCCAGACCTTCTTCGACTCCTTCCGCCGGCTGCCCGAGTCCGACGACGACGAGGTGCGGATCTCCTCCGTGCTCGGCAGCGTGGGCCAGCCGCTGGTCGACCGCACCGGCGGCTCGCGCAGCCCCTTCGAGGGCGCGTACGTCACCGGCTGGTACCCCGACGCGAGCGACCCGGCCTGGTCGCCGATGCTCAAGGTCATCAAGGAGCACGCCTTCGAGGACAACCGCATCGACCCGGCCGACGCGGGCGTCCAGACGACCTGGATCGCGTACACGGTCCTGAAGAAGGTCGTCGAGAACCTCGACAAGGACGAGATCACCCCGCTGCGGATCGCCCGCGCCCTCGACCAGGGCGCGGAGATCGACACCGGCGGTCTCACCCCGCCGCTGCGCTGGCGCTACGAGGACATGCTCGGCGCCACCGACTTCCCGCGGATCGTCAACTCCGAGGTGACCTTCCAGGTCGTCCGCCAGGGCCGCCTGGTGGCCCAGAAGCCCGGCTTCGTCGACGTCGGCGAGACCGTGCGCAGCGCCCCGTAGGACGCCGCGCGGCCCCGCGCGGGACTACAGCTGGTGCGGCTGGCGCTTGGTCAGCCCGTACTTGTCGGCGGTCGGGTTCCACAGCCCGGCCGCCTCGCGCTTGGCGGTGGTCGCCTCGCCGCTCTTCCTGGTGGCCTCGGCGCTCTGGCCGGTGTCCCGGGCCTTGCCGCCCTTGCAGGCCTTCCGGCCCTTCATCTGGTCCGCCCAGGCCGCGTAGTGGTCGTCCGCCGAGGCCGACGCCTGCCAGGCCTTGGTGAGCGCGGCGGTCAGCTCGGTGTGCTGCGGCAGCTTGTCGACGGTGAGCGCGTTCAGCCGGGTGATCAGGCCGCGGCGCTGCTGGGCCGCGCCGCGCAGGTCACTGGCGGCCTGGTCGAGGTTCTTGCACTGGCGGATGTTGCCGACGGATCGGATCACCGCGTCGCGGCTGTCGTTGCTGTCCGCAAGCAGCTTGTCGAGCGCCTTCGCCTGCGGTTCGGCCGGGTCGTCGCTCTGGGCGGGCTCGGAGGGCCCCGTGGACGGGGCGGCGGAGGTGGCGGCGACGTTCTTTCCGGTGTCGTCGCCCTTGTCGTCCCCGCCGCCGAGCAGCGCGCCCACACCGAGACCGAGGACCACGCAGCCGACCACGACGGCGGCGATCAGCGCGCCGGGGACCTTGCGGCGCGGCTCGGGGTCGTAGCCGTAGTCGTCGTCCTGCCGGTGCCCGTACGAGGGCTGCGGGGCCTGCTGCTGGAACGACGGCGGCGGCGCGTTGAACTGCTGCTGCTGGAACTGCGGCTGACGCGGCATCTGCTGCGTGCCTTCGCTGCGGAACAGGTTGTCGAACTCGGCGGGCGGCTGGGTGCGCTCGCCCTGCGGCTGCGCGGGCACGGGTGGCAGGTACTGCGTCGCCTCGGCGTCCCCGCCGCCGGCGTTGCCGCCCTGCGGCGGCAGCGGGCCGGTGCCGAGGAACCGCGTGTCGTCCGAGGCGCCCTGCGCGGCGACCGGGGGTATGTGCTGGGTGGCCTGCAGGTCCGCCGCACCGCCCGGCGCGGCGGCGGGGCCGGGGTAGCCGTAGCCGGCCTGGGCGGCGGGCCCCGGGAAGCCGTAGCCGGCCTGCGGAGCGGGCGTCGCGGGCCCGGCCGCGGCCGGCCCGGGGAAGCCGTAGCCGGCCTGCGGAGCGGGGGCGGCGGGAGCGGCCGGTCCGGCGGCCGCCGGGCCCGGGAAGCCGTATCCGTCCTGGGCGCCCGGCTGCCCGTGCCCGCCCTGCGGAGGCGTCCCGTACCCACCCGGCTGTCCGCCCTGGCCGGTCGCGGGGATCGGGGCGATGTACTGGGTCGCCTGCATGTCCGCGGCGCCGCCGGGGAGCGTCTCCGGCGGCAGCGGCTGGGAGACCGGCGGCGCCGCGGGCTGCTGCCCGGCGCCCGGGCCCCAGGCGCCGCCCCACGGCTGCCCTCCGGCCGGGCCGCCGACGGGCTCGCCCGGCACACCGCCCTCCGCGGGCAGCACGACACCCTCGTGCGTGGGCCGTACCGCGGGAAGCTGCGGGTCCGGACCCTGTCCGCTCTGCGTCACCGGGACTCCTACCGATCTACCTTGATCCACTTACGGAAGCGTCGGTTCACGCTACCGGGTGCATCCAGCGACGCGCACACGTGTGTGTCTTCGGTCACGCCAAGCTCCGTACAGGGGCGCGGGGCTGTGCCATTTGCGGCTCCGCCGCGCGGGCCCGACCAGCCACAACGGACCTGCGGACACGGCACGACCACCCAGCGGAGCGCCTACGCCGCCTGGATCTCCAGCCGCGCCCCGAACTCCCGTACCGCGGGCTCAGCCGCGTACGGCTCCAGGCGTTGCTGCAGGTCCTCCAGGTACTCCGCGCCCCGCGACGACCGCAGTGTGCCGAGGAGTTCGAGGGCGCGGGTGCCGGTGTGGCACGCCTCCTCGACCTCGCGTCGCTGCACCTGCGCGGAGGCCAGCAGCACCAGGCCGATCGCCCGTCGCCGCGCCCGGGTCTCCGGCAGCCCGCCCAGCGCCTCCTGCGCGGCCCGCGCCGCCTCCTCGGCGCGCCCCAGGTCCCGGTGTCCGTGGGCCAGTTCGTCGGCGAGGTACGCCTGGTCGAAGTGCGCGATCCACGCCGGGTCGTCGCCGGACTCCGGATCGGCCTGCTCCAGGGCCCGTACCGCCCGGCCCGCGACCGCGTCGAACGTGTGCCCGTCGCCGAGCAGCGCGTGCCCCCGCGCCTCCGCCGCCAGGAACATCGCCTCGGCCCGCGGCGTGACCCGGCCCCGCGCCCCCTCCTGCGCGGCCCGCGCCAACTGCGCGATCTCCCGCGGGTTTCCGAGCTGCGCGGCGAGATGGCTCATCGAGGCGGCGAGCACGTAGCCCCCGTACGCCCGGTCCCCCGCGGCCTGCGCGAGCCGCAGCGCCTGGATGTAGTACCGCTGCGCGAGCCCCGGCTGCCCGGTGTCCACGGCCATGTACCCGGCCAGCTCGGTCAGTCGGGCCACCGCGGCGAACAACTCCCGCCCCACCGACTCCCGGTACGCCCCCGACAGCATCCCCGCGACCACGCTGTTCAGGTAGTGCACCACCACCGGCCGCACGTGCCCGCTGCCGAAGCGGTGGTCCAGATCGACCAGCGCGTGCGTCATCTCCCGCACCGCCGCCACGTCCGAGGCCCCGACCCGCGCCCCGGCGGACCGCGCCACCTGCCCGTCCGCGCCGGTGATCAGCCAGTCGCGGCTCGGCTCGACCAGCGCCGAGGCGGCGACCACCGAGCCGGACAGGAAGTCCCGCCGGCCCACGTCGCTCCGCCACAGCTCGCAGACCTGCTCGATCGCCCCGGTGACGGTCGGCGAGAACTGCAGGCCCACTCCCGACGCCAGGTTCTTGCCGTTGGCCATCCCGATCTCGTCGATCGTGACCGTGCGGCCGAGTTTGCGCCCCAGCGCCTCGGCGATGATCCCGGGCGCCCGGCCGCGCGGCTGCTGGCCGCGCAGCCACCGCGCCACGGACGTCTTGTCGTACCGCAGGTCGAGGCCGCGCTCCGCGCCGACCATGTTGACCCGACGGGCGAGGCCGGCGTTGGAGCACCCGGCTTCCTGGATGAGCGCCTGCAGCCGTTCGTTGGGCTGACGGGCGACGAGAGGCCTGGCTGCCATGTTGAACCCCCTGAGGCCGGACGTGATCGAACCGAGTGATCACTGCCCGGCGAATATCCGGTCAATGCCGATGTGAACACGCGAAACCGGACGCATCGACCACGGCACCCACCGCGCTTCTGTCGACGCCCCCCGACTCTGGCTACCCGTCCGCCGCTCCCCGCCCGCACGCGCGCCCCCGCCCGTGCATCCATGCGCCCCGCGTGCAGGATCGATGCGCCGAACGGCTCTCCGTGACGCCCGTAACCCCAGGTGACGGCGGGAGTTGAGTGGTGCGTGGAAGAGACCATCGGAGTCACGGAAGCCGCACAGATCCCCAAGCAGCGCGGCGAACAGCTGCTGGACAGCGCCGTGCGGTATGCGGAAGAACGGCACTGGGACGTGTTCGCCGGCACCTGGCTGGAGCCGGTGGAGGGCGCCGAGCGCTGCTCCTGCGGCGACGCCGGCTGCCCCATGCCCGGCGCGCACGCCGCCAGACCGGACTGGGCGACCCAGGCCACCGGCAGCGCCGTCGCGGCCCGCCGGATCTGGGGCAAGCAGCCCCGGGCCTCGATCCTGCTGCCGACCGGCCGCACCTTCGACGTGCTCGACGTGCCCGAGTCGGCCGGCTTCCTCGCCCTGGCCCGCATGGAACGGATGGACCTCACCCTCGGGCCGGTGACCTGCACCCCCGACCGCCGCATGATGTTCTTCGTGCTGCCCGGCGCGGCCGCCAAGGCCCCGGACCTCATCCGCAAGCTCGGCTGGGTCCCGAGCTCCCTCGACCTGATCGCCCGCGGCGAGGGCCACTACGTGGCCGCCCCGCCCACCCGTGTCGGCGGGCAGGGGGCGGTCCAGTGGGCCCGCCGCCCCACCCACTCCAACCGCTGGCTGCCGGACGTGGAGGAGCTCATCAGCCCCGTCGCGTACGCCTGCGGACGCGAGGCCGCGGCGGCGCGCGCCCGCCGGTCCTGAGTACGGGGGCGGCGCCCGCCCTAAGGTGGCTCCCTAGCGACGACGGGGACGACCGGAAGGGCGGGCGCCATGTCCGACGGGACCGCAGGGCGGCACGCGCAGGAACGGGCGGGCGGGGTCACCGACGGGGCGCCCCCGCCCGCCGTCCGCGTCGAGGGGCTGTGGAAACGGTTCGGGCCGCAGATCGCCGTGGCCGGCGTCGACCTCGTCCTCCCCTCCGGCCGCTTCATCGGCCTCGTCGGACCCAACGGGGCCGGCAAGACCACCACCCTGTCCATGATCACCGGCCTGCTCCGCCCCGACCACGGCCGCGTCGAGGTGGCCGGGCACGACGTGTGGCGGGACCCGGCCGCGGTGAAGGCCCGGATCGGCGTCCTGCCGGAGGGCCTGCGGCTCTTCGAGCGGCTCTCCGGCCGCGAACTCCTCGCCTACACCGGGCGGCTGCGGGGGCTGCCCGGCGCCGAGGTCGACCGGCGCGCCGCCCAGCTCCTCGACGTGCTCGACCTCGCGGGCGCCCAGCACCGACTGGTCGTCGACTACTCGACCGGGATGCGCAAGAAGATCGGCCTGGCGGCGGCGCTGCTGCACAACCCCGAGGTCCTGTTCCTGGACGAGCCCTTCGAGGGCGTCGACCCCGTCTCCGCGCAGACCATCCGCGGCGTCCTGGAGCGCTACACCGGCTCGGGCGCGACCGTCGTCTTCTCCAGCCACGTGATGGAACTCGTCGAGTCGCTCTGCGACTGGGTCGCGGTGATGGCCGCCGGCCAGATCCGCGCCCACGGCCCCCTGAAGGACGTACGCGGCGACGCGCCGTCCCTGCAGGCCGCGTTCCTGGAACTGGTCGGCGCGAACGGCCGGGACGCCGCCGGGGACACCCTGGACTGGCTGGGCGGCGGGGCGGGGGCGGGCGGCCGATGAGCGCGGCGGTCTCCGAAGGGCCGGCATCCGGGCCGTCGTCCGCGCCTGCATCCGGGCAGGCATCCGGCCTCACGCCCGTCTTCGTCCGCCTCAAGTGGGCGCTGCTGCGCAACGGTCTGCGGCAGTCGACGGGCCGGGCGGTGGTCTTCGTCCTCTCCCTGGCCGGCGCCCTGCTGGCCGCGGCGGCGCTGGTGTTCGCCTTCGTCCTGCTGCGCGGCACCGCGGACGTGGACACCCTGGCGGTGCTGCTGATCGGCGTGCTGGCGCTCGGCTGGGCGGTGATGCCGCTGTTCGTGCCGAGCGGCGACGAGACCCTGGACCCGTCGCGGCTCGTGATGCTGCCGCTGCGGCCACGCCCGCTGGTGCGGGCGTTGTCGGTGGCCTCGCTGGTGGGGATCGGTCCGCTGTTCACGCTGTGCCTGGCGGTGGGCGGCGCGCTGGCCCTCGCGCACGGGGCGGCGGGCGTGGCCGCGGCGGTGGTCGCGGTGCCGCTCGTCGTCCTGGGCTGCGTGGCACTGTCGCGGGCCGTCGCGGCGGCGAACATCCGGCTGCTGAACTCGCGCAGGGGGCGGGACCTGGCCGTGCTGAGCGGCCTGTTGATCGCGGTGGGCATCCAGGCGGTCAACTTCGGCGCGCAGCGCCTCGGCCGCGCGGGTGGGCTCGGGGTGCTGGACCCGGCGGCGGAGGTGGTCGGCTGGCTGCCTCCCGCGTCGGCGCTCGCCGCCGTCGACGCGGCGAGCGAGGGCGCGTACGGGAGGGCGGCCGCCGGGCTGCTGCTCGCGGGCGCGGCGCTGTGGGCGCTGCTGCTGTGGTGGCGGCGGAGCCTGGTGCGCCTGATGACCGCGCCGGACGGCTCGACGATCGAGGCGGCCGGCGTGCGGGGCACGACCGCGACGGGCGGCTGGGAGGGCCGTACGGGCGCGGTGATGCAGCGGAGCCTGCGGTACGTGTGGCGGGACCCGAAGACGAAGGCGGCGTGGGTGACGTCGCTGGCGATCGGCGCGATCGTCCCCCTCTTCAACGCCCTGCAGGGGACCGGCTCGATCTACTTCGCGTGCTTCGCGTCGGGGATGCTCGGCATCCAGATGTACAACCAGTTCGGACAGGACACCTCCGCGTTCTGGATGGTGGCGCAGACGATCGCCACGACCGAGGACGCCTACGCGGAGCTGCGGGCGCGGGCCCTGGCCCTGCTCGTGATCACCCTCCCGTACACCGCCCTCGTCACCGTCGCCACGGCCGCCGCGCTCGGCGACTGGGCGGCCCTGCCGGACGCGCTGGGCCTGGCGTTCGCGCTGCTCGGCGCGATGGTGGCGACGGGCGCGGTGGCCTCGGCGAACTTCCCGTACTCGATCCCGCAGGACAGCGCGTACAAGAACGTGGCCCCGGGCCAGGGCGGGCTGGCGTGGATCTCGATCCTCGGCGGCATGGTCGCCGCGGCCCTCCTGTCCGCCCCGGTCGTCGCCGCGACGATCACCCTCCACCTCACCGACCACCGCGAGCAGCTCTGGCTCGTCCTCCCGGCCGGAACGGCCTACGGCGCCCTGATCGCCTGGGCGGGCCTGAAGGTCGCGGCCCCCCGCACCGCGCACCGCCTGCCGGAGATCCTGACGGCGGTGAGCAAGGGCTAGGGCAAAGGCGCGGGGCAGGGGCGAGGAGCAAGGGCCAGGGGGTCAGAGGCTGCCCGCCGAGGCGCCGGGCGGGTCTTTTCAAGACGACCCCATACGGATTCAACTCCTCCGCCCCTCAACCAATTTCGGATCCGTGCAGGTCAGGCTGCCGTTTCAGGTTGAACCACTGGCGCCCCCAAAGGTTCCGAGGGCCCGTACGACCAGTCGGTCGGGGGGTTGTGGGGCCTGGCGGCCGGAAAGCGGTGGGTGGGAGCGCGCGAACGTGCGATCACACAGGGCGTCGACCAGACTCCCCTCCGCAGTCATCCTGCACTCGCACTGACATCCGAAGGGACACCCCCGTGCGTCACGTCAGCAGCTTCCGACTCACCGCTCTCGCCGCCTGTACCGGCCTCACCCTCGTCGGCACCGCCGCCACCGGCATCGCCGACGCCGCGACCACCGGCCTGTACCCGCCCTCCGCCCTCGTGCTCACCATGGGCACCGGCGAGACCGCCGGCACCGCCACCGTCGTCCGCGCCGTCACCCTGACCTGCGCCCCCACCCCCGGCGGCAGCCACCCGGCCCCCGAAGCCGCCTGCGCCGAACTGAGCGCCGTGAACGGCCGGTTCGGCGAACTCGCCGCGGAGTACCCGACGCGCGCCTGCACCCGCCAGTACGACCCGGTGATCCTCACCGGCGACGGCGTCTGGCAGGGCAAGCGCATCAGCTGGACGGCGACGTACGGCAACGCGTGCGAGCTGCGCTCGACGATGGAGAAGCGGCAGGTCTTCGCGTTCTGACGAGCCCCGCCTTCAGGCAGACCTCTCCCGGACGCTCTCGAAGATGCGGGCGAACGCTTCCCCGCCCCGCCCCGCGTCGAGCTGACGCTGGACCAGCCGCTGCACCATGGCGATGGGCTCGGCCCCGACGCCCTCCTCCGCTGCGGCCTCCACGTAGATCCCGAGGTTCATGAAGTCCAGGCTCATCTCCCCCGGAACGCCGTAGTCCCCGCCGTCGATGACCTTCGCGTAGCCGTCGAGCTCCCCGGTCATCGCGGTCAGCCAGGGTGCGGCCAGCCCCGCGAACTCCCGTGCGCTCACCCCCGCCGGCGCGAGCAGGGCCGCACCCTGCATGAACCCCGCGAACATCACGAACATCGACGACAGCAGGGCGAAGTCGTACAACGACGCCCGCCCGGCGTCCTCGCCGTAGTACGTGTTGGCCGCCCAGACATCGAGCAGCTCCCGGTGCTCCGTGAACACGTCCTCCGACCCGGAGTACAGGACCGTGGCACCGGGCCGCCCGATCATGCCGGGCACCGCCATGATCGCCCCGTCGAGGTACGGGATCCGCGCCCGGCCCGCCCACTCGCCCAGCTCCCGCGCCTCGGACGGCTTGGTCGTCGTCACATTGACCACGGCCCGCCTGGCCAGCTCACCGGCGAGCGGGTCCAGCACGGAGTGGACGGAGGCGTGGTCGAAGAGACACACCACGACGACGTCACTCGCGGCGACCGCCTCCGCGGCGGTCTCCGCCTCGGTCGCGCCGTACGCGAGGAGGGGATCGGCGCGGCCGGGCGTGCGGTTCCAGACGGTCGTCACGTACCCGGCGTCGATCAGGTGCCGGGCCAGGACGGAACCCATGGATCCGAGCCCGAGGACGCTGACGCGAGGACGGTTCTTCTCAGCCTTGTCCACCATGAGAACTCCTTGGAACGGTATCGGTGAGGACGAACCAATCCTCAAACGCCCCAGTAGAGTTGACCAGTACGGACTAATTAGTGGGGTACTCACCAAAAGGTAAGCAGGCAGATGAAGAAGACGATGAACAAAGGCCCGTACGCCTGCGGCGTCGACGCGGCCGTGGACGCCGTCTCGGGCAAGTGGAAGTCCAGCATCCTCTGGGAACTCCACGTCCACGGCACCCGCCGCTTCGCCGAACTCCGCCGCGGCGTCCCCGGCGTCAGCGAGAAGATGCTGATCCAGCACCTCCGGGAGATGGAGGACGACGGCCTCGTGCACCGCGAGGTCTACGCGGTCGTCCCGCCGAAGGTCGAGTACTCCCTGACGGACCACGGCGCGGAGCTCAACGCCGCCCTGCAGTACCTGGCGGAGTGGGGCGACCTCCACATCCGCCGCATCGGCGCGCAGAAGCTGGAAGCGGTACCGGAGTCGGCCTGAGCGCTCAGCGGAGCGCGCGGACGAGCTTCTCGTGCAGCAACTCCCCGTCCACGAAGGGGTGCTCGTCGGTCGGCAGGGACTGCCACTTCAGCGGCCAGGTCAGCCCGTCGACCGCCGGAATCCCCACGAAGGCGGACCCCTTGCCGTCCCGCCCCAGTGCCCGCGCCGGCGCCGGCCACACCCGTCCGGCGGACCCGCCGGGCGGCAGCAGGAAGTACAGACTCCGCTCCCGGGTGCACTCCCGGATGATCGGCCCGCCCGGGAAGTCCGTGAACGACAGCAGCCGGTACATCACGTCCTGCCCGATCACCCCGGGAACCCGTACGGCGTCGAAGTAGACGCCCGCGTGCCGCAGGGCATGCCCGGTGGCGGGCACCCATGAGGGCACACTGTCAAGCGAGTTGCGCAAGTTCATGACGTCAGCTTGGCGAGCGGATCTACTTTGTGACCAGCGCCACAGGGTGTTTGTGCGGGGTTGTGCACTTGGGGAGGTCGGTTGTGAACGTCGGGAACAACGGGAGTCCGGGGGCCGCGAAGGCGTTCGGGAGACTGCTGCGGTTCTATCGGGAGCGGGCGAAGGTTTCGCAGCAGACGCTGGGCGACGAGACGAGCTATTCCAAGTCGCAGGTGGCGATGATCGAGCGCGGGGAGCGTCGCCCGAAGGGCAATTTCGTCGCGATCGCGGACGAGTTCCTCGGTGCACAAGGTGCACTTCTGGAGGTCGCGGAGGAGGTGACGGCGAGCGGGATGGCTGCGTGGTTCGAGGACTACGTACTGGAGGAGCAGAAGGCGGCAGGGATCCACATGTACGAGAGCCACCTCATCCCCGGCCTGTTGCAGACCATGGACTACGCACGGGCGGTGTTCAACTGTGGCGTTCCGCCGCTGGAGGACGACGAAATCGAGGCGGGAGTCGCGGCCAGGTTGGCGCGCCAGCACGTACTCCAACGGAAACCCGCCCCACTCACGACGTTCGTCCTGGAGAAAGCCGCACTGACGAAGCCTCTCGGCGGCCCTGAGGTGTTACGGAAGAACCTTCTCCACATGTGCGAGATCGCCGAGCTGCGCAACATCGCGATCCAAGTCATGCCGGAGGACCGATGGACCCACGCTGGGCTCAGCGGCCCGTTCGTCCTGCTGGAGACCGAGGAGCGGAAGAGTCAACTCGTCTATGTCGAAGGCCAGGGCGGCAGGTACTTTCTGAGCGAACAGCCGGAGGTCGGGGAGTGCTTCGCCCGCTACAGCGAGCTGCG
Source organism: Streptomyces solicamelliae (assembly GCF_045348655.1). Taxonomy (NCBI): domain Bacteria; kingdom Bacillati; phylum Actinomycetota; class Actinomycetes; order Kitasatosporales; family Streptomycetaceae; genus Streptomyces; species Streptomyces solicamelliae. The sequence goes on from NZ_CP160404.1 coordinate 3,112,893, forward strand.
GGCGCAGGCTCACACCCCGGAGGACTCCGTACGACTCATCGAACAGGTGGCACGAGCCCTATGAGCACCGACCTCAACTGGTTCAAGAGCAGCTACAGCAGCGACCAGGGCGGCAACTGTGTCGAGGTCGCCGTCTCCTGGACGAAGTCCTCCTACAGCGGCGGCCAAGGCGGCGACTGCGTCGAAGTCTCTGTCTGCCCCCACACCGTCCACGTTCGCGACTCCAAGGACACCACCGTCCCCTCCCTCACCGTCTCCCCCGCCGCGTGGTCGGCCTTCCTCCGGGAGCTCCCGTCCGCCGGCTGACTGCCGCTTCCCTTGCCAGCAGGGGCAAGGGTACGGGTACGGGTACGTACCCGTTATGCTGGGATCAGGAAGGAGCAACGCCATGTCCGATGCAAACGTCCGTATCCCCGAGGAAGCCAAGGACCGGCTGGCGGCCATAGCGGCAGCCGAGGGGCTCTCGCTGCGCGCCTACCTGTCCCGCTTGGCGGACACGCTCCTCACTCCTGCCGAGCGGGCCGAGCAAGCCGAGCGGGCCAAGGCCACGCTGAACGCCTGGAATGGGTATGCCCCGACCCCCGACGAGCAGCAAGAGTTGGACGACGAGCTGGACCGACGCTTGGCGCAGGCGACACAACGGTGAACGACGCCGTGCACATCGTCCTGGACGAGACCGCCATGGCGGCGGCCGGGCAGGGCAACGTTCTCGCCTCCCGACTGATCCATCGGGCACACGCCGAATCCGGATGGTTCCTGTACGCGCCTACATGCGCCCTGGTCGAGGCCGATCGAGCCCGCCCGGGCACTGCGGAGCACCTGGCTGCGCTGCCCGGGGTCGTCGTCCTCGACCTGGACCTGCCCGGCGCCTTGGCTTTGGCGCGCCAGAAGACATGGGCAGCGGCACACAGCCAGTACGCGGCGCAGCCGACGGTGGAAAGGCCGGGTGGTGCGATCATCGCCACCGCGGCCCCGGAGCGCTGGATCGGCGAGGCGGTCCGCGTCCTGGACATCACACGCTGAGCGCTGTGACGACACTGATCGTCGGCGGTAGCGGCTTCCCAGGAGCGGGGCTGATCCGCTGGGCTCGTTGACAGCTCGTACACGGCGGGTGACAGTCCCGTGGTGAGCGAGATCAACGAACTGTCACCGGCGGAACAGCGGATATGGCGGGCGTTCCCGCGGGGCGAGGCCGTGGACTTCCGCGCCGTCGGCGAGGATCCGGCAGGCGCCGACGCGTGGGGCGCCGAGCGGACCGTACGGGCGAGTGTGCTGCGGGCGCTGCTGCTCAAGGCGCCGCAGGAGGAGGGCGAGATCGCCGCCCTCGCGCTCAGCGGCGCGCGGATCAGCGGGGTGCTGGACCTGCGGTACGCGACGGTCGACACGGCGGTCCGGCTGAGTCACTGCCGGTTCGACGGCGCTCCCGACCTCTCCGCCGCCAGGCTGCAGGAACTCGACCTGAGCGGCTCGGCTCTGCCCGGCCTGACCTCGGCGGGTCTGCGGGTGGAAGGGGTCCTGCGGATGACGGACTGCCGGATGCGGGGGCCGGTCCGGCTCGGCGGTGCGCAGATGTCCGCGGCGCTGGTCATGGACCGGGCGGAGTTCACGGCGGTGGACGACTCCGAGCCGGTGCTGCAGCTCAACCAGGCGGTGATCGGGCAGGACGTCTGGGCGCCGGAGATGCGCGCGCAGGGGACGGTACGACTCACCGGCGCGTCCGTCGCGGGGCGGATCAACCTGCAGGACGCCGAGTTCGAGGCGCCCAACGGTCTCGCGCTGGACGCGCAGAACCTCACCGTGGGCGGGCACGTCCGGGCGCGGTGCGTGCGGGCGCGGGGGCGGGTCGAGCTGCGGGGTTCGCGTATCGCGGGCCGGCTGGACCTGCTCCACGCGCGGCTGTCGAACCCGGGCGACACGGCGCTGCGGGCGAGCAGTTGTGTCTTCGGCGAGCTGTGGGTGCGCGGTGGGGACCGTATCGAGGGCGCGCTGAATCTGCGTCGCGCGCAGATAGAGATCCTGACGCTCGAACCGGAGATGCTCCCGGAGGAGGTGCACCTCGGCAATCTCCGGTACACGGCCCTCGCCCCGCACGAGCCCGCCGAGCGCCGGCTGCCGATGCTGGAACGGGACGGCGGCGCGTACGAACCGCATTCCTACGAGCAGTTGATCGGGTCCTACCGTCATGTCGGCGACGACGACGCGGCGCGGGTGGTCCAGCTCGCGAAGGAGCGCCGCCGGCGGGCGACGCTCGCCTGGTACGGACGACTGTGGGGGTACGTCCAGGACGCGACCGTGGGCTACGGCTTCCGGCCGCTGCGCGCGGCGGTGTGGTTGCTGTCCCTGGTGGCCCTGGGGGCGGTCGCGTACGGCCTGCGCCACCCCCGCCCGGTGAAGGCGGGCGAGGCGCCCGACTTCAACCCCGTCTTCTACACGCTCGACCTGCTCCTGCCGGTCGTCAGCTTCGGCCAGGAGTCGGCGTTCGCGCCGGTGGGCTGGTACCAGTGGCTGTCGTACGCGCTGATCATCACGGGCTGGATCCTGGCGACGACGATCGTCGCGGGCGTGACGCGCTCGGTCAGCCGCCAGTGATGAAACCTCCGCCCAGGTTCCTGGACAGGTGTCCATGTATTCTGGACACCTGTCCAGGATGTCGAGGAACCTGAGGAGTGGGACGGTCATGGAGACAACCGCGAACGTGCTGGTCGCGCTGGTGGCGGCGCTGCACGCGTACATCCTGGTTCTCGAGATGTTCCTGTGGGAGAAGAAGCCGGGCCGCGGCCTCTCCGGCTTCGACGCGGACATGGCCCGCGCCACCGCGCCGCTCGCGGCGAACCAGGGCCTCTACAACGGCTTCCTGTCCGCCGGGCTGGTCTGGGGTCTGATCGCGGACGATCCGACCGGGTTCCGGGTCCAGGTCTTCTTCCTCGTCTGCGTGGTCGTCGCCGGGCTGTACGGCGGATTCACGGCCAACCGGCGCATCTTCGTCGCCCAGGCGCTGCCCGGGGCACTGGCGCTGGCCGCTGTCCTGCTCGCCCGGTGACCGCGGTGCCGGCCGAGGATCCGCGTACGGCACGGACCCGGGCCAAGCTGCGCCAGGCGCTCCTCGAGGAGTGCGCCCACCGGCCGCTCGGGGAGGTCAGCGTCGCCGCGCTGGTGCGCCGGGCGGGAGTCGGCCGGGCCACGTTCTACCTCCACTACGCGGACCTGGAGGCGCTCGCCGTCGACACCTGCGCCGATGTCGTCCGCGAGGCCGTGGACGCCTTGCACGCGTGGCGCGGCAGGCCCGACCCCGCGACCCCGCCGCCCGCCCTGCCGGAGTTCTTCGAGCGCCTCGCCCCGCATGCCGGGCTCTACCGGGAGCTGCTGCGCCCCGGCGGCAGCGGACCCCTCGGCCAGGTGCTGCACCAGGACCTGCGCGCCCGCAGCCGCACGGAGCGCGCCCTGGCCGGCGCGCCGGAGCCCGATCTGGTCGCCTCGGCCGTCGCCGCGACCTTCGCCGGGGTACTGGCCGACTGGCTGCACGGCCTCATCGACGCAGGGCCCACGGAGATCGCCCAGCGGGTCTGGCGCCTGCTCGTCAACCTGCACCGCACTCCTCTGTCCTGAGGGCGAGGTGGCGCAGGGCGAAGGCGCCCAGTGCCGCATGGAGGAGGCCGGCTGCGGTGGCGGCGGCGTGCAGGCCGGTGACGAAGGCCGACCTCGCGTCGCCGACGACCGCGGCCGTGAGACCGGGGGCCTGAAGGGTCTCGTGGAGGGTGCCGGCGACGTCGGGGCCCTGGAGCCGGAAGATCAGGGCGGCCAGCGAGCCGAGCAGCGCGATGCCGAGGGCGTTGCCGAGCTCGTTGGCGGTCTCGGCGATGGCCGCCGCGGATCCGGCGCGCGCCGCGGGAACCGCGGCGACCGCGGTGTCGGCGACGACGCTGAAGGAGATGCCGTACCCGACGCCCGCGACCACCGTGCCCGCCACGTACCAGCCGACGCCGCCGTCGGAGACGTCCGTGGCGAGCAGCAGGAACATCCCCGCGGCGATGAGGAAGTGGCAGGTGAGGAGTGCCGCGCGGGTGCCGACACGGGCGACCGCGGCGGGGGTGACGACGCAGGTGACGGTGAGTACGGCGGCGCCGGGAAGCGCGACGAGCGCCGCGTCCAGGACGGTCAGTCCGAGGACGGACTGGAGGTAGATCCCGCCGAGGTAGGCCGTCGCCGACCACGCGGCCAGCGGCAGCAGCCCGGTGACGGCGGCGATGGCGAACGTCCGGTCGCGGAAGAGGCGGAGGTCGATCAGCGGGTGTGTGAGGCGGAGTTGGCGCCGGACGAAGCCGCCCAGGGTGACGGCGCCGACGACCCCGGTGGCGATCGGGAGGGCCGACAGCCCCTCCGCCGCGACGTGCTTGATCGCGTAGACGGTCAGCAGGATGCCCGCGGCGGACAGCAGCACGCTCGGGACGTCGACGCGGCCGGTCCGGGTGGCGCGGACCTCGCGAAGCAGGGCCGGGGCGAGGACCAGGAAGAGGACGACGACGGGGAGATTGATCAGGAAGACCGAGCCCCACCAGAAGCTGCTGAGCAGTCGCCCGCCGACGACCGGGCCGATCGCGAAGCCGGCGGCGAACGTGGCGGCGAAGATCCCGATCGCCCTCGACCGCAGGCGCGGATCGGGGAACAGCTCGCTCAGGACCGCCAGCGCCGACGGCAGCAGCGTCGCACCGGCCACCCCCATCAGCGCCCGGCAGGCGATCAACGCCTCCGGCCCCGGAGCGAACGCCGCTCCCGCCGACGCCGCACCGAACACCGCCGCGCCGGCCATCAGCAGCCTCAGCCGCCCGTACCGGTCCCCGATGCTCCCGAACGCGATGAGCAGGGACCCGACGGCGAACCCGTACACGTCGAGGATCCACAACGCCTGCCCGGCACTCGGCGACAACGCCTCGGACACCTCGGCCATCGCCAGGAACAGCACCGAACCGTCCATCGCCACCAGGAGGACCGGACCGAGGACGACCAGGAGACCCAGCCACGCTCGGGGGCCGGGTACGGGACGGGCCGTGGGTTCGGCCGTGGGGGAAACACGCGGATCGTGATCTGTATCCATGCGTCCGACGGTGCGGCAGCGGCCCGCGCCGCAACCATCCCCGCGCCGTGGGTACACCTCACAGGGACACCCGGGAGACCGGGTACCGCGCCTAGGCTCGGCGTCATGGAACTGGAGGGCATCGGCGCCTATCTCAAGACCCGCCGCGACCGGGTCACGCCCGCCGAGGCCGGGTTGCGCACGTACGGCGCCGCCCGCCGCGTACCGGGCCTGCGGCGCGAGGAGCTGGCGCAGCTCGCGGGAGTGAGCGCCGGGTACTACACGCGGCTGGAGCAGGGCCAGGCCGGTACGGCCTCCCGGCAGGTCCTCGACGCGCTCGCCAGGGTCCTCCGGCTCGACCCGGCCGAGACGGCCCACCTGCACAACCTCGCCCGGCAGCCCACCGCGCCACGCCTCGTCCGGCCCCGCCCCGAGGAGCCGCACCCGCGGGTCCTGACCCTCCTGGCGTCCCTGGGCGAGGCGGTGCCGGCCGTCGTGCTCGGCCGACGCGGTGACGTACTGGCCTGGAACCGCACCGGGCACGCCCTGGTCGCCGAACACGTCGACTTCGACGCACCCCACGAGCCGGTGCGCCGGCCGTCCGTCCCCCGGATGTTCTTCCTCGACCCGCTCACGCAGGACCTGTACGCGAACTGGGACGAACTCGCCCGCATCCACGTCGCGTACCTGCGGCTCACCGCCGGCCGGTACCCCACCGACGCCCGGCTGGCCGAACTGATCGGCGAACTCGCCATGCGCAGCCGCCACTTCGCCGCGCTGTGGGCCGAGGGCGACGTCGCGGACTGCACCGTCGGCACGATGCGCCTGCAGCACCCGACCGTGGGCCGCATCGACGTGGACTACCAGGTGTGGCTCCAGCCGGAGAGCCCCGACCACCGGCTGGAGGTCTACACGCCGAACGACGGGGCGTCGGGGGACGCGCTGAGGCTGCTGGGGGTGGGGTGAGGACGGCTCGGGCCGGCGGGGCTGTTGCGGGTGTTGCGGCCGTTGCGGCTGTTCGGGATTCTCAGGGCTTCCATTCCTCCGCGAGGAGCCCGAGCAGTACCTCGTCCAGGAACTCGCCCATCACCCAGGACGAGGAGCGCAGCACGCCCTCGCGGACGAAGCCGTTGCGCTCGGCGGAGCGCAACATCGCGGTGTTGTCCGCGAGCGTCTCGATCTGCAGGCGCTGCAGGCCGCGGACGACGAACCCGTAGTGGCACAGCACGGCGACCACGTCGGTGCCGTACCCCTTGCCGCGAGCGGCAGGCAGCAGGCCGAGGCCGATGTGGGCGGCGCGGTTGTGGGTGTCGATGCCCCAGAGCGTCGCGGTGCCGACGAGCGTCCCGCCGTCCAGCTCCACGACGGAGAACGGGACGCTCCCCTGCTGTGTTTCGTCCACCACGAGCCGCGGATCGTTCGAGCCGGGCGAGATCGGCCGCCACGGGCCGCCTTCGGCGCGCGAGGAGCCGGCGACATCGTCGTACAGCTCGGTCCGCAGGATCGGGATGTCGTCCTCGTGCCGGGCCCTGAGCCCGACCTTTCCGCCTCGAAGCATGCGAGCTTCCTACCGTCGTGGAGCGGTCGGCGGCAAGCGGAATTCAGCGGTCGGCGAGCGGTTTCTGGTACCAGGCCACGTCCCAGAACCGCCCGAACTTACGCCCGACTTGCTCGAAGCGTCCGACGGACCGGAAGCCGAAGCTCTCGTGGAGGCGCTGCGACGCCACGTTGGGCACGGTGATCCCGGCGAGCGCCATGTGGACGTCCTCGTGCCGCAGGACGTCGAAGAGCGCGGCGTAGAGGAGGCGGCCGATGCCGCGCCCCACGTGCTCGGGCGCGAGATAGACGCTGGTCTCGACGGACGTCGCGTAGGCCGGCTTCGGGCGGAATGCGCTGCTGGTCGCGTAACCGAGGAGCCGGCCGCCGTCCTCGGCCACGAGGAGACGGTGCGGACCGGAGTCGGGATGCGCCAGGAGCCAGGGCCGGCGCTGGTCGGGGGTCACCGGCTCGATGTCGAAGGTGACGGGTGTCTCGACGACGTAGTGGTTGTAGATGCGGGTCAGTTCGTCGAGGTCGCTCTCGTGGCCGCTTCGGATCTGCGTCGCGCTCGCTGTCGCCGTCATGGGTGGGACAGTACGCGAGGCCGCGGACAGGCTGCCGGCCGGAACCCCGGCCGTCAGGGGCTGAACGGCCTCCTCGGCCCATGGATGGGCCAGATGTGCTCAGCGGGCGGGAACACCCTTGACCTCAACCAAGGTTGAGGGGAGAGGGTCGAGTCATGACGACACACGACGACTCGACGATCCTCCTCTTCCGGAACACCATGCGCATCACCGAGGGCCACCTGGAAGGGTTCCGCGATGCCATCGCCAAGGCGGTGGCGTTCGTGCAACAGCACGGACCGCAGCTGATGGTGGAGACCTTCGTGGACGAGGAGCGGATGCTCGCCCACAGCTTCCAGCTCTACGCGGACTCCGACGCGGTCCGCACCCACTGGCAGCTGGCGGACCCCTACATCCAAGAGGTCATGGAGCACTGCCAGGTGGAGCACTTCGAGGTCTTCGGCGAACCGGACGCCGACGTCACGGCGGGCATCCGATCGGCCCTGGGCGACCAGAGCAACCTCACCTTCGCCCCCCGCCTCGCCGGCTTCGTCCGCTTCACCCCCGAAGGCGGGCCCGCCCTGGCCGAATGACAGTCCCGTCGCCGCCCCCGGAGCAGAGTCTGTCGATTCGGTGCTCCCAACGCATCGGGGCGGTACGGGGGTGACGGGATGTAGTTGGTGTGACTTGGGAGGTGTCGAGGGCCGCTTCAGTGGCGCGAAAGGGCAGGATCCGCCTCGCCGGCTCCCCCGCCCGTCCCATCCCCACGGGCAATGACCAGCCGGGCATGCGCCGCACCCCACGACGGCCTGGCGGCCGCCGAGACGGCAATGGGCACCCCACTCAACGACCGCGCACCCACCCGCCGGCCGCCCACGGCGGCCGGGCACCACCCCAGGGTTACGCGCGGACCCTGCCCCCCGGCCGCCCTCCGAGTGTGAAAAGGCCCCTGGAGGCGCCGGGTCAAGGGTGAAGCTTTAGCGGAATCGCGAAGCGACGCGACGGAGGAGCGCCCTTGACCCGGCGCCTCCAGGGGCCACACTCGGAAAGAGGGCGGCCGCACCAGAAGCCCACCAGCAACCCCCACCCCCAGTACCCCCTCCGCCTCCGCCTCCGCCTCAGCCCAGCACGTCGAGGTAGTGCCGGTTGTACATCACGCCCAGGATGTTCCCGAACGGGTCGGTCACCGACGCGGTCACGAACCCCGGTCCGCGTTCCGTGAGCGGTTCGTACTCCTTCGCGCCCAGGGACAGCAGCCTCTCCAACGCCGCGCTCACATCATCGACGTGCCAGTACACGACGGCGCCACCCGAGCCGCCGCTCCCTCCGCCTCCCGGCGCATAGCGGCTGTCGATCAGCCCCAACTCGTGCTGGTAGTCACCGAGTCGGAACTCCGCATATCCAGGTCGCTCGAAGTACGGCTCCACGCCCAGCAATTCCGTGTACCAGCTCTTCGCCGCGTCCAGGTCGGCGGCCCAGAAACTGACGGTAGTGAGACCTCGCAACATGGGATCCGGATCCCCTTCCAGCTCTCTCCGATGTCGATGTCGCGACTGTAGCCACCATCTAGGTCAGATCCCGACCTCATTCCTGCGCCGCCCTACGGCGTCAACACCCCGTTCAGGAACGGCTCGATCGCCTCGCGCCAGGCCTCCGGGTGGTCGTAGTGCAGCAGGTGGCCCGCGTCGGGGATCTCCGCGTACGCGCCGTGCGGCAGGACCCGGACCATCTCCTGCGCCTCGGCGCGCCCCAGTTCCCCGTCCAGGCCGCGGACGACGAGGGTCGGGCAGCGGACCTGCGCGAGGGAGTCCCAATGAGCGTCGTGGACCCACGTCTCGCGGGACGTGAGCATCTGCGCCGGATCGAACACCGGCCGCCAGCCGTCCGCCGACTCCCTCATCACCTCCGCGAAGAACTCGCCGCGCGCCGGGTTCGGCCGCTCCACCCACGGGTCGTCCTCGCCGAACCACTTCCGCACGTCCGCGAGCGTGGCGAACGGCGCCGGCCACGAGCGGAACCAGTCCGCCCACTCCCGCTGGGACGCCGCACCGAGCGCCGACGCGCGCATGTCGCAGATGACCAGGGCCCGGACCAGGTCCGGCCGCTCCGCGGCGAGCTGCCAGGCCGTGAGCGCGCCCATCGAGTGGCCGACGAGGGTCACCGGGCCGAGCCCGAGCTGTTCGACCGCGGCCGCCGCGTCGGCGACGTACGCCTCGCGCGTGAACGGCCCGCCGGCGGGCTTCTCGCTCCGACCGTGTCCCCGCTGGTCGAGCGCGATCACGCGGTGCCGGCCGGAGAGCCAGCGCGCGATGGGCGCCCAGTGCGAGGCCCGGCCCATCAGGCCGTGGAGGAGTAACACGCCGGAGGCGTCGGCGGATGCGGAGGATGACGCGGAGCCGAGGGCGGGCGGCTCCGCGTACTCCCAGGCAGCCAGGCGTACGCCGTCGGCTCCGGTCACATCGATGCGTCGCACCGTGTCCATGTCCATGTCCCTGGCACCCCCTCTTCCGTCGAGCATTCGTCGTGCGGCTTCGAGCTTCGCCAGACTATCGAACCTGTATTCGAAAATGCGCTTCTGCCACGCAACACCCCTCGTTCGAGTGACGACGCTCAAGGATTGACGCGCGCCGCCGAGGGGAGATCTTCAGCGGGAGGCGGACCGATCGGGGAAACCGGTCCGAAGGGGATGACCCTGGGAGCTCGGGGCTCCGGGTCAGCACAGGGGAGGACAGGCCCCGGCGTCCATGGGCGCCGGGGCTCTCTGTCGCCCGGCTCGCCTCAATACGCGCCACACGCGGCGCACTTGCGGCTCCCCCCGGACGCGCCGCCCTCACCGTACGCGGCACCAGCGCTGCCCGCGCCGCACATCGCACCCCCCGCGCGACACCGTCCCGCACATCCCGCACGCCACGCCCGGCCCCACGCCGCATCGCCGGCATCCTCCGGCCCCCTCCTCGACCCGACCGATCGGACCGGCCCGACCGGCCCCCGCCCGGTCCCGCCGAACCCCAGCGTGGCACGCCGAGGTCGCGTGCGGGGCCATTCCGACGTAAACCGGGCTGTCCAGTTCCCGCCGCTCCCGCCACCCGGGGCGCGCCGGCTACTTCCCGGCGCCCGGCGCGTACCGCGCCTCGATGCCCGCGACGATCAGCTGCAGGCCCTCCTCGAAGCGGTCGTCGTAGCCGCCGAAGATCTCCGCCCCGGCCGCCGCCGCGAGCGGGAAGTCCGCAAGCCGCTCGGCACGCTCCTCCACGTCGAAGCCCTCGCGCAGCTCGCCCGCACCGGACTGCGCGCCCTGCTCCTCCGTCACGAAGCCGAGCGTGAACATGTACGCCGTCGTGCTCGCCCGCACCGCCTGACGCAGCTCGAATCCCGCGTCGACCAGGGCGCGGAGCTGGCGCTCCATGTCGGTGGCGAAGTCGTCGCCGGTGAAGCGCGCGCCGCTGTAGACCTTCGCGCCGTCGCGGTAGCTGAGCAGCCCGGCCCGCAGGCCCCGGTTGACGGCGAGGATCCGCTCCTGCCAGCTCAGGTCGCCGGGCGGGCGTACGGCGGGGTCGGCGACCATCCGCCGGTACATCACCGTCGCCATCTCGTCGAGCAGGGCCTGCTTGTTCTTGAAGTGCCAGTACAGCGCGGGGGCCTGGACGTTCAGCTCGCCGGCGATGGCCCGCAGGGTGAGCCCCTCCAGGCCCTTCTCGTTCAGGAGCCCCAGGGCGACCTCCGCCACCTGCGCGGGGTCGATCCGGGTCGTCTTCTTCGCTGCCACGCCGCCACGGTAACCGCCGCTTGACAACTTAACGACGTTAAGTGGATGCTCATGAACGTGAGCTTAACGTCGTTAAGGAACTCCGGAGGTCCCACCATGCCCACCCCCACCGACGTCCTCATCGCCGGTGCCGGCCCCACCGGCCTCGTCCTCGCCCTCGATCTCGCCCGCCGGGGCGTGCGCGCCGTCCTCGTCGAGAAGGCGGACCGGCTCTTCCCCGGCTCGCGCGGCAAGGGGCTCCAGCCCCGCAGCCAGGAGGTCCTCGACGACCTCGGCGTCCTGCCCGGGATCCTCGCCTCCGGCTCGCGCTACCCGCGGATGCTGGCCTGGGAGGGTACGGAGCGGCAGGGCGAGTGGGACATGATCGAGCCCGCGGAGCCGACCGAGCAGGTCCCGTACGCGAACCCCCTGCTCATCCCGCAGTCCCGCACCCAGGAAGTGCTGTACGAGCGGCTGCTGGAGCTCGGCGGCGCGGTCCGGTTCGGTACGGCGCTCACCTCACTGCGCGAGACCGCCGACGGCATCGAGGCCGAGCTGTCCACCGGGGAGACCGTCCGCGCGGCCTACCTCGTGGCCGCCGACGGCGGGCGTTCGACCGTCCGCCGGGCCCTCGGCATCGGCATGACCGGCGAGACCGTCGACCCGCACCCCATGCTCGTCGCGGACGTGCGCCTCGCCCCCGGCACGCCCGTCGACCGCCGCAACTGGCACATCTGGCCCAAGGCGGAGGACGGCGGCGTCGCGCTCTGCCCGATGCCCGGCGGCGACGACCACTTCCAGGTGATGGCCGGCTACACGGACCCGCACGCGACCGTCGACACCACCCCCGAGGCCGTACGACGGCTCCTCGCCGACCGGACCCCGCTCACCGAGGCGGACGTCACGGAGGTGCTGTGGGCCTCGGACTTCCTGGCCCGCGCGGCGTTGGCCGACCGGTTCCGCCAGGGCAGGGTCTTCCTCGCCGGAGACGCCGCGCACGTCCACTCCCCCGCCGGCGGACAGGGCCTCAACACCAGCGTCCAGGACGCCTACAACCTCGGCTGGAAGCTCGGTCAGGTGCTGCTCCACGGCGCGCCCGAGGCGCTGCTCGACACGTACGAGGAGGAGCGGCTGCCCATCGCCGCTGACGTGCTCGGCATCAGCACGCGCATCCACCGGGCGAGCGCCCGGGGGGAGAACACCCAGCGCGGTGCGGAGGTGCGGCAACTCGACCTCGACTACCGGGAGTCGTCGCTCGCCGTGGAGACCCGTACGGGCCTGGCGGACGACGCACTGCGGGCCGGCGACCGCGCGCCGGACGGGCCGTACGACGGGGCGCACGACGGGCCGTACGACGGGGGCCGGCTCTTCGACGCCTTCCGGGGCCCGCACTTCACCCTGCTCGCGGTGGGCACAGAGGCACCGGCCGTCACCCCCGCCACCTCCCCCGCCCCCGCCAGGCTCCGGACCGTGCACCTCGACGCGTACGAGCCCTACGGCACCGGCCTGTTCCTGATCCGGCCCGACGGGTACGTGGGCTGGGCGGGCGAGTCCGCGTCGGCGGGACTCACCTCGTACCTGGCCGGGGTCGGCGTGCGCTGACGCTCAGATGTCGAGCTTCAGGTGGGCGGACAGGGCGCGCAGGAAGTCCGGGGCGTCGAAGACCGCGCCGGCGGAGAGGACGCCGGTCGCCCCGGCCTTCGTCCGGCCGGTCAGGAGGCGCTCGACCGCCTCCACCGCGAGCGGCGCGCTGACCGCGTAGATGTCCTGCCCGGAGACGACCGCGCGCCGCTCCTCGCCGTCCTTGCGGACGCGGACGTCGACGAGGAAGGTCTGCGCCGAGCGGCCGCGCTCGTCGACGGCGACGGGCGCGGAGGCGCCGGCGGCCAGGTCCGCCGCCGCCTTCGCGGCCATGTACGTCCGCACCTCCGGGACGGCGAGGTGGCTGGGGACGGTGACGACGTCGGCCATCGTGAACTCGCCGATGACCTCCTGCGGGCCGAGCGGCTCGGGGAAGGACCACTCCAGGGTCGGCAGGGCGTCGTCGTGGTACGTGAGCTCACCGCCGGTGAAGCGGACCCGGCGCCCGTCCCGCCGCTCGTGGGACACCGTGCCGGCGGCGCGCGTCCCCCAGGTGGGGTGCCAGCTGCTCAGGCCGTACGCGACGTGCACCTCGTCCGCCGCCGTCCAGTCGCCCTTCGCGGCGGTGACGAGCAGGTCCCCGAGGCCGCCGAAGAAGGCCATCGCGGGGACCACCACGGCGCCGGCCTCGCGGGCGCGGTAGGCGAACCGCTCGAACGTGTCGTGGTTGGCCTCGATCTCGGCGGCCACGTCGACGTACGGAATCCCGGCCCGCAGCGCCGCCTCGATCACCGGGGCGGCGGTGGAGGCGAAGGGGCCGGCGCAGTTGATCACGGCGGCGGCGCCGCGCAGCGCGCGGTCCAGGGCGGCCGGGTCGTCGACGGACGCGGGCCGCACGTCGAGGCCCGGCTGCTCCGGCTGCTCCTCGGCGAGCGCCCGCAGCTTGTGCTCGTCACGGCCGACGAGCAGCGGGACGTACCCGCGCTCGCGCAGCTCCGCGACGACGAAGCGCCCGGTGTGCCCGTACGCGCCGTACACCGCAACCAGCTTGCTCTGCCCCGCACCCATGTCCGCACGCATGTCCGCACCCATGTCAACTCCCCTGTCTCCGACCGGTTCTTGTAGGGAAATCCTGTCGTCGATCCGCCCCGAGGCCCAGTGTCCGGAACGACATGACCCATACAATTCCCGACATGACTTCAGCCCTGCGCCGCTCCGTCGCGATCGCCGCCACCGACGGGATGCTGCACTTCGAACTGGCCCTGGCCTACGAGGTCTTCGGCTCCGCCCCGGCCGCGCTGCCGGGTCCCTGGTACGACGTCACGGTCTGCGGTACGCACGCCGTCCGGGTCGGGCGGTTCCTGCTGGAGCCGGACCGCGGGTACGAGGCGCTGGCGGACGCCGACACCGTGATCGTCCCGGCGATCGCGGACCACGGCGCGGAGCCGCCGGCCGACCTCGTGGCGGCGGTGCGCGCGGCGCACGAGGCGGGCGCGGTGGTGGTGTCGCTGTGCACCGGGGTGTTCGTGCTGGCCGCCGCGGGTCTCCTGGACGGGCTGCGCGCGACGACGCACTGGGCGCACACCGACGAACTGGCCGCGCGGTATCCGCAGGTGGAGGTCGACCCGGACGTGCTGTACGTCGACAACGGCACCGTGCTGACGTCGGCGGGCAAGGCCGCGGCGATGGACCTGTGCCTGCACCTGGTCCGCCGCGACCACGGCTCGACGGTCGCCAACGTCGTCGCCCGGCGGCTGGTCGTACCGCCGCACCGGGAGGGCGGGCAGGCGCAGTTCGTCGCCACGCCCGTACCGGCGCAGGAGGGCCACCCGCTGGCCGACCTGCTGCCGTGGGTGATGCGGCGGCTCGACCAGCCGCTCACGGTGGAGGACCTGGCCCGTCAGGCGAACATGAGCTCACGCCATCTGGCCCGCCACTTCCGTTCGGTGACGGGCACGACGCCGCTGCAGTGGGTGCTCACGCAGCGGATCCGGCGGGCGCAGGAACTCCTGGAGAGCACGGACGACAGCGTCGACACGATCGCCTCCGCGGCAGGCATGGGCACGGCGACCACCCTGCGCCGCCACTTCCAGCGCACGGTGGGCGTCCCGCCGGACGCCTACCGCCGCACGTTCAGGGCGTGAGGGACGTGACGGACGTGAGGGACGCGCGCGTCAGCGCTTCGCCACGAACACGTGCGACGCGATCTCCGCGTCCAGCTCGGCCGCCTCGCCGCCGCTGCCGACCAGGACGCCGCCCGGCGACTCGGTCACGCTGACGACCGAGCCGGGCTGCACGCCGGCGCGCCGCAGCGTGTACATCAGCTGCGCGTCGGTCTGGATCGGCTCGCCGATGCGGCGGACGATCACCGTCTTGCCCTCGTTGCCCGCGTCCAGATCTGCCAGGGACACCATCGAGTCGTCGAGGAACGCCTCCGTCTCCGCCTTCTCGCCCAGCTCCTCCAGGCCCGGGATCGGGTTGCCGTACGGCGACTCGGTCGGGTGGCGCAGCAGCTCCAGGACGCGCCGCTCGACCGCCTCGCTCATCACGTGCTCCCAGCGGCAGGCCTCGGCGTGCACCTGCTCCCACTCCAGACCGATCACGTCGACGAGCAGGCACTCCGCGAGGCGGTGCTTGCGCATCACGCGGGTGGCGAGCCTGCGGCCCTCCTCGGTGAGCTCCAGGTGGCGGTCGCTGGCGACGGCCACCAGGCCGTCGCGCTCCATGCGGGCCACCGTCTGGCTGACCGTCGGACCGCTCTGGTCGAGCCGTTCCGCGATCCGGGCGCGCATCGGGACGACGCCTTCCTCCTCGAGTTCGAGGATGGTGCGGAGATACATCTCCGTGGTGTCGATCAGTCCGGACATACGTGCCCCTCGATTGAGTCGTGCGCTGGCCCTGCACCAATTCTTACGCATGGCGCCGACAACCGTGCCTCGCCGTCTGAATGCCGGGCGTGGGCGACGTCCGGCGCGGTGCGCGGGGCGGTATTGACAGAGCAATGGTCCAGACCGCACCGTGATCGGCGACCACGACGAAAAGGGGCTTCGGTATGGGCGAGAGCGCGCGCGGCGACGGCGGGAACAGCGGCGGCGGGAAGCTGTCCGACCGGTTCTTCGACGCGGCGATCGGCCTGCTCCGGCAGGTGCGGGACGAGGACGGGGCGGAGATCGCCGCGGCGGGCGCCGCGATCGCCGACACCGTGGCGTCCGGGGGCCGGCTGTTCGCGTTCGGCGCGGGGCACTCCTCGCTGGCCGCACAGGACGTCGTGTACCGGGCGGGCGGCTTCGCGCTGATGAACCTGCTGGCGGTGCCGGGCGTCGTGGGCGTGGACGTGATGCCGGCGACGCTGGGCTCGGCGCTGGAGCGGGTGGACGGCCTGGCGGGCGCGGTCCTCGACTGCTCGCCGGCGAGGGCGGGCGACCTGCTGATCGTCATCTCCCTCTCCGGGCGCAACGCGCTGCCGGTGGAGATGGCGATGAACGCGCGGGCGCTCGGCCTCACCGTGATCGGCGTGACGTCGGTGGCGTACGCGACGGAGACGAAGTCCCGGCACGTCTCGGGCACGTACCTGAAGGACCACTGCGACATCGTGCTGGACTCGCGGATCGCGGTCGGCGACGCGGAGCTGACGCACGAGGGCATCGAGGCCCCGTTCGCCCCGGCGTCGACGGTGGTCACCAGCGCGCTGATGCAGGCCACGATGGCCGCGGCGGCCGAGGAGCTGGTCGCCCGCGGGATCGAGCCGCCGCTGCTGCGCTCGGGGAACGTGGACGGCGGGCACGAGTGGAACGGGCGCGTGATGACGGAGTACGCGGACCGGATCTTCTACCGCGCGTGAGCGCGTGACGGCGGGACGGCTGACGGCTGACGGCTGACGGCGTGAGCGGGGGGCGTGTGGAAGCACGCCCCGGCGCTCATCTCCCCCGCAGCGCCTCCGCCAGGTCCAGGGAGGCGGCCAGCCGCGTCGTCACCGTCTCCGCGTACACGGCGTCCGGCCGCTCGAAGGCCGGGCGGGAGTCGGACCGGAGAAAGGTCGCGATGCCGAGGGTGCGGCCGCGACTGCGCAGCGGGATGCACAGGGCGTGGGCCGCGTCGACCGGCCAGCGCCGCTCGGCCGCCCACTCGCCGGCCGCGTGCGGCCGGGCCGCGGCGGCGGAGGCGCGGACCGGACCGGTACGGGCCAGGGCCTGCAGGGCGGGGTGCCCGTCCTGGTACGGGACGGGGACGCCCCCGCCCGCGACGAGGGCGACGGGCCCGGGGGCGCCGACCGGGGTCGAAGCGGCCCGAACGAGCCGCCGCTCATCGACGCTGAGGTCGAGCAGCGCATGATCGGCGAACCCGGCGACGGCGAAGTCCAGCAGCACCGTCGCCGCCTCCATGGGGTCCTCGCACTCCGCTGCCGCGGCGCCCGCCCGGTGCAGCTGGCTGCTGCGGAACCGCATCCGGTCCGCCTCCTGCTCGGCGAGCCGGGCCTCGGTGACGTCCTGGAACAGCCAGCCGACGCCCAGCGGCACGGGCTCCTCCGCCAGCGGCGAGGCGAGCCGCAGAAAACCACTGCGCAGACAACGCCGCCGTACCTGCCCGTCGCCCCCGCGCAGCGTCACCCACAACTCGACGAGACCCCGCGGCGCACCTTCGGCGAGCACGTGCTGCAGCGCGCCCTCGACCTCCTCGACCCCCTGCGCGATCAACTCCCCCAGGGGCCGCCCGAGGGCGGTGGTACGCCCGGTCCCGAGCGCACGCGCGGCCCGCGCGTTGACGACAGCGGGGCGCAGATCGACATCGACGAGCACAACGCCCCAGGAGGCGTCCTCGAGAAGCGCCTCGCTGAGCGCGATCGACCGCTCCAGATCGATCTGCGCATGCACCTCGCTGAAGGCGCAGTACACCCCGGCCGGCTGCCCGTCGGCCCCGCGGACCCCGGCGGACTGCGTGCGCACCAGCACACGCCCCCCGTCCTTCCGCAGCAGCGCGAACTCGTGCACCTGCCGCCCGGGCGCGTGCATGGCGGCCATCAGCCGCCCCAGCACCTCGTCGGCATCGGCCCGCCGCGCGGCCCACCCGGCGAACCCGCGCCGCCCGACGGCCTGCTCGGCGGACCACCCGAGAATCCGCTCGGCCTCCCGATTCCAGTGGGTGACGGTCCCCCCGGCGTCGAAGGCGCACAGCGCCGCGTCCATCCCGTCGAGCAACGCGGCCAGCAGA
This sequence comes from Streptomyces solicamelliae, assembly GCF_045348655.1. Lineage (NCBI taxonomy): Bacteria > Bacillati > Actinomycetota > Actinomycetes > Kitasatosporales > Streptomycetaceae > Streptomyces > Streptomyces solicamelliae. The sequence goes on from NZ_CP160404.1 coordinate 3,130,600, forward strand.
TCACCCCCGGGCCCCTCGGCACGCCGCTCCGCGGTCCCACTCCCGACCGCACTCATCCCCGCACCCCCTGCAGGACGGTGAACGCGTACGCCCGAACCGCACGCCCCGGCCATTCAACTCGAATGTGACGCAGGGCACACCTGATTCGCGTAAATCGTTGCCCCTCTGAATCCAGCATGAGGGCCATGCACACCGAAGACGTCCTGCGCGGCATCCGCGAGCTGGCACCGCGCGATCCGGACCTCCCGGGCGGACTCCTGGAGGAGCTGGCCACCGACCCCGAGCCGCGCGTCCGCCGCGCCGTCGCCGACCACCCGCGGCTGCCGCTCCCGTTCCTGCTCGCGCTCCTCGCGGACGAGGACCGGCAGGCCGCCGAAGCCGCAGGCCGGAACCCGGGTCTGCCGGTCACCGAGATGGCACGGATCGTCGCGGAACGCAGGCCCGGGAAATCCGCCGATTAATTCGCTTGAGCCGCCCCGACCGCCCTCTTAGTGTGTGGGTACACGCGAAAGGAGGTGATCCGGAAAAATGATTTCTTTTCGGACTCGTGAGGTGACTGCGGGCTAAGGCCTGCCGTCGCACTCTGTGCACCTCGGCAGGCCTTCTGCCGAACACCCAAGCAGTCACCCGACCCGTGGGCCGCCGGTAAGTCCGGCCGGCTCCCGTCCGAACTCGAGCGGACGGGACCAAGGCCCACGGGTCGTCTGCGTTTCCGGGCGGGTGACAGCCCGGAAACGAAGGGTCGCCGGCGACCGGGTCGAGGCGGTGGCGTGGAGCCGGTACGGGATGCGGGCCCGGTTCCGCGGGGTGCTGCGGCCGGGGTGGTGCCGGCTGCAGAGCCGGTTCCTGATCGTCGGGATGGCCGCCGCCGCGGAGCCGGGCGGCGGGACCCGCGTCGCGCTCACCGGTGGCGTGCGGGTCCCGGGCCGGGCCGCGCTCCTGCCGGGCGCGGGGCGTGAGCTGCGGCGGGCGATGGATCGGCTTGCCCGCGAACTCGGCTTGTGATTCCGGTGGTTCACGCCAGCGCCAGGCCGCCCGTCCTCTGTGCCCTCGCCTCGCCCACCTTCAGGATCAGCGCCGATGCTCCCAGCAGCACCGCGCTCAGCACGCCCAGGCCGGTCAGCGGCAGGGCCAGGTCCGTGAGCGTGCGGTGTTCCAGGAGCGCGCCGCGGAGGGCGACCAGGCTGCCGGTGAGGGGGAAGAACACGCCGATCACCTGGATCGCCGTCGGGAGCGCGAAGTTGGGGAGGCGGACGCCTGCGACGAACCACAGCGGTTCGTCCAGGATCGTGTACAGGAACGTCGAGTCGCGCGAGAACACCAGCAGGCTGTTCAGGAACGCGCCCCACGCCACCGCCGGGATCAGCAGGGCGAGGAAGACCACGCCGTACATCCACCAGGCCGACACCGACAGTGCGCCGAAGCCGGTCAGGGCGGCGACGGTGAAGCAGGTCAGCAGCCAGGCGTTCTGGACCAGCGCGCCCGCCCCGTTGGCGATCATCAGGGTGAGGCGGCCCGCCGGGGAGAGGAACAGCAGCTCCAGCGTGCCCGTCGTGCGCTCGAAGGAGAAGTGCCAGGCGGACTGGACGAGCGAGAAGAAGAACGCGTACGCGAGGGTGCCGGTGGCCAGGAAGGCGAGGAGGCGTTCCGGGTCGGCGGCCAGCGGCCAGTTCGCGGCCGCCGGGGAGGCGGTCGCGACGGGGCGCAGCGTGTAGTAGGTGGTGGCGAGTTGGAGGACCGGCCAGACCAGCATCGAGAAGACGACGAGGGGTTGGCCGAAGAGCCGGCGGTGTTGCTTCAGGGCCTCCGCGGCGAAGATGCGGAGGGCGTGCCTCGCGGCCTGCTGCGCGGTGTTCATCCGGCCATCGCCGCCTCGGGTGCGGGGACGGCCGTGCCGTCCGCCAGCCTCAGGATCGCGTCCTCGAGGCTCGCCTCGGCGATCTCCAGGCCGCCGATCGAGCCGCCCGCCTCCACGATCGCGGCGGCCAGCGGGCCTGCCACGTCGTCGGGGTGGCGGAGCACGATGGCCTCGCCGCCGCCGGGGAGGGGCTCGCGGGTCGCGCCGAAGCGGGCGGCGACGGCGGCGGTGCGCTCGCCGGGGTTGGTGACCGTCACGCGGACCGTGCGGTGGCTGCCGGTGGCCGCCTTGAGCTCCGCCGGGCTGCCCTGCGCGAGGTGCCTGCCCTCGGAGATCACGTACACGTGGCCGCATAGCTCCTCGACCTCGGTGAGGTAGTGGGAGGTGAGGAGGACGCCGGTGCCCGCCGCCGCCAGTTCCGCCACCACGCGGCGCAGGTCGCGGGCGATGGGGGCGTCGAGGCCGAGGGTGGGTTCGTCGAGGAGCAGGTACGCGGGGCGGTTGACCAGGCCGCGGGCGATGGCGAGGCGCTGGGTCATGCCGCGCGAGTACCGCTCGACCATGGTGTCGGCGGCGTCCGTCAGGCCGACGAGGTCGAGGAGTTCGTCGATCCGGGTGCGGAGTTCGGCCTTGGGGACGTCGTAGAGCTGGCCGAAGTACCAGAGGTTCTCGCGGCCGGTCATGCGGGTGTAGACCATGCGTTCGCCGCCCGCGATGAGGTTGATCCGGCGGCGTACGGCGCGGGCGTCGGCGACGGTGTCGAGGCCGTCGACGCGGACCGTGCCGGAGCTGGGGCGCAGCAGGGTGGCGAGGATCTTGATGGTGGTGGTCTTGCCGGCGCCGTTGAGGCCGAGGAGGCCGGTGATGCGGCCGGCGGGGATGTCGAGGTCGAGTCCGTCGACGGCCCGCTTGGTGCTGCGGGGGCCGAAGAGGCCCTTGTCGCGTACGGGGAAGTCCTTGCGGAGGTCGCGTACGTGAATACCTGCAGCGGCGGTCGCGCCCGTCGTACCCGTCGTGCCTGTCTTGCCCGTCATTGTCAGTAGGTCCTTTCCACGGCGCGGGCCTCGGCCCGCGGCAGGTACATCAGGCCGAGCAGCAGGTAGCCGGCGGCGACGAGGGCGCAGACGCCCAGCCGCGGCAGCAGTTCGGTGAGGCTCTGGCCGCCGGTGGTCGCGCCGTGCAGGACGTCGACGGCGGCGGTGGTGGGCAGCAGCTCGGCGAGCCACTGGGCCCAGTCGGGCAGGTAGGAGCGGGGGAAGGTGTAGCCGCCGAGCAGGCCGAGGAGGATGAAGACGGTGTTCTGCGAGATGTGCGCCTCGCCGGCCGCGATCATCAGCCCGCCGAGGCCGACGCAGAGCGCGAACACCGTGGAGACCAGGGCGAGCGCGCCGAGCAGCAGGCCGAGCGGCGAGGAGACCGGGATCGCGATGCCGAAGGCGGCGATCACGGCGCCCAGGGCCAGGAACTCGACGAGGCTGCTGGTGACGGCGAAGCCGGTGAAGCCGAGCAGGTACGGGAAGCGGCCGGCGGGCGCGACGAGCAGCGCGCCGAGCGTGCCTTCGCGCTGCTCGGTGATCAGCGCCTTGGCGGACCAGAGGACCAGCCGGACGGTGAGCGTGAAGGCGGCGGCGCCGACGGCGATGTAGGCCAGGTAGGCGGTGGTGCCGGCGCCGGCGGTGAAGTCGGCGGCCACCGCTCCGTCGCCGACGGCGTGGTAGCCGAGGTAGGCCAGCGCGATGGTGAGCGCGGCGGGCAGCACGGTGCCGACCGCGTACGACCACGGATAGCTGCGGCGCGTCATCTGCCAGGTGCGCCATGCGGTGGCCCAGGCGATGGGCACGGACACGGACATCCCCCCTGTTGGTCCGGTGAATCGGTGGGGTGATCCCGGAGAGGAGCCGGCGAACGCCGGTGAGTCTCTTTCGGGAACTTACCCTTGTGCGAGAGAGTTTCTATCGGGAACTCACCCCGTGGCGCAAGATGGGACCGCCGGAACCGAAGGAGAGACCGACATGGCCCGAGCCGTACCCGACCGCGACGCCGTCTGCGCCGTCGCCCAGGCGGCCGCCGTCATCGGCGACTGGTGGAGCCTGCTGCTGGTCCGGGAGACCGCCCGCGGTCGGCACCGCTTCGACGAGCTGCAGCGCGAGCTGGACATCTCCCGCAAGGTGCTCACCGAGCGCCTCGGCCACCTCGTGGACTCCGGGGTCCTGGAGAAGGTCCCGTACCAGCAGGGACCGGTGCGGTACGAGTACCGGCTCACCGACGCGGGCCGCGCGCTGCTGCCCGTACTCGTCGCCATGCAGGACTGGGCGGACCGCTGGGTCCTCGGCGACGGCCGGCTCACCGCGCTCGCCGACGAGGACGGCGCCGAGGCGCACCGCGTCCACGACCTGCCCGGCGCACGGCTGCCGGCGCCGCTGCCGCTGCCCGCGCACACCGGCGGCGAGCTCGACCCGGTGGACCCGGACGCGGCCGCGACGGTGCTGTTCTGCTACCCGGCGACCGGGCGGCCGAGCCCGCTGCCGGAGGGCTGGAACGACATCCCGGGCACCCTCGGCTGCACCCTGGAGAACCGGCTGTTCCGGGACGCGTACGCGTCCTTCACCGCGGCCGGGATCGCCGTACGCGGCGTCTCCGCGCAGCGCTCCGACGAGCAGCGGGCGTTCGCGGCCGCGGAGGACATCCCCTTCCCGCTGCTCTCCGACGCCGACAACCGGCTCTCGGCCCCGCTGCGGCTGCCGACCTTCCGCACCGGGCAGATGCTGCGGCTCAAGCGGCTGGTCCTGGTCGTGGACCGGGACCGGACGGTACGGCACGTCCAGTACCCGGTCACCGACATCCCGGCGGCCGTGGACACGGCGCTGCGGCAGGCCCGCGCCCTCGCCGAGAGCGCCTGAGCCGGGCAGGCCCCGGGGGTGTCTGACAATTCCCCGCGGCGTCGCGGGGAATTGTCAGGCACCCCCTACCGCTGCTCGGCCCGTTCCGCGCCGCGCGGCGACCCGGTGGCCGCCAGGGCGGCGCCGACGAGCCACAGCAGCGCGGCCGCCACGGCGGCCGACGTGCTCGCCGCCGGGTGGAGCGCCCAGGCCCACGGCTCCGGAGTGTTGTCGAAGCGCACGCCGAGCAGCAGCGTGGGACCGAACATGCCCAGCGGCGGCAGCCAGGCCAGGCCGCTACCGAAGAGCCGGGCGCCGATCATGCCGAGCCCCAGGTAGCCCACCGCGTTGCGCGCCGCGGCGAGGACCATCTCGCCGGACGCCCCGGCCAGCAGCGGCAGGGCGCTCAGGGCCACGGCGCAGCCGAGCAGCACCAGCAGCTGCACCGCGCGGTGACGCCGCATCGGCTGGGCGGACGTCCGCTCCAGCTCCGCCATGGGCGAGAACAGCGTGCCGGCGAGCAGCACCGCGTACGCGAGCGGGGCGAGTTCCGCGACGGGCACGCTGAAGTCGACGAGGTAGCGGAACTCGGGCACCGCCACGCGCCGGCTCGCGAACACCGACGCCACGACCGCGACGGCCGTCGCGCAGCCCACGGCCACGGGCAGGCCGCGGCTGCGCGCGAAGGCGACCGCGGCGTTCACCGGGGCGGCCCGGGCAGCGGCGGGACGGGCCGGCAGGTCCGGATCGCCCCGGCGGCCTGCTCGATCCAGGTGTCCTGGGCGGCGCGAGGGGCACGGGCGATCCGCTCGACGGCGGCGCCGAACCGGTCGCCGTAGTACTCGGACGGGGCGCCGATGCGCTGCCGCACGGCGGCCTCGAAGAGGAAGGTGTCCGGGTACCCGCCGATGTCGTCCCGCGGCCGGGGCTCGCAGTCCTCGGGCGGCAGGGGCAGCGACGCCGCGTACATGGCCTCGGTCAGCTGCTCCTCGGTCTCCGCCGGGCTCGTCAGCGGGAGTTCCGCCGTGGTGCCGGGCGGGCGGTCCAGGCCGGTCGCGTAGAAGCCGCGGTTGAGGCCCTTCAGGCCGCCCAGGCCGGCGTCGACGCGGCCGGCGGCCGCCCGGGCGCGGGCCAGCAGGTGCCGGTCCTCCGGCCACAGGCAGGCGGTCGTCCGGCCGCTCGTCGCGCAGACCGGCTCGGCGGGCTGCTCCTTGCGCACCGCCCAGTACGGGTCGGGCTTCGGCGTCGGGAAGGACGCCAGTGCCGCGCCCGCGCCCAGCGCGACGAGGGCGAGCGCCACCGGCGCGTACGGCCGGGGGCGGGCGGCGGAACGCAGCAGCGCCGGGAGCGCGGGCAGGAGCAGCGCCAGCGCCAGGCACCACACCCCGGCGATCAGCATCCGGGTCGTGTTCGGCGCGAAGACGGTGTCCCAGTGCTCGTCGACGGCCGGGACCAGCTTGTTCACGGGACTGTCCGGCAGGAACCCGAGGACGACGAACAGCCCGTACCAGAAGACGCCGGCGAAGGGCGCGACGACCCGGGACGGGAGCGCGGCGCCGAGGGCCGTGCCGAAGGCGGTCTGCAGGGCGAGCACGGCGGCGCCGAGCAGCAGCGGCGCCCACACCGGGGCGGTGAGTTCGCTGACGCCGGCGGTCCGGGCGAACGCGACGGCCGTGAGGACGGCGTAGCCGAGCAGGGCGCACAGCCAGGCCGCGAGCCCGACCACGAGCGCCTGCGTCCAGCCGGTCCTGGCGGCGGTGTCGGCCAGCGGGAGGGTGCGGTGGCGGTGGGCGCGGCCGGCGCCCCACGCCGCGGCGCTGCTCATCACCGAGCCCATGACGATCACACCGAACAGCTGGACCTGCAGGCTGGTCTGCGTCCACCAGCCGATCCAGTCGCTCTGCGCGGGGCTCTCCGAGGCGAGGTACCAGCAGCCGGTCAGCGTCATGAGCGCGGCGGCCCACTTGGCCTCGCCGCGCCGCAGTTCGGTCAGCAGGACGCGGATCATCCGGTCACCGCCTGCGCGCCGGCCAGATGCAGGTATCCGGCCTCCACGGAGGAGCCGTTCACCTCGGGCCCGTCGGCGTCCGCATCCGCGCCCGCCTCGGGCAGGCCGCACAGCTCGGCGACGGTGCCGGTGAACCGGGCCCTGCCCTCCAGCAGGACGGCCACGCGGTCGCAGACATGCGCGACGTCCTCGGCCAGGTGGGTGCTCATCACGACGGCGCACCGCTCGCCGAGCCCGCGGATCAGCCCGCGGAAGCCGACGCGCTGCGCCGGGTCGAGGCCGACGGTCGGCTCGTCGAGCAGGACGAGCGAGGGTTCGTTGACGACGGCCTGGGCGATGCCGACGCGCCGCAGCATGCCGCCGGACAGCGCGCCCATCCGGCGGTCGGCGTGCTGCTCCATCTCGACCAGGCGCAGCGCCTCGCGCGCCCGGTCCCGGCGCCGCGACGACGGCACCTTGCGCAGCCAGGCCGCGTACTCGGTGAACTCCAGGACGGTGAACTTCGGGTAGAAGCCGAACGACTGCGGCAGCACCCCGATGTTCCGGCGCACCCGCTCCACCGCGGCGCCCCGGGGGGCCTGTTCGCCGAGCAGGGTCACCGTGCCGGCCGTGGGCCTGCGTGCGGTGCTCAGCAGCGAGAGCAGGGTGCTCTTCCCGGCCCCGTTCGGCCCGAGGAGGCCGGTGACGCCGGAGGAGAACTCCAGCGAGACACCGTCGAGAGCGGTGGCCTGTCCGTACCGGACGGTCACCGACGCGACGGCCGCGGCCGGCGAGGAGCCGGCCGCGGCGACGTTGTTGCTCAAGGACACGGTGTTCCTCGTGATCAGTTCTGCGCGTTCACGTAGCCGTAGGCGCGGCTGCCGGGAATGCCCGCCCAGGTGGCCTTGGTGTAGTACTTGGAGCCGGTGCTGGTCCCCTTGTACGCCCCGCAGCCGTAGCCGCTGCGGTAGCTGCGGGACGTGCTGGCGATCTGCGGGTCGGGGCGGAGGCTCCGGTCCTGGTATATGTACGCGCTGAAGGTCCGGGTGTCGTTCACCGGTACATCGCCGCACGCCTTGGCGTGGCCGCTGCCCGGGCCCCTCCAGCGGTCGCCGTCCTCCTTGCTTCCTCCGGTCGCGATGGCGAACGGAATACGGCTGGACGAGATCTCCGCGGCCACCGCGGTGGCGACCGGAACGCCGACGAGCATCGCTGCCAGCGTTCCGACGACCACGGACTTGCGGGACTTGGTCAGGGTCCTGCGCATGTGAATCCCCCTGTGAACAGGTTGAGTTGGTCGCTGATCACGTTATGCCGGGCTCTGACGGGGGACGATCGTTTTCGGCCGTTGGGGCACGCTCTTATTCGCTTGATCCGGGTCTGTGCAGCCGCTAAGGTCCGCGCCCCGGGCCCCGGACCCGGGCCCGTCACGGCGACAGCCGCTCCACCTGCCAGCCGCTGTCGCCCTCCCGGACGTACCGCAGCCGGTCGTGCAGGCGGTTCTCGTGGCCCTGCCAGAACTCGACGGTCTCCGGGACCACCCGGAAGCCGCCCCACTCCGGCGGGACCGGGACCTGCTCGGCCTCCGGGTAGCGGGCGGCCAGCTCCTCGTAGCGGGCGAGCAGCTCCTCGCGGGAGTCGATCACCGTGGACTGCGCGCTCGCCCAGGCGCCCAGCTGGGAGCCGTGCGGGCGGGTGCGGAAGTACGCGACGGTCTCGTCCCGGCCGGTCCGGACGACCGTGCCGGTGACGATGACCTGGCGGGCGACCGGGTGCCAGGGGAAGAGCAGGGAGACGTACGGATTGGCGGCCAGCTCGCCGCCCTTGCGGGAGCCGTAGTTCGTGAAGAAGACGAAGCCGCCGTCGTCGTAGTGCTTCAGCAGCACCGTACGGGAGGAGGGGCGGCCGTCGGGGGTGGCGGTCGACACGACCATCGCGTTGGGCTCGTGGATCTCCGGGTTCTCCGCCGCCTCCTCGAACCAGCGGGCGAACTGTTCGATCGGGTCCGGCGCGAGGTCCTCCACGTGCAGCTCCTTGGTGCGGTACTGCTCGCGCATGTCTGCGGGATCGAGGATGTGTGTCACACGATTCATCCTGCCGCAGTACGGCGTGTTGACGGCCGCAGCACCCCGGAGCGGCCCCATTCTGCCCGCAGAAGCGTTTCTCTAATCCTCCGTCCCCGGATCGGCAGAGTGTGCCGGATGTCACGCTTCCCCGCATCGTCGGAACCGTACAGACTCTTCGGCTGGATGACTGTTGCCTCCCCACGACCCAGACCCGCCTGCTGATTGATCATCGATCAACCACCCATCACGAGGAGCCGCCGCATGTCCGACTTCGTACCCGGACTCGAGGGAGTCGTCGCGTTCGAAACGGAGATCGCCGAACCGGACAAGGAGGGCGGCGCGCTCCGGTACCGCGGCGTCGACATCGAGGATCTGGTCGGTCACGTCTCGTTCGGCAACGTCTGGGGTCTGCTGGTCGACGGGGCGTTCAACCCCGGCCTGCCGGCCGCCGAGCCTTTCCCGATCCCGGTGCACTCCGGCGACATCCGCGTCGACGTGCAGTCCGCGCTGGCCATGCTGGCGCCCGTGTGGGGTCTGAAGCCGCTGCTCGACATCTCGCCCGAGCGAGCCCGCGACGACCTCGCCCGCGCGGCCGTCATGGCGCTGTCGTACGTCGCGCAGTCCGCGCGCGGGCAGGGGCTGCCGATGGTCCCCCAGAGCGAGATCGACAAGGCGCAGTCCGTCGTCGAGCGGTTCATGATCCGCTGGCGCGGCGAGCCGGACCCGAAGCACGTCAAGGCCGTCGACGCGTACTGGACGTCCGCCGCCGAGCACGGCATGAACGCGTCCACCTTCACCGCCCGCGTCATCGCCTCCACCGGCGCGGACGTGGCCGCGGCGCTGTCCGGCGCGGTCGGCGCGATGTCCGGTCCGCTGCACGGCGGGGCGCCGTCCCGTGTCCTCGGCATGATCGAGGAGATCGAGCGGACCGGCGACGCCGCCGCGTACGTCCGGCAGGCGCTGGACAAGGGCGAGCGGCTGATGGGCTTCGGCCACCGCGTGTACCGCGCCGAGGACCCGCGCGCCCGCGTGCTGCGCCGTACCGCGAAGGAGCTGGCCGCGCCGCGGTTCGAGGTCGCGGAGGCGCTGGAGAAGGCGGCGCTCGAGGAGCTGCACAACCGGCGCCCGGACCGCGTCCTGGCGACGAATGTGGAGTTCTGGGCGGCGATCGTGCTCGACTTCGCCGAGGTGCCGGCGCACATGTTCACCTCGATGTTCACCTGCGCCCGTACGGCTGGCTGGTCGGCGCACATCCTGGAGCAGAAGCGCACCGGCCGGCTGGTCCGGCCGTCCGCCACGTACGTGGGCCCGGGCCAGCGCAACCCGCAGGAGATCGAGGGTTACGCCGACATCGCCGGCTGACCGTCCCGGAGCAGCAGGTCGGCGTGGTGGCGCGCGGCGACCAGCGGGTGGGCGCGCAGCTTGCCCTTCAGCTCATTGCGGCCGTACTCGGCGAACAGCGGGTTCGCCGGGTCGGCCGTGACGCCGGGGGCGTCGGAGGCGTAGGGGAACGGGACGGGCGCGATGCGGGCGTCGAGCCGCGGGTTGTAGAAGAACGGCACGGAGTACCGCTCGGTGGCCCCGGACGGGGACACGACACGGTGGCTGGTGGCGACGAGGTACCCGTTGGTGGCCACCTCCAGCAGCTCGCCGAGGTTGACCACGAACGCGCCCTTCATGGGCGGCACCTCGTGGAACTGCCCGTCCCCGCGCAGCACCTGAAGGCCGCCGACCTGGTCCTGCAGCAGCAGGGTCAGGAAGCCGTAGTCCTTGTGGATGCCGACGCCCTGCTCGTCGCCCTCGTCGCCGGAGCTGCCCGGGTAGCGGACCAGCTTCAGGTGGGGGTGGGCGTGGGCCCCGAAGATGTCGTCGTAGAACCGCGGCGGCGCGCCGATGGCCGCCAGCAGCTCGTGCAGCAGCCGCTCGGCGACGGCGCTGAGCCGGTCGATCCAGTGCAGCGCGGCGGTACGCAGCTCCGGCAGGGCGGCGGGCCACTGGTTGGGACCCTGGAGCCACCAGTACGGCGGCTCGCCGGGGGCGGGGACGCGGGCGGGGCGCTCGGCGCCTATGTCGAGCTGGTCGCGCCAGTCGCGGGCGCCGGCGGTGCGCTCGTCGCCGATGCGGGTGTAGCCGCGGAAGTGCGGCGAGTTCACGTTGTCGAGGGCGAGCCGGGCGGGCTCGGGCAGCGCGAAGAAGGCCCGCATCGCGCTCTGCAGCGCCTCGGTCTCCGCCTCGGTCACGCCGTGCCCGACCAGCTGGAAGAACCCGACCTCGTGCGCGGCGGCGTGCAGCTGCGCATGCAGCTCACGGCGGGCCTGCGGACCTCGGTCGGCGGCGGAGAGGTCGATGACGGGGAGCTGCGCGTACGACTGGGTGTTCGTCATGGGATGCATCCGCGGGGTGTACGGGACCCGGGGCGGCCGCGAGGGGTGGTGCGGGGGCTCCGGGCCGGGTGAGGAAAAGGGGGCTCCGAGATCAGACGGAGCGCCGACAGCCCATGGTCGTGACGCGGACGTAGTCCACGTGACGGCGGCGCACGAGCGAAAGCATGCGACCAGCGTACTGCGGGCCTCACGAAACGCGCGTGGCGTGGATCACAGCGGGGACGGCCGCGACGGCCTGGGCCCGGACCGCATCGACGCGGGCCCGCGGACCGGAACGCGTCCAGGTCCGGCAGCACGCGACGTCGGCCCCGGCGGGCCCGGGCCGATACCGACCCGACGTCGTGGGCCGCACCACCCCGCGTCCGGCCCTGCACGCCTCAGGCCCGCGTGCGGTCCGTGGCCGGGACACCACGGTCCGCGGGTCCCTCGGGCCGGAACGGGTCCGTGGCCGGGACACCACGGTCCGCGGGTCCCTCGGGCCGGAACGGGTCCGGGTCCCAGTCCGGCCCCCGCCACCCCGCGCCCGGCCGGAGCCGGGCCGGACTGCCGCCGCAGCTACTCCAGCGCCGCGTCCACCAGGGCGGCCCACTGGGACACGACCCTCTGGCGACGGGCCGTGTCGTCGGTGAGGAGGGTGGCCAGGCCCAGGCCGCGGGCCATGTCCAGCAAGCCCTGGACGGTCTCGCGGACGCCCGCGACCGACTCGTCCGCGCCCAGCAGCTCCACCGCGATGCGGTGCGACTCGCGGCCGACCCGGGCCTCCAGCTCCGTCACCCGGGCCCGCAGCTGGTCCTCGTTGGAGGCCGCCACCCACAGGTGCAGCGCGGCCCGGAACAGCGGGCCGGTGTACAGGTCCACGATCGCCGCGACCACCTCCCGGCGGTCCCGCGCCACCAGCGCCCGCAGCGCGTGCGAGCGTTCCTCGGCGACGTACTCGACCGCCGCCGTGAACAGGTCCTCCCGGGTCGGGAAGTGGTGCTGGGCGGCCCCCCGCGAGACCCCCGCACGTTCGGCGACGACCGTGACCGTGGAGCCCGCCCAGCCGCGCTCGGCCAGGCAGGCCACCGCGGCCTGCAGGAGCCGCTGCCGGGTGGCGCGGCTCCTGTCCTGCTTGGGTGCGGTCACAGACGCCACTCAGGGTCCCGTCGCTCGAGGAAGGCCGTCATCCCTTCGCGCGCCTCGGCGGAGGCGAACAGGGACGCGGACTCCTGCACGAGTTCCTCCGCGTCCCGTTCGAAGGTCTCCAGGACTCTAGCCGTGACCAGCCGCTTCGCCGCCGCCAGGCCCAGCGGGGAGGCCCGGCGCAGGCCGTCCAGGATCCCGTCCAGTTCCGCGGAGCCCGCCGTCACCAGGCCCATCCCGAGCGCCTCCGCCGTCCCGAAGCGCTCCCCCGTCAGGTAGTACCGCGACGCCGCCCGCGGCTCCAGCTTCGGCAGCAGCGTCAGCGAGATCACCGCGGGCGCGACACCGATCCGGACCTCGGTGAGCGCGAAGTCCGAGTCCGGCGAGGCCACCACCGCGTCGCAGGCGCCGAGCAGGCCGAGGCCCCCGGCCCGTACCTTGCCCTCGACCCGCGCCACCACCGGCTTCGGCAGCTCCACGATCTGCCGGAGCAGCGCCACGAACGCGTACGGGTTCGGCGGCGCCTTCAGGTCCGCGCCGGCGCTGAACGTCGTCCCGGTGTGCGTGAGCACCACCGCCCGGACCGCCGGGTCCTTGCCCGCCGCGGTGAGCGCGTCCGCGAGCTCGGCGACCAGGGCCGCCGAGAGCGCGTTGCGCGTGCCGGGAGAGTCGAGGGTCAGGGTCCGGATGCCGCGCTCGTCGGCGACGGGGACCAGGGTCATGGACGCTCCCTCAGTTCGCGGCGGAGGATCTTCCCGGACGCCGCCTTCGGCACCGCGTCGATGAACTCCACCCTGCGGATCTTCTTGTACGGGGCTACCTGCCCCGCGACGAACGTGATCACGTCGTCCTCGGTCAGCTCCGGCTCGCCGGGCTGCCGGACCACGAACGCCTTCGGGACCTCGTTGCCGTCGTCGTCCGACACCCCGATGACCGCCGCGTCCGCCACCGCCGTGTGCGTGAGCAGCAGCGCCTCCAGTTCGGCCGGGGCGACCTGGAAGCCCTTGTACTTGATGAGCTCCTTGACCCGGTCGACGACGTACAGCCAGCCGTCGCCGTCGACCCGGCCGATGTCGCCGGTGTGCAGCCAGCCGTCCGCGTCGATCATCGCGTCGGTGGCCTCCTGCCGGCCGAAGTAGCCCTTCATGACCTGCGGGCCGCGGATCGCCACCTCGCCCTCCTCGCCGGGGGCGGCGTCCTTCGACGGGTCGTCGAGGGAGAGGATGCGCAGTTCGGTGGAGGGCAGCAGCTTGCCGACCGCGCCGGGCGGCGGGTCGGCGACGGCCAGCGGGACGACGTGGGTGCCCGGCGACAGCTCGGTCATCCCGTACGCCTGCCGGACCGGCAGCCCGAGCCGCGCCCGGCACGCCTCGGCGAGGGAGGCGTCGAGCGGGGCGGCGGCGCTGAGTATGTACTTCAGGGAGGACAGGTCGTACGCATCGACCGCCGGGTGCTTGGCCAGCGCGAGGACGATCGGCGGGGCCACGTACAGGCCCGTGATCCGGTGCTCCTGGATCGCGCCGAGGAACGCGTCGAGCTCGAAGCGGGTCTGGACGACGACGGTGGCGCCCTTGCGGAGCGGGGCGTTCATCAGGGCGGTCAGCCCGTAGATGTGGAAGAACGGCAGCACGGCGAGGATGCGGTCGCCGGGGCCCATCGGGATGAGCGGTTCGAGCTGGTTCAGGTTGGTGCCGATGGAGCGGTGGGTGAGCATCACGCCCTTGGGGACGCCGGTGGTGCCGGAGGAGTACGGCAGGGCGGCGATGTCCTCGTCCGGGTCGATCGCGACGTCCGGCTCGGGCGCGGCGGAGGCCAGGAAGGACTGCAGCGAGCGGTGCTCCCCGTCCGTGTCGCAGACGAAGATCTCCGCGACGCCGCCGGCGAGTTCGGCGGCCCGGCGGGCGGTGTCGGCGAGCGCGGAGACGGTGACGATCCAGCGGGCGGCGGAGTCGCGCAGCTGCTTGCCGAACTCCTCCGCGGTGGCCAGCGGGTGGATCGTGGTGACGGACGCGCCGGCCCGGGTGGCCGCGTAGAACGCGACCGGGAACAGCACGGTGTTGGGGCTGTGCAGGGCGAGGACGTCGCCCTTGCGCACCCCGGCCTCGGCGAGCCCGGCGGCGACCCGCCGGTGGAACGCGTCTACCTGCGCGTACGTGAGGGTGAGCGCCCCGGGACCGCCGTTCCCGTCGATCAGGGCGGGCGTCTCGCCGCGCGCGGCGGCCTCGCCGAGGACGGCGTCGTGGATGGGCAGGGACAGGGCCGGAACGTCCGCGTACTCGCTGCTGAACACGTTGAACACCATGCGTCGTGCCCCCTGGAGTGTGGGAAAGGTGGACGACAGAATCCCCCGGGTCATGGCGGCTTGGGGAGACCCTGACAGCAGCCCGTCAATAAAGCAAGCACGCTTGATTGTTTCTGTCGGCGCTGCCATGCTCCTCCGCACACGCCCCGTGTCCCGCCCTGCCGAGGGGAGCGTCACCGTGTCCGACCCTGCCGTCGTCCTCGACGACCTGCGCAGTGAGAGCGAGGAACTCGACCTGCTGGTCGGGAAGTCGAGCGCCGAGGAGTGGGCGACGCCCACGCCCGCCGTGCGCTGGACGGTCGCCCATCAGATCGCGCATCTCGCCTGGACCGACCGGGCGGCGCTGCTCGCCGCCACCGACGCCGGCGCCTTCGCCGCCGAGACGGAGAAGGCGCTCGCCGCGCCGGACACGTTCGTCGACGACGGGGCGGCGGAGGGCGCCGCCCTGCCGCCCGCCGAGCTGCTCGCCCGCTGGCGGGACGGGCGGGAGCGACTGCAGGAGGCCCTGCGGGCCGCGCCGCCCGGCAGCCGGTTCCCCTGGTACGGGCCGCCGATGAGCGCCGTGTCGATGGGGACCGCGCGGCTGATGGAGACGTGGGCGCACGGGCAGGACGTCGCGGACGCCCTCGGGGTCGTCCGCCGCCCCACCGCCCGGCTCCGGCACGTCGCCTGGATCGGACTGCGGGCCCGCGACTACGCGTACCTCGTCCGCGGCCTCACCCCGCCCGCCGAACCGTTCCGCGTCGAACTGAGCGGCCCCGACGGGGAGTTGTGGACGTACGGGCCCGAGGACGCCGCCCAGCGGATCAGCGGCCCGGCCCTCGACTTCTGCCTGCTCGTCACCCAGCGCGCCCACCGGGACGACACCGCGCTGACCGCCGTCGGCCCCGACGCGAACGCCTGGCTCGCCATCGCCCAGGCCTTCGCCGGCCCGGCGGGCGAGGGCCGCGCCCCGAAGGGGGCCCGATGACGACCCCGGACGCGACGGGCGCGACACCGCCGACGGGCGAGCCGCACCCGACGGCCGCCCCGGCCGGCTCGCACACGGAAGGCTTCCCGGCCGGCGACCAGCGCGCGGCCGGCGCCCCGGACGACCCCCGCGCGGCGGCCTCCCCCGGCGGCCGGCTCGCGGCTCCCTCCCCCGGCGTCCTCCGCATCGGCAACGCCTCCGGCTTCTACGGTGACCGGTTCGACGCCGTCCGCGAGATGCTGACCGGCGGCGAGCTCGACGTTCTCACCGGCGACTACCTCGCCGAGCTGACCATGCTCATCCTCGGCCGCGACCGCCTGAAGGACCCCGCCGCCGGGTATGCGAAGACCTTCCTGCGCCAGATGGAGGAGGGCCTCGGGCTCGCCCACGAGCGCGGCGTCCGGATCGTGACCAACGCCGGCGGTCTCAACCCTGCCGGCCTCGCCGACGCCCTGCGCGCGCTGGCCGAGCGGCTCGGGCTGCCGGTACGTGTCGCGCATGTCGAGGGCGACCGACTGCCCCCGGACGGCGGCGCGCTGACCGCCCACGCGTACCTCGGCGGCGCGGGCATCGCCGCCTGTCTGACCGCCGGCGCGGACGTCGTCGTCACCGGCCGGGTGACCGACGCCGCGCTCGTCACCGGGCCCGCGCAGTGGCGGTTCGGCTGGGGCCCGGAGGAGTACGACCGGCTGGCCGGCGCGGTCGTCGCCGGGCACGTCCTGGAGTGCGGCACTCAGGCCACCGGCGGCAACTACGCCTTCTTCGCGGGGCACGACCGGGCCGTCCTCCGCCGTCCCGGCTTCCCGCTCGCCGAGCTGCACGAGGACGGCAGCTGCGTGATCACCAAGCACCCCGGCACCGGCGGCCTCGTCGACACCGGCACGGTCACCGCGCAGCTCCTGTACGAGACGGCCGGCGCCCGTTACGCGGGACCCGACGTCACCGCCCGGCTCGACACCGTGCGGCTCACCCAGGAGGGCCCCGACCGCGTCCGGATCGACGGGGTGCGCGGCGAGGCCCCGCCGCCCACGCTCAAGGTCGGCCGCAGCCGCCTCGGCGGCTTCCGCAACGAGGTCGTCTTCGTGCTCACCGGACTCGACGTCGAGGCCAAGGCCCAGCTGGTGCGGGACCAGATCGAGGACGCCTTCGCCCACGCCAAGTCCCGCCCGGCGGACGTCCGCTGGGAACTGGCCCGCACCGACCGCCCGGACGCGGACACCGAGGAGACCGCGAGCGCCCTGCTCCGGCTCGTCGTCCGCGACCCGGACGCCGAGGCCGTCGGCCGCTCCCTGTCCGGCGCGGCGATCGAGCTGGCGCTGGCCAGCTACCCGGGCTTCCACGTCACCGCCCCGCCGGGGAAGGGCGCGCCGTACGGGGTCTTCGAGGCCGCGTACGTGCCGGCCGCGGACGTCCCGCACGTCGCCGTCCTCCCGGACGGGACCCGGCGACCCATCCCCGCCCCGGACGTGACCCGCGCACTGGAGCCGGTCGGGGAACCCCCGCTCCCGGAGCCCCCGCCCGCCGGGCCCACCCGGCGCGTCCCCCTCGGCCGCGTCGCCGGAGCCCGCAGCGGCGACAAGGGAGGCGACGCCAACGTGGGCGTCTGGGTGCGCACCGACGCGGCCTGGCGCTGGCTCGTACACACCCTGACCGAGGAGCGCCTGCGCGAACTGCTGCCGGAGACCGCCGGCTTGACGGTCACCAGGCACGTATGGCCGAACCTGCGCGCGGTCAACTTCACCGTCGCCGGGCTGCTCGGCGAGGGCGTCGCCTCGCAGGCCCGCTTCGACCCCCAGGCCAAGGCCCTCGGCGAGTGGCTGCGCGCCCGCGTTCTCGACGTACCGGAGGAACTCCTGTGACCGTGCTCGCCTCGGCCCTCGACACGGCCGGACCCGACTACGCCGCGCACCGCGCCGCGATGCTGGAGAAGCTCGCCGCGCTCGACGCCGAGCACGACAAGGCGCTCGCGGGCGGCGGCGAGAAGTACATCGAACGGCACCGCAGGCGAGGCAAGTTGCTGGCCCGGGAGCGGATCGAGCTGCTCATCGACCCGGACACCCCGTTCCTGGAGCTGTCCCCGCTCGCCGCCTGGGGCAGCGACTACCCGGTCGGCGCGTCGATCGTCACCGGCATCGGGGT
This sequence comes from Streptomyces solicamelliae, assembly GCF_045348655.1. Lineage (NCBI taxonomy): Bacteria > Bacillati > Actinomycetota > Actinomycetes > Kitasatosporales > Streptomycetaceae > Streptomyces > Streptomyces solicamelliae. Next base: position 3,148,307 of record NZ_CP160404.1, read on the forward strand.
CGTCGAGGGCGTGGAGTGCCTGATCACGGCCAACGACCCGACCGTGCGCGGCGGGGCCTCGAACCCGTGGACGCTGAAGAAGGCGCTGCGGGCCAACGAGATCGCGTACGCCAACCGGCTGCCGTGCATCGCGCTCGTCGAGTCCGGCGGCGCGGACCTGCCGTCGCAGAAGGAGATCTTCATCCCGGGCGGCGGGCTGTTCCGCGACATCACCCGCCTGTCGGCGGCCGGGATCCCGACGATCGCGGTGGTCTTCGGCAACTCGACGGCCGGCGGGGCGTACGTGCCGGGCATGTCCGACCACACCGTGATGATCAAGGAGCGGTCGAAGGTCTTCCTCGGCGGTCCGCCGCTGGTGAAGATGGCGACGGGCGAGGAGAGCGACGACGAGTCGCTCGGCGGCGCCGAGATGCACGCCCGCACGTCCGGCCTCGCCGACCACTACGCCGTCGACGAGGCGGACGCGCTGCGCCAGGCCCGCCGGATCGTCGCCCGGCTCAACCACCGCAAGGCGCACGCGGATCCGGCGGACGTCGAGCCGCCGAAGTACGACGAGGACGAGCTGCTCGGCATCGTCCCGGGCGACCTCAAGACCCCGTTCGACCCGCGCGAGGTGATCGCGCGGCTGGTCGACGGCTCGGACTTCGACGAGTTCAAACCGCTGTACGGGACCAGCCTCGTCACCGGCTGGGCGTCGCTGCACGGATATCCGGTGGGCATCCTCGCGAACGCGCAGGGCGTGCTGTTCAGCGCCGAGTCGCAGAAGGCGGCGCAGTTCATCCAGCTCGCCAACCAGCGCGACATCCCGCTGGTCTTCCTGCACAACACCACCGGCTACATGGTCGGCAGGGAGTACGAGCAGGGCGGGATCATCAAGCACGGCGCGATGATGATCAACGCGGTGTCGAACTCGAAGGTCCCGCACCTGTCGGTCCTGATGGGCGCGTCGTACGGCGCCGGGCACTACGGCATGTGCGGCCGGGCGTACGACCCGCGGTTCCTGTTCGCGTGGCCGAGCGCGAAGTCCGCCGTCATGGGCCCGCAGCAGCTGGCGGGCGTGCTGTCGATCGTGGCGCGCGCCTCGGCCGCGGCGAAGGGCCGGCCGTACGACGACGAGGCGGACGCCGGGCTGCGGGCGATGGTCGAGGCGCAGATCGAGTCCGAGTCGCTGCCGATGTTCCTGTCCGGGCGGCTGTACGACGACGGCGTCATCGACCCCCGCGACACCCGCACGGTCCTCGGGCTGTGCCTGTCCGCGATCCACACGGCACCGGTCGAGGGCGCGCGCGGCGGCTTCGGCGTCTTCAGGATGTGAGGACTCCTCCGATGAGCTCCATGATCTCTACTGTCCTTGTCGCCAACCGGGGCGAGATCGCCTGCCGGATCTTCCGGACCTGCCGCGAGCTGGGCATCGCGACGGTCGCGGTGCACTCCGACGCGGATGCGGACGCGCTGCACGTCCGGGAGGCCGACGCGGCGGTGCGGCTGCCGGGGGCGACGCCCTCGGAGACGTATCTGCGCGGCGATCTGGTCGTCGCCGCCGCGCTGGCGGCGGGCGCGGACGCGGTGCACCCCGGGTACGGCTTCCTGTCGGAGAACGCGGACTTCGCGCGGGCGGTGGTGCGGGCGGGCCTGGTGTGGGTCGGGCCGCCGCCGGAGGCGATCGAGGCGATGGCCTCGAAGACCCGGGCGAAGGAGCTGATGGGCGTCGCGCCGCTCGACTCCGGCGACCTCACCGAGGCGGACCTGCCGGTCCTGGTGAAGGCGGCGGCGGGCGGCGGCGGGCGGGGGATGCGGGTCGTCCGCGAACTGGGCGCGCTGCGGGAGGAGTTGGCGGCGGCGTCGGCGGAGGCGGAGAGCGCCTTCGGCGACGGGGAGGTGTTCGTCGAGCCGTACGTGGAGAACGGCCGCCATGTGGAGGTGCAGGTCCTCGCGGACGGGCACGGCACGGTGTGGACGCTCGGCACCCGCGACTGCTCGCTGCAGCGCCGCCACCAGAAGGTCGTCGAGGAGGCGCCCGCGCCGGGTCTGCCGGCCGCACTGGTCGACGAGCTGTACGAGCGCTCGGCGGCGGCCGCGAAGGCGGTCGGGTACGTGGGCGCGGGCACGGTGGAGTTCCTGGTCGCCGACGTCCCCCAAGCTCTCGGCTCCTCTCGAGCAGGGGGGACCCCCAGCGCGCACTTCCTGGAGATGAACACCCGGCTCCAGGTCGAGCACCCGGTGACGGAGGCGGTGTACGGCGTCGACCTGGTGGCCCTGCAGCTGTCGGTGGCGGAGGGCACGCCGCTGCCGGCGGAGTCCCCGTCCGCGGCCGGCCACGCGATCGAGGCCCGTCTGTACGCGGAGGACCCGGCGGGCGGCTGGACCCCGCAGACGGGCGCGCTGCACCGGATGGACTTCGGGCCGGGCGTGCGCGTCGACACGGGGTACGTCTCCGGGGACACCGTCCCCGTCCACTACGACGCGATGCTGGCGAAGGTCGTCGTGCACGCGGCGACGCGGGACGAGGCGGTGCGCCGCCTGTCGTACGCGCTGGAGCGGGCGACGCTGCACGGCCTGGTCACCAACAGGGACCTGCTGGTCGCGTCGCTGCGGCACCCGGAGTTCCGGGAGCCCGCCCTGCTGGACACCGGGTTCTACGGGCGGAACCTCGACGCGCTGACCCGCCCGAAGGACGGCGAGGCGTACGGGGCGGTCGCCGTGGCGCTGGCGGACGCGGCCCGCAACGCGGGCCGGTTCGGCGGCGGTTGGCGCAACGTACGGTCGCAGGACCAGGTGAAGACGTACGGCGACCACGAGGTCCGCTACCGCCGGGACCGGAGCGGCTACACGGTCACGGCGCCGGAGGGCGTGCGGGTCGTCTCGGCGGCACCGGACCGCGTACGCCTGGAGGTGTCGGGCGTCGTGCGGGAGTACGAGGTCACCGCGTACCCCGACGGCACGGTCCACGCCGGCCCGCACCGCCTCACCGCCCACCCCCGCTTCAACGACCCCACCGACCGCCAGGAGCCGGGCTCCCTGCTCGCTCCGATGCCCGGCACGGTCGTGCGGGTGGCGGAGGGTCTCGCCGTCGGCGACGCGGTCGCCGCCGGGCAGCCCCTGCTCTGGCTGGAGGCCATGAAGATGGAGCACCGCGTCTCGGCTCCCGCCTCCGGCACCCTGACCGCGCTCCACGCCGCTCCCGGCCGCCAGGTCGAGGTCGGCGCCCTGCTCGCCGTCGTACAGCCCTCGGACGTACCGACCGAAGCACAGGAGGAATCCGCCTCATGAGCAGCATCATCGAATCGCCGGAGCACACCGCGCTGCGCGCCGCCGTCTCCGCCCTCGGCCACCGCCACGGCCCCGGCTTCGACCGGGCCACGCTGTGGGCCGAGGCCGGCAAGCTGGGCTACCTCGGGGTGAACCTGCCCGAGGAGTACGGCGGCGGGGGCGGCGGCATGGCCGAGCTGTCCATCGTCCTGGAGGAGGCCGGCGCGGCGGGCGCGCCGCTGCTGATGATGGTCGTCTCGCCGGCCATCTGCGGCACGGTGATCTCCCGCTTCGGCACGGAGGAGCAGAAGGCGGCCTGGCTCCCCGGCCTGGCGGACGGCTCCCGCACGATGGCCTTCGGCATCACCGAGCCGGACGCGGGCTCGAACTCGCACCGCATCACGACCACGGCGACCCGCACCGAGGACGGCTGGGTGCTCAACGGCCGCAAGGTGTTCGTGTCGGGCGTCGACATCGCGGACGCCACGCTGATCGTGGGCCGTACGTCGGACGCCCGTACCGGCAACCTCAAGGCGTGTCTGTTCATCGTCCCGCGCGACACCCCGGGCTTCGAGCGCCGCCACATCGAGATGGAGCTGCGGGCGGAGGAGAAGCAGTTCGAGCTGACGCTCGACGACGTCCACCTGCCGGCCGACGCCCTGGTGGGCGACGAGGACGCGGGCCTGCTCCAGCTGTTCGCCGGCCTGAACCCGGAGCGGATCATGACCGCCGCCTTCGCGATCGGCATGGGCCGGTACGCGCTGGCGCAGGCGGTGCAGTACGCCAAGGAGCGCCAGGTCTGGAAGTCCCCGATCGGCGCTCACCAGGCCGTCGCCCATCCGCTCGCCCAGGCGCACATCGAGCTGGAGCTGGCCCGGCTGATGATGCAGAAGGCGGCGGCGCTGTACGACGCGGGCGACGACATGGCCGCGGGCGAGGCCGCGAACATGGCCAAGTACGCGGCGGCGGAGGCGTGCGTGAAGGCGGTGGACCAGGCGGTCCACACGCTGGGCGGAAACGGCCTGACAAAGGAATTCGGCCTGGCCCGCCTGATCACGGCGGCGCGGGTGGCACGTATTGCGCCGGTGAGCCGGGAAATGATCCTGAACTTCGTCTCGCACCAGTCTTTGGGCCTGCCGAAGTCCTACTGAGAAAGGCAGGGAAAAGCCCCCGGCTGCGGGGAAGTTGCAGCCAGGGGCTTTTCCCCCTCACCTCAGGTGTTGAGGCAAGGAGTCTTGACGATCTGCTGGCTGTTCGCGGTGTCACCGGGCTCGGGGTAGATCAGGTGGATCCTGGCCTTGTAGCACTGCGTGCCGGGCTTGTCCGCGGTGGTGGTCTCCCAGCCGCCGAAGCCCTTGTCCTCGTCGATCCACTTGAGGGCGACGGTCTTCCGGCTCAGGCTGTACGACCGGTCCCGGTCTATGGAGAGGTGTGCGGTGAAGAGGTTCCCGCCCCGGCTGCAGCCGAGGTGGGCCTGCGCGCGGATCTTTCCGGGGAACTGGTGGTCGTCCACGTACAGCTTGATGGTGCAGTTCGTGTTGATCTTCATCTTGACCCAGCCCGTCTGCTGGGACGTGGCCGAGGCATTGGGCGCGTTGAAGGCGATGACACCGAGAGCGGCGGCGCCGACGACGGCGAACTTCTTGATTCCGAGCGACAAGAAATAACCCCCTGATTCGGGCGGCTTGGTCAGGGCCGCCGTGTGGTCGCTCACGATCTTTGCCGCGCGCCACACCCGCCACAAGGGAATCGGGGACTATTTGAGAAACATCTGAGCTTGCCCGCGCGCCGCGAACTTCCTTACTTCGAACCGGAGTTGGCGCGCCGCGGCCGGGGTACGAGCTCGCCCCCGCAATTGGGGCAGACGTCGTCCATGGCCTCGCTGCAGGGCACGCAGAAGGTGCACTCGTAGGTGCAGATACGGGCGGGGCCGTCGGCGGGCAGGGTCGTCGTCTCGCAGCGTTCGCAGATCTCGCGCATGTCCAGAGCCATGGCCCGATCCTGCCGGTGCGCGAGGTTCCGGACAGCGGGGGTCCGGGCCGAAGATCGTCAGGATCGGGCCGTCAGGGCCGGCGGGACGGTCAGAGCTGCCGGCGGGCCTGGGTGCGGACCGCGCCCATGCTCGCGGCGACGACCAGGGCGATGGCCAGGGCATCCGTCGCGGCGAGGGCCTGGTGCAGGACGAGGAAGCCGGCGGTGGCGGCGATGGCCGGTTCGAGGCTCATCAGGACGGCGAACGTGGACGCGGGCAGGCGACGCAGGGCGAGGAGTTCGAGGGTGTAGGGCAGGACGGAGGACATCAGCGCGACGGCGAGGCCCAGGCCGATCGTCGAGGGGACGAGCAGCTTGTCCCCGGCCTCGGCGAGGCCCAGAGGCAGGCTGAGCACCGCGCCGAAGGCCATGGCGAGGGCCAGGCCGTCGGCCTGCGGGAAGCGTCGGCCGGTACGGGCGCTGAAGACGATGTACGCGGCCCACATCCCGCCCGCGGCGAGCGCGAACGCCGCGCCGACCGGATCGAGCCGGTCGAAGCCGCCGCCGCTGAGCAGGAGGACGCCGCCGAGGGCGAGGCCGGCCCACAGCAGGTTGACCAGGCGGCGCGAGGCGATGACGGACAGGACCAGCGGGCCGAGGACCTCCAGGGTGACCGCCGCGCCCAGCGGGATCCGGTCGGCGGCCTGGTAGAAGAGGATGTTCATGCCGGCCATGGCGGTGCCGAAGGCCACGACGGTGCCCCAGTCGGCGCGGCTGTACCCGCACACCTTGGGCCGGCAGACGATCAGCAGCACGGCCGCGGCGAGGACGAGCCGGAGCGTGACCACGCCGAGCGCGCCGGCCCGCGGCATCAGCAGCACGGCGACGGCCGAGCCGAACTGGACGGAGAGCCCGCCCGCGACGACGAGGGCGACGGGTCCGAGCCGGGTCGCCCGGGAGGGCTGCGCGGCCGGCGCCGCGGCGGCCTCGGGTACGGAGACGGCGGCGATGTCCTTGACCGGGCTGTCCACCGGCTCCTCCTTGCATGTGCACGACGCGCGAGGTCCATCTCAGTGGACCACAAGTTCAGGATACTGAACCCGTCAACCTCGCTCCCGAACTCACGCTACGACCGCCCGCGCGGCGCGTGAAATGCCGATTGCGCTGCGGTTATGCTCCGGACGCATGGGCATCGAGCTCCGACACCTCCGCTGCTTCCTGGCCATCGCCGAAGAAGGCAACCTGACCAGGGCCGCCGTCCGGCTGCACCTCACCCAGCCCGCCGTCTCCCGCACCCTCGCCGCCCTGGAGCGGCACCTCGGCGCACGGCTCGTCGACCGCACCACCCACCGCTTCGCGCTCACCCCCGAAGGCCGCGCCTTCCACGACCGGGCCGCCGCGGCGGTCGCCGCGTTCGACGCGGCGGCCGACCCGGAGCTGCTGCGCCGCCGCCCGCTGCGCCTCGGACACGCCTGGTCGGCCTTCGGTCCGTACACCACGCCCCTGCTGCGGCGCTGGCAGCAGGCGCACCCGGACACCCCGCTGGAACTCCTGCGCATCGACGACCGCACCGCCGGGCTGACCCGCGGCGAGGTCGACGCGGCGCTGCTCCGCGGCCCGGTCGACGCGGCGGGACTGGCGACGGTGGAGCTGGTCGCCGAGCCCCGCGTGGCCGCGCTCCCGGCGGACAGCCCGCTCGCCGCCCGCGCGTCCCTGACGCTCGCGGACCTGGCGCCGGAGACCGCGATCCTCAACCCGGTCTCCGGCACCACCACGCTGGGCCTGTGGCCGCCGGACTCCCGCCCGACCGCCACCCTCACCGTCGCCAACACCGACGACTGGCTCACCGCGATCGCCGCCGGCCGCGGCATCGGCGTCTCGGCCGCCTCCACGGCCGAGATGCACCCGCACCCCGGCGTCGTCTACCGCCCCCTCACGGACGCCCCGCCCGTCCCCGTCCTCCTCGCCTGGCGCGACGCGGCCCCGCACCCCGCGATCCCGGCCCTGGAGGAACTGGCCCGTACCATCGCCCACGAACACGGAGCGGGCGGGTCAGGGTCCTAACGCACGCCGGCGAAGCTCTTCCAGCCGGTGCCGATCTTCACGCCGGAGCCGATGCCGCCGGTGCCGTTGCCCGCGTAGCGGTAGAGGTCGCCGGTGGTGGTGCGGCCGAGGATGTCGTCCTTGCCGTCGCCGGTGAGGTCGCCGATGCCGACGAAGTCGGCCATGCCTCCCCAGCCGGACCCGATCTTGGTACCGGAGGAGATGGTGCCCTTGCCGGTGCCGTAGTAGCGGTAGAGGTCGCCGTTGGCGGTACGGGCGACGATGTCGGCGCGCGTGTCCTTGTTCAGGTCGCCGGCGCCGACGATGGTGAGGGACTTCCAGCTGGTGCCGATCCTCCCGGTGCGAAGGAAGCCGCCCGTCTTGGTGCCCGCGTAGAGGTAGAGGTCGCCCGTCGCCTTCTGGCGGGCCACCAGGTCCGGCAGGCCGTCGGCGGTGAAGTCGCCGGAGTAGGTCAGGCCGTCGAACGCCGCCCAGCCCGTGCCGATCTTCGCGTTCGGGGACTGCGGGGTCACCACGGCGCCCCGCTGCGGGCTGTAGCGGTACAGCTCGCCCGCCGCGTTCGTCACGAGGGTGTCGTTGGCGCCGTCACCCGTCAGGTCGCCGAACGGGACGACGGTGGAGGTGGTGGGCCAGACGCCGCCGTCGGCCTGCGCCGACACCCTTCCGGTCGCGTTGCCCAGGTAGACCCGCAGCGAGCCGTTCGTCCCGCGCGCGTACAGATCGGGGTGTCCGTCGTCGCCGACGTAGTCACGGCGCTCGGCGGGGGCGACGGGATCGACGGGGTCGACGGGGTCGGCGCCGCCGGTCACCAGCAGCGTCCCGGAGGCGGAGAGATCCGCCTGGACGCCGTCGGAGGGCTTCGCGGTCAGGATCCAGGTGTAGGCCCCGTTCGAGACGGTCTTCCCGGCCTCGTCCCTGCCGTCCCACGACGGCGCGACCAGGCCCCGGGCCTCCCCGCCGGAGAGCGTCCGTACGGTCGCCCCGGTCGCCTTGTTCCTCAGCGTCAGCGACCACGACGCCGCGGGCTTCGAGACCCACCAACGCGGCTTCCACGCACCAGCCTTGAGGTCCAGGGCGGGCGTGTCGGCGTCGATGACGGCGATCGGGGAGGCCGGAACACCGGACGGGACGACCCGCACCCGGCGATCCGCACCCGTGTAGGCGACGTGACCGCCGAAGCGATCGACGGTCCACCCGGACCGCCGCCCCGTCCGGTCGCCGAGCTCGGCGGCGGTGGCGACCACGCGCTGCGGCAGGTCGGCCTCCTGGCCGCCGGCCGGGAAGCCGTTGTGCAGGTCGACGAGGGTGAGACCGGCCGCGTCCGAGCGGCGGACCAGGTAGCCGTCGCCGAGGAGCGTCGAGTCGCCCCCGAGCTTCAGGGAGCGCTTGGTCTGCCGGTCGTAGACGCCGGCGCCCTTGAAGTCGTGCCAGTAGTTGCTGCAGCGCCAGTACACCCAACGGCCCACGGCCTGGAGGTCGCTGGGGACGCAGCCCGCGTCGAAGAACTCACCGGCGGCGCCCGTCGACAGGTTCTTCGCCTCCACGCGGGTCGGCACGCCCGAGCTGGTGTCGTCCCACTGGCCGGTGGCGCTCCACAGCGTGTTGCCCCAGACGGAGGCCGCGACCGGCTTCCGCTTCTCGAGCACGCTCCCGGTGTCGGCGTCCTTGAAGTGGAGGACCGCCTGCTGACCGCCCCATGCCTGGTTCACGACACCGAACCGGCCGGAGAGGTCGACGAGTTCCGGGCTGCCGAGTCCGGAGGTCACCCTCGGCCCCCACGAGGCCGCGCCGTTGCGGTAGAGCAGGGTGACGTCCTGCTCGGTCCCGGCCTTGCGGCCGTGGTGCCCGTCACCGCTCGCGAACATCGTCACGCAGTAGCCGTTCTCGGCGTCGCCGCAGTCGCTGTCGCGGCCCGCCACGAGACCGTCGACGGTCGAGTCGAGTTCCTCCGGACGGCCGGAGGTCTTCAGCCGGGTGCTGCGGTAGCCGCCGAGGTAGGTGTGCGGCATGAAGAGGTTCGAGTCGTCGGCGGTGGTGAGAATGCCGCTGCCCAGCGAGATGCCGGCCGGATCGGCCTCCCGGTTCTCGACGTCCGCGACGCGCTTGCGGGTGACGGTGCCGTCCGCGGCGGCAGTGAAGAGGTAGTACCCCCAGTCGAGCGCGCCGCGCTCGGTGTCCTGCTCCGCGCCGGCCACCAGGAGCGAGCCGTCGGGCGTGCGGTGCAAAGAGGGGGCGGCGACGGCCAGCAGGGAACTCCGGTACTGCCCCTGGAGGTCGCGCAGGGTGAGCGCGGTGCCCCGGTACTCGTTGTTGCCCGGGTTCGGCGGGGACACGGTGGCGAGGCCACCGGCGAAAGGCCGGACGGTGTCGTCGTAGGACACGTCCCGCAGATCGAGGGTGGTCGGCTCGGCATCCGGGTCGTCCCGGCGGTACACCTGGGCGGCGTAGGGCTCCGGGGCGCCGAGGTGGAAGACGGTGTCCCGGTCGAACGAGACGCTCTCGCCGTGCGAGGAGAGCGTCTTCAGCTTCCCGGAGGCGAGGTCGACGACCCACCACCCCTGGGACATCGTGGTGTCCTCCCACTTGATGGCGCGGACGGCGACGGACCGGGCGTCGCCCTCACTGATGGTGAGGTTCCAGCCCTCCGGCAGGCCCTCCACCTTCTGGTCCCGCACCTCGCCGTTCTCCACGCGCAACAGGTGCAGGCCCGTCTCGGCGTTCTCGGTACCGGTGCGGGTGACGACCGTGTCGCCGTAGGTGGCCATGTACGTCTGGCCCTGCGGGATCGGAACCGTGACCGCCGTACCGCCGCCGGCCCGCTGCTGGAGCGTCACATGCGGGGACGGGGACGGGCCGTAGACGGCGACGGTGTCCGAACCGTGGCCGAAGTCCGCCGGGTACGCGGCGAAGCGGAAGTCGTCCACGTCATAGGCGAGCGGCTCGGGCAGCCGGTGCTCGAGGACGGTCGTCGCGCCGGTGGCGTAGTCGATCCAGCGGAGGCGGTCGTCGCCTTCCTGGGCGGTGAGGAACCCGGTCTCGCCGGCGTTCAGGACGATGGTGGCGCGGGGCACGAAGCGTGCGCCCGGGCTGATGACGACGGGATCGGCGGAGGCGACGGGGGCCGCGACAGCCGTTCCCGCGGCGGTACCGATTCCGGCGGTCACGGCGAGCGTGACAGTAAGAGCGGTGCGACCCAGCGCGCGCTGACGGCGCGTGGCCCGTCTGTCCAGTGGACGAATCACGAGAGAGCCCCTCCCCAAGGCGTTCGGCGCGGAGGGGGCGCACAGGAAACCGCCGCTCGTCCCCGCGCGCGAGGGCGACAGTACCAGTGGAGATCACCGAGCCGCATCGAATTTCGAACCCGTTCAACGCCTAGCCCGTTCCCTTTGCCGGACCACGTGCCGGACCCGCGCCGGAGACCCCGCGGCTACGCGGATCCGCCCCGCACCCGGACCGTGCGGGCCAGCGGGTCGCCCGGCTGCACGCGGAACCGCGCGGTCAGCTCCCGGCCGGAGCCGGCCAGCACCCACTGCCGGTTGACGACCCGGCCGCCGACCGCGAACTCGTTGCGCAGCACCGGAAGCGCCGCCATCCGCAGGAACCACTCCGCGGCCCGCTCGGCCAGGTGTTCCGGGGTGCCGCGCGCCTCGATCAGGGTCTCCGGGTGCTGCTCCAGCGTGTACAGCTGGTCGTGGAACTCGCCGCCGGAGAGACGGGTGCCCGCGCCGGTGAGGAAGGCGCCGACGGTGAGCAGGTGGTGCTCGCCGTCGTACAGGTACAGGGTCACCAGCAGTTCGGTGCGGTGCTCGAAGACCTCGAAGCTCGCGTAGGTGTCCTCCGGGTCGCAGGGCCAGCCGGCCGCGTGCTCGCGGAGGGCGGTCAGGAAGCGGCGGGACTCCTCGGTGGGGTCCAGGTCAGGGTCCTGGGCGAACCAGCCGTTCATGCGTCGAGCCCTTCCGCCAGTACCTCCGCCAGATGCCGGGCCCGTCGGCCCGCCAGCTGGTCGAGCTGGGTGCGGCAGGAATAGCCGTCGGCCAGGAGGACGGCGTCCTCGCCGGCCGCGCGGACCGACGGGAGGAGCTGGTCCTCGGCGCACGCCACCGAGACCTCGTAGTGACCCGGCTCGAAGCCGAAGTTGCCCGCCAGGCCGCAGCATCCTCCGCTCAACCCGCCTACCAGACCCGCCCGTTCACGGAGGCGGCGGTCCGCCGCTTCTCCCAGGACCGCGTGCTGGTGGCAGTGCGTCTGGCCCGCCACCGGGCGGTCGAGGCGCGGCGGCGTCCACCCGGGGGCCAGTTCCTCCAGCGCGCCCGCGAACGTCCGCACGGCCCCCGCCAGCCGGGCCGCCCGCGCGTCGTCCGGCAGCAGTTCCGGCAGGTCCGTCCGGAGCGTCGCCGCGCACGACGGCTCCAGGACCACCACCGGCCGGCCCTCGGCGAGCACCGGCTCCACGACGTCCAGCGTGCGCCGCATCACCGCACGCGCCCGGTCGAGCTGCCCGGTCGACACGTACGTCAGCCCGCAGCACACCCGCCCCGGCGGCAGCCCCACCGCGACCCCGGCCGCGCCCAGGACCCGTACCGCCGCCTCCCCCACCTCCGGCGCGAGGTGATTGGTGAAGGTGTCGGGCCACAGCAGCGCGTCGCCGCCCGCGAGCCCCCCGTACCGCGACACGAAGCTCCGCGCCGCCGGCCGCGGCAGCGGCCGCTCAGGCGTCACCCCCGCCAGCCGCGCCGCGAACGGCAGCCGCGCGCCCGCCGCCACCAGCCACCGGAACCGCGCCAGCCACTCCGGCAGCCGGCCCACCGTCCAGTGCGAGCGGGGCCGCCGCCACGGCCGGCCGGCGTAGTACCCGGCCGTGAACTCCGCCTTGTACGCGGCCATGTCCACTCCCACCGGACAGTCGCTGCGGCAGCCCTTGCACGACAGGCACAGGTCGAGCGCCTCGCGGACCTCCTCCGAGCGCAGCCCGTCCGTGATCACCTCACCGAGCGCCATCTCGTGCAGCAGCCGCGCCCGGCCGCGCGTCGAGTGCCGCTCCTCCCCCGTCGCCCGGTACGACGGACACATCACCGACGGGCCCGAACTCGGCCCGTCCACCCGGCACTTCGCCACCCCGACGCACCGCGCGACCTCCCGGCCCAGGCCCACCACCGGCAGTCCCGCGAACCGCAGGTCCTCGTCCAGCCGCCCCGGCCGCACGAGCATCCCCGGGTTCAGGCCGCCCGCCGGGTCCCAGACGTCCTTGACCTCGCCGAACAGCCCGACCAGTTCCGCCCCGTACATCTTCGGCAGCAGCTCCGCCCGCGCGACGCCGTCCCCGTGCTCGCCCGACAGCGAGCCGCCGTGCGCCACCACCAGGTCCGCGACCTCCTCCGAGAACCGGCGGAAGCGACCGACCCCCGCTCCCGTCCACAGGTCGAAGTCGATGCGGACGTGGATGCAGCCGTCCCCGAAGTGCCCGTACGGCGTGCCGCGCAGCCCGTGCTCCGCCAACAGCGCCCGGAAGTCCCGCAGGTACGCGCCGAGCCGGGCCGGCGGCACCGCACAGTCCTCCCAGCCGGGCCACGCCTCCGTGCCTCCCCCGGACTCCGTCCGGGACGGGCCCCCAGGCATCCGTGTCGCCGTCCCCGCCGCGTCCTCGCGGATCCGCCACAGCGCCCGCTGCCCGGCCGGGTCCGTGACGATCGTCGCGTCCACCGCGTCCGCGGCCCGGACCAGCCGTTCCGCCGCGTCCGCCCCGTCCACCTCGCAGAACAGCCACGCCCCGCCCCGTGGCAGCAGCCCCTCCGCGCCCCGTACGAGATCGACCGCCATGCCCTCCACGGTCAGCGGCCGCAACGGCAGCAGCCCCGCCGCCGCCTCCGCCGCCGCGCTCTCGTCCGCGTACCCGAGCACCGCCAGCACCGGGGCGGACGGCAGCGGCACCAGGCGCACGGTCGCCTCCGTCACCACCCCCAGCGTCCCCTCGCTCCCGCAGAACGAGCGGACGACGTCCCCGCCCCGCTCCGGCAGCAGCGCGTCGAGCGCGTACCCGGAGATCCGGCGCGGCAGGCCGGGCGGGTAGCCGGTCCGCAGGGCGGCGAGACGACCGGCGATCAGCTCGCGCAGTCCGGCCGGCGCGCCCTGCCACTCCCGGCCCAGCCGCAGCGACTCGCCCCCATAGGTGAGGACGGACAGCCCCGTCACGTTGTCCGCCGTCGTCCCCCACGCCACCGAGTGCGCCCCGCAGGCGTTGTTGCCGATCATGCCGCCGACGGTGCAGCGGCTGTGCGTGGACGGGTCGGGGCCGAAGGTCAGCCCGTACGGGCGGGTTGCCTCCCGCAGCCGGTCCAGGACGACGCCCGGCCGGACGACGGCGGTCCGCTCGGCGGGGTCGACGGACACGATCTCCCGCATGTGGCGAGTGAAGTCGAACACCACACCCGTACCGGTGGCCTGCCCCGCGATCGACGTACCGGCCCCGCGCGCCACGACCGGGACCCCGTGCGCCCGGCAGACCTCGAGGGCCGCCGCCACGTCGTCGGCGTCGCGCGGGGCGACCAGACCCAGCGGCACACGGCGGTAGTTGGAGGCGTCCATGCTGGTCAGAGCGCGGGCGGTGGCGCTGAAGTCGACCTCGCCCGCCATCGCCCGGCGCAGCGAGGCCCGCAGCTCGTCGCGCGGCTCGTCCCGCGGTGATTCGTGTGTTCCCACGAGGTTCAGCATCCATCAGTCGGCGTCTCATCCGGCGGACATCGTTCAGCCTCCGCCCTTCCGACCCGATACGCTCCGCCTCGTGGCTGAGATCCAGATTCCCGCTGACATGAAGCCCGCCGACGGCCGTTTCGGCGCGGGCCCCTCCAAGGTGCGTACGGAGGCGCTGGACGCCCTGGCCGCCACGGGCACGTCCCTGCTCGGCACCTCCCACCGCCAGGCTCCGGTGAAGAACCTGGTCGGCGAGGTGCGCACCGGCATCCGCGAGCTGTTCTCCCTCCCCGAGGGCTACGAGGTGATCCTGGGCAACGGCGGCTCCACCGCCTTCTGGGACATCGCGACCCACGGTCTGATCGAGAACAAGTCGCAGCACCTGACCTTCGGCGAGTTCTCCTCCAAGTTCGCCAAGGCCGCGAAGCTGGCCCCCTGGCTGGCCGAGCCGACCGTGATCTCCTCCGACCCGGGCACCCACCCGGAGCCGCAGGCCGAGGCCGGCGTCGACGTGTACGCCTACACCCACAACGAGACCTCGACCGGTGTCGCCGCCCCGCTGAAGCGGGTCGCGGGCGCGGACGAGGGCGCGCTGGTGCTGGTCGACGCGACCTCCGGCGCGGGCGGTCTGCCGGTGGACATCACCGAGACCGACGTCTACTACTTCGCCCCGCAGAAGTCCTTCGCCGCCGAGGGCGGCCTGTGGCTGGCGGCCTTCTCCCCGGCCGCGCTGGAGCGCGCGAAGAAGATCCACGAGTCGGGCCGGCACATCCCGGAGTTCTTCTCGCTGCCGACCGCGATCGACAACTCGCTGAAGAACCAGACGTACAACACCCCGGCCCTCTCCACCCTCTTCCTGCTCAACGAGCAGCTGAAGTGGATCAACGGCCAGGGCGGTCTGGAGTGGGCCGTGGCCCGTACGGGCGCCTCCTCGCAGGCCCTGTACGGCTGGGCCGAGGAGTCCAAGTACGCGACGCCGTTCGTCACCGACCCGGCGAAGCGCTCGCAGGTCATCGGCACGATCGACTTCGCGGACGAGATCGACGCGGCCGCCGTCGCCAAGGTGCTGCGCGCCAACGGCATCGTGGACACCGATCCGTACCGCAAGCTGGGCCGCAACCAGCTGCGGATCGCGATGTTCCCGGCGATCGACCCGGCGGACGTGCAGGCGCTGACGGCCTGCATCGACTACGTGATCGAGAAGCTGTAACACCCTCGGCGCTCAAGGGGCCCGGCAGCGGAGGTACGCCTCCGCCCGCCGGGCCCTCGCTTTCTCACCTGCTCAGTCGCTGGAACCGGCGCACCGCCAGCGGCAGGAACACCGCCGTG
Source organism: Streptomyces solicamelliae (assembly GCF_045348655.1). Lineage (NCBI taxonomy): Bacteria > Bacillati > Actinomycetota > Actinomycetes > Kitasatosporales > Streptomycetaceae > Streptomyces > Streptomyces solicamelliae. Next base: position 3,163,607 of record NZ_CP160404.1, read on the forward strand.
ATCGCCAGCGGCCAGACGCAGGCCATCAGGAGGGCGTGCTGCTCCACCCAGGTGGCGCCGCCCGCGCCCGGGTTGCCGAACAGTTCGCGGGTGGCGGCGACGGTGGAGGAGATCGGGTTCCAGGCGGCGACGGGCGCCAGCCAGTCCGGCATCAGCGAGGGCGCCACGTACACGCTGGAGATCATCGTGATGGGGAAGATCACCGCGTAGAGCGCGCCGGCCGTCTCCGTGTTCGGCACGAGCAGCCCGCACCACACGCCCACCCAGATCAGGCTGAAGCGCAGCAGGAGCAGCAGCCCGAAGGCGAGCAGGGTGCCGCCGGCACCGCCGTCGGAGGTCCAGCCGATCGCGAGGGCGGTGGCGGCGAGGATGGCGAGTTCGGCGGAGGCGACGAGCAGGTCGGACAGGCCGCGGCCGGTGACGACGGCGGAGGGGGCCATCGGCATGGAGCGGAAGCGGTCCATGACGCCCTTGCCGGAGTCGGAGACGACGGCGGTGGCGGTGTTCATCAGACCGAAGGTCATCGTCATGGTGAACATGCCGGGCATCAGGAAGTCCTTGTAGTCCCCGCCACCGGGCACCCGCATGGCGCTGCCGAAGACGAAGCCGTAGAGCAGGACGGACACGATGGGGAAGCCGAGCTGCCAGACGATGGCGACGGGCTGCCGGCGGTAGTTGAGCAGGGTGCGGCGGACGAGCGTGAGCCCGTCGGCGACGGCCCAGTGGGCGCGGCCGCGCGTACGGACCGTGATGTCCAGGGCGGTCATGCGGCGTTCGCTCCTTCGGTACGGGGCTGGTGGCCGGTCAGGCTGAGGAACACGTCGTCGAGGCTCGGGCGGCGCAGGCCGATGTCCTCGACGGGGATCCGCTCGTCCTGGAGGGTCCGGGCGACCTCGGTGAGCGCGGCCACGCGGTCGGCGACGGGCGCGTGGACGCGGCGTTCGGTCGCGTCCACGCCGGGCTCGCCCTCGGCGACGCGGGCGACGACCTTGCGGACGGCGGGCAGGTCGGCGGGTTCGGTGACGACGACCTCGACGCGGTCGCCGCCGATGCGGTTCTTCAGGCCCTCGGGGGTGTCGTCGGCGATGGCGCGGCCGCGCTCCATGACGGTGACGCGGGAGGCGAGCCGGTCGGCCTCCTCCAGGTACTGGGTGGTGAGCAGCACGGTCGTGCCGCCGGCGACGAGGGAGCGGACGCTGTCCCAGACCTCGCCGCGGCTGCGCGGGTCGAGTCCGGTGGTCGGCTCGTCGAGGAAGAGCACGTCGGGCGCGAGGATCATCGAGGCGGCGAGGTCGAGCCGGCGCCGCATGCCGCCGCTGTAGTCGCCGGCGCCCTTGTCGGCGGCGTCGGCGAGATCGAACCGGTCGAGGAGTTCGGCGGCGCGGGCGCGGGAGCGCCGGGCGTCCAGGTGGAAGAGCCGGCCGAAGAGTTCGAGGTTCTGGCGGCCGGTGAGGCCCTCGTCGACGGCGGCGTACTGGCCGGCGAGACCGATCCGGGCGCGTACGGCGCGGGGGTCGCGGGCCACGTCCAGCCCGGCGACCTCGGCGCGACCGCCGTCGGCCCTGAGGAGCGTGGCGAGGATCCGTACGGCGGTGGTCTTGCCGGCGCCGTTGGGGCCGAGCAGGCCGTGGACGGTGCCGGGGCGGACGGCGAGGTCGAAGCCGTCGAGGGCGTACGCGGCGTCGCTCCTGCCGCCGTACCGCTTGCGCAAGTCCTTTGCGAGGACGGCGTGTTCATGCATGGAAGCCTCCGTTCAGCGAAACTGAGTACACCGTACTCCATTATGGGTACGGTGTACTCAGTTTTAAGCTGAGGCCCATGACGGAGCCCAAGGAGACGACCACCAGCAGCCTCGACCTCCTGTGGGGCACGGGCGAGCGCCCCAGCAGGGGCCCCCGGCCGGGGCTCACCCTCGACCGGATCGTCGGGGCGGCGGTCACGCTCGCGGACGCGGAGGGGCTGGACGCCGTGTCGATGCGGCGGGTCTCGGCGGAGCTGGGCGTCGGCACGATGTCGCTGTACCGGTACGTGCCCGGCAAGACGCAGCTGCTGGACCTGATGCTCGACCGGGTGCAGGGCGAGTCGCTCGCCGCGGGCCCCCGGGAGCCGGCGGCGGACTGGCGGGGGGCGGTCGAGACCCTGGCCCGCGGCCACCTCGCCCTCTACCGGGCGCACCCCTGGCTGCTCAAGGTCAACGAGACCCGCTCGCTCCTCGGCCCGAACACGCTGCGCGGCTTCGAGCTGTGCATGACCGGCCTGAAGGGCCCGCGCGGGATGGGCCTGACCGACCCGGAGACCGTCTCCGTCATCGTCACCGTCCAGAGCTTCGTGGCCGGCGTCGCGCGCATGGAACTGCAGGCCGCCGAGGCGGCGCAGGAGACCGGCGTCAGCGACGAGGACTTCTGGGCCGCGCAGACGCCGTTCCTGGAACGGGCCATGGCCTCCGGCGAGTTCCCGACGGTCGCGGGCCTGGCCGAGGACACCTTCGCCTTCGAGATCGACCAGTTCGCCTTCGGCCTGGCGCGACTGATGGACGGCTTCGAGGCGCTGGTGGCGCGGGCGGCGGTCAGCCCATCTGCGCCTTCACGTGATCGATCACCTCGTTGAACGCGGCGGTCGGCGAGTACTCGACGACGTCGGAATCCTCCAGCGCCTCGGGGGCGTGGCCGGGGGCCCAGTAGTACGCCTGTCCGCCCTCGTAGACCTCCTCGCCGGAGGCGGTGCGCATCCTGATGCGGCCGTTGAACAGGTAACCCCAGTGGGGGCACTGGCACAGGTCGTCCTGCAGCCCCTTGAGCGCCGGGCCCATGTCCGTGCCCTGAGGGAGATGGATGAAGGACAGGGTCATCTCCCCGACCTCCTGCAGCCGGACCTCCACACCGTTCGCCTGGATGGCGACGGGGACGTCCTCGCGGGTGAATGCCGTCATGGTTCCTCCACGGACGGTCCCCCTGGTTCCATTGTCGAACCCGGCCGGGGACGGCGCAGGTCAGCCGGTCAGTCGCGGCGCAGCAGGCGTTTGAAGCCGACGACGAGGGCGGTGGCGACGGCGAGGACGACGACGCCGAGCCCGAAGCTGCCCTGGCCCTGGCCGTCCTGCCCGTTCCGGTCACCCTGCCCGCCGGCGTCAGCGTCCGCGCCGCCGTTCCCGGACGGCGGGGAGGTCGTGGGGCCGTCGTCGGGGCGGGCGTCGTCCAGGTCCACGCGGAGCACCCGGCTGCGCGTGCCCTCCGAGCCGAACATCGCCGCCGAGCCGTCGAGGGTGTACGTCACCGACTCCGCCTGGCCCTGGAACGGCGCGCCGACCGAGCGGTCCGCGCCGAGACGGCCGCCGTTCCACTCGTACACACGGGCCATGAGGTAGCCGCGCAGCAGCAGCTGCTTCCCGTCCGGGGAGAACGCGCCGTCCGTCACCCAGGGGACCTCGGCGACCCGCCGGAAGGTGTTGGTCCCCTTCGTCGTGAGTTTCGCGGGGCCCTCGTACAGGCCGCCGCCGTCCTCGTGCTTGCTGGCGATATAGACCCGGCCGGTCTTCGGATGGACCATCAGCGCCTCGGCGTTGCGCGGCCCGTCCGCGTACTTCACGTCGTACTGCGTCGCCTCGACGGTCCGGTCCTTCAGGGTCTTCGGCTCGGGGAAGCGGTAGATCCAGACGTGGTCCCAGGTGCCGTCGAGGTTGTCGCCGATGTCGCCGACATAGACGTTCCCGTCGGGGCCGACGGAGATCGCCTCCATGTCGCGGGGGGTGCCGACGCCGCGGAGGGTGACCGTGGCGACGGTCCTGCCGGTGCGGGAGTCGACGGCGAAGACGCGCGGCTGGTCCTGGTCGTTGTGCGTCCAGTACACGCCCGGGTGGGCGCGGCTGGCGGCGAGCCCGCTGGACTCGGTGATGCGGGTGTCCTCGAGCGTGAAGTCCTGGTCGGGACCGGCCTCCGCGGCGGCGGCCGGGGCGACGGCCGTGCACAGGACGAGAGCCACGGCGCAGGTGGCACGGAAGGACATTCGCATGCGCCCAAGCGTGCCACGGGCCCGGCGGAGGTGTTGGGGATCACGTCGCAGGTCGGCCGCGGGGTCCGGGATGATGACCTGATGCGTTTCATGTTCGTCGGCGACAGCTGCACCATCGGACGCGCCGGCGACTACACGTGGCGCTACCGCATCTGGCAGCACTTCGGCCGCTGCCCGGAGGGTCCGTACGAGATCGTCGGCCCGCGCACGGCGCTGTACGAGGCCGGGGCCGACGCGGCCGTCTCGGACGCGTACGCCGACCCGGACTTCCCCGCGGACGCCCGGCGCCACCTGTCCGGCTGGGGCGAGGGCTGGCTGCACATGGCGCCGCTGATCGGCGAGGCGGTCGAGGAGACCGGGGCGGACGTGCTGCTGGTCTCGCTGGGCCTGATCGACCTGGGCTTCTACACGAACAGCGACCAGACCGCCGACAACGTCCGCGCGTTCGTCGCCGCGGCCCGCGCGGCGAACCCGCGGGTGCGGGCGGTCGTGCTCCCGGTGATCCCGAACGTGCGGGCCGGGTGGGACGCGCCGTTCGCCGCGGAGTGCGAGCGCTTCAACGAACTCCTGGCCAAGGCCGTGGCCGACCTCGACACGGCCGCGTCCCCGCTGCTGCTCGCCTCGCCCCCGGAGCCGTACGAGCTGGCGACGGACACGTACGACGGCACCCACCCGGGCCCGACGGGCGAGCACAAGCTGGCGGCGGCGTTCGCGGACGCGCTGTACCAGGCGTGGGGCGTGGGCGCGCCGTACGCCTACTGAGCGGCGGGCCGCCTCAGGTCGATCCAGAGGTCGTCCTCGCCGGGCAGCGTGTACCGCTCGACCTCGGCGAACCCGCGGCGCTCGGCGAACCGCAGCCCGTCGACGTTGACGGCGAGCACACAGGTCTCGACGGCCTCCGCGCCCAGCGCCCGCGCCTTCGCGAGCGAACGGTCGTACAGGGCGGTGCCGTGCCCGCGGCCGCGGTGCTCGGGGAGGACGCGGGCGATGACGGTGGCGGTACGGGATTCGGGGTCCGGCGGGCGGACCGTCGTGCACCCGACGAGCACGCCTTCGAGGTAGGCGACCTCCAGCACGTACCGCCCCGCCCGCTCCCGCACCTCGTCGAGGCTGAGCGCGGCGGGCGGGACGATCACGTTGTGGACGTGCCGCCAGTCCGCGAGGACGACGTCGGTGCCGGGCACTTCGAAGCGCAACTGCTGCATGGCATGCATCCCGGCAGCCAACCCCGCCCCCCGACGGGCCGTCAACAGCGGTTCAGACGGTTGGCGAAGGTCGAGATCGTGTACGCGCCGATGCCGAGGACGACTTCGAGGGCGTTCTGGCGGGTGTAGCCGTGCGCCTGGAACGCGGCCAGCTCGGCGTCGCTGACGGCCCCGGTGGAGGCGAGGACCTGGAGGGTGAACTCCCGCACTGCGGCGAGGCGTTCGAGATCCTTCCCGGGGACCTGGCCGAGCGCGGCGAACTTCGCCTCGTGCATGTCGACGCAGAGATGGCACTGGTTGCGCGCGGCGACGGTCAGGACGACGGTCTCGCGGGAGTGCGGGTCGAGGGTGGTGGAGTCGAAGATCTCGACGAGCTTCATGAAGCCGTCGAAGGTGTGCGGTGACTCCTTGATGAGGGTGACGGCGTGGGCGGCGCGAGTGGCGAGGTCGGACGACAAGGGAAACCCCCGGAGATAGAATGGACAACATGGTTGACCGGTTCGACGAGAAAAACGTAAACCAGGTTGTCGATAACGGCAAGGGACTTGAGGACGGCCGCGGATACGAGCTGCCGCTCCTCCTGTTCGGCGGCTTCCGCACGCTCATCGACCGCCTGCACGCCCGCCTCGCCCAGGAGGGGCACGCCGACTTCCGCCCCGCGCACGGCTTCGCCCTGCAGGCCGTCGCCGCGGGCGGCCCGGCCGGGGCGACGGCCAGCGACGTCGGACGCAGGCTCGGTGTCTCCAAGCAGGCGGCCGGCAAGACCGTCGACCGCCTCCTCGCCCTCGGCTACCTCGAACGCACCGACGACCCCGCCGACGCCCGGCGCAAACTCGTCCGCCTCACCCCGGCCGGCGTGGACGCCCTGTCCCGCTCGGCCGCGATCTTCGACGAGCTGCGGGCGGAGTGGGCGGAGACGCTGGGCACGGAGCGGGTACGGGACATGGAGGCCGCGCTCCGTGCCGTCGTCCCGCCGGAGACGGCGTACCGGCTCGACGCGACGAGCTGGCTCGGGGGCGCATGACGCGAGGCGTTGGCAAGTCTCGCCACCGGCGTGTCGGCTTTGGCGTGCGTATCGTTGAAACGCGCGGCTGCATGCATCGAGCGGCAGCCGGGGAGGAGCGCCACGATGACTGCCGTCGACGAACGGATCGAGATGGCCGAGACCAGCGGTGGGCCGACCTTGGACGAACTGTTCGAGGCCCTGGAGCGCATGCCCGTCCCCGAGGGATACAAGGTCGAGATCGTCGGGGGGGCCGTCTACATGACGCCGCAACGGAGCGTTCACTGGCAGATCATCTTCAGGATCATCCAGTCACTGGAGGACAAGTTCGGCAGGGACGTCAATGTTCTGTCCGACGTACGGATCGACTTCCCCGGTGCGGGAAACGGGTTCTGTCCTGACGTCGTGAAGCTCCGGACCGGAGCGGTGCCTGACAGTCGGGAACAGTGGAGCTACGACGACATCGAATTCATCGCGGAGGTCATCTCCAAGGACACGGCGCGAAACGACTACGGCCCCAAGAAGACCGCCTACGCTGTCGCGGAGATCCCTGTCTACCTCATCGCCGATCCGTATCAGGGCAAGTGCCACATCTACACCGAACCGAAGAACGGCGAGTACACAAGCGAGCTGCCCGTCGCCTTCGGCTTGGAGGTGGACCTCACTCAGACTGTCCTCGAACTCACCCTCCCGACCGACAAGTTCCGTCGCGGCTGACCCTCACGCCGGCCCCCGCCCGAACACCCCCGTCGCGATCGCCTGCGCCACGGCGTCGCCGTTCTGGTCCCGGCCCGGCTCGTTCGGGTGGAGGAACCACGGATGCCGCTGGTGCAGCAGCGTCACGTTCGAGGGCTCCAGGAGGCCGCCGGTCGTGCGGGCGTCGCCGTCGCAGGCCGTCGCCCCGCCCGTCGTCGCGTACAGGTCGACGAACACCGCGCCCGCGGCCTTCGCGCGCTGCGCCATCAGGGAGTTGAGCCGGGACTGGACCTGCTGGTCCAGGAAGGGCCAGGCCGACTCGGGGACGTCGGCGAGGGGGCGCCCGGCCCCCTCCGGGAGCGCCGTCCGGCAGCGCTTCACGTCCTTCGGGACCAGCCTCGGGTAGCCGACCAGCACCACGCTCGCCGACGGCGACTCGCTGCCGACCTCCGAGAACAGCTTCTCCAGGTCCTTGTCGACCTGCTCGAACCGCCCCGCCAGCCAGTCCGCGCCCGCGCCCTTCGCGAAGTACGCGGCGCAGTCGCCCGCCGCAGATCTCTCGTCCACCGGCTTCTCCGGCAGGAGCGCCCCCGCCGTACCCCGCAGCTTCGCCGAGCACTGCTTCAGGATCCGGCCCAGGCCCAGCGTCCCCGCGCCCAGCCCCGCCACCACCAGCCGCGTGTCCTTCGTCAGCGCCCGTTTCTGCGGCGGCGCGGGCGGCACGTCGCCGCCCAGCTGCTGCTCCTCCCAGACGTGGCGCAACTCCGCGCCCGCGCACGAGACATCGGCCGTGATGTCCAACAGGATCGACTGGTCGGCGAGTTGGTCCTCGACCACGTCCGGCAGGTTCTCCTGCGCCCGTACGCACGAGAGCCGTGCACCCTCGTCGACCGGCGCGATGCCGTACCCGCCGACGACCCCGTCGCCGAGGAACACCGTCGGGACGGGCGCGGAGGCGGGCGTGGACGCGGACGTGGACGCGGGGGCCGTACCGAGCACGACGACGAGGGCCATGGCGAGGGCGCGGGGGGAGGTCACCCTTCGCATTGAAGCGAAGGGGAGGGCCGGTGGATACGACGGCGAGCCCCGCTCACCCGCAGGGACTACGCGTCTGTCCACCTCACGCCAACACCCGACATCCGACACCCAGTCAGATCAACTCTCTGTAACATCACCAGACTTGTCGGACAGAACCCTTCCTTCCGCACCGCCTCCTCTGGGATCTTGCGTCCTCCCCACACCATTCACGGTTCGGCCGGCGCCACCAGCGCCACCGGGCCATCGGAGGACGCATTGTTTTCCCGCATATCCAGCCGGCTGAGACTCTCGGCCGTGACGGCCGTCGCCCTCGGGGCGACCATGGCCCTCGCCGGGCCCGTCGGACTCGCCCACGCGGCGCCGTACGACACCCCCGAACCCTCCTCCGCCGCCGCGCGCACGACGACCTCGTCGGCCGCCGCCACGGCGAAGGCGGCCACCACCGCGTGGGCCGCCGGCACCCGCGCGTACCTGGTGATCACCGCCCCCGGTGACACCTCCGCCGTACGCACCGCGGTCGCGAACAACGGCGGTTCCGTCTTCGCCTCGTACGACGCCATCGGCGTGATCGTGGCCCACGCGACGTCGGCCGGCTTCGCCTCGACGATGCGCGGCGTCAGCGGTGTCCAGCAGGTCGGCGCGACGCGCACGTCGGACGTCCCGGCGGACGCGTACAACCCGGCGCTGCCCGCCAACCCGTCGCAGTCGCCGACGACGCTGACCGAGTCCAACCGCTGGGACATGACCCAGATCAAGGCCGACCAGGCCTGGGCCGTCACCACCGGCTCCGCCGCGGTCAAGGTCGGCGTCCTCGACACCGGCGTCGACGACCAGCACCAGGACATCGCGCCGAACTTCAACTCCGCCGACTCCGTCTCCTGCGCCTACGGCAAGGCGGACACCCGTCCGGGCGCGTGGCGGGACATCGACACCCACGGCACGCACGTCGCGGGCACCATCGCGGCGGCGAAGAACGGCAAGGGCGTCATCGGCGTCGCGCCGGGCGTCAAGATCTCCTCGGTCCGCATCGCGGAGCAGCCGAGCGGCCTGTTCTTCGCGGAGAACACGATCTGCGGCTTCGTCTGGGCCGGTGACCACGGCTTCAAGGTCACCAACAACAGCTACTTCACCGACCCGTGGCAGTTCAACTGCCCGGACAACGTCGACCAGGCCGCCATCATCGAGGGTGTGCGGCGCGCGCAGGCGTACGCCGAGGGCAAGGGCTCGCTGCAGGTCGCCGCGGCCGGCAACTCGAACTACGACCTGGCGAACAAGACGACCGACTCCGAGAGCCCCAACGACTCGACGCCGGTCACCCGGACGCTCACGAACGACTGCATCGACATCCCGACCGAGCTGCCGGGCGTCGTCACCGTCGCGGCCATGGGCCGGGGCAACGTCAAGGCGTCGTACTCCAACTTCGGCAACGGCGTCATCGACGTCGCGGCCCCGGGCGGCGACGGCTCCTACGGCGTGTACTCGACGCTGCCGGGCGGCAAGTACGGGAACAAGAACGGCACGTCGATGGCCTCGCCGCACGTGGCGGGCGTCGCCGCGCTGCTCGCGAGCGCCAACCCGACCTTCACCCCGGCCGACCTCCGTGACCGACTGAACTCGCAGGCCAACGACACCGCCTGCCCCTCCGACAGCCGCTGCACGGGCACCACGGCCAAGAACGGCTTCTTCGGCGACGGCCAGGTCGACGCGCTGAAGGCGGTCTCCGGCAGCACCCCGCCGCCCGGCGCGTCCTTCGAGAACCTCGCCGACGTCGCCATCGCCGACAACGCGACGGTCGAGAGCCCGATCACGGTCAGCGGCGTCGCGGGCAACGCGCCGGCCACGCTGAAGGTGGGCGTCGACATCAAGCACACCTACATCGGTGACCTGAAGGTCGACCTAGTCGCCCCGGACGGCACCGTGTACACGCTGCACAACCGGACCGGCAGCGGCACGGACAACATCCTCCAGACGTACACCGTCAACGCCTCCTCCGAGGTCGCGAACGGCGTCTGGAAGCTGCGCGTGAACGACAACGCCGCGCAGGACGTCGGCAGGATCGACGCCTGGAACCTGACCTTCTAGGTTCCCCCTCCGTCCCGGGTTCGACCGTTCAGGACCGTCCCCGGTCCGGCGGCGCTCGCCGAGCGCCGCCGGACCGGGAGCGACCGCTCGCTCACCGCCGGACCCGGTGCGACCGCTCGCTCACCAGGCGAACGCCTCCGGCGACGGACCCAGGCCCGGGAAGATCTCGTCCAGACCCGTCAGGACCTCCTCCGGGAGCTCCAGCTCGACCGCCCGCAGCGCGGACTCCAGCTGCTCCTGCGTGCGCGGGCCGACGATCGGCCCCGTGACGCCGGGCCGGGTCAGCAGCCAGGCCAGCGCCGTCTCGCCCGGCTCCAGACCGTGCTTGTCGAGCAGGTCCTCGTACGCCTGGACCTGCGCCCGCACGGACGTCACCGCCAGCGCGTCCGCCGACCGGCCCTCCGTACGCCGCTTCCCCTCGGCCTCCTTCTTCAGGACGCCGCCGAGCAGCCCGCCGTGCAGCGGGGACCAGGCGATGACACCGAGCCCGTAGTCCTGGGCCGCCGGGATCACCTCCATCTCGGCGCGCCGCTCCGCGAGGTTGTACAGGCACTGCTCGCTGACCAGGCCGACCATGCCGCGCCGGGCGGCCGCCTCGTTGGCCTGGGCGATCTTGTAGCCGGGGAAGTTGGAGGAGGCCGCGTAGAGGATCTTGCCCTGCTGGATCAGGACGTCGATCGCCTGCCAGATCTCCTCGAACGGGGTCCGCCGGTCGATGTGGTGGAACTGGTAGACGTCGATGTGGTCGGTCTGCAGCCGCTTGAGGCTGGCGTCGACGGCGCGGCGGATGTTGACCGCGGAGAGCCGGTCGTGGTTCGGCCAGCGGTCGGCCTCCCGCTCCATGCTCCCGTACACCTTGGTGGCGAGGACGGTCTTGTCGCGGCGGCCGCCGCCCTGGGCGAACCAGGAGCCGATGATCTCCTCGGTGCGGCCCTTGTTCTCGCCCCAGCCGTAGACGTTGGCGGTGTCGACGAAGTTGACGCCGGCGTCGAGGGCGGCGTCCATGATGGCGTGGCTGGCGGGTTCGTCCGTCTGCGGGCCGAAGTTCATCGTGCCGAGGACGAGACGGCTGACCTTGAGTCCGGTACGTCCGAGCTGTGTGTACTTCATGCGGCCAGCCAACTGCTTGGAGTCCGCTCCAGGCAAGGGGCCCCGGCGGCTACCGGCCCGTCACGGACGCCACGGCGATGATCGCGAACAGCAGGACCAGCACGCCGGCCATGATCTGGTTTCGGGTCTTCGGATCCACGTATCGAGCGTAACCCGGGCGGTCAGCCGCCCTGCCCGAGGGGCCAGGTGTCGAGGGTCTCGTAGCGGGGGCCCTCGCCGGGGGTGCCGCCGGCGGGGAGGTTCGAGCGGACGAGGGCGAGCTCGGAGACCTGCCAGCGGGCGCCCTCGAAGTGCGCGAGCCCGTCGACGAAGGGCCGCAGGTCGGCGTGGACGCCGGTGCGGGCGCGGGCGAGCGTGAGGTGGGCGTGGTAGGCCCGGTGCTCGTCCATGGGGATGCCGGCCCGGCGGGCGGCGGCGTCGGAGCGCTCGCCGAGCAGCCGCATGTCGTCCAGCGCCCCGGCCGCGCCGGTCCACAGGGTGCGCTGCCCGAAGTGGCCGCTGCCGTGGAGCCGGAGCGGGAAGGGCGCGGTGCGGTGCGCGGCGCGGGCGAGGCGGGTGCGCAGGTCGGGGAGCAGCGCCTCGTCGACCTCTCCCATGAACGCGAGCGTGAAGTGCCACCCTGGCCGCCCGGTCCAGCGCAGGGCGTCGGCCCCGGGGAGCCGGAGCAGTGCGTCGACCTCGGCGGCGAGCTCGGCAAGCTGGTCGGGCGGCGGCAGGACGGCGGTGAAAAGCCTCATGCCGCGAGTCTGGCAGCCCTAGCCTCGGGTCATGACCTTGACGATCAGGAAGGGCGGGGCGGATGACGTGCCCGCGATACTGGCGATGCTGGACAGCGCGGTGGTGTGGCTGAACGCGCGGGGGAACACCGAGCAGTGGGGGACCGAGCCGTGGTCGGCCCGGGCGTCGTCGGTGGAGAGGGTGAAGGAGATCGTGGCGTCGGGGACGCCGTGGATCGCGGAGCTCGACGGGCGGCCGGCGGGCACGGTGACGCTGACGCCGCACCCCACCCCGTACGTCGAGCCGGTGGACGAGCCGGAGGTGTACGTCCATCTCCTGGTGACCGATGCCCGCTGCCACGGCCGCGGCGTGGGCGCGGCGCTGCTCGCGCACGCGGTGGAGGAGACCCGCCGGCAGGGCGTCTCGCTGCTGCGGGTCGACTGTTACGCGGGCGGGGAGGGGCGTCTGGTCGAGTTCTACGAGGACCAGGGCTTCACCCGGACGCAGGCGTTCACGGTGAAGGACTGGCCGGGGCAGGTGCTCGAACAGCGGGTGTGACCGCTGTGCGCCCCGCCCCGGCCGGGCCTTACGCCGCCGGCTCCAGGGCCGGTTCGGGGTGGCGGCGCACCAGGTGGAAGCGCGGGTGGCCGTGGTGCCAGCGGAGGCGGGGCTTCACGCCGACCGCCCTGGTCAGAATGAGGCCGACCGTCGCGGCGGCGGCGAGCGTCATCAGGCCGCCCGTGGCGAAGCCGACCCGGGCGCCGTACTCGTCGGTCAGCCAGCCCACGATCGGCGCGCCGATCGGGGTGCCGCCGACGAAGACCATCATGTACAGGCTCATGACCCGGCCCCGCATCTCCGGGTCCGTCGCGAGCTGGACCGCCGAGTTCGCGGTCACGTTCACCGTGAGGCCGACCATGCCGATCGGGACGAGGAGCAGCGCGAAGAGCCAGAACGACGGGGCGACGGCCGCCAGGACCTCCAGGACGCCGAAGAGCGCCGCCGCGCCGACGAGGACCCGCAGCCGCGTGCTGCCGCGCTTCGCCGCGAGCAGCGCGCCGGCCAGCGAACCGGCCGCCATCAGCGTGTTCAGGAAGCCGTACGTGCCGGCGCCGACGTGGAACACGTCGTCGGAGAAGGCGGTCAGCCAGATCGGGAAGTTGAAGCCGAAGGTGCCGACGAAGCCCACGAGCACGATCGGCCAGATCAGTTCGGGTCTCCCGGCGACGTACCGCAGCCCCTCCCGCAGCTGCCCCTTGCCGCGCGGCGGGCGGGCCGACGGGTGCAGTTCGGCGGGCCGCATCAGGAGCAGTCCGATCAGCGGCGCGAAGAACGAGAGGCCGTTGAGCAGGAACGCCCAGCCGCTGCCCACCGAGGCGATCAGCAGACCGGCGACGGCCGGGCCGACGAGGCGGGCGCTCTGGAAGTTCGCGGAGTTCAGGGAGACCGCGTTGCGCAGTTGCTCGGGTCCGACCATCTCCGAGACGAAGGACTGCCGCGCCGGGTTGTCGACGACGGTGACCATGCCGAGCAGGAAGGCGACCAGGTAGACGTGCCAGACCTGGATGTGGCCGGAGAGCGTGAGGACGGCGAGCGCGAGGCCGCACAGGCCGAGCGCGCCCTGGCTGAAGAGGAGGATGCGCCGCTTCGGGTACCGGTCGGCGAGCACACCGCCGTACAGGCCGAACAGCAGCATCGGCAGGAACTGCAGGGCCGTCGTGATGCCGACGGCGGCGGAGGAGCCGGTGAGGGTGAGCACCAGCCAGTCCTGGGTGATCCGGGCCATCCAGGTGCCGGTGTTGGAGACGATCGCACCGGTGAAGAAGAGGCGGTAGTTGCGGATCCTGAGGGAGGAGAACGTTCCTCGGCGTTCCGCGGTCGTGTCGTGGGTGGCTGTGCGGACGGGTGCGGAGTCTGCTCCGGGTCCCGTGCTCAAGGTGCGTCGCCTCCTCGGCGTCGGGGGTCAGAGGTGTGCGAGCTTCTCCAGGACGGGCGCGGCCGCACGCAGCCTCGCCCAGTCGTCCTCGTCCAGGCCCTCGGCGAGCGCGGCCAGCCAGGCGTTCCGCTTGCGGCGGCTCTCCTCGAGCATGGCTTCGGCCACCTCGGTCGGGCTGACCACCTTCTGCCGGCGGTCGTCGGGATGGGGCTCCAGTCTGACCAGTCCCTTGGATTCCAGCAGCGCGACGATGCGGGTCATCGACGGCGGCTGGACGTGCTCCTTGCGGGCGAGCTCGCCAGGGGTGGCCGAGCCGCACAGGTGCAGCGTGCCGAGCACCGACATCTCGGTGGGGCTGAGCGACTCGTCGACGCGCTGGTGTTTCAGGCGACGGCCGAGCCGCATCACCGCGGAGCGGAGCGCGTTCACGGCCGCCGCGTCTTCGGCGGTGCCGTGGGACAGGTCAGGCATGTTCTTTAGCGTAACTCATTACTCTTCCTAAAGACCACCCGGTATCCCCGTGTCAGCCTGCGCCGCGCGCGACCGGCCATGCGGAGTCGTTGAATGTGTCACCCAAATGAGTGAGACCCAGCCGGAAAGTGACGCATCGGACCGCTCCGTGGCGCGACCCTGACTCGCATGGGATCGACAGTGCTCAGCCTGCGCATAGACGGTGAGCTGCTCGACCGGCTCCGGGGGCATGCCGCCAAACGCGGAATGAGCGTCCAGGACTATGTCCTTCGGACGCTCATTCGCGACGATTTCGACGAGCGGTTCAAGGCCGCGGTCGACGAGACCGAGAAGTTCTACGGCCGTGCGTCGGAGCCTGAACCGCTTACGTGAGGCCCAGCGCCGGCATCGCGTAGTAGAAGAGGAACACCGCCGAGACGACGTACATGGCCGCCGGGACCTCACGACCCCGGCCGGCCGCCAGCCGCAGCACGGCGAAGGAGATGAAGCCGATGCCGATGCCGTTGGTGATCGAGTACGTGAACGGCATCATCACCATCGCCAGGAACGCCGGCACCGCGATGGTGTAGTCGCTCCAGTCGATCTCCTTGATCGACCCGGCCAGGATCAGGAAGCCCACCGCGAGGAGCGCGGGCGTGGCCGCCTGCGAGGGCACCATCGTGGCCAGCGGCGTGAGGAACAGCGCCACCGAGAACAGCGCGCCCGTCACCACCGACGCCAGACCGGTGCGCGCGCCCTCGCCGACGCCCGCCGTGGACTCCACGAAGCAGGTGGTCGCGGAGGACGAGGTGGCACCGCCGGACGCGACGGCCAGGCCGTCGACGAGCAGGACCTTGTTGATGCCGGGGAAGTTGCCGTCCTTGTCCGTCAGCTTGGCCTCGTCGCCGACGCCGAGGATCGTGCCCATCGCGTCGAAGAAGCAGGACAGCAGCACGGTGAAGACGAAGAGGCTGCCGGTCAGCAGGCCGACCTTCTCGAAGCCGCCGAACAGGCTGACCTCGCCGACCAGCCCGAAGTCGGGGCTCGCGACCGGGTTGCCCGGCCACTCCGGCGTGGTCAGGCCCCAGGACGGGACCTTCGCCACCGTGTTGATCACCATGGCCACGAGCGTCATGACCACGATGGAGATCAGGATCGCGCCGGGGACCTTGCGGATGATCAGTGCGAGGGTGAGCAGGGTGCCCACGACGAAGACCAGCACCGGCCAGCCGCCGAGGTGGCCGTCGGCGCCGAGCTGCAGCGGGACGGTGGTGTGGGCGGCGTCCGGGATACGGGAGACGAAACCGGAGTCGACCAGGCCGATCAGCATGATGAACAGGCCGATGCCGATCGCGATGCCCTTGCGCAGGCCGACCGGGACGGCGTTCATCACGCGCTCCCGCAGACCCGTCGCCACCAGCAGCATCACGACCACACCCGCGAGCACGACCATGCCCATGGCGTCCGGCCAGGACATCCGCGGGGCGAGCTGGAGGGCGACGACCGTGTTGACGCCGAGGCCGGCCGCCAGCGCGATCGGGACGTTGCCGATGACGCCCATGAGCAGCGTGGACAGGGCCGCGGTGAGCACCGTGGCGGTGACCAGCTGGCCGCTGTCGAGCTGGTGCCCGTACATGTCCTTGGCACTGCCGAGGATGATCGGGTTCAGCACGATGATGTAGGCCATCGCGAAGAAGGTGGCGAAGCCGCCGCGGACCTCGCGGGCGACGGTGGAGCCGCGCTCGGAGATCCGGAAGTAGCGGTCGACCGCCGAGGCCGGCTGTTGCTGCGGCGCGGACGGCTCGGGAGACAGGGCCTTGGCGGGGGCCGTGGTGCTCATGGAAGGTCCTCGGGTGTTCCTCATGGGGGGTCCTCGTTGGCGGTTCATACGAGGAAAACCGGCCTGAGGGAAACCGTTTCAGTATGAACACATAATCCGAAGAGCGTCTATCTCCGCGCGTAGACCCCCCAGGGCCTGCCTCTAAACTGAGCCCATGGCGAAGTGGACCCCCAAGCACGAGGCGCCCGAGCCCCTGGAGGGGCCCGTCGTCGCCACCATCACCGGCGGCACGATCCTGTGGTTCGTCCTGTTCGTCGTCCAGGTCCCGTTCTACGGCTGGTACGCCGACCACAACGCGACCTCGTGGATCTGGACCTGCCTCGCCGGCGCGGGCCTCGGCCTCATCGGCATCTGGTACGTCCGCAAGCGCGACGCCGCGATCAAGCGCGCGCAGGCGGCGGGCGCGGCCGGGTCCACCGACGGGGAGACCCCGTAGCCCTCGGGGCCGAGGGAAACCCCGTAGCACCACGGGACCATTTCCGTCCTACCCTGGTCTGAACTTCCGTTCGCTCGGCGGGTGAAGCCGCCCTTCCGGCCGTACCGTCGGAAACATGACCCAGCGGGCGAAGATCGACACCGACGGAGACACGCCACCCGGCGACACGGAGGCGCACGCGCATGTCGTGCACCGCGCCGCCGGACTGACCTCGGCCGAGGTCGCCGAGCGGGTCGCCCGCGGCGAGATCAACGACGTACCCGTACGCAGCTCCCGCTCCACCGCCGACATCGTCCGGGGCAACGTCTTCACCCGGTTCAACGCCATCATCGGCGTGCTCTGGGTGATCATGCTGATCGTCGCGCCCATCCAGGACAGCCTCTTCGGCTTCGTGATCATCGCCAACACCGGCATCGGCATCGTCCAGGAACTGCGCGCCAAGAAGACCCTCGACGGGCTCGCCGTCATCGGCGAGGCCAAGCCGACCGTCCGGCGCGACGGCGTCGCCGGCGAGGTGTCCACCTCCGAGATCGTGCTCGGCGACCTGATCGAACTCGGACCCGGCGACAAGATCGTGGTCGACGGCGAGGTCGCCGAGGCGGACAGCCTCGAGGTCGACGAGTCGCTGCTGACCGGCGAGGCCGACCCCGTACTGAAGAAGCCCGGCGACCGGATGATGTCCGGGTCCTTCGTGGTCGCCGGCGGCGGCGCCTTCACCGCCACGAAGGTGGGGCGCGAGGCGTACGCGGCGCAGCTCGCCGAGGAGGCGTCGCGCTTCACCCTCGTCCACTCCGAGCTGCGCTCCGGCATCTCCACGATCCTCAAGTACGTGACCTGGATGATGGTGCCGACCGCGATCGGGCTCGTCGTCAGCCAGCTGGTGGTCAAGGAGAGCGACTTCAAGAACTCGGTCGCGCGAACCGTCGGCGGCATCGTCCCGATGATCCCCGAGGGCCTGGTCCTGCTCACCTCCGTCGCCTTCGCGATCGGGGTGATCCGGCTCGGCCGCAAGCAGTGCCTGGTGCAGGAGCTGCCCGCCATCGAGGGCCTGGCCCGCGTCGACGTCGTCTGCCTCGACAAGACCGGCACGCTCACCGAGGGCGGCATGGACGTCACCCAGCTGCGCACCCTGGACGGCGCGGACGAGACGTACGTACGGAAGGTCCTCGGCGCGCTCGGCGAGTCCGACCCCCGGCCCAACGCCTCCCTCCAGGCGATCATCGACGCCTACCCCGACAGCGTGGACTGGCGCTGCACGGAGTCCCTGCCCTTCTCCTCCGCCCGCAAGTACAGCGGCGCGGCCTTCAGCGAGGGCGATGGGGAGTCGTCCACCTGGCTGCTCGGCGCGCCCGACGTGCTGCTGCCGGCCGGGGACCCGGCGCTGGCCGAGACCGACCGGCTCAACGAGCAGGGCCTGCGGGTGCTGCTGCTGGCCCGGGCCGCCGGGGACCTCGACTCCCCCGAGGTCGCGAAGGGGGCCACGCCCACCGCCCTGGTCGTCCTGGAGCAGCGGCTGCGGCCGGACGCCGCGGCCACGCTCGCGTACTTCGCCGACCAGAACGTGGCCGCGAAGGTCATCTCCGGCGACAACGCGGTCTCGGTCGGCGCGGTCGCCGGCAAGCTCGGCCTGCCCGGCGCCGCGCACACCGTCGACGCCCGCCGCCTGCCGGAGGAGCGGGAGGCGATGGGCCGGGACCTGGACGCCCACACCGTCTTCGGCCGGGTCACCCCGCAGCAGAAGCGGGACATGGTCGGGGCGCTGCAGTCCCGCGGGCACACGGTCGCCATGACCGGCGACGGCGTGAACGACGTCCTCGCCCTGAAGGACGCGGACATCGGCGTCGCCATGGGCTCGGGCTCCGAGGCGACCCGGGCGGTCGCGCAGATCGTGCTCCTGAACAACAGCTTCGCCACGCTGCCGTCGGTGGTCGCCGAGGGCCGCCGGGTCATCGGCAACATCACCCGCGTCGCCACGCTCTTCCTGGTGAAGACGGTGTACTCGGTGCTGCTCGCGATCCTGGTGGTCTGCTCCCAGGTCGAGTACCCCTTCCTGCCCCGCCACCTCACGCTGCTGTCCACGCTGACCATCGGCGTCCCGGCGTTCTTCCTCGCCCTCGCGCCCAACAAGGAGCGGGCGAAACCGAACTTCGTGCGGCGGGTGATGCGGTACGCGATCCCGGGCGGCGTGATCGCCGCCGCGGCGACCTTCGCCACGTACCTGATCGCCCGCTCGCACTACAGCGGGACGGGAGCGCTGGAGGCGGAGACCAGCGCGGCCACGCTGACGCTGTTCCTGGTCGCCATGTGGGTGCTGGCGATCGTCGCCCGCCCGTACACCTGGTGGCGGATCGCGCTGGTCGGGGCGATGAGCGGGGCGTTCCTGCTGGTCCTGGTCGTGCCGTGGCTGCAGGACTTCTTCGCGCTGAAGCTGGTCGGGGTGACGATGCCGTGGACGGCGGTCGCGATCGCGGCGGCGGGGGCCGGGCTGCTGGAGTTCGCGTGGCGGTGGGTGGACAGCAAGTTCCCGGCTTAGGTTCAGGCTGGCGCTTTACGGCTCCGCAGCCACCGCCGCCGGGCCCGGGCCGGCTGGTCGGGATCCCAGCCGAAGGCGAGCGAGCTGCCCACCACTCCCAGCAGCAGGCCGATGAAGAAGCCGCCGAGGTTGGAGGTCAGCCAGCTCGCGAGGGACGCGAGGACGGCGACGACCGAGTAGAACAGCCGCTGGCGCGGGTTGAAGACGATCAGCAGCCCGCAGACGACCATGATCACCGGCATGACGTAGCCGATGAGGCTGTCGGCGCCGGCGGTGAGGATCACGGAGATGCTGGCCCGTTGGGTGAGCAGGATCTCGCCGCCGCCGAGGGCGACGGCGAGACCCGCACCGAACGGCCGGCGGTGCCGCCAGCGGCGGAAGGCCGCCCAGGGATGCGTACGGCGACGCCCCGCAGCGGTCGTCTCGTCGACCGTGCTGCCGTCGGTGCCCTGCGTCATCGTCAGCAGCCCTCCGAGGCGAAGGTCATGCGCAGATCGGGCAGGGTGAAGCGGGCGGCGGTGGTGGCGTAGTTGGTCTGCCGCAGGTCCTTGAGCGTGACCGTGTCGGCCTGCTGGCCGAAGACGCCCAGGGGGCCCTTGACCGGGGGCTTGTCGAAGGTGGACGCGTCGCCGCCGATCTCGATGTTGTCGAAGGCGGCGAGCTTGCCGGAGATGTCGGTGGAGTCGGTGGTGAGGCCCGTGGCCTTGACGTCGGTGCCCTTGTTCCCGGCGGTGATCTTCAGGAAGGTGCCGCCGAGTTCGACGCTCTGGCAGAGGTTGGTGAGCTGCGCCTCGCGGATGGCGGTGACGATGACGAGGACCTGGCCGCCGGTGTCGCCCTCGTTCGGACTGCCCTCGGCCATGTGGTCCAGGCCCCCGAACTGGCCGAAGCCCCGGCCTTCGAGGGAGTCCGCGGCGACGGTGAACGGCATGCCGGAGATGGCGAACTGGGCGGCGAGCGCACCCTGGGCGGTGAGGACGACGAGCCCGGCGGCGGCGGCCAGCGCCGGTAAGCCCATGTACGCCGCGCGGCGGTAGCGGACCCGGCCGCGGCGCTCGGACTCTCCGGCGCCGCGGGGAGCTTCGGACAGTGCCATGAGGTGCTCCTGACATAGATGAGGAAACAGACCTGCGCGGCGTTGTCCTGGCGCGGACGACGAACGGTCCCCCGACCCGCCTGGGTCTTCCTCCGTGCTGACGCGCTGACGTACCGACGTACTGAGGCAGCCGTGCCGCAGGGAACCGTTCCGGAACGTACGCCCGTTATTACTCGCGAGTCAATTGCCGTGCAGAAACCGCTTGTTGCCGTCCGTCAGGGCCTGCGGAACGGCGAGACCACCACATGCACCAGGGATTCGAGAAGCAGCGGCAGCGCGTCCCCCCGCCCCTCGTCGACGGCCCGGTGCACCGCGGCGTGCACGGCCCCCACGACGGTGTCGACCAGCTCGCCCCGCTCGACGCCGTCCGGTCCGGGCGGGGCGTCGGAGAAGAACCGCCGAAAACTGGCCAGAAGTTCGGCCCGGGCACGGCGCCCCGCGGGCCCCACGCACTCGATCTCGACCACCATGCTCGCGAACACCGGATTGCGGGCCAGCAGCTCGAGCATCGCCCGCAGCCCGGCCCGTACGGCGGCGGGCCAGGCGGCCGCCCCGCCGGCCCCGCCGTACGCCTGCTCCATGGCACGGACGACGATCCGGGTGCCGCCGAGATACGCGGCGATGACGGCGTCCTCCTTGCCGGAGAACAGCTCGTAGAAGACCGGACGGGTCACTCCGGCGGCCCGGCAGATGTCGCTGATCCGGGCACCCGCATAGCCGTTGGCGGCGACGGTACGGGCGACCCCGTCGAGCAGCCGCTCCCGCTGCCGCGAGGCGACCTGCTCCGCGGTCAGCCGCCGCGGCCCGGGCCGCAGCGAACGCTCCGGCTCCCGCCCGGTGCGGGCACCGGGCAGAACGAATGCGTCGCTCATCGGCCACATCCTCCCGGGGTGTTGACGGCACGGACGGGCAGAGTTACAACCCTCATGGGTTTTCCTCTAGGTGCACGAAGCATCGACTCCACGTGATCGAGCCGGAGTCGATGTCCCGCACCGATCGAGTATCACGCCCGAACGCGCAACAGAACACCGCCGCCGGGACATCCGTGGCGCCGGACCGTTCCGGCGGTGGCAAGAGCCGCGCACACACGCAACCGGACATCCCCCGGTACGCACCCCACCCACGCGTACCGCCGCGTTACGTCACCCCACCCCGAAGAAAGGCAACCGCCATGGGCAAGCGCGCCCTCACCGCCACCGGCCTCGCGATCGCCGCGACGCTGACCGCCGCCCTGACCGCCACCGCGCACGCGACCGCCACCGCGGGCAACGTGCTGACCACCGGCAGCGCCGGCGGCACGGCCGTCGCCGCCGGCGACGTGCTCACCGCCTCGCTCGCCACCGGCAACCAGGCGAAGATCGCCACCACGCTGGGCGGCAGCACCGGCATCACCTGCAACGCCTCGGCCTTCACCGCCACGGTCGACACCAACCCGGCCGCACCGGGCACGGCGACCGAGACGCTGACGGCGCACACGTTAAGCAGCTGTACGACGAACATCTTCGGCGCCACGGGCGTCCAGAGCATCACGGTGAACAACCTCCCGTACGCCACGTCCGTGACGTCCGGCGGCACCCTCCAGGTCACGGCCGGCGCGACCGGCCCGATCCAGACCACCCTGAAGATCAACACGGTCCTCGGCGTGACGACCTGCGTCTACCGCGCGACGAGCCTCACCGCCACCCCGAACAACGCCGACAACTCCCTCGCCTTCGCCAACCAGCAGTTCACCAAGGCGACCGGCCCCGGCACCTGCCCCGCCAACGGCTACTTCAGCGCCACGTACGGCCCGGTCAAGGACACCACCCAGGGCGGCGCCCCCGTCTTCGTGAACTGACCCGTCCGAGCCGGCTAGTCGAACCACCTGTCCCGGGCGAGTTCCGTCGTCCGGGACGGGTCCTCGAGGAGGGCGGCGACCTCGAAGCGGCGGGGCCATTGGCCTGCCGCCCAGGCGAGGCCGGCGGCGACGCCTTCCAGGGTCGCGGCGTGGATGACGCCGTCGGGCGTGCGGCGCCAGTCCAGTTCGACGCCGCCGGCACGGAGTTCCTCGTGCTCGACGTACGACGACGGGGTCGCCGGGCCCAGAAGGGCGTGGACGGACTGCGGGACCTCGTGCTCCTCGCCCGTCGTCGTGACCTCGGCCTCCACCGCCTCGCTCAGACGGCGGACCTGGAAGAGCTCCGCAAGGTCCGCCGCCCGGGCGGGGGACACCGGGAGGAGCGGGAGGCCCCCCGTGAGCGGGAGGAGGTCAGGGGCGTCCGCCACCAGGGCCTCCGCCGCGTCCACGACCACCAGCTCGCCGTCCACCACCGCGCGCAGTTCGTCCGGGAGCGTGACCTGGTCCGGGTCCAGGTCGGCCAGGGCTGTGTACAGGGCGTGCAGCTGGGCGCCGGAGACCTCGCGGTCCGGGTCGGCCAGGCGGGACAGGAGCTCCGCCGCGCCGCCGGGCTCGTCGAGCAGCGCGGCCACCGAGGTGCGGACACCCAGGGCCCGCAGGACCTGCTCGTCCTCGAAGCCGGTCGCGTCGGCGGAGTCGTACAGGCCCTTCAGCAGCGGATCCGTGCCCGCGGCGCGCAGACCGGCCGGGCGGCGGCCGTCCAGGACCGGGTGGTCGCGCAGCCACCACGCCGTGTACGAGCGCACCGTCTCCGTCGTGCCGTCCGGCAGCAGCACCCGCACCGGCTGCGTCAGCGCGTCCCGCAGCGGCGGCTGCGCGAGCAGCGCCAGCGCCTGCGGCCAGGCGTCGTCGTCGACCAGGTCCAGGTCCCGTACCGCGACGATCTCCGTGGCGACGGGCGGTACCGGCGTCTCCGGGAGACGGTCCAGGACGTCCTCGCACCACACGTCGACCGCGTCGAGCAGGCCCGGGTCGTCCGGCTCCGGGAAGTCGCTCTCGCGGGGCTCCAGTTCGTCCGGGTCGAGGACCAGGTCCGTGGCCCGTACGAGGGCGAAGTTCGCCAGCACACCACAGGCGGCCAGCGGCTGCTCGCCCCAGCGGGACGCCACCTCCGCGTCCACCAAGGGGAGTTCGTCCTCGCGCATCACCGCCGCGAAGGCGCTGCCCGGCAGGACCAGCTCACCCGCCGGGGCGAGTTCGCCGTCCTCGTCCGGGAGGGCCAGGGCACCGAGCCACGGTTCGTCGCCCGGTTCCAGTTCCGCCTCGCGGACCAGCTGGAGGACGATCTCCGCGAGCTCGTCGGCGTCGGGCGCGTCCGCGTCCTCGTCCCAGACCTCGCCCGCGTCCAGCGAACCCGCCACCGCGGCCCGTACCTGCGGGGTCGTCAGGATCGCCCGGGGCGTCGCCGGCAGCGCCCCCAGCTTCTCCAGGAGCGGGTGCGCGGCGTCCGGGTGCACCACCTTCAGGCCGAGCCGCGTCAGGTCCGCGGGGGTGTGCTCCTGCGGGAGGAGCAGGTGGCGGGGGCCGACGGCGGTACGCGTGGGGCCCGACGGCGTCTCCGCGCCCTCGCCCGACGCCTCGTACGCGCCCTCCCCCGGCTCCTCCTGCTCCCGCCCGTTCGCCAGCGGCACCGGCAGACCCGTCAGACGGTCCGGGTCCACACCCGACAGCGAGTCGTACAGCCGCCACCACCACGACGGCGCCCGGTCCACGGCGGCCAGCCGGTCCACCGCCTCCGTCAGCGGCACCCGGCCGACGCCCAGCGCGCGCAGCTCGGCGCGGCGCTCCAGACCGGCGGGGAGCAGCGTCGGGAAGACCTCCGCCAGGACCCGTACCGTCTCGGCGCCCGCGCCCTCGACGACCTCGGCCTCCACCGGCCGCAGCGCCGGCAGCTCCTCGCTCGGCACCGCCGGCGCGAGGAACGCGACGCGCGGCAGCCGCTCCAGGATCGCGGCGCGCAGCGCCCCGTCCAGGACGCCCTTGCCGATCGGGCCGGGCACCAGGTCGAGGGTGCCGGTGCCCACGGGCTGCCAGTCGCCGAGGAGTTCGGCGTACGCCTCCGCCGCCCGCGCGACGACGAAGTCCGTCAGCGGGCCGGGCGCCGGGTGCCGGCGCGCGGTGTCCAGCGGCAGGGACGCGATGAGCAGGGCGGGGACGCCGAGCGGCTCGTCGGTGGGCGTCGGCGCGTGGACGACCGGCGCGGTGGCCGGGCGCTCCGGGGCGCCCTCGGCGTCCACCGGTACGGCCCAGGTCACCGACCAGTGCGGACGCAGGCGTTCCTCGACGGGCCGGTCCGCGAGGAGCGCCGGGTCGAGCGGGCCGCCCCGGGCGACGGTCCGCCAGCGGCGGGGCGCGGGCGCGGC
Source organism: Streptomyces solicamelliae (assembly GCF_045348655.1). Lineage (NCBI taxonomy): Bacteria > Bacillati > Actinomycetota > Actinomycetes > Kitasatosporales > Streptomycetaceae > Streptomyces > Streptomyces solicamelliae. The sequence continues at coordinate 3,188,017 of NZ_CP160404.1, forward strand.
GGAGTCGTCGACGACGACATAGCCGTACTCCTCGGAACGGCGCAGCGTACGGACGCCGTCCGGGGTCTCGACGACGATCTCGGCGAGGCCGGACAGCGTGAGCAGCAGCGCGTCGTCGATGCCGCCCAGCAGCCGCTCGGCGAGGTCGACGGCGGCGGAGTCGCGCAGCGGCAGCACGACGACCGTGTCGTACCCGTCGGGCGCGGTGCCCTCGGCGGGCAGCGGCAGCCGCAGCAGCGGTACGTGACCGTCGCGGCGGCGCAACTCGTCGCCGAGGCCGGGGCTGTGCCGGGCCGTCTCGGCGGCGAGCTCGCGGGCCTCGGCGAGGGACCAGCGGACGCCGCCGTGCCGGCCCAGGACGGCGGGCTCGTCGGTGACGGCGAGGACGGCGGCGAAGCCGACGCCGAACCGGCCGACCGCCGCGGTGTCGTGCTCCCGCTTCGCGGACGCCCGGAGCGTCGACAGCGACTCGACACCGGTCGCGTCGAGCGGCGCGCCCGTGTTGGCGGCCGCGAGCGCGGCAGGACCCTCGGCGTCCGCCGGGTGCAGGGTCAGCCGGAGCCGGCCGGTGACGCCGGCCCGGCGGGCGGCGTCGGCGGCGTTCTGGGCGAGCTCGACGACGAGACGGTCGCGGTACCCGCCGAGGACGAGGTCCTCCTCGGCGTTGGCGTCCTCACGGAACCGCGCCCCGCTCGCACCCCAGGCGTCGAGGACGCCCCGGCGCAGGCGGGCGGTGCCGAAGGGGTCGGCTCCGTCGGTCGTCGTCCGGACGCTGGTCCTCACGGCTGACTCCTCGTGTACGGCGGGTACAGCAGGTCGTGTACCCGGTGCCGCCGAAGGTACCGCGCGAGGAGTGCGGGCCGGGCCCGGGGCCCGCCGCCCGCCGGCCTACGAGTGACCCAGGTCGTCCGACGTGGTGTCGGCCTCCGGCACCGAGCCGGAGTCCTTGTCCGGACGCAGCGGGAACTCGTCCGCGGCCATCGAGTCGAGGACCGGGGCCGCCGGGCGCGGCGGCTTCGGCATGACCGCGGCCTCCGAGTGACCGCCGCAGCCGTACGACAGCGACACGACCCGGCCGTCCGCCGGCGAGAACTCGTTGGCACAGATGCCGAACGCCTGCCGCAGCGACCCCGCCAGCGGCACCAGGAACGCGCACGACTCGCAGGACGCCGGCGCCGCCTGCGCCATCGGCGTCTTCGCGCCGAACGCCTCGTCCCAGCGGTCCGCCGCCACATGCAGCCCGTACCGCGACAGGACCCGCGCCCGCCGCATCCCGAGCTCCTCCGCGACCGAGGCGATCGCCCCGCGCGAGGGGGTGCGGGAGGTGATCTCGGCGTCCTCGGCGTCGAGGTGGTCCGCCATCTCCTCCGAGACCGCGGAGTTCGGCGGCGGCGCGTCCTCGCCGCTGTACCCGGGCTCCAGCCGCAGGTCGTCCGCCTCCGTCGGCAGCAGGTCGCCCGGGCCCATGTCGCCCGGCCGCAGCCGCTCGCTCCACGGCACCCACTCCGGCGCGAGCAGCGCGTCGGAGCCCGGCAGCAGGACGGTTTCGTCAAGCGTGACGTTCTTGGCGCGGGAGGCGCGCGTGACGGTGACCGCCCACCGCCAGCCGCGGTAGCCCGGCTCCTGGCACTCGAAGTAGTGCGTGACGACCCGGTCGCCGTCCGCGACCACCCCGGCGTGCTCCCCGACGATGCCGGGCGCCGCGAGCTCCTCCGCCGCCGCGCGGGCGAGGTCTACCGCCTCGGCGCACAGACGGTCGGGGGTACGCGTACGCGTGGCACGCGGGGTACGGCTTCGCGTCGTCGCAGCACTCGCAGCACTCACAGGTCTCGCTTCTCTCCATACGCCGTCTCACGGGTGCGCCGGCCGAGGAGCGAGCAGTGACGAGCGGTGTACGGGCGGCGGGCGGAGCGGACCTGGGGGCCGCATCGACGTCCGCGCCCGACGTTTCTCGTGAGTCTCGCGAGTCTCGGGCACACCTACCAGCATCCATTCTGCGGGATGCCGAAGAGGCGCGCGGCCGAGAACTTCCGCCGGTGGCGCGCTACGCACGCTACCCCGTCCGCAGCCCCCTTCCCACCTGCCCGCCCCAAGAGACCTCCAACCCGGGTCGCGGAAGGGGGGTGGAGAGCAGGTGAGTGGGGGACGATGAGGGAGTGGCAGCCGCGAGGCCGCCGAAGTCGTCATCGCGCGCGGCGTCGTCGGCGGGATCGGGATCGTACAGCCGGGCCGGGCCGCTCAGCCGGGCAGCCCGGAAGTGCGCGCGCGCCCTGCACCTGCCCTTCACCGGCATCCGGCGCGCCACGCACGCGCACGGAGCGGGCGAGTCCGGACTCGGCAAGCTCATCGAACTGCACGCGGTCAACGGCGCCGGCGATGTGATGATCACCGTGGCGCTGGCGAGCACCGTGTTCTTCTCCGTACCGACCGACCAGGCCCGCGGCCGTGTCGCGCTCTACCTGGCCGTCACGATGCTCCCGTTCACCCTCCTCGCGCCGGTGATCGGCCCGCTGCTCGACCGGCTGCCGCACGGCCGCCGCTGGGCCATGGCCGGCGCGATGCTGGCCCGCGCGGTCCTGGCCGTCACCATGTCCGGCGCGGTCGCCACCGGCGGCCTGGAGCTGTACCCGGCGGCGCTCGGCGTGCTCGTGGCGTCGAGGTCGTACGGGGTGGTGCGCAGCGCCGTCGTACCACGGCTGCTGCCACCGGGCTTCTCCCTCGTCAAGGCGAACTCGCGGGTGACCCTGGCCGGACTGCTCGCCACCGGCATCGCCGCGCCCATCGGCGTGGCACTCCAGCGGATCGGTCCGGCCTATCCGCTGTACGGGGCGTGCGCGCTGTTCCTGCTCGGCACGTACTGGGCGCTGCGGATGCCGCACAAAGTGGACTCCGCCAAGGGTGAGCGGCCGGCCCATCTGCTGACGCACGGCGAGAAGAAACCCAGCCTGCGGACCGTGGGACCGTCCGTGCTGCACGGACTGCAGGCGAACGCGGCACTGCGCGGACTCTCCGGCTTCCTGATCTTCTTCCTCGCGTTCCTGCTGCGCGTGCACCCCCTGGAAGGCCAGAGCGCCGTCGTCTCGCTCGGCATCGTGGGCGTCGCGGCGGGGGTCGGCAACGCCTGCGGGACCGCGGTCGGCGCGCTGCTGCGCTCCCGCACCCCCGAAGTGATCATCGCCACGATGATCCTCGTGGAACTGGCGGCGGCGATCTGCGCCGCACTGTTCTTCAGCCCGGCGTGGGTGGCCGTCCTGGGCGGGGTGGCGGGCCTGTCCCAGGCCCTGTCCAAGCTGTCCCTCGACGCGCTGATCCAGCGCGACGTGCCGGAGGTCGTCCGCACCTCCGCCTTCGCCCGCTCGGAGACGCTCCTGCAGATGGCGTGGGTCGCCGGCGGCGCCATCGGCATCTCCCTGCCGCTGAACGGAACGGTCGGCATGGCGGTGGCGGCGGGCATCCTGGCGACGGGCGCCGCCCTGTCCGTCCGCGGCCTCCTGGCCGCCCCCCGTCGCCCGTCCGCCGCCCGTCCACGGGGCGCCCGCGTGAACTGAGGCGCCCGCACGGCGGGCGGGCGCACCCCCCGGTTGCGGGCGGGGTGGGAGTGAACCGGGGGGTCGGGGAGCCCGCCGGGCGCGCGACCGATAGCCTTCGGCTCATGACCGTTGCGTTCTACTCCGGCTCGCGCCGCCGGGCCGCCGTGGCCCTCGGGGCCGTCTCCGCCGGGCTCCTCGTACTCTCCGCCTGCGACAAGCCGACGCCGCTCGCGACCGTGACGGTCGGGACGGAGTCGGTCCACACCGAGGCCGCCTGCTACAACGACGGCGACGCCATCAAGGAGTCGCTGGTCCAGGGCTGCCTGCAGAAGAAGCCCACGGCCTCCATCTCCGTCTCCGCCGACGACAAGATCCGCTTCGGCGTCGACCCGTCGATCGCCGACAACGGCTGGACGATCTTCCTGGGCGGCCAGCAGGCCGAGCCGGAGCCGTACAAGAAGACCTACCGGACCATCCCGGCCAGCGCCTTCTTCTCCACCCAGACCGGCGAGGCGACCAACAAGACCCAGGTCACCATCGTCGAGAACACCGGCCGGAAGCTCACCGGCATCTGGCAGTTCGAGCTGAAGAAGAAGTCCTGACCCCCAGGTGGCCGACCGGATCCTGATCGTGACGGCCGTGGCGGCGGAGGCCGACTCCGTCGCCCGGGGCCTCACCGGCGACAAGCCGGGCGGCGCATTCCTCCAGGCCCTCCCCGGCGGATACGCCCTGCACCGCCACACGTCCACGGATCCGCTCCCCGTCGGCCCCGGCGGCCCTCTCTCCGCCCACGGGCCGCTCTCCGGAGCCGCCTCCGCCGGCGCGCTCGCCCCGCCCGGCGGCCGGATCCCGCTCCCCGGCCCGCACCACCCCGTCGTCGACGTCCTCGTCGCCGGCGTCGGCCCCGCGGCCGCCGCGGCCGCCACCTCCGCCGCCCTCGCCTGGGCGACCCTGGGCCACACCCCGTACGACCTCGTCGTCTCCACCGGCATCGCCGGCGGCTTCGCGCCGCACGCCCCCCTCGGCTCCGTCGTCGTCGCCGACACCATCGTGGCCGCCGACCTCGGCGCCCAGACCCCCGACGGCTACCTGCCCGTCGAGGAACTCGGCTTCGGCCGCTCCGCGCACCCCGTCCCCCAGGCCCTCGCCCACCGCATCGCGCAGGCCCTCGGCGACGGCGTCCAGCGCCACTGCGTCGGCCCCGTCCTCACCGTCTCCACCGTCACCGGCACCGCCGCCCGCGCGGCCGAGCTGGCGGAACGTCACCCGGGCGCCGCCGCCGAGGCGATGGAGGGCTTCGGCGTCGCCGAGGCCGCCGCCGCGTACGGCGTGCCCGTCGCCGAGATCCGCGCCGTCTCCAACGCCGTCGGCCCCCGCGACCGCGCCAACTGGCGCATCGGGCAGGCCATGGACGCGCTGCGGTACGCCTTCCAGCTGCTCAGCAGCACCGTGTTCAGGGAGCCGATGTGAAGCTGAAGATCGCGTACTCGCCCTGCCCGAACGACACCTTCGTCTTCGACGCCTGGGCCCACGAGCGCGTCCCCGGCGCGCCGCGCCTCGACGTCACCTTCGCCGACATCGACGTCACCAACGGCTGGGCCGAGCACGGCGACTCCGCGTACGACGTCCTGAAGGTCTCCTACGCGGTGCTGCCCTGGGTCCTCGACGAGTACGCCCTGCTCCCCTGCGGCGGCGCGCTGGGCCGCGGCTGCGGCCCGCTCGTCCTCACCAGGGAACCGGGCGTCGACCTGACCGGCAGGACCATCGCTGTCCCGAGCGAACGCTCCACCGCGTACCTGCTCTTCCGCCTCTGGGCGGCGGACGTCGTTCCCGGCGGCGTCGGGAACGTCGTCGTGATGCCGTTCCACGAGATCATGCCCGCCGTGCGGGACGGGAAGGTCGACGCCGGGCTCGTCATCCACGAGGCCCGGTTCACGTACCAGGACTACGGCCTGCACTGCCTCGCCGACATGGGCGAGCACTGGGAGGACACCACCGGCCTGCCCATCCCGCTGGGCGCGATCATCGCCAAGCGCTCGCTGGGCGCGGAGACGCTGCAGCTGCTCGCCGACTCGGCGCGGGCGTCGGTCCGGATGGCCTGGGACGACCCGGAGGCCTCCCGGCCGTACGTGGTCGAGCACGCGCAGGAGATGGACCCGAAGGTGGCGGACCAGCACATCGGGCTCTACGTCAACGAGTTCACCGCCGACCTCGGCGAGCACGGCTACGCGGCCGTCCGCGGCCTCCTCACACGCGCGGCGGCCGAGGGACTCGTACCGCCCCTCGGCCCGGACGCCCTGCACTTCCCGTAGGGCCCGCTACACGTCGAGCTGGTCCGCGACCGCCCGCAGCAGCCCGGCGATCTTCTTGCCCGCCGCCTTCTCGGGGTACCGGCCGCGCTCCAGCATGGGCGTGATGTTCTCCAGAAGCGTCGTCAGATCCTGCACGATCGACGCCAGCTCGTCCGGCTTCCGCCGCTGCGCGGCGGCCACGGACGGCGCCGGGTCGAGAATCGTCACGGACAGCGCCTGATCCCCCCGCTGCCCCGCGACCACACCGAACTCCACGCGCTGACCGGGCTTGAGGGCGTCCACTCCGGCAGGGAGCACCGACGAGTGCACAAAGACGTCACCGCCGTCGTCGCGGGAGAGAAAGCCGAAGCCCTTTTCGACGTTGAACCATTTGACCTTGCCGGTAGGCAAAGCACGCACCCCATTCCACCAGTCAGCCGAACCACTGTCGTCGCAGGTCAGGCTATCTAGCGCGATTGCTCGTGCCTGCCGTGTCGCCTGGAAGCCTCGCCAGCTCTGTACCCTCCGTCAAGCCGCTCCATCCATACCGGCCACCAGTTCTGGCCGACATCGTTCGCAGCCCACTCGGGCGAGAAGGCACGCACATCACAGCACACCCCCGGGACGGCTGGACAGCGGATACCTGCGGACGTACACCTCACGCTCCTCCCCCGGCGAAACACGGCGGGCGATCGGAGAACGCACGGTGAATCCAGGCGGAATGCCCGTCTGACCGGCCGGTTGTAACCAGGAGCACAACAGCCGCTCGTCGCCTGTCCTCCGGCGCGCGAACTACCCTGGCCGAATGCGTAACGAAACCCCCACGAAGCCTTCGGGCACCGCAGCTCCGGGTGACGGGCTGGTTCGTGTCGGTGCGATCGTGTTCATCGTCGGGGCCGCGGCCACGTTGGTGACCGTGGCGCCGTTGTTCCTGGGCACCGAGCCGTTCCCGACCGTCGCGTACCTGGTGTCGATGCTGATGGGCGTCGGGTTCGCGGTCGCCGGGGCCGGCGTGCTGCGGTCGGTCGCGGTGCAGCGGCGGCAGGCGCGGGAGGCGGCGGGCGCGGGGTCGTAGGCCCGCGCCCCGGGGCGTCAGCCCGCTCGGTACGCGTCCCACCAGGCGCGGAAGTGCGTCAGGTCCGGCAGGACCACGTCCGCGCCGGCGGCGCGGAGTTCGGCATCGTCGCACGGGCCGGTCGGCACCGCGAGGGACAGCGCACCGGCGGCCGCGGCGCCGCGTACGTCGCCGGTGTGGTCGCCGACGTACACCGCCGCGCCGTACTCGCGCAGCGCCTCCGCCTTGCCCTCCGCCCACAGTCCGCCGATCACGGCGTCGGGGTCGATGCCGAGGTGCACCATGTGCAGCTTGGCGTGCGCCTCGTTCTTCGCCGTGACGACGATGGCCCGGCCGCCCGCCTCGCGAATGGCCTGGATCGCATCCCGCGCGCCGGGCATCGCGTGCGAGGGCTCGATCGCGTACGTGGGGTAGAGCGCGCGGTACTGCGTCACCCGCTCCTCGACCTCCTCCGCCGGGAACCAGTTCGCCAGCTCCTGCGCCAGCGGCGGTCCGAGGCGGCTGACCGCGAGGTCCGCGTCGATGAACACCCCGGTCTCGGCGGAGAACGCCTCGTAGGCGGCCTTGATGCCCGGCCGGGAGTCGATCAGCGTCATGTCGAGGTCGAAGCCGACGGTGAGGGGGATCGTAGTCATGGGCGTCATTGTGCCGGGTCGTTCGAAAGCGGGGTCGAACGGCCGGGGAAGGGGCGGCGCATAGACCGCGGGGGCGCTCTACTGAGCTAAGCCTTACCAAACCTCACCTGGTCGATGGGTGCCGATGACTGCCGCTTTCCGTTCGAGACGGGTCCTCGCGACCTCGGCGGCACTCGTCGCCCTCCTCCTCGCCGTCCTGCTCAGCCTCGCCGTGGGCGCCCGCGCCGTACCGCCGTCCACCGTGCTCGACGCGCTGCTGCACGGCGGGACCGGCGACGACGCGCAGGTGGTGCCGCCCCAGCGCCCGCAGCGTCGTCGACTTGCCACAGGCTGTCGGGCGGTCAGCGGCAGCGGGTGTGGATCGCGATGGCGCTGGCGCAGGAGACGGACCTGCTGCTCCTGGACGAGCCGACGACGTACCTGGACATCGCGCACCAGGTCGAGGTCCTGGACCTGGTCCGCCGCCTGAACCGCACGCGCGGGAGGACGGTGGTGCTGGTCCTCCACGACCTGAACCAGGCGGCCCGCTACGCGGACCACCTGGTGGCGATGAAGTCGGGCCGCGTACTGGCGGAGGGCGCGCCGGCGGACGTGGTCACGGCGGACCTGGTGGCGGACGTCTTCGGCCTTCGCTCCCTGGTCATCCCGGACCCGGTCACGGGCAGTCCCCTGGTGGTCCCGAACTCGCCGTGGACGGACGTCTGAGGGACGCCGGGGCTGCCCCGCAGGGTCCGTCCGTCGGCCGTTTCCCGTGTCAGGTCCCGGGGGTGACCGGGAGGGCGGCGACGATCTCCTCGTCCTCCCGGTCGCCGGTGGGGGTGAAGCCGAGGGAGGTGTAGAGGCGGGCGGCGGGGGTGTTGGCGGGGTCGTAGGAGAGGCGGATCTCCTGGCAGTCCGGCAGGGCCGTCAGGCGGCGGATCAGGGCGCGCATGGTGGCCCGTCCGACGCCTCGGCCCTGTTCCGCGGCGTCGACGATCATGCCGCCGATCCAGTGCGCGCCGCCCTCGTCGTCGTAGGCCCACATGACGTGGCCCACGATCGTGTCGTCGGCCCGGACCCCGAGGGAGTGCCACAGCCCGCCGCGCATCGACAGCAACAGGTAGCGGGCACCGAGCGCGGCCACGAAGCGGCGCTGGTCGTCGGTGGGGGCCACGTCGGCGACGGCGCGCCAGTTGTCGTCGGTGATGTCCTCGAGCACCACGCGTCGGCCGTGGGAGTCGGTGATGTCCTGAGACACGGTTCCTCGTCTGTCCGTTCGAGCGTCGAGCCTGAATCTCTACCACGGCCGAGGGCCCCGGCGCCGCCCGGTTACGCGCGCCGGGAGCGCCAGACGAGGTACAGCGCCGAGGCGATCGCCGCGGTACGGAGGGTCCAGGGCCAGGTCGCGGCCAGTGCCTGGGTCAGGGCTTCGCCGCCCGCGGGGATCGGGTCGCCCCAGCGGCCGTTCATGCGGCCCCAGAGCCATACGACGCCGGCCGCCGCGGCCGTCCCGGGCAGACCCAGGACCGCCAGTTTCGCCTCGAAGCGGGTCAGCCGGCGCGAGGCGTACGCCAGGAGCCAGCCGCCCGCCAGGGCCAGCAGGGAGCCCAGTACGGCGCCCACCACCAGCAGCGCCGCCGCCAGCAGGAGCATCGGGTTCGGGAACGAGGCTCGCGAGAGGGTGGGGAGGGCGCGTCTGCGGGGGACCTCGTCCTCGGCCGCCCCTTCCGGCTCCTCCGGCTCCTCCGGCTCGGCCGCGTCCTCCTCTTCCGTTTCCGGTGGCGGGCGGAGGATCTCCGCCACTTCCACCCCGCCCACGAAGCCCGGGAGGTCCGGCGGGGCCTCCGCCGACCACCAGTCCTCCCCCGGCGCCTCCGAGGACGGCGCCCTGGAGGACGACACCTCCGACCGCGGGGCCGGTACCGTGCCGCCCACGCGGTCCACGACCTCGTCCGGGGTGCCGAGGCGTTTCAGGACGCGGCGCACCGCCGCGGGGCTCTCGGTGCCGCCCAGGGTCTTCTCGATCTCCTTGCGCAGCCCCGCGACCAGGTTCATCCGCTCCCCGGACGGCAACTGCCGCTGCTGCGCCAGGTCCCCGACCCGGCTCAGGTAGTCGAAGACCAACTGGTCGCTCTCGATGCCCATCCGCCCTCCCGTGCCGCTTCGTCATGACGTTAGCGCCTGAACAGGGGCTAACGTGGGGCGGATGGGGACCGGAGAGCGCAATCGGGAGGCGCACGTGCCCGAACGGAACGCAGGCGGCGGCGCGACACCGCCCCGCACCCTCGCGGAGGCCCTCCGCACCCGCGGCGACGAGGGGCTCGCCGCACTGCTGCGCGCCCGCCCCGACCTGCTGTCGCCGGTGCCCAACGACCTCACGCAGCTCGCCACCCGCGCCGGTACCCGCGCCTCCGTGGTCCGGGCACTGGAGCGCCTCGACCGGTTCGCCCTGCAGACCGCCGAGGCCCTGGCGGTGGCCCCGGACCCCGCCCCGTACCCCGTGCTCCTCGCCCTCCTCACCGGAGACGGCGAGAACGGCGAGGGCGACCCGGCCGTCGCCGCCGCCTTCCCCCGCGCCGTCGAGCAGCTCCGCACCCAGGCCCTCGTCTGGGGCGACGACGAGCGGCTCCGGCTCGTCCGCACCGCCCGCGAGCTGCTCGCCCCGTCCCCGCAGCACCCCTCCCCGACCGGCCTCGGGCCGTCCGTCTCCGAGGCCACCGCCGGCATGTCGCCCGGCCGGCTGCAGGAGATCATCGCCACCGCGGGGCTGCCCGCCACCCACGACCCGGTGTCCGCCGTCGCCGCGCTGACCGGGCTCTTCGCCGACCGCGCCCGCATGGCGGCCCTCCTCGACACCGCCCCGCCCGACGCGCTCGCCGTCCTCGACCGGCTCGTGTGGGGACCGCCGTACGGCGAGGTCACCGCCGATCCGCCGCCGCCGGTCCGCTGGCTGCGCGACCGGGGCCTGCTGCTGCCGGTGTCCACCCGCACCCTCGTCCTGCCGCGCGAGGCCGCGCTCCATCTGCGCGGCGGCCGCGCCCACCGCGTCGTCGAGCCCGCGCCGCCCCGCGTCGAGGTGCTGCGCGAGTACCGTCCACAGGCTGTGGACAGTGCCGCCGCCGGCCAGGCGTACACGGCGCTCTCCACCGTCGAGGAGCTGCTCCGCGAGTGGAACGAGGGCGGGCCCCAGGTGCTCCGCGCCGGCGGCCTGTCCGTACGCGACCTCAAGCGCACCGCCGTCGCCCTCGACGTCGCGGAACCCGTCGCCGCCTTCTGGCTGGAGCTCTGCCACGGGGCCGGGCTGCTCGCCTCCGACGGCGAGGCGGACGAGCGGTACGCGCCGACGCCCGCGTACGACGACTGGCTCGACCTGCCCCCGGCCGAACGCTGGGCCCGCCTCGTCACCGCCTGGCTCCCCGGCACCCGGACCTCCGGCCTGGTCGGCGGCCAGGACGCGAAGGGGCGCGCCCTGTCCGCGCTCGGGCCGGAACTCGACCGGTCCCCCGCCCCCGAGGTACGCCGCCGCGTCCTCACCCTCCAGGCCACCCTCCCGCCGGGCGCGGCCGGCTCCCCGGAGTCCGTCCTCGCCCGGCTGGCCTGGGAGCGCCCGCTGCGCGGCTCGGCCGCGGGCGACGCCCCCCGTACGACGCCGCCCACGGCCACCGGGGCGGCCGCCCCCACCCCGGCCGCCCCCACCGACCTCCGCTCGCGCCTCGCCCTCTGGGCGCTCGAGGAGGCCGAGCTGCTCGGGCTCACCGGGCGCGGCGCGCTGTCCGGCCCGGCCCGGGCGCTGCTCAACCTGCCGCTCGCCGAGCCCTGCCCCGACGTCCCGTCCGGCGAGGCCGGCGGCGGGGTCGAGCTGTCCGTCGCCGCCTCCCGGGCGGCCACGCTGCTCGCGCCGCTGCTGCCCGAGCCCGTGGACCACGTCCTGCTCCAGGCCGACCTGACCGCCGTCGCGCCGGGGCCCCTGAAGCGGCCGCTCGCCGAGACCCTCGCCGTGCTCGCGGACGTCGAGTCGAAGGGCGGCGCGACCGTCTACCGGTTCACCCCGGCGTCCGTGCGCCGCGCCCTCGACGCCGGCCGGAGCGCCTCCGACCTGCAGGACTTCCTGCAGGCTCACTCCCGCACGCCGGTGCCGCAGCCGCTCGCGTACCTGATCGACGACGTGGCCCGCAAGCACGGCCATCTGCGGATCGGCGCGGCGTCCGCGTACGTGCGCTGCGACGACGACACGCTGCTCGGCGAGATCCTCGCCGACCGGCGCTCGGCGTCGCTCCGGCTGCGCCGCCTCGCGCCGACCGTGCTCGCCGCGCAGACCGACCCCGCCTCGCTGCTCGACGGGCTGCGCGCGATGGGGTACGCGCCGGCCGCCGAGTCCGCGGCGGGCGACGTCCTGATCACCCGCGCCGACGCGGTCCGCACCCCGCCCCGTGCCGCGCCCGTGCCGGTGCCGGACGGGCCGCCGGCCCCCGACGGCACGCTCCTGAAGGCGGCGGTCCGCGCGATCCGCGCGGGGGACCTGGCGTCGACGGCGGTGCGCAAGGAGCGCCCGGACGCGCCCCCGCGCGCGCCCGGCGAGCTGCCCCGCACCTCCGCCGCCGAGACCCTCGCCACCGTGCAGGCCGCGGCGATGACCGGCTCGGCGGTCTGGATCGGGTTCGTGAACGCCGACGGCGCCGCGAGCCAGCGGGTGATCGCACCGGTCCGGGTGGAGGGCGGCTTCGTCACCGGCTACGACCACACCGCGGACGAGGTCCGCACCTTCCCGCTGCACCGAATCACGGGCGTGGCGGAGCTGGAGGAGGACGACGCGTAGGGCCGGGCTCGGCCGCGTACGAGCGTCGTACCGGGGATCAGCCCAGTACGAACGTCGTCAGCACCGCCGCGTGGTCCGACGGCCACGCGTTGGCCGCGACCTCCGGCCACGGGTTCGGCGTACCCGTGACGAGCGTGCGGGAGTCGAGGACCTGCAGGCCACGGCCGTTGTGCAGGACGTAGTCGATGCGGTCCTGCGGTTCGGGGCGGCCGCTGCCGGAGCCCTCGTCGGGGTGCATGACGTGGATCGGCGACCAGGTGTGGCCGGGCTCGCGCCGCGGGTCGGGGTGCATCTCGCGGTACGAGTCGCGCAGCCCGGCGGCCTCCGCGGCCAGCGTCACCGGCCACGGCACGTCGGTCCGGTCCAGGTGCGAGGGCGCGTTGAAGTCGCCGACGAGCACCACCGGCCGCGTGTCGCCGCCCTCCGCGGCGATCCGCTCCAGCGTGTCCCGCATCTGCCCGAGCCGTACGTCCTCGTGGGCGACCAGCTCCTCGGCGGGCAGCCCGTCGAAGTCGGCCTCGTACGGCCCGTACGGGTCGTAGTGCAGGTGCGCGGTCCAGAGGTCGACCTCGTGGCCCTCGTCCGTACGGATCCGCACGCCGGTCGCGCCGTAGAAGCCGACGTCCGGGTCGCCGAGGCGGGCGACGATCGGGTGGCGGCTGACGACGCCGAGGTTGTCGCCCACGTGGTGCCCGTGCCAGCCGAGCTCCTGCGCCAGCTCGTCGGTGGTCTGCGGGCCGGCCTCCTGCAGGCCCACGACGTCGGCGCCGGAGGCGCGGATCGCCCGGACCTGCTTGGCGCGGCCGTCGTCGACCATGCCGCCGCCGAGCCACAGGTTCCAGCTCATGACCTTCAGCCGGGGGCCGTCCGCGGTCATGGCCCGCAGCCGGTCCGGGGTGACCTCGGTGAGGCTGCCGAGCACGGTCCGGCCGGGCGCGGCGTCGATCGGCGCGAGGGACGGGACGGCGAGCACCGGGCAGCCGGCGGCCTCGGCGGAGCCGACGCCGGTGGGGGTGTCCTCGACGGCGACGCAGCGGGCCGGGTCGACGTCGAGGGCGCGGCAGGCGGCCAGGTACGGGTCGGGCTCGGGCTTGGTGCGCTCGGTGTCGTCGGCGGTGACCGAGACCGCGAACGCGGGGGCGCCGAGCGCGCCGAGGGCGGCGAGCACGGTGTCGGCGACGGCCCGCGGCGAGGCGGTGACCAGGGCGGTGGGGACGCCGTCGCGGGCCAGCGAGGAGAGCAGGGCGAGCGCGCCGGGCCGGGGCACCACCCCGGCCCGGACGCGGTCGGCGAACTCCCGGTGCAGCAGGGCGGCGAGCTCGTCGGCGGATCCCCGGCCGTCGTCGGCCAGCCACTGCGCGGTGTGCTCGACGGGCCGGCCGAGCACGTCCGGCCGGTCGGCCTCGGTCAGCGGGCGTCCCGCGACCTGCTCCACCGCTTCCCACCACAGGCCCTCGGTGTCGACGAGGGTGCCGTCCATGTCGAACAGGACGGCCTGGAGGGCGGTCCGGCGGGGCGGTGCGGTCGGCGTCACGTTGTCTTCTTCTCTTTCCGTGGGAAGGCGTACGGCGTCGGGGACGCGTACGTGCGTCGGTAAGGCGTACCGCGTCACGCGGCCGCGCGCGCGGCCACCAGGACGGGCTGCTCGCGGGGGGTGACGGTCACGGCGTCGCCGACGGCGAGCGCGCGGGCCTCGTGGGCGGGCAGGTCGGCCTTGATCCCGGTGCCGTCGCCGAGCCGTACGGTGAGCCGCACGACCGCGCCGAGGAACGAGGCGGCCGTGACCAGGGCGGTACCGGACGCGTCGCCCGAGACCGTCAGGTCCTCGGGGCGGACGAGCACGTCGACCGGTCCCGCGGCCGGCGGTTCGCCGTCGACGGGCAGCCGGCGGCCGAGGACCTCGACGGTGCTGCCGTCGAGGTCCCCGGGGATCCGGCTCATCGTGCCGACGAACTCGGCGACGAAAGCGGTCGCGGGCCGACCGTACAGCTCCGCGGGCGGGGCGATCTGCTCGAGCCGCCCGCCGTGCATCACCGCGACACGGTCCGCCATGGACAGCGCCTCCTCCTGATCGTGTGTCACGAACAGGGTGGTGATGCCGAGTTCCTGCTGGATGCGGCGGATCTCCTCGCGCAGCGTGAGCCGCACCTTGGCGTCGAGCGCGGACAGCGGCTCGTCGAGCAGCAGGACGCGCGGGCGCAGGGCGAGAGCGCGGGCGAGCGCGACGCGCTGCTGCTGGCCGGACAGCCGGGGGGCGTAGCGGCCGGCCAGGCAGGTCGTCCAGGCCGTACGAAGTGGCGCCGTTGACCGGGTCCTTGACGGTGAACGCGCCGGACGGCATGGCCAGGGCGGGGACTCCGAAGGCGAGCCCGGTGACCGCGAGCAGCGAGACGACGGCGAGCCGGGCGGGGTGCGGCGCCGCCGCCTCCCCGGCGTGACCGGGGAAGCGGCGGGCGCCTGGGCCGCCCTCCGCGTGGGGGCCGTCACCGCCGGGGCGGGACGGGCGGAGGAGGGGAAGGTCATCCGGAGAGGGCCTTACCCCAGCCCTGCGACAGGGTGGTCTTGGCCTGGTCGGCCTGCGCCTCGGTGGCGAGAAGGGCGAGCGAGCCGCCGGCGGCGGTTCTCAGCGGGGACGCGGGGACGGGCACGGCTTCTCCAGGGGGAGCGTCGACGGGGACAACTTGTCTGAACAAGTCGGCCTCAGTACGCCCGGCGATGGTGACACACAGGTGAACCCGATGGGAACGGATCCCCGCTGTTTTTTGCACAGTGGCGATTTTTTCCGGCCGACCGCGACCTCGATTACGCTGAGGCGCAGCACACAACTGTGCACAGCTGTCCACTCTCACGGGGGAGCCCATGGCCGCGAGACACGAGCAGATCGCCGAGGAACTGCGGCGGGCGATCCAGCGCGAGGAGTACCCGGTCGGCACCCGGCTGCCCGCCGAGACGGAACTCGCGACGCAGTACGGGGTCTCCCGCGGCACCGTCCGGCAGGCCGTCGCCGCGCTCACCGCGGAGGGCCTGATCGGCTCCCGCCAGGGCGCCCGCCGGGTCGTCCTGGCCGACCACCGCAGCCAAAGCTTCGGCGAACTGCGCAGCTTCGCCCAGTGGGCCCAGGCGATGGGCCGCACCGCCACCGGACACGTCGTCCACCAGGAGTACCGCCCGGCCACCGCGGAGGACGCCACGCGGCTGCACCTGGCCCAGGGGGCACCCCTGCTGAACGTCCTGCGCGTGCGCGGCCTGGACGGCGAGCCGGTCCTGATCGAGCGCACCGTCTACGCCGACTGGATCTCCCCCACCGTCGAGGCGATCTCCTCCGACTGCGCCTCGGTCACCCAGCGCCTGTACGAGGACACCGGCCTGGTCTTCGCGCACGGCGAGCACGTCATCGACGCCGTCGCCGCCGGCGCCCGCGACGCCGACCTCCTCGGCCTGCGCCGCACCAGCCCCCTGCTCCGCGTCCGCCGCGTGACGACCACCCACGACGGCCGCCCGGTCGAATGGTCCGACGACCGCTACCGCCCGGACGCGGTCAGCTTCACCGTCCACAACTCGATAGCGAACAACGCGCTGGTCAGAACGACGGCGGGGTAGGGGGACGGCTCGCCCTGCCCGGCGCCGTCTCCTACCCGCGCCGCGGGCTCACGAGCGCACCGGGGTCGACCTCGACGGCGAAGGGCTCCTCGATCAGCGTGGCGCGCCCGGCCTCGGCCACCACCCGGTCCACGTAGCGCCCGTCCACCAGCCCGGTGACGATCAGGGCCGGCTCGGGCTCCAGCTCCAGCCGCCACAGGTGCTCGATGCCCGCCTCCGCGTAGTACGGCGGCTTGAGCAGCCGGTCCGTGCGGCGGCCGGAGGACGAGGGGGAGACGATCTCGACCACGAGCAGGACGTCGTCGGCGTCGTAGGTGATCGGGTCCTTGGCCGCGGCGGCGGCCTCGACGACGACGATGTCCGGGATGAAGAGCCCGTCGGGCAGGATCAGATGCACCGCCTCCAGGACCTCGGCCTGGAGGCCGGCAGCCTGGATCGTGCGATCCAGCAACGACGCCAGCCGGAGCGACGCCCGCTGGTGCTTCGTCCCCGGAGCCGGTGACACCATGAGCGCTTCCCCCATCAGCTCCCTACGCTGACCTCGGTCCTCCCCCAGAGCCAGGACCTGCTCTACCGTCCAGGGCCCGTAGTGCGGATCGTGCGCGACGCTCATCTCGCCACCTCCCTCATGTGGAACCCGTCGCCTGCAGTCTGGCAGGCCCCTCCGACATCGGCCGCGAATCGTGCAGACTGGATGTTTGGCCGCGCGGAAGGGAAGCACGTACGTGAACGGTCCACTCATCGTCCAGAGCGACAAGACACTCCTGCTGGAGGTCGACCACGAGCTCGCCGACGCCTGCCGGCGGGCCATCGCGCCGTTCGCCGAGCTGGAGCGCGCTCCGGAGCACATCCACACGTACCGGATCACCCCGCTCGGGCTGTGGAACGCGCGGGCCGCCGGGCACGACGCCGAGCAGGTCGTCGACGCCCTCGTCGAGTACTCGCGCTACCCCGTGCCGCACGCGCTGCTCGTCGACGTCGCCGAGACCATGGCGCGGTACGGGCGGCTCACCCTCAGCAAGCACCCCACGCACGGCCTCGTGCTGACCACCACCGACCGGCCCGTCCTGGAGGAGGTGCTCCGGTCGAAGAAGGTCGCGCCGCTGGTCGGGGCGCGGATCGACCAGGACACCGTGGCCGTGCACCCCTCCGAGCGCGGGCAGATCAAGCAGACCCTGCTGAAGCTGGGCTGGCCCGCCGAGGACCACGCCGGGTACGTCGACGGCGAGGCCCACCGCATCGACCTCGCCGAGGACGGCTGGGCCCTGCGCCCCTACCAGCGGCAGGCCGTCGAGGGCTTCTGGCACGGCGGCTCCGGCGTCGTCGTCCTGCCCTGCGGCGCCGGCAAGACGCTCGTCGGCGCGGGCGCGATGGCCCAGGCCAAGGCGACGACGCTGATCCTCGTCACCAACACCGTCTCGGCCCGCCAGTGGAAGGCCGAGCTGGTCAAGCGGACCTCGCTCACCGAGGACGAGATCGGCGAGTACTCCGGCACCCGCAAGGAGATCCGCCCGGTCACCATCGCCACCTACCAGGTGCTGACGACCAAGCGGAAGGGGATCTACCCCCACCTGGAGCTCTTCGACTCCCGCGACTGGGGCCTGATCGTCTACGACGAGGTGCACCTGCTGCCCGCGCCGGTCTTCAAGTTCACCGCCGACCTCCAGGCCCGCCGCCGCCTCGGCCTGACCGCGACCCTGGTCCGCGAGGACGGCCGCGAGTCCGACGTCTTCTCGCTCATCGGCCCCAAGCGCTTCGACGCGCCGTGGAAGGAGATCGAGGCGCAGGGCTACATCGCGCCCGCCGACTGCGTCGAGGTCCGGGTCAACCTCACCGACTCCGAGCGGCTCGCCTACGCGACCGCCGAGACGGAGGAGAAGTACCGCTACTGCGCCACCACGGACACCAAGCGGAAGGTGACCGAGGCGCTGGTGAAGAAGTTCGCCGGACAGCAGATCCTCGTCATCGGCCAGTACATCGACCAGCTCGACGAGCTCGGCGAACACCTGGACGCGCCGGTCATCAAGGGCGAGACCTCCAACGCCCAGCGCGAGAAGCTCTTCGACGCGTTCCGGAACGGCGAGATCAGCGTCCTGGTGGTGTCGAAGGTCGCCAACTTCTCCATCGACCTGCCCGAGGCGACCGTCGCCATCCAGGTCTCCGGCACCTTCGGCTCCCGGCAGGAGGAGGCGCAGCGACTCGGCCGGGTGCTGCGGCCGAAGGCCGACGGGCACCAGGCGCACTTCTACTCGGTCGTCGCCCGCGACACCGTCGACCAGGACTTCGCGGCCCACCGCCAGCGCTTCCTGGCGGAGCAGGGGTACGCGTACCGGATCGTGGACGCGGACGAGCTGCTCGCCGGGGACGAACAGGCCGGCTAGTCGAGGAGCGCGAGCACCGGGGCGAGCACCGCCAGCGCGTACTCGGCGATCACGACGCCGGTGCGCGCGCGGTGCGGGAGCGCCACCCGCGGCGCCGCGGCGGCGACCACGCCCGCCGTGGTCCCGAGCCCGAGCGCCCAGAACGCGGCACTCGCCAGCGGGCCGCCGGAGCCGTCGCCGTTGATCGCGTCGTTCAGCACGGCGACGGCGGTCAGGACCAGGGAGACGAACAGCGCGAGCAGACCGGCGAGCGCGAGCCAGCGCAGGTTGCGGGACGAGGGCGCGGTGGGGGTGGGCCCGTCGTGGGCGGGCTCGGCGGTCCACGTGGTCGCGGCGGTCCGCGTGGCTTCGGCGGGCTCGGGCGTCTCGGCGGTCTGCGCGGTCGTCGTCATGCACCGATCACATCAGCCGGGCCGGGCCCGGGCATGCGCGGACGTACTCAGTCCCGCGTCCCCACGTACTCAGGCCGGGGCTCCCGCACCCCGGCCCGTACGTCGTACACGCCGAACAGGACGACCTCGACGGCCGCGCCGCCGTAGGCCAGCACCGCGCGCAGGGCCAGGCCGAGGCGGTGGGAGCGAGGAACGGACGGGACTGGGGTGAAGGTCGCGGCGGTCATGTCTCCATCATGGTTTCCGGACATACCGAGCACATCGCCCTGCGGTCGGAACCCCCTCCCCCGCCCCCTACGACGCGGGGCGGACCCCGTCCCCTACGGGTCGTAAACCGTTCGCCTCCACGACACTGCGGGGGCTACACTCGTCCGCTTCCCGCCTCCCTCACCGGAGTGCCCGCCCGTCTCCCACCGCCACCCTCAACGGACGCCCTTCGGGCGGCTGCCCGGTTTCCGTCCGGTCGGAAACCGGCGGCCACCTCGTCGTGTCCGCGTACGTATCCGCCCGGAGGCTTCCACCGTGTCCGTGCCCGTGTCCGTGCCCGAGTCCACCACCGACCCGGCCGACCCGCTCGCCCGCGAGCGCGCCCATCTCTCCGCCTCCCGTTCCGCGCTGCGCGCGATGCGCGAGGAAGCGGAGTCGCTCGACATCACGGACGTCACCGCGAACTGGGTCAACTCCCTCGTCCTGCAACGGCAGATCGAGGACCGGATCAAGGCGCTCGCCGACCTCGCGCACACCCCGCTGTTCTTCGGCCGGCTCGACTACCTGCCCACCACCCAGCACGGCCAGCGCTTCTACATCGGCCGCCGGCACGTCCACGACGCCGCCGGCGACCCGATGGTGATCGACTGGCGCGCGCCGGTCTCGCAGCCGTTCTACCGGGCGTCCAGGAAGGACCCGCAGGACGTGGGGCTGCGCCGCCGCTTCGGCTACACCGGCGGCGACCTCACCGCGTACGAGGACGAGCACCTCACCGACCCGGCGGAGGCCGAGACGGTCTCGAAGCTGCTCCAGGCGGAGATCGAACGGCCCCGCGTCGGCCCCATGCGCGACATCGTCGCGACGATCCAGCCCGAGCAGGACGAGATCGTCCGCTCCGACCTGTCCGGCACGGTGTGCGTACAGGGAGGCCCGGGAACCGGAAAGACGGCGGTGGGCCTGCACCGCGTCGCGTACCTGCTCTACGCGCACCGGGAACGTCTGGCCCGCACGGGCACGCTGGTCATCGGCCCGAACCGCTCCTTCCTCCACTACATCGAGCAGGTGCTGCCCGCCCTGGGCGAGCTGGAGGTCCAGCAGGCGACCGTGGACGACCTGGTCGCGCATGTCGAGGTGCGGGGCGAGGACGCGGCGGCGACGGCCGTGGTGAAGGGCGACGCGCGCATGGCGGAGGTCCTGCGGCGCGCCCTCCGCTCGCACGTGACGCTGCCGACGGAGCCGCTGATGGTGGTCCGCGGCTCGCGGCGGTGGCGGGTGCCGGCGTACGAACTGGAGGAGATCGTCCGGGAGTTGCTGAACCGGGACATCCGGTACGGCGCGGCCCGCGACGCCCTGCCGCAGCGCATCGCGCACACGGTCCTGGTCCGGATGGAGCAGGCGGGCGAGGCGCCGGACGACCGGGTGCAGGACGCGGTGGCGCGCAACGCGGCGGTGAAGGCGGCGGTGAAGGCGTGCTGGCCGCCGGTGGACCCGGCGAAGCTGGTCCTCCGGCTCCTCGGCGACCCCGACTTCCTGGCGGAGCACGCGGCGGGGGTCCTCACGGAGGACGAGCAGAAGCTGCTGCTCTGGGCGAAGCCGTACCGGAGCGTGAAGTCGGCGAAGTGGTCGGCGGCGGACGCGGTGCTGATCGACGAGGCGAAGGACCTGGTGGAGCGGACGCACTCGCTCGGCCACGTGGTCCTGGACGAGGCGCAGGACCTGTCGCCGATGCAGTACCGCGCGGTGGGCCGGCGCTGCACGACAGGCTCGGCGACGGTCCTGGGCGACCTGGCGCAGGGCACCACGCCGTGGGCCACGGAGAGCTGGGCCCAGGCGCTGGGGCACCTGGGGAAGCCGGACGCGGTCGTGGAGGAGCTGACGGCGGGCTTCCGCGTCCCGAAGGAGGTCATCGCGTACGCCTCCCGACTGCTCCCGCACATGTCCCCGGGCCTGTCGGAGGTGTCCTCGGTCCGAGAGGCGCCGGGGTCGCTGACGATCACACAGTCGTCGGCCCTCACCGAGGACGTGGTGGCGGCCTGCGTCACGTCCCTCACCCAGGAGGGATCCATCGGCCTGATCGCCGCGGACGCGCGGATCGCGCCGCTGGCGGAGGCGCTGGGGGCGGCGGGCCTGGCGTACCTGTCCCCCGGCGAGGAGACGACGGCGGAGTCCCGTCTGACGCTGGTCCCGGCGTCGCTGGCGAAGGGCCTGGAGTACGACTACGTGGTCCTGGACGAGCCCTCGGCGATCGTCGACGGCGAACCCGACGAACGCACGGGCCTCCGCCGCCTGTACGTCGCCCTGACCCGAGCGGTCTCGGGCCTGACGGTCGTCCACGGCACGGATCTGCCGACGCAGCTGGCGTAGGGCCCGGCCCGGGGGCCGGGGGCGTCGCTCGCGCAGTTCCCCGCGCCCTGACGGGGCGGGCGTGTCCGGCCGGATCCCCGCCCCTTCGGGGCGCGGGGAACTGCACGAGCGGCCACAGTGGACCCGCAGGCGGAGGCCCCGCCCCCGGCAGGCCCGCGGCGGAGCCGCTGATCGATACTGCGGGAAGGGGTGGGGGGCTAGAACCCCTCCACCGCGCGCCGCCACTCCGCGACGGCCTTCGCCGAGACCGGCGCCGTCCACCCATGAGGACGCGCCGCGCCGCCGATGTGGAACGCGGCAAGGCCCGCCGCGCGCAACGCCGGCAGGTGGTCGAGCCGCAATCCGCCGCCCACCAGGATCTCCGGCTCGTAGCCCGGCTCCCCCACCCGGCCCGCCTCCTCCGCCAGCACCCGCAGCCCGTCGTCCACCCCCGTCGCCGCCCCGGCCGTCAGGTACGTGTCGAGGCCCGGCAGATCCGCCAGCAGCTTCCGCAGCCCGTCCCGGTCCGCGCAGCGGTCGATCGCCCGGTGGAACGTCCACCGGCAGCCGTCGATCACCGCGAGCAGCCGCTCCACCGCCACCAGATCCGGCTGACCGTCCGCCGTCAGGAAGCCGAGGACGAACTCCTCCGCCCCCGCCTCCCGCAGCGACTCCGCCCGCCCCACCAGCGCGTCCACGTCACCCGCGGCGAAGCCGTCCTCGAGCCGGAGCATCACCCGCAGCGGGATGTCCACCGCCGCGCGGATGGCCGCGAAGCGCTCCTTGGAGGGGGTCAGCCCGTCCGCCGCCATGTCGGTGACCAGTTCGAGGCGGTCCGCCCCGCCGGCCTGGGCCGCGACCGCGTCCTCCTCGTCGAGGGCGATCACCTCCAGCACTGCACGGTCGCTCATCGAGCCCGATCCTCCCAGGTTGCGGCTACAGGTCTAGTCCAATGTTCGGGACCAGACTAGCCGTGGGAGTGCGCGGACGCATCGTGCGCACCACCCTGCCCACCCGCGTACACGGTGAACGCCGCCGTCCGCACCTTCCCCTCGTGCCGGAAGTCCAGGAAGAGCCGGTACGCCCCCGCACTCGGCGCCGTCGCGGTGAACGAGACGTCCGGGCCGGGCCCGCCCTCGTTCGGGTGGACGTGCAGGTACGCGAGGTCGCCCTCCCGCAGCGCGACCAGATGCCCGTACGCCCCCAGGTACGGCTCCAGGTCCGTCACCGGCCGGCCGGCCTTCGAGACGGTGAGCTTCAACTCGCCCGCCTTCCCCGGGTCCAGCGTGCCGCCCAGCCGCACCTGGTACCCGTCCACCGTGGCCGTCGGCGCGACGGCCGGCAGCGGCTGCGGGGCGTACGCGCCCGGGACCGAGACGTCCACGCCGAGCGTGACCGGCTTCGCGCCCTTCGCCGCCGGCACGAAGTCCGCGAACGCCTTGTACGCACCCGCCGCCGGCAGATCCACCGGCGTCGACCACGTGCCGTCCGCCGCCCGCACCGGGTGCAGGTGCCGGAAGACCGTCAGGTCGCGCGAGGCGACGATGAAGTGCATCTCCTTGTCGTGCTCCGTCTTGTACGCGGTGACCTTCTTCCCGGCCGCGTCCTTGACCGAGAACTTCAGCACGCTCTTCCCCTGCGCCGGCTTCGGCGTCTCGAGCGCGAGCGTGTAACCGCCCTCGGAGACCTGGAGCCCGCCCGCGGCAGGATCGGCGGCCCCCGGCTCGGCGGCGGCGGCCCCCTCATGCCCCCCATGACCGTCGCCGGCCTGCGCGCGCTCCGCCGCCTTCTTCGGCCCGTCCACGGGACCGACGGCCGCGCCGACCCCGTACGCGGTCCCGAACGTCGCGGCCAGGGCGGCGGCGAAAGCGGTGATCTTCACTCCGGTGTACATGGCGGCTCTCCCATCCTGATGACTGCGCATGCCCTTTCCCTGCACCTCACCATACCCCTGGGGGGTATCAAGTCAAGCGGGCCGAGGCGCTTGCGCGAAGTACGGGAGGGGGGTATACATGAACCCGAGCCGATACCCCCCAAGGGTATCCCACACCGAAAGAGGCCGCCATGTCCGTCACCGAGAGCACCCTCACCACCTACCGCGTCTCCGGCATGAGCTGCGGCCACTGCCGGACCGCGATCACCAGCGCGGTCACGGCGCTCGACGACGTGCTCGCCGTCGAGGTCGACATCGCCGGCGGTCTGGTCACCGTCACCACCACCGGCGAGCCCGACGAGGCGGGGATCGCCGCGGCGATCGACGACGCGGGCTACGAGCTCACCGGCCGCGCCTGAACCGACGCACCCCGACCCGACGCATCCGTCCACGAGGAGCAGCACTCATGACCACCACGACATCCGGCGCCGCCCAGGTCGAGCTCGCCATCGGCGGCATGACCTGCGCCTCCTGCGCCGCGCGCATCGAGAAGAAGCTCAACCGCATGGACGGGGTCGAGGCCACCGTCAACTACGCGACGGAGAAGGCGAAGGTCGTCTTCGACGCCGACGTCTCCGTCGCCGACCTCATCGCCACCGTCGAGGCCACCGGCTACACCGCCCAGGAGCCGGAGCCGCCGAAGAGCGAGACCTCGGGTGCCGCGGACGGCCCCTCCGACGAGGAGAAGGCCGACGCCGAACTCCGGCCCCTGAAGCAGCGCCTGATCACCGCCGTCGCGCTCGCCGTCCCGGTGATCGCGATGGCGATGATCCCGGCACTCCAGTTCTCGTACTGGCAGTGGCTCAGCCTCACCCTCGCCGCTCCGGTGGTCGTCTACGCCGCCTGGCCGTTCCACAAGGCCGCCTGGACCAACGCGCGGCACGGCGCGGCCACGATGGACACGCTGATCTCGGTCGGCACGATCGCCGCGTTCGCGTGGTCGCTGTGGGCGCTGTTCTTCGGCACCGCCGGCACACCCGGCATGACGCACCCCTTCGAGTTCACGATCGCCCGCACCGACGGCGCCGGGAACATCTACCTGGAGGCCGCGGCCGGCGTCACCGCCTTCATCCTGGCGGGCCGCTACTTCGAGGCCCGCTCCAAGCGCAAGGCGGGCGCCGCCCTCAGGGCGCTGATGCAGCTGGGCGCGAAGGAGGTCACCGTCCTGCGACGGGGGTCCCCCCTGCTCGAGCGAAGCGGAGAGTTCGGGGGAGGCCAGGAGCTCACCGTCCCGACCGCCGAACTCCAGGTCGGGGACCGCTTCCTGGTCCGCCCCGGCGAGAAGATCGCCACCGACGGCACGGTCGTCGAGGGCTCCTCCGCCGTCGACGCCTCCATGCTCACCGGCGAGTCCGTCCCGGTCGAGGTCACCGTCGGCGACTCCGTCACCGGCGCCACCCTGAACGCGGGCGGCCGTCTGGTCGTCGAGGCCACCCGGGTCGGCGCGGACACCCAGCTCGCCCGGATGGCCAGGCTCGTCGAGGACGCGCAGAACGGCAAGGCGGCCGCCCAGCGCCTGGCCGACAAGATCTCCGCGGTCTTCGTCCCCGTGGTGATCGCCCTCGCCCTCGGCACCCTCGGCTTCTGGCTCGGCACCGGGCAGGGCCTGACCGCCGCGTTCACCGCCGCCGTGGCCGTCCTGATCATCGCCTGCCCCTGCGCCCTGGGCCTGGCCACCCCGACCGCCCTCATGGTCGGCACCGGCCGCGGCGCGCAGCTCGGCATCCTGATCAAGGGCCCGGAGGTCCTGGAGACCACCCGCAAGGTCGACACCATCGTCCTGGACAAGACCGGCACCGTCACCACCGGCCGGATGACCCTGCTGCAGGTGCACTCCGCGGAGAACGTGACCGAGACCGACGTCCTGCGCCTGGCCGGCGCCCTGGAGCACTCCTCCGAGCACCCGATCGCCCAGGCCGTCGCCACCGGAGCCGCCGCGAAACTCGGCACGCTCCCGACGCCCGAGGACTTCGCGAACGTCCCCGGACTCGGCGTCCAGGGCATCGTCGAGGGCCACGCCGTCCTCGTCGGCCGCGAGAAGCTCCTCGCCGAGTGGGCGATGGAACTCCCCGAGCCCCTCAAGTCCGCCAAGCAGGAGGCCGAGAAGAAGGGCCGGACGGCCATCGCGGTCGCCTGGGACGGCGAGCCCCGCGCGGTCCTGGAGGTCGCGGACGCGGTCAAGGAGACGAGCCCCGAGGCGATCCGCCGCCTCAAGTCCCTCGGCCTCACCCCCATCCTCCTCACCGGCGACAACAAGACGGTCGCCGAGGCGGTGGCCGCCGAGGTGGGCATCGACACCGTGATCGCGGAGGTCATGCCGCAGGACAAGGTGGACGTGGTCAAGAGGCTGCAGACCGAGGGCCGTTCGGTCGCCATGGTCGGCGACGGCGTCAACGACGCCGCCGCCCTCGCCCAGGCCGACCTGGGCCTGGCGATGGGCACCGGCACCGACGCCGCCATCGAGGCCGGCGACCTGACCCTCGTACGAGGCGACCTGCGCGCCGCGGCGGACGCGATCCGCCTCGCGCGCAAGACCCTCGGCACCATCCACTCGAACCTGTTCTGGGCCTTCGCCTACAACGTGGCCGCCCTCCCCCTGGCCGCGGCCGGGCTGCTCAACCCGATGATCGCGGGCGCGGCGATGGCCTTCTCCTCGGTCTTCGTGGTCGGCAACAGCCTCCGCCTCCGCGGCTTCCAGCCCACGGACAGGTAGCGCACCACGAACGGGAGCGGGGGACGGGGAGGGGGTCGCGTTCGGGACGTAAAGCGTGTTGTGTGGCGCGGCAGAAACGGCTCCAACTCCAGCGACCCGAGCGCGCCGTAAATCATGCGGTCCCGAATGCGACCCCCGGAACGTCGCACGCGGCACAGACCACGCCGGCGGTGTCGACCACGGATGTACACCCGAGGCCGGATGACCACCCACCGACTCCCGCCTACGCTCACCCACATGCCCGCCACCCCGTCAGCCCACCACCCCCTGGTCACACGACTGTCGCCCGGCGAATGGGCGGCAGTCGTCTGGTGTGTGGGCCTGACGCTCACGATCCTGGCAAGGCTGCGCCTGCCCGGCGAGAGCGAGCCGCAGTACCGAGCGGGGTCCCAGTTGTTCCGCTGGGACGGCCCCGTGCTCTTCGGCCTGGCGACCGCGCTGACGGTGTACGGCTGCTACCTCCTGCACCGCCGCCCGCTCAGAGCACTCGCACTGATGCTGCTGGGGTCGGTGACGGCCACGTCCCAGCTGAGCGTGAGCGAGATACCGATGGCTCAGTTCGTGACCGTCGACCTCGCCCTGTACGCGATCGCCGCCGCGCACCCGCGCCGCACCGCGAGGCACGCGCTGACCCTGGCACTCGGCACTCTCGCCCTGCACCAGGGCTACCGCCTGCTGAGGCACTGGCCGGCCGGGATGTCCGCGGAGCTGGCGGTGGCCCTCGTCGCGGTGGTCGCCTGGCTCCTCGGCCGGTCGGCGCGCCAGTCGCGTGAGCACACGGCACAAGCGACGGCGCAGGCCGAACGACAGGCGGTCACGGCCGAACGGCTGCGCATCGCCCGGGAGATGCACGACCTCGTCGCCCACACCATCGGCATCGTCGCCCTGCAGGCGGGCGCGGCCGCCCGCATCGTCGAGACCCGCCCCGAGAGGGCCCGCGAGGCGATGCTGGCGGTGGAGACGGCGGGCCGCGAGACGCTGTCCGGCCTGCGCCGGATGGTGGGCACCCTGCGAGAGGACGAACCCGCCCGGAACACAGCCGAGTTGAATCCCGCCGCCACCCTCGCCGACCTGGACCGCCTGGCCGCCACGACCACCGCCGCAGGCGTACGGGTGGACCTGCGGCGGGACGGCGAACAGCGGGCGCTGCCGCCGGAGCTGGAGCTGTCGGCGTACCGCATCGTGCAGGAGTCCGTCACCAACGTCGTACGGCACTCCGGGGCCCCGTCCTGCGAGGTGCGGGTCGCCTTCGGCGAGGAGCACCTGGCCGTCACCGTGACGGACGAGGGCCGCGGCGGGTCGCCCGACGCCCCCGGCGCCGGGCACGGCATCGCCGGGATGCGCGAGCGAGTCGCCCTGCTGCACGGGGAGTTCGCCGCCGGCCCCCGCCCCGAGGGCGGCTTCCGGGTGTCCGCCAGACTGCCTGTTCCCGCACCCGAGGAGACCGTGTGAGCGTGAGCGCCCGCGAGCCCGTCCGCGTCCTGCTGGTGGACGACCAGCCCCTGATCCGTACCGCGCTGCGCCTCGTCATCGAGGAGCTGCCGGACCTGGAGGTCGCCGGCGAGGCCGGGACCGGCGACGAGGCGGTCCGGCTGGCCGCGGCGGAGCGCCCGGACGTGGTCGTGATGGACGTCCGGATGCCCGGCATGGACGGCATCGAGGCGACCCGCCGGATCACCACGGCCGACGCCGCCGCCCGCGTCCTCGTCCTGACGACCTTCGACGAGGACGAGTACGTCTACGGGGCGCTGCGCGCCGGCGCGTCCGGCTTCCTGGTGAAGGACATGGGGATGGACGAGATCCTCACCGCGGTCCGCGTCGTCGCGGCGGGCGACGCGCTGATCGCACCGGGCGTCACCCGCCGGCTGATCAAGGAGTTCGCGGGCCGCCCGGCGGACCCCGCACCGGCCCGCCCGCTGAACGCGGTGACGGACCGGGAGCGCGAGGTGCTGACGCTGGTCGGCAGCGGCCTGACGAACACGGAGATCGCGGAGCGGCTGGTGATCAGCGTCGCGACGGCGAAGACGTACGTGACCCGGCTGCTGGCGAAGCTAAACGCCCGCGACCGGGTCCACCTGGTGATCATCGCGTACGAGGCGGGCCTGGTCGGCACCGCCCGGGACGCGAGAGTTCAGGGCATGACGACGCTCAGGGAATGACGACGTTCAGGGCCTCGTAGACCTTCGGCTCCATCGGCGGGGTGCCGGTGTCCGCGAAGATGGGGCGGGCCTGTTCGGCGAAGGCGCGGAAGTCGTCGTGGGACTCCCAGACGTCGACGATGATCCACCCGCCGTCGTTGGGCGCGCCGACGTGGGAGACGAGACCCTTGGGCGGGAACCAGGGCGCGCTGGTGATCCGGGAGTGGTTCGCCTCGTACTGCTCCTTGGTTCCGCCGGGGATGTCGATGACGACGAGTACGGCCATGGTGAGAACACCGCTCTCAGTGGACGGAGGACGACGGACGACCCCAGTCGACCAGCACGCACCACCCCGCGCACGACGACGACACCCGAAAGGGGCCGCCCTCCGGGAGGGCGGCCCCTTTCGGGTCCGCCAGCACAGGGGGCCACGCACCCCCTGTCACTCACACACCAGCCTTCTCCGCCGACGCGGCGGAGAAGGCTGGTGTGGCGGCAGCACCGGCAGCAGCCCTGTCGCGCTTCATGACGACCAGCGTCACGACACCACCCACGGCGGCGATCACCGCCGCTCCCACGAACGCGGCGGAGAAGCCGTCGGTGAGGGCCGGCAGGTTCCCGAGCCGGTCCGCGCCCTGCGACATCGCGAGCGCGGTCAGCGCGGCCAGGCCGAGCGCCGAGCCCACGGGTCATCACGGAGGGCGCGATCAGCGCGCCGCCGACGCCCTGGACGGCACGTCCGACGATCTCGACGACGGCGCTCTGCACCGCTGCCGCGACGACGGAGCCGACGATCATGGGAAACGGACCCCGAGGCATACCCCCAGGAGGCACTCCGCGGCACTGCAATATACCCACCGGGGGTATGCACCACAGAGGGCTGAGGGAACTCACGGCAGAATGCCGCCATGGCAGCCGACGCAGCACTCCCCCCGGACGAGGCGGACCTCCTCCACCAGTGGGCCTCGGCCCTGCTCACCGCCCGCGCCGGCGGCGAGGGCCCGGACCCGGCCCCGTACGGCCTCGACCTGCTCGGCCGCTGGGCCGAGCCGCAGCGCCGGTACCACACCACCGCGCACCTGCGGGCGGTCCTGCGGCGCATCGACGAACTCGCCCCGCACGCCCCGGAGTCGGCGAACCTCGCGGTGGTCCGCCTGGCGGCGTGGTTCCACGACGCGGTGTACCGCCCCGACCGCTCCGAGAACGAGGAGCGCAGCGCGGCGCTCGCCGAGCGCGCCCTCCCGGAGGCCGGACTCCCCGACGCCGTCACCGCCGAGGTCGCCCGCCTCGTCCGCCTCACCGTCACCCACCACCCGGCCCCGGACGACACCGACGGCGCGCTGCTCTGCGACGCGGACCTGGCGATCCTGGCGAGCGACGCCGACACCTACGGGGGGTACGTGCGGGCGGTCCGCGAGGAGTACGGCTTCGTCCCGGACGACCTCTTCCGGGCCAGCCGCGCGGACGTCCTGCGCCAGTTGCTCGCCCTGCCGCGCCTGTTCCACACGCCGTACGGCGCGAAGCAGTGGGAGACCCGGGCCCGCCACAACCTGGAACGGGAACTGGCGGAGCTGACGGAGCCGACGGAGCCCACCGGTCCCGCGGACCCGACCGCCTGACCCTCCTCCCATCCACATCGTGAGACGGTCCCCCCGCCGGGAATGACAGGCACAAACCCCCGGTTTACCCATGTCATGCCCTCACCGTCGACGTCATCGCCGCCGCCCGCCCGCATGCCCCTGGCCGTCTACATCCTCGGCCTGTCCGTGTTCGCGCTCGGCACGAGCGAGTTCATGCTGTCCGGGCTGCTGCCGCCGATCGCCGACGACATGGGCGTCTCGATCCCCCAGGCCGGGCTGCTGATCTCGGCGTTCGCGATCGGCATGGTGGTCGGCGCGCCGGTCCTGGCCGCCGCCACGCTGCGGCTGCCGCGGAAGACCACGCTCGTCGCGCTGATCTCCGTCTTCGGCCTCGGGCAGGTCGCCGGCGCGCTCGCGCCGACGTACGAGGTGCTCTTCGCGTCCCGCGTGATCAGCGCGCTCGCCTGCGCCGGGTTCTGGGCGGTCGGCGCGGGCGTCGCCATCGCCATGGTGCCGGTCGGCGCGCGGGCCAAGGCGATGGCGGTCATGATCGGCGGACTGTCGATCGCCAACGTGCTCGGCGTCCCGGCCGGCGCGTTCCTCGGCGAGCACCTGGGCTGGCGGTCGGCCTTCTGGGCCGTCGCCGCCGCCTCCGCGATCGCCCTGGTCGGTGTACTGACCCGGATCCCGCACATCCAGCTGCCCGAGACCACGCCCCGGCTCCGCGACGAGCTGACGATCTACCGCGACCGCCAGGTGCTGCTCACGGTCACGATCATCGCGCTCGCCGCCGGCGGCGTCTTCTGCGCCTTCTCCTACCTGGCCCCGCTGCTCACCGACGTGGCCGGACTCGACGCCGGCTGGGTCTCCGGCGTCCTCGGGCTGTTCGGCATCGGCGCGCTGATCGGTACGTACATCGGCGGCCGGGTCGCCGACGCACATCCCTTCGGCGTGCTGCTCAGCGGCATCACGGCGTCCACGGTGATCCTGGTCGCGCTGGCGCTGCTGGCCTCCAGCCCGGTCGCCGCGATCGTCCTGAGCTTCCTGCTCGGGGTCTCGTGCTTCTACACCGCGCCGGCACTCAACGCCCGTATCTTCAACGTCGCGGGCGCCGCCCCGACCCTCGCCGGGGCCACCGCCACCGCATCGTTCAACATCGGCAACACCGGCGGCCCCTGGCTGGGCGGCAGCGTCATCGACGCCGGCTTCGGCTTCGCCTCGCCCGCGTGGGCGGGCGCGGCGATGACCGCGGTCGCACTCGCGGCCGTGACCGTGGCGCTGCGGCTGCAGCGGCGGGCGAGCGGCTCGCGGGTGGTGATGGGGGCGACGACGGAGGCGGCCACGGAGCAGCAGGAGCCGGCGAAGCAGCGCCGGTAAGGCGGACCGGAGCCGGTAAGGCGGACCGGAGCCGCCCTGTCAGCCGTGAGCCCTCAGCCTCGCGCCGCCGGATCCGCCACAGCGCGACGCTCCCCACGCCGCTTCGGACGCCGCAGCCCCGCCTCCGTGATCCGGCGGACCAGCTCCTTCGAGCCGATCTCGACCGCACCCGCCGCCACCGCATCGGCGTACCGCTCGGACGGCAGGTCGTAATGGTCGCCGTCGAAGGCGCGCGAGGGCGCGCCGATCGAGGCCGCGAAGGCGTGCAGCTCCTCGAACGACACGTCGCTGACCAGGTGGGACCACATCCGTCCGTGGCCCGGCCACTGAGGCGGGTCGATGTAGAGAGTCATGGGCTCAGAGGATCACAGGTCACGACAGACCGCCGACCGGAGCGACGACCACGCCCTGCTTCCCGCACACCCAGTGCGGGTCGGGACCCAGCTCCGGTTCCACGTCGAGAGCGTGCGGGTCGCCGGTGGCGCAGACCGGACAGAGCGGCCAGCGGCCGTACCGCTCGAGGAGCGCGTCCTGGACGTCCTGGGCGACGAGCCCGGCCACGTACGCCACGCCGTCCGGCCACTGCTCCACCCACCAACGGCGGTGCGTCACCGCGTCCTCCACCACCGAGACGACCTCCGCCTGGGCGACGTCGCGCGCCACGAGATCGGCCAGCACCAGCGCGCGAGCGGTGTGCAGCGCCTGCTCGACGGGGTCGATGTCGTCCATGAGGCCATTGTCCACCCGGGCCACCCGGGCCGGACGAGGGGTTGACGGTCCCCCGGGACCGAAAATATCTTTCAAATGTGACCAATGACGTGAAGGAAATTTTCACCGGTACGGACGCCGGCCCCGCGCCGACCGCCTCCGCACCCCCCGGCGACGCACCCCCCGCGCCCGCCGCCCTCGCCGCCAAGGTCCGCACCCTCGCGCCGTCGATGACCCGCTCCATGCAGCGGGTCGCCGAGGCCGTCGCCGGCGACCCGGCCGGCTGCGCCGCCCTCACCGTCACCGGCCTCGCCGAGCTCACCGGCACCAGCGAGGCCACCGTGGTCCGCACCGCCCGCCTCCTCGGCTACCCCGGCTACCGCGACCTGCGGCTCGCCCTGGCCGGCCTGGCCGCCCAGCAGCAGTCCGGCCGCGCGCCGTCCGTCACCGCCGACATCGCCGTCGACGACCCGATCGCCGACGTCGTCGCCAAGCTGGCCTACGACGAGCAGCAGACCCTCGCCGACACCGCCGCGAACCTGGACACCGTGCAGCTCGGCGCGGCCGTCACCGCGCTCTCCGCCGCCCGCCGCATCGATGTGTACGGCATCGGCGCGTCCGGACTCGTCGCCCAGGACCTGGTCCAGAAACTGCTCCGCATCGGGCTGATCGCCCACGCGCACAGCGACCCTCACCTCGCGGTCACCAACGCCGTCCAGCTCCGCTCCGGCGACGTCGCCGTCGCGATCACCCACTCCGGCTCGACGGGCGACGTGATCGAACCGCTCCGGGTGGCCTTCGACCACGGGGCGACCACGGTCGCGATCACGGGCAGACCCGACGGCCCGGTGTCGCAGTACGCGGACCACATACTCACCACGTCGACGGCCCGCGAGAGCGAACTCCGCCCGGCCGCGATGTCCTCCCGCACCAGCCAACTCCTCGTCGTGGACTGCCTGTTCACCGGGGTGTGCCAGCGGACGTACGAGACGGCCGCGCCCGCGCTCGCGGCGTCGTACGAGGCCCTGGCCCACCGCCACGCCCCGCGCGGCCGCTGAGCGCCGGCCCCTTCCGCACCCCTCGTTCGGACCCCTCCTTCGCACCCCTCCGGCGTACGTCGAAAGAGCCCCCCGCCCCATGACCACCCAGGACTACTCCGCCCTCCAGGCCCAGCTCGCCTCCCTCGCCACCGAGGCGTTCCGCCCCGAGCTCGCCGAGATCGACCGGCTGCCCACGCTCGACATCGCCCGGACCATGAACGGCGAGGACGCCACCGTGCCCGGCGCGGTCGCGGCCCGGCTCCCCGAGATCGCCGCCGCGATCGACGCCACCGCCGCGCGGATGGCCCGCGGCGGCCGGCTGATCTACGCCGGCGCGGGCACCGCGGGCCGGCTCGGCGTCCTGGACGCCAGCGAGTGCCCGCCGACCTTCAACACCGACCCGTCCCGCGTGGTCGGCCTGATCGCGGGCGGCCCGTCCGCGATGGTGGAGGCGGTCGAGGGCGCGGAGGACTCCGCCGAACTGGCCGCGGCGGACCTGGAACAGCTGGGCCTCGCGCCCGACGACACGGTCGTCGGCATCTCCGCCTCCGGCCGCACCCCGTACGCCGTCGGCGCGGTCGCCCACGCGCGGTCCGCCGGGGCGCTGACCATCGGCCTGTCCTGCAACACCGACAGCCCGCTGGCGGCCGCCGCCGACCACGGCATCGAGATCGTCACCGGCCCCGAACTGCTCACCGGCTCCACCCGGCTGAAGGCGGGCACGGCGCAGAAGCTCGTCCTCAACATGATCTCGACGATCACGATGATCCGGCTCGGCAAGACGTACGGGAACCTGATGGTCGACGTCCGCGCCTCCAACGACAAACTGCACGCCCGCTCCCGCCGGATCGTCTCGCTGGCGACCGGCGCGGCGGACGCGGACATCGAGCGGGCACTCGCGGAGGCGGACGGCGAGGTCAAGACGGCGATCCTGATGATCCTCGCGGACGTGGACGCGAAGAGCGCGGAACGCCGACTCGCCGAGAGCCGCGGTCACCTGCGGGGGGCGCTGACCGCGGGACAGTAAGGCCCCATGAGCACAGCAGACGCACCGCACCCCAGTGCCCTCGCGGCACAGATCCTCCCGTTGGTCGGCGGCGCGCAGAACGTGGAATCGGTCGCACACTGCATGACGCGCCTCCGCCTGGGCCTGCGGGAGCGCACCCTGGCCCGCGACGAAGAGCTGCGGACGCTGCCTGGGGTACTGGGCCTGGTGGCGGACGGCGACGCGTACCAGGTCGTGCTGGGCCCGGGTGTGGTGGGGAGGGTGACGCGGGAGTTCGCGTCACTGGTGGAGGGGGGCGGGTCGGCGGGGGGCGGGGCGACGGAGGGCCGCTCGGCAGAGGGCCATTCGGCGGAGGGGCATTCGGCAGGGGACGGTTCGGCGGAGGACCGTTCGGCGGAGGACCTGGCGGCGAGAGGCGCGGCGCTCAGAGCCTCGCGCAAGAGGGCGAACGCCACCCCCCTCAAACACCTTCTCCGCCGCATCGCGAACATCTTCGTCCCCCTGATCCCCGCCCTGATCGGCTGCGGCATCATCGCGGGCCTGAACGGCCTGCTGATCAACCTGAAGTGGCTCCCCTCCGTCACCCCCGCGCTGGCGGCCATCGCCTCCGGCTTCATGGCCCTGATCGCGGTCTTCGTGGGCCTGAACACGGCGAAGGAGTTCGGCGGCACGCCGGTCCTGGGCGGCGCGGTGGCCGCGATCGTGGTGTTCCCGGGGGTCGCGAAGATCGACGCGTTCGGCCAGTCGCTGTCGCCGGGGCAGGGCGGGGTCCTGGGCGCGCTGGCGGCGGCGGCGCTGGCGGTGCAGGTGGAGAAGTGGTGCCGCAGGTGGGTCCCGGAGTCCCTGGACGTCCTGCTCACCCCGACGCTGACCGTCCTCCTCTCCGGTCTGGCGACGGTCTACGGCCTGATGTACGTGGCGGGCGAGGTCTCCACGGCGATCGGGGAGGCGGCGAACCGGCTCCTGGGGAACGCGGGCGCGGTGGCGGGCTTCGCGCTCGGCGGCCTGTTCCTGCCGCTGGTGATGCTGGGCCTGCACCAGGCCCTGATCCCGATCCACACGACGCTGATCGAGCAGCAGGGCTACACGGTCCTGCTCCCGATCCTGGCGATGGCCGGCGCGGGCCAGGTGGGCGCGGCGCTCGCGGTGTACGTACGCCTCCGCCGCAACGCCTCGATCCGCCGCACGGTGAAGTCGGCGCTCCCCCCGGGCCTCCTGGGCGTCGGCGAACCGCTCATCTACGGCGTCTCGCTCCCCCTGGGCCGCCCGTTCGTCACGGCATGCGTGGGCGGCGCGTTCGGCGGCGGTTTCATCGGCCTGTTCAACATGCTCGGCACCAAGGTCGGCGCCACGGCCATCGGCCCGTCGGGCTGGGCCCTCTTCCCCCTCCTGCAGGGCGACAAGGGCCTCGCCGAAACAGCCGCGATCTACGCCGGCGGCCTCCTGGTCGGCTACGCGACGGGCTTCGCCGCGACGTACGCCTTCGGCTTCAGCCACGAACTCCTGACGGAGTGGAACGCGGAACCGAAGCCCGACGTCGAGCCCGGCGCCGCGCCTGAGCCCGGCCCGGCCCCGGGCGAGGCACGAGGAGCCCGCGTCACCTGAAGGACGAAACTCCCGCCTCGACCGTAATATGTCGTCAACGACATATTACGGTCCACGGCATGGAGGACCTGCACACGATCGAGCTGGAGCCAGAGGTACACACATGGCTGGACAGCCTTCCGGACAGGCAGTACCGCAAGGTGGAGGAGTAGGCCGCACTCCTGGCCTCCCTCGGAACGAGAACACCCATGCCTTTCGCGCGCCCGCTACGTGACGGGGTCTATGAATTGCGGCCGACACTGGAGGGAGAGGACACGCGGATCAGCTACTGGTTCGCCCCCGGCGGCCGCATCGTCCTTCTGACGGTCTTCCGCAAAACCCGCATGCACGTGGAGTACCAGCGAGTCGAGAAAGGCAGTCGCCCATGAGCCACGCCCGTTGGAAGTCGCCGCGCGCCCGCGCACTGGCCGAAGGTCTCGCCGAGACGCCCGAGATCGCTGCCGAGCGCGCGGAGATCCGGCTGGCCATGGCCTTCGCCAAGGCCGTGTACGACCGTCGCACCCAGCTGGGCCTGTCCCAGGTCGAGGTCGCCGCCCGCGCCGGGCTGACGCAGGCGAAGATCTCCCGCATCGAGGGAGCCGACGCCGTACCGACCCTCTCCCTGCTCCGCCGCCTGGCCGGCGCCCTCGAGGCGTCCCTCACCATCTCCCTCGACGACGACTCGGAGGAAGTCGCCTTCGTCGCCCGGCCCGCGGCCTGAAAGAACGGCAAGGCTGGGAAGATCAGGGAGGGGCGACGACCTCCGGCGGCCGGCGGCTACGACACCATCGTCCCGAAGGCCACGATCAGCCGCGACGCCCTGGAGGCCCGGACCCGCTGGCTCCGCCGGGTCCTCGCCCGCTGAAACCCTGTGGAGCCCGGCGCCGCCCGCTCGTACGCTGGCCCGATGGGCCATGCAAAGACCTCGTACGTCTGCGTACCGTGCCGCGCCTCGTACAAGCAGGATCACGACAGCCACGGCAGCACACGCGAACGCCGCTGCCCGCGCTGCGCGGAGCCGATGATCCACGTCGGCTCCGCCTTCGCCCCGCCCCGCCGCAGGGACACCGCCGCGTGGCGCGCCCTCACCATGCTTCTCGAATCCGGCGTCCGCTTCCACCGGACCGGCTGCTGCGGCGAGGGCCCCGGCTACCGCCCCCGCGCTCCGCGCGAGACGAGGGAGTGGCTCGCGGAGCGTAGGAAGCGGACGGAGTGGACGCCGGAACGCCGCCTCAGGGAAGCCGCCCCTCGCGGTTGACCCCGTTCCCGACGAAGCCGAGGTCGACGGGTGTCACCCCTGCACCGTCCTCCCGCACCCCAGCCAGCAGCCCCGGGAGCTGTGGCGGCCACAACGGCTCACCGTCACCGGCCAGTTCGGCCGGCGACCACCACCGCCACCGCAGGATCCCGTCCGCGGCGTGGGACGCGACGAGGTCACCGACCGGGTCCCGGCGGGGCCCCCGCGCGAGGAAAACGTGCTCATGCTGGCGCACCGGCACTCCCGCCCTGGTGAAGTCGTGCTCCCACAGACACAGCAAGGTGCCGTCGATCTCGATGTCGGTCCACCCGGTCTCCTCGCGCAACTCGCGCGC
The DNA here is from genome assembly GCF_045348655.1 of Streptomyces solicamelliae. Taxonomy (NCBI): domain Bacteria; kingdom Bacillati; phylum Actinomycetota; class Actinomycetes; order Kitasatosporales; family Streptomycetaceae; genus Streptomyces; species Streptomyces solicamelliae. Next base: position 3,224,937 of record NZ_CP160404.1, read on the forward strand.
GGCGGCCTGCAGCGGCGACTCCCCCGGATCCAGCCCGCCACCGGGCATCGCCCAATGGACGCCGACCTCTTCGTTGTCGTACCGGAACAGGAAGACCGACCCCGCCGGCTCCACGACCGCGACTCTCGCCGCTCTTCTGGGCATCCGCATCCCGCAACCCTGCCACCCTGCCGCCGGATCCGGCCCGCCGGGCACGGCCCTCAAGGGAGCAGCGACTCGCGGTTGACCGCCCGCACCCGGGCGCGCAGTACGTCTCCGGGCGACGCGGGTTCCTCCTGAGGCCGCTTCCCACTCAGGACTGCCACGAGCTGCCGCGCAGTGTCCATGTTGCACCGTCCCAGCTCGATCAGCGGATACGGCGCCGCGGGCCCGCTGCCGCCGATGGTCAGCGGATCGACACCCATCGACGGCAGGACGACGTCCACCGCGTCCAGCGCCGCCTTCAGCTGATCGACGACCTGCTGCGCGGCACGCAGCCGCTCCAACGAGCGGGAGTTGATGACCCTGGCCGGAACCGGCGGCCCGAGGAAACCCGACCCTTCTGCCTCCCCCAGAGCGATAATCGGCGCGGAACTCCGCCACGCCCGCGACCGCAAGGCCCTCAGCCAGGAGGCGCTGGGCGAGCTGCTGTTCGTCAGCGGCTCGTACATCGGTCAGATGGAGGCGGGAACGAGACGCATCCCGCAGGACATCGCGTCCCAACTGGACGAGGTGTTGGGGACAGGGGGCTTCTTCGCGCGGAACTGCCGGGCGGCGAACAGGTCGAAGTACCCGGACCATTTTGCGGAGGCGGCGGAGGCGGAAGCTGTGGCCACGACAATCAAGGAGTTCGAGCCCCTGCTGATCCCGGGGTTGATCCAGACGCCGGCGTACGCGCAGGCGTTGTTCCGCGCGTACCGACCGACGGCCGACGAAGCACAGAGCGACGAGTTCGTGGAGGCACGACTCACACGTCGTCGCCTGCTGGACAAGCCAACAAGGCCGTTGTTGTGGGTCATGCTCGGCGAGGCGGCGCTTCGGCAGGAAGTGGGCGGGGCAGCGGTGATGGCGGAGGCACTACGACACGTGGCCACGCTCACGCGCAATCACGCCGTGATCCTCCAGGTACTCCCGTTCACGGCGGGAGCCCATGCATCGCTGGGCGGCCCACTCAAGTTGATGTCCTTCAAGGATGCCCCGCCCCTGGCGTACCTCCAGGGCCTCGGCTCCGGTCGGCTGGAAGACGATCCGGCCACGGTGACGCGACACACCCTCACCTACGATCTGCTCACAGCCGTCGCGCTGCCACCCAGCGATTCCCTGGCCCTGATCGAGTCCGTGGCGGAGGATTACGCCCATGAAGATCGAAAACACTGAGTGCGAACTGAGTACAGCCCTGTGGTTCCGGTCCAGCTTCAGTGACGCCACCGGTGGCGACTGCGTCGAGGTCGCGACCTGGCGCAAGTCGTCGTACAGCGCGGGCGACGGCAGCAACTGCCTCGAAATCTCCGAGGACCACCCCGGCCTCGTCCCCGTACGGGACTCCAAGAACCCGGACGGTCCGAAGCTCGTGTTCCGGGCGGACGCCTGGGCCGCGTTCATCGGCGGTGTGCGGGTAGGGCGTTGAGCGAAGAGCCCGTCTTCATACGGAGCAAGTGGGGGACCAGCCGGTACGTCTACAACCACAACAACCCGGTTGGTCTCGCACTGATCATCCTCACGCCGATCATCGCGTTCGGCGCGCTGTTCCTCATGCAGGCCGAGTCGTCGTGGAGCGACGGCGAACTGCGCGACGCGGTTCGGCAGGCGAACCGGACGCTCGACGGGAGCGTCCACGCCCCGTACGTGCACTCCTCCGTCAGCATCCACATCCGGGATGCCGTGGAGGAGACCGGCGTGGGTCCCGACCTGGGGGTCAAGGTGTTCGAGTACGACGAGGGGCAGTACGAGATCAGCACGGACGACACGACGGTGGAGTTCTGCATGCAGGTCAAGGAGCTGCTGCTGGAGAAGGACCCGATCAGCCCCGTGTATGCCGAGCGGACGCTCCAGACGTCAGTGACGGAAGGCTCCTGCTGACGTCTTCGCCTCTTCGCTACCGCCCGATCGCGGCCGCGGCCGCGCGCGCGAAGCCGGCCACGTTGCGGGGGCAGCGCCAGCCGGCGCCCCCGTCGAGGTCCTGCCACGTGTAGCCGGCGTCGCGCCCGGCCAGCAACGAGAGCACGACTTCGAAGGACTCCAGGTGCGTGTCCAGGTCGTCGTCGCACGGATGCGCGTCGTGATCGCACGCTGCGGGAGCGGCGCCGCCTGCGGTGGACAGCGCGGCGACGACCCGGCGGGCGACGTCGGGGTCGGCTTCGGTGGCGGCGTGGGCGTACGTCCACACCAGGCCGAGCGTGTAGAACGCCGTCACGTCCGGATCGTCGGCCGGCGGGGCAGCCCGCGCCGAGTCGAGCCGTTCCGCACAGTCCAGCAGGGTCTCGTCGTGCTCCCCGAGGAAGTACCCCTGGTAGATCGACTCCCAGTCGTCGATCAGTTCACCCGCATCAGCAATCACGTTCACTGAAACGCCCTGCGGGAGGCGCCGGTTCCCGGTGGGGAGCCCGTAGGGAGGGGTGCTGGGGGCGGAGGTTGCGGGTGGGCTTCTGGTGCGGCCGCCCTCTTTCCGAGTGTGGCGGCTGGAAGGGGCGCGTCAAGGGCGCTCCTATCGTCGCGTCGCTTCGCGATTCCGCTTGCGCTCCACCCTTGACCCGCCCCTTCCAGCCGCCTTTTCACACTCGGAGGGCGGCCGGGGGTGCGGGTCCGCGCGTAGCCCTGCGGTGGTGCCTGGCCGCCGTGGGCGGCCGGCGGGTGGGCACGCACCAGTTGAGTGGGGTGCCCATTGCCGTCTCGGCGGCGACCAGGCCGTCGTGGGGTGCGGTACATGCCCGGCCGGTCATTGTCCGTGGACGTCGGCAAACCGGAGCCTGCCGTTTCGGTGCTCCCAACGCCCCGGAACGACGCGGGAGTGAGGAGACGAGACCTGTGTGACTCAGGAGCCTTCACTTCTCGCTCCGCAGCACCGAAACGACAGACGCCGACTACGTCGAGACGACGCGGCGTCCGGGCCACACCCGGCCGCGGTCCGCCCGGGTCAGAAGGGCGACGAGGTTGCGGTCCCTGCGGATCTCCACCTCGACGACGTACTCACCTCGGGACAGCAACTGCTCGTCGGCGACAAGCAATGCGTCTCGCAGGTGGGCGGCGTGGCCGAGGTGGAGCAAGGCGCCTTGTCGGTCCAGCGTCCGGACGTGATACGTGCTCTGTCCCGGCGGCTCATCGAGCACGCGGACGTCGAATCGTGAGATCGACAGGACCAGTTGTTCCCCGTTGAGTACGTCGACACGGTCGGAGACGCCCTTACGGATCCAGAAGCTCGCGATGCCGGCGGCTTGGGCCAGACCGTGTGCCTCTGTCACGTCCAGTGGGTTCGGGATGCCCTCCTGCCCCGTGGCATCGCGCCGGAACCGGTACATCGGCTCATCGGGATCTATGCGTCCTCCTTGTGTGGTCTTCCGTCTGCATGCTGCCGGAACCGCCCCGGTCACAGGGTGAGCAGGGCGCGGCCGGCGGCCTTGGGGTCGGCGAGGGGTCTGAGGGCGAGGCGGATCAGGGCGAGCGGATTGTCGTCACCGGCTATGCGGTTGGCGCTGAGCTCACCGCAGGAGACGCACTGGTGGATGATCATCCACTCGCCGTCCGGGCGGACGGACATGCCCAGGGCCTCCATCCGGCCATGGCAGTCGGCGTCGCGGTCGCCGGGGATCTTCCGGTCGACGTGCAGGCTGGCCAGGCAGTTGGGGCAGTGGTTGCGGTGCGCGGTGCCGGGTGCGTCCAGGGAGACATCGAGGCGGCAGGCCGTGCACCGGAAGTCGTTGGCCCGGTGGCCGCCCTGAGTGTGCAGGACATCCTTGAGCCGCTGCGGGCGACGGCGCCCACGGTAGCTGCGGTTGTTGCGCGACATGAGGGTGCTCCTTTCCTTCTCGGAAGGTCAGAGGGTTCCGAACGCTTCGAGCGGGAAAGGCGGTTGGGCCAGCGGGCGGACCGCCATGCGCATCAGGATGAGTTGGTTGTCGTCCGTGCAGACCGGGTTGGAGGTGAGCTCATCGCAGCGGACGCAGCGGTGGATCACCCTCCAGTCACCGGTGCGGAGCACGGCGATGGCGATCGGGGACATCCGGCCCTCGCAGTCGCTCGGACCGCCCTCGACGTGGTCGAGAACGTGCCGGGAGTGCAGGCAGGACGGGCAGTGGTTACGCGGCGTGCCGTCGGCGGCGTACGCGGACACGGTCAGACCGCACCACGCGCAGGCGAAGGTGCTGAGGCTGAGAGTGTTGTTGTTCTTGGTGGTGTGGTTGGACACCCGGGTGCTCCTTGCTGGGAATGGGTCAAGACAGCAAGAGCAGGCCGAGTGGCCTCGTCAAAGAGCAGCCCGACGGCGCCGCGGAACGGCGGACAGGCAGGTCAGAGCACCGGAGGACACGTCCGGCAGCGGCCCGGAAGTACGGGCAGCGGAAGCTACGGACGGTTACGCGGTACGGCGAGGCGCACTCGGCGCGGGCCGGGTCATCAAACACCCTTTTCTATGGGCACACAGGCCCAGAACGAATCAGAACGACCCACTCAGGCTAGCGGGCACCTTCGGGGCTGCCAACGCATTATTCGACCCACCCAGCCCCTGGGGGCACACACCATGGTCCTGCCCTCACCATTGCCCTTTCGGTGCTCCCAACGCACCGGAGTGGTACGGGAGTGAAGGGGCGGGGTTGGTGTGACTCGCGAGGTGCCGCGGCTCGCTTCAGTGGCGCGAAAGGGCAGAGACCACCTCGCCGCGGTTCCCCCGCCCGTCCCCATCCCCACGGACAATGACCAGCCGGGCATGTGCCGTACTCCGCGACGGCCTTCCAGGCGCCGAGACGGCATTGGGCGCCCCACTCAACGACCGCGTGCCCACCCGCCAGCCGCCCGCGGCGGCCAGGCACTATCGCAGGGTTACGCGCGGACCCTGCCCCCCGGCCGCCCTCCGAGTGTGAAAAGGCCCCTGGAGGTGCCGGGTCAAGGGTGGAGCTTTAGCGGAATCGCGAAGCGACGCGACGGAGGAGCGCCCTTGACGCGGTGCCTCCAGGGGCCACACTCGGAAAGAGGGCGGCCGCACCAGAAGCCCACCAGACACCCCCACCCCGACTACCCCCTCCCCTTCCTCGCCCCCGAAGCTCAAGCCCTCAGCCTCGGGCCCTACTTCTGAGGAATGGGTACGGCTCCGGACTGAACCCGCCCACCCACCCGGGGAGTTGACGCTCCGCGAGCGACTTGCCACGCAGCGTCATATGCCTCTACGGTGAGCGACATCCAGACATAGAGCGGCCCCCGCCGGTGCGCCAACACCGAACGAGGGCCTCACCAACCAGATCGAAAGCCTGAGAGTTCGATCCATGGCTGTTGCCGACTTTAGTAGCGCCCCCCACCCCCTCGCCAACCCCGGCTACGGAAAACGCACCGCGCCGTACGAGGATCCGCCCCGGCCGGACGACTGGCGGCACTTGCCTCCTCGCGAGGCCGCCGTCGCCGCGTACATCGACCGGCTGCCCGACGGCGCCGACATCTCCGTGAAGACGCTGGCCAAGCAGCTGCCCTACGGGCAGTGCGCCCTCCGCACCGCGCTCAACCGGATCCAGCGGGCAGGCCACCTCCGGCGCGGACGCGAATGCCTCGCCGGCCGCTGGATCACCCGAACGTGGTGGTCCCGTACGGCTCGTGACGACACGTGGTGGTCGGCGTTCGAGCGGGGCGACGCACCACCCAGGAAGAGCCCGCCGACACGCTCCCGCGCGTACATCCTGCTCGCCGCGCTCGGCAGGGAGAACTCCGCCCTCTCGCTCTCCCACGCGGACTGCCGCGTACTCGCGCCGCTCGTCGAGGAGTGGTTCGCCCGGGACGCCACCGACACCGACGTACTGCGCTCCCTCACCACCGGGCTGCCGCCGGCCGTCCACCACCCGGCCGGCCTCGTCCGCAACCGCCTGACCACGAAGATCCCGCCCCCGCCCATGCGCCGCGAACCACCACCCCTGCGGCTCCTGGAGTGCGCCAAGTGCCGGGCACCGGGGTACGTCGAAGCCCTGGTCGGCGGCGAGTGCGGGCCCTGCAGAGGCGACACCCTCGTGCCGCCCGCCCCGGCCCGGCCCGCCCCCGTCCTCCCCGCCGCCCGCGTCCGCGCCTACGCGGAAGCGATCCGCGAATCGGCCCACGAGGGGAATCGCGAGCTCAAGGAGTACACCCGCTGATGTTCTTCTCCAGGAGGGTGAAGGACTTCGGGGGGCCGCCGGGCTGGGGCTTGCCCGCCTTGTGCCCGACCACGCGGTAACCGGCCTGCCGGTAGTAGGAGTTGAGGGGAACGTTGCCGGCCAGGCAGTCCAGGCGTACGTGCGTCCGGCCCGCCTCGGCCACCCGTTGTTCGGCGGCGGCCAGGAGGCGCCGGCCGGTGCCCGGCGCGGCGGTGGCGTGGTCGACCATGAGCCGGTGCACGTACCCGGCGACCGGTGGCTGCGGGCCCCAGGCGGCCTCGTCGTCCCACCACAGCTCCCACCCGCCGATGACGCCTCCGGCGTCCTCCGCGAGCCAGACCTCCCCCCGCGTCATCACGCGGCGGAAGTGGTCCTCGTCCAACTCGCCCGGGCGCCACTGGCCGGTGATGCCCCGGGTCAGCATCCAGCGCGCCGCGTCGTCGCGGAGGCGGACGAGGGTGGGCAGATCCGTATCACCGGCGAGGCGGACACGAAGTTCACTCATCCGGTGATCGTCGCACGCCCGTTCCCGCCCCTCACGCCCACACGCCCGTTCCCGCCCTTCACGCCCTTACGACCACCCGCCCGTTCACACCGCTCACGCCCACGCACCCGCTCGCGCCCGCTCCCACCCCTCACGCCCCCGCCGTCTCCGTCAGCAGGATGCCCGCCAGTTCGCGCGGGCGGGAGAACATCGGCCAGTGGCCGGTGTCCATCTCGACCAGGCGCCAGCGGTCGCTCTTCAGCAGCTCCGCGACGTCCGGCGACGGCTCCTCGCCGTCCATGAGGCACTTGACGTACGTCGCCGGGAGGTCCGCCAACGAGCCCGTCAGGACGGCCGGTTCGGTGGTCGTCGCCCCGGGGTGCGGCGTCGCACCCGCGACGATGCGGGCGATCTGGTCGTCGGTGAGGTCCTGGCCCGCGAACTCGGGGGCGGTGAGCGGGATCCAGTACCCGTCGTTCTCGGCCAGCGCCGACTCGAAGGCCGACTGCCCCTGCCACCACGCGGAGGCCATCGACGCGCCGTGCTCCGGCACCGCGGAGTCGACGAAGACGACCCGCCGCAGCCGGTCCCCGATCCGCTCCGCGGCCTGGCCGACCGGGATGCCGGAGTAGCTGTGGCCGACGAGGACGACGTCCTCCGCGCCGAGCCGCTCCACCTCGGCCACGATGTCGGCCACGTGCGTCTGCTGCCCGGCCGGCAGGTCCCGCTTCTCCGCCAGCCCGGACAGCGTCACCGGGTACGCGCCGTGCCCTGCCTCCCTCAGTTCCGCCGCGACGTCCTCCCACGCCCACGCACCGAGCCATGCCCCTGAGACGAGTACGAAAGCAGTCATGGCCCCGCACCGTAGTGCCCGGGGTGGGACGGCCGCCATCTGCCCGGCAATCGCCTGATCATCGATCCGGCAAGTGGCGGACCGGCGGCGTGTCCCCCGCACCACCCCTCCTGCGTGCCACACGCTCACCGGCGTCGTCCCCAGTCGAAAGGCGAACCCATGTACACCCGCAGGAAGAGATCCGCCTTGACCGCCCGCCTCCGCGCCGCAGCCCTCGCCGCCGCCCTCGCGGGCGTACTCGCCGCGACGGTGGCCGGCCCCGCCCGGGCCACCACAGCGCCGCCCGCAGCCGGCGAGACCACCGCCACCGCCGCCACCGCACGGGCCGTCCCGCCCCGGGAGCACATCTGCTTCTCCCCCGACGGGACCGAGCTCAACTCGTTTCTCGGCATCACCGACCGGATCGTGGGGCCGCCCGACTGCCGCGAGGCGTTCTCCGACGAGACGTTGTACCGCTCCTTCCCGAGCTGGGGCACCGCGCAGCCCCGCCAGGCCGGCGACCCGCCGCTCCTGTACCCGTCCGACTACACGACCTCGCTGCCCGACGACCCCATGAGCGACTTCCGCGCCAAGCTCCTCGGCGTCCGCATCGTCCAGGACATCGGCACCCGCCGGGAGCGCACCTACTCGTTCGGCCCGGAGGTCCTGCGCCGCACCTCGACCGACCAGGCGTCCGGCTTCCTCTTCGCCTCGTTCGCGGCAGGTCCGCTGGACGCGCTCAGCATCGGCCGGCACACGAGTACGGTCTTCATGCGGCTGAGCGCCGAGCACTGCGACGGTCTCAGCACCGTCCGGGAGGACAGCTGCCTGCCCGCCGGGGAGTTCCCGTACACCCCCGTGACCCGGCTGCAGATCTTCCCGCCGAGTGCGGGGCGGCCGTAGCGCACGGCACATGCCCCACGGCCCACGCCGCCCCCCGGCGCGGGCAGCGTCGCACGCGTGCCGAATCGGTTCGAGCGCGGGCGATGAGTTTTCGACCCGGACCCGGTCCCCCTTCATGCAGGCACGCACCATGCGGGCCGACCGGCCGGAAATACCGGGAAACACAACGCCGTTCCTCAGGAGCTTCACATGCGTACTCTCATCAGCACCGCCTTCGTCTCCCTCGACGGCGTCGTGGAGGCCCCCGGCGGCGAGCCCGGCTACCGGAACTCGGGGTGGACGTTCAAGTACACCGAGTTCCTGCCCGAGGCGTACGAGATCAAGGGCCGGGAGCAGAAGGAGGCCGCGGCGATGCTCCTGGGACGGACCAGCTACGAGGCGTTCAGCCCCGTGTGGCCCGACATGGAGGAATTCGCCGACTACCGGCTGATGCCGAAGTACGTCGTCTCCACCACCCTCACCGAGGACGACCTGGTGTCGAACTGGGGCGAGACCACGATCCTGCGGTCCGTCGAGGACGTCGCCGCGCTGAAGGAGACCGACGGCGGGCCGATCATCATGCACGGCAGCGCCACCCTCAACCGGGCCCTCTCCGACGCCGGGCTGATCGACCGCTACCACCTGCTGGTCTTCCCGCTGCTGCTCGGCGCGGGCAAGCGGCTGTTCAGCACGACGGACAAGGACGTCCAGAAGCTGAAGCTGGTCGAGGCCGAGGCGTACGCCAACGGGGTGCAGAAGAACGTGTTCGACGTCGTGCGGTAGCACGTGGACCACTACGGGCAGGTCGTGTCCCGCTCCGGGCGCTCGCCGGTGAGCAGGAAGCGGGTGACCGTCGCGTCGCCGCAGGCGTTGCCGTTGCCGAGGTAGACCCCGTGGCCGCCCCGTTCGACGGTGACGAGGCGGGCGCGGTCGCCGAGGGCCGCGCGCATCTTCAGGCCGCTGGAGTGCGGCGTGGCGGGGTCGCGGCGGTTCTGGATCATCAGGATGTCGGACGGGCCGTCGGACGTCAGGCGGGTGGGCTCCTCCGCCGAGGCCGGGGTCTTCCAGAAGGTGCACGGCGTGATGTTGGCCGGCATGCCGGCCGTGAGCGGGTGCGCGGTGCGGTCGGCGGCGACGGCCGTACGGTAGTCCGCCACGGTGCCGGTCCAGCGGACGTCGTTGCAGATGACGCCGACCGTGATCGCCGCGTCCTCGTCGCCGAGCGGCCCGGTGAGCGCGGGCGGCAGGACGGGCCGGCGGGTGGGGTCGGTACCGGCGGCCGGGTCCTGGGCGGCCTTGATCAGCCGGGCCATGGAGGAGAACGCGCCGTCGCTGTAGAGGGCGTTCTGCAGGGCCTGCCGCAGGACGTTCCCGTCGACCGCCACCCCGGGCGTCGTGCTCGGTACCGGCTCCCGGTCCAGGCGGGCCGCGAGGGCCAGGAACAGCGGGCGCACGTCCTCGGGCCGCTCGGCGAGCCGGAGTCCGCCGCGGTCGGCGTGCGCGGCCCAGGCGGCGAAGTCGGGGAACCGGTCCTCCGCGCCCTTCGCCATGTCCCGCATCCAGCCCTGCGCGACCCGCTTCGGGTCGGGGTCGGCGCTGCTGTCGAGGACGATGCGGTCGGTGCGGTGCGGGAACTTCTGGGCGTACTGGGCGGCGACGTACGCGCCGTACGAGGTGCCCCAGGCGGAGAGCCGCCGCTCGCCGAGGGCGCGGCGCAGCCGGTCCAGGTCGCGGACCTGGTTGGCGGTGGTGAGGCTGTCGAGGATCGCGCCGCCGTTGCGGGCGCAGGCCTCGGCGGTACGCCGGGAGCGCGCGATGTTCTCGTCGACGCGGCCGTCCGCGGCGGGCCAGGACCGCAGGGTCACCATCAGACGGTCGGCGGCGTCGAGCCGGCAGTTGGCCCGGGTGCTGCCGCCGACGCCGCGCGGGTCGAAGGCGACGAGGTCGTACGCCCCGCCGGTCTCCTGCGCGAGCCGCGGGCCCTTCTGCGTGAGCCGCTCCACCCCGGAGCCTCCGGGTCCGCCGGGGATCATCATGAGGGTGCCGCGGCGGGCTTCCGGCCGGGTGCTGCGGATCCGGGTGACGGCGAGGGCGATCTGCTCGCCGGCCGGGTCGCGGTAGTCCAGCGGCACCGTCAGCTTCGCGCACTCCTGGCCCTGCCCCTCGGGCCCGCAGGCCGTCCAGTCGAGCGGGGCGGCGGGGGAAGGGGACACGGCGGAGGCGGGGGTCATGGGCAGCAGGGCGCCGACGACGACGGCGGTGGACAGGGCGGCCAGCAGGGTGGTGGTGCATCGGTAAGTGGTCATGGGACAAGAGTTGCTGACGGAGCGTCACCGTCCCATCCGGGCAGCAGCCGGACCTCGCCGGGGGTTAGCCCCCGAGGGCCGCTCCGGCCAACTCCCCCTGGATCACAGCCGATAGCCTGTCCCGCATGACCGGGGGAACGGACCACGACGTCACTCTGACCGGCAGCGGCGCCACCCCGCTGCAACCGGACGATCCGCGACGGATCGGATCCTTCCGGCTGCTGGGGCTGCTGGGCGCGGGCGGCATGGGCCGGGTGTATCTCGGCGCCACGCGGGGTGAGGCCGGGCGGCCGGGCTCGTACGCGGCGGTCAAGCAGGTGCTGCCGGCGCTGGCCGAGGACCAGGACTTCCTGCGGCACTTCGGGCACGAGCTGGACAACCTGGCCCGGCTGCCCGGGAACGCCGGCGCCCGACTCCTCGCCAGCGACCGCACCGCGCGGCCGCCATGGTTCGCGACCGGGTACATCCCCGGCATCACCCTGAGCGAGGCGGTACGGCTCCACGACGGCCCGCTGCCCGGCCCGGCCCTGTGGCGGCTGCTGCGCGAGGCGGCGGCGGGGCTCGTGGTGGTGCACGCGGCGGACATGGTGCACCGCGACCTCAAGCCGTCCAACGTGATGCTGACGGCGGACGGCGTGACGCTCATCGACTTCGGAGTGGCCCGCGCCGCGGACCAGAGCCGGCTCACCAAGACCGGGATGGTCGTCGGCACGCCCGCGTACATGGCTCCCGAGCAGGCGGTCGCCAGTCGTGAACTCTCCGGCGCGGCCGATGTGTTCGCGCTCGGCAGCCTGCTGCTGTACGCCGCCAACAACCGGCCGCCGTTCGGTGACGGCTCCGGTCTCGAGCTGCTGTACCGCATCGTCCACGAGCAGCCGGACCTCGGCGCGCTGCCCGAGAACGACGCGCATCTGGCCGCGATCGTCACGTCCTGCCTGTCGAAGGACCCGGAGGACCGCCCGTCCGCGGAGCGGCTGGTCGCGCTGGCGGACGAGCACCTGGCGGCCGAGCGCGCGGGGGCGACGCTGCAGCTCGGCGGCACTCCTGCCTCCCCCTGGCCGGCGGCCGTGGCGGCGCGGATCGCCGAGCGGGTGGCCTTCGCGGCCGTGCCACCGGTCCTGCCGGACGAGGACGAGAAGCCGGAGCCGGTGGCCCCGCCGGTCCCCGCGGCGGACGGCGGCGCCACGAAGCCTCCCGCCCCCGCCCCGGCCCCCGCCCGCAAGCGGTCGCGGCTGCTGGTCTTCGCCGTCCCGGTCGTCATCGGCGCGGGCACCACCCTGACCGTCGCGCTCCTCCCGTACGTCCAGGACCTGAACGCGAGCCCCAAGCCCTCCTCGTCCCGCACGGCCTCGATCACCGCCGGCCCGACACCCCCTGGCACGCGCGGCCCCGACGGCTCCCCCGCCCCCTCCGCCGCGGGCAGCGCCTCCCCCGGTACCGTCACCAGCCCGCCCGCCGGCGGCACGGCACCGGCGCCGGCCCCCGGGGCCTCGGGCGGCGGCGACCCGACTCCGGCCCGGAAGCCGGCCGCGGAGAAGCCCCCGGTCCAGAAGCCTCCGGCACAGCAGCCCGCGCCCTCGGGCAGCCATCTGATGCGGAACGCCTCCAACGGGCAGTGCCTGTCCGAGGAGGAGGGCTACGGCGGCAGCACGGCCGTCTGGTCGCGGGTGTGCGGGACTCCGGCGACGAACGGCGCCACGTGGACGTACACCTGGACGTACCAGCCGGTCTCCGGAACCACGTTCAAGGTGGTCAGCAAGGCCACCGGCAGCTGCCTGGTGTCGCAGAGCTACGCGGGCATGGACTCCCAGCCCTGCAACGGCTCCGACGCCCAGTTGTGGAAGGTCTACGCGACGACGTCCGGTGGCAGGCTCCTGCAGAACGTCGCCGAGAAGCGCTGCCTGTACATGAGCGACGGGTACGCCGTCGGCTCCAAGCCCTGCGACCCGGGTGACGCCACCCAACGGTGGCGCGACTCCTGACCTGCCGTCCCTCCCGTCCCGGGGAAGCCCCCGAACCGCTCACGCCCTCCCGTACAGCACCATGTCCTTCCGCTCCCCGCCGACCTCCTGCCAGGAGTGCAGCAGGCCCTCGCGGACGAAGCCCGCGCGTTCGGCGGTGCGGCAGGAGGCGGTGTTCCAGGGTTCGACGAAGAGCTGGAGCCGCGGGATGTTCAGCTCGCGCTGCGCCCAGTCGGCGACCGCGCCCAGGGCCGCGCCGGCCGCGCCCGCGCCGCGGCAGCGCGGGGAGATCCAGTACCCGAGGGTGCCCCGGCCCTCGGGCAGGTCGCGCAGCCACAGTCCGACCGCGCCGACGGCGCGGGCGTCGGAGCGGCGCTCCACGACGAACGGGTAGCCGGTGCCCTGCTCCGCCCGGGCCCACTGGCGGTGGACGAACGCCTCGCCCTCCGCGCGGCTGTACTCCGGCGGGACGGTCGTGATCAGCGGGATGTACGGGTCCGTGGACGCCTCCCGCACCAGGGGCAGGTCGGTCAGCTCCCAGCGGCGCAGCGCGAACTCCTCGCCCGCCGCGGAGACCGCCGCGAGCCGCGGCACGACCAGCCCCTGCTCACTCAGCACACTCACCCCAACAGGATCGCGCAGACCCCCGGCCGCGGCACCCCCACCCGTCGCGCCGACCCCGCGACCAACTTGATTGAACACGTTCAAGCCCACACGCTATCGTGCTCCCTACGCGGCCGACGCGACACGCGCGCCGCGCTTTCTGACCTGTGGGGGGTCCCTTGTTGCGCTCGAAGCGCAGGCCGCCGCATGCCCTCGTGCGTGCCGCGGCCGTGTTCGTCCTTTCGGCGGGGGTCGCTGCTCCCGCCCTCGTCGCGGCGCCCGCGGTCCACGCGGAGACCGCGACGGTCACCCGTACCACCACGCTCGACGACGGGCGGCTCGACATCGGGCTGCCGTCCGGCGCGCTCTGGGTGAAGGTGAACGTCCACGCGTCCACCGCCGCGGACGCCCCCGTGCTGTTCGCCACCGACGAGCTGACCTGGCACGACTACGACTGGGCCACCGACGCCCGCGAGGGCTGGGCCACCGCCGCGGCCGTCCGGCTGCCCGAGGGCACCGCCTTCGGCACGTACCCGGTCTCCGTCGAGTACCGGCTGCCCGGCGGAACGGTTCAGCACTGGACCGGCGGCACCTTCGCGTACAAGCTCCACACGGGCGTCGCCGAGACCGCCTTCGACCGCACGACGACGGACTGGGACCACCGCCAGGTGGTGCTCTCCGGCAAGGCGACGACCTTCGACCCGTCGACCGGCACGCGCGGACCCGCGCGGGCCGGGACCAAGGTGAAGGTCACGCTGGCCCTGCAGGACGGGCCGAGCTCCTCGGCCCAGGCCACCGCCGTCACCGGCGACGGCGGCGCGTTCTCCGTGCCCTTCACGCCGAACGCGCGGGTCGGCAGCGCCACCGCCACCGTGGTCGAACCGGCAGCCGACACCGACCCCGACGCCACGCACCAGGTCCGCAAGACCGTCGGCGCCGAGGAGACCAGGTACCGGATCAACGCCGCCCTCGACAAGTTCCGCGTCCGCCAGGGCCAGAGCGTCAACGTCACGGGCCGCGTCGAACGCCTCACCAACGACGGCTGGCAGCCGTTCACCGGCGCGCCCGTCGTCTCGTCGCCGGACTACCCGAACTACTGGGACCACGTCGTGGACCGCCCGATGGGGGGCGCGGACGTGGCCGCCGACGGTACCTTCGCGTATCCCGCGAAGGCGACCGTCACGACCGACGTGTTCACCCACGTCCGGCCCTCGGTCTACCTGCGCGAGCTGCCGTACGCACGCGGCAGCATCGCCGTTCCCCGGGCCGCCGCCTTCACCGACGTCAAGATCGCGATCGACCCGTACGGCACGGTCCGGGCCACCGGCAGGTTCAGCGCCGTCGAGTGCGGGTCCGAGCCCGTCGCGATCCAGTACTCGCTGGACGGCCTGACCTGGCGCAGCCTGCGCTGGAGCCAGACCTCGTACAGCGGCACGTCCAGCTGCCCGTTCGACATCTCGGTGAACGGCTGGGTCCGCGCGTACTACCGCGTCGTGCACGCCGAGACCGACCGGTACGTCACGGCGGTGTCGAAGCCGGTCTTCCAGACCCGCATCCCGACCCGGTTCTCCTCCTTCACGATCAGCCCCACCCGCCCCACCACGAACGGCACGATGACCGTGTCCGGCGCCGTGCAGAAGCAGGTCTCCGGGGTCTGGAAGCCGATGGGCGGCCAGTACGTGACGCTGATCTTCAAGCCGCGCGGCGAGAGCCAGTGGTACTGGGTCAAGAAGAACATCAAGACCGCGACGAACGGCGGCTTCCGGTTCACCGCCACCAACTACGGCGACGGGTCCTGGGCGATGGTCACCCAGCCGCTGACCGGCTACTTCTACAGCGAGACGAAGGCGGTGTACATCGATGCGCGCTGATCTCAGGAACTCCCTGACCGCGGCCGCGACCGTGCTCGCCCTGACCGCGGGCGCCGCCCCGGCCCTCGCCGCGGACACCCCGACCGTCGGCATCGGCCGGGCCACCACGTTCGACCACCAGCGCGGCGCGTTCCAGGTCTCGGCCTGGACCGACGCGCCGGACGGCACGGTCACCTCCGTCTCGGCGACGATCCGCAAGGGCGACCAGGTCCTCGTCGAACTGCCCGCGCTGACCGCGGCGGAGGCGGCGGGCTGGTACCGGCTGCCCGCCGAGACCCCGCTGAAGCTGACCGAGGACGGCGGGCAGATCCCCGACCTCGGCCGGTACGCGATCGACGTCACCGCCGAGGACAGCAAGGGCAACAAGCTCACCCGGCGGGACGCGGGAACGCTGGACTTCACGCTCCGGCCGGAGGCGACGTTCGAGGTCGGGAACCCGTCGTGGAGCGACCCGGTCGCCCGCCCGGCGGGCAGGCTGACGGGCATTCAGCCCGGCTCCGGCGACGCGGTCCCGCTGGCGGGCCGTACGGTACGGGTCTCGGTCACCCACCCCGTGGAGTCGGCGCAGTCGGTCGCCGTGGCCGCGGACGGCTCGTTCGCCGCCGAGCCCTACCGGCTGACCACCGCCTCCAGCCTGTACGGCCTCGCCTTCTCGGAGGACAGCGAAGAGGTCCACGGCTCCCTGACGCGGCAGGACGGCGTCTACGGCGTCACGGCCCGCCCGGTGACGGTGACCGGCGCGGCGGACAAGACCCGTGTCCTGCCCGGTGAGCCCTTCACCCTCAGCGGCCGCGTGATCGCCACGGACGGCGGTACACCGATCGCCGGCACCGAGGTGCGGGTCAACGTCGGCGGGATGGTGCGGCTGGCGACCACCGACGCCGACGGCCGCTACAGCGCCCTCTTCAAGGGTGCGCCGGGGCAGTACGGGGGCAGCTGGTACGTGGCGCCGACCGATGTGTTCCTCAGCGGAAGCGCCGGCGGTCAGGTGGCCATGCCGGGCGAGTCCCACATCGAGGACGTGCGCGGCACCCTCGCGGCCGACACGACGGTCACGCTGACGGGCAAGCTGCAGTACACCTTCGGCTTCCAGGGGTCCGAGACCCAGCAGATGCTGCTGGAGTACTCCGCGGACGGCCGCACGGGCTGGAAGGTGATCGGCACCGGCGACGCCTCCCCCGGCGGGTACCCGTTCAGCGTCACCGGCCGCAGCAGCACCGGCGGCTGGTTCCGCGTCCACCACCCCGCCACCGACACCATGGCCGAGAGCTTCGGCCCGGTCGTCCGCCTCTCCCGTACCCAGACCCGCGTCATCTCGCTGAACGCGGCGCCGGAGCCGGTGCGCAAGGGCGCGGTGGTGACGGTGACCGGCGGGCTGCAGCAGGTCGTGTCGGGGGTGTGGAAGCCGTACGGCGGGCAGGCGGTGGGGCTGTGGTTCCTGCCGAAGGGGCAGACGACGTGGAAGCTGCTCGGCACCTCCAAGTCGGCGACGAACGGCCTGTGTTCGTTCCGGACGACGGCGACCGTGGACGGGCGCTACCTGATCCGGTACATGGGTGACGCCACGCACTTCAACTCCACGGCGACGCCGGACGACGTCGACGTGCTGTGACGCGCGCCCGCTGAACACGCCGAAGGGCGGCACCCCCGGTGGGGGTGCCGCCCTTCGCGTACTGCTTCGGGAACGGCCGATCCGCGAGCGGATCAGAAGTCCATGTCACCGCCCGGCATGCCGCCCGGGGCGGCCGCGGCGGCCTTCTCCGGCTTGTCGGCGATGACGGCCTCGGTGGTGAGGAACAGCGCGGCGATGGAGGCCGCGTTCTGCAGCGCGGAGCGCGTGACCTTCGCCGGGTCGATGATGCCCTCGGCGATCATGTCGACGTACTCGCCGGTGGCGGCGTTCAGGCCGTGGCCGACGGGCAGGTTGCGCACCTTCTCCACGATGACGCCACCCTCGAGGCCGGCGTTCACGGAGATCTGCTTCAGCGGGGCCTCGAGCGCCAGCTTGACGGCGGCGGCACCGGTGGCCTCGTCACCGTCCAGCTCCAGCTTCTCGAAGACCTCGGAGGCCTGCAGCAGGGCGACGCCACCGCCGGCGACGATGCCCTCCTCGACGGCCGCCTTCGCGTTGCGAACGGCGTCCTCGATGCGGTGCTTGCGCTCCTTGAGCTCGACCTCGGTCGCGGCGCCGGCCTTGATGACGGCCACGCCGCCGGCCAGCTTCGCGAGGCGCTCCTGGAGCTTCTCGCGGTCGTAGTCCGAGTCCGAGTTCTCGATCTCGGCGCGGATCTGGTTCACGCGGCCCGCGACCTGCTCGCTGTCACCGGCACCGTCGACGATGGTGGTCTCGTCCTTGGTGATGACGACCTTGCGGGCGCGGCCCAGCAGGTCGACGCCGGCGTTCTCGAGCTTGAGGCCGACCTCCTCGGAGATGACCGTGCCGCCGGTGAGGATGGCGATGTCGTTCAGCATGGCCTTGCGGCGGTCGCCGAAGCCCGGCGCCTTGACGGCGACGGACTTGAAGGTGCCGCGGATCTTGTTGACGACCAGGGTCGACAGGGCCTCGCCCTCGACGTCCTCGGCGATGATCAGCAGCGGCTTGCCGGACTGCATGACCTTCTCGAGCAGCGGAAGGAGGTCCTTCACGTTGCCGATCTTGGAGTTGGCGATGAGGATGTACGGGTCCTCGAGCGAGGCCTCCATACGCTCCATGTCGGTGGCGAAGTACGCCGAGATGTAGCCCTTGTCGAAGCGCATACCCTCGGTGAGCTCCAGCTCCAGACCGAAGGTCTGGGACTCCTCGACGGTGATGACGCCTTCCTTGCCGACCTTGTCCATGGCCTCGGCGATGAGCTCGCCGATCTGGGTGTCGGCGGCGGAGATGGAGGCGGTGGAGGCGATCTGCTCCTTGGTCTCGACCTCCTTGGCCTGGTCGAGCAGCGCGCCGGAGACGGCCTCGACGGCCTTCTCGATACCGCGCTTCAGGGCCATCGGGTTGGCGCCGGCCGCCACGTTGCGCAGGCCCTCGCGGACGAGCGCCTGGGCGAGAACGGTCGCGGTGGTCGTACCGTCGCCGGCGACGTCGTCCGTCTTCTTGGCGACTTCCTTGACCAGCTCGGCGCCGATCTTCTCGTACGGGTCCTCGAGCTCGATCTCCTTGGCGATGGAGACACCATCGTTGGTGATCGTGGGGGCGCCCCACTTCTTCTCGAGGACGACGTTACGGCCCTTGGGGCCGAGGGTGACCTTGACGGCGTCAGCGAGCTGGTTCATGCCGCGCTCGAGACCGCGCCGGGCCTCCTCGTCGAACGCGATGATCTTGGCCATGTGAAGTGGTCCTCCCGGACATGGGGTGGATAACGCTCCAGGACCGCGCCGACGCCCGCGACGGACGGTCTGCGTGCCGTGCGGTTCCTTGCCCCGCCCGGCCTGCGGACCTCGTCTGCCCGATCCTCGTAAGCACTCTCACTGGGAGAGTGCTAACGCCAATGATTAGCACTCGACCCAGGAGAGTGCAAGGCCGTCCCGAAGGGACGTCGCACAAGGGGTGGTGGTCGGGTGACGGGTGGGCGCAAGCGTCTTCCGGGGATCGGGCACGCTGTCGCCGCCGTCCGGTACACGCGCCGGCACACGCGCGAGGGGCCCGCATCCAGGTGGATGCGGGCCCCTCGAACGAAGTGCGTCGGTGGCCGATCGCGCCGCAGTCAGACGGCGAGCTTGACCATGTCGGCCTGCGGGCCCTTCTGGCCCTGCGAGATCTCGAACTCGACCCGCTGCCCCTCCTCGAGGGTGCGGTAGCCGTCCATCTGAATCGCGCTGTAGTGGACGAAAACATCCGCACCACCGTCGACCGCGATGAAGCCGTAGCCCTTCTCCGCGTTGAACCACTTGACGGTGCCCTGAGCCATGCCTAACTCCCCTATTACTGGCCCTTGCGCGGATCCGCACTTCGCGAACCCGGGTCAGACCCTGCGCCGGAACGCGTCGACCGCGGCTGAATGTATCTGCCCAACTGCCCTCTGCAACAGGTCAATCGGACGAGAAATCTGAGCGAGCCGTAAAGGAGAATTGCGGAGATTTCCTTGATTTCCGGGGCAAATCAGGCCCGGAAAAGGGCGCAAAAAGTACACAATGCTCAGGTATTTTGGCTGCTTCTTGTCGCGTGCGGGCGCATTCTCATATGCGTCTGGCACGAGCAGCGGAGGGGACTTCCCCAACTCTACCGCGCTCAACCATGCAGAATTGCCCCCTCCGGTTCTTCACCAGAAGGGGCAATTCGGATACCGCGGGTAACTCGGCAGCCGCCGGCACTGCGCTCGACGGTCAGCCTCCGGCGACGGCCGGGATGATCGAGACGCCCGCACCGTCCGGCGTCGCCGTCTCCAGGCCCTGCTCGAAGCGGACGTCGTCGTCGTTGACGTACACGTTGACGAAGCGGCGAAGCTTGCCCTGGTCGTCGAGGACGCGGGCGGCGATGCCCGTGTGGTTCTTCTCCAGGTCGGCGATGACCTCACCCAGGGTGGTGCCCTCGGCCGGGACCTCGGACTGCCCGCCCGTGTAGGTGCGGAGGATGGTGGGGATGCGGACGTTGACGCTCATGGCTTCTCCCTTGTCGTCGCTTCAGTCGGCTCAGTGGGCCAGGCCGGCGTCGCGGAACGCGTCCAGGCTCGGGCGGATGACGGCGGTGGCCTGAGAGGTCTCGGCGACCGCGTCGAGGGTCTTGAGGCCGTCGCCGGTGTTGAGGACCACCGTCGTCAGCGTGGGGTCGAGGACGCCGGCCTCGACGAGCTTCTTCGTCACGCCGACGGTCACGCCGCCCGCGGTCTCGGCGAAGATGCCCTCGGTGCGGGCGAGCAGCTTGATGGCGTCCACGACCTGCTCGTCGTTCACGTCCTCCACGGCGCCGCCCGTGCGGCGGGCGATGTCGAGGACGTACGGGCCGTCGGCCGGGTTGCCGATGGCGAGGGACTTGGCGATCGTGTTCGGCTTCTGGGGCCGTACGACGTCGTGGCCGGCCTTGAAGGCGACGGAGACCGGGGAGCAGCCCTCGGCCTGGGCGCCGAAGATCTTGTACGGCTTGTCCTCGACGAGGCCGAGCTTGATGAGCTCCTGCAGACCCTTGTCGATCTTGGTGAGCTGGGAGCCGGAGGCGATCGGGATGACCAGCTGGTCGGGCAGCTGCCAGCCGAGCTGCTCGCAGATCTCGTACGCGAGGGTCTTGGAGCCCTCGGCGTAGTACGGCCGCAGGTTGACGTTGACGAAGCCCCAGCCCTCGCCCAGCGGGTCGCCGATGAGCTCGGAGCAGAAGCGGTTGACGTCGTCGTAGTTGCCCTCGATGCCGACGAGTTCGCCGCCGTAGACCGCGGCCATGACGACCTTGCCCTGCTCGAGGTCGTGCGGGATGAACACGCAGGAGCGGAAGCCGGCGCGGGCGGCCGCGGCGCCGACGGCGCCGGCCAGGTTGCCGGTGGAGGAGCAGGACAGGGTGGTGAAGCCGAAGGCGCGGGCGGCCTCGAGGGCCTGGGCGACGACGCGGTCCTTGAAGGAGTGCGTCGGGTTTCCGGAGTCGTCCTTGACGAACAGCTTGCCCGGCTCGACACCGAGCGCGGCGGCGAGGTTGTCGGCCTGGACGAGCTTGGTCCAGCCGGGGTTCAGATTGGGCTTCACGGCGACGTCCGTCGGGACGGGCAGCAGCGGGGCGTAGCGCCAGATGTTGGCGGGGCCGGCCTCGATCTGCTTGCGCAGCGCCTCGGGGTCACCGGTGGGAAGGTCGTACGCGACTTCGAGCGGGCCGAAACACAGCTCACAGGCGAAGATCGGGCCGAGCGCGAACCGCTCGCCGCACTCGCGGCAGGAGAGGCCGGTCGCGGGACCGAGATCGACCGAATTCTGGGTGGTTGCAACCGTCTGTACAGCCATGGAGGCGAGGCCCTTTCTCCTCATCTTCCTCATGGCGCATCTCGCCATGAGACGGATTTGGCACCTTCCCTAGCCGGGAGCCTCGCGGCGCGATCGCGCAGGAGAACCGACTGGAGGGTTGCCGGGGCTTCAACGGGCCGTATCCCTCTGCCCCTCTGGATGAGCGGTATTCGATTGTGGAACGCGGTCGGGACCCCGACATGCACCGGGCCGCTGCGTTGTTCAAGACTGTAACCGAAGGCACGGGCGGTTGAGATAGTCGTCCGAACCGCGAGATGGATCACAGACCGCAGCAACTGGGGAGTAACCGACGTGCTGGATGAAGTGGAGCGCTGGCTGGGCAGGCGCTCCTGGTCGGTGGCCGACCGTCCGATGGAGCAGATCCTGGCGGCCAAGCGTGGGACGACGGTGAGCGTGGTGCTGCCGGCGCTCGACGAGGAGGCCACGGTCGGCGACATCGTGTCGGTCATCCGCCGCGAGCTGATGTCGGAGGCGGTGCCGCTGGTCGACGAGCTGGTGGTGGTGGACTCCGGGTCCACGGACCGGACGGCGGAGGTCGCCGCGGCGGCCGGGGCGCGGGTGGTGGCGCGGGACGCGGTCCTGCCGCGGATCCCGGCGCTGCCGGGCAAGGGCGAGGTGCTGTGGCGCTCGCTGCTCGCGACCAGCGGTGACGTGGTCTGTTTCGTGGACGCGGACCTGCGGGACTTCTCGGCGGACTTCGTCTCGGGGATCGTGGGGCCGCTGCTCACGGACCCGGACGTGGAGTTCGTCAAGGCGATGTACGACCGGCCGCTGGGCGACGCTCCCGGCCAGGGCGGCCGGGTGACGGAGCTGGTGGCGCGGCCGCTGCTGAACCTGCACTGGCCACAGCTGGCCGGCTTCGTGCAGCCGCTGGGCGGCGAGTACGCGGCGCGGCGCACGCTCCTGGAGCGGCTGCCGTTCCCGGTGGGGTACGGGGTGGAGCTGGGGCTCCTGGTGGACGCGCTGCACACGGTGGGCCTGGACGCGCTGGCGCAGGTGGACGTGGGGGTGCGCAAGCACCGTCACCAGGGCGGTCAGGCGCTGGGCCGGATGGCGGCGGCGATCTACCGGACGGCGCAGGTGCGGCTGTCGCGCGGGCACCTCGTACGGCCGGAGCTGACGCAGTTCGAGCGGGCCGCGGACGGTGGGGCGGGGTTCGTGCCGCGGACGTACCCGGTGGACACCGAGGAGCGGCCGCCGATGGCGGAGATCGCGGAGTACGCGCGCAGGCGCGTGGCGTAGCCGGGCCG
Source organism: Streptomyces solicamelliae (assembly GCF_045348655.1). Lineage (NCBI taxonomy): Bacteria > Bacillati > Actinomycetota > Actinomycetes > Kitasatosporales > Streptomycetaceae > Streptomyces > Streptomyces solicamelliae. Next base: position 3,247,368 of record NZ_CP160404.1, read on the forward strand.
GGCGCGGCCGGGTGACTAGATTCCGTTTTCATGCGATTTACACAGTTGATCCATGAAGTGACGCTGGAGGGGGAGCTGCTCGGCGCGGCATCCTCCGGGCACGGCGGGGAGCGTCTGTGGCTGCTCGGCGGGCTGCTGCTCGCCCTGGGCGCGACGGGCGTCGTGGCGCGGGCGGCGGCCCGGGCGCGGCGGGACCGGTGACGGGTTGTCGCCACCCTGTCCGGGCGTACGTTTGAGCGGTTCCGGGACGGGCTAGGTTCGCCACATGGCCACTGTTCTCGTCGCCTCCAACCGCGGTCCGGTCAGCTACGTCCGCCGGGACGACGGCACGCTCGACGCCCGGCGGGGCGGCGGCGGGCTGGTGTCCGGCCTGAGCGCGGTCGCGGCGGAGGACAGCCTGTGGGTCTGCGCGGCGCTGGGCGACGGCGACCGCGAGGCGGTGCGGCGGGGCGTCGCGGAGCCGGGCGTCCGGATGCTGGACATCGACCCGGGCGTGTACGACGACGCGTACAACGGGATCGCGAACTCGGTGCTGTGGTTCCTCCACCACCACCTGTACGACGTGCCGCGCGAGCCCGTCTTCGACGCGGAGTTCCGCCGCCGCTGGGCGTCGTACCGGGCGTACAACCGCGCCTTCGCCGAGGCGCTGGCCGAGGCGGCGGAGGACGGCGCCTGCGTGCTGGTGCAGGACTACCACCTGGCGCTGGTGCCGGGGCAGCTGCGGGAGCTCCGCCCCGACCTGCGGATCGGCCACTTCACGCACACGCCGTGGGCGTCGCCGGACTCCCTGCGGATGCTGCCGCAGGACGTCCGCGAGGAGCTGGTGCGGGGCATGCTCGGGGCGGACGAGCTGGGGTTCCACACCTGGTCGTGGGCGCAGGCGTTCGTGTCGGGCTCGCGCCTCGACGACGAGGGGCGCACGGCCCGGGTGCGGGTGTACCCGCTCGGTGTCGACGGCGAGGATCTGCGGGCGCTGGCGTACCGGCCGGCGGTGGACGAGCGGCTGGCCCGGCTGCGCGAGGAGACCGGCGGCCGGCGGACGATCGCGCGGGTCGACCGCACGGAGCTGTCCAAGAACATCCTGCGCGGCCTGCTGGCCTACCGGGAGCTGCTGATGGTCCACCCCGAGTGGCGCGGCCGGGTGGTCCACCTGGCCTCAGCGTACCCCTCGCGGCAGGACCTGGAGGCGTACCGCTCGTACACCGCGGCGGTGACGGAGCTGGCGGAGGAGATCAACGCGGAGTTCGGCACGCCGGACTGGCAGCCGGTGCTGGTCTCCGTGCGGGACGACTTCACGCGCTCGCTCGCGGTGTACCGGATGGCCGACGTGGCCCTGGTCAACCCCGTGCGGGACGGCATGAACCTGGTGGCCAAGGAGATACCGGTGGTCTCCGAGGCGGGCTGCGCGCTGGTCCTGTCGGACGGTGCGGGCGCGTACGAGGAGCTGCGCGAGGACGCGCTGACGGTGAACCCGTACGACGTGACCGCCACGGCCGAGGCCCTGCATCAGGCCCTGTCGATGCCGTCGGCGGAGCGGGCCGAGCGCACCAAGCGGCTGGCCGCCGCGGCGACCGCGTTGCCCCCGCAGCAGTGGTTCCGCAAGCAGCTGGAGGCTCTGCGGGCGCTGCCGGAGGAGTAGCTTCCGCCCGCGCGGTCGCAGGGCCGCGCGGCGGACGGGGGATGCCGCAGAATCTTCGGCTCCGCCCTCTCCTCTTCGTGGTCCTTCCCGTGTCAGACTCTGCCGCGATCGTTCCCCCAGGCGATCCGTAAGCCTCAAACGGAACCACGCGAACCATGCGGCACACACATGCATGCGAAGGGACGCTCGTGAGAAAGATTGTCGTGGGCATGACCCTAGGGTCGGCGCTCACCGCTCTCCTCGCCGCGGGGCTCACCCCGGCCGCCGCGCAGGAGACCTGGGAATCGTCCGCGCCGGGAGCCAAGGGCCCCGCACCGCACCACCGCGCCGACAACCGCCCCGGACCGCTCACCAAGCAGCGCACCGAACTGCGCGAGCAGGCGATCGACAAGGTCGCCAAGGGCAAGGCCAGGGCGAACGCCGACGGCGTCGTCGAGGTCGCCCCCGGCAAGTTCGTGGAGACGACCACCGTCCGCTCCGAGAAGATCCTCACCATCCTCTCCGAGTTCGGCGACCAGGCGTCCGGCAAGTACGGCACCGTCCCCGGACCCGCGCACAACGCGATCCCGGAGCCGGACCGGACGAAGGACAACTCCAACGCCTGGACCGCCGACTTCTCGAAGTCCTACTACGAGAACCTCTTCAACGGCTCCGGCGAGTCCATGAAGACGTACTACGAGGAGCTGTCCGGCGGCCGCTACTCGGTCACCAACACCGTCGAGGACTGGGTCAAGGTCCCCGGCAACGCCTCCTCCTACGGCGACAACGCGATCGAGGACAACGGCGGCTCCTGGGCCTTCGTCCAGGACACCGGCAACGCCTGGTGGGACGCCCAGCTCGCGGCCGGCAAGACGCCCGCCGAGATCGACGCGTACCTCGCCCAGTTCGACGTCTGGGACCGCAACGACTGGGACCACGACGGGAACTTCGACGAGTCCGACGGCTACATCGACCACTTCCAGGCCGTGCACGCCGGCATGGGCGAGGACGCCGGCGGCGGCGCCCAGGGCGAGGACGCCATCTGGTCGCACCGCTGGTACGTCAACGGCGACGACTACGGCCTGACCGGCCCCGACGTGTCCGGCACCCAGAACAAGGCCGGCGGCGCCCGCATCGGCCAGTCGAAGTACTGGCTCGGCGACTACACCACCGAGGGCGAGAACGGCGGACTCGGCGTCTTCTGCCACGAGTTCGGCCACGACCTCGGCCTGCCCGACTACTACGACACGGGCGGCGGCGAGAACTCCACCGCCTTCTGGACCCTGATGAGCTCCGGCTCCTGGCTCGGCCACGGCGCGACCGCGAACGAGGGCATCGGCACCCACCCGGGCCTGATGGGCGCCGAGGAGAAGCTGTTCCTCGGCTGGCTGGACTACGCCGACGCGCCGCTCGGAACGACGGGCACGTACACGCTCAACCCGGCCCAGTTCCAGACCGACGGCAAGGAGCAGGCGGTCCGCGTCGCCCTGCCCGACAAGACCACCAGCACCACGTACACGACCCCCTCCTCCGGCTCGCACGCCTGGTGGACCGGCTCCGCGGACGGCCTCAACCAGTCCCTGACCCGCTCCGTCCCGGCCGCCTCCAGGATCACCGTCCAGGCCAGGGCCTGGCACGAGATCGAGGCCGACTACGACTACCTGTTCGCCGAGTACTCCCTCGACGGCGGCGCGAACTGGCAGCGCGCCGGCGCTGCTGTCGACGGCTCCTCGGCCGGCAAGTGGACGACCCTGCGCTACGCGTACGACGCCGGCGACCGGCCGTCGCTGTTCCGCTTCCGCTACCAGACCGACGGCGGCGTGCACTTCGCCGGCGCGTTCCTGGACGACATCACGCTGAGCTCCGGCGGCACGACGCTCGCCACCGACGACGTCGAGCAGGGCGCCGGCGCCTGGACGGCGACCGGCCGCTGGAAGATCTCCACCGGCACGGAGACCGCCACCTACCCGCGGTACTACCTGGTGGAGAACCGCGAGTACGTCGGCAGCGACGCGCTGCTGGCGGAGGGCCCGTACCAGTTCAGCAAGGGCATCACCGCCCCGGACTGGGTCGAGTACTTCCGCTTCCAGAACGGCATGCTGGTCTGGTACGTCGACCGGTCCTTCGACGACAACAACGTCAGCGCGCACCCCGGCGGCGGCTCGGCCATGGCCGTCGACGCCCGCCCGACGCCGTTCCGGTTCGACGACGGCACCGCGCCGACCAACCGCCGCCAGCCCTTCGACGCGACCTTCGGCCTGGAGGCCACGGACGCGACCTGCCTCCACAAGGAGGTGCTGGTCGGCAAGGGCAAGGGTCAGGCCGTCGAGACGAAGGCGGCCTGCGCCCCCTCCGTCCCCGGCATCCCCGTCTTCGACGACACCGACCCGAACGCCTACTACGACCCGGCGGCCGCCCAGGCGAGCGTCAAGGTCGCGGGCCACGGCGTGAAGGTCACCGTCACCGACGACGCCGGCGACGACCTGCGGATCACCGTGGCCAACCCGGCCGCGAACTGATCACGGCGTACTGACCTCCTCCGCGAGCCGCGCGAGGAGGTCCACCACCGCGGACGGGCCGGCCACCGACAGGTCGGCCCGTTCCGCCAGTTCCGGGACCTCCGCGCCGCTGCACACCAGCAGGCCCGGGACCCCGTTCGAGCGGAGCTTCTCCACGGCGGCGTAGGCGGGCAGGTCGCCCAGGTCGTCGCCCGCGTACAGCACCGACTCCGCGCCCGTGGCCCGCACGTGCTCCGCCAGCGCCATGCCCTTGTCCATCCCGGGCGGGCGCAGCTCCAGGACCATCCGGCCCGGCTCCAGGACCAGGCCGTGGCGGGCGGCCAGTTCGCCCAGCGGTCCCTTCAGCGCCTCGAACGCGCCCTGCGGGTCCGCGGCGCGCCGGGTGTGCACGGCGACCGCGCGGCCCTTCTCCTCGATCCAGGTGCCGGGCCAGGCGCCGGCGCCGTCCAGGAAGCCGGGCAGCTCGGCCCGTACGGCGGCGACGCCCGGGGGCACGGCGGTGGCGGTGACGGTGCCGGAGGCGGCGTCCCAGCGCTCGGCGCCGTAGTGGCCGAGGACGACCAGATGCTCCAGGCCGGGCACCCCGGCGAAGCCACCGTGGCGGACGGCGACCCCGGCGGGCCGGCCGGTGACCACGGCCACCGAGCCGACGTGCGGGGCGAGTGCGACGAGGGCGGGCACCACGCCGGGATGGGCGCGGGCCTGCTCGGGGTCGGGGACGATCTCGGCGAGCGTCCCGTCGAAGTCGAGGGCGACGACGGCCTTCGCCGGACGCGCGAGAAGCGCGGCCAGACCGTCGCGGCCGGCGGACGTGGTCGGGTGCGGCAGGCTGCTGACCATGTACCCGACCCTACCGACGCTCCGCGTCCGCGTCAGCGGCGCGGTTCAGCGGCGCCGCTCACGCTCGGCGCGCACGCGGCGCAGCCGGTTGACGGTCACCGGGTCGTGCACGAGGGCGCGCGGATCGTCGAGCAGCGCGTTGAGCAGCTGGTAGTACCGGACCGGGGACAGCCCGAGCTGCTCGCGCACCGCGCGTTCCTTGGCGCCGGGTCCCGGCCAGGAGCGGCGCTCCAGGGCGAGCACCGCGCGCTCCCGCTCGCCGAGCTCCGATTCGTCGTTCATACGACCAACCTATTCGTCGGCCCTACTCGGCGTCCTCCGCGGTCGTCGCCTCGCGCCCGATCGTGGACAGCACCGCGTCGGGCGAGCCGGCCGGGTCGACGGCCCGGCCGATGTTCTTCTTGACCTGCTCGCTGACCTGCGCCCAGGACGTCTTGCCGACCGGGTAGAGCCGGGAGTTCGGCAGCGCCCTCAGGAACGGGGCGAGGGCGGCGTGTTCGGGGTCGGACCCCATGGCGACGGAGGCGCTGACGGTGGACGGCAGGAGGCCGTTCTCCCCCGCGAACTTGAGCACGTTCGCGTCGTCGAAGACGAAGTTGAGGAACTCGCCGATCTCCTTGCGGTGGCCGTTCTGCTTGAAGGCCATGATCCAGTCGGCGACGCCCATGGAGGCGCGGGGTTCCTGGTCGCGGCCGGGCAGCGGGACCATGCCGACGTCGACGCCCTGCTTGGCGGCCTCCTTCATCAGGGAGGGGTGGCCGTTGAGCATGCCGACCTCGCCGCGCGAGAAGGCGGCGAAGGCGGCCTTGCGGTTGAGCTTGCCGGGTGCGACGGGACCGGTGAGGCCCTTGTCGACCAGCTCGTCCTTCAGCCAGCGGAAGGTGCTGACGTTGGCGTCGGAGTCGATGACGTAGCGGCCGCCGTCGTCGGTGTAGCCGTTGCCGCCGGCGAGCAGCCACATCATGGTCTCGGCCTGGGCCTCCTCGGGCCCGAGCGGCAGGGCGAAGGGGTAGGGCACCTTCTCCCGCTTCAGTTTCCTCGCGGCGGCGGCGAGTTCGTCCCAGGTGGTGGGCGCCTCGGCTATGCCGGCGTCGGCGAAGAGCCTCTTGTTGTAGAAGAGCAGCCGCGTGGAGGCGACGAACGGCATCCCGTACTGGACGCGCTTCATCTCGCCGGCGGAGATCAGCGGGCCGAGGAAGTTGGCCTGGACGGGGACGGAGAGCAGCTCGTCGGCGGTGTAGAGCCGGTCGCGGGCGGCGTGGTCGGCGTACGCGCCGATCTGGGCGATGTCGGGGGCCCGGCCGGCGTCGGCGAGTTCGGCCACGACGCGGTCGACGTCGTCCCAGGACTCGATCCGGACATCGATGTCGACGCCGGGGTGCTTCGCCTCGTACGCGGCGGTGAGGCCGGCCCAGTACTTCTCGGTCGAGTCGCCGCCGACGAGGTCGTAGTCGGCGGCGACGAGCGTGAGGGTCACGTCGCCCTTCGCGCCGGTCGCTCCGCAGCCGGCCAGCGTGGCGGTCAGCCCCAGGGCGGCGACGGCCGCGGTCACTCCAAGCAATCGCCGCTGCACAGCGTTGTCCCCACCTTCACTCGTCGTTGAGCTGCGATTTTCCCTTATCGGGAGGGATGAGGTCTACACCACTTGGGTATCTAGCGCAACGTACGCACGCCAGAGGCGCGACCGCCCCTTCCGGAGGAGCCGACTCACATGTCCCGTACCGCTGCCGAGACAGCCACCCAGCCCGCCTGCTGGCGCCGCGCCGCGGAGGCGGCGGCGGCCTTCGAGGGCCTGCCGGAACCGGGCGAGCGGGTCGCCGTGACGGGCTGCGGCACGTCGTGGTTCATGGCGCTCGCGTACGCCGCGCTGCGGGAGGGGGCGGGGCAGGGCGAGACGGACGCGTTCGCCTCCTCGGAGTTCCCGACGGGCCGCGCGTACGACCGGGTGGTCGCGATCACCCGGTCGGGGACGACGACGGAGGTGCTGGAGCTGCTGGCCGCGCTGAAGGGCCGGGTGCCGACGCTCGCGCTCACCGCGGACCCGGAGACGCCGGTCATGGACGCGGCGGACACGCTCGCGGTGCTCGACTGGGCGGACGAGGAGTCGGTGGTCCAGACGCGGTTCGCCACGACGGCGCTGGCCTTCCTGCGGGCCGGGCTCGGGGACGTACCGGGCCTGAAGCCGGTCGCCGAGGCGGCGGTGGACGCGGAGCTGGCCGTCACGGAGCCACTGCCGGAGGCGGCGCTCGAGGCCGAGCAGTGGACGTTCCTGGGCCGCGGCTGGACGTACGGCCTCGCGCTGGAGGCTGCGCTGAAGATGCGGGAGGCGGCCGGGGCGTGGACGGAGGCGTACCCGTCGATGGAGTACCGCCACGGCCCCATCGCCATCGCCGCCCCCGGCCGCGTGACCTGGGCGTTCGGCGAGGTCCCGGAGGGCCTGGCCGGCGACGTGGCCCGGGCGGGCGGCACGCTGCTGGGCTCCCCGCTGGACCCGATGGCCGACCTGATCCGCGCCCAGCGCCTCGCGGTGGCCCTGGCCGAGGCCCAGGGCCACGACCCGGACCGCCCGCGCAACCTGACGCGCAGCGTGATCCTGGGCTGAACAGGAGTCCGGTGCGCTCGCCAGGATTTGTATGGCAGCGCAACAATATCGGGCAGTGGACTAGACCTGTTGGGGTCCTCCGGGTCAGACTGGGACCGTGAGACACGTCATCGCCCTCGATGTGGGCGGCACCGGGATGAAGGCCGCCCTCGTCGGGGCGGACGGCACGCTGCTGTACGAGGCCCGGCGCGCCACCGGGCGCAAGCGCGGGGCCGAGGCCGTGGTCGAGTCCATCCTCGGCTTCGCCGCCGAGCTGCGCGACTACGGCCTGCAGCGCTACGGCACCGCCGCCTCCGCGGCCGGCGTCGCCGTCCCCGGCATCGTCGACGCCGACCGCGGCATCGCCGTGTACGCCGCCAACCTCGGCTGGCGCGACGTCCCGCTGCGCGCCCTGCTCAGCGAGCGCCTCGGCGGGCTGCCCGTCGCCCTCGGCCACGACGTGCGCACCGGCGGCCTCGCCGAGGGCCGCATCGGCGCCGGCAACGGCGCCGACCGGTTCCTCTTCGTGCCGCTCGGCACCGGCATCGCCGGCGCCATCGGCATCGGCGACCGCATCGAGGCCGGCGCGCACGGCTACGCCGGCGAGATCGGCCACATCGTCGTCCGCCCCGGCGGCGAGCCCTGCGGCTGCGGCCAGCGCGGCTGCCTGGAGCGGTACGCCTCCGCCTCCGCCGTCTCGGCCGCCTGGGCCACGGCCTCCGGCGACCCGGACGCCGACGCAGCCGACTGCGCCAAGGCCGTCGAGTCCGGCGACCCCGCCGCCGTACGCGTCTGGCAGACCGCCGTCGACGCCCTCGCCGACGGCCTGGTCACCGCGCTCACCCTGCTCGACCCCCGCACCCTCATCATCGGCGGCGGGCTCGCCGAGGCCGGCGAGACCCTCTTCGCACCACTGCGGACCGCCGTCGAGGAGCGGGTCACCTTCCAGAAGCTGCCCGCCGTCGTCCCGGCGGCCCTGGGCGACACCGCCGGCTGCCTCGGCGCGGGCCTCCTCGCCTGGGACCTCCTCGCCGCCGACAATTCAACTGAAAACCCCCACGCAACCCCCCACGACCCGGAGGTCTCCGCCTGATGGCCGATCGCAAGGTTCTCGCCGGCGCACGCGTCGTGCTGCCCACCGGTATCGTCGAGAACGGACGCGTGATCGTCGAAGGCGGCCGCATCGCGGGCTCGGCGCCCGCCGACACCCCCGCCCTCGACCTCTCCGGTCACTGGCTCGTGCCCGGCTTCGTCGACATGCACAACCACGGCGGCGGCGGCGCGTCCTTCACCTCCGGCACCGTCGACGAGGTCCTCAAGGGCGTCCACACCCACCGCCTGCACGGCACCACGACCACCGTCGCCTCGTTCGTCACCGGCGACATGGACTTCCTCTCCCGGCGCGCCGGACTGCTCTCCGAGCTCGCCGAGCAGGGCGACGTCGCCGGCATCCACTTCGAGGGCCCGTTCATCTCCCCCTGCCGCAAGGGCGCCCACGACGAGAGCCTGCTGCGCGACCCCGACCCCGCCGAGGTCCGCAAGCTCCTCGACGCGGCCCGCGGCCAGGCCCGGATGGTCACCCTCGCCACCGAACTGCCCGGCGGCCTCGACTCCGTACGGCTGCTCGCCGAGCACGGCGTCGTCGCGGCGATCGGCCACACCGACGCCACGTACGAGCAGACCGTCGAGGCCATCGACGCCGGCGCGACCGTCGCCACGCACCTGTACAACGCCATGCCCGCCCTCGGCCACCGCACCCCCGGCCCGATCGCGGCGCTCCTGGAGGACGAGCGGATCACCGTCGAGCTCATCAACGACGGCACCCACCTCCACCCCGCCGCCCTGGAGCTGGCGTTCCACCACGCGGGCCCGGAACGCGTCGCGTTCATCACCGACGCCATGGACGCGGCCGGCTTCGGCGACGGCCGCTACATGCTCGGCACGCTGGAGGTCGAGGTGAAGGACAGCGTCGCCCGGCTCGTCGAGGGCGGCTCCATCGCGGGCTCCACGCTGACCCTCGACCGGGCGTTCAAGCGGGCGGTGACCGTCGACGGGCTGCCCGTCGAGTCCGCCGTGCAGGCGATCTCCGCCAACCCGGCCCGGCTGCTCGGCCTGTACGACCGGGTCGGCTCGCTGGAGCCCGGCAAGGACGCCGACCTGGTGGTCCTGGACGAGGACTTCGAGCTCAGGGGCGTGATGCGGCACGGCGCGTGGGTGGTGGACCCCCAACTGGGCTGACTTCGTCAGGGGTCTGGGCTGACCGCCGTCTGTTTGGCATGATCAGGACGCGAAACAGGACTCGGGCAGGACGACAAGCGCTTACCAGGGGGGTGCGGCGGGTGATTCTCACGGTCACGCTCAACACCGCGCTCGATCTGACGTACCGCGTGCCCGCCCTGACCCCGCACGCCTCGCACCGCGTCACCCAGGTCCTGGAGCGCCCGGGCGGCAAGGGCGTCAACGTCGCCAGGGTGCTCGGGGCACTCGGCCACGACACCGTCGTCACCGGCTTCGCCGGCGGCCCCAACGGCGCGGTGCTGCGCAACCTGCTGGCCCGCTGCCCGGTGCGCGACGCGCTGGTCCCGATCGGCGGCAACACGCGGCGCACCCTCGCCGTCGTCGACGACGCGACGGGCGACACGACGCAGCTGAACGAGCCGGGCCCGCAGGTCACCCCGCAGGAGTGGGCGGCGTTCGTCGCGCAGTACAACGAACTCCTGCCCGCCGCCGACGCGGTGGCCCTGTGCGGCAGCCTGCCGCCGGGCATCCACGTGGGCGCGTACGCGGAACTCATCCGCACGGCGCGCGGCGTCGGGGTCCCCGTGCTGCTCGACACCAGTGGGGAACCCCTGCGGCGGGGCATCGCGGCCCGCCCCGACATCGTCAAGCCCAACGCGGACGAGCTGGCCCAACTGACCGGCGCCCGCGAGCCGGAGCGTGCCGCGCGCGACGCACGGCGGCGCGGGGCGCACGCGGTCGTCGCGTCCCTCGGCCCCGCGGGCCTGCTCGCGGTCACCGCGGCGGGCCTGTGGCAGGCGGCCCCGCCCACCACGGTCAAGGGCAACCCGACGGGCGCGGGCGACTCGGCCGTCGCCGGTCTCCTCTCCGCCCTCGTCGACCGACTCCCCTGGCCCGACCGCCTGTCGCGGGCGGTCGCGTTGTCGACGGCGTCGGTGCTGTCGCCGGTGGCCGGCGAGTTCGAGAAGGAGCGGTACGAGCAACTGCTCCCCGAGGTAGCCGTCCAGGCCCAGGCCCCAGCAGCGTAGGAACCGAAGCGTCGTCAAGGGAGCCACCCGCATGCCCCTCGTCCGCACCGCCGAACTGATGACCGCGGCCGCCGTCCGCCAGGGACTCGCCGCGTTCAACGTGATCACGCTCGAGCACGTGGAGGCGGTCGCCGCCGGGGCGGAACGCGCCGGCCGGCCCGCGATCCTCCAAGTCTCCGAGAACGCCGTGAAGTTCCACGGCAACCGGCTCGCCCCGCTCGCCGCCGCCGCGACCGCCGTGGCCCGCGCCTCGTCCGCGCCGCTCGCGCTGCACCTCGACCACGTCGAGTCCGTCGAACTGCTGCGGCAGGCGCACGCGGAGGGCTTCGGCAGCGTCATGTTCGACGCCTCACGGCTGAGTTACGGCGACAACGTCAAGGCGACCGCCGACGCGGTCCGCTGGGGCCACGAACGCGGCATCTGGGTGGAGGCCGAACTCGGCCGGGTCGGCGGCAAGGAGGGCGAACCGCCGCTCGACGCCCACGCCCCCGGCGTCCGTACGGACCCGTCCGAGGCCGCCGCCTACGTCGCCGACACCGGCGTCGACGCCCTCGCCGTCGCCGTGGGCTCCTCCCACGCGATGACCGAACGCACCGCGACCCTCGACCACACCCTGATCGCCGCCCTGCACACCGCCGTCCCGGTCCCCCTGGTCCTGCACGGCTCCTCCGGCGTCCCGGACGAGGAGATCCGCGCGGCCGTCACCGCCGGCATGACGAAGATCAACGTAGGCACGGCCCTCAACACGGCCTACACCGCGGCCGTCCGCACCCACCTGACCGAGAACCCCGAGGGCGTCGACCCCCGCAAGTACCTGACCGGGGCCCGCGACGCCATGGCCGAGACGGTCGCGGGCTTCCTGCGCCTCATGTGAGGCTCAGGGCTTCTTCTCCGTGATCTTCAGCCAGTCGAAGATCGCGTCGCACTGGTTGCCCTGCTCGCACGAGATCTTGATCGTGTTCATGCCGTCCTTGAGATCGACCGGCGCCCAGGTGGTCTGCCAGTTCTTCTCCCAGTTCGGGTCCGAGGAGTGGATGAAGTTCTTCAGGCCGATCGGGTTGCTGTTCGCCTTGTCGTTGACCGACAGCGTCGCGTTGGCGTCCTTCGCGGGGATCGCGTACCGCACCGACAGGTAGTACCGCCCGGCCTTCTCCACCTCGGCCTGCCAGGTCACCGACGAGCCGAGCGCGTTGAACCCGGTCACGTACGCACCGTCCGCGCCCTCCGCGCCCTTGATGTCCTTGGCGAGGGCCGCGGAGCCGCCGAGCTTGAGCGTGGCGGCGTCCTGCTGGGGGAGCTGCTGGGGGGTCTCGTCGTCCTTGGGTTCGCCGGTCGGGGACTCCTGGACGGCGGTCGGCGCGGTGGACGGCGTCCCGCCGCCGGCCGTCGGGTCCTCGTTCTCGTCGCCGTTGGTGACAATCGCCACGGTGATACCGATCACCACGACCGCGACGACCGCGATCGCGCCGATCAGCAGGCCGTTGGTGTTCGGCCCGCGGCCGCCCCCGCCGCCGTGCCCGCCGCCGCGCTGCGGCGGGATCGGGGACTGGCGGGTGGGTGCGCCGCCGGGGTACGTCTCGGGCGCGGCGTACTGCGCGTTCGGCTGGCCGTACGGCTGCTGCTGCGAGGCCGGCCCGTGGCCGCCGTACTGACGCTCGCCGACGGTTCTGACCTGGTTGTACGACGTCCTCGGGACGCCTGGCTGCGCGGCCGGCCCGGGGTAGCCGTAGCCGCCCGAGCGGGGCGGCTGGGCGCCCGACGCCTGGCCGTCCTCGTACAGGTAGCCGAACGGATCGTCGTCCTCGGGCGTGTTCGCGCCGCTGGTACCGGCAGCCATCCCCGTCACTCCTATCCCATGCTCGCCAGCCGTCGCCGACCGGCCGAGCCTACCCCGAACGGGCCACCCTCCGGTGCGGTCCTTGACTAGTACGAACCTCGTTCACGGGGCGTTCGGCTTACTATCCGGCCCGGCGGTGCACCTTCGCGCGGGACCGTTTCTCGATGTACATCCGCTGGTCGGCGGAGTTCAGCACTTCCTCGACGGTCATGCCGCACTCGGCCCAGCCGATGCCGAAACTCGCGCCCACCCGTACGGCCCGGCCGTCCACCCGGATGGGCGGGATGATCGCGTTCCGCAGCCGTACCGCGAGGTCGGCGGCGTCGGCCGCGCCGAGCCCGTCGGCGAGCACCACGAACTCGTCGCCGCCGAGCCGCGCGACGGTGTCCCCGTCGCGCACCCCGGTGGTGAGCCGGCGGGCGACCTCGATGAGGACGGCGTCGCCGGTGTGGTGCCCGAAGCGGTCGTTGATGGACTTGAAGCCGTCGAGGTCGCAGAAGAGGACCGCGAGCCCCTTGGTGCCGTCGTCGACGTCTCCCCCGGCGGGCGCGACGGTGTGCACGTGGTGGTCGTAGGGGCCGCCGCCGGGCGGGTCGAAGTCGTAGCCGTCGGAGCGGAAACCGTGCTCGGGCCGGCCACCGCCACCGCCGCCGTACGCGTCGTAGCCGGACTCGTCGTATCCGCCGCCGCCCTGCCCGTCGTAACCGCTCTGGCCGTCGTACGCCGGCGGCTCGTACGTGGCGCGCACCCCGCCGGGGCGCTCGCAGAGGCGGGCGCTGAGCCGGGCGCGCAGTTCGGCGCTGTTGGGCAGGCCGGTGAGCGCGTCGTGGGAGGCGCGGTGGGCGAGCTGGAGCTCGTGCCGCTTGCGTTCCTCGATGTCCTCGACGTGGGTGAGCAGGAAGCGCGGCCCGTCGGCGGTGTCGGCGACGACGGAGTTCCGCAGCGAGACCCAGACGTACGTGCCGTCGCGGCGGGCGAGCCGCAGCTCGGCGCGGCCGCCCTCGGCGGAGGTGCGCAGCAGGGTGCCGACGTCCTCGGGGTGGACGAGGTCGGCGAAGGAGTAGCGGCGCATGACGGAGGCGGGCCGGCCGAGCAGCCGGCACAGCGCGTCGTTGGTGCGGAGCAGCCGGCCGTGCTGGTCGCCGCCGAGTTCGGCGATCGCCATGCCGGAGGGCGCGTACTCGAAGGCCTGCCGGAACGACTCCTCGCTGGCCCGCAGCGCCTGCTGCTCGCGTTCGAGCCGGACCAGGGCCCGCTGCATGTTTGCTCGCAGCCGGGCGTTGCTGATCGCAATCGCCGACTGGGAGGCGTACATCTGCAGGGCTTCCCGGCCCCAGGGGCCCGGGTGGCGTCCGTTGCGCGGCCGGTCGACCGAGATGACGCCGAGGAGCTCGCGGCCGCTGCCGGGTGGGGGTCCCCCCGGGCGAGCGGAGCCGAGCCTGGGGGAGTACATGGGGGCGTAGAGGCGGTCCTGCGGGTGCCACTCGTCCTCGAAGCGGGGGGCGGGTCCGTCGGTGTGCCACTGGGGGACGTCGTCCTCCATGAGCACCCAGCCCTCGGTGTGCGGTATGAACCGCAGGTCACCCCATGCCTCGCCCATGGTGAGGCGGCGGTCCCAGGAGGCGCGGGAGCCGACCCGGCCGGTGATCAGGGCCTCGGCGGCGGGACTGCCGGCGAAGGCGGCGACGACCAGGTCTCCGTCGGCGCGGACGAGATTGACGCAGGCCAGCTCATAGTTGAGGCCGCGGACGATGCCTTCGGCGACGGTCTGCAGGGTGTCCGCCAGGCTGCGGGCTGTGTTGAGGTCGGCCACGACCTGGTGCAGCTGCCGCAGGGTCGCAAGACGGACGTACGGCTCCGACTCGGTCTCCATCGCTCGCTCTCCCCGAGACCTCGACAGCAACTCCAGGGTTCTCATCGGCACTCGTGCTGCATTGTCTCCGCCACTGAATCACAGCGAGCTGTGCACCCGGTACACAGGGTCAACAATTCCTGGGCTCTGTGACTCAAGTCACAAATGACCCCACAGGATGTAACCGTGGGTACGGAAGTGCTCGCGGTCTTCAGCAACGCAAATTGAACAAAGGGTGCGGGATCGGGTGGGCGAGCGGCGCGCCGGTTTGCACCCCGGCGCGTCATATGCCAGGGGCCGGAGTCCTAGGACCCGGCTGGTCCCCTGGCCCGATGCCCCGGCCTGCGGGGCGGAGCTAGCGTGCGGGTGTGTTGCAGACGACCACCGCCCCGCGTACCGCCGCTCCCGCCCCCGGCATCCCCCATGCTGAGGGGGTGAGCGACGACGAGTTCCGGGCGGCCATGTCCCGGCTGGCCTCCGGCGTGGTCCTGGTGACCGCGCACGACCCGGACGACGGCCCGCGCGGCGAGGACGTCGGCATGACGGCCACCGCCTTCATGTCGGTCTCGCTCGACCCGCCGCTGGTCCTGGTGAGCCTGCGCAACGGCTCCCGGATGGACGACCTGCTCGCGGAGGTGCCGAACTGGGCGGTGTCGCTGCTGTCGGAGAGCCAGCGGCACGTCGCGGGCCGGTTCGCCATGAAGGGCCGGGTCAGCGACCGGCTGCTGTTCGCGGGCGTGCCGTGGACCCGCGGGGAGGTCAGTGGCGCGCCACTGATGGGCGGGGCACTGGCGACGCTCGAGTGCCGGACGGAGAACCGGGTGGTCGCGGGCGACCACACGCTGGTCATCGGCCGGGTGCTGACGGCGGCGCTGCCGACGTCGGACGGCGGCCCGCTGACGTACTTCCGCGGCCGCTACCGCCACCTGGGCTGAGGCCGGGCGGAACCGCCCGTCCAGACCCTGGCGGAGCTGCCCGCCCCGGGCCCGGCGCCTCGCGGTCTACCAGTCCCGGCCCTGGCGGCCGCGCTTGGTCTCCGCGCGCTGCTTCTTCTCCCGCAGCCGGCGCTCGTTGATGCCGCGCGGGATCTTCGTGGCCCGCCGCGGCTTCGGCGGCGGCGCGGTGGCCTCGGCGAGCAGCGCGGCCAGCCGCACGGCCGCCGTCTCGCGGTTGCGCCACTGCGAGCGGTGCTCGGAGGCCCGTACGGTCAGCACCCCGCCGACCAGCCGGGACGCGAGCCGCTCCAGCGCCCGCTCCTTCCACACCGGCGGCAGCGCCGTCGTCGCCGCGAGGTCGAAACGCAGTTCGACCTGCGAGTCACTGGTGTTGACGTGCTGTCCGCCCGGCCCGGACGACCTCGAGAAACGCCAGACCAGCTCGGCCTCCGGCAGGAGGACCGAACCGCGGATGACGTGAGGACCGGACATGCCCTCCATGTTCCCCGCAGCCGCCCGCGTACGTCACCCTGTTTTCCTGGAACGATGTCCAGGGAACCGGCGCGGGGCCGTTCGCGTTATCCCGTGTGACGACAT
The DNA here is from genome assembly GCF_045348655.1 of Streptomyces solicamelliae. Classification (NCBI taxonomy): domain Bacteria; kingdom Bacillati; phylum Actinomycetota; class Actinomycetes; order Kitasatosporales; family Streptomycetaceae; genus Streptomyces; species Streptomyces solicamelliae. The sequence continues at coordinate 3,263,413 of NZ_CP160404.1, forward strand.
CACGAAGAAAGGGACATCCCATGGCTGTAAGCCTGTCCAAGGGCGGCAACGTCTCCCTCACCAAGGAGGCGCCCGGTCTGACCGCCGTCACCGTGGGCCTCGGCTGGGACGTCCGCACGACCACCGGCACCGACTTCGACCTCGACGCGTCCGCCATCGGCGTCGACGCCGCGGGCCGGGTCGCCTCCGACGCGCACTTCGTGTTCTTCAACAACAAGGCCACGCCGGACCAGACCATCGTGCACACCGGTGACAACCGCACCGGCGAGGGCGGCGGCGACGACGAGCAGATCAACGTCAACCTGGCCCAGCTGCCGCCGAACGTCGACAAGATCGTCTTCCCGGTCTCCATCTACGACGCGGTCTCCCGCTCGCAGAACTTCGGCCAGGTGCGCAACGCGTACATCCGCATCATCAACCAGGCCGGCGGCGCCGAGATCGCCCGCTACGACCTGAGCGAGGACGCGGCCGTCGAGACCGCCATGGTCTTCGGCGAGCTCTACCGCAACGGCCAGGAGTGGAAGTTCCGCGCCGTCGGCCAGGGCTACGCCTCCGGCCTCGAGGGCATCGCCCGCGACTTCGGCGTAAGCATCTGACACCGCCACGCGTGACGGCGGGGCCCCGGTGCGTCGGCACCGGGGCCCTTCCGTCTCAGGGGCCGTCCGGCTTCCCGTCCCCGTACAGCCACACGTCCCACACCTCGTCCAGGTCGTCCTGCGCGTCCTCGCCCGCCACGTCCTCCACGTACGCCGTGAAGTCGTCGGTGGAGGCGTTGGCGTAGCGGTACTTCGCCGGCCAGCCGCGCAGGATCTCGAAGAACGCGTCGTCGCCGACCGCCTGCCGCACCTTGTGCAGCACCATCGCGCCCCGCCCGTACACCGGCGCGTCCGAGATGTTCTCCGCCTCCGGCGGATCGGCGGGCGGGAAGGCCCAGTTGGCGTCGTCGTCGAAGGCCTCGGTGAAGCTGTCCTGCGCCGGGACGTCCTCGAAGTCCTCCGCGTACAGCCACTCCGCGTACGTGGCGAAGCCCTCGTTGAGCCACATGTCCCGCCAGGTCTCGGGCGTGACGGAGTTGCCGTACCACTGGTGGGCGAGCTCGTGGACGAGGGTCGGGGCGTCGAACGCGGTGCGCGGGAACACCGGGCGGGTCTGGGTCTCCAGGGCGTAGCCGAGGTCGCCGGGCCGGTCGACGATCGCGCCGGCGGCGGAGAACGGGTACGGGCCGAAGTTCTCGGCCTCCCAGTCCAGGAGTTCGGGGATCCGGGCGAGCAGCCCGTCCGCCTCGGCGTCGGCGGCGGCCGGGTCGATCACGCTGAGCACGGGCACGGCGGGAGCGTCGGCGGGCTTCCCGGCGCGGACGGTGCCGGTCGTCGTCCGGTACGCGCCGATGGCTACGGTGGCGAGGTAACTGGCCATCGGCTCGGGCGCGTTCCAGACGGCGGTGGTCCGGCCGTTCGCGGTGCGCTCGGAGACCAGGCGGCCGTTGGAGACGGCCTTCAGCCCGGCGGGGACGCTGAGCGTGACGGTGTACGTGGCCTTGTCGGACGGGTGGTGGTTGCCGGGGAACCAGGCCATGGAGCCGGTGGGTTCGCCGACCGCGAGCGCGCCGTCGGCGGTGGGCAGCCAGCCCTCCTCGGAACCGTCCGGGTCGGTGATCGTCTCCGGGACCCCCGCGTAGACGAGCCGCGTCCGGAAGACCGTGCCCTTGCCGAGCTCCTCGCGCGGCCGGACCGTCAGCTCCTTGCCCGCCCGCCGGTAGGACGCCGTTGCGCCGTCGACGGCGGCGCTGCGGACCGTGAGGCCGGCCAGGTCGAGGTTGAAGGCGCTGAGGTTCTGCGTCGCGGCGGCGGTGATGTCGGCGGTGGCCTCGATGCGCCGTGTCCGCGGGTCGTAGGCGATGTTCAGGGCGTAGTGCCGTACGTCGTACCCGCCGTTGCCGAGCTTCGGGAAGTACGGATCGCGCAGCCCGGCCGCACCGGGCGTTCCCTCCACCCCGACCCCGCTGCAGCCGGCCACGAGCAGCAGTGCCGCGGCGACGGGCGCCGCCCGCGCGGTGATCCGGCGCGGGCGGGGGGCGGTACGGGGTTCCACCCGCCGATCTTAGGCACGCGGGCGCGGCGGGCGCGTGCCGGCGGCCGGCGGGGTCAGGCGGCGTCCCGCAGCAGGGCGGCGAGGGTGGTGAAGCCGCGGCGCTCCGCGTGCGCGAGGGGGGTGACGCCGTCGCCGTCCGGCAGGTCGGGCGTCGCGCCGTGGGCGAGCAGCAGCTCGACGGTCTCCGCGTGGGCGAGGCCCCCGTCGCCGAGGATCACGGCCTCGAGCAGGGCCGTCCAGCCCAGGTCGTTGACGTGGTCGACGTCGATCGCGGTCTCCGCGAGGAGCGCCCGCACGTACTCGACGTGCCCGCGCTCGCAGGCGGGGATCAGCGCGATCCCGCCGAAGCGGTTCCGCAGCGTCAGGTCGGGTCCGGCGGGCAGCAGCACCCGCAGCATCGCGACGCTGCCGGTCACACCGGTGACCAGCCACGGGCTGTCGTGCCGGCTGTCCTGCGCGTCCGGGTCCGCGCCCGCGTCGACCAGGACACGGGCGGCGTCCACATGGTCGCCGAGGGCGGCGAGCAGCAGCGGGGAGCGCAGCTCCTCGTCGCGGGTCTCGACGGCGGCGCCGTCGGCGAGTGCGGTGCGGACGCCGTCGGTGTCGCCGCGGCGGGCGGCGTCGAGCAGCCGCTGGTTCCTGGGGGTGGGGGCCATGGCCGTCCTCGTCCTCCGCCCGGTGGTTCGGGTGCGTGTCCGTGTGCGTGTCCGTGTGCGTGTCCGTGTGCGTGCGTGTCCCCGCAGCCGTACGAGAAGGCCGGTGGCGCCCCGTTCGGGGGGCCGGGACGCCACCGGGGTCATCGCGCCGTCCCGCTTACTTGTCGAGGGCGGCGACGCCCGCACGGGCGAACTTCTCGTCCAGGTCGCCGCTCGGGGCGCCGGCCACGCCGATGCCGGCGATCGGCGCGCCCTTGACCTGCACCGGGGCGCCGCCGCCGAGGAACAGGGTGCCCGGGATGTCCTTCAGGTTCGGGGCGTTCTCCAGGCGCTTGACCAGCTCGGAGGTGGGGGCGTTCCAGGAGACGGCGGTGTACGCCTTCTTCTCGGCGGACTCGTACGACTGCGGGCCGGCGCCGTCGCCGCGCAGGGTCACGATGGTGTTGCCGTTGCGGTCGACGACCGCGACGGAGACCCGCTGGTTCTCCTTCTCGGCGGCGTCGAGCGCGGCCTGCGCGGCCTCGGTCGCGGCCTCGATCGTCAGGTGCGTGCTCTGCACGAGGTTGTCGTTGGCGACGTCGGCCTTCATCGCGACGGCGGGGGCGGCAGCCGGGGCGGAGGCGTTCGCGGAGACGGCGCCGAAGGTACCGGCGGCGACGACGGCGGCGGTGGCGGCACCGATCCAGAGCTTCTTCTTCATGGTGGGTCTCCTTCGAGTCCTCAGGACCTCGGGTCCTCGGCTTCTCAGCGGCGGGATGTCGTTCGCTTCGTCCTCCATGCTGGTGCCGCAGACCGCCCCGTACGGTCCTCGGACCGGCTGCCGTCGGCGCGCGGGACGGCTGACACCGGGGTCAACCGATCGGCTGATGCCGCACTGGTCCCCCGGGGCCACCATGGACCTGTACCACCAGGTCAGAGGTGGTCCCGTGGCAACGGAAGGTGGACGATGGAGCACGACCCGGACGCCCGTTGGCTGGCGCGCGTCATGCACCTCGCGTTCTTCCTGCTGCTCGGCGCCTCGCTCGTCCGCTTCCTGCTGCGGCACCCGTGGGAGGACCGCAGCGCGTGGATCATCGCGCTGAGCGGGGTGCTGGCCTCGCTGTACCTGCTGGGCCCGGTGCTCGGCACCCGCGCGACGCCGCGGCGGATCGCCTGGCTGGTGACGGTGGTCGCGGTGTGGGTGGTGCTCGTGGTGCTCGCGCCGAGCTTCGCGTGGTGCGCCGTGCCGCTCTTCTACACCGGGCTGCGCACGCTGCCGCCGCGCGCCGCGCTCGTCCTGGTCACCCTGCTCACCGTGTTCGTGGTCGCCGCGCAGGTCGACCTCGGCGGCTGGGACCCGAACCTGCTGGTCGCGCCGCCCGCCGTGGCGGCCATCGCCACGGCGGTGTTCGTGCACGCCCAGCGGCAGGCGGACCGGCAGCGGGCCCTGATCAACGACCTGATCCGCACCCGCCGCGAACTCGCCGCGATCGAACGCCGCGAGGGCACGCTCGCGGAGCGCCAGCGCCTGTCGATGGAGATCCACGACACCCTCGCGCAGGGCCTGTCCAGCCAGCAGATGCTGCTCCAGGCCGCGGACCGCACCTGGGACAGCGACCCGGACACCGCGCGCCGGCACGTCCGTACCGCCGAGTCGATCGCCGAACACAACCTCGCCGAGGCCCGCCGCTTCGTGCACGACCTCGCGCCCGCCGACCTCGCGGAGGGCGGCGGCCTGGAGGAGGCGCTGCGGCTGCTCGCCGCCCGCGAGTCGGCCGGCTTCCGGGTGGACGGGGCGCCCGTCCCCGTACCGGAGCGGGTGCAGTCGGCGCTGCTGCGGATCGCGCAGGGCGCCCTGGCGAACGTCCGCGAGCACGCCGCGGCCACCTCGGCCGCGCTGACCCTCACGTACCTCGACGACCAGGTCGTCCTCGACATCGCCGACGACGGCCGCGGCTTCGAACCGTCCCGCACCGGCACGGCGGGCGTGCGCGGGCACGGCCTGCCCGCGATGCGGGCGCGGGTGCGCCAGCTCGGCGGCGCGCTCACCATTGAGTCGGCCCCCGGCGAGGGCACCGTCCTGTCCGCCGCGATCCCCTTGGAGACGCAAGAGTGACTTCGGATTCCGTACGCATTCTGCTCTGCGACGACCACGTCGTGGTCCGCGCCGGCCTGCTCGCGCTGCTCGGCAGCGCCGACGGCATCGAGGTCGTCGGCGAGGCCGGCAGCGGCGAGGAGGCGGTCGCGATGGCCGCGAAGCTGAAGCCGGACGTGGTGCTGATGGACCTGCAGCTGGGCGCGGGCATCGACGGCGTGGAGGCGACACGGCGGATCGCCTCGCCGGAGGTGCACGTCCTCGTCCTGACGACGTACGACACGGACGCCGACATCACGCGGGCGATCGAGGCGGGCGCGACCGGCTACCTGCTGAAGGCGGAGCGCCCCGAGGAGCTGTTCTCCGCGATCCGCTCGGCGGCACAGGGCCGTACGACCCTGTCGGCGCCGGTGGCCAGCAGGGTCATGGACCGGATGCGCGGCGCGGCCGGCCCCTCGCTGACGGACCGCGAGCGAGACATCCTGGCGCAGCTCGCCCAGGGCCTCGGCAACCGGGAGATCGCCCGCGCCCTGTTCATCAGCGAGGCCACGGTGAAGACCCACCTGGGCCGCATCTACGCCAAGCTCGGCGTGGACACCCGCGCCGGCGCGGTGGCGGTGGCGAAGGAGAAGCGGCTGCTGCCGTAGCGCGGCGGCAGGAGGGCCCCTCCGCCGCACGGCGGAGGAGGTCCGCCGCGCAGGCCGAGGACCGGGGCATCGGGGGCGGCCAGTCTGATGGCATGCCGACGACACCGCAGCTCACCCTCGCCCCGGACCACCTGCGCACCGCCCGCCGGGCCGCCCGCCTGCTCGCCCTGTGCAGCGTGCCGTCCGGGCTGTGGCGCCTGGCGATGGCGGCGCAACTGCCCGTCGGGTACAGCACGGAGGTGCTGCGCGACGTGTACGCGATCCCCGGCTGGGGCGTCGCGTACGTCGCCGGCCTCACCGTCCTGCAGGAGTGCGCGGCGCTGCTCCCGCTGCTGGTGGCCACCGGCCGGCTCCGCGTCCGGGCCCCCCGCACGGCGGTGCGTACCGGGCGGGTCCTGGCCGCGCTGGTCACCCTGTTCTGCCTGAGCCAGGTGCTGCTGTTCTTCTTCGTCGCCCCCGACCCGCACCTGTCCTCCTCGGGACGCCCCCTTCTCCTCGCCACGTACGCCCCGCTGGCCGCCACCGGCCCGCTGCTGGCCGTGGCGACGGCCGCCTACGCCCGCCACCACGGCGTCGCCGCCCGGCGCCGGCGACGGCCGTGACACACCCCCGTCCCGGCCGTGACACCATCGACTACGTGCTCGACATCGGCTACTCCCTCTCCCGCCGCTTCCCGGACCCGCCGCAGACGGACTACCGCCGCGCGGACGTCCACGCCCTGCGCCACGACCTGTTCTGCGGCGACGTGTACCTCGCCGACACGAAGGCGGACCGCGAGGTGTCCACAGCCTGGGGATGGGTCCCGGTGCTGGACTTCGCCTGGGCGCTGTGCGACATCGTCGAGCAGCTCGACCGCGACCCGCGCGGCAGCCGCGCCTCCCAGCCCCAGTACGCCGAGATCGACTTCACCGAGTCCACCGACCGGATGCTCTTCGAGCGCCGCTTCGGCTGGGTCGACGTCGAGGCCGACTGGATGCCCGGCGACGAGGCCCCGCTCACCTTCAACCACGCCGCACTGCGCCGCGAGTCCCGCGACTTCCTCCACGACCTCCTCGCCGACCTCACCGACATGCACGAGGGCCTCGCCGACAACCCCGCGATCTGGACCCTCCAGTCCCGCTTCCCCCGCCTCCCCTGACGGGCTGCGCCTCCTCCTTCCCCGAACCGCCCCTGCCGTGCCCGGCACCCCCGCGCCGTACGCCTTCCCTCCCGGCAGCCCCCGCCGAGGGCCCGCCGCCCCGATCACCGCGCAGGGCCCCCGGCCCGACGCGCCACCCGGCCTCGCGGCGGGTACCGCACCGCGCCGCGAGCGGATGCACCCCGAGCGTCCCGGACCACCCCGGCCGTCCCGGAACCCCCCGCCCCGACGCCGGCCGACCGCCCCGCTTCGCCGCGGGCCCCGGCCACGTCCTCCCGGTCGTCACTTCACCCAGCACCACTCAGTGTGACGTGCACCACTGACAACGCCCCCGATGTCACGAACCGCGCCGCCTCGGCCGTCGTATGCGTGACACCTCAGGGATCCGTGAAGGGACAGCAGCCATGCAGCAGAACCTCACCGTCGTCGGCGGCGGCTTCGCCGGACTCACCGCCGCCATCACCGCCGCCGAGGCCGGCGCCCGCGTCACCCTGCACGAGGCGCACGACACGCTCGGCGGGCGGGCGCGGACGGCCGAAGGCCCGTACAAGACCAACGAAGGCCCCCACGCCATCTACAACGGCGGACCCCACTGGACCTGGCTCAAGCAGCGCGACCTGCTCGGACCGCTCGCCACGCTGCCCCCGCTCGAAGCCGCCCGCTTCCGGTTCCACCGCAACGGCGCCCTGCGCCGCACGCCGCCGCTCGGCTTCCTCCGGCAGACCCTCCGGACCCCCGAACAGGCACCCGTCGACGTCGACTTCCTCACCTGGGCCGGCCGCGTCGCCGGCCCCGACACCGCCCGCGTCGCCGCCCACTACAGCGGCGTCGCGCTCTTCCACCACGACCCCGGCGCGCTCTCCGCCCGCTTCGTCCAGGAGCGGCTGCACCGCGCCGCCTCCCTGCCGCCCGAGGCGCACTACATCCGCGGCGGCTGGGGACAGCTCATCGAGCGGATGGCCGCCCGCGCCTGGAACCTCGGCGTCCACATCGAGGTCGGCTCCCGCGTCGACTCCCTGCCCGACGGCCCCGTCGTCCTCGCCACCTCCCTCCCCGCGGCCGCCCGCCTCCTCGGCGAACCCGGCCTGACCTGGGAGAGCGGCCGTACCGTCCTCCTCGACCTGGCGCTGCGCACCCGCAAGGGCGACCCGTTCGTGATCTCCGACCTCGACGCGCCCGGCTGGGTGGAACGCTTCACCGCCCAGGACCCCGGCCTCGCCCCGGCCGGCCAACAGCTCATCCAGGCCCAGCTGCCGATCGGCCCCAAGGGCTCCAAGGCCGACGGCGTCGCCCACGCCGAACGCCTCCTCGACCTCGGCTTCCCCGGCTGGCGCGAGCGCACCGTCTGGCGCCGCGAGGCCGTCGCGTCCGGCCGTACCGGCGCGGTCGACCGCCCCGGCACCACCTGGCGCGACCGGCCCGCCATCGACCGCGGCGAGGGCGTCTACCTCGTCGGCGACCAGGTCGCGGCGCCCGGTGTGCTCTCCGAGGTCTCCTTCAACAGCGCCATCGAGGCCGTCTCGCTCGCCCTCAAGCACGCCGGCACCCCTCTGGCAGCGTGAGGCTTGACCTCAACTTTGCTTGAGGGTGAAGGCTGGGCTCACCGACAAGAAGCGCCCCGTCCACGCAGGGAGAGCCCACCATGCACGCCATCCGCCTCCACGCCTTCGGCCCCGCCGAGAACCTCACCTACGAGGAGACCGACACCCCCACCCCCGGCCCCGGCCAGGTCCGCATCGCCGTCGCCGCGGCCGGGGTCCACGTCGTCGACACCTCCCTGCGCCGCGGCGACACCGGCGGCCCCTTCCCCGCCCCCGAACTCCCCACCGTCCCCGGCCGCGAGGTCGCCGGCACCGTCGACGCCCTCGGCGAAGGCACCGACCCCACCTGGCTCGGCCGCCGCGTCGTCGCCCACCTCGGCTACGCCCCCGGCGGCTACGCCGAGGCCGCCGTCACCGACGCCGACCGCCTCCACCCGCTCCCCGACGACCTCGGCCCCGCAGAGGCCGTCGCCATGATCGGCACCGGCCGTACCACCCTCGGCGTCCTCCAGTTCGCCGAACCCGGCCCCGACACCGTCGCGATCGTCACCGCCGCCGCCGGCGGCATCGGCACCCTCCTCGTCCAGTACGCCAAGAACGCCGGCGCCACCGTCATCGGCCTCGCCGGCGGCCCCGCCAAGACCGCCCGCGTCCGCGACAACGGCGCCGACCTCGCCGTCGACTACACCCTCCCCGACTGGCCCGCCCGCGTACGGGAGTTCCTCGGCGACCGCACCGCCACCACCGTCTTCGACGCCGTCGCCGGCGACACCGCCCGCGCCGCCGTCGACCTCCTCGGCCCCGGCGGCACCCACCTCGCCTACGGCTGGGCCCCCGACGCCGCCCCCCTCACCTTCACCGACGAGGAACTCGCCACCCACGGCATCACCTCCGTCACCCCCCTCGGCCCGCAGATGCTCGACAAGGCCGGCGGCCTCCGCGCCCTCGAGACCCGCTCCCTCGCCGAAGCCGCCACCGGCCGCCTCCGCCCCGCCGTCCACCCCTTCCCCCTCGCCGAGGCTGCCGCCGCCCACCGAGCCCTGGAGACCCGCGGCACCACGGGAAAGGTCGTCCTGATCCCGTAGGGGCAGCAGGAGAAACGAGAGCGGCCCGGTCCGCCGACGGAACCGGGCCGCTCCCGACCACCACGAACAGAGGACTCGAGGACCTACTCTCCCCCCGCCCCCAAAGCCCCCAACGCCCCGTCCGTCAGCCGGTACACCGTCCACTCGTCCTGCGGCCGCGCGCCCAGCGACTCGTAGAACGCGATCGACGGCGCGTTCCAGTCGAGGACCGACCACTCCAGCCGCTCGTACCCGCGCTCCACGCAGATCCGCGCCAACTGCGTCAGCAACGCCTTCCCGTACCCGCCGCCCCGGTGCTCCGGACGCACGTACAGGTCCTCGAGATAGATCCCGTGCACCCCCCGCCACGTCGAGAAGTTGAGGAACCACAGACAGAACCCCGCGACCTCCCCCTCCGCGGTCTCCGCGATGTGCGCGAACGCCGCCGGCCGCTCCCCGAACAGCGCCTCGTGAAGCTGCGCCTCCGTCGCCCGCGCCTCGTCGAGCGCCTTCTCGTACTCCGCGAGCTCACGGACCATCGCGTGAATGACAGGAACATCTGCAGGTGTAGCCGTACGAATCATGGGATCAGCATGAGTCCCCGACCGCCTACCGTGCCAGCAGCGTCCGCGCGATGGACACCTGTACCGCGTCCAGCACGGCCTCCCCGTTCTCCCCGTCCTCGGCGTCCTCGGCGTCCTCGGCGTCCTCGGCGTCCCACAACGCGTTCTGCAGCACCCGCCCGAGCGTCCACGCCCGCCCCGCTCACGGTCGACAAAAGCCCGCCCCGCAGCCCCCTTGAACCCAACCTGCGTCTCCACCGGCTCTTCCGGAATCCGGATCACACCAGAATGCTAGGCACCAGCAACTCCACCCTCCCCCGGCTCACGAGGAACACCATGAGCACCACGGCCACGGTCAACGGCGGCATCTCCTTCTGGTACGCACAGGAAGGCACCCCCGCACCCCGCGAACCGCTGCCCGGGGACACCACGGCCGACGTCTGCATCGTCGGCGGCGGCTACACCGGCCTGTGGACCGCGTACTACCTCAAGAAGGCCGTCCCCTTCCTCAACATCACCGTCCTCGAAGCCAAGTTCTGCGGATACGGCGCCTCCGGCCGCAACGGCGGCTGGCTCTACAACGGCATCGCCGGCCGCGACCGCCACGCCCGGGTCCACGGCCACGAACCCGCCGCCCGCCTCCAGCAGGCCATGAACCACACCGTCACCGAGGTCATCGACGTCTGCGCCACCGAAGGCATCGACGCCGACATCCACCGCGGCGGCGTCCTCGAAGTCGCCCTCACCCCCGCCCAACTGACCCGCCTCAAGGAGTTCCACGCCCGCGAACTCGCCTTCGGCGAGAAGGAACGCGAACTCCTCGGCGCCCGCGAAACCGCCGAACGCATCCGCGTCTTCGGCGCCGTCGGCTCCAGCTGGACCCCCCACGGCGCCCGCCTCCACCCGGCGAAACTGGCGAAGGGCCTGGCGGCAGCAGTAGAAGCCCTCGGCGTGACGATCCACGAATCCACCCCGGTCACCGAGATCAAGCCCAAACACGCCGTCACCCCCTACGGCACCGTCCGCGCCCCCTACGTACTGCGCTGCACCGAAGGCTTCACCGCCTCCCTCACCGGCCAGCGCCGCACCTGGCTCCCCATGAACTCCTCCATGATCGCCACCGACCCCCTCCCCGACGCCCTCTGGGACGAGATCGGCTGGACCGGCCTGGAAACCCTCGGCGACATGGCCCACGCCTACATGTACGCCCAGCGCACCGCCGACGGCCGCATCGCCCTCGGCGGCCGAGGCGTCCCCTACCGCTACGGCTCGAAGACCGACAACGACGGCCGCACGCAAGAGAAGACGATCGACGCCCTCCGGGACATCCTCACCACCCTCTTCCCCCAACTCGCCGGCATCGGCATCGCCCACGCCTGGTCCGGCGTCCTCGGCGTCCCCCGCGACTGGTGCGCCACCGTCACCCTCGACCGCTCCACCGGCCTCGGCTGGGCCGGCGGCTACGTCGGCTCCGGCGTCGCCACCGCCAACCTCGCCGCCCGCACCCTCCGCGACCTCATCCAGCAGGACTCCGGCCAGGGCGGCCCCACCGACCTCACGACCCTCCCCTGGGTCGACCACAAGGTCCGCAAATGGGAACCCGAACCCCTCCGCTGGCTCGGCGTCCAGGCCATGTACGCCGCCTACCGCACCGCCGACCGCCAGGAATCCACTACCCACACCCCCACCACCGCCCCCCTCGCCCGCCTCGCCGACCACCTCAACGGCCGCTGACCCCGGAAACGCAAAAGGCCCGGGTTCCAGAAACCCGGGCCCCTCACCCCACCCACCTCACCAGCCGGGACTACTCCACCTCGATCCCGAAGTCCCCCACCAACTCCCCCAACCCACCCCGATACCCCTTACCGCCCAGCACGAAATCCCAGTCCCCACTCGCCCGCCGCCGGAACGACCCCAACACCAACGCCGTCTCCCCAGGACGCCCGTCCGACACCACCAACTGATCCAACTCCACGCCCGAATCGTCCCGAAGCCTGATCCCCGCATCCACGAACCCCGACAGATCCGCATCAGGATTCACCTCGGGATCCACGGCCGCCACCAGCACCAACCGATCCGCCCGCGCCGGCAGCGCGTCGAAACCCACCCGCACCGCCGCCCGATCCCCCGACACCGCCGGCACCATCCTCACCGCGCCATCAGGCGTCCCCGGATTGTTGAAGAAGACGAAGAACTCGTCCCCCAACACCCGGTCCCCCTCACACACCAGCGCACACACGTCCAAGGCCACCGGCCCCGACCACACCATCCCCAGCACACTGAAGTCGTCCTCAGCCTCCGGAGGAGCCACAGGCCCACGCCCCGACGCCTGAGCAGGAACCCCCACACCCGCACCCGCACCGCCGCCGAGCCGCCCCCGCAGCCCATGCTGATGCAGCAGATCCACCAACTCCGCACCCGAGATCAACGTCAGCGGCTTGCCATTGGCGAACGTGTACGACCCCGGACCAAAACCCGACGTCGTCACCAACACCCCCTTGTTCGCCCCCGCCCCCTGCACCGTCCCGTACAGATCCCGCACCGCACTCGGCGGCACCGTGTTCCGATACCGCTTCGCCTGCACGATGATCGAACCACCACTGATCGGATCCGGATCCAACGCCTCCACGTCAACCCCGCCGTCATTCGACCGACGCGTCGTCACCGCCTGCAGCCCCCGCGCCCGGAACAACTCAGCAACCAACCCCTCGAACGCAATCGGATCCATCGACAACAAGTCCGGCTCCGCACCCTCACCATGCGACACCACACCCGACCCCACCTGCTCCGGCGTCAGCAACGGCACCACCGCCACCCGCTCATCAGGCTTCGCCGACAACCGCCCCGACAAGGCGCCCGTCACACACTCCACGGCGCTGACCAACTCCAGGTTCAGCCCGTCGAAAACCCCACGCTCCACCATCACCGACGCCACACACACCCGCGACGCCACCCCCGTCGCCGGATCCACACCGCCGACGAAACCGTTCAACGCCACACCCTGCAGAACACCGAACGGATCCGCGGCAAACAACTCACGCACCGCCAACAACACACTCTGCGCCAGCACATCCCGATACAGCGCCCGCCGCTGCGTCACCGGCCGCGCCACTTCCCGCTCCTGATCCGTACTGGGCAGATACTTGATCCCCTTGGCCGCCGGCACCACCTCGTACCCCGGCAAATCCCAGTCCAGCACCAACCCCCGAGCCGACCGGTCGTACGCCGCCGACACCTCCCGCGGAAACCCCTCAGGCCACGCGGTCGACGCGTACAACACCGCCGAGAAGAACTCCACCACCGTCTCGGCATCCCCAGACCGCAGCGACTCCACCATCCCGGCAATACCACTGTTGTGCGCCCGCACCTCCGCAAGCCGCCCTGCAGCCCACGCCTCGTACTGTGCCCGATACGCCGCCAACTGCTCCTGCCGCTGCGCCTCAGCCGCCTGCGCCGCATACCAGTCCTGCTCAAAACGCGCCCGCGCCTGCTGCTCCGCCTGCGCCCGCCCAGCCGGCGTCCAACCCCCCTGCGCCTGATACGACCGCTGATCCGGCATCGGCACCGGCACCGCCAACCGCCCAGGCGCAAACGGCTCCAACTCCTCCGACCGCCGCAACGAATCCACCGAGAACACCGGCGCCGCACACCCCGACGCCAACAACCCCTCCAGCAACGCCACCCGCTCGTCCAGCTCCCGCGTCCGCCGCAACGCATCCGCATCCCGATGCTGCCGATACGCCGCCCGCTGCTCCCGCTGCATCCGCGCCACATCACGCTCATGCGCCCGCTGCGCACGCTCCGCATCCCGCTGCTGCCGCAACACCGCCTGCAGCTGCCCCTCCCGCTCCCGCTGCGCCACCCGCTGCGCCTCGGCCCATGCACCGATCAACCCACTGGAACGCCGACTCACCGGCCGCACCCCTCCCCAGAACACCCCACACATACGCCCCCGTAACGCACAAGTGTCCCGGATCAGAGTGATCCGGGACACACGTTTCACAGAGCCCCCTGTCGGATTCGAACCGACGACCTATGTATTACAAGTACATCGCTCTGGGCCGGACTGAGCTAAGGAGGCACGCCTCAGCCGCGCTCGCACGCAGGAAGCTCTCCCACTGTACACAGCCCCGTGAGTCGCCAGCGAAGAATTCACGACCCCCCGTAACCACCTGCCCACACGTTCGTTGACCGGACTGAAGTGCAGGTCCGGATATCGGACAGCAGGGCGGGGAGGGGCCATGGCGGAGCCGTCGGAGGAGATACCGCGGCGTGTGATCGGCGCTGAGGCGAAGCGGGTGAAGCGCGTGACGCTGGGCATCGCCGACCGGCATGAGCGACACGGCCGCGCCTCCGGAGCCATGAAGCAGCGGCGCCAGGACCCGGGAACCCAGCAACGGACCTACCGCTACCGCTTCTACCCCACCCCCGACCAGGCCGAGCAGCTGACCAAGACCTTCGGGGCCTGCCGCTGGGTCTACAACGAGGGGCTGGCCCTCCGTGCCGGCGCGTGGGAGCAGCACAGAGTGTCCGTCGGATTCGCGGAGACCTGTCGGGCTCTCACGGGGTGGAAGCGGGAGGAGGGACGGGAGTGGCTGCGTGAGGTCTCGTCGACGGTGCTGCAGCAGGCGCTGCGGCATCTGGACGGTGCGTTCTCACGCTTCTTCAGGAAGTCCGCGAAGTACCCGAAGCGGAAGAAGAAGGGGCGGTCGCGGGACTCTGCGATCTACGTCCGGACAGGCTTCAAGTGGGTGGAGGATCCGGAGCGGCCGGGGACGGGTCTGGTGACGCTGGCGAAGCAGACTGTGCCGCTCGACATCCGCTGGTCCCGCCCTCTGCCGGCCGGGCAGGTACCGGTACGTCTGAATGTCACGCGGGACAGAGCGGGGCGGTTCTTCCTCTCCGTACTGGTCGAGGAACGCATCGAGCCACTGCAGCCGGTGTTCCTCCCCGGCACGTACGCGCCGAAGGCCGTGGGTCTTGATCTCGGTCTGGCGGCCTTGGTCACGATGGACGACGGGTCGGTGCTGGAACATCCGCGGCTGCTGAGAAAACACGGAGAGGAACTGGCTCGTCGGCAGCGGCAGCTGCACCGCAAACAGAAGGGGTCGAAGAACCGGGGGAAGGCGCGCAAGCGCATCGCCCGCCTGTACGCGCTCATCGGTGACGTACGGAGAGATCTCCTGGATCAGTTCACCACCCGCCTCGTGCGCGAGAACCAAGTGCTCGTGGTGGAGGATCTTCCGATCGCAAATCTCATGCGCCCGGCTCGAGGCAAAGGGCGCCGGCGGAAGGCAAAGCTGAACCAGGCCATCAGGGATGCGGCCTGGGGTGAGCTGCTGCGTCAGCTGCGCTACAAGTGTGAGTGGTACGGGCGGACCCTGGTGATCGTGGACCGGTGGTTTCCGTCGACCCGCCGCTGCTCGGCCTGCCACGCGAAGGGACCGCGCCTGGATGTGTCGGTCCGGGAGTGGGTCTGCGCGGAGTGCGGCGCGATTCACGGCCGGGACCACAACGCGGCCGTGAACCTGCGAGACGAGGGGATGCGGCTGTACTGGCTGGTGGCAGCGGCGCTGCCGCCAGGCAGGGCCGTGCCTGCTCTGATCAAGGCGTCAGAACTGCCGGACGTCTTGATCGCCGCCTAGGGAGCAGCACCACGGACCGACGGGCCGTCGGCCGGAATGCCTGTGGAGCCCGCGTAAGACCTGTTCCTTGTGCCCCTCAGCGGTGCTCTGGACAGGCGATGGGTGTTGAAGCAGGAAGCTTGCGCAAGGTCAAAAAACGTGGCTCTGACCGTGCAGGCAGAAGCCACAAGTGGAGTGCTCTGGCTCCTCCGCCGAGCCGGCTCCCGACGAATTTCACGCCCCTCCCCTACTGACAGATCGGACACCGGCCAGGTACCGTCACCGAGAGTTCACTGCGGTGGACTAGACCCATCTTCCTTTACAACGGATCGTCCGGCACGTTCCTGCCGGTGAAGGGACGCATCACCATGGCCACTGTCACCTTTGACAAGGCCACCCGGCTCTACCCGGGTGGCACCAAGCCTGCCGTCGACCAGCTCGACATTGAGATCGAGGACGGCGAGTTCCTCGTGCTCGTCGGGCCGTCCGGCTGCGGCAAGTCCACCTCGCTCCGCATGCTCGCGGGGCTCGAGGACGTCAACGGCGGGTCCATTCGGATCGGCGACCGTGACGTCACCCACCTGCCGCCGAAGGACCGGGACATCGCGATGGTGTTCCAGAACTACGCGCTGTACCCGCACATGACCGTCGCCCAGAACATGGGCTTCGCGCTCAAGATCGCGGGCGTCGACAAGGGCACCATCCGGCAGAAGGTCGAAGAGGCCGCGAAGATCCTCGACCTCACCGAGTACCTGGACCGCAAGCCCAAGGCGCTCTCCGGCGGTCAGCGCCAGCGTGTCGCCATGGGCCGGGCCATCGTGCGTGAGCCGCAGGTGTTCCTCATGGACGAGCCGCTGTCCAACCTGGACGCCAAGCTCCGTGTGTCGACCCGTACGCAGATCGCGTCGCTGCAGCGCCGGCTCGGGATCACCACCGTCTACGTCACGCACGACCAGGTCGAGGCCATGACCATGGGCGACCGGGTGGCCGTGCTCAAGGACGGTCTGCTCCAGCAGGTCGACACGCCGCGCAACATGTACGACAAGCCCGCCAACCTCTTCGTCGCCGGCTTCATCGGCTCCCCCGCCATGAACCTCGTCGAGGTGCCGATCACCGACGGCGGCGTCAAGTTCGGCAACAGCGTCGTCCCCGTCTCGCGCGACGCGCTCTCCGCCGCGTCCGCCAACGGCGACAAGACCGTCACCGTCGGCGTCCGTCCCGAGCACTTCGACGTGTCCGGTGCGGACAGCGACGAGGGGCTGGCCGTCTCCGTGAACGTCGTCGAGGAGCTCGGCGCCGACGGTTACGTGTACGGCTCCGCGCGTGTCGGCGGCGCGGACAAGGACCTCGTGGTCCGCGTCGGCGGCCGCAACGTCCCGGAGAAGGGCTCCGAGCTGCACGTCGTACCGCGCGCGGGCGAGATCCACGTGTTCTCGACCTCCACGGGCGAGCGTCTCAGCGACTGACCCGCCCGAGCGACAGCCGCACCCGGCCCCGTACCTGTTGCAGGTGCGGGGCCGCCGTGCGTTTCCGCCCGAGTCGACGAATACCGGGCGATCCCGCCGCCGCGCGTCAACACGGGATTCGAAAAACCACCTCGAACCGTCCCCCGCGAGAGTGACTAAATGTCGCCATATCACTACCGGCCGCTACGCTCGCTCCGTGACCCACACAGCCCGCCGCATCGGCCGCTCTCTCGCACTCGTCCTGCCCGTCGTCCTGGTGCTCTCCGGAACGCTCGCGGTGTCCGCCGTTCCGTGGGCCGGACAGGCCCAGGGGACCCAGATGCTGAGCGCGTCCTCCGCGGACGTCTCGACGCCCGCCAAGTCCCGTGCGCCGCAGGATATTCTGCGCGACCGGCTGCTCGCAGAGCTTCAGCAGAAGGACCCCGGGACGGCGCTGACCCACTTGCAGCGCGAGGTCGAGGCGCGTCCGTCGCTCGCCAGGCACTGCATGGACATCGCCCGCGCCCTCGGCCGCGCCGCCGTGAAGCAGTACGGCCCCACGCGCGCCCAGTCCTTCTCGCGCCCGGTCTGCGACACGTCCTTCGCGACCGGCGTCATGGCCGCCTCCTGAGCCGCCCCGCAGGCCGGCTCCCGAGCGGCCTCCCGCGGCGCCCCCTGAGCGCCGTCCCCGTCCCTCCGCGAGGGGGCGCATATCGTTCGCCGTATGCATACCTCTCCGACGCAGGCGGTGGTCCTGGCGGGTGGCCAGGGCTCGCGTCTGCGCCCCTACACCGACGACCGCCCCAAGCCGATGGTCGAGATCCCGGGCACCGGGACCCCGATCATCGGCCATCAGCTTTCCTGGCTGGCCTCCGAGGGCGTCACCGACGCCGTCGTGTCCTGCGGCCATCTCGCCGAGGTGCTCCAGGACTGGCTGGAGAGCGCCGAGCTGCCGCTCCGGGTGACCACGGTCGTCGAGTCGGAGCCGCTGGGCCGCGGCGGCGGCCTCAAGTACGCCGCCGCGCATCTCCCCGAGCCGGGGCAGCCCTGGTACGCCACCAACGGCGACATCTGGACCCGCTTCTCGCTGCGTGACATGGCCGAGTTCCACGCCGAGCGGGACGCCACCGCCACCCTGGCCCTGGCCCGCCCCCGCATCCCGTGGGGCGCCGTCGAGACCGACGCCTTCGGTCACATCACGGACTTCATCGAGGCACCGCCCTCCCCGTACCTCATCAACGCGGGCGTGTACGTCTTCTCCGCGGACTTCACCGACCAGCTCCCGGAGCGCGGGGACCACGAACGCACCACGTTCCCCCGGCTGGCCCGGGAGCGGCGGCTCGCCGGCTATCCGCTGCCGCAGGGCGCGTACTGGCGGGCGATCGACACCGCCAAGGACCTCACGGAGGCGGCGAAGGAGCTGGCGGGGACGCGTACCTGAGGCACGTACGGAGACGCGTACCTGAGGCACGTACGGAGACGCGTACCTGAGGCACGTACGGGGACGGGTACCTGAGGCACGTACGGGACGGGAGGCAGGTACGGAGACGGGGTGCCTTTGAGTCCCGTACCTGCGTCCCGTACCCGAGTCCCGTACGTACGAGAGGGGCGGCGCACCCGGCAGGTGCGCCGCCCCTCTTCGTGCCGGGCTCAGCCCAGGAGCCCGCCGATCGGGTTCCTGTTGCCCGCGCCGGAGGACGAGCCGCCCTCCTCGTTGCCGCCGCCGTCGGAGGAGCCGCCGTCGCCGGCGCCGCCGGTGCCGGTGGGGCCGGGCGGGGGCGGCGGGGGGTCGGCCGGGCCGGACTGGCCGGGCGCGTCGTCGCCGGAGCCCTGGGTGGCGGTGGGGCGCTGCTCGACGGAGCCGGACTCGCGGACGGTCTCGGAGGGGGAGGACTCGCCCTTCGGCTCGTCGTCGTCCTCGGTGCCCTCGCCGCCCGTGCGGGAGGGCGAGGGGCGGGACTCGGCGGTCCGGGAGGGGCTGCGCTCGCCGGGCTCGGGCGGGAGCGGCTGGCCGGGGAGGTGGTTGATGGGGTCGTCGTCGCGCCCGGGGACGGTGACCATCTCGGTGGAGCGGACGGCGCCGCCGAGCATGGAGCCGATGAGGAGGGTCAGGCCGATGACGACGGCGGTGACGACGGCGCCGCGGCGCAGGACGCGACGGCGGAGGTCCCAGAGTTCGGAGCGGGGTCCGAGGGTGCGCCAGGCTTCGCCGGCGAGGCGGCCGTCGATGGAGTAGACGGGGGCGCCGGCGATGATCAGGGGGGACCAGGCGGCGAGGTAGATGATGTCGGGCGCGTCGTAGACGGGGACGGTCTTCCAGCTGACGGTGAGGATCAGCGCGGCGGAGAGCAGGGCGCCGACGACGGCGGCGACGCGCTGCCAGAGGCCGAGGACGGTGAGGACGCCGACGACGACCTGGAGGAAGGCGACGGTGAGGCCGGCGCCGACGGGGTGGGCGAGGGCGAAGTCGCGCAGGGGTTCGGCGAGGCCCCAGGGGTGGAGCGAGTTGAGCCACTTGACCATGGAGCCGCGTTCGCCGCCGTCGAAGTAGACGGGGTCGCAGAGTTTGCCCATGCCGGCGTAGATGGAGATGAAGCCGAGGAAGACGCGGAGCGGGAGGAGCACCACGCCGAGGTTCATGCGGCGGCCGGGGTAGTAGGCGTGCCGGAGGGGATCGGCGGCGTGGCGGCGGGCGCGTTCGTCGGTGCCGTCGCCGTGGTTGTCGTGGTTGCCGTAGTCGCTGTAGTCGCTGTAGTCGCCGTCGCCGTATCCGCCGCGGGCCGGTTCCGTCTCGTAGACCTCGTCGTACGCGCCTTCCGCGCGCCGCATGGGGGGCAGCAGCGGGGCGGCGGGGACGATGGGGGTGGGCATCGTCTGGTCGATGCGCGGGATGGTCTGGGTGGCGCCGGTGTCCGGGGGTTCGAGCGTGGAGACGGAGGATTCCCGTACGGCCTGGAGGAGTCCGGTGGCGCCCGGGGAGGATTTGCCGGTCCATACGACGGGGGTGCGTCGTCGTGCGGCGCCGGCCGCGGCGGCGCGGGGGACGGCGAACCGGGGCTGCTGGGCGGGGCCGAGCCGGACGCGGAAGCTGGCGTGGTTCACGATGACCTGCGCGGGGTCGGAATCCACTTTGATCATGCTCAGCGCGGGCTGATCGTCGAATCCCGGCCGGGGAGTTCTTGTGTCCACACTCATCTAACCGAGTGATGTGGGTTTAGGACACTGCCTTGACGGCCGATGAATGTCCGAGACCCGTCAAGATCGGCGGGTATGGGCGGGAAGTACGGAAAGGGCCCAGCTCAGAGAGCCGGGCCCGGTCCGGGGTGTGCGGTGTGACGCCGTGCGGTGCGGTGCGATGCGCTGCGTCAGCGGGTGTTGCGGCGGCGCGCGACCTCGTAGAGGACGATGCCGGCGGCGACGCCGGCGTTGAGGGACTCGGCTCCGCCGGGCATGGAGATGCGGACGCGGTAGTCGCAGGTCTCGCCGACGAGGCGGCCGAGGCCCTTGCCCTCGCTGCCGATGACGATGACGACGGGGCCGTCCAGGGCCTCGAGGTCCTCGACGGTGTGCTCGCCGTCGGCGGCGAGGCCGACGACGGTCAGGCCGTCCTTCTGGAAGCCCTCCAGGGCGCGGGTCAGGTTGGTGACCTTGGCGACGGGAGTGCGGGCGGCGGTGCCGGCGGAGGACTTCCAGGCGCCGGCGGTCATGCCGGCGGCGCGGCGCTCGGGGATGACCACGCCGTGGCCGCCGAAGGCGGAGGTGGAGCGGACGATCGCGCCGAGGTTGCGCGGGTCGGTGACGCCGTCGAGGGCGACGATCAGGGGGTCCTCGCCGTTGTCGTACGCGGCCTCGGTGAGGTCCTCGGGGTGCGCGTACTCGTAGGGCGGGACCTGCAGGACGAGGCCCTGGTGGTTGAGGCCGCCGGTCATCCGGTCGAGCTCGGGGCGGGGGGCCTCCATCAGGTTGATGTTGCCGCGCTCGCCGGCGAGCTTGAGGACGTCACGGACGCGCTCGTCGTTGTCGATGAACTGCTGGACGTACAGGGTGACCGCGGGGACGCCGTCACGCAGGGCCTCGTAGACGGGGTTGCGGCCGACGACCATCTCGCTGCTGCCCTTGGGGCCGCCGCGGCGCGGGGCGGGGCGGCGGTGGGCGGCCTGCTTGGCCTGGGCGTTGGCGATGCGGTTCTTCTTGTGTCCCTTGCGGGCGGAGGCGGGCGGCGTGGGGCCCTTGCCCTCCAGGCCCTTGCGCCGCTGGCCACCGCTGCCGACCGTCGCGCCCTTCTTGTTGGACGTGCGGCGGTTCCTGCGCTGGCTGTTCCCGGCCATGACTACCTGTTTCCTCTACTGCGTACTGCTGCGGGCGTACGGCGCGTGGCGCGCGCGTACGAAGTCTGCAATTGAAGTGTGCCGCCCGGGGACCCGGGCGGCACATCATCAGCGGTGGGCGATCGACCAGCGAGGGCCGTCGGGGCTGTCCTCGATGGCGAGCCCGGACTGGTTGAGCTGGTCGCGGATGGCGTCCGCGGTGGCCCAGTCCTTGCGCTCGCGGGCGGATTCGCGCTGCTGGAGCACGAGGCGTACGAGGCTGTCGACGACGCCGTGGAGTTCGGCGCCGGCGCCGCGGTCGGCCTCGCCGGCCCAGTGCGGGTCGAGCGGGTCGAGGCCGAGGACGCCGAGCATGGCGCGGACCTCGGCGAGCCGGGCGACTGCGGCTTCCTTGTCGTCGGCGGCCAGGGCGCTGTTGCCCTGGCGGACGGTGGTGTGCAGGACGGCGAGGGCCTGGGGGACGCCGAGGTCGTCGTCCATGGCCTCGGCGAAGGCGGTCGGGACCTCGTCGGCGGGGGCGACCTCGCCGGCCTTCTCGACGACGCGCTGGATGAAGCCCTCGATGCGGGCGTACGCCGCCTCGGCCTCCTGCAGCGCCTCCTCGCTGTACTCGATCATGGAGCGGTAGTGCGGGGTGCCGAGGTAGTAGCGCAGGACGACGGGGCGCCAGCGCTTGACCATCTCCTCGATGAGCACGGAGTTGCCGAGCGACTTGGACATCTTCTCGCCGCTCATGGTGACCCAGGCGTTGTGCACCCAGTACTGGGCGAAGTCGTCGCCGAAGGCCTTGGCCTGGGCGATCTCGTTCTCGTGGTGCGGGAAGATCAGGTCGAGGCCGCCGCCGTGGATGTCGAAGGCGGAGCCGAGGTACTTGTGCGCCATGGCGGAGCACTCGAGGTGCCAGCCGGGGCGGCCGCGGCCCCAGGGGGTCTCCCAGTCGGGCTCGCCGGGCTTGGTGGCCTTCCACATGGCGAAGTCGCGGGGGTCGCGCTTGCCGGTGATGCCTTCCTCGGTGGGCTGGCGCAGGTCGTCGATGTCCTGGTTGGACAGCGACAGGTAGTCGGGGAACGAGCGGACGTCGAAGTAGACGCTGCCGTCGGCCTCGTAGGCGTGGCCGCGCTCGATGAGGCCGCGCATCATCTCGACCATCTCGGTGACATGGCCGGTGGCCCGCGGCTCGTAGGTGGGCGGCAGGCAGCCGAGGGCGTCGTAGCCGGTGTTGAAGGCCCGCTCGTTCTCGTAGCCGATGGACCACCAGGGGCGGCCCTGGTCGACGGACTTGGTGATGATCTTGTCGTCGATGTCGGTGACGTTGCGGACGAAGGTGACGTCGTAGCCGCGGTAGGCGAACCAGCGGCGCATGATGTCGAAGTTCAGGCCCGAACGGATGTGGCCGATGTGCGGGGCGCTCTGCACGGTGGCGCCACAGAGGTAGATCGAGACATGGCCCGGCTTGAGCGGGGTGAAGTCGCGGATCTGCCGGGCGCTGGTGTCGTACAGGCGAATGGTCACCACTCCAGGGTAGTGGGCGCGTGTGAGTGCCCCGCGCCCGATTCCCGGTTCGCGGGGCGACTTTTTCGGAACGTGTCAGGTTGGCTACCCGATGCGCGTACGGGCACACCGCCCTTACGCGTACGAGCCGACCGCCCTTACGTGTACGGGCAGGCTGCTCGTACGTGTACGAGCCGGCTGCCCGTACACGCACGGCCCGCTACCGCGGGGCGGTGTACACCAGTGCGGTGGCGATGGCGGCCAGGCCCTCGGCGCGGCCGGTGAGGCCGAGCCCGTCGGTGGTGGTGCCGGAGACGGAGACGGGCGCGCCGGCGGCCTCGCTGAGCACCTTCTGGGCCTCGTCGCGGCGCTTGCCGATCTTGGGGCGGACGCCGATGACCTGGACGGCGATGTTGCCGATCTCGTAGCCCTCGGCGCGGACGATGCGGGCGGCCTCGGCGAGCAGGGTGACGCCGGCGGCGCCGGACCACTCGGGGCGGGAGGTGCCGAAGTGGGCGCCGAGGTCGCCGACGCCGGCGGCGGAGAAGAGCGCGTCGCAGGCGGCGTGGGCGGCGACGTCGCCGTCGGAGTGCCCAGCGAGCCCGTACTCCTCACCGTCCCAGAGCAGCCCCGCGCACCACAGTTCGCGGCCCCGCTCGAAGGCGTGGACGTCGGTGCCGATGCCGGTACGGGGGATCAGCGGCAGCGCGTGGTTCTCAGAAGCCATCGTTGGCCCTCCTGCGGGCGAGTACGGCCTCGGCGAGGACGAGGTCGAGGGGGCGGGTCACCTTGAAGGCCTCTTCGTGGCCGGGCACGACGACGACGGGCGCGCCGAGGCGTTCGACCATGCCGGCGTCGTCGGTGGCGCCGTCGCCGGCGAGGGCGATGGTGGCGTGGGCGTTGACCAGCGTGTCGTGGTCGAAGCCCTGGGGGGTCTGGACGGCGCGCAGCCGGGCGCGCTCGGGGGTGGCGACGACGGGCTCGGGTTCGCCGGGCGCGGTCGGCTCGACCTCCTTGACGGTGTCGGCCAGCGGCAGCGCGGGGACGACGGCGACGGCGCCGTCACGGACCGCCTCGACGACGGCGTCGACCGTGTCGACCGGGACGAGGGGGCGGGCGGCGTCGTGGACGAGGACGATGTCGATGCCCTCGGGCAGCGCCTCGAGCCCGAGCCGTACGGACTCCTGGCGGGCGTCGCCGCCGGGGACGACCAGGTAGTCGGTGCGGGAGGGCAGGGCGTGCTCGTCGAGGAGGCGCTTGACCTCGCCGACGCCGTCGGCGGGGGCGACCACGACGACCAGCGAGACGGCGCGGGAGGCGGCCATGGCGCGGACGGCGTGGACGAGCATGGGGGTGCCGTTCAGCGCGCGGAGCGCCTTGGGGGCCCCGGGGCCGAGCCTGACGCCCCGGCCGGCCGCGGGAATCACGGCGGCGGTGCGGAGAGGACGCGTTTCGTCTGACATCGGTTGCACTCCGGCAGGTTTGTTTCCTCGGCCCTTGTGGGTATGGCCTCCATCGTGCCGGGCGCGACGCCTTGACCGGGCCCTTTCCGTGACGACTTGGTCAGGTGAGGTCGCGCCGGCGCCGTGCGTACGCATGCGCTCCACGGGACGAGTGGGCGGCATGAGGCCGAGTGTGGTGGGGGTGTTTCAGGAGACGAACATGCCGCAGTGCCCGGCGACGGCACTGTGAGTCACAGCTCACAGAGCGTCAGCGGGCACCGCGGCATTGATATCGCGATCGCGTCAGGACGCGAGGACCTCGTCGAGGAGAGCCTCGGCCTTGTCCTCGTTCGTGTTCTCCGCGAGGGCCAGCTCGCTCACCAGGATCTGGCGAGCCTTGGCGAGCATGCGCTTCTCGCCTGCGGAAAGACCGCGCTCGCGCTCCCGGCGCCACAGGTCGCGCACTACTTCGGCGACCTTGATGACATCGCCGGAGGCGAGCTTCTCGAGATTTGCCTTGTAGCGACGGGACCAGTTGGTCGGCTCCTCGGCGTACGGTGCACGCAGCACCTCGAAGACCCGGTCCAGCCCGTCCTGACCGACTACGTCACGCACACCGACGAACTCCGCATTGTCCGCCGGCACACGAACCGTCAGGTCGCCCTGAGCGACCTTGAGCACCAAGTAGGTCTTGTCCACGCCTTTGATCTGGCGAGTTTCGATGGCCTCGATCAGCGCGGCCCCGTGATGGGGATAGACCACGGTGTCGCCAACCTTGAACGTCATGTGACAGGTACCCCTTCCGTGGCTATCCAGGGTAACACGGATACGGCTTCTTCTGAATGGCGTTTTCGCAGGTCAGGGCATATCTCGGGGCTTGACAACAGCGACGCGAACGTGCTGCGGCGGGCTTCCGGAGGGCGGTATTCGCAGGTCGGACGGGCTGTGTGAACGGAGAGAAACGCGCGTGTCACAGCTGCCCGGAAGCCCGGAAGAGGCGAGGGATGCCCAGGTTTGTCCGGTTCAGTGTACCGATCTCCGCGCGCTCCGTTCGAGGATCGCTCACTCGTACGGGGGTGCCCGTGACACTTTCCTGAATTGATCACGGGGGCTTCCGGGATTTCCTGCGGAAATGGCGAATTGATCAAGGCGGATATGTGAACGGGAGGCGAATCCCGAACGCGGCCGGGCGGGCCGGGGCGCCGGTCCGAAGGGGTCCCCCGTGGGACGTCGGGGGCGGAAGGGGCGGGTCGGGTGCGGGACCGAGAGTGAGGCTCGGTAACCTAAGCGCGCTGACACACCCTTAGCTGTTCCTTAGCCCGTCCGTACGTCCTAGGAGTTGCCGCCGCCGTGAGCCGCAGCCTTCGACGCGGCGCCCTCGCCGCCACCGCCATCGTGATCTCGATCGCCTCGCTGACCGCCTGCGGCGCTGGCAACAACGCGCAGACCCTCGGCGTCAAGCCGGACAACGCGGCCGTCACGGTCGAGGACGTCCAGATCCAGAACGTGCTGGTGATCACCCAGCCCGAGTCCGGCCGACGGGGTCCCGCGGTCGTCTCGGCGACGATCTTCAACAACGGTCAGGGGCAGCAGACCCTCGAGTCGATCACCCTGCCGGGCACCGCGGCCACGGTGAAGCTGACCCCCGCCAAGGGCGCGGGCCCGGTCGTCGTACCGGCCGGCGGCTCGGTCGTCATCGGCGGCGAGGGCAACGCGACCGCCGTGATCCAGAAGGGCGTGCCGGAGCGCAAGAACGGCGACGTGCAGGAGGTCGTCTTCAAGCTCAGCAAGACCGGCGACGTCGGCCTGCAGGCGTTCGTCGTCCCGGCGACGAGCTACTTCGAGGGCTACGGCCCGACGGAGATCCCGGCCCCGCCGGCGAAGCCGGGCAAGCCCACGCAGAAGCCCACCGGCGAGCCGACGGCCCCCGAGACCGGCG
This sequence comes from Streptomyces solicamelliae, assembly GCF_045348655.1. NCBI lineage: Bacteria > Bacillati > Actinomycetota > Actinomycetes > Kitasatosporales > Streptomycetaceae > Streptomyces > Streptomyces solicamelliae. The sequence continues at coordinate 3,289,456 of NZ_CP160404.1, forward strand.
AGCCCACGGGCGACGCCGGCCACGGCGCGGGTCACTGACACACGCGAAAGGGCGCCCCGCCGGAGCAATCCGGCAGGGCGCCCTTTCGCATACGCACGAGCCGCATACGCACGAGCCTCGCGCCCGATCCGCCGACCGGGGCGAGCCGCTCCTCACCGCTCGAACGTGTAGCCCAGGCCCCGCACCGTCACCAGGCAGCGCGGCGCGCCCGGGTCCGGTTCGAGCCCGGTCCCGCGTGCGCCCCTCGCACCGCTCGGCCCCGAGGGGCCTCCCAGGCATCGGGACGCTGCGCCGGACTCCGTCCGCCGACCGGGGCGCTCCCCGCTCTTTACGGCTCGAACTTGTAGCCGAGACCCCGCACCGTCACCAGGTACCGGGGCGCGCCCGGGTCCGGCTCGATCTTGGCGCGGAGGCGCTTGACGTGGACGTCGAGGGTCTTGGTGTCGCCGACGTAGTCGGCGCCCCAGACGCGGTCGATGAGCTGCATGCGGGTGAGGACGCGGCCCGCGTTGCGCAGCAGCATCTCCAGGAGGTCGAACTCCTTCAGCGGCAGGTCGACCTTGCCGCCGGCGACCGTCACCACATGGCGGTCGACGTCCATGCGGACCGGGCCGGCCTCCAGGGCGGCGGGGGTGACCTCCTCCGGCTCCCCGCGGCGGCGCAGCACCGCGCGGATGCGGGCGACCAGCTCCCGCGAGGAGAAGGGCTTGGTCACGTAGTCGTCGGCTCCTATCTCCAGGCCGACGACCTTGTCGATCTCGCTGTCCTTGGCCGTCACCATGATGACCGGGACGTTGGAGCGCCCGCGCAGCTGGCGGCAGACCTCCGTACCGGGCAGACCCGGCAGCATCAGGTCGAGGAGGACGAGGTCGGCCCCGTTGCGCTCGAACTCGTCGAGTCCGTCGGGCCCGGTGGTCGCCACGGCGACCTCGAAGCCCTCTTTGCGGAGCATGTACGACAGGGCGTCGCTGAAGGATTCCTCATCCTCGACGACAAGCACTCGGGTCACGGAAGGACCTCCGGGGCAGGGAGTGGTTCGGTGGTGGTGTCGGGGGCGTGGTCGACGTCGCCGGCGCTGTCCGCGTCGGAGTCGTCGCGGTTCCGTACGGAACCCGCCTCGGGCAGTCGCAGGGTGAAGGTGGAGCCCTGACCCTCGGTGCTCCAGACCGTGACCTCCCCGCCGTGCGAGGCGGCCACGTGCTTGACGATGGCCAGGCCCAGACCCGTGCCGCCGGTGGCACGGGAGCGGGCCGGGTCGACCCGGTAGAAGCGTTCGAAGATCCGCTCGCGGTCCTTCTCCGAGATGCCGATGCCCTGGTCGGTCACGGCTATCTCGATCAGGTCTCCGCCGGGTGCGGTGACGCGGCGGGCGGCGATACCGACCCGGGTCCGCGCCGGTGAGTAGTTGACGGCGTTCTCGACGAGGTTGCCCAGGGCCGCGGCGAGCTGCCCGCGGTGGCCCCAGACGTGCAGCCCGGCACTTCCTCCGGACGCCACGGTGATCTGCTTCGTGGTCGCGGTGTGCCGGGAGCGGTCGATCGCCTCGGCGACCAGCTCGTCCACCCGGACCGGCTCGGCGTCGTCCAGCGGGTCGTCGTCCTGCACCCGCGAGAGGTCGATGAGCTCCTGGACCAGATTGGTCAGCCGGGTCGCCTCGATCTGCATGCGGCCGGCGAAGCGGGTGACCGCCTCGGGGTCGTCCGAGGCGTCCATGACGGCCTCGGAGAGCAGGGAGAGCGCACCGACCGGAGTCTTGAGCTCGTGACTCACGTTGGCGACGAAGTCACGGCGCACGGCTTCGATGCGGCGGGCCTCCGTCAGGTCCTCGACGAGCAGCAGGACCAGGCGGGAGCCCAGGGGGGCGACGCGGGCGGAGACGGCGAGCGCCTCGCCGCGTCCGGTGCCGCGTCTCGGCAGGTCCAGCTCGACCTGCCGTATCTCGCCGTCCCTGCGGGTGTCGCGGGCCATGTTGAGCATGGGCTCGACGGCGAGCTTGCCGCCGCGGACCAGCCCCAGGGCGTACGCCGCGGAGCTTGCCTTGACGACGGAGTCGCTCTCGTCGAGGACGACGGCGGAGGAGCGGAGCACCGACAGCACCGTGTCCACACCGGGCGGCAGGACCGCGTCGGTGTGCAGGGAGGTACGGGTCGGGCGTGCCTGGTCGCGTTCGCTCCAGCGGAACGCCAGCATGGCGATCACGCCGGTGCAGACACCGGCGATCGCAGCCAATGCGGCGACCGCCGCGTTCACGTCCATGCCATCCAGGTTATGCGGGGTCGCGGACACTCTCCCAGCCGTCCGAGTGGCTGCTCGAACAGTCGTCGCCCAGAGTTCACCGTGGGGACGGTCCGGGTTCATTTGGTGCGAACCGCTCGGCGGCCGGGGTCGCCCAGAGTTCACCGGGGGGAAAGGGCTGGTTCACTTGCGGTGGCAGCGCCCGACTTGTACGGGGCAGACCGTGGCAACGTAGGGGTCCGAGGCTTCACCCGTTCATGCCTGGTCATTCCTGACTGACCCCGGACTGTCGTGAAGAGAGGACCACGATGCGCGACGCGTACCACGAGGAACTGGACTCGATCGGCGAGAGCCTGGTCGAGATGGCCCGCCTGGTCGGGTCGGCGATCGGGCGCGCCACGACGGCGATGCTCGACGCGGACCTGAAGCTCGCGGAGAGCGTGATCGCCGCGGACCAGAAGGTCGACGACCTGCAGCACGACCTGGAGGCGCGGGCCATAGCGCTCCTCGCGCGGCAGCAGCCGGTGGCGACGGACCTGCGGATCGTGGTGACCTCGCTGCGGATGAGCGCGGACCTGGAGCGCTCGGGCGACCTGGCGCAGCACGTCGCGAAGCTGGCGCGGCTGCGGTTCCCGGACACCGCGGTGCCGCGGGACCTGCACGCGACGATCCTGGAGATGGGACAGCTGGCCCAGCGCCTGATGGCGAAGGCGGCGGAGGTCATCATCACGAAGGACGTCGATCTGGCGCTGCAGCTGGAGCAGGACGACGACGAGATGGACCTGCTGCACCGGACGCTGTTCCAGCACCTGATGGACGACCGCTGGAAGCACGGCATCGAGACGGCGGTCGACGTGACGCTGCTGGGCCGGTACTACGAGCGGTTCGCGGACCACGCGGTGTCCGTGGCGAAGCGTGTGGTGTACCTGGTGACGGGGGAGCACGCGGACGAGCTGCAGCCGGCGGAGTCGCCGGTCGAGGGCGCGTAACGAGCGCCTGGGCGCCGCAGCGCCTCCGTGCGCCGTTGATGCGCCGTGTCGGATGGGCATGTCATGGGGAGGAAGGCGATCCCCGCCTTGGAGGAGGGACCACCATGGCCGATTCCCCCATCACGACGACGGACTCCGCGCCGGAGGAGCCGAAACGGCTCCTGCCTCTGCTGGGCGCCTGCGGCTGCGGCTCGGGCTGCGGGTGCGGCTGCCAGTCGGGCGCCCCGTGCCAGTGCGGTGGCGCCTGCTAGGCGCGGTCGGGTACGCGGGCCCTGCCCCTCGGGGGCGGGGCCCGCGTCAGATCGCGAGGACCCCGACGGCCTGGTCCCCGGAGAGCTCGCCGGTCTCCCGGAAGCCGAGCTGCCGGTAGAAGTCGCCGGGCCCGTGCTCGCCCTGGTGCCAGCTCACGTAAAGCTGCGAGACGCCCCGCCGCCGCAGCTCGTCCCCGACGGCCTCGACGGCGAACCGCCCGTACCCCATGCCCTGGTGCGCGGCGGCGATGTTGAGCCGCCACAGCCCGCTGCGCCGCCCGCCGTCCGACCACTCGATGTCGAGGAACGCCATCAGGAACCCGACGAGTTCCTCCCCGTCGTAGATCGCCCGCGGCCAGGCGTTCTCCCCGTACGCGTACGCCTCGGCGAGCGACGTCGCGACGGGCGCGACGTTGTCCTCCTGCTCGGGATGCACCCGCAACGCGAGCACGGCATCCACGTTCCCGGCCGTGACGACCTCAAGGCGCAACCCACTGACACCACTCATGCCCGCACGCTAAACGATCGCGCAGAGCCCCCGCCGCCGAATATCGGCGCCGCGGCGGGGCGGGTGCACAGCCGCCCTCCCGGCGGTGGCACGCACCGTACCGAACGGTCACGTCACCCTACGCGCGAGTTCGTCAACTCCTCCGCTTTTGGGCCCATTTCCTTGACAAACCGCGATGCACAGGACAAGCGTGGGCGGAAGGACATACGTCCGGTTTGCGAGGTGGCATCATGACCGGAACCATGATGAAGCGGGTCGGAGCCGCGGTCGCGGCGGTCGCCGCGTCCTTCGCGCTGGGTCTCGGCACCGCGGGAGTCGCCGACGCGAAGATCCACGAAGAGCCCATCTCCTGTACCAACCCCGCCGGCAACCTGCCCGGCGGCCAGCAGCCCAGCTGCCAGAACGACACCCTCACGCAGGAGAGCGAGAACCAGAACCCGGCCGGCCACGCACCTGGCGGCCACAACAAGTAGCGGACCCACGCGAAAGCCCCCCACCCGCCGAACCGGCGAGCAGGGGGCTCTCCCGTACCTGGGACCCGCGAGAGGTTACTTCTTCTTGCCCTGGTTCTTGACGGCCTCGATGGCGGCCGCGGCGGCCTCCGGGTCGAGGTAGGTGCCGCCGGGGTTGAGGGGCTTGAAGTTCTCGTCGAGCTCGTAGGCGAGCGGGATGCCCGTGGGGATGTTCAGGCCCGCGATGTCCGCGTCCGAGATGCCGTCCAGGTGCTTGACCAGGGCGCGCAGGCTGTTGCCGTGGGCGGCGACCAGGACCGTGCGGCCGGCCAGGAGGTCCGGGACGATGCCGTCGTACCAGTACGGCAGCATGCGCTCGACGACGTCCTTCAGGCACTCCGTCCGCGGGCGCAGCTCCGGCGGGATCGACGCGTAGCGGGCGTCGTTCGCCTGGGAGTACTCGTTGTCGTCGGCGAGCGGCGGCGGCGGGGTGTCGTACGAGCGGCGCCACAGCATGAACTGCTCCTCGCCGAACTCGGCGAGCGTCTGCGCCTTGTCCTTGCCCTGGAGCGCGCCGTAGTGGCGCTCGTTCAGGCGCCAGGAGCGGTGGACCGGGATCCAGTGGCGGTCGGCGGCCTCCAGGGCCAGCTGCGCCGTGCGGATGGCGCGCTTCTGGAGGGACGTGTGGAGCACGTCGGGCAGCAGGTCGGCGTCCTTCAGGAGCTCGCCACCGCGGACTGCCTCCTTCTCGCCCTTCTCGGTCAGATTGACGTCCACCCAGCCGGTGAACAGGTTCTTCGCGTTCCACTCGCTCTCGCCGTGGCGGAGGAGGATCAGCTTGTACGGTGCGTCGGCCATGCGTATGAGGTTAATCGACGCCGTTCGGCGCCCGCGCGGTGCGCCCGAGGGGCGGACACCCCCGGCGGCCGTCAATTCGGTGGCGGCCTCCCCTCCTCCGCCCGTAAGTTACGCGTACCGTCAGGGACACTTACGCGCAGGGGGACCCCCACACATGGCCATAGCCGCTCTACGACGCTCCGCCGTCGCCACCGTCTCCGGACTGCCCGGTGGCTTCTGGTGGCTCTGGCTCTCCACCCTCGTCAACCGCACCGGCGCCTTCGTCCTGACTTTCCTGTCCCTCTTCCTCACCCAGGAACTCGGCCACTCCGCCTGGTTCGCCGGCCTGGTCGTGGCCCTGCACGGCCTCGGCGGCATCGCCGGCTCGCCCCTCGGCGGACTGCTCACCGACCGCTGGGGCCGCCGCCCCACCATGGTCACGATGCACCTCGCGGCCGCCGCCTGCACCAGCTCGCTCGCCTTCGTCCGCAGCGCCTGGGCCGTCGCCGTCGTCGTCCTGCTCATGGGCGTCGCCATGCAGGCCGTCCGGCCGTCGATCAACGCGACCATCGCCGACATGGTCCCCGAGCACGACGTGCGCCGCGCCTACGCGCTCAACTACTGGGCCCTCAACCTCGGCTTCGCCATCGCCGCCATCGGCGGCGGCGCCGCGATCGTCCTCGGCTACCGCACCCTGTTCATCGCCGACGCCGTCGCCACCGTCCTGTGCGCCCTGATCGTCTTCCTGCGGCTGCCCGAGACCCGGCCCGAGACCGCCGTCGACAAGGCCGGCAACGCCGTCGCCGAGGAGAAGCTGAGCCTGCTCGACGTGCTCAGGGACGCCCCGTTCCGCACGCTCGTCCTGCTCAACCTGCTCGTCTGTCTGGTCTTCACCGCCCCCTGGGTCGGCCTGCCGCTCACCATGGCCGAGCAGGGCCTGTCGCCGTCCTCGTACGGCATGGTCATCGCCGTCAACGGCGTCGTGATCGTCGGCTTCCAGCTGCTGGTCAACAAGCTGACCGACAAGCGCTCCCCGGTCCTGCTGCTGACCCTCTCCTCGGTGCTCTTCGCCGTCGGCACCGGCGCCACCGCGCTCGCCGGCACGCCCGTGCTCTTCGCCGCGACCGTCGTCGTGTGGACGATCGGCGAAATGGTGCACGTCCCCACCAACGCCGCCGCCACCGCCAAGCTCGCCCCCGAGCACGCCCGCGGGCGCTACCAGGGCGTCATGGGCATGTCCTGGTCCGTCGCGGGCTTCGTCGCCCCGATCGGGGCCGGCTGGATCGTCGAGGGGCCCGGTTCCGGGGTGCTGTGGATCGCCTGCGGCGTCATCGGCTGCGCCGCGGCCGTCGGGTACGCGACCCGGCTGCGCAAGGCACTGTCGGACGAGGACGAGGGCAAGGACGAGAGCAGGGGCGAGGACGAGGTGGTGGGCGGCTCCCCCGAGCAGCCGACCGCGGTCAAGGACCCCACCGCGGCGTAGGAACGGTCCGGCGGATCGGGCGCGGACCCGGCCATGATCCGCCGGACAGGCCCTCGCTGTCAGTCCCGCGCGGCCTTCTTGCGCGTCAGGTGCGCGAACGCGTCCAGGTTCCGCGTCGACTCGCCGCGCGCCACCCGCCACTCGTACTCGCGCCGGATCGCCGACGCGAAGCCGAGCTCCAGGAGGGTGTTGAAGTCGCCGTCCGCCGCCTCCAGGACCTGGCCCAGGAGGCGGTCCAGCTCCTCCGGGGCGACCGCGGACAGCGGCAGCCGGCCGGCCAGGTACACGTCGCCGAGCGGGTCGACCGCGTAACTCACGCCGTACAACTTGAGGTTGCGCTCAAGGAGCCAGCGGTGGACGCCGGCCTCGTTCTCGTCCGGGTGGCGGATGACGAAGGCGTTCAGCGAGAGCGAGTGCCGGCCGACCCGCAGCGACAGGGTCGTGAACAGCTTGCGGGTGCCGGGGAGTTTGACCACGTACGAACCCGGCTCGGGGGACTCCCACTCGAGTGAGCCCTCTTCGCCGGTGGATGCGGCCTTGAGGGTCTCCTCGACGACCTGTCGGGCACGTGCGACGTCAGCCATGGTGCGAGCGTACGCGACGCCTGTGCTCGTGCTCGCGCAGCCGCCGGTCGTGCATCGCCGCCGTGTACACGTCCGCCGTACCGGACGCGGCCGTGTCCCAGCCGAAGGACTCGGCGTGCCGGGCGGCGGCCTCGCCCATGCGGGCCGCGAGTTCCGGGGACTCGGCGAACCGGCCCAGCACCCGCGCGTAGTCCGCCGGATCGTGGCCCGGCACCAGGAAGCCGGTCACCTCGTCGCGCACCGCCACCGGCAGTCCGCCGACCGCGGCCGCGACGACCGGCGTGCCGGCGGCCTGGGCCTCGATGGCGACGAGCCCGAAGGACTCGCTGTACGAGGGCATGACGAGCACCGAGGCCGCCCGGAACCAGTCCGCGAGCCGGTCCTGCCCGACCGGCGGGTGGAAGCGGACGACGTCCGCGATGCCGAGCCGCGCGGCGAGCTTCTGCAGCCCCTCCGGCCTGGCCAGTCCGCTGCCGCTGGGGCCGCCGACGACCGGGACGACCATGCGCGAGCGCAGCGACGGGTCGTGGTCGAGCATGAGGGCGGCCGCGCGCAGCAGGATGTCGGGGGCCTTCAGCGGCTGGATGCGGCCGGCGAAGACGGGAATGAAGGCGTCCGCCGGCAGCCCGAGGCGGGCGCGGGCGGCGGCCCGGCCGTCCGCGGGACGGAAGTGGTCCAGGTTCACACCGGGGTGGACGACGGCGACCTTGCCGGGATCGGCCTCGTAGAAGCGGACGAGCTCGTCGGCCTCCTCGGCGGTGTTGGCGATCAGCCGGTCCGCCGCGGCGACGATCTGGGTCTCGCCGATGACCCGCGCCGTGGGTTCGGGGGTGTCGCCCGAGGCCAGCGCCGCGTTCTTGACCTTGGCCATGGTGTGCATGGCGTGGACCAGCGGAACGCCCCAGCGCTCGGCGGCCAGCCAGCCGACGTGGCCGGAGAGCCAGTAGTGCGAGTGGACGAGGTCGTAGTACCCGGGGCGCTGCCCCGCCCATGCCTGCATCACGCCGTGCGTGAAGGCGCACAGCTGGGCCGGCAGCTCCTCCTTGGCCAGGCCCTCGTACGGACCGGCGTCGACGTGCCGGACCAGGACGCCGGGGGCGAGCTCGACGACGGGCGCGAGGCCACCGGCGGTGGCCCGGGTGAAGATCTCCACCTCGATGTCGATCGCGGCCAGCCGCTTGGCCAGCTCCACGATGTACACGTTCATGCCGCCGGCGTCGCCGGTGCCCGGCTGGTGCAGCGGGGAGGTGTGCACGCTGAGCATGGCGACCCGGCGCGGGGTGCGGTGCCGGCCGGGGAAACGGAGCCTGGGCGGCGCCGCCAGGGTGCCGGCGAACCGGGACACGTACTGGCTCACGTCGGCGTCCTTCCGCTCGGGGCGCTGAGGGGCGGTGCGTACGGCGGTCGCCTGCGCCCTTCGGGCATGACGACCGGAGGGCGTGGGGCCGTCCTCCACCGCGCACAACACCGGAACGACTCCCTTCATTTCCTCCGGCCCCGCGCTTTGCCAATTCATTGCCCGGTACACCGGCGCTCCGGGCCCGCCGCCGGGCCCCGTCCGCGGCCCCCGTTCCGGCCCGTACGCTCGTCCCATGGCCCCGCGCACCACCCGCCCCGTCGGCACCCCGACCCGCGGGACCACCAACCCCAATCGCCTGCGCCGCATGGACCGCTGGATCGCCGCCGTCCACGGCCCCGCGCTGCGCCGCGCCGACGGACCGCCGGTGGCGGTGGACCTCGGGTACGGGGCCGCGCCGTGGACCGCGGTCGAGCTGCTCGGGCGGCTGCGCACCGCCGATCCGCGCGCCCGGGTCGTCGGCATCGAGATCGAGCCGGCCCGGGTCGAGGCGGCGCGGCCGTACGCGTGCGAGGGGCTGTCCTTCGTGCACGGCGGCTTCGAGGTGCCGGTGCCGGGCGACGTGGCGTTGATCCGGGCGGCGAACGTGCTGCGCCAGTACGACGAGGAGGAGGTCGCCGCGGTGTGGCGGCGGCTGTGTGCGCGGCTGGCGCCGGAGGGGCTGCTGGTCGAGGGGACCTGCGACGAGATCGGGCGGCGGCACGTGTGGGTGGCGCTGGGGCCGGAGGGGCCGCGCACGGTGACCTTCGCCACCCGGCTCGGCTCGCTGGAACGGCCGTCGGACCTGGCGGAGCGGCTGCCGAAGGCGCTGATCCACCGCAACGTGCCGGGCGAGCCGGTGCACGCCTTCCTGCGGGACTTCGACCGGGCGTGGGCGGCGGCCGCCCCGTACGCCTCGCTCGGTGCGCGGCAGCGCTGGATCCGGTCGGTGCGGGACCTGGCGGCGGACTGGCCGCTGCGGGACGGGCCGCGGCGGTGGCGGCAGGGCGAGGTGACGGTCGACTGGGCGGCGCTGGCGCCGGGCGGGGCCGAGCAGGAGTACTGAGCGGGAGCACCGGGCGGGGAGCGCTGAGCGTCCCTCAGCCGCGGTCCGGGCGGCGGGAGTCGAACAGGGAACGGATCACCGCGCTCCTTCGTCCCCTCTCGGGGGAAGCGACCCGACGGGCCCGGGTTTCCTCTGTCGTTTTGCGCCGTCGCATGGCACTATCACCAAGGTCACAGAGAAGTTACTGACGGTAAATCAGGCAATGACGATCCGACAGGAACCAGCAGGGGGAGCCAGTGAACCGACGCCGTTGCGCCATCGCCGCGATCACCGTGGTCAGCGCTGTGACGTTGCTGTCCCCTCTGTCCTCGCCCGCCTACGCCGCTCCTGAGCCGCCCCCGGCCGCGCCGCCCGCCGGCGCACCGAAGAAGACCCTCGAAGAGGTCCGCAAGGAGATCGACGCGCTGTACCGCAAGGCGGCCGCGGCCACCGACGCGTACAACCTCGCCGAGGAGCAGACCAAGCAGCAGTCCGCCGAGATCGTGCAGCTGGCCCGGATGATCGTGGCCGGCCAGGCGAAGATCGAGGAGCTCAAGACCCACGCCGGCGCCGCGGCCCGCGCGCAGTACCGCAACGGCGGACTGCCCGACGGCGCCCAGCTCGTCCTCACCGACGACCCGCAGCTCTTCCTCGACAACGCCGGCCGCCTCAAGCAGGGCCAGAAGGCGACCAAGGACCTCCTCGGCGAACTGAACCGCGCCCAGGGGGAACTGACGGCCTACACCGAGGAGGCCGGCGAGAACTGGACCAAGCTGGAGGCCAACCGCGTCAAGCAGGCCAGGGCGAAGAAGGAGATCAACGACAAGATCGCCGCAGCGAAGAAGCTGGAGTCCGAACTGGCCGCCGAGGAGCGGGCCCGGCTGCTGCAGCTGGAGGAGGACGCCCAGTACCGCATGCAGACGACCTGGCTGAGCTCCGGCATCCTCAAGGAGCTGAACGGCAAGGCGACGGAGCAGGGCAGGAAGGCCGTCCAGTTCGCCACCGCCCAGATCGGCAAGCCGTACGTGTGGGGCGCCGAGGGGCCCGGGTCGTACGACTGCTCCGGGCTGACCCAGCGGGCCTGGGGCGTCGCCGGGCAGAACATCCCGCGCACCTCGCAGGAGCAGTGGCGGCTGCTGCCCCGGGTGGAGATCAAGGACATGCGGCCCGGCGACCTGATCGTCTACTACAAGGACGCCAGCCACATCGGCATGTACGTGGGGAACGGCGCGATGGTCCACGCCCCGCGGCCGGGACGAAACGTCACCCTGGCCGGCGCGGGCTCCATGGAGATCCTCGGGGTCGTCCGCCCGGAGCGGTGAGCACGTGACGGGCGACCGTGAGCGTGGCGGGCGACGGTGAGCGCGTAACAGGCCGCGGTGGGCGAGTGATGAGCGAGCCGTGTGCGACCGGTGCGCCGGCTGTGAGCGCCCGCCACCACGGTGAGCGAAGCCACAATCGACGTGAAGACCGCGTGAAGGCCGCGTGATGTTCGTCATGGCCCCCCGGGCGACATCCTCCCCATGCGCGGCATATGCCAAGGCTCTTGGATGTTCACGGCGTGATCGCCATTCCGCTGCACCGTGCGATACCGCTATGGTCCCCGTCGGTAGGGCGCGGTTCGCGTCCCGCCGTGCCCTCGGGGGGAGGGAAGGAAACCAGGACCATGCCCGTACCCGTACCGCGACAGAGGACCACTTCGGCGGCCCCCGTCGTGGAGGCCGGCACAGCCACTGGCGCCGATCTGACGCTGCTGGTGATCGAGGACGACCCGGCAGGCGCGTTCGCGGTACCGGAGCTGCTCGACGGCGCCGGGACCCGGCTGCGCATCCGTACCGCCCGCAACCTCACCGAGGCGGAGCGGCTGCTCACCGACGACGTGCACTGCGTCCTGGTCGACCTCGCCCTGCCCGGCGCGGGCGACGACCCGCTCGCCCTGCTGCACCACGTACTGCGCCTCGCGCCGCGGCACGCCGTGCTGGCCCTCGCGGCCTCCTCGGACGCCGAGCTGGCCGCCGAGGCGGTACGGGTCGGGGCGCAGGACCACCTGTTCCGTGAGGAGCTCGACGGCCGGCTGCTGAGCCGGGCGATCCGCTACGCCGTGGAGCGCAAGCGCGCCGACTCGACCCAGGTGAAGCTGGCCGAGTCCAAGCTGCGCGCCCAGGAGAACGCCCGCCTGGAGCGCGGGCTGCTGCCCACGCCGCTGCTCGAGGGCTCGGACCTGCGGTTCGCCGCCCGGTACCGGCCGGGCCGCTCCCGGGCGCTGCTCGGCGGCGACTTCTACGACACGGTCCGCACGCCCGACGGCACGGTCCACGCGATGATCGGCGACGTCTGCGGGCACGGCCCGGACGAGGCGGCGCTCGGCGTGGAGCTGCGCATCGCCTGGCGGGCGCTGACCTTCGCCGGGCTGTGCGGGGACGAACTGCTCTCGACGCTGCAGCAGGTCCTGGAGCACGAGCGGGAGAGCGAGGAGATCTTCGCGACGCTCTGCACGGTGGACATCGCCCCGGACGGACGGCGGGCGGGCCTGTGCCTGGCCGGCCACCCCTCGCCGCTGATCGCCCGGCACGGGCGGGCCGCGCAGCTGCTGCCGTACGAGGACAGCGGCCCGGCGCTCGGGCTGCTGCCGCGGGCGCGCTGGCCGCGCCGGCAGGTGGAGCTGGGCGCGTCGTGGAGCCTGATGATGTACACCGACGGTCTGATCGAGGGCCGCTCGGCGGGGCCGGAGTCGCCGCGCCTCGGCCAGGACGGGATGGTCGACATGGTCAACCGTCAGCTGACGGAGGGCCTGCGGGGCGAGGAGCTCCTGGAGGCGGCGGTGACGGAGGTCCGCGCGCTGAACGGCGGCGAGCTGACGGACGACGTGGCGGTGCTGCTGCTGGACCGGCGGCGGTAGGGAGCCTCAGCGGAAGGGCCCGGACGGCAGCCATGCCGTCCGGGCCCTTCGCTGATGCGTGCGCCGCGCTGGTCAGCGGCCGCCGTTGTACGGACCGTAGGGGCCGTCGCTGCTGGAGCCGCCGCGGCGGCCGCCGCCCGAGACCTGCCGGAGGGCGGGCCGGACGTCGACCATGAAGACGATGGCCGCGATGAGGCCGGCGATCTGCAGGAAGAGCATCGGCAGCACCAGGTTCAGCACCAGGTTGACGCCCAGCAGGATCAGCCAGAACTTCTTGGTCTGCTTGTCGGCCGCGCGGTAGGCGTCCTCGCGCGCCGTGGCCGCGAAGAGGAAGGCGGCCACGGCGAAGCCGAGCATGACCAGACCGATGACCAGCCAGAGGATCGAATCGAAGTTCCAGAAGAAGGAACCGAAGCTCGTGCCGAACATCTGCGTACCGCCTCGTGAGTGGGAATGCGCCTCGCGGCTCTCGCCGTCAAGGTACCCGCTTCAACGCGCGGGCCACCCTGATGGTGCCCGGCACGCTGAAGCCGTACCTCTTCCTCCGCCTACTTCTCGGTGACGGAGACCGTCTTCTTGGCCGGGGCCTTGCGGGCGGCGGCCTTGCGGGCGGGGGCCTTGGCCTTGGGAGCCTCGCCGACCTCGGCGGCCTTGGTCTCCTCGGCCTTCTTCTCCTCGGCCTTCGGGGCCTCGGGCTCGACGACGACGGCGATCTCGGTGATCTCCTCGGCGGCCTCGCCCCGCCACGCCTTGACGGCCTCCTCGCCGTGGGCGGCGACCTCCTCGTACTTCTCCCGCGCCTTGACCGCGTACTCGGCGGCCACGCCGACGCCGCGCAGGGCGAGGTCCTGGGCGGTCTCACCGAGCTTCTTGAGGTCGGTGTCGAGCCCGCCGACCACCTCGGCGACCTTGGCCTGGACGACCGCCTGGGCCTCCTTGGCCTGCGCGGTGACCTTCTCCTGCACGGCCTTCGGGTCCGTCCGGCGCACGGCCTCGATCCGCGCGGGCGCCTCGGCGGCGAGCTGCTCGATCAGGCCGGGCACCTTGCGGGCCTGCTGGACGGCGAGGTCGGCGGTGCCGGCGGCGAAGTAGAGGGGGGTACGCAGCTCTTCGATGATGGCCATGACGGTGGTCCTCCCGGATGTGGTCTACGTGCTCACGTCGTGGGTCGCTCGACGGCATCGGTCCCGGCGTCGGCGGCTGCGGCCTCGGCGGCGTTCTCCTTGCGGAAGGAGTCGTAGATCTGGAGCAGCACCTGCTTCTGCCGCTCGTTGATCGAGGGATCGGCCAGGATCGCCGCGCGCGTCTCCAGCTCCTCCCGCTCCGTCTCGTCGAGGATCCCCGCCCGGACGTACAGCGTCTCGGCGGAGATCCGCAGCGCCTTCGCGACCTGCTGCAGCACCTCGGCACTGGGCTTGCGCAGCCCGCGCTCGATCTGGCTCAGGTACGGGTTCGACACCCCGGCGGCATCGGCGAGCTGCCGCAACGACAGCTGCGCGTTGCGCCGCTGCTCGCGCAGGTACTCACCGAGATTGCCGACGTTGAGCGATGCCATGCTCACGATGATGCAGCCTCGCGCTAACTATTGCAAGCACCTGCTTGCAATAGTTGCCGGAGCCCTCACGCACCGCCGGCATCCCCTACCCGCAGCCACGGACCTCATTCCGTCCCTTCGTCGATAATCCGCGACGGATCGATCGCTGGTTACGCTGGCAGGCATGACAGCCATGGCGCCCACCCGCACCGAACCCGACCTGTCGTTCCTGCTCGACCACACCAGTCACGTGCTGCGCACACGGATGGCGGCGCGGCTCGAGGAGATCGGGCTGACGGCCCGGATGCACTGCGTCCTCGTCCACGCCCTGGAGGAGGAGCGCACGCAGGCACAGCTCGCCGAGCTCGGGGACATGGACAAGACGACGATGGTGGTCACCGTCGACGCCCTGGAGAAGGCCGGCCTGGCCGAGCGGCGGCCGTCGAGCACGGACCGGCGGGCACGGATCATCGCGGTGACCGAGGCGGGGGCGAAGGCCGCCGCGCAGAGCCAGAAGATCGTCGACGCGGTGCACCAGGACGCCCTCGGCTCGCTGCCCGAGGAGGAGCGCTCCGCGCTCGTACGCGCCCTGAAGCTGCTGGCCACCGGACATCTGGAGACCCCGGTCGAGAGCGCCCGCCCGGCGCGGCGGGCACGCCAGAAGGGCTAGCCGATCCGTAAAAGATAGTCTGCAACAAAACCATCTGCTACGGTCACTCCTGTTGCCTCCCGACGACAGGAGCAGACCGCCATGACCACGTCCGTCACCCCTGCCACTTCCCCGCCCGTCGCCCCCGCCACGACCGCGAGGTCGCGCTGGGTCGCCCTCGGCGTCCTGGCCACCGGCATGCTGATGACGATCCTCGACGGCAGCATCGTCACCGTCGCGATGCCGGCCATCCAGAGCGAACTGGGCTTCACCCCGGTCGGACTCAGCTGGGTGGTCAACGCCTACCTGATCGCCTTCGGCTCGCTGCTCCTGCTGTCCGGCCGACTGGGCGACCTGATCGGCCGGAAGCGGATGTTCCTCGCCGGTACGGCGGTGTTCACGGCCGCCTCGCTGCTCGCGGGGTTCGCCGGCTCCCCCGGCCTGCTGATCGCGGCCCGCTTCCTGCAGGGCGTCGGCAGCGCGATGGCCGCCGCCGTCAGCCTCGGCATCCTGGTCACGCTCTTCACCGCACCCCGTGAACGGGCCCGCGCCATCGCGGTGTTCAGCTTCACCGGGGCCGCGGGCGCGTCGATCGGCCAGGTGCTCGGCGGCGTCCTGACCGACGCGCTCACCTGGAACTGGATCTTCTTCATCAACCTCCCCATCGGCATCGCCACCGTGCTGGTCGCGCTCCCGGCTCTGCCCGCCGACCGCGGCCTCGGCCTGAAGGCCGGCGCGGACGTCGTCGGCGCGCTGCTGGCCACGTCCGGCCTGATGGCGGGGATCTACGCGGTCGTCACGATCGAGGAGTACGGGGCGACCTCGGTCCGCACCCTCGGCCTCGGCGCCCTCGCACTCGCCCTGCTCGCCGGCTTCGTGCTCCGCCAGGCGAAGGCCGCGAACCCGCTGATGCCACTGCGGATCCTGCGCTCGCGCAGTGTCGTCGGCGCCAACCTGGTCCAGGTGCTGATGATCGCCGCGATGTTCGCCTTCCAGATCCTCGTCGCGCTCTACCTGCAGAAGGTCCTCGGCTACGGCGCCGCGGAGACCGGCCTCGCGATGCTGCCGGCCGCCGTGATGATCGGCGCGGTGTCCCTGGGCGTCTCGGCCCGCCTGATCGCCCGCTTCGGCGAACGCACCGTCCTGCTCACCGGCCTCGCCCTGCTGATCGGCGCCCTCGCGCTGCTGACCCGGGTCCCCGTCCACGCCTCGTACGCCACCGACCTCCTCCCCGTCATGCTGCTCGTCGCGGGCGGCGGCCTCGCCCTGCCGGCCGTGACGTCGCTGGGCATGTCCGGCGCCCGCGAGGCGGACGCGGGCCTCGCCTCGGGCCTGTTCAACACCACCCAGCAGATCGGCATGGCCCTCGGCGTCGCCGTCCTCTCCACGCTCGCCGCCGCACGCACCTCGGCCCTCACCGAGGCCGGCCGGCCCGCCGCCGAAGCCCTCACCGGCGGCTACCACCTCGCCTTCGTCACCGGCACGGGCCTGCTGATCGCCGCCTTCGCCGTCGCCCTCACCGTCCTGAGGACCCCGAAGGCCCCCGCCCGGTAGCCGGTGCGCCCGGCCGCCGAAGGCCGACGAGGTCCGTTCCGGAAGGGGGTTCGCGCGGACGACCCTTCGGGAACGGATCAGCGCGTCCCAGGCGGGTACGAACTTCTTCCAGCCGGCGCGACGCGGCCCGTTACGCCGCCGGTTCCACGGCCCGCTCCCGGACCCTGCGCACGCGCGTCAGCGCCACCCCCGACAGCACCACCGCCGTCCCCGCCACCACCCGGGCCGACAGCGGCTCGTCCAGCACCAGCGCGCCCAGCACCACCGACACCACCGGCAGCAGGTAGCCCACCGTCGCCGCGGCCGTCGGGCCCTCCTCGGCGATCATCCGGTAGTTGAGGTGGAACGTCAGCCCGGTCGCGAACACCCCGAGGACCACGACCGCCGCGACCCCCGCCCACGTCACCCGTACCTCCCCGCCGCCCGCCGCCAGCCCCGGCGCCGACCAGGCCGTCGCCGCCAGCAGCTGCGCCGCGGAGAGCGCGAGCGGGCCGGTCCCCCCGCCCGTGAGCCGCCGGGCCATGTACGCGAACGCCACCGCGTAGCTCGCCGCCGCGGCCAGCAGGGCGAACGCGCCGCCGGTGAGCAGCCCCGCGCCCGCGCTCCACGGCGCGAAGATCAGCAGGACGCCGGCGAAGCCGAGCAGCAGGCCGCCGGTCCTGGCCGGTCCGAGGTCCCGCTCCGTCCCGAGGCCCCGGCCGATGAGCAGCGACCACAGCGGCGTGGTGGCGTTCAGGACGCCCGCGACCCCGCTGTCCACGGTCTGCTCGCCGATCGAGAACAGCAGGAACGGCAGCGCGTTGCAGAGGAACGCGGCCACCACCAGCCGCCCCCACGTGCCCCGGTCCCGCGGCAGCGACTGCCCCGCGGCGACGGCGAGCGCCACCAGCACCCCCGCCCCCAGCAGACAGCGCACGAAGGTGATCCACACCGGGCCGAGGCCCTGGTCCAGGGAGATCTTGATCCACAGGAAGCCCGAGCCCCAGAGCAGGGCGAGGACGCCCATCCGTATCCACGACGCCATGCCCCCACGGTCCCCGCCCCGACTCGACAGGACAAGCAAAGGATCACGCATCCAGCGTTAAGCTCTGCTACATGCTCGACGTGAGACGCATGCAGGTGCTCCGGGCCGTCGTCACCAGCGGCTCCGTCACGGCCGCCGCCGCCCACCTCGGCTACACCCCCTCCGCGGTGAGCCAGCAGGTCGCCGCCCTGGAGAAGGAGGCGGGCGTCGAGCTGCTCGAACGGTTCGGCCGCGGGGTCCGCCCGACCGCCGCCGGCCGGCTGCTCACCGAGCACGCCGCACTGATCGGCCGTCAGGTCGCCGAGGCAGAGGCCGCGCTGGCCGACCTGCGGGCGGGCCGCACCGGCCGGATCGTCCTGCGCTACTTCGCCACCGCCGGCGCGGACCTGGTCGCGCCCACCCTCGCCCGGTTCCGCGCCGGACACCCGGACGTACGGGTCGAGCTGCGGCTCGTCGACCAGGCGGACGCGGCCTCCCCGGACGGCGAGGAGCCGGACGTGACGCTGGCCGTCCTCCCCCGCGACGCCCCCGCCCCGGCCCCGGGCAGCCGCCTGGTCCACCTCCGGGACGACCCGTACCGCGCCGTCCTCCCCAAGGGGCACCCGCTCGCCGCCCGCCGCACGGTCGACCTCGCCGATCTCGCCGCCGAGCCGTGGGTCGGCAGCGAGCGCCCCGGGCCGTGCCTGGACGCGGTCCTGGGGGCGTGCGCGGCGGCGGGCTTCACGCCCGGCTTCGCGGTGGAGTGCGAGGAGTACGCCACCGCGCAGGGGTTCGTGGCGGCGGGCCTCGGCATCAGCCTGATCCCCCTGATGGGCCTGGGCAGCCGCCACCCGGACGTGGTCGTCCGGAGGACCCGCGGCCCCGAGCCGGTCCGCACCATCCAGGCGGTGGTACGGGAGTCCTCGTACGCCCTGCCCGCCGTACGCGCCCTCCTGACCGCCCTTCAGGAGGTCTGAACCGCCCCTCGCCCGGGGCTACTTCTTCCTCTCCACCAGCACCGCGATGCCGTCGAGCACCCGCTCCAGGCCGAAGCGGAAGTCGTAGTCCGGCTCGTCGGGGCCGTCCAGCACGCCCGAGTCCAGCATCCGGGTCACCGCCGGGTAGCGCTCCGGGTCTGCGAGGCGGCGCAGGGTGGCGCCGTAGCGGGCGAGGACGCGCTCCGGGGGCTCGCCGCTGGCGGCGATGACGGCGGCGAGGTCGGCCATCAGCAGGGCCTCGTTCCGGACGAAGCCGCTGACCAGGAGGATCACGGAGACCTTCGCGCCCTCGTCGAGCCCGGTGTCCGCGAGCGCCCGCATGCCCCACTCCCACCAGGCCACCATGTGCGGGGTCGCGGGCGGGCCGGAGACCGGCATGCGCAGCAGCCACAGGTGGCGGTGGTAGACCTCGCGCATCGCCCAGGACCAGCGCTCCAGCGCCTCGCGCCAGCCGGTTCCGGGCGGGAACACCTCGGGCGGTTCGCCCGTCGCCGCGTCCTGCATCAGGACGTACAGCTCGCTCTTGGCCGCGACGTAGCGGTACAGGGACATCGTCGAGACGCCGAGCTGCTTGGCGACCCGGCCCATGGAGACCGCGTCCAGGCCCTCCGCCGCGGCGACCGCCAGGGCCGCGTCCACGATCCGGTCGAGGGACAGTCCGGGCTTCGGGCCCTTCGACGGGCGCTCCCGCAGGCCCCACGCCGCCTCGATGCTCGGCGGCAGAAAGCTTCCGCCGTCCGCGCCCGTACCGCCGTCCGTCGCGCCCGTACCGCCCTTGACGCCGCCCTCCGCGCCCGTACCGCCGTCCGCCATTGCGCGCCCGCCTCCTCGCCCTCCGCGCCCGACTCCTTGACGGCCATCCTAGTAATGCGTAACCCTTACACAGTAGCGCGTATGCCATACGCAGTACCCTGTGCTGCCGCCCTGGAGGTACTCCCATGCCACCCGCCGTCCACGCCACCGGCCTGCGCAAGGCCTACCGCGACGTCCGCGTCCTCGAATCGCTCGACCTCGACATCGAACGCGGCACCGTCTTCTCCCTGCTCGGCCCCAACGGCGCCGGCAAGACCACGACCGTCCGGATCCTCGCCACCCTCACCGACGCCGACGCCGGCCACGCACGCGTCGCCGGCCACGACGTGCGAGCCGAGCGGCCCGCCGTACGCCGCGCCATCAGCCTCACCGGCCAGTTCGCCGCCGTCGACGAACTCCAGACCGGCGAGGAGAACCTGCGCATGATGGCCCGGCTCTCCGGCCTCCCGCGCGCCGCCGCCCACCGCCGCGCCGCCGAACTCCTGGAACGCTTCGGCCTCACCGCCGCCGCCCGCCGCCCCGCCCGCGGCTACTCCGGCGGCATGCGCCGCCGCCTCGACCTCGCCGCCGGACTCGTCCGCGACGCCGAGGTCGTCTTCCTCGACGAGCCCACCACCGGCCTCGACCCGCGCAGCCGCCAGGAGCTCTGGCAGGTCGTCCGCGGCCTCGCCGACGACGGCACCACCGTCTTCCTCACCACCCAGTACCTCGAGGAGGCCGACCAGCTCGCCGACCGGATCGCCGTCATGGACGCCGGCCGGCTCGTCGCCGAGGGCACCGCCGCCGAACTCAAGGCCCGCGTCGCCGGCCACCGCCTCGACCTCGTCCTCGCCGACACCGGCGCCTACGAACGCGCCACCCTCCGCCTCGCCGGCGAGCCCGCCGTCCACCGCTCCCCCGGGACCCTCACCCTCGGCGTACCGACCGACGGCACCGCCGCCCACGTCCGCACCCGGCTCGACGCCCTCGACCCGGACCGCACCGACGTCGCCCGCTTCTCCCTGCATACCGCGACCCTCGACGACGTCTTCCTGGCCCTCACCACCCAGAAGGAGAAGACCCATGTCTGACACGCTCGTCCTGACCGGCCGCAGCCTGCGCATCAGCCGCCGCAACATCGACGCGGTCATCACGTCGCTGATGCTCCCGGTCATGCTGATGCTGATCTTCGTCTACTTCTTCGGCGGGGCCATCGAGACCGGGACGCAGTACGTGACCTACGTCGTCCCCGGAGTCCTCGTCCTGTGCGCCGGCTTCGGCGCGGCCGGCACCGCCGTGACCGTCAGCGAGGACATGAAGGGCGGCATCGTCGACCGGTTCCGCTCCCTCGACATCGGCGGCACCGCGATCCTCGGCGGCCACGTCGGCGCGAGCCTGATCCGCAACCTCGTCGCCACGACGCTCGTCCTCGGCGTCGCCTTCGTCATCGGCTTCCGGCCGCAGGCCGGCCTGCTCGGCTGGCTCGCCGCGCTCGGCCTGCTCCTCACCTACATCGCCGCGATCTCGTGGCTCTCCGCCGCGGCCGGACTGCTCGCCCGCACGCCCGAGGCGGCCGGCGGCTTCACCTTCTTCATGATGTTCCTGCCCTACCCGAGCAGCGCGTTCGTCCCCATCGAGACCATGCCGACCTGGCTGCACGGCTTCGCCGAGCACCAGCCGGTCACCAAGCTGATCGAGGCCCTGCGCGGACTGCTGCTCGGCCAGCCCGTCGGAGCCACGCCCTGGAT
This sequence comes from Streptomyces solicamelliae, assembly GCF_045348655.1. Lineage (NCBI taxonomy): Bacteria > Bacillati > Actinomycetota > Actinomycetes > Kitasatosporales > Streptomycetaceae > Streptomyces > Streptomyces solicamelliae. The sequence goes on from NZ_CP160404.1 coordinate 3,310,353, forward strand.
CGCGCTCGCCTGGTCGGCGGGAATCCTCGCGGCGGCCGTCGCCGCGTCCGGCACGCTGTTCGCCCGCCGGACGCGCTGAGCCACCGTCGACGTCACGTCAGCAGGTCGTCGACCTGGGCCTCGCCCTCGCGGTACCGGCGGGCGATCTCCGCACTGCAGTCGTCCGCCGTCCGCTGCAGCTGCTGCCGCCGCCGCGACACCTGCTGCTCGTACCCGGCGAGCCGGCCCATCGCGGTGTGCAGCTCGTCGTCCGTCCGCGCGCCCAGGTCCGACAGCTCCACCTCGGACAGCATCTCGGCCGCGAGCAGCCGGTACTCCTCGCCCCGCGGCGTCGACAGCGTGACGTGCCGCGCCGAGGTGCGCAGCTGCGAGGGGGCGTCCGCCAGGATCTCCGACAGCTCGGACAGCCGGTCCACCACCGGCGCCTCCGGGTCGGCCCGGCGCGCCAGCTCGGCCCGCAGGATGTCGATCCGGCCCTGCAGCATGCGCCGTACGTAGCTCAGGTCCGCCTCGTCGCCCTGCGCGTCGCGGCGCAGCGCGCGCAGCTCCGGCAGCCGCAGCTCCGCCAGATCGGGCCCGGCGAACCCCGGGCCGTCCGCCTCACCGGACCGCTGCATCGGCGGCCGTACCGCCGTGCCGCCACCGGCCAGACGGATGCCGGCCGGCGTCTGCCCGGCGCCAGGTGCACTCATGTCAAGACCCCATCCCTCGTCCGGTGCGTCGGCACACCGCCTGAGAGGCATGGTGCCACTCCTGCATGTGCACGTGCAGGCGCTCTGCACCCGTTCGGCCCCAGATAGGTTGGTCTGTATGCGTGCAGTGGTGCAGAGGGTCGACGGCGCGAGCGTCGTCGTCGCAGGAGAGACCGTCGGAGAGATCGTCGGCGAGGGGCTGTGTGTCCTGGTGGGAGTGACCCACGACGACACGCCGGAGAAAGCCGCGCAGCTGGCCAGGAAACTGTGGAGCGTACGGATCCTGGAGGGCGAGAAGTCCTGCTCGGACGTGAATGCGCCCTTGCTGGTGATTTCGCAGTTCACCCTCTACGGGGACGCCCGCAAGGGCCGCCGCCCCACCTGGAACGCCGCGGCGCCCGGCCCCGTCGCCGAGCCGCTGGTCGACGAGGTGGTCGCCCAGCTGCGGGCGCTGGGCGCACGGGTGGAGACGGGCCGGTTCGGGGCGAGCATGCGGGTCTCGCTCACGAACCAGGGCCCGTTCACGGTCCTGATCGAGGTCTGACCCGTACTACGGCTCGACCACGACCTCCTGGGTGGCGGCCGTCTTCTCGCCCACCAGGAGCGGCACGTCCACCGGGACGTTCCGCTTCACCAGCGCGAGGGCGATCGGCCCGAGCTCGTGGTGCCGGCCCGAGCTGGTGACGAAGCCGAGCTGACGGCCCTCCGCCCCGTCCGCGGCCAGCCGCACCGGCTCGCCGTGGCCGGGCAGCGAGACCTCGCTGCCGTCCAGGTGCAGGAAGACCAGGCGGCGCGGCGGCTTGCCCAGGTTCTGCACCCGGGCGACCGTCTCCTGGCCCCGGTAGCAGCCCTTCTGCAGATGGACGGCGGTGCCGATCAGGCCGAGCTCGTGCGGGATCGTCCGGTGATCGGTCTCCGCACCGAGCCGCGGCCGGTGCGCCTCGATGCGCAGCGCCTCGTACGCGAGGATGCCGGCGGCCGGGCCGTGCGAGGCCGCGAAGGACTCCAGGTCCGCGCGGGGCAGGAACAGGTCACGCCCGTACGGCGTCTCCCGGACGACCACGCCCTCGGGCACCGGGGCGATGGAACCGGCCGGCAGATGGACCACGCCGAAGTCGTCGGTGCGGTCGGCGACCTCGACCCGGTAGAAGAACTTCATCGACTCCAGGTACGCCAGAAGCTCCTCCTGCGTGCCCGGCTCGACGTGCGCCCACACCGTCTCGCCGTCGTCGACGAGGGAGAGCGCGTGCTCGATGTGCCCGTTCGCGGAGAGGATCAGCGCCTCGGTGGCCTGTCCGGCGGGAAGGTCGCTGACGTGCTGGGTGAGCAGGAGATGCAGCCAGCTCAGCCGGTCGTCGCCGGTGACCGTGATCACGCCGCGGTGCGACAGGTCGACGAAACCGGTGCCGTCGGCGAGGGCGCGCTGCTCGCGGTAAAGCTCGCCGTAGTGCGCGGCAACGCCTTCGTCGCGGCCTTCGGCGGGGACGGCGCCGGGCAGGGACAGCAGGGGGCTGTGCTTTGAATGTCGCTGCATGAAGAAAAGCCTACGACTCGGCGGAGGCGTCCTCTCCGGTGTCCCCCGCCGCGGCCTTCGCCGCGCAGTCCTTGCAGCGCCCGAAGATCGCGAAATGCTTCATGTCCGTCTCGAAACCGAACGTCTCGCGGAGCTTCCCGGTGAACTCGGCGGCCACCGAGACGTCCGCCTCGATGACACCCGAACAGTCCCGGCAGACCAGATGCAGATGATGGTGCCGGTCGGCGAGGTGATACGTCGGCGCCCCGTGCCCGAGATGCGCATGGCTGACCAGCCCGAGCTCCTCCAGGAGCTCCAGGGTCCGGTACACGGTGGAGATGTTCACGCCCGAGGCCGTCCTGCGGACCTCCACGAGAATGTCGTCGGGCGTCGCGTGCTCCAGAGCGTCCACGGCCTCCAGCACCAGCTGACGCTGGGGCGTGAGCCGGTAGCCGCGCTGCCGCAGATCGCTCTTCCAGTCGGTGCTCACCACGCCCCCAGTTTGACATCCTCCGCCCCGTGAACGGGGAGGGCTCCTTACTCAGGCCGCGTGCGGCCTGGTGGATGGTTGACGCTTCGCGGACCGGGCAACCCCGAGGTCTCCACGTCCTGACACCGCCTGCCCGGCGGCGTGATCGATGTTCAGTCCCGCGTTGGTGTCCGCGTTGGCCTCGAACCCACACTCGCGGTTCTTGCACACGAAGCGGGCCTGGGTCTCCCGGCTCCCAGGGGTGATGCAGCCGCAGGCAGAGCAGCGGCGGGAGGTGTTCGGAGCGGGGACCTTGACCACGATGCCACCGCGCTCCGTGGCCTTGTACTCCAGCATGGTCACGGTCCGACCCCACGCCTCCCCGGCGATCGCCCGATTGAGCCCAGCCTTCTGACGGACATGTCTGCCGGGGGCTTCCACGGTCCCCTGGGCGGACTTGACCATGTGGACGATGGCCAGGTCCTCGACCCCGATGCGCGAAAACGTCTCGGCGATGTCGGTGGTGGTCTTGTGCTGCCAGTCGTTCGCTCGGCGCTTGGCTGTCGCGCGGAGCTGGGCGATCTGCTCGTACGTGCGCGTCAGGCGACGCGAGTTCCTCTCGCCGGACTTGCGGGCCCGGCGCACCCTTCGCCGAACTGGCCGCAATTCGTACATTCATACGACTTTCTGTCACGCACGAGGGCCCGCCGACGATGCCGGCGGGCCCTCGGGAGTGCGGTCGCCCGGGTTCTAGCGGAAGAAGGCGATGCCGTCGTCCGGCATGTCCGGGAGGTTGCGCGCCATGTCGGCGACCTCCTCCGGGGTGACGACCTTCTTCAGGTGCGCCGACATGTAGGGGCGGAGCTCCACCTCGGGGGTGGCCTTCTCGCCGACCCACATCAGGTCGCCCTTGACGTAGCCGTAGAGGCGCTTGCCGCCGCTGTACGGGGCCGAGCCCTGGATCCGCGCGACCGCGTCCGTGGCCAGGTCGATCTGCGGCTTCTTGTCGGCGAGCTCGCCGTACCAGATCTCCACGACGCCCTGGTCGCGGACCATCACGACCTCGATCTTGCGGTCCTTGTCGACGCGCCAGTAGCCGCTCTCGCTCTCCAGCGGGCGGACCTTGTTGCCGTCGCCGTCGAGGACCCAGGAGTGCGAGTGGTACTCGATGAAGTCCCGGCCGTCGTGGCTGAAGCTCACCGACTGGCCGAAGTTGCACTTCTCCGCACCCGGGAAGTCGGACACGCCGGCCCCCTCCCACGTGCCGAGGAGGAACGCGAGCGGGACGAGTTCCGGGTTCAGGTCGGACGGGATCTCGATCATGAGGCTGCTCTCGCGGTTCGGTGGTGGTGCGGTCTCAGCGCTGACCCTGGTACAGCTTCTTCACGGCGAGGCCGGCGAACGCGAGCGTGGCGACGCAGACCACCACGAGCAGGGTCTCGAAGAAGATGATCACTGAGTGCTCCTTGTGAGCGGTGAAGGCAGAACGGGCCGGACCCCAGCTTAGTGGCCTGGGCTCCGGCCCACTCTGTGAGGTGGGTCTAGTGGTTCACCCCAGCAGCTGCGTCTGCAGCGCCACCGTCTGCTGGAACGGCACCAGCGGCACCCCTCCCTTGCGGGACAGCACGATCACCCCGAGCGTGTCGCCCGCCTGGACGTACGCCCAACGGGTCTGCGTGGCGCCGTACGGCTCGGTCTCGTCGTACGCGTACTCCGAGGTGAACGGGACGCGGACGGTGCTCGCCAGACCGTCCGAGATCTCCCATGTCTCGACCCCCGCGGGCACGATCTCGTCGGTCGCGCCGACCCGGAGGGCGTCGTCCTTGAACTCCTCCGCGAACGCCACCGAGTTGAACCGCAGCAGGTGGACGCGGGCGACGGTGCCGTCCGGCGCGGTCCAGCCGCGGGACGCGACGTGCCGCAGGGCGGAGTCGGCGATCGCCTGCTTCAGCTTCGCCGCGGACTCCTTCGGGTACTCCGCCAGGTACGTGTCCGTGGCGACCCAGCCGCCGCTCAGCTTCGGGTCCGGCTTCGCGCCCGCGGGCGCGGGGAGCAGCAGCTTGCGCAGGTCGGCATGGTGGATCTCGCCTTCGTTGCCCTCGGTGTACGGCCGGGGCGCGCCGGCCGGCAGCGCGGGCAGGCTGAGCTTCGGGTACGCCCAGCGCCCGTCGCTCTCGGTGGCGAGTCCGGGGACGTCGGTGCGCTCCATGGCGGTGATGCCCATGGCCGTGCCCGTACCGAGCCCGGCGCAGACGAGCACCGCGGCGGTCCACCGGAGCGCGGCCCGGAGGGCGCGACGGGGCGGGGTGGGGAGGGGAGCGGGGGCGGTGGCCACGTCCGGGGCGGGAGGGGCGGGCGGGGCGGGCGGCTCGGCGAGGGCCGTGACCGGCGCGGCCGGCTCCGGCTCGGCGACCACGGTCCCGGCCGGCGCCGCGGCCACGGGCGCGGGCGCCTCGCTCGCCTCGGCGGCGGCCGGTGCCTCCTGCGTCTCCGGCGTCTCCGGCGCGGTGTCCTCCGTCTTCACCGTCTCCGGCTTCACCGTCTCCGTCTGCTGCTCGCTCATATGTACTCCCCCGGGGACTTGATGTGGTCGAGCTGCTTCTTCACCAGCTCCGCCACCTCGCTCTTGTCGAGCGGACGCGAGCCCGTGGCGATGACCGAGACCTGGACGTCGGAGTCGTAGGCGGAGCAGATCATGCCGCCGAGGGCCTCCTCCTTCTCCTTCTTGTCGAGGCCCTTGGGCTCGGGCATCAGGAAGCAGGCGGAGTTCTTGTGGCCGCTGATCTTCGGGCCCTTCGGGAACTCCAGGAGTTCCGCCAGCTCGCTCCTGATCGCGTGCATCTCCCGGATCTGGCGCTTGTCCTTCATACGGACGACCTGCACGTTCACCAACAGGTCGCCCGCGGGCGCACGGTAGAACGTGCGGACGGCGAAGCCCTGGACGCCGAGCCGCTCGACCCGCTTCTCGAAGTCCCGGCGCTTCTTGCCGGCCAGGCCCTTCCCCTCCCGCTTGAGCAGCGCGAGGGCCTCCTTCTGGCCGACCTCGCCGTCGTTGCCGTACAACTCCTCGTCCGGGCCCAGGACATAGCCGTCCGGGACCGGCAGCAGCAGCTTGCTGAGCGGGGTGTCCGCCCGGCCCCGGCTCGCCCGGTCGGCGGCCGGGTCCTTGTCGGTACCGTCCGTCTCGGTGTCCGCCCAGACCTCGGTGGGCGCGGAGCGGTCGGCGCGCGAGACGGTGAGGCCGGTGAACGCGGCGGCGCCGCCGATGGCGAGGACGACGAGGGCGGCGGGCAGGACGACGGTCAGCAGCCGGCGCCTGGTGGGCGTGGCGGGCGCGGGCATGGCAGGCTCGGCGGCCGAAGTCTCCGGCGGCGCCCAGGGGTTGTCGGTCATGTCGGTGTTCCGGTCCTCGTTCACAGCCGCCTCAACTGCCGCTCGGCCACGGACTTGATGTCCTTCGGGGAGATCTTCTTCGTGTCGTACATGAAGATCTCGAGCATGATGTCGCCGCGGTGGGCGTAGGCGCGGGCCTCGTACAGGTCCAGGTAGCCCGCCTTCTTCTCGACCGGGAAGACGTAGAAGCGTCCGTTGCCCGAGCCGGCGAGCGGTTCGCCCTCGCTGCGGGCGTACTCGTCGCCGGGCATGTAGCCCTGCTGGTCCGCCGCGTGCTCACGGGCGCCGTGGACGGTGGTGGACCGGAACTGCACGAGGCGGATCTCGGTGGTCCGGTACTTGCCCGTGCGCCACGAGACGGCGGCGATGCGCCGGATGCCGTTCTCCAGCTGGTACGCGAGCGCCCCACCCGGCTCCTCGAAGTAGGAGGCGTACCCGGGGGCCGACATCCACCCGTCCCCGAACTCGGACCCCGCGCTCTTCGTGCCGGCCGGCCGCGGCAGCAGCAGCTTGCGCAGGTCGCCCTCGGTGCGGACCCGGCGGTCCTCGGCGGCGCTCAGGGGCTTGGCCTTGTGCCCCTTCGGGAGCGGCGCGGGATAGCGCAGGTCCGCCTGGTTGAGCGCGGGCAGCGGTGTCGGCTCGCGCTGCGCCTGGATGCCGTATCCGACGGCCGTGCCGCCGACGACGCCGAGGACGGCGGCGACGGCGACGATCAGCGCGGTTCTCCCGCGCCTTCTTCCGGTGGTGTCCAAAAGAGTCCCCCCACAGGACCTGAAGCGCAGGTTCCGTAACCCGCGCACAAGTCCGACACCCTAGGGGCGTGGGGGGTTGCCCTGCCGAGTATTACAGTTCGGCATATGGCGAAGAAGCTCGTGATCAAGGTGACCGCGGGGGCCGACGCCCCCGAACGCTGCTCCCAGGCCTTCACGGTGGCCGCCGTGGCGGTGGCGAGCGGGGTGGAGGTCTCGCTCTGGCTGACCGGCGAGTCGTCGTGGTTCGCGCTGCCGGACAAGGCGGCCGAGTTCGAACTCCCGCACGCCGCACCGCTTCCGGACCTGATCGAGTCGATCCTCGCGGGCGGCCGGATCACCCTGTGCACGCAGTGCGCGGCCCGCCGCGAGATCACCGAGCAGGACGTCCTGAACGGCGTCCGCATCGCCGGCGCGCAGGTCTTCGTCCAGGAGGCGATGGCGGACGGGACGCAGGCGCTCGTCTATTAGGAGAACCACCGGGTCCACGGGGACATCGCCGGATCTGCCCGGCCGAACCGCTACGAGTCCCGGCGTTTCCTGCCGTCGAGCTCGTCCCACCACTCGTCCGACTGCGGGTCGCCCGAGGGATCGTCCCACCAGCGGTCCTCGGGTCCCCGCCGGTTCGCCATCATGGCCGCGACGGGCGGGATGACCATGGCCACGACGCACATCGCGATGGCGGCTGGCATCGACCACAGGCGCACGACGGCCCAGGCGCCCACGAAGAGGGCCAGGCAGACGCCCATCATCCAGAAGTAGACACGCCGCCGCCGCGCATACATACCCCCAGCGTAGGCCCGGTCCACCGTGTCCGGACAGACCGGAGGGCCGTGCCTCGAACCCTGGTGGCGTCCAACCCCCCAGGAGGCACGGCCCTCCGGCCGGTAGATGAGACTTCGCGCTGCGCCGGACTCCGACGGACGCCCGCCGCGGAGCGGCTGACGTCACGGCGGCGCAGCGGCTCGAAGCCCGTAGGGCGCCCTGACGCCGAGCGGTGCGAGGGGCGCGTCGAAACTCAGACCGCGATCGCGACGTCCGTCAGGCTGCCGGTCTCCGCGACGACGACCTTGCGGTCGGCCTGGGCGCCGGGGATCAGGGCGCGGAGGGTCCACTCGCCGGTGGCCGCGTAGAAGCGGAACTGGCCGGTGGCCGAGGTCGGGACCTCGGCGGTGAACTCGCCGGTGCTGTCGAGAAGGCGGACGTAGCCGGCGACGGGCTCGCCGTCCTTGGTGATCTGGCCCTGGATGGCCGTCTCACCGGGCTTCAGCGTGCTGACGTCGGGGCCGCCGATGGGTGCTCCACACATGGTCTTCAGTCCTGTCCTGGTGAGAGGGGCTTACTTGTTCGCGCCGAGCTCGATCGGCACACCGACGAGGGAGCCGTACTCGGTCCACGAGCCGTCGTAGTTCTTGACGTTGGGGACCTCGAGCAGCTCGTGCAGCACGAACCAGGTCAGCGCGGAGCGCTCACCGATGCGGCAGTAGGCGATGGTGTCCTTCGCCAGGTCGACCTGCTCGGCCTCGTAGAGGGCCTTGAGCTCGTCGTCCGACTTGAAGGTGCCGTCGTCGTTGGCGTTCTTGGACCACGGGATGTTGCGGGCGCTCGGCACGTGGCCGGGGCGCTGCGACTGCTCCTGCGGCAGGTGGGCCGGGGCGAGGAGCTTGCCGGAGAACTCGTCAGGCGAACGCACGTCGACGAGGTTCTGGGCGCCGATCGCGGACACGACGTCGTCGCGGAACGCGCGGATCGAGGCGTCCTGGGCCTTGGCCTTGTACTCGGTGGCCGGGCGGGCCGGGACCTCGGAGACCAGGTCGCGGGAGTCGAGCTCCCACTTCTTGCGGCCGCCGTCGAGGAGCTTCACGTCCTGGTGGCCGTAGAGCTTGAAGTACCAGTACGCGTAGGAGGCGAACCAGTTGTTGTTGCCGCCGTAGAGGACGACCGTGGTGTCGTTCGCGATGCCCTTGGCCGACAGGAGCTTCTCGAAGCCCTCCTGGTCGACGAAGTCACGGCGGACCGGGTCCTGAAGGTCCTTGGTCCAGTCGATCCGGATCGCGTTGCGGATGTGGTTCTTGTCGTAGGCCGAGGTGTCCTCGTCGACCTCGACGACGGCGACCTGCGGATTGTCGAGGTTGGCCTCGACCCAGTCCGCGTCGACCAGGACGTCGGTGCGAGCCATGATGATTCCTCCGGGGCAGTGTGCGGCGGGTGGCGTGCAGGGGTGGTGCGGGTACGCGTCGTCGCGTGCGTACGGCGTACGGCTACACGGGGCGGCCCCGACGGTCGGTCGTGGGGCCTGGGGGAATACGGGAGACGGGCGTCCCGCTAGACGGAGCGACAGAGCATGGCGGCGACGCGGCACAGGTCTACTGCCCGCCGCTTCGTGAGATCCGCCTGTCGCTTCATGGGTCCGATCGTAGGGACGGACAGGCGGCCATGTCACCGGTGTGTCGTATTTTGAGACACGATCGTCCAGGATGCGAGACACGATCACCCGGCAGGTCCGATTCGGGGCGGGTTCCGCACCACTGCCCCGCTGCTGTTTCTACAGGTCGGACAGGGACGTCTCAGCATGCGGCCAGGACGGTCGTTTCACCCCGTCAGGACCACATTCGTCCCCGTCACCGCGATCGCCACGCCGTCCTCGCGCGCCTCGATCCCCGCCAGCTTCATGCCCGGCGGCAGCGCGCCCACACTCCGCTCGAAGTCGGTTCGCGAGCGGACCAGCTCCTCCAGGCCGGGGATGCCCTCGCCGGGCACCTCGTCGGCCCGCACCCGGACCGTCTTGCCGTCCACCAGGGTCACGGTGGACACGACGCTCCGCGTCATCGTCCGCCCGATCAGCGGCAACCGGAACGTGCCGGTGACCTTCACCTTGCCGTTGCCGCCGTACGCCACCGAGACGTTGCTGGCCGCCGCCGCGGTGAGGTCCTCGTACGAGACCAGGGCGGTGCCGCTCACGCTGCCGGCCCGCGCGCCCCGCCAGTCGTCGTCCACGGTGACGTCCTTCAGGGACACGGACAGCTCGGTCAGCCGGACCCGCTTCTTCCCGGCCTGCGTCTCCGCCCCGCCGACGGTGACGTCGACCTCGTCGAAGCTCCGGTCGGCGACCTGGGTGAGGAAGGGGAAGCCCTTGATGTCCACCTCGGTCGAGCCCACGCGGGCCTCGCCGAGCATGATCCGGTCGGCCGCCTCGGACTCCGCGTACCCGACCGCGAGCCGGTCGATGCCGACCAGCACCCCGCCCAGCAGTACGGCGACGATCAACACCACACGCAGTGCCCGCATGCCCCGCAGTCCCTCGCTTCCCATCCGAAAAGCCCCGACGTAAGCCCCGGAAAAGATCCGGCCCCCTGACATGTCCATCGACGAGTCAGGGGGCCGGATGGTTCCGCGGGGCTCAGACCAGAGCCCGTCCCAGCAGGTAGACGGCGGGCGCGGCCAGCGTCAGGGGCAGCGCGACACCGGCGGTCATGTGCACGAAGCGGGACGGGTAGTCGTAGCTGGCGACCCGCAGGCCGACCAGCGCGCACACGCCCGCGCCCAGGCCCAGCCCCGCCGCGCCGGCCGCACCGAAGCCGGTGAACCCGCCCGCCGCGATGCCCGCGCCCGCGGCGGCGAGCAGCGCGACGGCCACAGAGGCCGCCTCGGGCAGCGGCAGCGCCCGCGCCAGGGTCGCGGCGGCCACGGCGAGCCCGCCGACGACGACCGCGTCCGGGTCGGCGCCCAGGTGGCCGGCGGCCAGGATCGCGAGGGCGGCCGAGGCGACGGTGGCCGTCAGGCCGTACATCCGCTCGTCCGGGTCCGCGTGGCTGCGCAGCTGCAGGACGAGGGAGAGCAGCACCCAGACGCCGAGCGTGCCGAGGATCGCGGCGGGCGCGTTGTCCCGGCCGGCCGCGAGCAGCGCGAGGTCGGCGGCGACGCCGCCGACGAAGCCGAGCGCGATGCCCTGCCGGGCCGGCCACATGCCGTTGAGCCGGAACCAGCCGGCGGCGGTGACGGCCTGCAGCAGGACCAGGGGGACGAGCAGCGCGTACTCGCCGACGGCCGCGCCGGCGGCGAGCAGGACGCCCAGGACGGCGGTCAGCGCGGCGGGCTGGATGCCGGGGGCGATGATCGGCGAGCGGCCCTCGGCGCGGGCGCGCTGGGCGTCGGTGATGCGGGTGTTGCCGGCGGTGGTGGGCGTGGAGTACGCGGGCCCGGCCTCGGGCGCGGCGGGCGCGACCGGGGCGGCGGCGACCGGCTCCTGGTACGCCGTCGGGGCCTCCGGCGGCAGCGCCGCGGCGTGCTGCGGCGGGAGGTACGCGGTCTCGGCGGCGGCGTGGGCCGCGGGGCCGCCCGGGGCGACGGTGGGCTGGTACTGGGTGTCCCAGGTCTGGCCCTCCCAGGTCTGGGTCGCGCCCGTGTCCTGGTGACCGCCGCCGTAGGGCTGCTGCCCGTACGGCTGCTGCTGCGGGTACGGCTGCTCCCCGGGGTACTGCTGCTCGCCGTACGGCGGCTGCGCCGCGTACCCCTGCTGCTGCGCCTGCTGCGCGTACGGGTCGTACGGCTGCGGCTGCTCGCCGTACCCGTACTGCTGGTCACTGCTCATTACCGGTGTTCACCCTCCTGCGAACGGCGGGAGCACCTCGACCGTGCCGCCCTCGGCCAGCCGTACGGTCTCATGCGCGCGGGTCCCGACGGGATCGCCGTCGACGAGGAACGAGCAGCGCTGCAGGACGCGGACCAGTTCGCCCGGGTGCCGCGCGCGGGCCGCGTCCAGCGCCTCGGCCAGGGTCTCCGCGGCGTACGGCTCCTCGGCGACGCCCGCGGCGGCCTTGGCCGCGGCCCAGTAGCGGATGGTTCCCGCTGCCATAGCGGCGCTCCCTTCGATCGTGTGCGCGCCGCCCCCATCATCGTCTATCCGCGCACGAGCCAGCCGCCGAGCCGGTCGAGGAGCTCCCCGCCGGCCGCGTTCTCCGCGTGACCCATGCCGCGCTCCAGCCACAGCTCGGCCGGGCCGCCCGCCGAAGCGGCCGCGGCGGCCAGCATCCGGGGGTGGTCGACGGGGAAGTACGGGTCGCGGTCGCCGTGCACGATCAGCAGCGGGGTCGGCGCGATCAGCGGGACCGCCTCGACCGGCGAGAGCGGGACCGGGTCCCAGTCCTGGTGGTGGATGCGGGTCCGCAGGCCGTACCGGCCGACGAGCCGGCCGACCGGGCGGGTGATCACCCAGTGGACGCGGCGCATCGACGGCGTCCCCCGGTAGTACCAGCGGGCGGGGGCGCTCACGGCGCACACCGCATCGGTGTGCGCTTCCGTACGCCCCCTCTCCAGTGCGGCGTGCCGGAGCACCACGGAGCCGCCCATGGAGAAGCCCACCGTGACCACCCGTTCGTGGCCGAGCTCACGCGCCCAGCGGACGGCCGCGGAGAGGTCGAGCACCTCCCGGTCGCCGACCGTGGAACGCCCGCCGGAGCCGCCGTGACCGCGGAAGGAGAAGGTGACCACGGCCGCACGCTGCGCGAACGCGCCGGCGACGCGGCGCACCGCGGGCCGCTGGGCCGAGCCGGTGAAGCCGTGTGCCACCACGATGGCGGTCCGCGCGGAATCGGTCACACTTTCCGTACCGGCAGTCCGGACGGGACCCGCCGCGCACGGTTCGTAGACCGCCTCGATACGGACACCGTCGTCCGTCGTCAAGGTTGCGCGACGAGGGCCGTACGTGATCGAGGAAACATCCACCATGTGAAATCGACCCTCTTGCTCGGAACTCCTCTGGGCTATTCTGCTGGGCAGAGGATCCGGGCGACGCAGCCACCGGGTCCTTTTGTGTTTTGCCGCCGTTGTTACGAGCAGGTGAACGAAAGCTCTCAGGGCGCGAGAGCTGCAAGTGAGCGCAAACGCCTCGCAGGGACCGAGGAGGAACCGACGTGATGGGCGAGCGAACCGAGCACGACCGACCGAAGAGAAACCGGACGACGACCCGGACAGGGGGCGTGCGATGAGTTCGCTGCTGCTTCTCACCAACGCACTCCAGCCGTCCACCGAGGTGCTGCCGGCCCTCGGCCTGCTGCTGCACAACGTACGGGTGGCCCCCGCGGAGGGCCCGGCCCTCGTGGACACCCCCGGCGCGGACGTGATCCTCGTCGACGGCCGCCGCGACCTGCCGCAGGTCCGGTCGCTCTGCCAGCTGCTGCGCTCCACCGGCCCCGGCTGTCCGCTGATCCTCGTGGTCACCGAGGGCGGCCTGGCGGCCGTCACCGCCGACTGGGGCATCGACGACGTCCTGCTCGACACGGCCGGCCCCGCGGAGGTCGAGGCGCGGCTGCGGCTGGCCATGGGCCGCCAGCAGATCGTGGCCGACGACTCCCCCATGGAGATCCGCAACGGCGACCTGTCGGTCGACGAGGCCACGTACAGCGCCAAGCTGAAGGGCCGGGTCCTGGACCTGACCTTCAAGGAGTTCGAGCTGCTCAAGTACCTCGCGCAGCACCCCGGCCGGGTCTTCACCCGGGCGCAGCTGCTGCAGGAGGTCTGGGGCTACGACTACTTCGGCGGCACCCGGACGGTCGACGTCCACGTACGGCGCCTGCGGGCCAAGCTGGGCCCCGAGCACGAGTCGCTGATCGGCACCGTGCGCAACGTCGGCTACCGCTTCGTCACGCCCGAGAAGGTGGAGCGCGCGGCCGAGGAGGCCCGGGCGAAGAAGGACGGCAACCGGGCCGATCGTGACGCCGGCGTCAAGGACGACACCCTGGACGCCACCCCCGCGGGGGACAGGGACGTGGTGGATGCCACAGCCCGACCTGCCAAGAGGTGAGTCCCCCCGCGTAGACTTCGCGCGTGGCCAAGGTGACGCGGGACGACGTGGCGCGACTGGCGGGTACTTCGACCGCGGTCGTGAGCTATGTCATCAACAACGGACCCCGGCCGGTCGCCCCGGCCACGCGCGAGCGTGTCCTCGCCGCCATCAAGGAGCTGGGCTACCGGCCCGACCGGGTGGCCCAGGCGATGGCGTCGCGGCGGACCGACCTCATAGGCATGATCGTGCCGGACGCCCGGCAGCCCTTCTTCGCCGAGATGGCGCACGCGGTCGAACGGGCCGCCGCCGACCGCGGCAAGATGGTGCTGGTCGGCAACTCCGACTACCGCGACGACCGCGAGGTGCACTACCTGCGGGCCTTCCTCGGCATGCGGGTCGCCGGGCTGATCCTGGTCAGCCAGGGCCCCAGCGAGCGCGCCGCGCAGGAGATCGAGGCCTGGGACGCGCGGGTGGTGCTGCTGCACGAGCGGCCCGAGGCGATCGACGACGTGGCCGTGGTGACCGACGACATCGGCGGCGCGCAGATGGCCACCCGCCACCTCCTGGAGCACGGACACAGGGATGTGGCCTGTCTCGGCGGCGTACCCGACACCCCGTCGGTCGGCGACCCGGTCGCCGACCACGTCGAGGGCTGGCGGCGCGCGATGCAGGAGGCCGGCCGGCCCACCGACGGCCTGCTCTTCGAGGCCCCGTACAACCGCTACGACGCGTACCAGGTGGGTCTGAAGATCCTCTCCGGCCCGGACAGGCCCTCGGCCATCTTCTGCTCCACCGACGACCAGGCGATCGGCGTGCTGCGCGCGGCCCGCGAGCTGCGCATCGACGTGCCGGGCGAGCTTGCGGTCGCGGGCTTCGACGACGTCAAGGAAGCCGGGCTCACCGATCCGCCGCTGACCACGATCTCCTCGGACCGGCCGGCGATGGCCCGGGCCGCGGTGGACCTGGTCCTGGACGACTCGCTGCGGGTCGCGGGCTCGCGGCGCGAGCGGGTGCGGCAGTTCCCGTCCGCGCTGGTGGTCCGCCGCTCCTGCGGCTGCCACTGACGACGCGGCGTCCGCCCCGTCCTTATATCGGGCATACAGGCTTCTGCCGGGCTTCTCAGTCCGTCCTCAGACGTTTCTCATGAACGGCTCCGAGAGTCGTGGCCATGACGGACTACTACCAGCAGCCCCAGCAGCCGTACTACCCGCCGCAGCCCCCGTACGAGCCCGGTCCGGCGCACGCCTCCCCCGCTCCGCTGGGGGTCCCCCCGGAGCGAAGCCCTAGGGGGAGGGCCAGGCGCGGCGTCGGTCTGCTCGTCGCCGTGGCGCTCGCCGCGGCGGCCGTCGGCGGCGGCACGGCCACCCTCGTGCAGCAGTACACCGCCGACCCGGTCGCGGCCGGCTCCGGCACCGTGGCCGGCACCAACGTCGCGGCGGGCAGCAAGGGCACCGTCGCGGGCGTGGCCGAGGCGGTCTCCCCGTCCATCGTGGAGATCTCCGCGAGCGGGACCTCCGGGCGGGCCACCGGCTCGGGCGTGATCATCACCTCCGACGGCGAGATCGTCACCAACAACCACGTGATCTCCGGGGCCTCGGAGCTGACCGTGCGGACCGGCGACGGCAAGCGGTACTCCGCCGAGGTCGTCGGCACCGACCCCGGCAAGGACCTGGCGCTGATCAAGCTCCGCGGCGCCTCCGGCCTCAAGGCCGCGGCGCTCGGCGACTCGTCGAAGGTGAAGGTCGGCGAGGAGGTCGTCGCGATCGGCTCCCCCGAGGGCCTGACCGGCACCGTCACCTCCGGCATCGTCTCCGCCCTGGACCGAGACGTGACCGTGGCGAAGGAGCAGGACGAGCAGCAGCAGAGCGCTCCGCGGGAGGGCTGGCCCTTCGAGTTCGGCGGCCAGGAGTTCAACGGCGACACCGGCGATTCCAAGACCACGTACAAGGCGATCCAGACCGACGCCTCGCTGAATCCGGGGAATTCCGGCGGCGCGCTGATCAATATGAACGGCGAGATCATCGGCATCAATTCCGCGATGTATTCGCCGAGTTCCGCGAGCGGCTCGACGGCCGGCAGCGTCGGCCTCGGCTTCGCGATCCCGATCGACACCGTGAAGGCCGATCTGGACGCCCTGCGCTCCGGCGGCGACAACTGAGCGCGCACGGACCGGAGCCCGGCCCGGCCGACGCCCCGGCGTGCGAGTCTGGGCCCATGACTGGTCCGGCGCCGGAAGGCGAACGCATCCTGATCGTCGACGACGAGCCCGCGGTCCGCGAGGCACTGCGCCGCTCGCTCGCCTTCGAGGGCTACGCCACGGAGGAGGCCGTCGACGGCCTCGACGCGCTCGCGAAGCTGGAGTCGTACCACCCCGAGCTCGTCGTCCTCGACGTGCAGATGCCCCGCATGGACGGGCTGACGGCGGCCCGGCGCATCCGGGCCTCGGGCGCGACGCTGCCGATCCTGATGCTGACCGCCCGGGACACCGTCGGCGACCGGGTCACCGGCCTCGACGCGGGCGCCGACGACTACCTGGTCAAGCCGTTCGAGCTGGACGAGCTGTTCGCCCGGATCCGGGCGCTGCTGCGGCGCAGCTCGTACGTCCGCCCGGCGGAGCCGCAGCCGGAGGGCGAGGTGCTCGCGTTCGCCGATCTGCGGATGAACCTGGCCACCCGCGAGGTGACACGCGGCGAGCGGCCGGTCGAGCTGACCCGGACCGAGTTCACGCTCCTGGAGATGTTCCTGGCGCATCCGCGGCAGGTGTTGACCCGGGAGCAGATCCTGAAGGCCGTCTGGGGCTTCGACTTCGAGCCCAGCTCGAACTCCCTGGACGTGTACGTGATGTACCTGCGGCGCAAGACGGAGGCCGGCGGGGAGCCGCGCCTGGTGCACACGGTGCGCGGCGTCGGGTACGCGCTGCGGTCCGGCGGCGAGGCGTGAGCAGAGGCGTGAGCATGCGACTGGCCGGCCGGTTCCGGGCGCTGCCGCTGCGCTCCCGCCTGGCGATGCTGACGGCGACGGCGGTGGCTCTGGCGGTGGCGGTGGTGTCGGCGGCGTGCTGGTTCGTGACGCGGGCGCAGCTGGAGGAGGAGCGGGACGCGTCGCTGCGGAACTCGGGCCTGGACAGCAGCCAGGTCGGCCCGTTCGCGCTGACCTGCGTGAACGGCACCGGTGAGATGCCGCTGCCGGCGGCCACGGCCACCGTGCAGATCGTGCTGCCCTCCGGCAGGGCGTGCACGTACGGGCCCTCGCCGATCCCGGTGCGGCCGTCGGACCTGGCGGTGGCGCGCGGCGCGCTGGCGGACACGCTGCACACGGAACGGGCCGAGGACGGCCGGGAGATGCGGGTCTTCACGTACCCGGCCCGGGTCGGGCAGGGCTTCGTGGGCGTGTCGATCGCCCGTCCGACGTCCGAGATCGACAACTCGATGGCCACGCTCGCCTGGGTGCTGCTCCTGGTCTCCGGCATCGGCGTGATCGGGGCCGGGGCGGTCGGGCTGTGGGTGGCGCGGGCCGGGCTGAAGCCGGTGGACCGGCTGACCGACGCGGTCGAGCACGTCGCCGCGACGGAGGACCTGACGGTACGGATCCCGGTCGAGGGCGAGGACGAGGTGGCCCGGCTGTCGCGCTCGTTCAACGCGATGACCGCGGCGCTCGCGTCCTCCCGGGACCGGCAGGCGCAGCTGATCGCGGACGCGGGGCACGAGCTGCGGACCCCGCTGACCTCGCTGCGGACCAATGTCGAACTCCTCGCGCGCAGCGAGGAGACCGGCCGCGCGCTGCCGCCGGACGACCGCCGTGCCCTGATGGCCTCGGTGAAGGCGCAGATGACGGAGCTGGCGGCGCTGATCGGCGACCTGCAGGAGCTGGCCCGGCCGGACGCGGTGGCGCCGGGGCCGCTGGAGGTGGTGGGGCTGCACGAGATCCTGCGTTCGGCGCTCGGCCGGGCGCGGCTGCGCGGGCCGGAGCTGACCTTCGCGACGGAGCTGGCCCCCTGGTACGTACGGGCGGAGCCGGCCGGCCTGGAGCGGGCGCTGGTGAACGTGCTGGACAACGCGGTGAAGTTCTCGCCGCCCGGCTCCACGGTCGAGGTGACCCTGGCGCCGGACGGCACGCTGACGGTGCGGGACCACGGTCCGGGTATCCCGGCGGACGAGTTGCCGCATGTCTTCGACCGGTTCTGGCGGTCGCCGTCGGCGCGCAGTCTGCCGGGTTCGGGCCTGGGTCTGTCGATCGTGGCGCGGACGGTGCGGCAGTCGGGCGGCACGGTGGCGCTGGTCCCGGCGGAGGGCGGCGGCACGGCGGCCGTGATCCGGCTGCCGGGGGCGCCGACGCCCCCGCCGTCAGTTGTGGCGGATGAGGGACTCGACCAGTCCTGAGCGGGTGTTCGGGAAGTCCATGGGGACGATCCCGAGGCCCTTCCAGCCGCTCGCGGTGCCGTCCAGGAAGCGGTGGACGCGCGGGTTGAGGTTGTCGGAGTTCCAGCGCGGCGGCAGGTAGGCGGACGTGCTGACGAAGTTGATGTACAGCTTGCCGGGCTGCTCGACGGCGGCGCGGAAGTGCGCCTCGATCTTCGGGTACTTGGCGTCGGGTACGGCGTTCCAGTCGTCCTGGATCGCGATCGCCCCGCCGTCCCACCATTTGAGGCCGGGCAGCCCGCCGTTGTCGGCGATGAGGACGACCTTGCCGCGGGCCTCGCCGAGGGTGGGCAGCCGGTCGCCGATGCGGAACAGCGGGCGCCAGCCGCGGTTGTCGAGGTAGTCGTCGAAGATCGCGCGGAAGGTGGCGTCGGAGTCGGAGGAGTACTCCTGCTTGACCCGCATGAGCACGGTCTCGGAAGGGTGCGCGGCGAGGAAGTTCGCGCAGGCCACCAGCACGTCGCCGAACATCATGTTCTGGTACGAGGAGCCGTGGTGGATGGCGAAGGAGCCCCCGGTGACCCGGCAGCGGATGTCGAGGAACCGGATTCCGGAGTCGAGCTGCTGGGCGATGGTGGTGTTCTGGCACGCGCTCCACGGGCCGCCGAAGCGGGCGCCGGAGTCGTGGGTGCCGGGGATCGTGAGCCGCTGGAGCGGGGTGGGGTCGCCGTGGCCGGCCATCCAGTCCTGGGTCGAGGCGGCCGCCCGTGCGGACGGGGCCCCGACGAGGACGGCGGTGGATGCTGCCACGGCTCCCGCGAGGAAGCGTCGTCGGTCCATGCGCGGAGTATGACGCGTACGCGACAACCACAACAGGGCCGTGCACGCGAAAGGGCGGCGGACCGGTCGCACCGGCCGCCGCCCCCTTCGTACGAGGCGCTACCTCAGGGTCACTTGACGAGCGTGATCCGGCCCAGCGCCGGCGGCGCCAGCGGGGCGCTCGCCGAGGAGTGGGCGCCCAGGTAGGCGGTGAACATGTCCAGGTCGGACGCGCCGACCAGCTTGTTCTTGTGCTCCTTCAGGACGGCGAAGCCGTCGCCGCCACCGGCCAGGAACTCGTTCATGGCGACCCGGTAGGTCTTGGCGGGGTCGATCGCCTCGCCGTTCAGCCGCACCGAGTCGACCACGATCCGGTCCGCGCCGGTCTTGGTCGTGTCCAGGGTGTACGTGAAGCCCTTCGAGACCTGAAGGATCTTCGGGGAGGCCAGGTTCGGGCCGCTGACCTGCTGCTGCAGCGTGGTGATCAGCTGGGCGCCGGTCAGGTCGACCGCCGTCATCATGTTGGTGAACGGCTGGACGGTGTACGCCTCGCCGTAGGTCACCACGCCGTCGCCCTCGCCGCCGGACTGCGCGTGGGTCAGGGGCGCGCGGATGCCGCCCGGGTTCATCAGCGCGAGCTGCGCGCCGCCCTTGTCGGCCGGGGCCATGCCCTCCAGCTGCGCGTCGGCGATCAGGTTGCCGAGCGGCTTCTCGCTGGTGGCGAACGGGTCCTTGGGATCGGTGAGCGGGTTCTCGATGCTCGCCGAGATGTGACCCACCGGGCGGTTCGCGATCGGCGCGGCCAGCGTCTTGAAGCGGCCGATCAGGTCGGTCATGTCCTTCGCCGGCTTCACGTCACGGGTGACGACGTGGTTCGCGGAGGCGACGGCGGTGCGGACGATGTCCTTCGAACGACGGTCGTAGGTCAGCGTCGTGTCGGTGTACAGCCGGCCGAACGAGGCCGCCGAGGTGACCGTGCGCGGCTTGCCGGACGGGTCCGGGATGGTGCACGCGTACGCCTGGTGGGTGTGACCGGTGACCAGGGCGTCGACCTGCGGGGTGACGTTCTTGGCGATGTCGACGATCGGGCCGGAGATACCGGCGCCCGCGCCCGGGGTGTCGCAGTCGTAGTTGTACGCGCCCGAGGCGGGCATGCCGCCCTCGTGGAGCAGCGCGACGATCGACTTCACGCCCTTGCGCTCCAGCACCTTGGCGTACTTGTTGATCGTCTCGACCTCGTCGCCGAACTTCAGGCCCTTGATGCCCTCGGCCGACACGATGTCGGCCGTGCCCTCCAGGGTGACGCCGATGAAACCGACCTTGACGCCGTCGCGCTCCCACACGAAGTACGGGTCGAGCATCGGCCGGCCGGTCTTCTCGTCCGTCACGTTGGCCGCGAGGTACGGGAACTTCGCACCCCGGAAGGTCGTGCCCTCCTCGAAGCAGCCCTCGACCGGGTGACAGCCGCCGTTCTGCATCCGGGCGAGCTCACGCGCGCCCTCGTCGAACTCGTGGTTGCCGACGGAGCTGACGTCGAGCTTCAGCTTGTTCAGCGCCTCGATGGTCGGCTCGTCGTGGAAGAGCCCGGAGACCATCGGCGAGGCGCCGATCATGTCGCCCGCGGCGGCGGTGACGGAGTACGGGTTGCCCTTGCGGGCGTTCCGCAGATGCGTGGCGAGGTACTCGACGCCGCCGACGCCCTCGACGGTCTCGGTGCCGCCGTCCGGCTTCAGCCGCGTGAGGCGGCCCGACGAGCCGGTCGGCGGCTCCAGGTTGCCGTGCAGGTCGTTGAAGGACAGCAGCTGGACGTCGACGTACCGCCCCTGGCCGTAGCCGCCCCCGCCCTTGCTGTCGGAGGCCCCGGCGGGCAGCGCCGCCACCAGGGCGCCGACCGTGGCGATCCCCGCGCCGGCGGCGAGTATCCGCCGTACGGCTCTGTTCTTCTTCCGTGTCGTAGACATGTCTCCCCTTTAGGCCCCCGCGCCCCTTGTGCGGCGTCGCTTGACTCTCGGCCCAGCGATGCAGCCTAGAGTCAACGCGCGTAGCGCAACAGGGGTCGGCGGGTTACAAGCGGGTTGACTCTTGCCACACCGACTTCGCCGACTTGCCGAGCCCGCCGCCGTAGGCTCGTACTCATGACGATTGATTCGACGCCGGCCCTGGAGCCCGGACGGCAGATCCGCACCTACGACGAGCTCTCCCCCGAGCAGATCGACCAGGTCCTCGAACTGCTCGCGGAGGCCGACCGCGTCGACGGGGTCCACGCCATCTCCGAGCAGGGCCGGCTGTATCTACGGCACGGCAGCCGCGAGGGCATCAGCCACCTGCTGCTCACCGTCGGCACCGAACTGCGCGGCTACGCCCAGCTGGAGGACACCGACCCGATCGAGGCCCCGGCCGCCGAGCTCGTCGTGCACCCCGCCCACCGCGGGCGCGGGCACGGCCGGGCGCTCGGCAGCGCGCTACTCGGCGCCTCCGGCAAGCGGCTGCGGGTCTGGGCGCACGGCGGAAAGGCGGCCGCCCGCCATCTCGCGCAGGTGCTGGGGCTGACGCTGTTCCGCGAACTGCGGCAGATGCGGCGCCCGTTGACCCCGCTCGCCATCCCCGAGCCGACGCTGCCCCCGGGCGTCACGGTCCGCACCTTCGTCCCCGGCCAGGACGACGCGGCCTGGCTCGCGGTCAACGCGGCGGCCTTCTCCCACCACCCCGAGCAGGGCTCGCTCACCCAGCGGGACCTGGACGACCGGACGGCCGAGCCGTGGTTCGACCCGAAGGGCTTCTTCCTCGCGGAGAAGGACGGCCGGCTCGTCGGCTTCCACTGGACGAAGGTGCACGCGGAGGAGCAGCTCGGCGAGGTGTACGTGGTCGGCATCCTGCCGGACGCGCAGGGTGGCGGGCTCGGCAAGGCGCTCACCGCGATCGGGCTGCGTCACCTGGCGGCGCAGCAGCTGCCGACGGCGATGCTGTACGTGGACGGGGACAACACGGCGGCGGTGCGGGTGTACGAGGGGCTGGGCTTCGCGACGCACGAGGTGGACCTGATGTACCGCACGGAGTCGTGAGGCGCACCGCACGGGTCGTGAGGCGCCGGACGGAGCCGTGACGAACCGCGGCCGCGAAGGGGGCGGTTGACACCGCCCCCTTCTTTCCACCACCCTTTCACTATTCGAATAGTGAAAGGGTGGTGGAAGAGGGCATGGTCGAGTACCGCATCGACCGGCGCAGCGGCGTCGCCACCTACCTCCAGATCGTCCAGCAGACCAAACAGGCCCTCCGCATGGGCCTGTTGGAGCCGGGCGACCGGCTGCCCACCGCGCGCGAGGTCGTCGAGGCGACGGCCATCAACCCGAACACGGTGCTCAAGGCGTACCGCGAGCTCGAACGCGAGGGCCTGGTCGAGGCCCGCCGCGGCCTCGGCACCTTCGTGCGCGCCACGCTCGGCACCACCACCCCCGCCGACTCGCCCCTACGGGCCGAGCTGGAGGAGTGGGCGCGCCGGGCCGGGGCGGCCGGACTGGAGCGGGAGGACGTGGCCGCGCTCTTCACTTCCGTACTGGACCAGCACTTCAAGGGGGACGACCAGTCATGACCGCACCGGTCATCGAGGCCGAGGGCCTCGGACTGCGCTACAACCGGCGCCGGGGGTGGGCGCTGCAGGACTGCGGCTTCGCGCTGCCGGCCGGGCGGATCTGCGCCCTCGTCGGGCACAACGGGGCCGGCAAGTCGACACTGCTCGCCCTCGCGGCGGGACTGCTGCGGCCCACCGAGGGCCGGATCACCGCACCCGCGCGGGAACGGCTCGCGTACGTCGCCCAGGACAAGCCGCTGTACGGGCAGCTCACGGTGGACGAGACGCTGCGCATGGGCGCGGAGCTGAACCCGGGCCGCTGGGACGCCGCGCTCGCCGCGCGCCTCGTGGCGAGCGGCCCGCTCCCCGGCGACGCGAAGGTCCGCTCGCTCTCCGGCGGCCAGCGCACCCGCCTCGCCCTGGCCCTCGCACTCGGCAAGCGGCCCGAACTCCTGCTCCTCGACGAGCCGATGGCCGACCTGGACCCCCTGGCGCGGCGCGAGCTGATGGGCGCGCTGATGGCGGACGCGGCGGAGCACGGCACGAGCGTGGTGATGTCCTCGCACATCCTCACCGAGCTGGAGGGCGCCTGCGACCACCTCCTCCTCGTCCACGGGGGCCGGGTCCGCCTGGAGGGCCCGATCGACGAGCTGCTCGCCGCGCACACGCTGCTGACGGGCCCGGTGGCGGACCTGTCCCCGCACACGGTGGTCTCGTCGAGCACGACAGGCCGTCAGCTCACCGCCCTGATACGCCACGAGGGCCCGGTCGAGGGCCCCTGGGAGGCCACGGAACCCACCCTGGAAGACCTTCTCCTAGCCCACCTCCGCACCCCCGAAGGAGCCCCCGCATGAGCCTCATGACGCTGAAGGGCCCGTACTGGGTGACGGTGCGGCAGCACCGCAAGGCGCTGTGGGTGGCGCTGGCGCTGGGCGTGGTGGCGGTGACGGCACTGGTCGGCTCGTGGCTCTGGTCGGGCCACACGGCCGATGTCCTGCGCGCGACCGGCTGCACCGTCGGCAGCCTGGATCCGAACTGCTTTCAGCCGGCCCGCGAGTACTCCGACGACCAGTGGGCCGCCCGGCACCTCGTCGAGTACGCCGCCCTCGGCATGCTCGTCCTGCCCGCCCTGTTCGGCGCGTTCGTCGCCGGCCCGATGCTGGCACGGGAGATGGAGTCCGGGACGTACAAACTGGCATGGACCCAGGGCGTGCACCCGGCGCGCTGGCTCGCGGCCAAGCTGGCCGTGCCGGCCGCGTTCGTCGTCGTGGGTGTGCCGCTGCTCAGCCTGGCCTTCTACTGGGCCTGGACGACCGGCCCCGCGCACGACTACCCCACGTACTGGTACGAGCCGACCATGTACGTCTCGCACGGCGTCGTACCGCTGGCACACACCTTGCTCGGCCTCGCCGTCGGCGCGGTCGTCGGGCTCCTCGTACGGCGCACGGTCGTGACGATGAGCGTCACGGTGCTGATCACAGGCACCGCGCTGGCGGTGCTGGCCTGGGTACGCCCCGGCCTGTGGCCGGTCAGGACGCTCACCGGGAACGAGCTGCCGGAGGGGGTCTCCAGCTCCTGGCTGGTGGACAGCGGCATGGTCACCGCCGCCGGCGACCGCATCCGCTCCGGCGACTGCTTCGCCACCCCTGGGAACCCGCGCGGGTGCATGACGGCCCGCGGCGGCGTCAGCGACTACATCGACATCCACCCCGCCTCCCACTTCTGGCCCCTCCAGCTCGTCGAATCCGGCATCTGTATCGTCGTCGCCGGGCTCGCGACCTACGCCGCCTTCCGGCTCCTCCGCCGCCGGCACGCCTGACGGCCGCACCCCCCGCAGCGGGGTCGCAGGGGGCCCCGCGGCCCCCTACGGCCCCGCACCCGGTCGCCCGCACGACATCCCCGCGTCACCCCCCATTCAGACGCGCTTGCGACGCTCACTCAATGAAGCCCGCCGTGCCCGCCCTCCCCCCGGGGAGACTCCCTCCCATCACGGCCCGCTCCGACGCGCCCGTTCACCCCTTCGCGCGGAAGAATGGGGCCATGAGCCAGCAGCCCGCCGAGGTCCCGGTCCAGTCCTCCGCCCAGCCGACCGCCCAGCCGTCGATCGGTTCCATAGCCGCACACCGCCCGCACGCCGTGAATCACAACGGCCCGGTGTCCGACCTGGAGCCCGATCTGGACGCCGACCTCGACGTGTACGAGGAGAACGGCGACACCGACGGCGCGGAACTGCCCCAGGGCCGCTTCCTCGACCGCGAACGCAGCTGGCTCGCGTTCAACGAGCGCGTGCTCGAACTCGCCGAGGACCCGAACACGCCCCTCCTCGAACGGGCGAACTTCCTCGCCATCTTCGCGTCCAACCTGGACGAGTTCTTCATGGTCCGCGTCGCCGGGCTCAAGCGCCGCATCGCCACCGGCGTCGCCACCCGCTCCGCCTCCGGCCTGCAGCCCCGCGAGGTCCTCGACCTGATCTGGACCCGGTCCCGCGAGCTCATGGCCCGGCACGCCGCCTGCTACCAGCAGGACGTCGCCCCGGCGCTCGCCGACGAGGGCATCCACCTGATCCGCTGGCCCGAGCTCACCGAGAAGGAGCAGGCCCGGCTGTTCACCCTGTTCCGGCAGCAGATCTTCCCGGTCCTCACCCCCCTCGCCGTCGACCCCGCGCACCCCTTCCCGTACATCTCCGGCCTCTCCCTCAACCTGGCCGTCGTCGTGCGCAACCCGGTCAGCGGCCACCGCCACTTCGCCCGCGTCAAGGTCCCGCCGCTGCTGACCCGCTTCCTGGAGGCCAGCCCGCAGCGCTACGTCCCCCTCGAGGACGTCATCGCCGCGCACCTGGAGGAGCTGTTCCCCGGCATGGAGGTGCTGGCGCACCACATGTTCCGGGTGACCCGCAACGAGGACCTCGAGGTCGAGGAGGACGACGCCGAGAACCTGCTCCAGGCCCTGGAGAAGGAGCTGCTGCGCCGCCGCTTCGGCCCGCCGGTCCGCCTCGAGGTCGAGGAGTCCATCGACCCGTACGTGCTCGACCTGCTGGTCCGCGAGCTGAAGATCTCCGAGTCCGAGGTCTACCCGCTGCCCGGCCCGCTGGACCTCACCGGCCTGTTCGGCATCGCCTCGCAGGACCGGCCGGAGCTGAAGTACCCGAAGTTCGTCGCCGGCACCCACCGCGACCTCGCCGAGGTCGAGTCCGCGTCCGCGCCGGACATCTTCGCCGCGCTGCGCGAGCGGGACGTGCTGCTCCACCACCCGTACGACAGCTTCTCCACCTCCGTCCAGGCGTTCCTGGAGCAGGCGGCGGCCGACCCGGACGTGCTCGCGATCAAGCAGACGCTGTACCGGACCTCCGGCAAGTCCCCCATAGTCGACGCGCTCATCGACGCCGCCGAGTCCGGCAAGCAGGTGCTGGTCCTCGTCGAGATCAAGGCGCGCTTCGACGAGCAGGCCAACATCAAGTGGGCCCGCAAGCTGGAGGAGGCCGGCTGCCACGTCGTGTACGGCCTGGTCGGCCTGAAGACCCACTGCAAGCTGTCGCTCGTCGTCCGCCAGGAGGGCGAGACGCTGCGCCGCTACTCGCACGTCGGCACCGGCAACTACCACCCGAAGACCGCCCGGCTGTACGAGGACCTCGGCGTGCTCACCGCCGACCCGCAGGTCGGCGCGGACCTGTCCGACCTGTTCAACCGGCTCTCCGGCTACTCCCGCCGGGAGACCTACCGCCGGCTGCTCACCGCCCCCAAGTCCCTGCGGGACGGCCTGATCCAGCGGATCAACAAGGAGGTCGCCCACCACCGCGCCGGGCGCCCCGCCTACGTCCGGATCAAGGTCAACTCGATGGTCGACGAGGCGATCATCGACGCCTGCTACCGGGCCTCGCAGGCCGGCGTCCCCGTCGACGTCTGGGTCCGCGGCATCTGCGCGGTGCGCCCCGGCGTCACCGGCCTCTCGGAGAACATCCGGGTCCGCTCGATCCTCGGCCGCTTCCTGGAGCACTCCCGGATCTTCGCCTTCGGCAACGGCGGCGAGCCCGAGGTGTGGATCGGCAGCGCCGACATGATGCACCGCAACCTGGACCGCCGCATCGAGGCCCTGGTCCGGGTCTCCGACCCGGCCCACCGGGCCGCGCTCTCCCGGCTCCTCGAGACCGGGATGTCCGACACCACCTCCTCCTGGCACCTCGGTCCGGACGGGAACTGGACGCGGCACGCGACCGACCCCGACGGCCAGCCGCTCAGGCACGTCCAGGAGATGCTCATCGACGCGCGGAGGCGCCGGCGTGCACAACCCTGAACAGCCGACGGCCGGGGAGCCCACGGCCGGAGACGTCCTGGCGCCCTACCTGCACGCCCGGGCCGGTGACTTCCTGCGCAGCCTGCGGCTGCACGCGGAGAGCGGCGCCGACACGGCCGGCGCCGAGGAGGCCGCCCGCGCGCTGCGCGGCGCGGCCCGCCGGATCAGCGGCACCCTGCACACCTTCCGGGTGCTGCTCGAACCCGGCTGGGCCGACGAGCTGCGCACCGAGCTGGCCTGGCTGTCCGGAACGCTGGCCCTGGAGCACGCCTGCACCTCCCGGCTCGTCCGGCTGGTGGACGCGCTGTCCCGCCTGTCGGGCGCCGGCCACGGCACCGGGACCGTCGTGCCGGTCGCGCGCGCCGCGGAGGGCGGCGCGCACGGCCTGACCGTCGGCGCGGCCCGTGCCGGGGCGCTCCTGGAGCGGCAGCTCACCCTGGCCCGGACCCGGGCGCACTCGGCGGCGCTGCAGGCGCTGGGCTCGTCCCGGTTCCACGCGGTCGCCGACGCCGTGGCGCTGCTGGCCTCCGAGGTGCCGCTGGGACCGGCCGGCGCGGCCCCCGCCGCCGAGGTCCTGGAGGCCCCCGCCGAGGTCGTCGAGCGCCGGCTGCTCGACGCGGTCGCCGCCCTGCCGCTGGCCCGCGCGGCGCACCCGTACAACGCGGAGGCCCTGGAGCTCACCGCCGGCGAGACGCAGGACGCGCCCTGGCACCGGGCCCGCCAGCTGCTGCGGCTGCACCGGTACGCGCAGGAGGCGCTGCGCGGGGACCACGGCCGCCCCGACCCGGTCCTGTTCGACGCGGGCCGCGCCCTGGACCGGCACCGGGACGCCGCCGAGGCCGCCGCCGCGGCCGCCACGGCGGCCCGCACCCCGCGCATCGCCCCGGCCACCGCGTACGCCCTCGGCGTCCTCCACGCCGACCAGCGGCACGAGGTGGAAGCGGCCCGCTTCGCCTTCCAGCAGACCTGGCAGCGAACGGCGACCCCCGTCTCATGACCACCACCCCCACCCCGATCCTGGCCGCCGGCTGCGTGCTGTGGCGGCGCTCGCCGGCGGGTGATGGCATCCAGCTCGCCCTGGTCTTCCGCCCGAAGTGGGGCGACTGGTCCCACCCGAAGGGCAAGCTGAAGCGGGGGGAGAGCATGCGCGACTGCGCCCGCCGGGAGGTGCGTGAGGAGACCGGTATGACGTGCACGCTGGGCATGGAGCTGCCCACCGTGCACTACGAGGTGGCGGGTCACCCGAAGCAGGTCCGCTACTGGGCGGCCGAGGCCATCGACGGCTCGTTCGAGCCGAGCCGGGAGGTGAGCCGGATGCTCTGGCTGCCCCCGGACGCCGCACGGTCCCGCCTGACCCGGGAAAGGGACAAGGAACTCGTCGACGCTCTGCTCACCGCCTGGGGGAATCGGGCTCCCGACGCCAGACAGGTCTGAGCAGAGTCGGATCGAACGGAGCTTTGTCACTGACCCCCTTGGGCACGGGCAGAACGAGCACCGATCCCAGGACCCGGGCAATCACCTCACGCCTCTCGCTCAGCCCCATCCCGTCCCACTTCTCACGGCTCCACCCGCTCAGCAGATTGCGACGCGCCTCTGCCTCAAGGTGATCCCGTCTCTCCGTCTCGAGACTCTCGACGTTCCGGTTCACGCGCGCGAGGAGCTCACGGACGTCGCCCCAGGCCGTCTCCCCTTCGACGACCGACAGCTCGATCGCTCGTCGCTGCGCACGCAGCGCCGTGAGCTTCTTCTCGCCCCGCCACGCGACCGCCGATGTCGCGGCATCGGCGAAATACTCGTCGAGACGGGCGAGGATCAGACTCTCCAGGTATCGGTCCACTGGCTCCACTCGCCGACCGATGCCCTTGCAGTTGGCGTCTCCGCACCTGTAGTAGTCGCCGTATTTGGCGTTCCTGCCGGTCGCCTTGTTACCGCTGAGCTTCGCCCGGCAGATCTCACCGAAGTCGTTGAGCCGCCCGCATCGCAGAACGCCGGCGAAGAGATACGTCCGTCGCTGTCCGGCCCGCGCGGGCCGACTCTGATGCCCGTCTCGTCGCATGCCTCGGTGCAGGCGGGCCGCGCTCACACCCGTCATGATGTTCTTCCAGGTCTGAAACCCGATTCCGTCGAGCGCTTCGTCGGCATGGTCCCATTCCCCGATCACGGGTTCACCGCTCTCGGGGTCCGACACCAGTACGCCGTCGAGAACGCGACCACCCCACCAGGCCGGATTGGTGACAAGCCCTTTCACTCCCTGCTCCGACCAGCGCCCTCCACGCGCCGTCTCCACGCCTCGCCGGTTCAGATCGCCCGCGATCGCGCGCCATGACGTTCCCGCGCTGCGCGCGTTGACCATGGCGACCAGGTGCGGCCATTCCTTGTCGTTCCTGTGCTGGTTGCCGAGCCGGTAGGGGTCGTGAGAGGCGCCCAGCCAGCCGAATCTGCGCGGCCCCGCGAAGACCCGGCCTTCCTCCGCCCGATCGGCGCGGCTCCTCGCCGTACGCGTGCGCACACGGTCCACCTCCTCCATCCCCAGCGTCAGGCCGTCGTCACGCGCGATGTCCAGGACGGTTTCGCCCTCGATGAAGAATCCGTCACCGGCCCCGATCAGAGCGTCCTGAAAAGCGACGAAGTCGCGGGGAAGGCGGTAGACCCGTTCACGCTCGACGCTGACGCACCCGCGCACGGGAATCCCCGACTCCCGCTCGTGACCGTGGACGATGTCCTGGCACATCCGACGGAAAGCCGGGCGCGCGACCTCGGGCTTCGCGGCACTCAGATTGTTGTCCTCGTAGTGGAGCACCACGGCACAGCCATGCCGTTCCGCGCTTCTGGCGTTGTTCCTGTGCTGGCGCGCGATGCCTATCGAGTCACCGTTCAGCCGGTCGGCGGAAACCCGGGCGTAGGAGATCAACGGCGTCCGGCCCCCCAGCCAGCCCTCCAGCGCGCCACCCCCGTCGAGCCATGTCCTCAGCTCTGGGGCGACATAGCAGCGCGAGAATGTCCTCGACGGTCGTTGCACATCGCGTGTGTCGATCACGCCCTCACTCCTCGTGCACCGTCGGGGTGACCGAATAACGAGCGGTACCACCGGAAGGGCACGCCACACTCCTGAGCCAAGGGGGGCCAGGTTTCCCGCACCCGGCCTTTCGGCACGGTTCACCTGTCGTTCACTCTCCTCCGTCGACGGCTTCACCTGTTCTGCCTAATTTCGGCCGTACAAGGTGCACGGCACTGCGACGTGACACCGACCCCGACACACGCCGCCGTAGAACAGCCTGGACAGCAAGGTCAAGGCGGGCGGGCTTCTGGAAGGAACACCCGAAAAGTGAAGCTTTCGCGCAAGAACGGGCTTCGCGCCTCCGCGATCGGTGCCCTCGTCGTCTCCGGCGCCCTGGTCCTGTCGGCGTGTGGTTCGGACGACAACACCGGCGGCGCCAACGGCGGCGACAAGAAGACGACCGCTGCGTCGAACATCAAGTGCGACGGCGCCAAGGGCCAGCTGCTGGCCGCCGGCTCCTCCGCCCAGAAGAACGCCATGGACCTGTGGGTCAAGAACTTCCAGGCGGCCTGTGAGGGCGTCGAGGTCAACTACCAGCCCATCGGCTCCGGCGGTGGCATCACCAAGTTCAACCAGGGCCAGGTCGCCTTCGCGGGCTCCGACTCCGCCCTGAAGGACGAAGAGGTCGCCGAGTCCCAGAAGATCTGCAAGGGCGGCAAGGGCGTCAACCTGCCGATGGTCGGCGGCCCGATCGCCGTCGGCTACAAGCTGGACGGCGTGGACAACCTCGTCCTGGACGCCTCCACCCTCGCCAAGATCTTCGACAACAAGATCACCAAGTGGAACGACCCGGCGATCGCCAAGCTGAACCCGGGCGCCAAGCTGCCGGCCTCCACCATCCAGGCCTTCCACCGCTCCGACGAGTCGGGCACCACCCAGAACCTGGGCAAGTACCTCTCGACCGCCGCCGCGGCCGACTGGAAGCACGACCCGAAGTCGAAGTCGTGGCCCGCCCAGGGCGGCCAGGCCGCCAACGGCTCCTCCGGCGTCGCCACCGGCGTCAAGGGCACCGAGGGCTCCATCGGCTACTTCGAGCTCTCCTACGCGACCGCCAGCAGCATCTCCACGGTCAAGCTGAACACCGGTGCGGCCGCCCCGGTCGAGGCCACCCCGGAGAACGCCTCCAAGGCCATCGCCGCCGCCAAGGTCAAGGGCACCGGCTCCGACATGGCCCTGTCCCTCGACTACGCCACCAAGGCCGAGGGCGCCTACCCGCTGATGCTCGTCACCTACGAGATCGCCTGCGACAAGGGCAACAAGGCGGAGACCCTGCCGACCCTGAAGGCCTTCCTCAACTACACCGTCAGCGACGAGGGCCAGAAGGTCCTCGCCGAGGCCGGCTACGCCCCGCTCCCGGCCGAGATCGCGGCCAAGGTCCGCGCGATCGTCCCGACCCTGTCCTGACCCCCGACCGGGACCGGCCCGTCCAGCACCCCTGACGGGCCGGCCCCGGTATCCGGTGCATCGCCGCCAGGAACCCCCCCGGGGTTCCGCAGACCGGAGAGACCCATGGCTACCACCACCACGACACCACCACCCATAGAAAGCCGGAGCTCCAAGAGCACCGGCCGCGCCGGAGACCGGATCTTCCTCGGCCTCTCCCGCGGCTCCGGCATCACCCTGCTGGTCATCATGGCCGCGATCGCGGTCTTCCTGACCTACCGCGCCGTGCTCGCCATCTCGCAGGACAGCGCGAACTTCCTCACCACCTCCGAGTGGAACCCGGCCGGTACCCCGCCGGTCTTCGGCATCGCCGTCCTCGCCTTCGGCACGATCGTCTCCTCGATCATCGCCATGGCCATCGCCGTGCCCGTCGCCATCGGCATCGCGCTGTTCATCTCGCACTACGCGCCGCGCAAGCTCGCCGCGCCGCTCGCGTACATCGTCGACCTGCTCGCCGCCGTGCCCAGCATCATCTACGGCCTCTGGGGCGCGATCTTCGTGGTCCCGTACCTGGACGGCCTGAACCAGTGGCTGAACGAGTACATGGGCTGGACGTACATCTTCGACAAGTCCAGCGACGGCCCCGCCCGCTCCCTGTTCACCGTGGGCATCCTGCTGGCGATCATGATCCTGCCGATCATCACCAACGTGACCCGCGAGGTCTTCCTCCAGGTCCCCCGGATGCACGAAGAGGCCGCCCTCGCCCTCGGCGCCACGCGCTGGGAGGTCATCCGCATGTCGGTGCTGCCCTTCGGCCGCTCCGGCATCATCTCCGCCTCCATGCTGGGCCTCGGCCGCGCGCTCGGCGAGACGATGGCCGTCGCCGTCGTCCTCTCCCCCAGCTTCCTCATCTCGGGCCACCTGCTCGACCCGGGCGGCGGGACCTTCGCCCAGAACATCGCCTCCAAGTTCAACGAGGCGAACGAGTTCGGCCGTGACGCGCTGATCGCCTCCGGTCTCGTCCTCTTCGTCATCACCCTGCTGGTCAACGGCGCCGCGCGTTGGATCATCGCCCGCCGCAAGGAGTACTCGGGGGCCAACGCATGATGACCGCCATACAGGACCGCCCCGTGACCTCCGTCGTCCACGACCCGCTGAGCCACGCGCGCCTCCCGCGCTGGACGCCGTTCGCCGTCGCCGCCGGCTCGATCGCCGCCGCGGTCGGCATCGGACTCGGCGCCGGCTGGCACAGCCGCATCCAGTGGGGCCTGATCGCCGCGCTGCTCTTCGTCCTCGGCACGTACGCCGTCACCGCCAAGGTGGAGGGCCGGCGCCAGGCCAAGGACCGCGTCGCCACCAGCATCGTCTGGGTCTGCTTCGTCCTCGCCGTCGTCCCGCTGCTCTCGCTGGCCTGGACGACGATCAGCAAGGGCCTGGAAGTCCTCGACCCGTACTTCCTGAGCCACTCGATGAACGGCGTCCTCGACGCCGACGCCGGCGGCGGCATCTACCACGCGCTGCTCGGCACCATCGAGCAGGTCCTCATCGCCACCGCGATCGCCGCGCCGATCGGTCTGCTGACCGCGGTCTACCTGGTCGAGTACGGCAAGGGACGGCTCGCGAAGGCCGTCACCTTCTTCGTCGACGTCATGACGGGCGTCCCGTCGATCGTCGCGGGTCTGTTCATCCTCGCCACCTGGAACCTGATCCTGGGCTTCGGCCCCTCCGGGTTCGCCGGCGCGATGGCCCTGGCCATCCTGATGATGCCGGTCGTGGTGCGCTCCACCGAGGAGATGCTGAAGCTCGTCCCCAACGAGCTGCGCGAGGCCTCCCTCGCCCTCGGCGTCCCGAAGTGGCGGACGATCCTGAAGGTGGTCCTGCCCACCGCGATCGGCGGCATCACCACGGGCGTCATGCTCGCGGTCGCCCGCATCACCGGTGAGACGGCCCCCGTCCTCCTCCTCGTGTTCGGTACGAAGCTCATCAACCCGAACCCCTTCGAAGGCGCGCAGTCCTCCCTGCCGCTCTACGTGTACGAGCAGTACGCGGTCGGCACCGACGCCGCCGTGGCCCGCGCCTGGGCCGCCGCGCTGGTCCTCATCGCCTTCGTCATGATCCTCAACCTGGTGGCCCGCGGCATCGCCCGCTGGAAGGCCCCGAAGACCGGCCGCTGACGCGCGCCAACTCTGGAAGTGAATTGATATGGCCAAGCGAATCGACGTCAGCGGCCTCTCCGCCTACTACGGCGCCCACAAGGCGATCGACGACATCTCCATGACCGTCGAGCCCCGCTCCGTGACGGCCTTCATCGGCCCCTCCGGCTGCGGCAAGTCCACCTTCCTGCGCACCCTCAACCGCATGCACGAGGTCATCCCCGGCGGCCGGGTCGAGGGCAAGGTGATGCTGGACGACGAGAACCTGTACGGCGCGGGTGTCGACCCGGTCGCGGTGCGCCGCACGGTCGGCATGGTGTTCCAGCGCCCCAACCCGTTCCCGACGATGTCGATCTTCGACAACGTGGCGGCGGGCCTGCGGCTCAACGGCAAGTACAAGAAGGCCGAGCTCAACGACATCGTCGAGCGTTCCCTCAAGGGCGCGAACCTCTGGAACGAGGTCAAGGACCGCCTGAACAAGCCGGGCTCCGGCCTCTCCGGCGGTCAGCAGCAGCGTCTGTGCATCGCCCGCGCGATCGCGGTCGAGCCCGACGTCCTGCTCATGGACGAGCCCTGCTCGGCCCTCGACCCGATCTCCACCCTCGCGATCGAGGACCTGATCGGCGAGCTGAAGGAGCGCTTCACGATCGTCATCGTGACGCACAACATGCAGCAGGCCGCCCGCGTCTCCGACCGCACCGCCTTCTTCAACCTGGCGGCGGTCGGCCAGCCCGGCAAGCTGATCGAGCTGGACGACACCGAGCGGATCTTCTCCAACCCGTCCGTCCAGGCGACCGAGGACTACATCTCCGGCCGCTTCGGGTAACCCATGGATCATGCGGCTCCGCCGCGTGGACGTCCTGCGGTGCTGCATGGCGGTGCCACCGCAAGGCGAAGGGCCCGGCTCCCCCACAGGGGAGCCGGGCCCTACTTCGTACCGGTACCGCGCGTCAGCCGAACCGCGTCACCGCCGGCCACCCCGGGGGGGCCACCCCCGGACCCCCGGCAGAACCGGGGTGCGGCCCGTCAGCCGAAGAACAGCCGCACCACGTAGTAACTCGCCGCCGCGACCAACGCCGCCGCCGGCATCGTGATGAACCACCCGAGGATGATGTTCTTCGCGACCCCCCACCGCACCGCGTTGACCCGCTTCGTCGCGCCCACGCCCATGATCGCCGAGGTGATCACGTGCGTCGTCGAGATCGGCGCGTGGAACATGAACGAGGCCGTGTACATCACCGAGGCCGCCGTCGTCTCCGCCGCGAACCCCTGCGGCGGGTCCAGCTCGATGATCCGCCGGCCCAGCGTCCGCATGATCCGCCAGCCGCCCGCGTAGGTACCGAGCGACAGCATCACCGCGCAGGCGATCTTGACCCACACCGGGATCTCGTCGCCGGCCTGCTCGACATCGGCGATGACCAGCGCCATCACCACGATGCCCATCGTCTTCTGCGCGTCCTGCAGACCGTGACCGAGCGCCATGCCCGCCGCGGACACCGTCTGCGCGATGCGGAAGCCCCGCTTGGCCTTGTGCGGGTTGGCCCTGCGGAACAGCCACAGGATCACGCACATGACCAGGTAGCCGAGGAGCAGGCCGACGACCGGCGAGATGAACATCGGGATGACGACCTTGTCGAGCACCCCGGACCAGATCACCTCGGTCCCGCCGGCCAGCGCCGCGCCCACCATGCCGCCGAACAGCGCGTGCGAGGACGACGAGGGCAGACCGAAGTACCAGGTGATCAGGTTCCACACGATCGCGCCGACCAGCGCCGCGAAGAGGATGCCCATCCCCTTGTCGCCGTGCGGCGTCTCGATCAGGCCCTCGCTGACGGTCTTGGCGACGCCGCTGCCGAGGAAGGCACCGGCGAGGTTCATGACCGCCGCCATCGCCAGCGCCGCGCGCGGCGTCAGCGCCCGCGTCGAGACCGACGTGGCGATCGCGTTCGCCGAGTCGTGGAAGCCGTTCGTATACGTGAATCCGAGCGCGACACCGATGGTCACGACCAGAGCAAAGGTGTCCACGACGCCTCAGGACTCCTTGACCGCGATGGTCTCCACCGTGTTCGCCACGTGCTCGAAGGCGTCGGCCGCCTCCTCCAGCACATCCACGATCTGCTTCAGCTTCAGCACCTCGATGGCGTCGTACTTGCCGTTGAAGAGGTGGGCGAGCAGCTTGCGGTGGATCTGGTCGGCCTGGTTCTCGAGCCGGTTGACCTCGATCCAGTACTCGGTGAGCTTGGTCATCGTCCGCAGGTGCGGCATCGCCTCGGCGGTCAGCACCGCCGCGCGCGCCAGCACCTCGATCTGCTGCTCGACGCCCTTGGGCAGTTCCTCGATGTTGTAGAGGACGACCAGGTCGACGGCCTCCTCCATGAAGTCCATGATGTCGTCGAGGGACGACGCGAGGGAGTAGATGTCCTCACGGTCGAACGGCGTGATGAACGAGGAGTTCAGCTGGTGGAAGATCGCGTGGGTGGCATCGTCGCCCGCGTGCTCCGCTGCCCGCATGCGCTCCGCGATCTCGGCCCGGGCGGAGGGCTCCGCGCCGAGCAGTTCCATCAGGAGCTTGGAGCCCGTGACGATGTTGTCCGCGGATGCGGAGAACATGTCGTAGAAGCTCGTCTCCCTGGGGGTCAGACGAAAGCGCACAAGGGGTCCTCGGGGTGCATGGGTTTCGGTCAGGCTGATGCTAGGCGCATCATCCGGCCACGGCTAACCGGCGTCTTTCAGTGTCGCCCATCAGGCACAGTGATCTGCACGGGCCCCCGGCCACTTTCGGCCAGACCCGGTACCATATACCCACGAGGGGTATACCCACCCCTTCTGGACAGCGGGAGGACGCGATGACGACCACCGAGGCAACGACCTCCGCCACGGGCCAGGTCACCCCCGAGGCCGTCGAGACTGCCGACCACGCCCACGGAGTGCACGGCTACCACAAGCAGAAGGACGAGCACCTCAAGCGGCTTCGCCGGATCGAGGGCCAGATCCGCGGCCTCCAGCGGATGGTCGACGAGGACGTCTACTGCATCGACATACTCACTCAGGTCTCCGCCTCCACCAAGGCCCTGCAGTCCTTCGCGCTGCAGCTGCTCGAGGAGCACCTGCGGCACTGCGTGGCCGACGCGGCCCGCACCGGCGGCGACGAGATCGAGGCGAAGGTCGAGGAGGCCACGAAGGCCATCGCCCGCATGATGCGCACCTGACCGGGACAGCTCTCTAGTTCCGGCCAAGCCCGGGAGCGGCGCGGTACGGCAGGACGGGGCCCTGGGTCACCCGGAGGACCTCGTCGATACGGTCCGCGCTGAGCCGCTCCCCGTCCGCGGCGGAGGCCGCGATCATCAGCTCGCCGCACAGCTCGATCTCGGCGAGGGCGATGTGATCGTGGTCCAGGACTATGGTCGAAGGGGGCGGAGCCACGCGCTTTCACCTCTTCCTGCCGGCCTGCCGGTGCGGTCTCCTAGCGTAGGGAGCGCGACACGCACCGCGCATGGCACGTCCGGACCATTTGCGCCCTGGCCCGGGCGGCACCCAGCAGCCCTCGGCGGCCCTCGCCCCCGATCCGTACCGCGTTTTCAGGCCACGCCCCGCACCCGGACGCCGGGCCTCGATCAGCCCCGCGCCTCAGGTCCCGCGGCGCGCCCCCGCCTCGGACCCCGGCTCGCACGCCCCGCCTCAGGCCTCGATCCGGCCGGCGTAGATGTCCCGCGGATCCGGCAGCCGCACCTCGACCGGGGAGCCGAAGCCGTACAGCAGCGTCGTCGACGCGACCGCGACCGTACGCCCCCGGCTCGGGTAGCTGAACCGGTGCCGCACCTTCCGCAGCCGCCCCGCCTCGTCCAGGTACGCGTCGAACGGCACCGCGTCCGTGGCGAACCCTTTCGCCGCCGCCGCGAGCGCACCCCGCACCTGCGGCGAGGCCAGCTCCGCCGCCCGCGCGATGTCGGTGACGCCCCGGTAGTGGCGCACCTTCACCCCCGCCAGCTCCGCCTCCCCCACGTACCGCACCTCGCTCGCCCCGCGCAGCAGCTCCACCGCGGCGGCCGGGTCGGTCGCCCCGCCGGTGACGAGGTTGCCGTCGACGAGCGTGTGGGTGTCGATCCGCACCCACTTGTCGGCGGGCACGCCCGCGCCGCGGTTCTTCATGTACAGCGCGCCGGGCGCGAGCAGCTCGGTGATCGGCCGGTGCTCCTCGGCCCCGGAGGCGTCCCGGGGCAGGACGACCTTCAGCCGGCCGACCCGCTGCCGGAAGTCGTACGTCCCCTCGCCGCGGATGGTGACGCGGGTGCCGCCCGCCGCCATCTCCATCGACGTGCTCGCCTTCGACGTACCGGCCCGGGACAGCACCGCCGACGCGTCCCGGACCGCGCGGACGGGGTCCACGTCCCCGGTACGGGCGTCCGCCGGGCCGTCGGAACAGCCGCTGAGCGAGCCGCCGAGTGCCGTCGCCCCGACCACCGCGGCGACGGCCAGCGCCGCGCCCCTGAGCCTGTGCTGCTGCTCTGCCATCGCCTGCCAACCCCCAACGCGGTCCAGCGGTTTGCCCGAACCCACCCAGCCTCCTAACGACGGTCGGGGGACCTCGTCACGCGCAGTACGGTGGAGGGGTGCAGGACCAGCCCCGCCACGAGACCACCACCACGGAACGCGGCTCCTTCGCGCTCGCCCGCTGCAGCTGCGGCTGGACGGGGCCGGCCCGCCGCTCGCGGGACCGGGCGCGAACGGACGCGGCGGCGCACATGGCGCCGCCGCGGGAGAGCGATTCGGTGATGAGCCCGGGCCGGTTCTGAGGGACCGCCGGGGCGGGGCGGGGTCAGGCCGCCAGATCGTTCTCCCCCGGGCCCGAGGCCGTACCGGTCCGGGGCTCCGGGATGCCGACCGTCCCGGAGACCGCCCGCCGGTCCGCCGCCCGGGAGCGGACGAGCCGACCGGCCGTCCGTGAACGGGCGATCGCGGAGACCAGCGGGGTCAGCAGCGCGAGCGCCAGCGGGGCCAGGAGCAACGCCACCGCCGTGCCGAGCGCGAAGCCGCCGATGACGTCGCTGGGGTAGTGCACACCCATGTAGACACGGCAGAAGCCCTCGGCGAGCGCCAGGGCGATCCCGGCGATGCCGAACGTGCGGTGCGCGACGAAGAGTCCGACGCCCAGCGCCATCGCCAGGGTGGCGTGGTCGCTGACGAACGAGTAGTCCGTCTTGCCGCCGATCAGGACCTCGAGCCCCTCGTGGTCCCGGAACGGCCGGGGCCGTTCGACGAAGCCGCGGATGGGGATGTTGACCAGCAGCGCGACGCCGGCCGCGAGCGGGGCCCAGATCAGCCCGGCGACGCCGGAGACCGAGTCCGTGAGCGAGCCCCGGCGACGCACGCTCCACCAGCAGCCCAGCCCGACCAGGACCATGGCGAGCATGATGCCCCACTCGCCGGTGAACTCCATGACGCGGTCGAACCACGGGGGTGCGGACCTCGCCAGTCCGTTGATGTCGAAGAGCAGGCTGACATCGGGGTTCGAACCGTCCGACGCGAGTCCAGCCATGTGCTGCGGCCCCTTGCCTTGTATTCCGGCCCCCGTGGTCGGATGCGGTCAGAACAAGGAACGAGGCGCTCCGCGCATACGTTCCAGGGTTCCCCTAAAGATCACCATGACGTTATCGAAGAGTGACGCGTCACCCCGGCTCAGGGCCGCACCTCACACGGTGTCACGCGCGGCGTCACGCACGGGGCAGGCCCGTCGGCAGCGCCGCGGCCCCGTCCTTCGTGACCCGGGTCGCACCGAAGTAGTCCGGCGTGTCGATCTTGTCGAACCGGATGACGGACCCAGTGTACGGCGCATTGATCATGTACCCGCCGCCCACATACAGCCCCACATGCCGGATGGCCCGCGAATTGTTGAGATCGTCGGAGAAGAACACCAGGTCCCCCGGCAGAAGTTGGTCCCGCGACGGGTGCGGACCGGCGTTGTACTGGTCGTTGGCCACGCGCGGCAGCTCGATGTCCACGGTCCGGTACGCGGCCTGCGTCAGACCTGAGCAGTCGAACCGGCCACCGTGCTCCGGCGTCCCGTTGCCACCCCACAGATACGGCGTGCCCAGCTTCTTCTGCGCGAAGTAGATCGCCCCGGCCGCCTGCCGGGACGGCTCGATCCGGCCGACCGGCCGCGCGAAGCTCTTCTCCAGCTCGCGGATGATGCGCACGTAGTTCTGCGTCTCGCTGATCCGCGGCACACCGCCGGACTTGATGACCCGGTAGGCGCCGGCGTTGTACGCGGCCAGCATGTTGTTCGTCGGATCGCCGGGTACGTCCTTTACATAGCCGGCGAGCTCGCAGTCGTACGAGGCCGCGCTCGGGATCGCGTCGTTCGGGTCCCAGACGTCCCGGTCCCCGTCCTTGTCCCCGTCGATGCCGTGCCCGGCCCAGGTGCCGGGGATGAACTGCGCGATGCCCTGCGCGTTGGCCGGGCTGACGATCCGCGGATTCCAGCCGCTCTCCTGGTACAGCTGCGCGGCGAGCAGCGCCGGGTTGATGGCCGGGCAGAGGTTGCCCCACTTCTGCACCAGCCCCTGGTACGCGGCCGGCACCGCGCCCTTCGCGAGCGCCACGGTCCCGTTCTTGCCGTTGCCGGCGCCCCCGATGAGCCCGGCGGAGGCCGAGTACGTCCCGACGACGAGGAGCACGACGAAGCTCAGGCAGGCCCCGATCGACACACCGGTGACCACCCACGCCTTACGCACCGTCAACCACCCCTAGGGTCTTGGCAGTCCAACCCGGCCGACCAGCCGACCGGGTCACCGCGCAGACCAGGCCAACCCGCCCAGAATAGGCGGGCCGGACCGTCAGCCGAAGGCCACCAGCGCGACGAGGCTCAGAAACACCGTCAGGTGCGGCAGCAGCCCCGCGCACGCCACAAGGATCCGGACCCGCCGCCACCGGTACCGCCACGGCAGCGCGAGCGCGACGATCAGCGCGAGCGGGGTCAGCGTGAGGATCCCGTAGTACCCCAGCGACATCGCCGTCAGCGGCCCGGTGACGCCCGGCGGGCAGTGGTCGGACCCGCAGCCGTCCGTGGCCATCACGGAGAAGCCGTACACCAGCTGCACGAGGACATGCAGGGCGAGCGCCACCAGCCCCACCGCCACGGACGGCGTCCACGCCTGCCGGTCCCGCTCCTCCGGCTGCCGCGGCGCCCTGTGCTGCGCCGCCCAGTGCGCCCGGGCGTACACGGCGTCCCACTGCTTCGTCGTCATACGCCCATGACACCGCGGCGGGTGGACGGGGCGCGTCGGTACGGCTACTCATCCGTGACTCATCCGTACCGACGGCCGTACTCAGACGGAGCCGGAGCCGGGCTTCCGTCCGACGCCCGCGTACATGGCGACGTCGGCCGCCGGTTCCGCGGGCCGCCACGCCGAGCACGACACGACCCCCGGCTCCAGCAGCTCCAGCCCGTCGAAGTACCGCGCGATCGCGTCGGGGGTGCGCTGGGTGAGCTTCGGGGTCCCGTGCTCGTTCCAGAAGGCCACCGCAGCGTCGACGTCCGGCATGTCGGGGTGGGTGACCGTGTGCGACAGGACGAGGTGGCTGCCGGGCGCGAGAGCGTCCATGAGGCGGCGGACGACCGCGTACGACTCCTCGTCGTCCTCGACGAAGATGACGACACCGAGCAGCATCAGCGCGACGGGCTGCGAGAGGTCGAGCGTCCTGGAGGCCGCGGCGAGAACGGCGTCGACGTCCCGGAGGTCGGCGTCCAGGTAGTCCGTACGCCCCTCGGGCGACCCGACGAGCAGCGCGCGGGCGTGGGCGAGGACGAGCGGGTCGTTGTCCACGTACACGACCCGCGCCTCGGGGGCGACGCGCTGGGCGACCTCGTGGATGTTGTCGGCACTCGGCAGCCCCGTCCCGATGTCCAGGAACTGCCGGATCCCCTCCTCGGCGGCGAGATGCCGCACGGCTCGCCCGAGAAACAGCCGGTCCGCCTTGGCGTACTCCCCGATCCCGGGATGCAGTTCCCGGATCCGGTCGCCGGCCTCACGGTCGACGGGGTAGTTGTCCTTGCCGCCGGTCCAGTAGTTCCAGATCCGGGCGGTGTGGGGCCGGGTGGTGTCGATGCGGGATTCGATGTCGGTCACGGGTCCAACGTAACGCGGTGATCATCAACTGCCTTGAACAGATGGCCTGTTGTCCGCGCTGTTCACCGAGCCGCCATGGAGAGGCAACGCGTATCGGCGGCGGGAGGATCGGGCGGATCGGGGCTACGGTGGAGAGCCGGGTCCCCGTCCACCACACCATCCGCATCCGCCGCCGCTCGCGCCTGTCGTACATGTGAAAGGACCGTCCATGCCCGCCACCGAGTGGCAGAAGTCGTCGCACTGCGCCCAAGGCGACTCCTGCATACGCGTCACCGCCACCGCCGACGGCGCCATCGCCCTCACCGGCTCCGACGACCCCACCGGCTCCGTGCTCACCACCACCCCCGCCCGCTTCCGCGCGCTCCTGGACTCCGTCCGGGCGGGCGGACCCTTCACCTGCGACGAGATCGAGGTGTCGCACGCTCCGGACGACGGCGCCGTCCGGCTGCGGGAGGCGGACGGCGGGCCCGTCGTGACGACGTCCCGGGCGACCTGGGACGCCTTCGCACGCGGGGTACGGAACGGGGAGTTCGACCACCTCGTACGGATCCGGCCGCGGCAGTTCCACGAGGCGGAGGGGACGGAGGACTGGCGGGTCCTGGGCGAGGGCGCGTGCGCGTACTTCCGTACCGGCTCGTTCGCGGCGGGCGCGCGGTTCGTGGCGGAGGTGGCCGCGATTGCCGGCGAGGCGCCGGACGTGGACATCCGGGGGGCAGGCGTGACGGTCCGCCTGATCGCGCTGACGGAGGACTACTACGGCCTCACCCTGCAGCACGTCGAACTGGCCCGCCGGATCTCCACCGTGGCGCGGGAACTGGGCCTTGCGGCGGACCCGTCCGCCGTGCAGACCGTGCAGGTGACGGTGGACGCGCTCGACGCCGGGAAGGTGACGCCGTTCTGGCGGGCGCTGCTCGGGTACGAGGACCGCGCCGGCAGCCCGGAGGACCTGGTCGACCCGCAGGGCCGGGGCGCGCCGTTCTACTTCCAGCAGATGGACACCCCGCGCCCGCAGCGCAACCGGGTCCACGTGGACGTCTGGGTCCCGCACGACCGGGCGGAGTCCCGCATCGCCGCGGCGCTCGCGGCCGGCGGCACGCTGGTGACGGCGGAGCACGCCCCGGGCCACTGGGTCCTGGCGGACCCGGAGGGCAACGAGGCGTGCGTGGGCACGACGGGCGGCTGAGATGCGGGCGCCGGTGCTGGTGTGCCGGTGCCGGTGTGCCGGTGCCGGTCAGGCGAACTGCACGTACCCGCCGGTGACGGTGGAGCCGACGCTCGTGCAGGAGGCGTACGACCAGGACTGGTCGCGGACCCAGGGACCGGGCACGGTGCGCCCGTTGGCGCAGCGGGCGACGGCCCGGTAGAGGCCGCTGTCGAGGCAGGACGCGCCGAAGCGGCTGCTGTCCTTGACCGTCCGGCAGGCGGCGGCCTGCTCGGCGGCGGGCGCGGCGGAGGCCGCGGGGGCGAGGAGCAGGGTGGAACCGAGTGCCACTGCGGCGGCGGAGACAGCGGTGAGCTTGTGCGTGAACATGGGCTTTCCTCCCCTGTGGATGGTGCGCGTGTGACGGGTGTTGCGGGCGTGACAGGTGTTGCGTGTGTGACTGGTGTTGCCCCTGGGGCGACGGCCGGCCAGGCGCAAGAAGACCACCCCGCAGCGGCAGGGCGGAAGCACTGAGCCGATGCATGGCGCGATCCGGCCGCGGAGCGGCCGGGTCCGTCCCCCCTCCGCCCCCCTCAGGGCTCAGGGCGCGGCGACGGCCTTCTGGATGCGGTCCCTGTCTTTGTCGGGAGCCTTCCTCGGCTGGGGGAAATGCCTGCGGGGCGCCGGCTGGCGCGCCGTCGTTGCGGATCGGGGCCCGCCCGCCTCACGACCAGGACTCCATCCCCTCTCGTCCAACCCTGGCCCGTGACGGCTTGCTTTGAGCTGTCTGCTTGGATCCCGGACATGGGCAACGGCAGCCACGAGGCTTCAGGTCTCTCCAAGAGCACCTGGAGCGACGCAGATTTCGAGGACATGGGGTGGCATGACGTCACCATCCACGGCCTGTCCGTCCAGCCGCCGAACGACGTCCTGCCGCGTCTTCTCTTCGACCTCGACTACATCGTCCGCTGGGTCCACCCGGTCGCGCCCGCGACGCACTTCTCGTTCTGGGTCTCTCCGGCGACGCTCGCCTTCGACGATGTCTTCGACCTTGAGGGCGACCTCGGCTTCACGGGCGTAGACGTGGACTTGGAGGTCGAGCGGGTGCACCGGTTGGACCCGGATGACGACCGCCCGAACTTCGCCCACTGGCCGCTCTGGCACATCGAAGGCCACCTGTTCGACTTGAAGTTCCGGGCCTCGGGCTTCCGCCAGTACCTCCGGCAGCCTCCGAGGCTCGTGACCCGGCAGGCACTGCCCTATGCGGAACGCGGAGGTTGCGCCTTCACCGAACTCGGCTTCAGCTGACAGACCTCAGCAGGACTTCGGTGCTCAGCCTGCTGAGGTACTGGGGGTGGGGGTTCTGGTGGGCTTCTGGTGCGGCCGCCCTCTTTCCGAGTGTGGCCCCTGGAGGCACCGCGTCAAGGGCGCTCCTATCGTCGCGTCGCTTCGCGATTCCGCTTGCGCTCCACCCTTGACCCGGCACCTCCAGGGGCCTCTTCACACTCGGAGGGCGGCCGGGGGGCAGGGTCCGCGCGTAACCCTGCGGTGGTGCCCGGCCACCGTGGGCGGCCGGCGGGTGGGCACGCGGTCGTTGAGTGGGGCGCCCAATCCTGTCTCGGCGCCATGCGGCGGTCGTCAGGTGCCGTCCATGCCCGGCTGGTCATTGTCGTGGGGAGCGAAGACAGACGGGCCCGGGCCGGGGGCAAGGGGAATGGGATGTTTCGGTGCCGTGAAGCGAGGGGTGACGCCTCACAAGTCACATGGGTCTCATGAGGCCACACCCGTACTTCTCCGATCTGCGGGAAGCAGCGAAACGCCTGAACTTCGGGGAGTTGCGCGGGCGGGGGTAGCGTGCGGGCATGGCGATGGCGGGAAGCGGCGAGTTCTCTACCGTCAGGGCACTGGGTTCTGGCGGATGACGGCCAAGTGGATTCTGGTCTTCGGGGTCCTGTCTCTGTTGGACGGGCTGCTCCGGTCCTGGGGTGACGCTCTGGTCTGGCCAGTGATCGGGATCCTGCTGTGGGCGCCGTTCGGGGTCGGTGTCGTCTGGTATCCGAAGAAGGACCAAAAGGTCACGCTGACGACGAGGGAACTGCGTGTCCGGCGCAAGCGGCTGCC
The DNA here is from genome assembly GCF_045348655.1 of Streptomyces solicamelliae. Lineage (NCBI taxonomy): Bacteria > Bacillati > Actinomycetota > Actinomycetes > Kitasatosporales > Streptomycetaceae > Streptomyces > Streptomyces solicamelliae. The sequence goes on from NZ_CP160404.1 coordinate 3,354,970, forward strand.
GATGGAGAGGGTGAACCTGCTGCACGTGGCGCGGCTGTGGCTGGAGGGCAGGTCGACCGCGGACGACCAGCCAGTGCTGGACTGGCACCGGGTCGACCGGGTGGTGTGGGTGCCGCTGCAGGACGGCCGGGCGTTCGGCGTGGAGTTCCACGACCCGGCCGCGTTCGCCAAGGTCTTCGGCGCCTTCGCGGTCGCGGCATGCGGCGGACCGGACATCGTCCGCGCGAGGACTGCGGCGGCAACCTACCCGGAGCCGCGCCCGATGCGGCCCCGCCCCGCCGACGACGGCTCCTGGTCCGACCTCCTGGATGTCTTCGGCTGAGAGCAGGGCAGGGCCGGCGTTCCCGGCCGGCGCCTCGATAGCGGAATGAGTGCCTCGTGATCCGCCGGGCCGGCCATACCCCTGTTCCTGGCTGCTCCCGCACAGGCTGTGCACCCGAAACCCCGTTGTCCCTCAACGCTGCGGCGACTCCCGCGCAGCCGACGGAGGTCCGTTGGACCCCGCTCCCATCACACTCGCCGCGATTGCGGATGGCATTCTGCGGAAGTACGCCATCACCTGGACGCACCCCGACCTCGCGCGGCAGACGTGGCAACCCGCCCTGCCACTTGCCACGCCCGACCGACGTTTCCGTGCTCGGAACGTTCCAGGACGGTACGAGGGTGACCGGACGAGCCCCGTGTGACTCATGAGGCTTCGCGCCTCGCTCCACAGCACCGAAACGTCATATTCCCCCCAGCCCCGGCCCGTCTGTCTTCGCTCCCCACGGACAACGACCAGCCGGGCATGTACCGCGCCTCGGGACGGCGGTCATGGCGCCGAGACGGCAATGGGCACCCCACTCAACTGGTGCGTGCCGACCCGCCGGCCGCCCACGGCGGCCAGGCACCACCGCAGGGTTACGCGCGGACCCTCACCCCCGGCCGCCCTCCGAGTGTGAAAAGGCCCCTGGAGGTGCCGGGTCAAGGGTGGAGCGCAAGCGGAATCGCGAAGCGACGCGACGGAGGAGCGCCCTTGACGCGGTGCCTCCAGGGGCCACACTCGGAAAGAGGGCGGCCGCACCAGAAGCCCACCGCAAGCCCCCACCCCGAGCACCCCTCCCTACGGGCTCCCCCGCCGGAAACGCCCAGGTCCGCCCTGTACGCGCCCTGAGGTGTAACAACGACAGTAATTGCCCGGAGTCACCCTGCGTGATACACAGAGTGACGATACGTGTCCTCGCATACAACCAGCCCGCGCCGCCGCAGGTCAGCGCGGCGCGCTCGGTCAAATGTGCGGGGATCGGGTAAAGAGAGCCGCCAAGCCGTCACACGCGGGCGGTTTCATCAGCGAAGATAGGGCGATGACCCATGCCATCAGGCAGGGGCGACGAACTACCCAATAGGGGCGGTGAGTTACATGTACCTGGCGGCCGAGAAGGGCGACATCACCACCATCATCGGCGGAATCGCTCCCAACTGGGGGCCATTCGGGAGCCTGGGCAACGAGGCCCGCGTGATGATCGAGGTCGTGATGGCGGTGGCCATCCTGATCTGCCTCGGCATCGCGATCTGGGGCGCGGCCAAACAGCGCATCGGCGCGACCGCCCTCCGCGACACGTTCAGCGCCGAACAGGGCAAGGGCCTGATCGTCGCCGGCCTCACCGGCGTGTTCATCATCGGATCGCTGGGGACGCTGTTCACCATCGTGTACGGAATGGCTGTCTGACCGCCCCTGATGTCCAGTCACCACACCGTGAGAGCAGCACGACCACTGTCTAACCCGCGAAGGGTTGAGGGGGCGTACCCGGCATGAGCCTCGGCGACCAGAACGACGGCTACGAGGGCGGTGTGGGCGGCGCGGGCCAGACGCGTACCCGCCTCCCGGAGGGCGTCACCGGCGACCCGTACGGCGGCCGCCGCCCCGCCGCGCGCGGCTCGCGCTCGCTGATCACGGTGGTGGGCGTGGTGGTCCTCCTGATCGCCGCCATCGCCTTCGCCAACCGCGGCGGCGACGACGGGGACTCGGCAACCCCCAACAACGGCAAGAACCCGGGCGCGGCCGCGCCGACGTCGGCGACGGGGGTGGGGCCGGTGGGCAAGGGCTGGGCGAAGGACGAGCAGGGGGCGCAGAGCGCAGCGGCGAACTATGCGGTGGCGCTGGGCTCGGACGGCATGTTCAACAAGGGCCGCCGCCACGAGATCGTGCGCTCGCTCGCGCATCCGAGCTCGATGGAGACGCTGCAGTCCGGCTTCGACGCCGACTACTCAGAGGGGTTCCTGGCCCAGATCGGCCTCAACGCCGACGGTAGTGCCCCTGTCGACTCGACATTCGTCAACCGCACGGCCCCTGCCGGAGCCAAGGTGAAGAGCTTCGGCGGCGACACTGCGGACGTCGACGTGTGGTGCGTCGGCCTGTTCGGCCTTACGGGCGAGTCGTCCACGAAGCCCGTGACGAGCAGTTGGTTCACCGTGAGCTTCAAGCTCCAGTGGGCCGACTCCGACTGGAAGGTCGTGTCCACCACCCAGAAGACGGGCCCGACGCCCGTGACCGGGGACAACCCGGTATCTGGGTCCGAGGAGATCGCCGACGCGGTCAAGGAGTACGGAGGGTTCACGTATGCCCGCTAGCCCGCGGCGTACCCGCTCCGTCCTCACCGTCCTGGTGACCGCCCAGGTGGCGGTGCTGTCCCTCGCGTCGAGTGCCGCTGCGGCACCCAGCCCGACGCCCACGCCGTCGCCTACCCCGTCGCCTGGTGCGAGCAACGATCCGTGCGCGCTCATCGCCGGCCCTGCGAAGGAGTACTGCGAAAACGGCCAACCCGGCCGCGGCGCCACCACAACCCCCGACCCCACCTCCGCCCTGGACCCCCTCACCTCCCTCGCCCGTGGCTGTGCCGACGCCGCCGTCGCGATCGTGGACGCGCTGTCGAAGGCCGTCAAAGAGACTGCCGACGTCGACTTCACGAACTCCGCCTTCCTGGCCCGCTACGCCGTCGTCTTCGCCGCCGCCACCTTCCTGACGCTCCTCCTCTGGCTCCTCGCCGTCGCCAAGCGAGCGATCCGCGGCGTCCCCCTCACCACCGCCATCTCCGAGGCCGTCGGGTTCCTCTGGCTGACCGTCCTCGCTTCCGCCTTCACGCCGCTGATCCTCTACACGGTCGTCTCCGCCACCGACGCCGTCACCGAGGTCATCGCGTCCGGCACGAACCAGCAGACCGACGTCTTCTTCGGCAGCTTCAAGCAGGCGCTGCAGAAGGGGGACAGCATCGGCGGCGGGCCGATCATGCTGATCATCGTGTCGCTGGTGACCGTCCTCGCCGCGGGCGTGCTGTTCCTCGAACTGTTCCTGCGCGCGGTGCTGCTCTACGTCGGCGCGCTCCTCGGCGTCGTCGTGTACTCGGGGCTCGTCGACAAGAACATGTGGGGCCATGTCCGCCGCTGGGCGGGCATCATGATCGCGGTGATCCTGGTCAAGCCGGTCATCGTCATCGTGCTCGGACTGGCCGGCGCGCTGTCGTCCGGTACCGGGCCCGACTCGTTCTCCGCCGTGGTCTCCGGCCTCGCGATCATCCTGCTGGCGATCTTCGCCTCGGCGATGATCTACCGGTTCGTCCCGGGCTTCGGCGACGAGATCGTCGCCTCCCGCAACAACCGCCTCCACCGCGCCGGCGAGAACGCCGCCGCCGCGGTCATCTCCTCCCCCGCCTCCCTGGTCTCCCAGGGCATCAAGACCCACAGCACCCGCGACAACGCGAACACCGGCGGCAACAACTCCGCCGGCGCCCGCCCCGCCAACCCCGTCTCCGGCGGCGTAGCCGCCCACAGCGCCCGCGGGGGCGGCGGCGGATCTGTCCCCTCCGCCGCACCCCCGCCCCCGCCCCGCCGTAGCGGCGGCAACGCCGCCCCGACCGCGGGCACCCCGCACAGCAGCCGCAACAGCAGCGGAAACACAGGAAGCACAGGAGGTGGAGGGCGTTGACGACCCAGTCCCATGCGGTCGCGCCCCGCCGCACGTATCTCATCGGCCGCGCCCGGCCGAACGCGATCGTCGGCAAGAACCGCGAGACCGGCGAGATCGCGCTGATCATCGCGGGTGCGTTCCTCGGCATGATGAGCGGACTGCTGGTCCCCGTCCTGTCCCTGCGGATCGCGCTCCTCACCGGCTTCCCGATGCTGGCGCTGGCCGCCGTGTACGTCCCGTACAAGCGCCGCACCTTCTACAAGTGGTTCGAGATCAACCGCAGCTACAAGCGGATCCTCAAGCAGGGCACCGCCTACCGCTCAGGCGCGGTCGAGGCCGGTACCCGTCTCGACGGGCGCGAGGTCGAGATCGGCCCGCCGCCCGGTATCGGCCGCATCAACTGGCTCTCCGCGCCGTTCGGACCCGACGAGATCGCCGTACTCCTCCACGCCGACCGCCGCACCGTCACCGCCGCCATCGAGATCGAGGGCCCTGGCGTCGGCCTGCGCGACAGCGAGGACCAGGAGGCCCTGGTCGACCGGTTCGGCACGCTGCTCAAGCACGTCGCCAACGGGGACGGGTTCGTCACCCGCCTGCAGATGCTGGCCCGCACCCTGCCGGCCGACCCCGACGCGCACGCCAAGGACGTCGCCCAGCGCGGCGACACGAACGCGCCCGCCTGGCTCCAGCAGTCGTACGACCAGCTGCAGTCCATGGTGTCCACCTCCAGCGAGCAGCACCGCGCCTACCTCGTCGCGTGCATGCACTACACCCGCGAACTCGCCGCCGAGGCCGACGCCATGGCCCGCGCCGCCCGCCAGGCCACCGGCGCGAAGAAGCTCGACAAGGACGCCGGCCTCGCCGTCGTCATGGCCCGCGAGCTCACCGACATCTGCGCCCGGCTCGCCGAGGCCGACATCCGGGTCCGCCAGCCCCTCGGCCAGTCCCGGCTCGCGTCCCTCGTGCACTCCATGTACGACCCGGACCACCCGATCGACCACATCCAGGCGATGACGAAACGAAACGCTTGGCCCGCCGAACTCGACGCCGTCGAGCCGACGTACCTCCAGGCCAAGACCCGCGAGTCGTCCACCCGCGCCCCCTGGTGCCACTCCACGGCCTGGGTGAAGGAGTGGCCGATGACCCCGGTCGGCGTCAACTTCCTCGCCCCGCTGCTCGTCCACACCCCGGACGTGATCCGCACGGTCGCCGTCACCATGGACCTGGAGCCGACCGAGGTCGCCATCGAGCGGATGCTCACCGAGAAGACCAACGACGAGGCGGAGGCCAACCGCGCCGCCAAGATGAACCGCACCGTCGACCCGCGCGACATCGCCGCGCACGGCCGGCTCGACCAGCGGGGTGAAGATCTCGCCAGCGGCGCGGCAGGAGTCAACCTCGTCGGGTACATCACTGTGTCGTCGCGTTCCCCCGAAGCCCTGGCCAGGGACAAGCGCACGATCAGGGCCTCCGCCGGCAAGTCGTACCTGAAGCTGGAGTGGTGCGACCGCGAGCACCACCGGGCCTTTGTGAACACCCTGCCGTTCGCGACCGGCATCCGCCGCTGAGCGCGGGGCCCGCCGCCGAGCGCGGGCCCGGCGCCGACGCCGGTACCGGTAGCCGATAGCCGAGAAGAGCCGTTAGGGGCCCTGATCCTGATGCGAGACCCGCTGTCCGCCCTCACCGAAGCCTTCACCTCCTTCCTCTTCGGCAAGGTCGAGACGACCCGGCTGCCGGTACGGACGTCCACCGGACAGGCCCAGGCCGTCTACCTGCCGACGGCCGCGCCCGGGCTCGGCGACTCGGGCGTGATCATCGGCCGCGAGGTGTACAGCGGCAAGGGCTACATCTACGACCCCTTCCAGCTGTACGGCCAGCAGCTCCCCGCCCCGCACTGGCTCGTCCTCGGCGAGTCCGGCAACGGCAAGTCGGCGCTGGAGAAGACGTACGTGCTCCGGCAACTCCGCTTCCGCGACCGGCAGGTCGTCGTCCTCGACGCCCAGGGCGAGGACGGTGTCGGCGAGTGGAACCTGATCGCCCAGGAGCTGGGGATAACGCCGATCCGGCTCGACCCGCTGGTCGCCGTCGACGACGGCATCCGGCTCAACCCGCTCGACCCGTCGATCACCACCACCGGCCAGCTCGCGCTGCTCCGGACGATCATCGAGGTGGCGATGGGCCACGGCCTCGACGAGCGCTCCGGCTTCGCGCTGAAGGTGGCGCACGCGTACGTCAACGAGCACATCACCGACCGGCAGCCGATCCTCACCGACATCGTCGAGCAACTGCGCCACCCGGAGGCGGAGTCGGCGGAGGCGATGAACGTGGACATAGACGATGTACGGGCCTGGGGCCTGGACGTCGCCCTCGTCCTGGACCGACTGGTCGACGGCGACCTGCGCGGCATGTTCGACGGCCCGACGACCGTCGGCATCGACCTCGACGCGCCGCTGATCGTCTTCGACCTCTCGCACATCGACCGCAACTCGATCGCGATGCCGATCCTGATGGCGATCGTCGGCGTGTGGCTGGAGCACACCTGGATCCGCCCCGACCGGAAGAAGCGCATCTTCCTGGTCGAGGAGGCCTGGCACATCATCAACAGCCCGTTCGTGGCGCAGCTGTTCCAGCGGCTGCTGAAGTTCGGGCGGCGGCTCGGCCTGTCCTTCGTGGCGGTCGTCCACCACCTGTCCGACGTGGTGGACGGCGCGGCGGCGAAGGAGGCCGCGGCGATCCTGAAGATGGCGTCGACGCGGACCGTCTACGCCCAGAAGGCTGACGAGGCGCGGGCGACCGGCCAGGTCCTCGGTCTGCCACGGTGGGCGGTCGAGATCATCCCGTCGCTCACGCCGGGCATCGCCGTCTGGGACGTCAACGGAAACGTGCAGGTGGTCAAGCACCTGATCACCGAGGCCGAACGGCCGCTGGTCTACACGGACCGGGCCATGACGGAGTCCTCGCCGCACGAACTTCCCGAGGACGTCCGGGCGGCGGAGTGGGAGGCGGAACGCCGGGCCGCGCTGATCGAGCAGCAGCAGCGCGCGGAACTCGGCGAGTCGTCCGAGTCGACGGTGGCGTAGGCGAGGCGACCCGTCCGAGTCGACGGTGGCGTAGGCGAGGCGACCCGTCCGGGTCGACGGTGGCGTGGGCGGGTCTGCGGACATTACGGGACGGTACGGCGGTGGCGGTGGAACGGCGCGGGGAACGGCACGGTGACGGGCGCGGGGAGCGGCGCGAGGGCGGCGGCATCCCCGACGGCCTGCTGGTGGCACTGCTCGGCCTCCTGGTGGGCCTCACGGTCCTGATCTGGACGGCGACGGGCCTGGCGGGCCTGTTCGCGCACGGGGCCTGGCCGGACGAGGTCACCTTCCCCCGTACGCCGCTGGCCGCCCGCGCCCTCCTGACGGACCCGCAGAACCTGGCTGCGGCCTGGCCGGCGACGCCACCGGGGCAGCTGTCGGGGTACGGGCTGTTCTGGGGCCTGCTGATCGGCGAGCTGATGGTCGCCGCGGTGCTCGCGGTCTTCGTGCTGGGGACGCTGGCGCGGTGGAGGGCGGTACGGGCGAGGGGGCGGGAGGAGTCGGTACGGGCGGCGGACGCGCGGCGCGCGGCGAAGTCCGGGGCGGCGAAGGAGGCCGCGTACGAAGCCACGGCATCCACGGACGAGACCGAGCGGGCGCGGGCCGCGGCGACTGCGGCACCGCAGGCTGCCGCGACGCCCGCACCACAGGCGCCCGGGGTCGTCGCCGCGCCTGCCCCTCCGGCCCCGGAGGCCGAAGTCCCGCCCGCGCCCGCCGCCGTGGCGCCCGCAGCCCCGGGACCGGCCCCCGCTCCCGTCCCCGAAGCGCCCACCGTCCCCGCCCCCCGGACCCCCCGCCTCGTCTACGGCGCCGCGGCCGCCCGCCGGCCGTCCGCGCTGCAGGCGGTGCAGGAGGCGAACGGGGCCGCCCTGGTCGTCACGTCCGACCCGTCCCTCTGGGAGGAGACGAAGGACGCCCGGGCCAAGCTCGGCCCGGTCCTCCTCTACGACCCCGGCCACCTCTGCGACACCCCCGCCCGGCTCCACTGGGCGCCCACCACCGGCTGCGAGGACCCGGCCACGGCGCAGGAGCGGGCGGCCGCGCTGCTCGCCCCCGTACGGCCTCCGTCGCGGCTCGACGCGGCGGTGGCGGAGACGGCGGAAACGCTCCTGCGCTGCTGGCTGCACGCGGCCGCCGTGGACGGCCGGCCGTTCAAGCAGCTGCACCGCTGGGCGCAGGGCACGGGCGCGCACGAGCCGGTACGGATCCTGCGCACGCACCCGAAGGCGGCGGGCGGGTACGCGGGTCTGCTCGAGGCCCAGCTGACCGCGCACGCCGAACGCCGGGACATGGCACAGGAACTGACGGCGCGGGCGCTGGCGGCGCTGTCGTCGGTGCACATCCGGGACGCGTGCACGCCGAACCGGTCCGATGCGCTGGTCCTGGAATCTTTCGTCCGCGAAGGGGGCACCCTGTACGTGGTGGGTGAACCGATCGAGGACCCGCGGACCCGCCCCGGCGCGATGCCGCTGCTCACCGCCCTCGCCGCAAGCGTGGTCGAGCACGGCCGCCGCATGGCCGCACGGTCATCCGACGGTCGGCTCGACCCACCACTCACCCTGGTCCTCGACGACGTCGCCGCGGTGGCGCCGCTGCCGCAGCTCCCGGACCTCCTGGCCTCCGGCGAGGCCCAGGGCCTGCCCACCCTGGTGCTGCTCCGCTCCCAGGAGCAGGCCCGCGCCCGCTGGGCCCGGGCCCTCCCGCAGTAGGCGGGCGGTCAGGCGTACTCGGGTGCGGTCGGGGTGACCCACTCGACGAACTGGACGATCACGCCGTTGGGGTCGGTGATCTGGAAGAGGCGCTCGCCCCATGGCTCCTCGCGCAGCGGCATGGTGATCTCGACGCCCTCGGCGCGCAGCCGCTGCTCCTCCTTGTCGATGCCGGTGCCGGTGAAGGCGAGGATCAGGCCGGAGGCGTGCTGGTCGCGCTGATCGGCCGGCAGCACCTCGTTGCCGCGGGCGAGCAGGACGAGGTCCACCGCGGCGTCGTCGCGCGTCAGGGAGGCGAAGCCCTCGGCGGCGGCCTGCTCGACGTATCCGAGGTGGGTGGTGAAGAACCGCTGGGACGCGGCGACATCGGCGACGGTGAGCGAGACGGTGGACGCGGTGATCTGCAAGACGGTTCTCCTCGTGGTTTCTGTCGAGCGCAAACTTACGACAGAGGTAAAATTAGCCCGCCACCCTCAGGGGTGTCAACATAAAAATGCTACGAGGGTAAGATTTCCTCATGGCTACCGACACCACCCCGCCCGCGCACCCGGCGGACCCCGCGCACTCGTCGCACCCCGCACCCCCCACCGGCCTGCGCGAATCCAAGAAGCAGGAGACCCGGCAGCTCATCTCCGACCACGCCACCCGCCTGTTCATCGCCCAGGGCTTCGAGCAGACCACCATCGCCGAGATCGCCGCCGCCGCGCGGGTCGCCAAGAAGACGGTGACCAACTACTTCGCGCGCAAGGAGGACCTGGCCCTGGACCACCAGGACGCGTTCATCGCCTCCCTGGCGGACACGGTGGCCGCACGGCAGCCCGGCGAATCCGCCCTCGCGGCACTGCGCCACTCCTTCCTGGACGCCGCCGCGGCCGCGGATCCGGTCTCCGGGTTCGCCGGCCCCGCGTTCGCCCGCATGATCGCCGACAGCCCCACCCTCACGGCCTGCCTGCGCGGCCTGCACGACCAGCGCGAGAGCGCCCTGGCCGTGGCTCTCGCCGGGGCCACCGGCGCGCCGTCGGACGACATCACCGTCCGGACCGCCGCCGGGCTGCTCGGCACCGTCCACCGCATCCTGTTCCAGCGCATCCAGGACCTCACCCTGGCCGGCCGCCCCGACGACGAGATCACCGAGACCGTCACCGCGGAGGCCGCCGCCGCCTTCGGCCTGCTCGAAGCGGCCCTCGCCGACTACGCCGTCGCCTGAGAGGCGGACCCCGCACATGACGCAGCAGAGGAACGTCGCGACCGTCGCGATCGAGCGCGTGGCGGGACCGGTCGCGGCGCAGGCGACGGACGCGTTCCGCCTGATCTACGCCGACGCGTTCGCCGGTCCGCCCTACTACGAGACCGAGGACGACGTCACCGCCGCCTTCCGCCGCTTCCCCGCGGTGGCCGCCGAGCCCGCCTTCCGCGCCGCCCTCGCCCGTACCGAGGACGGCGAACCGGTCGGCATGGCGTACGGCCGCCCGCAGTCCCCCGACACCGCCTGGTGGGACGAACTGCCCGAGCCGGTCGCCGCGGAACTGCGCCGCCAGGACGGACTCCGCACCTTCGGCCTGATGGAACTCGCCGTGCACGCACCCTGGCGCGGACAGGGCCTCGCCCGGCGCCTGCACGAGACCCTGCTCGACGGCATCGAGACCGACCGCGTCCTGCTGAACGTCCACCCGGACAGCACGGCGGCATCGGCCGCCTACCGCTCATGGGGCTACCGCAAGATCGGCGAGGCCCACCCCTTGGGCCCGGCCGCGGACCTCCACGACGTGATGCTGCTCGACCTGCGCTGAGCCGCAGCAGCACGCCTCACGGACATGCCCGACGACCACGCCCGCCCGGACGGTGACACTCTCGGTCACGGCGAGCTCCCACGGGTACGGGACCGAGGACCGCCCTCCAACGGCTCAGGACGTCAAGAAGCGCCCGGCACCGGCGTCTCGCGCGGGATCTCGTACTCGAGCTCCCACGCCCCGTCCGTCCCCGGGACGGGCACCCGCTCGCCCGTCGCCACGAAGCCGAAGCGGCGGTAGAAGGCCGCCGCGCGGCCGTTGTCCTCGTGGACGTACAGACGGACCCGCCGCACCTCCGGCCCCGGCACCGTCCACGACCACTCCACACCGGCCCGGAACAACTCCTCCGTCACACCCGTACCGCGCGCCTCCGGACGGACGTACACGCCCACGATGTGCGTCTGGTCGGCCTTCGCCGGCTCACCGAACCGCACCTCGTCGGTGGGCCGCTCGACGAGCACGACGATCGAGCCCGCCCACCTCCCGTCCGGCGCCTCCGCGACGAACTGGCGGGCCGTACGCCCCTCGCCCACCCGCTCCGCCCACTCCTGCCAGCCCCCGTCGGGCCGGGCGGCAGCCGCTTCGTACGTGTCGAGGAAGGCGATGGGCGCGGCCGGATCCCGCAGCGCGTCGAGCCGTATCGCACGGACCTGCTGCCACTCTTCGGTACGGACGGGACGGATCACATAGTCGGTCATCTCCCGATCTTCGCCGGGCGGCGAGGACAGCGCCAACCTCATAACCGGCCGCCCCGCCCCGCGGCACCACGCTCCGCCCCCGTCGTACCCCGGTACTACGCCCCACCCCCTGTTCCCCGACCACGGCCGGACGCCCCGCGGCCGCCCGCTCCCTACCGTCGAAGACATGATCCGCGCAGACGAACTCACCAAGCGGTACGGGGACAAGACCGTCGTCCACGACCTGAGCTTCACCGTCCGGCCCGGCTCCGTCACCGGCTTCCTCGGCCCCAACGGCGCGGGCAAGTCCACCACCCTGCGCATGCTGCTCGGCCTGGACGCGCCCACCCGCGGCCGCGCCACCGTCGGCGGCCGCGCGTACGCCGCCCACCCCGCACCGCTCACCCAGGTCGGCGCGCTCCTCGAGGCCCGCTCCGTCCACCCCGGCCGGTCCGCCTTCCACCACCTCATGGCCCTCGCCCACACCCACCGCATCCCGCGCTCCCGCGTCGACCACGTCCTGGAACTCGCCGGCCTGACCGACGTCGCCCGCCGCCGCGTCAAGGGCTTCTCCCTCGGCATGGGCCAGCGCCTCGGCATCGCCGCCGCGCTCCTCGGCGACCCGCAGACCGTGATCCTCGACGAACCGGTCAACGGCCTCGACCCCGAGGGCGTCCGCTGGATCCGCAACCTGCTCAAGTCGCTGGCCGCCGAAGGCCGTACGGTCCTGGTCTCCTCGCACCTGATGAGCGAGATGGCCCTGACCGCCGACCATCTGATCGTGATCGGCAAGGGCCGGCTCCTCGCCGACACGACCGTCGCCGAGCTCGTCCGCGCCGCCGGCGGGGACACCGTCAAGGTCGTCACCCCGGAGGCCGACCGGCTGCGCACCCTGCTCCTGCCCACCGGCGCGCAGGTCACCTTCGAGGAGGGAGCCTTCGGGGACGGAGCCTCCGAGAAGGGCTCCCTGACGGTCAGCGGCACGGACGCCACCACCATCGGCCGCACCGCCGCCGCCCACGGCGTCCCGCTGTACGAACTCACCCCGCAGACCGCCTCCCTGGAGCAGGCGTTCATGGACCTCACCCACGACTCGGTGGAATACCAAGGAGCAGCCGCATGACCACCGCCCCGACGCCCTCGGCGTACCGCATCACCGCCGCCGGCGTCCTGCGCTCCGAATGGCACAAGCTGTGGACGGTCCGCTCCGCCTGGATCACCATGCTCAGCGCCGTCGTCCTCGTCCTCGGCGTCGGCATCCTCATGGGCGCCACGTACGAGAGCGGCGGCGGCGACTCCGACGTCGACCCGGTGCTCCTCACCCTGTACGGCACCCAGCTCGGCGGCGTCTGCCTGGCCGTCCTCGGCATCCTCGTCAGCGCCGGCGAGTACACCACCGGCATGATCAGGGCCTCGCTCACCGCCGTACCGCGCCGCCTCCCGGTGCTGTGGGCGAAGGCCGCGGTCTTCACGGCCACGGTCTTCGCGCTCTCGCTGGCCACCGCGCTCGTCACCTTCCTCACCGCCCAGGTGTTCCTCGACGACACCGACCAGGCCACCGCCCTGTCCGACCCGGGCGTGCTGCGCGCGATCGTCGGCAACGCCGCCGGCACGACCCTGCTCGCCGTGCTCGCCCTCGGCCTCGGCGCCGCACTGCGCTCGGTGGCGGGCGGGATCGGCGCGTTCATCGGCGGCGTGATGGTGCTGCCGGAGGTCCTCGGGATGCTCCCGTACGAGTCCGTGGACACCGCCCTGCGGTACTTCCCCACCCAGGCCGCGGGCGCCCTCGGCTCGGCCGCCCCGATCCCGGGCGCGGCGAGCCCCGGCGCGGCCCTGCTCGGCCTCGCCCTGTGGGCCGCCGCGGCCCTGGCCGTACCGGCCGTGCTGCTGCGACGCCGGGACGTGTGAGGGCCGGACACACGATCATGGGAGACATGGACACGCCGACGGGCGCCCCGGACCAGGACTGGTCCGCGGGCTCCCCGCCGCTCAGCCGCTTCATCCAGCGCCAGGCCCAGTGGCTGCGGGGCTTCGACCTCCGCCGCCCCTGGGTCTGGGACGTGCTGGTGACGCTGTTCTGGACGGCGGCGGCACTGATCGACGCGGCGGGCGGCTGGCGCCACAACGCCCACGACCTCGACGTCCCGGTCCGGCTGGTCGTGGCGACGAGCCTGGCCCTCTCCCTGCCGCTGCTGTGGCGCCGGCGGCACCCGATGACGGTCATGGCGGTGATGGCGGCGGCCGCGCTCGTCGGCTACGGCTCGGGCGCCTTCCTCCAGGCGGCGAACCTCCAGATGATCGCCGTCTACAACATCGCGCTCCGGAAACCGCTGAAGGCCCTGGTCTGGCCGCTGTTGCTCGCCGTGCCGCCGTTGGTGGTCGGCACGGTCCGCTTCCCCACCGGCAGTTGGGACCAGCTGATCGTGCCCGCGATGTGGGCGTACACGCTGGTCGCGCTGCTCGGCATCGCCGTCCGCAGCCGCCGCGACTACACCGCCGCGCTCGTCGAGCGGGCCCGTCGGCTGGAGGTCGAGCGCGACCAGCAGGCCCGGCTGGCCGCGGCGGCCGAACGGAACCGCATCGCCCGGGACATGCACGACATCATCGGCCACAACCTGTCCGTCATCACGGGCCTCGCCGACGGCGGCTCGTACGCGGCCGCCAGGAATCCGGAGCGCGCCGCGCAGGCCCTCACCGCGATCGGCACGACCAGCCGGCAGGCCCTCGACGAGCTCCGCCGGGTCCTCGGCGTCCTGCGGTCCGCCGGGGACGACGCGACGACCGCGGAGCGCGCCCCGCAGCCCAACCTGGCCGATCTGGACGGCCTGGTGGAGCGCGTACGGGCCGCCGGCCTGCCGGTCACCCTGGACGCCCACGACGTCCCGGACCCGCCACGACTGTCCGCAGGACGGCAGTTGACGGTCTACCGGGTCGTCCAGGAGGCCCTCACGAACACCCTGAAGCACGCGCGCGGCGCCGCACGAAGCGCGCACGTGGCCCTGCTGTACGGCGAGGACGACCTGGAGGTCCGCGTCACCGACACCGGCAGCACGACAGCCGCCGCCCCCGGCAGCGGCCGGGGCCAGGGCCTGACCGGAATGCGCGAGCGCACAGCGCTCTACGACGGCACACTCGACGCAGGTCCGCTGCCCGGGGGCGGCTGGCAGGTCCGTCTCACTCTCGCCCTGGAGGACTCCCCGTCGTGACGACCGTGCTCATCGCGGACGACCAGCCGATGCAACGCTTCGGGTTCCGCATGCTGTTGGAGAGCCAGGACGACATGACGGTCGTCGGCGAGGCGGCGAACGGCGGCGAGGCCGTGCGGATGGCCGAGCAGCACCACCCGGACGTCGTCCTCATGGACGTCCGCATGCCCGGCCTGGACGGCATCGAGGCCACCCGCCGCATCGCCGCGGCGGGCGACCGCACCCGCGTCCTCATCGTCACCACGTTCGACCTCGACGAGTACGCCTTCGAGGGCCTGCGCGCCGGCGCGTCGGGGTTCCTGGTGAAGGACGCCCGGCCGGAGGAACTCCTCGCCGCCGTCAGGGCGGTGGCGAGCGGCGAGGCGATCGTCGCCCCCAGCCTGACCCGCCGCCTCCTGGACGCGTACGTCCAGTACCTCCCGACCACCCGCGAGGCCCCGCCGCAGGACTCCCGCCTGACCGCCCTGACGGACCGCGAACGCGAGATCCTCACGGTCATCGGCCGGGGCTGGACGAACACGGAGATCGCCGCACGCCTCCACCTGGCGGAGTCCACGGTGAAGACCCACATCAGCCGCGTTCTCGCCAAGACCGGCGCCAGAGACCGCGTCCAGGCCGTCATCCTGGCCTACCAATGGCACCTCGTCGGCGAGGACTGACGCACCCGGCTACTGCTCGCCGGACCGGCGCGGGGCGGGGAACAGGCCGTTGAGCTCCGGGAAGGGGATGGCGTCGGCGAGAAGGTGGTGGTCACCGGTGCCGTACAACTGCTGTGCGACACGGCGGACGACGCCGTGGGCCGCCTGGGCGACGCCCGACCCCAGGCTGACGCGGGCGACGCCCAGGGCGCCCAGCTCGCTGACAGTCGGCGCTCCCGGGCCGGCCATGACGTTCAGCGGTACGGAGACGTCCGCGGCCAGTACCGCGATGGTGGCGGGGTCGGTGACGCCGGGGACGAAGACACCGTCGGCGCCGGCGTCCACGTACCCGCGCGCCCGCTCCAGGGTGTCCTGCAGCCGGGTGGCGGGGTCGCCGAGGCCGAACAGGTAGGTGTCGACACGGGCGTTGACGAAGAGGGACGCGCCGGCGCGGTCCGCCGCGGCCCTGGCCGCGGTCAGCCGTGCCCGGAGTTCGGCCGGCGGACGGGTCCCGTCCTCGATGTTGACGCCCACGGCACCTGCTTCCAGCACCCGCGTGACCGTCGCGGCGACACCGGCCGCGTCCTGTCCGTACCCGCCCTCGATGTCGGCGCTGACCGGTACGTCGACGGCCGCGACGATGCGGGCGATCAGGTCCACCACCTGGTCAACAGCGAGGTTCTCCCCGTCCGGACAGCCGTGCGCCCAGGAGAACCCGGAGCTGGTGGTCGCGATGGCGGGCGCCCCCGCGGCCTCGATGACCCGGGCACTGGCCACGTCCCAGGCATTGGCGAGCGCGAGAGGGCGTGCGGAGCTGTGGAGGGAGCGGAAGAGCAGGGCCTTGTCCCTGTGCGCAGTGATCATGCAGCCAGCCAACCAGCGCCCCGAGCCCGATGTCCGGCAGGAATCCGACACCAACGTCGTGAGCTTCAGTGGTAGGGGTTCAGGTGCGACAGGCTGAGGTCGAAACCGAACGGCTCGGGGAGATGGATGGTCTCACCGAACTTCCGGTCCGTGCGCGTGTGGTACTTCCCGAACGCAGAAAATCCCCGCACCAGATGGTGCGGGGCTTTCCCACAATGATTGTTCGGCGGCGTCCTACTCTCCCACAGGGTCCCCCCTGCAGTACCATCGGCGCTGAAAGGCTTAGCTTCCGGGTTCGGAATGTAACCGGGCGTTTCCCTAACGCTATGACCACCGAAACACTATGAAGTTGAACCGCCGCACCACCCGTAGGGGGGCGTGTTCGTTACTTCAGAACTAACACAGTGGACGCGAGCAGCTGAGGACAAGCCCTCGGCCTATTAGTACCGGTCAGCTCCACCCATTACTGGGCTTCCACATCCGGCCTATCAACCCAGTCGTCTACTGGGAGCCTTACCCTCTCAAGGAGGTGGGAATACTCATCTCGAAGCAGGCTTCCCGCTTAGATGCTTTCAGCGGTTATCCCTCCCGAACGTAGCCAACCAGCCATGCCCTTGGCAGAACAACTGGCACACCAGAGGTTCGTCCGTCCCGGTCCTCTCGTACTAGGGACAGCCCTTCTCAATATTCCTGCGCGCACAGAGGATAGGGACCGAACTGTCTCACGACGTTCTAAACCCAGCTCGCGTACCGCTTTAATGGGCGAACAGCCCAACCCTTGGGACCGACTCCAGCCCCAGGATGCGACGAGCCGACATCGAGGTGCCAAACCATCCCGTCGATATGGACTCTTGGGGAAGATCAGCCTGTTATCCCCGGGGTACCTTTTATCCGTTGAGCGACGGCGCTTCCACAAGCCACCGCCGGATCACTAGTCCCGACTTTCGTCCCTGCTCGACCCGTCGGTCTCACAGTCAAGCTCCCTTGTGCACTTACACTCAACACCTGATTGCCAACCAGGCTGAGGGAACCTTTGGGCGCCTCCGTTACCCTTTGGGAGGCAACCGCCCCAGTTAAACTACCCATCAGACACTGTCCCTGATCCGGATCACGGACCGAGGTTAGACATCCAGCACGACCAGAGTGGTATTTCAACGGCGACTCCACAACCACTGGCGTGGCCGCTTCAAAGTCTCCCACCTATCCTACACAAGCCGAACCGAACACCAATATCAAACTGTAGTAAAGGTCCCGGGGTCTTTCCGTCCTTCTGCGCGAAACGAGCATCTTTACTCGTAGTGCAATTTCACCGGGCCTATGGTTGAGACAGTCGAGAAGTCGTTACGCCATTCGTGCAGGTCGGAACTTACCCGACAAGGAATTTCGCTACCTTAGGATGGTTATAGTTACCACCGCCGTTTACTGGCGCTTAAGTTCTCAGCTTCGCCCTGTCGAAACAGAGCTAACCGGTCCCCTTAACGTTCCAGCACCGGGCAGGCGTCAGTCCGTATACATCGCCTTACGGCTTCGCACGGACCTGTGTTTTTAGTAAACAGTCGCTTCTCGCTGGTCTCTGCGGCCACCCCCAGCTCAGGAAGCAAGTTCCTTCACCGGTGATGGCCCCCCTTCTCCCGAAGTTACGGGGGCATTTTGCCGAGTTCCTTAACCATAGTTCACCCGAACGCCTCGGTATTCTCTACCTGACCACCTGAGTCGGTTTAGGGTACGGGCCGCCATGAAACTCGCTAGAGGCTTTTCTCGACAGCATAGGATCATCCACTTCACCACAATCGGCTCGGCATCAGGTCTCAGGCTATGTGCTGTCCGGATTTGCCTAGACAGCGCCCTACACCCTTACCCCGGGACAACCACCGCCCGGGCTGGACTACCTTCCTGCGTCACCCCATCGCTTACCTACTACCACCTTGGGTCGGCGGCTCCACCACTCCCCTTTGCCCGAAGGCTCCGGGGCGGCTTCACGGCCTTAGCATTAATGGGCTCGATATTGGGCGTTTCAAAGCGGGTACCGGAATATCAACCGGTTGTCCATCGACTACGCCTGTCGGCCTCGCCTTAGGTCCCGACTTACCCTGGGCAGATCAGCTTGACCCAGGAACCCTTAGTCAATCGGCGCACACGTTTCTCACGTGTGTATCGCTACTCATGCCTGCATTCTCACTCGTGAACCGTCCACAACTCGCTTCCGCGGCTGCTTCACCCGGCACACGACGCTCCCCTACCCATCACAGTCCCCGTTGGGGGTATGTACTGCAATGACACGACTTCGGCGGTACGCTTGAGCCCCGCTACATTGTCGGCGCGGAATCACTTGACCAGTGAGCTATTACGCACTCTTTCAAGGGTGGCTGCTTCTAAGCCAACCTCCTGGTTGTCTCTGCGACTCCACATCCTTTCCCACTTAGCGTACGCTTAGGGGCCTTAGTCGATGCTCTGGGCTGTTTCCCTCTCGACCATGGAGCTTATCCCCCACAGTCTCACTGCCGTGCTCTCACTTACCGGCATTCGGAGTTTGGCTAAGGTCAGTAACCCGGTAGGGCCCATCGCCTATCCAGTGCTCTACCTCCGGCAAGAAACACACGACGCTGCACCTAAATGCATTTCGGGGAGAACCAGCTATCACGGAGTTTGATTGGCCTTTCACCCCTAACCACAGGTCATCCCCCAGGTTTTCAACCCTGGTGGGTTCGGTCCTCCACGAAGTCTTACCTCCGCTTCAACCTGCCCATGGCTAGATCACTCCGCTTCGGGTCTTGAGCGCGCTACTGAATCGCCCTATTCGGACTCGCTTTCGCTACGGCTTCCCCACACGGGTTAACCTCGCAACACACCGCAAACTCGCAGGCTCATTCTTCAAAAGGCAC
The DNA here is from genome assembly GCF_045348655.1 of Streptomyces solicamelliae. Lineage (NCBI taxonomy): Bacteria > Bacillati > Actinomycetota > Actinomycetes > Kitasatosporales > Streptomycetaceae > Streptomyces > Streptomyces solicamelliae. Next base: position 3,373,759 of record NZ_CP160404.1, read on the forward strand.
GCAGTCACGAGACGTGCAAGCACGTCCGACGCTCCCACGGCTTGTAGGCACACGGTTTCAGGTACTATTTCACTCCGCTCCCGCGGTACTTTTCACCATTCCCTCACGGTACTATCCGCTATCGGTCACCAGGGAATATTTAGGCTTAGCGGGTGGTCCCGCCAGATTCACACGGGATTTCTCGGGCCCCGTGCTACTTGGGTGTCTCTCAAGCAAGCCGCTGACGTTTCAGCTACGGGGGTCTTACCCTCTACGCCGGACCTTCGCATGTCCTTCGCCTACATCAACGGTTTCTGACTCGCCTCACAGCCGGCAGACTGTGAAAGAGAGATCCCACAACCCCGTATGCGCAACCCCTGCCGGGTCTCACACGCATACGGTTTGGCCTCATCCGGTTTCGCTCGCCACTACTCCCGGAATCACGGTTGTTTTCTCTTCCTGAGGGTACTGAGATGTTTCACTTCCCCTCGTTCCCTCCACACTGCCTATGTGTTCAGCAGTGGGTGACAGCCCATGACGACTGCCGGGTTTCCCCATTCGGAAACCCCCGGATCAAAGCCTGGTTGACGGCTCCCCGGGGACTATCGTGGCCTCCCACGTCCTTCATCGGTTCCTGGTGCCAAGGCATCCACCGTGCGCCCTTAAAAACTTGGCCACAGATGCTCGCGTCCACTGTGTAGTTCTCAAGCAACGACCAGCCACCCATCACCCCGCCACAACAAGGCGAGTTCACTGGGGCCGGCATCGCGAAGATACAAACCTTACGGCCGTACCCTCAGATACCCAACAACGTGCCAAGCACGGTCCGTTGGATGCGAGCCACGTTCCACGCCGAAGCAGTACTTGTGATCCATCCTCGAAACCGTGCCAACTAATCAACGTTCCACCCATGAGCTGACCGTGCAGAACGTTTGCCTGCAATCGGTGCTGTGCTCCTTAGAAAGGAGGTGATCCAGCCGCACCTTCCGGTACGGCTACCTTGTTACGACTTCGTCCCAATCGCCAGTCCCACCTTCGACGGCTCCCTCCACAAGGGTTGGGCCACCGGCTTCGGGTGTTACCGACTTTCGTGACGTGACGGGCGGTGTGTACAAGGCCCGGGAACGTATTCACCGCAGCAATGCTGATCTGCGATTACTAGCAACTCCGACTTCATGGGGTCGAGTTGCAGACCCCAATCCGAACTGAGACAGGCTTTTTGAGATTCGCTCCGCCTCGCGGCATCGCAGCTCTTTGTACCTGCCATTGTAGCACGTGTGCAGCCCAAGACATAAGGGGCATGATGACTTGACGTCGTCCCCACCTTCCTCCGAGTTGACCCCGGCGGTCTCCTGTGAGTCCCCATCACCCCGAAGGGCATGCTGGCAACACAGGACAAGGGTTGCGCTCGTTGCGGGACTTAACCCAACATCTCACGACACGAGCTGACGACAGCCATGCACCACCTGTATACCGACCACAAGGGGGGCACTATCTCTAATGCTTTCCGGTATATGTCAAGCCTTGGTAAGGTTCTTCGCGTTGCGTCGAATTAAGCCACATGCTCCGCTGCTTGTGCGGGCCCCCGTCAATTCCTTTGAGTTTTAGCCTTGCGGCCGTACTCCCCAGGCGGGGAACTTAATGCGTTAGCTGCGGCACCGACGACGTGGAATGTCGCCAACACCTAGTTCCCAACGTTTACGGCGTGGACTACCAGGGTATCTAATCCTGTTCGCTCCCCACGCTTTCGCTCCTCAGCGTCAGTAATGGCCCAGAGATCCGCCTTCGCCACCGGTGTTCCTCCTGATATCTGCGCATTTCACCGCTACACCAGGAATTCCGATCTCCCCTACCACACTCTAGCCTGCCCGTATCGAATGCAGACCCGGGGTTAAGCCCCGGGCTTTCACATCCGACGCGACAAGCCGCCTACGAGCTCTTTACGCCCAATAATTCCGGACAACGCTTGCGCCCTACGTATTACCGCGGCTGCTGGCACGTAGTTAGTAGCGCTTCTTCTGCAGGTACCGTCACTTTCGCTTCTTCCCTGCTGAAAGAGGTTTACAACCCGAAGGCCGTCATCCCTCACGCGGCGTCGCTGCATCAGGCTTTCGCCCATTGTGCAATATTCCCCACTGCTGCCTCCCGTAGGAGTCTGGGCCGTGTCTCAGTCCCAGTGTGGCCGGTCGCCCTCTCAGGCCGGCTACCCGTCGTCGCCTTGGTAGGCCATTACCCCACCAACAAGCTGATAGGCCGCGGGCTCATCCTTCACCGCCGGAGCTTTCCACCGCAGGAGATGCCTCCCGCAGTCGTATCCGGTATTAGACCCCGTTTCCAGGGCTTGTCCCAGAGTGAAGGGCAGATTGCCCACGTGTTACTCACCCGTTCGCCACTAATCCACCCCGAAGGGCTTCATCGTTCGACTTGCATGTGTTAAGCACGCCGCCAGCGTTCGTCCTGAGCCAGGATCAAACTCTCCGTGAATGTTTACCCGTAATCGGGTGACACTCGCGTTGAGCGGAACGAGTCGGTCGGAATATGACCGATCGTTCACAGCGTCCTCGCTGTGTATTGCCACCCCGCGAGCGGGATGGACTTTTCAAAGGAACCTCGACCATCCGAAGATGGACGGGGTATCAACTAATCTGGCGTTGATTTTTGGCACGCTGTTGAGTTCTCAAGGAACGGACGCTTCCTTTGTACTCACCCTCTCGGGCTTTCCTCCGGGCTTTTCCCTTCGGTCTTGCGTTTCCGACTCTATCAGATCTTTCCGATCCGATTTCCTCGGTGCCTTTCGGCTGCTTTCCGGTCCCTTCGCTTTCGCTTGGGGCCCTTCCGGCGGTTCCGACTCTATCAGATCCTTTCGGCGTCTGATTCCCAGTCAGCGGGTTTGTCTTTCCGACCCGTTGGGCCGTTCCGACGCTCAAACTCTAGCGGGTTTCCGCGGCGACTCATAATCGAGTCGATCGAAATGAATTTCGGCATGCCGAAATCGATCCCGATCCGGGAGTTCGTGCGAGTTGAGTTGCCGCTTCAAGCGGCGGGATGGCCGTCGCAGAACCGTTACGGCCCCGCGACAACTCGGAGAACACTACGGATCGGGGAGGGGTGTGTCAACCCCGGCTCCGCCCGGGCTCAGCCCCGGCCCTCGACCCGGTCCAAGAGCTTGATGAGCAGGTCGCCCAGGACGCCGCGCTCGTCGGGAGTGAGGTCCTGGAGGACGTCCGCCTCGAAGTCCGTCGCCATGCGCATGGCCTCGGTCCACTTCGTACGGCCCTCGTCCGTGAGCTCGACGATCACGCGGACCCGGTTGTTCTCGTCGCGGTCGCGGGTGACCAGGCCCTCGCCCGCCATGCGGTCGATGCGGTGGGTCATCGCGGCCGGGGTGAGACCGAGGCGCTTGGCCAGCTCTCCGGGGCCGAGGCGGTACGGGGCGCCGGCGAGTACGAGGTGCTTGAGGACCTCCCACTCCGCGTTGCTGATGCCGAGGTCGGCGAGCTGGCGGCCGTACGCCACGTTCATCCGTCGGTTGAGCCGCCCGAGGGAGGACACGACCTTCTCGACCTGGGGGTCGAGGTCGCGGTACTCGCGCTGGTAGGCGGCGATCAGCTCGTCGAGCGTCGGCTCCTGCGACGGCGACGACTGCGCCTGTGTGTCGGACATGGGGCCGAGTATCCCACGCAACTCGTTGGCATCGAAGTCCTTGGATGTGTATTGTTAAGGATCTAACTTTAGGTTCTAAGTCTTCAGAGTTCAGGGCTACGGGTCTGAACTCACACGTGACGGAGTGGGTGGTCGTGACCAAGGCGATGGGTGCAGCAATGCGCCGGATCCAGGCAGGGAGCGCGCTGAGCGCGTTCGGGCTCGGCTTCACCGTGCCGTACCTCTATGTGTACGTGGCACAGGTGCGCGAGCTGGGGGCGACCACGGCCGGTGCCGTGCTCGCCGTCCTCGCCATGGCCGCGCTGGTCGTGCTGCCGTTCAGCGGTCGCGCGATCGACCGGCGCGGGCCGATGCCCGTGCTTCTGGTCGCCGCGCTCCTCGCCTCGGCCGGTGCGCTGGGCCTCGGTCTCGCGACCAGCGTCCCCGCCGCCGTCGCCTCCGCCGCCGTGCTGGGCGCCGGTACGGCCGTGATGCAGCCCGCGCTCGCCACGATGATCGTCTGGTGCTCGTCGCCGGCGAGCCGTACCCGGTCCTTCGCCACACAGTTCTTCCTGCAGAACCTGGGCCTGGGCGTCGGCGGTCTGATCGGCGGCCAGCTGGTCGACGAGAGCCGGCCGGACAGCTTCGTGCTGCTGTTCTCGATCGAGGCCGTGATGTTCCTCGTCCTCGCCGGCATCGTGCTGACCGTGCGCATGCCGGGCTCCCCCGCGCTGCAGGACACCCGGCCGGGCTCCTCGCGGCCCGGCGGCGTGCGGGCCCTGCTCGGTCACAAGGCGATGGTGCAGCTGTGCGTCCTCGGCTTCGTGCTGTTCTTCGCCTGCTACGGGCAGTTCGAGTCGGGTCTGGCCGCGTACGGCACCGAGGCCGCCGGCATCGAGCCGTCGACGCTGGGCATCGCCCTGGCCGCCAACACGGCCGTCATCGTGGCCGCCCAGTTCGTGGTGCTGAAGTTCGTGGAGCGCCGCAAGCGCACCCGGGTCATCGCGGCCGTGGGTCTGATCTGGACCGTGGCGTGGCTGTTCGCCGGGTACGCGGGTCTGGGGCACGGCAGCCAGGCGATGGCGACGGCCGCGTTCGTCTCGACGTACGCACTGTTCGGGCTGGGCGAGGCGATGCTGGCGCCGACGGTCGCCCCGCTGGTGGCCGACCTGGCGCCGGAGTCGATGGTCGGTACGTACAACTCGGCCTTCGCCCTGGTGAAGCAGCTGGCGCTGGCCGTCGGCCCGGCGATCGGCGGGCCCATGGGGGCCACGCTGCACGGGCCGTACATCGTGACGTTCGTGCTGTTCTCGCTGGGCATCAGCTATCTGGCGGTCCGGCTGGGCCGGCAGCTCACGCCGGTGCAGAACCAGCCGTCGCTCGCGGCGAAGCCGTCGAAGATCGTCGCCCGGTACGAGCCGCAGCGCGAGACCGCGGCCGCCTAGGGCAGGCCCTGGGGTCCGTCCGGCAGGGCGAACTCGCACCACACTGCCTTGCCGCCGCCCGGAGTGCGGCGGCTGCCCCAGGACGAGGCGATGGTGGCGATGATCGAGATGCCGCGGCCCGACTCGTCCTCCGACTCGGCGCGGCGGCGCCGGGGCAGGTGGTCGTCGCCGTCGGTGACCTCGATGATCAGCCGGCGGTCGGTGCGGCGCAGCCGCAGTCGCATCGGCGGGGTGCCGTGCTGGAGGGAGTTCGCCACCAGTTCGCTGGTGGCGAGCACCCCGAGGTCGCGCAGCTCGACCGGGAAGCGCCAGCTGGAGAGCACCCCCGACGCGAACGCGCGGGCGCGCGGGGCGGCCTCGACGCCGCCGAGGAGCTCCAGGGCCGCGTTGTGGAACAGCTCGGCGTCCGGGCCGGTGCGGGACGGGTGCTGCATGACGAGGACGGCGACGTCGTCGTCGTGTTCGGCGGTGACGCCGAGGGAGCGCAGCAGCCGGTCGCAGACGACCTGCGGGGCGCCGGTCGCGCCGGACAGGGCGCGCTCGAGGGCGGCGACGCCCTCGTCGATGTCCTCGCGGCGGCGTTCGACGAGGCCGTCGGTGTAGAGGACGGCGGTGGAGCCGGGCGGCAGGGCGATGGAGCCGGAGGTGTGGAGCCAGCCGCCGGTGCCGAGCGGCGGTCCGGTGGGGTCCTCGGCACGGCGGACGGTGCCGTCCTCGTCGCGGACGAGGATCGGCAGGTGGCCGGCGGAGGCGTAGACGAGCTTGCCCTCGTTGGGGTCGTGGACGGCGTAGACGCAGGTGGCGATCTGGCTGGCGTCGATCTCGGCGGCGAGGCCGTCGAGGAGTTGCAGGACCTCGTGCGGCGGCAGGTCGAGGCGGGCGTAGGCCCGTACGGCCGTGCGGAGCTGGCCCATGACGGCGGCGGCGCGCACGCCGCGGCCCATCACGTCGCCGATGACGAGGGCGGTGCGGCCGGCGCCGAGGGTGATGACGTCGTACCAGTCGCCGCCGACGGCAGCGTCGGTGCCGCCGGGCTGGTAGGTGGCGGCGATCCGCAGGTCGTCGGGCTGTTCCAGCTCCTGCGGGAGCAGGGAGCGCTGGAGGGTGACGGCGGTCTCGCGGTGGCGGCGTTCGCTGGCGCGGAGCCGTTCGGCGGCCTCGGCGTGGTCGGTGACGTCGGCGGCGTGCACCAGGACGCCGCCGGCCTCGTGGTGCGGGGTGTCGACGGGCAGGCAGGTGACCGTGTACGAGCCGCCGTGGCTGGTGCGGCGGGACTTGACGGTGCGGGGCTTTCCGCTGCGCATTACCTGGTCCATGAGCGGGAGCAGGCCGAGCTCGTCGGCCTCGGGGCAGGTGTCGGCGGCGCGGGAGCCGGCGGGGCGGGGGCCGAAGGCGGCGGCGTAGGCGTCGTTGACGTACGCGATGCGGTGCTCGGGCCCGTACACGAGGGCGACGAGGCCGGGGAGGCGGCCGACGACCTCGCGGACGGAGAAGTCCTCCAGGGCGGGCACGTCGTCGGGGAGGGACTCCAGCTGCTGCTCGTACTCACCGCGGGCCGCGGGCACGGAGCCGCGATCGGTCCGCGCCGCGGCGCGGCGCTGCGTACCGGGGAGCCGGGCGCTCCAGCGGGTGAAGTTCACGGATCTCAAAGCCTCGTGGTGTCGTTGCCGTGCGGTCACTCTGTGCAGGTGTGAGCCCACCTATGGTCACACGTCCAGTGTGACCGAGCGCACTGACAAGGGGTCAGCCGGTCGTCGGGCCCTTCTGCGGCTCCTCGTCGGGGCCGTCCTCCGGCGCGTCCTTGTGCGCGTCCTTCTGCGCGTTGGCCTGCGCTTCTTCGTGCGTGTCCGTGGGTGTGTCCTTCTGTGCGTCCTTCGGTGTGTCCTTCTGCGTGTCCCCGGGGGGCTCGGCGGGGCTGTTCTTCTTCGGCGGGCCGTTCTTCTTCGGCGGGGGCGCGGCGGCCATCTCGAACTCGGCGCGCGGGTGCTCCAGTGAGCCTAGGGAGACGATCTCGCGCTTGAACAGGCCGGCGAGGGTCCATTCGGCGAGGATGCGCGCCTTGCGGTTGAAGGTGGGCATGCGGCTGAGGTGGTACATGCGGTGCATGAGCCAGGCGGGGTAGCCCTTGAGCTTGCGCCCGTACACGTGGGCGACGCCCTTGTGCAGGCCGAGGGAGGCGACGGAGCCGGCGTACTTGTGCGCGTAGTCCGTGAGCGGCTGTCCGCGCAGGGAGGCGGCGATGTTCTCGGCGAGCACCTTGGTCTGGCGGACGGCGTGCTGGGCGTTGGGGGCGCATTCCTTGCCGGGCTCGCCGGAGGTGAGGTCGGGGACGGCGGCGGCGTCGCCGGCGGCCCAGGCGTGCTCGACGCCGTCGACGGCGAGGGCCGCGGTGCACTTGAGGCGGCCGCGGGCGTCGAGGGGCAGGTCGGTGTCGGCGAGCAGCGGGGCGGGTTTGACGCCGGCGGTCCACACGACGGTGCGCGTGGGGAGGCGGGAGCCGTCGCTGAGGACGGCGACGCGGTCCGCGCAGGACTCCAGGCGGGTCTCCAGGCGGACGTCGATGTTGCGGGCGCGCAACTCGCGGATGGCGTAGCGGCCCATCTCCTCGCCGACCTCGGGCAGGATCCGGTGGGACGCCTCGACGAGGACCCACTTCAGGTCCTCGGGCTTGATGTTGTGGTAGTACCGCGCGGTGTAGCGGGCCATGTCCTCCAGCTCGCCGAGCGCCTCGACACCGGCGTAGCCGCCGCCGACGAAGACGAAGGTGAGGGCGGAGTCGCGCAGGGCGGGGTCGCGGGTGGAGGAGGCGATGTCCATCTGCTCGATGACGTGGTTGCGCAGTCCGATGGCCTCTTCGACGGCCTTGAAGCCGATGGCGTAGTCGGCGAGGCCGGGGATGGGCAGGGTGCGGGAGATCGAGCCGGGCGCGATGACCAGTTCGTCGTACGTCATCTGCAGGTTGCCGGCGCCCTCCTCCTCGGTGGCGAGGGTGGAGAGGGTGGCGGTCCTCTTGGCGTGATCGATGCGGTGGACCTCGCCGATGAGCACCCGGCATCGGTCGAGGACGCGGCGCAGCGGAACGACGACGTGGCGGGGCGAGATGGAGCCGGCGGCCGCCTCGGGCAGGAAGGGCTGGTACGTCATGTACGGCTCGGGCGTGACCACCACGATCTCGACGGCACCGTCTCTCAGCTCGGCCTTGAGCTGCCGCTGCAGACGCAGCGCGGTGTACATCCCGACGTAGCCACCGCCGACAACGAGAATGCGCGCAGGTTCGGTCACCGTCCCATGACGCAACGCCGTCCGGGGTTTGTCCACAGGCCCGACAAATCATGTGACCGGAGTGGTGTGGAGGCCTGGGGTGGCGCGTGAGGTGGGTACTGGGGGAAGTACGCAGGTCACCATAGGGGTGGGGGGTGCGTGCAGGGGTCAGAATCGGGAGTGTTCCGGCCCTTGCTCCGATCGGGGGGCGCACCGTACGGAACGGCCCCTTCTGAATTGACCGCAACTCAACTATGTTCGTACCTCGTCGGGGTGTCGGGTCGAGGACGAAGACCTGAGCAAGTGACCGGTCCCCGGCAGTCAGGGCGGGGAGTCTCCGGGGGGAGACATCGTGAGCGGGGGAACGCTTATGCACATTCAGGATTCTCATTGGCAGGCCGTCGTCGCGTCGCCGACGGACGGGATGACGAACGGTCGCGGGACCTCGGGTCCGGCGGTGGGCCGTTCCGCTCCGCTGCGCGTGGACGCGCAGCGGAATCTGGAGCACGTGCTGCGGGCCGCGCGCGAGGTGTTCGGCGAGCTGGGCTACGGCGCTCCGATGGAGGACGTGGCGCGGCGGGCGCGGGTCGGCGTCGGCACGGTGTACCGCCGCTTCCCGAGCAAGGACGTCCTGGTCCGGCGGATAGCCGAGGAGGAGACCTCCCGGCTGACGGAGCAGGCGCGGGCGGCGCTGGGGCAGGAGGAGGAGCCGTGGTCGGCGCTCTCCCGGTTCCTGCGCACGTCGGTGGCGTCGGGCGCGGGCCGGCTGCTGCCGCCGCAGATACTGCGGGTCGGTGTGGACGGGGACGAGCCGCTCGGCGGTCCGGCCGCGGAGGACGACGAGGCGCGGGTGCCGGCCCAGCGGGGTGCGGTGGCCGTGCAGTCGGAGCCGCGGGTGGTCGCGCCGCGTCCTGCCCCGCCGGCGGAGCAGGACGACGCGGGGGCCTCGGAGCTCCTGGAGGTCGTCGGCCAGCTGGTGGACCGGGCGCGGGCGGCGGGCGAGCTGCGCGGCGATGTGACGGTGGCGGACGTGCTGCTGGTCATCGCCACGGCGGCGCCCTCGCTCCCGGACGCGGTGCAGCAGGCGGCGGCGTCGGCGCGGCTGCTCGACATCCTGCTCGAGGGGCTGCGTTCGCGCCCGTCGGTGTGAGGCCGCCCGGGTTCGTGAAGGTGGCGTCGAACGTGGCGTGAAGGGGCCGGTGTTCGGTTCGTCCCGTGTGGGCGCCGGTCCCGTCAATCTCTGGCGTCACTCGGATCGTTGAGCATGTCACGAACGAGTGAGCGGTTACGCCCGTACCCGCGAAGTCTGCCCGGACGAGTGGTTGACTGACGCGGGGGTTCGGCGTACGCGCGCCCTGTGGCACTCTTGGCCGGTGTTCGGTTCTGAGCGTGCAAACGGGGGCTTCCGCGATGAGCGGTGAGAGTCGGGACGAGCCACAGGGCGAGCGCGGCGCCACGGAGACGGAGCCCGGAGAGCTGTCTTCCGGTCAGGTGCCGAGCCAGGGCGGACCGCTGGGTTCCGCCGGTGTGCCCGTCGCCGGTGCGCCCGTCGCCGGTGTGCCCGCACAGCGCGAGGCCGTGCAGACCGGTTCCGTCCTGCCGCCGCCGCTGGACCTGCCGCCCGCCGACGTCGAACTGATCCAGCGGATGCGCGGCGGCGACGACAGCGCGTACGAGGAACTGTTCCGCCGCCACTCCGAGGCCGTCCGCCGCTACGCCCGCACCTGCTGCCGCGACGCCCACACCGCCGACGACCTGACCGCCGAGGTGTTCGCCCGCACCCTGCAGGCGGTGCGCGGCGGCGCCGGGCCCGAGCAGGCGGTCCGCGCGTATCTGATGACCACGGTCCGCCGGGTGGCCGCGACCTGGCTGAAGTCGCAGAAGCGGGAGCACCTGGTCGAGGACTTCGCGCTGTTCGCGCAGGAGGCCGCGCGCTCCGCCGAGGTCTCCGACGACGACACGATGGACCTGGGCGCGGACGTCCGCGCCATGCACGAGGCCGAGCAGACCCTGGCCATGCAGGCGTTCCGGTCGCTGCCGGAGCGCTGGCAGGCGGTGCTGTGGCACACCACCGTCGAGGAGGAGTCGCCGAGCGAGGTCGCGCCGCTGTTCGGGCTGACCCCGAACGCCACGGCGGTGCTCGCCAGCCGGGCCCGGGAGGGCCTGAAGCAGGCGTATCTGCAGGCGCACGTCAGCCAGTCGCTGACCTCGGGCGGCGACTGCGCGCGGTACGCGGACCGGCTCGGCGCGTACGCCCGCGGCGGGCTGCGGATGCGGGCCGAACGGGGGCTGCGCAAGCACCTGGAGGAGTGCGCCAAGTGCCGGCTGGCGGCCGGCGAGCTCCAGCACGTCAACGCCGGGATCCCGGCGCTGCTGCCGATCGCGGTCATCGGCTGGTTCGCCGCCGGGTACGCGTTCAAGGCCGGCGGCGTGGTCGTCGGCGGTGTGGTGGGCGCGACCGGCGCGGGTGCGGCGGCCGCCGCCACCGGCGCGGTGTCCGGCTCGTCGACCGCGGGGGCCTCGTCGGCCGCCGCGGCGGAGGGTCTCGGCGCGCCCGCGAAGGTCGGCATCGCCGCGGCGGCGACGGTCGCCGCCGCCGCGGGCCTGGTCTGGGCGCTCTCCGGCGACCCGGCGGAGCCCGTCGCCAAGCCCGCGCCGACCCCGCCGGCCGTCGCCCCCGCCGAACCGCCGCCCGCCCCGGCGCCGAAGCCCACACCGACCCCGCCCCCGCCGCCCGAGGCCCCCGCGCCGAAGCCGACGCCCACCCCGACCCCTACGCCGACGCCCCCGTCGCCCGAGGCGAAGCCGAAGCCCGCGCCGACCCCCACCCCAACCCCGAAGCCGAAGCCCAAGCCCGAGCCGGCCCCGAAGCCGCCGCCCGCCCCGGCGGCGTACCAGATCAGCGAGCTGGAGTACGGCACGCTCGGCGACGGCACCAAGCCGGAGGTGCGGCTCGGCGAGAGCAGCTGGATGTGGCAGCGGCAGGGCCTGTACATGGGCGGCACGCAGTACGCCCACGGCGTCAGCGTCCACGCCCCGTCGTCCCTGGTCATCGACCTGAACCGGAAGTGCCGCAGCTACGACGCGCTGGCCGGCATCGACGACCTGACCGCCGAACTCGGCATCGGCGCGGTCCGCTTCTCCGTCCTCGCCGACGGCAGCCGCGTCTGGCGTTCCAAGGTCGTCCGCGCCGGCGACCCCCCGGTCCCGGTGCACGTCCCGCTGACCGGCGTCCGCACGATCACCCTGGTCGTCGAACCCCACACGCCCTTCGGCCGCGTCGCCGTCGCCGACTGGGCGAACTCCCGCATCAGCTGCGCCTGACGGGCCGCCTCCCGAGGAAACGGGGACTACGCCAGCGACGCCCGCGTCGGCACCCCGCTCGCCACCGCGCGCATCCGGGGCGCCGCGGTGCCGGTCCAGCAGGTGCCGCGGCGGGCGAGGAGGCGGTGGAGCCAGAGTTCGGTGGAGACCAGGTCGGCGAGGCCGTCCAGCGGCACCGGTTCACCGTCGGCGGCGGCGCGCAGGGCGCGGCGGACGACACGGGCCTCGATCAGTCCGGCGTCGGCGAGCAGCGGGGCGGTGAACAGGGCCAGGAGGTCCGGGAGCGCCTCGCGCAGTCCCGTCCGCGCCGCCGCGCTCCCGCCGGCCGCCGCGCCCCAGCCGGGCGGCAGTTCGTGGATGCCGGCGCCGGAGAGGACCGAGCGGAGGATCGTCGCCCTGGCGTCGGGCTGGACGCGAAGGGACTCGGGCAACTCCCGGCAGGCGCGGACGACCTGGTTGTCGAGGAACGGGGTGTGCAGCCGCTGGCTGCGGATCTCGGCGGCCTGCTCCAGGATGCGGTGGTCCGCCGCCGCCCGGGCCAGCGCCGCGCGCGCCCGGGACTCGCCGGGCCGCTGCACGGACGTCGGCAGCGTCGCCGCCCGGTTCAGCCGGGCCGACACCTCCGCCAGCGCCTCCCCGGTCAGCCACCGCGCCGCGGGGCCCGGCCGCGACCAGGTCAGCGCGGCCAGCGACGCCTCCAGCGGGCCGTGCGCGGCGACCGCGGCGCGGTTGGCGTGCAGCAGTCCGGCCGCCGCGGTCTCCAGGCCGGTGCGGTACGGCGTACGGGCGAGGCGCCGGGCCGCGCGGTACACGGTCAGCGGGACGAGCAGCGCCTCCGCCGACGGGCCGGTGGCCCTGGCCAGGGCGGTCACCGGACGCACCAGGGATCTGCGCCGGCGGTCCATCAGGAGGTCCGCGAGCCGCGCCGGGTGGGCGTCGAGGACCTGCCGGGCGCCGAGTCCGGTGAGGTGGTCCGCGCTGCCGGCCGCGAGCCGCCGCCGGTGCCGGGCCGCGGTGACCAGCGAGGGTCCGGGCTCGTCGGTGAGCGGCCCGTCGAGCTCCGCGTACGGCAGGGCCTCCTCGTGCGCGGCGACGACGACGTGGTGCAGCCGGGGGTTCGCGGCCAGCGCCCGGGCCCGCTCCAGTTCGTCCTCCCGGCCCCGGGTCGCCAGGTCGTTGAAGGTGACGGCGAGCAGCCGCTCGCCCGCGCCGGTGCCGTGGCCGAGGATCGTGCCGGGCACTCCGGGCAGCCCCGCGGCGAGCAGGGCGAGCGTGCCGGAGGCGCTGCCGCCGGACAGGTCCGCGCCGATGCCGGGCGCGGGCACCGTCCCGCGGGCGGCCCGGCGTTCGGCCGGTCCCATGCCGGGTACCGGGCCGGGGTCCGGCGGCAGGACGTCGGGGGCGTGCCGGGGGGCGGTGAGCCGGGCCCGTACGGCGTCGACGAGGGCGTCCCGCACGGCGTCCACGGCCTGCCGCGGGTCCTTCTCCGGCGCGGCGACCGCGAGCGAGGCGACCGTCTCGTACCCGGTGATCTCGCGGGAGCCCTCGCGCAGGACGAGCGCGTGGCCGGGCGGGACGCGGCGGACGCCCTCGTACGGGGTGGAGTCGCGCAGCGCCTCCGGGGTCTCGGGGCAGGCGAGCAGCGCGGCGAGGTGCCCGATGTCGAGCTGCGCCTCGATGAGGTCGGCGAGCGGCAGGGCGGCGGTGGCGTAGGCGGTGCCGCCGGCCCACGGGGTGTGGAACACCGGCCGGGCGCCGGCGAGGTCGCCGGTGACGGTGATGCGGCGGCCGGCCTGCACGACGACGGTGTAGCTGCCGGCCCAGGAGGTCAGGTGCCGCAGTGCGCCCCCGCGCGCGGCGAACAGCGCCACCCGGAGTTGCTCGTCGCTCGCCGCGCAACACCCCAGTACGGCAAGGCGGGTGTCGGCGTCGGCGGAGACGACGCGGATCTCGTCGGGCCGCCAGTCGCCGACCGCCCACAGCGGATCGGGGTCGCCCCACAGGAGGCGGGCGCCGACGGGGTGGAGGGTGAGTCCCTCGGCGGCGTCGCCGTACGCGCCCGCGGAGTCCGCGAACCCCGCAGAGCCGGGCACAGCATCGCCGAACTCCGGTGCGCCGGCGTGCCCGACGCGCGTGCGCGTACCGAAGCGCGCGGCGATACTGCTCCAGCCCACCAGCCACCGCATCGCTGCCTCCACAGACTGTGGACAACTTTCGTCACGTCCAGTGGAGAACATGCTGCCACGACAAAGGGCGCACGGGAGCGGCTCCGGGTCGCGCACGCAAAACGCGAATGCGCCCCTGGCATTGGCCAGTTGCCGACGGTCCGCGTGGGCGCGCGGCCGCCCGGGCCGCCGTCGTCATTCGGCCAATCTCGGCGTGGGACGGTTCGGGCGTGGCGCGACACGAAAGGCGTCCCGCGGGGGCCGTCCCCGCCTCCGGGTGACAGTCCGGGAGGCGCCGCTCGCCTCCCGGACCCTTCCGCCGCCCGCGGGGATTGGGGCGGCGGCATCCCCCAGCCCACTGCCGCTTCGCACAGCGGGCCGACCCACGCACTGCCCATGGAAGCGCTCCCCGCGACGCCGGACGAGAGCGCACGGGCGGGCGCACGGCCACACGCCCGGAGCACGTCTCCCCGCCCCGGCCGCCCGCCCATCCCCCCGTACACACCACAATCCCGCCATAGGGAACACCGCCTCTTAACGGTCGGGATGCGGCGAACTACGCTGGGTTTACGAATGCCGCACGCCTATGCCCGGCGCCGCGGCGGCCGTCTGTGTGTCGAGGGGTGGCTCATGTCCAGGGAACAACGCGGGCCGAACGACAAACTCGGCACGGTTCTCGCCCTCGCGGGAATCAGCAACGCCGGCCTCGCCCGGCGGGTCAACGACCTCGGTGCGCAGCGCGGTCTGACGCTTCGTTACGACAAGACCTCGGTGGCGCGGTGGGTGTCGAAGGGCATGGTGCCGCAGGGCGCCGCCCCGCACCTGATCGCCGCCGCGATCGGCCAGAAACTCGGCCGTCCCGTCCCGCTGCACGAGATCGGGCTCGCGGACGCCGACCCGGCCCCCGAGGTCGGGCTCGCCTTCCCGCGCGACGTCGGCGAGGCGGTCCGCTCGGCGACGGAGCTGTACCGGCTGGATCTCGCCGGTCGGCGGGGCGGCGGCGCCGGCATCTGGCAGTCCTTGGCGGGCTCTTTCTCGGTCAGCGCGTACGCGACGCCCGCCTCCCGCTGGCTGATAACCCCTGCCGACCCGTCGGTGGCACGGCAGGCACCGGCGGGCGGCACGAGCGTGAACGCGAGCTCGAGCGCGACGAGGAACGCGGAGGCCGCCCCGACGGCCGCCTCCGACACCCCGGAGACCCACGACGAGAGCCTGACGCGCGTCGGGCACAGCGACGTCGCCAAGCTGCGCGAGGCCGCGGAGGACGCCCGCCGCTGGGACTCCAAGTACGGCGGCGGCGACTGGCGCTCCTCGATGGTGCCGGAGTGCCTGCGGGTCGACGCGGCGCCGCTGCTGCTCGGCTCCTACTCCGACGAGGTCGGCCGGGCGCTGTTCGGCGCGACGGCGGAACTCACCCGGCTGGCCGGCTGGATGGCTTTCGACACCGGGCAGCAGGAGGCGGCGCAGCGGTACTACATCCAGGCGCTGCGGCTGGCCCGCGCGGCGGCGGACGTGCCGCTCGGCGGGTACGTGCTCGCCTCTATGTCGCTGCAGGCGACGTACCGCGGCTTCGCCGACGAGGGCGTGGACCTCGCCCAGGCCGCCCTGGAGCGCAACCGGGGCCTGGCGACGGCGCGCACGATGTCGTTCTTCCGCCTGGTCGAGGCGCGGGCCCACGCCAAGGCGAACGACGCCGCCGCGGCGGGCACGGCGCTGAAGGCCGCGGAGGGCTGGCTGGAGCGGTCCCGGGAGGGCGACGCGGACCCGTCGTGGCTGGGCTTCTACTCGGAGGACCGGTTCGCGGCGGACGCGGCCGAGTGCTACCGGGACCTGAAGGCGCCCCGGCAGGTGCGGCGGTTCACCGAGCAGGCGCTGTCGCGGCCGACGGAGGAGTTCG
Organism: Streptomyces solicamelliae; assembly: GCF_045348655.1. Lineage (NCBI taxonomy): Bacteria > Bacillati > Actinomycetota > Actinomycetes > Kitasatosporales > Streptomycetaceae > Streptomyces > Streptomyces solicamelliae. The sequence continues at coordinate 3,389,472 of NZ_CP160404.1, forward strand.
TCCGCTCGCACGGGTTACGCCTGGTGGTGAGCGCGGTGGCGGAGCTGGAGTCGGGGAACCTCGACGCGGCGTGCGCGGCGGGCGTGCGCGCGGTGGAGGTCGCGGGGCGGATCTCGTCGGCCCGCACCACGGAGTACGTGCGGGACCTTCTGCACCGCCTGGAGCCGTACGGCGACGAGCCTCGGGTGATGGAGCTGCGGGAGCGGGCACGGCCGCTCCTGACGACGCCGGCGTAGCCGAATCGGCCCCGTGTCGGCCGCGTGACACGCATCCCACGTCGTGGGCGTTTAGCGGGATTGTCAGCGGGCCAGTGCACTATCGGGGTGGGAGGTGGCACTGGTGTCCGGGTCTGGGTCCGCGGCGGCGTACGCGTCTGCGCCGGCGCACGCGTCTGCGTACACGTACGACTGTGATGTGCTGATCGTCGGCGGCGGCATCGTCGGCCTGTCGACGGCGTACGCGCTGACGCGCGCGCGGCCGGGCACGAAGGTCGCCGTCCTGGAGAAGGAGCTCGCCCCGGCGCGGCACCAGACGGGCCGCAACAGCGGGGTGATCCACAGCGGGATCTACTACCGGCCCGGCTCCCTGAAGGCACGGTTCGCCGTGACGGGCGCGGCGGAGATGGTGAAGTTCTGCGCCGAGTACGGCATCCCGCACGAGGTCACCGGCAAGCTGATCGTCGCCACCGGGCGGGACGAGCTGCCGCGGCTGCACGCCCTGGTGCAGCGGGGCCGGGAGAACGGGATCCCGGTGCGGGAGCTGGGCCCGGCGCAGATCAGCGAGTACGAGCCGCGGGTGCGCGGGATCGCGGCGATTCACGTCGGCACGACGGGGATCTGCGACTACGGGGCGGTCGCCGCGCAGCTGGCGGAGGCCTCGGAGACGGCCGGGGCGGACGTCCTGTACGGCGCGGAGGCCGTCGCCGTCGACCGGCGCCCGTGGGGCGTGGCGGTGCGGACCGGCGACGGGCGGATCGTGCGCGGCCGGGTCATGGTGAACTGCGCGGGGCTGCACTGCGACCGGGTGGCCCGGCTCGCGGGCGACGACCCCGGGATGCGCATCGTCCCGTTCCGCGGCGAGTACTACGACCTGGCGCGGCCGTCGCTCGTCCGCGGCCTCGTGTACCCGGTACCGGACCCGGCGTTCCCGTTCCTCGGGGTGCACCTGACGCGGGGCGTCGACGGCGGCGTCCACGTCGGGCCGAACGCGGTGCCGGCGCTGGCGCGCGAGGGCTACGGCTGGGCGACGGTCCGCCCCGGCGACCTGGCCGAGACCCTGGCCTGGCCGGGCTCCTGGCAGATCGCCCGGCAGCACTGGCGGTACGGGGCGGGGGAGCTGCGCCGCTCCCTGTCGAAGCGGGCCTTCGCGGAGGCGGTGCGGCGGATGCTCCCCTCGGTCGAGGAGTCCGACCTGCGGCCGGCGCCGGCGGGCGTCCGCGCCCAGGCGGTCCTGCGGGACGGAACCCTGGCGGACGACTTCCTGATCAAGGAGTCCCCCCGGACGGTCCATGTGCTGAACGCCCCGTCACCTGCGGCGACGGCGTCCCTGCCGATCGGCCGGGAGATCGCGACGCGCGCGCTGGCTCAGCTGTAGGACCTTCGGCACACCCGCGATACACCCGCGGCCCCGTAAAATCGGACGCACTGTGTCTGAGATTCGTGAAACCCCCGTCGTCCCCTTCCACCGCGGCAGCCAGAGGTTCGCGCCCGGGGAAGGGCCCGCGCCCGATCCGGCCGGTTCGCATCACGAGCGGCGCATCCGGAGCTTCCAGCCGCGGCGCAGCCGGGTGACCGCGAGCCAGGAGGAGGCGCTGCTCAAGCGCTGGCCCGACTGGGGGCTCGACATCGACGGGCGGAGCGTCCTCGACCTCGACGCCCTGTTCGGCGGCCGGCCCGTCGTCCTGGAGATCGGGTTCGGCATGGGCGAGGCCACCGCGCAGATGGCCGCCGCCGACCCGGACACCGGCATCCTCGCCGTCGACGTGCACACGCCCGGCCAGGGCAATCTCCTCGGCCTCGCCGACCGGGGCGGCCTGGACAACGTCCGTGTCGCCAACGGCGACGCGATCATCCTGCTCCGCGAGATGCTCGCCCCCGACGCCCTCGACGGCGTCCGCGTGTACTTCCCGGACCCCTGGCCCAAGAAGCGGCACCACAAGCGCCGCCTCATCCAGCCGGAGTTCCTCACCCTCGTCGCGACCCGGATGCGGCCCGGCGCCGTCCTGCACTGCGCCACCGACTGGGAGCCGTACGCCGAGCAGATGCTCGAGGTGCTCACCGCGCACCCCGGCTTCGAGAACACCGCCGCCGACGGCGGCTACGCGCCCCGCCCGGACTTCCGCCCGCTGACCCGCTTCGAGGGCCAGGGCCTCGACAAGGGCCACCGGGTGCATGATCTTCTTTTTCGCAGGAAGTAGCCGCGCCGCGCGGTTAACGTCGGACCGTGCCGAATCACCCCGTGCCCACGGCCGACGCCGCCGCCCCGCCCACCGTGCCGGACGACCGCGCCCAGTGGCGCTACCGCCCCCGGCGGGCGTTCCGGCACCGCCGGGCCCTGCGCGCCGCCGCCGTCTTCGGCGTGCTCGCGCTCTGCGGCCTGGTGCTCCTGGCGATGCTGCGCGAGAAGACCGGAACCGAGGGCTTCCTCGTCGGCCTCGGTCTCGCCGTGCTCCCGGTCCCGCTGCTGCTCGCCGCGTTCCGCTGGCTCGACCGGGTCGATCCGGGCCCCTGGAAGAACCTGATCTTCGCGTTCGCCTGGGGCTCCGGCGCCGCCGCGCTCATCGCGTTCACCGCGAACACCTTCGCGATCCGCTGGATCGCCACCGCCACGGCCACCACCGACCCCGACGACCTGCTCAGCCTGGGCGCGACGTTCGTCGCCCCGGTCGTCGAGGAGAGCGTCAAGGGCGCCGCCCTGCTCCTGTTCCTCCTGCTGCGCCGCCGCACTTTCACCGGCCTCGTCGACGGCGTGGTCGTCGCCGGCTTCGTCGCGACCGGCTTCGCCTTCACCGAGAACATCCTCTATCTGGGCAGCGCCTTCGGTGAGGACCTGGCGACCGGCACGGGCGTCGTCGGCTCCAAGACCGTCGGGACCTTCTTCGCGCGGATCGTGCTGTCGCCGCTCGCACACCCGCTGTTCACCGTCTTCACCGGCATCGGCTTCGGCCTCGCCGCCGCCACCGCCCGCCGGCACCGGGTCCGGCGCGTCCTGCTGCCGCTCGGCGGGCTGCTCCTGGCGATGGGCGTGCACGCGCTGTGGAACGGCTCGGCCGTCCGCAGCCCGCTCGGCTTCCTCGCGGTGTACGGGGCGTTCATGGTGCCGGCCCTGGCGCTGCTGACCTGGCTCGCGATCTGGAGCCGGCAGCGCGAGCTGCGCACCATATCCGGGCGGCTCCCGGCGTACGCGGCGGCCGGCTGGCTGGCCCCCGCCGAACCGCTCGCGCTCTCCTCGATGCGGGCCCGCGCGATGGCCCGCTCCTTCGCCTCCGCCGCGTACGGGCCGGCCGCGGCGCGCGCGGTGCACGAGTACGAGGTCTTCGCGACCAGCCTGGCCTTCCTGCGCGACCGCGCCCACCGGGGGACGGCGGGCGCGGACTTCACCGCACGGGAGCAGGAGCTGCTGCACCACCTGTGGCAGCGCAAGGAGTTCGCGTCACCGGCGCTCACGTACGCGGCGGGGGCGACGGGCCGGTTCCGTCCGGCTCCGCCGCCCCCGCCGCACCGCGACTACACGGGTCCCAACCCGTACCGCGCCTGAGGTTCGACGGGCGCGCGGGTCGGACGGTCTGTCAGATGTTCTGGCCCTTGTCCCGCAGCCAGGCCGCCGGGTCGATGCCCGCGCCGCTCGCGGTGTGGACCTCCAGGTGGAGGTGGGGGCCGGTCACGTTGCCGGTCGCGCCGACGCGGCCGATGGTGTCGCCGGTGGTCACCGTCTGGCCCGCGCTCACGGTCATCGAGGACAGGTGGGCGTACCAGACCTCGGTGCCGTCCTCGAGCTCGAGGACGATCCGGTAGCCGTACGAGCCGGACCAGCCCGCCGACTTGATGGTGCCGCCGTGCACGGCCTTCACCGGGGTGCCGGTGGGCGCGGCGAAGTCGAGGCCGGTGTGGTAGCCGGAGGACCACATCGAGCCGGCCTGGCCGTACTCGGAGGTGATCGTGTACGAGGACGTCGGCAGCGCGTAGCTGGCGGCGAGCGCCGCCCGGCGGGCCGCCTCCTCCTTGGCCTTGGCCTCCGCCTCGGCCTTCGCCTTCGCCTCGGCGGCGGCCTTCTCCGCGGCGGCGGCCGCGGTCTGCTGGGCCTTCGCCTCGGCGGCGGCCTTCTCGGCGGCCGCCTTCTCCGCGGCGGCCTTGGCCTCGGCGTCGGCCGTCGCCTGCTGCTGCTCGGCCTGGGCCAGGATGCGGGCGCGCAGGGCCTCGCCCGCGTCGGCCGCCTCGATGGAGCCGGTCTGGCCTCCGTCGGCGGCGGGCAGGCTCAGGGACGCCTGGGTGAGCGGGCCGACGTTGTTGTCGGTCTCGGCGTCGTCCGCGAGCAGGGTGCCGACGCCGGGCAGGTCCTCGGCGGCGGGCAGGTTCATGTCCGGCAGCGAGATCGCGACCGGGGGCTTCTCCTTGGCGGTGGCCAGGCCACCCGCGCCGACCGCGGCGATGACGCCGACACCGAGGACGGTGGAGCTGCGGGCGATGCTGCGCTGCTTGACGACGCGGTGCCGGCCGCGGTTCGGACGGAGCGTGTCCTCGCTGGGGTTCCACTCCTCCTGGTACTCGCCTCCCCCAGCCATCGGGGCGCCGTAGGCGTCGAAGTGGGTCTCGCGAGCAGCAGGGTTGGACGCCACGGAGGCGTACTCCTTTCCTTCCTTCTCGCCTACCGGGTTAGCTGACGGGTTCGGAGCAGGAAGGTCTCCTACGGGCCAAATTCGACCCGATTCACCCCAATTGGTGGTTCCCCGGTTCCCTTGCGGGATTCGGCGCGTGCGCACGGTGCCGTCTCTTGCGACGACTGGGACGACCGCGCTGCGTTATCGAACGTTAATAGACACGTGGGCCCGATTCCAAGCTGTTCCTCTTGATCGTTCCGGGCATTGGCCTGGACTTAACCTGCCAGAACAGGGTGGAAACGGGCGAGTTGACCGCCCCGATGTCGAGACTCGGCCAAGAGTTCATGAAGTGACAACACGTCAGCGTTACCTCTCCGAGATCCTTCCCTCACGGACCGTCACAGCGGCATCGTCACGGCACCACCGGCATCGTCACGGCACCACCGGCATCGTCACGGCACCACCGGCATCGTCCGCCGCCGCTCCGGCTGGCCCTCCGCCGGCCGGCTCACCGCCAGCAGCGCCATGTCGTCCGTCGAACCGCCTCCGGTGTGCCGGCGCACGTCGTCGACCAGCGCGTCCAGAAGCTCGTCCGGGCCCGGGAAGATCCGGCCGGCGAGCCGCTCCCCCGGTGCGTAGAAGACGCCGTCGCCGTCACGCGCCTCGGACAGCCCGTCCGTGTAGAAGAGGAGCGTCGCGCCGGCCGGGTACGGCCGCTCGTCGACCCGGTCCGGCCAGGCCGCCAGATCGCCCATGCCGAGCGGCAGCGCGGCCTGGCTCGGCGTCAGCCGCTCCAGCCCCCCGTCCGCGTACAGCAGCAGCGGCTCCGGATGGCCCCGGTTCACGATCCGCACCCGGGCCGGGCCGCTCGGGATCTCGGCGAGCACGGCGGTGGTGAAGCCCTCGAAGGCGTCCAGGCTGTCGCGCCGCCGGCCCTCCCGGGCCAGCGCCCGCTCCAGCCGCATTGCCACGCCCTCCAGCGCGGCCTCCTGCTCGGCCGCCTCGCGGAACGCGCCGATGATCACCGCCACCGCCTCCACCGCGTCGAGCCCCTTGCCGCGCACGTCGCCGACGACGAGCCGCACCCCGTGCGGGGTGTCCTGGACGGCGAACAGGTCGCCGCCGATGAACGCGTCCGCCTGCGCCGCCTCGTACCGGGCCGCCACGTGCAGCCCGCCGATCCGCTGGGCGGGCGTGGGCAGCACCGCCTTCTGCGCCGCCTCGGCGACGACCCGCGCGGACGCGAGCTTCTCGCCACTTCGCCGCACCACCTTGTTGATCAGCAGCGAGAGCATCGAGACCGTCAGGACGGTGACGGTCTCGATCACCGCGGGCACGTCGGTGGCCGTGTCGTTGTACGTGTGCAGCGCCACGCTGAACACGACGGCCACGACGGCCGTCAGCAGCGTGGTGCGGAACGAGTAGAACGGCGCGGCGATCAGCGGGGCGGCGGAGTAGAACGGGGCGGCGGTGTACTCCGGCGGCGTGGCCAGGTCGAAGACGGACCCGCCGAGGATCAGGAGCGCGGGCAGGGCGCGGACGAACCGCCGCTCGCCCGGAGGCCTCTCCCTGTCGCTTCCGCCCGCCGACGATCGTCGCCCCACCTGTGCTCTCCCTGCCGGTCCGCCCGAGCTGCGGACGGTACTCCGCCCCGTCCAGGCTGGCCGGAGCCGCGCCGGGCGGCGACCCGCCGTCCGCCGTCCGGGTGACACAGGCCCCGGAATGCACGAGGGCCCGGATCCACAATGGATCCGGGCCCTCATCTTCAGTAGCGGGGACAGGATTTGAACCTGCGACCTCTGGGTTATGAGCCCAGCGAGCTACCGAGCTGCTCCACCCCGCGTCGGTGAACCCAACAGTACGTCATCCGGAGCAGCATCGGAAATCGGATTTCGGCACAGCGGCGTGACCCTGGTCTCACCGGCCCTGATCAGCGGCTCAGCAGCCGCAGTCGGCGGCGTCGACCGGCGCGGTCAGCGGGTCGGCGGCGCGCTGCGCCGGACCCTCCCAGGTCTCGTACGCGAAGCCCTCGCGCACCCAGTACTCGAAGCCGCCGAGCATCTCCTTCACCTGGTAGCCGAGCTCGGCGAGGGCGAGCGCGGCGCGGGTCGCGCCGTTGCAGCCGGGGCCCCAGCAGTACGTGACGACCGGCACGGACCGGTCGAGGAGCCGCCCGGCCTGCTCCGCGATCTGCGCGGTCGGCAGGTGGAGCGCGCCGGGGACGTGGCCCTGATCCCAGGACGCGGTGGAGCGCGAGTCGAGGAGCACGAAGCCCGGGTCGCCGCCGGCCGCGAGCGCGGCGGCGACGTCGGAGACGTCGGCGTGGAAGGCGAGGCTCGCGGAGAAGTAGGCGGCTGCCGCGGCCGGCGAGGCGGGCGGGACGCGGAGGACCGGGTTGGCGTACTGGGCGGGTGAGGTGTTCATGCCTGTGAACCTACGGGCGAAGATCATCGGGCTGAAGGGAGGATCCCCGGCACTTGCCGCGATCGGCCGGGGATTCCCGCGCGCTGGGTGCGCCACGGCGGGGATCTCACGTGCCGGGACGGTACCGGGAGGACGGGGCGGTCATCTCGCCCGCGCGGGTGTGACCCGTGCGGGTGAAGGAACCCTTCGTACGGGTCTGCGCACGCGTCCGGACGTGGCCCCGCCCCGGCCTGCCCCTCTTCACTGGCTCCCTGACCGACTGCCTGCCTGACTCACCCCCTCACTCACACGGGTCGACCCTCGGGAGAAGCCATGCGCGGCCATAGCTCGTCACTCGCCGGAGCGACCCTGCTGGTCCTCGCCGCGCTCGCCGCACTCGCCGCGCCCCCGGCGGCGTCCGACACGGACCCGGTGGCCGACGAGCCGGCGTGGGTGCTGCGCAGCCGTACGGAGCGGCTCGACCCGAAGGCGTACGCGCCCCTGTGCGCCGCCCGCGCGGCGGGCGCGCCCCGCGTGCGCACCCTGCGCCTGTTCCCCGACGTGTCGGTGACCGCGGTCGCGGACCGGGTGGAGCGGGACGCGCGGGGGACGGTGACGTGGGCGGGGCATGTCGCCGGGCGGCCGGAACGCACGGTCCTCCTGACGGTCGCGGGCGCCTGCGCCCCGGACGCCGGGGCGGCGACGACGGCGGTCGACGCGCTGGTGACCCTGGGCCCGCGTACGTACACGCTCTCGTCCGCGCCGGGCCGACCGGGCAGGGTCCGCGTCGCCGAGGTGGACCCGGCGAAGCGTCCGAAGCCGCCGACGGACGAGGTGAAGCACCACGCGACGGCCGGAAGCGAACCGCCCCCGACACCCGCCGAGCCCGCCGAACCCGCCCCCGTCGTCATCGACATGACCGTCGGCTACACCCCCAAGGCGGCCGAGCGCGTCGGCGGCGAGGCGGCGATGCGCTCCCGGATCGCCCTCGCCGACGCCGCCCTCGACAGCGCGCTCGCGGACAGCGGGGTGCGGGCGAGCGTCGACGTGGTGGCGTCGTACGAGGCCGCGTACGACGGCGGCGAGGTTGCGGAGGACGTGTACCGGAAGCTGAGCGACCCCGAGGACCGCCAACTCGGCGCGCCCGCCGCCGAGCTGCGCGAGCGTCACGCCGCGGACCTGGCCGCGCTGCTGGTCGCCGTCCCGGCCGGCACCAGCACCGGGCACGGCAGCCTGCCCCAGCCGCCGTCGGCGACCACGGACCGCCAGGCGTACTCGGTGACGGACGTCGACAGCGTCGTCGACTGGTTCAACTTCGGCCACGAGGTGGGCCACAACCTGGGCCTGTGGCACGACCGGGCGACCCTGGAGCGCCAGTCCGGCGGCGTGGACTACCGGCGGTCGCTGACCACCCCGTACAGCACCGGCTGGATCACGGCGGACGGCCGCTTCCACACGGTCATGGCGTACGGCTCCTCCTGCCCGGGCGCGTGCGCGCCGGTCAACCGGTACGCGAACACCGTGCGTCCCTGGGAGGGCGAGCCCCTGGGCGACGCCCACAACGACAACGCCCGCGTGGCCCGCTGGACGGCCCCGATCGTGGCGGCGTACCGCACGCCGGCCACCCCGGTGCCCCGCCACGCCCTGACCCTGACCGCGGCCCCCGCCGCGGCCGGCACGGTGCACCCGGCCACGTGGGGCCCGTACCGCCCGACGACGGAGATCACGGTGACGGCGACACCGGCGGAGGGCCACGTCTTCGCGGGCTGGGAACTGGACGGCCGGGCACTCGCCCACAAGGGAACGGAGCTGACGGTCCCGATGACGGAGCCGCACACTCTGAAGGCCCGCTTCGAACGACGAAGCGCCCCGCCCGTCGGGTAGAAACGGGCGAGGCGCCTGCGTGACGACTCGTAGGCCGTGTGGGACTCGAACCCACAACCAACGGATTAAAAGTCCGCTGCTCTGCCAATTGAGCTAACGGCCCTCGGCGAGTCACCCCCGAGCATAGCCGGACGCGGCCGGTGAGCCGATCGGGTATCGGGCCACCGGCCGCGCCGTTTCCTCGTACAGCCCCTTGAACGAGCTGAACGAGCCCCAGCCGGAGCCGACCGGCACGGGCGCGCCGAAGGTGCCGTTGCAACGCAAAGGGCCCGCACCAGCACTGATGTGCTGGTACGGGCCCTTGCTCAGGCGCTTACCGACCGTCAGCCGTTGCGCTTCCAGCGGGGCTTGTCGTCGCGGCGGCCGAAGGAGGAGCCGGCGCCGCCGCCGCGGTGGTCGTCACGACGGCCGAAGGGACGGTCGTCGCGGCGGTCGCGGTTGAACGGGCGGTCGCTGCCGCGGTGGCCGCCGGAGGGGCGGTCGTCGCGACGGAAGCCGCCACGGTCGTCACGGCGGTCGTTGTCCCGGCGGAAGCCACCGGACGGACGGTCGTCACGGCGGAAGCCGCCACGGTCGTTGTCACGACGGTCGTTGTCCCGGCGGAAGCCGCCCGACGGACGGTCGTCGCGACGGAAGCCGCCGGAGGGGCGGTCGTCCCGGCGGAAGCCACCGCGGTCGCCGCCACGGTCGTCACGGCGGTCGTTGTCCCGGCGGAAGCCACCGGACGGACGGTCGTCGCGACGGAAGCCGCCACGGTCGCCGCCACGGTCGTCACGACGGTCGAAGCCACCGCGGTCGCCGCGGTCGTCCCGGCGGAAGCCACCGCGGTCGCCGCCACGGTCGTTGTCCCGGCGGTCGAAGTCGCGGCGGAAGCCGCCACGGTCGCCACCCCGGTCGTTGTCCCGGCGGTCGCGGCGCTCGTAGTTGCCCCGCTCGTCGCGGCGCTCGCGCTCACGGTCGCGCTCCTGCGCCGCGGCAGCGGCCTTGGCCGCCTCCTCGGCGGCCTTCGCGGCCTGCGCCAGCTCGGCCTCGGCGGCCTCGGCCACCTCGGCGACCGCGGCCTCCGGGTCCTCGCCGCGCTCACGGGCGGCACGGGCGACCAGACGCTCGGCCTCCTCGCGGAGCTCGACGGCCCGGCGCTGCAGGCGCTCCAGCTGCTTGGTCAGCTCGGCGACCTCGCGCTCGGCCTGCTTGGCCGCGTTGTTCGCGGAGTCCGCCTGGACCTCGGTCAGCGAACGCGCACCGGTGATCTCGGCGACCTCCGGGTCGAACGTGCCCGAGCCGCCCACGATGTGACGCGAGGCGTCGACGCCCGCGTCCTCCATCAGACGGAAGATCTGGCGGCGCTGGTGCGGCAGCGCCAGGGAGACCACGACACCGGAGCGGCCGGCACGCGCCGTACGGCCCGAGCGGTGCAGGTAGTCCTTGTGGTCGCCGGCCGGGTCCACGTTCAGGACCAGGTCGATGCCGTCCACGTGGATGCCGCGCGCGGCGACGTCGGTGGCGACGAGGACGTTGACGTACCCGTCCTTGAAGTCGGCGAGCGTCCGCGTACGGGCGCCCTGCGTCATGCCGCCGTGCAGCGCGTCCGCCTTCACGCCGGCGTCGCGCAGCTGCTCGGCGACACGGTCGGCGCCCAGCTGGGTGCGGACAAAGATGATGGTGCGGCCCTTGCGGGCGGCGATGGCGGCGGTGACCGGGGCCTTGTCCTTCGGCTTCACGACGAGGACGTGGTGGGTCATGGTGGTGACCGCGCCGGCCGACGGGTCGACCTCGTGGGTGACCGGGTTCACCAGGTAGCGCTTCACCAGCGAGTCGATCTCGTTCTCCAGCGTGGCGGAGAAGAGGAGACGCTGGCCGCCCTCGGGGACCTGGTCGAGCAGCTCGGTGACCTCGGGCAGGAAGCCCAGGTCGGCCATCTGGTCGGCCTCGTCGAGGACGGCGACCTGGACGTTCTCGAGCGAGCAGGCGCCGCGGTTGATGATGTCGCGCAGACGGCCCGGGGTGGCGACGAGGATGTCGACGCCGCGCTCCAGGGCGTAGATCTGGTTGCCCATCGACGTACCGCCGCAGACGACCTTCATCTTGAGGCCGAGCACGTCACCGTACGGCTGGAGGGCGTCCGCGACCTGCATCGCGAGCTCACGGGTCGGGGTGAGGATGACGCCGCGGGGCTTCTTCTTGTCGGTGTGGCCGCCGGCCAGGGTGGCGAGCAGCGGCAGACCGAAGGAGAGGGTCTTGCCGGAGCCGGTGCGGCCGCGGCCCAGGATGTCCTTGCCGGCCAGGGCGTCCGGGATGGTCGCGGCCTGGATCGGGAAGGGGGTGGTCACGCCGTTCTGCGCGAGCTTGCGCACGACGCCCTCGGGCAGACCCAGGTCGCCGAAGGTGATGGTCGGCTCGGCGGAGTCCTCGGACTCGGACGCCTCTGCCGCCTCGGCCGCCTCGACGACGGCCTCCGCCGCCTCGACGATCTCGTCGGTGATCTCGTCGTTCTCGGGCATGACGGCGTGGTCAGAACTGAAAATGGACATGCGAAATGCGAAACCTTCCGGAGTCTCGGCACGCGCCCGTCAACTCCGTGAATTCGCACAAGACCGCCTCAATGCGGTCAGCCACGGCAAGGGAGAGTACGCGCCAGTCACGGCGCTCTTCGGTAATGGCGCCGGGCAAATGGGATCAAACGATCTACCACCATACGCACCCTCCCCCACCCAAGGCAAACCGAGCTACGTCACACCGGCCCGACCTGCGGCGACGCCTGCGGCTCCGTCGGACCGCCGGAGCCGTCCGCCGCCTTCATGGCCCCCATGTGGGTGTCCGCGCCGGGCGTCGCGGACGGCTGCTCGGACGGCTCCGGGTCCGGACCGGGCTCCGACGACGGATCCGGGCCGGGCGGCTCCTGCGACGGCGTCGGGTCGACCGGCGGCGGCTCCTCGCCCCCGCCGCCCGGGTTCCCCGGCGGGCTCGGCTCGCCCGGCCCGTGCGGATCCCCCGGCCCCGGCGGCTCCGGCGGCTTCTGCGGGCCGGGCTTCCCGGCCCCGCCGCCGGCCTTCCCCGGCTTCCCGGACCGCTCCGGCGAGGCGTCGGGCCCGGGCGACTCGTCGTCGCGCTTCTTGTCCTTCTCCCGGCCCTTCCCCGAGCCGCCGTGCTCGTACGCGCCCTCCTGCACACCGCCCCCGCCGCCCGCACCGGCCGACTCGGCCGCCGCGCCCTCCCGCTTCCCCGCCGACGTGCCGGGCGCGGGCTTCGTGGCGTCGTCGGTCACACTCATGCAGCCGCTGAGTCCGGCGCAGGCGGCGACCGCCAGCGCGGTGGCGGCCCATCTCACGGGGGTGGGCAGTGGGCGCACGGAGGGCACCTCCAGGAAACCGGGGGGAACGCGTTTCACAGCCCAACTCCCCGCGCACCATGGGGGACACGCCCGGAACCCGAGGGATCCGAAAGGATCAGCAGCGGCCGCGGCTCAGCCGTAACCGAGGGCGTGCAGCCGCTCGTCGTCGATCCCGAAGTGGTGCGCGATCTCGTGCACGACGGTGATCTCCGTCTCCGCGACCACGTCCTCCCGCGACTCGCAGAACCGCAGCGTCGGCCCGCGGTAGATCGTGATCCGGTCCGGCAGCACCCCGGCGTACCACTCGCCGCGGTCCGTCAGCGGCGTTCCCTCGTAGAGGCCCAGCAGTTCGGGGTCGTCCGGAGACGGCTCGTCCTCCACGAACACCGCGACGTTGTCCATCAGCCGCGTCAGCTCCGGCGGGATCCTGTCCAGCGCCTCGGCGACCAGTTCCTCGAACTCCTCGCGTGTCATCTCCAGCACGCGGCCATTGTCCCTCCGCGGGCCCCGCCCGGGGCGGCTCTCGCCGGCCCCGGGGAAACCGTTTTGGCGATACCCGCCGGCATCCCATATGCTTCTCACGTCCCCGAGGCGCTGACGAAGTGCTCAGGTGGGCCCTTAGCCCTCATCGTCTAGTGGCCCAGGACGCCGCCCTTTCAAGGCGGTAGCACGGGTTCGAATCCCGTTGGGGGCACGCACAACCGTGTGCGAGACTGGTTCTCACACACAAGCAAGGCTCTGTGGAGCAGTTGGTTAGCTCGCCACCCTGTCAAGGTGGAGGTCGCGGGTTCAAGTCCCGTCAGAGTCGCTGAGGTCGGAAACGACCTCGTGGCTGGGTAGCTCAGTTGGTACGAGCGATCGCCTGAAAAGCGATAGGTCGCCGGTTCGACCCCGGCCCCAGCCACAGCCGAAGGCCCCCGTCCGATGGACGGGGGCCTTCTCCTTATCCCTGCGCCTTCTGCTTCAGCGCCCGTACGCCGAACACCGCGCCCACCACCGCGACCGACGCGACCAGCAGCGCCCAGTCCGGGATCACCTTGCCCAGCGCCGCCACCCGCTGCTCCACCGCGAACGAGGCGTCCACCGACAGCAGGCCCGGCAGGGCCGTCGTGCCGTCGAAGACCAGGAAGAGCGTGCCGAGCAGCACGAAGAACAGCCCGGACAGCAGCGACGTCGAATGCGCCTCGAAGCGGCCGATCCGCAGCGGCCGGCCCCGCAGCCAGCGCCGCCGCCCCAGGTCGTACCGCTCCCAGAGCAGCGCGAGCAGGAACAGCGGGACCGCCATGCCCAACGCGTACACCGCGAGGAGCAGTCCGCCGTACGCCGGACTGCCGCTGAGCGCCGCCACCGTCAGGATGCTGCCGAGGATCGGGCCCGCGCAGAAACCGGCCAGGCCGTACACCAGGCCGAGCGCGTACACGGAGACCGCCGTGGTCGGCCGGATCCGGCCGCTGACCTCGGCGATCCGGCGCGAGGCGAAGCCCAGGCCCAGGATCTGCAGCACGCCGAGGCCGATGATCAGCCAGCCGCCGGCGGTCACCAGGAGGTCCCGGTGACCGTAGAAGAGACGGCCGGCGAACGAGCCGGCCGCGCCCAGCGGGACGAGCGTGGTCGCCAGGCCCGCGTAGAAGACGCCGGTACGGGCGAGCAGCCGGCCCGGCGAGTCGATCGAGTACGCGAAGAACGCCGGCAGCAGCAGGGCGCTGCACGGGCTGAGCAGCGCGAGCAGGCCGCCCAGGAGGGCGGCCGGATAGCCGAACTCGCCGGTCACCGCGCGGCCGCCGACGGAGCGGCGGAACCCGGGGCGCCCGGCGAACCGGACGGCGTCCCCGACGGGCCCGCCGCCTTCGTCCCCTTCGCCTTCGCCGTCCGGGCCGCCGCCTCGATGGCCTCCACGAAGGTCTCCATCGGCTGCGCCCCGGCGATCGGCCGACCGTTCACCAGGAACGACGGGGTCGACGTCGCGCCGAGCGAGTACCCCTGCTCCTGGTCCGCCGACACCGCCTCGCGGGCCGCCGCGCCCGCCGAGTCCGCGGCGAACTTCGCCAGGTCCGGCACCCCGGCCTCGCGTGCCAGGGCCGTCAGCCGCGCCTCGCCGAAGCCCTTCTCCTTCGCGCCCTTCGCGTACGCCGCCCTGTGGAACTCCCAGAACCGCCCCTGCCGCGCCGCCGCCCACGAGGCGCGGGCCGCGGCCTCCGACTCCTCGCCGAAGATCGGGAAGTTCCGCCACTCGATGCGCAGGGTGCCGTTCTCGACGTACTTCTCGATCAGCTTCGGCTCGGTGTCGCGGGCGAACTGCCCGCAGTACCCGCACTTGAAGTCCGCGTACTCGATGAGCACGACGGGCGCGTCGGCGCGGCCGAGCGCGAGCCCGTCGGAGGCGTCGCGCCGGGCGTACGACTCCAGCTCCGGGTAGACGCCGGAGGTCGGCTCGGCGGCCACGGACGTGCCGGAGTCGGCGGAGGGACGGGCGTCGGGCTTGGTGGCGGTGTACGAGACGAGGCCGAGCAGGGCGGCGGCCACGGCCACCCCGGCGACGATCACGACGGGCTTGGACCTGGAGGACCTGGACATGCGGAAGCACTCCTGAGCAGGAAGAAGAGACGGACGGCGGCAAGGAACGGCCGCCCGTCTAGACCCTCAGGACCGACAGCTCCGGCGGGGACGGCGGCACGAGATCCGGCGGCTCCGGCCCCGGTACGAGATCGTGGACGAGGGCGTCCGGCGCCCCCGCCCCGCAGACCGCCCGGCCGCCCGCGAGCGCCGGCAGCAGCTCCCCGAAGCCTTGGGCGCGCGGCGGCACGGCGGGGCTCACGGCCCCCTCGCCGGCCGGATGCCCCGGCCCGCAGCCGGGCTCCCCGGTGTCCACCACGGCACCGGCGACGGCGGTCACGGCCGGGGTGCCCGGGGGCGCCGCGCAGATCAGGAGCCCCAGCACCACGGCCGCCAGCACGGCGAACGCCGCCAGAGCGCGGGCGGCGGTGCGGGACATGGGGGGCCTTCCGGTCGGGGTGCCCGAAATATTACGCACCGCCCGTCGCGCGCCTTGGAAGGCCCGGCCCAGGAGCCCTGTGACCCCGGAAACAGCGCCGTAAATCGGTTCGCCGGTTCTCGGCGGCAGGTGCGATCCTGGATTCCGTATGTCTACTTCCTTCGCCGCCCTCCAGACCGTCCTGGCCGAGGTCTCGCTGCGGGACGCCCACCGGCTCGGCCGCCGTCTCGAGGGCGCCCGCCGCATCCGCAAGCCCGAGGCCCGCGCGGCCGTCCTGGACGAGATCGCCGCCGAGGCCGGCAAGGCCAAGGAGCGCGTCGACGGGCGCGCCGCCCGCGTGCCCGCGGTCACGTACCCCGAGCAGCTGCCCGTCTCGCAGAAGAAGGACGAGATCGCCGAGGCGATACGCGACCACCAGGTCGTGATCGTCGCCGGTGAGACCGGCTCCGGCAAGACGACGCAGATCCCGAAGATCTGTCTGGAGCTGGGCCGAGGCGTCCGGGGCATGATCGGGCACACCCAGCCCCGCCGGATCGCCGCCCGCACCGTCGCCGAACGCGTCGCGGAGGAGCTCCGCACCCCGCTCGGCGAGGCGGTCGGCTGGAAGGTCCGGTTCACCGACCAGGTCAACCAGGACCAGACCTTCGTCAAGCTGATGACGGACGGCATCCTGCTCGCCGAGATCCAGACGGACCGCGAGCTGCGCGCCTACGACACGATCATCATCGACGAGGCCCACGAGCGGTCCCTCAACATCGACTTCCTGCTCGGCTATCTGGCCCAGCTGCTCCCGAAGCGCCCCGACCTCAAGGTCGTGATCACCTCGGCGACCATCGACCCGGAGCGCTTCTCCCGCCACTTCGGCGACGCCCCGATCGTCGAGGTCAGCGGCCGTACGTATCCCGTCGAGGTCCGCTATCGCCCCCTCCTGGAGGAGGACGGCGAAGACGCCGACCGGGACCAGATCACCGCGATCTGCGACGCCGTCGACGAGCTCCAGTCCGAGGGTCCGGGCGACATCCTCGTCTTCCTCTCGGGCGAGCGGGAGATCCGCGACACCGCGGACGCGCTGCTCAAGAAGAAGCTCCGCAACACGGAGGTCCTCCCCCTCTACGCGCGCCTGTCGCACGCCGAGCAGCACCGCGTCTTCCAGGCCCACACCGGCCGCCGGATCGTGCTCGCCACGAACGTCGCCGAGACCTCGCTGACGGTCCCCGGCATCAAGTACGTGATCGACCCGGGCACCGCCAGGATCTCCCGCTACTCGCACCGCACCAAGGTGCAGCGGCTCCCGATCGAGCCGGTCAGCCAGGCCAGCGCCAACCAGCGCAAGGGCCGCTGCGGCCGTACGTCGGACGGCATCTGCATCCGGCTGTACTCCGAGGACGACTTCGTCACCCGGCCCGAGTTCACGGACGCGGAGATCCTCCGGACGAACCTGGCGTCGGTCATCCTGCAGATGACCGCGGCCGGCCTCGGCGACATCGAGAAGTTCCCCTTCATCGACCCGCCGGACCACCGCAACATCCGCGACGGCGTGCAGCTCCTGCAGGAGCTGGGCGCGCTGGACCCCGCGCAGAAGGATCCGAAGAAGCGGCTCACCCAGCAGGGCCGCAAGCTCTCCCAGCTGCCCGTCGACCCGCGGCTCGCCCGGATGGTCCTGGAGGCGGACCGGAACGGCTGCGTGCGCGAGGTCATGGTGATCGCGGCCGCGCTGTCCATCCAGGACCCACGCGAGCGGCCCGCCGAGAAGCAGGCCCAGGCCGACCAGCAGCACGCCCGCTTCAAGGACGAGACCAGCGACTTCCTCGCCTTCCTCAACCTGTGGCGGTACATCCGCGAGCAGCAGAAGGAGCGCGGCTCCAGCTCCTTCCGCCGGATGTGCAAGCAGGAGTACCTGAACTTCCTGCGGATCCGCGAGTGGCAGGACATCTACGCCCAGCTGCGGACGGTCGCCAAGCAGATGGGGATCCACCTCAACGAGGAGGACGCGCCGGAGCAGTCCGTCCACACCTCGCTCCTCGCGGGCCTGCTCTCCCACGTCGGCATGAAGGACGTGAAGGAGGGGGCGAAGAACGACTACCTGGGCGCACGCAACGCCAAGTTCGCGATCTTCCCCGGCTCGGCGCTGTTCAAGAAGCCGCCGCGGTTCGTGATGTCCGCCGAGCTCGTGGAGACCTCCCGCCTCTGGGCGCGGGTCAACGCGAGGATCGAGCCGGAGTGGATCGAGCCGCTCGCCCAGCACCTGGTGAAGAAGACGTACAGCGAGCCGCACTGGGAGAAGGACCAGGCGGCGGTCATGGCGATCGAGAAGGTCACGCTGTACGGCGTGCCGATCGTCACCGACCGCAAGGTGAACTACGGGAAGATCGACCCCGAGGCCTCCCGCGAGCTGTTCATCCGCAACGCGCTGGTCGAGGGCGACTGGCGCACCCACCACAAGTTCTTCTCCGACAACCGCAAACTTCTCACCGAGGTCGAGGAGTTGGAGCACCGGGCGCGGCGCCGCGACATCCTCGTCGACGACGAGACGCTCTTCGACTTCTACGACAAGCGCGTGCCCGAACACGTCGTGTCCGGCGCGCACTTCGACTCCTGGTGGAAGCACAAGCGCCATGAGGAACCGGAGTTCCTCGACTTCGAGCGCGAGATGCTCATCAACGAGAAGGCGGGTGCGGTCACCAAGGACGACTACCCGGACTCGTGGCGGCAGGGGCAGCTGAAGTTCCGGGTGACGTACCAGTTCGAGCCGGGCGCGGACGCGGACGGCGTGACCGTCCACGTCCCGCTGCAGGTGCTGAACCAGGTCACCGACGACGGCTTCGACTGGCAGATCCCGGGCCTGCGCGAGGAGGTCGTGACGGAGCTGATCCGCTCCCTGCCGAAGCCGATCCGCCGCAACTACGTCCCGGCGCCGAACTTCGCCGCCCGCTTCCTCGACTCCGTCGTGCCCGTGCAGGAGCCGCTGACGTCGGCGCTGGCGCGCGAGCTGCAGCGGATGGTCGGGGTGCCGGTCGCGGAGGAGGACTTCGACTGGGCCAAGGTCCCCGAGCACCTCAAGATCACCTTCCGGATCGTCGACGAGCGGCGGCGCAGGCTGGCCGAGGACAAGGACCTGGAGGCGCTGAAGCTGAAGCTGCGCCCCAAGGCCCGTCAGGCCCTCTCCAAGGCCGCCGCGGCGGCCACCGCCGGCCCGAGCGGCTCGGGGCAGTCCCTGGAGCGCACGGGGCTCACCGACTGGACGATCGGCACGCTGACGAAGGTCTTCGAGACGCGTCGGGCCGGGCAGCCGGTCAAGGCGTACCCGGCGCTGGTGGACGCGGGCGACACCGTGTCCGTACGGCTCTTCGACACGGAGGCCGAGCAGGCGGCGGCGATGTGGCAGGGCACCCGGAAGCTGATCATGCTGAACGTGCCCGTGAACCCGGCGAAGTTCGCCGGGGACAAGCTCACGAACCAGCAGAAGCTGGCGCTCTCCCGGAACCCGCACGGCTCGGTGCAGGCGCTCTTCGAGGACTGCGCGACCGCGGCGGCGGACAAGCTGATCGCGGACCACGGCGGGCCGGCGTGGGACGAGGAGTCGTTCCGGAAGCTGTTCGACAAGGTCCGGACGGACCTGGTCGAGCTGACCATCCGCACGGTGAGCCAGGTCCAGCAGGTCCTGGCGGCCTGGCAGGCCTGTGAGCGCCGTCTGAAGGCGACGAACAGCCTGGCGCTGATCAACAACGTGACGGACGTCCGGAACCAGCTCGCCTGGCTGATGCCGGCCGGCTTCGTCACCCGTACGGGCCTGCGGCGGCTGCCGGACCTGATGCGCTATCTGGTCGCGGCGGACCGCCGGCTGCAGCAGATGCCGACGGGCGTCCAGCGGGACACCACCCGTATGGAGAAGGTCCACGAGATGCTCGACGAGTACGCCTGGCTGCTCGAACAGCTCCCGAAGGGCCGCCCGGTGCCGGCGGAGGTCACGGACATCCGCTGGATGATCGAGGAGCTGCGGGTGAGCTACTTCGCCCACGCCCTGGGCACGGCGTACCCGGTCTCGGACAAGCGGATCGTGAAGGCGATCGACGCGGCCGTCCCGTAGCGGCCGGGGCCCCGGGAGCGCGGCCCCGCGCCAGTTCGACCTGACCGTCTGACCTGCTGTACAGTCATCCTCGCAGCCACGGCAACAAGGCTGCGAGCAAGGTCCTGTGGAGCAGTTTGGAGTGCTCGCCACCCTGTCAAGGTGGAGGCCGCGGGTTCAAATCCCGTCAGGACCGCAGTGAAGAGCGAAGGCCCACACCACAAGGTGTGGGCCTTCGTCGTCGTAGGACGCAGCCGTCAAAAGGCCGCGCCACGCGGCGGAGCCGCGAATCGACAGGGCAAATCCCGTCAGGACCGCAGTAGAACGCAAGGCCCGCACCGGAAGGTGCGGGCCTTGCGTCGTATACGAGCCGTTCCGCCTATGCCCGGGCGTCTTGACGGAGTCATCCCGCGCCGGTACCCCGGATGCAGGGATGCGGGGCCCACAGCGGAGGTGGCGCGCATGGCGGCGGCGTCGACGGCGAGGCACGAGACCGGCGCGCTGCTGCGCGCGCATCTGGCGGCCGCATCGCGGTACGGCCATGCCACCCGCACCTGCCCCGTCTGTCATCGCCTCCAGCGGCTCGCCATGGAGGCGGACGATCCGGTCGCGGAGAGCGCGGACGGGGCCGCGGAGGACGGCGAGGGCGAGGACGGAACCCCCCTCCCGCAGTGTGACGCGAGTCACTGAAAGACTTTCAGAAACTCTTTCACTTACACCCTCCCTACAGCCAGCCCATTTAATATGTGCAATTGCACCACTCTCGCCGGCCAAAAAGAAGATCGCGCTGGACCCGGCGGAGTCCAGCGCGATCGATGACACAGAGCCTGTTGGGGCAGGCGACCGGTCGGCAGAGCTAGGGGTGGGCGGCCGGATTGGGGGACCCGGATCAGCCCGGTGTTACGGGGTGTTGCTGCTGGCTCAGGCCTCGCTGCGCTGCTGCGGAATACCCGCCAGCAGGGCGCGGACCTCTGCCTCGCGGTACCGGCGGTGCCCACCCAGCGTCCGGATGGACGTGAGCTTGCCCGCCTTCGCCCAGCGGGTCACCGTCTTCGGGTCCACGCGGAACATCGTGGCAACCTCGGCGGGGGTAAGCAGCGGCTCGGCATCAGGGGTGCGAGCGGTCATGAGCGGCCTCCTCGGGAGAACCGAACCATCTCGGTTCTTTCCTCTAAATTCTGCACCTTGACCCGCGTTGCCCGAAATGGCGGACGCGAGCCGAGTCGGTTATAGGACGAACGGCTTGTCCTCGGCACTACAACTACACCATCTGTCCAGCCACGTCGGCCAAACCGATGGAATTGCCCTCTCAGGTGTCCATCAGCGACGGAAGCCGATGGACCATGCCATAGCGGACAGTCACACCGCAGTGACGATCAGTCACACGGTGATCAGGAGGCCCAAGACCCCCCATGGAGTGCAATGCTGAGCATTCCGCCCACAGTTGGACGGAAGGAACCCTCCCCGGACTCCTTGTCCTATTTTGGCACGAGGGTGGGCGATCGGCGCAAGGGTGCACTAAGTGCTGTCCGTCACGCTTGAGCCAAAGGCCCGGATCGGGACCTACGTCCCGCGCCGACCCGCCCCAAGGACCCTGCGCCCTTAAAGATCATTTACATCAGACGCCCGCCGCTTGTCGACGGTTCCTCGATCAACAGTTCGCCGACATCCCCCGCGCACGCCCCCGCTCAGTTCGCGAACTGCCGGTCCCGCACCGCGCGCCACCGCTCCATCAGCCGCCCGTACGCCTCGCCCGCCGCCTCGGCGTCGCCGTCCCGCAGCGCCGCGATCCCCTCGGCCACGTCCGCCGCCGACCGGTCCTCCTCCAGCGCCGCCGCCGGCATCGCGTGCACCAGGCCCCCGTAGTCCAGCTCCACCAGCGAGCGCGGATGGAACTCCTCCAGCCAGCGGCCCACGTCGACCAGACCCTCCGTCAGCGGCCCCTCGTCGATCGTCTCCCGCAGCGTCCGCAGCGCCCGGGCGAGCCGCCGCCGCGCCTGCACCATCGGCGTCCGGTACCGCAGCACCGCAGGCGCGCCCTCCGCGGGGACCCCCGACCCGTCCTCCGCGGCGCCCTCCGCCGCGCCCCCGGGCACGTACTCGCGCTCCTCGTCGGCGAACAGCGCGAACCACCGCACCGGCACCTCCCACACCGAGGTACGGATCCACGGCCGCGCGTCCGGGTTCCGCTCCCGCCACTCCTCGAAGTCCGCCGCGGCCTGCGCCCGCACCACCGGCGGCAGCATCGCGTCGAGCAACGGCCCCGGCAGCGTCTCCACCAGCTCCGTCATCGCCAGCCAGCCCCGCAGCCGGGTCCGCCACGGACAGACGCAGACCACCCCGTCCGCCTCCGCCACGAAGGCGTCCGCGCTCTCGTGGACCGGCACCGGGACCGGCGGCGTCGGCGCCAAGTCCGCCAGCGAACGCCGCAGTTCGTCCTGCGCCGTGGGGGTCTCGGCGCGCCGCGCGTACCGCGCCCAGTGCGCCCGTTCCGGCTCCGGGAAGGCCGCCAGCGGCTCGTACACACGCAGATAGGAGGCGTAAGGGACGCGCGCGGAGGAGACGACCGACATGCCGCGAATCCTTCCACGCGGGTACTCCGCCAGGGGGTGATCCGCAGCACTGCGGCGGATCTACCAACCCGTAGGACTTACGCTGCTGCCGAACCGGTCCCTCCCCACCCGCAGGAGGGACTTCTACCGCCGCTTCGTACTTGGGAGTCACCACCGTGACCGATGTGACCGACGGCGTCCTGCACACCCTGTTCCACTCGGAGCAGGGAGGCCACGAACAAGTCGTGCTGTGCCAGGACCGCGCCTCCGGCCTGAAGGCCGTCATCGCCCTCCACTCCACCGCCCTGGGCCCGGCCCTCGGCGGCACCCGCTTCTACCCGTACGCCAACGAGGCGGAGGCCGTCGCCGACGCGCTGAACCTCGCGCGCGGGATGTCGTACAAGAACGCCATGGCCGGTCTGGAGCACGGCGGCGGCAAGGCCGTGATCATCGGCGACCCGGAGAAGATCAAGAGCGAGGAGCTGCTGCTGGCCTACGGCCGGTTCGTGGCCTCCCTCGGCGGCCGGTACGTGACGGCCTGCGACGTCGGCACCTACGTCGCCGACATGGACGTCGTCGCCCGCGAGAACCGCTGGACCACCGGCCGCTCCCCCGAGAACGGCGGCGCCGGCGACTCCTCCGTGCTCACCGCGTACGGCGTCTTCCAGGGCATGCGCGCCTCCGCCCAGACCGTCTGGGGCGACCCGACGCTGCGCGGCCGCAAGGTCGGCGTCGCGGGCGTCGGCAAGGTCGGCCACTACCTGGTCGAGCACCTCCTCGAGGACGGCGCCGAGGTCGTGATCACGGACGTCCGCGAGGAGTCGGTCCGCCGGATCACCGACAAGCACCCGCAGGTCACCGTGGTCGCCGACACCGACGCGCTGATCCGTGTCGAGGGCCTGGACGTGTACGCGCCCTGCGCGCTCGGCGGCGCCCTGAACGACGACACCGTGCCCGTGCTGACCGCCAAGGTGGTCTGCGGCGCGGCGAACAACCAGCTCGCCCACCCGGGCGTCGAGAAGGACCTCGCCGACCGCGGGATCCTCTACGCGCCCGACTACGTCGTCAACGCCGGCGGCGTGATCCAGGTGGCCGACGAGCTGCACGGCTTCGACTTCGACCGCTGCAAGAAGAAGGCGTCGAAGATTTTCGACACCACGCTCGAGATCTTCGCACGTGCGAAGTCGGACGGCGTTCCGCCGGCCGCCGCGGCCGACCGGATCGCCGAGCAGCGGATGGCCGAGGCACGCCGCGGCTGATTCTTGACAGGTCGGCCCGCCGGGTCCCTCTTTGGAGGTTCACCCAGAGGCAGAGACAAGACTCACGCCGGTCGGCGGGTCGACCTCAAGATGGGGTTAAAATCGCGGTTGACCAGCGAGGACAGGGCTCCTCGAAGGTTCTGCTCCGGGGCACGTGATGCGGGCGGCGTACCGTATGGCCGAGGAAGCAGGTACCGTTGAAGCCCTACGGACCGGTCTCTCCTCCGAGAGCCCGTTCCGAATCATGAACGCGTGTCAAGACTCTGGGGCCGTCGAGCCCCGTCACCGAGGGGGTCGAGCCATGGGGCGCGGCCGGGCAAAGGCCAAGCAGACGAAGGTCGCCCGCCAGCTGAAGTACAGCAGCGGCGGGACGGACCTGTCGCGTCTGGCCAACGAGCTGGGCGCATCGACTTCGAGCCAGCCGCCGAATGGCGAGCCGTTCGAGGACGACGACGAGGAAGACGACCCGTACGCGCAGTACGCGGATCGTTACAACGACGACGATGACGAGGACGAGGACGACGAGTCCGGTCCTGCGGCGTCGTCCCAGCGTCGCGCTTGACGACCTCATCCTGATCCACACCAACCCGGTCCGGGCTTCCTGGACCGGGTTTCTGTGCGTTCTGCGCAGGTCCTGACGACCGGACCCCGCGAGCCCTTGCAGTCCATGGACCACAAGGGCTCGGGAGAAGGACGATCAGGCGGCGTAGTCGCCGACCAGTTCCGCGCCCGTGGTGTGCGCGCCGCGCTCGGTGATCTCGCCGGCCACCCAGGACTCCACCCCGCGGTCCGCGAGCGTGGCCAGGGCCACGTCGACGGAGTCCGCCGGGACGACGGCCATCATGCCGACGCCCATGTTCAGGGTCTTCTCGAGCTCGAGCCGCTCGACCTGTCCGGCCTTGCCGACCAGGTCGAAGATCGCGCCCGGGGTCCAGGTCGAACGGTCGACCGTGGCGTGCAGCCCGTCCGGGATCACCCGCGCCAGGTTGGCCGCGAGACCGCCGCCGGTGATGTGGCTGAAGGCGTGGACGTCGGTGGTCCGGGTCAGCGCCAGGCAGTCCAGGGAGTAGATCTTGGTGGGCTCCAGGAGCTCCTCGCCGAGCGTCCGGCCGAGCTCCTCGACCTGCTGGTCGAGGGTCATGCCGGCTCGGTCGAAGACCACGTGCCGGACGAGCGAGTACCCGTTGGAGTGAAGACCGGAGGACTCCATGGCGATGACCGCGTCACCCGAACGGATGCGATCCGCGCCGAGCAGCCGGTCGTACTCCACGACGCCCGTACCGGCGCCCGCGACGTCGAAGTCGTCCGGGCCGAGGAGGCCCGGGTGCTCCGCCGTCTCGCCGCCGACCAGCGCGCAGCCGGCCAGGACGCAGCCCTCGGCGATGCCCTTGACGATGGCGGCGACCCGCTCGGGGTGGACCTTTCCGACGCAGATGTAGTCGGTCATGAACAGCGGCTCGGCGCCGCAGACGACGATGTCGTCCATGACCATCGCGACCAGGTCGTGGCCGATCGTGTCGTACACGCCCATCTGGCGGGCGATGTCGACCTTCGTGCCGACGCCGTCCGTCGCCGAGGCGAGCAGCGGGCGCTCGTAGCGCTTGAGGGCGGAGGCGTCGAAGAGGCCGGCGAAGCCTCCGAGGCCGCCGAGGACCTCGGGGCGCTGGGTCTTCTTCACCCACTCCTTCATGAGCTCGACGGCGCGGTCGCCCGCCTCGATGTCGACGCCCGCGGCTGCGTAGCTGGCACCAGTGGTCTCAGACATGCTGAAGAGCTTTCCTGTCGGTACTGCGGTGTGTGCAGCGGGGTCTTACGGGCGGCGCAGGGCGTCGGCGGCCGCGGTGGCGGCGGGGCCGGCGGCCAGCTCCGTCTCGAGCAGCTGCTTGCCGAGCAGCTCCGGGTCCGGGAGCTCCATCGGGTACTCGCCGTCGAAGCAGGCCCGGCAGAGGTTCGGCTTGTCGATGGTGGTCGCCTCGATCATCCCGTCGAGCGAGATGTACGAGAGCGAGTCCGCGCCGAGCGACTTGCCGATCTCGTCGACGGTCATGCCGTTGGCGATCAGCTCCGCGCGGGTGGCGAAGTCGATGCCGAAGAAGCACGGCCACTTGACCGGCGGGGAGGAGATCCGGATGTGGACCTCGGCGGCGCCCGCCTCGCGGAGCATCCGGACGAGGGCGCGCTGCGTGTTGCCGCGGACGATCGAGTCGTCGACGACGACCAGCTTCTTCCCCTTGATGACTTCCTTCAGGGGGTTCAGCTTCAGCCGGATGCCGAGCTGGCGGATGGTCTGGGACGGCTGGATGAAGGTCCGGCCGACGTACGCGTTCTTCACCAGGCCGGCGCCGAACGGGATGCCGGAGGCCTCCGCGTAGCCGATCGCGGCGGGGGTGCCGGACTCGGGCGTGGCTATGACCAGGTCGGCCTCGACCGGGGCCTCCTTCGCGAGCCGGCGGCCCATCTCCACGCGGGAGAGGTACACGTTCCGGCCGGCGATGTCGGTGTCCGGGCGGGCCAGGTACACGTACTCGAAGACACAGCCCTTGGGCTTCGCTTCCGCGAATCGCGACGTTCGGATGCCGTTCTCGTCGATCGCGATCATCTCGCCCGGCTCGACCTCGCGGACGAAGCTGGCGCCGCAGATGTCGAGGGCGGCGGACTCGGACGCGACGACCCAGCCGCGCTCGAGGCGGCCGAGGACCAGCGGGCGGATGCCCTGCGGGTCACGCGCCGCGTAGAGCGTGTGCTCGTCCATGAAGACGAGGGAGAAGGCGCCCCGGACCTCGGGGAGGATCTTCGCGGCGGCCTGCTCGATGGTGAGCGGCTTGCCGTCCTCGTCGACCTGGCCCGCGAGCAGCGCGGTGACCAGGTCGGTGTCGTTGGTGGCGGCGACCTGGGTGGCGCGGCCGTCCTTCTTGGGCAGGTCGGCGACCATGTCGGCGAGCTGCGCCGTGTTCACCAGGTTGCCGTTGTGGCCGAGCGCGATCGAGCCGTGGGCGGTTGCCCGGAACGTCGGCTGCGCGTTCTCCCACACGGAGGCCCCGGTGGTCGAGTAGCGGGCGTGACCGACCGCGATATGACCTTGGAGGGAACCGAGAGAGGTCTCGTCGAAGACCTGGGACACGAGGCCCATGTCCTTGAAGACGAGGATCTGGGAGCCGTTGCTGACCGCGATTCCCGCGGATTCCTGACCCCGATGCTGGAGGGCGTAGAGCCCGAAGTACGTGAGCTTTGCGACCTCTTCGCCCGGAGCCCAGACACCGAAGACGCCACACGCGTCCTGGGGGCCTTTCTCGCCGGGGAGCAGGTCGTGATTGAGTCGACCGTCACCACGTGGCACGGCTCCGAGTGTAGGCGAGATCGACCACTGGTCCGAATTGGGGAAAGTACGGGAGGGCGCAGGTCGTGCGATCGCACGAGCTGATCCACCGGCGTACGCGAGAACGTCCGGGTGCCCCGCACCCCTGGTGAGAGAAGGGGTCCAGCGGGTCGCCGGAGCGGCGCCCTGCGGCGAGCGGACGCTCGTACGGGGGCCGGGGGCGGGCGGTGAGTGTGACGGAGGTCCCAGTGACACCCGTCCCCGGATGCGGCCTCAGTCCTTGACTACGCGCGTTGCGGAGGCCGCCACGCCCGAGCCGTCCGGGGTGGTGAGGGTGAGCTGACGGACGTGGAGCGCGTACGTGGCGTCCCGGCTCTCGAAGACCTTCAGCATCGCCTTCTCCACGGTCATCTGCGGCGGGGCGCAGACCATCCGCGTGGAGACGACCCGGCCGAAGGAGATCGTCGAGCCGGAGACCGTGGCCGTCGTGGAGAAGCGGTTGCAGCCGAGGTTCCCGGCGACCCGGCCGTCCGCGCCGATGACGAAGTGCGCGCGGCCCTCGGTGCCGGCGGGCAGCGAGGAGGCGGTCTCGCCGGAGACCAGGGTGTCGACCGTCCACTTCGTGCCCTTGAGCGGGGCGGGCGGCTGGGAGCTGAGCACGAGCGTGTCGCCGTCCGGGCGGGTCAGAGTCAGGGTGTCCCCGTCGACGACGGCCTTGAGCCTGCCGTCGAAGGTCCGGTGCAGCAGCTTCTCGAAGCTCTGCCGCTCCGCGTCACAGCCCATCTCGGTGGTCTCGCCGAGGCTGACGGTCACGGTGTCGTCCTCCACCGTGGCCGCGCCGCCGAAGTGGTTGCAGCCGGAGTTGCCGGCGGCTCGGCCGTTCTCGGTGAACTCCACGTACGCGCCGGCCGGGGCGGTGGTCTTCTTCCCGTCCGCGGTGATCGTGTCGAAGGTCCAGCGGACGTTGGCGACGAACACGTCCGCGTCGACCGTGCCGGACCCGGCACCCGTACCGCTCTCGGTACCGCAGGCGGCGAGCAGGACGAGGGAGGCCAGGGCGGCGACTGCGGTGATACGCGGCTTCTGCATGCCGATGGGACGGCGCCGCCGCCGTCCCGGTTCCGTGTGCGTCAGCCCATCAGCGGCAGCAGATCCGTGAGGTCCGCGCGCTCGCCGCTCGCCGAGACACGGGCCGCGTCGAGTTCGGTGGCCCAGTGCGCACGGCCGGTGGCCAGGCGGAGCCACGTCAGCGGGTCGGTCTCGACGACGTTGGGCGGGGTGCCGCGGGTGTGCCGCGGGCCCGGGACGCACTGCACGACCGCGTACGGCGGGATCCGCACCTCCACCGCGCCGCCCGGGACCTTGGCGGCGAGCGCGTCGGCGAGCAGCCGGGTGCAGGCGGCGAGGGCCTGGCGGTCGTACGGGATCTCCAGGCCCGCCGCCGCGTTGAGGTCGTCGGTGTGGACGACCAGCTCGACGGTGCGGGTGACCAGGAAATCCGCCAGGCGCATCGCGCCGAACCGGGTCGGCACCAGCCGCTCGTCCCCGGCGCCGGCCAGGCTCCGCGTGTACCGCTCCGCCGTCTCTGCGTACAGCGCCGGCAGGTCGCCGGCCTCGATCGCGCGGGTGTCCTCGTCGATCCGCCCGGCCGCGGAGGCCGTGGCGAGCGGCCACTGCAGGAGGGCCAGCTCCAGCTTCGCGGGCTCCGGCCCGTCGAGGTACCGGGAGACCGCCCCGACCGCCATCGTCAGGTGCGCGGCCAGGTCCCGTACCGTCCAGTCCCCCAGCCGGGTCGGCGCGGCGAGCTGCTCGGGCGTGAGCCGCTCCACCGCCGCCCGCACGTTCCCGAACTGGGCGAGCACGGCGGCCCGGATCTTGGCGGAGTCGTACGAACGCGGGCGCTTCTTGGCAGGGGGCATGGGCCCGAGGCTAGCCAGTGCCGGCCGGTCCGGGCACCGTGTGGCAGGGCCGCTACCCCCGGCGGAGACTGGGAAGAGGGCTACGAGGGGGGTGGAGGGATCATGGCGGAACACCCGCACGCCGCGTTGGTGCGCAAGGGCTACGAGGCCTTCGGCAGAGGAGACATGGAGACGCTCGCCGACCTGATGACCGGCGACTGTGTCCACCACGCGCCCGGCGAGAGCCAGATGTCCGGGCACGTCAAGGGCCGCGAGAACATCCTGGCCCATTTCGCCAAGCTCATGGAGCTGACCAACGGCACCTTCCGCGTGGAGCTGCTGGACGTCTACCCGGACGGTCGGGGCCACGTCATGTCCGTGCACAAGTGGCACGGTGACCGCGGCGACCGCGGTATCGAGATGAAGGGCGGCCTCTTCTTCACGATCGTCGGGGACAAGATGACCGACGTCGACGAGTGCGTCGCGGACATCGACGAGTCCGACGCCTTCTGGGGTCAGGCCGAGTAGACCGCGGGCTCCGCCTCGAACGTCTCCCGGTTCCTCGGCACGCCGACACCGCGCCAGGTGAACGGCACACCGCGCGCGGTGTCCAGGTCCGGGCCGTCCATCAGCTGGAAGTGGACGTGCGGCTCGCTGGAGTTGCCCGAGTTGCCGCAGCGGGCGAGCAGCTGCCCGGCGGCGACCCGGTCGCCGGGCCGCACGGCCAGCGAGTTCCGCTGCAGGTGCGCGTACATCGCGTACGTGCCGTCGCCGAGGTCCAGGACCAGGTGGTTGCCGGTGACCCGGCGGGCGCCGAGCATCGCGCGCACGGCGGACTCGACGACCAGCAGGTACAGCACGGCCGGCAGCGAGTTGCGGCTCAGGTGGTCGCGCCGGCCGTCCTCGGCGTGCACGACGGTGGCGTCGGCGACCGCGTGCAGCGGGGCACCGAAGGCGGGGAAGTCCGCGCTCCGCCGGGCGAGCGGCCAGAACAGGACGGGCCGGGGGCGCGGCTGCTCGTCGGACTCCGCGGTGATGTCGATCGCGTACGTCTGCCCGAACTGGTGCGTGCCGTGGCTGGGCGTGCGGTCCGCCGGGCTGTTCAGCGCCGACCAGCGGCCGGTGACCGGCGGCAGTACCTCGACCGGCTCCCGCTCCGGCAGCGCCCCGAGCTCCCGGTGCCTGGTCAGCGCGAGCGTGAGCCCGAGCGCGCCGCCGGCCGCGGCGGGCAGCCAGCCGGCCCAGTACGGATACGGCGGCTCGACGAAGACCGAGGCGACGGCCTGGACGACGAACACCAGCCAGAGTGCGCGGTGGACGATCACCGCGGCCTTGCGTACGGACATGAGCGCTTCCCCCTGAAGACGTGTGCGGTCTAGGGACGGGCCGCCGTGAGCAGCACCAGGAGGGGGACGACCCGCGTTCCCGGCACCTCGTGGCGGCCGCGTCCGGTGGTGTGGAGCCAGCCGGCGGCGGTCAGCTGGCGCAGGTGGTGGTAGATCTGGCCGGTCGTGCCGATCTCCTCCAGCTCCGCCAGTTCGGCGGCGGTACGGCGGCCGCCGAGGATCTCCCGCAGCAGCCGGAGCCGTACGGGATGGCCGAGCGCGGCGAACGCGTCGGCGGCCTCGGACCAGTCGCGGTCGAGCAGGTCCTCCGCGAGCGCGCCGAACTGCCACTCGTACCGCTCCGCCGTGGGCAGCCGGACCGCCCCGGTGAACAGCACCCCGCCGTCCGCCGCCGCCTCGCCGGCCTCGGCGAGCTGCGCCTTGAGGCCGTCGAGGGCCCAGAAGTCGCCCTCGGCCTGCGGGTGCTCCGTACGCCCGGCGCTCTCCAGGGCCGCCATGCGCCGCTCGAGTTCGGCGACGCGCTCCTCCAGCTCCATGGATTCGAGATTACGTAATCACGTAATCTCGTGCAAGCGTGAGAGGGAGGGCGGGTGGGAAACACGAAGGCCCCCGCCATCACGGCGGGGGCCCTGCGCGTCAGAGCGACGGGTCAGGCCAGCAGGCCCGGGATCGTCGCCTCGTGCGCGGTGCGCAGCTCCTCCAGGGAGAGCGTGAACTCGCCCTGGACGTCGACCGCGTCGCCGTCGACGACACCGATGCGGGTCGCGGGCAGACCGCGCGCCCCGCACATGTCGGTGAAGCGGAGCTCCTCGCTGCGCGGGACGGACACGACCGCACGGCCGGCCGACTCGCTGAAGAGGAACGTGAAGGCGTCCAGACCCTCGGGCACGACCAGGCGCGCGCCCGTCCCGCCGCGCAGGCAGGACTCGACGACCGCCTGGACCAGACCGCCGTCCGAGAGGTCGTGCGCCGCGTCGATCATCCCGTCGCGGGAGCCCGAGATCAGGATCTCGGCCAGCAGCTTCTCGCGGTCGAGGTCCACGGCCGGCGGCAGACCGCCGAGGTGCCGGTGGATGACCTCGGACCACGCCGAGCCGCCGAACTCCTCCTTGGTGTCGCCCAGCAGGTAGAGGAGCTGGCCCTCTTCCGCGAAGGCGATCGGGGTGCGGCGGTTGACGTCGTCGATCACACCGAGCACGGCCACGACCGGCGTCGGGTGGATCGCCACCTCACCGGTCTGGTTGTACAGCGACACGTTGCCGCCGGTGACCGGGGTGCCGAGCTGCAGGCAGCCGTCCGCGAGACCACGGGTGGCCTCGGCGAACTGCCACATGACGGCCGGGTCCTCGGGCGAGCCGAAGTTCAGGCAGTCGGAGATCGCCAGCGGCTTGGCGCCGGAGGCGGCGACGTTGCGGTACGCCTCCGCCAGCGCGAGCTGCGCGCCGGTGTACGGGTCGAGCTTGGCGTACCGGCCGTTGCCGTCGGTCGCCATGGCGACGCCGAGGTTGGTCTCCTCGTCGATGCGGACCATGCCCGCGTCCTCGGGCTGGGCGAGCACGGTGTTGCCCTGCACGAAGCGGTCGTACTGGTCCGTGATCCAGGACTTCGACGCCTGGTTGGGCGACGAGACGACCTTCAGGACCTGGTCCTTCAGCTCCGCGCCGGTCTGCGGGCGGGCCAGCTTGCCGGCGTCGTCCGCCTGCAGCGCGTCCTGCCACTCGGGGCGGGCGTACGGGCGGTGGTACGTCGGGCCCTCGTGGGCGACGGTGCCCGGGGGCACGTCCACGATCAGCTCGCCGTGCCAGAAGATCTCCAGGTGGTCGCCGTCCGTGACCTCACCGATGACGGTGGCGGTGACGTCCCACTTCTCGCAGATCTCCATGAAGCGGTCGACGTGCTGCGGCTCGACGATCGCGCACATGCGCTCCTGCGACTCGCTCATGAGGATCTCCTCAGGAGAGAGCGTGGCGTCGCGCAGCGGCACGGTGTCCAGCTCGACCTTCATGCCGCCGGAGCCGGCCGAGGCCAGCTCGGAGGTGGCGCAGGACAGGCCGGCGCCGCCGAGGTCCTGGATGCCCGCGACCAGCTTCTCCTTGAAGATCTCCAGGGTGCACTCGATGAGGAGCTTCTCCTGGAACGGGTCGCCGACCTGGACGGCGGGGCGCTTGGTGGGCTTGGTGTCGTCGAAGGTCTCGGACGCGAGGACCGAGACACCGCCGATGCCGTCGCCGCCGGTGCGGGCGCCGTAGAGGATCACCTTGTTGCCGGGGCCGGAGGCCTTGGCGAGGTGGATGTCCTCGTGCTTCATCACGCCGATGCAGCCGGCGTTGACCAGCGGGTTGCCCTGGTAGCACTCGTCGAAGACGACCTCGCCGCCGATGTTCGGCAGCCCCAGGCAGTTGCCGTAGCCGCCGATGCCGGCGACGACGCCGGGCAGGACGCGCTTGGTGTCGGGGTGGTCGGCCGCGCCGAAGCGCAGCGGGTCCACGACCGCGACCGGGCGGGCGCCCATGGCGAGGATGTCGCGGACGATGCCGCCGACGCCGGTGGCCGCGCCCTGGTAGGGCTCGATGTAGCTCGGGTGGTTGTGCGACTCGACCTTGAAGGTGACCGCGTAACCCTGGCCCACGTCGACGACGCCCGCGTTCTCGCCGATGCCGACGAGCATGGCGTCGTTCTCGGGGACCTTCTCGCCGAACTGCTTCAGGTGGACCTTGCTGCTCTTGTAGGAGCAGTGCTCGGACCACATGACGGAGTACATGGCCAGCTCGGCGCCGGTGGGACGGCGGCCGAGGATCTCGCGGATCCGGTCGTACTCGTCCTGCTTCAGGCCGAGCTCGGCCCACGGCTGCTCGACGTCCGGCGTCTCGGAGGCGTGCTTGACGGTGTCGAGGCTCATCAGGCGTTGACCAGCTTCTTGAGGATCGAGGTGAAGAATCCGAGCCCGTCCGTCTTGCCGGTGCCGACCAGCGGCTCGACGGCGTGCTCGGGGTGCGGCATGAGGCCGACCACGTTGCCCGCGGCGTTGGTGATGCCCGCGATGTCGCGCAGCGAGCCGTTGGGGTTCATGTCCAGGTAGCGGAAGGCCACCCGCCCCTCGGCCTCCAGCTCGTCGAGCGTGCGCTCGTCGGCGACGTACCGGCCGTCCATGTTCTTGAGCGGGACCTCGATCTGCTGGCCCTGCTCGTAGTCCACGGTCCAGGCGGTCTGCGCGTTCTCCACGCGCAGCTTCTGGTCGCGGCAGATGAAGTGCAGGTGGTTGTTGCGCAGCATCGCGCCCGGCAGCAGATGGGCCTCGGTGAGGATCTGGAAGCCGTTGCAGATACCGAGGACGGGCATGCCCGCCTTCGCCTGCTCGATGATCGTCTCCATCACCGGCGAGAAGCGGGAGATGGCTCCGGCCCGCAGGTAGTCGCCGTAGGAGAAGCCGCCGGCCAGGACCACCGCGTCGACCTGCTTCAGGTCCTTGTCACGGTGCCAGAGCGAGACGGGCTCGGCGCCGGCCAGCCTGGCGGCGCGCAGTGCGTCCTGGTCGTCGAGAGTCCCAGGAAAGGTGACGACTCCGATGCGAGCGGTCACGACTCCACCTTCACGGTGAAGTCCTCGATCACGGTGTTGGCGAGGAAGGTTTCGGCCATCTCATGGATGCGGGCGAGGGCGGCGTCGTCGACGGGACCCTCCACCTCGAGCTCGAAGCGCTTCCCCTGACGGACGTCGGCGATCCCCTGGAAACCGAGGCGCGGCAGTGCACGGTGCACCGCCTGCCCCTGCGGGTCGAGGATCTCCGGCTTGAGCATGACGTCGACTACGACGCGTGCCACTGGCACTCCCGGTGGTGTGTTGCGTGGGCGGTTCCCTCAGCGTACCTGCCTCCAAATTCTACGCGAGTAGACTTTTGGAGGAGCACACAAAGACCTCCAGGAAAAATCCACGTGAAAAATCGCGGCGCCCATTGCCGCCGACGTGACACGCTGATGGAATTGCCGGGGCTTCACGATGTCGTGCCGACCGCTGTACAAAGGAATCCAGAGGAAAGCAGCATTGCCCCTCAACCGCCGGAAAATCCGGCATCGCCGCATGTCAGGGCAGGCCCAGCAGGCAGGCCGGGCGCGACGAACCGCAGGAAAGGACCGATATCCGTGGCGCAGCGCGTAGTGGTCACGCTCTTCGACGACATCGACGGCGGAGAAGCGGCGGAAACGGTCACGTTCGGCCTCGACGGTAAGACGTACGAGATCGACCTCAATCCCGCCAATGCAAAGAAACTGCGCAAGGCCCTGGCGCCCTACGTGGCCGCCGGCCGAAAGCGGAGCGCCGGCCGCTCCGGCGCGGTCGCGAAGCCCCGCACGGTGACCGCGCTGGCCCCCGACCCGGCCGCCGTACGCGCCTGGGCGCAGTCCCACAAGATGGAGGTGCCCGCCCGTGGGCGCATCCCCAAGCGGGTCTACGAGGCGTTCCGCGAGGCCAGTTGAGCCCCCGCACTGACGGGCAGCCAGGAAGCGATTTGCCATCCACCCCTGCCGATCGGCTAAAGTCTGGATCACGCCGAGGGGCGAGGCCGAGAGGCCGGACCTCACGCAGCGTGCGGGTGTAGTTCAGTAGCAGAACAGCCCCCTTCCAGGGGGAAGGCGCAGTGTGCAATTCCTGTCACCCGCTCTGCATCGTGATACCGACCACTCCGGTGGATCAGGTAGAGTGGTGCTCGCACCGCCCAGTGAGAGCTGGTCGGGAGCAATGCGGACGTGGCTCAGTTGGTAGAGCATCACCTTGCCAAGGTGAGGGTCGCGAGTTCGAATCTCGTCGTCCGCTCGGGATAAAGGCCCCGGTTCTTCGGAACCGGGGCCTTTGCCGTGTTCGCCCCGTTCCTGCGCTTCGCTCCCCGATGACATTTGTCATGAGCAGTCGTGACAGCGCGCACTGCCGACCGGCTTCGTCCGCCGGGAGTCTGGTGCCCATGACGAACGTGATCGAGGCAGACGGCCTCCACCGGACCTACTCCGGCGGCTTCGAGGCCGTCCGGGGGATCTCCTTCACCGTGCCCCGGGGCGAGATCTTCGCGCTCCTCGGCACCAACGGCGCCGGCAAGACCTCCACCGTGGAGCTCCTGGAGGGCCTGGCCCGGCCGACCGGCGGCACCGTGCGGGTGCTCGGCCACGACCCGTACGCCGAGCGGGCCGCCGTACGCCCCCGGATCGGCATGATGCTCCAGGAGGGCGGCTTCCCCTCCGACCTGACCGTGGCCGAGACCGTACGCATGTGGGCCGGCTGCACCACGGACGCCCGGCCCGTCGGCGAGGCCCTCGACATGGTCGGCCTCGCCGACCGCGCCAAGGTCCGGATCAAGCAGCTCTCCGGCGGCGAGCGCCGCCGGCTCGACCTGGCGCTCGCCCTGCTCGGCCGGCCCGAGGTGCTGTTCCTCGACGAGCCCACCACCGGCCTGGACGCCGAGGGCCGCCGCGACACCTGGGACCTCGTCCGGCAGCTGCGCGAGGGCGGCGCGACCGTCCTCCTCACCACGCACTACCTGGAGGAGGCCGAGTCCCTCGCCGACCGGCTGGCGATCATGCACCGCGGCCGGATCGTCACCGCCGGCACGCCCGCCGAGGTCACCGCCGCCCGGCCCGCCCGGATCCGCTTCACCCTGCCCGAGGGCACCGGCCCCGCGCAGCTGCCGCTCGGGCTGCGGGCCGCAGCCGACGGACGGCGCGTGGAGATCCGTACCCACGAGCTGCAGGACACGCTCGGCGAACTGCTCGGCTGGGCCGCGGCCTCCGGCGTACGGCTCGAAGGGCTCGACGCCCGCTCCGCCTCCCTGGAGGAGGCGTTCCTGGAGATCGCCTCCCGCGCCGAAGCCCCCCTGAACACCACCGACCTGGAAGAGGTCCGATGAACGCCACCGCCGCGCGCCTGACCGCCCTCGGCCGGGCCGAGCTCACCCTGCTCTCGCGCAACAGGAACAACCTGTTCATCGCGGTGCTCATGCCGGTGCTGATGATCTTCCTGCTGCGCTCCTCGCTCACCAACCTGGACGGCGACCTCCCGATGGGCATCGCCGGGGCCACGCTGGTCGGCGGCACCGGGATGGTCCTCGTCCTCGTCGTCTACATGAACCTCGTCTCCACCTACGTCGCCCGCCGCGAGGAGCTGGTCCTCAAGCGGCTGCGCACCGGCGAGGCCCGCGACGCCGAGATCCTGGCCGGCGGCGCGCTGCCCGCCTCCGTGATCGCCCTCGCCCAGTGCGCGATCCTCACCGCGCTCGGCCCGGCCGTCCTGGACGCCGAGGCCCCACACCGCCCCGACCTGCTGGTCGCCGGCGTCGTCGCCGGGATCCTGCTGCTCGTCGCGCTGGCCGCCGTCACCACCGTGATCACCCGCACCACGGAGAGCGCGGGCCTGACCACGCTGCCGTTCTTCCTGATCTCCGCGATGGGCTCGGGGCTGATGGTCCCCGTCGACACCCTGCCCGACCCGGTCGCCTCCGTCGCCGGACTGCTCCCGCTCAGCGGGGTCATGG
Organism: Streptomyces solicamelliae; assembly: GCF_045348655.1. Taxonomy (NCBI): domain Bacteria; kingdom Bacillati; phylum Actinomycetota; class Actinomycetes; order Kitasatosporales; family Streptomycetaceae; genus Streptomyces; species Streptomyces solicamelliae. The sequence goes on from NZ_CP160404.1 coordinate 3,425,849, forward strand.
AGCTGATCCGGGCCGGCTGGCTGGGCGCGGACGCGGTCGGCGGCAAGGAACTGCTGGGTGCGGGCCTGACGACGGTGGCCTGGATCGTGCTGAGCGTGTTTGCTGTCCGGAAGTGGTTCCGCTGGGAACCGCGGCGCTAGGGGTGGCGAGAACAGGGGGGCGGCCGTGTCGAGGCTGACGGGGTGGTGGAGCGGTCGCAGCAGCGCGGCCAAGGTCGAGCTGTACACGCGGTGGACCTTCCATCTGTTCGTGCTGCTCGAGTTCATCGGTGTCGGGCTCGTCCCGCTCGGCAGCCACGCCCGGGGGGACTTCCCCGTCGCCCCGGCCGTCGCGGTCGCCGCGCTGGTCGCCGGGCACGGCGCCCTGTGCGGACTGCTCTCCTCGCGCGCGCTCGACTGGCAGCTCGACCGCCGGGAACGGCCGGTACGGCTCCTGGCCGTCGTGCTCGGGCTGACCGCGGCGGCGTCGCTGACGCTCATCGCGTTCCAGGGCGCCGACGCCCTGGAGGACCCCGGAGTCGCCGGCGCGGTCGTCGTCGGCACGACCTCCTTCGCGCTCGGAGCGACGGCGCTGTGCCTGAAGTCGACCCGGCGGATGACCGGCGCCGCCGCGACCGCCGGGCTCTCCGCCGGCCTCGCCGCCCTCGCCGTCGGCCTGGACTGGCCGCAGATCGTGGCCTACACGCTCGGGGTGCTGCTGAGCGGCGGCTTCATGGTCGGCGCCTGCGGGTTCTCCGGCTGGCTGCTGAGGACCGTCTGGGAGCTGGAGCGCTCCCGGGAGCTCAAGGCGCGGCTCGCCGTCGCCGAGGAGCGGCTGCGGTTCGGCCGCGACCTGCACGACGTCATGGGCCGCAACCTGTCGGTGATCGCGCTGAAGAGCGAGCTCGCGGTGCAACTGGCCCGGCGCGGGCGGCCGGACAGCGCCGTGGACCAGATGACCGAGGTACAGCGGATCGCCCGCGAGTCCCAGCGCGAGGTGCGGGACGTGGTGCGCGGCTACCGCGAGGCGGACCTGCGGGTGGAACTGGAGGGCGCGCGGGGGGTGCTGGCCGCGGCGGGCATCGCCTGCACGATGGAGCCCGGCGGCGGCATCGAACTGCCCGGCGCGGTGCAGTCGGCGCTCGGCTGGGTGGTCCGCGAGGCCACCACGAACGTCCTGCGGCACGGCGACGCCAAGCACTGCCGGATCTCGCTGCGGGAGGAGGACGGCACGGTCCTGCTGACCGTGGCCAACGACGGCGTACGCCCGTCCCCCCTCCCGCCCCGCCTCCCCGGCTCGGGCCTCACGGGCCTGCGGGAACGCCTGACAGCGGTGAACGGAACGCTGGAAGCGGGCCCGGAAAAGGGCGCCCGCTTCCGCCTGACCGCGAGGGTCCTGCTGACCCCGGAGGCGGAGGCGGGGGCGAAGGCGCGGCCGGGACAGACTCCGCCGCCGGTCGGCTCGGACGAGGCGGAAGCCGAACCCGTGGAAGGCGCCGGAGCCGCCACGCCTTCCGGGCGCGGCTCCGCGGCAGAGCCCGGGGCCGTACCGGAGCCCGCGCCCGTACCCGAGCCCGCGCCCGCATCATCCGTGCCCGCGCCCCGCGAGCCCGTCCTGCCGGACCGTACGACGAAGGAGACCACCGCGTGAGCGTCCGCGTCCTGCTCGCCGACGACGAGCATCTGATCCGGGGAGCGCTCGCCGCGCTGCTCGCGCTCGAGGAGGATCTCGTGGTCGTCGCCGAGGCCGCGTCCGGGCCCGAGGCCCTCGCGATGGCGCTGGCGCACGAGCCCGACATCGCGGTGCTCGACCTGCAGATGCCCGGCGCGGACGGTGTGAAGGTCGCCACAGCCCTGCGCGACCGGCTGCCCGGCTGCAAGACCATGATCGTGACCAGTCACGGCCGCCCCGGGCACCTCAAGCGGGCCCTCGCCGCCGGCGTGCGGGGCTTCGTGCCGAAGACCGTCAGCGCCCAGCGGCTCGCCGAGATCATCCGCTCCGTGCAGGACGGAAACCGTTACGTGGACCCGGAGTTGGCGGCCGACGCGATCTCCGCGGGCGACTCCCCGCTGACCGTGCGGGAGGCGGAGGTACTGGAACTCGCGGCCGACGGAGCGCCCATCGCGGAGATCGCCGAGCGCGCCTCGCTCTCCCCGGGGACCGTCCGGAACTACCTGTCCTCCGCCGCGGCGAAGCTCGGCGCGGAGAACCGGCACACCGCCGTGCGCCTCGCCCGGGCGAAAGGTTGGGTATAGTAGGCGCAGCGCTTCGGCGCAGGCGGACGTGGCTCAGTTGGTAGAGCATCACCTTGCCAAGGTGAGGGTCGCGAGTTCGAATCTCGTCGTCCGCTCCATGAAAGAAGCCCCCGGTCGATCCGACCGGGGGCTTCTTCGTGTCGTCAGCTCCAGCTCGTGCCGGTCAGGAGCTCGTACGCGTCCACGTACTTGGCGCGCGTCGCGTCCACGATCTCCTGCGGCAGCGCCGGCGGCGGCTGCTCGCTCCTGCGGTCCCAGCCGGAGGCCGGCGAGGTCAGCCAGTCGCGCACGAACTGCTTGTCGTACGAGGGCTGGGCCCGGCCCGGCTGCCACTGGTCGGCCGGCCAGAAGCGGGACGAGTCCGGGGTGAGGACCTCGTCGGCGAGGACCAGCGACTCCCCCTCGAAGCCGAACTCGAACTTGGTGTCCGCGAGGATGATCCCGCGCTCGCGGGCCACGTCGCGGGCCCGGCCGTACACCGCGAGGGTGGTCTGGCGCAGCAGCGCGGCGGTCTCCGCGCCGACCTCGCGGGCGACCTCCTCGTACGAGACGTTCTCGTCGTGGTCGCCGACGGCGGCCTTCGTGGCCGGGGTGAAGATCGGCGCGGGCAGCTCGGAGCCGTCGGTCAGGCCCTCGGGCAGGGCGAGGCCGCAGACCGTGCGGGACTCCTGGTACTCGACGAGGCCGGAGCCGGTCAGGTAGCCGCGGGCGACGCACTCGACGGGCACCATGTCCAGCGACTTGCAGACGAGGGTGCGGCCCTCCCAGTCGGCCGGGGCGCCCTGGGGCAGCTCGGTCGACAGGACGTGGTTGGGCACCAGGTCGGCGAGCAGGTCGAACCACCACAGGGAGAGCCTGGTGAGCACCCGGCCCTTGTCGGGGATCTCCGTGGGCAGCACCCAGTCGTACGCGGACATGCGGTCGCTGGCCACCATGACGAGGTCGCCGGCCTCGTCGCGGTACAGGTCGCGCACCTTGCCCGTGTGGAGATGGGTGAGGCCCGGGACCTGGACGGGCTCGGGCTTTTCTACGAATCCGGACACGGTTCCTCCGCGTAGGTTGATCCAGGAGCTGTCCGATTCTCTCCCATCGGGCGGCGTACCCGGAGGTCGGGCCCGCTCAGGGCCCGGTCAGTCGCGCTTGCAGATGCGGTCAAGGAGGTTCGCCGTGGCGCGCTGCACACGCAGATCGGTGTGGCCCGGGCGGTCGAGCGCGGGCGACCAGGCGAAGGTACCGGAGGCGAACACCCAGGCGCCGGACGGGGATCGGTAGAGCGAGGTCTCCTGGTGCCGGACCGCTCCCTCGCCGTCCCGGTAGGGCGAGTGGGCCAGCAGGATGCGGCTGTCGTGCGGCGGCAGGGCGGTGCGCGGGAAGTACCGGTCGGCCTCGCCGGCGACCAGGCCGGAGAGCTCGTCGCCCTCGCCCGCGCCGGTGGCCTCCCAGAGCCAGTGCTCGGCGTTCCGTACGACCAGCGGGGACGGTTCGGGGACCCGCCCGGCGTACTGGATGCCGAGGAGCTGCTGCTCCGGACGGTCGACTTCGCGCCAGAGCGCGGGGCGGCCGGGGCCGCGGCGCTTGCGGCAGGTGAGCAGCCGGTCGGGCGCGCCGGACGGCGAGGGCCCGAGTTCGACCTGCCAGTACAGCGTGTTGGCGGACAGGAAGACCAGCGAGGTGCCCTGCTCGCGGGCGAGTTCCACGGTCCGGCGCATGGGGACGGACCAGTACTCGTCGTGGCCGGGGAAGACCAGGCCGCGGTAGCGGGTGGGGTCGACGCGGCCGGCGTGCAGGTCGCGGGTCTCGGCGTAGGCGAGGTCGTAGCCGTAGCGCTCGGCCCAGCGGATGAAGTCGTACGCGTGGCCCACGTGCAGCGGCAGGCCCGCGCCCGCGTACGGGCGGTCGAAGGAGACGGTGACCGCCGCGTCCCCCTCGCCGAGCAGCCGGCCGTCCTCGTCCCAGGCGTGGTAGAGGCTGGCGCCGGTGTGGCCGTCCTCCGGGTAGAGGTTGTACGCCTGCCAGGTGATGTCCGGCAGGACGAGAAGCAGGTCGGCGGGGCGGTCGTCGCGGACCGTGAACGGGATGTGGGAACGGTAGCCGTCGACGGTGGTGAGCACGGCGACGTACGCGCCGACGGACCAGTACGAGGGGATCTGCAGCCGCCAGGACTGCCACCAGTGGTGGCAGGAGACGGTGCGGTCGGCGGTGAGCGGGGGCGGCTGGACGATGCCGGAGAGCCGGGGGCTGGTGGTGATCTTGGCGGCGCCGTCGCCGCCGTAGTGGCCGATCCGGTAGACGTCGACGGAGAACTGCTGGGGCGGGTCCACGGTGATGTGGAAGTCGATCGCCTCGCCGGGGGCGACGGCCGCGTCGGCGGCGAAGCCCTTGATCTGGCGGCGCACGTCGTCGGCCGTGCGCGGGCCGCCGCTGCTCGCGGTCTTGCTCCTGCCGTCGACCGCGGTGTCCGCGTACCAGGGGACGACCTGGCCGGTGTCGTCGAAGTAGTGCTCGCTGCCGCGCAGCCAGGGCAGCGGGCCCTGTCCGAAGGGGTCCGTGACGGCGTGGGCGAGCGCGCCCGATTCCCACCGCCTGATGTGTTCCGACCCCATGGTGCGCCCCTCCCTCGACTCCCCCGCGCCTGTGGTGGTGTGTGTGCCGGCCGTGCGCCGTGGCGTGCCTGGCGCGAGCCTGGCGCGAGCGTCGACGCGGATCTGTTGTCAGTGCCGAAACCCAGCACATCACATAACGCACGCAGTCCGTCACCGTTCGTCGCTAATTGACGGAGACGGAAGAGATCCTTCCGGATTCGGGAGGGTGTGGAGGGGCGCAGGAGGCGGTTCCGCCTGCCGTGCCGAGGGTGGCGCGGAGGGGTGGGTTCAGACCAGCCGGACGGGCTTCTCGGGCCGCACGCCGGTGCGGGCCAGCCAGGTCTTCAGGGGGTCCGGATCGCCGTCCTCGACCAGGGTCAGCACACACCCGGCCAGCTCCGACTGGCGCTCGTCGCCCAGGAACAGGGCGGGGCCGTCCAGCCAGTCGAGCCCGGGACGGGCCCCCGCGGTGTCGACCGCGGCGCAGCAGACCATCGCCGTCACGTGATCGGCGAGCAGCTCGCGCCCGGTACGGGGCGGCTGCAGCGGAAAAAGCGGGAGCGCGTCGGAGCCGTAGAGGGCGTGCGCGGAGCCCGGTGCGCCGGGCAGGGCGACGGGCGCGGGGGCGGGCCTGCGGGCCTCCTCCCGCGCCGCCTCGGCGGTGAGCGCGGCGGCGAGGACATCGGCGGGAGGCTCCGCCGGGGCGTCCGGCACGGTCGAGAGGTGGCCCAGGACCCGGGCCAGGGTGGGGCCGTCCACCGGGTCGGCGGGGTCCGGGGACGCCTCCAGGACGCCGAGCCGGTCCAGTACGGCGAGCAGACGCGCCGCGTCCGTACGCCACTTCCGGTCCACGACCTCGTCCGGGTACTGCTCCCAGTCCACCGGCGACCAGTCCGGGCCGGGCTCCGCCGGACCGCCGTGGAAGAGCCGGGCGGCCAGCAGCGAGGCGGCCTCGTCGACGGCGCCGGGCTCCTCCAGCAGGTCGCAGGCCGGGCGCTCGCCGAGCCGGGACGTGAAGCCCTCCGCGAGCCGGTCGCGGCGGGACAGCTCGGTCAGCGCCGAGACCACGCCCACGTCGAGGCGCGAAGGCCAGCGGCCCATCCGCCAGGCGGGCAGCGCGACGCGGGTCAGCAGCCGGTCCCAGCCCGCGTACGCGAGCCCGACCTGCTCCTGGGCGACGATCCGCACCCCGTAGTCCACCGCCTGCGCCCGCTCCGACGCGGCGACGGCGACCCCCCGCTCCATCTCGGCGGCAGCGCCGCGGCAACTGCGCAGCAGCACCCGGGCGACCGCGCCGACCCCGCGGGCGCCGAGCCAGCGGACCGGGTCGAGCCCGGGGCGCCGGTGCGCGGCCACCGCCGCGTCCAGCCCCTGCACGAAGCGCCGGGCCGCGGCTATGTCGGGGTGGGCGGACGGTCCCGTACCGGCGACGACCGGCGCGAGCACCGCGCGCAGCTCGCCGACCCGCATCCACCAGAGAAAGGGCGAGCCGATGACCAGCACCGGGGCGTCGGCGGCCCGGCGCAGGCCGTTGGGACGGCGGCCGTGCGCCGGGTGCGTACGGTCCTCCAGCCAGCTGTCGCAGTCCGGCGTCAGGGCTATCGCGGAGGGCGCGGGGACCCCGAGCCGGTCGGCGAGGTCCTGCACCATCCGGTACAGATCGGGGGCGGCCGGCTCGGCGAGCTCGACCGTCGGCGTGACGGCGGGCCGGGCCCGCGCGATCACCAGCGCGACCACGCCGGCCACGAGCAGGACGAGGACCGCGACCGCGGTCACCGTCCAGCGGACCGCGTCCCAGCCCGCGCCGGTGAGATGGCCGGCCGGCCCGGCCGCGAGCAGGACGACCGCGGCGGCCGCGGGGAGCAGCGCGAGGGCCGTGGCCCACGAGCGGACGCGGAGCACGGAGAGGGCGCGCAGGCGCGCGGCGCGCGCACCCCGCTCCTCTGTCGCGAAAGAACCGGAACTCATGCCGGACATGCCCTACCTCACCCCCCTCGTGCCCTCGTCGGGACTGCCTGTGGCGGTGTAGCTCACTCCCCCACTGTGGCACCCGTCACCGACATCGCAATGCCGGTGGGCCAAGTGCCGGACCGCCTTCGCGGCACCCTAGTCAGGGCTTCGGCGGGCGTCATCCGGATGGCTCAGCCGTCACTCGATGGAATGGCTTTGGGCAAAGGTGATGGCAGTGGGGCGGGAGTAAAGGCTCATGACTCCCGCCCCACGTCAGGGCTGCCGCCGGGTCGTTCCCGGGCGCCCGGCGGTTACTCCCCGGCCGCCTTGCGGGCGATGTCCGTACGGTGCTGCGAGCCGTCAAGCCGGATACGGCCGACCGCCGCGTACGCCCGCTCGCGGGCCTGCGCCAGGTCCGTACCGGTGGCGGTGACGGACAGGACGCGGCCGCCCGCGCTCAGGACGCGCTCGCCGTCGCGCCTGGTGCCGGCGTGCAGCACGTACGCGTGCGGGGCGTCCTCGGCGGCGACCTCGGCCAGGCCCTCGATCGGGTCGCCGGTGCGCGGCGTGCCCGGGTAGTTGTGCGAGGCGACGACGACCGTGACGGCCGCGTCCTCGCTCCAGCTCAGCGGCGGCTGGTCCTCCAGCGTGCCGTTCGCCGCGTGCAGCAGGACGCCCGCGAGCGGGGTGTTCAGACGGGCCAGCACGACCTGGGTCTCCGGGTCGCCGAAGCGGGCGTTGAACTCGATCACCCGCACGCCGCGGCTGGTGATCGCCAGACCCGCGTACAGCAGACCCGCGAACGGGGTGCCGCGGCGGCGCAGTTCGTCGACGGTCGGCTGCAGGACGGTGTCCATGACCTCGTCGACCAGCTTCGGGTCGGCCCACGGCAGCGGCGAGTACGCGCCCATGCCGCCGGTGTTGGGGCCCTCGTCGCCGTCGAGCGCGCGCTTGAAGTCCTGCGCGGGCTTCAGCGGGAGCACGGTGGTGCCGTCGGTGATCGCGAAGAGGGAGACCTCGGGGCCGTCCAGGAACTCCTCGATGACCACGCGGTCGCAGGCGAGCGCGTGCTCGCGGGCGGTGGCGAGGTCGTCGGTCACGACCACGCCCTTGCCGGCCGCCAGGCCGTCGTCCTTCACGACGTACGGGGCGCCGAACGCGTCCAGCGCCTCGTCGATCTCGGCGGGGGTGGTGCACACGTACGAGCGGGCGGTCGGGACGTTCGCCCCGGCCATCACGTCCTTGGCGAACGCCTTGGAGCCCTCCAGCTGCGCCGCCTCACGGGACGGGCCGAAGCAGGGGATGCCGGCCGCGCGCACGGCGTCGGCGACACCGGCGACGAGCGGGGCCTCCGGGCCGACGACGACCAGGCCGGCTTCGAGGCGTCGCGCCAGCGCGGCGACGGCGTCGCCGTCCAGCTGGTCGACGGGGTGCACCTCGGCGACTTCCGCGATGCCGGCGTTGCCGGGCGCGCAGTGCAGTGCGGTGACGTCGGGATCGAGGGAGAGGGAGCGGCACAGGGCGTGTTCGCGGGCGCCGCCGCCGATGACGAGGACCTTCACGCCAGCCAGGGTAGCCCGCGGGGCGGCGTGCCCTTTGTGCGGGCCACCGAGCGAGACGGCCCTATTCGTTCGTGTATTCCTCCACCACGGTGGCCCCGAGCTCGCGCACGATCAGGTCGTGCCCGGAGAGCGCGGACTCCACGAGGTCCGGGTCGTCCTCCTCGGGGGTGTCGTCCTCGGGGGCCACCGGCGGCGGCGCCTGGACGGGCGCGGGGGCCTGCGCCTGCGGCTGTACGGGGGCCGGGGCAGGGGCCTGCGGCGGCGCCTGGGCCTGCGGCGGGGCCTGCGGCGGCATGTGCTGGACGGGCGGGGCGGGGGCCGGGGGCGGCGTGCCGGGACGGCCGCCGCCGAAGCCGCCGGACGCCGCCGGCGGCGGGGCGGAGCCGCCGGAGGGGTCGACGATCGCCTCGATCTTCCAGTGCACGTTGAACTGCTCGGCGAGCGCCTGCTTGAGCACGTCCTCGCTGCCGCTGCTCGCGAAGTTGTCGCGGGCGCCGGCGTTGAGGAAGCCGAGCTGGAGGGTGGTGCCGTCGAAGCCGGCGACCTGTGCGTTCTGCGAGAGCAGGATCCACGTGAAACGTCGCTTGTTCTTGACGGCGTCGAGGATCGACGGCCACATGTTCCGCACCTGGGCGGCACCCTGCGCCGCGTCGCCGGAGACCGGCGCGGGGGCGGGCGCGGCCTGCGGCGGGGGCGCGGACGGAGTCGGAGCGGGCGCGGGCGCGCCGCTGCCCGGGGCGGCCGCACCGGGCCACGCACCGGGCGCCGCACCACTGCCGGGCGCGGCGGCCCCGGGCCAGGCGCCGGGCCGGGCACCGGCGGGAGGAGCCTGTACGGGCGCGGGGGCCGGCGGGGCCTGCGGGGTCGGCGGGGCTTGCGGGGTCGGGGCCGGGGCTTGAGGTGCGGGGGCCGGCGGGGGCGGGGCCATCGGCGTGTGCGCCTCGGGCCCGGGCACGTACCCCATCGCGGGCGCGGGCGGGGCGGCCGTGACCACGGGCGCGACGGAGGCGGCTGAAGCCCCCCGCTCGAGCCGGTCGAGCCGGGCCAGGAGGGACCGCTCGTCGTCGAAGGCGGCGGGCAGCAGAACCCGCGCGCAGATCAGCTCCAGCTGCAGCCGCGGCGAGGTGGCCCCGCGCATCTCGGTGAGCCCGGCGTTGACGAGGTCGGCGGCCCGGCTGAGCTCGGCGGCCCCGAACACGGAGGCCTGCGCCTGCATCCGCTCGATGACGTCGGCGGGAGCGTCGATCAGCCCCTTCTCGACGGCGTCGGGCACGGCGGCGAGGATCACGAGATCGCGCAGCCGCTCGAGAAGATCGGCGACGAACCGCCGAGGATCGTTGCCCCCCTCGACGACCCGGTCGACCACCTCGAAGGCAGCAGCTCCGTCCCCCGAGGCGAACGAATCGACCACGGAGTCGAGCAGCGACCCGTCGGTGTACCCGAGCAGGGCGGTGGCCATGGCATACGTCACACCGTCATCGGCAGCCCCCGCCAGCAGCTGGTCCATGACGGACATCGAGTCACGCACAGAGCCGGCACCGGCCCGCACGACGAGCGGAAGCACCCCGTCCTCGACGGGAATCCCCTCCCGCCCGCACACCTCCCCGAGGTACTCGCGCAGCGTCCCCGGAGGCACGAGCCGGAACGGATAGTGGTGCGTCCGCGACCGAATGGTCCCGATGACCTTCTCGGGCTCGGTCGTGGCAAAGATGAACTTGAGGTGCTCCGGCGGCTCCTCGACCACCTTCAGCAGGGCGTTGAAGCCCGCCGAGGTGACCATGTGCGCCTCGTCGATGATGTAGATCTTGTACCGGCTGGAGGCGGGCCCGAAGAAGGCCTTCTCCCGCAGGTCACGGGCATCGTCGACACCACCGTGCGAGGCCGCGTCGATCTCGATGACATCGATGGACCCCGGCCCGTTCCGGGCGAGGTCCCGACAGGACTGGCACTCGCCGCACGGCGTCGGGGTCGGCCCCTGCTCACAGTTCAGACACCGCGCGAGGATCCGGGCACTGGTCGTCTTGCCGCAGCCGCGCGGCCCGGAGAACAGGTACGCGTGATTGACCCGGTTGTTCCGCAGGGCCTGCTGCAACGGGTCGGTGACATGCTCCTGCCCGATGACCTCGGCGAAGGACTCGGGACGGTAGCGGCGGTACAGCGCGAGAGACGACACGTATACGAGGTTATAGGCGCGCACCGACAACCCGGGCCCGAGAACGCAAGCGCCCCCCACGCACCCGCCAGAGCCGACCTACCCTTGCTGCCTTCCGGCCCTGGGGGAGTTCAGTCAGATAGCGCCACGTGAGGGGCTCCGCCCAGAGTACCCGATCCGCACCCCTCCCCCGCCACCCCCACCGACCTCCCCGAACCCCCGGAACAACGAGTTCGCGAGCACCCCCCTCGGTCATGTAATGTTCCCGGCGGAGGATTCGCCTAGAGGCCTAGGGCGCACGCTTGGAAAGCGTGTTGGGGGCAACCCCTCACGAGTTCGAATCTCGTATCCTCCGCAGCCGCCTGAACAGGCGAAACGAAGGGTCCCGCTGATCATCAGCGGGGCCCTTCGCCGTTGTCCTCAGCCGGACGGTCGCGACCCTGGGGTCAGTGGGTCAGCAGGCGCTGCCCCAGGAGTGGGAGGAGGCCCGGTCGTTCCAGCCGGCGGGCATGGACTCCCAGTAGGCGCCGTTGGGGAGGCAGACGAAGGAGCCCCGGCGGTCGATGTTCTCGTAGAAGAGGACGTCCTCGTAGGCGCCCGAGTAGCCGCTGTTGCGGGCCGAGGAGACCTTGTCGTTCATGTCGCCGCAGCCGGTGTTGAAGCGGTAGTCGCTGTCGTCGCCGCTCCAGCGGCACGTCGCGCCTCCCGCGCCGGTGTGCTCCCAGACGTGGACGTAGCCGTCGGCCATCGCCGTGGCGGGGGACGACGCCTGGGACTGGGGGGTCAGGGTCAGGGTGGCCATCAGGGCTGCGGCTGCGGTTGCCAGCGTCGTCAGCTTTACGTTGCGCATCCGTTCTCATTTCCTTTCTCAGCGCCCCGAGCCTGTGCTCACGGGCGGTTCGTGAGGACCTCGCGGGCCCTGGGGAGTGCGGCGCGTTCCAGACGGGTCTTCGTGGCGAGCGGGGCCGCGTGGGCGCGGCGGGCCGCCGCGGCGTACCGGGCGTCCAGCTCCTTCGCCGTCGCCGCCAGGCCGGAGTCCGCCGCGCACTCCGCCTCCGCCACGGCAAGCTCGCGCTCTCCCACCGCGGCGCCCGTCCCGGGCAGCGCCGCGCGCAGCGCCTCCGGGGTCGGGTACGCGTGGCCTCGCCGCTTCATGCACGCCGACCAGGCCCGTACCGCCTTCCGGTAGGCCGGGTCGGCGCGGACCCGCGGCACGTACAGGGGTGTCAGGTTCGCCGCCGTCAGCCGGGCCTCGAACCACGCCGGCAGATCGCCGTACAGGTGGCGCTGCGCCCGCGCCGTGCAGCCCTCGTCGCTCGCGGCGACGGTCCCCCCGCCCGGCATCCGCGCCCGCAGGCCGACCGGGCGCGGGCCGTTCAGGGCCGCCAGCGCCGCCCGCTTCCGCGCCGGCGGCAGGCTGCGGAACCAGCGCTCGTTCGGGTCGGCCGCCTTGGCCGCCGCGAGCCGGCGCTCCTCGTCCCGGCCGAAACCGTGCGCCCGCGCCCACCCGACGTCGTCCCCGACGTACGGGAAGCGGCGCGGCGGCGGCTGCGGGACCCGTACCTCGTAGCGGAAACCCTGCCCGGTCAGGCACCGCGCGATCAGCGTCTGCTCCGCCCGGGCCAGGAGCTGCTGCTCCTGCCGGCTCAGGGGATCCCCGGCATCGGGCGGCGCTCCCGGCGCACACGCCGTGAGGGACACCAGGAGCAGCAGTAACGCCAGGACCGACCGTCGCACGCCCGCCAGACTGCCCGGCCCCGATCCGCGGAACGCGCATCGACGCAGGTGAAACGTTGTCCCGTCGCCCGGACGAGTGGCGTGACCATAAGATCCACAAGATTTCGTGAAACAGGCCGGGCATCCATGTCGAGGAGGCCCGGCTCGCTCCGACCTCAGGGTGAGCGCGCACCGGCCGGTGCGCCCGACGGGGAGGACACCCGAGATGAAGTACGTCGCGATGATCTACGGCAACCAGGCCAAGTGGGACGCCTTCCCCGCCGACGCCTGGCCCGAGGCGATCGCCCGGCAGGACGCCTTCAACCGCAGGTACCGGGAGACCGGCGAGCTGCTCGGCGCGTACGGGCTCGCCGACGCGGCCAACGCGCAGCTGGTCCGGCGCAGCGGCGACGGCGCCCCGGCGGTGACCGACGGCCCGTACCTGGAGACCAAGGAGTACCTCGCCAGCTTCTACCTGCTCGACTGCGACAGCCTGGAGCGGGCGCAGGAGATCGCCGCGGACATGCCGTTCGCCGACGTCGAGCCGGTCGAGCTGTGGCCCGTCCTGCACGAGGCCGCGGACCCGGCGGGCCTGTGAGCACCGGACCCGCCCCCGTCGAGGACCTGCTGCGCGCACTCGCGCCGCAGGTCCTCGGCGTGCTCGTCCGCCGGTACGCGAGCTTCGACGAGGCCGAGGACGCGGTGCAGGAGGCCCTGCTCGCCGCCGCCCTGCAATGGCCGAAGGACGGCGTGCCCGACAACCCGCGCGGCTGGCTGGTCACCGTCGCCGCCCGCCGGCTCGTCGACCAGGTGCGCAGCGAGGCCGCGCGGCGGCGGCGCGAGGACACCCTGGCCCTCGCCACGCCGCAGTCCGCGCTGCTCGCCCACCCCGCCGACGAACGGCCCGCGTCCGACCGGGACGACTCGCTGGCCCTGCTGTTCCTCTGCTGCCACCCCGACCTCTCGCCGTCCAGCCGCATCGCGCTCACCCTGCGCGCGGTCGGCGGTCTGACGACCGCGCAGATCGCGGCGGCGTTCCTGGTGCCCGAGGCGACGATGGCGCAGCGCATCAGCCGCGCCAAGCAGACGGTCAAGAGCGCCTCGCTTGCCCTCCCCGAGGGCGCCGACCGCGCCGAACGCCTCGGCGAGGTACGGCATGTGCTGTACCTCGTCTTCAACGAGGGCTACACCGCCACCACCGGCGCCGACCTCACCGCTCCCGAACTGTCCGGTGAGGCGATCCGGCTCACCCGGCTGCTGCACCGCCTGGTCCCCGACGACACCGAGACCGCCGGGCTGCTCGCCCTCATGCTGCTCACCGACGCCCGCCGCCCCGCGCGCACCGGACCGCTCGGCGAACTCGTCCCGCTCGCCGAGCAGGACCGCGGGCGCTGGGACGGCGCGCTGATCACCGAGGGCGTCGAGCTCATCAGCCGTACGCTGCCGCAGGGCCGGGTCGGGCCGTACCAGGTGCAGGCGGCCATCGCCGCCGTCCACGACGAGGCGGCGGACGCGGACGCCACCGACTGGCCGCAGATCCTCGCCCTGTACGAGCTCCTGGAGCGCTTCGGGCCCAACCCGATGGTCACCCTCAACCGCGCCGTCGCCCTCGCGATGGTGCAGGGACCGGCCGCCGGACTGGAGCTGCTCGCCACGCTGGAGGGCGACAGGCGGATGGCCCGCCACCACCGGCTGCTGGCCACCCGCGCGCATCTGCTGGAGCTGCGCGGCGAGACCGGCCCGGCGGCGCAGGCGTACCGCGAGGCCGCCCGGCGCACGACCAGTGCACCGGAGCGGCGCCATCTGACGGAGCTGGCACGGCGGTTGGAGGGCGGGGAGGCCGAGTAGCTTCACACGGCGGCCGGTTCGGGCGTGGGGGTCTTCTGCGCCGTCGCCTGTTCCTGCGCCTCCGCCTCCGCCTGCTCCTGCGCCTGCTCCTGTTCCTGCGTCTCCGCCGTACGCCGCTCCACCCGCCCCCGCAGCGTCAGCACGCCCGCCGCCGTCACGACGCCCGCGACCAGGGCGGACCACCACAGCGTCGCTGCCCCCAGCTCCGTGTACACCGTCACGCCCAGCGTCAGCGCGGCGAACCGCGCCACGCCCCACGTCCAGCTGAACGCCCCCTGGTACCGGCCGCGGGCGTGCGCCGGGGCCAGGTTCGCGACGAGCGCGGCGCCGATGCCCGCGACCACGACCTCGCCCAGGGACCAGACGGCCACCGAGAGCGCGTATCCGGCGACGCTGTCGGCCAGGCCGGTCAGCGCCACGCCCACCGCGATCAGCACACTGCCCGCGGCCTGCACCCTCAACTGCGGCAGGTGGGCCAGACGGGCGGTGGCGAAGGGCTGAAGGGCGACCACCAGGACCGCGTTGATCGCGGCCATCGTCCCGTACACGGCCGGGGAGAGCCCGCTGTCGTGGACGGCGAGCGGCAGGGCGACCTCGGTGAGCGAGTACACGAAGAGCTGCACGCCGAGCAGCGGGAGCAGGGCCAGCAGCAGCCGGTCGCGCAGGACGACGCCGTACCCGATGCCGTCGTCAGCCCTCGCCCGCGGCTTCCGCGCCGGGCGCGTCTCCGTCAGGCGGGCCGCGACGACCATCGCGTACACGAGCATCGTCGCCGCGTCGACGGCGAACAGCAGCCAGTACCCGCGCGCCGCCAGGAAGCCGCCGAGGACGCCCGCCACCGCGGTGCCGATGTTGACGCCCCAGCCGAACAGCGCGTACGCCTGCCGGCGCCGCGACGCGTCGACCGCGTCCGCCATCAGCGCGTACGCGGCGGGCGGAACCATCATGCCGGTGGCGCTCATCAGCAGCGCCGCGGCCGCCATCGTCCACACGCCGGGGGCGACGTACAGCGCGGCGACCGCCGCCGAGGAGCCGAGGAGGCCGGCCAGCATGGTCGGGCGGCGGCCGATGCGGTCGGCGAGCAGGCCGCCCGCGGCCGGGCCGATCAGGTTGCCGGCGCCGAGGGCGCCGAGGACGTAGCCGACGTCGGAGCCGGTGACGTCCCGCTCGGCGAGGAAGAACACCAGGAACGGCGTGACCATGAAGCCGATCCGGTTGACGACGGTGCCGGCGAAGACGGTCCAGACGGTGCGCGGCAGCCCGCGGAAGGTGGTGACCATGCGGTGCAGCGTGCTCGCCCACCCCCAGGCCACTCCAATGATTAAGCTCAGACCGAATCCAACGACGATGCGATGGCGGTAGCGCACGCTACGGCGACGGGGGTACGAACGCGCATGGAGACCCAACTCAGCTTCTCCACGGCCGACCTGGCGCAGACCCGCTTCGCGGTCTCGCCGATGTGGGAGGTCGTCACCAGCTACCGCGTGCTGCACGCGGGGGCCGACGCCGGGCCGCACCGGCGCTGGGCCGCGCAGGTGCGGCCCCGGCTCGTCGAGGCCGGGCTCGACCGGGGGTGGCTGGCGGAGCTGGTCCCACCCACCCGGTACGTGGCGGACTTCCTCAACCCGACGCCCGGCTCCCCGTTCCCGACCCTCGACACCGAACTCGACGCGATCCTGCGCACCACGGCCGCGCAACTGGAGAGCGACCTCGACTCGCTGGCCGACGCCGCCCCGCCGGGCAGCCGGCCCGCGGCGCGGCTGCGGGTGCTGCGGGAGGCCCCGGAGGCGGCGCTCGAGAAGATCGTCGCCGAGATCCGTGCGTACTGGGAGCTGGGGCTCGCGCCGTACTGGGCCCGGGTCCGCGACGTCCTGGAGGCGGACGTCTTCCACCGGGCCCGGCAGGTCGCCGAGCACGGGGTCGCGCACGTCCTCAACGAGCTGCACGAGTCGGTGACCTGGGACGCCGGCAGTCTGCGACTGGTGCGCCGGCACTGCACGCTGAGCCGCGACGAGACCGGCGCGGGGCTGCTGCTCGTACCGTCCGCCTTCGCCTGGCCGCGGGTGTTCACCCGCTCCGTACCGCCCGAGCCGCCGCAACTCGCCTACCCGGCGCGGGGGATCGGCACGCTGTGGGAGCCGCGGACCACGGCCGCGGCGGAGGCGGTGGCCGCGGTGATCGGCAAGTCGCGGACGCTGCTGCTCACGGAGTTGGACACCCCGGCCTCCACCACCCAACTCGCCCGCCACTCCGGGCTGTCCGCCGCCGGCGTCTCCCAGCACCTCACCGCGCTGCGGGACGCGGGCCTGGTCACCGCGCACCGGGCGGGACGCTCGGTGCTGTACGCGCGGACGACGGTGGCGGACGCGCTGCTGTCGGCGGGGGCGGTGTAAGGAGCGGTGCTCCTCCCGGGTGGAATCAGCGCCCCACGGGCGCGCTGACGGGCCCTACCGGGGAGTACGGCGTCCCCTGGAAGGACGCCGGATGGACCGGAAGGCGCACAGAGGGAGCGTTGGTCGTGAAGTACATGGTGATGGTGCTCGGCTCGCAGGCGGACTACGACGCGATGAGGGGCGAGGGCTCCTCGGGCTCCCCGGCGTGGAGCCAGGACGACGTGCGCAAGATGATCACGTTCATGGACAAGCTCAACGGTGAGCTGACCGCGAACGGCGAGATGCTGGACGGCCAGGGCCTCGCCGAACCCGCCCGCGCCCGCTTCGTCACGGCGAACCCGTCCGGCGGCGCCCCGACCGTCCGGGACGACCCGTACGACCGCGGGCAGGAGCTCCTGGCCGGCTATTGGATCCTCGAGTGCGACTCCCTCGAACGCGTCACCGAGATCGCCGCCCGCATCACCGAATGCCCGGTCCCGCCCGGCAGCAAGGACTACCCGGTCGTCATCCGCCCGATCGACGAGGTCGTCCCCGGCGCGTGACGACGAGGTCGGCTTCCTCCCGAGGTCTCAACCCTGGCGCAGGCGCTGCAGGGTGGTGTCCAGGGGCAGGCCGCAGGTGGTGGCGCGGTTGTAGGGGAGCCTGCCGAGCATCGCGGCCATGCCGCAGGTGTTGGTGAGGGCCGAGAAGACGAGGCCGCCCGCGATGCCGGCCGACAGGAGCTGGAAGGCCGGGTGGATCAGGAGGCCGAGGGCGATGCCGATCAGGACCAGGGAGCCGGCCACCAGGCGGACCTGGCGGTCCATCGCCCACACCGGCTTCACGGGGGCGCCGGCCGGGCGGTCCAGGGCGTGGCCGCGGGCGGCCCAGCCAGAGGTGCCGCCGGTGAGGTTCAGCGCGGGGACGCCCTCCGCGGCGAGGCGGTCGCGGGCGGTGGCGGAGCGGTTGCCGGACTGGCAGACGACGAGCAGTTCGCCGCGCGCGGCGGCATCGCGCAGCGCGGGGACCGCCTGGCCGAGCCGGTCGAGCGGCACGTTGAGCGCGCCGGGGACGTGGCCGGAGGCGTACTCGGCGGGGGTGCGGACGTCGACGACGGTCAGCGCGGCGAGCCGGCCGAGGGCCTGGTCGGCGTCGAGGTCGACGGGAGACGCGGGAGAGGTGGGGTGCTGCATGAAGAGTGTCATCCTTGGTTTTCGACGGAACCCCGTGTAAGGGAGTAAATTACCCCCTGGGGTATCTGTTGGAGGAGTGGTTGTGGAACTCGATCTCGCGGGCGCGGAACTGAAGGCCGTCCTGAACCGGCTGCGCCGGGCACAGGGACAGATCTCCGGTGTGATCAAGATGATCGAGGAGGGGCGGGACTGCGAGGAGGTCGTGACCCAGCTCGCCGCCGCCTCCCGCGCCCTGGACCGCGCGGGCTTCGCGATCATCGCGACGGGGCTGCAGCAGTGCCTCACGGACATGGAGAGCGGCCGCAGGAACGGGGAGGACCCGGAGCAGATGCGGGCCCGGCTCGAGAAGCTGTTCCTCTCGCTGGCCTGAGCCGGACCGCCGGCCCGAGCCGGACCGCCGGGCTCACCGCGCCGGTTCTCACCCGCCGACCACCGCGTCCACCAGCATCAGCGCCGCCACCGCGAGGAGTGCGGCGCCGAAGACGCGGCGGAGGGTGTCGGCCGGGATCTTCGTGGACAGCCGGCGGCCGTCCCAGGCGGCCAGCACGGCCGCACCGGTGAACGGGGCGATCACGGACCAGTCCAGCGGGACGGACGAGCCGGCCCGGGCCAGCAGCGCGACCAGCGCGTTCGCCGCGACGACCAGCAGGCTCGTGCCCACCGCCGTACGCATCCGCAGACCGACGACCTGGACCAGCGCCGGAACCGTCAGGAACCCGCCGCCCACTCCCAGGACACCCGTCACCGCGCCCAGCCCGGCGCCCGCGGCGGCGACCGACGACCCCGATGCCGTGGCGGGTTCCGCCTCCGCCGGTGCGCGGCGCATCATCCGTACCGCCGCCAGTCCCGCCACCGCCGCGAACCCCACGGTCAGCACCGGTTCCGGCAGGCGCGTGGAGAGCAGGCCGCCGAGCGCGGCCGGCACGAGGCCGGCCGCCGCGAACAGCGCGCCCGTCGCCCAGCTCACCCTGCCGTCCCGGGCGTGGCCGTACAGCGCCGTCGCCGAGGTCGCGAGCACGATCAGCAGGCTTGCGGTGGCCGCAGCCTGCGGGGTGAAGCCGAGCAGGTAGATCAGGGCCGGTACGGCGAGGACGCTGCCCCCGCCGCCCAGCGCGCCGAGCGCCAGCCCGACGACCGCGCCGGCCGCGAGCGCGATCAGCATCGGGGCGGTACGGGCGCGTTCGCGAACGAGTCGTCCACCGCCACCACGTCGTACCCCGCGGCCGCCAGCATCGACGCGGCGATCGAGGCCCGCATGCCGCCGGCGCAGTGCACCCAGACCGTCCGGTCCTTCGGCAACTCGGATGTCCTGCCGCGCAGTTCGTGCAGGGGGATCGAGACCGAGCCGAGGATGCCGCCGGTCGACTTCCGCTCCGAGGCACGCCGGACGTCCAGGACCAGAGCGCCTTCCCCGTCCTCCGCGGACAGCTCCGCGAACGTCGCCCGGCGGTACGACTCCGGCTTGTCCCCCGCCCGCAGCCAGTCCTCCGGGCCGCCCGTCGCCGCGGCGGCCGGGCGGTCGATGCCGACCCGCACCAACTCGCGTTGCGCCTCCGCCAGTTGCTCCGGGGACTCGGCGAGCAGGGTCACCGGGCGACCCCACGGGATCAGCCAGGCCAGGTACGTGGCGAGCTGGCCGCCCGCCTCGATGTTGTACGAGCCGGCCACGTGCCCGGCCGCGAAGGCGACCCGGCTGCGCAGGTCGACCACCCACTCGCCGGCCGCGAGCCGCGCCGCCAGCTCGCCGGCGTCGGCGACGGCCGGCGGGGTGAGGTCCACGGGCGCGGGGCCCGCGGTGTTGATCGGCGCCATGTGGGCGTAGTACGCGGGGGCGTCGTCGAGCGCCGCGAGCAGCTCGGCGACGAAGTCGTCCGCGTCCTTCAGCAGCGCCTCGTTGACCTTGGCCTGCTCGCCGATCGTCGTCGGCGCGGCGTCCGCCCCGGCGGGGGACGCCCCGGCGGAGCAGAAGGAGCCGAAGCCGTGCGTGGGCAGGACGGCGGTGTCGTCGGGGAGTTCGGCGGCGAGCCGGTGCGCGGAGGCGTGCTGGGCGTGCGCGAGCGCCTCGGTCAGCCGGGGTTCGACCAGGTCGGGGCGGCCGACGGTGCCCACGAGCAGGGAGCCGCCGGTGAAGACGGCCACCGGGGCGCCCGCCTCGGCGAGGACGTACGCGGTGTGGTGCGGGGTGTGGCCGGGGGTGGCCATGGCGCGCAGCACCAGGCCCTCGTCGACGGGGAGTTCGTCGCCGTCGGCGATCGGCAGCCGCGCGTACGAGACGGCGGCCGCGGCCGGGACGACGTACTGCGCACCGGCGATCCGGGCCAGCTCCAGTCCGCCGGACACATAGTCGTTGTGCACATGGGTCTCGACCACATGGGAGATCCGCACACCGCGGCGCGCGGCGGCCTCCAGTACGCGGTCGATGTCGCGGGGCGGGTCGATCGCCACGGCGGTGGCGGGACCGCCGGCCAGATAACTGCGGTTGCCGAGACCCGGCACCGCGACGGTGTCCACGAAGAACACGGTCGCTCCTTCACCTTCGATGGGTTGCGATTACCCCCCGGGGTATGTATCAACCATAGCAGAATTACCCCCGGGGGTATTCAGTCGCCGGGGAGCGCCACCCCACGACGAAGAGGGCCGGGACTCCGTCGCACGGAGTCCCGGCCCTCTGACCAGGCGTTTCAGTAGATGCAGATGATCAGTCGACCGCGATGCCCTTCAGCCGCTTCGCGATCTTCGCCAGCCGCTCACCCTGGTAGCGGGCGGCCTGCAGCACGTTCTCCTCCGGCGCACCGTTGGCACCCGGGTGGGCGGTGCCGTACGGGTTGCCGCCGGCCGCGTACACGGACGGGTCGGTGAAGCCGGGGGAGACGATGACCGAGCCCCAGTGGTGGAAGGTGTTGTAGAGCGCGAGCAGCGTCGACTCGTTGCCGCCGTGCACGTTGTGGGCGCTGGTGAAGGCGGTCGCGGGCTTGTCCGCGAAGACCCCGCGCTGCCACAGGCCACCGGTGGTGTCGATGTACTGCTTCAGCTGCGCGGAGACGTTGCCGTACCGGGTCGGGGAGCCGAACGCGTACGCGTCCGCCCACTCCAGGTCGTCCAGCGTGGCGACCTGGATCGACTCGCTGGTGGCGTCCACGTGGGCACGCCAGGCGGGGTTCCCGTCGATGGCCGCGTCGGGGGCGAGCTCGGGGACGCGGCGAAGACGGACCTCGGCACCGGACTTCTCGGCGCCCTCGGCGACGGCCTGCGCCAGCTGGTGGACGTTCCCTGTGGCCGAGTAGTAGACGACTGCAACCTTCACGGACATGTTTCAGGCCTCCACAGACCGCTCAAACGGATTGGTTTCCGCTTCTTCCGTCCCCGAGCTTAAGCGGATAGTGTTCCAGTTCGCAAGGGCGACCCTCGGGGAACCGGATACCGCTCCCGATATGCTCGGAAGACAGGAAGGCGGCGACACGGATGAGCACGAACGAACCCCAGGCGATCCCGCTGGCGATCCCGCTGCTGCCCACCGCGGACCGCCCCGCGGGCGAGCGGGCCGATGCCGCCCGCAACCGCCGCAAGATCCTGGACGCCGCCGCGCGCATCGTCAGCGAGCAGGGCCCCGAGGCCGTCACGATGAACGCGGTCGCGCATGCGAGCTGTATCGGCGTCGGGACGGTGTACCGGCGGTTCGGCGACGTGTCGCAGCTGCTGTGGGCGCTGCTCGACGAGCGGGAGCGGCAGTTCCAGGAGGCGTACCTGGCGGGCCCGCCGCCGCTGGGGCCGGGCGCGCCGGCCGGGGAGCGGCTGCACGCGTTCCTGGACGCGCTGGTGGACCGGGTCATCGAGCAGCGGGAGATCCTGCTCGCGGCGCAGGCGGCCGCGCCGAGCGCCCGCTACACCTCGGGCGCGTACCTGGCGATGCACGCCCATCTGACGATGCTGCTCGGCCGGGTCCGCCCGGAGGCGAACGGCGCGCTCCTCGCGCACCTGCTGCTCGCCCCGTTCTCGCCGAGCCTGATGCACCACCTGTCGGCGGAACGGAACCTCACGGCGGAGGACCTGAAGTCCGGCATGGCGGACCTGCTGAAGCTGGGTGCGTGACGGGGCACGGTCCACCCTTCAGACACCGCCTGGACCGAACCCCCGCCCCTGCCCGACGATCACGCCATGACGACGCGCCGCGACCCGAAGACCTTCCTCATCCTCCACGGCTTCCAGAACCACCGCCCCGTCGGCCACTGGCAGCACTGGCTCGCCGGTGAGCTGCGCGAACGCGGC
Source organism: Streptomyces solicamelliae (assembly GCF_045348655.1). Lineage (NCBI taxonomy): Bacteria > Bacillati > Actinomycetota > Actinomycetes > Kitasatosporales > Streptomycetaceae > Streptomyces > Streptomyces solicamelliae. Next base: position 3,447,724 of record NZ_CP160404.1, read on the forward strand.
CACGAGGTCCGGTACCCGCAGCTGCCGGAGCCGGACGCGCCGGTCCTGGAGGACTGGGTGGCGGCCCTGGAGGAGCACGGCGGCCGCCCGGAGCACGGCGAGTTCGTGGTCCTCGCCCACAGCCTGTCCGTCCTCCTCTGGCTCCGCGCCGGCGACCGCCGCCCCGACGCCGACCGCGTCCTTCTGGTGGCCCCGCCGTCGCCCCCGGTGACCGCCGCCATCCCCGAGATCGCCGCCTTCGCCGACGGCCTCGACCCCGCGCGCATCCGCCTGAAGGCCCCGACCCGCCTGGTGTACGGCGACGACGACCCGTACTGCCCCGAAGGCGCCGACGTGCACTACGCCGCCCCGCTCTCCCTGGACACCGACCACATCCCCCCGGGCGCCCACCTGAACATGGACTCCGGCTACGGCCCCTGGCCCTCGATCCTGGAGTGGTGCGAGAACCCCGAGACGCGCGTAGGCGGCAATCGGTAACGTCGGCGGAATGCTCACGGACACCGGACCCCACGCTCAGGGGCTGCTCGAGGTCGGGGACGGGAACAGGATCCACTGGGAGGTCTTCGGGAACCCCGACGGCAGGCCCGCGCTCGTCGTGCACGGCGGGCCGGGCTCCGGGTCGGGCCCGAGCGCCCCGCGGGGCTTCGACCCCGCCGTGTACCGGATCGTGCAGTTCGACCAGCGCGGCTGCGGGCGCTCCGTGCCGCACGCGAGCGACCCCGCCGCGGACCTGTCCGTGAACACCACGGCGCACCTGGTCGCGGACATGGAGCGACTGCGCGAACACCTCGGGATCGACCGCTGGCTGCTCTACGGCGGCTCGTGGGGATCCACGCTGATCCTGGCGTACGCCCAGGCCCACCCCTGGCGGGTCTCCGCGCTCGTGATCGCCGCCGTCACCACCACCCGGCGGTCCGAGATCGCCTGGCTGTACGGGGGCGTGGGCCGCTTCTTCCCCGAGGCGCACGCCCGCTTCCGGGCCGCGGTCGGCGCGGACGACGACGCGACCGCCGCCGAGCTCGTCGCCGCGTACGCGCGGCTCATGGACGACCCCGACCCTGCGGTCCGCGAGCGCGCCGCCGCCGACTGGTGCGCCTGGGAGGACGCCGTGCTGTCCGGGGAGGGGCAGGGCACGCCGTACTCCGACCGCGTCGACGCCGCCCGCCTCGGCTTCGTCCGCATCTGCGCGCACTACTTCGCGCACGGAGCGTGGCTGGAGGAAGGCGCGTTGATCCGCGACGCGCACCGCCTGGCCGGCATCCCCGGGGTGCTGATCCACGGCCGTCAGGACATGGGCAGCCCTCTGGTCACCGCCTGGGAACTGGCCCGCGCCTGGCCGGACGCCGAACTGCACGTCGTCGAGGCCGCGGGGCATCTCGGCGGCACCGAGACCCGCGACCTCGTCCGCGAGGCCCTCGCCCGCTTCGCGTGACGCCGTGGGCGGCGGGATCATCGAAGCATGAGTACTGAGATCCATCTCGCCCAGCAGCCCGAGGCCGACGCGCTCCTCGGGCGGTCCTCGCTCGCGGCGCTCACCGGGATGCTGCTGGACCAGCAGGTGCCCATGGAGTGGGCGTTCTCCGGGCCGTACACGATCACGCAGCGACTGGGGACGGACGACCTCGACGCCGGGCAGATCGCGGCCTACGACCCCGAGGCGTTCGCCGCGCTGCTGTCCGAGAAGCCGGCCGTGCACCGCTACCCCGGCTCCATGGCCAAGCGGATCCAGCAGCTGTGCCAGTTCCTGGTCGACGAGTACGGCGGGGACGCGACGGCCGTCTGGGCGGACGCGGAGAGCGGCAAGGAGCTGCTGGCGCGGCTCAAGGCGCTGCCCGGATTCGGGACGCAGAAGGCGCAGATCTTCCTCGCCCTGCTGGGCAAGCAGTACGGTGTGCGGCCGACGGGCTGGCGGGAGGCGGCCGGTCCGTACGGGGAGGCGAACTGCCACCGCTCGGCCGCCGACATCACCGGACCGGAGTCGCTGGCGAAGGTGCGCGAGTTCAAGCAGGAGGCCAAACGAGCCGCAAAAGCCGCAAAAGCGGGCGGGAATTGACGATTCCGCATGTCAATTCTGCTAAATGCCGCATGAATTGGCGCCGAGATGTTCACAGATTGCCCCGGAGATCGCTAACTTCCCTTCAACCTCGTTCGCACCGGGAAGGACCTCTGTGAACGCAACCCATCGCAGAGCCGCGGCCACCCTGGCCGCAGCCGCACTCGCGACCCCGCTCCTGCTGGCCGCCTCCCCCGCCTCCGCCGCCCCCGAACCGGGGAAGGCGGCGTCCAAGGACGCCGCCAAGCTGGCGCAGAAGCTGGTCCGCGAGGCGTCCGGCAAGGACGCCCGCAAGCACCTCGAGCGGTTCCAGGCGATAGCCGACTCGGCCGGCGGCCACCGCGCCGCCGGCTCGCTCGGGCACGACGCCTCCGCGGCGTACGTGTACCAGCTGCTCAAGAAGGCCGGATACAACGTCTCGTACCAGAAGTTCGAGTTCCAGTACACCGAGACCCAGGCCGAGAAGCTCTCCGTCGTCTCGCCCGCGCCCCGTGACATCGAGGTCGCGGCGATGACGTACACCAAGTCGACCCCGGTCGGCGGCATCAAGGCCGAGCTGGCCGCCGCCCCGGTCGACGCCGACGGCACGAACGGCTGTGAGCCCGGCGACTTCGCCGCCGGCACGTTCACCGGCAAGATCGCCCTGATCAAGCGCGGCGGCTGCACCTTCGCCGCCAAGCAGGAGAACGCCGCCGCCGCGGGCGCGGTCGGCGCGATCATCTACAACAACACCGACGGCGCCCTCTCCGGCACCCTCGGCGACCCGGCCGCCGGCAAGCTGCCCACCGGCGGCATCACCCAGGCCGAGGGCGAGAAGCTCGCCGCCGACCTGGCCAAGGGCCCGGTCGAGCTCTCCTACGAGATCCGTCAGCTCCAGGAGAAGCGCACCACCAACAACGTCATCGCGGAGACGAAGACCGGCAACGCGGCCAACACCGTGATGCTCGGCGCCCACCTCGACTCCGTCACCGCCGGCCCCGGCATCAACGACAACGGCTCCGGCTCCGCCGGCATCCTCGACGTCGCCCTGAAGCTGGCCAAGGCCGAGAAGAAGCCGACCAACAAGGTCCGCTTCGCCTGGTGGTCCGCCGAGGAGAACGGCCTGCTCGGCTCCGAGCACTACGTCGCGAACATGAGCGAGCTGGACAAGAAGGAAGTCAAGCTCTACCTCAACTTCGACATGATCGCCTCGCCCAACTACGGCCTGTTCGTGTACGACGGCGACAACTCCGACGGCGTCGGCGCGGGCCCCGGCCCAACGGGCTCGGCCCAGCTCGAGCGCGACATCACCGACTTCATGGACAAGCGCGGTCTGCCGCACGCGGGCACCGACTTCTCCGGCCGCTCCGACTACGGCCCGTTCATCGAGGTCGGCATCCCGTCCGGCGGCACCTTCACCGGCGCCGAGGGCATCAAGACGGCGGCCGAGGCGGAGAAGTTCGGCGGCGAGGCGGGTGTCGCGTACGACGTGAACTACCACGCCGCGGGCGACGACATCAGCAACATCAACATGAAGGCGTTCGACGCCAACATCGACGTCATCGCCAACGCCGTGGGCACCTACGCCCACGACATCAGCTCCCTGAAGCGTCCGGTCGTGTCCACCCCGACCGACGGCGGCTCGGGCGGCGGCGGCGGTCTGCACGAGGGCCACGACCACGAGGTCACCGAGTAAGCACCGCACCACCTGGTAGGACCCGGCACCCAGGGGGCCGGGTCCTACCTCCTTCTCCTCGACGTGCCGAAGAGCGAGCGGGTGATCTCGCGGCCCAGCTGCGTCCCCACCGACCGGGCAAGGGACTTGAACATCCCGCTGCCGACGACCTGCCGGACGAGGGACTCGTCGTCCCCCGACTCCGGCGCCCGACGCGCAGGCTCCGCCGCCCTCGGTTTCTCCGGGACCGGCTCCTCGTCCGCTCTCGGCTGCTCCGCCGTCAGCCGCTCGTACGCCGACTCCCGGTCCACCGCCGTCGCGTACCGCCCGTACGCCTCCGAGCCCCGCACCGCCGCGTCCAGCGCGGCCGCGTCGACCGGGCCCATCAGCGACTCCGGGGCCCTCAGCCGCGTCACCGCCACCGGCGTGGGCGCGCCGGTCTCGCCGAGCACCGTCACCACCGCCTCGCCGGTGCCGAGGCCGGTGAGAACCTCCTCCAGGTCGTACGCCGAGTCCGGGAACGTCCGCACCGTCGCCTTCAGCGCCTTCGCGTCGTCCGGTGTGAACGCCCGCAGCGCGTGCTGCACCCGGTTGCCCAACTGCGCGAGCACGTCCGCCGGGACGTCCTTCGGCGTCTGGGTCACGAAGAACACCCCGACGCCCTTCGAGCGGATCAGCCGCACCGTCTGCGTGATCGACTCCAGGAACGCCTTCGACGCCCCGCTGAACAGCAGATGCGCCTCGTCGAAGAAGAACACCAGCTTCGGCCGGTCCAGGTCGCCGACCTCCGGAAGATCGTGGAACAGGTCAGCGAGCAGCCACATCAGGAACGTCGAGAACAGCTGCGGCTTGTCCTGGACCGCCGGCAGCTCCAGCACGGACACCACCCCGCGCCCGTCCTCCGCCGTCCGCAGCAGCTCCGCGGTGTCGAACTCCGGCTCCCCGAAGAACTCGGCTGTGCCCTGCTGCTCGAAGGCCGTGAGGGACCGCAGGATCACCCCGGCCGTCGCGGTCGACAGGCCGCCGACGCCCTTCAGCTCCGGCCTGCCCTCGTCCGAGACGAGGAAGGCCACCACCGCCCGCAGGTCCTTGAGGTCCACCAGCTCCAGACCCTTCCGGTCCGCGTAGTGGAAGATCAGGCCGAGCGACTGCTCCTGCGTCCGGTTGAGCTGCAGCACCTTCGCGAGCAGCACCGGGCCGAAGCTGGTCACCGTGGCCCGTACGGGGATGCCCGCGCCGAGACCGCCGAGGCCGTAGAACGCGCAGGGGAAGCCGGTGGCCGTCCACTCCTGGCCGACCTGCGCGGCGCGTTCCCGTACCTTCTCGCCGTCCCGGCCCGGCGCGGAGAGCCCGGACAGGTCGCCCTTCACGTCCGCGAGGAACACCGGGACGCCCTGCGCGGAGAGCTGTTCGGCGATCAGCTGGAGGGTCTTGGTCTTGCCGGTGCCGGTCGCTCCGGCGACCAGTCCGTGCCGGTTGAGCAGGCCGAGCGGGACGCGGATCCGCGCGCCCGGGTGACAGGCGCCGTCCCAGAGCAGGGCCCCCAGATCGAGTGCGTCTCCCCGGAAGGCGTAGCCGGCCGCGATCGCGGCGGCGGGCCCCTCCGGCACGACCCCCGACACGGCCTCCGGCACCGCATCGGTGGAGGTCGGAGGCTGGTCGCTCACGCTCATCACGGGACCCCGATTCCGGGTTTGCGGTGTTTCGACCAGCATCGCACCGCGTCCGCGTGGCTGCGCAGGGGACCGGTCGCCCGGTAGGCTTTCCGTGTGATCTTCAAGCGTATCGGTACCGGGAAGCCGTATCCCGACCACGGCCGGGAAAGCACCCGCCAGTGGGCGGACGTCGCGCCGCGCCCGGTCCGCCTCGATCAGCTCGTGACCACCAAGGGTCAGCTGGACCTGGAGACCCTGCTCGCCGAGGACTCGACCTTCTACGGCGACCTCTTCGCGCACGTGGTCAAGTGGCAGGGCGACCTCTACCTGGAGGACGGGCTGCACCGCGCCGTCCGCGCCGCGCTCCAGCAGCGCCAGGTGCTGCACGCCCGCGTGCTCGAACTGGACTGACGCGACGGCACCACTGGTCCATCCGGACGCGATCACATGATCATCAAGTAGGCAACTCCGGCGGGCCGCATTACGCTGCGCCCATGAGCATGCTCACTCCACCCGGTATGGGCGGAAAGTACCGCATCACGGGGGACGTCTACCCGCGCATGCGCCGCCCCCGCCGCCGGCGCAGGATCGTCCTCGCCTCGCTCGCCGCCGTGGTCGTGCTGGGCGCGGCCGGGTGGGGGACGATGCAACTGGTCGACGTCTTCTCCGGAGGGGAAGACACCGCGAACGCCGCCGCCCGCAGCGGCGCCGACTGCAAACCCGTCGCGAAACCCACCGCCCCGCCCGCGGCCGTGCTCCCGAAGCCCGCGCAGATCACGGTGAACGTCTACAACGCGACCCCGCGCGGCGGACTCGCCAAGGCGACCGCCGACGAGCTCAAGAAACGCGGCTTCGCCATCGGCAAGGTCGGCAACGCCCCCGTCGCGTACGACAAGAAGGTCCCCGGCTCCGCGATCCTGCTCGGCGCGCCGGCGGCCGTGAAGGGCGCGTTCCCGGTCCTGGGCACCCAGCTCAAGGGCGCGGCGACGAAGACCGACACCCGGGCCACCGCCGACGTGGACCTGATCATCGGTACGGCCTTCAAGACCCTCGACCCGAAGACGACGGCGGACGCGGCCCTGGTCGCGCTCAACGCGCCCAAGCCCGCGCCCGCCAAGAAGTGCTGAAGCGCTGACGGAACCGGCCCGCGCGGCCGGTTCCGTCTTCCGTACGGTCGTACGGCCGGTTACTCCGCCGCGCCGTACATGCGGTCGCCCGCGTCGCCGAGGCCCGGCACGATGTAGCCGTTCTCGTTGAGCCGCTCGTCGACGGAGGCCGTCACGACGGTCACCGGCGTGCCCGCCAGCTCGCGCTCCATCAGCTCGACGCCCTCCGGGGCGGCGAGCAGCACGACCGCGGTCACGTCGTCGGCGCCGCGCTTGATCAGCTCCTGGATCGCGGCGACCAGCGTGCCGCCGGTGGCCAGCATCGGGTCCAGGACGTAGACCTGGCGGCCCGAGAGGTCCTCCGGCATCCGCGTGGCGTAGGTCGACGCCTCCAGCGTCTCCTCGTTGCGGATCATGCCCAGGAAGCCCACCTCGGCGGTCGGCAGCAGCCGCACCATGCCGTCGAGCATGCCGAGGCCGGCCCGCAGGATCGGGACCACCAGCGGCCGCGGGTACGACAGCTTCACGCCGGTCGTCGGCGTGACGGGGGTCTCGATGTCGACCTGCTCGGTGCGCACGTCCCTGGTGGCCTCGTAGGCGAGCAGGGTGACCAGCTCGTCGGCCAGTCGGCGGAAGGTCGGGGAATCGGTGCGCTTGTCGCGCAGAGTGGTGAGCTTGTGGGCGACCAGCGGGTGATCGACGACGTGGAGACGCATGCGCCAACAGTAGCCCGCACTGGCGTCCACCCACGCCGTGGAGAGAAGGTGGGCTCGTACACGGTTCCGTACACGGAGTCGTACACGGAACCCTGCCCGTGGGGTGGTGGGCCATGCCGCAGCAGCGACAGGACGACGAACCGCGCGAGACCGACGCCGAGCGCCGGCGGCGACGCGCCCAGTTCCTGCGCGATCTGAACGAGGCCAGGGCGCTGCGCGAACGCGTCCAGCCACGCCGGGCCAGGGCGGCCCGAATGCGCCAGGCGATGCGCATGCGGACGTTCCGCTGGTGACCCGCACGGGTCTGCCAAGCGCGTCCGGAGGTCAGACTGATGCACGACGCAAGAGCAGAAGACCTCTCCTGAAGCCGCTCTTTCTGCCACGATGCCGATTGGGCGGGGCTACGGAGCGCACCGCCGGTTCGACACACCTCTGATCAGTGGGAGAGTCACGGTGTACTTCGCCGCACTGCTCGCGCGCACCGAAGACGGGTGGGAAGCGAGCGACACGGAACTCGACGACGTGGAGACCCTGTCCGACCTGACCGAGCTCGCCCGCGAGGCGTCGGTCGACGAGGACACGGTGGTCGTCTACATGGAGCAGGAGGACGCGTGGTTCGCCATCGTCCGTGTCGAGGGTGAGGACGACCCTCGCATCTACGTCTCGGACGGGGCCGCCGCCGCCCGCTCGTCCTACGGGGAGATCCTGACCAAGGAGATCCTGGGCACGGACCGGGACGACGACGCCGACGACCTGGACGCGCTGGACCTCGACGGCACCGAGGACGGCGAGCCGGAGGCCGAGGACGACGGGGACGACGACGGCGGCGCGGCCGCCGACGCGGCGCCCTCGGGTCCGGTCGGCGACCGGCTGGTCCTCGACGACCTGGGCGTGTCGGAGCGCGCGCTGCGGTCGCTGGAGCCGGGCGAGGCACTCAACGAGATCGCGGACGTCCTCGGCGCCGCGGAAGTGCTGGAGACCGTCCGCTAGTGATGCAGTCCGTACCACCCGGATCGGGACCGGCCGCCGCCGGTCCCGATTCCGTTCCCGACCCTGTCACCCACACCCCCGTCGTCCACGACCCCGTACGCGACCCCTGGCGCGCCGCGATGCGGCTCGCGATGGCGGAGGCCGACGCGGCCGCCCTGGGCGGCGACGTGCCGGTCGGCGCGGTCCTGCTGGGCCCGGACGGCGCGGTCCTCGCCGCCGGGCACAACGAGCGCGAGGCGACCCACGACCCGACCGCGCACGCGGAGGTCCTCGCCCTGCGCCGGGCGGCGGAGATCCGCGGGGAGTGGCGGCTGACCGGCTGCACGCTCGTCGTCACCCTCGAACCGTGCGTGATGTGCGCGGGCGCGCTGGTCCAGGCGCGGGTCGACCGGGTCGTGTACGGCGCGGTGGACGAGAAGGCGGGCGCGGCCGGCTCGCTCTGGGACCTCGTGCGCGACCGCCGGCTGAACCACCGCCCCGAGGTGATCGCCGGTGTGCTGGCGGAGGAGTGCTCGGCTCAGCTGACGGCCTTCTTCCGGGCCCGCTGACCTGCGGACGACGCCTCCGGGGATATGGATTTCATCGCAGGGGCACCTTTGGGCTAAGCTCTCTCTCGGTAGCGTGTCCGAGCGGCCGAAGGAGCTCGCCTCGAAAGCGAGTGTGGCGCAAGTCACCGAGGGTTCAAATCCCTCCGCTACCGCTTCTGTACGAAGGGCCCGGTGCATCGCACCGGGCCCTTCGTCGTATCGGAACCGGACCCGCAAGTCCGCGCCGCGCTCGGGGGAGTGCGCGGGCGGGCCCCGCAGTGGAGGCCGGTTCCACGAGCCGCCGGATTCCTGCCAGATCCGTCGGGCTCTGTTCCATCGTGCGCCCTTCGCCCGGCCCCTGAAGCCCGGCAAAGGGCCTCGAAAGCCGGGCCATTGGTCCTTAAGAACGGGGTAAGGGCTCGGTTAGACTCACGCGACCGCGCCGGGGAGGGCAGAACTGATGGTCGAGGCGAAGAAGATCGCACTGTGGATCGTCATCGTCTTTGTGCTGTACACGATCGTCGTCTCGCCCAAGAGGGCCGCTGAGCTCGTCGGGGTAGGGTTCGAGGGCATATCGTCCGCCGCACAGGGCGTCGGCGAGTTCATGACCGAGCTCGTCAACTAGAGCACCGACGAGGAGTCCTGCTGTGATCCGCCATCTGGTCCTGTTCAAGCTCAACGACGGGGTGGAGCGCGACGAGCCGCGCGTCGTGGCCGGCGCCGAGGCCTTCAAGGCCCTGGGCGGGGTGATTCCGGAGCTGACGCACTGGGAGTGCGCCTGGAACATCACCGACCGCCCCATCGCCTACGACTTCGCCATCAACTCGGCGGTCGAGGACACGGACGCGCTGAAGCGGTACATCGAGCACCCCGACCACCAGGCGGCCGCCGCCCAGTGGCGTGAGTTCGCCACGTGGGTGATCGCGGACTACGAGTTCTGACCGACCCGCAGGCCGGGAGCACGGCCCCGGATCATGGCCCCTCGCCTTCGCGGCGGGGGGCCTTGCTGCTTCTCCACCCACCCCCTACCCGTCCAACTTGCCCTCAACACGTGCTTATACGGTGCTTGCACACAGTGGACATGTCTTGTGATGCTATGACCGCTTTTGACGGATGAGTTGACCGTAGTTGACCAGCAAGACCAGCCAGAGGGGTGGCGTGAACGTGCCGGCCAGTACTGCGCCTCAGGTGCCGCCCCAGCCCGAGTCCTCGGGCGAGCAGGAGCCCGACGCCCCCCGACCGCGGGAGCGCGAGCGCAGCAGCCGTGGGGCCGACACCCGGGCGCTCACCCAGGTGCTCTTCGGGCAGCTGAAGAACCTGGAGCCGGGCACCCCCGAGCACGACCGGATCCGCGGCGCGCTGATCGAGGCCAACCTGCCCCTGGTGCGGTACGCGGCGGCCCGCTTCCGCTCCCGCAACGAGCCGATGGAGGACGTCGTCCAGGTCGGCACCATCGGCCTGATCAACGCCATCGACCGGTTCGACCCGGACCGGGGCGTGCAGTTCCCGACCTTCGCCATGCCGACCGTCGTCGGCGAGATCAAGCGGTACTTCCGCGACAACGTGCGCACCGTCCACGTACCGCGGCGCCTCCACGAGCTCTGGGTCCAGGTCAACGGCGCCACGGAGGACCTGACCACCGCCCACGGGCGCTCCCCCACCACCGCCGAGATCGCCGAGCGCCTGAAGATCGGCGAGGACGAGGTGCTGGCCTGCATCGAGGCCGGCCGCTCGTACCACGCCACCTCCCTCGAGGCGGCCCAGGAGGGCGACGGGCTGCCCGGACTGCTCGACCGGCTCGGCTACGAGGACCCCGCGCTCGCCGGCGTCGAACACCGCGACCTCGTCCGGCACCTGCTCGTCCAACTCCCCGAGCGGGAGCAGCGCATCCTGATGCTCCGTTACTACAGCAATCTGACCCAGTCTCAGATCAGCCAGGAACTCGGGGTTTCGCAGATGCACGTGTCAAGGCTCCTCGCCCGCAGCTTCGCCCGGTTGAGATCCGCAAATCGGATCGAGGCATAGCCGGAACGGGTAGACCGGTTCGGAGCAGTTCCGACGCTCCCCAAATGCCGTACACCCCTTGTTTCCTGCGGATATCCGCCCCCGCCTTGTCGACAAGTCACTACAGCGTGTTGCCGACATGTGACATTCTGCTGGAACCGCGTTTGGCGCAGCCCCGCCTCCGGTATTCAGGTGGAGGCTGCGTTCCTCCGATGGTCGTGGCCGCCGCGACCGTCCCGCGACCTCAAGGGGGTGGCATGTCCGCAGAACAGGGCAGCTCGAAGGTGCTCACGCTCCCCGTGAACGAGCCCGCCGAGCAGCTTCCCGTGCCTTCGGGAGCCATCGACACCCGCACGCTGTCCCGCTCCCTGTTCCTCAGGCTGCGCGCCCTCGACGCCGACGGCGTGGCGGCGGACAGCCCGGAGCGGACCTACGTCCGCGACACCCTCATCGAACTCAACCTCCCGCTGGTGCGGTACGCGGCGGCCCGGTTCCGCTCGCGCAACGAGCCGATGGAGGACATCGTCCAGGTCGGCACGATCGGTCTGATCAAGGCCATCGACCGTTTCGACTGCGAACGGGGCGTGGAATTCCCGACGTTCGCGATGCCGACGGTGGTCGGCGAGATCAAGCGCTTCTTCCGCGACACCTCGTGGTCGGTGCGGGTGCCGCGCCGGCTGCAGGAGCTGCGCCTGGCGCTGACGAAGGCCAGTGACGAGCTGTCGCAGAAGCTGGACCGCTCCCCCACAGTCCCCGAACTCGCCGCGGTACTGGGGGTGTCGGAGGAGGACGTCGTCGACGGCCTCGCGGTCGGCAACGCGTACACCGCCTCCTCGCTCGACTCCCCGTCGCCCGAGGACGACGGCGGCGAGGGCTCGCTCGCGGACCGGCTCGGCTACGAGGACACCGCGCTCGAGGGCGTGGAGTACCGCGAGTCGCTGAAGCCGCTGCTGGCCAAACTCCCGCCCAGGGAACGGCAGATCATCATGCTGCGGTTCTTCGCCAACATGACGCAGTCGCAGATCGGCGAGGAGGTCGGCATCTCGCAGATGCACGTCTCGCGGCTGCTCACGCGCACGCTGGCACAGCTGCGCGAGGGCCTGATCGCGGACTGAGCGGCCTACCACACCGGCCGCACCCGCGCAGGAAGTCCACCCTTTCGCTTCCTTCTTGACGGACCGTCAGCCACACTGGCGCGATGCGACGGAGGCGGCTGGGGTTTCTGGCGGCGGCGCTCTGCCTCGGCGGGGCGCTGACCGCGTGCGGCGGCGGGAACGACGGCGAGGGCTACGCGGCGGTGGGCGCCCGCGGTGTGGCCTCGCCGGGCGGCGCGGCCACGCCCTCGGGCCCGGTGCGCCTGGTCCCCCTGGACAGCCCCTCGGCGAGCGGGACGACGTCGAGCACCTCGTCCCCGAAGCCGGAGGCGACGGGCGCGGATGCGGGTACGGACACGGAGGCCGGCCCCGGTACGCCGACGGGCTCGGCGACGGTGACGCTGCCGGGCGCCGGAGCCACCGGCCCCACGCTCCCCGGCGCGACGACTCCGCCGCTCCCGGCCCCGGGCACCTCCGGAACCCCGCCGAGCGCCCCCGGCACCCCGAGCACGCCTCGCCCGTCCGGTACGACACCGCCGCCCCCGGGCCCCGCCCTGCTGACGCTCTCCGTCCCGGAGCTCGCCGACGCCGACCGCCGCTGGTGCGAGCGAGTCACCCTCACCTTCCGCAACACCGGCGGCACGGCCGCCGGCTCGGGCACGGTCGCCTTCGAGACGCACATCATCGGCGCCCTGGGCGTCGACTGGGCGACCATCGCCTCCACCCAGCCCCTGCCGGCGCCGATCGCCGCGGGCACGTCGAAGCGGCACACCTACACGGTGTGTGTGGAATCCTGGCGCGTCCCCCTCGGCATGCACGTCGACACGCAGAAGGTCACGGCGACCTGGAAATGACGAGCGCGGGCGATCAGCCCAGCGCGAGCCAGGCGACCGCGGCGACGACGGCGATCGCAGCGACGATGCCGACGATCAGGCCCACCCGGGGGCCGGAGGACTGGGCGGCGGGCTGGGCCTGGCGCTGCGGGCCGGCCTCGTCGACGAAGGCGCGGAACATCTGGGTGCTGCCGGCCGGGTCGTAAGAGCCCTCGGGGCCCTGGCCCTGCGGGGCATGGGGGTTGTGTGCCATGGGAAGGGACCCTAGCGAACCGGGGGTTGCGGCCCCAACCCCCGCCCCGGGCTCCGGCACCGGTCCCGCACATCGCCTACCCCATCACCTCCCCCTTTGCCGTTTCTTTAGCGCCGTTTGACCGTTTTAGTTTGCCTGAAGCAACCATCTATCTCTATGGTTGCCCTAAGCAACAAGATGTCTGGGGTAGCCGTGGACGAGCCGAACCGGTACGAGAACCTCACCCGCCAGGTCAGCGCCATCAGCGCGGTCAGACGCGGCATGGCGCGCTCCCTGCCCGCCGACTGCCCGCCCGGCACCGCCGGGGTGATCGCCCTGGTCCAGCGCCACGGCGACCTGCGCATCGGCCGGATCTCCGAGCTGATGGGCGTCGACATGTCGGTCAGCAGCCGGCACGTCGCCCATGCCGTCGAGCGCGGCTGGGTCGAGCGGCTGCCCGACCCGGACGACCGGCGCTCGCGCATCCTCCGCCTCACCGCCGAGGGGAGCGACAAGCTCGCCGAGCTGGACCGCCGGCTCACCGCGATGCTCGCACAGAAGCTGGCGGACTGGTCCGACGACGACATCGAGCAGCTGACCGCGATGCTCTCCCGGTTCCGCGACGCCTTCGGGGACTGCCGCGCCCACCACGCCTGACGACGAAGGAAGTTCATGGCCACGACCACCGCCGCCCCCGCGACACAAGCGGGCGGACCCGCCTCCGGGGCGCCCATGTCCCACCGGCAGATCATGGAGGCGCTCTCCGGGCTGCTTCTCGGCATGTTCGTCGCGATCCTGTCGTCGACGATCGTCTCCAACGCGCTGCCCCAGATCATCACCGACCTCGGCGGCGGGCAGTCCGCGTACACCTGGGTCGTCACCGCGGCCCTGCTGTCGATGACGGCGACCACGCCGCTGTGGGGCAAGCTGGCCGACCTCTTCTCCAAGAAGCTGCTCGTCCAGGTCGCCCTGCTCATCTACGTGGCCGGTTCGCTCGTGGCCGGCCTCGCCCAGAGCACCGGCATGCTGATCGCCTGCCGCGTCGTCCAGGGCATAGGCGTCGGCGGTCTCACCGCGCTCTCCCAGATCATCCTGGCCGCGATGATCGCCCCCCGCGAGCGCGGCCGGTACAGCGGCTACCTCGGCGCGGTCTTCGCCGTCGCCACCGTCGGCGGCCCGCTGCTCGGCGGCGTGATCACCGACACCGAGTGGCTCGGCTGGCGCTGGTGCTTCTACGTCGGCGTGCCGTTCGCGCTGATTGCCCTGGTCGTGCTGCAGAAGACCCTGAAGCTCCCGGTCGTGAAGCGGGACGCGAAGGTCGACTGGGCGGGCGCGTTCTTCATCAGCGCCGCGGTCTCGCTGCTGCTGATCTGGGTCACCTTCGCCGGCGACAAGTACGACTGGATGTCCTGGCAGACGGCCGTCATGGTCGGCGGCTCGGTCCTGCTCGGCGCGGTCTTCCTGTTCGTCGAGTCGCGGGCGAGCGAGCCGATCATCCCGCTGCGCCTCTTCCGCAACCGCACGATCACCCTCGCCTCGCTGGCCTCGCTCTTCGTGGGCGTCGCGATGTTCGCCGGCACGGTGTTCTTCAGCCAGTACTTCCAGCTGGCCCGGAACGAGTCGCCGACGATGTCCGGCGTCCTCACCATCCCGATGATCGCGGGCCTGTTCGTCTCGTCCACGGCCTCCGGCATGATCATCACCAAGACCGGCCGCTGGAAGGCCTGGCTGATCAGCGGCGGCGCGCTCGCCACCGGCGGCCTCGGCCTGCTCGGCACGGTCCGGTATGACACCGAGTACTGGCACATCGCCCTGTTCATGGCGGTCCTGGGTCTCGGCCTCGGCATGATGATGCAGAACCTCGTGCTCTGCACCCAGAACCAGGTCGACCCCTCCGACCTCGGCGCGGCCTCTTCCGTCGTCACCTTCTTCCGCTCCCTCGGCGGCGCGATCGGCGTCTCGGCGCTCGGCGCGATCATGGCCCACCGGGTCACCGACTACGTCAAGGAGGGCCTCGCCGAGCTGGGCCCGAAGGCCGCGGCGGCCATGGGCCAGGGCGGCACGGGCGGCGGGATCCCTGACATGGACAAGCTGCCGGCCCCGATCCGCACGGTCATGGAGGACGCGTACGGGCACGGGATCGGCGACATCTTCCTCTACTCGGCGCCGTTCGCCCTGCTCGCCTTCCTGGTGACGCTGTTCATCAAGGAGGTCGCGCTGAAGAGCAACAGCGCGGCGGCGGAGGCGAAGTAGCGGGGCGCGGGCAGGCGGAAAAAGCCCCCGGCCGCGCTCCGAGCGAAGGCGCGGCCGGGTTCACGAAGTGGCAGGCAGGGGACGGCCTGCCACTTCGTCATTCCTCGTCGCGCTGGCGTTCGACCATGACCTCGATGCCCGCCACCAGCACGTCCAGCGCGTAGTCGAAGTCACGGTCCCAGATGGCGCTGACACTGCCGTGCGACTGCCGCTCGTCGAGGATGTCGCCCATGCCCTCCAGGGCGTCCAGGAACTGCTCGTCCTCGCGGAACGCCTTGATCGAGTCGGTGTAGAAGTCGTCCTGCGACATCCCGGCGTCCGCGGCGCTGCGGCCGAACTGGGCCTCGATGGTGCCGTAGCCGTACACGAACTGGAAGACCGCCGACATCGCGCTCGGCTGACGGCCGATCGGCAGACCGGTGTCCCGGATCGCCGCCTGGATCTCGGAGCCGACGGCGATCGCGTGCGGGCCGATGTTCAGGTACTGGCCCGCGCACGGCGACATCCACGGGTGCCGGACCAGCATCCGGCGGTAGGCCAGGGCGAGTGTCCTGATCCGCTGCCGCCAGTCGCCGGCCGCGTCCACCGCGGCGAGGTCGATCTCGCCGTAGCAGGTGTCGAGGGCGTACTCGATGATGTCGTCCTTGGTGTCCACGTACCAGTACAGGGACATCGCCGTGACGCCGAGTTCGGTGGCCAGCTTGCGCATCGACAGCTTGGCCAGGCCCTCCTCGTCGAGCATCCGGACCGAGGCGGCCACGATCCGGTCCCGGTCGAGCCCGGCCGGGCCGCCCCCGCTGCGGGCGGCCCTCTTCTCCAGCCAGACGCTGGAACGCGCCGGGTTCTTGGCCCGATCGGCTGCCTTGACCATCGCGTTCCTCCGTCAGTCAGTGGTCCGTGACCATGCTAGGCAGCCACGGCCGACTGCTCGCCCTCCGCGGCCTCACCGGCGGCCTGCTCGGACCGCTCGGCCCGCTTCAGCAGCGCCGCCGCCAGCAGACCGCCGGCGAACACCGCGACCGCGCCGACCAGCTGGCTGGTCTGCAGGCCTCGCGCGAAGGCGTCCGAGATCTGCGCCCGCTCCGCCTCGTCGCCGGCCGCGGCCAGGGCCGCCGGGAGCGAGGTGGCGGTGACGGTGACCAGCGCGGCGAACCGGGCGTTGAGGACCGCGCCGAGGACGGCGACGCCGAGGCCGTTGCCGAACTCCGCGAGGGTGCCGTTGACGCCCGCGCCGACGCCGGCCTTCTCCGGCGGGATGGCGCTCATGATGGCGTTGGCCATGGCCGGGTTGGAGACGGCGAGGCCGACGCCCATCAGGACCAGGCCGAGCAGCATGCCCCAGTAGGTGCCGTCGGAGCCGCCGCCGATCAGGGCGATCGAGCCGAGCCCGGCGGCGACCAGGGTCATGCCGACGGTGACGGTGAGCGGGGTGCCGAGCTTCATGACGATCCGCGGGCCGACGCCGGTGAGGTTGAGCGCGACCACGGTCAGCGCGAGCGGCGCCATCCGCAGACCGGCCTCGAGCGGCTCGTAGCCGAGGACGAACTGCAGGTGCTGGGTGAGCAGGAAGAGCGAGCCGCCCATGCCGAACATGACCAGGATGGCGCCGGCCACCGCACCGACGAACTTCTGGTTGCGGAAGAAGTGCATGTCGAGCATCGGGTACGGGATCTTCAGCTCCCACACCGCGAAGGCGGCGAGCACGACGAGGCCGATCGCGGCCGGCACCAGCACCTCGGTGGAGGTCCAGCCGTGCTCGGGCCCGGTGATGATCGCGTAGACGGCGGCGGTCATGCCGACGGTGGAGAGCAGCGCGCCGAGCAGGTCGGGGCGGTCGCCCTGCGGGTTCTTGGACTCCGGCACCAGCTTCAGCACCGCGACCAGGCCGACGACGGCCACCGGGATGTTGATGAGGAAGATCATTCCCCACCAGAAGTGGTTGAGGATCGCGCCGCCGATCAGCGGGCCCGCGGCGAAGCCGAGGGAACCGACCGTGGCCCACAGCGCGATGGCCTTGACCCGCTCGGAGTCGTCGAAGATCTGCATGACGACGGCGAGGGTGGTGGTCATCAGCAGCGCGCCGCCGACGCCCATGCCCGCGCGGGCGGCGATCAGCTGCGCGGTGGAGTCGGCCAGTCCGGCGGCGAGCGAGCCGAGGCCGAACAGCGCGAGACCGACGGCGAGCAGCTTCTTGCGGCCGTAGCGGTCGGCCGCGTTACCGGCGGTGAGCAGCAGACCCGACTGGACCAGCGAGTAGGCGTTGATCATCCACTGGATGTCGCTGGTGGAGGCGTGCAGTTCGGTGGTGAGCGAGGGGATCGCCACGCTCAGGACGGTGTTGTCGAGCAGCACGGTGAGCTGGGCGAGACAGATCACGCCGAGGATCAGCCAGCGCTGCGGATGACGGCCGCTTGTGGCGGCCGGTGTGCCGGCGGTGGTCGTCGCCGTCATGGTTCCCCCTTGTACGGTGTACGAGACGTGACGTCGTACACCGTACAAGGGATCCTCGTACGCTGTATAGCGATTTCTCGGCGAGTTGTGGACGCCCTACTTCCGCTTGGTCAGGTCGTAGAGAACGGCCCCGTCGAGAGTGGTCTTCTCGAAGGTGTCCGCGACCCACGCGGCGATGTCGCTGCTGGTCCCGCCACCGGGACCGCCCATCCGCATCCCGGCGCCCTCACCGCCTTCGCCGCTGCCGACGAACCAGTGGATCCGCCCCTGGGCGACGTACTGCTTGAACTGCGCGAGCGTCGGCGACGGGTCGCTGCCGTTGAAGCCGCCGATCGCCATGACCGGCTGCTCGGTGGCGAGTTGGTAACTGGCCGCGTTCTGCGCGCCGACCGCGGCGGCGACCCACGTGTACGCGTCGGCGTCCGCGGAGAGCGCCGCCTTCGCCTCGGCGCCGACGCTCGCACCGTTGAGGAGTCCGCCGGGACCACCGCGGCCGCCGGGACCCATGGACGACGAGCCCCGGTTGCCGTCGCGGCCGAAGCCTCCCGGGCCGCCGGGGGCGTTGCCGGGTGCCGTGCCCTGGGTGGGGGGCATGCCGCCGGGGTTGCCGGGGGCGGCTCGGTTGCCGGGCGCCGTGCCCGGGGGGACGGCCCGGCCGTCAGGCCCGTACATGATCATCATGCGGCCCCGGCCGCCCATGGCCGCACCCGACGGGCCGGCCGTCACGATCGAGCCCTGGTGTCCCGCGTCCACCGTCGCCAGCGTGTACGCGACCGGTCCCGCGAGGCCCGCCGCGAGCCCCAGGCCCGCGAGCGCCAGGCCGAGCCGCCGGTCCGCCCGGCCGGCGAACAGCAGCCCCGCGGCGGCCGCGAGGCCCGCCACCAGCACCGTCGTGCGCAGCCACGGCAGCCAGTCGGGCGTGCGGCCGAGCAGCACATACGCCCACACGGCCGTCCCGGCGACCGTCGCCGCCAGCGCCGCCGACGCGGCCCAGCGGCCCCGCTCCTCCCACAGCACCGCCGCGCCCATGCCGGTCAGCGCCGCGACAGAGGGGGCCAGGCCCACCGTGTAGTACTCGTGGAAGATCCCCGCCATGAAACTGAACACGGCCACCGTCGTCAGCAGCGACCCGCCCCACACCAGGAACGCGGCCCGAGCCGTGTCGGTGCGCGGCGCCCGCCGGGTGATCACCAGACCCGCGACCAGCAGGAACAGCGCGGCCGGCAGCAGCCAGGAGATCTGCCCGCCGACGGAGTCGTTGAACATCCGCAGCAGACCGGTCTCGCCCCAGCCGCCGCCCCCTGCGCCTGCGGCTCCTCCGCCGGGCAGCTGCTCGACGCCCTCCGGGAGACGCATCGTCCTGCCGCCCCCCACGCTCCCGACCTCGTTGCCGTTGAGCCGGCCGAGGCCGTTGTAGCCGAAGGTCAGCTCCAGGAAGCTGTTGGTCTGAGAGCCGCCGACGTACGGGCGCGAGGACTTGGGCCACAGCTCGACCGCCGCCACCCACCAGCCGCCGGAGACCACCAGCGCGAGCCCTGCGCCCGCGAGCTGTCCGAGCCGACGCCCGAACCCGACCGGCGCGCACACCGCGTACACCAGGGCCAGCGCCGGCAGCACCAGGAACGCCTGCAGCGTCTTCGCGAGGAACGCGAAGCCGAGCGCCACCCCCGCCCAGACCAGCCACTTCGTCGCGCCCTGCTCCAGCGCCCGCAGCACGCAGTACACGGCGACCGTCGTCAGCAGCGCCAGCAGCGCGTCCGGGTTGTTGAACCGGAACATCAGGGCCGCCACCGGCGTGAGCGCGAGCACCGCGCCCGCGAGCAGCCCCGCCCCGGCCCCGAACCGCCGCCGCACCGCGGCGTACAGCACGGCGACCGTCGCCACGCCCATCAGCACCTCGGGCACGAGGATCTGCCACGACCCGAGCCCGAACAGCCGCACGGACAGCGCCATCGGCCACAGCGCGGCCGGCGGCTTGTCCACGGTGATGGCGTTGCCCGCGTCGAGCGAGCCGAAGAAGAATGCCTTCCAGCTCTGGCCGCCGGCCTGCGCCGCGGCGGAGTAGAAGGAGTTGGCGTAGCCGGAGGCACCGAGATTCCACAGATAGAGCAGCCCGGTGGCGAGCAGCAGCAGGAGGAACACGGGCCGCACCCAGGGCGCGTCGTCGGCCCGCCCCCGCCACAGCTTTCGGAAAACGGTCGTCGTCATCGCACATCCTTGGAAGCCGCTCGCTCCGGGAACACCCAGAGCCGGAAGAGAAGGAACCGCAGCACGGTCGCCGCGAGGTTGGCGGTGATCAGCACCGCGAGTTCGGCGGAGTGCGCCGGGGCGCCGGTCGCCACGCCGAGCGCGGCGAGCGAGCCGCTGGTCAGGGCCAGGCCGATACCGAAGATCACCAGCCCCTGCGCCTGGTGGCGCAGTGCGCGGGCCCGTCCCCGTACGCCGAAGGTGAGCCGCCGGTTGGCGGCGGTGTTGGCGACGGCGGAGAGCAACAGAGCTGCCGCATTGGCGAGTTGGGGTCCGACCCCGAGCCGGAACCCGGAGTACAGCGCCAGATGCAGCACGGTGGACAGCACCCCCACCGCGCAGAACCCCACCACCTGCCGGGTCAACCCACCCGGCACGCCCGGCAGTTCACGGTCCCGCGGGTCGTCCCCGAACGGCCGGGCCAGCCGCTCCAGCGGCAACGAGCCGGTCGCGAGGGCCCGCCCCACCCGCCAGACGCCCTTCAGGTCCTCGGTCGCCGTCCGCACGATGTGCACGGTCGAGTCGGGGTCGTCGACCCAGTCGACCGGCACCTCGTGGATCCGCAGCCCGGCCCGCTCCGCCAGCACCAGCATCTCCGTGTCGAAGAACCAGCCGGTGTCCTCGACCATCGGCAGCAGCCGCTCTGCGACCTCCCGCCGGATCGCCTTGAACCCGCACTGCGCGTCGGAGAACCGCGCGGCCAGCGAGCCGCGCAGGATCAGGTTGTACGCCCGGGAGATCAGCTCCCGCTTCGGCCCGCGCACCACCCGCGAGGAGCGGGCGAGCCGGGAGCCGATCGCGAGGTCGGAGTGGCCCGAGATCAGCGGGGCGACCAGCGGGAGCAGCGCGTTCAGGTCGGTGGACAGGTCCACGTCCATGTACGCGAGGACCGGCGCGTCCGACGCCGACCACACGGTCCGCAGGGCCCGCCCCCGCCCCTTCTGCTCCAGCCGCACCGACCGGACCTCGGGCACGGTCGTGGCCAGCCCGGCCGCGATCTCGGGCGTGCGGTCGGTCGAGGCGTTGTCGGCGACGGTGATCCGGAAGGCGTACGGGAACGTGGCGGCGAGGTGCGTGTGCAGCCGCCGGACGCAGGGTTCGAGGTCCTTCTCCTCGTTGAACACGGGGATCACGACATCGAGTACGGGCGGCCGGCCGGCGCCGCCCACGGGCAGATGCTCGCGGGCGGGGAGGGCCGGGAGGGCGGGGAACGCCCCCGCCAGGGTGTCGGTTCGCATGCCCCAGACGGTTCCGGGGCGGGCTGTCACGCCTGTGTGATGAGCCTGTGGTCCGGCTGTGAGGTGTCCTGGGTCCGGGGCAGCCGCACGGAGAACGTCGTGCGCCCCGGCACGGAGTCGACGCTCGCCGCGCCGCCGTGCGCGGCGACGACGGCCCGCACGATCGACAGCCCGAGCCCGGTGGACCCGGCGTGCCGGGAGCGGGAGGCGTCGCCGCGCGCGAACCGCTCGAAGACGTGCGGCAGCAGCTCGGCCGGGATCCCCGGCCCCTCGTCCTCGACGTCGACGACCGCGGCGTCCGCCCCTTCGATCCGCAGCCGCGCGGTCACCTTGGTGCCGGGCGGGGTGTGGGCGCGGGCGTTGCCGAGCAGGTTGAGGAGGACTTGGTGGAGGCGGGCGGAGTCGCCGCGTACGCAGACGGGCTCGGCCGGCAGCTCGACCCGCCACCCGTGACCGGGCCCGGCGGCGCGCGCGTCGCTCACGGCGTCCACGACGAGGGCCGACAGATCCGTCTCGACGACGTCGAGCGGCCGCCCGGCGTCCAGCCGGGCCAGCAGCAGCAGGTCCTCCACCAGCCCGGTCATCCGGACCGCCTCGGACTCGATCCGCCCCAACGCGTGCCGGGTGTCGGGCCCGCACTCCTCGGGCCCGCGCCGGGTCAGCTCGGCGTACCCGCGGATCGAGGCGAGCGGGGTGCGCAGCTCGTGGCTGGCGTCGGCGACGAACCGCCGGACCCGGGTCTCGCTCTGCTGCCGCGCGTTCAGCGCCGCGTGGACGTGGTCCAGCATCCGGTTGATGGCCGCACCGACCTGCCCGACCTCGGTGCGCGGATCGGCTTCCGGCACCCGCTGGTGCAGGACCGGTTCGCCGCTGTGCAGGGGGAGTTCGGCGACCTGGGTGGCGGTGGCGGCGACCCTTCTGAGCGGCCGCAGGGCGATGCGTACGAGGACGGTGCCGGCGAGCGAGGCGGCGACCAGGCCCGCGCCGGTGACGCTCAGCTCGACCACGATCAGCGTGGACAGCGCGTCGTCGACCTCGGCGAGCGGGGTGCCCACGAGGTACGTGCCGTTCACCCCGACCGCGTACGCGACACGGTAGGAGCCGAGGCCGGGGAGCTCGGCGGTGTGCGGCGCGTCGTCGCGGGGGACGGCGGCGAGGGCGGCGCGCTGCTGCTCGTCCAGGGTGCGCAGCTTGTAGCGGGGGCCCTCGGTGTCGTCCGCGACCTCGGTGGAGACCGCGGCGGTCTGCAGTTCCCCGTCCAGAAGCACCGCGCCGACGGTGCCGAGGGGGGCGCCGGGTCCGACCAGGAAGCCCATCGGGTCCTTGAGCCGCAGCCCGTCGAACGACGCGGGCCCGCCGCGGTCCGGGTCCGGCAGCAGCGTGGTGGGCTGCGGCCCTGCGGCCCGCCCGGCGACCTCGCGCAGCCGGCCGTCGGCCTGGTCGTACAGGTACGACCGGAACGCGATCGTGGTCACCGTGCCGATCACCGCGGCGACCACGGCGATGAGGACGACGGCGGAGACGACGAGCCGCGTACGGAGGGACAGAGGCGCGCGAAGACGCCCGGGGAAGCGCCCACGAAGACGCCCGGGGAAGCGCCCGGGAGGACGTTCGGGGAAACGCCCGGCCAGCCACCCCGGAAGACGCCGCCCGCGGCGACGCCCGGCGAGCACCCTCACCGCCCCTACTCCGCGGGCTTGATGAGATACCCGGCCCCGCGCCGGGTGTGGATCATCGGCGCCCGCCCGGCATCGATCTTCCGCCGCAGGTAGGAGATGTACAGCTCGACGACATTGGCCTGCCCGCCGAAGTCGTACGACCAGACCCGGTCCAGGATCTGCGCCTTGCTGAGCACCCGCCGCGGGTTGCGCATCAGGTACCGCAGCAGCTCGAACTCGGTGGCGGTGAGGTGAATGGGGTCGCCGCCCCGGGACACGTCGTGGCTGTCCTCGTCGAGCCGCAGGTCGCCCACGACGAGCACGGAGTCGTCGCGGGCGGCCGCGGCCGCGCCGGAACGGCGGATCAGGCCGCGCAGCCGGGCGACGACCTCCTCCAGGCTGAACGGCTTGGTGACGTAGTCGTCGCCGCCGGCCGTGAGCCCGGCGATCCGGTCCTCGACGGCGTCCTTCGCGGTGAGGAACAGCACGGGCACGTCGGGCAGTTCGCGGCGCAGCCGGCCGAGGACGGCGAGCCCGTCCATGTCCGGCAGCATCACGTCGAGCAGCACGGCGTCCGGCCGGAACTCGCGCGCGGCGCGGAGCGCCGAGGCGCCGTCGCCGACGCTGTGGACCTCCCAGCCCTCGTACCGCAGGGCCATGGAGAGCAGTTCGGTGAGCGACGCCTCGTCGTCGACGACGAGCACGCGTACGGCGGTGCCGTCCGGTCTGAGCATCTCGGTTCGCCCCCGGGGCGTCGTGGTGGTCATGGGACCACGCTCGGCGGGGGTGCTGAGAGCGTCCTTGGCGCTATCTGTGAATTCCCTGAGAAACCGACGCGAGCGGAAGCCCGAAGAGCCGCGCGGCATTGTCGTGACAGACGCCCCGCAGCCAGTCGTCCCCCAGGTCGAGCCGGGCGAGGGCGTGGAGCTGATGCCCGTAGGGATACGGGATATTGGGAAAGTCGGAACCGAGCAGCACACGGTCCCCGAGATCGAGCAGCCGCTTGCGCGCGTCCAAGGGGAAGGGCGAGAGCCGCTCGGCGAAGTCGGTGAACGCCATGGTCGTGTCGAGGAAGACCCCCTCGTACCGCTCGGCGAGGTCGAGGAAGTCCCCGTACTCCGGCATCCCCATGTGCGCGACGATCACCTTGAGCCGCGGATGCCGCGCGAGCAGCCGCCGCATGGGCTCCGGCCCGGTGAACCGCCCGGGCGCGGGCCCGGACCCGCAGTGGACGACGGCGGGCACCCCGGTGTCGGAGAGCAGCCCCCAGACGTCGCGCAGCTCATCGTGGTCGGGATCGAAGTCCCCCACCTGAAGGTGCACCTTGAACACCCGTGCCCCGCCCTCGACGGCCCGGGAGACGTAGTCGAGCGCACCGTCCTCGGGATAGAAGGTCGCGGTGTGCAGGCAGCCGTCCGTCCGGCCGGCGAAACGGACGGCCCACTCATTGAGCCACCGGGCCATCCCCGCCTTGTGCGGATAGAGCATCGCGGTGAACGCGAGCACCCCGAACCCGCGCAGGATCTCGACCCGGCGGTCCTCCTCCTCGCGGTAGGCGATGGGCCAGGCGACGCCGGTGAGCGGCCCGACGGAGTCGAAGTACGCCCAGACCTTGTCGAGCACGTTCTGCGGCATGAAGTGCGTGTGCACGTCGATGAGCCCCGGGAGCCGGAGCTCCCGGGCGAAGGCCAGGGGATCGGCGTCGGCGCTAGCGCTCATAGTGGTAGCTCTGCTCGACGCGCCCGATGTGGACGCTGTACCGCTCGTACCAGTGCTCCCGCCCGTGCCGCTTGGCGGCCTCGTGCTCGGCGTCGTCCCGCCAGGCGGTGAGGGACTCCAGGTCCCGGAAGTAGGCGACGGTGATCCCGATCCCGCCGGGGGTCCGGGCGGACTCGTAGCCGAGGAACCCGGGCACGTCCTGGACGCGCTCGTGCATCCGCTGCACGGTCTCGCCGTACCCCTCGGGGTCGTCGGGCCGGACGGAGGTGAAGACAGCGGTGTAGTAGGGCGGTTCGAGACCGGAGACAAGGGTGTGGGTCATGTGGATCACGATGCGCGCCGGGATTCGAAGGTGTCCAGGGAAGCGGGCCAAAGGGATCCAAGCCTTTACCCACCCCCCGGCGCCGGCCCTCAGAACAACCCGTCCTGCTCCCCCACGGCGGCCCGCAGCACGGGCACGGTGACGGCGGCACCGGCAGGAGCGGCGACGAGTTCCCATCCGCTGAGCAGCCGGGTGTCCAGTACGAGACACCGCCCGTCGACGCCGAGCAGATGCAGATCGGGCCCGGCCGCGGCGATCAGCCGCCCGGCGACGACACCCCCGTCGACGAGCTCGGCAACGCTCCCGGACGGGGCGGGCAACCCGTCGAGCCCGAAGACATCCCCCTGGTCGTACGCGGCGAACTCCACCACCTCGAGCGTCTCGGCCCACCGGGGCACGGCGACGACCCGCCGGTACAGCTCCTCGACCTCGCGTGCGCGCGCCTCGGCCGGCGGCAGCGCGTGCCGCACGGCGCGCTTGCGCGCGTACGGCACGCGATCCGGCACGGCAAGGGCACGCCGCAGGACCTCCTCGGTCCGCCGCGCGGCCATGAGCGCCCCCCGCCCCAGCCAGCAGAAGACCACGGCCCCCTGCTCGAGCAGCCGGGCGTCCCCCCGCTCCTCCGCGGTGATC
Source organism: Streptomyces solicamelliae (assembly GCF_045348655.1). NCBI lineage: Bacteria > Bacillati > Actinomycetota > Actinomycetes > Kitasatosporales > Streptomycetaceae > Streptomyces > Streptomyces solicamelliae. The sequence continues at coordinate 3,473,109 of NZ_CP160404.1, forward strand.
CCCACCTTGACCAGTCCGGGCCCGAACCAGGCGAGGTACACCCGATAGATCCGCGGATCGTCGACGAGGGTGTCCGCGGCCACGGAACGCGCCCGGTCGAGCCGCGCGCACTCGGGGCACCGCCCGCCGGTGGAGGCCCCGGGGACGACGGCCCCGACGGGACACCGATTCCCGCGAGCCCCGACACACCCCCGCACGCCCACGGCCCGAAACCCGAGCTCCCGCCCGTACTGCAACCCCGAAACGGCGCCCCCTTCCCACCGCAACAGAGCCCCGGCGTCCGCCCACCGCACCCCGACACACCGCCACACCCGAACTCACCTCCCTGCCGTACGCCCTACAGATCCGTCCAGACGTGCGGCTCCAGGTACAGGTGCTCGCCCCGGAAGAACCAGTCCGCCAGGTCCGTCAACCGCTCGATGCACGCAACGTAGTAGTCCTCGGGCTCCGGCCTCGGAAAGCGCGGATGGGCCGTGAACGAGGGAACGTCGGTCGCCACGTGGTAGTACCCCTCCGCCAGCCACCGCGGAAGCTGCTCCGTGTCCTGCATCCGTTCGCACACGGCGCGCATGGCCTTCTCCAGCCTGGAGAACCCCTCCCGGTCCCAGACGAGGTCACTCCGCAGCCCCAGCAGGAAACTCCCGGGTTCCGAGCGGAACTCCTGCTCCAGCGTCTTCAAGGCGTGATCCATGCCCGGCATCGTGCCAGGCCGGTGATGTGGCATCACCGGCACGTGGCCCCGGGAAACGCGAGAGGCCCGGACTCTCGTCCGGGCCTCTCGTCTGTGTGCACTCGGCAGGATTCGAACCTGCAACCTTCTGATCCGTAGTCAGATGCTCTATCCGTTAAGCTACGAGTGCTTGTTCTGTTGTTGTCTTCGCTCCCCGGCCTTTCGGCCCGCTCGCGGCGACAGGAAGAACATTACATGACTGCCGCCGCCATGTGAAATCCATTAGGCGCACCCCTTGTGACCTGCTCAAACGTGCTCAGCATGGGGCTTGCGGGTGGTGGAGGGCCCGGGCTCGCGCCAGGTCGGCGGGGCCGTCCTCCCCGAGGTCCAGGAACCAGTTCAGCTGCCACGCCTGGGTGCTGTGCGCCTGGCGGCTCGTCGTGGTCGCCCACGGCGGGTAGACGCGGAACCCCCGCTTGCCGCCGGAGCCGTGCCGGGAGACGATCCCGCGCTCGCACAGCTCCTCGCGCGGGAGGACGAACTGCCCGAAGCGGCCGCCGTCGCGGCTGCTGACGACGCAGAGGTCCAGCCCGTCATCGGCGTCGAAGGGCCGGATCGGCCCTTCCTCCGACCGCTGCCACAGGGTGACGAACTGGCCGGCCTTCCTCGGGGTGGTCTTCGCGACACGGAACCGGACCGAGAGCCCGTCGAGCGTGAAGCCGTGCGCCGCGTACTCGGTGCTCTCCGGTTCCGGTACCGGTCGTGAGCAGGTGAAGCCGCTCGGGTCGTACACCCGTGCCTTCGCCTCCGACAGGTCACGGTGAAGCCCTGCCCAGGACTCGCTCGCCATCGTCTCCTCGATCCTCCGGAAACGACTCAGGGAGTTCGGCCCTGTGGGGCCGAACTCCCTGAGTCGGAGAGCGGAGGCGGAGGGATTTGAACCCTCGATGGGCTTTAAGGCCCAAACCGCATTAGCAGTGCGGCGCCATAGACCGGACTAGGCGACGCCTCCTTCACGCCCCGCGCGGGCGCGGGTGGTGCGTGCAGATGATGACACAGCCGAGCCGGGTGTCACCAATCGGTTCCCACCGTACTAGGCCGCCCGGCCGCAGGGCAAAGCCCTGCGCTTGCGCAACGAACGGGCGTGCGGAGCGTTAGAGCAGGGGGGGTCGGTCCTCCGTCGGTCCTCCCCCTCTCGCCCCTCTCGTACCGCCTCGCTCCACCCTTCGTACCTTTCGGGAGTTCGCATGCTGCGCCGTCTCGCCCTCACCACGGCCACCGCCGCCCTCGCCCTCTCCGCCGCGCCCGCCGCCGGCGCGCTTCCCGTGCTGGACGGCCTGCCGCCGCTGCCGCTGCTGTCCTCCGCCCCCGACCGCCTCACCGTCGTCGTCAACGGCAGCGCCGAGCGCGCCGCCAACGGGACCTTCGAGCTGGAGTGCGGTACCGCCGGGCCGACCGGCGGCAACCACCCCGCCGCCGAGCACGCCTGCACCCGCCTCGGGCAGCTCGCCCGCGCCGGGAAGGACCCGTTCGCCGCGACCGCCTCCGACCGCATGTGCACCATGCAGCACGGCGGCCCGGCCGTCGCCCGGGTCACCGGCACCTGGCAGGGCCGCAGCGTCGACGCGCGCTTCGACCGGACGAACGGCTGCGAGATCGAGCGGTGGCGGAACCTGGAGCCCGTGCTGCCCAGCGTGCGCCGGTGAGCCCCCACGGGCCCCGCGCCCGTCCCCACCTGCGCGTCGTGTGACCGTGCCGTACGCCGTCGCACACAATCCTGCACAGTGCTCCCCCGCATCCGCCGCCGCGGCCTTCGTCTCAGCCTTTAGACTCCTGCAGTGACAGGTTGAGGTCCGCGGGGCAAGATGAGGCCCCGCCCGTCGCCAAGGGCAAGGCAGTGGTCAGGGAGGAACCGTCGTCGTGAGCAGCAGGCCATCCCGAGGCGCTGCTCGCCTCGCAGCCATACTCGACGCCCTCCCCGACGGCCTCGTGCTGGTCAACTGCAACGGCACGGTCGTCAACGCCAACACCATCGCGCTCGGCCTCTTCGAGTCCCCCGGCACCGCCCTCGTCGGCCGCGGCCTGCTCGATCTGCTGCCCGAGTTCGACTCGCGGCTCATCCCCGGCTCCATGCGCCGCCCCGACGCCGCCGACGACCGCGGCCGGACCAAGCCCGCCCGGATGATCGCGCGCCGCACCGACGGCAGCGAGTTCCCCGTCGAGGTGACCAGCGCGAGCCTGGAGGACGGCCGCGAGGCGTACGACTCGCACTCCTCCTACACCGGCGACGAGCTGCTGATGCTCGTCGTCCGCGATCTCACCGGCACCGTCGACACCGAGGCCGAACTGGCCCGCTCGCAGCGGCAGACCGAGATGATCCTGCGCGCCGCGTCCGAGGGCGTCGTCGGCACCGACACCGACGGCCGGGTCGTCCTCGTCAACCCGGCCGCCGCCCAGATACTCGGCTTCCGCGCCGGCGACCTCGGCGGCAAGGAGCTGCACCCGCTGATCCTGCACTCGCGGCCGGACGGCGAACCGTTCCCGTACGCCGAGTCGCCGCTCGCCGACACGCTCCGGTCCGGCCGCAAGCACCGGGTCCGCGGCCAGGTGCTGTGGGCGAAGGACGGCTCGAAGGTCCCCGTCGACCTCACCACCGCGCCCGTCCGCGACGGCGACCAGCTCGTCGGCGCGGTCATGACCTTCACCGACCGGCGCCCGTACGAGCAGATGGAGGAAGAGCGCGCCGCCGAACTCACCGCGCGCGAGGAGCGGCACGCCGCCGAGCTGAGCGAGCGGGACGAGCGGCACGCCGCCGAGCTCGCCGAGCGCGAGGAGCGGGCGGCCGGGGAGCTGGCCGAGCGGCAGGAGCGGCTGGACGAGCTGGAGCAGCGGCACACGGAGCTGGCCGCCCGGCACGAACAGCTCGCCGCCCTCCTCGACCGGTCGCTGCGCGGCCCGCTGGACGAACTGCGCGCCGAGCTCTCCGGGCTGGCCGCGGACGACGCCGGTCAGCTCTGGCCCGAGGCCAACCAGCTGCTGCACCATCTCGCCGCGGGCTACGGGCGGATGACCACCCTCGTCGACAACGTCCTCGGGTACCAGCGGCTGGCCGGCGGCTCCGACGCGCTGGCCAAGGCGCCGGTCATGCTCGACGGCGTCGTGACCGCCGGCATCGACGGCGCGGTCGAGCTGATCGGCCCCGGCCGGGCCCAGTTCGCCGTGCACGCGCCTCCGATCGAGGCGGAGGTGGACGCGCCGCGTCTGATCACCGCGCTCGCGCATCTCGTCGCGGACGTCGCCGGCGTCGACGCGACCGGCAAGTCCACCGTCACCCCGGCCCCGGGCGGCGGCTACGTCGACTCGACCCTCGTGGTCGCGGCGGCGCAGCGCGGCGACGTCGTACGCATCGAGGTGCGCGGCCCGTCCGCCGGGGGCGACGCCGTGCACCAGCCCGTCGTCCGCGGGATCGTGGCCGCCCACGGCGGTGTGCTGCAGACCCACGAGCTGCCGGGGATGAGCGGCAGCGCGTACGTGCTCGAGGTGCCGATCGGCGCCGGGCGCGGCACGGTGACGCCCGAGCCCGCGCCCGCCTCCGTCGAGGAGCCCGTCGCCGCTCCCGCGCTGCCCGCGCAGCAGAACGGCGAGACCACCGGTGGCGGACGGCGGCGCGCCCGGCGGTCGTCCACCGACGCGTTCCTGGAGAGCCCGATGGCCCCGGAGGACGGTCCCGCCGCCGAGCCGAGCGGGCGTCGCCGTGGCCGTACGGAGGAGGCGCCCGCGGCCGCCGAACTGATCCCGGCCCAGAACGCGGGCGCGGTCGAGCCCACGGGCCGTCGGCGCGGCCGGCCGGCCGAGGGCGCCGTGGTGACGGCGGCGGAGGGCGCCCAGGGGCGGCCCGCGCTCGGCGCTGCCGTACCGCCGCAGGGCGTCCCGGCGGACGCCGCGGCGGTCCCCGCGACGCGTTCCGGCCGTCGCGCCCGCCGCGCGGCCCCGGAAGCCATGCCGGCCCTCCCGCCCGCCGGCCCGTCGAACGAGCCCGGCCCCGCCGCCCTGCCCGCGGCGAGCGGCATGAACACCGGGAACGCCGCGAGCGGACCGGAGAGTGCGGACGCCACGCCGGCGGCCGGCATGCCGGTTCCCGCGACCCCGGCGCCCGACATGCCGGTTCCCGCGACCCCGGCGACCGGCATGCCGGTTCCCGCGACCCCGGCGACCGGCATGCCGGTCGCGGCCGCTCCCGGGATGCCGGGCGGACCGGCCGTCGTGACGCCGGCAACCGGCGTACCGAGCCGGGGCGTCCGGCTGACGCCTGCGGGTCCGCAGGGCGGCCCCGAGGCCATGGCCCTCCCGGCCCCGGCCGCCCCGTCGGCACCCACGGGCCCGGTGCCCCCGGGCATCCAGGCCGCCCCGACCCCCGTTGCCCCCGTCGCCCCCGGTACGACGTCCCAGGGCGGACCCGCGACGCCCGCCGCCGGCGTGCCGAACCCGCCCGCCGCGGGGATGCCTCCCGGCCTCGTGCCCATGGGCGCCGACGGCGCACCGGCACCGGCCGGCGCCAACGGCGTCCCCGAGGGCGCGGCCATGACCCCCGTCGGCCTCGTGCCCGCGGCCGCTCAGGCTCCCGCGGCCCCCGAAGCCGGTCCCGCCCCCGTCGACACCACCCCGCCCCACGGCACCGACCCCGCCCGCCCCGGCGGTCGGCGGCGCCGGGCGCTCGGCGGGGCGGCGGCGGCCGAAGGCGAGGAGCCGCGGGCGCCGTTCGCGCTGCCGCCCGCCGACGCGGACCGGCAGCAGGACGCCGGCGACGAGGGGCGGCACGACGCCGCGCGCGACGAGCCCGACGAGGACCACACCCCGCCGCAGCCGCACCCGCTGCCCACCGGCCGACGCCGCGCGGCCGCCGCGCAAGAAAGCGGCACCGGTTCCGTACCGCTGCCGCCCGCGCTGCCCATGCCGGCCCAGGCCCCGACTCCGACCCCGGCCTCCCGCGCCGCGCAGCCGCTCCCCGCGGAGGCGCCGACCGGCGAGACCACCCAGGGGCGGGCGTTCAGCGTGCGCACCCTCGGCCAGGGCGTGCCGTTCGCGCAGCAGATCGCCACGCAGCAGAACGGTTCCGGCCGCCGCCGCAAGCTGGCGACGCCGCCCGCGGACGACCGTCCCCTGCCGCTGCCCGCCGCCGAGCCCCCGGCCCCCGCCGCAAAGGCCAAGGCACAGCCCCAGCCGCAGACCCCGGCCGCCCCGCAGCCCGTGCCGCCGCCGAAGCCGGCCGCGCCCGGGGAGGGCCGCTCGTACGCCATAGGGGCGCCCGACCAGGACGCCGACGAGGGCCCCGAGCCGCTCGACGGCCCCGGCGGCGCGGTCGAGATCGCCAACCAGCCGGCCCCGCTGCCCGTCGACGACGAGCTGCCGCCGGAGCCGCTCGACAACCCGCGCCGACTGCTCGTCTGGCCCGCGCCGGACGTGGCCACCCAGCAGGCGCTGAGCGACCGCGGCTACCGGCCGGTGATCGTGCACTCCCGCGAGGAGGTCGACGCACAGATCGCCGCCTTCCCGGCCGCGCTGTTCGTCGACCCGCTGACCGGCCCCATCACGCGTACCGCGCTCCAGTCGCTGCGTCAGGCGGCCGTCGCGGCCGAGGTCCCGGTGCTGCTGGCGGCCGGGCTCGGGCAGGCGACGCGGGAGGCCGCGTACGGCGCCGACCCCGCCGTCCTGCTCAAGGCGCTGGCGCCGCGCGACAGCGAGCAGCACCCGTCGCGCGTGCTGCTCATCGAGGAGCAGGACGACATCGCGAACGCGCTGACCGCGACGCTCGAACGGCGCGGGATGCAGGTGGCGCGGGCCGCCGCGGACACCGACGCGGTCGCGCTGGCGACGCAGACCCGGCCGAACCTCGTGGTCATGGACCTGATGCAGGTGCGCCGGCGGCGCGCCGGGATCATCGACTGGCTGCGCGCCAACGGCCAGTTGAACCGCACCCCGCTGGTCGTCTACACCTCCGCCGGGCTCGACGAGGAGGAGCTGCCGAAGCTGTCCTCCGGCGAGACCGTGCTCTTCCTGGCGGAGCGCTCCACCAGCGACGAGGTCCAGGCCCGGATCGTCGACCTGCTGGCGAAGATCGGCACGAACTGAGCGCGACGAACCGAGCGCAAGCACGAACTGAGCGCAACGAGAAGGGGGGTTCACCGCATCGCGCGGTGAACCCCCCTTCCGTACGCCCGCCTTACAGCGTCGTGACGTCCAGCTCCCCGTCGGCGTACTGCTTCCGGATCACCTTCTTGTCGAACTTGCCGACGCTCGTCTTCGGCACCGCCGGGATCAGCGCCCAGCGCTCCGGCAGCTGCCACTTGGCGATGCTCTCGCCGAGGAACGTCCGCAGCGTCTGGTAGTCGGCCGTCGCCCCCTCCTTGAGCACGACGGTCGCCAGGGGGCGCTCGCCCCACTTGTCGTCCGGGACCGCGACGACCGCCGCCTCGGCGACCTCCGGGTGGGCCATCAGCGCGTTCTCCAGCTCGACGCTGGAGATCCACTCCCCGCCGGACTTGATGACGTCCTTGGCCCGGTCGGTGAGCGTGAGGTAGCCGTCCGGGCTGATCACGCCGACGTCACCGGTGCGCAGCCAGCCGTCGGGGCTGAACTTGTCGTCCGGGACGAGCGGTTCGCCGGTGATGCCGCCGTAGTACGCGCCCGCGATCCAGTTGCCGCGCACCTCCAGCTCGCCGGCGGACGTGCCGTCCCAGGGCAGCACGGAGCCGTCGGGGCCGACGAGCCGGGGCTCGACACCGGCCGGGAAGCGGCCCTGCGAGACGCGGTACGGCCATTCCTCCTCGGGGGTGAGGCCGGCCGGCGGGTGGCCGACGGAGCCGAGCGGGGAGGTCTCCGTCATGCCCCAGGCGTGGACGACCCGGACGCCGAGCTTGTCGTACGCCTCCATCAGGGACGGCGGGCAGGCCGCGCCGCCGATGGTGACGGTCTTCATGCAGGAGATGTCGCGGCCGTGGGCGGTGACCTCGGCGAGCAGGCCCTGCCAGATGGTGGGCACGGCGGCGGCGTGGCTGGGCTGCTCGCGCTCGATCATCTCGGCGAGCGGGGCGGGCTGCAGGAAGCGGTCGGGCATCAGCATGCTGATGCCGGTCATGAAGGTGGCGTGCGGCAGGCCCCAGGCGTTGACGTGGAACTGCGGGACGACGACGAGGGTCGTGTCCTTGTCCGTCAGGCCCATCGACTCGGTCATGTTGACCTGCATCGAGTGCAGGTAGATCGAGCGGTGCGAGTAGACGACGCCCTTGGGGTCGCCGGTGGTGCCGGAGGTGTAACACATGGCCGCGGCGCGGCGTTCGTCCAGCTCCGGCCAGTCGTACGTGGTCGGGCGGCCGGCGATCAGTTCCTCGTACTCGTGCACGCGGGCCGTCGCGCCGTCGAGGACGGAGCGGTCGCCGGGGCCGGAGACGACGATGTGCTCGACGGTCGGCAGGTGCGGCAGGAGCGGCGCGAGCAGCGGCAGCAGGGAGCCGTTGACGAGGACGACCTTGTCGGCGGCGTGGTTGACGATGAAGACCAGCTGCTCGACGGGGAGGCGGAGGTTCAGGGTGTGCAGGACCGCGCCCATCGACGGGATGGCGAAGTACGCCTCCACGTGCTCGGCGTTGTTCCACATCAGGGTCGCCACGCGGTCGTCGTCCTGGACCCCGAGCTCGTCGCGCAGGGCGTTCGCCAGCTGCGTGGCGCGGGTGCCGGCCTCGGCGAAGGTGCGGCGCTGCGGCTCGGGCTCGCCGGTCCACGTGGTGATCGTGGACTTCCCGTGGATCGTCATCCCGTGATGGAGGATACGGGTCACGGTCAGCGGTATGTCCTGCATGGTGCTCAGCACGGCGTCCTCCCGGTGGGCGCTACGTGGCCTGGAACGGTGTGCAGATTCTGCGCACATACCGCGCGGTATGTCACTACCCGGGAGTAGGGAAAATAAGAAAGTGCCAGTGATCGCTGGCCGAGTGCGCTGCGGCGGCCGCGGGGCGCGTCAGCGGACCGGCGTCAGCTCCGGGTCCTCGCGGAGCTTGCCCAGCGCCCGCGAGACGGCGCTCTTCACCGTGCCGACGGACACCCCGAGCACCTCGGCCGTCTGCGCCTCGCTGAGATCCTCGTAGTACCTGAGGACGACCATCGCCCGCTGCCGGTCGGGGAGCTTCATCACCGCGCGCCACATCGCGTCGTGCAGCACCTGCTGCTCGGCCGGGTCCGGCTGGGGCAGCCCGAGCGGCTCCGGCAGGTCGTCGCAGGCGAACTCGTCGACCTTGCGCTTGCGCCACTGCGAGGTGCGGGTGTTCACCAGGGCGCGGCGGACGTAGCCGTCCAGGGCGCGGTGGTCCTCGATGCGCTCCCAGGCCACGAACGTCTTGGCGAGCGCGGTCTGCAGCAGGTCCTCCGCGTCGCTCGGGTTCGCGGTGAGCGAGCGGGCGGTGCGCAGCAGCACGGGTCCCCGGGCCCGTACGTACGACGAGAACGAGGCGTAGGCCGAGGGTCCGGCGGCGGGCGTGGGCTTCGGCTTGGAGGCCCCGGCGCAGACGGGACCGGGTCGCGGAGTCATGCCTCCACGCTAGGAGCGGGTGCCGTACCCGGGGATCGGCCCCAGGTCCCGAACCCTGATCCGCCTCAGGTTGTAGGGGTGGGGACGGCCGGACCTCCTGAAGGTGGAGGGCCGGATCAGGGTCGTCGGGGTCGGACCCGGATCCGCCGCCGCGGCGGACGCCGGACCCGCCGCCGTACGAGGCTCCCGCCGCCCCGCCGCGTCACGTCCCGTCCGCCCCCAGGACGAGCCCGGACGTCGGGACTCCGGTTCCCGCCGTCACCAGGGTGCGGGCCGCGCCCGGGACCTGGTTCACCGAGGTGCCGCGCACCTGGCGGACCGCCTCCGCGATGCCGTTCATGCCGTGCAGGTACGCCTCCCCCAGCTGCCCGCCGTGCGTGTTCAGCGGCAGTGCGTCCGCCGCGACGAAGTCCGCCGCCTCGCCCGGGCCGCAGAAGCCGAACTCCTCCAGCTGCATCAGCACGAACGGCGTGAAGTGGTCGTACAGGATGCCGACGTCGATGTCGGAGGGCGCCAGCCCCGACGTCCGCCACAGCTGCCGCGCCACCACGGCCGTCTCCGGCAGCCCGGTCAGCCCGTCGCGGTAGAAGCTGGTCATCGCCTCCTGGTTGCGCCCGGCCCCTTGCGCCGCCGCCACCACGACGGCCGGCGGCTGCGGCAGGTCGCGGGCCCGCTCGACGGAGGTGACGACCAGCGCCTGGCCGCCGTCGGTCTCCTGGCAGCAGTCGAGCAGCCGCAGCGGTTCGACGATCCAGCGCGAGGCCGCGTGGTCGGCGAGCGTGATCGGCTTGCCGTGGAAGTACGCGGCCGGGTTGGTCGCCGCGTGCCGCCGGTCCGTCACCGCCACGTGCCCGAACGCCTCCGGCGTCAGCCCGTACGCGTGCAGGTACCGCTGCGCGGCCATCGCCACCCACGACGCGGGCGTCAGCAGCCCGTACGGCAGCTGCCAGCCGAGCGCCGCGCCCTCGGCGGACGGCTCCCGCCGCTGCACGCCGGAGCCGAAGCGGCGCCCGGAGCGCTCGTTGAAGGCCCGGTAACAGACGACGACGTCCGCGATCCCGGTCGCCACGGCGAGGGCGGCCTGCTGGACCGTGGCGCAGGCGGCGCCACCGCCGTAGTGGATGCGGGAGAAGAAGGACAGCTCGCCGATGCCGGCCGCCTGCGCGACGGTGATCTCGGGGCTGGTGTCCATGGTGAAGGTGACCAGGCCGTCGACGTCGGCGGGGGTGAGCCCGGCGTCGTCCAGGGCCGCGTGCACGGCCTCCACGGCGAGCTTGAGCTCGCTGCGCCCGGAGTCCTTGGAGAACTCGGTGGCGCCGATGCCGGCGATCGCCGCCCGCCCGCCGAGGGTGTCCCCGCGCCGCAGGCTCATCGCGGGACCTCCACGGTGACGGTGCCGGTGACGTGGTTCCCGAGCCGGTTCGCGCCGACGACCCGTACCCGGAGGGTGTCCCCGTCGGCCTCGGTGACCGTGCCGGTCAGCGTCATCGTGTCGCCGGGGTGGTTGGGCGCGCCGAGCCGGATCGCCACCTTGAGGAGCACGGCGCGGGGGCCGAGGCAGTCGGTGACGTACCGGCCGACCAGGCCGTTGGTGGTCAGGATGTTCATGAAGATGTCCGGGGAGCCCTTCTCGCGGGCCAGTTCGGCGTCGTGGTGCACGTCCTGGTAGTCGCGGGAGGCGATCGCACCGGCGACGATCAGGGTGCGGGTGACGGGGAGGACGAGGGGCGGCAGCTCGTCTCCTGGCTTCAACTCGTCTCCTGGCTTCAACTCGTCTCCGGGCTTCGACTCGTCGCCGGGCTTCATGCGGACTCTCCGATCGCGGTCGTGGGACGGTCGTCATTCGCCAGCAACTCACCCAGTTCCTGGAGCAGTTCGGCCCCGCGGCCGAGGTACGCGTCGAGCTGCCGGCCCCACAGGAAGTGCCGGTGCACGGGGTGGTCGAGGTCCGCGCCCGCGCCGCCGTGGAGGTGCTGACCGGCGTGCACGACCCGCGTGCCCGCCTCGGACGCCCACCACGCCGCCGTCAGCGCCTGCTCGGCGCACGGCAGCCCCTCGTCGTACCGCCAGGCCGCCTCGTACGCGGTGACCCGGATCGCCTCCGTGTCCATGTACGCGTCGGCGGCCCGGAGTTGGACGCCCTGCCGGGTGGCCAGCGGCCGCCCGAACTGCTCGCGCCGGTTGACGTGGTCGACCGCCCGGGCGAGGGCGCCCGCGCAGACGCCCGCCTGGAGTCCGGCGAAGGCGACACGGGCCACGGCGAGCATGTCCTCGTACGCCCCCGGCCCCTCGCCGAGCCGTTCGCCGGGCGCGCTGTCCAGGAGCAGCCGGCCGGCCGACCAGGGGGCGGTGAGCTCGACGGGCTCGACGACGGCGTCGGAGGTGCGGACGAGCCACAGACGGCGCTCCTCGTCGGGTACGAGGACGTGGGTGGCGTCCCGCAGCCACGGCGCCCACGGGACCTCCCCGGTGAGCCGGGCGCCCCGGAAGTCCACGGGTACGGGGAAGGCGCCGGTCGCGATCGCCGAACCGTCGCGCAGCGCGGGCAGCAGCCGGGCGCGCTGTTCGTCGGTGCCGTGCCGGGCGACGGCGAGGATGCCGTACACGGCACTCGCCGCGAACGGCGTCTGCGCGGTGGTCCGGCCCTGCTCCTCCAGCATCAGCACGAGGCCCAGCAGCCCCAACTCCTCGACCGCGGCGGGCAGTCCGGCCGCGCACAGCGCTTTCCACAGCTCGGCGTCCGTGCCGGTGCCGGCGGCGGCGAGCCGTTCGTGCGTGGCGAGGTCGCCGAAGATCCGCGCGGCCAGCTCGCGGGCCGCGGTCTGCTCCTCGCTGGGCGTGAAGTCCATGGTCACCCCTCGGTCCCCGGCAGCGCCCGGAACACCGGGAGCTCCAACTCCTCGTCGCACCGGCGGAATTCCAGCCGCACCGGCATCCCGATCCGCACCTTGTCGTACGGCACCCCGACCACGTTGCTGATCATCCGCACGCCCTCCGCCAGCTCGATCAGCCCGACCGCGTAGGGCGGGTCGAAGGCGGGGAACGGGGGGTGGTGCATGACGACGTACGAGTGGACGAAGCCGTCGCCGCTCGCCTCGACGGTGTCCCACTCCTGGCCGCCGCAGGCGTTGCAGCCGGGCAGCCAGGGGAAACGGAGGGTGGCGCAGGCGGTGCAGCGCTGGATCAGGAGCCGGTGGGCGGCGACGCCCTCCCAGAAGCCGGCGTTGTCGCGGTTGATCACGGGCCGCGGGCGGAGTGGGGGCTTCTGCTCCTCCTTCGGCTTCCGGGCCGCGGGGGCGTACTTGAGCACCCGGAAGCGGTGGGTGCCGGCGAGTTCGCCGCCGGCCCGGACGTCCATGCGGGTCGTGACGAAGTACCCGGTGCCGAGCCTGGTCGTCTTGCGCGGCGACACGGACTCGATCACCGAGTCGAAGGTGATCACGTCCCCGGGGCGCAGCGGGCGCAGGTACTCCTGCTCGCAGTCGGTCGCGACGATCGAGGTGCAGCCCGCCGCGTCGAGCAGGGCGGACATCTCGTCGTACGCGGAGGCCGGGCCGTCGGCGTGCCCGGACAGGCCGCCCATCGTCCACGCCTGCAGCATGGTCGGCGGCGCGACGGCGTCCGGACCGGTGTACGCGGGGTGGGCGTCGCCCATGGCCTCGCACCAGTGCCGGATCATGGGCTCGTTGACGGGGTCCTTGCCGCGCCCGGCGGTGGTGTTGGCCCGGCCTTCGTAGCTCTTGAGCCGGTCGTGGAGCGGGTCTTCGTGGTGGTTGTGGCTGCCGTGGTTGTGGCTGCCGTGGTCGTGGCTGCCGTGGTCGCTCGTCGTCGTCCCGCTCATCGCCGCCCCCTCGTCCGCATCCCCAGCCGCATGGTGGCGACCAGCTCGCGCTGGACCTCGCTGACGCCGCCGCCGAAGGTGTTGATCTGGGCGGCGCGGTTCATCCGCTCCAGCGCGCCGTCGCCGAACGTGCCGGGGGAGCCGGCGCGGACGAGTCCGGCGTCGTCGGCGATCTCCTGGCAGATCCGGTACACCTCCACCGCGGACTCGGTGCCCGCGAACTTCACCCCGCTCGCGTCCCCCGGCAGCAGCCGGCCCGCGCCGACCTCGCCGACGAGCCGCCAGTTGAGCAGCCGGGTGGCGGCGAGCCGGGCGTGCGCCTCGGCGGCCCGGGCCCGCACCCAGGGCTCGTCGATGCGGCGGCGGCCGGTGACGGGGTCGGGGGTGCGGGCGGCGGCGAGGGCGGCGGCGTAGAAGTCCTCGGCCTGCATGCCGATGGCGGCGAGGGCGACGCGCTCGTGGTTGAGCTGGTTGGTGATGAGCGTCCAGCCGCCGTTCTCCGGTCCGACGAGGTTGCCGGCGGGGACGCGGACGGCGTCGTAGTACGTGGCGGTCGTCGTCTGTCCGCCGACGGTGTCGATCGGCGTCCAGGAGAAGCCGGGGGCGTCGGTGGGGACGAGGACGATCGAGATGCCGCGGTGCGGGGCGGCGTCGGGGTCGGTGCGGCAGGCGAGCCAGATCCAGTCGGCGTGCTGGGCGTTGGAGGTGAAGATCTTCTGCCCGTCGATCAGCCAGTCGTCACGGTCGCCGTCGCCGTCGCGGACGGCCCTGGTCCGGAGGGAGGCGAGGTCGGTGCCGGCCTCGGGCTCGCTGTAGCCGATGGCGAAGACGAGCTCGCCGCGCAGGATGCGGGGGAGGAAGAACTCCTTCTGCCGCTCGCTGCCGTACTTCATCAGCGTCGGCCCGACGGTGTTGAGCGTGACCATCGAGACGGGCGCGCCGGCGCGGTACGCCTCGTCGAAGAAGACGAACTGCTCGTCGGGCCCGCGGCCCCGCCCGCCGTACTCCTCCGGCCAGCCGAGCCCGAGCAGCCCGTCGGCACCGATGCGGCGCAGCAGCCGGCGCTGGGTCTCGGGGGCGTCGGGGTCGCGGGGGTCCGGGGGGCCGTCGGGCATGAGCGCGGCGAAGTACGCGCGGAGCTCGGCGCGCAGCCGGAGCTGCGGTGCGGTCGGGGCGAGGTGCACGGCGAGGGCCTCCCGGGGTGCGCTCTCCGATCAGGGTTCCTGACTGTCCGTCAGAAACGGTTCGGATGTCAAGACACCCGGACCGGCACACGGCGGCGGCCCGTACGCCGGTACCGAAGTACCGCCGTACGGGCCGCCGTTCACCCCGTCCTCACGCCCCCGCCGTCACGCCCCCGTCGTCACGCCCCCTCGTCGCTCCCCCGTCATCGTTCCCCCCGTCGGGCCGGATCCCGTCGCGCGGAGGCCGGGGTCACCACCAGAGCGGATAGAAGGTCACCGAGGTGTTGTCCTGGTCGATCGCGGTGAACGCGGAGCCGTTCACACTGGCGTTGTTGCTCTGGTTGGAGGCGCCGGAGCCGGTGGCCACCTGCTGGCTGGTGGTCGAGTTGCCGAAGTTGTCGCCGCCCACGCCGCTGCCGGCGATCGAGGCCACGCTCGTGTTCGATCCGTCGTCCGCGAAGCCGCCGTTGTCGGCCTGGGCCACACCGCCGAGGAGCGCGACGGCGAGGGGCAGGGCGGCGACAGCGGCGATGACGCGGGCGGTACGGATGCTTGCCATGTGTGTTTCCTCCAGAAGTACGGCTATAAGTGCAGCTTGTCACCGGGCAGTCGGCCGTCCGCCTCGGTCGTTCTCGCTGATCACGACGTCGCGACTCCAGAGTTGCCCAGCGAATCCCCGGCGAACCACCGCAGGCCGGTCGATTCCCCCTCAAGCGTGAGGACAAGTCGATAAACGTCCTTGATGAAAGAAGCCGCAGGTGGAGGGGGAGACGAGGGCGCGACACGACCCCGGAGCCGGGCCGCCGCAAGGGAGAAAAGGTTCCACCACGCTCGGGAACCCTTCCCTCGCCTCCCCGACAAATCGACATGCGCGGCCCTGGCGACTACCGATCTTCGAACGCATGTACGAAAATGAACCCATGGCCTTCTCGGACCGGCAGACCGCCACCCTGGCCCTCGCCCACGCCCTCTCCGCGGCGGAGCGAGGGCTCCCCGTCATCCCCCTGTCCCCCACGAAGCTCCCCGCGCTGCGCTCCCCGCACCACGACGACGCCCCGGCCCCCGGCGCGGCACGCTGCCGCGGCGAGTGCGGCCTGCTCGGTCACGGCGTGCACGACGCGACGACGGACCCGGCGGGCGTCCGGGCCCTGTTCGCGGCGGCGCCGTGGGCGACGGGGTACGGCATCGCCTGCGGCCGGCCCCCGCACCACCTGATCGGCGTCGACCTGGACACGAAGGGCGAGACGGACGCGGTGGCGGCGCTGCGCGAGCTCGCGCTGCGCCATCTGTTCACGCTGCCGCCCACGGTCACGGTCGTCACGCCGAGCGGCGGCCGGCATCTGTGGCTGACGGGCCCGCCGGACGTGGTGGTCCCGAACTCGGCGAGCCGGCTGGCGCCGGGCATCGACATCCGCGGTACGGGCGGCTACCTGGTCGGCCCGGGCTCGGTCACCGCCCACGGTGCCTACCGCCTCGCGGAGGGCTCCGCAGGCCGGGACCCGGCGCCGTGCCCGCGGGCGCTGCTGGCCCTGATCGCGCCGCCGCAGCAGGCCCGCCACCGCACGGCCCCGAACGGCCCTCCGCCCCGCGGCGCGGGCCTGATCCACTTCGTCCTGGCAGCCCACGAGGGCCAGCGCAACACCCGTCTGTTCTGGGCGGCCTGCCGCGCCTACGAGAACGGCCTGGGAGACACCCTGGCCGAGCAGCTGATCGGCGCGGCCGTCCGCACGGGCCTCACGGAGGAGGAGGCCCGTGCGACGGTGGCGTCAGCGGCCCGGCTGACGACCCGCGCCTGACGGCTGCGGGCCGGAGTGGGCGCCCCGCCGCCCCTGGCGCTTCGAGGAGAACTGCCCGACGAGCTCCCAGAAGCACACCAGGGAGGTGATCGGCGGAATCCCGAGCGTCACGTACGCCAGCACGGAGTGGGAGGAGTGACTGACGCAGAGGGCGACCGCCATGCCCGAGGTCACCAGGAGCACGCCCCAGGAACGGCTCGCGGGCTGGTGCTGGACGGTCGCCCGCAGAATCGACAGCGCGGCCACGAACCACGGCCCGTACACCGTGAGCGGCCACCACTGCGCGAGGTGGCCGGGCAGCACGGACTCGGACGTGATGCGGAGCTGCCCGTACGTGTAACTGACGGACCAGGCAAGGAGACAGGCCGCGCACAGCGCGATGACGGCGAAGAGAAGACTCACCTGCGTGACGCGCTGATAGACCTTCAGGAACCGCTCGACGTGCGGCTTGGGCCGCGACCGCCGCCGGTCGATCCGCGAGGGCGGCGGTTCGTTCGAGGAATAGGGGGGCGGGAACGATTCAGCGACAGGGGGCGCGGCAGTGGGCGTGACAGCGGGCGCGGGCGGGACCGTGGCCGTGGCCGCCAGCATCTGCGCCAACTCCTCCTCGAAGTTCTGGTGCGTCAGAGTGCTCTCCCGGACCCCCCGGTCGTCCCAGGTCTGCTGCGCCGGGATGGGTGTGCCGTAGGGATCCAGCGTCTCGGGCCCCGGCCTCATGGGGTGGGGCGGGATGTAATAGCTCGGTCGGTTGCTGTACCAGTCCATCCGATTCTTCCGTCCAGAACACGCGAGGTACGCCCTCAGCCGGTCAACCTGTACGCGGTGCCGTTCGTCGGAAGAATCCTTTCTCCGCAGTCGTTCGACTCAGTCACGCCCCCATAACGACCCTGATCGCAAGAAGGGTTGTACGGCATCCGGGTGACAAAACCCCCCGAACGAATGACACCCCCCACCACCCCCAAACGCTTGTCCGACAAGCCTCCCGCCGCCCCGCTCCGCCCCGCTCCGAGATCGCAAGCGGTAGCCGCGACGCGTTCGTTCGCACCGGCGCCGGTCATGGGGATGGTTGCGCGGTGTCCCCGGCGTGCTCACCGTGGACGACTCTGACCAGGTACGCAGGGCCGAGCAGGATGAGTAGGCGTACTCAGGTGGCGGTCCTCGGCAGCTTCGAGACTGGGTGCAGGTCGAACGAAGCGGAACAGGAAACGGGGAACGACATGGTGCGGCGCTGGTCGAAGGCTGAGATGTGGGCGCCCGGCGCGTACCTGGCACTGGTGGTCGCGATGCTGGTCTACCTCGCGGTCGGCCAGGAGAACGGGGACAGCGGGTTCTTCGGAGTCTGGCCGATCCTGGCCACGGCGCCGGTCAGCATCCTGCTGTTGACGTTCTTCGGACCCGCGGCGGACGCCCTGGACTCGGCCCCGCCCATGGACCCCCATCCCCAGTACGGCTCCCAGCCGCCCACGAAGCTGCCCACGGACTACCCCTCGGAGTCGGACCCGCGCCCCGCGGACTGGGCACCGGACACTTCCGTGGCCGCCGAGCCCTCGATGTGGGACGGACTCGGCCTCTACGCCGCGGTCCTGGTCAGCGCCCTGGTCAACGCCGCGGCGATCTGGGCCGTGCTCCGCTACGTGGCGCGCCGGCGCGAAGCCACGAGCGTGCAGGTCTAGCGCCGGAGGGCGGGCACCCTGATCGGGTGTCCGCCCTCTGACCTGCTACTTCTCTGAACTGCAAGCGGTGGGTGTGGGATTTGAACCCACGGTGACTCGCGCCACGACGGTTTTCAAGACCGTTCCCTTAGGCCGCTCGGGCAACCCACCCGCGCCCTCGCGGGGCGTGGGGGACAGCCTAGCCGGTCAGTTGTCGCCCGTGCGCTGGCCGAGGGTGAGGGTGACCGTCGTGGGCTTGCCGTCGCGTTCGTAGGTGAGCTTCACCTGGTCGCCCGGCTTGTGGGTCCAGATCTCGGAGATCAGCGTCGGGCCGCTGTCGATCTGCTTGCCGCCGAACTCCGTGATCACGTCGCCCGGTCGCAGCCCCGCCTTCGCCGCCGGGCCGTTCGCGGTGACCGCCGGCGTGCCGCCCGCGCCCTCCTCGGCGATGGCCGCGCCCTCGCCCTTGTCCGTCATGTTCACCGTCGCGCCGATCACCGGGTACACCGGCTTGCCGGTCTTGATCAGCTGCTCCGCGACGTTCTTCGCCTGGTTGACCGGGATCGCGAAGCCGAGACCGATCGAGCCCGCCTGCGACTGGCCCATGCCGTTCCCGGCCGACTGGATCGCCGAGTTGATGCCGATCACCGCGCCGCTCGCGTCGAGCAGCGGACCGCCGGAGTTGCCCGGGTTGATCGACGCGTCGGTCTGCAGCGCGCTCATGTACGAGTTGCCGCCGCCCGAACCGTCGCCCGAGGCCACCGGGCGGTTCTTCGCGCTGATGATGCCCGTGGTGACCGTGTTCGACAGGCCGAACGGCGCGCCGATCGCGATCGTCGAGTCGCCCACGGCGACCTTGTCCGAGTTGCCCAGGGGGAGGGGCTCCAGGCCGTCCGGCGCGTTCTTCAGCTTCAGGACCGCCACGTCGTAGCCCTGCGCCCGGCCGACGACCTCGGCGTCGTACGTCTTGCCGTCCGAGAACGTCGCCGAGAGCGTGCCGCCGTCCGCCGCGGACGCCACCACGTGGTTGTTCGTGAGGATGTGGCCTTCCTTGTCGTAGACGAAGCCCGTGCCCGTGCCACCCTCGCCCTCCGGGCCCCCGGCCTTCGCCTGGATCGTGACCACGCTCGGCAGCGCCTTGCCCGCCACCGCCGCGACCGTGCCCGGCGCGCGCTTGAAGTCCGCCGGGGAGTTGCCCGAGGAGACCGTCGTCGAGCTGACCGTGTCGTCGTTGCGCTCGGCCGCCCAGTACCCGATGCCGCCGCCGACGCCACCGGCCACCAGCGCCGCCGCGAGCACCGCGGCCACCAGACCGCCCGTCCGCCGGCGCGGCGGCTGCGGCCCGGGGGCCGCAGGCGTGGGCGCGCCCCAGACCGGGCCACCGCCGCCGGCCGCCCCGTACACGGGGGTGGCCGGCGGAGGCGGCGGCCACCCCGACTCCTGGTACCCGGAGCCCGCGGCCGCGGCGGGAGCGGAGGCCGGTGCCCCCGCCGGGGCCGGAGCCTCCGTCGGTGCGGGCGGGATCTGCGGCAGCGGCGCGGTGGCGGGCTCGGGCCGGGGGGAGTGCCCGGGCTCCTCCGACGGCGCCGCCGCCGACGGAGCAGCGGCGTCCGGCGTCGGTGGAACGGGAGGTGCAGGAGGTGCGGACGGGGCGCTCGAATCCGCCGATACCTTGGCGCCCTCGTTCTCGGTGCTCACAGCTCTCTCCTCAGTCACTGCGCAGGTCGTCGTCTGTTCCAGGGGCAAGCTTTTCCCACCGGCCGTCAGGCCACTGTAAGCGGGACCTGTGGGTTCCCCCAGGATCCTTTATGCCGGACATAACGGACAGCCGGAAGGTGGGCCTGCCCGCCCGGGGAGGGTGCTCCCCCTTTCCCCCATGGGCCTGCCGCCCCGCGGATGACACCATGTCGCGGTGACCCACGCACGGCAGCACACGATCCAGGTCGTCGCCCACCGCGGCGCCTCCGAGGACGCCCCCGAACACACCCTCGCGGCCTATGTGAAGGCCATCGAGGACGGCGCCGACGCGCTCGAATGCGATGTCCGGCTCACCGCCGACGGCCACCTCGTCTGCGTCCACGACCGCCGCGTCGACCGCACCTCCAACGGCCGCGGCGCCGTCTCCGCGCTCGAGCTCGCCGATCTCGCCGCCCTCGACTTCGGCACCTGGAAGGGCCGCGAGGACGCGACCGAGGGCCCCGACTGGGGAGACCGCGAGTACACCTCCGTCCTCACCCTGGAGCGGCTGCTCGAACTCGTCGCGGACGCCGGCCGCCACATCGAGCTGGCCATCGAGACCAAACACCCCACCCGCTACGCCGGCCAGGTGGAGGAGAAGCTCCTCGAGCTCCTGCGGCGGTTCGGCCTCGCCGACCCCGAGCCGGACGACTCGCCCGTCCGGGTCATGAGCTTCTCCGCGCGGTCCCTGCAGCGGATCGAGCGCGCCGCACCGACCCTCCCCACCGTCCATCTCACGCAGTTCCTCACCCCGCGCCTCAAGGAGGGCCGGCTGCCCGGCACCACCCGCATCGCCGGCCCCTCCATCCGCATCGTGCGCCACCACCCCACCGTGGTGCTCCGGCTCCAGCAGGCCGGCCACCAGGTGCACGTGTGGACCGTGGACGAGCCCGAGGACGTCGAACTCTGCGCCCGGCTCGGCGTCGAGGCGATCATCACGAACCGGCCGAAGCAGGTGCTCGCGCACCTCGGCCGCACCTGAGTCACAGTCACCTCACCCGCCCCACCCTTCACAAGGAGTGCTCCGGCGCGTTCGGAGCGTGATCATTCGTCACGAGTGCGTCACCGGAGCCTTACTGACCGGTTTCCGGAACTGGTCGCAGGGGCATTGACACCGTGGCGTGGGGTGAAGGAGGTCTCGGGGGTGGCGTTGGTGGTGGCACAGGAAGTGCCCACGTCGTCGAGCATGGCCGTACCCCATGGCCCTGCGGGCGTGGGGGAAGCGCGACACCGGATGCGGGAGCAGTTGCACCGCAGCGGAGTGGCCCAGTCGGTCGTCGACGACGCGGTACTGATCCTTTCCGAACTGCTCAGCAATGCCTGCCGGCACGGCAGACCGCTGGGGCGCGCC
The DNA here is from genome assembly GCF_045348655.1 of Streptomyces solicamelliae. Classification (NCBI taxonomy): domain Bacteria; kingdom Bacillati; phylum Actinomycetota; class Actinomycetes; order Kitasatosporales; family Streptomycetaceae; genus Streptomyces; species Streptomyces solicamelliae. The sequence continues at coordinate 3,493,921 of NZ_CP160404.1, forward strand.
GAGATCGGCGACGGCGATGTGCGCGCGGCCTGGCGACTGGACGGCGCGGGCGGGCTGACGGTCGAGGTGACGGACGGCGGTGGTCCGACCCGCCCGGTTCCGGCCACGCCCTCGGTCACCGCACGCGGCGGCCGCGGGCTGAACATCATCAGCGCGCTGGCCCAGGACTGGGGCGTACGGGACAGCGCGACCGGCGAGGTCACCGTCTGGGTCCTCGTCGCCGCCGGCCACCGCCGCGAGGACTTCGCGTCGAGCGTCGCCGGCCCGGGCTACGAACTCCTCGACGTGTACGAGGACCTGGACTGACCGTACGAGCCACGGGGCGAGGAACCGCGGTACTCCGGGGCCGCGGGGCCGACGAGCCGCGGGACCGTGCGGCTTCCCGGAGGGCCTGTACGCGGCGGGGCCTCGGGCGGGGAGCGGTGCGGGCGGGGTGGGCGACGACGCGGCCTCCGCGCCCGTACGAGATCCCGCACCGCGTCCGCCACCGCCGACGTCGCCCCCGCGCGGGCCCCGGGCGGCTAGGCTCGCGGCGGAGAACGCACCGCCGCTAACGGGAGAAAGCCACACCATGGCCAAGAAGCGCCCCCAGACGAAGGCCGTCACACCGCAGCTGACCGACGGAGAGATCCCGGTCGTCGGGGCCCGCGAGCCCTGCCCGTGCGGTTCGGGTCGCCGCTACAAGGCGTGTCACGGGCGGGCGGCCGCGCACGCCGCCACCACCCAGCACGTCCAGCGCCCCTTCGAGGGGCTGAACGGCGAGTGCGACTGGGTCGCCCTGCGCGAACTGGTGCCCGCCGCCACCGCGTCGCTCGCCCTGAAGGGCGGCCTGCCCGACGGCGTGCCGTCCGTGACGCTCGCGACCGTACTGCCCATGGCCTGGCCGGCGCTCCGCCGCGACGACGGCTCGATCCTCCTCGCGCTGCAGAACGAGTCCTCCTCCGGCGACCTCGCCCGCGACCTGGCCGACACCCTCCAGCGCGCCCTGGAGGCGGAGCCCGGCACCCCGGTGCCCGCCCGCCGGGTGCCCGCCGAGGGCCCGCGCCTGCAGGATCTGTTCGACGCGGACGTCGATTTTGCGCCGGAGGTGCACGAGGGCTTCGAATTCTGGGTCCCGGAGTCCGGCGAGAACGCCTCCCCCGAGGTCACCGCCTCGCTGGAGCGCGCCAACGCCGCCGCGATCCCGACGGTCCGGCTGAACGGCGTCGACGCCGCGTACTGGTGCGAGACCCCCGACAAGAACCACCTGCGCTGGGTCATGCCGCACCCCGAGGAGAAGCTGCTCGACGCGCTGGCCAGGCTGCACGCGGCCGGGACCTCCTCGCTGGGCGAGGGCACCCGCCTCGTCGGCTCCTTCCGGGCGCACGGCCTGATGGTCCCGGTCTGGGACCTGCCCAGCGAGATGGGCGCGGAGGAGTGCGAGAAGCCGGCGGCCGAACTCGCCGAGCGGCTGGCCTCGGCGCTCGCCGAGGACGCCCCGCTCACCCCCGAGCAGCGGCGCGCCCGCGGGGGTCTCACGAACCGTCAGGTCACGCTGAGCTGAGCCGCGGGGCGGCGTGGGTGACTGACAGACCGGCCAGTCGGTGACGTCCGCCACAACACGCCGCCCCGCCCCGGCGAATACCTGACTGAATTACCGAGATCGAATTTGCGAACGGCAGATCTCTTGTTACGGTTCTGGAAGCCCGGTCGCTGGTGCATCCCCCGTCGCCAGCGATCGGGCCTTCTCATGCCCGCCGTCGGCGCCCACGGCCCCCGGGCCGTCAACTCCCCTTTGACGCAAGCGCGTTGCTTCCCGACCGCAACAGCAGCGGAGTCGAGTCCCCTTCGCCCGCGCCGGCGAACTCCGCCACCGCGCTGTACTCCGAAACCGGCTCTCTCGTGCGTTCCCGCGGAGTTTCACAGGCGCCCGGTTCGTCCGCCGCGGAAACCGCGCAATGCATCTGCACGGTCCGTCCTCCGGGAGACATCAAAGTGAGCACCGCGGCCAGCTCCCGGCCGGAGGCGTTGCGGTAGTACGTACGCCCCCAGGTCTCCGTGCCCTCCGTCAGGACGCAGGTCTGCGCCTCGATCCCGTCGGGGGAGGTGAGCTCGGGTCCGCAGACGGAGGAGCGGGGCGGGGGAGCCGCGGCGGGGGTGGGGGACGTGGTCTCGCGCGCGGTCCGGGACTCGGTCCCGTTCTCGGCCCGGGTCCCGTTTTTCTCGGCCCGGGTCCGGGGCTCGGTCCGGTTCTCGGACGCCGGCGTTCTCACCACGGACAGCAGGCCGCGCTTCTCGCCCCCGCCCTCCCCGGCGAACGCCGCCAGCGGCACCAGCACCGCGCACACGACGGCGGCTCCGAGCCCGATCACCCGCAGATTCATGGCCCCACCTGTGCCGTCGCGACGATGACGCACCGACGATAGCGACGGGCGGCGCGGCGCCGGGCCGCCGTGCGCCCGATTCCCGTACAACTCGGCCCCGCTCACACCCGTACGGGTGACGGGTCCGCACACATACGCCGGCCCCGCCCCGGTGCGGAGCCGGGCCGTGCGTACCGCGCCGCTCAGTAGGCCAGCCGGCTCCCGCCGCCCGGCGCGCTCGCGCTGGCGTCGACCAGCGCGTCGACGACCGCCTCCACGTCCGGCAGCCACGGCTTGGCCGAGCCCGGCAGCGGCGGCCGCTCCCAGCGCACCTGCCCGGTCCCGACCACCGACGGCGGCAGCATCAGATAGCCGCCCTCGCCGTGGAACCGCAGCGAGCTGGGCACGGAGTCCTTCGTGTACAGCAGCTCCCCCAGCTGCTCCAGGCCGTACGGCGCGACCAGCAGCGCCAGCCGGGTCGGCGTGGCGACCACGGGGCCGAGCCGCATGCCCCAGTCGTCGAGCACGCTCAGCGCCCGTGCGCCCGCGACCGCCGGCAGACTCACCGCGCAGGGCGCGCGGCCACCGGTGGCGAGCACCACCGGGGCGTCCGGGCGGTTGGTCCACCACCAGCGCACCATGCGCTCGTCGGTGGTGGCCGCGAGCAGCCCGGGGTCGAAGGGGTGTGCGCCGGGGACGACGCACTCGGGGTCGGGGCAGGCGCAGCCGCGCCCGCGGTCACCGCGGCCTCCGGCCGCCTTGAGTCCCACGCCGGGAAGCACGGGCCACTGCCAGTCGACGGCGCAGGTCAGCGCCGTCCGAAGCTGCTCGGTCCTTCCCGTGCGCCGGAACCGGAGCCTGCGTCGCATTCCGAGGATCTCGCGCATGAGCGCTCGTTCCTTTCCGTTGAACGCCGAGGTCCACATCACACCACGTGCGGATCTGTTCACTGTGCGTATCAGCGCTTCGCCGCCCCTGGAATCCGGGGCCGAGTCGGGCTCGTCGTTCGTCTGACGCGTGGCGAGGCGGCGCAGGATCTGCGCCCGCTGTCGCCTGTGGCGGCAAGGGCCATCACCGTGTACGTACCCGACACGGCCTTCGACTCAACGCTCTTTCAAACGACGCCAGTCGACCGCAAAAGGTGCACAGCGGGGGTAATTTTCAGCCAAGTTAGGCCCGAGATCAACACTCACGGACACCACAAGTCTCGCGCGGACAATGCTGGACATCCCTCCTCGGGTGCGTGTAGATGTGGATGCATTGCTGGCGGCGCAGATTGACATGGGGGTTTGCGATGCTCAGGCACGAAACGCACCCGTCGGAAAGCCGACGACCATGAGCGCCCCCCGCCTGCCGAAAGTGGCCGGAATCGACTCCACAGTCCCTGCGCCCGCTCACACTGCGGGCCCCCTGGCCGAGGTCGCCCCCGCTCCCGGGGCCCTGATCCAGGACCGTCTCGCCGGCTGGGTCTCCGACCTCACCACCCTCCACGAACTCATCGAACGCCTGGTCAGGACCGCCACGCTCGACGACGGCCTCGCCGAGCTGCTGCGCGCCGGCTCCGCGCTCGTCGGCGCCCGCCGCGGCATGGCCGTCCTCGAACCCGCGGACGGACTCGGCCCCGCCACCACCGTCGGCCTCGGCCTCGCCCACGCCGATCTCGGCAGCATCGAGACGGTGCCGCGCAGCGCCACCTCGTACGGGCGCCTCCTCGACGGACTGCCGGACCCCGGCGCCCACCCCGATCTGCTCGCCGAGGCCGGACTCGACCCGCGGCACCGCGAGGTCGCCGCCCGGCTGGGCTACGCCGCCAGCTACGCCCTGCCGCTGGACGGGCAGGTGCACGGGCAGGGTTCCGGTACGGCTGGGGAGTCCGGTACGGCGTTCGGTACGGCGGGGGAGTCCGGTACGGCCGACCGGCTCGGCGCGGTCGTCTGGCTGTACGACGAGCCCGCCGAGCCGAACGAACGCCAGCGCCACCTCATCGGCCACTACGTCACCTACGCCGCCGCCCACCTCGCCCGCCTCGTCGAGCTGCAGCGCGCCCGCACCCAGATCGCCACCGTCGCCGAGGAGCTGCTGCCCAGCCGCCTCCCCCGGGTACCCGGCGTCCAGCTGGCCGCCCGGCACCGCACCCATCCGCGCGGCGGCGGCGACTGGTACGACGCGCTGCCGCTGCCCGAGGGCGCGCTCGGCCTGGCCGTCGGCTCCGTCTCCGGCGGCGGCCCCAGCGCGCTGGCCGCCATGGGCCGGCTGCGTGCCTCCCTCCGGGCGTACGCCGTCATGGAGGGCGAGGACCCGGTCGCCGTCCTGTCCGACCTGGAGCTGCTGCTCCGGCTCACCGAGCCGGCCCGCACCGCCACCGCGCTCTTCGCGTACGCCGAGCCGGGCCTGCGCAAACTGGTCCTGGCCGGGGCCGGGCACACCCCGCCGCTGATCGTCGGCGAGCGCCGCACCGAGTACGTCGAGACCTCGCTGTCCGCGCCGCTGGGGATGCTCTCCTGCTGGGAGGCGCCGAGCGTGGAGTTCTCTCCCGAGCCCGGAGAAACGGTGCTGCTGTACACCGACGGGCTGCTGCGCCGTACCGGCGACCCCATGGACCGGGCCTTCGCCCGGCTGCACGCCGCCGCCGCGAGCGTGCCGAAGGCCGACCGCGCGGACCCCGGGGCGATCGCCGACCACGTGCTGCGCACGATGCTGCCGGAGGAGCTCGACCGGCCGGCGGAGGGCGAGGACGTGGTGATCCTGGCGGCCCGCTTCGAGTGAGCGTCGTGGCCCGTCCGCGTGAGCGCCGTGGTCCCCCTCGCGTGAGCGACGCGGTCCCCTTCGCGTGAGCCGTTCTCGGCCAGGCGGGACCGGTGACTCATCGGTAACAGGTCCTACGGCCCTGGGACCCCTTCCGTACGACCGTACGATGGGGATGGTCCAGTGTCGTACCAAAGGAGGCGGACCCCCGTGGCCGAAGAGCTCATCCCGGAGACCCCGGAAGAGGGCGAGAAGCCGATCAAGCAGCGCAAGAACGGTCTGTACCAGGGCGTGTCCGACGAGCTGGCCGAGAACATGAAGTCCGGCTGGGCCGACACGGAGCTGCACGGCTTGGAGCCGATCGCGCAGGCCGCGCACACCGCCGCCCGCCGCGCCGCGCTCTCCGCGCGCTTCCCCGGCGAGCGCCTGGTCGTCCCGGCGGGCAACCTGAAGACCCGCTCGAACGACACCGAGTACAGCTTCCGCGCCTCCACCGAGTACGCCTACCTCACCGGCGACCAGACGCACGACGGCGTCCTCGTCCTGGAGCCCACGGCCGACGGCCACGAGGCGACGATCTACCTGCTGCCGCGCTCCGACCGCGAGAACGGCGAGTTCTGGCTCGACGGCATGGGTGAGCTGTGGGTCGGCCGCCGGCACTCCCTCGCCGAGGCCGAGCAGCTGCTCGGCCTCCCGGCGAAGGACGTCCGCGAGCTGCCCGAGGCGCTCAAGGAGGCCACCGGCCCGGTCCGCGCCGTGCGCGGCCACGACGCCGGCATCGAGGCGGCGCTGACCGACAAGGTCACCGCCGAGCGCGACGAGGAGCTGCGCGTCTTCCTGTCCGAGGCCCGCCTCGTCAAGGACGCGTTCGAGATCGCCGAGCTGCAGAAGGCGTGCGACTCCACCGCCCGCGGCTTCGAGGACGTCGTCAAGGTCCTCGACAAGGCCGAGGCCACCAGCGAGCGCTACATCGAGGGCACGTTCTTCCTGCGCGCCCGCGTCGAGGGCAACGACGTCGGCTACGGCTCCATCTGCGCCGCCGGCCCGCACGCCTGCACCCTGCACTGGGTCCGCAACGACGGCGCGGTCCGCTCCGGCGAGCTGCTGCTGCTCGACGCCGGTGTGGAGACCACCGAGCTCTACACCGCCGACGTCACCCGCACCCTGCCGATCAACGGCCGGTACTCGGAGATCCAGCGCAAGATCTACGACGCCGTGTACGAGGCGCAGGAGGCCGGCATCGCCGCGGTGAAGCCGGGCGCCGCCTACCGCGACTTCCACGACGCCGCGCAGCGCGTGCTCGCCGAGAAGCTCGTCGAGTGGGGCCTCGTCGAGGGCCCGGCCGAGCGCGTCCTGGAGCTCGGTCTGCAGCGCCGCTGGACCCTGCACGGCACCGGCCACATGCTCGGCATGGACGTCCACGACTGCGCCGCCGCGCGCGTCGAGGCGTACGTCGACACGACGCTGGAGCCGGGCATGTGCCTGACCGTCGAGCCGGGCCTGTACTTCCAGGCCGACGACCTGACGGTGCCGGAGGAGTACCGGGGCATCGGCGTCCGGATCGAGGACGACATCCTCGTGACGGAGGACGGCAACCGGAACCTGTCCGCCGCGCTGCCGCGCCGGTCGGACGAGGTCGAGGCGTGGATGGCGGAGCTGAAGGGCTGACCCTTCCTCCGGTCACGGGGCCCCTGCCGACTGCGCTCGGCGGGGGCCCTGTCGTACGTCCCGGCGCGTTCGCGGGGCCTTACGTCAGGGCCAGCGGGGCGTCCGAGCGCCACTTCACGATCTTGTCGAAGCTGACCAGCGCCCCGCCCCGGCCCGTACGGCCGAAGTGGACGTGGTCGGCGAGCTCCTCGATCAGCCGGAGCCCCCGGCCGTGCTCGGCGTCCGCGGGGGCGAGCCGCTCCGGCGGCGCGTCCGAGGAGAAACCGGGACCGGAATCGGCCACTTCGATGCGGCAGGTCTCCCCGTCGAGGTACGCGGTGACGCGGTACGCCTCCGAGGCACGGCCCCGCCCCTCGGCGCCGCCGTGCTCCACCGCATTGGCGCACGCCTCGGTCAGCGCGACCGACAGTTCGTACGACACGTCCGGGTCGACGCCCGCCGTCTCCATCGTGCCGAGCAGGAGTCTCCTGGCCAGCGGCACGCTCGCAGCCTCGCGCCGCAGATGGAGAGACCACCAGATGCTCATGCTCCACCCTCCCGGCCACGGCTCGACGTACCCCTACGTATTGCCCCCCGCCACGCTTCGTAAGCCCCACCGGTCCGTGAGAGCGCTCATACGGCGGATACCCAGTCCCCCGCACACGGGTGTATGTCGGGCCGGCGGCGGCAAAACATGATCTTCCGGACCTGCTGCGAGAACCGGGGGAGGGGGGTGGAATGATGAGCCCCGCCATGTCTGCCTCCCCACCGGCCGCACAGACCGGAGCCGCCCCGCGGCTCCTGAGGGCCGCGGTGTTCACCGCGGTCTGCGTCGTGCTGTCCGCGCTGGGCCATGCGCTGGCCGCCTGCGCGGGCATCGCGCTGTGGACCGTCGCCGGCGGGATGCTCGGCGTCTTCGTGCTGATCCTGCCGTTCGCCGGCCGGGAGCGCTCGCTGCCCGCGGTCGCGGGCGCGCTGGCGACCGGACAGCTGGCGCTGCACGCCCTGTTCGGGCTCGGCCAGCTGCTGCAGCAGCGGCTGGCCGCCGGGGCGGAGTCCGACGCGGCGCTGATCCGCATGGCGGCGCGGCTGGTCTGCGGGGCGGGCGCGTCCGCGGCCCTCAGCCCCGCCGACGCGGCCCGTATCGTCACCGCGGCCGGCCTCGACCCGGCCCGCGTGGCGGCCGGCGGGACCACGGCCGGCGCGGGACATCCGCACCACGGGACCGGCGCGTCCGGCGCCCCGGGTACGGACGGACTCGTCGGCGCGCTGACGGGCGCCGAACTCGTGCCGTCCCTGCCGATGCTGCTGGGCCACCTGCTCGCCGCACTGGCCACGGGCTGGCTGCTGCGCCACGGCGACCTGGCGCTCGGCCGCCTCGGCCGGCTCTCCGCGGAGGGCGCGACCGGGCTCGCCGAGGCCGCGCTCGTCCGTCACCTGCGGGCCGCGCTGACCCTCGTACAGTCCCTCCTCGCCGGCCTGCCCGCACTGCCGGCCTCCGGGCCGCGCGGCCTCGCGCGCACCACCGACGACTCCTCGCCGCCGACGACGGCCGAGGCACTCCAGCACACCGTCGTCCGGCGCGGCCCGCCGGCCGGCGACTGCGTACTCGCGGCCTGAAGCGGTCCACCCGACACGAGGGGGGCCGCGGTGTCCGCGCGCTGCCCTCACGGCCGCGCGCCGGACCTCCTCTCCGACTGTCGAACTGTGGAGTGTCACAGCCATGAAGCGTTCCTCGCGTTCCCCGCTTTCCTCACGTTCCCCGCTCTCCTCGTACGCCTCGCGCGCCGCCCTCGCCGGCGGGCTCGCCGTCGCCTCCTGCGTGCTGCTCTCCGGCACCGCCTTCGCGCACATCGGCGTGCAGCCGCAGGGCGAGGCCGCCAAGGGCGGCTACGCGACCGTCAACGTGAAGGTCCCCAACGAGCGGGACAACGCCCCCACGGTCAAGGTCGAGGTGAACTTCCCCGCCGACCACCCGCTGGCCTCCGTGATGCCGCAGCCGGTGCCCGGCTGGAAGGCCGAGGTCACCCGGACCAAGCTCGCCAAGCCGCTGGACCTGCACGGCAAGAAGATCACCGAGGCCGTCTCCAAGGTCACCTGGACCGCCTCCGGCGACGCGAAGATCGGCCCCGGCCAGTTCCAGCAGTTCCCGCTGTCGCTCGGGCGGCTGCCCGAGAACACCGACCGGCTCGTCATCAAGGCCCTGCAGACCTACGACAACAACGAGGTCGTGCGCTGGATCGAGGAGCCCAAGGAGGGCGCCGCCGAGCCGCAGAACCCGGCGCCGGTGCTGAAGCTGAGCGCCCCCGCCGAGGACCACCACGGCGGCGCCGCGAAGGGCGACGACAAGGCCGGCCACACCGAGACCACCGGCAAGGCGGGCGCCACCGCCCACGCCGAGGCCGCCGCGGACTCCACCGACACCACCGCCCGTGTGCTCGGCGTCGTCGGCATCCTCGTCGGCGTCGCTGGTGTCGCGTTCGGGGTCCTGGCCCGCCGCCGCCCGACCGCCTGACGACCGGACCTCTCGCCGAGCCATCCGAAAGAGAACCCCTTTCATGAACCAGCACCACCGCACCGCCGCCGGCGCCCGCCCGGGCCGCCGTCGTCGCACCACCTTGGCCGCCGCCGCCCTCGCGGCGGTGGCCGCGCTCACCCTCACCGCCTGCGGCGGCGGGGACGACAAGCACGAACACAGCTCCGTCGCCGAGGTCTCCGGCACCGCGGACAGCGCCAAGGCGGCCACCGTCCTCGACCGGCCGTTCGCCAAGCCCGACCTCGTCCTCACCGACACCAAGGGCAAGCCGTACGACCTCAAGGCCGTGACCAAGGGCAAGCCGACGCTCATCTACTTCGGCTACACGCACTGCCCCGACGTCTGCCCCCTGACGATGAGCAACATCGCCATCGCCAAGAAGAAGCTCCCCCAGGCCGACCAGGACAAGCTCCAGGTCGTCTTCGTCACCACCGACCCCGAGCGGGACACCTCCGCCGAGCTCGCCAAGTGGCTGCCCGCCGCCGGCGACCCCTCCTTCACCGGCCTCACCGGCGACTTCGCCACCATCCAGGCCGGCGCCCGCCAGCTCGGCATCGGCATCGACCCGCCGAAGAAGGAGAAGGACGGCTCGGTCGTCTCCATGCACGGGGCGCAGGTCATCGCCTTCTCGCCGACGACCGACCAGGGCTACGTCCTGTACGGCGAGGACACCACGGCGGACCAGTACGCCGCCGACCTGCCGAAGCTCATCAAGGGGGAGAACCCGTGACCCGCCGCACCACCGCCCTGTCCGTCGTCGCCCTCGCCGCCGCGCTCGCCCTGACCGGCTGCTCGACCTCGTCGTCCGCGTCCACCGACGACAAGCCGAAGCTCGAGGTCAGCGGCGCGTTCATGCCCCAGCCCGTGATGGACATGGCCGGCGGCTTCCTGACCGTCAAGAACACCGGCGGCGCCGCCGACAAGCTCACCTCGGTCACCAGCCCGCTCTCCGACGACGTCCAGATCCACGAGACGAAGAACCAGAAGATGCAGCAGGTGGAGTCCTTCGACATCCCTGCGAACGGCGAGCTGAATCTCGAACGCGGCGGCAACCACATCATGTTCATGAAGATCAAGCAGAAGCCGAAGCAGGGCGACAAGGTGAGCATCCAGCTCCACTTCGAGAAGTCCGAGCCGATCACGGTCGAGCTTCCCGTCGAAGCGCCCAACCACAACCCGCAGAAGCACTGAGCTGACTGAGGGGTCACCCCATGACGACCACCGCCCCGCGCCTCGGAGCCGCCCTCGCCCGGCTGCTCCTCGTCGCCGCCGCCCTGATCGGCGCACTGCTCGCCGGCGCCGCGCCGGCGAGCGCCCACGCCGCGCTGACCGGCAGCGACCCCCAGGACGGGGCGGTGGTCGCCACCGCCCCCAAGGAGGTCAACCTCACCTTCTCCGAGCAGGTCGCCATGGGCGACGACTCCATCCGGGTCCTCGACCCCTCGGGCAAGCGGATCGACACCGGCGAGATCCGCGACCTGTGCAGCGGCGCCCTCGTCCGGTACGGCGTCGGCCTGCGCGCCGGTCTGCCCGACGGCACGTACACCGTCGCCTGGCAGACCGTCTCCGCCGACAGCCATCCCATCTCCGGCGCGTTCACCTTCTCCATCGGCGCCCCCTCCCAGACATCCGTCTCCCTTCCCGACCGCGAGGCCGGCGGCGGCCCCGTCGGCGTCCTCTACGGCATCGCCCGCTATCTCGCGTACGCCGGCTTCGTCGTCCTGGCCGGCGGCGCGGCCTTCGTCCTGGCCTGCTGGCCCCGCGGCGCGAGCGTCCGCCCCGTCCAGCGCCTCGTCGTCCGGGGCTGGCTGACCCTGACCGCGGCCACGCTGGCGATGCTGCTGCTGCGCGGGCCCTACACCGGCTCCGGCGAACTCGCCGACGTCTTCGACCTCGCCGGTCTCAAGGCCGTCCTGGAGACCAAGACCGGCGCCGCCCTGATCTCCCGGCTGATGCTGCTCGGCGCCGCCGCGCTCTTCGTCGCCGTGCTGTTCGGCGCGTACACCAAGCGCACCGACGAGCAGGAACGCAAGGACCTCACCTTCGGGCTGGCCCTCGGCGGCACCGTCGTCGCCGCCGGCATCGCGGGCACCTGGGCCCTCGCCGAACACGCCTCCACCGGGATCCAGCCGGGCATCGCCATGCCCGTCGACATCCTGCACCTCCTCGCCGTCGCCGCCTGGCTCGGCGGACTCACCGCCCTCCTCGTCGCCCTGTACCGCTCCCCCGACATCGAACCCACCTCCGTCCGGCGCTTCTCCCGCGTCGCGTTCGGCTCCGTCGTCGTCCTCGCCGCCACCGGGCTCTACCAGTCCTGGCGCCAGGTCGGCTCCTGGTCCGCCCTGACCGGCACCTCCTACGGCCGGCTGCTGCTGCTCAAGATCGGCCTGGTCGCCCTCCTCGTCGCCGTCGCCTGGCTCTCCCGCACCTGGACCGCCAAACTCCCCGAGCCGTCGTCGCCTCCGGAGGCGACGGACGAGCCGGACACAAACGGGCCGGAGGAGCCCGAGTCGTCTGAGCCGTCCGAAGACCCCACGGCCGAGGGCGAGTCCGAGTCCGAGGAGCCCGAGCCGTCCGAACAGTCCGCCGAAGCCGCCGCCGAGACCGCCGACCCCGAGCGGGCCGCGCAGCTCGCCCGGCAGCGGGCGGCCGTGGCCACCGCCCGCAAGAAGCGGCTCCGGGACGCCGATCCCGTACGCAGCGGGCTGCGCCGCTCCGTGCTCACCGAAGCCGCCGTCGCCGTCGTGCTCCTCGCCGTCACCACCGTGCTCACCTCCACCGAGCCGGCCCGCACCGAACAGGAGGCCGGCCGCACCCAGGCCGCCTCGGGCTCCACCGCCGTGCCCGACCGTCCCCTCGACGTCCGGCTGCCGTTCGACACCGGCGGCGCCGAAGGCAAGGGCACCGTCCGGCTCACCCTCGACCCCGGCCGCTCCGGGGCCAACACCCTCCATGTCTACGTCGACCGCCCCAACGGGCGACCGCTCGACGTCCCCGAGGTCAAGGTCGCCTTCACCCTGAAGGACAAGGAGATCGGCCCCCTGCCCGTCGCCCCGGACCGGATCCAGACCGGACACTGGAGCGCCGGCAACGTCCAGATCCCGATGCCCGGCGAGTGGCTGATCCAGGTGACGGTCCGCACCTCCGACATCGACCAGACCACCATCGACAAGACCGTGAAGATCGGCTGATCCGTGACTGCACAACCCGACACCGAGGCCCAGGCCACCCCCGACAAGCCCGAGCTCACCCGCCGCCGGCTGCTCGGCACCGCCGGCGCCGCCGGAGCGGCCGGTCTCGCCCTCGGCGCGGCCGGCGCCACCGGGGTGTACGCGGCCGTCGCCGGCCCGGACTCCGGCTCCTCACCCGCGCTCTCCACGGTCGGCTCGACCGAGGTCGTGTTTCACGGGAAACATCAGGCGGGCATCACCACTCCTCTCCAGTCCCGCGGTCATCTGATCGCCTTCGACCTCGCCCCCGGCGCGGGCCGCAAGGAGGCCGCCGCCCTGCTGCGCCGCTGGTCCGCCACCGCCGCCGAGCTGATGGCGGGCCGTGCCCCCGCCGCCGACACCGGTGTCGCGCTCGACGCCGGCCCCTCCTCCCTGACCGTCACCTTCGGCTTCGGCCCTACCTTCTTCGACCGCACGGGCCTCACCGCCCGCCGGCCCGTCGAACTCGACCCGCTCCCCCCTTTCTCGTCCGATGCCCTCGACCCCAAGCGCTCCGAGGGCGATCTGTGGGTCCAGATCGGCGCCGACGACGCCCTCGTCGCCTTCCACGCCCTGCGCGCGCTCCAGAAGGACGCCGGATCGGCGGCCCGGGTCCGCTGGCAGATGAACGGCTTCAACCGCTCGCCCGGCGCCACCGCCGGCCCGATGACCGCGCGCAACCTGATGGGTCAGGTCGACGGCACCAACAACCCCAAGCCCTCCGAGCCCGACTTCGACCGGCGGATCTTCGTGCCCGCCGGCGGAGCCCAGCCCTGGATGGCCGGCGGCTCGTACGCGGTCGTCCGCCGGATCCGGATGCTGCTCGACGACTGGGAGCAGCTGCCGCTGAAGAAGCAGGAGCAGGTCATCGGCCGCCGCAAGGCGGACGGCGCCCCGCTCACCGGCGGCACCGAGACCACCGACCTCGATCTGGACAAGTTCGGGCCCGACGGCAAGCTGGTGATCCCGGACAACGCCCATGCCCGGATCTCCGCCCCCGAACAGAACGGCGGTGCGGCGATGCTGCGGCGTCCGTTCTCCTTCCACGACGGGATCGCCGCGGACGGGACCCCCGATGCCGGGCTCCTGTTCATCTGCTGGCAGGCCGACCCGCTGCGCGGTTTCGTGCCGGTCCAGCGCAAGCTCGACCGGGGCGACGCTCTGTCTCCTTTCATCCGTCACGAGTCCAGCGGTCTGTTCGCCGTCCCCGGCGGGCCGGACCGGGGCGAGTACGTGGGCCAGCGGCTTCTGGAGTCGTAGCGGCCTCTGCCTCCGTCGCCTCCCCGGGCCCATTAGGGTGACCGGTATGTCAGCCACCCGGTACACGTATCTCGGTCCCGAAGGCACCTTCACGGAGGCCGCGCTGCGGACGCTGCCCGAGGCGGCGACCCGGGAGCTCGTCCCGATGGTCTCCGTGCCCGCCGCACTGGACGCCGTGCGCAACGGGGAGGCCGCCGCGGCTCTCGTGCCGATCGAGAACTCGGTGGAGGGCGGGGTGACCGCCACCCTCGACGAACTCGCCTCCGGCCGACCGTTGATGATCTACCGCGAGGTCGTGCTGCCGATCGCCTTCGCCCTGCTCGTCCGGCCCGGGACCAAGATCTCCGAGATCAAGACCGTGACCGGGCACCCGGTGGCGCAGCCGCAGGTCCGCAAGTGGCTGCGGGCGAACCTGCCGGAGGCCGTGTGGGAGTCGGCGGCGTCCAACGCGGACGGGGCGCGGCTGGTCCAGGAGGGCCGGTTCGACGCCGCGTTCGCGGGCGAGTTCGCGGCGGCGACGTACGGGCTCGAGGCCCTGGTCACCGAGATCCACGACGCGGAGAACGCCGAGACCCGGTTCGTCCTGGTGGGCCGGCCCGCCCGGCCGGCGGCGCCGACGGGTGCGGACAAGACCTCGGTGGTGCTGTGGCTGGGCGACGACCACCCGGGCGCGCTGCTCGAACTCCTGCAGGAGTTCGCGGTACGGGGCGTGAACCTGATGCTGATCCAGTCCCGCCCGACGGGCGCGGGCATCGGCAACTACTGCTTCGCGGTGGACGCCGAGGGGCATATCGCGGACCGGCGGGTCGGCGAGGCGCTCATGGGCCTGAAGCGGATCTGCCCGAAGGTGCGCTTCCTCGGCTCGTACCCCCGGGCGGGGGTGTCGGTGGACGAGGTGCGACCGCTGCGGACCGGGACGTCCGACGATGACTTCATGGTGGCCTCCGACTGGTTGGCTCGGGTCCAGGACGGGCGGGCCTGACGCTCGCTGCGTCGACCTGACCCGATCGTGCCCCGCCGGCCGCGGTGGCGCCTCCCTTCGTCCACAGGTACGGACCACTAGTCCTACCTGCATACTTTTCCACTGCACACCAAGTTATCCACAGGCTCGCCTCTCGACCTGGGGACAAGTCGATACGGGAAGCCGTCATCGTCGACAAATCCCCCTAGTCACTCCACACCCGCCCACAGCGCTGCACTCCACCCGTGTCAGCCCCATTCCGTCGATCAACTCTTTAGAGCGAGCAATTCCCACTCGAAGGAGTGTCGAAATGGGGTTTGATCTACGAATTACCGGGTCTCGGCGAGGAATCTCCAAGATCTGCGCCACGATCCACAGAAGTTCCGCACAGCCTGTGGATAAGGAAGCGGCGCCCCCGCTTCCTGTGGAGAAGTGAATTGATCACCGCCCCGCCGCTCCGCTATCGGCGAATACGGAGAGTTTCCCAATAGTTGCAATTAGGGCAAAGCGACACGCAAAGCCATATCGGGTGGGGTCGGCCGATCGCGCACCGGTAGCCTGGTGGGGTGATTGACCTTCGCCTGCTCCGTGAGGACCCCGACCGTGTTCGCGCCTCCCAGCGCGCCCGTGGAGAGGACGTCGCCCTCGTCGACGCCCTGCTCTCCGCCGACGAGCGGCGCAGGTCGTCCGGCGTCCGCTTCGACGAGCTCCGTTCCGAGCAGAAGGCGCTCGGCAAGCTGATCCCCAAGGCCACCCCGGAGGAGCGCGCCGAGCTCCTGCAGAAGGCCGAACAGCTCAAGACCGACGTCAAGGCCGCCGAGGCCGAGCAGAACGACGCCGACGACGAGACCCGCCGTCTGCTGCTCCAGCTGGGCAACCTCGTCCACCCGGACGTCCCGGTCGGCGGCGAGGAGGACTTCGTCGTCCTCGAGACCCACGGCACCGTCCGCGACTTCGCCGCCGAGGGCTTCGAGCCCAAGGACCACCTGGAGCTCGGCGAGGCGCTCGGCGCCATCGACGTCGAGCGCGGCGCGAAGGTCTCCGGCTCGCGCTTCTACTACCTGACCGGCGTCGGCGCGCTGCTGGAGCTCGCCCTCGTCAACGCGGCGATCGCGCAGGCCACCGAGGCCGGCTTCATCCCGATGCTCACGCCCGCGCTGGTCCGCCCGCGCGCTATGGAGGGCACCGGCTTCCTCGGCCAGGCCGCGGAGAACGTGTACCACCTGGAGAAGGACGACTACTACCTCGTCGGCACGTCCGAGGTCCCGCTCGCGGCGTACCACATGGACGAGATCGTCGACGCGGACAAGCTGCCGCTGCGGTACGCGGGCTTCTCGCCCTGCTTCCGCCGCGAGGCCGGCACCTACGGCAAGGACACCCGCGGCATCTTCCGCGTCCACCAGTTCGACAAGGTCGAGATGTTCTCGTACGTCGCGCCTGAGGACGCCGAGGCCGAGCACAAGCGCCTCCTGGACTGGGAGAAGCAGTGGCTCACGAGCCTGGAGCTGCCGTTCCAGGTCATCGACGTCGCCACCGGTGACCTGGGCGCCTCCGCCTCGCGCAAGTTCGACTGCGAGGCCTGGATCCCGACCCAGGGCAAGTACCGCGAGCTGACCTCCGCCTCGAACTGCGACGGCTTCCAGGCCCGCCGCCTGTCCGTCCGCATGCGCGAGGGCAAGAAGGTGCAGCCGCTCGCGACGCTGAACGGCACGCTGTGCGCCGTTCCGCGGACGATCGTCGCGATCCTGGAGAACCACCAGCTGGCCGACGGCTCGGTGCGCGTGCCGGAGGTCCTCCGGCCGTACCTGGGCGGCCGTGAGGTCCTGGAGCCGATCTCCAAGTGAGCGCCGGCGCCTTCCCGTACCGCCTGGTCGCGACGGACCTCGACGGCACGCTGCTGCGCGCCGACGAGTCCGTCTCGGACCGTACGCGTGACGCTCTGACCGCCGCCACGGCGGCCGGGGCGGCCCACATCGTGGTGACCGGCCGGTCCGTGCCCTGGACCCGGCACATCCTCGACGACCTCGGCTACGAGGGACTCGCGGTGTGCGGGCAGGGCGCGCAGGTGTACCACGCGGGCGAACACCGGCTGCTGACCTCGCTGACGCTCGACCGGCAGCTGGCCGGCCTGGCGCTGTCGAAGCTGGAGGCCGAGGTCGGCCCGCTGGCGCTCGCCGCGAGCCGGGACGGGCTCGACGGCGAGGTCCTGATCAGCCCGGACTACCGGGTGCAGGAGGGACCCCTGCCGTACGTGCCGATGAAGGACGCGGCGGACCTGTGGGCCGCCCCGCTCAACAAGGTGTACGTGCAGCACGCCGCGCTCTCCGACGACGAGCTGGCCGCGGCCGCGCGCCGGACCGTAGGCGGTCTGGTCGACGTCGTCGTGGCGGGCCCGGGGATAGTGGAGATCCTGCCGCTGGGCCTGAGCAAGGCGACGGGTCTGTCGCTGGCGGCGCGTCGGCTGGGCGTGAAGGCGGCGGAGACGATCGCCTTCGGCGACATGCCGAACGACATCCCGATGTTCGGCTGGGCGGCGCGCGGCGTGGCGATGGCCAACGCCCACGACGCCCTGAAGGCGGTCGCGGACGACGTCACGGCCTCGAACGAGGACGACGGCATCGCGGTCTTCCTGGAGCCTCTGCTCTAGGAGCGCGGGCACGCGGCGGAGGATGCGCGGATCGAACGCGCGCGGGGCTGACCCCGACTACGGCTTAGCAAGCCGCTGCCTTACCACTCGGCCAATCCTCCGGAAGGGCGGTCCGCGCGGTGTGCACCGCGCGCTCGAAGCGACCGCCCCGGCGGCGCCCCCAAGCGCCGGCCTGCAACAAGTGTGCGTCCGGCGGCTCTTCGGCCGCCAACGAATAAACGGGCGGCGGGCCTGAGGCCCGCCGCCCGTTCTCGACGCGTCCGGGAGCGTCAGAAGTTGATCATGTGGCCGGCCAGGCCGTGGATCGCTTCCTTCACGGCCTCGCCCAGCGTCGGGTGCGCGTGCACGTTGCGGGCGACCTCGTTGACCGTCAGGTCCCACTGCTGGGCCAGGGTCAGCTCGGGCAGCAGCTCGGTGACGTCCGGGCCGATCAGGTGGGCGCCGATGATCTCGCCGTACTTCGCGTCGGCGATGATCTTCACGAAGCCGGTGGAGTCGCCCAGGCCGTGCGCCTTGCCGTTCGCGGTGAACGGGAACTTGGCGACCTTGACGTCGTAGCCCTTCTCCCGCGCCTGCGCCTCGGTCCAGCCGAAGCTCGCGATCTGCGGCTGGCAGTAGGTGGCGCGCGGGATCATCGGGTAGTCGAGCTCCATGGTCTCGGCGTCACCGATGGTCTCGGCGGCGACGACGCCCATGGACTCGGCGGTGTGCGCGAGCATCAGCTTCGCGGTCACGTCGCCGATGGCGTAGATGTGCGGGACGTTGGTGCGGCAGCGGCCGTCCACGTCGATCGCACCGCGCTCGGTCAGCGCGACGCCGGTGTTCTCCAGGCCGTAGCCCGCGACGTTCGGCGCGAAGCCGATGGCCTGCAGGACCTTGTCGGCCTCCAGGACCTTCTGCGCGCCGTCCTTGATGCCGGTGACGGTGACGCGGACCTGCGGGCCGGACTCGTCGATCGCGTCGACGCGGGTCGAGGTCAGGACGTCGATGCCGAGCTTGCGGTACTGCTTCGCCAGCTCCTTGGAGACGTCGGCGTCCTCCAGCGGCGCGATCCGGTCCAGGAACTCGACGACGGTGACCTTCACGCCGTAGTTGTGCAGCACGTACGCGAACTCGATGCCGATGGCGCCGGCGCCGGCGATGATGATCGACTGCGGGACGTCCTCGGCGAGGATCTGCTCCTCGAAGGTGACCACGCGCTCGCTGCGGGCGGTGCCGGGCAGCAGCTTCGGGGTGGCGCCGGTGGCGATGATGCAGTTGTCGAACGTGATCGTCTGCGTGGTGCCGTCGGAGAGGGCGACCTGCAGGGTGTTCGCGTCGACGAAGGTGCCGCGGCCGTCGAACTCCGTGATGTTGTTCTTCTTCATCAGGAAGTGGACGCCCTTGACCCGGCCGTCCGCGACGGTGCGGCTGCGCCGGAACGCCTCGCCGTAGTCGAAGGAGACCGTGCCGTCGACCTTGATGCCGAAGGTCTTGGCCTCGTGGTTGAAGATGTGGGCCAGCTCGGCGTTGCGCAGCAGCGCCTTGGTGGGGATGCAGCCGACGTTCAGGCAGACACCGCCCCAGTACTTCTCCTCCACGACCGCGACCCGCTTGCCGAGCTGCGCGGCGCGGATGGCGGCGACGTAGCCGCCGGGGCCTGCTCCGAGTACGACGACGTCGAAGCGGTCTGACATGGCTGACTCCCGAATTGGTGTGTTCGTCTCCGCGTACCAGCCCACAGTAATCCCGAGCCGCGCGGGGCGGCCGGGCGGCGTACGTGGGGCCCGTCACCCGCGCGGGCCCGGAACCTCCGGGGTTCCGGGCCCGCGCGGCCGGTCGGTCCGGCCCCGTACGCGGCGGGGTGACTACTCCTCGCCGGCGAGGGTGAGCGTGCGCAGCTTCTGGCCGGCGTACCAGGTGGCGGCGACGGTGACACCGGCCAGCAGGGCGGCGGCGACGGGCAGGCCGACGTCGGAGGCGATCAGGCCCTCGCCGCTGACCTTCTCGGCCAGGGCCAGCGCCCACTGCTGGACGCTCAGGGTGCGGGCGCCGGCGATCAGGGAGCCGAACAGGGCCTCCCAGATCAGGGCGTAGACCAGACCGATGACCACCGCGTGCCGGCTGATGGTGCCGAGCAGCAGGAACATGGCGCTGTAGGCGATGGAGGCGACGAGCGCGGCCACGGTGTACGCGACGGCGACCTGCTGCCCGTTGCCGTTGAGGATCATGCCGGCGATGAACGTGGGGATGGCCGAGAAGGCCATGGTCACGGCGATCGCGACGATCAGCTTGGTGAGGATGATCGTCGGCCGCTTCACCGGCTTGGACAGCAGATAGACGATCGAGCCGTCGTCGATCTCCGGTCCGATCGCGCCGGTGCCGGCGATGACGCCGATCAGCGGCACCATCGTGGCGAGCGCGAAGCCGCCGAGGACGTTGGCGGCCACCTGGTCGTCCGCTCCGGTGAAGAAGCGGACGGCGACGGCGATCACGATGAGCAGGACGGGCAGCGCGAACAGGACGAGTGCGCGCCGGCGGCCGAGGAGGGCCCGGTACGTGAGCCGGGCGACGGTGGGGTCGTACATGCGGGGTCAGTGCTCCTTTCAGGCCGCGACGAGGTACGAGAAGACCGATTCGAGGGACTCGTCGGACGGCGAGACCGTCAGCAGCCGGATCCCCTGGGCACGGGCGATCTGCGGCAGCAGTGCGGTGAACCGGCCGAAGTCCACGGCCTGGATGCGCAGCGCGCCCTCGGCGATGTCGACCTCGATGCCCGCGGTGGACGGGTCGGCGATCAGCGCGGCGGCCAGCGCCCGGTCGTCGGAGGAACGGACGAGGTAGCGGTGCGGGCGGTCCGTCATCAGGCGGCGGATCCGGCGGAAGTCGCCGGAGGCGGCGTGCCGGCCGGCCACGATCACCTCGATGTGCGAGGCGAGCTGCTCGACCTCCTCCAGGATGTGCGAGGAGAACAGGACCGTACGGCCCTCCGCGCCCATCCGCCGCAGCAGCTCCATGAGTTGCATGCGCTGGCGCGGGTCCATGCCGTTGAACGGCTCGTCGAGCAGCAGCACCGACGGCTCGTGCACAAGGGCCGAGGCCATCTTGACGCGCTGCCGCATGCCCTTGCTGTACGTGGAGATCTTCCGGTCCTGGGCGTACTCCATCTCGACGGTGGCCAGCGCCTTCTGTGCCTCCGCCTTGCCCAGGCCGTGCAGCTCGGCGTTGGCTACGACGAATTCGCGGCCGGTGAGGAAGTCGTACATCGCCTCCCGCTCGGGGACGACGCCGATCTCCTTGTAGACGGACTCGTTGCGCCAGATCGGCCGGCCGTCGAGGGTGACGCTGCCGGTCGACGGGTCGAGGAAGCCGCCCATCATGTTGATCAGGGTGGACTTGCCGGCGCCGTTGGGGCCGAGCAGGCCGGTGACGCCGGGGCCGATCGTCATGGTGACGTCGTTGACGGCCACCACGTTGCCGAACCAGCGCGAGGCGTGGTCGATGTTGAGCGTGCTCACAGGCCGACCTTTCGGTAGCGGCGCATCAGGACGGCGTACGAGCCGAGGATCAGCGCGAGGACGACGACGAGGTAGACCGCGCCCGTCCCGGCGCCGACGGCCACCTCGCCGGGGAAGGCGGGCGGAGCACCGAGGAAGGCGGTCTGGACGCCGCTGACGAGGGTGAGGGGCGAGAACAGGCCCATCCAGGCGATGGGGTCGAGGTTGTCGGTGGCGTAGGCGATGCCCTGCAGCGTGGTGACCGCGCCGTACGAGATCGTCAGTACCGCGATCACCGCGGCGACGCCGAAGCCGCGGCGCGGGGTGAGCGCCGCCATGACGAGGCCGATGCCGCCGAAGAGCAGCGAGAGCAGCGCCACGGAGACCATCCCCTGCCCGAACAGCGCGGTCTGGTCGGCGAAGTCCAGCTTCGCGAGCAGCGCGCCGATGTAGAGGATCACCAGCGGCACGGCGGTGAGGAGGAACAGCGCCGAGGCCATGGCGCCGTACTTGGCGAGCACGTAGTCGGTCCGCTCGATGGGGCGCGAGAAGTACAGCGGGACGGTGCGGAACCTGAGGTCGCGGGAGACGGACTGCGGGGCCTGGGCGGCCACGTAGATGCCGATGACGACCTGGAGGTACAGCGCGTACTGGGTGTACTCGATGGCCAGCTTGGGGGCCTTGGTGACGACCGCGACGGCGACGATGATCAGCGCCGGGACGCACATCACGCCGAACAGGAGCATCGGCAGCACCTTGGACTTGGCACTGCGGCCGAGACCGTACGCGCCGCGCAGAGACTGCGAGAACAGCGCCCGGCGGGCGTAGCCGCGGCCGAGCCGGGGCCCGTCGTACGTGCGGTAGCCGATGTTGTGGATCTGTGTGGTCTCGGGGGCCTGGGAGCTCATCGCGCCGGCACCTCCTCCTGCTGCTGTTCGGAAGCCTGGGGACGGAACACCTCGGCGATGTGGTGGCGGCGCTGTTCCATCCGCACCAGGCCGAGGCCGAGGCCGGCCACGGTGTCCCTGACCAGGTCGTACGTCTCGTCGCCGGTGGCCTCCAGGAGGAGGATGTGGCCGGCACCGGGCAGGCCCTCCTCCATTCCCTCGTGGAGGGCGACGCCGGCGGCGGCGAGCGCGCCGCGCAGCGCGGCCGTGCCGTCGGGATGAGTGTCGGAGTCCGTGACCTCGACCGCGAGGGTGGTGGTGGTCCGGGTGAAGTCGCTGGTGGAGCTGGAGCGGAGCAGCCGGCCGCCGTCGATGACGACGACGTGGTCGCAGGTGCGCTCCAGCTCGCCGAGGAGGTGCGAGGTGACCAGCACCGAGATGCCGAAGTCGGTCCAGACCCGGCGGATCAGGCCGAGCATCTCGTCCCGGCCGACCGGGTCGAGGCCGTTGGTCGGCTCGTCGAGGAGGACCAGCCTGGGGTCGTGGACGAGGGCCTGGGCCAGCTTCACCCGCTGCTTCATGCCCGTCGAGTAGCCGCCGATGGGGCGGTAGCGCTCCTCGTACAGGCCGACGTGGCGCAGGGTGTCGGCGGTCCGCTCGCGCGCGGCCGCGGCGGGCAGGCCGGACATCCGGGCCATGTGGACGACCAGTTCGGTCGCCGAGACGTCCGGCGGCAGGCAGTCGTGCTCCGGCATGTAGCCGACCCGCTCGCGGATGGCGGCGCCGTGGGTGGCGACGTCGAGTCCGAGGACTTCGGCGCGGCCCTCCGTGGCCGGGGACAGACCAAGAAGAATCTTGATCATCGTGGACTTGCCGGCTCCGTTGGCACCCACCAGTCCGGTCACACCGGGCCCGATGTCCAGGGAGAGCCGGTCGAGAGCGGTCACCCGGGGGAACCGCTTGCTGAGGCTTTCGGTGGCGATCACAGTCACGCTTCGACCGTAGTGGTGTGCGCCACAGCAGTCGTCAGCCCAACGGCTCGGTCCGTGTCCGACTCCAGGAGTACATGCCCGTAGGGGAGCGACGACGAAAGTCACCACGAACATCCGGGGCGCGGCGACGTTCGGGGTGTCGTCCACAGGTCTCGTGCACACCCCTTGACGCAGACGCCAGCCATTGTCACATTCATCAGTGTCAAGTTACGCGCACGTAGCGCACACGGCGGGACGGACGGGACGGCGGGTGGCATGACTACAGCAACGAGGGGCGAACGGGCCGCGGAGCTGCGCGGGTTCAGGGAGGTCCAGCGGCTCTCCTACGCGTGCGCGGAGGCCGTCGCGGCTCAGCTGAAGCCGGGCGTGACCGAGCGCGAGGCCGCGAGGATGCAGCGCGAGTGGCTGTACGCGCGCGGGGTGAAGGACTGGTTCCACCGTCCCTTCGCCTGGTTCGGCGACCGCACCGCCTTCGTCGACTTCAAGATCCCGCTGCAGTTCTTCCCCACGAACCGGCGGCTGGAGGCGGGGATGCCGTTCATCCTCGACATGGCCCCGGTCTACAAGGGGTACACGGCCGATATCGGGTACTCCGGCTGTCTGGGCCTGAACCCCGTGCACGACAAGCTGCTCGCCGACCTGGAGGCGCATCGCGAGCTGATCCTGCGCGAGGTGCGCGAGCGCCGCACGCTGCGGGAGATCTACGAGGACGTGGACCGGCTCATGGTCCGCCAGGGCTACGCCAACCGGCACCGCGCGTATCCCTTCGGCGTGATCGCCCACAAGATCGACCGGGTGAAGGAGCGGCGCTGGGCGCCGACGCTGTTCGGCTTCGGCACGCAGTCCCTGAAGGGCCTGGCGAGCGACGCGATCCACGGCCACCGGGACGGCTGGTCGCCGCTGTGGTCGCCGTACAAGTTCTCCGACCACCCGCCGCGGCCCGGCCTGTGGGCCGTCGAGCCGCACCTCGGCTTCCGGGGGACGGGCGCGAAGTTCGAGGAGATCCTGGTCGTCACGGACTCCGCGGACCCGCAGGAGAGCGCGTTCTGGCTGGACGACGACCTGCCGCACGTGCGGCGCTGGGCCGAGACCGAGGCGGAAGGAAGGGCGGCGTGATGACGGAGCTGCAGGGGGCGCGGGAGCGCTGGGTCAGGACGGGCGGGATCGAGCTGTGCGTCGCCGAGCTCGGCGACGAGAGCCGGCCGACGGTGCTGCTCGTGCACGGTTACCCGGACTCCAAGGAGGTCTGGACGGAGGTCGCGACCCGGCTCGCCGACCGCTACCACGTGGTGCTGTACGACGTGCGCGGACACGGCCGGTCGACGGCCCCGACACCGCTGCGCGGCGGCTTCACCCTGGAGAAGCTGACGGACGACTTCCTGGCGGTCGCCGACGCGGTCAGTCCGGACCGGCCGGTGCACCTGGTCGGGCACGACTGGGGCTCGGTGCAGTCCTGGGAGTTCGTGACGGTCCCCCGCACCGAGGGCCGGATCGCCTCGTTCACCTCGATGTCCGGTCCGTGCCTGGACCACTTCGGGCACTGGATCAAGCAGCGGATGACCCGGCCGACCCCGCGCCGGGTGGGCCAGCTGCTCGGCCAGGGCGCCAAATCCTGGTACGTGTACATGCTGCACACCCCGGCGCTGCCGGAGCTGGCCTGGCGCGGCCCGCTCGGCAAGCGGTGGCCGAAGATCCTCCAGCGGATGGAGAAGGTCCCCGCCGGGGACTACCCGACGTCCTCGCTGCCCACCGACGCGGCGCACGGCGCCTGGCTGTACCGGGACAACGTGCGCTCCCGGCTGCTCCGGCCGCGCCCCGACGCGTACGCGCACGCCCCGGTACAGCTGATCACGCCGCTCGGCGACGCCTTCCTGTCGGAGCGGCTCTACGACGACCTGGGGACCTGGGTGCCCGAGCTGACGCGGCGCACCCTGACCGCCAAGCACTGGGTGCCGCGTACCCGCCCCGACCAACTCGTTGCCTGGATCGGCGACTTCGTCGACGGTCACGAGAGCCCGCAGGCCAAGGCGCCGAGGACGGCGGCGAAGAGCGAGGCGGACCCGGCGTACGCGCAGCGATTCGGCGGCCAGCTGGTGCTGGTGACCGGCGCGGCCAGCGGCATCGGCCGGGCGACCGCGTTCGCCTTCGCCGAGGCGGGGGCGCGGGTGATCGCGGTGGACCGGGACGCCGAGGGCGCGGCCCGCACGGCGGAGATGGCCCGGCTGATCGGCGCCCCGGAGGCCTGGGGCGAGACCGTCGACGTCGCCGACGAGCAGGCGATGGAGAAGCTGGCCGCGAAGGTCGCCGACGAGTACGGCGTGGTGGACGTCCTGGTCAACAACGCCGGGATAGGGCTGAGCGGTTCCTTCTTCGACACCACCAGCGAGGAGTGGAAGAAGGTCCTCGACGTCAATCTGTGGGGCGTCATCCACGGCTGCAAGGTGTTCGGGGCGCAGATGGCCGCGCGCGGTCAGGGCGGCCACATCGTCAACACCGCTTCGGCGGCGGCGTTCCAGCCGTCCCGGTCACTGCCCGCGTACAGCACGTCGAAGGCGGCGGTGCTGATGCTGAGCGAGTGCCTGCGGGCGGAACTGGCCGGGCAGGGCATCGGCGTCACGGCGATATGCCCGGGCATCGTCAACACCAACATCACGGCGACGGCCCGGTTCGCCGGGGCCGGGGAGGAGGAGCAGTCGCGCCGGCAGAAGCACGCCTCGCGGCTGTACGGGCTGCGCAACTATCCGCCGGAGAAGGTCGCGGACGCGATCCTGCGGGCGGTGCTGCGCAACGAGGCGGTCGTGCCGGTCACGCCGGAGGCTCACGGGCTGCGTCTCATGTCCCGGTTCACGCCGCGGGCGCTGCGGGCGCTGGCCCGGTGGCAGCCGCCGGCATAGCCGCGGGGCCTGCGGACGCGGAGGGCGACGGCCGGGCCCGGGGATCCGGACCGGCCGTGGCATCCTTCCGCAGAAGGGCTGGAGGAGCGAGTGGTGTCTGAGCGGGCGGAGTCGGAGCGGCCGGAGCCGGCGGCGGAGTACCGGGGGAGCGAGTACCGGGCGGCCGAGTACCGGATCGAGGATCTGGCGCACCACAGCGGCGCCACGGTCCGCACGATCCGCGCCTACCAGGACCGCGGGCTGCTGCCGCGGCCGGAGCGCCGGGGCCGTTCCAACGTGTACGGGGACGCGCATCTGTCCCGGCTGCGGCAGATCGCGGACCTGCTGGACCGCGGCTACACGCTGGCCTCGATCAAGGAGCTCCTGGATGCCTGGGACACCGGCCGGGGGCTGGGCGGGGTGCTGGGCCTGGTCGCCGAGGTCGACGGCCCGTGGACGGACGAGGAGGCGGACCGGATCTCGCGCACCGAGCTGGACGCCCGCTTCGGCGGGGAGCCGGACGAGGACGCGATCCGGGACGCGATAGAGCTGGGCGTGCTGGTGCCGATCCCGGACCGGGACGAGGAGTTCCTCGTCCCGAGCCCGCAAGAGCTGGCGGTGGCCGTCGAGTTGTACGCGGCGGGGGTCCCGCTGTCCGCAATCACCGGGCATCTGCGGGAACTTCGCGGCCAGGTCGAGCACATAGCGTCCCGCTTCCTGGAGTTCACCACGGAGCACGTCTTCGCCCGCTATCTGGAGCACCGGCCGCCGACGGACGCGGACGCGAGCGCCGCGGCGACGATGGTGCGGCGGCTGCGGCCGCTGGCGCAGCAGACGGTCGACGCGGAACTGGCGCGCGCCATGCGGCTGTTCGCGCAGCGGCACCTCCAGCACCACCTCACCGCCGACGCTCCCCTGTCACACGGGCAGGAGACGCGTCAGGTGGCTCTGCCGCCCGAGACGATCCGGGCCGTACAGAGGCTCGTTGGGAACGAGAACGTGGCAGCGTTCATCGCTGCGGCCGCCGAACGGGAGGTGCAGTCACGGACATTGGATGCACTCGCGGCAAGTCATGTCAATCATCCGGAACTTCCCCAAAACGGTTGATTTCACTGCAGAGTTGTCCACAGAATCGCCAATTCCCTTGTGGATAACTAGAGTTCGCTGTGGATCAAACCTCTTCGCCCCCAGGGATGTGACATGGACGAACGGCGCACCGTGAAGGTGTCGAAATACCTGTCGAAGCATCTGCGGCACCAGCCGGAGCGGATCGGGCTGGTCCTCGACGCGCAGGGCTGGACGGAGATCGACGCACTGCTGCGCGCGGCCGCCGCGCACGGCTTCCCCATCACCCGCGCCGAGCTGGACCATGTGGTCGCCGCCAACGACAAGAAGCGGTTCGCGATCGAGGGAACCCGGATCCGGGCGAGCCAGGGCCACACCGTGGAGGTCGACCTGGACCTACCGGAGGCGGAGCCGCCCGCGTACCTCTACCACGGCACCGTCGCCCGCTTCCTCGACGCGATCCGCGCCGAGGGGCTGCGCCCGATGGCCCGCCACCACGTGCACCTGTCGGCCGACCGCGAGACCGCGACCCGCGTCGGCGCGCGCCGCGGCCGGCCGGTGGTGCTCAGCGTGGACGCGGGCGCGATGCACCGCGCGGGCCACGTCTTCCACCTCAGCGCCAACGGCGTCTGGCTGACCGACGCCGTCCCGCCCCGATACCTCCGCCTCCCCGGCTGAGGCATGATCGACGACATGGCCCATCCGCATCTGCCCACGACCGAATCGGCCGTGACCGCGATCCGCGAGATCGCCCGGTCCGAGAACCGCGAGCTGACGGTGACCGACGACATCGGCGCGGACCGTACCTCGCGCCGCACCTCCGCCGGTGCCTTCGCCGTGCTCGACCCGGACGGCTCGCTGCCGCACGAGGCCTTCGTCGAACTGGGCGGCTCCCCCGCGGTGAGCGTCCAGCTCTACCCCGAGGACGACGCCCGGATCACCGTGGACGGCGTGGAGTTCGCGGACGTGCCCCGCGACTCCGTCCCCGCCTTCCTGCGCTCCGTCTACGAGGGCCTCGCCCATGTGAAGGGCCGCTTCTGGCCCGCGGGCTGGTGGCTGGTCGTACCGCTGCCCGGCGACGAGACCTACAAGGAACTGGTGCTCGCCGGCACCCTCACCCCGTGGCTCAGTTCACGGGTGCGCTGACGCCCAGCTGGGCCAGGCCCTCCGTGGCGATCTTCTCGTAGACCGCCTCGTCGGCCTCGAACACCGAGTCCGCGATCGGCATGTGGATCACGATCTCGTCGAAGCCCAGCTCGAAGTGGCGCCCGGCGAAGTCCACGAAGGCGTCGAAGGACTCCAGCGGACGGTCCGGGGTGAAGCCGGTGAGCAGGATCTTGTCCAGCTCCGTCACGTCCCGGCCGGTCTCGGCGCAGGCGGCGCCGAGCTTCGCGACCTGGCCGCGGATCGCCTCGTACGACTGCTCCGGCGTGCCCTCCTCGAAGAGCTTCGGGTCGCCCGTCGTCACCCACGCCTGGCCGTGCCGCGCCGCCAGCCGCAGCCCGCGCGGACCGGTGGCCGCCACCGCGAACGGCAGCCGCGGCCGCTGCACGCAGCCGGGGATGTTGCGCACCTCGTCCGCCGAGTAGAACGTGCCCCGGTACGAGACGACGTCCTCGGTGAGGAGCCGGTCGAGCAGCGGCACGAACTCGCCGAACCGGTCCGCCCGCTCCCGCGGCGTCCACGGCTCCTGGCCCATGGCCGTCGCGTCGAAGCCGACGCCGCCCGCGCCGATGCCCAGGGTGATCCGGCCGCCGGACACGTCGTCCAGCGTGATCAGCTCCTTGGCGAGGGTGACCGGGTGCCGGAAGTTGGGCGAGGTCACCATCGTGCCCAGCCGGATCCGGTCCGTCACACCGGCCGCGGCGGTCAGCGTGGGTATCGCGCCGAACCACGGACCGTCCCGGAAGGTGCGCCAGGACAGGTGGTCGTAGGTGTACGCGGCGTGGAAACCGAGCTGCTCGGCGCGAAGCCACTGGTCGCGGCCGCCCTCGTGCCAGCGACGGGTCGGGAGGATCACGGTGCTCAGACGCATACCCACGACAGTACGCGGCGCCACCGACACTCGGCACCGGAGCACCCTGCGCCCGGGTCCGGTGGGGCGTGTGCGCCCCGTGCGCCCCGTGTCCCCCCGTATCCCTCCGCGCCGCCGCCCTGTGCGCCTCTCAGATGTGCAGGCAGCCGCACGCACGTGCATCCGGTGCGTGAGAATGGATCCGTGACCTCATCCCTCCCCGGGCGCGACGGCGCGCCGACTCCGAAACTGATCGCCACCGACCTCGACGGCACGCTGCTCCGCGACGACAAGTCCGTCTCGCCCCGGACCGTCGCGGCGCTCGCCGCCGCCGAGGCCGCCGGGATCGAGGTCTTCTTCGTCACCGGGCGCCCGGCCCGCTGGATGGACGTGGTCAGCGACCATGTGCACGGCCATGGCCTCGCGATCTGCGCCAACGGCGCCGCGGTGGTCGACCTCCACTCCGGAGGAACGTTTCTGGAGGTACGTCCGCTGGAGCGGCCGACCGCCCTGGACGTCGTCCACCGGCTGCGCGAGGCCGCACCCGGCAGCTCCTTCGCGGTCGAGCTGACCACCGGCATCCACTACGAGCCGCTGTACCCGCCGTTCTTCCTCGACCCCGGCGCGACCGTCGCCATCGCCGAGAAGCTGCTCTACGAGGAGGCCCCGGGCGCGGCCGCCCCCGTACTGAAGCTGCTCGCCCAGCACCCCGAGCTGGACCCGGACGCCTTCCTGGCGCTGGCCCGCGGGGCGGCCGGCGACCGGGCCTCGTTCACCCGGTCCAGCCCGACCGCCCTGCTCGAGGTCAGCGGGCTCGGCGTCTCCAAGGCGTCCACGCTCGCGCACTGCTGCGCCGAGCGCGGCATCACGGCCGAGGAGGTCGTCGCCTTCGGCGACATGCCCAACGACATCGAGATGCTGAACTGGGCGGGCCGCTCGTACGCCATGGGCAACGCGCACCCCGACGTGGTCACCGCCGCCTCCGGCCGCACGGTCGCCAACAACGAGGACGGCGTCGCCGTCGTCATCGAGGAGATCCTGGCGGGCCTGTGAGGGCACCCGCCGGGTCCGGCGCGCCGCCGAGCGGCCCGTCCGGAACCAGGTCGGGAGCAGGGCCGGGACCGGGAGCACCGGATCCGGGAGCACCGGGCGCCGGAGCAGGTCCGGGAGTCGGCGCCGGTGCCGGTGCCGGGAAGAGCCCCTCCTGACCTGCGGCACCCGCGGCGTCCGGCAGCGGCGGGCCCGCCGCGCCCGTCTCCTCGCCCGGCGGGACGACGGCCCGCAGCCGTACCCCGCGCTCGGCGAGCCAGCGGGCCGGGTCCACGCCCGAGCCCAGCTGGGGCGTCAGCCGGGTCTCGAAGTGCAGGTGGGGGCCGGTGGAGTTGCCGGTCGTCCCGGACTGCCCGATCCACTGTCCGGGCCTCACCCGCTCGCCCGCCTCCACGGCCGCCGAGGCCAGGTGCGCGTACTGCGAGTACCAGCCGCCGTCGTGGCCGACGACCACCTCGATCCCGAAGCCCCCGCCGCAGGACACCCGCACCACCCGGCCCGCACCGACCGCCCGCACGGGCGTGCCGATGGGCACGGCGAAGTCCTGGCCGGTGTGCCGGCTCGCCCAGCGCTCGCCCGCGCTGTCGAAGCCCGCGGAGAGCGCGTACGCCTCCACCGGCGCGACCCAGCGGGCGCCGCGCGGCGGGCCACCGGGCTGCTCGATGCGCACCGCGCCCCGGCAGCTGCCCGCGGCGGCGCTGCGGTTCGCCTCCGCCTGGAGCCGCCACTGCGCCTCCTCGAGCCGGGTCTGGATGCCCTGCTTGATCCGGTCGAGCCGTGCCACCCGCAGGTCGAGCTCGTGCCGGGCCCGGCTCGCCGCACCCTCCGCCGCCGCCAGGCGGGCCTCCGCCTTGCGGGAGCCGTCGAGCAGCCGGCTCACGGCCGCCTCCGCCTGAGCGGCGAGCTGCTGACCGCGCATCAGCTGGTCGGGGTTCCTCGAGAGCAGCAGCCGGGCGGTGTGGGTGAGCGAGCCGCCCTCGCGGTACTGCGCGCGGGCGACACCGCCCGCCTGCTCGTGCAGCACGGCGAGTTCACGGCGGTGCCCGGTCAGCCGCTGCTCCAGGGCCGCGGCCCGGACGCGCTGGGCGTCGGCGGCCCGCCGGCCCCGCTCGTACGAGGCGACCGCACGCGCGGTCTCCTGGTACAGCCGGGCCACCTCGGGACCGAGGCTCGGCCCGTCGGAGGCGACGGCCGGGCGCGCCGACAGCAGGCACAGTGCGAGCAGCGCGACGAGCAGCGGCACAGGGCGGGGCCACCGGTCGTATGAAGGGCGCATGGTCGGATCGTCACCCCGCGCCGGCCCGAATCGCGGCAGCACACGGGCGTCGTACGGCCGGACGGCCTACGAACATCAGACGATCGGCCCGCACGCCGCCCCGGCGTGCCCCGCTGCAACCGCGGCGTGCCCCGCTACAACGGGGCCTGCCACACCACCGTCGTCCCGCCGTCGTCGTCGCCGATGCCCGGCTCGCACCAGCTCGCGCCGCCGAGGGACTCCGCGCGCCGGGCCAGGTTCCGCAGTCCGCTGCGCCGGCCGCCCTCGGGGATGCCCACGCCGTCGTCCGCCACCGACAGCCGGACGCCCGGTGTCCCGTCCGCCAGCCTGACGGTGGCGTCCACGACGACCTCGATCCGGGTCGCCTCCGCGTGCCGGAAGGCGTTGGAGAGCGCCTCGCGCAGGGCGGCGACGAGGTTCTTGCCGGTGAGTTCGCCGACCGTCGCGTCGACCGGACCGAGGAAGCGGTGCGCGGGCTTGAAGCCCAGCGGCACCGCGGCCATGTTGATCTCCCGCAGCACGCGGGTGCGCAGCCCCGACGGGGCCTCCGCCGGGCCCTGCTGGAGCGCGAAGATCGCCGTGCGGATCTCCTGGATGGTGACGTCGAGCTCGTCGACCGCCTTGCCGACACCCTCCCGCACCGCCGGCACGACCGACTTGCGCTGGGCGCTCTCCAGCATCATCCCGGTGGCGAACAGCCGCTGGATGACCAGGTCGTGGAGGTCACGGGCGATGCGGTCGCGGTCCTCGTAGACGGCGAGCCGCTCCCGGTCGCGCTGCGCCTCCGCCATCATCAGCGCCAGCGCGGCCTGCGAGGCGAACTGCGTGGCGAGGGTGCGCTCGGCCTCGGTGAACTGACGGGCGCCGCGCGCCCGGGGCGTGGCGAGCGCGCCGAGGACCCGCCCGCCGCTCTGCAGCGGCAGCAGCATGCTCGGCCCGTACTCGACGGCGACCCGGCTGAGCATGCGCGTGTCGGCGGAGGCGTCGGTGACGAACACCGGCTCGCCGGCGAGCAGCCGCTCCACGACCGGGCTCTCCGGCGGGATGACGATGCCGAGCACCTTGGCGGGCTGGTCGGCGGAGACGGCGACGATCTCGAGCCCGCCGTCCTCGGCGGGCAGCAGGACGATGCCCGCGGCCGCGTCGGCGAGCCGACGGGCCTGCTCGGCCACGACGGTGAGGGCGTCGTCGGCGTCGCCGCCGGAGAGCAGCGCGGTGGTGACGGCGACCGAGCCGTCGATCCACCGTTCGCGCTGCCGGGCGGCCTCGTAGAGACGGGCGTTGCCGATGGCGATGCCGGCCTCGGTGGCCAGGACGCGGACCATGTGCACGTCGTCGTCGGTGAAGGGGTCACCGCCGTGCTTCTCCGCGAGGTAGAGGTTGCCGAAGATCTCGCCCTGGACGCGGATGGGGACGCCGAGGAAGCTCCGCATCGGGGGATGGCCGGGCGGGAAGCCGGCGGAGCGCGGATCGGCGGTCAGGTCGGCGAGACGGATCGTCTGCGGATCCCGGATCAGCGCGCCGAGCAGTCCGGCGTGCCCGTCGGGACGGCGGCCGATGCGGCGGGCGGTCGCGTCCGGGACGCCGTGCGTGACGAAGTCGGAGAGCCCCTCGCCCTCCTCGTCGACCACGCCGATCGCCGCGTAGCGGGCGTCGGCGAGTTCGGCGGCGGTCTCGCAGATGCGGTCCAGGGTGGAGTGCAGTTCCAGACCGGTGCCGACCGACCGCATGGCCTCCAGGAGTCGGGGGACGCGTGCCGTCAGCTCGGTGGACAGGCCCTGGAGGCTGCGGGTGGCCTGGGTGGCGGCTTCGAGCGGGTCCGGAGCGTCGGGCACGGTCATGCCCCCGAGGGTAGTAAGTCCGTTTTGAAGAGAAAAGCCTGAATGGCTGACGGCGCGCCTGCGCGCGGCGGGCCGTCAGCCCCGGCGGGTGAGCAGTTCGGTCTCCCGCTCGCGTTCCAGCATCGTCCGCAGCGGCCCCTCGACGGTGGCCAGTTCCGCGTACGTACCGCGCTGGACGGTCCGGCCCTCGTCCAGGACCACCACCTCGTCGACGGCGTCGAGGCCGCGCAGCCGGTGGGTGATGAGGACGGTGGTCCGGCCCTCGGTGACCTGCAGCAGGTCGTCGGTGAGCGCGTCCGCCGTGGCCAGGTCGAGGTGTTCGGCCGGCTCGTCGAGAACGAGTACGGGAAAGTCGGCGAGCAGCGCGCGGGCGAGCGCGAGCCGCTGGCGCTGGCCGCCGGAAAGCCGGGCGCCGTGCTCGCCGACGAGGGTGTCGAGGCCGTCGGGCAGCCCGTCGACCCAGTCGAGCAGCCGGGCCCGGTCGAGCGCGGCACGCAGGTCGCCGTCACCGGCGCCGGGGCGGGCGAGCCGCAGGTTCTCCCGGAGCGAGCTGTCGAAGAGGTGGGCGTCCTGGGCGCAGAGCCCGACGAGACGCCGGACGTCGTCGCCGTCGAGTGCGTCCGCGGCCGCGCCGCCGAGCCGGTACGCCCCGGAGCGGACGTCCAGGAACCGCAGCAGCGTCTGGGCGAGGGTGGTCTTGCCGGAGCCGGACGCGCCGACGACGGCGACCCGGCGGCCGGCCTCGAGGGTGAGCGTGAAGTCGGCCAGTGCGTCCCGGTCCTGCCCGGCGTACCGCGCGCTCAGTCCGTCGAGGACCAGCGGGAACGGGCTGTCCGGCGCGGCGGCCGGGTGCTCCGGCTCGTGCACCGGGACCGGGGCGTCGAGGACCTCCTGCACCCGCTCGGCGCTGCGCTTGACCCGCTGCCGGTACTGGACGGCCAGCGGCAGCCCGTTCACCGCCTCGAACGCGGCCAGCGGGGTGAGCACGAGGGCCGCGAGCGCGACACCGTCGAGCCGGCCGTCCCGTACGCCCTGGACGCCGACGACCGCCGCGGCGGCGACCGTCAGACCGCAGGCGAGCGCGGTGAGTCCGGCGCTCAGCGCGGTGGCGGCGGACTGGCGGGAGGCGATGGAGGTGAGCGTGCGGTCCGCGCGGGCGGCCCGGTCGAGCCGGTCGCGCAGCGCACCGGCGACGGTCAGTTCGGCGCAGCCGCGCAGCAGGTCGGCGACGGCCGTCGCGAGCACGCCCCGGGCGGGGGCGAGCCGGTTCTCGGCGCGCCGGGAGAGCGCCGCGCCGAGCAGCGGTACGGCCACGCCGGCGGCCAGCAGGCCCACCGCCAGCACGGCTCCGGCCTCGGGCAGCAGCCACGCGGTGAACCCGACGGAACCCGCGCCGACCAGCAGCGCGGCCCCGGCCGGGAGCAGCCAGCGCAGCCAGTAGTCCTGGAGCGCGTCGACGTCCTGGACGAGCCGGGCCAGCAGGTCGCCGCGCCGGGTGCGGCGCAGTCCGGCGGGGGCGATGCGCTCCAGGCGGCGGTAGACGGAGACCCGGAGCTCGGCGAGCATCCGCAGGACGGCGTCGTGCGAGACGATCCGCTCGGCGTACCGGAACACGGCCCGGCCGATGCCGAACGCGCGCGTCGCGGTGACGGCGACCATCAGGTACAGCACGGGGGGCTGTTCGGAGGCGCGCGAGATGAGCCAGCCGGACACCGCCATGAGGCCCACGGCGGAGCCGAGCGCGAGCGTCCCCAGCAGCAGTGCGAGGCTCAGACGGCCCCGCAGCTCCCCGCCCATGCGGCGCACGCGGGCGAGCGGGGACGGCCGCGAGCCGACGGCCGCGGGACCCGCGTACTCGGGCGAGCTCTGGTCGTCGTCCTCCGCCCCTCGCCGGGACGCGAGCGCGTCGGCTCCCGCGTCCGAAGGCGCCGGCACCCGCCCGGCGACACCGTCACGGCGGCCGGCCGCCGCGGGCACGACCCGTTCGCCGCCCGGCGTCGCGTCGTCCCGTGCGACCTCGTCCGGTACGACCTCGTCCCGTACATCGGCGTCCCGCTCGGCCGACCGCCCGTCGCCGGACGGCAGTACGCCCGTCCAGGCCGTCTCCACGCCCGTCCGGTTCCCGGTCCGGGCGGCGACCGGTGCGGCCGCCTCGACGGCCCGCGCCCCTTGCAGCTCGACCACCCGGTCGGCGACCGCCAGCAGCGCCGGCCGGTGGACGACGAGCAGGACGGTACGGCCCTCCGCCAGCCGGCGGACCGAGTCGACGACGGACGCCTCCGTCGCGCCGTCCAGGGCGGCCGTCGGCTCGTCCAGCAGCAGCAGCGGACGGTCGGCGAGGAACGCCCGTGCCAGGGCGAGCCGTTGGCGCTGGCCCGCCGAGAGTCCCGCACCGTCCTCGCCGAGCTCGGTCTCCTGACCGGCCGGCAGCCCGGCGACGAACTCCTCGGCCCCCGCGTCCCGCAGGGCCCGGGCGACATCCGCGTCGTCGGCGTCCGGACGGGCCAGGCGGACGTTCTCGGCGATCGTCCCGGCGAAGAAGTACGGCCGCTGCGGCACCCACGCGATCCGCTCGCGCCAGGACGCCAGGTCCAGCGACCCCAGGTCGGTGTCCCCGACGCGTACCGAACCGCCGTCCGGCTCCGGCACCGTGAAGCCCAGCAGCACGTCGAGCAGCGTGGACTTGCCGGCCCCGCTCGGCCCGACCAGGGCCACCGTCTCCCCGGGTTCGAGGGTCAACGAGGCAGCGTCGAGCGAGGGCTCCGCCCGCCCCTCGTGCCGCACCGTGACATCGGTCAGCTCGATGCGCGGAACACCGGCGCCGACGGCGTCACGGCCGCCCGTACGGACCGGGGTCTCCAGGACGTCGAAGATCTCCTCCGCGGCCGCGAGTCCCTCCGCCGCCGCGTGGTACTGCGCGCCGACCTGGCGGATCGGCAGATACGCCTCGGGCGCGAGGACGAGGATGACGAGCCCCGTGTACAGGTCGAGGCCGCCGTGGACCAGGCGCATGCCGATGGTGACGGCGACCAGCGCCACCGACAGCGTGGAGAGCAGTTCGAGCGCGAAGGACGAGAGGAAGGCGATCCGCAGGGTCCGCAGCGTGGCCTGCCGGTACTCGGAGGTGATCGCGCGGATCGACTCGGCCTGGGCCTTGGCCCGGCCGAAGACCTTGAGCGTCGGCAGTCCGGCGACGACATCGAGGAAGTGGCCGGACAGCCGGGAGAGCAGCTTCCACTGCCGGTCCATCCGGGCCTGTGTCGCCCAGCCGATGAGCACCATGAAGACCGGGATCAGCGGCAGGGTGATCACGATGATCGCCGCCGACACCCAGTCCTCGGTGACGATCCGCGCGAGCACGGCCACCGGCACCACGACGGCCAGGCCGAGCTGCGGGAGGTAGCGCGCGAAGTAGTCGTCGAGGGCGTCCACGCCGCGGGTCGCGAGGGCCACCAGCGAACCGGCCTTCTGGCCGCTGAGCCAGCCCGGCCCGAGGGCCGCCGCCCGGTCGAGCAGCCGCCCCCGCAGCTCGGACTTGACCGCCGCGCTCGCGCGATGGGCGGCGAGTTCTGTCAGCCAGGACACCAGCGCCCGGCCCACTGCCACACCGGCGAGCAGCAGCAGCGGGGTGGTGAGGGAGGAAACCGAGAGGCCCTTCTCGAAGGCCCCCACCACGACCTCGGCGATGAGCATCGCCTGGGCGACGACCAGCGCCGCCCCGACCAGGCCGAGAGCCACCACGGCCGCCAGGAAGAAGCGGGTGGCACGGGCGTAGCGGAGCAGACGCGGGTCGATCGGTTTCACGTGAAACATCCCTCGCTGATCGGCGGGCAGAGCTAGTGGGCGATGTGCTGGGTGCCGATCCGCTTGCGGAACACCCAGTACGTCCAGGACTGGTAGAGGAGCACCAGCGGGGTCGCGATCGCCGCACACCACGTCATGATCTTCAGCGTGTACGGGCTCGACGACGCGTTGGTGACCGTCAGGCTCCAGTCGGGGTTGAGCGTGGACGGCATGACGTTCGGGAAGAGCGTCAGGAACAGCATCGCAACCGCGGCCACGATGGTGAGCCCGGAGAGCGCGAACGACCAGCCCTCACGCCCGGCCTTGATCGCCCCGATCGCACCGAGCAGCGCGACCACGGCCACCAGCATCGCACCCAGGCTCCAGCCGTCACCCTTGTCGAACTGGGTCCACAGCAGGAAGATCAGCGCGACAACGGCCGTCACCAGGCCCAGCTTCACGGCCAGGGCCCGCGCCCGCACCCTTATGTCCCCCGCCGTCTTGAGCGCGGCGAACACCGCACCGTGGAAGGTGAAGAGGGAGAGGGTGACCAGTCCGCCCACCAGGGCGTACGGGTTGAGCAGGTCCCAGAAGCCGCCGACGTACTCGAACTCGGCGTCGATCTTCACGCCGCGCACGATGTTGCCGAAGGCCACGCCCCACAGGAAGGCCGGGACCAGCGAGGTCCAGAAGATGGCCTCCTCCCAGTTGCGCTGCCAGTTCTCCTCGGGCCGCTTGGCGCGGTACTCGAAGGCGACGCCTCGCACGATGAGGCAGACCAGGATCAGCAGCAGCGGCAGGTAGAAGCCGGAGAACAGCGTCGCGTACCACTCGGGGAACGCGGCGAAGGTCGCTCCGCCGGCGGTCAGCAGCCACACCTCGTTGCCGTCCCAGACGGGTCCGATGGTGTTGATCAGGACCCGCTTCTCGGAACGGTCGCGGGCGAGCGGCTTGGTGAGGACGCCGATCCCGAAGTCGAAGCCCTCCAGGAAGAAGTAGCCGGTCCAGAGGACGGCGATCAGGACGAACCAGACGTCGTGGAGTTCCATGACTCGTTCTCCTCTGCCTCAGTACGAGAAGGCCATGGGCCGGTCGGGGTCGCGCTTGTCATGGCCGCCGATGGTCGTGGGCGGGTTGAGGTCGTCCTCGGTGAGCTCCGGGGGACCGGCCTTGACGTACTTCACCATCAGCCGGACCTCGATCACGGCCAGGATCGCGTAGAGCGCGGTGAAGACGATCATCGAGGTGAGCACCTCGGCCTGGGAGACGCCGGGGGAGACCGCCGCCTGGGTGCGCAGCACGCCGTAGACGACCCACGGCTGGCGTCCCATCTCGGTGAAGATCCAGCCCCAGGAGTTGGCGATCAGCGGGAAGAGCATGGTCCACAGCGCCACGACCCAGTACCACCGGGTGAACCGCGCGCTGAGCGGCTTCTTGAAGAGGACGAGATGCGGCACCTCGTCCTCACCGGTCCGCAGCGCCTTCGGCAGCATGAACTTCTTCCGGGTCAGCCACAGCCCGAGCACGCCGATGGCCAGCGAGGCCATGCCGAAGCCGATCATCCAGCGGAAGCCCCAGTACGCGACCGGGATGTTGGGCCGGTAGTCGCCGGGCCCGTACTTCTCCTGCTCGGCCTTGTTCACGTCGTTGATGCCGGGCACGAAGGAGGTGAAGTCGTCGTTGGCCAGGAAGGACAGCAGGCCCGGGATCTCTATCGCGACCACGTTGTGGCCCTTGTCCACGTCGCCGACGGCGAAGACGGAGAAGGGGGCCGGGGCCTCGCCGTCCCAGAGGGCCTCGGCGGCGGCCATCTTCATCGGCTGCTGCTGGAACATGACCTTGCCGAGCAGATCGCCGCTGATGGCGGTGCCCAGACCGGCGATGATCAGCGTGACCAGGCCGATCCGCAGCGAGGAGCGCATCACCGGCACGTGCTTCTTGCGGGCCAGGTGGAAGGCGGAGATGCCGACCATGAAGGCGCCGCCCACGAGGAAGGCCGCGGTCATGGTGTGGGCGAACTGGTTGAGGGCGGTGTTCTGGGTGAGCACCAGCCAGAAGTCGGTGAGCTCGGCCCGGCCCCGCGCCTCGTTGATGCGGTACCCGACGGGATGCTGCATCCAGGAGTTCGCCGCGAGGATGAAGTACGCGGAGAGGATCGTGCCGATCGACACCATCCACATGCAGGCGAGGTGGATCCGCTTCGGCAGCTTGTCCCAGCCGAAGATCCACAGGCCGATGAAGGTGGACTCGAAGAAGAACGCGATCAGAGCCTCGAAGGCGAGCGGCGCACCGAAGATGTCGCCGACGAAGCGCGAGTAGTCGGACCAGTTCATGCCGAACTGGAACTCCTGCACGATGCCGGTGACGACACCCATGGCGATGTTGATCAGGAAGAGCTTGCCCCAGAACTTGGTCGCCCGGAGGTACTTCTCCTTGCCCGTACGGACCCACGCGGTCTGGATGCCGGCCGTGAGGGCGGCGAGCGAGATCGTCAGGGGAACGAACAGGAAGTGGTAGACGGTGGTGATGCCGAACTGCCAGCGCGCCAAAGTCTCTGGCGCCAGAGCGAGGTCCACGTCGTCCTCTCCTTACGTCGACATGGTCAGACGGCAGTTTGCCCCTTTGGTTCCCCCCATTACGGGCGGAAAGAGACACGCTTGTGAACGCGTTCACATTCACAAGCATTATGGCTCATACGAATTCCGCACCTTCAGCCGGGGGTCCCCCTACCGAAGGTCACCCCTTCCCAAGACCTTCAACATATTGTTGAATCCGGGCCATGACCCTTCAGATCAGAATCTCCTGGCCCGCCGGCCACACCACGGCCACCATCGACGAAACCCCCACGAGCACAGCGCTCGTGGGGGCTCTCCCGATCGTCTCCACCGCCCGCACCTGGGGCGAGGAGGTCTACTTCGACACTCCGGTCTCCGTCGCGCTCGAGTCCGGGGCGCGCCAGGTCGTCGAACCGGGCACGGTGGCGTTCTGGACGGACGGCGACGCGCTCGCCCTCCCCTACGGCCCGACACCGATATCGCGCGGTGACGAGTGCCGGCTCGCCGGCCCGTGCAACCTGCTCGGCGCACTCGACGACGACCCACGGATCCTGGCCACCGTCCGGGACGGCGACCCGATCCGCGTCGAGATCGTCAGGAGCTGACGGGCAGCTCAGCCCGCCACGGGCCGACCAGCAGCGTTCAGCCCGTCAGGGGCTGACCGACAGCGTTCAGCCCGTCAGGGGCTGACCGACAGCGTTCAGCGCTCCTTGCGGAAACCCTCCGCCACCTTCAGGAACAGGTCGTTCGCCTCCTCCTCGCCGATGGTGACGCGAACGCCCTCACCCGCGAACGGCCGCACCACCACGCCGGCCCGCTCGCACTCGGCCGCGAAGTCCACGGTCTGCTCGCCGAGCCGCAGCCAGACGAAGTTCGCCTGGGTGTCCGGCACGGTCCAGCCCTGGGCCACCAGCCCCGCGTGGACCCGCGCCCGCTCCGTCACCAGCGAGCCCACCCGGCCGAGCAGCTCGTCCTCGGCGCGCAGGGAGGCCACCGCCGCGTCCTGCGCCAGCTGGCTGACACCGAACGGCACCGCCGTCTTGCGCAGCGCCGCCGCCACCGGCTCGTGGGCGATCGCGAAGCCGACCCGCAGGCCGGCCAGGCCGTACGCCTTGGAGAACGTGCGCAGCACGGCCACGTTCGGCCGGTCGCGGTAGATCTCGACGCCGTCCGGAATGTCGGTGTCCCGGACGAACTCCCGGTACGCCTCGTCGAGCACGACCAGGACGTCGGAGGGCACCCGGTCCAGGAAGCGCTCCAGCTCCGCCCGGCGCACGGCGGTGCCGGTGGGATTGTTGGGGTTGCAGACGAAGATCAGCCGGGTCCGGTCGGTGATCGCCTCGGCCATCGCGTCGAGGTCGTGCACATCGCCGTCGGTCAGCGGGACCTGCACCGAGGTCGCACCGCTGATCTGGGTGATGATCGGGTACGCCTCGAAGGAGCGCCAGGCGTAGATCACCTCGTCGCCGGGGCCGGACGTGGACTGCAGCAGCGACTGGGCCACGCCGACGGAGCCGGTGCCGGTGGCGAGGTGCGAGACCGGGACGCCGAAGCGGTCGGCGAGCTCGTTCATCAGGCCCGTGCAGGCCATGTCGGGGTAACGGTTGAAGCTCCCTGCGGCGGCCACGGCGCTCTCCATCACGCCCGGCAGCGGCGGGTACGGGTTCTCGTTGGAGGACAGCTTGAAGGCGACCGGCCCACCCGCGGCGGCCGGCTTGCCCGGCTTGTAGGTGGGGATGGTCTCCAGCTCGGCGCGCAGCCGGGGCCCGCCCGCGTTCGTTCCGCTGGCGCTGGTCTCGCTCACTGTGGTCCTCCTCGACCGTCCGTACCGCCAATACTCCTCACCTTATGAGGATTCGCCTCCCCTGAGGAGGGGCGACCGGGCAGAACCTCGGAGCCGGGGTCGGGCCCGGAAACCCCCCAGGGGCGCGTGGCGACCTGGCGCACGCCGGTGGCGAGCGCCGTGGCGCGCATCGCCCGTAGAGGTGAGTTGAGACCTCTTCGAGACCTGTGCCCCTTACCAGGCACATGCCGGATGACAGCCACAGCTCCCATGGAAGAACACCGAAGTCCCTTGGTTTTCCTGGGTGTTAGCGGCTTTCAGCCTTGCAGAAACGTACCTGTCAACGCGTGCATATGCGACCGGCCCAACCCACTCCCCTCGCCCTACTATCGGCTCGCCATGACAGCAGCAGGGAAGCACCAGGTGAGCCGGGCACAGACCCGGGGAAGCCGGCAGGGCCGGGCAGGCATCCGGGACGTGGCCGCCGCCGCCGGGGTCTCCATCACGACTGTCTCCGACGCGCTCAACGGCAAGGGCCGGCTCCCGGACGCCACCCGCCGCCACGTCCGCGAAGTCGCCGACCGACTGGGCTACCGCCCGTCCGCGGCGGCCCGCACCCTCCGTACCGGAAAGTCCGGCCTGATCGGCCTGACCGTCACCACCTACGGGGATGAACCTTTCACCTTCACCGAATTCGCCTACTTCGCCGAAATGGCCAGAGCCGCCACCTCCGCCGCACTCGCCCGCGGATACGCCCTGGTCATCCTCCCCGCCACCAGCCGACACGACGTCTGGTCCAACGTCGCCCTCGACGGCACCGTCGTCATCGACCCCTCCGACCACGACCCCGTCGTCACCGAACTCGTCCGCCAAGGCCTCCCCGTCGTCTCCGACGGACGCCCCGCCGGCACCCTCCCCGTCACCGCCTGGGTCGACAACGACCACGAAGCAGCCGTCCTCGACCTCCTCGACCACCTCGCCGACGCCGGCGCCCGCCGCATCGGACTCCTCACCGGCACCACCACCGACACCTACACCCGACTCTCCACCCAGGCCTACCTCCACTGGTGCAACCGCGTCGGACAAGACCCCGTCTACGAGGCCTACCCCGCACACGACCCCTGCGCCGGAGCCGTCGCCGCCGACCGCCTCCTCGCCCGACCCGACCGACCCGACGCCGTCTACGGACTCTTCGACCCCAACGGCACCGACCTCCTCGCCGCCGCACGACGCTACGGACTCCGCGTCCCCGACGACCTCCTCCTCGTCTGCTGCAGCGAATCCACCGTCTACGCCACCACCGAACCCCCTATCACCACCCTCTCCCTCAAACCCCGCCGCATCGGCACCGCCGTCGTCCAACTCCTCATCGACGCCATCGAAGGAATCGAGACGGACGGACCGGTCGAGCAGGTGATACCGACGGAACTGATCGTCCGGACGTCGTCGCAACGGCGCTCGCCCCGGACGACGGTCAGCCCGCCCCGGTCGCCCGCGCAGGACTAGACCTTCCCAATTGGGGCGAAACAACCGGTGAACCGGGGGTGGACCCGGATTCACCACCCCTGGTGCGTCACACAGAGGGAGCCTCATTCCTATGATGGGCGCACGACATCGCGGACCACCCCGACCAGGTCGGTCCGCGATGTGCAGGGCGGTCGCGACGGTGGTGGAGGGGTCGATGACTCAGGGGGCCGGTCAGGAACCCGTGGTGCGGACGGCCACATTGCGTGATTTCCGTGTGCCGCCTTATGCACGGGTGCCCGTGCAGGGCCATTCAGCCACGCCGGTCGCCGGAAACCCGTACGCGACGGACATCCCGCCCGCGGAGACCCCCTCGGTCACCCCGGGCCTGCCCGCGCAGACCACGCCCGCGCCGACCGCTCCCGCAGAGGCCGCTCCCCAACAGGGTGCGGCCTCACCGGGCGAGGCCCCGCAGACCGAGGCCCCGCAGACCGAGGCCCGCTCCGGCCACCCCGGCAACGCGGTCCCCGCCGACGAGCACCCCGACGGCTACACCCCCACCGCGCGGGACCTCCCGGTGATCAACCGGGGTGACACCGTCCTGGTCCGCGTCGACCCGGACGCCGAGCCGGCCGTCCCCGCGCCCCGGCCCGACGGCCCCGGCCCGCTCTACGTGGTCGGCGACGTGCACGGCTACCTCGACGAACTCCTCGTCGCCCTGCACGAACAGGGCCTGATCGACGGCGACGGCCACTGGGCCGCCGGCAACGCCCGCCTGTGGTTCCTCGGCGACTTCACCGACCGCGGCCCCGACGGCATCGGCGTCATCGACCTCGTCATGCGGCTGTCCGCCGAGGCCGCCGCGGCCGGCGGCTACTGCAAGGCCCTCATGGGCAACCACGAGCTGCTGCTCATCGGCGCCAAGCGCTTCGGCGACACGCCCGTCAACTCCGGGGCCGGCACCGCCACCTTCCAGGCCGCCTGGCTGCTCAACGGCGGCCAGAAGCACGACATGGACCGCCTCCAGGACGTCCACCTGCAGTGGATGTCCCGGCTCGACGCCGTGGTGCGGGAGGACGGGCACCTGCTGGTGCACTCCGACACCACCGCGTACCTCGAGTACGGCGACACCGTCGAGGACGTCAACGACACCGTCCACGAGATCATCAACCG
Source organism: Streptomyces solicamelliae (assembly GCF_045348655.1). Classification (NCBI taxonomy): domain Bacteria; kingdom Bacillati; phylum Actinomycetota; class Actinomycetes; order Kitasatosporales; family Streptomycetaceae; genus Streptomyces; species Streptomyces solicamelliae. The sequence goes on from NZ_CP160404.1 coordinate 3,537,500, forward strand.
CAACGACGCGGACGAGTGCTGGGACCTGTTCCGCAAGTTCACCAAGCGCTTCGCCTTCCGCGACGAGGCCGGCCCCCAGGCCGTACGGGAGCTCCTCGCCACCTACGGCGGCGGCCGCATCGTCCACGGGCACAGCCCCATCCCGTACCTCCTCGGCCAGGTCGGCGGCGAGGACGGGGACGGCGAGGACGGCTCCGGTCCGGTGGTCGAAGGGCCGCACGTGTACGCGGACGGGCTCGCGATCGCCATGGACGGCGGCGTGACCATGGCCGGAAAGCTGCTGGTGCAGCGGCTCCCGCTGCATGACTGAACACGGGGCCGGGAAGGCGATTTACGGAAACCCCCTGTCACCGCGTGCCGTCCCGGCTCTACCATCTGCCTATCCGTAGCAGGCTCTCCTCCGTTTCCGCCCAACCGCCCGTTCTCCGCGGGTGATCCGGCCCTACGGAGCATCGGGGGATGCACATGAATGTGGCTCCGCACCTGCTGACCGAGGACCGCGCCGAGTTCGAGCGGCTCCTCGACGACGCACTGCGCACCGCGCACGAACGTCCGGATCTCGCCGAGATCGGGAAGCGGCTCAACGCCGAGCAGTTGCGCACGATGGCGTTGAACGCGACGGCCCTCATCGCCACCGCGGCGACGGCCGAGTACGAGCACTTCGTGAAGGTCCGCGAGGACTTCCGCTCGCCGCCGGCCCGGCCGAGCGTCATGGACGCCGTCCTGTCCCGGGGCGGCGACGAGGAGCCGAGCGGCCCGGGCGCGGGCTTCGCGGCCGTGGTCACCGTCCTGGCGCCGATCCTCGCCGGGCTCGCGGCGCTGATCTTCCTGCTGTTCGGCTCCGTCCTCCAGGCGGTCGGTGCGGCGCCCGAGTTCGCCGGGGCACTGGTCACCGCGGGCTGGTTCTTCACCGCGGTCACCGCGTTCGGTCTGCTGTGCGCGGCGATCGGGCTGCTTCTGACGGCCCTGCGCAACAGCGCGACCGAGGTCCCGGCGCAGGAACCGGGCGGCGAACTGCCGGAGGAGGTCTCACGGGCCCGGGAGGCGTGGCGGCACGCCCTGCTGGAACGCGGCATCGTCCCGTTCCTGCGGGACGCCCTGGCCGACCCGAGCGCCGGTCCGGCCTCCCCCGGCCCGCCGCACCAGCAGCGCCGCTTCCCGAAGGTCGGCTACAGCGGCCCGGACTTCACCAGCCCCGACGAGGGCAAGTCCGAGGTCCGGCCCTCCTTCACCAGCCCGGACTTCACCAGCCCCGACTTCACGGCCCCGGACTTCAGCACCGCCCCCGAGACAAACCCGGACTCGAACACGAATCCGGACGCGGACGGGGAGCGGAACACACCGCGCGGCTGAGAACGGCGCAAGGGGCGGCCGGCGACTCCCCCGAGGTGCCGCCGGTCGCCCCTTGCCGTCCTGGTCCGGGCTACTCCGCCAGCGGCAGGTAGACCCGGTTGCCGGAGGCGGCGAACTCGGCGGACTTCTCCGCCATGCCCGCCTCGATCTCGTCCGCCTTCAGATCGCCACCGTGCTCACGACGGATGTCCTGCGAGATCTTCATCGAGCAGAACTTCGGGCCGCACATCGAGCAGAAGTGCGCCGTCTTCGCCGGCTCAGCCGGAAGCGTCTCGTCGTGGAACTCACGGGCCGTGTCCGGGTCCATGGCCAGGTTGAACTGGTCCTCCCAGCGGAACTCGAAGCGCGCGTCGGACAGCGCGTCGTCCCACTCCTGCGCGCCCGGGTGGCCCTTCGCCAGGTCCGCCGCGTGCGCCGCGATCTTGTACGTGATCACGCCGGTCTTCACGTCGTCCCGGTTCGGCAGGCCCAGGTGCTCCTTGGGCGTGACGTAGCAGAGCATCGCGGTGCCCCACCAGGCGATCATCGCCGCGCCGATGCCGGAGGTGATGTGGTCGTACGCGGGCGCGACGTCCGTCGTCAGCGGGCCGAGCGTGTAGAACGGCGCCTCCTCGCAGATCTCCTGCTGGAGGTCGATGTTCTCCTTGATCTTGTGCATCGGGACGTGGCCCGGGCCCTCGATCATGGTCTGCACGTTGTGGCGCTTGGCGATGGTGTTCAGCTCGCCCAGGGTCTTCAGCTCGGCGAACTGCGCGGCGTCGTTGGCGTCCGCGATCGAGCCGGGCCGCAGGCCGTCGCCGAGCGAGTACGTGACGTCGTAGGTCGCGAGGATCTCGCAGAGCTCCTCGAAGTGCGTGTAGAGGAAGTTCTCCTTGTGGTGCGCGAGGCACCACGCGGCCATGATCGAGCCGCCGCGGGAGACGATGCCGGTCTTGCGGCGGGCGGTCAGCGGCACGTACGGCAGCAGCACGCCGGCGTGGACCGTCATGTAGTCGACGCCCTGCTCGGCCTGCTCGACGACCGTGTCCTTGTAGATCTCCCAGGTCAGCTCCTCGGCCTTGCCGTCGACCTTCTCCAGGGCCTGGTAGAGCGGCACGGTGCCGATCGGCACGGGGGAGTTGCGAAGTACCCACTCACGGGTGGTGTGGATGTTGCGGCCGGTGGAAAGGTCCATCACCGTGTCGGCGCCCCACTTGGTCGCCCACGTCATCTTCTCCACCTCCTCCTCGATGGAGGAGGTGACGGCCGAGTTGCCGATGTTGGCGTTGACCTTCACCAGGAACCGCTTGCCGATGATCATCGGCTCGATCTCCGGGTGGTTCACGTTCGCCGGCAGCACCGCCCGCCCGGCGGCGATCTCCTCCCGGACGACCTCGGGGGAGACGTTCTCGCGGATCGCGACGTACTCCATCTCCGGCGTGATCTCGCCGCGGCGGGCGTACGCGAGCTGCGTCACCGCCTGGCCGTCGCGGCCCCGGCGGGGCAGTCGCGGACGGCCGGGGAAGACCGCGTCGAGGTTCTTCAGACCGCCGCGCGGCGAGGTGTGCTTGATGCCGTCGTCCTCGGGACGGACGGGCCGGCCCGCGTACTCCTCGGTGTCGCCGCGGCCGATGATCCAGTTCTCCCGGAGCGGCGGCAGGCCGCGCCGTACGTCGGTCTCCACGGTGGGGTCGGTGTACGGACCGGACGTGTCGTACAGCGTCACGTCCTTGCCGTTGGTGAGGTGCACCTGGCGGACCGGAACCCGGAGGTCGGGGCGGGAGCCCTCGATGTACCCCTTGTGCCAGCCCGGCGTGCGCTCGCCCTGGCCGTTCTGGTCGGAGGCAGGCGTGCGTGCATCCTGAATGGTCATGAGACCGATCTCCCTACGCCGGCATTACCCGGTAACAGGTTCGGCGGTCGGCGCAGCCTCCTCCCGTACGGACGTACGGTGATCAGCGCCCTCTCAGCCCGGTGCTCCGAGCTCCCGCGTGTACAAAGGTGTCACCACGCTAGCGTTTCACCTGGCGTGCTGAACAGAGGGCCCCCCGCGTTCTTGCGATGATCGGTCGGTGACTTCCTCGCAGCGGAACCCCGAACCGAACGATCCCGGGCACGGCCACGGGCACGACGGCGGCCCCGGCAACGCCCATGCGCACGGCCATGGGCACACCCACAGCCACGGTCCCGCCGCGCCCGTCTCCCGCCATCTGCGCAAGGTCATCGCCGCCGTGCTGATCCCGTTCGCCACCGCCGTCGTGGTCGGGCTGGTGGTCCTCTGGCCGGGCGGTGCGCCCGCGCACGAGCGCACCGGGGTGGGCTTCGACCGGCAGACCGAGCAGGGCAAGGTCGTCTCCGCGGAGAAGGTCGACTGCGAGGACGTCAACGCCGCCCAGGTACCGCCCACCGGCGACACCTCGACCCCGCAGGGCCGCGAGGCGGTCCAGGCGCAGCAGGGGGAGTGCACCAAGGCAACCGTCGAGGTCACCACCGGCCCGGAGAAGGGCCGTACGTTCACCGAGATCGTGCAGCCGGACGCGCCCCGCCAACTCCACGAGGGCCAGGGTGTGGTGGTCGCGTACGCCCCCGACGCCCCGCGCGATCTGCAGTACTCGGTGGCGGACGTGAACCGGAAGGTGCCGCTCACGGTGCTTGCCCTGATCTTCGCGCTCGCGGTGGTGGCCGTGGGCCGGATGCGCGGCGTGATGGCGCTGATCGCGCTCGCGGCGAGCTTCCTCGTGCTGACCTTCTTCATCCTGCCGGCGATCCTGCAGGGCTCGAATCCGCTGGTGGTGGCGGTGGTCGGAGCCAGCGCGATCATGCTGATCGCGCTGTACCTGTGCCACGGGCTGTCGGCCCGGACCTCGGTGGCGGTCCTCGGCACGCTGATCTCGCTGCTGCTGATCGGCCTGCTCGGCTCGCTGTTCATCGGCTGGGCGGCGCTGTCGGGGAACACCGACGACAACACCGGCCTGATCCACGGTCTCTACCCGGAGATCGACATGTCCGGCCTGCTGCTCGCGGGCATCATCATCGGCTCGCTCGGCGTGCTCGACGACGTGACCGTGACCCAGACCTCGGCGGTCTGGGAGCTGCACCAGGCGGACCCGCGGATGGGTCCGCGGGCGCTCTACCGGGCGGGCATCCGGATCGGCCGGGACCACATCGCCTCCGTGGTCAACACGCTCGTCCTCGCGTACGCGGGTGCGGCGCTGCCCCTGCTGCTGCTGTTCTCGATCGCGCAGAGCAGCGTGGGGACGGTGGCCAACAGCGAGCTGGTCGCGGAGGAGATCGTCCGGACACTGGTCGGCTCGATCGGGCTGGTCGCCTCGGTGCCGGTCACGACGGCACTGGCGGCGCTGGTCGTCTCGGCCGACCGGCCGGGCGACGGGACCGCCGGGGCCGGGGGGACCGGCGGGTCCGGAGGTGCGGGCGAGGTCGCCACGTCCGCGGTGCGCCGGCCGGCTCGGGGCGGACGGCGCCGTCGCGCGAAGTAGCCGACCGTCAGCCCGCGTTCTCCTCGGCCAGGATCTTGCCGAGCGCCGCCTCCAGGGAGTCCTCGAAGTCCCCGAGGGTGCGCTCCTGGCCGAGCGGGACCAGCTTGTCCGTACGGTCCAGGAAGGCCACCAGCGGCGGAGCGCTGGCCCGGAACAGGGCCCGGTCGGAGCCGACCTGGAGCCGGATGGAGACGTCCGAGAGGTCCTCGGGCTCGGTGGGCGCGATGTGGACGTCGCCGTCCCCGCTCGGCCTGTTGATCCCGTCGAGCAGCAGCTCCCGGCCGAACGCCCAGGTCACAGGGGCGTCGCCGGGCAGGTGGAAGGTCATCCGCACCGCGAAGGGATCCCTGGTCTCGTACCGCAGCTCCACCGGGATCCGGAAGGAGAGCTCCTCGGAGACGAGGAAGCTCATCAGGACCTCGGCCTGCACCGACTCGCGCATCGTGTACCCCGCAGTAGATAAAGCAGTTCTGACAAGACAGCTGTGGAAAGCAGTGACGCTGTGGCGGAAACGGCCAGGAACGATCCCCCATGGCCCTCTTGCGCCATCGTGGTCCAAGCGTTAGCGGATCACAAGGAGTGATTTTTCAGATACTGATAGAGAACGCGAGAGAACTCAAGAGCCTTCCGATCTCTTTCCGTAGCTGTTCGACTGCGGGGAGCAACCGATTTGCTTGGTGGAGGGGGAGAGAAATGGCCATGGCGGCCGCAGTTGAGCCTGCGGTGATGGGGATGGCGGCGCAGACCGTGCCGAGTGCATATTCCTGGTGTTCGATAAGGGGCTCCATTCGCCCCATACCGCCCAAACGTTCCATAAGTACCTGACGGTTACGCACCGTATAGGGCGTCAGCGCGTCCACCGGATGCCGGTCGAGGTGGTCCTGACGACTTTTCTCGTCCAGCTGGCTGAGGAGGCACTGGCCGATGGCATGTGCGTGTCCGGTGTCGCGGAAGTCCGCCCATTCGTCGACGGCGGGGGCGGCGGGCGTGTCGGCGACGGCGACGAGTTGGATCTCGCCCTCGCGGTAGATCGCGAAGTACACCGGGACGCCGATCGCGTCGCGCCAGAGGGCCAGCGAGTCCTCGATCTTGGTGCGACGATTCTGCACGGCTCCCCCGCCGGCCAGCCGACCGGCCGCGTCGCCGAGCACGAACACACCGTTCTCACGGCGCAGATAGCCCTCGTACGTCAGCGTACGGAGCAGGTGGTACGCGGTGGGGAGGGCCAGACCGGCCTCCCGCGCGAGCTGTTTGGCGGGGGCCCCGTCCTCGTGGGAGCCCGCGGCCTCCAGGAGCCTCAACGCCCGCTGCACCGAACCGATCAGGGTCGGCGCGCTCGGCGTGGCCGTCTGCGGAGCGATAGCCGTGGCCACAGGTCACCCCCAGGGCGTGTCGACGGGTGGGCGCACCCGCCCGCGGGGGCCTCCCCCGCTCACCTGCCGCACTCCGCGGACCGGACGCTGAATCCTCGGGCAAGGGGTTCGACGACGCCTCAATTCCCAGGGCGGCAGCGGATTTCCACTCTAATGGCACCCCTGGGGGCACAGGGGGTTTCGCCCGGGGCTGTCCCCCGGCCGGGCTAATACCCGGCCAGGTCGCCAACCGATCAGTAGCTTGTGCTACCAGTCGCTTTTGGACGTCGAGGACGCCATGAACTTGCGGACGACGAAGACCAGTCCGCCGACGAGGGCGACGAAAAGCAGCACCTTGAACAGCAGGCCGACCAGGAATCCGACCACGGTGGTGATCAGACCGCCGAAGACGAACAGGGCGATGACGGGTATCGCGACCCACTTCACCCACCAGGGCATCCCCGCGAGAATCTCCCGAACCGCCATGGTTCTTGCTCCTCTCTATGAGTCCTCACGCACCGAACACCACCGATGCTAGGGGCGACCAGGGGTCCGACGGGGGCCTCGCGGCCCTTGCCTTCCCCTGATCCGCCCCCTAGGGAACCCGGGCACGGGCAACGCCGGCCCGGGGACCCTCAGCTCTCCGGAGGCGAGAAGACCACCATGACCCGCAGGTCCTCGGTGATGTGGTGGAACTTGTGCGGCACACCGGCCGGCACGTAGACGACGCTGCCGCGGCCCACCTGTGTGGTCTCCGACCCCACCGTGATGGAGGCGCGTCCGCTGACGACGAAGTAGATCTCGTCCTCGGTGTGCGGGCTCTGCGGGTCGAGCTCGCCCGCGTCGAGCGCGTACAGCCCGGCCGACATGTTCCGCTCACGAAGGAACTGGAGGTACGCCCCGTCGTTGGCGCGGCGCTCCGCCTCCAGCTCGTCCATTCGGAATGCCTTCATCGTTCGTCCGCCCACCCCTGCCTTGGCCCGATTCTGTCTGCCACGATCAGACACATGAAGAATTTTGTAGTCAAGACGATCGCGAACGCGGGCGCCCTCGCCGTGGCGACCTGGCTCCTCTCGGACATCACGCTGACGGGCACCAGCACCGGCCGGAAGATCTGGACGCTGATCCTGGTCGCCCTGGTCTTCGGCCTGGTCAACTTCCTGGTGAAGCCGCTCGTGAAGCTGCTCTCGCTGCCGCTGTTCATACTGACCCTGGGCCTGTTCACGCTCGTGATCAACGCCCTGATGCTGCTGCTGACCTCGTGGTTGGCGGACAAACTGGACCTGTCCTTCCACGTCGAGGGTTTCTGGACCGCCGTGCTCGGTGGCCTGATCATTTCGGTCGTGTCGTGGGCGCTGAACCTGGTGCTCCCCGACGGCAAGGACTGACGCGTGACGAGGGAGCGGACGGCATGAGCGAGCGGGGCGACGGATACGGCGCGGAGGGCCGCGGCGCGGCCGGGTACGAGGAGCGCGCCGGGTACGGCGAGGGAACGCGGGCGGTGCGGGCCGGGCTGCCGGCGCCGGTGAAGTACGAGCCCACCCTGCCCGGTCCGGTCTTCGCGGCGCACTTCCACCTGCCCGGCGAGCCGACCGGCCCGTACACGTACGGCCGCGACGAGAACCCGACCTGGACCCACCTGGAACGGGCGATCGGCGAGCTCGAGGCGCCGGGGGAGAGCGTCGAGACGATCGTCTTCGCCTCCGGCATGGCCGCCATCGCGGCCGTGCTGCTGTCCCAGCTGAAGTCCGGGGACGTCGCGGTGCTGCCGAGCGACGGCTACCAGGCCCTGCCGCTGCTGCACGAGCAGATGAAGGCGTACGGGATCGAGGTCCGCACCGCTCCGACCGGCGGCGACGCCCAGCTGGAAGTCCTCGACGGGGCACGGCTGCTGTGGATCGAGACGCCCTCGAACCCCGGCCTGGACGTGTGCGACGTACGGCGGCTGGTGCGCGCGGCCCACGAGGGCGGGGCGCTCGTGGCCGTCGACAACACGCTGGCCACGCCGCTGGGCCAGCGGCCGCTGGAGCTGGGCGCGGACTTCTCGGTGGCCAGTGACACCAAGGGCATGACCGGCCACGGCGACATCCTGCTCGGGCACGTGACCTGCCGCGATCCGGAGCTCGCGGCGCAGGTGCGGCGCTGGCGCAAGACCGTCGGCGCGATCCCGGGGCCCATGGAGGCCTGGCTGGCGCACCGGTCGCTGGCGACGCTGCGGCTGAGGGTCGACCGGCAGTGTGCGACCGCGCTGACACTCGCGGAGACGCTGTCGGCGCGGGGGGAGGTCAGCGGACTGCGGTACCCGGGGCTGCCGGGGGACCCCTCGCACGCGCCGGCGGCCGCGCAGATGCGGCGGTTCGGGCCGGTGGTGTCGTTCGTGCTGCCGGACAGGGAGTGGGCCGAGCGGTTCCTCGACGCGCTGCGGCTGGTGGACGACGCGACCAGTTTCGGCGGGGTGCGGTCCACGGCGGAGCGGCGCGGACGGTGGGGCGGCGACGCCGTGCCGGAGGGCTTCATCCGCTTCTCGGTGGGCGCGGAGGATCCGGAGGATCTGGTCGAGGACGTGCTGCGCGCGCTCGACAAGGCCGCCGGCTGAGGCCGGCGCAAGCGCGGCCACCCCTGGGTTCCGGGGTGCTCCGAGCCTCCCCCCTCGTGGCTCGGAGCACCCGGCTCCACGCGCGGAGAACCCGCGCAGACAAGGCTAGTTGACTCTGCGTCAGTGTCCAATCACGGTAGCGACAGAGACCTATCGACTTATTTATAGTTGGACGGTCAGGCGAACGGCCGGGGAGGGGCGGACATGGATCTCGCCCTGTTGCGCACGTTCGTCACGGTGCACCGGGCCGGCTCATTCACCCGCGCCGCCGCGCTCCTCGGCCTCTCCCAGCCGGCCGTCACCAGCCAGATCCGCACCCTGGAGCGGCAGTTGGGCCGCCCGTTGTTCCTGCGCCAGGCCCGCGGCGTCACCCCCACGACCATCGGCGACGAGCTCGCCCACCGGGCCGCCCCGCATCTGGACGCGCTCGTGGAGATCGTGGAGACCGGGCTCGACGAGGAGAGCGGGGCGCGCACCCTGCATCTCGCCGGGCCGCCGGAGTTCGTCTCGGCGCGCGTCCTGCCCGCGCTCACCCCACTGGTCTCGCAGGGCCTGACAGTACGCACTTCGCTGCTCGGCAACACGGAGGAGAGCCTCGAAGGGCTGGCCGCCGGGCATCACGACCTCGCCGTCGCCACGGCCCGTCCACGGGGCGGGCTGCTCGACGCGACGCCGCTCTGCGACGAGGAGCACGTCCTGGTCGCCGCGCCGCGCTGGGGCGCCCGGCTGGGGCCCGACGTGCTGCTGCACCGGGGCGCGGTGGCCCTCGATCAGCTCCCGGTGGTGGAGGTGCACGAGTCGCTGCCGTTCGTGGCCCGTTACTGGTCGGCCGTCTTCGAGAGCAAGCCGACCGCCTCCGCCGCGGTGATCGTCCCGGATCTGCGCGCCGTGCTGCGGTCCGCCGCGGCCGGGGCGGGGCTGGCGGTGCTGCCGAGGTATCTGTGCCGGGACGCGCTGGAGACGGGCGAGCTGGTGGCACTGCTGGATCCGCCCGTGCCGCCGTTGCGGACGTACTTCCTCGTGGTGCGGACGGGGACGCTGGCCCTGCCGCACATCGCGCGGGCGCGGGAGTGTCTGCTGCGGGCAGCCGGGGACTGGTGAGCGCCAGGCGTTTCAGGACGGCGGCGCCGGGCCATTTTCCTCACATGACCGAACGACCGGTGGTCAAGCGCACCGCACGCGCCATCCTGCTCGACGGAAACGATCTCATCCTCATCAAACGCACCAAGCCGGGGATGGATCCCTACTGGGTCACGCCCGGCGGCGGCGTGGAGCCCTCGGACTCCACCGTCGTCGAGGCCCTCCACCGTGAGGTGGACGAGGAGCTCGGCGCGAAGATCACGGACGTGGTGCCCTGCTTCGTCGACACGGTCGAGCACATCGGCTCCGACGGCGGGGTCTCCGGCGTGAAGGTGCAGCACTTCTTCGTCTGCCGGCTGGAGTCGATGGACCCGGCGCAGCGTCACGGTCCCGAGGTCGACGAGCCGGTGGGCGAGTACGAGATCGTCCGGGTGCCGTTCAGCCGGGTGGGTATCGCCGCGGTCCATCTGGTGCCGCTGTCGCTGCGGCACTACCTGGACGGCAACATCGAGGGCGTCCGCGCGATGCACGCGCCCGATCTGGGCTGACGTCCGTGCGGCGCGGTCAGGACGTACCGGCCAGCTCCGCCGGGAAGTCGTGGCGGATGCGGTCCGTCGGGATGCCCACGCCGGGCAGGATGTCGACGCCGCTGCGGATCATGGCGAGCGGTCCGGAGAGATAGGCGTCGTACTCGGCCCAGGGCCCGTACTGGCGCACGGCCTCCGGCAGGCGGCCCTGCCGCTCGGTGACCGGGCGGACGTTGAGCCAGGGGAAGGTCTTCTGGAGCCGCAGCATCGTGTCGATGTCGTACAGGTCGTGATCGTTGCGCGCCCCGTAGAACACCTCGACGGGGCGGCGGTCGCCGTGTTCCGCGACGTCCTCCACGAGCGCCTTGATGGGCGCGATGCCGGTGCCCCCGCCGAGGCAGAGCAGCCCGTTGTGGGTCGAGTGGTCGACGGTCATCGAGCCGCTCGGCGGTCCGAGGCGGAGCACGTCGCCGGGCCGGGCGCGGTGGACCAGGGCGCCGGAGACCCAGCCGGCCGGGACGGACTTCACGTGCAGCGAGAGCAGTCCGTCGGGGCGGGGCGCGGAAGCGAAGGAGTAGTGCCGCCAGACCCGGGGCCACCAGGGGGTCTCCAGCATCGTGTACTGGCCGGCGAGGAACGGGTACGGCTGGTCGGGGCGGAGGGTGATCACGGCGATGTCGGGGGTGCGCAGATCGTGCGAGACGACCTCGGCGTGCCACCAGGGCGGGCGGTGCTCCTCGTCCTCGGCCGCCGCGTCGATCATGATCTGCGAGATCTTCGTGTAGGTGCGGACCCAAGCGCCCTCGGTCTCCGGGTCCCAGGTGGTGGCGTACCGGACCAGCGCCCCGATCAGCGCTTCGCCGACCGCCGGATAGTGCGCGGCCGTGGTGCCGTACTTGCGGTGGCCGCGGCCCAGATTCTTGAGGTACGGGCCGAGCACGTCGGGGTTGTCCATGTGCTCGGCGGCGATGAGAAGGGCCTTGAGCAGACGGTCCCGCTGGGTGTCCATCGCGGCGGGGAAGAGGCCGCGCAGTTCCGGGTGGTGAATGAACAGCAGGGCGTAGAAGTACCCGGTGACCTTGTCGGCGACCGGGTCGATCTCGGCGAGCGTCCGCCGGACGAGCAGTGCGTCGGGTGAGGGATCCTGTGCGGACGCAGGAGGTATCCGCGGCTCCGCGGTCTCGGTCATGGGCGCAGCATGCCAGGTCCGATAGCCGGTTCGGACAGAGAGTGGAAATCCCGCCCAATTCCTCCCCACCTCCGGCTAGGCTGCACCCTTTCACCGGCTCGGCGGACCCACCGTACTCCCTGGCTCGTACGCGGAGTTACTCCCCCTGTCAGACGCGGGCCGGCGGGTGCCGGCGGCAGGGTGTTTCACGTGAAACCACTCCAGCGGCCCGCCCGGCGGGCGCTCCTCGTCGTCCATGTCGCCGTCTCCGTGGGCTGGCTCGGCCTCTCCGTAGGGCTGCTGGCGCTCGGCATCACCGCGTACGCGACCACCGACCCGGCCCTGACGCAGGCCGCGTACCGCGCCATGAGGGTGTTCGCCGACTGGCTCCTCGTCCCCGTCGCCCTCATCGCCTTCGGCAGCGGGGTCGTGCTCTCGCTGGGCACGCCCTGGGGGCTGGCCCGGCACCGCTGGGTCTGGATCAAGTTCTGGCTCACCCTGGGCACCGCTGCCGCGACCGTGTTCGCGCTCCGCCCGGAGATCGCCCACGCGGCCGCCGCCGGGGTCCCGGACCTCAGTCTGGTCGCCGCGCCGAGCGTGTCCACGGCGGCGTACCTGTTCATGACCGCCGTCTCCGTACTGAAGCCCTGGGGGCTGACGCGACGGGGCCGGCGGCTGCGAAGTACGGCCGATCCGGACCGATCCGGTCGAGGGCCGAACCGTGCCGGTACAGGGCCGAACCGTTCCGGTAAAGGAGTGGACGGACGATCACCGAGTCCGTCAGCCTGACCCCTATGCCTTCCTCGCTCCCCTCGCCCGCGTCCCTCGACGCGCTCCCCGTCCGGCGCCTCACTCTGGAGGACCTGACGTTCTGCGCCGATCTCTCCGAGGACCGCGGCTGGCCTCGCGAGGAGCACAAGTGGGGCTTGCTGCTCGCCGCGGGCACCGGCTACGGCATCGACGACCCGTCGGGCAAGGGACTCGTCACGGCCTGCGTGATCACCTCTTACGGGCCCGGCCTCGCGGCCATCGGCATGGTGCTGGTCGCCGAGCGGTACGCCCGTCGCGGCGTCGGCCGCCGGCTGATGCACCACGTCCTGGCAGAGACCGGGGACACGCCGCTCACCCTCCACGCCACGCCGAACGGACAGCCGCTGTACGAGCAGCTCGGCTTCGCCGTCACCGGCCGCGCCGAGATGGTCAAGGGCCGTTTCACCGGTGCGGTGGCGGCGCCCGCACGCACCACCCGGCCGGCCACGGCCGAGGACCTGCCGGCGATCCTGCGCCTGGACGCGGAGGTCTTCGGCCGGGACCGCACGCACATGATCACCCGGCTGCCCTCCTTCGCCGACCGGCTCCGAGTGGCCGAGGAGGACGGCGAGCTCACGGGCTACGCCGCCGCCTGGCCCAACATGGACACCCAGGTGATCGGCCCGCTCGTCGCCCGTGACACCACCACCGCTCAGGCGCTGGTCGCCGCCCTGGCCGAGGGCACGGACCGCCCGCTGCGCACCGACATCGACGTCCGCCACGAGACCCTGCTGACCTGGCTCAAGGCGAACGGCCTGGACTCCATCGCGTTCAACGCGGTCATGACCCGGGGCCTCCCCGGGCTGCCCGGCGACTGGAGCCGCCGGTTCGCCCCGCTGACGGTCGCGGCGGGCTGAGACCACACGACGGAGTATTTGCAGGCGCCGACTATTGCGCGCTCGTTTACCCTGGGCGGAGGCCGCCGCGTACCGAGGAGAGACCCATGACCGCGACCGACCCCGCGCTCACCGCCCTCGCCCAGGGCTGGTGCGCCCTCTCGCTGCTCCACGGCAGGATCGAGGCCCACATCGAGCGCGCCCTGGAGTCCGGGCACGGGCTGAGCCTGCGCGAGTACTCGCTCCTCAACGTCCTCGGCCGCCAGCACGCGGGACCGGGCGGCCATCTCCAGATGAAGCAGGTCGCCGACGCCGTCGTCCTGAGCCAGAGCGCCACCACACGGCTCGTGAGCCGGCTCGAGGACCGCGGTCTGCTCACCCGCTACATCTGCGCCACCGACCGCCGGGGCATCTACACCGACGTGACCGACGCCGGCCGCGCGCTCCTGGAGGAGGCACGGCCCACCAACGACGCCGCGCTGCGCGAGGCCCTGGACAAGGCCGCCGAGGACCCCGAACTGGCTCCTCTGGTGCGAGCCGTCGAGGCGCTCCGGGCCCCTGGCGCCCCGGTGTCCGCCGAGGCGTAGCCTGCGGCTCATGAGTGATCTTGAGATAAGGCGCACCCGGCGGACGGACATCCCGGCCATCGTGGCGATGCTCGCCCACGACCCGCTCGGCGAACAGCGCGAGTCCCCCGACGACCTCACCCCGTACGAGGAGGCCTTCGACCGGCTCGAGCAGGATCCGAACCAGCACCTGATCGTCGCCGTCCGCGCCGGCCGGGTGGTCGGCACCATGCAGCTGACGATCATCCCCGGGCTGTCCCGCAAGGGCGCGACCCGCTCGCTCATCGAGGCCGTCCGGGTCCACGACGACGAGCGGGGCAACGGGCTCGGCACCCGGCTCATGGAGTGGGCGATCGAGGAATCCCGCCGCCTGGACTGCCAGTTGGTGCAGCTGACCTCGGACGCCTCCCGCACCGACGCCCACCGCTTCTACACCCGGCTCGGCTTCACGGCCTCCCACGTCGGCTTCAAGATGGCGCTCTGAGGGCCCATGCAGACGCGAACGGGGCGTGGGAGCGGTGCAGTCCGCCCCCACCCCCGTTTCACGTGAAACAGCGGCTCACAGGCCGCGCCAGCCCTCCTCGTCCACTCCGCCCGGCACGGCGTCGCCCGGCTCGTACGGCTCCCGGGTGAAGACGAACGAGCCCAGGTCCAGATGGCTCACCGAGCCGTCCTCGCGGCGCACCACCCGTAGGGTCTCCCCCGCGTAGTAGCCGTTCAGGCCGACCCAGCCGCCGTCCGGCAACGCCCGGAACCTGGCCCGGCGTCCGGCGCCGCGCATCGGCTCCAGAGCCACCCCGCCGTCCGCCTCCAGACGCAGCCCGTAGGCGGACGTGCCCCAGTACCAGGGACCGGTCAGCGCCAGCAGCTCCTGGTCCACCGCCGACAGGGGCCGCCACGGCTCCGGGATCCGCGGCTCCGCCTCGGCCACGATCCGTACGAGATCGGCCGCGGTGCCGGCGACCATCGGGCCCGAGGTCGCGTTGGCGAGCGCGACCGCGGCGACGCCGTCCTCGACGCTCACCCACAGACAGGCCACGAAGCCGGGCAGCGAGCCCGTGTGACCGACGTACGTCCGCCCGTCGCGGCGCAGCAGTTGCAGGCCCAGGCCGTAGCCGCCCTCCCAGTCCCCCGCGGCCGGAGGCACGGCGGGCGTGCGCATCTCGGCGACCGAGGCGGCGGAGAGGACCCGTTCGTCGCCCTCGGCGAGGAAGACGGCGAACCGGCACAGGTCCGAGGCCGTCGACCAGAGCTGGCCGGCCGGGGCCATCAGCCCCAGGTCCTGGGCGGGTTCCGGCAGCATCACATCGGCCCAGGGGTGCACGGCCCAGCCGCCGGCATGCGGGGCGACCGGTCGGGCGGTCGTCCGGGTCAGCCCCAGCGGCTCCAGGATCTCGGTGCGCAGCGCCTCCTCCCAGCTCACCCCGCGGACCGCCTCGACGAGCGAACCGAGCAGCGTGTAGCCGGGGTTGGAGTAGTGATGGCCGCGCCCGGAGGGGTGCAGCAGCGGCTTCTCGCCCAGCACGTCGCCGAGCTCCGGCCGCTCCGTCCCCGGGGTCCGCTCCCACCAGGGGGCGGGCGACTCCGCGGCCAGTCCGGCGCTGTGACCGAGGAGTTGGGCGACGGTGACCTCCCCGGCTCCCGTCCCCGGCAGGTGCTTCTCCAGCGGGTCGCCCAGGTCGAGCAGCCCCTCGTCGCGCAGCCGCATGACGAGGACGGCGGTGAACACCTTGGTGATCGAGCCGATGCGGTACTGCGTGTCCGCGTCCGGCGCGTGTCCGTCCACGCAGCTCCGCGAGCCGGACCACACGGTCCGCCCGTCCCGGGCCACGGCCCCGACCAGCGAGGGCGCCCGCCCCTCGGCCTGGGCGACGGCGACACGGTGCAGCAACGCCCGCTCGGTGGACGGCAGCAGAGCTTCGAAAGGTGAGGTCATACCCCGATCCAACGCCGTTCCCCGACGCCCGTCGACACCATTTCGCCCACCGCCGAACCGGCTTCCCCCAGGTGGGTGCGTCAGGTCTGGGCCATGTCCACGAAGCGGGAGTAGTGGCCCTGGAAGGCGACGGTGATGGTGGCCGTGGGACCGTTTCGGTGCTTGCCGACGATGATGTCGGCCTCGCCCGCGCGCGGGGACTCCTTCTCGTAGGCGTCCTCGCGGTGGAGCAGGATGACCATGTCGGCGTCCTGCTCGATGGAACCCGACTCACGGAGGTCGGAGACCATGGGCTTCTTGTCGGTGCGCTGCTCGGGGCCACGGTTCAGCTGCGAGAGCGCGATCACCGGCAGCTCCAGCTCCTTGGCGAGGAGCTTGAGATTACGGCTCATGTCCGAGACCTCCTGCTGCCGGCTCTCGGCCCGCTTGGAGCCGCCGGACTGCATCAGCTGCAGGTAGTCGATGATGACCAGCTTCAGGCCGGTGCGCTGCTTGAGCCGCCGGCACTTGGCGCGGATCTCCATCATCGACAGGTTCGGGGAGTCGTCGATGTAGAGCGGGGCCTGGGAGACGTCAGGCATCCGGCGGGCCAGCCGGGTCCAGTCCTCGTCGGTCATGGTGCCGGAGCGCATGTGGTGCAGCGCGACCCGGGCCTCGGCCGAGAGCAGACGCATCGCGATCTCGTTGCGGCCCATCTCGAGGGAGAAGATGACGCTGGGCAGGTTGTGCTTGATGGAGGCCGCCCGGGCGAAGTCCAGCGCGAGCGTGGACTTACCCATGGCGGGACGCGCCGCGATGATGATCATCTGCCCGGGGTGCAGCCCGTTGGTGAGCTGGTCGAGATCGGAGAACCCGGTGGGCACACCGGTCATCTCGCCACTGCGGGAGCCGATCGCCTCGATCTCGTCGAGCGCGCCCTCCATGATGTCGCCGAGCGGCAGGTAGTCCTCGGTGGTGCGCTGCTCGGTGACCGCGTAGATCTCCGCCTGGGCGGAGTTCACGATCTCGTCGACGTCGCCGTCGGCGGCATAGCCCATCTGCGTGATCTTGGTGCCGGCCTCCACCAGACGGCGGAGCACCGCGCGCTCGTGGACGATCTCGGCGTAGTACGAGGCGTTGGCGGCCGTCGGCACGGACTGCACCAGGGTGTGCAGATACGAGGCGCCGCCGACGCGCGTGATCTCGCCGCGCTTGGTCAGCTCGGCGCCGACCGTGATGGGGTCGGCGGGCTCGCCCTTCGCGTACAGGTCGAGGATCGCGCTGTAGACGATCTCGTGCGCGGGCTTGTAGAAGTCGTGGCCCTTGATGATCTCCACGACGTCCGCGATGGCGTCCTTGGAGAGCAGCATGCCGCCGAGCACGGACTGCTCGGCGTCGAGGTCCTGCGGGGGCACCCGCTCGAAGGCCGACAGACCGCCGTCCCAGGGGCCGCCCTCGGGGCCCCGGTCGTGCTGGTCGTCACGTCCCCGGCCGCGTCCCCGGCCGTCGCCGCGCTGCCGGGTGACGGGCAGACGGTCACTGGGTCCGGTGTCCGCCCAGGGGTCGTCCAAGGGCTCGGGAATGCTCACCAAGCCACCTCCTCCCGTCCGCACCGCGGACCTCTCCGTGCCACTCTTTCTTACGCCACGGCTCGGACAAACAAGAGGCTTTGACTCCGCTTCTGGCGCGTCGGGCGCCGGACCACGGTAGGCCCGCGGGCACCGTCAGCCAATCTGGTTATCCACAGGGCCTGTGGGTGAACGCCCAGATGCTGTGGAGAACCCGCCGGAACCTGTGCACGGAGCGGGGGACAGTCATGTGGACAAGTTCATACCAGCGACGCCGACACCCATCTGACCAGCGGTTTTTCCATCCACGGGCTGTGGGGGAGAAAAACTTTCGCCACCGGGCCAAGATCAGAACAAACAGCGCACACCTGAGGCCCCGGTCCAGCATTTGGTAAGGACCACTGAACGATTGCATCTCTTACCTGTGGAAGATTAGATTGTGCCCATGACCCAGGCCCCCGCGACCCCGAAGGCCGTCCGCCGGCAGCACGACCGCGAGATCGTGTCCCTCGCCGTCCCGGCCTTCGGCGCGCTCGTCGCCGAGCCGCTGTTCGTGATGGTCGACAGCGCCATCGTCGGCCACCTCGGCACCCCGCAGCTCGCCGGTCTCGCCATCGCGGCCGCCCTGCTCACCACTGCCGTCAGCGTGTTCGTCTTCCTCGCCTACGCCACCACCGCGGCCGTCGCCCGGCGCGTCGGCGCCGGCGACCTCCAGGCCGCGATACGCCAGGGCATGGACGGCATCTGGCTCGCCCTCCTCCTCGGCGCCGCCGTCATCGCCGTCACCCTGCCCGCCACCCCCTGGCTCGTCGGACTCTTCGGGGCCTCGGACACCGCCGCCCCGTACGCCGTCACCTATCTGCGTATCTCCAGCCTCGGCATCCCGGCCATGCTCGTCGTCCTGGCGGCCACCGGCGTCCTGCGCGGCCTCCAGAACACCCGCACCCCGTTGTACGTGGCCGTCGCCGGCTTCGCCGCCAACGCACTCCTCAACCTGGCCCTCGTCTACGGTGCGGGCCTGGGCATCGCCGGCTCCGCCTGGGGCACCGTCGCCGCCCAGTGCGGCATGGCCGCCGCCTATCTGGTCGTCGTGGTCCGCGGCGCCCGCCGGCACGGCGCGTCCCTGCGCCCCGATGCCGCCGGTATCCGGGCCAGCGCCCAGGCCGGGGTCCCCCTCCTCGTACGCACCCTGTCGCTGCGCGCCGTCCTGATGATCGCCACCGCCGTCGCGGCCCGGCTCGGCGACGCCGACGTGGCCGCCCACCAGATCCTGCTCTCCCTGTGGAGCCTGACGGCCTTCGCCCTGGATGCCATCGCCATCGCAGGCCAGGCCATCATCGGCCGCTACCTCGGGGCCGACGACGCCGACGGAGCACGCCAGGCGTGCCGCCGCATGGTGCAGTGGGGCGTGGTCTCCGGGGTGGTCCTCGGCGTGCTCATCGTCCTGGCCCGCCCGCTGTTCGTCCCGCTCTTCACTCCCGACCCCGCTGTGCACGACACCCTGCTCCCCGCGCTGATCGTGGTGGCGCTCTCGCAGCCCATCGCCGGCGTGGTGTTCGTCCTCGACGGCGTGCTGATGGGCGCGGGCGACGGCCCGTACCTGGCCTGGGCGATGCTGCTGACCCTGGCGGTCTTCGCCCCGGTCGCCCTCCTGGTCCCCGCCCTCGGTGGCGGACTGACCGCACTGTGGTGGGCGATGACCCTGATGATGGCCGTCCGCCTGCTCACCCTGTGGCTGCGGGCACGCTCCGGCCGCTGGATCGTCACCGGCGCCACCCGCTGACACAGAACGCGGTGTTTCACGTGAAACACCGCCGGTTTCACGTGAAACAGACCGGATCGCCCTGGGCCGGACACACTCGCCCAGAGATGCCAGAAGGGCCGCACCCGAGGGTGCGGCCCTTCTGTACTGCTGGAGCAGCGTTACGCGGCGACGACCTCGACGCCGAGCTTCGCGGCAACCTCGGGGTGCAGACGCACGGACACCTGGTGCGCGCCCAGGGTCTTGATCGGCGAACCGAGCTCGACGCGGCGCTTGTCCACGTCCGGGCCACCCGCGGTCTTGATCGCCGCAGCGATGTCGGCCGGGGTCACGGAGCCGAAGAGACGGCCGGCGTCGCCGGAGCGAACGGCCAGGCGCACCTTCGTGCCCTCGAGCTGAGCCTTGATCTCGTTGGCCTGCTCGATGGTCGCGATCTCGTGGATCTTGCGGGCGCGGCGGATCTGCGCCACGTCCTTCTCGCCACCCTTGGTCCAGCGGATCGCGAAACCACGCGGGACCAGGTAGTTGCGAGCGTAGCCGTCCTTGACGTCGACGACGTCGCCGGCCGCACCGAGGCCGGAGACCTCGTGGGTGAGGATGATCTTCATTGTTCGGTCACCCTTCCCTTATCGCGCGGTGGACGTGTAGGGCAGCAGCGCCATCTCACGGCTGTTCTTGACGGCCGTGGCGACGTCACGCTGGTGCTGCGTGCAGTTGCCGGTCACGCGACGGGCACGGATCTTGCCGCGGTCGGAAATGAACTTCCGCAGCATGTTCGTGTCCTTGTAGTCCACGTACGCGGTCTTGTCCTTGCAGAACGCGCAGACCTTCTTCTTAGGCTTGCGCACAGGCGGCTTCGCCATGGTGTTTCTCCTGTGTGATCAAGAAGTGGGGGTACGAGCTGCTTCGAGGGCCGGGGCCCTAGAAGGGAGGCTCGTCCGAGTAGCCGCCGCCGGAGTTTCCACCCCAGCCGCCCCCGCCGCCCTGCTGCTGGCCACCGGAGGGAGCTCCGGTCGCCCAGGGGTCGTCGGCGGGCTGCCCGCCCTGGCCGCCGCCGGAGTTTCCACCCCAGCCGCCGCCGCCCTGCTGCTGCTGCCCACCGCCGCCGTAGCCGCCCTGACCACCACCGCGACCGGTGGTGCGGGTGACCTTGGCCGTGGCGTTGCGCAGGCTGGGGCCGACTTCCTCGACGTCCAGCTCGAAGACCGTGCGCTTGACGCCCTCGCGGTCGTCGTACGACCGCTGCTTCAGCCGGCCCTGCACGACGACGCGCATGCCCTTCTGAAGCGACTCGGCGACGTTCTCCGCGGCCTGACGCCAGACCGAGCAGGTCAGGAACAGGCTCTCGCCGTCCTTCCACTCGTTGGTCTGACGGTCGAAGGTGCGCGGAGTGGACGCGACGCGGAACTTCGCTACCGCGGCACCGGAGGGGGTGAAGCGCAGCTCGGGGTCGTCGACGAGATTGCCGACGACCGTGATGACGGTCTCGCCTGCCATGGGTGAACCTCTCGGCGGGATTGCTTGGCTGCTTTTACGTGCTACTCGAACCCGTTGACCTCTGAGCTAGAAGCTCAGTGGGTCTCGGGGCGGAGGACCTTGGTCCGGAGGACCGACTCGTTCAGGTTCATCTGGCGGTCGAGCTCCTTGACGACCGCAGGCTCGGCCTGCAGGTCGATGACCGAGTAGATGCCCTCGGGCTTCTTCTTGATCTCGTAGGCGAGACGACGACGGCCCCAGGTGTCGACCTTCTCGACCTTTCCGTTGCCCTCACGGACGACGGAGAGGAAGTTCTCGATCAGCGGGGAGACAGCGCGCTCCTCGAGATCGGGGTCGAGGATGACCATCACCTCGTAGTGACGCATGTGGAACCCACCTCCTTTGGACTCAGCGGCCACGGTCGTTCCGTGGCAGGAGGGTCGTGATGCGTAGCGACGGTATCGGCGCCCACTGACAATCCCCCTCGGCGAGCGAGGGGCGACGTCGGAGCCCGAGTCGGGCCCGGGCAGACACCGGCGCAGACCGTACAGAGTACCCGCACATCGGCTTCCGGTTGAAATCCGGCGGTGGGGGGACGCAATCTGTACACATCGGATACGGGCGGCGCTACGATGCGCCGCCTTCCGGCAGGCACGCCAGGAGGTGCCCCATGGCTCAGGCAATGCGACCCAACACCGGCCACTCCCTCTTCGCCACCGACGGCAAGCCGCACCCGCTCCAGGACACGCTGGTCGGGGTGACGCTCTTCCTCGGAGTCCTCTCCTTCATCACCGCGCAGTTCCACGATCTGCACGTGCTGGCGTCCTGGGCCGGGCTGATCGGCATCCTGACGGGGGCCTACGGACAGTTCATCTCGGTGACCACGAGGGAGCGCTTCGCCTTGATCGTCGGACTCGGCGCCTCCGGAGTGGGCTTCTATCTCGGCATGTTCTACGGGGGCCTCGCCTGAGGCGTCCCGGGGCAGCCCGCAGGCCGAGGGCCGCACGGCCATTCGGGGCGCTCCCCGGGTCACAGTAGGCTTCGCGCGAGAGCCGGAGCCCCTGGACCGATGGGGACACACCAGCCGAGGAGCGCCCCGCATGAGCCTGACCCTGAGGACCATCAGCCGAGAGCAGCATCTGGCCTACATCCAGAGCCTGCCCGCGGCGAGCCACTGCCAGGTCCCTGCATGGGCGGACGTGAAGACCGAGTGGCGCTCGGAGAACCTCGGCTGGTTCGACAAGAACGGCGAGCTGGTCGGCGCCGGTCTGGTGCTCTACCGGCAGCTGCCCAAGCTCAAGCGCTACCTCGCGTACCTGCCCGAGGGCCCGGTCATCAACTGGTACGCGCCCAACCTCGACGACTGGCTGCAGCCGATGCTGGCGCACCTGAAGCAGCAGGGCGCCTTCTCCGTGAAGATGGGCCCCCCGGTCGTCATCCGCCGCTGGGACGCGGCCGCCATCAAGTCCGGCATCCAGGACCCGGACGTGAAGCGCCTCAAGGACGTCCAGGCCACCCACGTCGAGCCGCGCGCCTTCGAGGTCGCCGACCGGCTGCGCCGTATGGGCTGGCAGCAGGGCGAGGACGGCGGCGCCGGCTTCGGCGACGTCCAGCCCCGCTACGTCTTCCAGGTCCCGCTGGCCAACCGCTCCCTGGACGATGTCCTCAAGGGCTTCAACCAGCTGTGGCGGCGCAACATCAAGAAGGCCGAGAAGGCCGGCGTCGAAGTCGTCCAGGGCGGCTACGAGGACCTCGCCGAGTGGCAGCGCCTGTACGAGATCACGGCCGTCCGCGACAAGTTCCGCCCGCGCCCGCTGTCGTACTTCCAGCGCATGTGGTCCGTCCTCAACTCCGAGGACCCCAACCGCATGCGGCTCTACTTCGCCCGCCACGACGGCGTGAACCTGTCCGCCGCGACGATGCTCGTCGTCGGCGGCCACGTCTGGTACTCGTACGGCGCCTCCGACAACATCGGCCGCGAGGTCCGTCCGTCGAACGCGATGCAGTGGCGCATGCTGCGCGACGCGTACGCGATGGGCGCCACGGTCTACGACCTGCGGGGCATCTCCGACTCGCTCGACGAGACCGACCACCTCTTCGGCCTGATCCAGTTCAAGGTCGGCACGGGCGGCGAGGCCGTCGAGTACGTCGGCGAGTGGGACTTCCCGCTGAACAAGCTGCTGCACAAGGCGCTCGACATCTACATGTCGCGCCGCTGAGTGTTGCGTAGTCTCGTAGCTCGCATGCACGTCGCTCGCACACGTCTCTGACGCACGCCCCGCAGAACCGCCCCGCAGAAAGGCTCCGGACCGGCCATGGCGCTCTCCCTCTACGTCGACACCGCTCGCTGGCGGGCGCACCAGAAGTCCGTGATCCAGCAGTTCCCGGGCCTGGTCCCGGTCTGCAAGGGCAACGGGTACGGCTTCGGACACGAGCGGCTGGCCGACGAGGCGGCGCGCTTCGGTGCGGACATGCTGGCCGTGGGCACCACCTACGAGGCGGCGAGCATCAAGGACTGGTTCGGCGGCGATCTGCTGGTCCTCACCCCCTTCCGGCGCGGCGAGGAGCCCGTGCCGCTGCCGGACCGGGTCATCCGCTCGGTCTCGTCGGTGGACGGCGTGCACGCCCTGGTGGGCGCCCGCGTCGTCATCGAGTGCATGAGCTCCATGAAGCGCCACGGCATCCGCGAGGAGGAGCTGGGACAGCTCCACGCCGCCATCGAGGACGTGCGCCTGGAGGGCTTCGCGCTGCACCTGCCGCTCGACCGCACCGACGGCACGGACGCCGTCGAGGAGGTCATCGGCTGGATGGACCGGCTGCGGGCCGCCCGGCTGCCGCTGCACACCATGTTCGTGAGCCATCTGCGGGCCGAGGAGCAGGCGCGGCTGCAGCAGCAGTTCCCGCAGACCCGGTTCCGCGCCCGGATCGGCACCCGGCTGTGGCTGGGCGACCACGAGGCGACCGAGTACCGCGGCGCGGTGCTCGACGTCACCCGTGTGGCCAAGGGGGAACGGTTCGGCTACCGGCAGCAGAAGGCCGCCTCGGACGGCTGGCTGGTCGTCGTCGCCGGCGGCACCTCGCACGGTGTCGGCCTGGAGGCCCCCAAGGCCATGCACGGCGTGATGCCGCGCGCCAAGGGCGTGGCCCGCGCGGGCCTGGCGACGGTCAACCGGAACCTGTCGCCCTTCGTCTGGGCCGGCAAGCAGCGCTGGTTCGCCGAGCCGCCGCACATGCAGGTGTCGATCCTGTTCGTGCCCTCGGACGCCCAGGAGCCGAAGGTCGGCGACGAGCTGGTCGCCCACCTGCGCCACACGACCACCCAGTACGACCGGCTGGTCGACCGCTAGTCCGGCACCGGCCCCACGGGGCCCGCGGTCCCGCGCGAGTCCGGCGGTCCCTCGGCCCTGCGTGCATCCTGCGGCTCCTCGGTCCCGCGTGCGTCCTGCGGCTCCTCCGGCAGCTCGTCGGCGAGTCCCCACTCCACCCGGGGCCCGTCCACGGCGTGCGCCGCGTGCCGGGCCGGCCGGGCCGCCCTGCCCCGTACGAAGACGTCCTCGGCGCCGTCCAGGACGCCGCCCGAGGGGTCGTCGGAGCCGTCCCGCCGCACCCCGTCCTTCTCCGGCATCAGGATGTCGCGGACGATCATCGCGCACAGGAACAGCGTGCCGAGCAGGTGCAGCAGGATCGCGAACTGGTAGCCCTCGGTGGGCAGGCCCTGCTTGTTGCCGCTGGTCGTGTACGCCAGGTACGTCCAGATCCCGAGGAAGTACATGACCTCGCAGGTCTGCCAGATCAGGAAGTCGCGCCAGCGCGGCCGGGCCAGCGCCGCCAGCGGGATCAGCCAGAGCACGTACTGCGGCGAGTAGACCTTGTTGGTGAGGATGAACGCGGCGACGACCAGGAACGCGAGCTGGGTGAACCGCGGCCGGCGCGGCGCGGTGAGCGCCAGCAGGGCGATTCCGGCGCAGGCGAGCAGCATCAGCAGGATCGCGTAGGTGTTGGCGGTCTCGGGCGCGATCGGCCGGCCGGTGCGCTGGGTGATGATCAGCCAGAAGGAGCCGAAGTCCACGTTGCGTTCCTGGCTGAACGTGTAGAACTTCTTCCAGCCGACCGGTGCCAGGACCATCACCGGCAGATTCACGACCAGCCAGGAAGCGGCCGCGCCGAGCAGGGCCGCCCCGAACTCCCGCCACTTCCACGCCCGCCAGCACAGCAGGAACAGCGGGCCGAGCAGCAGCACCGGGTAGAGCTTGGCCGCCGTGGCGAGACCGATGAGGATGCCGAAGGCGAGCGCACGGCCGCGCGACCACATGAGCATGGCCGCGGCGGTGAGGGCCACGGCGAGCAGGTCCCAGTTGATCGTGGCGGTCAGCGCGAAGGCCGGCGCCAGGGCGACCAGAAGGCCGTCCCAGGGGCGGTGGCGGTGGGTGCGGGCCACGCAGACGGCCATGACCGCGGCGCAGATCAGCAGCATGGCCGCGTTGACCATCCAGTACATCTGCTCGCGGTGCATCAGGTCCTCGCCGCCGGGCGTCAGCCAGGACGCGACCTCCATGAAGAGGCCGGTGAGCACCGGGTACTCGAGGTACTCCATGTCGCCGCTGAGCCGGTCGAAGTAGGGGATCAGCCCGTCGGCGAAGCCGCGCCCGACGAAGAGGTGCGGGATGTCGGAGTAGCAGGCGTGCATGTACTGCGAGGTGGCCCCGCGGAACCAGGCCCAGTTGTAGCAGGGGAGCTTCTGCACCATGCCGAGTGCGAACATCCCGATGGCCACCAGGGCGATGACGCGCACCGGGGTGAGGGAGTGCCCGCCCGTCCGGGCCCAGCGTCCGAAGGGCCCGCCGAGCAGCTCGCTGCCCGCGGCGGCGACCTCGTCCTGTCGGGTGGGCTGCACCACGGGCCGGTCCTGCCCCGGGCGGGTGTTCTGGTGGCTCGGCATGGGGGACATCCTGCCGTACGCACCCGGGAACGCGGCGAGGGCCGCCGTGGCCGGGATCGTACGGGTGTACGTCCTGGTCACGGCGGCCCTCAAGGGCACTGCTCGTGGCGGTTGCGGCGGCTAGCCGTCCGTTCCGCCGAAGAAGCCTCCGCCTCCGTCTGTCTTCCCGCCGTTTCCGTTGCCGCCTGGACCTGCCGTCTCGGTGGGTGTGCCGCTGGGCAGTCCGGTACTGCCGTCGGTGGTGCCGTCGGTGGTACCACCGTCGGTCGCCCCTCCGTCGGTCGTGCCGCCGTCCTGGCCGCCCGTGGTGTTGCAGTCGAAGTCCCACACGTCACAGGTCTTGCCGGGCTTGGGCCGGTTGGACGGCTGCTGCGTCGGCAGCGTGGTCGGCATGTCGGACGGGCTGCCCGAGGGGGAGTCCGTCGGCGTGGGCTTCGGGCTGGAGGCACCGCCACCGAAGACGGCCTCGGCGTCGGTCAGCTTCTCCGGCTCGGGGAACTTCTTGACCGGTGAGCCCACGAGCGCCTGGGTCATGTAGTCGTTCCAGATCCGCGACGGGAACGACGAACCGTGGATCGTCTGCTGACCACCCGTGTTGTACATCTTCAGGAACTCGCGCTTCCCGCTCTTCGCGTCGTCGGGGAAGCGGTACATGTCGATCGCGGTCGACAGCTGCGGGGTGTAGCCGACGAACCAGGCCGACTTGTTGTCATCGGTCGTACCGGTCTTGCCGGCGACCTGACGTCCCGGAATGGCGGCCTTGCGGCCGGTGCCCTCGGGGTCGTCGACGACGGAGCGCAGGACGTCCGTGACGTTGCTGGCCACGGCGGTGCTGAAGGCCCGCGTCGACTTGTCCTCGTGCTTGTAGACGAGCACACCGGCCTTCTTCGCCTCCTCGACGGAGTACGGCTCGTGCTGCTCGCCGTTGGTCGCGAAGGTGGCGTAGGAGCCGGCCATGCGGATGGCGCTCGGGGAGGAGATACCGAGGGAGAACGACGGGACCTCACCCTTGACCAGCGAGTCCTCCTTGAGCCCGGCCTTCTTGGCCGCGTCACGCACCTTGTCGATGCCGACGTCCATGCCCAGCTGCACGAACGGCGAGTTGGCCGACTTGACCATCGCGCGGCGCAGACTGATGGGCCCGTAGCTCTCGTCGCCCTCGTTGGCCTGCTTCCACTCCTCGCCCTTCTCGTTGTGCCAGATCGAACCGTCGTAGTTCTTGACCACGAGATTGTGCTTGCCGCTGTAGCGGCTCTTGTCGGGGTCGACCTTCGTCCGGATGGAGGGGTCCTTCGGATCCCGGACTCCGTCCGTCATGGCCGCAGCCAGCACGAAGGGCTTGAACGTCGATCCCACCTGGGCGCCGGTCGTGTCGGCGTTGTTGGTGAAGTGCTTGGTCGCGTCCACACCGCCGTAGATCGCGACGATGGCACCCGTCTCGGGATTGACCGAGGCACCGCCGAACTGGACGTGGGTGTCGTACTCGGGGCGCTTCTTGGGATCGATGTACTCGTCGAGGATCTTCTGGACGGACTTGTTGAGCGCGTCGACCTTCGGCTTTTCGAACGTCGTGTGGATCTCGTAGCCGCCCTGGGCGAGCTGCTCCTCGGTGATGCCCTTGTCGTTGTTGTTGAGGAAGTACGCCTTGGCGAGGCTCACCAGGTAGCCCGTCTGGCCGATGAGCGCCGCGTCCTTCTTCGGCTGGATCGTCGCCGGGAAGGTGGGGAACTTGGCACGCTCCGCGGCGCTCAGGGACCCGTCGTTGACCATCTCGCCGAGGATCCAGTCCCAGCGCTTGGTCGCACGATCGAGGTTCTTCTCCGGACTCGCCTCCGTGTCGATCTCGGGAGCGCCCGCGGGGTCGTAGTACGTGGCGCCCTTCAGCACCGCCGCGAGGAAGGCACACTCGCTGACGTTCAGCTGGTCGGCGTCCTTGTCGTAGTACGCACGTGCCGCGGCCTGGAGGCCGTAGGCGCCGCGGCCGTAATACGCCGTGTTGAGGTAGCCCGCCATGATCTTGGGCTTGTCGTACGTGTTGCCGACCTTCATCGAGATGAAGAGCTCCTTGACCTTGCGGGTCATGGTCTGCGACTGGTCGGCGAGCCGGTTGTTCTTCACGTACTGCTGGGTGATGGTCGAGCCACCCTGGGTCTGTCCGCCCCTGGCCATGTTGAACACGGCCCGGCCGATGCCCATCGGATCGATGCCCGAGTCGGTCCAGAACGTCTTGTTCTCGGCCGAGACCACCGCGTCCTGCATCGCCTTCGGGATGGCTTCGTACGCGAGGATCTGGCGGTTCACCTCACCACCGGTGGCGGCCAGCCGCGTGCCGTCCGCGTAGTAGTAGATGTTGTTCTGCGCCTTGGCGGCATCGTCCTCGTTGGGGACTACCACCATCGAGTACGCGATCGTCGCCCCGCCCATCAGCAGGCCGAGGAACGCCAGCGTGAGGCCGGAGACCAGCTTCCAGGAGGGCGTCCAGCGACGCCAGCCGTACTTCCCGTACCGCGGGTAGTCGATCATGCGCTTCCGGCCCGGCGGACGACCGCCGCCGCGGCCGTGACCGCCGTCGTAACCGCCGCCTCCGCCGCCACGTCGGCCGCCGCCACCGTGGCCGCCCGCACCGCCTCCGGCCGCACGTCTCCCGCCGCCGCCGCGCTGAGCGGCGCGTCGGGCCGCAGCCCGGCCGCCGTAAGGGGGCTCCTCGCCATAGGACGAGGACGCGGACCCGGTGCTGACATCACGCGCCTGGGGCCTTCTGCCCATCGGCTGCTGGGCGGCGCGTCGGGCCGCTGCCCTTCCGCCGGCGGGCGGCTGCGGCTGCGGCGATCTGCGACGGTGCTCGCTCATCGAACGACTACTCCTCGGGCAGGCGCATGGGCCTGGAAGCGGCAACTGGTTCCGGTCCCCCCGAAATGAATACGGACAAGCCTCCGGAGGGGCTCATCCGCACCACTGCAGCCGGTATATCGAGAGCACTGACGTGCATCCGTGCCTCCTGGTTCCCGGTGGTCTGCATGCCGCACAGACTACGCACGGCCAAAACCTGCCTAGGACTGAAGTTCACCTCAAATCAGGCAAGTCGCTTCCACCGAATTGACAATGTGACGCCGGTCACGCGAGCCCCACTTGTCGCGACCGGAGGGCCGTTCTATCGTCAGGATGTATCGAGCCGATACATCAGTACGGCATATGAGTCCCGGCGGCGGAGGAGGCGGTGCATGAGCAGACGCTCCGGAATCCTGGAGTTCGCCGTCCTCGGCCTGCTCCGCGAGGCCCCGATGCACGGGTACGAGCTGCGGAAGCGGCTCAACACCTCGCTGGGGATCTTCCGCGCGTTCAGCTACGGCACCCTCTATCCCTGCCTCAAGACGCTGGTCGCCAACGGCTGGTTGATCGAGGAACCCGGCAGCGCCCCTGAGGACGCTCTGGCGACGTCGCTCGCCGGACGCCGGGCGAAGATCGTGTACCGGCTGACGGCGGAAGGTAAGGAGCACTTCGAGGAGCTCCTGTCCCGCACCGGCCCGGACAGCTGGGAGGACGAGCACTTCGCCGCCCGCTTCGCCTTCTTCGGCCAGACCGAGCGCGAGGTGCGGATGCGCGTCCTCGAAGGCCGGCGCAGCCGGCTGGAGGAGCGTCTGGAGAAGATGCGGGCCTCCCTCGCCAGGACGCGTGAACGCCTCGACGACTACACACTTGAGCTGCAGCGCCACGGCATGGAGTCCGTGGAGCGCGAAGTGCGCTGGCTGAACGAGCTCATCGAGAGCGAGCGGGCGGGACGGGACCGGCGATCCGGCCCCGAGAACCCCGAGGACCCCGCTCGACGGGACGACAGTACTTCTGGAGAAACGGGCGGCCTGCCCCGGCACGGGGGCAGTACCCGGCCGGATCCGTCCGACGACACCACCAAGTGAGGGACTGCCTCCAGCAGGCCCTCCGAGATCACACAGGGAGCAACCGGAATGGGTTCGGTTCGCGTAGCCATCGTCGGCGTGGGCAACTGCGCCGCCTCGCTGGTGCAGGGCGTCGAGTACTACAAGGACGCCGACCCGGCGACCAAGGTGCCGGGTCTGATGCACGTCCAGTTCGGCGACTACCACGTGCGCGACGTCGAGTTCGTGGCCGCCTTCGACGTGGACGCGAAGAAGGTCGGTCTCGACCTGGCGGACGCCATCGGCGCCAGCGAGAACAACACCATCAAGATCTGCGACGTCCCGCAGACCGGCGTGACCGTCCAGCGCGGCCACACGCACGACGGCCTGGGCAAGTACTACCGCCAGACCATCGAGGAGTCCGCCGAGGCCCCGGTGGACGTCGTCCAGATCCTGAAGGACAAGCAGGTCGACGTCCTCGTCTGCTACCTGCCCGTGGGCTCCGAGGCCGCGGCGAAGTTCTACGCCCAGTGCGCCATCGACGCCAAGGTCGCCTTCGTCAACGCCCTCCCGGTCTTCATCGCCGGCACCAAGGAGTGGGCGGACAAGTTCACCGAGGCGGGCGTCCCGATCGTCGGCGACGACATCAAGTCCCAGGTCGGCGCCACCATCACGCACCGCGTCATGGCGAAGCTCTTCGAGGACCGCGGTGTCCGCCTGGAGCGCACCATGCAGCTGAACGTCGGCGGCAACATGGACTTCAAGAACATGCTCGAGCGCGAGCGCCTGGAGTCCAAGAAGATCTCGAAGACGCAGGCTGTCACCTCGCAGATCCCGGACCGCGACCTGGGCGACAAGAACGTCCACATCGGCCCGTCGGACTACGTGGCCTGGCTGGACGACCGCAAGTGGGCCTACGTCCGCCTCGAGGGCCGTGCGTTCGGCGACGTCCCGCTGAACCTGGAGTACAAGCTCGAGGTCTGGGACTCCCCGAACTCGGCCGGTGTCATCATCGACGCCCTGCGCGCCGCGAAGATCGCCAAGGACCGCGGCATCGGCGGCCCGATCCTCTCGGCCTCCTCGTACTTCATGAAGTCCCCGCCGGTGCAGTACTTCGACGACGAGGCCTTCGAGAACGTCGAGAAGTTCATCAAGGGCGAGGTCGAGCGCTGAGCACTCCCCAGGAGCGCTGAGTCGTGACCGACGGCAGAGGGTCCCCGCGGCAAACGCCCGGGGACCCTCTGCCGTTTGCGCGTCACGGTATGTGAGTCTTGCTGCCATGCCCGTCGTACGTGATCTGCGCGTACTCCTGCGCCTGACGAACTTCCGTCGTCTGCTCGCCGTCCGGCTGCTGTCCCAGTGCGCGGACGGCGTCTATCAGGTCGCCCTGGCCACGTACGTCGTCTTCTCCCCGGAGAAGGAGACCTCACCCGCGGCCATCGCCTCGGCGATGGCGGTGCTGCTGCTGCCGTACTCGCTCGTCGGCCCCTTCGCGGGGGTGCTCCTGGACCGCTGGCAGCGCCGGCAGGTCTTCCTCTACGGCAACCTGCTCCGTGCCCTGCTCGCCTCCGGCACGGCCCTCCTCATCCTCGCCCCCGTCCCGGACTGGCTCTTCTACGCCTCCGCGCTCTCGGTCACCGCCGTGAACCGCTTCGTTCTCGCCGGGCTCTCGGCCGCGCTCCCCCGGGTCGTGGACGAGGAGCGTCTGGTCATCGCCAACTCGCTGTCACCGACCGCCGGCACCCTGGCCGCCACCGCCGGTGGCGGCCTCGCCTTCGGCGTACGGCTGATCGCCTCCGACTCCGACGCGGCGGTGGTAGCCCTGGGTGCGGCGCTCTACCTCTGTTCGGCGCTCGCCGCCCTGCGCATGCCCCGCACTCTGCTCGGACCCGACCCGGGACAGGTGCAGCCCCGGCTCACGGCCGCGATCGCCTCGACCGCCCGAGGGCTGGTGGAGGGGCTGCGCCATCTGGCCGAGCGCCGGCCGGCGGCACGCGCGCTGGGCGCGATGACGGTGATGCGCTTCTGCTACGGCGCGCTCACGGTGGCCGTGCTGATGCTCTGCCGGTACTCCTGGGGCCAGACCGAGTCAGACGGGCTCGCCCTTCTGGGGCTGGCCGTCGCCGTCTCGGGTGCGGGGTTCTTCGCCGCAGCGGTGGTCTCGCCGTGGACCGTGGGGCGGCTGGGTCCGTTCGGTTGGATGACGGTGTGCGCCGCGTCGGCCGCGGTCCTGGAGCCGGCACTGGGCCTGACGTTCGCGCCCGTGCCCTTCATGATCGCCGCGTTCGTCCTGGGGCTGGCCACTCAGGGCACGAAGATCGCGACGGACACCGTCGTGCAGACCTCGGTGGACGACGCCTACCGCGGCCGGGTCTTCTCGCTCTACGACGTCCTGTTCAACGTCGCCTTCGTCGCCGCGGCCGGGGTGGCGGCCCTGATCCTCCCTGCGGACGGCCGATCCGTACCGCTGGTCGTGATGGTCGCCGTCCTGTACGCCGGCGTGGCACTGTCCCTCCGCCGGACAGCATGAGGGGCGATGTTTCACGTGAAACATCGCCCCGCACTCACCTCGTCCCGTCGATGTTTCACGTGAAACATCGACCGGGTGCGAGTCAGCTCTGCGTCGCCCACCACTCCTTGAGTGCGGCGACCGCTTGGTCGTGCTCCATCGGCCCGTTCTCCAGGCGCAGCTCCAGCAGGAACTTGTACGCCTGGCCGACGGCCGGACCCGGGCTGATCCCGAGGGTCTCCTGGATCTGGTTGCCGTCCAGGTCGGGCCGGATCGCGTCCAGCTCCTCCTGCTCCTGGAGCTGGGCGATCCGCTCCTCCAGGCCGTCATAGGTCCGCGACAGAGCGGCGGCCTTGCGCTTGTTCCGCGTGGTGCAGTCCGAGCGGGTCAGCTTGTGCAGCCGCGTCAGCAGCGGGCCGGCGTCGCGCACATAGCGCCGCACCGCGGAGTCGGTCCACTCCCCGGAGCCATAGCCGTGGAAACGCAGATGCAGCTCGACGAGACGGGAGACGTCCTTGATCATCTCGTTCGAGTACTTCAGCGCCGTCATGCGCTTCTTCGTCATCTTCGCCCCGACCACCTCGTGGTGGTGGAACGAGACCCGGCCGTCCTTCTCGAAGCGGCGGGTGCGCGGCTTGCCGATGTCGTGCAGCAGGGCCGCGAGGCGCAGGACGAGGTCGGGGCCGGCTTCCTCCAGCGCGATCGCCTGGTCCAGAACGGTCAGCGAGTGCTCGTAGACGTCCTTGTGCCGGTGGTGCTCGTCACTCTCCAGACGCAGGGCCGGCAGCTCGGGCAGCACGTGATCGGCGAGCCCGGTGTCCACGAGCAGCCCGAGGCCCTTGCGCGGGTACGTGGCGAGCAGCAGCTTGTTGAGCTCGTCCCGGACCCGCTCCGCGGAGACGATCTCGATGCGCTCGGCCATCTCCTTCATGGCCACCACGACCTCGGGCGCCACCTCGAAGTCGAGCTGCGCGGCGAAGCGCGCGGCCCGCATCATGCGCAGCGGGTCGTCGGAGAAGGACTCCTCGGGGGTACCGGGGGTGCGCAGCACACGCGCGGCGAGGTCCTCCAGACCGCCGTACGGGTCGATGAACTCCTTCTCCGGCAGCGCGACCGCCATCGCGTTCACCGTGAAGTCCCGGCGCACCAGGTCCTGCTCGATGGAGTCGCCGTAGGAGACCTCGGGCTTGCGCGAGGTCCGGTCGTACGCCTCGGAGCGGTACGTGGTCACCTCGATCTCGAAGCGCTGCACCGTGTCCCCGACCCGGGCGTCCTTCTGGCAGCCGACCGTCCCGAAAGCGATCCCGACCTCCCAGACCGCGTCCGCCCACGGGCGGACGATCTTCAGCACGTCCTCGGGACGGGCATCGGTGGTGAAGTCGAGGTCGTTGCCGAGCCGCCCGAGCAATGCGTCGCGCACCGAGCCGCCGACCAGCGCGAGACGGAAACCCGCCTCCTGGAAACGGCGCGCGAGGTCGTCGGCGGCAGGGGAGACGCGCAGCAGCTCGCTGACCGCGCGGCGTTGCACCTGGCTCAGTGCAGTCGGGTTGTCTTCGTTGGCGTTCGGCACAACAGAAAAGGGTACGTGGCCGCACCGCCCGGAGCGCCCCCGATTTCACCCGCCACCGAGGATGATCACAACTGCTGGAGCAGTCCCCAGCACTTCGCCACAGCGTGCCTCGTTACCATGCGTGGACACAGCACGGGCAAGCACCGACACCACAGACAACGACGAGGACGGGCGAACGCGTGGCCGAGGCGGCAGACATCCAGGGGACCTCTCCCTCACCTGCCCGCCGGTTGCTCCGGCGCACGGCCTCTCTGGCGGCCGCGGCGCCGCTGCTGGCCGGCCTGCTCCAGGTACCCGTCGCGTCGGCCGCGCCGCCGCCCGCGTCCGGGCCCGTCGCCGAGAAGGAGCCCACCGGCTCACGGACGGTGGATGTGTCGCTCGACACACTGGCGCCGAGCGCCCCGCTGGAGGGCGACACCCTCACGATCAGCGGCACGGTGACCAACAACGGCCGCCAGGACGTCACCGCCGCGACCGTGGACCTGCGCGTGGGTCCCTCGCTCGACAACCGCAGCTCGATCGACGAGGCAGCGGGACGCACCGGCTACCGGGCCGAGAGTGACCCGGCCCCGCTCGGCGGCTCCTACACCGTCAAGATCCCGCAGCTGGGCTCCGGGCTCAGCAAGGACTTCACGCTCTCCGTGCCGGTCGCCAAGCTCGGCCTGGACGACCCCGGGGTCTACCAGCTCGGCGTCTCCCTCACCGGGCGCACCTCCCCCCAGGGCTTCGACCGGGTCCTCGGCATCGAGCGGACCTTCCTGCCCTGGCAGCCCGAGGCCACCACGAAGAAGACCCAGCTCACCTACCTGTGGCCGCTGATCTCCTCGGCCCGCGTCTCCGCCGAGACCGCCCCCGACGACCAGCAGACGCCCGTCTTCGAGAACGACGACCTCGCCGCCGAGCTCGCCCCCGGCGGCCGGCTCGAGCGCATGGTCGCGCTCGGCAAGGAACTGCCGGTCACCTGGGTGATCGACCCGGACCTGCTCGCCACCGTGGACGCCATGACGAACAACTACAGCGTCAAGAGCGGCACCGACACGGTGCAGGGCAGGAACCAGGCGGTCGCCGAGCAGTGGCTGAGCTCCCTGGAGAAGGCGGTGGCCGGCAAGAAGGTGGTCGCGCTGCCCTTCGCCGACCCCGATCTCGCCTCCCTGGCCCACCGGGGCAAGGATGTCTCCGGCTCGCTGGGCCAGCTCAAGCCGGCCACCGAGGTCGCCAGGACCACCGTGGAGACGATCCTCCATGTGACGCCGGACACCGACTTCGCCTGGCCGGTCGAGGGCGCGGTCGACCCGGCCATCGTGGACGTCGCCACCTCGGCCGGCGCCC
The DNA here is from genome assembly GCF_045348655.1 of Streptomyces solicamelliae. Classification (NCBI taxonomy): domain Bacteria; kingdom Bacillati; phylum Actinomycetota; class Actinomycetes; order Kitasatosporales; family Streptomycetaceae; genus Streptomyces; species Streptomyces solicamelliae. Next base: position 3,572,204 of record NZ_CP160404.1, read on the forward strand.
GCAAGGTCATCGCCCGCAGCGACAGCCTCCGCGACGACCTCAGCTACACGCCCACGGCGGCCCGCCCGATCGGCGGCGGCACCACCGCGGTCGTCGCCGACTCCACGCTCTCCACGCTCTTCCAGAGCGACATGACCCGGGCCGAGAACTCCACCCTCGCGGTGCAGCGCTTCCTCGCCCAGACGCTGGCCATCACCCAGCAGGCCCCCGACAAGTCCCGCAGCATCGTCGTCGCCCCGCAGCGGATGCCGACCGCCGCCCAGGCCCAGACGATGGCGACCGCGCTGCGAGGGCTGGCGGCGCAGCGCTGGACGGGGTCACTGGACCTGATCGCCGCGGCCGCGGTCCGCCCGGACCCCCGGGCGGAGACGGACGTCCCGAGCAGCTCCCGGTACCCGCAGAAGCTGCGCAAGCGGGAACTGCCGGTCGAGGCGTTCCGCGACATGAAGAGGACCCAGGAGGAGCTGGACGGCTTCGAGGTCATCCTCACCATGCCGCAGCGCGTGGTGACCCCGTTCGGCAACGCGATCAGCCGCATGATGTCGACCTCCTGGCGTGGCCAGGCCCCCGCCGCCGCGCTGTACCGGATCGAGGTTCTCGACTACCTGCAGAGCCTCACCGAGGAGGTCCGGCTGATCGACAAGTCCGACCTGACCCTCTCCGGCCGCAGCGCGACCATCCCGGTCACCGTGCAGAACAGACTGCTGCAGGGGGTGGACAACCTGGAGCTCCGGCTCACGTCCACCAAGCCGACCCGTCTGCACCTCAACGACGGCGACGAGACGGCGGCAGCGTCGGTGAAGATCGACGGCGGACACAGCCAGTCGGTGAAGTTCACCGCCTCGGCGAACGCCAACGGCCCGGTCTCCATGACCGCCCAGCTGTACACCGAAGACGGCAAGCCGTACGGCCGCCCGATGACCTTCACCGTGAAGGTCTCCGAGATCACCCCGACCGTGATGCTGGTCATCGCGGGCGGCGTCCTGCTCCTGGTGCTCGCCGGCATCCGGATGTACACCCAGCGCAAGCGCGCCGCGGCCAGGAACGCCGAGGCGGAGGCCGCTGCGGAGTCGGAGGACGCGGAGAACGGGACGGAGAGCGAGACGGAGGCTGCGGAGGGCGACGATCCTGAGCAGCCGAGTGACCCGACGCCGGACACCGGTCCCGAAAGCGGCGACCCGTCGGGCACGGGTGAGAAAGTGGACCGTTGAGCGATGTCGTGGCCGGTCGGCCGGGGACGATGAGGTGGGGTAAGCATGAACGCGCCGTACGACGGTGACCGCGGCCAGGGCCCGGGCAGCGCAGCTACGCCGTCCGGCGAGACGCCCGCGCCGCCGCCGGGGCCCGGCCAGGACCAGGCGCCGCCGCCCGGGGCCCCGGCCCCGCACGGGCAGGACCAGTACGCGCAGGACCCCTACGTCCAGGACGCCTACGACCACGACCCGTACCGGGCGCAGGACCTGTCCGCCCAGGACCCGGTGTCGGAGGCGCTCTACGACCGGGCCGCGCACCCCCCGCCCCCGCCGGGCACCTACGCCGACCCGCAGCCGCTCTACCAGCAGCCGGCCTCGCCCCAGCACGCGCCCGACCCGCGGGTGTGGGCGCAGACCCCGGCGCCCGAGCCCGACGGTCCGTCCCGGCACCTGCCGTACGGCGACGACGCCCGCTCGGTCCAGTTCACCGGCGTCGACGACCTGGTGACCCGGGCCGGCGAGGAGACCCCCGAGCCGGACGCCTTCGCGCACCTGTACCGGGACCAGCAGACCCCCGGCGGCCAGGTGCCGCCCCCCGCTCCGGAGCCGGATCCGATGCCCGCGCCCGCACCGAAGAAGTCGGGAGGCCGGGCCTCCGGACTTCTCAAGTCCAGCGCCGTCATGGCGGCCGGCACCCTCGTCTCCCGGCTGACCGGCTTCGTCCGCAGCCTGGTGATCACCGGTGCGCTCGGCGCCGCCCTGCTCGGCGACACCTTCACCGTCGCGTACACGCTGCCGACGATGATCTACATCCTCACCGTCGGCGGCGGCCTCAACTCGGTCTTCGTGCCGCAACTGGTCCGGTCGATGAAGAACGACGAGGACGGCGGCGAGGCGTACGCCAACCGTCTGCTCACCCTCGTCATGGTGGCACTCGGCGCGATCGTGGCCGTCGCCGTGTTCGCCGCCCCGCTGCTGATCCGGCTGATGTCCAACACCATCGCCGACAACCCCGACGCCAACGGCGTCGCCGTCACCTTCGCCCGTTACTGCCTGCCCACCATCTTCTTCATGGGCGTGCACGTGGTGATGGGTCAGATCCTGAACGCCCGCGGCAAGTTCGGCGCGATGATGTGGACCCCGGTCCTCAACAACATCGTGATGATCGTGACGTTCGGCCTGTTCATCTGGGTCTACGGCTCGTCCGCGGAGTCCCGCATGGGCGTCACCACCATCCCGGACGAGGGCATCCGCCTCCTCGGCATCGGCACCCTGCTCGGTCTGGTCGTCCAGGCCCTGGCGATGATCCCGTACCTGCGGGAGACCGGCTTCCGCTTCCGGCCCCGATTCGACTGGAAGGGCCACGGCCTCGGCAAGACCGTCAAACTGGCCAAGTGGACCGTCCTGTTCGTCCTCGCCAACCAGGCCGGCGTGCTCGTCGTGACCCAGCTGGCCACCGCCGCGGGCGAGGCCTCCGGCAAGGACGGCGCGGGCTTCCTCGCCTACTCCAACGCCCAGCTGATCTGGGGCATGCCGCAGGCGATCATCACCGTCTCCGTCATGGCGGCGCTGCTGCCCCGTATCTCCCGCGCCGCCCACGACGACGACCCGGGCGCGGTCCGCGACGACATCTCGCAGGGCCTGCGGAACTCCGCCGTGGCGATCGTCCCGGTCTCCTTCGCCTTCCTGGCGCTCGGCGTCCCGATGTGCACCCTGCTGTACGCGTCCAGCGGCGTCGAGGCCGCCCAGGGCATGGGCTTCATCCTGATGGCCTTCGGCCTCGGCCTGATCCCGTACTCGGTCCAGTACGTCGTCCTGCGCGGCTTCTACGCCTACGAGGACACGCGGACGCCCTTCTACAACACGGTCATCGTCGCCGGCGTCAACGCGGCCGCCTCGGCGGCCTGTTACTTCGTGCTGCCCTCGCAGTGGGCGGTCGTCGGCATGGCCGCGTCCTACGGCCTCGCCTACATGGTGGGCGTCGGCGTCGCCTGGAAGCGGCTGCGCAACCGGCTCGGCGGCGACCTGGACGGCGTGCACGTACTGCGCACCTACGCCCGTCTGAGCCTGGCCTCACTGCCCGCCGCGGTGGTGGCCGGCGCGGTCGGCTTCGGCCTTCTGAAAACGCTCGGCAACGGCGCGTTCGGCTCGCTGGTGGCCCTCGTCGTCGGCAGCGTGGTGCTGTTCGGACTGTTCTTCGTCGCGGCCCGCCGGATGCGGATCGCGGAGCTCAACTCCATGGTCGGCATGGTGCGCGGCCGTCTCGGCCGTTAGATCGATCGGTTCCGCACAACCATCGTCCGCCGCCGCGTGTCGTGCATAGCGCCGGACTGTGGGCACAATTGGCATGGCTGTTGGAAGTGGCGCAACGGATGGGGAGGCAGGAACGACGGTGGCGGAACGTAGCACGGCTGCCGTCGACGTGGCCGACAACAGCGGTGACGACCCGCTGACCGCCCAGGCGGACACGGCCGCGACCGACGGGGTGGCGGACACGCAGGACAACACGGAGAAGACCGCGCCGGACGCGGACGGCGGCGACGACGGGAAGAGGAGCGACCCACAACCCGTCATCGAGGCGCCGGAACTCCACAGCGGCCACAAACTGGCCAGACGGTACCGGCTGGAGGAGTGCGTCACTCGTCTGGACGGTTTCAGCAGTTGGCGGGCCGTCGACGAGAAACTCCGGCGGGCCGTCGGCGTGCATGTGCTGCCCGCCGACCACCCGCGCGCCCGGTCGGTGCTGGCGGCCGCACGGTCCGCCGCCCTGCTCGGCGACCCCCGGTTCGTCCAGGTCCTCGACGCCGTCGAGGAGAACGACCTGGTCTACGTGGTGCACGAGTGGCTCCCGGACTCCACCGAGCTGACCGCTCTGCTCGCGGCCGGGCCCATGGAGCCGCACGACGCGTACCAGCTCGTCTCACAGGTCTCCCAGGCCATGGCCGCCGCCCACCGCGAGGGCCTGGCCCACCTCCGGCTCACGCCCAGCGCCGTACTGCGCAGCTCCACCGGCCAGTACCGGGTCCGCGGCCTGGCCGTGAACGCCGCCCTGCGCGGCATCAGTGCCGAGCGCCCGCAGCGCACCGACACGGAGGCGATCGGCGCGCTGCTGTACGCCGCGCTCACCCAGCGCTGGCCGTACGACAACGACGCCTACGGACTGAGCGGACTCCCCAAGGACGTCGGTCTGATCGCCCCTGACCAGGTGCGAGCCGGCGTGCACCGCGGACTCTCCGAGATCGCCATGCGCGCCCTGGCCAACGACGGCGCCACGGCCTCACGCCAGGAGCCGCCCTGCACCACGCCGGACGAGCTCGCCAAGGCCGTCGCGGCGATGCCGCGGATCCGGCCCCCGGAGCCCGAGTTCCCGGCCCCGGCCGAGTACCAGCGCACCACGTACCAGCAGGGCACGTACGGCAGTCGGCAGACCCGGCCTGCCGTCACGCAGCCGCTGCCGCAGCCGCCCGCCCCGCTGCAGTCCCGCACCGGCAAGGCCCTGAAGTGGGCCGTGTCCGCCCTGCTCATCGCCGCGCTCGGCCTGGGCAGCTGGCAGGTGGCCGACAAGCTCCTTGACCGCAACAAGGAGAAGGAACCGCCCCGGACCACGCAGCCGGAGAGCACCGAGAACAAGCAGCCCGAGAACTCCGGACGGCCGGTCGAGATCGTCGAGGCCTACGACTTCGACCCGCTCGGCGACGGCTCGGAGAACCACTCGCAGATAAAGAGCGCCTACGACGGCGATCCCAGCACCTCGTGGCCGACCAGCAGCTATCGCGGCTACCCCAAGCTCGGCAATCTGAAGGAAGGCGTGGGCCTCGTCCTGGACCTCGGCAAGGTCCAGCAGGTCGGCAAGGTCGAGGTCACCTTCGAGGGCGCCACCGCGGTCGAACTGCGCACCGCGCCCGAGAGCGCCGGCTCCCGACCCGGCGCACCCAGTGACTACGCCACCCAGGCATCGGAGAAGGGCTCCCATGTGACCCTCACCCCGGACAAGCCGGTGAAGACGCGCTACGTCCTCATCTGGCTGACCGAACTGCCGAGTGCCGACGGTGGTTACCGCGGCCAGGTCGCGGATATCAAGATCACGAGCTGACGGCGCAGGGGAGGGGGCTCACCGGTGGACGAACAAGGCGGTCTCAGCGATCAGGAACTCCTGGCGCGCCATGTGGCCGGGGACCCGGACGCCTTCGGTGAGCTCGTGCGCCGGCACCGGGACCGGCTGTGGGCGGTCGCCCTGCGCACCCTGGGGGACCGCGAGGAGGCCGCCGACGCCGTCCAGGACGCCCTCGTCTCCGCCTTCCGTGCCGCCCACACCTTCCGGGGCCAGTCGGCGGTCACGACGTGGCTCCACCGGATCACCGTCAACGCCTGTCTCGACCGCGCCCGCAAGGCAGCCTCCCGCAAGACCTCGCCCGTCGACGACACCACCCGCCTGGAACAGCTCCTCGAACCCCACGAGTCCGCCGAGGCCCCCGCCGAACGGCAGGACCTGCACCGGGAGCTGCTCCGGGCGCTCGCCACACTTCCCGCCGACCAGCGCGCCGCGCTCGTTCTGGTAGACATGCAGGGCTACCCCGTCGCCGAGGCCGCCCGCATCCTCGACGTCCCCACCGGAACCGTGAAGAGCCGTTGTGCGCGCGGCCGGGCCCGACTGGTCCCGCTGCTCACTCATCTGCGCACGGACACAGGGGGTAACGAGCCTCCCGACGGGGGAAGGAACCGGACGCCAGGGACATCCGTCCCACCGGTGTCGAGGCGATCGGATACGGGACCCAACGGTCCAGCTGCTGTGAAGGGCGGAGGTGGGCGCGCGTGACATCCACGACCGGCAGGGCCGACACGACACAACACCCGGATGTCTCGGAGATCTCCGACCTCACCGAGGGCCTGCTGCCGCCGGCGCGGACATCCGCCGTGCGCAGACACCTCGACGGCTGTGCCCTCTGCGCGGACGTGCGCACCAGCCTGGAGGAGATCCGCGGCCTCCTCGGCACGCTGCCCGGGCCCGCCCGGATGCCGGCCGACATCGCGGGCCGGATCGACGCCGCGCTCGCCGCCGAAGCGCTCCTCAGCGCCACCGCCCCGGACACCGCGGCACATGTTTCACGTGAAACACCGGCCGGAGCTCAGAGCGACGCTCCGGCAGCCGAACCCTCGGCCGTGCCCTCCACGGCCGCCGACCGCCCCGCAGGGCGCCCTCGGGCCGCCACGGGCCCCGGACGGCCGTCCGGCCGCCGACGCCGCCGCGTCGCTGTGCTCGGTGGTGTCCTCGGCGCCGCCGTCCTCGGTCTGGGCACGCTGCTCCTCCAGCCCGGCGGGCTGCAGAACGCCGCGGAGAGCGGCGACAAGAAGGTCGACGCCGCGGCGAGCGGTGCGGACGCCCGGTTCTCCGGCGAGGGCATCGACCAGCGCGTCCACGAACTCCTGGGACGCGACGGGTCCCGCACCATCCCCAAGGGCGTCGCACCCGACTCCATGAGCACCGAGTCCGAGGGCAACACCCCGATGCGCAACGCGGACTCCACGCTGCCGGGCTGCGTACGCGCCGGCATCGACCGGCCGGACCCCGTCGTCCTCGCCTTCCAACCAGGCGACTACCAGGGCACGCGCGCCTATCTCGTCGTCCTCCCCCACGCCACGGACAGCTCCCAGGTCCAGGCGTACGTCCTCGACGCCTCCTGCGCCGAGGGCGGCGGCGGTGCCAAGGCCGACGTGCTGCTGACCCACCCCTACCCTCGTACCTGACGCTTTGCCGTGCCGCGCGGCGGATCCGGGAATGCATCACCCTTAGGATCCGTTGGGTGGGGTGAGAGTCACCGAACCCGCCACCGTAGGCAGTAGGCAGTCTGCAGAGACGAGGAAGAAACCCGTGAGCGACGTCCGTAACGTGATCATCATCGGCTCCGGGCCCGCGGGTTACACCGCCGCGCTCTACACAGCGCGCGCGTCGCTGAAGCCGCTGGTCTTCGAGGGTGCTGTCACCGCCGGTGGCGCCCTGATGAACACGACCGACGTGGAGAACTTCCCCGGCTTCCGTGACGGCATCATGGGCCCGGACCTGATGGACAACATGCGCGCCCAGGCCGAGCGCTTCGGCGCCGAGCTGGTCCCGGACGACGTCGTCGCCGTGGACCTCACCGGCGAGATCAAGACCGTCACGGACACCGCCGGCACCGTGCACCGCGCCAAGGCCGTCATCGTCACCACGGGCTCCCAGCACCGCAAGCTGGGCCTGCCCAACGAGGACGTGCTCTCCGGCCGCGGCGTCTCCTGGTGCGCCACCTGCGACGGCTTCTTCTTCAAGGAGCAGGACATCGCCGTGATCGGCGGCGGCGACACCGCGATGGAGGAGGCCACCTTCCTCTCGCGCTTCGCCAAGTCGGTGACGATCGTCCACCGCCGTGACTCGCTGCGTGCCTCGAAGGCGATGCAGGAGCGGGCCTTCGCCGACCCGAAGATCAAGTTCGCCTGGGACAGCGAGGTCGCCGAGATCCACGGCGAGCAGAAGCTCTCCGGTCTGACCCTGCGCAACACCAAGACCGGCGAGACCAGCGAACTCCCCGTCACCGGCCTGTTCATCGCGGTCGGCCACGACCCGCGCACCGAGCTGTTCAAGGGTCAGCTTGAGCTGGACGAGGAGGGCTACCTGAAGGTGGACGCGCCCTCGACCCGCACCAACCTGACCGGTGTCTTCGGCGCCGGCGATGTCGTCGACCACACCTACCGCCAGGCGATCACCGCTGCGGGCACCGGTTGCTCCGCCGCCCTCGACGCCGAGCGTTTCCTCGCCGCTCTCGCCGACGGCGAGAAGGCCGGAGAGCCCGCCCGGACCACCGCCGTCTGAGGCCCGCCCTCCCCACCCCACACCCCGCGAAGCAGAAGGAGGCCGCCGTGGCCGATCTGAAGAACGTGACCGACAAGACCTTCGAGGCAGACGTCCTCAAGAGCGACAAGCCCGTCCTGGTGGACTTCTGGGCGGCCTGGTGCGGCCCCTGCCGCCAGATCGCGCCCTCGCTCGAGGCCATCGCCGCGGAGCACGGTGACAAGATCGAGATCGTCAAGCTGAACATCGACGAGAACCCGGACACGGCTGCGAAGTACGGCGTCATGTCGATCCCGACCATGAACGTCTACCAGGGCGGCGAGGTCGTGAAGACGATCGTCGGCGCCAAGCCGAAGGCCGCCATCGTGCGCGACCTCGAGGCCTTCATCGGGGAGTGAACACGTAGGCCCCACGCCTCCGTGTGTTTCACGTGAAACACGAACGGCCCGCCCCCACTCGGGGGCGGGCCGTCGTCGTACGAGGCCCTTGCAGGACCCGGCGCTACAGCGGCCGCAGGGCGGGCTCCTTCTGCACCGCCCCCAACAGCCGGTCCAGGGCCATCTCGACGTCCTCCTTCCAGGAGAGCGTCGTCCGCAGCTCCAGCCGCAGCCGCGGATGCGCCGGGTGCGGCCGCACCGTCTTGAAGCCCACCGCCAGAAGATGGTCTGCCGGCAACACGCAGGCCGGCTCCTTCCAGCGTGCGTCGCCGAAGGCCTCGATCGCCCGGAAGCCGCGCCGCAGCAGATCCTTGGCGACCGTCTGCACCATCACCCGGCCCAGGCCCTGTCCCTGATAGCCCGGCATGATCCAGGCCGTCATCAACTGGACGGCATCCGCCGACACCGGGCTCGTGGGGAACGCCATCGACCGGGGCACATAGGCGGGGGGAGCGTAGAGCACGAAACCGACGGGCAATTCGTCGACGTAGACGACCCGGCCGCACGAACCCCACTCCAGAAGCACGGCGGAGATCCAGGCCTCCTTCTCCAACTCCGGACGACCCGCCCTTACCGCGGCCTCTCCGCTGACCGCGTCAAGCTCCCAGAAGACACACGAGCGGCAGCGCTTCGGGAGGTCCGGAAGATTGTCCAGGGTGAGCGGTACGAGTCGACGCCCCACGGGTCCTCACTTCCCTCACGTGCCGCACCGCGAGCCTGCGCCAGCGCGCTGCGCTCCCTCAGCAGACTGCCGAGGAAGCCGCCGACCACACCCAGGCCCAAGCCCGCCGTCACCCATCGGCCGCGGCTCACCTCTTGCATGGCCCCGCCCCTCTCTGAGCCGGTTCACGGTGGATATGCCATACCTGAACGCATCGTATCCATCGGACACTCGGGCGGACACCGAGCGAAGGCAAAGGGCGGATCGTGTTCCGGCATACGCCGACACACGATCCGCCCCAGGAACGGAACGGAAGCCCCGGGGGGGGCTCTCAGCCCTCGTCCTCCTCCTCGCCCGACTCGGAGAGCGGGCGGTCCATCACCCGTCCCTCGCCCGGTGCCAGGGTGCCGAGGATGCGGTCCAGGTCCTCCATCGAGGCGAACTCGACGACGATCTTGCCCTTACTCTTCCCCAGATCGACCTTCACCCGGGTCTCGAAGCGGTCCGACAGTCGAGTCGCCAGATCGGTCAGCGCCGGGGAGACCCGTGCGCCGGCCCGCGGCCCGCGCGGCTTCTTCGCCGCCTCGGGCTCGGAGCTCATCAGCGCGACGATCTCCTCGACCGCGCGCACCGAGAGGCCCTCGGCGACGATCCGGAACGCGAGCTTGTCCTGCGTCTCCGCGTCCTCCACGGACAGCAGCGCCCGCGCATGACCGGCCGACAGCACCCCGGCGGCGACGCGGCGCTGCACCGGCGGCGAGAGCCGCAGCAGTCGCAGCGTGTTCGACACCTGCGGACGTGAACGCCCGATCCGGTCGGCCAGCTGGTCGTGCGTGCAGTTGAAGTCCTTGAGCAGCTGGTCGTAGGCGGCTGCCTCCTCCAGCGGGTTCAGCTGGGCACGGTGGAGGTTCTCCAGGAGGGCGTCCAGAAGAAGCTTCTCGTCCTCCGTCGCCCGGACGATCGCCGGGATCCGCTCCAGACCCGCCTCACGGCAGGCCCGCCAGCGCCGCTCGCCCATGATGAGCTCATAGCGCTCAGGGCTCAGCTGCCGCACGACGACCGGCTGCAGCAGACCGACCTCCTTGATGGAGGTGACCAGCTCGGCCAGCGCGTCCTCGTCGAAGACCTCACGCGGCTGGCGAGGGTTCGGCGTGATCGAGTCCAGCGGCAGTTCCGCGAAGTGCGCTCCGGCGGGAGCCTCCGGCTCCACCACGATCTCGGCCTCGACGACCGGGATCACTTCCTCCGGTGCCGGCGCGCTCACCGGCATGGTCGCCAGCTTCGCGGCCGCCACACCCCGGTCCGGGGCCGGCGCCGGAATCTCACCCGGCGAGGCCGAACCTGCCGTGATGCCGACCGCCGGTACCTGCCGCTCCTGGGGAGCCGCGGGAATCAGCGCACCGAGCCCACGCCCCAACCCCCTACGTCGCTCGCTCACTGGATCCCCTCCGACATGCTGTGCTGGTTGTTCTGGATGCCCGCATGGGCGTGCTGGGCGTCATAGTGCAGACCGACGCCCCGCAGCGCGATCTCACGGGCCGCCTCCAGGTACGACAGCGAGCCGCTGGAGCCCGGGTCGTAGGTGAGCACGGTCTGCCCGTAGCTCGGGGCCTCGGAGATGCGTACCGATCGCGGAATGCTGGTCCGCAGCACCTCTTCGCCGAAGTGACTGCGCACCTCGTCGGCGACCTGGGAGGCGAGCCTGGTCCGGCCGTCGTACATGGTGAGCAGGATCGTCGACACATGGAGCGTCGGGTTCAGATGCCCGCGCACCAGGTCCACGTTCCGGAGGAGCTGGCCGAGGCCCTCCAGCGCGTAGTACTCGCACTGGATCGGGATCAGCACCTCGGCTCCCGCCACAAGGGCGTTGACCGTCAGCAGACCGAGCGAGGGCGGGCAGTCGATCAGGATGTAGTCCAGCGGCTGCTCGTACGACTCGATCGCCCGCTTCAGCCGGCTCTCGCGCGCCACCAGCGACACCAGCTCGATCTCCGCACCGGCGAGGTCGATGGTCGCCGGTGCACAGAAGAGGCCCTCGACATCCATGACGGGCTGCACCACGTCGGAGAGCGGCTTGCTCTCCACCAGGACGTCGTAAATCGAGGGGACCTCGGCATGGTGGTCGATGCCCAGCGCCGTGGAGGCATTGCCCTGCGGGTCGAGGTCGATCACCAGGACACGGGCGCCGTGCAGCGCCAGCGAAGCGGCAAGGTTGACCGTCGTGGTCGTCTTGCCCACGCCGCCCTTCTGGTTGGCGACCACCATGATGCGCGTCTGGGGAGGCCGGGGAAGTCCCTCTCCGGCACGCCCCAGGGCCTCGACTGCCAGTTGGGCAGCACGACCAATGGGGGTGTCGTCGATCGGGGGCGATGTTTCACGTGAAACATCGGACCCCGGCGATTCGGTTCGGGGACCGGGGACCGGTTCGGTCATCGGTCCCGCGATGTTGGCGTCGGACCGCAAGGATTCACTCTCCTCGGCTTCAGGCTCGCGATGAACAGAGCCTGCCATGCTTTCGGGGTCGTGAACCAGCGAGGCCCGGGGTTCTGTGGATGAATCCACCTCTGTGGACAACTCCGTAACCCTCACGGGGGGCTTTGCCGGCGGCTTGGGCTTGCGGTCTCGGGGCGTGGCGGCCGCGCGGCCGCGGCTGATGATCCCCTGCAGCAGTGAGCGACGTTTCACGTGAAACACGATGCACGCGCCATCCCGCCGCGACCGCCCGACACTCCGAAATGCGTACGTATGGCAGTTCGCGTGACGTAACGACCGGCTCCTAGCGCCGGCGTCGCGTCCGACTGGGACGGGCGGCCTTGGCCCGCTTGGCAGCGAACCGGACACCGCCGGGGCTCTCCCCGACCTCCACCCGGACCACCGTCGACATCGGATCCACGATGCCCTCGCCGACCTGAAGCACCGAGGTCTCCACCACACCGAGCTTCGACAGTGCCGCCCGGGCACTGTCCAGCTCCTCCTGGGCAGTGTCGCCCTTGAGGGCCAGCATCTCGCCGTAGGGACGCAGCAGCGGCACGCCCCAGCCGGCCAGCCGGTCCAGCGGCGCCACGGCGCGCGCGGTCACGACATGCACCGGCTGCAGCTTGCCCAGTACTTCCTCGGCACGGCCACGTACGACGGTCACATGGTCCAGGCCCAGCAGCTCCACGACCTCCTGGAGGAAGTTCGTCCGCCGCAGCAGCGGCTCGAGGAGCGTGATCTTCAGATCCGGTCGCACCAGGGCCAGCGGGATCCCGGGCAGACCCGCACCCGAGCCCACGTCGCAGACCGTGACGCCCTCGGGCACCACCTCGGAGAGCACCGCACAGTTCAGCAGATGCCGCTCCCACAGGCGCGGCACCTCGCGCGGGCCGATCAGCCCACGCTTCACTCCCGCGTCCGCGAGCAGCTCGGCATAGCGGACGGCTTCCGGGAAGTACTCGCCGAAGACCGTCCGCGCCTGCTCAGGCGCCTGGGGGAGTTCCGCTGACTCCGTCACGGGAACCGTCCTTCCGTACCGCGCCACCGCGCTGGGTGGCCCGACTATCAGGCTGACAAAGATCGGCCCCGCCTGCGAACAGACGGGGCCGACACAACAAGAAGGGGTCAGGCAGGGAGTACGACGACGAAGCGCTGCGGCTCCTCGCCCTCGGACTCGCTGCGCAGCCCGGCGGCGGCGACCGCGTCGTGCACGACCTTGCGCTCGAACGGCGTCATCGGGTCCAGCTTCACCGGCTGCTTGGTGGCCTTGACCTCTTCCGCGGCCTTGGCACCCAGCTCGGCGAGCTCGGTGCGCTTCTGGGCGCGGAAGCCGGCGATGTCCAGCATCAGACGGCTGCGGTCACCGGTCTCGCGGTGCACGGCCAGACGCGTGAGCTCCTGGAGCGCCTCCAGCACCTCGCCGTCCCGGCCGACCAGCTTCTGCAGCTCACGGCTGCTCGAATCGCTGACGATCGAGACCGAGGCCCGGTCCGCCTCGACGTCCATGTCGATGTCGCCGTCCAGGTCGGCGATGTCGAGCAGACCCTCGAGGTAGTCGGCCGCGATCTCACCCTCCTGCTCCAGGCGGGTCAGGGTGTCGCCACCCTCGGCGGCGGCGGAGGTGGTGCCTTCCGTCACGGATGGACTCCTTACTACTTCTTGGACGACGGGTGCTTGGGCCGCTGCTGGCCCTTGCGCTGCCCGGACTTGCCCTGGCGGGACGTGTTGCCGGAGTTGGCGCGGCTCGGCCGGTTGGGCTTGGACTCCTCGACGGACTCCTGCGGCTTCTTCTCCAGCGAGGTGGGCTCGGAGGGAGCCTCGTCGCTCTTGTGCTGGCCGCCCACCGCACCGCCGGACTGGCGCTGGGACTTGGACTGGCGCTTCGGCTGCTGCCGCTTGGTGACGGCCCCGCCCTCGGCCTCGGCGGTGATCGTGTCGCTCTTCACCACGGTGCCGTCGGCCTGGGGCGCGAAGCCCGCCTTGGCGAGGCCGGTGACGAAGCGGCGCTCCTGCTCGTTGCGGTCGCCGCCCTTGGCCACGATCAGCTTGACGATGTTCTTCCGGCGCCGGCCGCGGACCTCACTGTGGTGGGTGACGTTCTTCAGCAGGCGCTGCAGGTAGGCGTCCTGGGCCTTGGATCCCGGGGTCGGGTTCTGGTTGATCACGTACATCTGCTGGCCCATGGTCCACACGTTGGTGGTCAGCCAGTAGATGAGGACACCGACGGGGAAGTTGATGCCCATGACGGCGAAGATCACCGGGAAGATGTACATCAGCATCTTCTGCTGCTGCATGTACGGCGTCTTCACCGACAGGTCCACGTTCTTCGTCATCAGCTGGCGCTGCGTGAAGAACTGCGAGGCCGACATCAGGACGATCATGACCGCGGTCACGATGCGCACATCGGTCAGGGAGGCGTTGAGCGCCTCGACCTTCTCGGGGCTGTCCATGAACTTCGCCGCGATCGGGGCGCCGAAGATGTGGGCCTGACGGGCGCTGTCCACGAGGCTCTGGTTGAGAACACCGATCTCCTCACCCGAGGCGATCTTGCTCAGCACGTGGTACAGCGCGAAGAAGAACGGCGACTGCGCCAGGATGGGAAGGCACGAGGAGAGCGGGTTGGTACCCGTCTCCTTGTACAGCTTCATCATCTCTTCGGACTGGCGCTGCTTGTCGCTCTTGTAGCGCTCCTGGATCGCCTTCATCTTCGGCTGAAGAGCGGCCATGTTCCGGGTCGACTTGATCTGCTTGACGAACAGCGGGATCAGACAGATCCGGATCAGGACCACCAGGGACACGATGGACAGGCCCCAGGCCCAACCCGTGTCAGGACCGAAGATCGCCCCGTACATACTGTGGAACTGGACGATCACCCATGAGACGGGTGTGGTGATGAAGGCGAACAGACTGGCAATCGTGTCCACTAATCAGGCTCCTTGAGCATTGGGCGAGGTCTCTGCGGCCGGGCTCGTGTCGGCGGAGGACCCGCCCTTCTCGCCACGCAGGGCGTTCCGCAGCATTTCGTGCCAGCGGGGACGTTTGCGCGGGGGGACATGGTCCACGCCTCCGGGCGACCACGGGTTGCACCGCAGGATGCGCCAGGCGGTCAGGGCCGTTCCCTTGATCGCGCCATGCCGGTCGATGGCCGTGAATCCGTAGTGCGAGCACGACGGGTAGTACCGGCACACCGGACCCAGCAGCGGGCTGATCGTCCACTGGTACAGCTTGATCAGGGCCAGCAGCGGGTACTTCATCGCGTGCCCCCTCCCAGCAACCGCTGGAAAGCGGCATCCAGGTCTCGGGCCAGCTGAGGATGATCGGCGTCGCCCGCTCCGGGCAGCGCCCGTACTACCACCAGGCTACCGGGGGGCAGCTCGGACAGCCGATCCCTGACCAGATGGCGAAGACGCCGCTTCACCTGGTTGCGGACGACCGCTCCACCCACTGCCTTGCTCACGACGAAACCCGCACGTGCCGGAGGAGCGCTCTCCCCAGGCGCGTGCGGGTCCGTTGCACCGCTGTGTAGATGGACGACGAGGCTCGGGCGTCCGGCCCGGCGTCCTCGGCGTACCGCGGTCGCGAAGTCCTCGCGCCGCCTCAGCCGATTCTCGGTAGGCAGCACGTCATGACCTGTTTAAGCGATCAGGCGGACAGGCTCGCGCGACCCTTGGCACGGCGGTTCGCCAGGATGGCGCGGCCGGCGCGGGTACGCATGCGCAGGCGGAAACCGTGGGTCTTCGCGCGACGACGGTTGTTCGGCTGGAAGGTGCGCTTGCTCACTCGGGGGCTCCAGTAATGATTCGTGGGTGGCGGGGCATCGCCTGGCTGTCACCGTGCGCCCACGAGTAGCTCGCAATACGCCCGAGTGCACCGCTACACGATCACTGACCGTGATCTTTGCCCATCGGAGGCAGGCGGCAGCAGCCATCGACAACTCGACCTGGTTACGGTACGCGCGGCTACGCCATCCGGTCAAACCGGCCCCACGCCGGGGCTCTGTATGCACAGGCTGTGGACAACAACTTGAACCACGTCAGCCGCCCCGACTACCGTGGCTGAACTCCGGAATCTTTTTCCGTTCTGTCCTTACCTGTCCTGACGGACTGCGGACGGACCCCGACCGACCGTCCCGAGAACCACACATTCGTGGGACCAACGAGGAAGCGTGCCCCGTGGCTGACGTACCTGCTGATCTTGCCGCAGTGTGGCCACGCGTGCTCGACCAGCTCCTGGGAGAGGGCCAGCAGGGCATCGAGCCCAAGGACAAGCAGTGGATCGAACGGTGCCAGCCTCTCGCACTGGTCGCCGACACCGCACTCCTGGCCGTGCCCAACGAGTGGGGCAAGCGGGTCCTCGAGGGCCGGCTCGCGCCACTGATCAGCGACACCCTCAGCCGTGAGTGCGGCCGCCCCATCCGGATCGCGATCACCGTCGACGACTCCGCGGGCGAGCCCGCCGGCCCCCCGGCCCCGCAGCCGCAGCACCCCCGCTACGACGACCGCGGACCTGCCGACACGTACGAGAAGTACGACGGCGGCGGCTACGGGCACCGGCCCGGCGGCGACGACCTGCCGTCGGTACGCCCCGCCTACCCCGACTACCAGCAGCAGCGCCCCGACCCGGGCGTCTGGCCGCGTTCCCAGGAGGACCTCTCCTGGCAGCAGCCGCGGCTCGGCGGCTACCAGGACCGCGAGGCGCCGGCCGAGCAGTGGCACGAGCCGTACGGCAGCCGCGACCGGCAGCCCTCCGCGCCGCGCTACGACGAGCGCCCCGCGCCGTACGAGCCGCCGCGTCCCGAGCGCGCCGAGCTGCCCGAGCCGCAGATGGGTCCCGGCCCGTCCGTGTCCCAGCCCGGCCCGGGGCCCCGGCACGCCGCCGGCGGCGCCGGACAGCCGCCCGCGGCCGGGGGACCCGGCGAGCCGCACGCCCGGCTGAACCCCAAGTACCTCTTCGACACCTTCGTCATCGGCTCGTCGAACCGGTTCGCGCACGCGGCCGCCGTCGCCGTCGCCGAGGCGCCCGCCAAGGCGTACAACCCCCTTTTCATCTACGGGGAGTCGGGCCTCGGCAAGACCCATCTGCTGCACGCGATCGGGCACTACGCGCGGAGCCTCTACCCGGGCACCCGGGTGCGGTACGTGAGCTCGGAGGAGTTCACCAACGAGTTCATCAACTCCATCCGCGACGGCAAGGGCGACGCGTTCCGCAAGCGTTACCGCGATGTGGACATCCTGCTCGTCGACGACATCCAGTTCCTCGCGAGCAAGGAGTCGACGCAGGAGGAGTTCTTCCACACCTTCAACACCCTCCACAACGCGAACAAGCAGATCGTGCTCTCCTCGGACCGGCCGCCCAAGCAGCTGATGACCCTGGAGGACCGGCTGCGCAACCGCTTCGAGTGGGGTCTGACCACCGACGTGCAGCCGCCGGAGCTGGAGACGCGGATCGCGATCCTCCGGAAGAAGGCGGTGCAGGAGCAGCTCAACGCCCCGCCGGAGGTGCTGGAGTTCATCGCCTCCCGGATCTCGCGGAACATCCGCGAGCTGGAGGGCGCGCTGATCCGGGTGACCGCGTTCGCCTCGCTCAACCGGCAGCCGGTGGACCTCGGGCTCACCGAGATCGTGCTCAAGGACCTGATCCCGGGCGGCGAGGACTCGGCCCCGGAGATCACCGCCCCCGCCATCATGGCGTCGACGGCCGACTACTTCGGGCTGACGGTAGAGGACCTCTGCGGATCCTCGCGCAGCCGGGTCCTGGTGACGGCCCGCCAGATCGCCATGTACCTGTGCCGGGAGCTGACGGACCTGTCGCTGCCGAAGATCGGCGCGCAGTTCGGCGGCCGCGACCACACGACCGTCATGCACGCGGACCGGAAGATCCGCGCGCTGATGGCGGAACGGCGCTCCATCTACAACCAGGTCACGGAGCTCACCAACCGCATCAAGAACGGCTGACGCGGGCTGTCGGCACCGCGCGGAGAGCGCCTCGGGACACCGTCCCGGGGCGCTTTTTCGTGGGCCGGCACGCCCCGTGGAGCTCGCTGGGCGCCGGTGTACGGGCCGGCGGGCACCTGTGTACGGACGGGGGCTGTTCGAATACCAGCTGGTCGGACGGGGTTCTCCACAGAAGTGGGGAAGATCTTCCGTCCACAGCCTGGGGACTCCCAAGTTGTCCAGTTTGTATCCACAGCGAGCCTGGGGGAATGATCAACACAGCAGGTCACGCGGCTGTGGATTTGTGATCAACCAAGTTCCACAGACTGTGGATGAATCCGCCGTCCACAGGAGGCCCGAAGACTTGTCCACGGGCAGCCCACAGGGGAGAGCCAGTTGTCCCCAGGTTTCCCACATCCCTGTCCACTGTTCGGCAAGGAAACACCCGCTCTCACCGGGTCGAGTGAAAGGCGTCACACCGAGGGCGCGGGTTTGGCTGTGGGGAACGGTGGGAAAGCTGGGGACAGCACTGGGGAGAAGTCGCCGCCGCCTGTGCATGGGGTGTGCAGAACTTTCGGGTGTCCACAGAAACCCCCAGTTGTCCACTGCTGTCGCCCACAGGGCCGGTGGACAAAAAACCGGGCCTGACCTGCTCAGACACCGTTATCCACGGTTTCCACAGGCCCTACTACTACTCCCACTCAGAGTTACCGGGAAATCCGCTTCGAAGTGGGTGCTGTGCACAACTCGAGGCCGGACCGCCAGGCGCGGCTCGTCACGACTTGACCCCGAGCCGCACCGAGTGTCGGTGGCGTACGTCAGACTGGGTCCCTGCCAGACGACGAAGAGCCAGCAACATGCAGGAGGCGGTTCCGGTGAAGATCCGGGTGGAGCGCGATGTACTCGCGGAGGCGGTGGCCTGGGTGGCCCGGAGCCTCCCGGCCCGTCCGCCGGCGCCCGTGCTCGCGGGCCTTCTGCTGAAGGCCGAGGACGGCGCGCTGAGCTTCTCCAGCTTCGACTACGAGGTCTCGGCCCGCGTCTCCGTCGAGGCCGAGGTCGAGGAGGACGGCACGGTCCTGGTCTCCGGCCGCCTGCTCGCCGACATCTGCCGCGCCCTTCCCAACCGCCCCGTCGAGATCTCCACAGACGGTGTACGGGCGACCGTGGTCTGCGGCTCCTCCCGCTTCACCCTCCACACCCTGCCTGTGGAGGAGTACCCGGCGCTGCCGCAGATGCCGACCGCGACCGGCACCGTCCCGGGCGAGGTCTTCGCCTCCGCCGCCCAGCAGGTGGCCATCGCCGCCGGCCGTGACGACACGCTGCCGGTGCTGACCGGTGTGCGCATCGAGATCGAGGGCGACACGGTCACGCTGGCCTCCACCGACCGCTACCGCTTCGCGGTCCGCGAGTTCCTGTGGAAGCCGGAGTCCCCGGACGCCTCCGCGGTCGCCCTGGTGCCCGCCAAGACCCTGCTGGACACCGCCAAGTCGCTCACCAGCGGCGACACGGTCACCCTGGCGCTCTCCGGCTCCGGTGCGGGCGAGGGCCTGATCGGCTTCGAGGGCGCGGGCCGACGCACCACCACCCGCCTGCTCGAGGGCGACCTGCCGAAGTACCGCACGCTGTTCCCGACCGAGTTCAACTCCGTCGCGGTGATCGAGACCGCCCCGTTCGTCGAGGCCGTCAAGCGTGTGGCCCTGGTCGCCGAGCGGAACACCCCGGTGCGGCTGAGCTTCGAACAGGGCGTGCTGATCCTGGAGGCCGGTTCCAGCGACGATGCACAGGCTGTGGAGCGTCTGGACGCGCAGCTGGAGGGCGACGACATCTCGATCGCCTTCAACCCGACCTTCCTGCTGGACGGTCTGAGCGCCATCGACTCCCCGGTCGCCCAGCTCTCCTTCACCACGTCCACCAAGCCCGCGCTGCTGAGCGGCAAGCCGGCGCTCGACGCCGAGGCGGACGACGCGTACAAGTACCTGATCATGCCGGTGCGCCTGAGCGGCTGACGGCGTCGACTGAGCGGCTGACCCCACAGGTGTGCACGAGGGTCCGGGCGTAGGCTCGGACCCGGGTACAACCGCACACGACGCTTAAGGAATCTCTGATGGAGCTCGGTCTCGTCGGTCTCGGCAAGATGGGCGGCAACATGCGTGAGCGCATCCGCCGCGCAGGCCACACCGTCATCGGATACGACCGCAACCCGGACCTCGCGGATGTCCACAGCCTCGAGGAGCTTGTGGGCAAGCTCAAGGGCCCGCGCGTCGTGTGGGTCATGGTCCCCGCCGGTGCGGCGACCCAGTCGACGATCGACGAGCTGGCCCGGCTGCTCTCCCCCGGCGACATCGTCGTGGACGGCGGGAACTCCCGCTGGACCGACGACGAGAAGCACGCCGAGGAGCTCGCGGCCAAGGGCATCGGCTTCGTCGACTGCGGCGTCTCCGGTGGTGTCTGGGGCCTGGAGAACGGCTACGCGCTCATGTACGGCGGCGACGCCGAGCACGTCGCGCGGGTCCAGCCGATCTTCGACGCGCTCAAGCCCGAGGGCGAGTTCGGCTCGGTCCACGCGGGCAAGGTCGGGGCCGGCCACTTCGCGAAGATGGTCCACAACGGCATCGAGTACGCGATGATGCAGGCCTACGCCGAGGGCTGGGAGCTCCTGGAGAAGGTCGACTCGGTCACCGACGTCCGCGAGGTCTTCCGGTCCTGGCAGGAGGGCACGGTCATCCGTTCCTGGCTGCTGGACCTGGCGGTCAACGCGCTGGACGAGGACGAGCACCTGGACAAGCTGCGCGGCTACGCGTCGGACTCCGGCGAGGGCCGGTGGACGGTCGAGGCCGCCATCGACAACGCGGTGCCGCTGCCGGCGATCACCGCCTCGCTGTTCGCGCGGTTCGCCTCGCGTCAGGACGACTCCCCGCAGATGAAGATGATCGCCGCGCTGCGCAACCAGTTCGGCGGCCACGCGGTCGAGACGAAGAAGTAATCCACAGGCTGTGCACCCGGCGGTGCACAGCAGCCGGGGGAAGGTCGGCGCACACCATGCACGTCACGCATCTGTCGCTGGCCGACTTCCGCTCGTACGCCCGGGTCGAGGTGCCCCTCGACCCGGGCGTCACCGCGTTCGTGGGGGCGAACGGGCAGGGCAAGACCAACCTCGTCGAGGCGGTCGGCTATCTCGCCACCCTCGGCAGCCACCGGGTCGCCTCCGACGCGCCCCTGGTGCGGATGGGCGCGGAGCGGGCGGTCATCCGGGCCGCCGTCACCCAGGGCGAGCGCTCGCAGCTGGTCGAGCTGGAGCTCAACCCGGGCCGGGCCAACCGGGCCCGCATCAACAGGTCCTCGCAGGTCAAGCCGCGTGACGTGCTGGGGATCGTACGGACCGTGCTGTTCGCGCCGGAGGACCTGGCGCTGGTAAAGGGCGACCCCGGCGAGCGCCGGAAGTTCCTGGACGAGCTGATCACGGCGCGCTCGCCGCGGATGGCGGGCGTGCGGTCCGACTACGAGCGGGTGCTCAAGCAGCGCAACACCCTGCTGAAGTCCGCGGCGATGGCCCGCCGGCACGGCGGCCGCTCCATGGACCTGTCCACCCTGGACGTGTGGGACCAGCACCTCGCCCGGGCGGGCGCGGAGCTGCTGGCCCAGCGGCTGGACCTGATCGCCACGCTGCAGCCGCTGGCGGACAAGGCGTACGAGCAGCTGGCGCCCGGCGGCGGACCGATTCTGCTGGAGTACCGGCCCTCCGCGCCGGGCGCCGGACAGACCCGCGAGGAGCTGTACGGGCAGCTGATCGCCGCGCTCGCGGACGTGCGCAAGCAGGAGATCGAGCGCGGGGTCACGCTGGTGGGCCCGCACCGCGACGAGCTGCTGCTGAAGCTGGGCGAGCTGCCGGCCAAGGGGTACGCGAGCCACGGCGAGTCCTGGTCGTACGCGCTGGCGCTGCGGCTGGCCTCGTACGACCTGCTGCGCACCGAGGGCAACGAGCCGGTACTGGTCCTGGACGACGTGTTCGCCGAGCTGGACGCGCGGCGCCGGGAGCGGCTGGCGGAGCTGGTCGCGCCGGGCGAGCAGGTGCTGGTGACGGCGGCGGTGGACGACGACGTGCCGGGCGTGCTGGCGGGCGTGCGGTACGCCGTGGCCGACGGGGCGGTGGAGCGGGTATGAGCGACGGCGTCCGTCCCCAGGGTGGGGACAAGCCTGTGACTCCCGAACCCTCGGGTGTGGATCTCGCCCGGGTCGCGCTGCGCGCGGCCAAGGAGGCGGCGCGGGCGCGGGGCGCGGCGGCGCAGCAGAAGAAGCAGGCGCGGCGCGGGGGCGGGCTGCGGTCCGGGGCGCACGCGGACGGGCGCGATCCGATGGCGCTCGGCTCGGCGATCAACCGGCTGATCACCGAGCGCGGCTGGGAGACGCCGGCGGCGGTCGGCGGGGTGATGGGGCGCTGGCCGCAGATCGTGGGCGAGGACCTGGCGAAGCACTGTGTGCCGCTGCGGTACGAGGACGAGCCGGATGCGCGGGTGCTGACGGTGCAGTGCGACTCCACTGCGTGGGCCACCCAGTTGCGGCTGCTGGCGCCGCGGCTGGTCGCGCGGCTGAACGAGGATCTCGGGCACGGGACGGTGCGGGTGATCAAGGTGCTCGGGCCTTCCGCCGGGCCGCGGCGGTACGGGTCCCTGCGGGCGCCGGGGTCTGTGGGGCCCGGGGACACCTACGGGTAAGCCGCCCGTACTGGTGCGGGTCCAGGCGCAGGGTCGGAGCGCGCCCGCACAGGCGCCGTTCCGTCGTGCCCACCCGTTCCGGTCCTGCGGAACGCATGCCCACAACGGGGTGCGGCGAGGGTGGTCCGGCAGAACCGTTGCCCACAGCGGGCGAGGCGTCACACCTCGAAGCGCTGGGTGGCCGTCAGGGGCTCTTTGAGCCCCTGTCCGTATATGGGGAGTCGTCTCGCGCCCGCGCAGGGCGGCACATGAGCATTCAGGTACCGGCAAACCCCCATGAGTGTCAGTGGTACCGGTAGACTGGAAGACAATCCCGCCACCCTGCGGAACATGTCGAACGACGCAGCCGCTCCCGCATGCCAGGAGACGGCCTGTGCTGTGCCAGAAAGGGCGCTTCGTGGCCGATTCCGGCAACCCCAACGAGAACAACCAGTACACCGCCAGCAACATCCAGGTCCTCGAGGGTCTGGATGCGGTGCGCAAGCGCCCCGGCATGTACATCGGCTCGACCGGAGAGCGCGGCCTGCACCACATGGTGCAGGAGGTCGTGGACAACTCGGTCGACGAAGCCCTGGCCGGTCACGCGGACACCATCGACGTGACGATCCTGGCCGACGGCGGCGTCCGCGTCGTCGACAACGGACGCGGCATCCCCGTCGGCATCGTCCCGTCCGAGGGCAAGCCGGCCGTCGAGGTCGTGCTGACCGTGCTGCACGCGGGCGGCAAGTTCGGCGGCGGCGGTTACGCGGTCTCCGGTGGTCTGCACGGTGTCGGCGTCTCCGTCGTGAACGCCCTGTCCACGAAGGTCGCCGTCGAGGTCAAGACCGACGGCCACCGCTGGACCCAGGACTACAAGATGGGCGCCGCGACCGCGCCCCTCGCCCAGCACGAGGAGACCGACGAGACCGGCACGTCGGTCACGTTCTGGTCCGACCCGGACATCTTCGAGACGACCGAGTACTCCTTCGAGACGCTCTCGCGCCGCTTCCAGGAGATGGCCTTCCTCAACAAGGGCCTCACCATCACGCTCACCGACGAGCGCGAGTCCGCGAAGGCCACGGTCGGCGCCGACGACCCCGACGCCGAGGCGGCCGCCGAGCCGGCCGCGCGCACGGTGAAGTACCACTACGAGGGCGGCATCGTCGACTTCGTGAAGTACCTCAACTCGCGCAAGGGCGAGCTGATCAACCCCACCGTCATCGACATCGAGGCCGAGGACAAGGAGCGCATGCTCTCGGTCGAGATCGCGATGCAGTGGAACTCGTCGTACAGCGAGGGCGTGTACTCCTTCGCGAACACGATCCACACCCACGAGGGCGGTACGCACGAGGAAGGCTTCCGCGCCGCGCTGACGACGCTCGTCAACAAGTACGCGCGCGACAAGAAGCTGCTCCGCGAGAAGGACGACAACCTCACGGGCGACGACATCCGCGAGGGTCTGACCGCGATCATCTCGATCAAGCT
Source organism: Streptomyces solicamelliae (assembly GCF_045348655.1). Taxonomy (NCBI): domain Bacteria; kingdom Bacillati; phylum Actinomycetota; class Actinomycetes; order Kitasatosporales; family Streptomycetaceae; genus Streptomyces; species Streptomyces solicamelliae. The sequence goes on from NZ_CP160404.1 coordinate 3,595,902, forward strand.
CGGCGAGCCGCAGTTCGAAGGCCAGACGAAGACCAAGCTGGGCAACACCGAGGCGAAGACCTTCGTCCAGAAGGTCGTCCACGAGCACCTCACGGACTGGTTCGACCGGAACCCGAACGAGGCCGCGGACATCGTCCGCAAGGGCATCACCGCCGCCACCGCACGCGTGGCCGCGCGCAAGGCCCGCGACCTGACCCGCCGCAAGGGTCTCCTGGAGTCGGCGTCCCTCCCGGGCAAGCTCTCCGACTGCCAGTCGAACGACCCGACCAAGTGCGAGATCTTCATCGTCGAGGGAGACTCCGCCGGCGGCTCCGCCAAGTCCGGCCGGAACCCGATGTACCAGGCCATCCTGCCGATCCGCGGCAAGATCCTGAACGTCGAGAAGGCCCGGGTCGACAAGATCCTGCAGAACACCGAGGTCCAGGCGCTGATCTCGGCCTTCGGCACCGGGGTCCACGAGGACTTCGACATCGAGAAGCTCCGCTATCACAAGATCATCCTGATGGCGGACGCCGACGTCGACGGCCAGCACATCAACACCCTGCTGCTCACCTTCCTCTTCCGCTTCATGCGGCCGCTGATCGAGCACGGCCACGTCTACCTCTCCCGTCCGCCGCTCTACAAGATCAAGTGGGGCCGGGACGACTTCGAGTACGCGTACTCGGACCGCGAGCGCGACGCCCTGGTCGAGCTGGGCAAGCAGAACGGCAAGCGGATCCGCGAGGACTCGATCCAGCGCTTCAAGGGTCTCGGCGAGATGAACGCCGAGGAGCTGCGCGTCACCACCATGGACGTCGAGCACCGCGTGCTCGGCCAGGTCACCCTGGACGACGCCGCCCAGGCCGACGACCTGTTCTCGGTGCTGATGGGCGAGGACGTCGAGGCGCGCCGCTCGTTCATCCAGCGCAACGCCAAGGACGTTCGCTTCCTCGACATCTGAGTCGGTCTCAGCTGACCGTACGAAAGGACTGACGACCAGCAATGGCCGACGAAAACACCCCTGTGACCACCGAAGAAGAAGAGCCGGTGCTCCGGATCGAGCCCGTCGGGCTCGAGACCGAGATGCAGCGCTCGTATCTCGACTACGCGATGTCCGTCATCGTGTCGCGTGCGCTGCCCGACGTGCGGGACGGCCTGAAGCCGGTCCACCGGCGCGTGCTGTACGCGATGTACGACGGCGGCTACCGGCCCGAGAAGGGCTTCTACAAGTGCGCCCGCGTCGTCGGCGACGTCATGGGTACGTACCACCCGCACGGTGACACCTCGATCTACGACGCGCTCGTCCGGCTCGCCCAGCCGTGGTCGATGCGGATGCCGCTGGTCGACTCCAACGGCAACTTCGGCTCCCCGGGCAACGACCCGGCCGCCGCCATGCGCTACACCGAGTGCAAGATGGCGCCGCTGTCGATGGAGATGGTCCGGGACATCGACGAGGAGACCGTCGACTTCCAGGACAACTACGACGGCCGCAACCAGGAGCCGACGGTCCTGCCGGCCCGGTTCCCGAACCTGCTGGTCAACGGCTCCGCCGGTATCGCCGTCGGCATGGCGACCAACATCCCGCCGCACAACCTGCGCGAGGTCGCCGAGGGCGCCCAGTGGTACCTGGCCCACCCCGAGGCCACGCACGAGGAGCTGCTCGACGCGCTCATCGAGCGGATCAAGGGCCCGGACTTCCCGACCGGCGCACTCGTCGTCGGCCGCAAGGGCATCGAGGAGGCGTACCGCACCGGCCGCGGCTCCATCACGATGCGCGCGGTGGTCGAGGTCGAGGAGATCCAGAACCGCCAGTGCCTGGTGGTCACGGAGCTTCCGTACCAGGTCAACCCGGACAACCTCGCGCAGAAGATCGCCGACCTGGTGAAGGACGGCAAGATCGGCGGCATCGCCGACGTCCGCGACGAGACCTCGTCCAGGACCGGTCAGCGCCTGGTCATCGTGCTCAAGCGCGACGCGGTCGCCAAGGTCGTCCTCAACAACCTGTACAAGCACACCGATCTGCAGACGAACTTCGGCGCCAACATGCTGGCGCTCGTCGACGGCGTGCCGCGCACCCTCTCGCTCGACGCGTTCATCCGCCACTGGGTGACGCACCAGATCGAGGTCATCGTGCGCCGGACGCGCTTCCGGCTGCGCAAGGCCGAGGAGCGCGCCCACATCCTGCGCGGTCTGCTCAAGGCGCTGGACGCGATCGACGAGGTCATCGCGCTCATCCGGCGCAGCGAGACGGTCGAGATCGCCCGCGAGGGCCTGATGGGCCTGCTCGAGATCGACGAGATCCAGGCCAACGCGATCCTGGAGATGCAGCTCCGCCGGCTCGCCGCCCTGGAGCGCCAGAAGATCGTCGCCGAGCACGACGAGCTGCAGGCGAAGATCAACGAGTACAACGCGATCCTGGCCTCGCCGGAGAAGCAGCGGACCATCGTCAGCGAGGAGCTGGCGGCCCTGGTCGAGAAGTTCGGCGACGACCGCCGTTCCAAGCTGGTGCCGTTCGACGGCGACATGTCCATCGAGGACCTGATCGCCGAGGAGGACATCGTCGTCACCATCACGCGGGGCGGCTATGTGAAGCGGACCAAGACCGAGGACTACCGCTCGCAGAAGCGCGGCGGCAAGGGCGTGCGCGGCACGAAGCTGAAGCAGGACGACATCGTCGACCACTTCTTCGTCACCACCACCCACAACTGGCTGCTGTTCTTCACCAACAAGGGCCGGGTGTACCGGGCCAAGGCGTACGAGCTGCCGGACGCCGGCCGGGACGCCCGCGGCCAGCACGTGGCCAACCTGCTGGCCTTCCAGCCGGACGAGCAGATCGCCCAGATCCTCGCGATCCGCGACTACGAGGCCGCGCCGTACCTGGTGCTCGCCACCAAGGCCGGTCTGGTGAAGAAGACCGCGCTGAAGGACTACGACTCCCCGCGCTCGGGCGGCGTCATCGCCATCAACCTGCGGGAGCGGGAGGGCGGCACCGACGACGAGCTGATCGGCGCGGAGCTGGTGTCCTCCGAGGACGATCTGCTGCTCATCAGCAAGAAGGCGCAGTCGATCCGGTTCACCGCCACCGACGACGCGCTGCGGCCGATGGGCCGGGCCACGTCGGGCGTGAAGGGCATGAGTTTCCGCGAGGACGACGAACTCCTCTCGATGAACGTCGTCCGGCCGGGTACGTTCGTCTTCACCGCCACCGACGGTGGGTACGCGAAGCGGACCGCCGTCGACGAGTACCGCGTCCAGGGTCGCGGTGGCCTCGGTATCAAGGCCGCCAAGATCGTGGAGGACCGTGGTTCGCTGGTCGGCGCGCTGGTGGTCGAGGAGACCGACGAGATCCTCGCCATCACGCTGTCCGGCGGTGTGATTCGCACGCGCGTCAATGAAGTCAGGGAGACCGGCCGTGACACCATGGGCGTCCAGCTGATCAATCTGGGCAAGCGGGATGCCGTCGTCGGCATCGCGCGCAACGCCGAGGCGGGCAGCGAGGCCGACGAGGTCGAGGACGGCGACGCCGAGGGCGTCGCGGCCGGCACGGCCTCTGACGGGATCGAGGCCGTTGCCACGGTCGAGACGGGCGGGGACACGGAGTCCTCGGCCGGGGAGCACGAGGAGTAGAGCGTGAGTGGAGCCATGGGCGCCGGATCGGCCGCTGCCGGAGCTGCCGCTGGAGCGAACGGCGCCCGTGGCCCCGCCACGGACTCTCAGGGGGTGGGCGTGTCTTACGGCAACAACGGTCCGCTGCCCGGCGAGCGCCCCGGTGGCGCGCCGGCCGCGCAGCCGTACCACCCGCCGCAGGCGTACCCGGGCCAGCAGGACCAGGGTGGCAACTCGGCCGTGCGGCGGCCGCGTACGGGGGCGCGTACGACGCCCCGGACGCGCAAGGCCCGGCTGCGGGTGGCGAAGGCCGACCCGTGGTCGGTGATGAAGGTGAGCTTCCTGCTCTCCATCGCGCTGGGCATCTGCACGGTCGTCGCGGCGGCGGTGCTGTGGATGGTCATGGACGCCATGGGCGTCTTCTCGACCGTCGGCGGGACGATCAGCGAGGCGACGGGCTCGAACGAGTCCAACGGCTTCGATCTGCAGTCGTTCCTGTCGCTGCCGCGGGTGCTGATGTTCACCTCGGTGATCGCGGTGATCGACGTGGTCCTGATGACCGCGCTGGCGACCCTGGGCGCGTTCATCTACAACCTGTCGGCAGGTTTCGTCGGCGGTGTCGAGCTGACGCTGGCGGAGGACGAGTAGCGCCCATAGGGGGCTCCGGCCCCGGGGATTTTGGGACTGGCCCCCACGTGCGCTAATCTTCAGGAGTCAGCGCGCGGGACACACACCGCAGAGCGCGGCGGGGCTATAGCTCAGTTGGTTAGAGCGCATCCCTGATAAGGATGAGGCCACAGGTTCAAATCCTGTTAGCCCCACAGATCGATCGGCCCGGACGGAACTTCCCGTCCGGGCCGATCGTTTTACCGCCGTGAGCCCGGTGCCGTGAGGTGATGGATTGCCTCGGGTAGGTCACCGATCGATATCGGTCGGTGTGTATAGTCGGGCGCCAGAAGTCCTCATACGTCAAGGAAAGACGAGGTCGCGCGGTGAAGAAGCTTCTCCTGGTCGCACTGGCCGCCATCGGCGGGCTCCTCGTGTACCGCCAGATCCAGGCGGATCGCGCCGAGCAGGATCTGTGGACGGAGGCGACCGACTCCGTGCCCGCAGGTTCGGGTGTGTGAGACGCGCACAGTCTGTCGATGAAGCCCCGGTCCGCTGCATGCGGCCGGGGCTTCTCGCTGTTTCAGGACCGTGACAGTGGCGCCCTTGAGTTCGCCTGCGCAAATCACTAGCTTGCAAGAGCAAAGATGCGTGGTCGTGGCCAAGGGGGACACAGGAGATGAGAGCAGCAACGCGCCGCCGGACGGCGGCGGGAGCAGCGGCCGGGGCGGTGCTCGCCTGGACGCTGGCTCCCGTCGGACCGGCGACCGCCGCACCGGCCGCCGAGGGGGACGGCCGCAGCAGTCTGGTGATGGTGCTGGACTCCTCCGGCTCGATGGCCGAGGACGCCGGCTCCGGCCGTACCCGCATGGAGGCGGCCCGCTCCGCTGTGGGCACGGTCGTCGACAGCCTCCCGGACGGCTACCCCACCGGACTGCGGGTGTACGGCGCGGACCGTGACACGGGCTGCACCGACACCCGGCTCCTCACCCCCGTCGAACCGCTGGACCGGTCCGGACTGAAGCAGGCCGTCGCCTCCGTGAAGCCCAAGGGCGACACCCCGATCGGCTACTCGCTGCAGAAGGCCGCCGCCGACCTGCCGCCGGCGCCCGCCGGGGCGATCGGCACCCGCACGATCCTGCTGATCTCCGACGGCGAGGACAGCTGCGGCACCCCCGAGCCCTGCGAGGTCGCCGAGCAGCTCGCCAAGGACGGCGTAGGGCTGCGCATCGACACCGTCGGCTTCCAGGTCCGGGGCAAGGCCCGCGAACAGCTGGAGTGCATCGCCGAGGCCGGCAACGGCCGCTACTACGACGCCCCGGACGCCGCCTCGCTCGCCCGACAGCTGCAGCGCGCCTCGCAGTTGTCCGCCGACGGCTACCGGCTCAAGGGCACCCGGGTGGAGGGCACGGCGACCCGCGACCGGGCCCCGAAGCTCGTCCCGGGGCAGTACCTCGACACCATCGGCCCCGGCGAGGAGCGGCACTACGCCGTCGACCTCGACGCCCTCTCCACCGCGAGCTTCTCCGCCACGGTGGTGCCCCAGCCCGGCGCGAAGGTCGACATGCTGGACGCGCTGAGCACCCGTGTCGAGAAGGGCGACAGCCGGTGTGACCTGAACACCCAGTTCTTCTCCCAGCACGAGGGCGCGACCCCGCTCACCTCGGCGGTGCTCCGCGTACCGAGCGAGGAGGGCAAGCGGACCTGCGACGAGGCGGGCCGCTATCGCCTGATCGTCGAGCGCAAGAGCCAGGCGGACTCCGACGCGGCACGCTGGCCCGTCGAGATGACCTTCGGCGTCGAGGCGCCGCCGGCCGCGGGGACGAAGCTCGCCCAGTCGCAGCCGGAGTACGGCAAGGGCGACAAGGACGCCGCGGTGCCGGCGGGCGACCCGAAGGACATCCGCGGCGGCACCGGCTTCAACGACGCCCGCGAGATCGGTCCCGGCGTGTGGCGGGACCGGCTGCTGCCGTCCCAGACGCTCTGGTACCGCGTCCCGGTCGGCTGGGGACAGCAGCTGCGCTACGACGTGGAGTTCGCCAACGAGCCGACCGTGAAGGGGTACGGCGGGGCGAGCTCGTACGGCGCCTCCGAGGTGTACACCCCGGGGCGGCACCCGGTCGGCGGCGGCACGGGCGAGTTCGACCCGCGCACCGTCTACAACGGCCGTCCGGCGAAGATCGAGCTGGGCACCGTGCCGGTCTCCTGGACCAACCGGCACGAGCACCACCCGAACGTCCTCCCGGTGCACACCAAGGGCGGCTTCTACATCGCCGTGACCCTCGGCGCCCGGGCCGCCGAGATCGCCGAGAACCCCCAGATCGGTGTGGTGCTGCGGGTGGCGGTGCTCGGCGACGCGCTCGCCGGACCGCAGCACGGCGCCCCGGTGGCGGAACGCACAGCGACCGATCGGGACGATTCGCCCGGCCGCGCAGACAGCGGAGGGACGGGCGGGGCAGGATGGACCGGCACCGCGGCCGCCGCTGCCGCGGGCGGCGCGGTCGTCCTGATCGCGGGCACGGTACTCGTACTGGTACGGCGCAGGGCGGCGAACCGGACGACGACCACGGAGACGACGAGGAGAAGCGCGTGACGACGCAGCGCATCCGGACAGTGCGCGGCACGGGCCGCAGGGCCGCGGCCGCGGTGGCGGCGCTGTGCGCGGTGGTCGCGCTGCCCGGGCCCGCCTGGGCGGCCGGCGAGGCCCCGTACGCGTACGACAGTGCGGCGCAGCAGGTGAAGGGCGCGGATACGACCACGAACTCGGCGCAGCTGAAGCCGGGTTCGGTCTACCGCGACACCGTCTCCCGCACCGGCAAGCAGTACTACCGGGTCGACCTGGACGGCCAGCACAACGCGTACGTGTCGGTCGTGGCGGTGCCGCCGCCGGGCGGCAAGGCGGACTACACCGACGGGATCAAGGTCAGCCTGCAGGACGGCTCCGGCTCCCAGTGCAGCGCGCAGGAGGCCCAGTTCTCGTCGGCCGGGTACACGCGGCCTATCACCGCGTACGCGATGCGCGAGGTCGAGCCGGGCGGGGACGGCGGCAACTGCCAGTCGCCCGGCGCGTACTACGTGCTCGTCGAGCGGACCAGCAAGTCGACGTCCACGCCCGAGGACTGGGGCCTGGAGATCCGGCACGTCACCGAGCCGGCGCTGAAGGCGGCCGCGCCGACCGCGCCCTCGGACGACTGGGCGTCCGCCTCGCCGCAGCCGCCGGATGGCGGCCCGACGAAGCGCGTCGGCGGCACGAGCTACTTCGACGCCACCAGCCTGACCGAGGGTGAGTGGCGGGACGACATCAGGCCGGGGCAGACGCTGTTCTACCGGGTGCCGGTCGACTGGGGACAGCAGCTGTTCGCCACCGCCGAGCTGGGCAGCAGCCCGACCGGTGACGACTACGTGAGCAACGCGCTGGTGCTGTCGCTGGACAACCCGGCCGGCGGCCACGTCGACGACAACACGCTCTCGTACAGCGGCAAGCAGGCCACGCTGGCGCTGGACCCGCAGCCGCCGGTCGCGTACGAGAACCGCTTCGAGTCCTCCGGCGACGTCAGCGACATGCGGTTCGCCGGCTGGTACTACCTGTCGGCGACGCTCAGCCCGGAGGTGGTGAAGGTGTACGGCGACAAGCCGGTGCCGCTGACGCTGCGGGTGAACGTCGTGGGCCAGGCGCAGGACGGCCCCGGGTACGTGGGCGACCCCGGGCCGTTCGCGGTCACCGACGACGACCGGGACGCGGCCGCCAGCGGGCAGAGCGGCTCGGAGGCGTCGACCAGCGGGACGATGAAGCTGGTCGCGGCCGTCGCGCTCGGGGCGGGTGCGGTGCTGCTGCTCGGGCTCGGCGGCTGGGTGCTGGTCGCCCGGCGGCGGGCGACCCGGGCGCAGGCCCAGGCACCGGCCCACACGCAGGAGCCGACGCAGTACGGGCCGCCGCCGGCCTGGTAGCCCTTCGTGCCGGGCGGCCGGTCAAACCCGAGGATCAGACCTGGGTGAGGGCCCAGACACCGACCGCCAGGCACAGCAGCGCGACGATCAGCACCGGGACCGCCACCTTCGGGGGCGGTCCCGGTCGCGTACGCGGGGCCGGGGGAGCCGCCTGCTGCGGCTGCGCCACGGCGGCCGCAGGGGTCCGTACGGGGGCGTGCGCCGTGTACTGACGGGTCGCCGGCTGCCCGTAGGGCACGGCGGACGTGGGGGCCTGGGCGAAGTCCTGGCCCGAGGTGGGGGCCTGCGCGAAGTCGGGCGCGGCTGCCTGGTGGGCGGCGGCGGTGTAAGGGGCGGCCGGGTACGCGGGCATCGGCGCCGCCGGCGGCTGCTGGTGGGCGGGCGTGTCCGGCGGCTGCGGGGACGGCGTGGGGGACGCCTGGTGCGGCGGTGCGGGCGGCGGGAGGCGGAAGCTCGTCTCGGCCGGGAGAACCGACTCCTGCGCGGCTTCAGGAGCGGCCGTGGGGGCCGTAGCAGCTGTGGGCTCCTGGGCGGCCGCCGGCGGCCCGTCCGGGCCGAAGCCGGCCGGCAGCGGACCGAGCTGGTCGAAGACCTCGACCGGCTCCTCGTCCGGACCGGCGTCCGGCAGCAGCTCCACGGCCGTGGCGAGCGCCTTGCGCGCGCCGTTCGCGGTCCGGAACCGGGACTGCGGGTCGGGCTGGAGCAGCCCGGCGAGCACCTGCCACAGCGGCTCGGGGATACCCTGCGGGGCCCCGGGGGTGCCGTGGGCGGTGAAGTAGTCGACGAGGGCCTGGGAGTCGGGCTTGGTCCCCTGGAGGAGATACAGCGCCACCAGGCCGGTGGCGAACAGGTCGGCGGTGAAGTCCGGCTCCGCGCCCATCAGCTGCTCCGGCGCGAAGTAACCGGGCGTGCCCACCACGTAGTTCGTCTCGGTGAGCCGGGGCTCGCCCTTGCGCATGGAGATGCCGAAGTCGGACAGCCGCAGATGCGGCCGCCCGGTTCCGGTCGCCTCGAGCAGCACGTTGGCCGGCTTGATGTCGCGGTGCACGACCCCCTCGGCGTGCACCGCGGCCAGACCGGCCAGCAGCTGGTCGAGCAGGACACAGACGAAGCGCGGCGGGAGCGGACCGTAGTCGCCGATGAGGTGCGCCAGCGAGCCGCCGCTCACCAGGTCCATGGTGAACAGCACCTTGTCGTCGTCCGCGGCCCAGCTGGCCGGGGCGAGGACGTGCGGGTGGTCGATCCTCAGAGCCTGCTCGCGGACGAAACGCAGCAAGGTGTGCGCGTCGCTCTGCTGGAGCACCTTGGCGGCGACATAACGCCGCCTCCGGTGGTCCCAGGCACGCCACACCGCGCCCACCCCGCCGCGTCCGATCGGGTCGACCAGTTCGTACCGGCCCGCGAAGACCTCACCCATTGCGCTGCGCCCGCTCCCGTCGTGCCGTGTCGGCGTCAGTTCTGGTGCGACTCGTAGTGCGAGACCGCGTCGGACGTACGGCCCGCGCCGTACACCCGGAGGAACTCTGCCAGTTCCGGATGCGTCGGGGCGAGAGAGTCCGCCGCGTCGATGATGTCGCCGGCCGCCGCGACCGAGCGCAGCAGCGACTGGATCTCGCGGACCACCCGGCGCACGGTCGGCGCGCCCGAGCTGTTCGTCGTCTGGCTGGTGGTGGTGAGGACCGAGCCGCCCTGCGACTTCTTGATCTCCTCCATGCGGTCGGTGGCCTCGGCGGCGCTGATGCTGCCGTCCGCGACCTGACCCGCGAGCTCCTGCAGGGCCTGGACGCGCTGGACGACCGCCGGGTTGCCGATCTTGGCCCGCTGGCCGCTCATCAGCTGGGACAGCATGGGCGCGGACAGGCCGAGTACGGCCGCGAGCCGGGCCTGGTTCAGCCCGAGATCGTCGATCAGCCGGCGGAACAGCGCCCCCAGCGGCTCGCCGTACCAACTGCGCTGAAGCTCTCTGGCTCTTGCCGTGGCTTCCTGCTGCGCTGCATCCATTGCTTCTCCCCATCCCTGCGGTTCGCCACTGCGAACCTCGCAAGCATCTTACGGAGAGTGCTCTCGCACCGGGAGCCCCAATGTTTTTGCCGTACCCGGGGGGTGACCCGGTACTCTGGTCTGCGGCGCGGCCCGGTCGGGAGAACGACCGGTCGCCTGCGTTTTCCGGGGCCTTAGCTCAGTTGGTAGAGCGCTGTCTTTGCATGGCAGATGTCAGGGGTTCGACTCCCCTAGGCTCCACTCCTCGAATGCCCTCCGACCTGGGAAGACTCCCGGGCGGAGGGCATTTGCGTCGGCTCGCGCGGCTCGTCCGCGGGCGGCCGCGGGCGGGCCGGGGGCGATCCGGGGCGGTCCGGGGCGGTCCGCGGCTCAGCGCAGGGCGAGCGGCGTCTCGGAGCCGACGTGGGTGAGCTTCTCGGGGTTGCGGACGTAGGAGGGGCCGGTGATCAGGGCGTCCTCGACGCGCAGCGCCATGACGCCGTCCAGTTCGCCGTTCACGTGCACGGCGAGCGCCGGGCTGCCGTTGACCACGGTGGTCTCGCAGGCGACCGTCACCCGGTGTCTGGCGGTGCCGCCGAAGGAGTAGCGGGCCACCTTGTCGGCGCCGACCACGGGCCGCAGCGCGGCCCGCTTCCCGCCGCCGCCGTCGCTCACCAGCACCACCTGCGGGGCGAGCACGTCGAGCAGCTCCTGCGGGTTCCCGGACTCGAGCGCGCGCCGGAACGACTCCAGCGCGGCCCGGACCACGCCCGGGGAGGCCGTCCGGCGCGGGTGGCGGGCGGCGGGCGTCGACGCGCCGGCGGGCGCGGTGGGCGATCTGGCGGACGGCCCCCGGGCTCCTTTCGACGGCCTCGGCTATCTCCTCGTAGTCGATCTCGAACACCTCGCGGAGCACGAAGACGGCCCGTTCGGTCGGGGAGAGGCTCTCCAGGACGAGCATCATCGCCATCGACACGCTCTCGACCAGTTCGACGTCGGCGACGTCGGGGGTGGTGAGCATCGGCTCGGGCAGCCACGGCCCGACGTACGCCTCCCTGCGGCGCTTCACGGTGCGCAGCCGGTTGAGCGCCTGGCGGGTGGCGATCCGGACCAGGTAGGCCCGGTGGTCGGCGACCCGGTCCGGCTCGGCCCGGATCCAGCGCAGCCAGGTCTCCTGCAGGACGTCCTCGGCATCGGCGGCGGAGCCCAGCACCTCGTACGCGACGGTGAAGAGCAGATTCCGGTGGGCGACGAAGCTCTCGGTCGCCCGGTCGGTGGTGGCGTCGGCCACGGCATGCGCTCCCCTCCTCGGCGGCCGTCAGGCCGTGTGCCCGGCGGCGGCCTTCACCACGGCCTGCACGGGGGCGTCCGGCGTCCCGCCGCGTTCGGCCAGCTGCGCGCGCCGGTGCGCGTCGTTCGTGGGCCAGCGGTGCGAGCCGGGCTTCGCGGCCTCGTGCACCAGGTGCTTGACGCTGGCCTCGCAGGAGAACTCCTTGAGTTTCGCGCCCGCCCGCCCCGGCACGTAGAGCCGCATCGCGGTGTCGTCCTTGTGGGCCAGCTGGAAGATCGCGGTGCGCCGGCCGAGGCTCACGCACATCGCCGGGAACGACAGCTTGACCCGCTCGGGCCGCTGCCCGGCCAGCCGGGCGAGCACCGTGTCGGCGGCGTGCGCGCCCAGGCAGCCCGCGCCGTACGCGCCCATCCGGAACGGCAGGTCCGACGGGGCGGCCGAGTCTCCGGCGGCGAGGATGCGCTCGTCGTCGACGCTGGTCAGCGTCTCGTCGGTGAGCAGCCGGCCGACGGCGTCGGTGCTCAGACCGCTGCGGGCGGCCAGGTCGGGCACGCCGAAGCCGGTGGACCAGACGGTGACGTGGGCGTCGAGCCGACGGCCGTCGGCGAGCTGCACGGCGTCGGCGGTCACGGCGGTCACCTTGGTCCCGGGGCCCTCCAGCACGGTCACGCCGAGCTCCGCCAGCCTCTTCGCGGCCGTACGGCGGGCGCGGGGGTGCAGGTACGGGCCGAGGGCGCCGCCGCAGGCCAGGGTGACCCCGCGCCCCCGCTCGGCCAGCTCCGCGGCGGTCTCGATGCCGGTGGGGCCGCCGCCGACGACCGTCACGGGGGACGACAGGGGCGTGTCCTCGAGGACGGCCCGCAGCCGCCGGGCCGTCTCCAGGGTGTCGATCGGGTACGCGAACGCGGCCGCGCCGGGCACCTGCGGGACGGTGCTGCCGCTGCCGGCCGCGTAGATCAGGTAGTCGTACGCGAGGGTGTCGCCGCTCGCCAAGGTCACGCCGCGGCCCGCCGCGTCGATGCGGTCCACGGTGTCCACGCGCAGCCGGACGCCGTCGGCGAGGACGGTGGCGTAGTCGACGACCGCCTCGTGCGTTCCGGCGACCAGCTGGTGCAGGCGGAGGCGCGGGACGAAGCTCCGGCGCGGGTTGATCACGGTCACGGTCACGTCGTCGCGCTGGGTGAGGCGATTGGCGGCCATGACCCCGGCGTAACCGCCGCCGATCACGACGACGTTCGTGACGTGCGCGACGTCCGCGGCGCCCGTGACGTTCGGGACGTTCGTGGCGCTGGTGTGCTCAGCCATGGCGGGTCTCCTCCGTCGCCTCCGGGTCCGTCTCCCAGGGGGTTCGGACTCAAGACACCGGGCGGGTCACGGCTGTGACAGTCTGTGGCTCACGTCACTTCAAACCGGTTGCTCCGGGGTCGGCCAGTCGCCGGTGCGCCATTCGCGCTGCTCCGCGCCGCTGCCGCCGCGGTGGGCGGCGAGCGCGGCCGGCAGATCGGGGTGCACGGGTATCGGCGGGCAGCCGCCCTCGGGCGCCGCCGCGAGCTCCAGGCTCCGTCCCTCCGCCGCCAGCCGGACCGCCGCCTCGGCGACCGCCGCGCGGCCGCCGTCCGACCAGCCGCGCAGGCTCGTCAGGTCGAGGATGACCGGACCCGTGCCGCGGGCCACCGCCCAGCCCACCGCGCCCGCGAACCGGCCCACGGCGTCCGTGCCGAGGAAGCCGGCCAGGGACAGCACGCCCAGATCGGGCTGGATGGTGTAACGCCACTCGATGGTCATGGCCGCTCTCTCGTCGGGGACGGTCTTCCGGTCTTTCGCAGAGACGCTCTCCGTGGGGGACGGTCATTATGCATTTCGCCCTGTGAGAGGTGTTCGGGGGCGTCCAAGTGGCCCAGTCTCCCCGGCCTTGAATGGACCAGGTCAGCGGGCCAGTGACTCGCTAACGTCATGGACATGGCCCTCACTCTCCTGCCCCCGCCCGGAGCGCCCCGCGCGCTCGCCGCCGCGCAGCTGAGCAACTCCGTCGGCGACGGCGCCTTCTACGTCTGCTCCGCGCTGTACTTCTCCCGGATCGTCGGCCTGTCCGCGGCCCAGATCGGTCTCGGCCTGACGCTCGCCTGGGCCGTCGGCTCCCTCGCCGGCGTTCCGCTGGGCCACCTGGCCGACCGGCGCGGGGCGCGTGGCACCGCGGTCGTGCTCGCGCTGCTGACCGCCGGGTCCGTCGCGGCGTTCCTCTTCATCCGCTCGTACGGGCTCTTCCTCGTGGCCGCCGCGGCGTACGCGACCGCGCAGTGCGGGCTCGCCGCGGCGCGGCAGGCGCTGCTGGCCGGCCTCGTGGACAAGGAGGAGCGCACCGGCGTGATGGCCCGGCTGCAGTCCACGCTCAACGCGGGCCTCGCGGTCGGCGCGGGGCTCGGCGGCCTGGCCCTGCACCTGGGCAGCCGGGAGGCGTTCCTGGCGGTGTTCGCCCTGGACGTGGCGGCCTTCCTGATCTGCGCGCTGGTCCTGTCCGGGCTGCCGAAGGTCCCGGCCGCGGAGCCGGCCGCCGAGCCGGGCGATGAGGCCGCGCCCCGGTTCGCGGTGCTGCGGGACCGCCCGTACGCGCTGGTGAGCCTGCTGAACGCGGTCCTGCTGCTGCGGCTGCCGCTGCTGAGCCTGGCGCTGCCACTGTGGGTCTCGGCCCGTACGGAGGCGCCCGGCTGGACGGTCTCGGCGCTGTTCGTGCTCAACACGGCGGCCGTGATGCTCTTTCAGGTCCGCGTCGCCCGCTCGGTGACCGATCCGGCGTCCGCGACCCGTGCGGTGCGTTCGTCCGGTGCGGTGATGCTCGTCTCGTGCGCGGTGTTCGCGCTGTCGGCGCTCGCGCTGCCGGGCTGGGCGGCGCTCGGCGTGCTCGTCGCGGGCGCGGTCCTTCAGGTGGCCGCGGAACTGCGGCAGTCGGCCGGGTCCTGGCAGCTCTCCTTCGACCTCGCGCCGGCCGGCCGGGTCGGCCAGTACCAGGGTTTCTTCGGCACCGGGGTGCCGCTGGCCCGTACGGCGGGGCCGCTGCTGGTCACGGCGCTGCTCATGACCTGGGGCGTGCCGGGGTGGTTCGTGCTCGGCGGGATCTTCCTGGTGGCCGGGCTGGCGATGGGGCCGGCGGTGCGGTGGGCCGAGGCGGCCGCGGCCCGGCGGGAGTTCGCGCCGGCCGCCCGAGCAGGGAAGCGGAAGCGGCCGGTTGCGCCGCACGGGTGGTGTTCATCGGAAGAACTGCGTGGCGACGGCGTCGGTCCTGGGTTTCCCGGGCTGCGTACACATCATGAGAAAGGTATGTAGATCGCGCAACCTGAAATGAACCACCGCAGACCCGTCCGAATGACGCGCCGGCCCCCGGCGCACCGCCGAAAGCGAGGAGCCATGGCAACCGCCAAGGTCAAGCAGTTCTGGACCGCCTTCGTCTCCGTATTCGTCGCCCTCCTGGGCGCCCTCGGCTTCGCGACCCCCGCGACCGCCGCCCAGCAGCCCGCCGTCAGCCGCCCGGAGGAGCCGACCGCCTCCGACGCCACCGCCCGCCGCGTGCTCGCGACGGTGCCCGCGCAGGTGGACCGGAGAGCACCGGCCTCCGCCGCCGTCTCTCCGGCGGCGCGGGACAGGTCCCTGCCGCCCACCATCAAGCAGCGCATCCGCGCCGAGGCGCACAACGCCACGCCCTCCGCACGCCACCGTCACCTGCGTGCCGATGCCGCCCTGGAGACCGACCCGGTCGACGACGCGGACCGCGACGAGCGGGCCGAGCGGGCGGAGCGCGGCGAGCGCGCCCTCGCGGAAAGTGCCGCGACGGCGTAGACGCCGGGAGCGCACAGTCTCCCGGCGTCCTCGGACCGGCCGACGTCCTCGGCTGACCGGAGTCGTCCGACCGGCCGGTGTTCTCCGACCGACTGGAGTCATCCGCTCGACCGGTGTTCTCCGACCGACCGACGTTTTCCGACCGATCGGAGCCATCCGCTCGACCGGCGTCCACCGCCCGACGTGCCCCGAACGACGCTCAGGCGTCAGCGGCGCTCGTCACGATCGCGATCGGCGGCATCGGACTCGGCCTGCTTGGCCTCCACCTCGGCGTCGAGGGAGCCACCGCCCTCCACGGACGACAGCGGGGAACGACCCGAACCTTCCGACCCCTCAGTACCCTCCGAGACTTCGGTGGGCGCGGGCGGCTCGACCAGCCAGTCGGGATTGGCCTGCTTGTCCCACCACTTCCACACGGCGAAGGCCCCGCCGAACAGCAGCCCGAGGACCAGCATCCCCTTGGCGGCCGTCCCGGCCTTGGCCCGGCGCTTGTGTTTCCTGACCAGCTTCTCGATCTCCTTCGGAGTCACCTGACCGCGTAGTGCGGCCCAGGCGGCGACGGAACGCTGACCGGCCTCCTCCAGGACGGGACCGGTCGCCGCGACCGCGCTCTCGACACGCGGCACGGTGTAGTCGGCCGCCACCCGGGCGGCCTTGCGGGTACGGTCCGCCGCTGTGTGCGCGGCAGCGTCCACCCGCGGCGGTACATGCGGCGCGACATGCGCGGCGTACTGCACACGAGCCTGCACACGGGCCTGATGTGCGGCCTTGGAGACCTTCGGTGCGAGTTTGACGCGTGCCTCATGCGCATAGAGCGCGGCCTGCTCTCTGGCCGTGTCTGCGTAAGGCGCCACCACGTCCGCGGCGTGACGCACGCTGTCCTTCGCCGAACCGGTCGCGGCGCGCACGCTGTCCATGCGGGTCACGGGATCCTCCTCCTCGGTGGCGTAATCGCGGGATCCGGGACGCAACCGAGTGGCACGTCCCGAACAGGGCACAGTTCGCATATCCGCCCTTCGCGAAATCATGCCCGCAGATTCCCCGTCCGGCATGCGGGGCAGCCATCCGGGTCATGCTTCTGCCTCCGCGCCCCTTCCGTGCGAGGATCGGTCGACGTAAGTGCAGACTCACGGAAGGCACATCGTGGCCGAGAAGCTTTACGCCACCCTCAAGACCAACCAGGGCGACATCGAGATCGAGCTCTTCCCGAACCACGCCCCGAAGACGGTCAAGAACTTCGTCGAGCTCGCCAAGGGCGAGCGCGAGTGGACCGACCCGGCCACCGGCCAGAAGTCCACCGCCCCCCTCTACGACGGCACGGTCTTCCACCGGGTCATCGAGGGCTTCATGATCCAGGGCGGCGACCCGCTGGGCAACGGCACCGGCGGCCCGGGCTACAAGTTCGCCGACGAGTTCCACCCGGAGCTCGCGTTCAACAAGCCGTACCTGCTGGCCATGGCCAACGCCGGCCCGGGCACCAACGGCTCGCAGTTCTTCGTCACCGTCTCCCCGACGGCCTGGCTGACCGGCAAGCACACCATCTTCGGTGAGGTCACCGGCGAGGCGAGCAAGAAGGTCGTGGACGCGATCGCCACCACCCAGACGAACCCGCGCACCGACCGTCCGGTCAACGACGTGGTCATCCAGTCCGTGGTGATCGAGACGCGCTGACGCCGGCGCGCGGCTCCCCTTTCGTCTCCGGGGAACCTTTTCGCCCCGCCCGTCCGTATGGATGGGCGGGGCGGTGTGTTGTCACCGGCCCCGCCGTCCACGTCCTCAGGAGGGACCTCCCATGGAGTCCGGTCTGTCGCGCTGCTACCGCCACCCGGACGTGGAGACGGGCATCCGGTGCACCCGGTGCGAGAAGCCGATCTGCCCGGAGTGCATGGTCAGCGCGTCCGTGGGCTTCCAGTGCCCCGACTGCGTCCGCAACGGATCCGGCACGGGCCACGCGCCCGGGGCCAACCAGCCGCGCACGATAGTGGGCGGCCGGCTCGCGTCCGACGGGCGCTTCGTCACCAAGATCCTGATCGGGATCAATCTGGCCCTGTTCATCGCGGTGCTGGTGGCCGGCGACCGGCTGGTCGACGAGCTGGCGATGATCGGTTACGCGTACAGTCCGGCGCTCGCCGAGACGGTCGGGGTCGCGGACGGGGAGTGGTACCGGCTGCTCACCTCGACGGTCCTGCACCAGGAGATCCCGCACTTCCTGTTCAACATGCTGGGCCTGTGGATCATCGGCGGCACCGTCGAGCCGGAGCTGGGCCGTACGCGGTACGCGCTGCTCTGCCTGCTCTCCGGGCTCTCCGGGTCCGTGCTGGTCTATCTGGTGGCCCCGGAGAACCAGTTCTCGCTGGGCGCCTCCGGCATCGTCTTCGGCCTGATCGGCGCCTTCGCGGTGCTCGCCAAGCGGCGGCGGCACGACATGCGGCCGGTGGTGCTCTTCATCGGCCTGTCGCTGCTGCTGACCTTCACCCGGGAGAACATCTCCTGGGAGGCGCACGTGGGCGGTCTGGTCGGCGGTGCGCTGGTCACCCTGGCGATGGTGCACGCGCCGCGGGAGCGGCGCCGGCTGGTGCAGTACGGGGCCTGCGGGCTGCTGCTCGCGGTGAACCTGGGGATCGTGCTGGCCCGATCCGCCGCGCTGGTCTGAGCCGGCGTCCCGGGGTCCGAGACCGCCGTTCCGGCTGCTGGGCCGTAAGGGCGGACACCGCCCGTGCAAGCTTTCCCCAGAGTTGTCCACAGCGCGTGCCGGATCTTGTGCACGGTGTGCGAAAAACCCACGCCCCTTGCCTCTGACCTGGGATTTTCCAGGCTGGGCAAGGGGCGTGGGCGGAATCTTCCGAGGTCTCACCAGTCACATCGGCGTCAACCTCATGTGAGTTATCCACAGATCGTCGTAACTTTGTCCCCAGTGATGTGGACAACTCTGTGGATAAGTTCTGGGGTGAGCTTCCCCTACTTCCACTGGGTGGAGACGCCGAAGCCGGCCGCGATGAAGCCGAAGCCGACGACGATGTTCCAGTTCGCCAACGACTTGATGGGCAGGGTGCCGTCGGTGACGTAGAAGACCACGATCCACACCAGGCCGATGAGGAAGAGCGCCAGCATCACGGGAGCCACCCAGCTGCTGCTGGTCAGCTTGATGTTGGTCGCCTGCTTCGCCGTCGGCGGCGTGTAGTCGGCCTTCTTGCGGATCCGTGACTTCGGCACGAGGGACTCTCCTGTCGATGCGCTGCGTGACCGCGCAGTGAACGATGGCTGGCACCGGGACGGGGGTGGGAGGACCACCGGCCCCCCGGGGCGTCCGTTAGCGTAGTGCTTCCGCGGCACGGAAGGGGATCAGGGTACGTTGAGCAATTCTGCCGACTCCGCCGCCGGACCTGGGCGACGCAACCGCTGGAGCCCCGTCCGGGTGCTCACCGCTGCCGTCTTCGCGCTCGCCGGTCTGATCTTCGTCACCAGTTTCAACACCGCCAAGGGCACCAACATTCGCACGGACGACTCCCTGCTGCGGCTCTCCGACCTGATCCAGGAGCGGAGTCACAAGAACGCCCAGCTCGACGAGTCGACCGCGGCCGTGCGCGACCAAGTGGACACCCTCGCCCGCCGCGACGACGGCTCGACCAAGGCCGAGGACGCCGAACTGCGCGCCCTGGAGGCCGCCGCCGGCACGACCAAGGTCACCGGCCCGGGCCTCACCGTCACCCTCGACGACGCCCCGCCGAACGCCCAGGCCGCCCCCGGCTACCCCGAGCCCCAGGCCAACGACCTGGTCATCCACCAGCAGGACCTCCAGGCCGTCGTGAACGCCCTGTGGAAGGGCGGCGCGACCGGCATCAAGGTCATGGACCAGCGGCTGATCTCCACCAGCGCCGTGCGCTGCGTCGGCAACACCCTGATCCTCCAGGGCCGCGTCTACTCGCCCCCGTACAAGGTCACCGCCGTGGGCGACAGGCGTGCGCTGGAGAAGGCGCTGACGGCGTCCCCGGCGCTGCAGAACTACCAGCTGTACGTGAAGGCCTACGGGCTCGGCTGGAAAGTCGACGAGCACGAGACGGTGACTCTGCCGGGGTACTCCGGCACAGTGGATCTCCACTACGCCAAGCCGAGCAGCTGAGCCGCAGGGGCGGCCGAGGAGGCCAGTGGTGCTGTCGGTACGACTGGTCGTCAGGACGTTCAGCGAGCTGTGCATCACCGTGGGCGCGGTCATCGTGCTCTTCGTCGGCTACGTGATGTTCTGGACGGGCGTGAAGGCCGAGGCCGCCATGGACGGCCAGATCCGGCTTCTCCAGGACGAGTGGGTCGCCCGCGAGCCGCCGCCCGCGCAGGCACCCGCGCAGGCCCCCGCCCCGCCGCCGTACCGCGCCGGCAAGGGCATCGCCGTCATGTACATCCCCCGCTTCGGCTCCGAGTGGGACTGGCCGGTCCTGGAGGGCACGGCCACCGGCACGCTCAAGAAGGGCCTCGGCCACTACGCCGGCACCGCCCGCCTCGGCGCGACCGGCAACTTCGCCGTCGCCGGTCACCGCCGCACGTACGGGGACCCTTTCAAGGACGTGCCGGAGCTCCGTCCCGGCGACGCGGTCGTCCTCACGGACGGGACGACCTGGTACACGTACCGGATCACCGGGAAGCCGTACCGGACCGTGCCCACCGACACCGGCGTGATCGACCCGGTGCCGCGGAAGTCCGGATTCGACGGCCCGGGCCGCTATCTGACGCTCACCACCTGCGAGCCCGAGTGGGGCAGCAGCCACCGGCTGATCGTCTGGGCCCACCTGGACGCCACCCGGCCCGTGACCCAGGGCCGACCCACGGCCTTGGACAATCCACAGCTCTGAACAATCCACAGCTCTGATCCACAGCTTTGAACTGCTGACCCAAGACGACACCTCCGCCCCTTACCCTGGTCCCGACGGGCATGGGGACCACAGTCGAGAGAGAAGGACCGGCAGACGTCATGTACGGCTGGATCTGGCGGCATCTGCCGGGCAACACGTGGGTACGGGCGCTTATCTCGCTCGTGCTCGTCCTCGCTGTCGTCTACGTGCTCTTCCAGTACGTGTTCCCCTGGGCGGAGCCGCTGCTTCCGTTCAACGATGTGACGGTGGACGGTCAGTGAGCGCTCGCATTCTCGTCGTCGACAACTACGACAGCTTCGTCTTCAACCTCGTGCAGTACCTGTACCAGCTCGGCGCGGAGTGCGAGGTGCTGCGGAACGACGAGGTGGCCCTGGAGCACGCCCAGGACGGCTTCGACGGCGTCCTGCTCTCCCCGGGGCCCGGCGCCCCGGAGCAGGCCGGCGTCTGCATCGACATGGTGAAGCACTGCGCGGCCACGGGCGTCCCGGTCTTCGGCGTCTGCCTGGGCATGCAGTCGATGGCCGTCGCGTACGGCGGCGTGGTCGACCGCGCCCCCGAGCTGCTGCACGGCAAGACCTCCCCGGTCACGCACCAGGGCAAGGGCGTCTTCGCCGGACTCCCCTCGCCGTTCACGGCGACCCGGTACCACTCGCTGGCCGCGGAGCCGGCCGACCTGCCGGACGAGCTCGAGGTCACCGCGCGCACCGAGGACGGCATCATCATGGGCCTGCGGCACCGTGAGTTCGCGGTGGAGGGCGTGCAGTTCCACCCCGAGTCGGTGCTGACCGAGTACGGTCACCTGATGCTCGCCAACTGGCTGGAGCAGTGCGGTGACACGGGCGCGGTGGCACGCTCGACGGGCCTCGCGCCGGTGGTGGGCAAGGCCGTCGCGTGACGGAGGGGTCGCCCTGGTTCCGGGCGGCGAGCCAGCCCGACCCCGACCCGGAGCCGTACGGGTACGGGGAACAGCCCGCGGCGTACGGGTACGAGCCCGAGCCCGCGGCGGCGTACGAGCCCGAGCCCGCGGCCCTGTACGAGCCCGACCCGGCCGCGCTGTACCGACCTGAGCCGGCTCCCGTGTACGAGCCCGAGCCCACGGCCGCGTACGAGCCCGAGCCGACCGCCATGTACGAGGCCGAGCCCACGGCCGCGTACGAGCCGATACCGGACCCCGAGCCGTACGCGCACGCGCAGGTGCGCGACGACGAGACGGTGGCGCTGCGGACGGTCGAGGAACCGGGCACGACGCCCGCCCCCGCTCCCGTCCCCGGCCCGGGCCGGGCGGAACGCCGCAGGGCCGCGAAGGCCAGAGGGCGCAGAGGGGCCGCCACGGCCCCTCCTGCGGCCGAACAGGCGCCCTCCCGCCCGATGTCCCGGGTGGAGGCCCGCAGGGCCGCCCGTGCCCGCAAGGAGAGCGTGGGCGTGGTGGCCAGCCGGGTGGTGGGCGAGCTGTTCATCAGTTTCGGCGTGGTGATGCTGCTGTTCGTCGCGTACCAGCTGTGGTGGACGAACGTCCGGGCCGGCCAGGAGGCGAACACGGCGAAGGAACAGATCACCCAGGACTGGGCGAAGACGAAGGACGGCCGCACGCCCGACGCCTTCGAGCCCGGCCAGGGCTTCGCGATCATGTACATCCCGAAGCTCGACGTGGTGGTGCCGATCGCCGAGGGCATCAGCAAGCCGAAGGTCCTCGACCGCGGCATGGTGGGCCACTACGGCGAGGGCAAGCTGAAGACCGCGATGCCGCAGGACAAGCAGGGCAACTTCGCGGTGGCCGGCCACCGGAACACGCACGGCGAACCGTTCCGGTACATCAACCGGCTGGAGCCCGGTGATCCGATCGTCGTGGAGACGGCGGACACGTACTACACGTACGAGATGGCGAGCATCCTGCCGCAGACCGCCCCCTCGAACGTCTCCGTGATCGATCCCGTTCCGAAGGGGTCGGGGTTCACCGCGCCGGGCCGATACATCACACTGACCACCTGCACCCCCGAGTTCACGAGCACCTACCGGATGATCGTGTGGGGGAAGATGGTCGAGGAACGCCCGCGCAGCAAGGGGAAACCGGACGCGCTCGTAGGCTGAGAGAGGAACCGACACAGTGTCACGTGCGCGCGAGCGGATCGCCACCGCGGTCAGCGTATTCGGCGAACTGCTCATCACGGGTGGGGTGTTGCTCGGTCTGTTCGTCGTCTACTCGCTGTGGTGGACGAACGTGCTCGCCGACCAGGCGGCGGCGAAAGAGGGCGATCAGGTCCGCGACCGCTGGGCCGGTGGTCCGGGGGCGCTCGACACCAGGGACGGCATCGGCTTCCTGCACGTCCCCGCGATGGGGAACGGCGAGATACTCGTCAAGCAGGGCACCGACAGCAAGACCCTGAACAACGGCGTCGCCGGCTACTACACCGACCCGGTCAAGTCCGCCCTCCCCCAGGATAAGCAGGGCAACTTCACCCTGGCCGCGCACCGGGACGGGCACGGCGCGAAGTTCCACAACATCCACAAGCTGAAGACCGGCGACTCGATCGTCTTTGAATCCAAGGACACCTGGTACGTCTACAAGGTCTTCAAGACCATGCCGCAGACGACCAAGTACAACGTCGAGGTCCTGCAGCCGATCCCCAAGCAGGCGGGCAAGAAGAAGCCCGGCCGCTACATCACTCTTACGACGTGCACGCCGATGTACACCTCCGACTACCGCTTCATCGTCTGGGGCGAACTGGAGCGCACGGAGAAGGTCGACAACACCCGCACCCCGCCGGCCGAACTCGGCTGACACCGCCCGGAACCAACGCAGTGGGGCCCGCCTCCCGAAGGAGGCGGGCCCCACTGCATGTCGTCGGCCGCGGCTAGCCGTTGGCGCCGCCGAAGAAGCCGCCGCCGTTGTCACCGCCGTCGTCGCCGCCCACGGTCCACAGCATGACCGTCTGGCCCGGAGTCACCGGAGAGCCGGGGCCGGGGTTGCTGTTGACCACCGTGGCGTTGTCCTTGTCGGACGCGCCCGGGGCGAGCTGGACGTTCAGACCCATGCCCTGGAGCTGCTCCCGGACGTCCTTGAGCTTCTTGCCCGCGATGTCACCCGGGATGGTCTGCTGCTGGGCCGGGCCCTTGGAGACCTTCAGCGTGACCTGCGTGCCCTCGGCCGCCTTCGAATCGCCCTTCGGGTCCTGCTCGATCACCGTTCCGGCCGGCTGCTGCGAGTCGACGTCGACGCGGGCGACGGTGAACTTCAGCGTTTCGAGCTGGGCCTTGGCCTGGTCGAACTGGTTCCCCACGACACGCGGGACGGTCTTCAGGGACTTCTTCGCCACCGTGATGGTGACCTCGGAGTTCTTCTCGGCCTGCGAGCCGCCCTTCGGGTTCTGGCTCAGGACCGTGCCCGGCTCCTCGTCGGACTCCTCCTCCTTCACCGCGACCTTGAAGCCCTTGTTCTCCAGCTGCTCCGTAGCGCTTTCCTGGGACTTCTCGGTGACGTCCGGAACCTCCTGCAGCGGGGAGCCCTCGGACACCTGGACGGTGATGGTTTCGCCCTTGGCCATCCGCGCGCCCTCGGTCGCCTCCGGGCTCTGGGTGCAGATGGAGCCCTTGGGCTGCTCGCAGCGGGCCGTGCCGCCCTGCTGGACCTTCACGCCCACGTTGGTGCCGCTGGTCTGCGCCTGCTGGAGCGTCTTGCCGACGAGCTGGGGCACCGGGACCTGGTCGGAGCCGTTGTCCTGGTCGAACAGCGCCTGCCCGATCAGGATCGCGCCGACGAGCACCAGTACGCCCGCCACCGCCAGCAATATCGTCGACGTGTTCGACTTCTTCGGAGGCCTGTTCCCGCGGCGGCCGCCGGGGCGGTCGTCGTAGCCGTAGCCGCCGTCGTCCGGGTTCATCGGCGGGAGCATCGAGGTCTGACCGGCCGGGTCGGTCTGCCGCAGCGCCGTCGTCGGCTGGTCGTCGGCGCCGTAGCCGCCGTAACCGCCCGCGGCGCCGTACGCGGCCACGCCCATCGCCGCGGTGGCGGCGACCGGCTGGCCGTCGAGGCAGGCCTCGATGTCCGCGCGCATCTCGTCGGCGGACTGGTACCGGTAGTCGGGGTCCTTGACCAGCGCCTTGAGGACGATGGCGTCCATCTCGGGCGTGATCTCGGGGTCGAAGGTGCTCGGCGGCTGCGGCTCCTCGCGCACGTGCTGGTACGCGACCGCGACCGGGGAGTCGCCGACGAACGGCGGCCGCACGGTCAGCAGCTCGTACAGCAGGCAGCCGGTGGAGTACAGGTCGGAGCGGGCGTCGACCTGCTCGCCCTTGGCCTGCTCCGGGGAGAGGTACTGGGCCGTGCCGATCACCGCGGCGGTCTGCGTCATGGTCATGCCGGAGTCGCCCATGGCGCGGGCGATGCCGAAGTCCATGACCTTGACCTGGCCGGTGCGCGTCAGCATGACGTTCGCCGGCTTGATGTCGCGGTGCACGATGCCGGCGCGGTGCGAGTACTCGAGCGCCTGCAGGATGCCGACGGTCATCTCGAGGGTGCGCTCGGGCAGCAGCTTGCGGCCGCTGTGAAGAAGCTCACGCAGGGTGGAGCCGTCGACGTACTCCATCACGATGTACGGGATGGAGACCCCGTCGACGTAGTCCTCACCGGTGTCGTAGACGGCGACGATCGCCGGGTGGTTCAGCGAGGCGGCGGACTGGGCCTCCCGGCGGAACCGGGCCTGGAAGGACGGGTCACGGGCGAGATCCGCCCGCAGCGTCTTCACGGCGACGGTGCGACCGAGCCGGGTGTCGTGCGCGAGGTAGACCTCGGCCATGCCACCACGGCCGAGCACCGAGCCCAGCTCGTACCGGCCGCCGAGGCGACGCGGCTCTTCCATAGCCTTTACCAGCCCTCTCCGTCTGTCCCGACCGCACCCGTGCGTGGTCCGGCGGTATAGCTGTTCGCGCATACGGTACCGGGCTGCGCAAGGCGTTCCGTCCGTGACCAGTACCTGATACAGGACCGGTATCCGACTGTGCCCGGCCGGTCGGGTCAGCCCCTGCTCTTCAGGACCGCCTTCATCACATCGCGGGCGATCGGGGCGGCCAGGCCGCCACCGCTGATGTCCTCGCGGTTGGTGCCGGCGGAGTCCTCGACGATGACCGCGACGGCGACCGGGGAGCCCTGGTCGGTCTTGGCGTAGGAGATGAACCACGCGTACGGGCGGGCCTTGTTCTTCTCGCCGTGCTGGGCGGTGCCGGTCTTGCCGCCGACCTTCACGCCCTCCATGTTCACATCCGCCTTGGAGCCGGTGCCGTCGCTGACGACGCTCTCCATCATCGTCTGCAGCAGCTGCGCGTTCTCCGCCGAGACCGGACGGCTCATCTCCTCCGGCTCGGTCTGGGTGACAATGTCCACATTCGGGGCGCGCAGCTGGTCGATCATGTACGGCTTCATCAGCTTGCCGTCGTTGGCGACCGCGGCCGCGACCATGGCCATCTGCAGCGGCGTGGTGGCGGTGTCGAACTGACCGATGGACGACAGCGCGTTCCCGCCGCGGTCCATGTTCTTGTTGTAGACGGAGGCCACGGCGCGGACCGGGACGAACTGCTCCTTGTTGAAGCCGAACTTCTCCGCCATCTCGACCATCTTGTCGCGGCCGACGTCGTCGCCGAGCTTGGCGAAGACCGAGTTGCAGGACACCTCGAGAGCCCGCTTCAGGCTGGCGTTCTCGCAGCCCGAGGCGTGGTTCTTCATGTTCTTGGTGGAGAGAGGGATCTTGTACGGCTCCGGGGTGTCCGTCGCCGCGTCGATGTTCGTGACCTTGCCGTTCTCCAGCGCGGCCGCGGCGGTGACGACCTTGAAGACGGAGCCGGGCGGGTAGATCTCACGGATGGCGCGGTTCAGCTTCGGCTTCTCCGGGTCCTTCTCCAGCGCCTGCCAGGCCTTGGCGTCCTTGTTGTGGTAGCCGGCGAAGCTGGACGGGTCGTACGACGGCGTGGAGGCCAGCGCCAGGATCTTGCCCGTCTGCGGGTCGATCGCGACGACCGAGCCCTTCTTGTCGCCGAGGCCCTCGAAGGCGGCCTTCTGCGCGGCGCCGTTCAGGGTGGTGATGACGTCGCCGCCGGTCTTCTTCTCACCCGTGAACATCGACAGGGTGCGGTCGAAGAACAGCCGGTCGTCGTTGCCGGTGAGGATGCCGTCCTCGATCGACTCGATCTGCGTGGCACCGAAGGCCTGGGAGGCGTACCCGGTGACGGGCGCCCACATCGGGCCGTTCACGTACGTGCGCTTGAACGCGTAGTACGGGTCCTTGGTGTCGACGGAGCCGGTGATCGGCTTGCCGTCCACGATGATGTTGCCGCGCTCGTGGGCGTACCGCTCGATCGTGACCCGCTTGTTCTTCGTGTGCGAGTTCAGCTCGTCGGCCCGGACGTACTGGAGCCAGTTGTCGCGGATCAGCAGGGCGAGGACCAGGAGGCCGCAGAAGATCGCGACCCGGCGCAGGGGCTTGTTCACGGGCGGACCACCTGGGTCATCTCGGCGTCGGGGGACGGGGCGGGGGCGGGCGCCGGGCGGCGCGCGGTGTCGCTGATACGGATCAGCACACCGATCAGGGCCCAGTTCGCGATCACGGAGGAACCGCCGTACGCGAGGAACGGCATCGTCATACCGGTCAGCGGGATCAGGCCCATGACGCCGCCGGCGACGACGAAGATCTGCAGCGCGAACGCGCCGGACAGGCCCATCGCGAGCAGCTTGCCGAAGGGGTCGCGGGCGGCCAGGGCGGTGCGCACACCGCGCTCGATGATCAGGCCGTACAGCAGCAGGAACGCCATCACGCCGGCCAGGCCGAGCTCCTCGCCGACGGTGGCGAAGATGAAGTCGGAGTTGGCGGCGAAGCCGATCAGGTCCGAGTTGCCCTGGCCGAGGCCGGTGCCGAGGATGCCGCCGGATCCGAAGGACATGAGCACCTGCGTCATCTGATCGCAGGCGGCGAGCATGTTGGACCCCTCGGGGGCCGTCTCCAGGCAGCCGAAGGGGTCGAGCCAGGCGGCGACACGGGACTGCACGTGGCTGGCGGTCGAGCCGACGACGACCGCGCCCGCGGTGGACATCAGCAGACCCATGACGACCCAGCTGGTCCGCTCGGTGGCCACGTACAGCATGATCACGAACATGCCGAAGAACAGCAGCGAGGTACCGAGGTCGTTCTCGAAGACCAGGATGAGCAGGCTGATCGCCCAGATGGTCAGGATGGGGCCCAGGTCGCGGCCACGCGGCAGGTAGAGGCCCATGAAGCGACGGCTGGCCAAGGCCAGTGCGTCGCGTTTCACCATCAGATAGCCGGAGAAGAACACGGCCAGGACGAGTTTGGCGAACTCACCGGGCTGGATGGAGAAGCCGGCGATGTTGATCCAGATCTTCGCGCCGAAGACGTCGGCGCCGAGGCCCGGCACCAGCGGCAGCAGCAGCAGCACGAGCGCCACGGCCATCGAGATGTACGTGTAGCGCTGCAGGACGCGGTGGTCCTTGAGCAGCATCAGCACGCCGACGAACATCGCGATGCCGATCGCCGAGTACATCATCTGCTTCGGCGCGTCCGGCGTGAACGTGTCGTACCGGGCGATGATCCGCGGCGACTGGTCCAGCCGCCAGATCAGCACCAGGCCGAGGCCGTTCAGCAGGGTCGCCAGCGGCAGCAGCAGCGGGTCCGCGTACGGCGCCCACTTGCGCACCACGAGATGCGCCACGCCCGCCAGCAGCGTCAGGCCCGCGCCGTAGCCGAACATGCCGGACGGCACCTTGCCGTCGATGGCCAGGCCGACGTTGAGATAGGCGAACACCGGGATGGCGACGGCGAAGCCGAGCAGCCACAGTTCGGTGTTGCGGCGGCTCGGCGCCTCGATGGCGCCGATGGTGGTCGTGTTGGTGACAACGCTCATGGTGGTGAAGGCCCCCCTACGGGCCGGTTACTGCTTGCCGCAGTTCGAGGCCAGCTTCTGCTCCTCCTCGGAGAGGGTGGGGCCCGGGGAGGGAGCGGCTGTGGTGGGCTTGGAGTCGGGGGTGGCGGTGCCCTTGGAGGGCGGCGGAGCCTTGTCGGCCGCGCCGTCGGCGGCGGCCTTGCGCTGCTCCTGCTTCTTGCAGGCCGTGGCCTGCGTCGCCAGCTGCTGGATCTTGGTCTCGGCCTTGCCGAGGGTGCCGCCCGCGATCGTCTCCTCGACCTGCTTCCGCTGGTAGGGCGGCAGGTACTTGAGTTCGATCTCGGGGTGGTCCTTCTCGACCGCCGAGAGCTTCACCCAGGCCAGGTCCTGGCTGATGCCCCGGTACAGCGCCACGTGCTCGTCCTTGGAGCCCACGTAGTACTGGGTCTGGGTCCAGCGCCAGCCCCCGTACAGCGCGCCGCCCACCACGCCCAGCGTGAGGACGAACAGGAAGGAGCGCTTGAGCCACTTGCGGCCCGTGCGGGGCTTGGCGAAGTCGTCGTCGGTGTACGCGCCGAACGAGCCCTGCGGCGGCATGCCGCCGTAGTGGCCGTCGCCGCTGCCGGGCGGGCCGAAGCCCCCGGCGGGCGGCTGCGGGGCCTGCGGGCGGCCGAGGCCGGAGGCGCGGCCGGCCGGGGTCTGCATGGCGCCGCCGTCACCGAGCTGCACCTGGTTCTCGGCGACCGCGCCGACGACGACCGGGGTGTCGCTGATCTGCCCGGCGAGGGTGTCGCCGGAGTCGGTGTCGAGGACGTCGGCGACGATGCAGGTGATGTTGTCGGGGCCGCCGCCGCGCAGCGCGAGCTGGATCAGCTCCTGCACGGTCTCCTGCGGGCCCTGGTAGCTGGCGAGGGTGTCCTCCAGCGTCTGGTGGGACACGACGCCGGACAGGCCGTCGGAGCAGACCATGTACCGGTCGCCGGCCCGGACCTCGCGGATGGAGAGGTCGGGCTCGACGTGGTCACCGCTGCCGAGCGCGCGCATCAGGAGCGAGCGCTGCGGGTGCGTGGTCGCCTCCTCCTCGGTGATCCGGCCCTCGTCGACGAGCCGCTGCACCCAGGTGTGGTCCTGCGTGATCTGGGTGAGGACGCCGTCGCGCAGCAGATAGGCGCGCGAGTCGCCGACGTGGACCAGGCCGAGGCGCTGGCCGGTCCACAGCAGGGCGGTGAGCGTGGTGCCCATGCCCTCCAGCTGCGGGTCCTCCTCGACCATCATGCGCAGCTGGTCGTTGGCGCGCTGCACCGCGGTGCCGAGCGAGGTGAGGATGTCGGAGCCGGGGATGTCGTCGTCGAGCTGCACGAGGGTCGAGATCACCTCGGAGGAGGCGACCTCGCCGGCGGCCTGGCCGCCCATGCCGTCGGCGATGGCGAGCAGCCGCGGCCCGGCGTAGCCCGAGTCCTCGTTGCCCTCGCGGATCATGCCCTTGTGCGAGCCCGCGGCGAAACGCAGTGACAGTGTCATGCCGACCTGCCCTGTCGCTGCTGCCTCGGGGTACAGCCGGTCTCGAGCCACACTGCCCACCCTCCGGTCGGGAGCCGGTCCCGCTCGCTCCGCTCGCGCCTATTCATGATGTAGCACTACTTCCGCAGCTCGATGACGGTCTTGCCGATGCGGATCGGCGCGCCCAGCGGAATCGGCGTCGGAGTGGTGAGGCGGGTCCGGTCGAGATACGTGCCGTTGGTGGACCCGAGGTCCTCGACGATCCACTGACCGTCCCGGTCCGGGTAGATCCTGGCGTGCCTGCTGGAGGCGTAGTCGTCGTCCAGCACGATCGTGGAGTCGTGCGCACGGCCCAGCGTGATGGTCTGGCCCTGCAGCGCGACGGTGGTGCCGGTCAGCGTGCCCTCGGACACCACCAGCTTCGTCGGGGCGCCACGGCGCTGCCGGCCACCCGCCTGCTGGTTGCGCTGCGGCGGCGGCGCGGCGGCCTGGCGGTTGGCGGCGGCGGCCTGCTGCGGCCGTGCCTCTCCCCTGCGGGAGCCCCGCTGCGTGACACGTGTGCCGAACAGGTCGCTGCGGATGACCTGCACGGCCACGATCACGAACAGCCACAGTACGGCCAGGAAACCCAGCCGCATGACCGTGAGGGTCAGCTCTGACATTGCCCCCGCTTCACCCTTCGGCTTGCCGGTAAACGATGGTGGTGCTGCCCACGACGATCCGCGAGCCGTCGCGGAGCGTAGCGCGGGTGGTGTGCTGCCCGTCTACCACGATGCCGTTCGTGGATCCGAGATCCTGGATCGTCGAGGGCGTTCCGGTCCGGATCTCGCAGTGCCGGCGGGATACACCGGGGTCGTCGATCCGCACGTCGGCGTCGGTGCTGCGGCCCAGCACCATCGTCGGACGGGAGATCTGGTGGCGGGTGCCGTTGATCTCGATCCAGCGGCGCACCTGCGCCCCGGGCAGGGGGCCCGGACCGGGACCGGCCGGACGACCGCCGGGCGGCGGACCGGCCGGCATCGGCGGTGCGCCCGCCGGCGGGTAGCCGTAGCCGGGGCGCGCGGGCTGCTGACCCTGCGGCGCCTGGCCTTGGCCCGGACCGCCGGGCGCCTGCGAGGTGCTGGAAGCAAGGGTACGGCTACGCACCCGGTACAGGCCGGTGTCGAGATCCTCGGCCTTCTCCAGGTGGACCTTGATGGGGCCCATGAAGGTGTACCGCTGCTGCTTGGCGTAGTCGCGGACCAGGCCGGAGAGCTCGTCGCCGAGCTGACCGGAGTACGGGCTGAGGCGCTCGTAGTCGGGCGCGCTCAGCTCCACGATGAAGTCGTTGGGGACGACCGTCCGCTCGCGGTTCCAGATCGTCGCGTTGTTGTCGCACTCGCGCTGGAGGGCGCCGGCGATCTCGACGGGCTGGACCTCGGACTTGAACACCTTGGCGAAGGTGCCGTTGACGAGACCTTCGAGTCGCTGCTCGAACCGCTTCAGGACTCCCATGGGGCACCTCCTCCGTCGTTGCCGTCCTGGTACTGCTTACTGATCGTATCCACGCGTCGGGAAATCGGCTGGTTCCCCTTCTCTGCCCTGTGGACGAGTGTCACCTCTCACACGGATCGTAGAGGCGGCCTCAGGACAGTGTCCCGCAGCCCCTCCTGACGCTGGTCCTGTTCGCCGGAGACGGGGTCCAAACAAACGGATGTGAATCCACGGTCGCCGACGTGCTAATCTTCAGATGTCGCCAGGCAGACCGGCCGAAAAAACCGGGAAGCGCAGGAGACACACCCAATGCGCGGGTGGCGGAATAGGCAGACGCGCTGGATTCAGGTTCCAGTGCCCGCAAGGGCGTGGGGGTTCAACTCCCCCCTCGCGCACCAGACGGAAGCCCCGTAGGTCGAAAGACCTACGGGGCTTCTGCGTTGTGCGGTGCTGTGTCGCGGGTCATGTGGTGTCGTGGGTCATGCCGCAGCTGGTGTCGTGGGTCATGGGCATGGGTTGTGCGTCGCCAGCGGGCGTGGCGGGTCGAGACGTTCGTCGTGGTGGGGCGGGACGGAAGTGGGACGCGGCCGGGGCGCCGGGTTGCCTAGATTGCGGGCGTGGAAGCGTCGACGAAGATCAGGGGTGGGGCGGCCGACGCCTGGCGGTGGCTCGCGGGCCCGGAGCGGTGGACCCGGCGGCGGACCGCGGGGGAGGCCGTCCTCGCGCTGCTGATGGCGGTGCTCGCGGCCGGCACGGAAGAACTCCTCGGCCGGGACGGCTGGTGGCCCGCGGCCGTGGCGGCGAGCGCCACGGTGCTGTCGCTGCTGCGCCGCAGGTTCCCCGCCACTGTGCTCGTCGTCACGGGCGCCCTCGCGCCGCTGTTGCCCGGATATGTGGTGCTTCTCATGCTGGTCGGCTGGTCGGCGGGCCGCCACATCGCCGACGCGGGGCGGGCGCTGGGCGCGTTCACGGGCGCGTACGTGCTGTACGCGACGACGATGCTGCTGGACGCCTGGGACTGGCACAGCGCGCTGCGGCTGGCGTTCGTGAACACGATCTACTTCCTGGCGACCACGGTCGTCCCGGGCCTGGCCCACCGGTACTGGATACAACGGCGGACGCTGCTGCACGCACTGCAGGACCGCAACCGGCGGCTGCTGCGGGAGCGGTCGATGATCGTGCTGCAGGCCAGGCTGCGGGAGCGGCAGCGGATCGCGCAGGACATGCACGACAGCCTCGGGCACCAGCTGGCGCTGATCTCCGTGCACACCGGCGCCCTGGAGGTGGACCGGGAGCTGACCGGCCGCCAGCGCGAGGCGGTGAGTGTGCTGCGGAACGCGTCGGTGACGGCGATGCACGAACTGCGCGAGGTCGTCGGCATCCTGCGCGACGGGATCGAGGCGCCGGTGGACGCCGGTCCGGGCGGGGCCGGCGCGGTGGACGAGTCGCGGCGCGGGACTGCCGGCATCGAGGCGCTGGTGGAGGCCGGCAGGGCAGCGGGGAAGACGGTCGGGCTGAAGCGGACCGGCGATGGGCCGCCGCTGATGGCGGCGGCGGACCACGCGGCGTACCGGATCGTTCAGGAGGCATTGACGAACGCGTACAAGCACGCACCGGGCGCGGCGATCGGCGTGGAGCTGCGGTACGAGCCGGACGCCTTCGTCGTCGAGGTCGTCAACGCGGCCCCGGCACGGCCGGCCGGGGACGCGGTCAGCGGGGGCCAGGGGCTGACCGGCCTGCACGAACGGGCCCGGCTGGTCGGCGGGATGGTGCACGCGGGCCCGGTCGACGGCGGCGGCTTCCGGGTCGCGGGCGTCCTGCCGTACGGCGGCGGGGGCGAATCCGCGCCGCAGGCCGCGCCTTTGGTTGATGCGGCCGACGACTTCCGGCAGCAGTCGACGAGCCTTCCACGGCGCGACGCTGAACCCGTCATGGACTGGAGGTCGGACCCGTTGTCCGACCTGAGCCTCACGGAACGGGAGTTGGCGATGGCGCTGCGCGAGGGCGGGAGCGGGACGAGGAGCAGGGGCAGCGGGGTGGCGCTGGGCTGCGGCATCGCGGCAGCGGCGATGGTGCTCCTGGTGCTGGCGGTCGGGTTCGGGGCCTTCTATCTCGTGCGGGCGGTGGACAAGGCGATGATCGACCCGGCGGAGTACGAGCGGATATCGGTGGGCACGGCGGAGAAGGACGTCCGCGACCGGCTGCCCAGCGGCGACACGGTCGTGACGTCGGGGCTGCACGGCAAGGGACCGAAGGAGCCCGAGGGTTCCACGTGCCTGGTCCTGATGTCCTCGGAGGTACCGGAGGACGTGACCGTCGAGACCGAACCGGTTTTCCGGTTCTGCTTCAAGGACGGCAAGCTGATCGAGAAGAAGGCGTACGACGTCAGGCGATAGCAGCCGGGACGCCGAGGGGTCGCAGAGAAGGGGGGCGCCGTGACGGGGCGGCGCATCAGGGTCGTGGTCGCCGACGACGAGCCGCTGATCAGGGCAGGGATCCGGATGATCCTCACCTCCGACCCGGAGATCGAGGTGGTCGCCGAGGCGGCGAACGGCCGGGAGGCGGTCGAGGCGGCCCGGGCGCACGTTGCGGACGTGGTCCTGCTGGACATCCAGATGCCGGTACTCGACGGGCTCGCAGCCCTGCCCGAGCTGCGGCGGGCCGCGCCGTCGGCCCGTGTGGTCGTGCTGACCACCTTCGGCGAGCGGGACAACGTGCTGCGCGCGCTGGAGCACGGCAGCGTCGGCTTCCTGCTGAAGGACACCGCGCCGGCCGAGCTGATCCGGGCGGTGCGGGCGACGGCGGCGGGGGACGCCTACCTCTCCCCGGCGGCGACTCGTCATGTGGTGGACCGGCTGGCGTCCGGCCGGGAGGCGGCACGGGCCGAGGAGGCGCGGGCCCGCGTCGAGGCGCTGAGCGAACGGGAGCGGGCGGTGCTCGCGCTGCTCGGCGAGGGGCTGTCCAACGCGGAGGCGGGCCGGCGGCTGCACATGAGCGAGGGCACGGTGAAGACGTACGTCAGCCGGATCCTGGCGAAGCTCGGCTGCGAGAACCGGGTGCAGGCGGCGCTGCTGGCACGGGACGCGGGGCTCGAAGGGGCTTAGGGGGACAGTGTTCAGAAATTAAGGAGGAACCCGTGCAGTCCGTCGCCGTGTGAGTGACGGAGTTGTCCACAACGAACGCGCTGTCCACAGGGGCAGACGGCTGATCGGCGGCGCCGGTACCGTCTTCGCAGTTGATGTTGCGCGGCCCGGTCGCGCGACACGGTACGAGTGCGGGGAGGGCGTCCGATGGGCGAGGTCCGGGTGGCGGTGCCGGAGCAGCGAAGTGCCGGGGGCGACGGGCGCGTTCCGATCGTGCCGGGGTTCGCACGCCGGGCGGCGGCGGGGGCGGCGGACTCCCCGAAGGAGCGGGGCAGGCGGCTGCGGGAGCGGGTGCCCCGGTCCGCGCACGCGGAGTTGGTGCTCGGCGACGACCGGCCGGACGCGGTGCGGGCGGTCGAGGAGTCCAGCCGGGGCCGGGTGCCGGAGCTGGCGCCGATACGCGTCGGCCGGATGGCCGCCACCCCGTTCGCCTTCCTGCGCGGCAGCGCCGGACTGATGGCCCACGACCTGGCCGGCTCGCCGGTGACCGGCATACCTACGCAGATATGCGGCGACGCGCACGCGGCCAACTTCGGTCTGTACGGCGATGCTCGGGGCCGGCTGGTCATCGACCTCAACGACTTCGACGAGACGGTCGTCGGGCCGTGGGAGTGGGACGTCAAGCGGCTCGCCGCCTCGCTCGTCCTCGCCGGGCGCGAGGCGGGGGCGACCGAGGACATGTGCCGGGCGGCGGCGTTCGACGCGGTGGGCGCGTACCGGCGGACGATGCGGCTCCTCGCGAAGCTCCCGGCGTTCGACGCCTGGAACGCGATCGCCGACGAGGAACTGGTCTCGCACACCGACGCGCGGGACCTGCTGGGCACGCTGGAGCGGGTGTCGGAGAAGGCGCGGAACAACACCAGCGCCCGCTTCGCCGCGAAGTCGACGGAGGCGGTGACGGACGCCGACGGCACGACGGGCCGGCGCTTCGTCGACGCCCCGCCGGTGCTGCGGCGGGTGTCCGACGCGGAGGCGGCGGCGGTCGCCGCCTCGCTCGGCGCGTACCTGGAGACCGTGTCCGAGGACCGGCTGCCGCTGCTCGCCCGGTACGCGATCCACGACGTGGCGTTCCGGGTCGTCGGCACCGGCAGCGTGGGCACGCGCTCGTACGTGGTGCTGCTGCTCGACCACCGGGGCGAGCCGCTGGTGCTGCAGGTGAAGGAGGCGCGGCCGTCGGCGCTGCTGCCGTACCTGCCCGCCGTCGGTTTCGACGCCGCGCAGGCCGGTCACGAGGGGCGGCGCGTGGTGCTCGGACAGAAGCGGATGCAGGTGGTGAGCGACATCCTGCTCGGCTGGACGACGGTCGAGGGCCGGCCGTACCAGGTGCGGCAGTTCCGGAACCGGAAGGGCAGCGTGGATCCGGCGGCGCTCGCCGCGGACCAGATGGACGACTACGGCCGCATGACCGGCGCGCTGCTGGCCCGCGCGCACGCCCACAGTGCCGACCCGCGGCTGCTCGCGGGCTACTGCGGCAAGAACGAGGAGTTCGACGACGCCGTCGCGTCCTTCGCGGTCGCCTACGCCGACCGCACGGAGGCCGACCACGCCGACCTCCTCACGGCCGTCCGCACCGGCCGCCTGGCGGCCGAGCTGGGGGTTTGAACGACGGGGGCGGGGTGGGTGGGGAGGGGAGGGGGAGGGGCCCCTCCCCCTCGCTGCGGCCGTAGGGTGGGGGTGTCGTGCTGGTGAGTGATGGCGGGAACGTGAGCGGTGTGAACGAGGAGCGGCCCGAGGCGCGGCTGGAGCGGGCCGTGCGGGCCGCCGAGCAGGCGCTGATCGAGTTCGAGATCGCGGTCGAGAGCTTCAAGGTCGAGGTCGAGAACTTCTCCCGGCTCCATCACCAGAAGCTGGGCCCGATGTACACCCGGCTCGACGAGCTGGACGCGCTGATCGCCGAGGCGCGGGCCGAGCGCAGCGGTGACCCGGAGGACCTGCGCAAGGCGCGGGAGGCGCGGGCGGCGGTCATGCCGATGCCCGGGGTCGAGGAGCTGTTCCACGACTGGCTGGACTCCGACGGCCTGTCCGCCGAGGCTGCGGCCATGCTCACCGGCCGGGCCGTGCAGCAGCCGAAGCGGGTGCGGCCCGGGGAGGAGGCCCGCAAGCTGTACCGCGAGCTCGCCCGCAAGGCCCACCCCGACCTCGCCCGCGACGAGACCGAGCGGGTCCGCCGCGAGGAGTTCATCACCCGGGTCAACGCCGCCTACGGGCGCGGCGACGCCGCCCTGCTGCAGGAGCTGGCGGAGGAATGGGCGGCCGGGCCCGCGCCGGAGCGCGAGCAGGTCGACGACAGCGAGGAGCTGTACGCGCGGCTCGAGTGGCTCTCGCGCCGCAAGGAGCTGCTGACCGTGGTCGCCCGGGACCTGGAGGACAGCGCCATCGGTCAGATGCTCAAGATGGCCCCGGAGGACCCGGACCGGCTGCTGGAGGAGATCGCCGAGCAGCTGCTCGCCCAGGTCGCCGAGCGCGAGGCGGAGCTCTCCGCGCTGACCGGCCCGGTGCAGTAGGTTTTCGGTATCCCCGGAGAACGAGAGAAGGCCTGACCCATGAACTTCGCCCCGCTTCCCTCGGTGGACGCCACCTCCGTTCCGGCGGACGCCCTCGTGGTCGACGTCCGTGAGGACGACGAGTGGGCGGCCGGCCACGTCGAGGGCGCGCTGCACGTGCCGATGAGCGACTTCGTCGCGCGCTTCGGCGAGGTGACCGAGGCGGTGGCCGACGGCCGCCGCGCGTACGTGATGTGCAAGGTCGGCGGGCGTTCGGCCCAGGTCACCCAGTACCTGGTGCAGCAGGGCATCGACGCGGTCAACGTCGACGGAGGCATGTACGCCTGGGACGGCGCGGGCCGCCCGATGGTCAGCGAGGGCGGCGCCGCCGCGTACGTGCTGTAGGCGTCAGGCCAGCGGGTGGGCGGCCAGCAGGTCGCCCAGGGTCTCCTCGTGCGCGGCCGCCGGGCCGAGGGAGAGTTCCAGGTGCTTGGCCCAGGCGTGGTAGCGGTGCAGCGGATAGTCGGTGTCGGCGCCGAAGCCGCCGTGGAGGTGCTGCGCGGTCTGGACGACCCGGCGCACTCCGTCCGAGGCCCAGATCTTCGCCACCGCGATGTCCCCGGCGACGGGCAGTGGCCCGCCGGCGCCGCTGCCGAGCCGCCAGGCGGCCTGCCAGAGGGTGACCTCCATGGCGCGCAGGTCGATGTAGCGGTCCGCGGCCTGTACGGCGACGGCCTGGAAGGTGGCGACGGGGAAGCCGAACTGTTCCCGCTTGCCGGTGTACTCGCCGGTCATCGCGAGGACGCGCTCGCCCAGTCCGAGGGCGAGCGCGCAGGTGCCGGTGGCGAGGACGTCGCGGAGCCGGTCCCAGGCGCCGTCGGCGTCGATGACCCGGTCGACGTCGAGGCGTACCGCGTCGAGGCGGGCCTCGGCGAGCAGTTCGCCGCTGGTGGAGTACTGCTCGGCCAGCGTCAGGCCCTCGTGGCCGCGGGGGACCAGGGCGATGACGGCGCGGCCGTCGGGGGTGTGCGCGGGCAGCGCGACGAGGTCCGCGGAGTGGGCCCAGGGGACGTGGGAGTGGAGGCCGTCGACGATCCAGGAGTCGCCGTCGCGGCGGGCGGTGGCGGCGAGTTCGGCGGGGTCGTGGCCGGTGCGGCCGTGTGCGCCGGCGGTGAGGACGGGCGTGCCGCGGCCGGCGCCGGGCAGCAGGGCGTCGGCGAGGGCGGGGCTGCCGTACTGCTCGATCGTCATCGCGACGGCGCAGTGCTCCAGGAGCGGGACGCGGGCCAGGACCCGGGCGGACTCGCGCAGGACGAGGCAGAGCGCCAGCGGGTCGAGGCCGGCGCCGCCGTGCCGCGGGTCGAGGACGAGTCCGAGCAGGTCGGCGTCGGCGAGCCGGGCCCACAGCGGCCGGTCGAACTCTGCGGCGACCGCGCCGGGGGTGAGTGCCGGGCTGGGTACGCCGTCGGGCGGGACGTCGGCGAAGACGCCCCGGGCCGCCTCGGCGGCCGCCTGCTGCTCCTCGGTGAAGGTGAAGTCCACAGCCCTGCCCTCCTGTTGCCGTCCTGACGCGCACTGACGGAGCGTCAAGATAGAACAGGTTCTAGGGGAAGGGAATGGCCGCAGGCTCAGCGGTCGAAGTCGAGCTCCACCTCCGACGTGGCCGGATGGGACTGGCAGGCCAGTACGTAGCCGGCGTCGGTCTCCTCCGGTTCCAGCGCGAAGTTCCGGTCCATCCGCACCTCGCCCTGGACGAGGAACGCCCGGCAGGTGCCGCACACTCCGCCCTTGCAGGCGTACGGGGCGTCGGCGCGGGAGCGGAGCACCGTGTCGAGCAGCGTCTCGCCCTCCTGCACCGGCCAGTTGCCCGACCGGCCGTGCAGCGTCGCGGTGAGGGTCGCGTGCACGGGCGCGCCGGCCATGGGGGCGGGCCGCGGCGCGGAGCCGTCGTCGACGTGGAAGATCTCCTGGTGGACCCGGCCGCGCGGCACGCCGAGCCCGTGCAGCGCGCGCTCCGCGCCCTGCACCAGGCCGAACGGTCCGCACAGGAACCAGCCCGCGATCTCGTCGACCGGCAGCAGCGCGGGCAGCAGTGCGGTGAGCCGTTCCTCGTCGAGCCGGCCGGACGGCAGGCCCGCCTGCTGTTCCTCCCGGGACAGCGCGGTGACCAGCTGGAAGCGGTCGGGGAAGCGGTCCTTCAGGTCCGCGACCTCGTCGAGGAACATCGTGGACGCCGCCGTGCGGTCGCTCCGTATGAGGCAGAACCGGGCCTCGGGCTCCCGCTCGAGGAGGGTGGCCGCGATGGACAGCACGGGCGTGATGCCGCTGCCGCCGACCACGGCCGCGAAGTGCCCGGGCCGCGGTTCGAGGACGAAGCGGCCCATCGGCTCCATGACCTCGACGGTGTCGCCCACGGCCAGTTCCTTGAGCGCGTACGTGGAGAACTCGCCGCCGTCCACGAGCCGGATGCCCACCCGCAGCACCGGCGCCTCGCCGGGCCGGGCCGCCGGGGCGCAGATCGAGTACGTGCGCCGGATCTCCTCGCCGGTGCGGGCACTGCGCCGCAGGGCGAGGTGCTGGCCGGGGGCGTGGCGGTAGGCGTCGTGCAGCTCGGGCGGGACCGCGAAGGTCACGGCCACCGCGTCGTCCGTGAGCCGCTCGACCGCGCTCACCCGGAGCGGATGGAACTCAGCCCGTCCGGAGCGTGAGGTCTGCATCTACAACTCCTTGAAGTGGTCGAACGGTTCGCGGCAGGCCACGCAGCGGCGCAGGGCCTTGCACGCGGTGGAGGAGAAGCGGCTGAGCAGCTCGGTGTCGGTGGAGCCGCAGTGCGGGCAGCGGATCGCCAGCGTCAGCGTCACGGGGCCGCCGGCCGTCGCCGACTGGGTGCGGGGCGGGGCGATGCCGAACTCGGCGAGCTTGCGCCGGCCCTCCTCGGTGATGTCGTCCGTGGACCACGCGGGGGACAGGACGGTCTTCACGGAGACCTCGGGTACGCCGTGGTCGTGCAGGGCGCGCTCGATGTCGGTGGACATCGCCTCGATCGCCGGGCAGCCGGTGTACGTGGGGGTGAGCTCGACCTCGACGCTGCCGGGTCCGACGTAGTGCACGCCGCGCAGTACGCCGAGTTCCGCCAGGCTGAGCACGGGCAGTTCGGGGTCGGGAACGGCGCCGGCTATGCGGCTCAGTTCCTCCTCGAGCGCGGTCATGGTCACCATGTCGCCCCCGGGTGGCTGCGGTGCAGGTGCTGCATCTCGGCGAGCATCCGGCCGAAGGATTCGGTGTGCAGGCCCTGGCGGCCGGCGCCGGCGCTCCAGGCGCCGAGCCGCGGGCCCTCGGGCACGGTCAGCGTGGCGCGGCGCAGCACGCCGGTGACGGACTCCAGCCAGGCGGCGTCCATGGCCTCCCGGTCGAGGTCCAGGCCCTCGACGGGCTGGAACGGCTCGCCGGTGTAGCGCCACAGGGCGTCCACGGCGCGCTGCATCCGGGTGTGGCTCTCCTCGGTGCCGTCGCCGAGCCGGAGCGTCCAGTGCTCGGCGTGGTCCTGGTGGTAGGCGACCTCCTTGACGGCCTTGGCGGCGAGGCCGGCCAGCGGGCCGTCCCCGGCGGCCAGCTCCGCGTACAGCAGGCGCTGGTAGGTCGAGAAGTACAGCTGCCGGGCGATGGTGTGCGCGAAGTCGCCGTTGGGCTGCTCGACCAGCTGCACGTTGCGGAAGGCGCGCTCCTCGCGGAGGTAGGCCAGTTCGTCCTCGTCGCCGACGAGGGAGAGCAGGACGCGGGCCTGGCCGAGCAGGTCGAGCGCGATGTTGGCGAGCGCGACGTCCTCCTCGAGGACGGGTGCGCTGCCGGCCCACTCCCCCAGCCGGTGGGAGAGGATCAGGGCGTCGTCGCCGAGCGCCAGCGCGGCCGCGGCCGGCAGGGAGGTCACGGGGGTCTCGGCGCTCACAGGTGCTTCACCCCGTCCGGGATCTCGTAGAAGGTGGGGTGCCGGTAGGGCTTGTCGGCCGAGGGCTCGAAGAACGGGTCGCGCTCGTCGGGCGAGGAGGCGGTGATCGCGGCGGACGGGACCACCCAGATCGACACGCCCTCGTTGCGCCGGGTGTACAGGTCCCGGGCGTTGCGGAGGGCCATCTCGGCGTCGGGCGCGTGCAGGCTGCCGGCGTGCGTGTGGGACAGTCCGCGGCGCGAACGCACGAACACCTCCCACAGCGGCCATCCGTCGGTGCTCATCGCTGCGCCTCCCCGTGCTTCCCGGCGTATGCCGCCGCTGCTTCTCTGACCCAGGCGCCGTCCTCGTGCGCCTGGCGTCGCTTGCTCAGCCGCTGCTCGTTGCAGGGGCCGTTGCCCTTGAGGACCTCCCAGAACTCCGTCCAGTCGATCGCGCCGAAGTCGTAGTGCCCGCGCTCCTCGTTCCACCGCAGGTCGGGGTCGGGGAGGGTCAGGCCGAGGGCCTCGGCCTGCGGGGCGGCGATGTCGACGAACCGCTGGCGCAGTTCGTCGTTGGAGTGCCGCTTGATCTTCCAGGCCATGGACTGGGCGGAGTGGGACGACTCGTCGTCCGGCGGGCCGAACATCATCAGTGAGGGCCACCACCAGCGGTCCACCGCGTCCTGTGCCATGGCGTGCTGCTCAGGGGTGCCCTGGGACAGCGCGAGCAGGGACTCGTAGCCCTGGCGCTGGTGGAAGGACTCCTCCTTGCAGATCCGGACCATGGCGCGGGCGTACGGCCCGTACGAGCAGCGGCACAGCGGGACCTGGTTGGTGATCGCCGCGCCGTCCACGAGCCAGCCGATGGCGCCGACGTCGGCCCAGGTCAGCGTGGGGTAGTTGAAGATCGAGGAGTACTTCTGGCGGCCGGCGTGCAGCTTGTCGAGCAGCTCGTCCCGGCCGGTGCCGAGAGTCTCGGCAGCGCTGTACAGGTACAGCCCGTGGCCCGCCTCGTCCTGCACCTTGGCCATCAGGATGGCCTTGCGCCGCAGCGAGGGGGCGCGGGTGATCCAGTTGGCCTCCGGCTGCATGCCGATGATCTCGGAGTGTGCGTGTTGCGCTATCTGGCGGACGAGTGTGGCCCGGTAGGCGTCCGGCATCCAGTCCCGCGGCTCGATGCGTTCGTCGGCCGCGACGGCGGCGTCGAACACCGCCTCGAGGACGGACGCGTCCACGGTCACTTCTGTCGCTGACGTCCCTGTGGTCATCGGATCCCCTACCGACCGATCGTTCGGTTGAATGACTTCAATGGTGGGTCGGCGGCCCGTAAGGTGTCAACCCTGTGGATGACTGACCTGTGGATGACGGGGCCGATCGGGATCGGGGCGGGGATGGACTCGTACGACGACGCGGGCGGGCGCGACGCCGGCTCCCGCGGCGGCATCGCCGCTCTGTCCCTGCCGTACCAGGTCGTGGCCGCCGTGACCCTCGCCGTGGTCGCGGTCCTCGCCTGCTGGCACATATCGATGGTGTTCCTGCACGTCGCGCCGGCGAACACGCTGACCAAGCAGAACGGCGAGGCGGTGGACGACTGGGTCTACCCCGAGTTCGAGCAGAACTGGAAGCTGTTCGCCCCCAACCCGCTGCAGACCAACATCGCCGTCCAGGTCCGCGCCGTCGTCGCGAGCGCCGACGGCGGGCGGCGCACCACCGGCTGGATCGACCTGTCCGCCCAGGACGCCGAGCAGATACGCGGGAACCCGCTGCCCAGCCACGCCTTCCAGAACGAGCTGCGCCGCGGCTGGGACTTCTTCGTGAACTCCCACAACGCCGACAACGTGCCCAACGGCATGCGCGGCCGGCTCTCCGAGCAGTACGTTCGCCGCATGGTGATGCTCCGCCTCGACGAGGACCGCGTCGGCGGCCGCGTCGAGCGGATCCAGGTGCGCTCTGAGACCCGCTGGGTCGCCAGACCCCCGTGGAGCACCGAGAAGGGCAGCCGCCCCACCGAGTACCGCACCCTGCCGTGGTGGACGGTGACAGCCGCCGATCGGCCCGCCGGCGCGGGCCAGGACCGTACCGGGACGGAGGCCGCCCGATGACCGGTCTGCACGCCACCCCCGCCCCGGCGCCCGCTCCCGGCCCGGCTCCCGCTCGCCGCGAGCCGCTCGACCGCCGGCTCGCCCGCGCCGTCCAGCGCGTCACGGGCAGCGCCCTCGGCCCGTACCAGACCGCGATCGTCCGCATCGGCTTCTCGCTGACCTGGCTGCTGTTCCTGCTGCGCGAGCTGCCGCACCGCCACGAGCTCTACGGCCCGGACGGCCCCTGGGCCTGGGACATGGGCCGCCGGCTGATCGCCGACAACGGCTCCTTCACGGCCCTGATGTGGTCCGACGGGCGCCTCTGGTTCGAGCTCGTCTACGCGCTCGCCGTGCTGTCCAGCGCCCTGCTGCTGGTCGGCTGGCGTACCCGCGCCATGTCCGCGGTCTTCATGGCCGGGGTGCTGTCGCTGCAGAATCGCTCCATCTTCATGGGCGACGGCGGCGACAACGTCATCCACATCATGGCGCTCTATCTCGTCCTGACCCGCTGCGGGCAGGTCTGGTCCCTCGACGCCCGCCGGGCCTCGCGGGCCGCCCGCGAGGCCGACCGCCCGGAGCGCCGGGACGTCGTCGGACCGCTGCTGTGGACGGTGCTCGGCGGCTTCGTGCTGGCGGCCACGTACTTCTCCGACCGGACCGGCGAGACCTGGTTCCTGACGCTGCTCTGGCTGCTCTGGCTGGGCCAGGCGCTGTGGTGGGTGGTCTGCCGGTACGCCCCCGGCGAGCCGCGCACGCTGCTCGAGGTGATGGCCAACCTCGTGCACAACGGCGCGCTGCTGGTGATCATGGCGGAGGTCTGCCTGATCTACGCCACGGCCGGCTGGTACAAGATCCAGGGCTCGCGCTGGCAGGACGGCACCGCCCTGTACTACCCCCTCAAGCTGGACTACTTCTCGCCCTGGCCGGCGCTCTCGGACCTGCTGGCGTCGGGCGGCGTGGTGGTGATGCTGCTCACCTACGGAACGGTCCTGGTGCAGG
Organism: Streptomyces solicamelliae; assembly: GCF_045348655.1. Taxonomy (NCBI): domain Bacteria; kingdom Bacillati; phylum Actinomycetota; class Actinomycetes; order Kitasatosporales; family Streptomycetaceae; genus Streptomyces; species Streptomyces solicamelliae. The sequence goes on from NZ_CP160404.1 coordinate 3,639,498, forward strand.
TCGCGTTCCCGTTCACGCTGTTCAACCGCAAGGTCAAGAACGTCCTGCTGGCCGCGATGATGCTGGAGCACGCGGGCATAGCCGTGCTGCTCGGGCTGCCGTTCTTCTCCATGGCGATGATCGCCGCCGACGCTGTCTTCCTGCCGACGGCGTTCCTGGTGTGGCTGGGCGCGCGGGCCGCGCGCGGCCGGGACCGGGCGCTGGTGCGGCTGGGCCGGGGCACGGTGCCCGGGCCGCGGGACGCCGGGGCGGAGTCCCCTGCCCGTACCCTCGTCGGGTGACCACCAGCACCGCCGAACAGCCGAGCAGTCCCGACGAGACCTCGCCGGCCGAGCCCCTGCAGTACGACGACGGGTACGGGACCGAGGTCGGCGTCGGGCCGCACCCGGAGCCCTGGCCGCGGGGCGAGCGGTACGACCCGGAGCTGCTGGCCGGCGGCGACCGGCGCAACGTCGTGGACGGGTACCGGTACTGGACGCGGGAGGCGATCGTCGCCGACCTGGACACCCGGCGGCACGACTTCCACGTGGCGGTGGAGAACTGGGGCCATGACTTCAACATCGGCTCGGTGGTGCGCACCGCGAACGCGTTCCTGGCGAAGGAGATCCACATCGTGGGCCGGCGTCGCTGGAACCGGCGCGGGGCGATGGTCACCGACCGGTACCAGCACGTCCGCCACCACCCGGACACCGAGTCGCTGACGGCCTGGGCCCTGGCGGAGGACCTGCCGATCATCGGGATCGACAACCTGCCGGGCGCGGTGCCGCTGGAACGGACCGTGCTGCCGCGGCGCTGTGTGCTGCTGTTCGGGCAGGAGGGGCCGGGCCTCACCGAGGAGGCCCGGAAGCACGCCGCGATGACGTGCTCGATCGCCCAGTTCGGCTCGACCCGCTCCATCAACGCGGGCGCGGCGGCGGCGATCGCCATGCACGCCTGGATCCAGCGGCACGCCGAGATCGCGGACGCCCCCGAGGCGTAGCAGGTCCTCGGGGACGCCCGCGTCGCATCCGCGGGCGGGCCGTCAGGCCTGGCGGCGGACCTCGACGACCCGGAAGCGGTTGGCGACGAACGCGCCGTCGCACAGGGCCGCGTTGGCGGCCGGGTTGCCGCCGGAGCCGTGGAAGTCGGAGAACGCCGCGGTCTGGTTGACGAAGACGCCGCCGGTCAGGTTGAGCGAGAGCTGGGCCGACTCGTCCAGGCAGACCTCCTCGACGGCCCGCTCGACGTCCGGGGACGTCGTGTACGCGCCGACGGTCATCGCGCCCTTCTCACGGACCGTGCGCCGCAGCAGCTCCAGCGCGTCGCCGGTGGAGTCGACGCGGACCGCGAAGGAGACCGGGCCGAAGCACTCGGAGAAGTACGCGGCCTGCGCCTCCGGCTTGTTGCCGTCCAGCTTCACGATCACCGGGGTGCGGACGACGGCGCCGGGGAAGTCCGGGTTCTCCACCTCGCGGGACTCCAGGGCGACCTCGCCGAGCCCCGCGGCCGCCTCCAGGCGGGCCTTCACATCGGGGTTGACCAGGGCGCCGAGCAGCGCGTTGGCCCGGGCGTCGTCGCCGAGCAGCCCGCCGACCGCGGCCGCGAGGTCCGCGGTCACCTCGTCGTACGACTTGGGGCCCGCGTCGGTGGTGATGCCGTCGCGCGGGATCAGCAGGTTCTGCGGGGTGGTGCACATCTGGCCGCTGTAGAGCGAGAGCGAGAAGGCCAGGTTGGAGAGCATCCCCTTGTAGTCGTCGGTGGAGTCGACGACGACGGTGTTGACGCCGGCCTTCTCCGTGTAGACCTGGGCCTGCCGGGCGTTCTCCTCCAGCCAGTCGCCGAAGGCGGTCGAGCCCGTGTAGTCGATGATCTTGATCTCGGGGCGGACGGCCAGCGTCTTGGCGATGCCCTCGCCGGGCCGCTCGACGGCCAGCGCGACCAGGTTCGGGTCGAAGCCGGCCTCGGCGAGCACCTCGCGGGCGACCCGCACGGTGAGCGCCAGCGGCAGGACGGCCTGCGGGTGCGGCTTGACCAGGACCGGGTTGCCGGTCGCGAGGGAGGCGAACAGGCCCGGGTAGCCGTTCCAGGTCGGGAAGGTGTTGCAGCCGATCATCAGGGCGATGCCGCGGGCGACCGGGGTGAACTGCTTGGTCAGCTCCAGCGGGTCCTTCTTGCCCTGCGGCTTGGACCAGGCGGCGTCGCCGGACGGGGTGCGGGTCTGCTCGGCGTACGCGTAGGCCACGGCCTCCAGGCCGCGGTCCTGGGCGTGCGGGCCGCCGGCCTGGAACGCCATCATGAACGCCTGGCCGCTGGTGTGCATGACCGCGTGCGCGAACTCGTGGGTGCGGGCGGAGATCCGGGCGAGGATCTCCATGCAGACCAGGGCGCGGGTCTCGGGGCCGGCCTCGCGCCAGGCGGTCATGCCGGCGCGCATGGCGGGGAGCAGCACGTCGATGTCGGCGTGGGGGTACTCGATGCCGAGGACGGGGCCGTACGGCGAGATCTCGCCACCGGTCCAGCCGTCCGTGCCGGGCTGGTCGAGCTCGAAGCGGCCGTCGAGCAGGTCCCGGTACGCGGCGAGGCCGTCGGCGGCGTTCAGCGAGCCGTTCTCCCCGTAGGCCTTGGGGTGCTCGGGGTGCGGGGACCAGTAGGCGCGGGTGCGGATCGTGTCGAGCGCCTGGTCGAGCGTCGGCCGGTGCCTGTCGGCCAGGGTGTCGGTGGTCAGCTGAGCGGCGGCCATCAAGGACCAACTCCTCGGTGAGCTCGATTGAATGGGCGCGCGAAGCGCTCCTCAACGGGTGGTGGTGGGAGACGGGTGGGCAGGAACCTGCGGACGGAGTCGCTGGGCAGAAAAGCACGGACAGAGTTAGAGTAACCGAACGATCGGTCGGTTCAAGGGGGTCCGCAGAACCTGTGGATGACCCGGTAGGGGAGGATCACCGACATGACCGCCATCGAGCACAGCCGAACCGTCTCCGTCGTCGGCGCCGGCACCATGGGCCAGGGCATCGCCCAGGTCGCGCTGGTCGCGGGCCATCCGGTCCGGCTCCACGACACCGTTCCCGGGGTGGCCGAGTCCGCCGTCCGGGCGATCGCCGCCCGGCTGGACCGTCTGGTCGAGAAGGGCCGGATGGACGAGGCGGCGCGCGATGCCGCCGTCGCGCGCCTGTATCCGGCCGAGCAGCTCGCCGAGCTGGCCGACAGCGCCCTCGTCGTCGAGGCCGTGGTCGAGCGTCTGGACGTCAAGCAGGAGCTCTTCGCCGCGCTGGAGAAGGTCGTCGGAGACGACTGTCTGCTCGCCACCAACACCTCCTCGCTCTCCGTCACGGCCGTCGCCGGGGCGCTGCGGCTGCCGGAGCGCTTCGTCGGGCTGCACTTCTTCAACCCGGCGCCGCTGCTCCCGCTGGTCGAGGTGGTCAGCGGGCACGCCACGGCCGAGGCCGTGGCCGAGGCCGCGTACGAGACGGCGAAGGCCTGGGGCAAGACCCCGGTGCGCTGCGCCGACACCCCCGGCTTCCTCGTCAACCGGATCGCCCGGCCCTTCTACGCCGAGGCGTTCGCGGTGTACGAGGAGCGCGGCGCCGACCCGGCCACCATCGACGCGGTGCTGCGCGAGTGCGGCGGCTTCAGGATGGGCCCGTTCGAGCTGACCGACCTGATCGGCCAGGACGTGAACGAGGCGGTCACCCGCTCGGTCTGGGAGTCGTTCTTCCAGGACCCGAAGTTCGTCCCCTCGCTCGCCCAGCGCCGGCTGGTCGAGTCGGGCCGGCTCGGCCGCAAGTCGGGCCGGGGCTGGTACTCCTACGCGGAGGGCGCCGCGGCCCCCGAGCCGCACACCGCCCCGGTGACCGAGCCGCCCGCGGAGATCACCGTCGAGGGCGATCTGGGGCCGGCCGGGGAGCTGATCGCGATGGTCCGCGAGGCCGGGATCACGGTCCGCGAGACCGAGGAGGACCACGGCACCCGCTTCGTGCTGCCGAGCGGCGGCCAGCTGGTGCTCGCGGACGGCCAGACCTCGATCGAGTTCCGCGACGTCGTCTACTTCGACCTGGCGCTCGACTACCGCAAGGCGACCCGGATCGCGCTGTCGGCCTCGGAGGACACCTCCTGGGAGACGCTGCGCGAGTCGATAGGCCTGTTCCAGGCGCTCGGCAAGAAGGTCAGCGTCATCAAGGACGTCCCCGGCATGATCGTCGCCCGCACCGTGGCGATGCTGGTCGACCTCGCCGCCGACGCCCTCGCGAAGGGCGTCGCCTCCGCCGAGGACATCGACACCGCGATGCGGCTGGGCGTCAGCTATCCGCTCGGGCCCGTCGAATGGGGCCGCCGGCTCCGCTTCGGCTGGGCGCACGACCTGCTCGAGAACCTCGACGAGCGGATGCCCGGCAGCCGCTACACGCCCTCCCTGGCGCTGCTGCGCCGGGCGTACGCCGAGGGGGGCGAGTGACCGTGACGACGGCGAAGCGCGACACCTACACCCCGGAGACGCTGCTCTCGGTGGCCGTCCGGGTCTTCAACGAGCGCGGCTACGACGGCACCTCCATGGAGCACCTGTCCAAGGCCGCCGGCATCTCCAAGTCCTCGATCTACCACCATGTGTCCGGCAAGGAGGAGCTGCTGCGGCGGGCGGTGAGCCGGGCGCTCGACGGGCTGTTCGCGATCCTGGACGAGTCCGGGGCGCAGCGGGGCACGGCCCTGGAGCGGGTCGAGTACGTGACGCGGCGGACGGTCGAGGTGCTGACCGCGGAGCTGCCGTACGTGACGCTGCTGCTGCGGGTGCGCGGCAACACCTCGACCGAGCGGTGGGCGCTGGAGCGGCGGCGTGAGTTCGACCAGCGGGTGGCGGAGCTGCTGAAGGCGGCCGTCGCCGACGGGGACCTGCGGGCCGACGTGGACATACGGCTCGCCACCCGGCTGCTGTTCGGCATGGTGAACTCGCTGGTGGAGTGGTACCGGCCGCATCCGGGGCCGAGCGGCGAGGCGGACCGCGCGCAGCTCGCCGACACCGTGGTGCATCTGGCCTTCGACGGGCTGCGTACGGCGCGCTGAGCGCATGTGTACGACCCCGGCGGGGCCCTAAGGCCCGTCGGGGTCCAGGTCCGTCTCCTCGAAGACCAGCAGGGTCCGGGTGGACAGCACCTCCGGGATGGCCTGGATCCGCGTCAGGACGAGCTCGCGCAGCGTCCTGTTGTCCGGCGTGTGCACCAGCAGCAGCACGTCGAAATCCCCGCTGACCAGGGCGATGTGCGTGGCACCCGGCAGGGCCTGGAGCTGTTCGCGCACGGTGCGCCAGGAGTTCTGGACGATCTTGAGGGTGATGTACGCGGACGCGCCGTGGCCGGCCCGTTCGTGGTTGAGCCGCGCGCTGAAACCGCGGATCACCCCGTCGTCGATCAGCCGGTTGATCCGCGCGTAGGCGTTGGCCCGGGAGACGTGTACCCGTTCGGCCACCGAGCGTATCGAGGCGCGACCGTCCGTCTGCAGGATGCGCAGAATCGCCTTGTCGACCGAGTCCAGCGGGCGCGGTGCGGGCGCCTCGTCCCCGCCGTCGGCCATTTGTTCATCCACCATGTCCCCCCGCCTCCCTCGCATGGACGACCTGCTCCTATCCCAGGCTGTGGAGAACCGATTGTCCACAGGCTCGGGCCGCCTGTAGCCAAAATGCGTCCACGACCGAACAATCGGTAGGTGAGGCGCGCCACATTCGCGCCCCCCGCCATCGGGTCTAGTGCCCGCTCCCACGAGGAGGTGGACTCGTTGCAACAGCGCAGTTCGACAGTCCAAGCGCCGCCCGCCGCCGTCGCGTACCGGCCCACCCCGCCGCCCGCCTGGCAGCCGCGCACCGACCCCGCGCCGCTGCTGCCCGACGCCTCGCCCTTCCGGGTGATCGGCACGGACGCGATGGCCGACGCCGACCCCGAGCTGCTGCGCCGGCTGTACGCCGAGCTGGTGCGCGGCCGCCGGTACAACGCGCAGGCCACCGCCCTCACCAAGCAGGGCCGGCTCGCCGTCTACCCCTCCACCACCGGCCAGGAGGCCAGCGAGGTCGCGGCCGCGCTGGCCCTGCAGGAGCAGGACTGGCTCTTCCCGTCGTACCGCGACACCCTCGCCGCCGTGGCCCGCGGGCTCGACCCCGTGCAGGCCCTGACGCTGCTGCGCGGCGACTGGCACACCGGCTACGACCCGCGGGAGTACCGCATAGCCCCGCTGAGCACGCCGCTGGCCACCCAGCTGCCGCACGCCGTGGGCCTGGCGCACGCCGCCCGTCTGAAGGGCGACGACGTCGTCGCGCTGGCCATGGTCGGCGACGGCGGCACCAGCGAGGGCGACTTCCACGAGGCGCTGAACTTCGCGGCCGTCTGGCAGGCCCCCGTGGTCTTCCTCGTGCAGAACAACGGCTTCGCCATCTCCGTGCCGCTCGCCAAGCAGACCGCGGCCCCCTCCCTGGCCCACAAGGCCGTCGGTTACGGCATGCCGGGCCGGCTGGTCGACGGCAACGACGCCGTGGCGGTGCACCAGGTGCTCACCGAGGCGGTGGCCCGTGCCCGGCGCGGCGGCGGCCCGACCCTCGTGGAGGCCGTCACCTACCGGATCGACGCCCACACCAACGCCGACGACGCCACCCGCTACCGCGGGGAGAGCGAGGTCGAGGCATGGCGGGCGCACGATCCGATCCGGATTCTGGAGCGGGACCTGACGGAGCGCGGAGTGCTCGACGAGGACGGCGTGCGGGAGGCGGCCGAGTCCGCCGAGACGATGGCGGCGCAGCTGCGCGAGCGGATGAACGCGGACCCGGTGCTCGACCCGATGGACCTGTTCGCCCATGTGTACGCGGAGCAGACCGCACAGCTGCGCGAGCAGGCGGCGCAGCTGCGTGCCGAGCTCGACGCCGAGAGCGAGGCGTGATGACGAGGGCGACGACGGTGGCGAAGACGGTGGCGGCGAAGCCGCGCCCGGCCACCATGGCGCAGGCGCTGCAGCGCGCCATGCGCGACGCGATGGCCGAGGACCCGACGGTGCACGTGCTCGGCGAGGACGTCGGCACGCTCGGCGGTGTCTTCCGGGTCACCGACGGGCTGCAGAAGGAGTTCGGCGAGGACCGCGTCACCGACACCCCGCTCGCGGAGGCCGGCATCCTCGGCACCGCGGTCGGCATGGCGATGTACGGGCTGCGGCCGGTCGTCGAGATGCAGTTCGACGCGTTCGCCTACCCGGCGTTCGAGCAGCTGATCAGCCATGTCTCCCGGATGCGCAACCGGACCCGCGGCGCGATGCCGATGCCGCTGGTGGTGCGCGTGCCGTACGGCGGCGGCATCGGCGGCGTCGAGCACCACAGCGACTCCTCCGAGGCGTACTACATGGCCACCCCCGGCCTGCACGTCGTCACCCCGGCCACGGTCGAGGACGCGTACGGCATGCTGCGGGCGGCGATCGCCTCCGACGACCCGGTGATCTTCCTGGAGCCCAAGCGGCTCTACTGGTCGAAGTCCGACTGGTCGCCGGAGTCCCCGGCCGCGGTCGAGCCGATCGGCAAGGCGGTCGTGCGCCGTCCCGGCACCAGCGCCACCCTGATCACCTACGGCCCGTCCGTGCCGGTCTGCCTGGAGGCGGCCGAGGCGGCGCAGGCGGAGGGCTGGGACCTGGAGGTCGTGGACCTGCGCTCGCTCGTGCCGTTCGACGACGAGACGGTCTGCGCGTCCGTGCGGCGTACCGGCCGGGCCGTGGTCGTCCACGAGTCGACCGGCTTCGGCGGCCCCGGCGGGGAGATAGCCGCCCGGGTGACCGAGCGCTGCTTCCACCACCTGGAGGCCCCCGTGCTGCGGGTCGCCGGCTTCGACATCCCGTACCCGCCGCCGATGCTGGAGCGGCACCACCTGCCGGGCGTGGACCGGGTCCTCGACGCGGTGGCGCGGCTGCAGTGGGAGGCGGAGAGCTGATGGCCCAGGTGCTCGAGTTCAAGCTGCCCGACCTCGGTGAGGGACTGACCGAGGCGGAGATCGTCCGCTGGCTGGTGAACGTCGGCGACGTGGTCGCCATCGACCAGCCGGTCGTCGAGGTCGAGACGGCCAAGGCGATGGTCGAGGTGCCCTGTCCGTACGGCGGTGTGGTCACCGCCCGGTTCGGCGAGGAGGGAACCGAACTCCCGGTCGGCGCACCGCTGCTGACGGTCGCCGTGGGGGAGTCCGCGGCGCCCGCGTCCGGCGCGCCCGCATCCGCTGCGGCTCCGAAGGCCGAGGCGAAGGACGCGGAGTCCTCGGAGTACTCCGGGAACGTGCTGGTCGGGTACGGCACGGCGGGCCCCGCGGCCCGGCGCCGCCGGGTCCGGCGGGAGAGCCCGGCGGCCCCGGCCGCTCCGGCCGCGGCCCCCGTGGCCGTCGTGCCCGCCGTCGTCGACGGTCCGGTGCCGGTCATCTCGCCGCTGGTGCGCAAGGTGGCCCGGGAGAAGGGCCTGGACCTGCGGGCGCTGCGCGGCTCGGGCCCCGACGGGCTGATCCTGCGGGCCGACGTGGAACGCGCGGTCCGTGAGGCGGAGGCCCCTGCGGCCGTTCCCGCCGCTCAGCAGGCCGCGCCGGCTGCGTACGCCGCGCCTGCCACGTCGGTCACGGCCGTCGGGGAGCGAAGCGCGATGGGGGCACCCCCGGCCGAAGGCTGGGAGAGGGTGCCGCTGCGCGGAGTCCGGGGCGCGGTCGCGGCCAAGCTGTCCCGCAGCCGTACCGAGATCCCCGACGCGACGACCTGGGTCGACGCGGACGCCACGGAGCTGATGGCCGCCCGCGCCGCCATGAATGCGGTGGGCGCCCCGAAGATCTCCGTGCTCGCGCTGCTGGCCCGGATCTGCGCGGCCGGGCTCGCCCGGTTCCCGGAGCTGAACTCGACCGTGGACACGGAGGCGAAGGAGATCGTCCGGCTGCCGTCCGTGCACCTCGGCTTCGCCGCGCAGACCGACCGCGGTCTGGTCGTGCCGGTCGTCCGCGACGCGCACACCCGGTCGGCGGAATCGCTGACGGCCGAGTTCGCCCGGCTCACCGAGTCCGCCCGGCAGGGCACGCTGACCCCGGCGGACCTCACCGGCGGCACGTTCACGCTGAACAACTACGGGGTGTTCGGGGTGGACGGTTCCACGCCGATCATCAACCACCCCGAGGCCGCGATGCTCGGCGTGGGCCGGATCGTCCCCAAGCCGTGGGTGCACCAGGGCGAGTTGGCGGTCCGTCAGGTCGTCCAGCTGTCGCTCACGTTCGACCACCGGGTCTGCGACGGCGGCACGGCCGGCGGCTTCCTGCGCTACGTCGCGGACTGCGTGGAGAACCCGGCGGTACTGCTCCGCACGCTCTGATCCCGCCGGCCGTTCCGCCCGGCCGACACCACCCGGACGCCCGGGCCGAGGCTCTTCCCCTGCCTCGGTCCGGGCGTCGTCATGGGCGCGGACCATACTGCTGGGGTGACGATCTCGTTTGACGCCGTTCTGCTCGCCGGGGGCGCCGCCACGCGGCTCGGCGGGGCGGACAAGCCCGCGCTGAGCGTCGGCGGGCGCGCGCTGCTCGACCGCGTGCTCGACGGATGCCGGACCGCGGGGCGGACCGTCGTCGTCGGCGATCCGCGCCCGACCGTCCGGCCGGTGGCGTGGGCGCGCGAGGAGCCGCCCGGCGGCGGCCCGCTGGCCGCGCTCGACGCCGGGCTGCGGCAGACCTCCGCCGACGTCGTGCTGGTGCTCTCCGCCGACCTGCCGTTCCTCGGCGAGGCCATGGTCCGCCGGCTGGTGGACGCCCTCGCGGGCGACACGGCGGCCGACGTGGTGCTCGCCGTCGACGCCGACGGGCGCGACCAGCCGCTGGTGGCGGCGTACCGGAGCGCACCGGTACGGCGTCGGCTCGCGGCGGTCGGCGAGGAGCACGGCGGGCTCGCGGGCCTGTCGCTGCGACGGCTCACCCAGGGGCTCCGGACCGCCCGGATCGCCGCGGACCCCCTGGCCTCCTTCGACTGCGACACCTGGGAGGACCTCGCCGCGGCCCGGGCACGGATCAGGGAGCATGGGAACGTGCTGGACGAATGGATCACCGCAGTCAAGGCCGAACTGGGCATCGAACTCGACGTCGACACCGGCGTCCTGCTCGACCTGGCGCGCGACGCCGCCCACGGGGTGGCCCGGCCCGCCGCCCCGCTGACCACCTTCCTGGTCGGATACGCGGCGGCGCAGGCGAACGGCGGCCCCGAGGCCGTCGCCGAGGCGGCCCGCAAGGCGGCCGCGCTCGCCGAGCGCTGGGCCGCGGAGGCGGCGCAGGACGAGGCCGGATGACCCCGCCGACCTCCGCCCCCGGCGCCGACCCGGCGGGCACGACGGACGGGAACGGCGGCGCGCGCACGCCCGGCCCCGCCGGTACGGGCGACCCCGCGGGCATCGGCGGCCCCGCCGGTACGGGCGACGGCCTCTCCGGCGCGCTCGACGACGCCCTCGCCCTCCAGGCCCCGGCCCCGGCCACGAGCCCGCCCCCGGACCGGGACCCGGCCGCGCCGCGTCCCCACCGCCACCACGCCACCCCCTGGCCCGAGGCCAGGGAGACGGCGCGGCGGGCCGGAGGATCCGGACGGCCGGCGCCCGAGCCGGTCCCCCTCGACGCGGCGCTCGGCCGCCTCCTCGGCGGGACGCTGGCCGCGCTCACCGACCTGCCGTCCTTCGACACCTCCGCCATGGACGGCTGGGCCGTCGCCGGCCCCGGCCCCTGGCGGATCGACGAGGACGGCGCGGTCCTCGCCGGACACGCCCGCGCCGCCGCCCTCGGCGACGGCACCGCCGTACGCATTGCCACCGGCGCCCGGATCCCGTCCGGGGCCACCGCCGTGATCCGCAGCGAGCACGCCCGCACCGGCACGGGCGGCCGGCTGCACGCCGAGCGCGAGGTCGTCCCGGGCCAGGACATCCGCCCGCGCGGCCAGGAGTGCCGGACCGGCGATCCGCTGCTGCCCGCCGGCGCGCTGGTCACCCCCGCCGTGCTCGGGCTGGCCGCGGCCGCCGGGTACGACGAGCTGCTCGTCCTGCCCCGCCCCACCGTCGAGGTCCTGGTCCTCGGCGACGAGCTGCTCACCTCGGGTCTCCCCCACGAGGGCCTGATCCGTGACGCCCTCGGCCCCCTGCTCGGCCCCTGGCTGCAGGCCCTCGGCACCGACGTCCTCGGCACCCGCCGCATCGGCGACGACGCCGACGCCCTGTACACCGCCGTCACCGGCTCCGCCGCGGACCTGGTGATCACGACCGGCGGTACCGCCGCCGGCCCCGTCGACCATGTCCACCCCGTCCTGGCCAAGGCCGGTGCGGAACTCCTGGTGGACGGGGTGTCGGTGCGCCCGGGGCATCCGATGCTGCTGGCCCGCCTGGCCGGCGGCCGCCATCTCGTCGGGCTGCCCGGCAATCCGCTGGCGGCCGTCTCCGGACTGCTCACGCTCGCCGAGCCGCTGCTGCGCGCCCGGTCCGGCCGTCCGGCCGCGGAGCCGTACCGGGGACCCGTGCGCGACGAGGTGCAGGGGCATCCGCACGACACCCGGCTCGTCCCCGTCGTCCACCGCGGCGACCACCTCGTACCGCTGCACTACAACGGGCCCGCCATGCTCCGCGGCATCGCCGCCGCGGACGGCATGGCCGTGGTCCCGCCGGGCGGCGCACGCGCCGGTGACACCCTCGACGTACTCGATCTGCCCTGGTCGGCGCCGATGGCGCTGTCGGCCGTGGCGGGCAGCGCGCCCACAGGAGCGTGTTTCACGTGAAACTTCCCGGACAGGACGCCATGGCCCGCCGGGCCGACGAGAACGCCCGGGTGAAGCTGCCCCGCCGGATCGTCGACAAGCCGCTGCGCCAGGTCGCCAAGCGGCTGCTGATGGCCCTCGGCGTGCTCCTGCTGACGGTGATGATCGTGTACCTCGACCGCGAGGGCTATCACGACAACGCCGACGACACGGTCGACTTCCTTGACGCGGCCTACTACTCGACGGTGACCCTCTCCACCACGGGTTATGGCGACATCGTCCCGCACAGCGACAGCGCCCGGCTCACCAACATCCTGCTGATCACGCCCTTGCGCGTGTTGTTCCTGATCATCCTGGTCGGCACGACTCTCGAGGTTCTCACCGAGCGGACCCGGGAGGAATGGCGGCTGAACCGCTGGAGGACCCAGTTGCGCGACCACACCGTCATCGTCGGCTTCGGCACCAAGGGGCGCTCCGCGATCCAGACGCTCTGCGCGACCGGACTGGCCAAGGACCACATCGTCGTCGTCGACCCGTCGAGCAAGGTCATCGACGCGGCCAACGCGGACGGGTTCGTCGGCGTCATAGGAGACGCCACCCGCAGCGATGTGCTGCTCCGGGCCGAGGTGCAGAGGGCCCGTCAGATCGTCATCGCCACCCAGCGCGACGACACCGCCGTACTGGTCACGCTGACGGCCCGCCAGCTCAACCGCGGGGCGAAGATCGTCGCCGCGGTCCGCGAGGAGGAGAACGCGCCGCTGCTGCGCCAGTCCGGCGCGGACGCGGTGATCACCAGCGCCAGCGCCGCCGGCCGGCTGCTCGGTCTGTCGGTGCTCAGCCCCAGCGCGGGCACGGTCATGGAGGACCTCATCCAGCAGGGCTCGGGCCTCGACCTGGTCGAGCGGCCGGTCACCAAGGCCGAGGCGGGCAAGAGCGTCCGGGACACCGACGACCTGGTGGTCAGCGTGCTCCGCGGGCACCGGCTGCTGAGCTACGACGATCCGAAGGCCAGCCCCCTGGAGCTGACGGACCGCGTGATCACCATCGTGCGGGCCGCTCCCGTCGCCCCGCTGACCACCCCGTCCCCGGAGTAGCCTCGCCGACATGCATGCGATCACGATTCCGGAACCCGGCGGCCCCGAGGCCCTCGTCTGGGCCGAGGTCCCCGAACCCGTGCCCGCCGAGGGCGAGGTGCTCGTCGAGGTGGTGGCGAGCGCGGTCAACCGTGCCGACCTGCTGCAGCGTCAGGGCTTCTACGACCCCCCGCCCGGCTCGTCCCGCTACCCCGGCCTGGAGTGCTCCGGCCGGATCGCGGCCCTCGGCCCGGGGGTGTCCGGCTGGTCCGTCGGCGACGAGGTGTGCGCGCTGCTGGTCGGCGGCGGGTACGCGGAGAAGGTCGTCGTCCCCGTCGGGCAGCTGCTGCCCGTGCCGGAGGGCGTGGACCTGGTGACGGCGGCGGCGCTGCCCGAGGCGGTCTGCACGGTCTGGTCCAACGTGTTCATGATCGCCCATCTGCGGCCGGGCGAGACGCTGCTCGTGCACGGCGGCGCGAGCGGCATCGGCACCACGGCGATCCAGCTGGCCAAGGCCGTCGGCGCGAAGGTCGCGGTCACCGCGGGCGGCCCGGAGAAGCTGGAGCGCTGCGCCGAGCTGGGCGCGGACATCCTCATCGACTACCGGCGGCAGGACTTCGTCGAGGAGCTGAGCAAGGCCACCGACGGCGCGGGCGCGGACGTGATCCTCGACATCGTCGGCGCGAAGTACCTGGAGCGCAACGTGCAGGCGCTCGCGGTCAACGGCCGGCTCGCGATCATCGGCCTCCAGGGCGGTGTGAAGGGCGAGTTGAACCTGGCCGCACTCCTCGGCAAGCGGGCCGCGATCACGGCGACGACCCTGCGCAGCCGTCCGCTGCACGAGAAGGCGGCCATCGTGGCCGCGGTGCGCGAGCACGTCTGGCCGCTGATCTCCGCGGGCACGGTCCGTCCGGTGATCCACACGACGGTGCCGATGGAGGAGGCCGCCGAGGGCCACCGGGCGCTCGACTCCGGCAGCCATGTCGGCAAGGTGCTGCTGCTCGCCCCGCAGGCGGTCTGACACGAGAAGGGCCCGGCACCACCAGGTGCCGGGCCTTCCGCATGCGCCATGTGCCTTACCGGCAGAGCCCCTTGCGGGTCGGCCCTTGAGGGTCCGGCCCGCTACAGGCCCGCCCCTTCCACCAGGTACGGCCGCCTGACAGGCCCGCCCCCTACAGGTACGGACCCGAGCGCGCGCCGCCGTGGCCGCGCTCCTCGTCGTCCACCGGAGAGCCCGGCGGAAGGGCCCGGCGCATCTGCTCCAACTGGGCGCGGGCGGCCATCTGCTGGGCGAACAGCGCGGTCTGGATGCCGTGGAACAGACCCTCCAGCCAGCCCACCAACTGGGCCTGCGCGATCCGCAGTTCCGCCTCCGAGGGGATCGCCTCGTCGGTGAACGGCAGGGAGAGCCGCTCCAGTTCCTCGACGAGTTCGGGCGCGAGCCCGTCCTCCAGCTCCTTCACGGAGCTTGCGTGGATGTCCTTGAGCCTGACCCGGCTCGCCTCGTCCAGAGGAGCCGCGCGGACTTCCTCAAGGAGCTGCTTGATCATGCTGCCGATCCGCATGACCTTTGCCGGTTGTTCGACCATGTCTGTCACGGGAACCTCGCGCGACTCGTCGTCCGCGCCGCCGATCGCCGTTCCGTCCTGGCCCACGACCAGGATGTGGGGGCTCTCCTGCGACGACCGTTCACTCCTCGGCATCTCCATGCCGCCATTCTCTCGCACACCGACGTCACCACTCGGTGTGCCCCCGGAGGAGGGTGATCCACCCTCCTCCGGGGGCCCAGTCGCACCGATGGGGGCGCGGGAGGGCCGACAGCGCCCGTCAGGTGGCCGCGCGCCGGGCCAGTGCGCCGCGCGAGCGGGTGACCAGGGCCGCCAGGACCGCCGCGCCGAGCGGCACGAGGATCAGCAGGGCCCCGAGCGTCTCCCACGGCACGACGATCGGCACGTACGGCGGCGAGCCGACCAGGGCGGCGCCCGCGGGGTTCTCCGCGAGGGCCTGCTCGTACCACCCCTGCTGCTGGCGGGCCTCGGCGAGCCGCAGGCCGATCGCCGGCAGCACACCCGCCGCGGAGCCGAGGACGACGCCCATGGCCGCCACCACCCCGCACTGGAAACCGCTCAGGGTGCGGCGGACCCGCGGGGGCGCGCCGACCGCGGCGAGGGTCTTCAGATCGGCCTCGGCGTCGGCCTGGGCCAGCCCGGTGGCGATACCCGCGGCGCCGATGGTGACGAGGCCGGCGAACACCATCAGGGCCAGCATCACGATGCTGCTCTCGTTCTCGTAGCCCACCTCCACGCGGAGGTCGGGGGAGCCGCCGAGCTTGGCGAGTTCCGCGTCGAGCTTCTGGCGCTGCTCGGAGTCGGGGATCCGCTCGGTGCTGAACACGGCGCCGAGCGGGACCGTGGGCAGTCCGGCGGCCTTGGCGGTCGCCGGGCTGACGAGCGCTGTGATCCCGTAGCTGCGCCCGCCGTCGACGAGGTGGGCGGGCAGGGAGACGACCTTGCCCGGGATCTCCGTGCCGTCCTCCCGCGCCCGGTCGGCCGCCTCGGTGTCGGTGACCAGCCGGATGCCGACCTCGCCCGAGGCGTCGACCAGGGGCTTGCGGAAGGAGACGATCTTGCCCGCGGCCAGTGCCTCGGCGGCGGCCGGGTCCTTGATGCCGAGGACCTTCAGCACGGCGGCGTCACCGACGGCCAGCCCGCCGTCGACGTTGATGCCGTACTCGTCGTACATCTTGCAGCGCCAGTCCTTGGCGAGCTTGGACGCCTCCTCGCGGCTGAGCCGCTGCAGGGGGTCCGGGTTCTCCTTGGTCGAGATCCACAGCGGGCACTCGTTGGCCTTGGGGGTGACGACCTCGGAGCGGCCGCAGCCGTCGCCCGCGTCGTACATCGAGCAGCCGGCCCGGCCGACCGCGACGCGGGCGAGGTCCGCGCGCACGTCCACGGGCATCAGGCGCTGCACGGCCTCGCGGGCCGCCGGGGCGTCCCGGCCGCCCTCCTCGGGGACGGACACGGAGACCGCGCCGTACGGCAGCGCCGGGTGGTACTCGGCGCGACGCTGCTCCTCCACGCCGGCCGAGTACGTGGCGACGGCGACGGTACCGGCGACCGCGGCGAGCACGGCGGCCACGGCGGGCGCCGTACGGCCCCGGTTGCGCACCGCGTCCCGCAGCGCGAGGCGCGGGGAGAGCGGCAGCCAGCGGCCGGTGCGGCCGAACAGTCCGACGAGCGCCGGGGTCATGGCGACCACGCCCAGCTCGGCGACGGCGCTGCCGAAGGCGACGACGGCGAAGTGGTCGGAGACGACCGCGCCGTACAGGGCGATCGCCGCGCCGACGAGCACCGCGCCGAGGCCGACCAGCGGCAGCACACGGTTGCTGCGGCGCACACCGCGGCGGCCGGTGAGCGAGGCCAGCACGGACTGCCGCGAGGAGGTGATCGCGGGCACGATCGCCGCGAACAGGCCGGTCAGGACAGCGAGCAGGGCGATACCGAGGAGCTCCAGCGGGCGGATGTCGAAGCTGCCGAACCGCCTGCCGATGTAGCCCTCCAGGACGGGCTGCAGGGCGTACGTGAGCACCAGGCCCAGGCCCGTGCCGACGACGGCCGCGGCCGCGCCGATGACCAGACCGCCGGAGAGCACGATGGCGCGGATGTGTCGCCGGTCGCCGCCGTTGGCGCCGACCAGGCCGAGCTGCCGGCGCGAGCGCCGGGCGCCGACCGCGAACGCGGGGCCGGCCAGCAGACAGATCTCCAGCATCGCCAGGCCGACGACGGTGGCGACGACCGCGAGCACCGCGGCCTGGGCGCCCAGGCTCTCCTCGTACGGGGTCCAGCCGTCCTTCTGGTAGAGCGGGATCTCGGAACGGGCCGGCGGATCGAGCAGGACGGCCCGGGAGACGACCACGACGCCCTTCTCGTTGGCCTTCTTGACCGTGTTCCACGTGAAACCACCGGACGCCTTGACCAGGTAGGAGGTGGCGACGTCGACCTTCTGCAGCCCGGCCTTCTCGGCCGTCTTGGCGTACGGGGCGAGGAACGCGCCCGGCAGGGCGTTGACCTGGTGGGCCGTCAGCTCGCCCGGCAGCTCGTACACGCCGACGATCCGGTACGTACGGTCGAAGCCGCGGGCGGTGAGGGACGAGCCGACCTTCAGGCCGCTGTCCTCCAGGAAGCGTTCGGTGACGGCGAGTTCGTCGGCCCGCTGCGGGTAGTGGCCGTCGAGCAGGGTGAGCATCCCGCGGGTCATCGGGTCACTCGCCCTGAGCTCCCGGACCTCCGCCTGCAGCAGCCCGTGGGCTGTGGTGAGCTTGGCGGTGCCGGTGCTGTCGGACAGGGTCGCGGCGCCGGCCGGGAACACGGCGGGGAGCTTCCCCGCGTCGGGCGTCGGACCGGACGAGTGGACCGTGTCCTCCTCGTCCTGCACCGGAGCGCTCGTCTCACCCTTGGGGTCCTGGTAGATCGGCACCCCGCCGTATCCGGATCCCATGAAGCGGGCGTCGGCGGCGCCGATGGAGCGGGCCAGTGACTCCTCGGTGGACAGGTCGGCGCTGCGCAGGGTCAGGTCGGCAGCGCTGACGCCGAGGATCGGCAGAGCGATCATGGACAGGACGAGCAGGCTGCGTCCCTTGGAACGCCAGGCGTCGCGGCGGGCGATGCGGATCGCGGCGCGCCAGGAGTGGAACCAGGTCGTCACGGCCGGCCCGCCCGCTCGCTCAGGAGCGAGTCGGCCTCGCTGCGCACGGTCTGGTCGACGACCGCGCCGTCGCGCAGGAAGACCACGCGGTCGGCCCAGGCGGCGAACCGCGGCTCGTGGGTCACCAGGACGCCGGCGGCTCCGGCGTCGCAGCGGCTGCGCAGCAGGGCGAGGACGGCCTCCCCGGTCTCGGAGTCGAGCGCGCCGGTCGGCTCGTCGGCGAGCACCAGGCGGCGGTCGCCGACCAGGGCGCGGGCGAGGGCGATCCGCTGCTGCTGGCCGCCGGACATCTCGTCGGGGAACCGGTCGGCGAGGTGCGCGAGCTCCATCTCCTCCAGCGCGGCGACCGCCTCGACGCGGGCCTTGCGGGCGGAGACGCCGTCGAGCTCGCGGGGCAGGGAGATGTTCTCGGCGGCGGTGAGCGCCGGGATCAGGTTGTAGTCCTGGAAGACGTAGCCGATGCTGCGGCGGCGCAGGGCGGCGAGCTGCTTGCGGTCGGCGGTGGTGATGTCCTGGCCCTCGACCAGCACCCGGCCGGAGGTGGGGGCGTCCAGGCCGCCGGCGATGGTGAGCAGCGTGGACTTGCCGGAGCCCGACGGTCCCATGACGGCGACGAGTTCGCCGGCGTGGACGTCGAGGTCGATGCCGCGCAGGGCGTGCACCTCGGTGGCCCCCGAGCCGTGGACCCGGGCCAGGTTCTGCAGTTGCAGCACGGGCTGCGGTGAGCGGTCGGGCGTGGTTGCGGACATGGGAAGGTTCCCCCCTCGGGCGTACGGGCTGGGGCGCCGGTACGCGGCGGCTGAGACGTACGGAGCGGTGGCCGCCGTACGGAACGGTTGGCGGTACGGCGCTGGGGCCGCGTGGGTCGGGCGTGGCGGCCGGTCGTGGGGCTGCGTGATCGGGACGGCGGCCGGTACGCGGCCGTGCGGTCGGGGCGGCGGTCGTGCGGTCGGGGCGGTGGCCCGGCCGGGGCCGCGTGGTCGGGACGGCCTGGGCGCGGGACCGGGGACGGAGCGGGTCAGGCCGTTCCGCGGGCGGTGGGCGCGGCGGTGCCGGGACGGGAGGCCGTCGGGCCGGGGTCCGGAGGTTCGGAGCCCGGCCCGGGACCCGGGTCCTTCGCCGCGGTGTGGGACAGGCGGATCAGCCGGGCCTCGCAGTGGTCCAGCCAGCGTGCCTCGGCCTCTGTCTGGAAGATCAGCTGCTCCAGGACCAGCAGCCAGGCGACGTCGTTCCGCTCCCCCGGCCCGCCGCGCTCCACGGCCTCGACGGCCTGGCGCTTGAGCCGGGTGTAGTCCTGCATCGCCTTCACGGTGTGCCGGCGCTGCGACTGGATGACGGCCCGGATGTCGACGCCGGGTGCGCCGACGGCCATGGCGAGCTTGATGGCCAGCTCGTCACGGGCCGGGCTGGTCCGGTCGACGGGCCGCTCGTACCAGGTCCGCAGCTCGTCCCGGCCCGCCTCGGTGATCGTCCAGAGCGCGTGCCCGGCGTCGTCCTCGCCGCCCTGCGCGACCAGTCCGTCGCGCTCCAGGCGGTTCAGGGTCGTGTAGACCTGCCCGACGTTGAGCGGCCAGGTCTGGCCGGTGCGGGACTCGAACTCCGTGCGGAGCTGGGACCCGTAGCGCGGGCCGCGTTCGAGGAGGGCGAGGAGCCCGTGGCGGATCGACATACTCAGTATGTATACCGAGTATGTCGGCGCACCCACAAGCGACCTGAGAGGGAACCGGCGTGTCCGTCTCAAGGAGGACGGAGGTTCCGGAGGGGGACGGACGGGGCTTCAGTGCCGCCGCATCCGGACCCCGAAGAAGCCGATCCCGAGCCCGACGAGAGCGAGCCCGACGCCCAGTGTCAGGACGGGAATCTGCTGGTCGGCGGCGTCGACGGCGGTGTGCGGGCCGGGCAGCCGGACGGCCGCGGCAGGGGTGGCGGCGGGGGAGGACGACGCGGGGGCGGACTCCTCCCCGAGTACCTCCTCGCGCTCCGTCTCCTCCTCGGCGGGCGGCTCCGCCTCCGGCGCGGTCCCGGTGTGCGACGGGCTCGGCGCGACGCTCTTCTCGCCCGTCGGCCGTCCCGGCCGTTCCCGACCCGCCCCGGCGGGCCGCCCGGCCAGCGACGCGGCGGGCTCGGGCTCGACGGCGGCCGCGGACGCCTCGACGGGTACGGCGGACGGCGCCGGGGAAGTCACGACCGAAGGTACGGCGGAGGGAGCGGTGGACGGCACGACGGACGGCACCGCCGACGGCCCGTGGTGCGCCGGCCGGCCGGGCCGGCCCTCGGGCAGCCACGACGGCTCCTCGACGGGTGCGGGCGCGGCGGACCCCGGCGCGTACACCCGCCCCTGCTGCCCGTACCCGTACCCGCGTCCGTGTCCGTGCCCGTACGGCCCCCGCTCCGCGTACGCGGACGGCGCGGCGGCGGCCGCGAGCAGCGAACCCGCCACCAGAGGCCCGCAGACCGCCCAGGTCCGCGCCCCGCGGAGTGCTGGAGTCACCGCGTGACCCCCTCCCGTACCGAGCCGCCGAGTCGTTCGACTCAGCGTCACATAACGGGACGGACCCGGCATCCCGGACGAAATCGTCCGGGCGACGGGATTACTGCGCCGGGTTGCCGGTGGAGACCTCGAGCGTCAGCTCGACCTCCTCCTTCTTCACCTCGGTGTCGGCCGGCGGGTACTGGCCGAGCACCGTGCCCTCGCCGTACGCGTTCTCGTCGACCGGCTGCTGCTTCATGATCTTCCAGCCGGCGGCCTGCACACACGCCTTCACCGACTGGATGTTCTTGTAGCGGAAGTCGGGCAGCTCGAACTTCTCCGGGTCGTCGCTCGACTCGGTCGGCTCGGTGCACTCCTTGGTGTCGATCGTCTTGCTCAGGTCCGGGCCCTTGTGACCCGCGACCGGCGGGGCGCTCTGGCCGCCCGTCGTGCCGCCGGTGCCGCCCGGGTCCTCGTCGTCGGCCAGCTGGATGGCCGTGATCACGCCGCCGATGGCGACCAGGGCCACCACGATCGAGCCGATGATCACCGGCATGTTCTTCCCGCCGCCGCTGACGACGGCTCCGCCGCCGCTCGCGGCGGGCGTCGGGGCCGTCTGGTACGGCTGCGGGGACGGGTACGCCGGCGGCGGGGTCGGGGCCTGCTGCGGGTAGCCGTACGACGGGGCCGGGGCGGGCGTCGGCGGGCCGTACGGTCCGGGCTGCGGGGTGTGCGGCGCCTGGTACGGCTGCTGGACGCTCTGCGGCGCCGGGGTCTGCTGGCCGACCGGCGGGAACACCGCCGAGCCGACGCCCGAGCCGCTGGCCACCGGGCCGCCCGCGACGATCATCGGCGCGCCGGTCTGGCCCGCGGACAGCACCCGCAGGCACTCGTCGCGCATCGCCGCCGCGCTCGGGAAGCGCTCGTTCGGGTTCTTCTTCAGCGCGCGGGCGACCAGCGCGTCCATCGCCGGCGTCACCGAACGGTTGACGGAGGACGGCGCGACCGGCTCCTCCTGGACGTGCGCGTACGCGATCGCCAGCGGCGAGTCCGCGTCGAATGGCAGCCGGCCCGTCAGCAGCTGGAAGAGCATGATGCCGACCGAATACAGGTCCGAACGCGCGTCGACGCCGCGTCCCAGGGCCTGCTCGGGCGAGAGGTACTGCGGGGTGCCGACGACCATGCCGGTCTGCGTCATCGAGGTGACGCCGGACTGCATGGCGCGCGCGATGCCGAAGTCCATGACCTTGACCACGCCGCGCTTGGTCATCATCACGTTGCCGGGCTTGATGTCGCGGTGGACCAGGCCCATCTCGTGGCTGGTCTCGAGCGCGGCCAGCACGTCCGCGGTGACCTTCAGCGCCTTGTCGGCCGGCATCGCGCCGTGTTCACGGACGTCCGCGGCGAGCACCGAGCCGAGCGGCTGGCCCTCCACGTACTCCATGACGATGTACGGCATCAGCGCCCCGTCGAGGGCGTCCTCACCCGTGTCGAAGACCGAGACGATGTTGGTGTGCGACAACTTGGCAACAGCCTGCGCCTCGCGCCGAAACCTTTCGCGGAACGACTGTTCCCGACCGAGTTCGGTGTGAAGGGTCTTGATGGCGACCTGCCGGTCCAGCGCGGAGTCGTACGCCAGGTACACCGACGCCATTCCGCCCTCGCCGAGCAGGTCGCGGAGCTGGTAGCGGCCGTTGGCCACCGAACCGCCCGCGTAGCGCCCCTGTGCGCCGTCCTGGCTCATTTCTGACTCCCCCGTACGCGCGCGCGTGGCTGCGATGATCCGGAATTTACTGGCCAAGTCTGCCCGAGGGCTCGGACACGTCAAGCCGGGTGCCCGTTCCGTGACACTCAGCACAAGAAGCGTCTCGGAAGCGTTACCGGAACGGCACGGAATTTGCATCGGTGTACGCGGAGGCGGTTGGATGACCGGTCAATCTCGGACTGTGATGTCCGACGAAGCCTGTAGCGTGACGGGACAGAGAACGTCACGGCGACACACGGCAACACACGACGGCGAGGACTGATGGCACCCGAACCCGAAGCAGGCGGCAACGGAGTGTCGGACGCCGCCGCGGAGTCATGGGGCGTCGGCGGTCTGGTCGGTGACGGCCGCTACCGGCTGACGCACCGTCTCGGACGCGGCGGCATGGCCGAGGTGTTCGCGGCGGAGGACGTCCGGCTCGGCCGCACCGTCGCCGTCAAGCTGCTCCGCGCCGACCTCGCCGAAGACCCGGTCTCCAAGGCCCGGTTCACCCGCGAGGCACAGTCCGTCGCGGGCCTCAACCACCATGCGATCGTCGCCGTGTACGACTCCGGCGAGGACGTGGTGAACGGCCAGCCCGTGCCGTACATCGTGATGGAGCTGGTCGAGGGCCGCACCATCCGCGACCTGCTGATCAGCGCCGAGGCCCCCGGCCCCGAGCAGGCGCTCATCATCGTCTCCGGCGTCCTGGAGGCGCTGGCGTACTCGCACCAGCACGGCATCGTGCACCGCGACATCAAGCCGGCCAACGTCATCATCACCAACAACGGCGCGGTGAAGGTGATGGACTTCGGCATCGCCCGCGCCCTGCACGGCGCGTCCACGACGATGACGCAGACCGGCATGGTCATGGGCACGCCGCAGTACCTCTCCCCGGAGCAGGCGCTCGGCAAGGCCGTCGACCACCGCTCCGACCTGTACGCCACGGGCTGTCTGCTCTACGAACTCCTCGCGTCGCGGCCGCCGTTCACCGGCGAGACCCCGCTGTCGGTGGTCTACCAGCACGTGCAGGACATGCCGATCCCGCCGTCCGAGGTCGCCGACGGCGCGCCGCCGGAGCTCGACGGCCTGGTCATGCGCTCGCTCGCGAAGGACCCGGACGACCGGTTCCAGAGCGCCGAGGAGATGCGCGGGCTCATCCAGTACGGCCTGCAGATGCTCCAGCAGCAGGGCGGTCACACGGGCGGGTGGAACACCGGCCCGGTCGCGATGCACGAGGGCCCGCGCACCCCGAGCGGCGGCACGGCCGCCACGGCGGCGTTCGGTCACCCGGTGCACGGCGACACCTCGCAGCAGGGCCAGATCCTGCCGCCGCCCAACCCGCATGACGGTGGCGTCGGCGGGTACGACACCGGCGGCTACGGCGCGCACGGCGGCAACAACGGCGGTGGCCGCGGCAAGGTGCTGCTGTTCGTCGCGTTCGCACTGATCGCGATCGTGGCCGGCGTCGTGTACGCGATCGACAAGGCGAACGACAAGGGCGGCGGCACGACGGACAACCCGCCCGCCACCACGGCCCCGTCCACGCCGCAGACCTCCCCGTCGCCGTCGGAGGAGCAGACCGACGACGAGGACGAGCCGGACACCTCGACGGGCGGCGACCAGGGCACCTGGAACTCGCCGACGTACGTGCCGCCGCCGCGGCCCAGCTTCACGCAGTCGCCGACGGGCGAGCCGTCCCCGACCGACGAGCCGGGCACCACCGAGGGCACCACCGACGCGGGCGGCACGGGCGAGCCCACCGACGAGCCGACGAACCCCACGGAGCCGACGGACGGCGCCGACGGCGGCACCAACACCGGTACGACGACGGGCAGCACGGGCCAGCCGGGCGGGCCGGGCACGTCCGGCGACACCAGCTCGACGGGCGCCACGGGCTGAGCCTCCGTCACCATGCGGAGCGCGTAGGTCAACTCGTGAAGGCGTCGCGCACCGCCTCGTACTCGTCCGTCCACCACACCGCCAGGGCCGACACCGCGGGAAACTGCGGGTCGGCCCTGCGGTCGTCCAGCCGGTAGCGCCAGCGCAGTATCCAGAAGTCGTTGAGCCGCTCCCACCACACCCGGTGCACCGCGGCGGCGAGTTCGGCCGCGTCCGCGTCGGCGGCGCTCCGGTAGGCCCGCGCGTAGGCCCGTACCTTCGCCAGCGCGAGCCGGCCGGTGGGCTGGACGAAGAAGATCGCGGCGGCCCGGACGGCCTCCTCGGCCCGCGGCTGGACGCCGAGCCGGTCCCAGTCGACGATCGCGGCCGGCTCGGTGCCCCGGTAGAGCACGTTCAGCGGATGGAAGTCGCCGTGCACCCAGCCGCCCGCCGAGGCCGGCGGGGGCCGGCGGTGGGCGTGCTCGGCGAGCAGGGTCCGGCGTTCGGCCAGCCGGTGCTCGGCGAGCTCGTCGAAGCCGTCGCGCGGGCGGTGGGCGCGGGCCAGCCGGAGCAGCTCGTCGACGGCCTCGACGGTGCGCGCAGGGTCGGCGCTCTCGTACGCGCCGCCGGCCGGCGGGGCCTCCATCACCTGGGCCAGGCAGGTGTGGACGTGGCCGAGCAGGGCGCCGAGGCGGCGCGAGCCGGCGGTGGTGAGCTGGGCGCCGTCGCGGTGCCGGCCCTCGACCCAGGGGTGCAGGGCGTAGCAGCGGTCGTCGATGACGGCGACGGTGCGGCCGGCGGAGTCGGCGAGCGGCGGGGCGACGGGCAGGCCGAGGTCGTGCAGGCGCTGGGTGGCCCGGTGCTGGCGGGTGATGGTGTCCCGGTCGGCGGTGGGGGCGTCCAGGTGCTGCTTGAGGAAGTACGCGCCGCGGGTGGTGGCGAGCCGGTAGCCGCGGTTGAGCAGGCCCTGGGTGAGGGGGACGCAGGAGAGCGGTTCGCCGGCGTCCGGGTAGCGGCGCAGGAGCGCGTCGACGGGCGGAGCCAGGGGGTGCGGAGCAAGGGGCGTGGACGCCCGTGGGGCAGGTACGGGTACACGTGCGGGTACAGGAGGAGCAGGAGCCAGTGTTGCAGATGAGCGCGGCACCCGTCAGATGTTAGATCACTCGGAGTGGTGGTTCCGTCGCGCTCCGGACGGGCCCGGGGGCCGGGAGCTCGTCGAGCAGATGCACGGTCGCGAACTGCGGCTCGACGCACAGATAGACCGTCTCCAGGGGCGCCCCGTCGGTCGCCGTCGGCGGCGGTCCGAAGGCCGCGAGCTGGGCCTGGGTGGGCTCGACGAGCGCCGCGGTCCCGGTGAACTGGACCGACCAGACGTCCTCGGCGCCGGAGCCGAGGTTGTCCGCCTCGTACGCGACGACGCTGCCGTCGCAGGCCTCGTGGTAGCCGAGGCAGCGGTGCAGCCGGAGCACGAGCCGGCCGTCGTGCACGACGTGCCGGGCGGGGGCGACGAAGGGCAGCGCCCGCATGCTGGTGGCGACCCGGCCGTACGTCACGCGGGTCAGCAGCTCGATGGCGCGGCGTTCGTCGGCGGATTCGTCGGAGGGCATGGTCTCCACTCTCCGCCGCCCCGCGGCGCCCGCAGAAGGGCCCCTCGCCCCGCCCGGTCCGGGACCTAGGTCCCGGAGCCGGTGGCCTCAGCCGCGTTCGGCCTGGCGCCGGGCCACGTAAGCGGCGGCCTGGGAGCGGCGCTCCATCCCCAGCTTGGACAGCAGGCTGGAGACATAGTTCTTGATCGTCTTCTCGGCGAGGTGCAGCCGCTCGCCGATGGCCCGGTTGGTCAGTCCCTCGCCGATCAGGTCGAGGATCCGGCGCTCCTGGTCGGTCAGGCTGTCGAGCTTGTCGTCGCGCTTCGGGCTGTTCCCGTCGCGCAGCCGCTCCAGGACCCGGGCGGTCGCCACCGGGTCGAGCAGCGACTTGCCGGCGGCCACCTCGCGCACGGCGGTGAGCAGCTCGTTGCCCCGGATGGCCTTGAGGACATAACCGGAGGCACCGGCCATGATCGCGTCGAAGAGGGCCTCGTCGTCGGCGAACGAGGTGAGCATCAGGCACCGGACGCTCTCGTCCTGCGAACGGACCTCACGGCAGACCTCCACGCCGCTGCCGTCCGGCAGCCGCACGTCGAGCACGGCCACGTCGGGCTTCACGGCAGGGATCCTGACCAGCGCCTCCTCGGCCGTGCCGGCCTCGCCGACCACCTCGATGTCGGGCTCCACGGAGAGCAACTCGTGGACGCCGCGCCGGACCACTTCGTGGTCGTCCAGCAGAAAAACCGTGATTTTTCCTTCTTCGCGCACGGGGCCAGTCTCACATATTGGCTCTTCCCGTGCCCGGGGTGCGCGGGATAACGTGCACCCGTTCCGGCGGCCTGCAAGGCTGTTACCAGTGGTTTCTCGATTTACTTGGAAATCCAAGCAAAATCGCAGGTCAAATGGGGTTTCGCAGTAATGCGGGACTCTGGGTAACGTGCCTATGACAGGGCGCTCGCCGGGGCACCTGTCACGCCCGACCCCGTCGCGTCGCACCCACCCCGTGCGCGGGCACGGAGAAGGCGGAGCCGCACTGGCCTTGCCCGGCGAACCCGGGGGCCGGACCGACGGAGGAGCACGCACGTGACCGTGGAAAGCACTGCCGCGCGCAAGACGACGCGACGCAGCAGCGGCACCAAGCGCACCACCAGCGCGAGCGCGAAGAAGGCACAGGCTTCGGAGAACACCGAGCCCGAGCTCGTTCAGCTGCTGACGCCCGAAGGGGAGCGCGTCCAGCACCCCGAGTACGACATCGACCTGAGCGCCGACGAGCTGCGCGGGCTCTACCGGGACATGGTCCTCACCCGCCGCTTCGACTCCGAGGCGACCGCGCTGCAGCGTCAGGGCGAGCTGGGCCTGTGGGCCTCGCTGCTGGGTCAGGAGGCCGCGCAGATCGGCTCCGGCCGCGCGCTGCGCGACGACGACTACGTCTTCCCGACCTACCGCGAGCACGGCGTCGCCTGGTGCCGCGGGGTCGACCCCACCAACCTGCTGGGCATGTTCCGCGGTGTGAACAACGGCGGCTGGGACCCCAGCAGCAACAACTTCCACCTGTACACGATCGTCCTCGGCTCGCAGACCCTGCACGCCACCGGCTACGCCATGGGCATCGCCAAGGACGGCGCGGACTCCGCCGTACTCGCGTACTTCGGCGACGGCGCCTCCAGCCAGGGCGACGTCAACGAGTCGTTCGTGTTCTCCGCGGTGTACAACGCCCCGGTCGTGTTCTTCTGCCAGAACAACCAGTGGGCGATCTCCGAGCCCATCGAGAAGCAGACCCGTGTCCCGCTCTACCAGCGCGCCCGCGGTTTCGGCTTCCCCGGCGTCCGGGTCGACGGCAACGACGTGCTGGCCTGCCTGGCCGTGACCCGCGAGGCCCTGGAGCGGGCCCGCCGCGGCGAGGGCCCGACGCTGATCGAGGCGTTCACCTACCGGATGGCCGCGCACACCACCTCCGACGACCCGACCCGCTACCGCCGCGACGCGGAGCGCGAGGCGTGGGAGGCCAAGGACCCGATCCAGCGCCTGAAGGCGTACCTGGAGAACGAGGGCCACGCCGACGCGGCCTTCTTCGAGGAGCTGGAGGCCGAGAGCGAGGCCCTCGGCAAGCACGTCCGCGAGGTCGTCCGCGCCATGCCCGTCCCGGAGCACATGGCGATGTTCGACCACACGTACGCGGACGGGCACGCGCTCGTCGACGAGGAGCGCGCGCAGTTCGCCGCCTACCAGGCGTCCTTCGAGGGCGGAGAGGCCGAGTAATCATGGCTGTTCAGAAGCTTCCCCTGGCGAAGGCGCTCAACGAGTCGCTGCGCAAGTCCCTGGAGAGCGACCCCAAGGTCGTCATCATGGGCCTGGACGTCGGCAAGCTCGGCGGTGTCTTCCGGATCACCGACGGTCTGCAGAAGGACTTCGGCGAGGACCGGGTCGTCGACACCCCGCTCGCCGAGTCCGGCATCGTCGGCACCGCGATCGGTCTCGCGCTGCGCGGCTACCGGCCGGTCGTGGAGATCCAGTTCGACGGCTTCGTCTTCCCGGCGTACGACCAGATCGTCACCCAGCTGGCGAAGATGCGGGCCCGCTCGCTCGGCACCGTGAAGATGCCGGTCGTCATCCGCATCCCGTACGGCGGCGGCATCGGCGCGGTCGAGCACCACTCCGAGTCCCCCGAGTCGCTCTTCGCGCACGTCGCGGGCCTCAAGGTGGTCACCCCGGCGAACTCCTCCGACGCCTACTGGATGCTCCAGCAGGCGATCCAGAGCGACGACCCGGTCATCTTCTTCGAGCCCAAGCGCCGCTACTGGGACAAGGGCGAGGTCGACACCGAGGCCATCCCCGGCGAGCTGCACAAGGCCCGCGTCGCCCGTGAGGGCACGGACCTCACGCTCGTCGCGTACGGCCCGATGGTGAAGACCTGCCTGGAGGCCGCCGCGGCCGCCGCCGAGGAGGGCCGGTCGATCGAGGTCGTGGACCTGCGCTCGATCTCCCCGCTCGACTTCGACACCATCCAGGCCTCGGTCGAGAAGACCGGCCGCCTGGTCGTGGTCCACGAGGCCCCGGTCTTCTTCGGCTCCGGCGCGGAGATCGCCGCCCGGATCACCGAGCGCTGCTTCTACCACCTGGAGGCCCCCGTCCTGCGGGTCGGCGGCTACCACGCGCCGTATCCGCCGGCGCGCCTGGAGGAGGAGTACCTGCCGGGTCTGGACCGGGTGCTCGACGCCGTCGACCGCTCGCTGGCGTACTGAGGAGAGCCCCCGTGACCATCCGCGAATTCAAGATGCCCGACGTGGGCGAGGGTCTCACCGAGGCCGAGATCCTCAAGTGGTACGTGCAGCCCGGTGACACGGTCACCGACGGCCAGATCGTCTGCGAGGTCGAGACGGCGAAGGCGGCCGTCGAGCTGCCGATCCCGTTCGACGGCACCGTGCACGAGCTGCGCTTCCCCGAGGGCACGACGGTCGACGTCGGCGAGGTCATCATCTCGGTGAACGTCGGCGGCGCCGCGCCCGCCGAGGCTCCCGAGCAGGCCGCCGCGGCCGCCCCGGCTCCTGCCGCTGCCGCTGTCGCCGAGCCCGCCGCCGAGGCCGAGCCGGAGGGCCGCCAGCCGGTCCTCGTCGGCTACGGCGTCGCCGCGTCGTCCACCAAGCGCCGCCCCCGCAAGGGCGCCACCGGTGTGCCCGCCCAGGCCGCCGCGGCGGTCCAGGGCGAGCTGAACGGGCACGGCGGGGCCACCGGCACCGCCGTCCTCGACCGGCCGCTGGCCAAGCCGCCGGTGCGCAAGCTGGCGAAGGACCTCGGGGTCGACCTGACCGCGGTCGTCCCGACCGGCCCCGACGGCATCATCACCCGCGAGGACGTGCACAAGGCCGCGGCGCCCGCCCCGGCCGTGGAGGCCCCCGCGCCGGTCGCTCCGGCCCCGGTCCCCGCTGCGTCCCCCGTGGCCGCGGCCCCGGTCGTCGAGCCGGGTGCCCGGGAGACCCGGGTCCCGATCAAGGGCGTGCGCAAGGCGACGGCGTCGGCGATGGTCGGCTCGGCCTTCACCGCGCCGCACGTCACCGAGTTCATCACCTTCGACGTCACGCGCACGATGAAGCTGGTCGACGAGCTCAAGGCCGACCCGGACATGGCCGGCCTGCGGGTGAACCCGCTGCTGCTCATCGCCAAGGCCGTCCTGGTCGCGCTCAAGCGCAACCCGGAGATCAACGCGGCCTGGGACGAGGCCAACCAGGAGATCGTGCTCAAGCACTACGTGAACCTGGGCATCGCCGCGGCCACCCCGCGGGGCCTGATCGTGCCGAACATCAAGGACGCGCACGCCCAGACCCTGGCCGAGCTGTCGGGCTCGCTGAGCGAGCTGGTCGGCACCGCCCGCGAGGGCAAGACGACCCCGGCGGCCATGCAGGGCGGCACCTTCACCATCACCAACGTCGGCGTCTTCGGCGTCGACACCGGCACCCCGATCATCAACCCGGGCGAGTCCGCGATCCTCGCGGTCGGCGCGATCAGGCTCCAGCCCTGGGTCCACAAGGGCAAGGTGAAGCCGCGTCACGTCACGACGCTGGCGCTGTCGTTCGACCACCGTCTGATCGACGGCGCGCTCGGCTCGAAGTTCCTGGCCGACATCGCCGGCGTTCTGGAGCAGCCGAAGCGCCTGATGACCTGGGCATGATGCCCGGCTCCTCACGTTTCACGTGAAACACCACCGGCCGGCTCCCCCTCGGGGAGCCGGCCGGATGCGTGTCAGACGCCGCTGCGCAGGGTCTCCGCGGGCAGGACGCGGGCCGCCGCGAGCGCCGGGTACAGCCCCGCGAGGAGGCCCACCACGAGACCGATCAGCGGCCCGGTCGCGGTCAGCGCGGGGTCGAGGACCACGACCCACCCCTTCGCCAGACAGGTCAACGCGGTGATCTGGACGCCCAGTACGGTGCCCAGCGCTCCGCCGGCCGCGCCGACGAGCCCGCTCTCCACGCAGAACTGACCGGCGACGGCCCGCCGGGACGCGCCCAGGGCGCGGCGCAGGCCGATCTCGGCGCGCCGCTCCAGGACCGACACGTACGAGGTGTTGCTGACGCCGAGGGCGCCCACGCCGAGCGAGACGGCCGCGAGGCCGAGGAACAGCGCACGGGTCTGCGACTCGACGCCCTGCCGCAGGGAGCGCGGGTCCGGCGGCACGAGGGCCGCCAGTTTCTCCGGCGCGCCCGGCGCCAGGGCGAGCGGTGCCTCGCTGCCCACCTGGTCGGCTGCACCGAGCTCGGTGTGGATGATCATCTCGGCGGGGGCGAACTCCAGCTCCGCCGGCGCCTGCCGGGCCGCCCAGTAGGGCAGCACGACGGTGCTGGTGAGATCCGTGTTGCCGGCGGGCGCCCGGTAGACCCCGATGACGGTGAAGGCCGTTCCGTTGACGTACACCAGCGGGTTGGGCGTCGCCCCGTCGATGGTGAGCCGGTCCGCGGCCGCCGTGTCCAGGAGCGCCACCCGGTCCTGCCGCTTCTCGTGGCCCTCGTCGAACCAGCGGCCCCGCTCCAGGGTGGCGGCCAGGGCCTCCAGCGCCTCGGTCTGAGCGGCGGCGACGTTGCCCTCGGGGAGCTCGTTCTCCGTCCCTCCGGCGAGCCGGGTCACCAGAGGATGGTCTGCCGCCCGGCTGCGCAGACCGGCGGCGCGCACCCCGTTGAGCGCGCGCGCCCGCTCCGCGGCGGCGGGCTCCGGCTGGGGCTGGACACCGGCGGCGGGAGTCGCCGGGAACTTCACTGTGACCTGGGTGGCCTTGAGCGCGTCGAACTGGTCGGAGACCGCCCCGGCCGCACTGGCCGTGATGCCGAGGGTGGCCAGCGCCGCGGCCAGACCGACCGCGATGCCGACGGTGGTGAGCAGCGTACGGACCCGCCGCCCGGCCAGTGCCAGGAAGGCCTGGGTGAGCAGGTCGAGCGGATGCGTCCGGGGGCGCGGGGCCGTACGGGCCGCACGGGCCGCGCGGGTGCCGCGTCGGCCGGCCGCGCGCCGGTCGCCGCCGTCCTTGCGTCTACGAGACACGGCCGTCCACCACCTTGAAGACACGGTCGGCGCGGGCCGCCACGTCGAGGTCGTGGGTGACGACGACGACCGCGCGGTCGACGTCCACCAGGCCCTGCAACAGGTCCATGACCCGGGCGGAGTTGGCGGTGTCGAGGTTCCCGGTGGGCTCGTCGCAGAGCACGACGGCCGGACGGTGCACGATCGCCCGTGCCACGGCCACGCGCTGCTTCTCGCCGCCGGAGAGCGTCCCCGGCCGGGCGTCGAGACGGTGGCCGAGGCCGACCGCCTCCAGCGCCTCCACGGCCTGCGGACGGCGCCGGGCGCGCGGCACACCCAGGTGCACCAGCGCCAGTGCCACGTTCTGCACGCAGGTCAGATGGGGGACGAGGTGGAACGCCTGGAAGACGAAGCCGAGCGTCGCCGCCCGCAGCGCGGTGCGCTCCCGCTCGCCGAGGGACGTGGTGTCGGTGCCCTGGAGGAGATAGCGGCCCGCGGTGGGGGTGTCGAGCAGCCCGAGGACGCTGAGCAGGGTCGACTTGCCCGAGCCGGACGGGCCGACGATGGCGGCCAGTTCGCCGGTGCGGACCGTGAGCCGCACGTCGGTGAGCGCGTGCACGGGCGGGGGCCCGGGGTAGGTCTTGCTCACCCCGGACAGCTCCAGGACGCTCGAGCCGGTCGAGCCGATGGCGCTGGTGGAGCCGGTGGGGCCGGTCGAGCCGATGGCGCCGGTCGAACCGATGGGGCTGGTGGAGCCGTCAGCCATCGATCCCGCCCGTGCTGTCGGCTCCCTGGCCCCCGAGACGACTGAGCAGCACCTTGTCGCCGGAGCGCAGGGCGTCCGCCTCGGCCGTCACCGCGGCGAGTCCGTCGAAGCTGAACACCACCTCGACCGGCACGTCCTGCTTCTCCTTGCCGCGGACGACGGTCACGACGGAGGCGCCGCCGAGATCGGTCCAGACGGCCGAGACCGGGACCCGGAGCGCGCCCGCGGGGCTGCTGCGCAGTTCGACGATGACGTGCTGGGTGGCGCCGCCGGTCGCGTTCGCCGGGCCTCCCTTGGGGATGAACAGGGCGATCTGCCGGGCGGCCTCGTCCTTCGCGGCGTCGCCGCTGCCGCTCTTGGCGGTCTCGTCGGAGCCGGCCGCCGCCGAGCGCAGTGCGTGCAGCTGACCGGAGTGCCCGGAGTAGGGGCCCTCGCCGAACTTGATCTTCGCTCCGTCGGGCAGGTCACGCAGCTGGGTGCGCTGGTCGGCGGTGAGCGTGGCGCTGATGTGCTGACCGCCGTTGCCGAGCACCACCAGGGGCTTGTCGGCGGGGCCGCCGACCTGGCCGCCGACCTCGACCACGGTCGCCGGGAGCGAGCCGACGTAGCTGACCTCCGCGGCGGGCAGCAGCCCGCCGGGTACGGCATCGGCGGAGCCCGTACCGGCGCCGCCGTCCGTGGCGGTCCCCGGTGCGCCCGTGCTGGGACCGGGAGCGGGCTCGCCGCCGGTACCGCCGTCGGTCTGTGCACCGTTCCGCCCGGTGGTGTCCGGGCTCTGCCCGCCGCTGCCCGTGGAGCCGGGCGCGGATCCGGCGCCGGACGCCTCGCCGACGGGGGCGTCGTAGCCGCTGTCCTTGTACAGGCGCTTGACCGCGGTGGCGGTCGCCGTGCCGTAGGTGCCGGTGACCGCCACGCCGTAGCGGCCGTTCAGCGCGCGCTGCAGCTGCCGCACGTCGGGTCCCTTGTCGCCCAGGCGCAGATCCCGGTAGGCCGGGAACCTGCCGGGCAGGACGAGGACGGGCCGCCCGGAGACCTCGGCCACGGCCCTGCCCGCCTTCACGCTGTCGCCGGTCTTCACGGGCAGCGCGGTGACGACCGCCTTGGCGGCGCCGGAGGGCACCGCGCCGGTGACGGTCGTCCGGCTCGCGGCGGCGACGGTGCCGGTGAGTTCGAGCCGCTCGACGAGGGGCTCGGCCGACACGACGCCGGTGATCTGGGAGGCGGCAGGCGGCGCGGCGTTGGCCGCGCGCTGTTCGGGCGTACGGGCCTGCGCGGCGATCCACCACACGGAACCGCAGGCGGCCAGCAGCACGGCCGCCGAGACGGCGACGAGGGTCGTGCGCCGCGACCTGCCGGACCGCTGGGCCCGGCGGCTCCCGCCCTCGCTCACGAGCTCTTCCGCAGCAGACGCTGCGCGTTGCCCGACGCCTTGCTCATCAGGTCACGCCAGGCGATGATCTCGGACTCGTGCTCCGAGAGGACCTTCGCGGCGGCCTCGGCGCGGGCGCTGCTCAGGGACTGGTTGAGCTTGCTGCTCTGCGCGCAGGTGGCGTCGTCGACGGCGATGTCTATCTCGCGGACCTGGGCCTTGTCCAAGGCCTTCTCGTCGCCGGGGCCGAGGCCCTCGTAGTCCTTGGAGGCCTTCTCGCGGGCGTCGTCGGGTGCGTCGACGCCGGAGTGCCGGGCCTTGTCCATGCAGCTGGACCAGGACTCGAGGGCGTTCTTCACGCCTTCGTCCTTGGCAACGCTCTTGCCGGTGTCGGAGTTGACGGTGTTGGTGATGATCCAGTGCAGCCGCAGATACGTCTTGAGGTCGCCGTACAGCTCCCGGCGGACGTCCGCCATGCAGCCGGTCTTGCCGATGGAGACCTTGCCGCTGCCGAACTCGTAGGTGACCTGCTCGTCGTCGGGGCCGTACATCGCCAGTGTGTGGGCGGCCTTGCGGCTGTTGGGCAGGGCGTCGAAGGCGGCGTCGGAGTCGGCCGGTGTGGTCTTGTCGTCCGAGGCGCGGCGGGGGTCGAGGCCGTAGCCGATCTTCTTCGCGGTCTCGAGGCTCGGCGAACCGTAGCTGCGCTCGGCAGGGGGAGCGCTCGTGCCGCCGTCGGCGGGGAAGACGGTGAAGCCCTTCTGGACCATGCAGCGCCGGATCAGCTTCAGTTCGGCGTCCTGCACCTGCTGCTTGTTCTCGCGCGAGGCGTCGAGGGCGGCCTGGGCGCGCAGCGCCGACTTGCGCTCGTCCGGGCCGGCTTCCTCCTGCGCGGAGCAGCCGCCGAGCGCCAGCGCCACGGTGACGGGTGCCAGCACGGCGATGGTCTTGGACTTCATGGTTGTGTTCACCGACGGTTCCATCCGTACGTCCAATGAAGAGGCGGCCACTCCCTGGTCAGGGGAGCAGCCACCTCTTCAGAATTCAGTTCCCGAATTCAGAGATGCGAGTTCAGCAGCTCTGGTTCAGCCGGTGGCTGGCGCCGTCGTCGTTGGCGTCCCAGTAGTAGTTCACCTGGCCGCCGCCGATGACGCAGATCTCGGTGCCGAGGGTCATCCAGCGACCACCGAAGGTGCGGGAACCCTTGGCGCGACGGTTGCGCCACGAGCTGTCGTTCTCGTCGACGGCCGGCATGTCGATGTCCCAGCGACCGGACTCGATCTTGGTCCGGTACATCGAGTTGTCGGTGCTGAAGTCGCGGTCCTTGTAGATGCAGAAGTTGCCGTCGTAGCAGGTCCGGTCGGGCGCGGCCTGGGCGGTCGGAGCCATGGCGACGAGGCCGACGACGGCGGACATGCCGACGAGTCCGGCAGTGATCTTCTTGCTGAGCATGGTGCTCCCCCTGTTGCTGACATGACGAATGCAGAGAGGAAGACAGGAGGGCAGCCGCAGACCCTCCCACCCCCCGAGCGGCTTCCATGATCATCACATGAATGTCCGAATATAGGAAACCGGAATACGGTAATAGGACAGGGTTCAACGAAATACGTCCGATCGACCCGGTGTTTCTCTGGCTTGGGCAGATTCGGACGACTTGAGTCCGCTTTTGAGATTGGCTCATTCCGGTTGCGTGGGGCGCCGTCATGAGCGGAGTCCCGTCCGTCATGCGGACGGGTCTGTTAGTTGAACACCGCTTGTATCTAAGCTGCGTCCATGGCATCCGCACCCCCAGCAGCAGACCGGGTCTACACGCACGTCAAACAAGCGGTCCTCGACCGCCGTTACGAGGGTGGGACGCTGCTCACCGAGGGGGAGCTGGCGCAGGCCGTGGGGGTCTCGCGGACGCCGGTGCGCGAGGCGCTGCTCAAGCTGGAGATGGAGGGGCTGCTCAAGCTCTACCCCAAGAAGGGCGCCCTCGTGCTCGCCGTCTCCGCGCAGGAGATCGCCGATGTCGTCGAGACCCGGCTGCTCGTCGAGGAGTTCGCGGTGCGCCGCGCCGTCCCCGCGCCGCCCGCGCTGCTCGCCCGGCTCAGGGAGCTCTTGGAGGAGCAGCAGCGCCGTGCTGAGGTCGGCGACCTCGCCGAGGTCGCCGTCACCGACCGGTGCTTCCACGCGGAGATCGTCAAGTACGCCGGCAACCAGATCCTCGCCCGCCTCTACGACCAGATGCGGGACCGTCAGCTGCGGATGGGCGTGGCCGTGATGCAGTCCCATCCGGACCGCATCGCCAAGAACATCACCGAGCACGCCGAGATCCTGGAGCGCATCGAGGCCGGGGACGCGGAGGGCGCGGCCGCCTGCGTCCGGCAGCACCTGAGCTGGGTCAAGGTCCTGGTCCGCGGGGACGCGCGATGACGCCCTCCCTCCCCGGCGATCCGCCCGGCGGCCGGCGGGCCGCCCTCGTCTGGGGCGTCGGCGTCGCCGTGTACTTCGTCGCCGTCATCTTCCGCACCTCGCTGGGCGTCGCCGGACTCGACGCCGCCGACCGCTTCGACGTCAACGCCTCCGCCCTGTCCACCTTCTCGATCCTGCAGCTGCTGGTCTACGCCGGCATGCAGATACCCGTCGGCCTCATGGTCGACCGGCTCGGCACCAGGAAGGTCCTGACCCTCGGCGTCGTCCTGTTCACCGCCGGCCAACTGGGCTTCGCGCTCGCCCCCTCGTACGGCACCGCGCTCGCCGCCCGGGCGCTGCTGGGCTGTGGCGACGCGATGACCTTCATCAGCGTGCTGCGGCTCGGCTCCCGCTGGTTCCCCGCCCGCCGGGGCCCGCTGATCGCCCAGGTCGCCGCGCTGTTCGGGATGGCCGGCAACCTGGTCTCCACCATCGTGATCTCCCGGTTCCTGCACGACCTCGGCTGGACCGCCACGTTCGCCGGCAGCGCGCTGGCCGGCGTCGTCGTCCTCGTCCTGCTGCTCGCCTTCCTCAAGGACCACCCGGAGGGGTACGAGCCCGCCCCGGCCGCGCACGCGGGCGCCGCCTTCGTCCGCCGGCAGATCGCCGAGTCGTGGCGCGAGCCCGGCACCCGGCTCGGCATGTGGGTGCACTTCACCACCCAGTTCCCCGCGATGGTGTTCCTGCTGCTGTGGGGACTGCCGTTCCTCGTCGAGGACCAGGGGCTCTCGCACGGCACCGCGGGCGAGCTGCTCACCCTGGTGGTCCTGTCCAACATGGCCGTGGGGCTCGCGTACGGGCAGATCATCGCCCGGCACCACGCCGCCCGCGCCCCGCTCGCGCTCGGCACCGTCGCCGCCACCGCTCTGCTGTGGGCCGCCACGCTCGCGCACCCCGGCGACCGCGCGCCGATGTGGCTGCTCGTCACCCTGTGCCTGGTGCTCGGGGCCTGCGGGCCCGCGTCGATGATCGGTTTCGACTTCGCCCGGCCGGCCAACCCGCCGCGGCGTCAGGGGACCGCCTCCGGGATCGTCAACATGGGCGGTTTCACCGCCTCGATGACGACGCTGCTCGCCGTGGGCGTGCTGCTCGACGCGACCGGCGACGACTACCGGATCGCGTTCTCGTCCGTCTTCGTGCTGCAGGCCCTGGGCGTCGCCCAGATCCTGCGCCTGCGCGCCCGCACCGTACGGCTCGAGCGCGAACGGCTGGTCGCCAGCCGGGTCGAGACGGTGCACGTCCCGGTGTGACGGCCGGCGGCGGGGCGGTCGGGACGGGGCGGTCGCCGCCCCGCCCCGTCAGGGGGTGACCGCGAAGTTGTCCAGGATCGCCTGCGCCAGCTCCGCGTCGCCCTCGACCTTGACCCGGTCCACGACCGCCGCCGGCCGCACCCGGCCGCAGGCCAGCCGCACGTACGTCTCCCAGTCCAGCGCCAGCGTCACCGCCGGACCCAGCGACGGCGCGCCGTCCACCGAACCGCGGCCGTCCGCGTCCACCCGGACCGTCCGCAGGAACTCCACCGGACCGCTCACGTCGAACACGACCGCCGAGCTCGCCGGCGCGCCCGCGTCCTTGGCGACCACCTTCGGCAGCGCCTCAAGCAGGACGTCCCGGGTCACCAGCGCGCCCGGCGAGTCCAGGTTGCCCGGCTGGTTCAGCGTGATCCGCAGGTCCTGCTCGTGCACCCAGACGTCGAAGGCGCGCATCCGGTACGCCAGCTCCAGCGTCTGCTCCGCGCCCAGGGGGGCGCGGATCTTGTGGTCGGGCCCGCGGTTCTCGTTGCGCAGCTGACGGGCGCGGCGGATCAGCACGTACTCCAGCTCGGAGGTCATCTCCGGAGCGGTGTGGTGCCGGCGCACATCGACCTGCATCTCCATGTAGCGCGCGAACTCACTGCGCACGTGGTAGAGGTCGCGCGGCAGGCTGTGGATGGGGCGCGGGTCGCCGAGCATCTCGCACTCCATGCCGATCACATGGGAGACGAGGTCGCGCACCGACCAGCCCGGGCAGGGCGTGGCCCGGTTCCATTCGCCTTCGACGAGCGGCTGCACCAGCTCGGATATCGCTTCGATGGAGTGGGTCCAGGCGTCGGCGTAGTTCTGAAGGCTGGGATGGACGGTCACGGGACCCCTCGGCGGTTCTGCTGGTGCGCGGGCTGAAAACAAGTCGGCGTGGGAGGTTCGGACGCTAAGTTACGCTGCCCGAAGGCACCCCGGCAGTGCTTTCGTGTGACGATCGTAGGCCCGTGTTGACGGCTCGAATGCCAGGACGGTGGTAGTGTGCGCGCCTCGCTGATCCAGATCGCAGTAGACCCGGACGAACCGGTCAAGACGCGCCGGGAGCGCGTGGCGGAACTGGTGCGGGCGGAACGGGCCGCGGATCTCGTCGTCCTGCCGGAGCTGTGGACCGTCGGCGCGTTCGCGTACGAGTCCTTCGCGGCCGAGGCGGAGCCGCTGGACGGCCCCACGCACGAGGCGATGGCGGCGGCGGCGCGGGACGCGGGCGTCTGGCTGCACGCGGGCTCGGTCGTGGAGCGGGCGGACGACGCCCTGTACAACACCTCCCTCGTGTACGGCCCCGACGGCGCGCGCGTCCGCACGTACCGCAAGATCCACCGCTTCGGCTTCGACAAGGGCGAGGCCGTGATGATGGCGGCGGGCGAGGAACTGGTCACCGTGCCGGTGCCGGGGCTGACGCTCGGCGTCGCCACCTGCTACGACCTCCGCTTCCCCGAGCTGTTCCGCGGCCTCGTCGACGCGGGCGCGCAGGCGCTGGTCGTCCCGGCGGGCTGGCCCGCGCGGCGGCGCGCGCACTGGACGCTGCTCGCGCAGGCGCGGGCGGTGGAGAACCAGGCGTACGTCCTCGCCTGCGGCACCGCGGGCACCCACGCCGGCGTCGAGCAGGCCGGCCACTCGATCGTCGTCGACCCCTGGGGCGAGGTCCTCGCGGAGGCGGGCCCGGACGCGGAGACCCTCCGCGTCGAGCTGGACCCCGAGAAGGTCGCGACCACCCGCGAGCAGTTCCCGGCCCTGAAGGACCGCGTACTCGGGCTGGCGGCGCCGCGGCCGTGACGGGCTGAGGCGCGGGGCGGAGGGCGGTGGCTGGGCGGGGAGCGAGCTGCGCCCGCGGTGCGAGCGCCCTGCGCCCAGTGGGAGCGCCCGCGTCTCTGCGGCGAGCGAGAGGCGCCCGGGTGGCGGGTGACCGCGTCTCTGCGGCGAGCGACAGGCGCCCGGGTGGCGGGTGACCGCGCCC
This sequence comes from Streptomyces solicamelliae, assembly GCF_045348655.1. Lineage (NCBI taxonomy): Bacteria > Bacillati > Actinomycetota > Actinomycetes > Kitasatosporales > Streptomycetaceae > Streptomyces > Streptomyces solicamelliae. Next base: position 3,678,518 of record NZ_CP160404.1, read on the forward strand.
TAGCCGCCGAGCGACTCGCCTCGGGTGGCCGAGCACCCCGCGCCCACGGGCCGAGCACCCCGCGCCCACGGGCTGAGCGCCCCGCGCCTACGCCGCCAGTGAGCCGGTCGCCTCCGGGGCGTACTCGCGCCAGGCCGTGGCCAGTCGGTCGACCGCCTCCGTCAGGGTTTCCGGGGGCAGCAGGAAGTGGAGGCGGAGGCAGCGGCCGCTGCCGCCCAGGGCGTCCATCGTGGAGCCCGGCAGGACCGCCACGCCGTGCCGCAGGGCGACCTGGGCGAAGGCGACGCCGTCGCCGTGCGGGAGACGGACCCACAGCGTCTGGCCGCCGGCCGTCGGGGCGGGCGTCCAGGACGGGAGCCGGCGGGCGAGCTCGGCGACCAGGTGCGCGTGGCCGGCGCGCAGCGCGCGCAGCCGGTTCCGCAGCACCGGCTCGTACCCGTCGAGCAGCCGCACCGCGGCCAGCTGCCCCGGCAGGTCCGAACCCAGGTCGTGGATGGCCTTCAGCCGTGCCAGCCGCGCGACCGTCGGGACCGGGCCGCGGATCCAGCCGATCCGCAGACCGCCCCAGACGGGTTTGCTCAGCGATCCGACGGAAAGGACGTCGCCGTACGCGCACAGCGTCGCCCACGGCTTCTGTGCCGCACCCGGTCCGAAACCCAGATCCGCCCGCGCCTCGTCGTCGACCAGCGTCACCCCGAACGCGTTCGCCGCCTCGACGAGCCGCCTCCCCGCCAGCGGCGGCAGCACCGCGCCCGTCGGGTTGTGGAAGCGCGAGACGACGTACGCGAGCGCGGGCCGGTGCCGCTCCATCACCCGTACCGCCTCCGCCACGTCCACGCCGTCCGGCCCCACCGCCACCGGATGCGGCACCGCGGCCGCCTCCCGGAACAGGTCCAGCGCCCCCGAGTACGTCGGCGCCTCCACCAGCACCCCGTCGCCGGGCGCGAGCAGCAGCCGGACCAGCAGCGAGAGCGCCTGCTGCGCGCCCGTGGTGACCAGGATCTGCCCCGGCTCCGTCGGCACGCCCCGCAGCGCGTACCGCTCCGCGAGCGCCGCCCGCAGCGCCGGGAGGCCGGCCGGGTGGTAGCCCAGGTCGTCCTGCGGCAGCACCAGCGAGCGGTACACCTCCGTCAGCTCCGGCGGCGGCCCGAGCGGGGCCGCGCAGCTCAGCAGGATCACCCCGTCCGACGGTTCGAGCAGGTTCAGGAACAGCGGGTTCGACGTCTCCCGCACCCGCGGCCCCGGCAGCAGCGCCGCCGCGGGAGCCACCCGCGTCCCGCTGCCCTGCCGGCGTACCAGCAGCCCCTCCTGACGCAGCGTCTCGTACGCCGCGACCACCGTCGCCCGCCCCACCGACAGCGCGGCGGCGAACCGCCGGTCCGGCGGCAGCGGCGCACCGGGCGGCAGCAGCCCCTCGTCGATCAGCCGGCGCAGCCGCGCGGCGAGCAGCAGGTACAGCGGCCCGCGCCCGGCCGACCAGCGCCCGAGCCGCGCCACCAAAGCATCGGTCGGTGCGCTCGTCCTGCCCTGTGCGCTCTTCGGCAATGGCTCCATCGGCAGACCAATCTGCCGCTCATTGGCCCTGTGGAGCAACGGAATTGCCCCGTTCACTGGAGGCATGAGCGACGACACCCCTTCCCGGCATCCCTTCCACCCTCCGCTCCGCCCCGAGACCTTCGCCGTCCACCCGCCCGTCCCCGAGATCACCGGCAGCCGCCCGCTCGGCGTCCCGCTCCACCAGGGCCACGTCTTCGGCTTCGACAGCGCCGACGCCCTCGCCGAGGCCTTCGAACGCCCCGACGCCTACCTCTACGGCCGCGTCGGCAACCCCACCGTCCACGCCCTCGAACAGGCCGTCGCCCGCCTGGAGGGCGGGGCGGCCGCCCTCTCGTACGCCTCCGGCATGGGCGCGATCAGCGGCGTCCTGCTCACCCTGCTCGGCACCGGCGCGCACGTCGTCGCCCAGACCTGCGTGTACGGCGGGACGTACGCCCTGCTCACCGACCTCGCCCGGCGCTGGGGCGTCGACGTCACGTACGTCTCCGGCACCGACCCCGACGAGGTGCGCGCCGCCCTGCGCCCCGAGACCCGGCTGCTGTACCTGGAGACCATCGCCAACCCGACCGCCCGCGTCTCCGACCTCTCCGCGCTCGCCGCCGTCGCCGCGGGGGCGGGGGTGCCGACCGCCGTCGACAACACCTTCGCCTCGCCGCTGCTCTGCCGTCCGCTCGAACTGGGCGCGGACGTCGTCCTCCACTCGGCGACCAAGTACCTCGCCGGGCACGCCGACGTCCTCGGCGGCGTCGCCGTCTTCAAGGACGAGGAGCTGTACCTGCGGGTCCGCCACGCCCGTGTCGAACAAGGGGCGATCACCGACCCGTTCGCCGCCTGGCTCACCCTGCGCGGGATGCAGACGCTGCCGCTGCGCATGGAGCGGCACTGCGCCAATGCGGCTGAACTGGCGGGCCGCCTGCAGGAGCACCAGGCCGTGGCGGCCGTACGCCATCCCTCGCTGCCCGGCCACCCGGACCACGCGATCGCGGCCCGGCTGCTGCCGGCGGGCGGCGGCGGGGTGATCTCCTTCGACCTCGCGGGCGGCCGAGAGGCCGGACGGACGCTGATGGAGGCGGTACGGGTGGCCAGCCTGAGCGTCTCGCTCGGCGACGTGAAGACCCTGATCATGCACCCGGCCTCCACCTCCCACCGCCAGCTCGACGCCGCCGCGCTGGAACGGGCGGGCATCGGGCCGGGGACGGTACGTCTCTCGGTCGGCGTCGAGCACGTCGAGGACCTGTGGGCGGACCTGGAGCAGGCTCTGGAGCGGGCGGGGAAGAGCTGAGGCAGGGCGGAGAGAGCCGAGGCATCAGAGGCGGCCGAGGCGGCCGAGGTGGCCGAGGGCGCGGTCAGTCCTCCCGTCCCCGTTCCCGCTCCGCCATCCTGATCACGCACACCGCGACCGCGATCATCAGCGCCGGATCGGCGTCGTCCCGGACGACGTTCACCGCGTACGTGTCGCGGACCCGGAACCACTGGCGGGAGATGTGGGCGAGGAGTTCGCCGTCGTACTCGACGGTGAACTCCCGGTCCAGGACGCGGCCGCTGACGTCCAGTTCGGTGCCCTCGACGAGCGTGACCCGGTAGTGGTTGCGCAGCAGCGAGAGCCGTTTGCGGCGGATCGTCGCCAACACCTTCCCCCAGCCTTCGGCCGGGTGGACCCCCATCTCGCTTCGCTCGTCCCGCTCGATCGTCATCGTGTCGCGCAGGCTGAACATCTTCTTGCGCAGCACGATCAGCACGCGGCCGGCGGGATCCTTCAGCTCCAGGGTGTCGCGCAGCCGCAGCGCCTTTCCGTCGACGAGGAAGGCGTGCCGGCCCTGCTCGTCCTCGATCCAGTAGTCGTCGCCGATCGCGAAGATCTTGTCCCGTACGAGGTACTTCATGGTCGCCCCGATGCGAAGTAGCGGGTGAAGGGGTCGGCGGAGGCGCTGAGCATGCCTCCGAAGGGGGAGTCGAGCTGGTGGACGAGCAGCACGGTGAAGGCGATGAAGCCGGCCAGGCCCATCACCATCACCATGTGCGTGCCGCTGCGGTTGATGCCGAACAGGAACATGAACGCGAGGGTCAGCACGCCGCCGAGGATCAGCCCCGTCCACAGCACCGGCGACAGCCGCTCCTGCGCGGCCGTCTCGCGGTTGCGGCGGGCGTCGTCCACGTAGCCGAGCTGGGCGAGGACCTCCTGGGCGGCGATCTTCTGCGCCACGGTGGCGGAGTCGCCGACCTCGCCGGCGACGCGGATCCGGTCCAGCATGGTCCACCCCTCCTCCAGGAGCGGTCCCCGGGCGGCCATCCGGGGCCATTCGACGTCGACGACATGGGCGGCGTACGCACGCGCCGCCTCCCGCAGCGGTGCGCGACGCTCCTCGGGGAGCGACGCGGCCAGCAGGTACGTCTGGTGCAATGCGCTCGCCTCGGCCTGGACATGGTCCTCGGCCGAGACCCGGTTGTCCCACACCGACACCAGGCAGAGTCCCAGCACGATCGCGTACAGCACCGAGACCATCATGGCGATGTACTCGGCGACGTCCTCGCGCGTGCCGTCGTCCTCGCGCACGGGAGCGAGGCGGTCCTTGACGAGGACGATCAGCGCCATGAGCAGCCCGACGCCGAGCACGACGGCGAGGGTTTCCAGCAGATGGGGCATGGGTTCCGGCTCCGTGGCGGGGTCAGGGGCGGCGCGAGCCCAGCAGGGCGGCGGCGACGGCACCGGGGATCAGGATCAGCAGGAGCGTCAGGGCGACGCCCATGTCGCCGAGTTCGGCGGAGCGACGACGGATCCGGGAGAACAGCCCTTCGTCGTCGGCGGGGGTACGTTCGGGAGGCTGTGCCTGCGGTTGCGCCTGAGACGCCGCCCGGGGCTGAGCGGCGGGCGGTACGACTCCGGCGGCGGCACTAGTACCGGCGGCACCCGCACCAGTACCGGCGGCACCCGCACCGGTACCGGCGGCACCGGCTGCACCAGCGGCACCGGCCGCCGCGCCGTCACCCGCCCCGGCCCCGACGCCTGCGGCACCGGCGGCTCCCGCGGCGCCCGGCACTGCCGGCGCCGCCGGCGGCCCGACGGCCGGCGCGGGCACGACGAGCAGCGGCGGAGCGAGCACGTCGCCGCCCCCGGCAGAGGGCACAGGAGCAGCCGCCGCCCCCGAAGCGCCCGGCGCGCGCGGCGACACGGACACACGAGGCACGGGCCGGGACTCAACAGGCGCAGGCCGCGGCCTCGGCCGCACCGACGGCACCGCCCCGGCCGTCGCCCGCCTCACCGCCTCCCCCAACGTGAACCGCGCCGTCGCCCGAGCCACGAGCAGAGGCGGCGCGACCCGCCCCCCACCGACTCCCACCGTGGCGAGCCGATCGCTCCCGGCCGCCTCCCCGCCGCTCCGGTACCCGCCCGGCGAGCGCCGCACGGTGGCCGTGCACCGCACGGCCCGCCCCGGAGGCAGTACGGTCAGGCCCCCCACCCGCCCCGGACAGTCGATCCGCCCGGGGCGGAGCGCCCGGTCGGTGAGCCGGACGCCGTGCACGGCCCGGTTGCCGCGGTTGGTGACCGTGTACGTGACGACCGCCGTGGGCGACCGCGTCCACACGGTCTCGGCCAGCGTCAGCGCCCCGCCCACGCCCTCGTACCCCGACCGCCCGGTCGCGCTGAGCCGCCGCCGCAGCGAGGGCACGTCCCCGGTCGCCGTCGCCGTCCCGGCGTACCGCCCGGCCCGGGCGGCGAACCGCGAGGTGCACTCGACGGAGCCCAGCGCCGGGAGCGTCCGCGTCGGACACACGACGGGCGCCCCGGCCGAGGGATCGGCGACCCGGACCCCGTACAGATGCGCCTCACCCCGATTGACCAGCCGATACCGCTTCACCACGACCCCGCCCACCCGCACCGCCGGCGTCCCGGCCCGCCCGTTGACGGCGACGCTCAGCCGCAGCGCCCCGTCCCCCACCCCACCGCCCACCGCGTCTCCCGCGACGGGCAGCACCCCCAGCAACAGGCATGCCAGCAGCGGCCCCGCCAGGCGTCGACCGTTCATGGCACCCCTCGCCGTTGATCCGATGATCTTCCTGCCATGCTCACCAGCCCCTGGTCCCCTGCCACGCCCAAGACACGCCCCACCCCGCCGCCCGACCCCCTCTTTCACCCTCCCGGGGCCCACCTCCGTCCCGTACGGCACTCTTGAACCATGAACGACTCCGCCGCGGCGCCCACCCCCGCGCCCACGCCTCCCCGCCGTGCCCGTGTCCGTGCCCCCGAGCTGATCGGCAAGGGCGGCTGGATCAACACCGGCGGGAAGGATCTGAAGCTCGCCGACTTCCGAGGTCGCATATTGATCTTGGATTTTTGGACCTTCTGCTGCATCAACTGCCTGCACGTTCTCGACGAGCTGCGGGAGCTGGAGGAGAAGCACCGGGACACGGTCGTGATCGTGGGGGTGCACTCGCCGAAGTTCGTGCACGAGGCGGAGCATCAGGCCGTGGTGGACGCCGTCGAGCGGTACGGGGTGGAGCACCCCGTCCTTGACGATCCCGAGCTGGCGACGTGGAAGCAGTACGCCGTGCGGGCCTGGCCGACGCTCGTCGTCATCGACCCCGAGGGGTATGTCGTCGCGCAGCACGCCGGTGAGGGGCACGCCAACGCGATCCGTACGCTCGTGGAGGAGCTGGAGGCCGAGCACGAGGCCAAGGGGACGCTGCGGCGCGGGGACGGGCCGTACGTGCCGCCGGAGCCGGTCGCGACGGACCTGCGGTTCCCCGGGAAGGCCCTCCTCCTGCCGTCCGGGAACTTCCTGGTCTCCGACACCACCCGGCACCAGCTCGTCGAGCTGGCCGCCGACGGCGAGAGCGTCGTACGGCGCATCGGGGACGGCGTGTTCCGCGAGCCGCAGGGTCTGGCGCTGCTGCCGGACGGGTCCGTCGTCGTCGCCGACACCGTCAACCACGTGCTGCAGCGCCTCGACCTCGCCACCGGCGCCGTCGAGCGGATCGCGGGCACCGGGTCGCAGTGGATGCAGGGGGCGCCGACCTCCGGGCCCGCGCTCGACGTCGCGCTGTCCTCGCCGTGGGACGTGGCCTGGTGGCAGGGCAAGGTGTGGATCGCCATGGCCGGGGTGCACCAGCTGTGGACGTACGACCCGGAGACGGGGACCGTCGGCGTCGCCGCCGGCACGACCAACGAGGGGCTGGTCGACGGGCCCGCCGCCGAGGCCTGGTTCGCGCAGCCGTCCGGGCTCGCGGCCGCCGGCGACCGGCTGTGGATCGCCGACTCCGAGACCAGTGCGGTGCGGTGGATCGACACCGACGGAGTCGTCCACACGGCCGTGGGGACCGGGCTGTTCGACTTCGGGCACCGCGACGGCGACGCCGCGCAGGCCCTGCTCCAGCACCCGCTCGGCGTGACCGCGCTGCCCGACGGCTCGGTCGCGGTCTCCGACACGTACAACCACGCGCTGCGCCGCTACGACCCAGCGACCGGCGAGGTCACCACGCTCGCCACCGATCTGCGCGAGCCGAGCGACGCGGTGTTGTCCCCCAGTCTTCGACCGGGAGGTGCCCCCAGCGGCGAGATCGTGGTCGTCGAGTCCGCCCGGCACCGGCTCACCCGGCTGCGGCTGCCCGAGGAGGCCGTGCAGGTCGAGTCGGTCGCGCACCGCACGCAGCGCGAGGCCACCGAGGTCGCCCCGGGCCGGGTCCGGCTCGACGTGGTCTTCCAGGCGCCGACGGGTCAGAAGCTGGACGAGCGGTACGGGCCGTCCACCCGGCTCCTGGTCTCCTCCACCCCCGCCGAACTGCTGCTCTCCGGCGAGGGTGCCGCGACCGACCTGTTCCGTGAGCTGGAGCTGAACCCGGCCGTCACCGAGGGCGTCCTGCACGTCTCCGCCATGGCCGCCTCCTGCGACGACGACCCGGACATCGAGTACCCCGCCTGCCACGTCCACCAGCAGGACTGGGGCGTCCCGGTGAAGCTCACGGAGTCCGGCGTCTCCCGGCTGCCGTTGATCCTCGCCGGGATGGACGCCCCGGAGTAAGGAGGCAGGGGGCGTCAGCCCTCCAGGAACGCCACCAGCGCGTTCGCCAGCAGGTACGGGTCGTCCGAGCCGCAGAGTTCGCGGGCGCTGTGCATGGACAGGCAGGCGACGCCGATGTCGACGGTGCTGATGCCGTGGCGGGCGGCGGTGATGGGGCCGATGGTCGTGCCGCAGGGCATGTCGTTGTTGGAGACGAACGACTGCCACGGCACGCCGGCCTTGTCGCAGGCCGCGGCGAACACCGCCCGGCCGCTGCCGTCCGTCGCGTAGCGCTGGTTGACGTTGACCTTGAGGATCGGGCCGCCGTTGGGGCGCGGGTGGTGCGTCGGGTCGTGGCGTTCGCTGTAGTTCGGGTGGACGGCGTGGCCGACGTCGGAGGAGAGGCAGACCGAGCCGGCGAAGGCACGGGCCTTGTCCTCGTAGCCGCCGCCGCGGGCGTAGACAGAACGTTCCAGCACGTTGCCGAGCAGCGGGCCCTGGGCGCCGGTGTCGGCCTCGGAGCCGTTCTCCTCGTGGTCGAAGGCGGCGAGGACCGGGATGTACGGCAGGTCCTTCTCGGCGGACACGGCGGCGAGCGCGGCGACGCAGGCGTGGACGGAGATGAGGTTGTCCATCCGCGGCCCGGCGAGCAGTTCGCGGTCGCGGCCCAGGTAGGCGGGGGCCTCGATGGCGGTCACCATGAGGTCCCAGCCGGCCACGTCCTCCGCGTCGACACCGCTCTCGGTCGCGACGAAGTCGAGCAGGTCGCCGTCGTGGGCGTCGCCGAGGCCCCAGATGGGCTGCATGTGGCGCTGGCGCTCCAGCTTCATGCCCTCGTTGACCTGCCGGTCGAGGTGGATGGCGAGCTGCGGGACGCGCAGCAGCGGCCGGTCGATGTTCACCAGGCGGTGCGAGCCGTCCCGCAGGGTCAGCCGCCCGGCCAGGCCCAGGTCGCGGTCGAGCCAGCTGTTGAGCAGCGGTCCGCCGTAGATCTCGACGGCGACCTGCCGCCAGCCCTCCCGGCCCATGTCCGGCTGCGGCTTGACGCGCAGGTTGGGGGAGTCGGTGTGCGCGCCGACGATCCGGAACGGGGTGTGCGGGGAGGCGCCCTCGGGCACGTACCAGGCGATGATCGCGCCCCCGCGGATCACGTACTTCCCGCCGAACGAACCGTCCCAGGCGGCGGTCTCCTCGACCCGGCGGAAGCCGGCCTTCTCCAGCCGCTCGGCGGCGTTCGCGACGGCGTGGTACGGCGACGGGGAGGCCGCGAGGAAGGTCATGAGGTCATCGGTGTGGCCGCGGTCGAAGGGTGCGGTCGCCGGGCTGGAGGCTGCGTTCGCCGGGCTGGAGGGTGCGCTACTCATGGCCTTCACCTTACGCAGGTCTCGATATCCGGACGGGGGCCGCAAGGTCTCCACACACGGAACGGCCCGCCCCCCTCCCCGGGAGCGAGCCGTTCCAGCACGGAGACGGGCGCGGCGTCCTAGAACGCGGCCTCGTCGAGGTCCATCAGCGAGCCGTCGACGGCCTCGGCGAGCGCGCGCTCGGCCGAGACGCCGGGCAGGACGTTGGCGGCGAAGAACTTCGCGGCCGCGATCTTGCCCTGGTAGAAGGCGACGTCCTTGCCGGAGGCGCCCGCGGCCAGCTTCTCGGCGGCGACGGCCGCGCCGCGCAGCAGCAGGTAGCCGACGACGACGTCGCCGGAGGCGAGCAGCAGGCGGGTGGTGTTGAGGCCGACCTTGTAGATGTTCTTGACGTCCTCGCCGGTGGCGGTGAGGTCGGTCAGCATGGCGCCGACGATGCCCTCGAGGTCCACGGCGGCCTTGGCGAGCGCGTCGCGGGCGCCGGCCAGGTCGTCGCCGCCGGTGCCGGCGGCGAGGAACTTCTTGATCTCCTCGGCGAGCGCGTTCAGGGAGGCGCCCTGGTCGCGGACGATCTTGCGGAAGAAGAAGTCCTGGCCCTGGATGGCGGTGGTGCCCTCGTAGAGGGTGTCGATCTTGGCGTCCCGGATGTACTGCTCGATCGGGTACTCCTGCAGGAAGCCGGAGCCGCCGAAGGTCTGCAGCGACTGGGCGAGCTGCTCGTAGCCCTTCTCGGAGCCGTAGCCCTTGACGATCGGGAGGAGCAGGTCGTTCAGGCCGTGCAGGGCCTTGGCGTCCTCGCCGGCCGCCTCCTTGACCGCGATCTCGTCCTGCACGGTGGCCGTGTAGAGGACGAGGGAGCGCATGCCCTCGGCGTACGCCTTCTGCGTCATCAGCGAGCGGCGGACGTCGGGGTGGTGCGTGATGGTGACCTTGGGGGCGGCCTTGTCCATGAAGTTCGCCAGGTCGGTGCCCTGGACGCGCTCCTTGGCGTACTCCAGGGCGTTGAGGTAGCCCGTGGAGAGGGTGGAGATCGCCTTCGTGCCGACCATCATGCGGGCGAACTCGATGATGAGGAACATCTGGCGGATGCCGTCGTGCTTGTCGCCGATCAGCCAGCCCTTGGCGGGGTGCTTGTCGCCGAAGGTCATCTCGCACGTGTTGGAGGCCTTGAGGCCCATCTTGTGCTCGACGTTGGTGGCGTACACGCCGTTGCGGGCGCCCAGCTCGCCGGTCTCCCAGTCGAACTCGTACTTCGGGACGAGGAAGAGGGACAGGCCCTTGGTGCCGGGGCCGGCGCCCTCGGGGCGGGCGAGGACGTAGTGGAGGATGTTCTCCTCCATGTCGTGCTCACCGGAGGTGATGAAGCGCTTCACGCCCTCGATGTGCCAGGTGCCGTCCTCCTGCTGGACCGCCTTGGTGCGGCCGGCGCCGACGTCCGAGCCCGCGTCGGGCTCGGTGAGCACCATGGTGGAGCCCCAGCGCTTCTCGACGGCGATCTGCGCGGCCTTCTTCTGCGCCTCGTTGCCCTCGTTGAAGAGGATGCCGGCGAACGCCGGGCCGGAGGAGTACATCCAGATGGCCGGGTTCGAGCCGAGCAGCAGCTCCGCGTAGGCCCAGATGAGGGAGCGCGGGGAGACGGTGCCGCCGATCTCCTCGGGGATGCCCAGACGCCAGTACTCGGACTCCATGAAGGCGTTGTACGACTTCTTGAAGGACGCCGGGACCGGGGCCGTGTTGGTCTCCGGGTCGAAGACCGGGGGGTTGCGGTCGGCGTCGGCGAAGGACTCCGCGAGCTCGTTCTCGGCGAGACGGCGGATCTCGTCGAGGATGCTCTTGGCGGTGTCGACGTCCATCTCCTCGAACGGACCGGTGCCGTACACCTTGTCGCGGCCGAGCACCTCGAAGAGGTTGAACTCGATGTCGCGGAGATTCGACTTGTAGTGCCCCATGGCGACGGCTCCGTAAGGCTCGGGGAGGGAGGTTCCTCGTACACGTACCGGCTAGTAGCAAAACGCTCTCTACGATGATGCTACCCACCGGTAATAAGAGCAACCCCAAACCGTGATGGTGTGACGCAGTAGGCTCGCCCTCATGTACGGCTACGAGCAGAATCCGGGCGCCCAGCAGCAGTACGCACCGCCCCCGCAGCCGGGGATGCAGGGCGGGATGCCGGGCATGCAGCCGGGGATGGATCCGATGGCCGGGATGCAGGGGGGCTACGGACAGCAGCCTCCGCTGTACCCGGAGCCGTCGCCGCCGTCGCTCGCCGACGCCGTGCGGGCCTTCACGACCGGCTCGATGACGGCGGAGGACTTCCAGCAGATCTTCGCGACTTCCAAGGTGTACTGCCCGCGCGGCGACACCCCGGGCTTCCTGGCGCTGCACAACACCCAGCAGCCGGTGATCCCGATGTTCACCTCGCTGAAGGAGCTGCGCCGGTACGCCGGCAAGGAGTCCAAGTACTTCGTGATCACCGGCGCCGAGGTGATCGACCTGCTGCCCACCGGCTACGGCTTCGTGCTCGACATGGAGGGCGACCACCGGATGGTCTTCGACGCGAAGGCCGTGGAGCAGATGGTGGACTTCGCGATGCGGCGGATGTACGGCTAGAAGCCGGTACGAGCCGCTGGGGGCCGGCACGAAGCCGGTACGAGCCGCTGGAGGCCGGCACGAAGCCGGTACGAAGCCGGTGCGAGCCGCTAGTCGGCCGCTTCGGCCGCTCGCCGTCCCGCGGCGCGGCGCTGTGTCCACCACGCGATGCCGCACCAGGACGCGGCGGCGAGCAGACCGGCCGCGCAGCCCGCCGCGAGAGCGGGCGCCTCGGGCCGGAAGGCCAGGGCGAGCCGCGTGCCCACGAAGACCAGGAAGACGGCGACGCGGCCGGGGCCGTACACCGGGATCCGCGCCGAGACGAGCCGCAGCAGGACGGCGCCGGCCAGGCCCGCCGCGCCGCAGACGGCGAGCAGCGGCCAGGGGGAGCCCGGGGCGGCGCTCGGGATGCCGAACTCGGGCGAACCGAGGCGGAAGTTCGACGCCACCCAGCCGAGGGCCAGGCCGAGGACGGTCGCGGTGACCGCGGCGACGGCGTGCCGCCGGAAGGGGCCGTCCCTGAGGTCGCTCGTCGGGTGGCCTTCGAGGTGATCCCCGGGGTCGTCCCCGTGTTCGCCCTCGGGGTGGCCCCCCGCGGCCTCCGGCGGGTCGGGGAGATCGAGCTCGGGCGCACGGCCATGATCGGGAAGGTTCGTCACGGGCAGGAGGACGCGTGCCGGCGCGGGTCGGTTGGCTCCGGGGAATGTCCTCGGGGCCGTTTTCTGTTCCGTCGACATGCAGAAAGTTCGAGGTTCAACTAAACTCGGACTTACCCAAGGAGGTCCGCGATGCCCGCTGTGACTGTCGAGAACCCGCTCACCCTGCCCCGAGTCGCCGCGCCGGCCGATGCCGCGCCGCGCCCGGTGCTCGCCGTGACCACGGCGCCCTCCGGCTTCGAAGGGGAGGGCTTCCCGGTGCGTCGCGCGTTCGCCGGGATCAACTACAAGTACCTCGACCCGTTCATCATGATGGACCAGATGGGAGAGGTGGAGTACGCCCCGGGCGAGCCCAAGGGCACCCCCTGGCATCCCCACCGCGGCTTCGAGACCGTCACGTACATCATCGACGGCGTCTTCGACCACCAGGACTCCAACGGTGGCGGCGGCACCATCACGAACGGCGACACCCAGTGGATGACGGCCGGCTCCGGCCTGCTGCACATCGAGGCCCCGCCGGAGTCGCTGGTCGTGTCCGGCGGACTCTTCCACGGCCTCCAGCTGTGGGTGAACCTGCCGGCGAGCGACAAGATGATGGCGCCCCGCTACCAGGACATCCGCGGCGGCCAGGTCCAGCTGCTCACCTCCCCCGACGGCGGCGCGCTGTTCCGCGTCATCGCGGGCGAACTCGACGGCCACAACGGCCCCGGCGTCACCCACACCCCGATCACGATGGTCCACGCGACCCTCCGCCCGGGCGCCGAGGTCACGCTGCCCTGGCGCGAGGACTTCAACGGCCTCGCGTACGTCCTCGCCGGCCGCGGCACCGTCGGCGCCGACCGCCGCCCGGTCCACATGGGCCAGACCGCGGTCTTCGGCGACGGAGGTTCGCTGACGGTCCGCGCGGACGAGAAGCAGGACGGCCACACGCCGGACCTCGAGGTCGTCCTCCTCGGCGGCCGCCCGATCCGCGAGCCGATGGCCCACTACGGCCCGTTCGTCATGAACACCCAGGCCGAACTCCGCCAGGCCTTCGAGGACTTCCAGGCCGGCCGCCTGGGGACCATCCCGGCCGTGCACGGCATGGGGGAGTAGCAGAAGCCAGCGACCACGGAGCACGTGACAGGGCGTCACGTGCTCTGTGAGCGCATCACGCCCGGTCGTCGGGCTGGTCCCCGGCGCCGCCGTCGATGACGGTGAGTTCTGTGGCCTTTCCGGTGTACGGGTCCGGGGTGCCGACGGGGATGCTCTGGACGGCCGGCCCCTGTGCGGCACCGCCGCCGTTGAACACGAAGTCAGCCCGCAGACGCCAATCGCGGCCGTCGGGGTAGATGAAGCCGTGTGCGGCGAGCTGCCGCAGAGCGCGCGATACGGTCGGTTGCTGCATACCGACCTGCTGGGCGAACTTGGCCTGCGTCTCTACGCGGACCAGGCCATGGTCCTTGCGGTTCTGCATGGCGCACATCTTGTGGAACAGCTTGTAAGCCGCTCCGCTGAGGTCGGCCTCGGCGAGGGCGTTGTGTGCCTCGTAGCCCATCGTGGTGTAGCCACCTCCTCGGAACCAGAGTCCGGCTGCGGCACTGACCGACGAGTGAACGGTGAGGTCTTGAATCTCGCCCGTGCTGCGGTTGACCGTCTCGATCTTGGTCACTCGTCGGGCCGCACGCACAGGCTACCTCCAGGACTGCATGAACGATCGGTGGCTGCATGAGCTGCCCGGTCTCGCGCAATATCTCATGCATTCTCGCATCATCCAGCGTGGTTGTGTGGGTGCTTCTATGCGATTTCGCATAGGCGTCTCATGCGGCTGCATGATCGCCTCCGCATCGTTCCAGGTCAGCGGTCTGCGCTCGCCGCCCCGTCTTAATAGGTCAAGCACCCCGCCGTACGGGTTCCCCTGCAGTACTCGCACAGCTCCGTTCCTCGGGGGTGCCCCACCCTCGCTTCGGCCGTCTGCGGGCCGCGGTGGGCCGGGGCGCGTGAGCAGCAAGGGAAGCGGGCCGGGGCCCGCGGGGGCTGACGGAGGCACACGTGGCGGACGACCGTCCGGCCGCCCCGCCGCCGTGGCTGACTTTCGCGGGCTGAGGTCCAGGAGGGCCGCGAGGGGGCGACCGTCGGGGTCAGGCGAGGGGCGTCGCCAGGGGCTCCGCGCGCTGCAGGAGGGCGGCGGCCTCGGGCACGCTGCGGTAGCGGTCCAGGCGGGTGACCATGTCCTCGGCGGCCTCGCCGATCTTCACCGACCGGATACCGTCCGCGCAGTCCAGGAACTCGGTCCACGTCGACAGGGCCGCGTCGAGGTCGCCTTGCCGGAGGTGGACCTTACCGAGGTCCGCAAGGACGATCGCCCGACTCCGGCGCCGATCCAGGCCGTGGATGTCGAGGGACTGGTGCAGGTGCTCGGTCGCGCTGTCCAGGTCGCCGAGCCGGGCGAGGATCATCCCCGAGTGATGGGCCCACCGTCCGATGCTGAAGTGGGACGCCCACGACTCGCCGGGCGGGTGCCCGGGGTTCCGCTCGATCGCGGTCTGCGACGCGGCCAGTGCCCGGCCGGCCATCCGGCGATCCCCGTCGAGGGCTGCCGCGTCGGCCAAGGTGGTCTGGTAGTAAGACACCGCCCGAGGGTCGTCGAGCGTCTTGGTCTCCTCCACGCACCGCTCCGACAGTCGCAGCGCGACCGCCCCGAACTTGGGGCCGAGGTCGATCGCCTGCACCGCGAGTCCGCGGAGGGCCGTCGCCGACAGCTCCGGGTCGCCGGCCTCGGCCGCGAGCGCGTACGCGTGGCCGTAGTACCGCTGGGCCATGCCCTGGTTGCCCTCGTCCTGGGCCATCCACCCGGCGAGGTGCACGAGCTGCGACGTCGCCGCGTACAGTGCCCGACCGGTCGCCTCGGTGTACGAGCCGTTCAGCCACCGGTCGACGTCCTCGGTGAGGTACCGCACGACCAGGTGCCGGGCGTGACCGCCGCCCAGCTCGGCCGCCGTGTCGCCGAGGGCCTTCGTCATCGCCCTGACGGCGTCCACCTCGCCCTTACCCACGCGCACGCCGCCGGCCCGGTCGACCCGGCGTTGTATGTCCTCGGGGTCGGGGAGGCCGAGAGCGCTCAGCGCGTAGGCACTGGACGCTGCCAGAAAGTTCCGCCGAAGCACGTCGGTCGCTCCTTCCCAACGCGACTACAGCCGCCACGGTATCCGCCGGCTCCGGCTCGGGCCGGGGAGATTGCGCCGCCTCCAGTAACTCCGGGTCGAGGTCCAGCAGCTCGACCAGGTACGGCAGCCAGTACCTCGGCGTCCGGCCACCGGTCACCCATCGCCGCACCGACTGCCGGTCCAGGCCGTCAGCCCCGCGTCCCTCGCGGATGCCGAGCTCGCGGGCGAGCTTCTGCGGTCCCCAGCCTCGCCGTGCACGTCTTCATCCTGGACACACGCAACTACCGGGAGTTCTGTGCCGAGCACTTCGACGGCCGGTTCCTGGAGCACATCCCGGAGATCGCGTTCAAGTACGACGGCTCCGTGGAGCGGACGGCGCACATCATCGCCGACCACGGCTTCGAGGTGGACTGGAAGCTGTGGGAGGCGGACTACGCCAAGTGCGGTCCGTGTTCCCCGGGCTCCAGCTGCCACTGAGCCGTAAGTCCGGCACCAGCCGCCCGGGGGCGCTTCGCGCGCCTCCGGGCACTCCCTCGACCCCATCGAGCGGCACGCTCGGATTCGCGCACGACACGGGTGGCGACGCGAGTAGCTTGGCGGACCTGACCCGTCCGGCACGCGTCTCCCGGAGGACTCCTCATGCTCAGCGCCGCCCCGACCACCCCGGCCGAGTACTGGGACAAGTACAAGCCCTACCGGGGGAAGGGCGTGCAGCCCCGACCCGCGGCCGGGGCCTTCGACTGGGCGGGCATCCCCGGTCACGGCCCCGGTGCCGAACGCCTCGGCAGCCCGACGACCGCCCTTGACCTGGGGCCCGCCGAGGGCGAGAACGCCGCGTTCCTCGCCCGTTCCGGAGTCGAGGTGACCGCCGTCGACTTCTCGGCGGTGCAGGTGGACCGTGCCCGCCGCCTCTGGGACGGCGAACCCCGCCTGACGTTCGTGCACGCCGAGGCTTGCGCCTACCTCGACGCGAACGGTCCGCGGTTCGACGCGATCTACTCGACGTGGGGAGCCGTCTGGTTCACCGACCCCGAGCAGTTGTTCCCCCGGGTCGCCGCGCGTCTCGCGCCGGGCGGCGTCTTCGGCTTCTCGCACCGCGAGCCGGTCGTCGGCCAGTACGGGGCCCAGCGGATGGGTGGCAAGTGGCTGGAGGGCCGTGAGGCCGATCTGACGGTCCTGCGGTGGCAGTACGGGCCCGAGCAGTGGGCGGACATCCTCAAGCGGCACGGTTTCACGGCCGTGCACGCCGAGGTGCTGCCGAACCCGGACCCGGCGGCCCTCGGCACGCTTCTGGTCACCAGCCAGGCATGACGAGCGCCGCTCATACCGGGAGTCCGCACCGCTCCTGACGTGGAGTCACCCGGGCGGCCCGCAGCGCAGGACGACACGCCGACACGCATGGTGCCGTGGTGGGGTGCAGGGGACGAGGGCGTTGCTTCCTGAGGCCGCGCGGCGGGTGGCTGCCTGGTGCGTGGTGTTTCTGCTGCTCACCGGCGTGGCCGCCGTCGGGATCTGGCTCTGCATCACCTTCAAGACCGCCGTCACGCCCACGCTGCTCGCCCTGCTCGGCACCGCGCTGCTCAGGCCGGTGTACCAGCGGCTGCTGCGCATGAAGGTGCACAAGTCGCTCGCCGCCGGGCTGACCTGCGTCGTCGTCCTGGTCGTCGTCGGCGGGGCCACGTACATCGTCGTCGCGGCGCTCATCGACACCGGCGACCAGATCATCGCCTCGCTGCGCCGCGCCGCCGCCGACATCACCGAGCATCTCGGCGCGGCGGGGACCTCGATCGACGACCTCGCGAAGAACGCCCGGGACCTCCTGCAGAAGTTCGGCGGGACGGCGGCCTCCGGGGTGATCTCCGGGCTCAGCGTGGTGGGCCAGATGGCCGCCACCGCCGTCCTCGCGCTGCTGCTGATCTTCTTCTTCCTGCGGGACTCCGACCGCGCCGTGGAGACCCTGCGCTCGCTCGTCCCGCGCAGCGTCGGCGACACGGCCGAGGCCATGGGGCGGCGCGCCTTCGAGGCCGTCGAGGGCTTCATGCGGGGGACGACCTTCGTCGCGTTCGTGGACGCCGTCCTCATCGGCGTCGCCCTGCTGATCCTCGACGTGCCGGGCGCCGTGGGGCTGGCCGCGCTGGTGTTCGTCACGGCCTACATCCCGTACCTCGGCGCCTTCCTGTCCGGCGCGATCGCCGTGCTCGTGGCCCTCGCCGACCGGGGGTTCGTGATCGCGCTGTGGGTGCTGGGCGTGGTGCTCGCGGTGCAGGTCCTGGAGGGGAACGTGCTCCAGCCGATGGTGCAGAGCCGGACCGTGCAGATGCATCCGGCCGTCGTCATGCTGGCGATCACGGCCGGGGCGTCCGTCGCCGGGATCCTCGGGATGCTGCTCGCCGTGCCCGTGACCGCCGCCGCCTTCGGGATCATCGGGGAGCTGCGCAGCCGGTACGGCACCCCCGGGGACCGCGCCGGCCGGGACGTCCCCGGTTAGGTCGCCGCCGCCGGAGTGCCGCCGGGCTCGAAGGACTTCAGCATCTCCTCCAGGGCCGCCTGGTCGGGGCCGACGAACGGGTCGCTGTCCGGGGCCGTCGTGATCGTGTCGATCATCTGCGAGGTCATCCGGACGGCCGGCGGCAGATGCGTGCACAGCACGATCTCCGGGTTCATCGCCCGCAGCGGCTGGATCGTCGCCCGGTACTTCGCCGGGTCCACGACATGCACCCAGGGGCTGTCCAGCGTCGCCCACAGCAGCTGCGCGCCGCGCAGCTCCTCCGGCTTGAGGTCGTTGGCGTGGCCGCTCTCGGCCAGCTCGGCGGTCGGCATGGGGCCGCCGAAGCAGTCGGAGCTGAAGCAGATGCGGGTGCGGTCGTCGTAGAAGCCGACCGTCGCCGGGTTGTCGAACAGCGGCGGCCGGAACGCCCGCAGCATCCGGTCGCCGGCGTCCAGGGACTGGCCGGGGTTGAGGAAGTACACCCGGTCCATCGGCAGCGGCCGTTCGGTGGTCATGATCCCGGCGCCGATGAACGTCGTCACGACCCGGGCCTCGGGGGCCGCGACCAGCAGGTCGAAGATCCCGCCGGTGTGGTCGCGGTCGGGGTGGGTGAGCCAGATCCAGCGGACGTCGGCCGGGTCGATCACCTCGCGGACCGCGGCGACGAAGTCCCGGTCCGAGACCGACAGACCCGTGTCGACGACCACCGGCTCGCGGGCCGTGACCACGTACGCGTTGACGGGGATGTGCCCGATCCCCGGGATCTCCAGGCTGTCTGCGATGACGGTGGTGTCGCTGCCGACCTTGTGCGTGTCCATGACGGAACTCCGTGGGTGTCCCCCCGGGCGGCCGTACGACACCAGTCTGCGCCGCGGGCCCGCTCCCCGCCCGTCCTACCGGTCGAGGCCCCGGTCCGGCGGCGGCTCCCGCAGCTCGAACCAGATCGACTTGCCGTCGCCCCGGGGGTCGACGCCCCACGCGTGGGCGAGCATCTCCATCAGGATCAGGCCGCGGCCGCTCGACGCCAGCTCGCCCGGGTGGCGCTTGTGCGGCAGCTCGTCGCTGGCGTCCGTCACCTCCACCCGCAGCCGGCGCACCTGCCCGTCGCAGACCACCTCGGCGACCAGCAGGGCGTCGCCGTCGGTGTGGATGAGGACGTTGGTGAGTATCTCGGAGACCATCAGGACCGCCGAGTCGACCTGGTCGTCGTCCGCCCAGTCGTGCAGCAGCTGGCGCAGCTGCCGGCGGGCGTCGGCGATCCGCTCCGGCTCCGCCTGGGCGACGGTCATGACGGTGCGCCGCGGGGCCGGGGCCGTCGTGCGGTCGCCGGCCCGGGAGAGCAGCAGGACCGCGATGTCGTCCTCGCGGCGGTCGGCGAGCGGGCCGGTGGTGTGGTGCGAGCCGGGGCCGTGGACGGCCTCGACGAGCCGGTCCGCGAGCTCCTCCAGGGAGCCGCCGTCGTGCTGCTCCAGGAGCGTTCGGACGCGGTCCCAGCCGGTGTCGAGGTCATGCCCGCCGGTCTCCAGGAGCCCGTCCGTGCAGACCATCAGCGTCTCGCCGAGCTCCAGCCGCAGCCGGGTCGTCGGATAGTCGCTGTCCGGGTCGATGCCCAGCGGCAGCCCGCCCGCCGTCGGCTGCTGCAGCACCGTCCCGTCGGCCGTACGCACCGCCGGCTCGGGGTGGCCGGCCCGCGCGATGTCCAGCGTCCCGGTCGCCGGGTCGACCTCCAGGTACAGGCAGGTCGCGAAGCGGGGGCCGCCGAGGTCGTCGCTGCCCTCGGTGATCCCGTGCAGGAACCGCGAGGCCCGGGAGAGCACCGCGTCGGGCCGGTGGCCCTCGGAGGCGTACGCGCGCAGCGCGATCCGGAGCTGGCCCATCAGTCCGGCGGCCCGTACGTCGTGACCCTGGACGTCGCCGATGACCAGGGCGATGCGGCCTCCCCCGGACTCCGTCCGGGAGGTGCCCCCGGGCAGCGGGATCATGTCGTACCAGTCGCCGCCGATCTCCAGGCCGCCACCGGTCGGCACGTACCGCCCGGCCACCGCGAGGCCCGGGATGCCGGGCCCGAGCGCGGGCATCATGGTGCGCTGCAGCCCGAGGGACAGCTCCCGCTCGGACTCGGCGACGCCCGCCCGGGCGAGGGCCTGGGCGAGCATCCGGGCGACGGTGGTGAGCACGGACCGCTCGTCCGGGGTGAAGGCGACCGGGTGCTTGAACGCGGCCATCCACGCGCCCATCGTCCGCCCCGCGACGGTCAGCGGCAGGAACGCCCAGGACTGCCGGCCGAAGCGCTGTGCCAGCGGCCAGGTGAGGGGGAAGCGGCGCCGGTACTCGTCCGGGGTCGGCAGGTAGATCGCCCGCCCGGTGCGGGCCGCCTCGGCCGCCGGGTAGTCGGTGTCCAGCGGCATCTCGGTGAACGGGCCCTCGTCGCCCTCGCTGTGCCCGTGGTGCCCGGTGACGGTGAGCCGGTCGCCGGCCACGCCGAAGACGGCGAGCCCGTCCGGCGAGAAGCCCGGCATCGACAGGGAGGCGGCGACCCGCAGCACCTCCGCGGTGGACCGGGCCTCCGCAAGGGCTCGCCCCGCGTCGAGCAGGAACGCCTCCCGGGAGCGCCGCCAGTCGCCGGTGACCGGGGTGCGGGCCGCCGTGCCGGGGCCGGGTTCGGCGACCTCCTGGAGGGTGCCGACGAGCGGGTGGCCCGCCTCGGCGGCCAGCGGTTTGGCGCGGCTGCGCACCGTACGGATCACCCGGCCGTCCGGGCCCATGACGCGCAGCCGGGACTCGGCGAGGGTGCCCTCCGCGCGGGCGAGGCCGACGACCCCGCCGTTCTCGTTCCAGTCGACCGGGTGGAAGCGCGAGCGCACGGCCGCCTCCGTCAGGCCGACGGGTTCGGCGGGCAGGCCGAGCAGCCGGGCGGCCTCGGCGTCGAGGGTGACGATCCCGGACACGTTGTCCCAGCGCCACAGGCCGGTCGCGATCGCGGCCAGGATGTCCTCGGTGCGCATTGCCCCACTTTATGAATATCGGACCGGACGGTGCCACCGAGAGTATTCGACGAGCGATCTCGGCCCGCCCGGTACCCTTGACGGGCCTGGATTCAATCCCCGGGTTCGATCCCCGGATCGGAACCCTGGATTCGACCCGGGCCCTACCCCGATTCCGAAGACTGGATGAACGACGATGCATCGGTACAGGTCCCACACCTGCGGCGAGCTCCGCGCCTCTGACGTCGGCACCGACGTCCGGCTGAGCGGCTGGCTGCACAATCGGCGCGACCTGGGCGGCATTCTCTTCATCGATCTCCGCGACCACTACGGGATCACCCAGCTGGTCGCCCGCCCCGGCACCAAGGCCGCCGAGGTCCTCGACAGGCTGACCAAGGAGACCGTCGTCCGGGTGGACGGCAAGGTCGTCTCCCGCGGCGCGGAGAACGTCAACCCGGAGCTGTCCACCGGCGAGATCGAGATCGAGGCGGCCGAGGTCGAGGTCCTGGGCGCGGCCAAGCAGATCCCGTTCACCATCAACGCCGACGACGGCGTCAACGAGGAGCGGCGCCTGGAGTACCGCTTCCTCGACCTGCGCCGCGAGCGCATGCACCGCAACATCATGCTGCGGTCCGCCGTCATCGCCTCCATCCGCTCCAAGATGGTCGCGCTGGGCTTCAACGAGATGGCGACGCCGATCCTCGCCGCGACCTCCCCCGAGGGCGCCCGCGACTTCGTCGTCCCGTCCCGCCTCAACCCGGGCAAGTTCTACGCGCTGCCGCAGGCGCCGCAGCAGTTCAAGCAGCTGCTGATGATCTCCGGCTTCGACCGGTACTTCCAGATCGCGCCCTGCTTCCGCGACGAGGACGCCCGCGCCGACCGCTCGCCGGGCGAGTTCTACCAGCTCGACATCGAGATGAGCTTCGTCGAGCAGGAGGACGTCTTCCAGCCGGTCGAGAGGCTGATGACCGAGCTGTTCGAGGAGTTCGGCGGCGGCCGCCACGTCAGCTCGCCGTTCCCGCGGATCCCGTTCCGCGAGTCGATGCTGAAGTACGGCAACGACAAGCCGGACCTGCGGACCTCCCTCGAACTCGTCGACATCACCGACGTCTTCGAGAACTCCGAGTTCAAGGCCTTCGCCGGCAAGCACGTCCGCGCCCTCGCGGTGCCGGACACCGGCGACCAGCCGCGCAAGTTCTTCGACGGCCTCGGCGAGTACGCGATCTCGCTCGGCGCGAAGGGCCTGGCCTGGGTCCGCGTCGGCGAGGAGAACGCGCTGACCGGCCCGATCGCCAAGTTCCTCACCGAGGAGAACGTCAAGGTCCTCACCGAGCGCCTCGGCCTGAAGCCGGGCCACGCGGTGTTCTTCGGCGCGGGCGAGTTCGACGAGGTCTCCAAGATCATGGGCCCGGTCCGGGTCGAGGCCGCGAAGCGCGCCGGCCAGTTCGAGGAGGGCGTCTTCCGCTTCGCCTGGATCGTCGACTTCCCGATGTACGAGCGGGACGAGGAGACCGGCAAGATCGACTTCTCGCACAACCCGTTCTCCATGCCGCAGGGCGGCCTGGAGGCCCTGGAGAACCAGGACCCGCTGGACGTCCTCGGCTGGCAGTACGACATCGTCTGCAACGGCATCGAGCTGTCCTCCGGCGCGATCCGGAACCACGAGCCCGAGATCATGTTCAAGGCGTTCGAGATCGCGGGTTACAGCCGCGAGACCGTGGAGTCCGAGTTCGCCGGCATGCTGCGCGCGTTCGAGTACGGCGCCCCGCCGCACGGCGGCATCGCCCCGGGCGTCGACCGCATCGTGATGCTGCTCGCCGACGAGCCCAACATCCGCGAGACCATCGCCTTCCCGCTGAACGGCAACGCCCAGGACCTGCTCATGGGCGCGCCGACGGAGCTCGACGAGGCCCGCCTGCGGGAGCTGAACATCCAGCTCCGCAAGCCGGTCGCCAAGGAGAAGCCCGCCGACGGCCGCCCGATCACCGAGGCGGTCCACCCGGAGGCCGGCCGCTAGGCCCGCAGCTGACGGCAGGGGCCCGGGACCGTACGGCGGTCCCGGGCCCTGTTTTCATGCCGCCTCCGCCCGCTCGCGGAGGTACGCGTCCAGGGCGGCGGCCCCCCTGAGCAGCGCCCGCCCGCGTGCGGTCAGCCGGCCGTGCCAGTCGGCCAGGGCCGCCTCCAGGGGTTTCAGGCCGCCGGCCGCGCGTACCTGGGCGATCAGCGGGGCGATCTGCTCCAGCAGATAGCCGCCCCGCCGCAGCTGATGCGCGAGGCGGGCGTCCCGTACGGCGGCCTCGTCGTACACCCGGTACCCGGTCACCCGGTCGCGGCGCGGGCTCACCAGGCCGGCGTCCTCCCACTTGCGCAGGGTCGCGGGCCGGATGCCCAGCTGCGCTGCCAGCGTCCCGATGAACACCCCGCCGGCCCCCGGCTCCTCCGGCACGGGCTCCAGGTCGCGCAGCGCGTTCTCCACGGCCCGCAGGGTCCGCCGGTCGTCGAGCAGTTGGGCGTGGCTCTCGTCCACGAGCCGGTACGCCTCCTCCGCCGCGTCCTCGTTCACCGCCCGCATGATCGCCGTGGCCGTCGCGTGCCCGTGACCGGGCGCGAGGGCGAGGAAGGCGTGCAGGGCCGCGGCGTGCAGCGGAGTGTAGGCGCGGTAGCCGTGCGGGCTGCGCGAGGTGGCCGGGAGGATGCCGGCTTCCTCGTAGTTCCGGACGGCCTGGGTGGAGAGCCCGTGCGGCCGGGCCAGATCGACGGGCCGGAGTGCCCTCCGCCCCCGGCTTTGAAGGTTCAAGCCCCGCACTCCCCTGATTCCGCTCGAAAGTCTCCACCGAAAGTTCAACGATACCGTGGAAGGCATGGCGACCGACCTCAAGGACACCACGTATCCCGTCGACGCGGCAGCCGTCCTGCGGCTGCTCCCGGACCGCCCCCGGCTGCTCGCCCTCGGCGAGCCCACCCACCGCGAGGACACCCTCCTCGGCCTGCGCAACGAGCTCTTCCGGCAGCTCGTCGAGGAGCACGGCTACCGGACGATCACCCTGGAGACCGACTGCCTGAACGGCCTGCTCGTGGACGCGTACGTCACGACGGGCGCGGGCACGCTCGATGACGTCATGGCGCGCGGCTTCAGCCACGACTGGGGCGACGACGCGGCCAACCGTGAACTGGTGCGCTGGATGCGCGCGTTCAACGAGGACCGCCCGGCGTCCGACCGCCTCCGCTTCGCCGGCTTCGACGGCCCGCTGGAGATCACGGCTGCGGCGAGCCCCCGCGAGGCGCTGAGCGAGCTCCACGCCTACCTCGCGGCGGAGGTGGCCGCCCACCTGCTCCCCTGCACGGCGGAGACCCTGAACGACCTCCTCGGCCCCGACGACCGCTGGACGGAACCCGCCGCGATGATGGACCCCACGAGGTCCTTCGGCCGCTCGCCGCAGGCAAGGGAACTCCGCTTGCTGGCCGACGAGTTGACGGAACTCCTCGACGAGCAGATGCCCCACCTGATCGCCGCGACGACGAGGGACGCCTGGGACCGTGCGAGCCTGTACGCCCGCACGGCGGTCGGCCTCCTCCGCTACCACCACTGGATGGCCGACACGTCACCCGCACGCCTGGCCCGCCTGGTGGGCGTCCGCGACCGGATGATGGCCGACAACCTCCTGGCCCTGGCCGCCCGCGGCCCGGTCCTGGCCCACGCCCACAACTCCCACCTCAAGCGCGAGCGCAGCACCATGACCATGGGCGGCGCACCGCTCCACTGGTGGAGCGCCGGCGCCCTGGCGAGCGCCCGCCTCGACGAGCAGTACGCCTTCGTCGCCACGGCCCTCGGCACGATCGAGCACCAGGGCGTGACGGCCCCACCCCCGGACACCCTGGAGGGCCTCCTCTACGCCCTCCCCGAACCCCGCTTCGTGGTCGACCCCCAGGCCCTGACGACCCCCCTCGCCCCCCGCGTCTCCCCCTGGTTCGGCTACGCCCCCTACGCCCCGTCGCACCTGGCCTCCACCGACGGCCTGGTCTTCGTCAGGGACATCCCCCGGCGCTAGCGGCCAGGCCACGCACGTCACAGGGGTACGGGCGAAGGCCGTCACCCGCAGGGGGTGACGGCCTTCGCCGTGCTCGGGAGTCGCCCCGGGCGTCAGTCCTTCTTCGGCTCCTCCAGGCGCGGGAAGAGGACCGCGCCCTTGGTGACCGTGGCGCCGGCGGGGAGCCGGCCCCAGGTGCCCGCGTCCTGTACCGGCTGGGCCGGGAGGGCGCCCAGGGACGCCTCGGCGCCGAGGGAGGTCCAGAGGGCCTCGGAGGTCTCGGGCATGATCGGGTTCAGGAGGACGGCGACCGCGCGGAGGGACTCCGCTGCCGTGTAGAGGATCGTGGCGAGGCGGGCGCGGCCCTCCTCGCTGTCGTCCTTGGCCACCTTCCACGGTTCCTGCTCCGTGATGTAGCCGTTGACCTGCTTCACGAAGTCGAAGATCGCCAGGATGCCGCCCTGGAAGTCCAGCTCCTCGCCGATCTTGGCGTCGGCCGTCGCGACCGCCTTCGCCAGGCCCTCGTGGATCGCCTTCTCCGCGTCACCGTCGGCCGTCGACGCCGGCAGCTCGCCGCCGAAGTACTTGCCGACCATCGCCGCGACGCGCGACGCCAGGTTGCCGTAGTCGTTCGCCAGCTCGCTCGTGTAGCGGGCGGTGAAGTCCTCCCACGAGAACGAGCCGTCCGAACCGAAGGCGATCGCGCGCAGGAAGTACCAGCGGTACGCGTCCACGCCGAAGTGCGAGGTCAGGTCCTGCGGCTTGATGCCCGTCAGGTTCGACTTCGACATCTTCTCGCCGCCGACCATCAGCCAGCCGTTCGCGGCCACGCGACCCGGCACCGGCAGGCCCTGCGCCATCAGCATGGCCGGCCAGATCACCGCGTGGAAGCGGAGGATGTCCTTGCCGACCAGGTGCACGTTCGCCGGGAAGGTCTCCTCGAACTTCGCCGGGTTCTCGTTGTAGCCGACCGCGGTGGCGTAGTTCAGCAGGGCGTCGACCCACACGTAGATGACGTGCTTGTCGTCCCACGGGATCGGGATGCCCCAGTCGAACGTCGAGCGCGAGATCGACAGGTCCTGCAGACCCTGCTTGACGAAGTTCACGACCTCGTTGCGGGCCGACTCCGGCTGGATGAAGCCCGGGTTCGCCTCGTAGAACTCGAGCAGCTTCGGGCCGTACTCGCTGAGCTTGAAGAAGTAGTTCTCCTCCTTGAGGATCTCCACCGGCTTCTTGTGGATCGGGCACAGCTTCGTGCCGTCCTCGGCCTCGATGAGGTCGCCGGGGAGCTTGTACTCCTCGCAGCCCACGCAGTACGGGCCCTCGTACCCGCCCTTGTAGATCTCGCCCTTGTCGTACAGGTCCTGCACGAACTCCTGGACGCGGTCCGTGTGACGCTTCTGCGTCGTGCGGATGAAGTCGTCGTTCGCGATGTTCAGGTGCTCCCAGAGGGGCTTCCAGGCCTCCTCGACGAGCTTGTCGCACCACTCCTGCGGGCTGACGCCGTTCGCCTCCGCGGTGCGCATGATCTTCTGACCGTGCTCGTCCGTGCCGGTGAGGTACCACACCTTCTCGCCGCGCTGACGGTGCCAGCGCGTGAGCACGTCGCCTGCGACGGTCGTGTAGGCGTGGCCCAGGTGAGGAGCGTCGTTGACGTAGTAGATGGGGGTCGAGACGTAGTACGCCTTCGCCCCCTGCTTCTCGGATCCAGTGGCCGCCATGGTCGAAATCCTATCGGCCCGCCGAAGATCCACTCACCGCGCCGGAGCCGGTGCCGGAGCCGGTGCCGGGCGCCCGTACCGGAGCCCGCCCCGGCTATGGCCGTCGCTCGTCCCCGTAGCAGGCCGCCAGCCGCTGCAGCGCGGCCGCCAGATCCGCCCGGGACTCCCGCGCCTCGTCCGGTTCCGGGCCCGTCTCCTGGAGGACCCGGCGCCGCAGCGCGACCGCCTCCCACAGCGGGGCCGCCGCCTCGGCCGGGCGGTCCAGGTGCAGCAGACAGCCGCCCAGCTCGTACGCCGACCAGGCCAGCCGGCGGTCCGCCTTCCTGCTCCTCGGCAGCTTGCGGCGCGCCTTGTGGGCCCACCGGTACGACGCCACCGCCTCCTCCCAGCGCTGCTCGGCCTGCAGACTCATGCCCTGCCAGTGCAGCGAGAAGCCCAGCTGCTCCAGGCGACGGCGCTCGGGGATGCCCCGGGAGGCGCGCAGTACGGCCACGGACTCGGCCAGCGCCCGCTGCGCCTGCCGCTGCCGCCGCGCGTAGTAGTGGATCTCGCCGAGCCGGTACAGGTCGAGCGCCAGGTTCTCCGCGTACACGCCGGGCAGGTCGTGGGCCCGGCGACGGCGGATCGCGACGGCCTCGGCGCACAGCGCGGTGGCCTCCTCCAGACGCTCGTCCCTGCGGTAGCTCACGGACAGCGACACCAGCGCCCCGGCCAGCTTCGACGCGTTGGCGTCCCGGTTCGCGGCGGCCAGCTGCCGCCACAGCGAGACGGCCTCCTCGTCGGCGGCCAGGGCCTGCTCGTGCTTGCCGTCGTGCCCGTAGCCGAGGCCCGAGTCGCCCAGCGCGCCGGCGAGCAGCCCGCGGTGCGCGCCGGGCCGCTCCCGCTCCAGCCGCAGGCTGAGCCGGAGGGCCTCCTGGGTGAGGGCGTCGGCCTCCGGCCGCCGGGAGGTGCGCCAGAGCACGACCGCCGTGTCGCTCAGGCTGCGCACCAGGTCGGGGAGCTGCCGCTCCGGGTCGGCGTCGGCGAGCCGGCGGTGCACGCCGA
Source organism: Streptomyces solicamelliae (assembly GCF_045348655.1). Taxonomy (NCBI): domain Bacteria; kingdom Bacillati; phylum Actinomycetota; class Actinomycetes; order Kitasatosporales; family Streptomycetaceae; genus Streptomyces; species Streptomyces solicamelliae. The sequence goes on from NZ_CP160404.1 coordinate 3,706,091, forward strand.
GCGCCCGCAGGGCGGGTTCCTGCGCCTCCTCGGGCCGGTCCAGGAAGGTCAGCGCGCCGGCCCGCAGCGACAGGGACGCGGCCAGATCCGCCTCGTGCGCCTCCGGGTCCGCCGCCGCGAGCAGCTCCCGCAGCCCGACGGCCGTGCCCGCGTGCGCCAGGGCCTCCCGATCGCGGCGCAGGCTCAGCGAGCGGCGGGCCAGGTTGTGGTGGGCCCAGGCGAGGTCGGCCTCGGTGAGCGCGCCGCCGGCCCCCCGCTCCTCCTCGTACCGGGCGAGCAGGTCGGCCGCGATCCGCGCGGCGAACCCGGCCAGCACGTGCGAGGTCTCCGGCAGCGCGGCCGAGGTGCGGCGCAGCACCGCCGCGCTCGGGAGCACGCTGCCCAGCGCCTTCCGGAGCCGGTCCAGGACGTCGCGGGCCTCGTCCGGCCGGTCCGCGTTGGCGTGCGCGACGACGGACCGGGCCAGCACGATCAGCGCCTGCACCAGCTGGTCGTCGGAGGCGTCCCGGAACAGCGAGGGCAGCAGTGCCGGGTTCCCGATCACCTCCGTGGACGCGTGGAACTCGGCGACCCGGTCCGGCTGCAGCTGCCCCCAGTACCGGCCGTGCGAGGACGGGTACAGCTCGTGCAGCCAGTCCGCGAGCGGCGCGCACAGCTCCGGTCCGACGCCGGGGATGCGGGCCACCGTGCGCAGCGCCTCGGCGCGGTCGGCCGCGCCGAGCAGGCAGGCGGTCGCCACCGCGGTCCGCAGCCGCGGCAGGTCGCGCGGGCCGAGGCCGACGGACTGCGCGGTGTTCTCCCAGTACCGCTCCTCGTGCCGCAGCAGCCCCTCCTGGAGGGTGGCGAGGTCGCCGGCGAGCGGCTTCGGGCCGAGCTGGAGCAGCGCGGTCAGCGCGCTCATCTGCACCGTCAGGGCGGCCTCGAAGGCGGCCCGGCGGCCGCGCGGCGCCGGGCGGACCCGGCCGGCCAGCGCCGCCCAGTCCACCCCCGCGTACCCGGGGACGCGGCCGAGCAGCGGCGCGAGGTCGGCGGCGGCCAGCGCGAACGCCTCGTCGCGGCCCTCCACGGTGGCGTCCAGGGCGTGCAGCCGGACCACCGGGGCGGTGCTCAGGATGTCGTGGACCACACCGGGCGCGCCCAGCGCGGCGGTCTTCCAGGTGCCCTCGGAGCGGGCCACCAGGAGGATCCTGATCCGCCGGCCGGCCTGCCGCGCCTCGGCGATCAGCTGCCGTACGAGCCGGGGCTGCATCTCCGCGTAGTCCATGACGATCAGCGTGTCCGCCCGGACCTCGGCCAGCGGGCTCAGGTCCGGCTCCGCGCCGGGGCCGGACGTCAGGTCGGAGCGGAGCTGTCCGGCGACCCAGCCGCGGGCCCGCAGCGCGGCCGTCAGCCAGCGCGACAGCCGGGTCTTGCCCTGGCCGCTGGGGCCGACCAGGGCCCGTACGGACAGCGGCTCGGGGTCCCGCTCGCACCAGGCGAGCAGCTCCTCGCAGACCTCCGTGCGACCGCGGAAGGCGACCGCCTCGGTGTCGGCGCGCAGCAGCATCAGCGGGGAGCGCAGGTCGCGTTCGGGCGGGGCCGGGGCGAGCAGCCCGTCGAGTTCGGCGGCCTCCGGCTCCGGGGGGACGCCCGCGTGGGCGGCGACCAGGGCGCGGAAGTCCGGGTCGGCGAGGAGCGCGCGGCTGCGGGTGGCGGTGAGCCGGGAGCCGGTGCGGGCGTGGCGGTCGTGGCTCACGACGCCGACGAGCAGCCGGTCCCGGAAGACGGCCGCGCCGGACATGCCCGCCCACGGCGAGGCGGCACCGTCTCCCGCGGTGCCGAACGGGGAGTGGACGCCGAGCAGTTCGCAGCGGTGCGCGGTGCCGGTGAGCGGGTTGATCCGGGCGGCGAGCTGTTCCGCGGTGCGGCGCGGCGGGCCGCCGGGCACGGGGACGGCCCGGCGCATGCGGGGGAAGCCCAGGCAGGCGACCGGCTGGTCGGCGCGGTCCGTGACGAGGACGCCCCAGCGCTGGACGCGGCGGTTGGGGTTGCCGGCGAAGGAGCGCGGGGTCTCCCAGTCGGCGGCGCCCACCTCGACGAGCGCGGCGTCCACGTCGTCGTCCTCGCGCCGCCAGCGCACGGCGGCGCGGGCCTGCGGCGGCTCGGCGTCCTCGGGGGCGTACGCGTCCGAGGCGTACGGCGACACCGTGACGTCCGTGCCGGGCGGGACGACATGGGCGGCGGTCAGCACCAGCCGGGGCGCGACGAGATAGCCGGAGCCGAAGGCGACCACCTCCGTGCCACGGCGCGCGCGTACCTGCACGGCGCGGTCTGTCTCCATGCGCACCCCCGTACGCGCTAGCTCGCACGCTCCGTCGCGGACGTACCGTTCGCCGTACTCACTGCACGTCTTGCTCCACGCCTTGCCACACGCCTTGCCGCACGTCCTACTCCACGTCGCCGATGGCCGTGTCGCCGCCGTCGGCGCGCTGCGGGCGCAGCGTGAGCGCGATCCGCTGGACGGACCGGCGGCTGCCCTCCGTGCGCCCGCGCGCCTCGACGATCCCGAAGCGCAGCCCGCCGCCGGCCTCGCGGGTGCGGATCAGCTCCGCCTCGAACTCCACGGTGATCTCGTCGACGCCGAACCGGACCTCGGACCGCTGGGCCCGGCGCTGTGCCTCGGCGACCTGGTTGCGCAGCAGGTCGAGGGCGTCGGCCAGGTCGAGCCAGTGCTCGCCGTCCCGGTTCGCTCCGTCTGTGGTGGTCATCGGTATTTCCCCCGTCCGTCCACGGTCAACACCCGTGGGGGACAACGGAGACGGGGCGGCTCGTGGTTCCCGTGGTGCGGGTTCGGCCGAAAAACGCCGACGGCGGAGCCGTCCCTTGCGGGGCGGCTCCGCCGTCGGCGTCGCGAGGTGGTGTCAGACGGACCAGCCGTCCAGCAGGCCCTTGAAGAACGCCGGCTGCGGGAGCTCGGCGGGGGTGGGGCCGGCGTGGAAGAACGCGGCGTGCGGGACGTCCAGCTTGCGGAGGTAGTCGAACGCCTTCGCGTCCTCCTCGCCGAAGGCCACGAACCGCCAGTGGATCGGGCGGTCCGCGGCGGCGGCGAGCGCCTGCGTCGCGGCGGTACGGGACTCCGGAGCGCCGTCCGTCTGGAACAGCACGAACGCGGGGCGGGCGGGGTCGTTCTTCTCGTGGTGCGCGAGCACCTCGGCGATCGCCCGGTCGTAGTTGGTGCGGCCCATGCGGCCGAGGGAGTCGTGCAGTTCGGCGATGCGGCCGTCGACGTTGTCGAGGGTGAGGTCGCCGGTGCCGTCGACCTCGGTGGAGAAGAACACGACCGGCACGGTCGCCTCCTCGTCGAGGTGCGCGGCGAGGCCGAGCGCCTGCTCGGCGAGGTGCTGGACGGAACCGTCCTTGTAGAACCCGCGCATGGACAGCGACCGGTCGACCACGAGGTACACGGCGGCCCGGCTCCCGGTCAGCCCCTGCGCCTTGAGTACACTCCCGGCCGCCTTGTACGCCTCGACGACCTGCGGCGCCCGCGCCTTGACGCGCGCGAGGGAGAGGGCGGGGGTGCCGGGGGCGTCGGCCGCGGGGGCTGCGACGGCGGCGGGCTCGTCCGCGGTGCCGGCGGCCGCGGCGACGGCCTCGACCTCGGCCTGCGGCTCGGCGACCGTCTCGTCGGCCGCCGTCTCGGCGTCGGCGGCGACGACCGCCTCGGGGGCGGTGGCGTCGGCCTCGACCTCGGCGGCCGGAGCCTCGTCCGCAGCCTCGGGGGCGGCCGCGGCGACGGTCTCGACCTCGGCCTGCGGCTCGTCAGCGGGAACCTCGGCTGCGGTCTCGGCCTCCGGCGCGACGATGGCCGGAGCCTCGTCCTGAGCCTCCGGCTCTACGGCGGCGGGAGCGTCCTCGGCCTCGGCGGCCGGGGCCTCTTCGGTCTGTGCGACGGGGTCGGCCTCGTCCTCGGCCGGAGTCTCGTCCTGAGCCTTCGGCTCGGTGGCCTCGGCGTCCGCCGACGGCTCGGCCGTCGCGGCCTCTTCGGCCTGCGGGGCGGGGGCGGCGTCCTCGGCGACGACCGGCTCCGCCGGCGTCTCGGCCTCCGGCGCGACGACGGCCGGAGCCTCGTCCTGAGCCTCCGGCTCTACGGCGGCGGGAGCGTCCTCGGCCTCGGCGGCCGGGGCCTCTTCGGTCTGTGCGACGGGGTCGGCCTCGTCCTCGGCCGGAGCCTCGTCCTGAGCCTTCGGCTCGGTGGCCTCGGCGTCCGCGGTCTCCTCGACCTGCGCCGCAGGCGCGTCGGCGTCGGCCTCGGCGGCCTCGGCCTCCGGCTCGTCGGACACGGGTGCGGCCTCGGCCTCCGGCTCGGCAGCCGGGGCGTCCTCGCTCTCGGCGACGACCGGCTTCACCGCCTCGGCAGCGACGGTCTGCGCCCCTGCCTTCGGCTCCGTCTCTCCCAACCCCGCCGTCTCCACCAGCGCGGTCAGTTCCTCGACCGTGGCCGGGGGTTCCGTCGCCGGCTGTTCCGTGCGGGCCTCGGGGACCTTGGCCTGCGTGGGGTTGTCGAAGGCGGCGGCCACCAGGGCCTCGGCCGCCTTCTCCGCCTGGGTCTGGGCCGGGACCGTGGGCGTGGGCTCCGTGGTCACGGTGACGGTCGCGGTCGGGGTGGCCGTCGGTTCCGTCTGGGGCGGGACGGAGGTTGCCGGCGACTCGTTCTGCTCCGCACGGTCGCGTCCGAACACCTTGCGCAGCAAACTCCGAATGCCCATGAGCGAGGCCTTTCGCATGAGTGGTGTGCCGTCTATGTCCGTACTGGGGGAATCATCCCTGGCCAGGGCGGACACGTAAGGTTAGCGGCCTGCCGTGTCGCCGGCCGCGCCCCGGTCGCCCCTTCGCCGCGCCCGGTCGCTCCGGGTTCATCGGTCGTTCATTCCACAGCCGCCTCCGGGCAGATCCGCGCACATAGCGTCCCCGCGACGGATTCCCGACACCATGTCGGCGCAGTGTGCGCCGGAGGAGGACGAAGTGCGCAAACTGCTGCCGCTGCTGAGCACCAACCCCCACGGGGGCGGACGTTCCGCGCTCACCTGCCGCTACCGCTGTGGTGACGCCTGCTTCCACGAGGTGCCGAACACCAGCGACAACGAATACGTCGGCGACGTCATAGCCGGCGCCCTCTCCCGCCGTTCGATGATGCGCGCCGCCGCGGTCGTCACCGTCGCCACCGCCGCCGGCACCGGCGCCGCCCTCGCGGGCGCCCCCGCCGCGGAGGCCGCCCCGGCCGCCGCCGCCGCGTACAAGCCGGGCCGCACCGACGGCGCCCGCGGCCTCCGCTTCCAGGCCGTCGCGCCCAACACCGCCGACCAGGTCACCGTCCCGGCCGGCTACAGCCAGAACGTCGTCATCCGCTGGGGCGAGCCGATCCTCCGCGGCGCCCCGGCCTTCGACTCGGAGAAGCAGACCGCCGCCGCGCAGGCCGGTCAGTTCGGCTACAACAACGATTTCCTCTCGCTGCTCCCGCTCCGCGGCGAGCACGGCCGCCAGGTGCTCGTGGCCAACCACGAGTACACCGACGAGGTCCTGATGTTCCGCGGCTACGACGCCGCGAACCCGACCCGCGAGCAGGTCGAGATCGCCTGGGCCGCGCACGGCCTGTCCGTGGTCGTCGTCCAGGAGGAGCACCGCTCCGGCAAGCTCTCCCCGGTCCGCCGCCACCCGCTCAACCGCCGCCTGCACACCACCTCGGAGTTCGAGCTGACCGGCCCCGTCGCCGGACACGCCCTCGTGCAGACCTCCGTGGACCCGGCCGGCCGCACCGTCCTCGGCACGCTCAACAACTGCGCCGGCGGCACCACCCCGTGGGGCACCACCCTTCACGGCGAGGAGAACTTCAACCAGTACTTCGCCAACGGCTCCTCCGCCACCGACAAGCGCTACGGCATCGCCGCCGGCGCCACCGAGCGCAAGTGGGAGCGGTTCGACAAGCGCTTCGACCTCGCCCAGGAGCCCAACGAGGCGCACCGCTTCGGCTGGGTCGTCGAACTCGACCCGTACGACCCGGAGTCCACCCCGCGCAAGCGCACCGCCCTCGGCCGCTTCAAGCACGAGGCCGCGCAGCCGCGCCTGACCGACGACGGCCGTCCCGTCGTCTACATGGGCGACGACGAGCGCTTCGACTACTTCTACAAGTTCGTGTCGAGCAAGCGGATGAAGAAGGGCGGCTCGCGCGCCGCCCACGCGCACAACCTCACGCTGCTCGACGAGGGCACCCTGTACGTCGCCAAGATCTCCGGCGACTCCCCGGCCGCCGAGATCGACGGCACCGGCAAGCTCCCGAACGACGGCGAGTTCGACGGCTCCGGCGTCTGGATCCCGCTGGCCACGGCCGGCGCGGACGGCGCGGTCTCGCACGTGCCCGGCATGACCGCCGAAGAGGTGTTCGTCTTCACCCGCCTCGCCGGTGACAAGGTCGGCGCCACCAAGATGGACCGCCCCGAGGACGTCGAGCCGTCCCCGCGCTCCGGCCGCGTGTACGTCGCGCTGACCAACAACAGCAACCGCGGCAAGGGCACCAACCCGGGCGCGGACGAGGCCAACCCGCGCAACCTCAACAAGCACGGCCAGATCCTCGAGCTCGCCGAGCACTGGGACGACCCGGCCTCCGACGGCTTCGCCTGGCGCCTCTTCCTGGTCGCCGGCGACCCGAACGACCCGGCCACGTACTTCGCGGGCTTCCCGAAGGACAGGGTCAGCCCGATCTCCTGCCCGGACAACGTGGCGTTCGACCCGTACGGCAACCTGTGGATCTCCACCGACGGCAACGCCCTCGGCACCCACGACGGCCTGTTCGGCGTCGCCACCCACGGCGAGCGCCGCGGTGAGCTGAAGCAGTTCCTGACCGTGCCCCGGGGCGCCGAGACCTGCGGCCCGATCATCCAGGACCGCCGCGTCCTGGTCGCGGTCCAGCACCCGGGCGAGCTCGACGGCGCGTCCGTCGAGAACCCGGCGTCCGTCTGGCCCGACGGCCCGGGCAAGGTCGTCCGCCCGTCGGTCGTGGCGGTCTACCGCACGGACGGCGGCGACATCGGCGTCTGAGGCGCCGCGCGGAACGCCCCGTAGGACGTTCCGCAGGACGTGAGGGGCGCGGGTCCAGCCATCACCCGCGCCCCTCCGCCCGTCAGTTCAGCCCCATGCCGTCCCGGAACCTGACGAACTGCTCCTCCGGGTCCCCCGTGTACGCCCACGGCACCCATGCCGCCCGCGTGCCCAGCATCCCGAGGACCCGCCGGGCCGTCTCCTTCTCGCCCGCGTAACAGGCCGCGTGTGCCAGGTAGTTGAGGTCCGCGACCTCCTCCGGCACCACCGGCCGGTGCGGGTCCCGGCCACCGATCCAGCGTTCGGCGGTGCGGCGCACCTCCGTCACCGCCAGCTCGTGTTTCCAGTGCTGGTCGAAACCGCGCACCGGGCCCCGGCCGCGCGCCGCGTCGGCGATGTAGCGGTACTCCTCCACCCGCGCCATCTGCACGAGCACCGGCAGGGGCGAGCCGGGCGGGGCGATCCCGGCCGCGTTGCGGGCGAAGTCGTACATCGCGCCGTGCGTGCCGTGCCAGCGCGCCGACCAGTACCGCATCACCTGCGCGTGGCCCTCCAGGTGGTACGGGTCGCGGCGGCGCAACTCGTCGAACCAGTGCCGCAGTTCGCCCCGCGCGACCCCGCCCTCGTACAGCCGGGCCACCGTCAGCAGCGACACCCACGGCATCGGGTCGGCCGGCGCCGCCTCCGCCGCCCGCAGGCACGCCTCCACGGCCACGTCGAGCCGTCCCCGGTCCACGGCCGAGCCGCGGCCGATCGCGATGGCCTCGTTGAAGACCCGTACCACCACGGTCGCCGCCCGCAGCACCGCCGCGTCCGGGGAGTCCGGTTCGGCGGCCCGCCAGGACTCCGCGGCCGAGCTGTCGGCGGCGGCGTGCGAGAGCAGCCGCAGCCGGTGGGTGCGCCGCGCCCAGTCGGGGCCGGTGTCCCGCAGCAGGTCGCGGACGCCCTGCCAGCGGCCGATGACCATGTCCTGGCGCGCGGCGGTGAGCGGCCGGTCGCCGTGGTCGGGGTCGAAATCCGGTACGAATCGGGCAGGGCGGCGGCGGGCGGCCATCGGCTCTCCTTCCGGCGGGCGCGGGGCGGTGCAGTGCGGTGGGACGGTCCGTGGTGGGCCGGTCCGTCATGGGACGGCCGGGGTCAGAAATCCGTTGCCGGTACGCCGTCGTCCCGGCGCGGGCGGCGCGGCCGCCGGGCCGACGACGGCACCGGGTCGGCGGCCAGCGCGCGGGCCGCGTCGAGGCGGGCCGGCCGGTAGTAGGCGCTGCCCTTCCGCCAGTACACGACCATCGGCACCAGCCCCAGGAGCAGTCCGCCGAGGCCGATGGTGAGCGAGGTGCCGGACAGCGTGCCCAGCGACTCCGCGAACACCCAGAGCATGAACGCCGAGCCCAGCAGCGGCCACACCCCGCCGAGCACGAAGTCCCGTACCGAGCCGAGGAGCAGGCCCCGGTACGCGACGACCGCGGCGAGGCCGGCGAGGGCGTAGTAGAACGCGATCTGCAGCCCGATCGCGGCGACGGCGTCGCGCAGCACCGACTGCACCGAGCCGGCCGCCGCGGCGGCGGCGAACAGCACCAGCGCCGCGCCGCCGACCGCGGCGATCGCGACCCACGGGGTGTTCCAGCGGCGGTGCACGCTCCCGAGCCGTTCCGGCAGGGTGCGGTCGCGGCCCATCGCGAACAGCGAGCGGGTCACCTGGATGAGGGTGGTCTCCAGGGTGGCGACGGTGGACAGCAGGACGGCCACGACCAGGATCTTCCCGCCCACCCCGGGCCAGATCTCCTGGCCGAGGACGGCCAGCGCGTTCGCCCCGCTCGCCTCGATCCGCTCGGCGCTCAGCAGCACGTTCACGGTGATCGTGACGGCCTCGAAGAGCAGGAAGACGATGCCGAAGCCGATCAGCGCGGCCCGGCCGGCGGTGCGCCGGCTGTCGCGGGTCTCCTCGCTGAGGTTGCTGGTGACGTCCCAGCCCCAGTAGTAGAACGCGGCGATCAGCGCACCCGACGCGAAACCGGCCGTGCCGTCGAAGCCGTCGAGCCCGAACCAGGACCAGCCGAAGGCGGTCGCCGCGCCCCGGTGCAGCAGCGCCGCCAGCAGGAAGGCGAGCAGGATCGCGATCTCTACGCCGGTGAGCAGGAGTTGGGCGCGGACGGTGAGCCGGGCGCCGCCGAGCACCACGAGCAGCATCATCAGGAACCAGCCCGCGCCGACGGCGGCGGCCAGCGGGGTGTTCCCGGCGAGGTCCGGGTCGATGAGGGACAGCGTCAGCACGCCGGCGGGCAGCGAGCCGGCCACCATGAACACGGTCGTGGACACCACGAGCGCCCAGCCGGACAGGAAGCCGAGGAACGGGTGGAGGGTGCGGCCCACCCAGGAGTACCCGGCGCCCGCGTTGACGTCGATCCGGCCCAGCCGGGCGTACGCGAGGACGATGCCGAGCATCGGGACGGCGCAGTACAGCAGCGCGGCGGGACCGGCGAGGCCGACCGCTCCGAACAGCACGGCGGTGGTGGCGGCGAGCGAGTACGCCGGGGCGCTGCCGGCGACCGCCATCACCACGGTGTCGAACGTGCCGAGGACGTTGGCCTGGAGTCCTCTGCCGGTGGAACTGCGCATGGCGGATGTCCTTGTGTGACCCGGTGAGACCTGTGGGAAAGGGACGCTGTGGAGTGGGGTGCGTGCCTCCGGCGCCGTTGGCCGCCTGGGTGCGGGTGCCTTCGGTGCGCGCGTGAATGGGCGCATCGTAGTCGTACCGGCCGGTCTGCGGTGACGGCGGTGGCACGGATTCCGCTGCCGGGGCCGTACTGCCGGGTCGGGCGCGCTACTTGGGAGTCGGGGTGGCGATGGCGCGGGCGGCCAGGACCTCCTGCCGCAGGGGGTGCAGCACGCTGTCGTCGGGGCCGGTCAGCTCGGCGCGGACCTCGACGAGGATCTCGGACTCGCGCAGTCCGGCGGCGAGTTCGCGCAGTTCCCGCTCGATGGCGGCGGCCTCGGCCGGGTCCGGCGGCGGGGCGCCGTGGTCGACGCGGACACGGGCGGCGGTGGTGGCGTCGACGATCCGTTCCACGGCGACGAGCAGCGGCCACCAGGCGGCGGCGCGCGCGCCGGTCGGCGGCGGCTCGGTGAGGGCGCGCTGGAACTCGGCGCGCACGGCGGACAGGTCGCGGTACAGCTTGCGGCGGGAGCGGACGCGGGCGGCCTGGTCGGAGCCCTGCGCGAACGCGAACCCGACGTACTGCGCGGCGTCGGCGACGGCGTCGGCGAGCCGGTCACCGATCCGGGTGTGCCAGGACTCCGGCCACAGCAGATAGCCCGCGACCAGGGAGATCCCGCAGCCGATGAGGGAGTCGTACAGCCGCGGCAGGACCAGGTCGAAGCCCTCGCGGTTGATCAGGTCGGAGAGCAGCAGGATGACCGGGGTGATGGCGGCGGTCTGGAAGGCGTATCCCTTCGCGGAGAACGCCGGGATCAGACCGGCGAGCACGAACATCACCGGCACGTCCCACCAGCCGCGCGGCACCTCGGCGAGCACGATCGCGGCCGTGACCAGGCCGAGGGCGGTGCCGAGGGCGCGGAGCACGGCGCGCGAGAACACCGAGCCGAAGTCGGGCTTCATCACGAAGGTGACGGTGAGCGCGACCCAGTACGAGCGGGGCACCTCGATCAGCGAGACCAGGGCCTGCGCGAGTCCGATGCAGAGGGCGAGGCGCAGCCCGTACCGCCAGGACTGGTCGGAGAACAGCACGCCGCGGGCGGTGCGCCGGATCCGGACGCGCAGGGCGGCGGGGCGGCCGAGCCGGTCGTCGACGTTGTACGGGTTGGGCTCGGCCTTGTGGACGACGGTGGCGGCGTAGCGCAGGGCGTGGTCGACGGCGCGCTCGGAGGGGAGTTCGGGGACGGGCAGGTCGAGTTCGTGGGCGCCGGGGCGGCCCTCCTCGACGGCGGCGGCGAGTTCGCGTACGGCGGCGGGGATCCGCGCGGGCATCGGCCCGGTCCGACGCGCCTTCAGATGGGCGGCGGGGGCGGCCTCGACCAGCGGGATCAGGGCGTTGAGCTGGGCGAGCAGCCGGATCAGCACGGGCGCGCGGCCGTGCTCGCGGGCGCGCCGGCCGACGATGAGGTCGTACGCCTGGTTGAGCGCCTGGGTCACGTCGCGGCGGCGGCCCTCGTACGCGTCCGTGCCCGCGGCCTCCAGGACGTCGGCGACGGCCCGGTACGCGGCGGCCACCGACTCCTTCTCCGGGGCGCCGCGCCGCAGCGGCCAGCCGAGCAGGGTCAGCACGAGGACGACGACCCCGCCGAGGCCGAGCAGCGCGGCCGGCAGCCACCACGGGTCGGGCATCGGCAGTCCGGCGCCGACGACGGTGTTGAGCAGCAGCAGAAGCCCGGAGACGGAGGCGACGGCCCCGATGCTGGAGATCATCCCGGAGACGAGCGCGACGAGGGTGACCACGACGACGGTGGTCCAGCCGTGCCCGAAGACGAGGGTGCCGAGGGTGACGCCGAGGGCGCCGAAGAGCTGGGGGACGGCGATGTTGAGGAGCCGCATCCGGTAGGCGTCGGCGGTGTCGCCGATGACGCCGGAGAGCGCGCCCATGGAGACCAGCGCGCCGTACACGGGCCGGTCCACGGCCATCCCGACGGCGAGCGGCGCGGACAGTGCGACGGACGCGCGCGCCACGGCGGCCCACGGCACCGGCGCCTTCTGCGGCCGCAGCCCCTCCACGAGCCACGCGGGCGGTGCGAGCCGATCCAACCGAGCACGACGAACCATGCGACCACCCTAGGGTCAGGTGGTGGCCCCGCCCCGATGCCCCGAGGTCAGCTGCGGTAGCCCTCCACCTCCGCGGCCGGGCGGACCGCCGCCGTGTCGGGGTCGTCGCCGAACTCCGCCTTGGCACGCCGCTGGCGCAACAGGTCCCAGGCCTGGTCCAGTTGTACCTCCACCTCCGCGAGCCGGGACAGCTCCTCCGGGAGCAGCCCACCGGTCCGCTGCCGCAGGGACCGTTCCTCGTCGACGAGCTGCCCGATGTTCTCCAGGATCTGCTCGTTGTTCATGGGGCTCATGCCACAAGGGTGACAAATCAACCGTCGGCGTGCAGGTCGAGGTCCGTGAGCACCGCGCGGTGGTCGCTGCCCGGCAGATCGAGGAACCGGGTGGCGCGGGCGGCGAAGTCCTCGCCGACCAGTACGTGGTCGATCTGCGTGTACGTCGGCACCGCCCCCTCCCGCGGCCAGGTCGGCGTCCGCGTCTCCCCCGTCAACCGGGCCGCGTCGTGCAGCCCGGTGTCCAGCACCTCCCGGAACGCCTCGTGGTCCTGGGAGGCGTTGAAGTCCCCGGCCAGCAGCACCGGCGGCCCCTCCGCCACCGCCCCGGCCGCCCAGTCCCGCACCCGCGCCAGCTCCGCCCGCCACGCGTCGACCTGCCCCGGCAGCGGCGGCAGCGGATGGGCGAGCCGCAGCCGTACCTCCCGGCCGCCGATCCGCGCCGTCGCGCCCGGCATTCCCATCGCCGCCGGCAGCGGGGCCTCCGCGGTGAGCGGGTACGCGCTGAGGATCGCCGAGCCGGTGGAGCCCTCCCCGTCCACGGTCACCCGGTACGGCAGCCGGTCCCGCAGCCCCTCCGCGAGCGTCCGCACACACGCCGGATCGCACTCGGTGACGAACACCAGCCGCGGCCGCTCCGCCCGCGCCACCGCCAGCAACCGCCCGGTCGCCTCGCCGAATTCGACGTTCGCGGCGAGCACCCGCACCCGCGCGACGACCGGCCCGTCGGCGCCGGTGCCGTCGGGCCCGTACGGCAGGGCGAACCATCCGGTCACCGCGACCACCGCTGCCGTCACCCCGGCGAGCACCCGCCGCCGCGCCACCAGAGCCAGGACCAGCGCGAGCACCGCCGGCACGAGCATCAGCGGCAGCGCGGACAGCAGTTGCGGCACGGGCGTGACCGCGTCCGTGCCGGCCAGCCGGCAGAACGCGGTCACGAGGGGGACGGCGACGAGCAGCCCGGCCGCCCAGGCGGCGAGCGTACGGACCTGTTGCGCGGGCACCCGCCCAGTGTCGCAGCGCCCCGGCGGGCCGACTCACATGATCGGATGCTTTCCGTACGACTCGTCCGACGCGAGCGCCCAGATCACGAAGACCGAGACGGCCATCGAGAACAGCGCCCACCACGGCTGGTACGGCAGGAACAGGAACTGCGCCACGATGTTCAGCGCGGCGAGCGAGATGCCCGCCACCCGCCCCCACTCCGCGCCGCGGAGGATCCCGAAGCCGGTGATCGCGATGATCACGCCCAGGACCAGATGGATCCAGCCCCACGTGGTGAGGTTGAACCGGTAGACGTAGTCGCCGACGCGGGCGTACACGTTGTCCTCGGCGATCCCGGCGATGCCCTGGAAGATGTCCACGATGCCGACGACCGACATCAGCACGCCGGCGAAGACGGTGCCGCCGGTGGCCCAGTCGCCGGACTCGTCCGTCCTGCCCTGAGGCGGGGTCGGCGCGGGAGGGGGTGCGGTGTTCTGGCTCATGGCCTCAGCGTCGGAGCGATCGTCCGGGACCGAACTTTTTACTGCGCCGAACGGGTGAGACCCCGTGGCGCGCCCGGTCCGGTTGCGGGGTCCGGGCCGCGGGTGTGCTCTGGAGGGTGAGATTCCGTCCGAGATTCCGTCCCCGGAGGGAAGGAGCCCGACATGGCCGCACACGCAGCGGCGCCGGCCCGGCGCTACGAGGGAGCAGCGCACGGCTGGGGCATCCCGCTCAGCCTCGGCGTCATCTACGGCCTCTACACCTCGGCGGTCGCCCGCTCCGGCGGCGGCTGGTCCTGGGGCCAGTTCTGGCTCGGCATCATCTCCGGAGCGGCGCTGGCCGGCGCGGTGTACGCACTGCGCACGTACGGGCACATGCTCCCGCGCGAGCTGCGCGCGGCGGCGATCGGCGTGGTCGCGGGCGGCGCGATCGGCTTCCTGTTCAGCCTGTCGGGGACGAGCGTCCTGTCGTCGTCCGTCCTGGGCCTGATCATCATGGCCGGCACGACGCTCGGCGCGTTCTATCTCTTCTACACGCACGAGGACGTCAAGGGCAGACGGGCGAGCGGCCGCGCCTAGAGCGACGGCGCCTGGCGCGACGGGACGGGCGGGCGGGCCGCCTGGCATCCGGTCCCCGGACGACGGAGACTGGGAAGGGCGGCCCGCATCCCACCCGGCCCGGAGGATGCGCATGTCCGACCTCGCCATCGAGACCGACGGACTCGTGAAGGTCTTCGGCACCAACCGCGCCGTCGACGGCGTCGACCTCCGCGTCCCGGCCAGGACGGTCTACGGGGTGCTCGGGCCGAACGGCCGTGACGATGCGGCTGTACAACCGCAAGTAGTCAGCCGGCGGTTCGCGGTGTGGTCTGCTGCACGGCCCAGCGGTTGCCGTCGGGGTCCGCGAAGTAGACGAACGACCCCCAGGGCTGGTCGTCGATCGGACTGACGTCGATGCCGCGACCGCTGAGCGTGGCATGCGCCTCCTCGATGTCGGCGACGACGACCTGCATGTTGTCGAGCGCCCCCGGGGCCATCCCGGTGATCCCCTTCCCGAACGCGATGGAACAGGCCGACCCGGGCGGCGTCATCTGCACGAACCGGATCTCGTCGCTGACGGTGATGTCGTGATCGGCGTTGAACCCGACCTGCTCGTAGAAGGCCTTGGCACGGTCGATGTCGGTGACGGGCACACCGATGAGCTCGAGCTTGATGTCCATGGACGCATCATCCACTTTGTCCTTCGTGTGGGCAATTGTCCCTCCCCCAGACTTCGTCCGGGAGGTGCCCCCAGGGCGCGATGGACCCGCACCCCGACGGCGCCGCACGCACCCCTGTTGACCTTCCCCCTCCGGGAAGCCCCAGCATCGTCGGCACCGGGCAGAGAGCCCGGTACGGGGAGGTGGAGGGCTGTGCGCGAAGGTGACGGAATGCTGACCATCGGCGACTTCGCCCGCGCATCCCGGCTCTCCGCCAGGACGCTGCGCCGCTACGACGAACTCGGCCTGCTCCCGCCCGCCCGCGTGGACCCGTTCACCGGCTACCGGTACTACGCCGAGGCGCAGCTGGAACGCGCCCGCCTGGTCGGCTGGCTGCGGCGGATCGGCATGCCACTGGCCGAGGTCGGCCGGGTCTGCACGCTGTACGAGACGGACCCGGGCGCCGCGGCGCGCGCGATCCGTGCGTACTGGGCGGGCGTCGAGTCGGACACGGCGGCACGGCGCGACCTGGCGTCCTCCCTGGTGGACCGCATGAAGGGAACCACCGGCATGACCACGGACGACAACACCGCACCCGCGCTCACCCTGCGGGCCGCCGCGCTGCTCGACCGCGGCCTGGTCCGCGCGCTGCAGCAGGACGCCGCCCACACGGGCCCGCGCCTGCTGGCCGTTGCCGACGGCTACGGCCCCGAGGGCGAGCGCGCCGCGCACGCGGCGGTGGCCGCGCTGGCGGCCGTACCGGCGCCCCCGCCCGCCCCGCGCCCGGGGGACGTGCTGAACGCCCTGGACGAGGGCGTCCGCGAGGCGAACGCGGCGGTCGCGGGCCTCGCCGACTCGGGTACGACGCTGACCGCGGCGCTCCTCGCGGGCAGTCGCCTCGCCCTCGCGCACGTGGGCGACTCCCGGGCGTACCTGCTGCGGGACGGCGTTCTGACGCGGCTGACCCGCGACCACACCGTCGTCCAGGCCCTCGTCGACGCGGGCGAGCTCGACCCGGCCGAGGCTGCCGAGCGCCCCGACCGGGCCCTGCTCCTCAAAGCCCTCGACGGTGGGGACGTACCGCCCGAGCCGGAGCTGGGCGTGCGGGAGGTGCGGGCGGGGGACCGGCTGCTGCTGTGCACGGACGGGCTCTCCGCGCTCGTCCCCGCCGAGGAGATCGAGCTGGCGCTCGTGCGGGCCGGCGACCCGCAGGCCACCGTCCGGTCCCTGGCCGCGCTCGCGCGCGGTCTGGGCGCTCCGGACAACCTGGCCTGCGTGGTCGCCGACGTCGCCTGAACCCCTGCCGTCAGTCGAGCCGCAGGTCCGCCAACTGCCGCTCGAACGGGACGACTTCGTCGTCCACCGACGTGACCGCCGGCCGTGCGGCGACCGCCGCGGCCAGCTCCTCGCCCGCGCGGGTGATGCGGGCGGGAAGCCCCTCGGTGTACTCGTCGCCGCCGGTGCCCCAGTCCTCCGACGCCGCGTACACGGCCGTCGGGACGACCTGCGCGCGGAGGTACGCGAACAGCGGCCGCAGCGCGTGGTCGAGGACCAGCGAGTGGCGGGCGGTCCCGCCGGTCGCGGCGACCAGCACCGGCGTGCCGGTCAGGGCCGCCGGGTCGATCAGGTCGAAGAACGACTTGAACAGGCCGCTGTACGACGCGGTGAAGACCGGCGTCACCGCCACCACACCGTCCGCGCCGGTCACCGCGTCGATCGCCGTCTGCAGCTTCTCCGAGGGGAAGCCGGTGACGAAGTTGTTCGCGATGTCGACGGCCAGGTCACGCAGTTCGATCACCTCGACGTCGACCGCGTACTCCTGCTCGGCCAGCCTGTACCGCGCCGCCTGCAGCAGGCGGTCGGCGAGCAGCCGGGTCGAGGACGGCGAGCTGAGGCCGGCCGAGACGGCGACGAGCTTCAGGGTCTGCATGGCTGCTTACGCCTCCTGCTTCGTGAGTACGGCGGGGTGGAGCGGCGCGGTGGCGGGGACGTCCGCCGGGCGCAGGTTGTCGAACTCCTTGCGGAGCACCGGGACGACCTCCTCGCCGAGGATGTCGAGCTGTTCCAGGACGGTCTTCAGCGGCAGGCCCGCGTGGTCGACCAGGAACAGCTGGCGCTGGTAGTCGCCGACGTAGTCGCGGAAGGACAGCGTGCGGTCGATGACCTCCTGCGGAGAGCCGACGGTCAGCGGGGTCTGGCTGCTGAACTCCTCCAGCGAGGGCCCGTGGCCGTAGACCGGCGCGTTGTCGAAGTACGGGCGGAACTCCCGTACCGCGTCCTGCGAGTTCTTCCGCATGAAGACCTGCCCGCCGAGTCCGACGATCGCCTGCTCCGGCGTGCCGTGACCGTAGTGCGCGTACCGCTGCCGGTACAGCCGGACCATCTTCTCGGTGTGCTGCTTCGGCCAGAAGATGTGGTTGGCGAAGAAGCCGTCGCCGTAGTACGCGGCCTGCTCGGCGATCTCCGGGGAGCGGATGGAGCCGTGCCAGACGAACGGCGGGACGCCGTCCAGCGGGCGCGGGGTGGCCGTGAAGCCCTGGAGCGCGCTGCGGAACTTGCCCTCCCAGTCGACCACGTCCTCCCTCCACAGCTTGTGGAGGAGCGCGTAGTTCTCGATGGCGAGCGGGATGCCCTGCCGGATGTCCTGCCCGAACCACGGGTAGACCGGGCCGGTGTTGCCGCGGCCCATCATCAGGTCGACGCGCCCGTCGGCCAGATGCTGCAGCGTCGCGTAGTCCTCGGCGATCTTCACCGGGTCGTTGGTGGTGATCAGCGTGGTGGACGTGGAGAGGATCAGGTTCTCCGTGCGGGCCGCGATGTGGCCGAGCAGCGTGGTCGGGGAGGACGGCACGAACGGCGGGTTGTGGTGCTCGCCGGTCGCGAAGACGTCCAGGCCGACCTCCTCCGCCTTCTGCGCGATGGCGACGGTGTTCTTGATGCGCTCGTGCTCGGTGGGGGTGCGGCCGGTCGTGGGGTCGGTGGTCACATCGCCGACGGTGAAGATGCCGAACTGCATCGTGATCGCCTTTCGCGCTGGTGCTGATTGCTCGTGCTGGTCACTGGACTGATTGTTGAAAGTTGAACTGACTCGCTCAACGGTGACCCCCCGCGCCCTATTCCCGGGTCCGCCTCGCACCTCTCCGGGGTGACCCGCCTCACCTCGGAGGTCATGTTCCGGTCACGTAGAGTTCCGGCGTGAGCTCCGTACCCCCGCCCCCCGCCGTCTCGGTCGTCGGCATCGGCGCGGACGGCTGGGACGGGCTCCCCGAGACCTCCCGGCAGGTCCTGCGCGAGGCCGAGGTCCTGATCGGCGGCGACCGCCAGCTGTGGCTCGCGCCCACCGACGTCTGCCTCGGCGCCCGCGTCACCTGGCCCCACAACCTGCGCGAGTCCGTCCCCGGACTGATCGCCGCGCACGAGGGCCGCCGGATCGCGGTGCTCGCCAGCGGCGACCCGATGTTCTACGGCATCGGCCGCACCCTCGCCGAGACGATCGGCGCCGACCGGATCCGCGTCCTGCCCCACCCGTCCTCCGTCTCGTACGCCTGCGCCCGCCTCACCTGGCCGCTGGAGGACGTCGAGACGGTCACGCTGGTCGGAAGGCCGCTCGCCTCGCTCACCGCCGCCCTGCACGACGGACGGCGGCTGCTCGTCCTCAGCGCGACCCGCCACACTCCGGGGCAGGTCGCGGAGCTGCTGCGCGAGAGGGGCTACGGCGGCAGCCGGATGCGGGTCCTCGAACAGCTCGGCGGCCCGTACGAGCGCGTCGTCGACGGCACCGCCGACACCTGGGACGACGACGAGCGCCTCGACGCCCTGAACGTCGTCGCGATCGACTGCGTCCGCGCCCCCGACGCACTCCGCCTCGGCGCCGTGCCCGGCCTGCCGGACGAGGCGTACGAGCACGACGGCCAGCTCACCAAGCGGTACGTACGCGCCGCCACCCTCGCCGCGCTCGCCCCCGCCCCCGGCGAACTCCTCTGGGACGTCGGCGGCGGCTCCGGTTCCATCGGCATCGAGTGGATGCGCGCGCACCGCACCTGCCGGGCGATCGCCGTCGAGAAGCACCCCGAGCGCGCCGAGCGCATCGCCCGCAACATGGTGTCCCTCGGCGTACCGAAACTCCGCATCGTCGTGGGCCCGGCCCCCGACTCCCTGGCCGGACTGCCGGTACCGGACGCGATCTTCATCGGCGGCGGCCTGACCGCCCCCGGCCTGCTCGACGCCTGCTGGGCCGCGCTGCCGCCCGGCGGCCGGCTGGTCGCGAACACCGTGACGCTGGAGTCCGAGGCGCTGCTGGCCGAGTGGTACGGCCGGCACGGCGGCGAGCTGGTCCGGCTCGCCGTCGCCCAGGCCGTCCCGGTGGGCGGCTTCACCGGCTGGCGGCAGGCGATGCCGGTCACCCAGTGGTCCGTAACGAAAAAGGCGAAAGGCTCTGCAGAGGCATGACCGTCCACTTCATCGGCGCCGGCCCCGGCGCGGCCGACCTGATCACCGTGCGCGGCGCGCGCACGCTCGCGTCCTGCGGGGTCTGCCTGTACGCGGGCTCGCTCGTCCCGCGCGAACTGCTCGCCGAGTGCCCGCCGGACGCGCGCCTGGTCGACACCGCGAACCTGGACCTGGACGCGATCGTCGCCGAGATCGTCCGCGCCCACGAGGAGGGCCACGACGTGGCCCGGCTGCACTCCGGCGACCCGTCCGTCTTCAGCGCGGTCGCGGAGCAGATGCGGCGGCTCGACGCGGCGGGCATCCCGTACGAGGTCGTGCCCGGCGTCCCGGCGTTCGCCGCGGCCGCGGCGGCGCTGAAGCGGGAACTGACGGTCCCGACCGTCGGCCAGACCGTCATCCTGACCCGCATCGCCCAGCAGGCCACCCCCATGCCCGAGGGCGAGGACCTCGCCACCCTGGGCCGCAGCGGCGCGCTCCTGGTCCTGCACCTGGCGGCCCGCTACGTGGACCGCGTCGTCGCCGAACTGCTCCCGCACTACGGCACGGAGTGCCCCGCCGCGGTCGTGGCCATGGCCAGCCGCCCGGACGAGCTGATCCTGCGCGGCACCCTCGACGACATCGCCCAGCAGGTGAAGGACGCCGGCATCACCAAGACCGCCGTCATCCTCGTCGGCCGCACCCTCGCCGCCTCCCAGTTCCGCGACAGCCACCTGTACGACCCGGCCCGCGACCGGCACGTCTGCTGAGGGTGTCTACGGCCCCTTCGGGGCCGAGCGGCCGACCACCGTTCCGTCGCGGTCGATGCAGACCACGTCGACGGTGACCGGGGCGCCGCGCAGGACCGCCAGGGCCTCGTCGCGGGCGCGGGCCGCCACCGCGTCGCCCAGGGGGACGCCGGCCGCCTCGCAGAGGCGGAGGGCGGCGAGGCCGGTGTTGGCGGCGGCGATCTCCGCGGCCAGGTCCTCCGACGCGCCCGCCGCCCGCGCCAGGTCCGCGAGGAAGGGCTTGTCGACCTGCGAGCGGGCCGAGTGCAGGTCCAGATGCCCGGCGGCGAGCTTGGAGAGCTTGGCGAAGCCGCCGCACAGGGTCAGCCGGTCGACCGGGTGCTGCCGGACGTACTTCAGCACCGCGCCCGCGAAGTCGCCCATGTCGAGCAGCGCGATCTCGGGCAGCTCGTACAGCTCCGTCACCGTCCGCTCGGACGTGGAGCCGGTGCATCCCGCGACGTGCGTCAGGCCGCCGGCCCGCGCCACGTCCACACCCCGCCGGATGGAGTCGATCCACGCCGAGCAGGAGTACGGGACGACGATCCCGGTCGTGCCGAGGATGGAGAGGCCGCCGAGGATCCCGATCCGGGGGTTCCACGTGGAACGCGCCAGCTCCTCGCCGTGGTCGACGGAGACCGTGATCTCCACGTCGCCCGTGCCGCCGTGCGCCGCCGCGACCCGCGCCACGTGCTCCCGCATCATCTGCCGCGGCACCGGGTTGATCGCCGGCTCGCCCACCTCCAGCGGCAGCCCCGGCAGCGTCACCGTGCCCACGCCCGGACCGGCCCGGAACACCACCCCGGACCCCGGCGGCAGCAGCCGCACCGTCGCCCGGACCAGCGCCCCGTGCGTCACGTCCGGGTCGTCGCCGGCGTCCTTGACGACCCCCGCCATGGCGGCGTCGCCCGCGAGGGATTCCGCCGCCAGCGCGAAGGACGGCGTCTGCCCCTTCGGCAGCGTGATCGTCACCGGATCCGGGAAATCCCCGGCGAGCAGCGCCGTGTACGCGGCGGTCGTCGCCGCCGTCGCACAGGCCCCGGTCGTCCAGCCCGGCCGCAGACCGGTGTGCTTGAGTTGGGCGTCGCGCCCGCCGCCTGAACTCATGAAGGGACTCCCGTGCACGTTCTCATTCTCGGCGGGACCGCCGAGGCCCGCGCCCTCGCCGGGCTGCTGCACCCGCACACGCGGGTCACCAGCTCGCTCGCCGGCCGGGTGGCGAACCCGCGACTGCCCGAGGGCGAGGTGCGGATCGGCGGGTTCGGCGGCCCGGACGGGCTCGCGCGGTGGATCGCCGAGCACGGTGTGGACCGGGTCATCGACGCCACACACCCCTTCGCCGAACGGATCAGCTTCAACGCGGCCCGGGCGGCCGCCACCGCCCATGTTCCCCTGCTCGCCCTGCGCCGCCCCGGCTGGGTCCCGGCCGAGGGCGACGACTGGCGCGAGGCGGGGTCGCTGGAGGAGGCCGCGGCCGCGCTGGACGGCCTCGGTGGGAGGGTCTTCCTGACCACCGGGCGGATGGGGCTCGCGGTCTTCGCGCGCTGCCCGCAGTGGTTCCTCGTCCGGTCCGTGGACGCCCCGGAGCCGCCGATGCCGGCCCGCACCGAAGTGCTCCTGGACCGGGGCCCGTTCACCCTCGAAGGGGAGCGCGAGCTGCTGCGCCGGCACCGCATCGACGTGCTCGTCACGAAGGACAGCGGCGCCGCGGCGACCGCCCCGAAGCTCCGGGCGGCCCGCGAGGCGGGCGTCCCGGTCGTCGTGGTGCGCCGCCCGCCCGTTCCCCAGGGTGTGGAAACGGCCGCCTCCCCTCAGGAGGCGGCCGCTTGGGCCCTGGGCCGGACCGAGCTCTAGAGCGTCCCCCTGGCGGGGGCTAATTCTCCGAGGCGAACGCCATCTCGCGGGCGGCCGTCTCCGTGCCGTCCGCGAGGGTGGCCGTCACGCGGTAGTACGTGGTCGTTCCCTTGGGCCGGGAGGTGTCCACGTACGACCAGCTGCTGCTGTCACCGCGCGTCTGGACGTCGACCTTGTCGAAGACGTGGGTCGAACGGTTCCAGCGGTAGACGTTGAAGCCGGTCACCTTGCTGCCGTTGGCGCCGGTGTCACTGCTCCACCAGGCGACCCAGCCGTTCACGTCGCCGTAGAGGTGGCCGATCGGGGTGTCGCCCACGGCGGGGCCCGCGTCTGCGTCGGGGCGCAGGTCGAGCTCGGTGACGTCCTGGACGGAGGCACCGGTCCCAGGGGTGAGCTGGTTGCCGTACTGGTCGACGGCGACGACGCCGTAGCGGACCTGCTCGCCGTCGGCGACCGTACGGTCGAGGTGGTGGGTCTGCGTGAACTCCCACGGCTTGAGGGTCCAGGCATCCTGGAGAGGCTTGTACACCCACTGACCGTCGACGAGCGTGCCCCGCAGGATGCGGTAGTGGTCGAGCCCGGGCTCGGCACTGGCGTTCCAGCTCAGCGAGACGCCGTTCTCCTCGGCGGTGACGGTCACGCCTGTCACCGGGGGCGGCGGGGTGGTGTTTCCGGCGACGGTGACCGCCATTTCGTCGGAGGGGATGCCCCCGTTGCCCGCGCCGTCCACGGCCACGACCGAGTAGTAGTACGTGGCGCCCGGGGGCGGGGCCGCGTCCGTGAAGGACGTGCCCCGGATGTTCTTGCCGACCTCCACGATCGTGCGCCCGGGCTCCGTGCGCGGCCTGTCGTAGCGGAGGACCACGTACCCGACGAAGTCCGCGCTGGTGGCCTGCGACGTGTCCCAGGTCAGCGTGACCCCGCGCTCGTCCTCGACCGCCTTGGCGTTGTACGCGGTGTCCACCGGCCCCGTCTTGTCCCGCGTGTAGAACTCAGCCGTGCCGGAGGCCGCCGACTCGTTGCCCTGCGTGTCGACCGCCGTGACGACGTAGTAGTACGTGTCCCCGGTCTGCGGCAGCGGCCCCTGGTACCAGGAGCCGCTGAGCGGCTTGTCGCCGCTCACCCGGTTCGCCGCCGTGAGCGCGACCGGCCGGGAGGTGGAGCGGTACACGTGGTACCCGGCGAGGTCCGCCTCGGCGTTCCCGTCCCAGGAGAGGTTGACCTTCTCGGAGAAGTCGGGCGTCCAGCCCCCGAGACCCTTCGGTGCCGCGGGAGCGGTCTGGTCGACGGTGGTGGCGGTGACGTCGAGGCTGCCGGTGGATTCGCGGCCCGCGTTGTCGACGGCGCGGACCTCGTAGAGGTACGTCTGGCCGGTCGCGGGCGGGGTGTCGACGAAGGTCGGGGACGTGAGCAGCGACGTACCGCTCACCTTGGCCCACTGGGTGAGGCTCAGCCGGCGGTAGACGCGGTAGCCCGCGAGGTCCATCTCCTTGTTGGCGGCCCACTTGAGGGTGGTCTTGAGCGTCGTGGCGCTGTACGTCGCGGTCAGGCCGGTGGGGTACAGCGGCTTGACCGTGTCGACGGTGGCCTCGGTGCGGGGCGCGTAGGTGAAGCCGGCGTAGGCGTACCCGGTCCAGGCCACGTAATCGACGCGGATGGTGTGCTTACCGGCCGGAATGGAGAGATCGACAGTCTTGCGAGCGGTGGTGGAGACGTTCTTCCACAGATCGATCTTGCGGACGCCGTCGATGTAGACGCGCATGCCGTCCTGGGTGGCGGCGTTGAGGCGGAACGGGCCGCCGGATCCGAAGTCGCGGGTCAGGGACCAGCGGATGGAGAAGTTGTCGTTGGGCAGGGTGACACCGGCGGGGTCACCGCTGCCCATGTTCTCGGCGATGGCCGAGTCGCAGGCGGTCAGCTTCGGGGTGCCGCTGAAGCTGGCATTGGCGTAGTACTGCGCCGTCCAGGTGGGGGAGGCGCAGGTGACGGCTGCGGAGGCCGGGGCGGCGGTGATCAGACCGCCGGAGGCGGCGAGCGCGGCCGTGAGGGCCACGGCGCTCAGCCGGGTACGAGTCATCACAGACAGAGGGCCCTTTCCGGACCGACGTGGTACGCGTGTTGCGTGGTGGTGTCTGTGTGACCGGCGAGACGGGCGGAAGGTTGCCCTCCACGAGCGAGAAAGTCAGGCGGCGCGGTTGCGGGCGAGGCCGTGGCCATGGCCACGGCCGGGATCGCGGTGGTGGCGCGGCAGTGCGAGGGCGGCGGGCGAGGCCGATGACACGCGTCCCCTCCACAGGTCCGGCACGTCCCCGCTGCACAGCCTGCGCCGGGCACCCGTGGACCGCACTCCGCCGCCCCGCCCACGGGAAAGGGCCCGGCCGGACGACACCCGGCAGGGCCCTTCAGCGCGACGGAACGGGACAGGACGGGACGCCTCAGGCGTCCAGCACCTGCCCGGCCCGCTCGACGACGGGCGGCTCGACCGACCAGGGGAAATTGATCCACTCGTCCGTCTTCTTCCACACGTACTCGCACTTCACGAGCGAGTGCGACTTCTCGTAGATCACGGCGGACCGGACCTCGGCGACATGATCGACGCAGAAGTCGTGCACCAGCTTGAGGGTCTTGCCGGTGTCGGCGACGTCGTCAGCGATGAGGACCTTCTTGTCGGAGAAGTCGATCGCGTTGGGGACGGGCGCGAGCATGACGGGCATCTCGAGCGTGGTGCCGACGCCGGTGTAGAACTCCACGTTCACCAGGTGGATGTTCTTGCAGTCCAGCGCGTAGGCGAGACCGCCGGCGACGAAGACGCCGCCGCGGGCGATGGAGAGCACGATGTCGGGCTCGTAGCCGTCGTCGGCGATGGCCTGGGCCAGCTCGCGGACGGCGCGCCCGAATCCCTCGTAGGTGAGGTTCTCCCGTACGTCACTCATGCCGCTCACACCTGCGTCCGATGGAAGTTCTGATACGAGCGGGAGGCGGTCGGCCCCCGCTGGCCCTGGTACCGGGACCCGTAGCGCTCACTGCCGTACGGGAACTCGGCGGGCGAGCTCAGCCGGAACAGGCAGAGCTGGCCGATCTTCATGCCCGGCCAGAGCTTGATCGGCAGGGTGGCGAGGTTCGACAGCTCCAGGGTCACGTGCCCGGAGAACCCGGGGTCGATGAACCCGGCGGTGGAGTGGGTGACGAGCCCGAGCCGACCGAGAGAGGACTTCCCCTCCAGCCGGGAGGCGATGTCGTCAGGCAGGGTGATGACCTCGTACGTCGAGGCCAGCACGAACTCGCCGGGGTGCAGGATGAACGCCTCGTCGCCCTCCGGCTCGACCTCGCGGGTGAGGTCCAGCTGCTCGACGGCGGGGTCGATGTGGGGGTACCGGTGGTTCTCGAACACGCGGAAGAAGCGGTCGAGCCGCACGTCGATGCTCGAGGGCTGCACCATGGATTCGTCGTACGGGTCGATGCGCACCCGGCCGGAGTCGATCTCGGCCCGGATGTCCTTGTCTGAGAGAAGCACGCCCCCACGATACGCAGAGGGCGCGGACGTCCCAATTCGAGACCGCCCACGCCCTTGGCCACCGGCCCTCAGCGCTGCTGAAGCTCCACCGGAACGGCGTGCCGCAACCGCGCACACCGTGGACACCGGACGAGCCGCCCGGGCCCGATCCGCCCGGCCCCGAGCTGCTGCAGCGGGAACGAAGCGGTACTGAACACGTGCCCCTCGGCACAACGGACGACGGTGCGCTCCATCGAACCCATCAAGTCCCTTCCCCAACAAGCATGGACGAGACTGCCACATTAGGGGATAAACAGGACGCCACTCCATCCGGCACTCCGCCCCCAACGCTACGCCCCAACTTCCCCCGCCCGCACGCGGGTCGACCCCGAAAAACACGAGGGCCCGCACGACGCGACACGTCGGGAGCCCGGGATGAGGTACAGTGTGTGACGCTACGGACGGATCACCGTCCGTGACGCGGATGTAGTTTAATGGTAGAACATGAGCTTCCCAAGCTTATAGCGCGGGTTCGATTCCCGTCATCCGCTCTTCTACGAAGCCCCAGGTCAGCGACCTGGGGCTTCGTTGTTGTCTAGACCTCTCGCGGGCTGCCGTGCCCTCCGCATGCCCCAACTACGCTATCTGCCCTGTCCACGGCACTGCCCCCGCACCATTTAGGTGGCGCGGGGGCAGCGCTGTCTCAATATGCGGGCGATGAGCCCTGTGATCCGCACCACTTCCACCAGAGGGAACGTTCCTCCGCAGGTGCAAATACGAGCGTCAGCGCACGACGGAGAGTTGTGGCCTACGGGAAGCGACTGCACTACGGGCACCACCGCGCCCGCCCTCCTGGACCATGACCACCAGGCCGAAGATCAAGTCGCTGAGGTCGGCGGCTCGCAGGTCGAGATCACGGGCGACTTCCGCCAGGGACGTGCCTTCCGCTCGAAGGGCGGCGAAGACCTTGCCCAACACCTGGGAGGTCTCCCGCGTGAGTGCGCTCTGGGGTTCCGACTTCCGGTAGCCCATGCGACTGAGCTCGACGCAGTGTGTGCGGTACTGCCATTCGGTGGTGAGGTTGAGTTCGTGCAGGCGGTGGGCGAGTGCCATGGCGGCGACTTTCCAGCGACGCTTCGCCTGCAGGATCCAGGTGGTGCTCGGGTTGCGAGGGGCATGCGCCAAGACGTCCGCGGCGGGCATGAGCAGGGCGGCAGCGAACCGGTGCGCTTCCCCTTCGGCCTGGGGCCCATGAGGGACCTGCTCCTCGCCGTGCAGAACCAGGTGCCCCAGCTCATGTGCGGCGTCGAAGCGTCCACGCTCGGCCGTCTTCTCGGTGTTCAGCAGCACGAACGGGATGCCGCGGTCCCAGAAGGAGAAGGCGTCCACCTCCGGGCAGTCCCGGGACAGCGAGAACACACGCACGCCGTGCGCTTCGAGCAGGTGAACCATGTTGGGGATCGGGGCGACCCCCAACCCCCATCGAGTGCGGACCAGTTCGGCTGCGCGCTCGGCTGGACAGTTCTCGACACCGGCCTCGCCCGGAAACACCGGTTCGTTGTCGCTGCCGAGACGGCTGAACGAGGTCAAGGACGGAAGGTCTGACGCCGGCAGCTTGAAGCGAGCCCGGATCCAGTCCTGCAAGATCCGGGCGAGGCGACCACTGCTCAAGGCGATGTCCCGTTGTGAGGCCGTCATCTTGCTCAGCGCCCTGAAGCTGACCGACTCGACGGGCAGGTCGGCAACCTCTTCGGCGACGAAGAAGGACTCCGGGAACTCCAGAGCCTCAGCAAGGCTGGCCAGGGAGGCCGGGGGAGGGTAGGCCCGGCCGTTCTCGTAGTCGGACAGCCGGCGGGCGGTGAGTCCGACCATCTGGGCGAGACGGGTGACGGTGAGTCCGCGGCGCTTGCGCGCCAGGACGAGCCGGGATGCGGTGGTCATGGGAGTGCCAATGGGTTGTGGGGTGGACGATCAGCCCAGACGCTCGATCGGGATGTCGATGCCGCCTTCGCCGTCGTCGTCGTTCGGGAACGGGTTGAAGCCCTCGAAGTCGATGTAGGGGAAGATGATCCGCTCGTGCCAGCTGTCGATCTTGCCACGGCTCCCCGGGTTGGTCGGCAGCGACAGCTCGTAGTAGAGCCGCGTGCCCGTCAGGGTGTTCACGTGCTGGTACAGGAGGAACCAGGTCGGGATCCCCTCTCCGACTCCCTGAGACTCGGGTTCGGCCTCGTAACCAGGGAACATCAGCTGCCGGTTGGTCTCAACCCGGCGGATGACCGCCGTGCCCTTCGAGTAGCGGGTGGCAGGGGTGAGCGCGGCGTAGCCGGTGGCCTTATTGCCGCTGGAGGCGGTGATGGCGAAGTCCTCCTCCGGCGACAGCAGGAGCGAGACGTTCTGAGGGCTCACGCTGCGCCACCCGTCAGGGATGTACGCCTCACGCAGGAAGCGGATGGTCCTGCCCCAGAAGATGTTGCCCGGGAGCGAGACCGGGTCGAGGGGCGTGCAGAAGTTGCGTTCTGCCTCGGCGCGCCGCAGCACGTTCTCGATGGCTTCGGCCGAGAGCCCCAGATCTGCGAGACGGCTCTGACCGCGTGAGTCCTCAACGTGCATGACTGCCATATTCAGCCCCTGACCACGGAGTGTGATTTCCGGAAATCCTCCCTCATTCGAGGGAGAAAATCAAGAAGCCCTGCTGGTCAGTCGACCACCAGGGCTCGACCATCCCCGGTCAGAGCTGGTCGTGAACCGCTCTGACCGGGGACGTAACGGATCTCAGTCGGACTCGACGCCAGTCGCACGTCCGCGCAACTCTCGAACCCTGGCGTCGATGCCTCCAGCGACCTCCTGCTGACGGGCGTCGTCGGAGTGCTGGTAGATCATCGCGGCCTTCTCCGAGGACTGGCCGGCGCGGACCATCGTGTCCTTGAGAGTGGCGCCGGACTGGGTGGAGAGGGTGTGGCCCGTGTGCCGGAGGTCGTAGAAGCGGAAGTCTTTCGGCAGGCCGACCTTGGCGCGGGCCTTCGCCCATTTCCGGCCGAAGGTCGTCCGTCGGAAGGGTGCTCCCTTCTCCCCCACGAACAGCAGCCCGTCGGGCTCCTTCTCCGCGAACCAGTCCAGGTGCCGCTTGACCTCGATATAGAGGAAGGCCGGCAAGTGGATCGTCCTGACACTGGCCGCGGACTTGGTGTCGCCCTCGACGCGACGCCCGGTGTTCAGTTCCGGGGCGGCCTCCGTGACCCGTACGGCGAGCGGGTCGAGGGTGACGGAGGTCCGGCGCAGGGCCGCCAGCTCCTCCGGGCGCATCGGGCCGTAGGCACCGAGGTACACCATCAGGCGCCAACGGATCCCGATGGCCTCGGCGAGGGCGTCGACCTGCTCGACGGTGGCCGTCGTGCGCTCCTTCGCCCTCTCGCTGCCCGCACCCCTGATCCGGCACGGATTGCGACGGATCAGTTCGTCGTCCGCCGCCGTCTCCATGATCGCCTTGAGCAGGCGGTAGGACTTGGCGACGGTCGTGGCCCCGGTGGCGGCCAGACGCTCGGCCCGCCAGGTGCGCACCATCGGCGGGGTGATCTCGTCGAGGTCCACCTCGCCGAAGAAGGGCAGAAGGTGCAGCCGCAGGAGGCGGCGGTACAGCTCGTCCGTGGTGGCGGACAGGCCGCGCTCCACCACCCACTTCAAGGCGTACTCCTCGAAGTTGACCGCTCCGACTTCCGGATCCACCCAGACGTTGCGCTGGATGTCCGCCTTGGTGAGGGTCAGCCAGTCCTGGGCGTCGGTCCTCGTCTCGAACGTCTCCGGCGCCGTACGCCGGGACCCGTCCGGCGCCCAGTAGCGCGCCTGCCAGCGCCCCGAGGGCAACTGGCGCACGGTGCCGAACTCGCGCCGCCGCTGCGGCTTGCGGCCCGCCATCAGGCCGCCTTCCCGAAGCGGGAGCGCGCTTCGCGGATCGTGGGGACGGAGCGCTCCTCGACGTACGCGGTCAGCACGCTGTCGGCGATGCGGACGTGCTTGCCGAGCTTCACGTAGCGGATCCGGCGTTCCTGGATGAGTCGGCGGATGAAGCGGACTCCGGTGCCGAGGCGTTCGGCGGCCTCGTCGACCGTGAGCAGACGGTCGTTGTTGTTCACCTCCTTCGCCGTGCGGGGCTGGGCGGAGGTGTGGGGTATTGCCGTGTGGCGCAAGCGGGGTCCTCTCCTGGCCTCGGCTGATGGGGCGGCAACCCCGGCCGGGCCGTGTCGTTCAGGGATGGGATGGGCGTGTGATGCGGCCGGGGTCCCTGGGGTTTGCGGGCCAGGGCGGCCAAAGGAGCGGACTACGGCTGGGGCGGCAGGCCGAACTCCTCCTGGTTGATCTTCATGGTGCTCTCGGCGATGGCGTTGCTGACCACCGCGTTGGCCTCCTCGCGGATGTCCGGGTGCTCGTCGAGGTAGGCGATGAGCTCGGCGTTTACCCGCCGGTACGCGTGCTGGGCGCGCTGGGCGGCCGCGCTGGCGGCCACGACGGTGTCGATCAGCTCCATGGCGCGGCCGGCGGCGGCCAGGGCCGGCGGGCCGACGAGGTTGGACAGCGACACCCCGAAGACCTCAGCGAAGCCGATGGCCTCGTCGAGGTTGATGCGGCGCTTGCCGTTCTCGATCCGCCATACCGCCGACGGGTTCATCTCATAGCCGGCCTCGTTGAGGCGGTCGGAGAGCGTGGT
Source organism: Streptomyces solicamelliae (assembly GCF_045348655.1). Lineage (NCBI taxonomy): Bacteria > Bacillati > Actinomycetota > Actinomycetes > Kitasatosporales > Streptomycetaceae > Streptomyces > Streptomyces solicamelliae. The sequence goes on from NZ_CP160404.1 coordinate 3,736,153, forward strand.
GGTGCTCCAGCCACGGTTCTCGCGCTCGGCCTTGATCCGCTTGGCGGCGTTGTCCTCGCCCTTGAGCAGGACACCCTCGGATGCGTCCTCGCCGTTGTCGTCGGGCATCGACCCCTCCTTCCTATCGCAGAATGTCCCTGCAATTTGCAGCAGCCTAAACAGTACACCATGTTCTGCCGCTTGCATAGTCACTCTGCACGTGGCATGGTTGTTGTACTGGACCGCTGCTGTCCGCAGGAGACCGCCAGCACCTATCCAGACATGCAAAAAGCCCCCCAGTGCTTGCGACACCGAGGGGCTCAAAGCGCAAACCTCACGCCGCCCATCCCTGAACGACTACCTGCAGTGCCGGGATTGCCGTCCCATATGGCCGCAGATTGAGGAGCTCGATGTCCAGTATGGACGAAGCCACCCCGAACACGCCATCGCTTCCCGTCGAGTGGCCGCCGACCGCCGTCCCCGGCCAGCCGACCGCCCCGCCGCCCGACGCGCACTCCGAGGGCGTAGAGGTCCTGGACCTGCTCCGGGACGCGATCCGGCGCTACGTCGTGATGCCGAGCGACGAGGCCCTGACCGCGACCACGCTGTGGGCGGCGGCGACCCACCTGCAGACGGTGTGGCAGCACGCGCCGCGCCTGGCGGTGGTCGGACCGGCCAAGCGCTGCGGAAAGTCGCGGCTCCTTGAGGTCCTGATCGAGGCGGTCCACGAGCCGCTGATCACGGTCAACGCCTCCGCCGCCGCGATCTTCCGGTCGATCGGCGAGGGAGATCCGCCCACCCTCCTCGTGGACGAGGTCGACACCATCTTCGGTAGCCCGAAGGTCGCGGAGAAGAACGAGGAGATGCGCGGCCTGCTCAACGCCGGCCACCAGCGCAACCGGCCCACCCTGCGCGTCACCGGCCCCAACCACGAGGTGGTCAAGTTCGACACCTTCGCCATGGCCGCCCTCGCCGGAATCGGAGACCTGCCCGACACGATCATGGACCGGTCGGTCGTCATCCGCATGCGCCGCCGAGCCGAGACCGAGAAGGTCAGCGCCTGGCGTTACGGCCGCGATGACCTGACCGTACGCGAGCTCCGCACCCGGCTGGCGGCCTGGCTGGCCTCCGTACGCGAGAAGGCCCTCGCCCTGGAGCCGAAGATGCCGGTCGAGGACCGCGCCGCCGACACCTGGGCGCCGCTGATCAGCGTCGCCGACCTCGCGGGCGGACACTGGCCCGTCCTGGCCCGCACCGCGTGCACGGCCATGACCGACTACGAGGCCGGGCGCGACGAGGACGGCGGACTGAAGATCCGCATCCTCGCCGACATCCGCCGCGCCTTCGCCTCCGAGGGCGACCAGCCGGCACTCCGCACCGGGCGCCTCCTGGAGATCCTCAACGCCGACCCCGAGGCACCCTGGGCCGAGCACAGCCCTCACGGGCTCACCCCGCGCGGCCTGCAGATCCTGCTCCAGGACTACGGCATCAAGTCGGCCAACCGCCGCTTCCCCGGCGGCACCCAGGCCAAGGGCTTCACCCGCGCCCAGTTCACCGACGCCTGGACCCGCTACTGCCCGCCCGAGGCAGCCCCCACCCTCCCCGCCGAGCCCGGCGCCTGACCCTCCCCGACTCGTCCCACCCGTCCCCGCGCAGGTCAGCGCGGGGACGAGTCACCGACCCGCAACGAGTCGACTCGACATCACCGCCCCACCCGTACCTGCCCTGACCAGCGGCGGGACGGGTGGGACGAGTCCCCACCGATCACGGCCGCCCACGGCGGCCACACCCATCCCTGGAGCCCTCCACCTTGCACTTCCCTGCTCCAAGCCTCCCGGCAGCCATGCGCAGCGTCCGCGCCGGTATCGCGCGGTTCGCCTCCGGCACCACGAACGACGACCACAAGCGACGCGCCGATGCCGGCGACACTCGCCGAACACCCGCACCCGCCGGGAGCCGGCGCATGAGCCGCGCGGGACGCATCGCCCTCGTCATCGGCCTGGTGGCCGTCGACCTCATGGCCTTCCGGGTCTCGTGGAACGCACTGTCCGACGTGGCCCGCGCCATCGGCGCCGACTCCACCGCCGCCTTCCTCTACCCGATCGTCGTCGACGGCCTGATGGCCCTCGCGCTGATCGCCACGCTCGTGCTGACCGGTGCCGATCGGACGTTCGCGCTGCGGGTCCTGGCGACCTACACGATCGCGAGCCTCCTGCTGAACTACGTGCACGGCCTCGTACCGGCCCTGCACACCGACTCGATCCAGTGGGGCCGACTGACCGACTTGGGCTACGCGAACTGGGCCCTCGTCCTGCTGGCGACCTCACTCCCGGTCGGGTCGATCTACTTCGGATCCGACCTCGTGGCCAAGGTGCTGCACCACCACCCCGAGTCGGCCGACTCCCCCGAAGCGGCCTCTGCCCGGTCGGTAGGCGACCAGGCCCTACGGTCGACGCCTGACCGGGCCGAATCGGCCTCGGAGCAGCTGACCGAGTCCGCCCCCGTGGAGGTCCCCGAGGCACCTGCCACGGGGCCGACCGAAGGAACCGAAGCGGCTCCCGACACCCGACCGCCTCGGTCGGCCACGGTGGCGCAGTCGACCGGAGCCACACCGCGCCGAGCGACCGGTCGGGTCCCCGACGCCGCCAAGTCGACCGCCGACCGCAGCCGCACCGACGCCAACCTCCTCGACAAAGCCCGACTCCTGACCGCCGACTGGACCGACGACCAGCTGACCGCCGAGGGTCTGCGCCGCGAACTACGGATCGGCCTGCCCCGGGCCCGCACCCTGCGCGACCGACTGCAGGCCGAGCGGACCGGCCAGGCCCAGCACGCCACGGACGACGGCTTCGAGGCCGGACCACTCGGCGGACTGAACGAAGCCGCCTCCCCCGTCGGCACCGACTGACCCTCACAGCGCCCTGACCCGCCCTCCGACGCATCCCGTGTCCCCGTGCAACCGAGCACGGGGACACGGGACCGCACACAGCCAAGCACCCGCGGAGAACCGACCCATGCACGACCCGAACCACGAACTCCCCACCACCCAGCAGGAGACGACCACCGGCCTCGACCGCGCAGCAAGTTGTCGGGTAAGGAGTCCTTACCCGGCCTCCGCCCCGGGGGAGGCGGAGGCGTCCGGCGCCGAGGGGGCACCGGTGTCGGCCGGCCCGGGGGAGCCGACTCGGGGAGAAGCCACACAGCCGTCCGCGCCGCGCCGCCGTCTTCGCGAACCCACGCTGCGTGAGAAGCGCGTCCACCCGCGCTACAGCGATGACGAGTTCGCCCTCCTCGCGGCAGCCGCCCGCCTCAGCCGTATGTCGGTCGGTGGCTACGTCGCCGAGACCTCGCTCGCCGCCGCCCGCTCCGACGACCCCGCCGCCGCGGTCGCCGACTACCGGGCCATGGTCAAGGCACTGATGGCCACCAACGGGCAGCTCGGCAAGATCGGCGGCAACCTCAACCAGCTCGCCCGGCACCTCAACAAGGACGGCGCGTGGCCCGCGCTGGACCTCGTGCAAAGGCTACTGGACCGGGTCGAGGCGTCGATCGCCGATGTGGACCTGGTCGTCGCCCAGGTGATCTCGGGTCGGTGACCACGTGATACCGAAGATCATCCTCGGCAAGGGCGCCCGCGCCACCCGTCGCCTCATCGGCTACCTCTACGGTCCGGGCACCGCCAACGAGCACACCGACCCGCACCTGGCGGCGTCCTGGAACGGCTTCGCCCCCGACCCCGGCCGCAGCCCCCACCGCAACTCCAGGGACGTCGAGGACCAGCTCACCGCGCAGCTCGACCAGCCCGTGAAGATGCTCGGCGACAAGGCCCCGACGACCACGGTGTGGCACTGCCCGGTCCGTGCCGCCCCGGAGGACCCGATCCTGACCGACGCCCAGTGGGCGGACATCGCCCGCCGGATCGTGGCCGCCGCCGGCATCGCCCCCGAAGGCGACGAGGAAGCCTGCCGCTGGGTCGCGGTACGCCACGCCGACGACCACATCCACATCGCCGCCACCCTCGTACGCCAGGACGGCCGCCGCCCCCGCCGCGACCACGACATCCGCGCCGTCCAGCGCGAAGCCCGCAAGATCGAAATCGACCTCGGCCTGCGCCGCCTCAACCCCGGCGACGGCACCGCCGCCAAACGCCCCACCAGCAAGGAACACTTCAAGGCCAAGCGCCAGGGCCAGGACACCACCACCCGCGAAATCCTGCGCACGCGCGTCCGCCGCGCCGTGGCAGCCGCCTCCACCGAGACCGAGTTCTTCGCCCTGCTGGACGCGACCGGCGTGACCGTGCGGCCCAAGACCGGACCGTCCGGCGACACCCTCGGTTACAGCGTCGCCCTGCCCGGCGACCTCAACAAGCACGGCGAACCGGTCTGGTTCTCCGGCTCCACCCTCGCCGGCGACCTCTCCCTGCCCAAGATCCGCCACCACCTCACCAACACCACACCCGAACCGGCCACCGCCCGGCCGGCCGACCCCTGGCACCAGGCCACCGCCGCCACCGAACGCATCCCCCACCACCTCACCCACAGCAGCGACCACATCGCCCAAGGCCAGCTCGTCGCCCTCGGCGGAACCCTCGACCTGCTACCACTCACCGCCCCAGCCGCCGCCAGGAGCGAACTCGAACGGGCCGCCGCCCTCTTCGAGCGCGCCACCCGCTCCCGCATCACCGCCGACGCCAACAGTGCCCGCGTCCTGCACCGCAGCGTCCAGACGATCCTGCGCACCCCCGCCGCGACCCACGACAGCGCCGGACTGGCGATGCTGCTGGACGCCGCCCTCATCGCCGTGGTCTTCGCGAAGCACTGGCACCGCACCCACCAGCACGCCCAACAGGAAGCAGCAGCCCAGCAGGCCCTCGTCCACCTCCAGACCGCATACGCCCAGGTCGCCGCCCCGGTCCTGGACAACCTCGCCCGTCGCACCCCCGGCATCCAGACCAAACAACGCTACGCCCGCCACCTCCAGCAGGCCGCCCCCGACCACGCCGACCGCATCCTCCAGGACCCCGCCTGGGACGCCCTTGCCACCGTCCTCGGCGACGCGGAAACTGCCGGCCACAACCCGACCACCCTCCTCGACCAGGCCCTCGGCCAACGCACCCTCGACGACGCCCGCAACCCCGCCCGCGCCCTGACCTGGCGGATCCACCGCCTCGGCCAACGCCACGCACCGGGCCCCCTCGCTCAGGCAGCCATGGCCCGCAGCACCGTACGCCGGCCCACCACCCCGTCCCACCTGTCAGCGGTGACACCGGCCGCCACTCAGCCGCAGCCGCCGCAACAGCAGCCGCGGCGGCGTTGATCAGCCGCCCTGTTCATTTTCTGAACAGGGCGGCCACGGCAAGAAGGACCGTGCAGGACCACCGGGCGGGCAACTCCCTCACGCCCGCCCACCGTCCTCGGTACCGTGCTGGTACGAACTCTGTACGGACAGACCGGCGCGCCCCCCACGGACGTCCGGCGGTTGGGGAGGTGTCCTGATGCTGGAGGAAGCCGAGGAGATCGGCCGGCGCGTCCGCAGGGCGAGGCTGCGGCTGGGGATGCCGCAGGCCGATCTCGCCACGGCCCTGGGGAAGTCGCAGGGCTGGGTGTCGAAGATGGAACGCGGCCTGATCGAGCTGGACCGGGTCGGTCTGCTCAACCAGGTCGCCGCCGAGCTGCACATCCACCCGAATGACCTGATCGGGCGGCCGTACAGCAACTCCCCCGACGACAATCAGTGGCAGATCGCCGCCTCCTCGATCCTGCGCGAGCTGCGCCGCTACGACCTGGCCCCGGTCTTCGAGGGGACGCCGAGGCCGGCGCCCCAGCTGTGGCGGGAGGTCACCCGCCTGCACCGGCTCCGGGACACCGCCTCGAACGTGGCGATCCTCCGTGTCCTGCCGGACCTGTTCCGCGAGGCGCGGGCCCTGGCCGAGGTATCGGAGGGGCACGAGCGGGAGGAGGCGTACGCGATCTACGCGGTGTGCTGCAAGTTCGCCCACACCGCCGCCCACTCCCTCGGCCACCCCGAGCTGGTCGCGATGGCCTGCGAGCGGGCCGCGTGGTCGGCCCGGCTGTCCGGGGACCCGGTGCTGCCGGCGGTCGCGGACTGGATGCGCGTGTGGGACATGTGGGCCACGGCCGACTGGGCGGACGCGCTGACGCTGTCGGACAAGGCGATCGGATCCGTGCAGCAGGCGTACGAGCACGGCGAGCCGCTGGCCGTACGCGCCTGGGGCACGCTCCAACTCCGTGCGGCGGTCTCGGCCGCCCGCGCCGGCCGCGCGTCCGAGGCGGAGGACCGGATCGGGTACGCGAAGGACGCGGCCGAGCGGATGGACGCGTACGCCGGAGCGCCGGTGTACGACCGGCACTCGCTCACGTTCTCCGCCGGGAACGTGCAGATCCACGCGATCAGCGTGGCCCTGGAGATGGGCGAGCAGGGCAAGGCCCTGGAGATCAACCGCCGTACCAGCCCGGAGCTCGTGGGCGCGCTGCCCAACTCCCGTCAGGGGCACCACCACATGGACATCGCGCGGGCCTGGCTGTGGGACGGCAACCGGGACAAGGCCCTCCTCGAACTGGAGACCGCCGAGCGGATCGCCCCCCAGCTCGTACGCAACCATCCCATCGCCCGCTCCACGCTCCGCAGCATCGTCTACGCCGAACGGGCAGCTACGCGCGAGAAGTTGCGGCGCATGTCCGACCGCTTTCACCTGGACGGATAGGGGTCGTATTCCTCCGGCTCATATTCGGGGCCTCGGGCGTCCCTAATTTCGAGGGCATGACCGGACGAAGCCTCCCCCATCTCCCTGCTCAGGGAGCCGAGTTAGGAACGGCGGCTCCTTTCCTCCCCCAGCTCGGCGACCTCGCCGCCGACACGGCCCGCGAGGGCCGGCTCGGTGTCGTGGTCACCCTCCCCGGTGAGGGCTCCGCCACCACCTACCACCTGTGCCCGCCCGGCGGCGGACCCACCTGGTCCGCGCCGGCGGACGGCACGACGCTGCGCCCGGTGCCGGCGCAGGCCACCCACGCCACGCTGCTTCCCGGCCGTGACGCGGTCTACGACCCGCGCGCCCGCCAGGGATCGGTGCCCGTGACGATCCACTTCGAGGACGGCTCGTCCTCCGAGGGGGCCCTCATCCTCACGTCGGCCGAGCTGGAACGGTTGTACGCGCAGACCAGCCGTCTCCTCGACAAGCACGAGAACGTTCTGGGCGAGACCTCGTGAGCAGGGCTCGTCACCGCTTTCCCCGCCACAGTCCCCGCGTACGGGCGGACCACAGCGGCCGGATCGCCCTGACCTTCCTTGCCTTCGCTGGCCTGGCCGGTCCCGCCTGGGTGCTGCGTACCCCGGCGAGCCAGCTCCTCGATGCCACCGGCCACCGAGTGGCCGTGCCGGACATCGTGCCAGCGTCCCTGGCCACCGGCCGCTGAATGGCCCTCCGCCGAGGAGACCCGGAGCCTCCCCGCACCGCTCCCACACCACTCGGCGGAGGGCGACCAGCCCCGCCCCTTGGAACCCCGCCTCCCCGACCACCTGCGACCAGGAGGTTCTGATGGATCTTGCCCTTGCCCGTACGAGAGACGTCGACGCCGTCACCGTCCGTCCCGGCCGCCCGCTCACCGGCACGGTCCGAGTGGACGGCTCGAAGAACGCGGCCCTGCCGCTGCTGGCCGCCGCGGCGTCCCTGGGCCGCGGGGTCCGCCTGTCCGGCGTCCCCGCCAGCGCCGACGTCCAGAGGATGCTCGGCCTGCTGGAGCAGGCCGGCTACCGCGTCGCTCGTCCGGCCGCCGAGCCGGGAACCGTGATCGTGACACCCAAGGAGCACCCCACCGAGGCGCCCGACCTGGGCGACGCCGCCCGGATCAGGGCCTCCTACTACCTGGTGGCGCCGCTGCTGGCCGCCTACGGGCAGGCCGCTCTTCCCTGGCCCGGCGGCTGCCAGATCGGTGACCGCGGGATGGAGCTGCACTTCACCGTCTACGAGGCGTTCGGCGACACAGTCCTGCTCGACGACTCCGGGTATCGCGTCCTGGCCGCCGAGCAGGCCCGCGACAAGGTCGTCCTGGTGCTGCCGTTCCGCTCGCGAGGAGCGAGTATCGCCGCGATCTGCCGCGCTGTCGTGACCGACAGCCACCTGGAACTGGGCAACCCCAACCTGTCCCCGGAAACCACGGGCGTACTCGCCGCCTTACGATCCGCCGGATGGACGGCACATGCCGACAGCGACACGATCACGCTGGCCCCTCCCCAGGGCGCCCCGGCCGGGACCGTCGCCTGGGCGGTTCCCGGTGACAAGATCGAGGCAGGCACGCTGGCCTGCGCGATCGCCGCCACCGGCGGTGCGGGCCGCATCGAAGGCGTCGCCGGATCAGATCTCAAGGCGCTGGCCGACCTGCTGGACTGGGCCGGCATCCCCATCTCGCTCGCCCCCGACGCGATCACCGTCCATCGGGCCCGCGCCGTGAGCGGACGACCGCTGCGGGCGGTCGCCTCCCTATCCCCTGACGGCCTGGACGCCGACTTCGAGCCTGCGCTTATGGCGCTGGCCCTCACCCTGCCCGGCACCCACCTGTTCGCCGACGACATCAACCCTGGCCGCCACGGCAACCTCCTCCCCCAGCTCGCGAGGCTCGGGGCCGTGATCGAAGAACTCTCACCCACGCAGTGTCGCCTGGTCGGTCCCCAGCGCCTGAACGGCGCCACGGTGAAGGCCACCGACATCCGCACCGGCTCCGCCCTCCTGGTCGCCGGCCTCGGCGCCCGGGGCGTCACCACCGTCAGCGGTCTCGACCAGCTGCGACGCGGCCACGCCGACCTGCCCGCCAAGCTCCGTGCTCTCGGCGCCGACCTCACCGACGTACCGCGATGAGCAGGACGTACGGCCAGATCGTGGCCACCACCGACCTGCACTCCGCCCTCGACCAGGCCCACAGGCTCCTGCCACACCTGCACCATCTCAAGGCGACCTCGCTCATCGCCGACTGCGGTGACTTCTTCGAGGGCACCGGTTACTACCGGCTGGGCAAGGGCGCCATCGAGCGGGAGATCCTCACGACGCTGTACGACGTGCTGGCGCCCGGCAACCACGGCTGGCCCCACTACTTCGAGCCCGGCCTGCGCGAGATGACGGTCTGCGCCAACGCTGTCGACGACGCCACCGGGCGACCGCTGTTCGACCGTCTCCGTGTCGTCGAGGTGCACGGCCGCCGGGTCGCCGTCACCGCGGTCATCGGCGTGAGCGCGTTCCGCACCATCCCTGCCGGCCAGCGGGTCGGACACCGCGTCACCGACCCCGTGACCGCGCTGCGTGAGCTGATGCTGGAACACCATCACCACGTGGACTCGTGGATCGTGCTGTCCCACTCCGGCTTCGACGAGGACCTCAAGCTCGCACGCGCCTGCCCGTTCGTGGACGTCGTCTTCGCCGGCCACTGCCACAGCGATACCTACGGCCCGGTGCATGTCGGCAACACCCTTGTGGTCAAGGGCCGTGAGCTGGCCGCCGGATACGCCGCCGCCGAACCCGTCGGCTCCGGTTGGGCCGCCCGTACCACCGCCTTCCCCGCCCCGACAACGGTCCCGGACAGCCTCGCCGCCCTGGACGAGAAGATCGCCTCCACCTGCCGGATGCTCGCCACTCCCCTCGGCACCCTCCACGAGCCCTACCGCGACACCGTCCTCGACCGCCACCGGCTCCTCCAGGACATCACCACCCGGCTGCACACCGGCCTCGGCGCCGACGCTGTCCTCCTCAACGAAACCGCCCTGCGCTCCACCCGCCTGGGCGACGTCCTAACACTCGGAGACCTGCTGGCCATCGAGCCGTTCGACAACCAGCTCGTCCACGCCTTCCTCCCCGACCGGTACACGAAGGACCTAGACGGCCTGCTGACACACCTGACCGAGCACGTCGGCCCGCTGGCCTTCACCCCCCGACCGCTTCCTCGGGGCATCCGGTCCATCCTGACCACCCACTACCTCGCCGACACCTACCTCGGCGGACGCACCCACCAAGCCGGCCTCCGCCTCGGCGAGGCCGTCCGCGGAACCATCGCCACGCCGCTTCCCGCGCCCTCGAACAAGGACGGTGCCCGATGATCCTCACCGGCCCCGAGATCACCGCCGCCGCCCGTGACGGCCGCCTGGCCATCAGCCCGTTCGAACCCGGGCAGGTCAACCCCAACAGCTACAACGTCCGCCTCGGCCCCACCCTGCTGACCTACACGACCGCCGTCATCGACGCCCACCAGCCCAACCCGACCGCCACGGTCGAGATCGGCGAGGACGGGTACGTCCTCCAGCCCGGCGAGCTCTACCTCGGCCACACCCTCGAACAGGTCGGCTCCGACACCTTCGTCCCGCTGCTATTCGGCCGCTCCTCCGTCGGCCGACTCGGGCTGTTCGTCGAGATCACCGCCCCCATCGGCGACATCGGCTTCCACGGCCAGTGGACCCTGATGCTCTCCCCGATCCGGCCCCTGCGCGTGTACGCGGGCATGAAGATCGGGCAGATCATGTTCTTCGTCTCCACCGGCGACGTCGACCTGTACGCGGGCAAGTACCAGGCCGCCGACGGCCCCCAGCCCTCCCGCTACTGGCGGGACGCCGCCCGCGTCGAGGCGGTCGCCCCGTGATCCTCACCGGCCCCGCGATCATCGCCGCCGTCCACGCCGGCGAGATCACCATCGACCCGTACGACCCCGCCCGCGTCTCCCCGAACGCCTACGACTGGCGCCTCGGCGACACCCTCCGCGTGTGCTCCGGCGACCTCGACGCCGCCGTCCCCACCGCCTACACCGAGCAGACAATCCCCAACACCGGCCTGGTCCTCCAGCCCGGGCTGCTCTACCTCGGCGTCACCCACGAGCGGACCGGATCGGAGGCGTACGCGCAGATGCTCAACGGCGACCGCACCATCGGCGCCCTCGGCATCTGGGTCCACGTCTCCGCCCCGCTCGGCCACCAGGGCCACGCGATCCGCTGGACCCTGGAGATCCGGGCCGCGCGGCCCGTCCGCGTCTACCCGGGCATGACGTTCGGCAAGCTGGTCTTCCTGGCCGCCCAGGGCACACCGGCCAGCTACCAGCAGCAGCTGGCGAAGTACGCCTCCACCGAGGGCATCGACATCTCCCGCCTCTACGAGGAGATCGACGGAGGCAGCCGGTGAGCCCTGTCCTCAGCCCTGCCCCGAGGCCGGTGGCCGCCACCTTCCTGGACCTGCCCGCCGGCAGCCCCGGCGGCAGCGTCGAACTCTTCCTCGACCTCTACACCGGCGAGAAGCCCCTCATCCCCGCGAGGGCCTTCATGCTCGCCCCGACCGGTCTCCGCCCCCGGACTCCGACCGGCCTCGACCTGCTCAGCGTGGTCGGCAAGTGCCTGGAGGGACCGGCCTTCGGCCACTACGTCGCCGCCCTGCGCAGAGCCCTGACGGTGGCAATCAACCCCTCCCAGATCGACGTCCTGCACCTGCACCACCTCGCCTTCGGCGCCACCCCCGCCCTGATGAGGGCCCTGCCCACGCACCCCCGCATCGCCCTGGTCCACGGCACCGACCTGATCTTCGCCGAAGCCCACCGCGACCAACTCCAGATCCTGCGGGCGACCGCCCGGGCTGCCGACGCCATCGTCGTCCCCACCGGGGCCATGGCCGACCACCTCCTCAAGCTCGCCCCGCAGACCGACCGCCGCAAGATCGTCCACATCCCCTGGGGCATCCCCGACCGGCTCCTCAGCCGCCCGCCCTTCCGCACCACCCATCCGCCGAGGAGCCACCTGCGGCTGCTGTACGCGGGCCGGCTGACCTCAGAGAAGGGCGTCGAGGCCCTGATCCGGAGCGTGGCCCCGCTCCAGGGCGTCGAGCTGTCGATCGCCGCCCCCAGCGCCCAGTTCCATGCCCTGGCCCCACGGCTGCAACGGGCCGGGGTAAGGGCCAACTATCTCGGCTGGCTACGCCGTCCCCAGCTGTGGAAGACCTTCGCCGAGCACGACGTGCTCGTCATGCCCTCCACGACCCTGGAGGCCATGGGCCTGGTCGCCCTGGAAGCCCAAGCCTGCGGCCTCCCCGTCCTCTACCAGCCCGTCCCCGGCCTCAGCGAAGCCCTCGCCCACGCCGGCATGGCCACCGACTTCACCCAGCCCACCGCCCTCGCCCGGGATCTCGACCGCCTGCGAACCGAACCCGGTCTCCTCCCCGCCCTCCGGCAGGCCGGGTACGCCAACGCCGCCCGGTACCCCCTGTCGAAGACCGCCCGAGAACTGGCCGGCCTCGGCCGACAGCTCACCTGAGAACCAGCCGGGGCGGGCAACGCCCCCGCGACCAGCGGCACGCCGTTGCCCAGCCCGACCGGCCCACGTCACTACGCTGGCCGCTGGGATGCCCACACGAAGAGGGAGACCATGCCGTACCGCACCGAGCGCATCGAGAACCTGCTGAACGAAGGCGTCCGCGACAAGGTCTACCCGGGCGCGGTGTGGGCCGTAGGCGACTCCGCCGGCGTCCGGGCGACGGGCACCACCGGCGTCCTCGACCCCGACGAGCCGAACGTGAGGATGCGGCCGGACACCGTCTTCGACGCCGCCAGCCTCACCAAGATCCTCGCCGTCTGGGCGTCCATCGGCGCCCTGTGGGAGGACGGCGTCCTCGACCTCGACGCCCCGCTCGGCACCTTCTGGGACGAGGTCACCGGCCACCCCCTCGGCACCGTGACCGCGCGGCAGCTCCTGACCCACACCGCCGGCCTCCCCCTCCGGGCCCAGCTGAAGAGCCTCTACGGCACCGACGTCGCCGCCATCCGCCGCGGAGTCCTGCACGAAGTCCTCAACCGGCCGCCCGGCCAAGCCGTCGAGTACACCGACCGGGCTGCCCTCATCCTCGGCTACCTCGCCGATCACCTCTCCGGCCAGCCCCTCGACCAGCTCTCCGAGGCTAGGACATGGCGCCCCCTGGGCATGAACACCACCCACTTCGGCCCGCTGCCCGCCGGCATCGCCGCCCGTTGCGCCCCCACCGAACTCGACCAGCACACCGGCACCCACCTCAAGGGCACCGCCCACGACTTCTCCGCCCGGCTCCTCGGCGGGGTGTGCGGCATCGCCGGCGCCTTCACCGTCCTCGACGACCTGGCCGTCTTCCTCCGCTACATGCTCGACCACACCACGGCCCCAGGCGACGTCGGCTTCGGCGCCGATTGGAGGGCCCACTCCCTCACCGTGCAGACCGGCGGCCTCCAGCCGGAACGCGGCCTGTTCTGGCACCCGGCTTCCGGCACGACCGCCGAGCAGGACGTCTGGGTCCACTACGGCTTCACCGGCACCGGCATGTGGATCTCCCCCGCCCAGGAGCGGTGGGCGGTACTCCTCACCAACAAGCTCTACTACACCCGCGACCGCCAGCCACTGACCGACGTCCGCAACGCGTTCCGCGAGCTCGCCTTCGACTGAACAGCGGTCGCTCCGGCCTGCGCGCCGCCTTCATGAGCGGCTGCTCCACCGACTCTCCGCCGCGGCACTCCGAACGGCTGCAGAAGGCCGCCCGCCTGAAGACCTTCAACGTCAATGATGATCTTCACTCTCTTCTCCCGCTCGGTCTTCGCCTGGCGCGCCATGGCGCGCTTCGTGCTCTCGGGCAGCTGGATGTCCTTCAGCTCGGCCAGGGTGACCTCAACGCCCCAGTCGGCGGTGGTGAATACGTGCGACGAGTCCTCCTCCTTCCCAGCATCGCGCGGGCTCTCGGCCCGGGGCAGGGGGCGAACGGTCCGCATACGGGGCGCCCCCTCCCGCAGCCGTCTCGGCGTGGAGACGCGTTTCATGGTCAGAGGGCCTTCGGCCGCGGAACATTGGACGGGCTGGCCTGCCGGCGGCTCATGCCCTCCGTCAGAAGCCGCGCGCCGGTTCGCACGACGTCTCACGGCGCGCCACCCGACGTCCCCACGAGCGCACCAGGACCGTACGACATCCGCCACGACCAGCACCCTGAGCAGGCCGAACCGGCCCGTGGTCCGCGAGCTGACCGCTGATGGCCGACCGCCGCTCCCGGTCTCCTCCGAGCGTCCGGCCTTCGTGTGGTCCCCGGAGAGCCGTCCGGGAACCGCCGTTTCCCGGCTGGGCTGCGCATCGGCGGCCCACATGTGGGCAGACGGCCCCGTAAGAGCCGGCGCACTCCCTCGCAGAGAGGACCGACATGGCGGCCTCGATTCGACGGCACCGCACCATCCGTGGCCCGTGGGCCGCCGCCGAGGCACGCCGCGAGATGCACGGCCTCGTGGCCGATGCCCTCCTGGCGGGCAAGGCGGTCGGTGAGGTGACCGAGGCCGACGCGATGCTGGTGGTCAGCGAACTGGTGACCAACGCCGTCCGTCATGCCGGAGGCGGATGCTCCGTGGACCTCACCCTGCGACCGGACGCCATGGACATAGACGTGAGCGATCAAAGCCGCGAACCACCGCATCCCAGGAGCCCCAGCTCTGACGGGGACGGCGGATACGGCTGGGGCATCATCGCCCGTCTGACCAGCGAGCTGACCGTGATGTGCCACGGGAGCGGCAAGACCGTCCATGCCCGGATCGACCTACCCCGCTGACAGACGATGACGCGGGGATGCACACTGGAAAAACGGCCGAAGGATCCTCCAGACAACCCACACCGGTGAGGGGGGTCTGATTGTGATGGAAGCGAACAACCCACGGATCCCGAGCGGCGAGGCGCCGCGTGTCGCCCTTCACTCCGCGTGGCGCGTCTACCGAGCGGCGAACGGATACGCACGCGTCGAGCGTGTGGGCAACGAGGCATCCGCGACGTGGTTTCTCCGTGCGGCGGGCGAGTTCGACGCCGACACCGTCGCTTGCCTGCGCGAGGCACTCGGCGATGCCCGCCGGGACGACGCCGAGCGAATCCTGCTCGATGTCTCTCAGGTGGGCTTCGGGGACCCCACCTTCCTCCACGCACTGGTCGAGGCGCATCGCGGACCCGCCGGGCTCGTCCTCGTCGGGCCGCTTCCCTTCCGGATCCGGCGCCTGTTCGAGATCACGGGCACTCTGCGTCTGTTCCCCCTCGCGACGGACCGCGGCGCCTCCGGCTTCGTCTGAGTCTTACCCTCTGATCAGGCCGACTCCCGCGGCGGGCCCGCCGACCCGGGCGGCTCGGCGAGGAGGATCTCGGCGGCCTGCGTGGCGTTGTCGGCGTCGACGGCGCGGGCCATGGCCTCGCGGGCGGCCTCCGGTGGTGTGTCCGGCGGGACGACCATCAGGGAGAAGTGGTCGTTCTCGCCGCGGGTGACCAGGACGGTGTCGTCGCCGACGGGGAAGGAGTCGAGGTGCACGACCCGGCCGTCGACCACCAGGCGGGTCGGGATGGCGTTCCAGGCGGAGGCGTCCAGGCCGACCCGGGTGACGGGTCCGAGGTGTTCGGTCAGGGCGGTGAGCAGCGACGGGAGCTCCCGCTCGACGTCACGTGAGCGCGGCCACCACGCGCCGTCCAGAAGGCTCTGCCGGGACCCGGTCGTCTCCATCCGGAGCAGCGCGGTGCCCGGCCCGACCGACCGGTGGATCTCGTCCGGCAGGAGGCGCGGGGGCGCCGGGACGTGGTGGGGGGAAACGTTCGCGTCGGTCATGGTGGTCCGCCCGTCCACGGGTGGTGCCGCTTCCGCCGGGTCGGTGCCACAGTGGACGCCGGGCCGGCGGGCGGGGCGACGGCCCCGCACTTTCACCGTACTCCGGGAGGACGCGCGGACGCGCAGCTCTCCGTCGGGGAACCGATCGGCTCCCGGGCTCCGGACGTGCCGTGGACGTATGGGGGCGTACCCGCCTCACTTCGGTCGCCCGGGCAGGCCCGGGGGGGGGGGGGGGGGGGGGGGAAGGACGGCGACGTCCTGGACCGCAACGAGCCGGACGCCGGAGCCCCGTCGCCGCCGGGGACGCCGAAGTCCGGATCGTCTCCGCCTCGACGGACGCCGCCCGCAGAGTGGCCGACACCCTGCGCCACCGTCTCGCCGACGGTCAGCGGTGCGGCTGACCCGCCCCGGGCAAGGGCACCCGCCTCCGCCTCACCGTCGACACCACCCGCACCGCCGGGCCGGGCCTGGCTGACCACCGGCCGTCCCCAGCGGGGCACCGGGCCCCACGCCGAGGGACCCTGACCGGGTAGCCGGAGTGGGCGGATGCGCGTGGCGGCCCCGGCCACTGCGAAGCATCCTGGAAGCCGCACCGCGATGC
Source organism: Streptomyces solicamelliae (assembly GCF_045348655.1). Lineage (NCBI taxonomy): Bacteria > Bacillati > Actinomycetota > Actinomycetes > Kitasatosporales > Streptomycetaceae > Streptomyces > Streptomyces solicamelliae. Next base: position 3,752,343 of record NZ_CP160404.1, read on the forward strand.
CGTCGGACCGGCCCGTCGGCACCGGTCCACAGTGTCGCCCCGCCGCCCGCCTGGAGGCCCCGGATGACCGTCGGACGGTACGAGGACGGGGATCCCGACCGCTCGGAGAGCTTCGGGGAGATGCTGCTGGGCGGGCTCCTGGACCACGCCCACGCACTGCCGCCCGACCGCGTGGGGCCGGCCCTCGCCGACGTCCTCGCCCGGATCGGCGGCCGGGATCCGCAGATCCTGCTCCAGGACTACGGCCAGCGGAATCTGGTCCCCCTGGCCGGGGACGGACTGGAGGACGGCGATCCCGTGCCCATCGACGGTTCGGCGGCCGGTCGCTGCTTCCTCACCTCGCGTCTGGTCGAGGTGCCGGTGGTCGAGGGGGTGCGGGTCCACGTCCCGCTGCTCGACGGCGGCGACCAGGCCGGCCTCCTGGCCGTCACCCTCGACGCGGTCGACAATGACACCCGCCGCCTCCTGCGCAGGCTCGCCGCCCTGGGCTCCGACATCATCCGGACCAAGAACGGCTACACCGACCTCTTCTTCCGCACCCGCCGCGGCGAATCGATGAGCGTCGCCGCCGAGATCCAGTGGTCGCTCCTGCCACCGCTCGCCATGACGATGCCCCGCGTCGCCGTCGCCGGAGTCCTGGAACCCGCCTACGACGTGGCCGGAGACAGCTTCGACTACGCCCTGAACGGCGACGTCCTCCACCTCGCCATGATCGACGCCATGGGCCACGGCCTGGACGCGGCGACCATGGCGACCGTCGCCATCGGCGCCTACCGGCACGCCCGCCGCACCAGCGTCGAACTGTCCGAGATCTACCTCTTCATGGACCGGGCCGTCGCCGAGCAGTTCGCCCCCGACCACTTCGTCACCGCCCAGATGCTGCGGCTCGACACCGACACCGGCCGCCTCCAGTGGGTCAACGCCGGTCACCCCGCCCCCATGCTGATCCGCGACCACCGCGTCGTACGCCGCCTGAACAGCCCCACCACCCTCCCCGTCGGCTTCGGTGGAGACCAGCCGCAGGTCAGCGAGGTGGTGCTCGAACCCGGGGACCGGATCCTCTGCTTCACCGACGGCCTGATCGAGGAACACGAGAGCGGGCAGGAGGAGTTCGGCGAGGACCAGCTGATCAACTGGGTGAACCAGCTGGACAGGGCGGACCGGGAGGTGCACGCGGTGGCGCGGAACCTGTCCCACACCCTCAAGCGGGCACGTGGCGAGGCCACTTCGGACGACGCCACGCTCCTCCTGGTCGAGTGGCGCGGGTGACGGAGGGACGTGCCCCGAGGTGAGGTCACCGACGCCGACCGGGCGGATGCTCCCGGCCCGGGAAATCGGCTGTACGGACACCACTCGTCCGCCCCCGGCGCGGAGTAGGCTGAAGGTACCGGGAGCAACTCGAACACCCGCTCCCACGCGGACGTCGTTTCCGGCGATCAAGACACTGGGCCGCCCTGCAGGGCGGCCCGGAGACGGGTCCGCGATCATGACCACCACCCTCGCACCCTCGCATTCGGCGCGCCTTTCGCTGACGCCGAAGACCACACTCGCCGGTCTCCTGGACGGCGCCTGGTGGCCTCGCTCGCGTGACCTCGCCGCTGAGCTTCCGCCCCTGGTCGACGCGCTGGAAGAGCGCTTCGGACGCATCACACGGGCCACGGTGAACCCCACCCGCTGGCCCGTCGTCCCGCACAAGGTCGCCGTCGCCGGGCACACCGTGCACGTCGGCTGGTTCACCGAACAGGATCCCGACAAGATGATCCTGCTCTCCTACACCGTCGGCCGCGTCGACCTGCTGGTGATACCGCCCGAGACCGAACCCGCCGCGGCCACCCGGCTCATGGCGGCCGCCGCCGTCCCCGGCAGCGTCCTCACCGCCGGTGTCCTGATGTCCGACGAAGCCGCGACCGGCCGCCGCATGCGCGTCGCCCGCAGCAGCGAGGACGCCTGGGAGACGGACGGAGGAGCCGCCCTGCCGCCCCTCCGGCACCCGGTCGTCGGCGCGCGGATGATTCCGCTGCCGAAGAACATGCGGTGGTGACGACATGGAGACCCTGATCGCACTCGCGGCAGTCGCCGTGCTGATCACGCTCGGCGCGCGCCTTGTCCACCGGCTCAACGCCCAGCACGACGCGCGCATCGCCGCCCGCCACTACAGTGACCCCTTCCCGGCCATCTTCCGACCGCCCGGTCACAGCCCCCGCACGCCGACAGAGCAAGCAGCCCGCCGCAGGGCCATGGGCACCTGGCCCTGACCGCTCCAGAGACCACTCCTCCGCCCGAAGGCCGCGGGTGGGGCACCCGACATCCGGGACAACCCACCCGCCGGCCTCTCGCTCATCCGTGAAGGGACCCGCCTCTTGTACCGCACCGACACCGCGGCCCTGCCCTCGGCCGGACAGGCCGAGATCCGCATCGTCGCCGGCACCCCCGAAGCCGCCCGCGCGGTCGCCGAGGTGATCCGCCGCTCGTTCGCCGGGACGGAACAGCGCAGCTACCCCGTCCTCGACGGCGGCACCCGGCTCCACCTCACCGTCGACACCGAAACCGCCGCAGAGCCCGCCCGCTCCTGGCTCACCACCAGCGGATCGTCCCCTCTCACCGGCACCCACGTCGACGAAGTCTGAGCGGAATCGGACCTTCACACGACGAAAGGACTCGGTCATGGCCACACTCCGCGAACGACAGGGGTACCGCGAGCGGGTCCTGACCGCCCTCTACGAAGCCACCGAAGGCAACCGCCTCCTCGGCATCACGGGACGGAAGCTGCGCAACGACCTGCGCATCCCGGAGGAAGACCTGGCCGCCGCCTGCACCTACCTCACCGGCGAGGGCCTGATCAGCGTCGACTGGGAACCGGGCAACACACCCGCGATGGTCTCCCTCACCCACCAGGGAATCCTCCGCATGGAGGCCGAAGAACAAGAGCGCGGCTGAGCCGGACCACCCCGACGTCCCGCTCTCGCCCGGCCCGCCCGGCCGAGAAGTCGTACGATTGAACACGGATCGAGCACGCTCACGTGTGACGATCCGGAAGGGCGGCCCCGACGGAGTGAATGCGCCGGGGCCGTTGTGACGACCGCCGCCAGGCCCGCGCACCCGGCGTCTCAAACGTGGCACCGGCAGGTGCGTCGGCGCCCGTCGTCCCTCGCGACGCCAGTCAGCGTCGGCCCGGAGATCCGCCGTCGGGGCCCGCGCGCTGTCGCGGGCCCCGACCCCTTCCGTCGTCTACTGCATGACGCAGAGGAGCGGGGGCGCCAGGCGGCAGTGGATCAGAGTCCTGCGAGGTGCGGGTCGCGGAGGCGGGGCGGGACGGCGGTGCCCTGGTTCGCGCGGTTCCCCGTGTGCGAGGAGAACCGCTGCGAGCATCGGAACGCAGGTCAGGAGCAGGAACGTCATGACCTGCCTGCCGTCGTCAGGGAGCCTGCATGGGCCCACTGCCGTCGTGCTGGTGCAACGGCGTTCAGAAGGTGCTGAACGGCCCGGGAGGGGTTCGCGAGTCTGAGACGGCGTCCCTGCTGGGGCCACCAGTCGAGGACGGCCAAGAAGCCGGAGTCGCAGAAGGTGACCCGGGAGGTGTCCAGGACGAGCCCGGTGCAGCCGTCGTCGGCCGCCGAGGCCAGCAGTGCCCGCAGCGGGGCGGCGCTGAAGTGGTCGATCTCTCCGGCGAGGCGGAGGACCAGGGTGGTGCCGAGGGTGGTGCAGAAGTCGACGACTATGACACCGGGCGCGGTGTCCGCGCCCGAGTCGTGCACGACGGGAGGAGCGGGGGTGGCGAGAGCGGCGGACAGTATCGGTGCGGCGCTTGAAGTACTCACGTCCCCATCAACGCCTCCCGCCCGGGGACGGGGAACGAGCCACGCGACCCTTTCACCCCATGTGACCAGCACTGATCCCCGACAAGGGGGAAAGATTCCACCCGAACGGGGCAGGCGGACGCCCATGATGCGACCGCTGTCCTCCGCAATCGCCGCGACCGCGCCCCGAGTGGGAGCGGCTGCGAGGGGGAGCGTCTCCCCGGGCACCCTGCCGACTGGAGACCTCTATGGACCATGGACTTCGACCGGAGACCCGTCGCGTGCCCCATCCGTGCCCTTCACGGCGGTGAACAGCGGTCACCAGGGGTGCGGGCGGAACCCCTCGGAACACCCTGCGAAGATGCTTGCCCGCAGGTCAGAGGCCATACTGGCGGCCGAGGCGTCGGTGATTCCCAAGCTTATAGCGCGGGTTCGATTCCCGTCATCCGCTCTTGAACGAAGCCCCAGGTCAGCGACCTGGGGCTTCGTCGTTGCCTTGACCGTCGGCGCGACCGGAAGCCGGTCAGAACTCCAGCACCTCGCGGTCGAGCGGATACCGCGCGCGGTGGGGGCCGTCGTACGGCGAGGGCGTGATCGGCAGGACGCCGGTGGGCTGCAGGCCCAGGTTGTCGTCCCAGATGCGGGGTTCGACCTGTCCGACGACGCGGAACTTCCGGAAGGTGAACGGCGGGCTGTCGGTCGGGAAGAACTCGGCCGTGGTCATCACCTGGAAGTGCAGGTGCGGCGTGGTCGAGTTGCCGCTGTTGCCGATCAGCCCGAGAACCCGGCCGGGTTCGACGCGGTCGCCTTCCCGGACCGTGAGCGAGCCGGGCTTCAGGTGGGCGTAGAGCAGGTAGCGGCCCGGCGCGACCTCCAGGGTGACGTGGTTGCCGACCGTCTCCTCGATCGGCGGGACCGGTGGGGTGACGGGCGGCGCGTTGTCCGGGATCCCGTCCTGGACCTCCACCACTCTGCCGCCGGCCGCGGCGACGACCGGCTGCCGGTAGCTCAGGTAGCTGGTGAGCCGCGCGGGGTCGCCTTCCCAGGTCTGTCCCCGCTCGCCGACCTTGTACCAGTCGATCGCGAAGCGCTGCGGCACGTAGAAGCGGCCGTTGATCGGGCCGAGGCCGCGGCGGTGGTGGGTGTTGCCGCAGCACGACTCGCTGGAGTACCAGGTGCCGGGGCGGACCGGCGCGTCCAGGTTCAGCGGCGTGGTGCGGTCGGTCGGGGTGGCCTGGACCGTCTCCTCGAACGGGGAGGAGCCCGAGGCGGTGAGGACGGCGCCAGAGAGGTGGTGCTCAAGGACCTTGGGCACGCGCTCGCCGCGGTCGAGGGCCAGGTCGATCCAGACGACCCACTGCTGGGAGCCCGGGATCACGGTCGGCGTCGGCCCCGGCGGCGCCGGCGTGTACCCGTCCGCACCGGGCAGGGGGTCGCCCACCGGATTGGCGGCATCGGCCAGCGCCTGCCCGCTCAGCGAGCCCACCACCCGGTGTGTGCGGGCGTCCCGGACCTCGACACGGTCCAGCCGCACCCGTGCGCTGCTGGGCAGCGCGTTCGTGGTGAGCAATTCGTACGAGAGGTGTGTCTTGCCGTCCGTGGCGTCGAACGGTGCCGGTTCGGTCAACACGGCCGCCGTCAACGGCGTGAACTGGGGGCCGGGCACCGGCGCGGCTTCGCCGGTGCCGTATCCGGGTGTCGTTGAAGCCGTCAGCATGCCGACCGCGAGCACGGCGGCGGCGAGACCGCGACGTAGCGGGCCGCGGCCGGTGCGGTTGCGAGGGTGGCGCTCTGCCATGGTGCTCTTCCAGTCGTCGGGTCCGGGACCGCGAAGGGCACCGGCACGCCCCGCGCCGAGGCGCAGGCTCATGTAATCCGGCGCCGCGGCGCTCCCGGCGCACAGCGCCGGAAGCAGGTGCCGAACTACACCCGTCCAGCCGCACCGGCCCGCCGAGCCTCGCCTCGCCTCGCGGATCCTTCGGGCCTCTATCGAGCGCCGGGTTCGTGACGGCCCGTGGTCAGCGGTCCCGCTCGGATGACCGCGGACTCCCCCAGGGGCCGGTGCGCGGTGCGTGCCCCATCCGTGCCCTTCAGGGCGGTGAACAGCGGTCACCACGGGTGCGAGCAGAGCCTCCCGGCAGGCCCGACGAAGGGGCTAGTCCGCAGGTCAGAGGCCGTATGGACGGCCAAAGCAGCGGTGATTCCCAAGCTTATAGCGCGGGTTCGATTCCCGTCATCCGCTCTTCCACGAAGCCCCAGGTCAGCGACCTGGGGCTTTTGTTTTGTCGAGACCTTTCTATTGGTCCCGTGCCAGATCCGTGCCAGATGCGGTGGTGCGCAGGGCTTGGACGCGATCATGGATTCCGGCCGCCACCTCGCGCTGCCGATCGAGGTTCGAGTGCTGGTAGATCATCGCGGCCTTCTCGGAGGACTGGCCGGCCCGCACCATCGTGTCTTTGAGCGTCGCGCCTGACTGCGTCGAGCGCTTGTGCCCTGAAGGTCGTGTGGCCGGGGCAGTCGTGCGCGAGGACGGCCGCCTTCTGGCGATCCGCCGAGCGGAAAACGGCACTTGGGAGCTCCTGGGCGGTGTCCTCGAGCTGACCGAGGCACCAGAAGCCGGCGTAGTCCGCGAGGTCTTCGAGGAGACGGGCATCCACGTCGAGGAAGACGAGCTCACCGGTGTCTACAAGAAGACGACCCGAGGCATCGCCGCCCTGGTCTTCCGCTGCAAGCCATCAGGCGGCAGCGAGCGCACCAGTGACGAGTCGACCGCCGTCGACTGGCTCACGCCCGAAGAGGTCTCCGAGAGGATGGCCGAGGTCTACGCAGTCCGCCTGCTCGATGCACTGGATGGGAACGGGCCGCACGTCCGGAGCCATGACGGCAGGCACCTCACCTAAGCCCGGTAATGCGGTGGCGAAGGCGCACGAAGCCATGTGACGGTTCGGTCATGGGCAATTCCAAGGCGTATGCCGTCCTCCAGAGCACCGACGCGGCAGCGGCGTACACACAGGCTAAGCGCCTGTGCGCGCTCCTGGCGGAACGCGATGACGAGGTCGGGCTCTTCGCCGAACTGCATACGGTCGCGGATGTTCGGCGCATGGCGGCGGTCCTGCCCAAGGCGAACTTCGACTATGTCGATACGCGCACCGATGCGGCGGGGGAGTTCGTCTGGTTCAACCTCGACGTTGCTGAGGCGGACGATGAGGTACTGGAGCAGCACCTCCCGCTGTCCCTCTTGGAGGACGCCCCGAGAGGGAGCGTAGAGGAGTGCTTCGTAGGGGCGCTCGGGCAGGGCATGGCCGCCGTCGCCTGGCACGGCATGTGGCCGGATGACCCAGAGTCGGATCTTTATGGGTCGGCGAAGTACGACGGGGTCCAAGTCGTGTTCCACGGACAGGACGCTCAATGGGACCAGTGGACCGAACATCACACCGTCTTCGTCCACGTGGGCAAGTTCGGTGACCTACCCCGGGCCCAGAAACTCGCAGCACACATAGGTAGCGAGGTCCTGGGCGAAGCACAAATCGGCTGGTGACGGGCAGACGGGCCGAGATGCCCGGCACGACGGCGCGGTAAGAGTTTCTTTACTTCATCAAGGCACCCGCCGCACACGGCGCGGCGCGTGCGGCCCGTCGTCCGGGCCGCCGCTCCTGTCTGCGCCCCGCTCCGGCCCGGCCGCACGCCTGACGGCTCGGGTTGATGGGCGGTGAGCCACGGGGATCAGGGTGAGTGCGCGAAGTGCGCGCCAGGGCGATGCCTCCGGCGGGGGCGCTCAGGCTCCGGGATGGCGGGGGCTCCGTGCACGGGTGCCGGCCGTAGAGGGCTGAAGCGGGGAACTCCCATCCCGTCTGCCATCGACCCAGGACAAGCCCAGCAGCCACGGCACCGGGCGTCCAGGTCGTTCGTACAGTGGCGCGCTCCACCTGGACGCCCGGCACCGCGCCCGCTCCACGTACGTGTGGGTCGACGGCAGACGGGATGGGAGTTCGGGGTGAGTGGTGGGCAAGGCCGCCAAGCCCGTGGCAGCTCCACCCCGGCCTTAAGGTCTCAGCGGGGAGGGACTGATGAATGACAAACGACGCTGGCTCTGGGGCGTGCTGATCCTCGTGTGGACAGTTGCGATGACGATCAAGGCCGCTATCTGGGCGATCACCGATCAAAATGTCTTCATGCGTGGCTTGGCGATCCTCGCCCTGGTGATCGCGGCCTTCGTTGCCGGCATGTTGGTTGCGCGTGCGAGGCTCCGTGGGCGGAAGCCAGAGGCAGCGGCATGACCCAAGCCCGGGACTGTGCCCTATCCGTGCCCGCCCCGACGGAGTCCACCCACGTCAGTGCCGTGGTGGAGGGCGCCGGACTGGTCTTCACGTGGGACGCGGACGCGCGGATCGAGGTGCGGAACCTCGGGCGAGAGGTGGTCATCGAGGCGAATGCTGCCGGCCTCAGCACACTGGCTGGGCATCTGCTGGTGCTGGCTGGTGAAGGTGTTCCCGATGGGGCACACCTCCACCTCGAAGACAGCAACGGACTGGAGGACGGGTCCGTTGGCTTGGTGCTGGAGCGCAGCGACGAGGAGTAGCAGCGCCGGCGCACGGCTCGCGGGCGGCGATGGGGCGAGCCGGGTCGGGGACGTACGTTGCGGAGCCACGGCAACGGGTCCGAATGGTTCGGTCCGCAGCAGGCGAGCAGCCTGACGGGTCGCCGTTCCGGGCTGCCATGAAGGCCGTTGGGCGGAATGGTGGATGGGAGAGCCGCACCGATGCGAAGGTGCCCGCGCCAGCGGAGATCGCCGCACGGCTCGGAATCAGTGTGGACGACGACACCGTTCGCGAAGGTCACGATCCTGGTGTCCGCCTCCATGCGGGTGTCCGTGACGAAGCCCGGCACCAGGCGCCGGTGCACGGCTCCGACGTCGCGCAGGGCCTCCCAGACGTTCTCCGGGGAGTTGTCGATCAGGAATTCCTTCTTGAGGTGGGCCATGTGCCCTCCTCCTTTCAGGCGTTGGTCGTGAGGCGGAACGGGTGTCCCTCGGGGTCCGTGAGGACGACCCACTGGTCCTTGCCGGGCTGGAAATCGGGCCTCGATGCTCCGAGGGCGAGGATCCGGCCGGCCGCCTCCTCCAGGTCGGCGACCGTGAAGTCGAGGTGGGCGTGCTGGGCATCGTCGGGCCAGCCCGGGGCCTGATACCCCTCGATGCGTACGAACGCCAGACCGGGCTGCGCCCCGCCGGCCAGGGCGGCGTAGTCCTCGCCGCTGTCGGTGATCTCCCAGCCGGTGACCTTGCTGTAGAACTCGGCGAGCCGAACCGGGTCGCCACAATCGATGACCACGGTGCTGATCTGCGCGAGAACGGACATGACGGCGACTCCTCGAGTGCGGTACGGGATGCTGTGCGACGCCCATCAGCCTGCTCGCCGCACCCCGCGCCGGTCTTGAAGATTCTTGCGGCGGGGCCGATGTCGGACCCCCGGCGTAGCGTCGAAGAGTGCTCACCACCACCGTCCTCGCCACCCGGCCCGACTTCCGCATCACCGCGGTGAGCTGCCGGGACGACCACTCCCGCTGGTCGCGGACGGAGGTGCGCGAGGACTACCAGGTGGTGCTCGTGCGGCGCGGCCGGTTCCGCAGGCAGGTGGCCGGCGCCCCGGCCGAGGTCGACCCGACGACGGCCTACCTCGGCGTGCCGGGTGAGGAAGAGCGCTTCGCGCACCCGGCCGCCCGGGGTGACGAGTGCACCTCGATCAGCCTGACGCCCACGCTGTGGCGGGTCGTGGCCGGTGAGGACGCCCGACCGGCCCGACAGAGCGTGTACGTGGACGCCCGCCTCGACCTGGCCCACCGCCGCGTCCTCGCGTCCGCCCGCACCGGCGACGTCGACCACGCGGTGACCGAGGAACTCCTCCGGTTGCTTTCCGCCACCGTCGGACAGGCCGTCGACGGAGCCGTACCGGCAGGCGTGCGCCCCTGCCGGGACGAGGGGCCGCTCGTCGCCGCGGCCCGGCAGGCGATCGGCGAGGCCCACCCCGCCTCCGAGGGACTGCTGCCGCTCGCGGAGCTCCTCGGCGTCTCGCCCTACCATCTGAGCCGCGCCTTCACCCGCGAGCTGGGAGTCTCTCTGACCCGCTACCGCAACCGGGTCCGCATCGGCCGCGCCCTCGACCGTCTGGACGCGGGCGAGGAAAGCCTCGCCACCCTCGCCGCCGATCTGGGCTTCTCCGACCAGGCCCACCTCACCCGGACCGTGCGCCACTACCTCGGTCACACACCGACGGCACTGCGGCGACTCCTCGCCCCGGGGCCCTTGAGGGGCATGGCCGGGTAGAGGACCCTCGACCAGGTCCGGCACGTGCCACTACGTGCCAGTAGGGACGGTGACCAGCGGTCGAGAAGGGGGCGGCGAACCACCTCGCCGCGATGCCCACCGCAAACGTTTTCCCAGCTCAGGCACTATGCGCCCCCTCAAGTGCCGGGAGATTCCGATTTATAGCGCGGGTGCGATTCCCGTCAGCGGCTCTTGAGCGAAGCCCCAGGTCAGCGACCTGGGGCTTCGTCGTTCTCCGGGGCGGTTCCGACCGCCGGGGCCGCGGGGTGGGGGAGTTCGGCGAGGAGGATCTCGGCCGCCTGGGTGATGTTGCCGGCGTGGACGGCGCGTGCCATGGCCGTGCGGGCGGCCTCAGGTGTCGTGGCGGGCGGGACGACCATGAGGGAGAAGTGGTCCTTGTCGCCCCGGGTGATGAGGACGGTGTCGTCGCCGACGGGGAACGAGTCGAGGTGCACCACCCGGTCGTCGATGACCAGGCGGGTCGGGATGCCGTTCCAGGCGGCGGCGTCCAGGCCGACCCGGGTGATGGGCCCGAGGTGCTCGGTCAGGGCGCTGACCAGCGGCGGGATCTCCTGCTCGACGTCACGCGAGCGCGGCCACCACGCGCCGTCGAGGAGGCTCTGCCGGGACCCCGTCGTCTCCAGCCGGAGCAGCGCGGTGCCTGGTCCGACGGCGTGGTGGACCTCGTCCGGCAGGAGACGTGGTGGCGAGGGAGGAACGCCTGCGTCGGTCATGGTCGGTCCGTCCGTCCGGGGGTGCCGCTGCCGCCCGATCGGTGCCACGGCGGACGCCGAACCGGTGGACGGGGCGACGCCCCGTTCTTTTTCACCGTACTCCGGGAGGCCGCGCGGACACGCCGCTCCCCGCGGAGGAAACGATCGGCGCCGGCGGCTCCGGACGTACCGTGGACGTACGGATGTATGCCGGGCCCGCTCCGGGCGTTCGCGGGCGGGGACTCCGGCAGGAAAGGACGGTGCCGCCTTGGACCGCAACGAGTCAGGAGCGGAAGCCCTGCCGCCGCCGGGGCACGCCGAAGTCCGCATCGTCGCCGCTACCCCGGACGTCGCCCGGATGGTGGCTGACGTCCTCCGCCACTGCTTCGCCGGCGGCGAGCAGCGCAGCTACCCGACCCCGGGCGGGGGTACCCGTCTCCACCTCACCGTCGACACCGCCCACACCGCCGAACCGGCCCGGTCCTGGCTGGCCACCAGCAGGCCCCGGAGCGGCACCGGACCCCACTCCGAGGAACCGTGACCAGCCAGGCGGAGCCCGACGGGCGCGCGTGGCGGCCCCGGGCCGTTGCGGAGCATCCGGGAGGCCGCACCGCGATGCCGTCGGATCCGGCCCATCGGCACCAGCCCCGGTTGTCACCCCGCCGCCCGCCTGGAGGCCCCCGCGTCCTCGTCGCGGGGCGCGGACGAATATCTGTGCCGGCGGGATGAGAATGAGAGCGGCGGCGCGGTCAGGCTTTTTGACGTCCAGAAATAGTGGCACCATCGTGCCGGAAATGACCGAGTCCGCGTGCTAGTCTCGATTTCAGTTGCAGTTGTGGTTCCCGAAGCTTCAAGTGCCCCCAGTCGAGCCCACCGGCCACTGGGAGTGCTTTTTTCGTCTCCGGTCTCTCCGGCGGGGTAATCATCACGGCGACACAGCATTCACGCAGTGTGGATGCCGATGAGCCCCCAGAAAGAGATAAGACATGAGCAGTGGCACCGTGAAGTGGTTCAACGCAGAAAAGGGCTTCGGCTTCATCGCGCAGGACGGTGGCGGCCCCGACGTGTTCGCCCACTACTCGAACATCGCCTCCCAGGGCTTCCGCGAGCTGCAGGAAGGCCAGAAGGTCACCTTCGACATCGCGCAGGGCCAGAAGGGCCCGACGGCCGAGAACATCGTTCCCGCCTGACGCTGACGCGCACGACGTGGCTGGGGCCCGCATCCCTCGGGGTGCGGGCCCCAGCCGCATTCTTCTCTCCGTCGACTCGGATTCCCTGTCCATTCGAAGCCGCCTTGGAATTCTCCTCGTCATTCCGTTTCTCCGGACATTCGCGACGACAACGACGGAGTGAGGCCGGGTGGATTCACGCCGGCTCCGTCGATCACCCACGCTCTCCACGGTGTCGACCTTCGCCGATCTCGACATGCCGAGACGATCGCTTGCCGCGCTCGGCGCCGAAGGCGGGGGCTCGGCGCGATACTTCCGACCCGTCACGCACTCCGGTTCCCGGCGCCGGCGGCCAGAACCTCCTACCCGGGGCCGACACTCTCCTCTTTCCCACCCAGGAGCCGCATGTGACATCGAATCAGGCGCAGCTCCACCCGGCGCGCACCGCCGCCGGCAGCCCGCCCGCGCCCCCGGCCGACGAGGCAGAGCCGCACGTCTGGGCCGACATGACCGTCGAGGTGGCTCTGGCGGTCATGAGCGGCGCACGCGCCGGACGCCTCATCGTCCGTGACGACGACGGCCGGCCCACCGGCCTCGTCACCCGGGCCCAGCTCAACGGCTTCCGCGCCACCTCCGCCTACACCGACCGGGTACAGCTGCGTGACTTGCGCGTCGCGGGCTCTCCGTCCCGTCCTTGACGACGCGGGCCGAGGCCGAGCACAGCCACGCACCCCACCCGTACCGGCCGATCCCGTCCCCCTTCTTCTGCGAGGTCCTATGCGCTGCGTCATCGCCCGCTTCCCGTTCGAGCTGACGAAGGACGGTGTCCTGGAGGCGATGAAGGGCGTCAGGCCCGAGCCCGTCACCGGCGAGTTCGTGATCATCGGGCGCCGTGAGTACCCCGCCATGCAGGTCGGCGCCGTCATCACCCGTCAGGACCGCCGCGACTTCAGCGCCCGCGAGGTCGTCCGTGCCATGACCCGGCTCGGCTTCACCTGCCGTACCCGGTCCGCGGCCACGGACGGCCCGGTCCCGCAGGCGTCCGCCCTGCCCGGCACGTCCACGGTGGTCTGACCCCGCGGCGGGCGCACCTCTCTTACGGGACGCGGGAACCGACTGCGTTCACGCCGACCTCCGGCTGTCGTCGGGCGGACGTCCGCCGTGATGCGGGCAGGCCCGGTATCACGCACGGCTCCGTGGTAACGGCGGTGCGGATCGGAGCATTACCCTCGGTGAAGGCGTCGGCCCCGACGCACACCGGAAGGTTGGGTGGAGAGCATCCGTGCCCGAGCGGACACGGCACCGCAAGGAGTGTGCCGGCGGGTGGCTCCGCGTGCGGACCGCCACCGGATCACGGTCCTCCTCGGGCGCTCTGGTGTCCGAAGGCGCCAGAGCGCAGGTCTCCTCGGCCCCTCCCTCAGAGAGGTGAGAATGACAGCAGACGATGCCCTCGGCCGTCTCGACGATGACGACTACCCCGCCTACACCATGGGGCGGGCCGCCGAAATGATCGGAACGACCCCCGGGTTCCTCCGCGCTCTCGGGGAAGCTCGCCTGATCACGCCGTTGCGTTCCGAGGGCGGCCACCGGCGCTACTCCCGCTACCAGCTGCGTATCGCCGCCCGCGCCCGGGAACTCGTCGACCAGGGCACGCCCATCGAGGCCGCCTGCCGCATCATCATCCTCGAGGACCAGCTCGAAGAAGCCCAGCGCATCAACGCCGAATACCGCCGCGCGGCGGCCGGGGGAGAGCCTCCGGCCGCGGGCTGAGCGCGCCGGCGCCCGAAGGAACTCGGGGCTTCTACCCAGTGGAGCAGGCGGCACCGTGGCCGGACCCGCTGTCCGACGCCATCGACCACGTGGTACCCATCGCTGCCGGCGTACCCGACACCTTGACCGGCGCGCAGTCGGCCCATCAGGGCTGTAACTGGCGGAAGTCGGGCAAGGACTCGATCGGAATCGTCCCGGAGGAGTTCATCCACCCCGCTGTAGCCGCCCGTTTCCTCGGCGATGGAGGCCCGCCCGGCCGAGCTGATCCATCCGCCCCGTCCGTGCCGGCGGAGAGGCTTGTCCGCAGGTCAGAGGCCATGTGGGCGGTCACAGCGGCGGTGATTCCCAAGCGCGCTTCGATTCCCGTCATCCGCTCGTGAACGAAAAGCCCAGGTCAGAGACCTGGGCCTTCGTCGTTGTCCAGACCTGTCCAGGCGTCACGCACCACCTGCCCCTGGCAGGGGGCCGAGCGATCGGGTGGTGCAGCGGGCGGGTTTGCCGGTGGGCTTCCATGCTGGAGGGAGGTTCTGTCGGCGGCGCCGCGGAGGCGGCGGTCGGAGATCTGCTGGAGGCGGGAATGCGCCGAACCGAGGACGTCGCGGCCCGGAGGAGTGAGCGGCGCGAGCACGCCGATTACACCGGTGCCGTCTACGGGTCCATGCTCGCGGCGTCCGTCGTCGTCGGTGCCGGCAGCCTGGGCCGATTCCCGCGCGTGGAGCTCATCGTGCTCCTTCTGCTCACGGGCGCGGTGTTCTGGGTCGCGCACGTGCACGCAACGCTGTTCGGCGAGCGGCTGGTGGAGCGGACCGCCCCGACCCGTCGGATCGTGCTGCGCGCTTGCCGGGACGAGTGGCCGATCCTCAAGGCGGCGATCCCGCCCGCCGTGGCGGTGGCGGTCAGTCCGCTTCTGGGTCTGGACATGGCCGGCAGCCTCTGGCTGGCGCTCAGCGTCGCGATCGCCGGTCAGGTCGGCTGGTCCGTGGCAGCCGCCCGCCGGGTCGGAGCCTCATGGCGCCAGGTGGGTCTCACCGCCACGGTCAACTTGCTGCTCGGCCTGCTGATCGTCGCCTTCAAGCTGCTGCTGAAGCACTGACACGGCGTGGACTCGATCGAGGCCGAGCGCACCGCGCCGAGCAGAGAGCCGGTGTGTGTCTCCTGTGCGACTCCTCACGGACGGTCAGCGCGCGACGCTCTGACGAGGCCGTGTTCGTAGGCCGTGATGACGAGTTGTACCCGGTCGCGCAGGCCCAGCTTGGTGATGGCTCGGGAGATGTGGGTCTTCACCGTCAGCGGGCTGATCACCAGGGCGGCGGCGATCTCGTCGTTGGACAGCCCCTCCGCCACCAGCCTGACCACCTCGTTCTCACGGGCCGTCAGTGCGTGCAGGGCGGCGGTGGGGCGGGGGCGGTGCGCGAAGCGTGCGATGACGCGGCGGGTGACGCCCGGGGACAGCAGGGAGTCGCCCGCCGCCACGACCTCGACCGCTCGACGCAGTTCGGCCGGTTCGACCTCCTTGGTGAGGAACCCGCTCGCGCCTGCCTGCAGCGCCTCGAAGACGTGCTCGTCGGTGTCGAAGGTGGTCAGGATGATCACCCTGGTCGCCGGCTGCTCGGCCAGAATGCGGCCGGTGGCCTCGATGCCGTCCATGCCCGGCATCCGGATGTCCATCAGCACGACGTCCGGGCGCAGCAGCGCGGCCTTCCGCACCGCTTCCTCGCCCGAGGCGGCCTCGCCGACGACGGCCAGGGTCTTGGCGCGACCGAGCAGGCTGCGGAACCCCGCCCGTACGAGCGCCTGGTCGTCGGCGAGCAGCACGCTGATGGTCATGGCACCAAGCCTGTCACGTGGTCCGCCAGAGGGAGGACGGCCCGGACGGCGAAGCCCTGGCCGGCGTCGACGCGCAGTGTTCCCCCGAGGGCGGTGACGCGCTCGCGCATCCCGGTCAGGCCGTGCCCCTCCGTGAAGCCCGCCGCCGAGCGCCCGTCGTCGGCGACCGTCACCTTCAAGGCGCGCGGCCGGGCCTGTATCCGGATGGTGAGGCACCCGGCGTCGGAGTGCCGCAGGGTGTTGACGACGGCCTCCTGGACGACGCGGTAGGCGGTGAGCGCCTGGGCCGCCGGTACGGCACCGGGGTCGCCCTCCGCGTCGTAGCGCACGTCCAGCCCGGCCGCCTCGGCCTGCGCGACCAGGTCGGGGACGGACTCCAGGCCGTGTTGCGGAACGTCGCGGAGCTCACCCACGAACGCCTTCAGGTCGGTCATGGCCTGTCTGCGTACGGCGATCGCGGTGTGCAGGGCGGCGCGTGCCTCGTCGGGGGAGTCGTCCAGCGCCTCGACGGCGACGTTCAGGTGGACGCCGACGACGGCCAGGGTGTGGGCGACCACATCGTGCACCTCCCGGGAGATGGTCAGGCGTTGCTCGACCAGCCGGGTCTGTTCCAGTTGCACCAGACGTGCCCGGTGCTCCGCCCGCCAACGGCCGTACTGACGCCAGGAACTCGCCGCGGCCGACACCAGGGCCAGCCAGAGCAGTTCGACGCCGCCCGGGGCGAGGGCCTCGGAGGCGTCGATTCCCTGGAGGACCAGGCCGCATGCCAGAGAGAGGGTGCCCACGGCGGCGGCCCAGCCCGGGCGGCTGAGCGCGGCGGTGAACAGGGCGACGGACAGCGGCCAGACCCCGCCGCCCTCGAACAGGCCGGCACTCTGGTAGCCGACGAGCGCGGTGGCGGACAGGACGAGGACGAGCACGGGGCGGCGCCTGCGGACCAGCAGCAGTCCGCCGAGGATCACCCCCAGGCCGAACGTGCCGTGCCACGACGGCGGCGCGCCCATGACGGCGGGACCCGCACCGACTCCCACGGCGGTCACCAGCGCCAGGGCCGCGTCCCCCAGCCGCGTCCGCCACCTGTCGTTCTGCGAACGCGGGCTCATTCGGCGATGCCTGACGTCATGCGGGCCATCGTGCCGGACGTCGAAGAACGGGGCTTCGGCAAGGTGGCGGCCAGCGCCAGCCAGGCCAGATCCAGGGCTATGACGATGCGTTCGGCCAGACCCAGGGGGGCCGTGTGGGAGAGGGCCGCCCTGTCCACCATCGCCACGGCGAACAGCACGAACGCCACCGACGACGCCCACGCGAGGACGGTCAGCCCACGCGCCTTCGAGGCCCGCGCCGGCTCGCGCCGCCACAACAGGGTCAGCCGGACGATCGCGATCGCCAGCGCCACGAATCCCACCGCGGCCGCGACTCCGTGCACGCCGTCGGAGAGCG
The DNA here is from genome assembly GCF_045348655.1 of Streptomyces solicamelliae. NCBI lineage: Bacteria > Bacillati > Actinomycetota > Actinomycetes > Kitasatosporales > Streptomycetaceae > Streptomyces > Streptomyces solicamelliae. The sequence continues at coordinate 3,769,381 of NZ_CP160404.1, forward strand.
AGGGGCGGCTCCAACGGCCGGGCGGGTCGGCCGGAAAGACGGCGGCGACCAGTACGCATCCCGCCCAGACGTGCAGCAGCCACCCACCCCATCCACTGCCGAGGGTCCGGACGATCCGGACGGCCACGGCCGCCGACCCGAGCGCGAACGCCAGCAGACCGATGGTCACGAGCCAGCCGTGCGGCAGGTTGACGTACCTGCTGACCGTCTCGGCCAACGGGTCGTACCCCCTGTTGACCGCATCGGACATCGCGAAGGCGAGGACGGCGACGGCGAAGCCGGCCAGAGAGATTGTCTTGGTCATGGAGCCGGACAGTAGTTCCGGCGCCGGCCCGGGAGCGTCGTCCCCGACGCGTCATTCCCAGCTGCGCCGGCGGAGTACACGGCTACTTCGATCGATGTACGCGAGGACCAGGACGGCACGAGTTGGTCGTGTGACCTGCGTCACAAGCTGTCACAACGGCGGGCCGCGCGGTGTCCTGAGGACGAGCGCCCCGAGCAACCGCTGACCCCGACACCGAACTCGGCCCAGAAGGAGCACGCAGCATGACCGGACAGACGATCGCCGCGCCGCGCGGCGGGACCTTGCTCAAGACCGCGACAGTCCTGCAGACCCTCGCCCTCTTCTTCCAGGCGTCCACCGCCGGCCTGCTCCTGACGTCCTCGCGTGCCTACACGCTGCACGACTACGGCTCGAAGGTGATGTACGGGGCGGCCATGCTGTACGTCCTCGCGACGATCCTGGCCTGGCGCCCCGGCGGCGGATCACCGCGTCCCATCCTGTACTCCACCGGCTTCCTCCTCCTCGCCTCCGCCCAGGTCGCACTCGGCATCGCCCACATCGCCTCGCTGCACGTCCCCCTGGGCGTGGTGATGTTCGCCCTCAGCACCCTCGCCCTCGTCCGCGCACTGTCCCCGCGCTCGTCGCTGCGCCCGGCCGTCGGTTCGTAGCCGGGCAGCAGCGCCCCGAGTGCGGGTCAGGCGGGCAGCGCGTGCAGTTTCTTGCCGTGGAGCGCGAAGACGTGCTTGCCGTCCGTGGCGACCAGCCAGGCGTGGTAGTCGCCGGACTTGTCGTTGAACGTCCAGCGGACGGCGCCGGTCTTCGCGTCGATGGCGATCACGCCGCCCTGCTTGTCGAGGTCCGTGGCCGCGTACAGGACGCCGCCGGCCTTCACGTATTGGCGGGGCACCGTGAGGTTCGCGTCGGCGAGGGCCTCGGACTTCCAGATCTCCTTGCCGGTACGGGGGTCGAGGGCGCGCATCGTGCGGCCGCTGTCGGCGATGTAGAGCACGTCCTCCAGGACGGCCGGCGCCTTGAAGGAGACGTAGGTCTCGGTGGTCTGCACCGACCACTTCGCCGAGCCGTCGGCCAGGTCGAAAGCCTGCAGCTTCGGGCCCTGCGGGACGATCACCAGGCCCTTGTGCACGGCGAAGAAGCCGTAGTTGGTCTTGGTGGTCTTGTGCGTCCACACCTGCTTGCCGGTGGCGGTGTCGCGCACCGTGAGGTTCTTCTTGAAGTCGGTGTAGACGAGGTGGCGGCCCTCGGCATGGGCGTGGATGCCGTACCCCTCGGTGCCGAAGTCGCGCTGCTCCTTCCACGAGAGCTTGCCCGTACGGCTGTTCAGCGCGGCGATCACATTGGTCTTGGACGAGCCGTCGGCCTCCAGGATCTCGGCGATGACGTACACATGCCGGTCGTCCACCGCGATCGGCTTCGGCTGCCGGTACGCCTTGCCCAGGTGGCTGCGCCAGGTCTCCTTGCCGGAAGCCGGGTCGTAGCCGGCGACGGTGCCGTCGTACTTGGCGCTGGCCAGGTACAGCGTGCCGTTGCCGAGCAGCATCGGTGCTCCGGGGACCGCGCCGTCCGCCAGCGACCACTGCTGCTTGCCGGACGAGGCGTCCAGCGCGGCCAGGGGGTCGCCGCTGGCGATCACCACGCCGTTGGTGGCCACGAGTTCGTCGTTGTCGCCGTAGGTCTGCGCGGACGTCGTCTTCGTCCACAGCGGTTCGGGCGCCCGGCCGTCCTTCGCGGCGCCGCCTCCGGCGGGCTTGTTCCCGCCGGATCCTCCGGTACCCCCGGAGCCGCCGAGGTCGGAGCCGTCCTCGCGGCAGCCGGTCGCGCCCACTGCCAGCACGGCCAGCGTGAGACCGCCGCCGGCCAGCCGCAGTGCCCGCCGCCGGGAGAACCTGTCACCCGGCACGCCGTCTCGTCGCGTGGTCATGTCGCCGTACCCCCGTGGAGTCATCGGATCAGGAAGGTGTGCGGGGCGACGCCGTACCGATCAGACGTGCGACCCTGCGGGCAGGAACGCTATCCGTCGCCGCACGCCGCGGGGGATGCCGGTTTCCAACCGGGACGGCTTCGTGAACCAATCGGGACACCGTACGGAACACGGCACGGGCAGCGTGATCCGCGGTCCGTAGCCTTCCCATCGTGGTGATGAGTGGGGGAGCCTCTCTACCGGCGCCTTCCGGACGCCCTGGCCTTCGCCCCGGACGCACAGAAGCAACGCCTACCGGCGGACGGTTCCGTCCAGGTGATGGCTGTCGTTGAGGGACCGCACCGTGGCGGTGCCGTCGCCGTCGTACGTCACCGTCGACAGGGAGGCCGCGGCGACGTCCATCCGGAACAGCGTGTGCGGTGGGGCCTGGAGGGCCAGGCGGATGAGGGTTCTGAGCGGTCCGACGTGGGAGACGACGAGGACCGTGGCGCCGGCGTACCGGGCGAGGAGGCCGTCCCGTACGGCGGCGGTCCGGCGGGTGACCTGCTGCATGGTCTCGCCGCCGCCCGAGGGGGCGCTCTCGGGCGAGGCGAACCAGGCGTCCAGGTCGTCCGGGTGGCGTGCGCGGACCTCGGCGAAGGTCAGGCCCTCCCAGACGCCGAAGTCGGCCTCCCGCAGGTCCTGTTCGACCTGGACGCTCAGGCCGAGGCGCGCGGCCGCGGCGCCGGCGGTCTCCCGGCAGCGCCGCATCGGTGACGTGACGATCGCCTCGATGCCGCCGCGGCCGGCGAGGGCGTCCGCCGCCGCCCGGGCCTGGCGGCGGCCGGCCGGGGAGAGTCCCGGGTCGGTACCGCCGCTGCCGGAGAGCCGCCGCTCGGGGGTGAGCAGGGTTTCGCCGTGCCGCAGCAGCACGAGCGTCGTCACGTCACGGCTCACTGCGCGGTCTTCGCGAAGTGGTCGCGCACGGCGTCGGTCTGCTTCTCCATGACGTCGATGATGGCCGCGACCACGTCCAGGTCGGCGTCCTCGGCGATGTCGAGGGTCCGCGACCAGTCGAAGAAGCTGCGGGCCGGGTCGTTGGTGACGGGGAGGACGCGGATGGTGGCCTCGTACCTGGCGACTCCGCTGGTGGGGGCGACGGCCCGGTAGGACTGGGTCCTGTTGATCTCGTCCCGGGCGGCGATCTCCTGCTGCACGAGGCGGCCGTTGAGGGTGAGCTTGAAGTCGTAGCGGGCCGGGACCGTGTCGACCGAGCCGCCCTCGACCCAGCTGACGTCCCGGTGGATGTCCAGGTCGCCCGGGGACACGATGTCCAGGATCTGCATGGCGTCGCGGACGGTCGCCCACACGGTGTCCGGGTCGGCGTCGAGGACGGTGGAGTGGTACATGGTGTGCTTGCGCTGGATCTGGGTCGGCATGGCGTGCTCCATCTACTTGGACTCGGTCTTGGCGACGAGGTGGTTGCCGAGGATCAGGTAGTCGATCTCGGTGCCCAGGAAGCAGTTCAGGGCGTCGGTCGGGGTGCAGACGATGGGTTCGCCGGCGACGTTGAACGAGGTGTTGATCAGGCAGGGCGTGCCGGTGAGTTCGGTGAACCTCCGCAGCAGGGCCGTGAGCCGCGGGGTCCCCTCGTCCGTCAGGGTCTGGATCCGGGACGTGCCGTCCACGTGCACGGCGCCGGGGATGCGGTCCAGGTACGCGTCGCGGACCGGGAAGACGAACGTCATGTACGGGGAGCTGGTCTTGCGCCCCATGTCGAAGATCTCCGGCGCCCGCTCCTCGAGGACGAGGGGAGCGAACGGGCGGAACGGCTCGCGGTGCTTGACCCGGGTGTTGATGATGTCCTTGATGTCGTCGAAGCCGGGGTTGGCGAGGATGCTCCGGTGCCCCAGCGCGCGCGGCCCGTGCTCGACGCGGCCCTCGAACCAGCCGATGACGACCTTCTCCGTCAGCAGCCGCGCCACCTGCTCGACGACCTCGTCGTCGTCCAGGCGCGAGACGGTGACCCGGCCGTCGAAGCCCGCCAGGGCCTCCTCGATCGCGGCGTCGTCGTAGGCCGGGCCCAGGTACGGGGTGACGGGTTCGACGGCGGCGGCGAGGATGTCCGCCGGACCGGTGCCGGGGTCGTCGAGCCAGGCGTGGGCCGCGGCGCCGATGGTGATGCCGGTGTCGGAGGCGCCGAAGCTGACCTGGAGGTCCGCGAAGCGGGAGCCCTCGAACATCGGGGTGTTGTTCAGGCAGTTCAGGGCGACGCCGCCCTCGAACAGCAGCCGGTCGAGATCCGTCCGCTTCTCCAGGTGGCGCACCTGGTGCGCGGTGGCGACGTTCAGCATCTCCTGCGCGGCGGCGGCGACCCGGGCCCGGTACGCGAGGGTGTCCTCGAAGGGGCCGAAGTACTCCTCGAACAGGGCGTCGTGGCTGTGCGGATCGTCGGTCCGCAGCGGCTCGGCGAAGGTGTACCGGCCGTCGTCGTGGAGCCTCAGCAGGCGGTCGGTGAACGGGTTCGGGACCGGCGGGGCCGTGTACCCGGCCAGGCCCATCACCTTGTACTCGTCGTTGTTGGGGACGAAGCCGAGGAAGCGGGTGATGGCGGAGAACATCGTGCCCATGGAGTGCTGGGCGCCGGTGACGGTGTCGTCGAAGACGGTGATCCGGCCGTCGCGGATCTCGCCCGCCAGGGTGGAGAAACGTTCGGCGCGGCCGTCGCTGACGAGGAACGCGGCGTCCTTCATGCCGGCGAGGTAGTAGCCGGTCGTGGCGTGCGCCAGGTGGTGGGGGACGAAGCGGACCTTGGCCGGGTCGGGGCGGTGTCCGGTGCGGGCCTCGAAGTCCGCGAGCATCGCCTCGTGGCTGACGACCTGGTCGAACAGGTCGGTCATGCTGCCCATGAGCTCGGCCTTCGCGTCCTCGGCGAGCGGCGAGGCGCGGATGCCGTCCAGGATCTCGTCCAGGATCCGGGGGGACCAGTTCCAGGGGAAGGCGAACAGGTCGACGTCGTCGAACGTGATCCCGGCCTCCTCCAGGCACCAGTCGATCGCGCGCGAGGGGAAGTCGGTGGTCTTCTTCTCCCGGTTGAGGCGTTCCTCCTCCACCGCGGCGACCAGGCGGCCGTCGATCAGGAGCGCGGCGGCGGCGTCGTGGCCCAGGAGATAGTGCTTGTTGATGCCGGTCGCGCCGAGGCGTGCGGAGAAGAACTCCGAGACCCGGCTGAAGCCGTTGCATCCGAGAACAATCACGGCAGTCTTTCCTGTCGGTGGGCTACGTGGCGATCAGCAGGTCGCGGAGCTGCTCCCCGGCCGCGGGCGCCTGGCACAGGCCCGCGCCGGTGAATCCGGCCGCGTACACGAAGCGGCGGGTGGCGTGCGCGCCGATGAAGGCGGTGTTGCCGGGACTGGCGTCGAAGTCGCCGCTCCACGCGCGGTGCAGGCCGGTGCCGTCCAGGGCGGGGAACAGGGTGCCCAGATGGCCGGCGACGCGGCCGAGCCAGGCGTCGCGCGTCTCACCGGCCCCCGGCGCGCCCATGGCGAGCAGGACGCGGTCCTTCCACGAGCGGATCCGCAGGCCGGACGCGGCGTGCATGGTCATGGGCAGCTCGCCCTGCGGGGACGGCGGGACGTCGGTGAACAGCATCTCGATCGCCTGCGGTGCCAGCGGCAGGTCGACCGAGGCCAGAGCCGCCACCTCGCCGGACCAGGGCCCGGCCGTGCACACGATGCTGTCCGCCGTGATCGTGCCCCGCGGGGTGTGGACGGTGTTGTCGTCGTCGATGCGGGTGACGGGTGTGTGCGTGTACAGGCGGGCCCCGTGGTTGCGGGCGCCGGCGGCGTAGCCGCGGACGATGTCGAGGCCGTCCACGTGGTACGCCTCGGGGGACCAGGCGGCGGCCAGGACGGCGCGCTCGTCGATCAGCGGGTTGAGCGCGACCGCCTCGCGGGGGCTGATCAGGCGGACGTCGACGCCGGCGGCCTGCTGGGCCGGCCGGTCGGCCTCGAAGCCGGCGATCTGCTCCTCGTCGGTGAACAGCGCCATGAACCCGAGCCGTTTCAGGCCGAGCGGCGCTCCGGTGCGGCGGGCGAAGTCGTGGTACGCGTGCAGGCTGCGCACGGCCCTGTGCCCGGTGGCGGGGGCGCCGGGGAAGTACGTGCGGACCATGCCCGCCGTGTGCGCGGACGCCCCGCCGCCGAGGGTTCCGCGTTCCAGCAGCACGGTGTCCACGCCGGCCTCGGCGAGGTGGTGGGCGGCGGACGTGCCGATCACTCCCCCGCCGATGACGACGGCGTCGGCGCGGGCGGGCAGGGCGCTCACGGTCACACGCCCGCCTCGGCGCCCTGCTGGCGCAGGTGGTCGCCGGTGTCCCACGGGTAGAACTGGAGGTTCCAGCCGCCGAGGCAGTTGATGTAGAGCGCCATCTGGCTGGTGACGGCGTAGAAGTCGTCACGGTCGAGGCGGTCGAGGACGTCGAGGAAGCGCCGGGTGAACGCCCAGAGCCTCTCCAGGCCGCAGTAGCCCAGGAACTCGGCGGGGACGCCGACCAGGAGGCGGGTCATGTGGACGAGGGAGTCCATGGGCATGCCCTGGACGGCGGCGCGGACGAGTCCGCCGTAGGCGGCGTAACCCAGCGGCCGGGTCTCGCCGTTGACGAACAGCAGGGTGGGCAGGACGGTGCCGAAGTTGCCCGCCCGGGACGGGATGACGCCCTGGTGGAGGTCGTCCAGCTCGGCCGGGGGCGTGAGCCAGATCCTCTCGGTCTCGGCGGCGATGTCGGCGATCAGGCGGCCGGCGTCCGCGTCGGTGGCGCGGAGCACCGGGATGCGATGGCCGCCCGGCTCGCCCGCGCGCCGGACCTCGGCGAGGATCTGCTTCTTCGTGGAGTAGACGGCGTCCCAGATCGCCGCCCCGGCCTCCAGCAGGCCGGGCATGTCCGTCTCGCGGATCCGGCCGACGGGGGTGGCGGGCATCGGTTCGGTCAGGGTGCCGTACTTGATCCCCAGGTGCTGCAGCCCGGAGCAGAACACGGTGCCGTCGGGGGCCTCGCGCCGGTCGGGGATGCGGGTGGTGTGGGGCGTGTGCAGCAGGGTGGGGATCGGTGCGACGTGGTAGAGGTGTTCGCCCGCGATGAGGGCGTGTCCCTGCAGGCTCCGGTACGGCAGGGACTCCCACAGGGCGTCGGCGAGGGCCGGGTTGCGGTCGTCGAGGTCGGCGGTGACCGTGATGCCGAGGTCGGGCCAGGAGATCTCGATCTGACGGCCGGGCAGCTTCTCTGACAAGGCTTTTCCAGTTCGTCGATGCGGCACTTGCCCATGGAGTACACCTCCAACGTCCGTGTGCAGGGCAGGCGTTGAAACCATGAACCCTTGATCGTCTCGTGATCCGCAGTTCGTGCGTTTCCGGGGAACCGCAGATCAGAGCGCGACTCCGGAGGGAGCCCTTCCGGGTCGGATCGCCTTGTGGGTGCGGACGGAGGGGAGTTCGCGTATCGCGGAGGCGACGGCGCGGAAGTCGTTGCGGAGGATCTTGGAGTGGTTGCTCGGGACCTTCGCGCTGACCTCGATGTGCGGGTTGCGGGCGAGTACCGGGTCGAGGTTGCCGCGGATCTTCTCCATCAGCTCCGGGTCGCCGCCCAGGTTGCCGCCCGTGGCGAGGACGTACCGCACCGGTGCGGCCACGCTCTCGAGGACCGGGACGAGGCTGCCGGGCGCGCACAGCTCGTTGGCCTCGATGTTGATCTCGGCGTGCTGCTCGGCGCTCATCCGCGCCGCCAGGCCGAGCCGGCGGGCCACCGGGAACAGCGGGCTCAGCCGGCGGAACAGCTTGCGGATCTGCGCCCGGGCGGCGTCGTCGAGCCACTCGTGCGGGAGCGCGCCGTCCACGGACACCACGCCCAGGGCGCGGTCCGGGTTCCGGGCCGCCCAGTGGAGGGCGAGCGCCGCGCCGTAGGACCAGCCGACCAGGATCGGCCGCTCCACGCCCCGCGCCGCCAGGACGGCGTCGACGTCACGGAGGCAGGCCTCGAACGAGTAGTCCGCCGAGCGCTCCGACTTGCCGCGGGCGCGCTCGTCGTAGGTGATGTGCCGGTAGCCGTCGCCGAGTTCGGCGATGACGCGACGCCAGTGCTTCTGGTCGGCGTAGGAGCCGTTGAGGTAGATCACGGGGCGGCCGGGGCCGCCCGTGTCGGTCACGGCCAGGGCGGTGTCGTCGACGGCGACGGTGCCGGTCCAGGGGGCGGGGGACGGGGACGGGGACGGGGTGCTGGTCATGCGTCGGGCTCCTTGGAGTGGGGGTGTCGTGGCCGTGGCCGGCGGTGCGGTCGAGGTCAGAGGGTGCGGGCCGTGATGTCGCCGTAGGACGTGGTGGCGCGGATGGTGAGGCCGGCGTCGCCGCTGTTGGCGAGCGCGTTGTGGACGCGGCCGTAGCTCGTGCCGGCGTCGAGGGTGGCGGAGACGCCGCGAGCGGCGGAGACGGTGATGTCGCCCTGCTGGGTGGCGAGGGTGAGGTCGCCGCGCACGGCCTCCGCGATGGTGATGCCGCCGCTCTGGGTGCTGATCTCGGCCGGGCCGGTGAGGCGGCCGATCGTGACGTCGGCGTCCAGGGCGGTGAGGCGGGCGCTCGCGGCCTCGTCGAGCTGGACCGAGCGGTGGCCGCCGTCGAGGGTCACGTCGCCGAGTCGTCCGACGCCGCGGTACTCCGCGGCCGCGGCCTTCGCGTCGACGCGGGAGCCGGCGGGGAGCTGGACGGTGACCTCGATCGAGCCGGAGGCGCCGAGCAGGCGGCTCTTCGCCTCGGGGATCTCGATCCGGACGACCCCGTCCACGAAGGTGACCTCGGTCTGCTCGGCGGCCTTCACGTCCTTGCCCTTGCCGGGGTTCTCGGGGCGGACCTCGACGGTGGTGTCGGCGCGGTCGGCCGCGATGAGGCGGACGTGGCCGGCGGGGATGTCGAGGACGACCGAGACCGGGGAGGGGGTGGCGAACTGCTGCATGGTGGGCTCCTTGGCTTTTCCGTTGCCGTGGTGTTTCTGACAATGGAAAAGCTACGTTGCGTTCATGGATTGGGCAACATGCTTATTGCGTCGAATCCTTGAAATCGCAGGTCAGTTGCCCAAATTCATTGCAACGGTGGTGCAGGTTAAAGCAATGACTCGTCGTCATCTCGTTGCAATGAGAAGTCGATGAACGCTATGGCGGCGTGGCGGCGCCGCCACGCCGCCTAGGAGCGGCCCGGGTCCGTCTCCGGCCGGGTGCACGGCCAGGGGTTACGTTTCCGCTGGGCCACGACGTGCGCTCCCGCGTCCCGGCGCGAGGTCCGCGCGCCGCCGTGCGCGTGCGGGAGCACGGGGGAGTCGAGCCAGTAGGCGCCGAGGAGATGGGCGGTGGGCGTGGGGTCGGTACGTCTGTCCATGATCGAGACAACGACGGCGCCACCCTGCTGAAACGGTGCTTCACCGTGGCGCAGGGTGGCGGAGTGGGGGAGTGAGGGTTGGGGGCCGCGGGGGGACGGGGGGCGCAGCCACGCTCCCCCGGCCACCGAAGCCCCGCGGACCGACGGCACCGCTCATCTGGTCGAGGCGGCACGGGAGTTGGGGCCAGCCGGATGACCGTCGAGAGGCCGGCGGCCCGTCACTTCCTCTTGTCCGTCTCCTCCGCCCTCACGATCACGACCGGGCAGGGGGCGTGGAGGGCGCACTGCTGGCTGACGGAGCCGAGGAGGAGGCTGGCGAAGCCGCCCCGGCCGCGGTTGCCGACGACGAGCAGTTCCGCGCCGGAGGCCGCCTCGGTCAGGACCTCGGCCGGGTTGCCGCGGACCACGTGCTGCTCCAGGGGGACGTCGTCCGTCCCGGTCCCGGTCAGTGCGGTGCCGAGCTCCTCGGACAGGGAACGGGACGCCATCTCCGCGTCGAAGGTCGCGTCCGCCACCGGGGCGGACCAGCCGCCCGCGCCGGGCAGGTCGTACGCGGCCACCGCGTCCACCTTGCCCCCGATGAGGCGGGCGTGCCGCGCCGCCCAGCGCAGGGCCTCGTACGAGGCCGGGGAGCCGTCCACTCCGACGACGACGCGCGGGAGGTTCTCGCTGGTGTTCATGGGCGCAGTCCTTCCCTCCACGAGCGGGGCGCCGGTGGAGCCTCCACCTCAGCTTCCCCCCGCGCACCCGCCGCCGCGACTCACCCGCCGCCCTCCGGGTTCAGCCGAGCCAGGCGCCGTCCCGCATCAGCGTGCGGCCCCGCAGTTCGTTCGCCTCGCGCCAGGCCTGGACGCGCTGCGGCACGATGCGGAAGTACCGGTACGTCTCCTCCTGGGCGCCCGGGTCGAAGCCGGTCTTCGCCGCGAACCGCGTACCCGTGCCCTCCGGCAGCTCCGCCAGGTCCACCGGTTCGGCGGTGCCGTCGGCCATCACCACGTCCCGCGTCAGCCCCAGGCCCAGCCGCACCCGGCCGTCGGCCAGCAGGTTGCGGGCCGTGACCGAGCCGCCCGGGGTGGCGATCAGGAACGCCTCGCCGTCCCAGAGGAAGGAGAGGGGGATCAGGTGCGTCCCCGCTCCCCGCCCGGCGCCCGACGTCGAGACCCACACGTCCACGTCCTGCTCCAGGCGCGCACGGGTGTCCTTGAGCCGGGTGGCCAGGTCGCGGGGCGGTGCCGCCGCGCCGGTCGTCGCTGCTGCCGTCCCGGTCATCCTGCTGATCCCCCTGTCGTCGTGGTCACGCGTTCCCCGTTCCGCCTCGCGCCGCGCCCGCACGTACGCGTCCGGCGTCATCCCGTACGCCTCGCGGAAACCGCTGCTCAGCAGGGCCGGCGTCATGCCCGCGGCCCTCGCCAGGGCCTCGACGTCCGGCGGATGGGTGTGCTCCCGGTCGAGCCGGTCGCGGACGCGGCGCAGCCGCGCGTACTCCGTCAGGCGCTGCGCCTCGATGCGGGCGCGCGCCCAGGCCGGTCGGCACATGCGGGCCCCCTCCGGCTCAGCGCAGTTCCTGGATACGGACGAGGTTGCCCGCCGGGTCCCGGAAGGCGCAGTCGCGGACGCCGTACGGCTGCTCGGTCGGCTCCTGGACGACCTCCGCGTCGCGGGCCTGCACCTTGTCGAAGACGCCGTCGAGGTCCGGGGTGGCCAGGAGGATCCAGCCGTACGTGCCCTTGGCCATCATCTCGGCGATCGTGCGGCGCTCGTCCTCGGTGATGCCGGGGTCGGCCGCCGGCGGGGCCAGCAGGATCGACGTGCCGTCCCGGCCCGCCGGGCCGACGGTGATCCAGCGCATCTTGCCCTGGCCCACGTCGCTGCGGACCTCGAAGCCGAGCACGTCCCGGTAGAACGCGAGCGACGCGTCCGGGTCGTCGTGCGGGAGGACCGTGGTGTGAATGGTGATGTCCATGCACGTCACGTTAATTGGGGCGGCTCGTTCGCGCTTCTTCGATCCTGATCGGTTCAAATGGAGGGGGAACGAGGGGAGTTCCCGGCTACTGGCCCGTCGCCGCCGCCTTCGCCCAGTCGCTCTCCGACTCCTCCTTCGGGATCCAGAGCAGCGGCTGCAGCCTGCGGCACAGCTCGTCCGCGCCGTCCTCCCACGGGAAGCGGCCGGCCTTGTCGGGCCAGAACAGCTGGGCGATCGGCAGCGGCGGGGTCTGGTAAAAGTCGATGCCCGCGCCGAAGAAGTCGTAGTACCAGCTCGGGTGCACCGGATGGACGACGACGTCGAGGCCGCCGTCCAGGACGTCGTCGCGGCGCGCGCCGAGTTCGAGCGGCGCGCCGTCGCGGATCGCCTTGCCCGCCGCGTTCACGACGCGCATCGCGGTCTCCTGGGACAGGCCGAAGACGCTGATCTCGGGGCTGCGCAGGGTGTGCCAGAGGCCGATCGAGTACCCCCAGTCGCCGGGGGCGTCGCCGCCGGCCACGCCCATCACGTGCCAGCCGAACTCGGCCACGCTCTTCATGACGCGGCGGTCGCGTTCCTCCCACGCCGGACCGCCCCACTCCGTGGGGGCGCAGAGGAGGCAGAAGCAGGGGTAATCGGCCGGGGCGCCTTGCGTGGAGCCGTCCGAGGAGGATTCGTGTGCGTTCACCCGGGGAGCGTAACCCCGGCCGCGAACGCCGCCACGTCGCGGAGGACGCGGTCCGGGGCCTCCCAGTACAGGGTGTGGCCCACTCCCTCGTACACCTCGAGGCGGGAGTCGGGGATCGTGTCGAGGATGGTCTGCTGGTCCGTTCGCGTGAGGAGGGGGTCCTGGTCGCCCCAGACGACCAGGGTGGGGACGAGGATGCCGGTCAGGGTCGCTCGCAGGTCCGTCTCCAGCAGGCCGCGCAAGGTCTCCCGCCACACCCGGGGCGGTGCCTTGAGGTTCTCGTCGACCACGGTCTCCAGGAAGCCGCGCCCCACCGGGGCCGCCGTCAGCCCGCGCGCGAACTCCTCCACGAAGGCGCGGTCCACGGGGTCGCCGTCCTCCAGCGGCCGCACCCTCGTCTCCCAGACCTCCCGCACCTCCGGCTTGTCCGCCAGCTCCGCCGGTGTGCCCAGCAGGACGAGCCCCGCGACCCGGTCCGGGCGCCGGCCGGCCACGATCCGGGCCTGCACGCCGCCGCTCGAACCGCCCACGAGCACCGCGCGTTCGAGGCCCACCGCGTCCAGGAACGCGACGAGGTCGTCGGCGAAGTCCTCCGGCGCGTACCCGTCCTCCGGCTTGTCGGCGTCGCCGTGACCGCGCTGGGTGGGTGCGTACGCGTGCAGCGCGGACGGCATGCGGCGCAGCATCGGCTCGAACGTCCACCAGGAGTCGGCGTAGCCGTGCACCAGCACGACCGGCGCGCCCTCGGGGCCGCCCGCCTCCGCGTACGGGAGGGTCGGGCGCCCGTCGCCCAGGTCGGCGCTGCGCACGGCTACGGCGGCCATCGCGGCCCTCCTCACCTCTTCCTTCCACGGTAAGGAGGGGGCTGCGGGGGGACAATCGGGGCATGAGGGAGCGGCTCGCGGAGTCCGAGCGGCCCACGGAGCCCGGGCGGTCCGCGGAGGCCGAGGAGTTCGTCTGGTACGCGGCGTACGGGTCCAACGTGCACACCGCGCGCCTGCGGGCCTATCTCGCCGGGGGCGCGCCGCCGGGCGCGGAGTGCGTGTACCCGGGGTGCCGGGACGCGTCCGAGCCGGTGCGGTCGACGGCGGTGGAGCTGCCGGGCGCGGTGTACTTCGCCACCGAGTCGCCCGTCTGGCACGGCGGGCGCGCCTTCTACGACCCGGGCGCGCGGGGCGTCGCGTACGGGCGGGCCCATCTGCTGCGCGCGGGGCAGTTCAGCGACCTCGTCGCCCAGGAGATGGGCCGGCCCGCGGGGACGGACCTCGATCTGACCGGGGCCGTCGCGCGCGGGCGGCTCGCGCTGGGGCCGGGGCGGTACGAGACGCTGGTCTGCGCCGGGGCGCTCGACGGTCTCCCGGTGCTGACGTTCACCGCGCCGTGGGCCCTGGCGGACGTGCCGCCGCGGCCGCCGTCGCCCGCGTACGTGCGGCACCTGGCCGCCGGCCTGTACGAGGCGGGGGCCTGGGGCGCCGACGAGATCGCCCGCTATCTGGCGGGGCTGCCGGGCGCGGCCGGGCTCTGGACGGCGGCGGAGGTGCGGGAGCTGCTGGGCGGGGCGGCCGTCAGCGCTGCTCCAGGCGGGCCTCCAGCCCGTCCGGTACGGCGTTGAGGCACGGGTTCGCGACTGGCGCTCCCGGCTTTCTTGCACAAAGTTCGAGAGACCACTTGCACACTGTTCAAGTGTCGCGCTAACTTCTACTTGAACAAAGTGCAAGTACCCCGCCCGGGGGTCCGACGAAGGGGAAGATCATGAACGCTCTCGCCACGGTCGCCGCCGGCGCCCAGCTGCTCGTCGCCGCCGCGTTCGTCAGCATCCCCGTGCTGCGGGCCCGCGTCGGGGACCGCGCCAAGGTCGCGGCCGAGGCCGAACTGCGCCGGCAGGGCGCGCGGGACACCGTCCTGGAGGAGAACGGGATGCGCTTCGACGCCGGCGGTCACGAGACCTGGGCGCCGGTCTCGATCGCCGTCCTCGTCGCGGCCCTGGCCGCGCTCAACTTCTTCGGGAGCGACTGGGGCCCGCTGCTGACCTGGATCTTCCAGTCGCTGGTCCTGCTCGGCAACGGCGTGATCCTGTACAGCCAGCTGACCGCCGTCCAGTCCGTGCGGGCCGCGTTCGAGCGCAAGGGCGACCCGACCCTGATGCGCATCGACGTGCCGGCCCTGCTCAAGGCCGCCGAGGACGCCTTCCCCTCCTGGACCCGCGTCCTGACGCACGTCCGCCACACCGCCGTGTTCGGCGGCTCCGTGCTCGCCGTCGCCGTGACCGCGCTCGCCGCGTGACACCGCACCCCCGGACGGGGGACCCCGTACGCGCGAGACCCCGGGCCTCGACCCGGGGTCTCGCGTTTTCGCCTTCTTCGGCTCCGACGGTCAGGCGTTGGGACGCTTGCCGTGGTTCGCCTTCCTCTTCTTGCGCGCGCGCCGCTTGTTGCCTCGCTTGGACATGGGGTTCGTCTCCCTTTGTCGTGCTTGCACGGGCTCGGCCAGTCTAGGAGCGCACCATCCGACCGGCGACCCGGTCCGCGAGGTATCCGAAGGCGGCGGCGAACACCGCCCACAGCGTGGCCTGGACCGCCAGGGCCGCCAGCCGGAAGTCCCACAGGACCGCCGCCGGGAAGCCCTCCGCCACCGCGTCCTCGTTGCCGGGCAGGACCGCGCAGGCGAGCACGACCGCGACGACGAAGCCGGCGAGGGCGACGAGAGTGGCGTTCCAGTTGCCGAGGCGCGGTGCGAGGCGGCGGCCGAGCATCGTCGCGGCGACGCCGAGCAGCACGCTCAGCAGGATCATCAGGAAGAAGAGCGTGGTGCGCTTCCCGATGGTGTCCGGGTTCCCGACGGCCGGCGGGGTCGCCGGGTACTTCAGGAACGGCACCAGATAGACGGTGACGAACGCGGCCCCGGCGGTGAGCGCCGCGGTCGCGCGCGGGGTGAACCGGCCGACGCGGCCGGCCAGGAAGCAGTACGCGAGGGCGGCGATGCCGCCGAGCGCGACGCCGTAGACGAGGACGCCGGTCGCCAGGCCGGCCGTCGACTGGACGGTCCGGCTGACGAGTTCGGCCTCCTCCTCGTGGTGGCCCGGGTGGGCGGCGGCCTCCTTGGCGGCCGCCGCCTCCTCGACCGCGATCGAGGCGTCGACGGACGGCTCGCCCGCGACGTACGCGACGGCGAAGGCGAACAGTCCGGCGATCAGGCCCGCGAGCATGCCGCGGACCAGCAGATTTCTGACGGTGGAACCGTGCACGTGCTCGCCGCCCCTCAGTGGCAGGGGAAGCCGAGCAGGTGGCGGCCGTCGTGCACGAACTCGTGCACGTCGGCGCCCGCGAAGACGGAGACGGCGCCCTGCTCGGCGCCGACGAAGTAGAGGGCGATCAGCATGAGCAGACCGCCGAAGACGGCCCAGGGCAGAACGGCGCGGACCGGAATGGCAGCCGGTACGGCGACGGAAGGGGTGGAAGCGGCGGGGGCGACGGCCTCGGCCATGGTGGAACCTCCTCGGGAGCTCGCGTCCCATACGGTGGTGCGCGACGACGGTCCGCGGGTCTGACTCACCGTCCCTGGGGGCGGCTCACAGTGGCGCGACCGTGCCGGAGTTGCACCGGACTTCCGTCTCGCCGTCGTCGATTTGTCGAATTGTCGCGGTGACCGTACCGCGACGGACGGTCGCCGCCAAGGCCGTGAGGGATGTATCACGATGACGGTACGGCTGACCCTGATCGCGCCCGCGCTCAACTCCGCGCTCCGCGAGGCACGGTTCGCGGACGCGCCCCTGGACCCGGCGGGGCGCGCGGAGGCGGAGGCGGTGGCCGGGGGGTTGCGCGCCGGGGGCGCGCGGGTGCGGATCTCGCCGTCGGAGCGCTGCCGTGAGACGGCGCGGGCGCTGGGCCTGGGCGCGGCGGCCGAGCCGCGCGCGGCGCTCGCGGGCTGCGCGATGGGGCGCTGGGCGGGGCGGCGGCTGGACGCGGTGGCGGCGGAGGAGGGGCCGGCGGTGGCGGCCTGGCTGTCCGACCCGTCGGCGGCCCCGCACGGCGGCGAGTCGCTGCGGGCGGTACGGGAACGGGTCGGCGTGTGGCTGGACGGCCTGGAGCCCGGGCGGGTACTGGCGGTGGTGGAACCGGACGTCCTGCGAGCGGCGGTCGTCCACGCGCTGACGTTGGACGACACGGCCCTGTGGCGCCTGGACGCACGCCCCCTCACCGCCACCCACCTCTCGGGCCGAGCGGGCCGCTGGAACCTCCACCTGGGCGAACCCCTCGCAGGATGAGGGGAAAGCCGACGACACACGGGAGCGGGGGCCGTGGAGGGGGGTGGTGTCCGGGACGTAAAGCGTGATTTGTGGCGCACGAGAAAGAGCACGCAACACGGAGGCCCCGCACGCGCCGTAAATCATGCAGTCCCGGACGCCGCCCCCCGGAACGGCACCCGCGGCACGCACCACGGACTTACGCCGGCTCCGCCCGCACCCGGGGCACGCACCACGGACTTACGCGGACTCCGCCCGCACCCGGGGCACGCACCACGGACTTACGCCGACTCCGCCCGCACCCGGGGCATGCACCACGGACTTACGCCGGCTCCGCCCGCACCCGCGGTGCGCACCACGGACTTACGCCGGCACCTACTCCGACTCCGCCCGCACCAACGCCACCAGCTCCTCCTCCCCCACCCCCAACTCCCGCGCCTCCGCCACCACTTCCCGCACCCTCTCCACAAGACGCGCGCGGGCCGGAGCGGTCGCGCCGGGGACGATGACCGCGCCCCGGCCGCGGCGGAGTTCGATGAGGCCCTCCTCCCGCAGCCGCTGGTAGCCGCGGAGGACGGTGTGGACGTTCACGCCCAGGGAGTCCGCCAACTGGCGTGCCGCCGGCAGCCGTTCACCCGGCTCGGCGGCGCCGTCGGCGAGCGCGGCGCGCACGCAGGCGGCGATCTGGTCGCCCAGCGGTACCGCGGAGGCGGGGTCTACTCGGAACAGCACGTCATCGACCTTCCCGCCGCGCCACCAGCGTGTTCAACAACGCCGCCGCCGTCCGCGCGTCCGCCACGGTGACCGCGAACTCCCGGCCGCCCGCCCGCCGTACGACCAGCGCCTCGCCCGCACGCAGCACCACACCGGTGCGGTGCGCGCGGACCCGGTAGCCCCAGCCCCCGAAGTCCGCCACGGGGTCCACGTCCCGCACGCTCGCGCCCTCGACGTCGTCGAGCGGCACGCGGATCCGGGGCCGCCCGGCCAGCGCCGGCGCGACGGTCAGCCCGCGCCGGTCCGCCGTCACCCGCACCCGGGCGAGCGCCAGCCCCGGCACCCCGACCAGCAGCGGGATCAGGGCCACGGGCCACGGGGCCAGGACCAGGGCCACCAGGCCGGCGAGCAACGTCACCGCACTCAGCGCGGCCAGCACCCCCGAGCCGGTGTCGCGGGACCAGCCCGCCACCTCGCCCGGCCCCAGGGGCAGTTGCTCGTACGGCTCCCCGTCCTCGGCCGCGGGCCGCGCCTCCTCCGGTACGAGCCGGCTCGCCGCCCACCCCACGAGCGCCGCGAGCCCCGCGGCGCCCGCCGCCACGGCCAGGTTGACCAGCGGCGAGGTGACGACCTGCGCATCGGCCGCGTCCAGGTTGTCGCGCAGCATCAGCACCAGCAGGACGCCCAGGAAGCCGGCCGTCGCCCACGCGCCCGCCAGCACCCGCCGGCGCGCGAACACGGTCCAGGCGACGCCCGCCGCGCACAGCAGCACCGCGCCGATCGCGGCCACGCCCGTCCGCGGCGTCCAGCCGTCCGCGCGGCCGTCGACGCCGGAGAAGTGCGTGGCCACCGGGTCGGGCAGCCGCCCCCACCAGGTGGCGAGCACCGCCGCGTACGCCGCGAGCGCGAGCGCGAACGGCAGTGCGGCCAGCAGCGGGAGTCGGATCCGGCGTGTCGTGTCCGAGGTCATCGGCAACCCTCCCCTAGTTCGAGTTGTTCGCACTCTACTAGAACAATCGAAAGAGAGGTCGGCGCGGGCCGAAAATCGTCACACCGGCCCCCGCGCCCTACTCCGCCCCGCACTCGTGGTTGCCGCGGTCCACCACGACCCGGTCCAGCAGGCCGCGCAGTACGTCCTGCTCGTCCGTCGTCAGGTTGGCGAAGAGCTCCCGCTCCGCCTCGCTCACCGCCGCGTCGACCTGGTCGAGCGCCGCCGTGCCCGCGCCGGTGATCTCCACGATGTGCCGCCGCCGGTCCGCCGGGTCGCGGCGCCGCTCGCAGAGCCCGGAGCCCTCCAGGTCGTTGAGGATCGCGACGAGCTGGCTGGGGTCGACCTCCAGCGCGGTGGCCAGGTCCCGCTGGCTCATGGCCCCGGGGGCCAGCCGCATCAGGGTCATGGCGTTCCTCGGGTGCAGCCCCGCGACGGCGAGAGCCGCGCGGATGCGGGCGGCGGTGAGCTCTCCCCGGTACGAGAGGAGGAAGCCGAGGCGGTCGGGGGAGTCAGCTGCTGCCATGGCTCCCACCGTAGCAGCGGGCCCATTGTGGAGCCGGGGGAATCGTTTATAGTCGTCAACGGTTTTCGTCCCCAGACCATTGACCACGTTGGAGTATCCCCATGTTCATCGGCTATGCCTCCGTCGCCGTCCTGCTGGCGTTCGCCCTGTCCGCCTCCGCCTTCCTGACCTTCACCAGGAACCCGCAGATCGTGGGCAGCATGACCAAGCTGGACGTGCCCGAGACCTGGCTGCCCTGGCTCGCCACCGCCAAGGCCGCGGGCGCGATCGGCCTGCTCGCCGGGCTCGCGGTCCCGCTGCTCGGCGGCGCGGCGGCCGTCGGCGTCGCCCTCTACTTCGTCGGCGCGCTCTTCTTCCACCTGCGCAAGAAGGACTTCGCGGTGGCCCCGGTCGTCGTGATCACGCTGCTCGCGGTGGCGGCCCTCGCCCTGCGGACGCTCTCCGCCTGACCCCGCCGAATCCAACGAGACGTAGCGTCTTGCGGGCGCACTCCTCCTGCTGTACGGTCTTCGAAGCGAAACGAGACGCATCGTCTCGCCTGAGCATCCCTGTCGTCGACCACAGGAGTCGCCCTTGTTCCGCGTCCAACTCACCGACGTCACGAAGCGCTACGACACCCGGCTCGTCCTCGACCGGGTCGCCCTCTCCGTCCGCTCGGGCGAGCGCGTCGGCGTCGTCGGCGACAACGGCTCCGGCAAGTCCACGCTGCTCCGGCTGCTCGCCGGCCTGGAGCAGCCGGACAACGGGACCGTGACCGTCGAGTCCCCCGGCGGCCTGGGCCACCTCGCCCAGACCCTGGACCTGCCCGGCACCGCGACCGTCGGCGCGGCCATCGACCTCGCCCTCGCCGGTGTACGGGAGCTGGAGCGGCGCATCCGCGAGGCCGAGGCCGCGCTCGACGCGACCGGCGACCTCGACGACGCCCTCGCCTCGTACGCCGCCCTGCTCGCCGCGTACGAGGCGCGCGGCGGCGCCGACGCCGACCGGCGCGTCGACACGACGCTGCGGCGGCTCGGCGAGCCCTCCCCGCTCGACCGAGCCCGCCCCCTCGGCACCCTCTCCGGCGGACAGCGCTCCCGGCTCGCGCTCGCCGCGACCCTGGCCGCCGACCCCGAACTGCTGCTGCTCGACGAGCCGACCAACGACCTCGACGACGAGGCCGTGGCCTGGCTGGAGGAGCGGCTGCGCGCCCACCGGGGCACGGTCGTCGCCGTCACCCACGACCGGGTCTTCCTGGACCGGGTCACCTCGGCCGTCCTGGAGGTGGACCACGAACGGCACACCGTGCGCCGGTACGGCAACGGGTACGCCGGCTATCTGACCGGCCGCGCCGCCGCCCGTGCCCGCTGGGAGCGGGAGTACGAGGAGTGGAGGACGGAGCTCGCCCGGTACTCGGCCATGGCCGACACCAACATCGACCGCTTCACCGCCATCCCCCGCAAGGCCCCGGCCTCGTTCAGCGGCGCGGGCGCCTTCCGCGCCCGGTCACGGGCGCACGGCGCGATGAGCCGGATCCGCGCCGCCCGCGAGCAGCAGCGGCGGCTCACCGAGCACCCGGTCGCCGCGCCGCCGGAGCCGCTGCGCTTCCGCGCGGACCTGGCGGGCGCGGGCGCGCCGGTCGCGCTGACCGGCGTACGCGTCGAGGGGCGGCTGCGCCTGGACGCACTGGAGCTCGCACCGGGCGAACGGCTCCTCGTCACCGGCCCGAACGGCGCGGGCAAGTCCACCCTGCTCAAGGTCCTCGCCGGCGAACTCGCCCCGGACGGCGGCACGGTGACCGCCCCGCCTCCGGCCCGGGTCGGCCTGCTCCGGCAGGACACCGCCGCGCCCGACGACCCTCGCACGGTCGCGGAGGCGTTCGGCGCGGACCGGACGGACGAGCTGCTCTCGCTCGGGCTGTTCGCGGCCGGAGACCTCGCCACCCCCGTGCGCGAGCTCTCGACCGGACAGCGGCGGAAGCTGGAGCTGGCCCGTCTCGTGGCCCTCCCCCGGACTTCGTCCGGGGGGACCCCCACTACGGTCGACCTGCTGCTGCTCGACGAGCCGACGAACCACCTGGCCCCCGGCCTGGTGGAGGAACTGGAGGCGGCCCTGGCGCTCTACCCCGGCACCCTCGTGATCGTCACCCACGACCGCCGGATCCGCGAAGGCTTCCGGGGCCGCCGTCTGGAACTGACGGCCCCGGTGCCGGTCGGCGCCTAGGACTTGTCCGGCCGATCATGTTCGGAGCCGGAGTGGATCTATCCTGAGCGGCCAGGGAGGGGTGCTGTGGAGCGGGATGTTCAGTTGGTGCGGGACTTGGTGGCGGCCTCGCCGGGCTTCGAGGACCTGTTTGATGCTCACGTCTTCAACGAGCACGGTGTCCTGTCCCACGTGTTCTTCTGGGATGTCGTTCAGGAGACCGTCGCGTCGTTCCTCGGCGGGGATGAGACAGACTGGCGTGTCACGCTGCGGTTCCTGGAAGAGCAGCTTCGGCTCGACGTCCCCGAAGTGACCAAGGTGATTGTCACCTCGTTCCTCTTCAGTCTGCCGTGGCCGGACCAGCCCGGATACGGCCTTGTCAACCACCTTGGTCCCACCATGAGCGCGCGGTTCGCCGCGATCCGACCATCCGGTTAGGACCTGTCCGGTCGCGCTGGTGACCACTCCGTGTCCAGCCCGTTGATGGGGGCATGGGGCGGGGTGATCTGACGGATGTCGAGTGGGAACAGCTGCGGCCGTTCCTGCCGGTCAGCAACAGGCGTTGTGGCCGGTGGCGGGATCACCGGCAGGTGATCGACGGGATTCTGCACCGGGTGCGGACCGGCGTGCAGTGGCGTGACCTCCCTGAACGGTTCGGGCCGTGGAAGACCGTCTACGAACGGCACCGGCTGTGGTCGGCCGACGGCACGTGGGAGCGTCTGCTCCAGCAGGTCCAGGCCGCGGCCGACGCCGCAGGCGAGATCGACTGGGACGTCTCGGTCGACTCCACCATCGTTCGTGCGCATCAGCATGCGGCGGGTGCCCGCACCGACCCGCCGCCGCCCTCGCTTCAAAGGGGGCCGAAGGGCCAGAACATCAGGACGAGACGCCGTGGCAGAGCCTGTACGCCCGCCTGGTGGAGGTGGTGCTGGAGGCGAGGGCCTGGGCCGCTCGAGGGGCGGGTTCACCACCAAGATCCACCTGAGCGCGGACGGCCGCTGCCGCCCTCTGTCTTTGATCGTCACACCAGGTCAGCGGGCGGACTGCACACAGTTCAAACCGGTGCTGGAGAAGGTCCGCGTCCCGAAGATCGGGCCGGGCAGGCCCCGCAAGAAGCCCGACAGCGTCGCCGCCGACAAGGCATACAGCAACGGGCCCTGTCGTGAGTACCTACGGCGCCGAGCTATCCGGCACACGATCCCGGAGAAGGCCGACAGCCAGGCCGCCCGCCTACGCAAGGGCTCACGTGGCGGGCGGCCACCCGGCTTCGACGAAGAGCGGTACAAGAAACGCAACACCGTCGAGCGCGCCATCAACCGGCTCAAGCAGCACCGGGCGGTAGCCACGCGCTACGACAAGCGCCGCTACGTCTACCTGGGCACCGCCACCGCCGCAGCCCTCACCATCTGGCTCCGCACATGATCGGCCGGACAAGTCCTAGTCGTCCGAGGAACCCGCAGCCCCTTCCAGGTCTCCCTCCGTCTCCAGGAACACCTGGCGCAGGGCGGCCAGGATCTCCGGGTCCGGCTTCTCCCACATCCCCCGCGACTCCGCCTCGAGCAGGCGCTCCGCGATGCCGTGCAGGGCCCAGGGGTTGGCCTCCTTCAGGAAGGCCTGGTTGGTCTCGTCGAGGACGTACTCCTGGGTGAGCTTGTCGTACATCCAGTCGGCGACCACACCTGTCGTGGCGTCGTACCCGAAGAGGTAGTCGACGGTCGCCGCCAGCTCGAACGCGCCCTTGTAGCCGTGCCGGCGCATCGCCTCGATCCAGCGCGGGTTGACCACACGGGCGCGGAAGACGCGGGAGGTCTCCTCGACGAGCGTCCGCGTCCGCACGGTCTCCGGGCGCGTGGAGTCGCCGATGTACGCCTCCGGCGCGCTGCCGGTCAGCGCGCGGACGGTGGCCACCATGCCGCCGTGGTACTGGAAGTAGTCGTCCGAGTCGGCGATGTCGTGCTCGCGGGTGTCGGTGTTCTTCGCGGCCACCGCGATCCGCTTGTACGCCGTCTCCATCTCCTCGCGCGCCGGCCGGCCGTCGAGGCCGCGGCCGTACGCGTAGCCGCCCCACACCGTGTACACCTCGGCGAGGTCGGCGTCGGTGCGCCAGTCGCGGGAGTCGATCAGCTGGAGCAGGCCCGCGCCGTACGTGCCCGGACGGGAGCCGAAGATACGGGTGGTGGCGCGGCGCTCGTCGCCGTGCGCGGCGAGGTCGGCCTGCGCGTGCGCCCGTACGTAGTTGTCCTCGGCCGACTCGTCGGCAAGCCCGGCGACCAGCCGGACGGCGTCGTCGAGCAGGCCGATGACGTGCGGGAACGCGTCCCGGAAGAAGCCGGAGATGCGGAGGGTCACGTCGACGCGCGGGCGGCCCAGCTCGGCGAGCGGCACCGCCTCCAGGCCCTTCACACGGCGGGACGCCTCGTCCCACACCGGGCGGACGCCGAGCAGCGCCAGCGCCTCGGCGACGTCGTCGCCGGCGGTGCGCATCGCGCTCGTGCCCCACAGCGACAGGCCCACCGAGGTCGGCCACTCGCCGTTGTCGGTGCGGTACCGCTCCAGGAGCGAGTCGGCGAGCGCCTGGCCGGTCTCCCAGGCGAGCCGGGACGGCACGGCCTTCGGGTCGACGGAGTAGAAGTTGCGGCCGGTCGGCAGCACGTTGACCAGGCCGCGCAGCGGCGAGCCGGACGGGCCGGCCGGCACGAAGCCGCCGTTCAGGGCGTGCACGGCGTGGGTGAGTTCGTCGGTGGTGGCCGCGAGGCGCGGGACGACCTGCTCGCAGGCGAAGCGGAGCACCGCCGCGACCTCCGGGCCGTACGCGTCGGGCACCGCGGCGACGTTCCAGTCCGCGTACTCCATCGCCTCGACCAGCTCGCGGGCCTTCGCCTCGGCCTCGTCGGCGGTGACGCGGGTGGCGGCCGACTCGTCCAGGCCCAGGGCCTCGCGCAGACCGGGCAGGGCCTGCGTGCCGCCCCAGATCTGACGGGCCCGCAGGATCGACAGGACCAGGTTCACCCGGGCCTCGCCGGTGGGCGCGCCGCCGAGGACGTGCAGACCGTCGCGGATCTGGGCGTCCTTGACCTCGCACAGCCAGCCGTCGACGTGCAGCAGGAAGTCGTCGAAGCCGTCGTCGTCGGGCCGCTCGTCCATGCCGAGGTCGTGGTCCAGCTTCGCGGCCTGGATCAGCGTCCAGATCTGGGCGCGGATCGCCGGCAGCTTCGCCGGGTCCATGCTGCTGATCTGCGCGTACTCGTCGAGCAGCTGCTCCAGGCGGGCGATGTCGCCGTACGAGTCGGCGCGCGCCATCGGCGGCACGAGGTGGTCGACGAGTGTGGCGTGGACGCGCCGCTTGGCCTGGGTGCCCTCGCCGGGGTCGTTGACGAGGAACGGGTAGACCAGCGGCAGATCGCCCAGCGCCGCGTCCGGGCCGCACGCCGCGGACAGGCCCGCGTTCTTGCCCGGCAGCCATTCGAGGTTGCCGTGCTTGCCCAGGTGGACCATTGCGTCCGCGCCGAACCCTCCGTCCTCGGCTCGGGCGGCGATCCACCGGTAGGCGGCCAGGTAGTGGTGCGAGGGCGGCAGATCGGGGTCGTGGTAGATCGCGATCGGGTTCTCGCCGAAGCCGCGCGGCGGCTGGATGAGGATCAGCAGGTTCCCGCGGCGCAGGGCCGCGAGGACGATGTCGCCCTCCGGGTTGCGGGACCGGTCGAGGAACATCTCGCCGGGGGCCGGGCCCCAGTGCTCCTCGACCTGCTCGCGCAGTTCGGCGGGGAGTTCGGCGTACCAGCGCTTGTAGTCGGCGGCCGGGATGCGGACGGGATTCCGGGCCAGCTGCTCCTCGGTGAGCCAGTCCTGGTCGTGGCCGCCGGCCTCGATCAGCGCGTAGATCAGCTCGTCGCCGTCGCCGGAGACCAGGCCGGGGATGTCGGCCGTCGGGCCGAAGTCGTAGCCCTCGGCGATCAGGCGCCTGAGCAGCTCGACCGCGGAGGCCGGGGTGTCGAGGCCGACCGCGTTGCCGATCCGGGAGTGCTTGGTCGGGTAGGCGGAGAGGACGAGCGCCAGCTTCTTCTCGGCGTTCGGGATGTGCCGCAGACGCGCGTGGCGGACGGCGATGCCGGCGACGCGGGCGGCGCGCTCGGCGTCGGCGACGTACGCGGGCAGGCCGTCCTCGTCGATCTCCTTGAAGGAGAACGGGACGGTGATCAGACGGCCGTCGAACTCGGGGACGGCGACCTGGCTGGCGGCGTCCAGCGGGGAGAGACCCTCGTCGTTCTCCTCCCACGCCTCCCGGGAGCCGGTCAGGCACAGCGCCTGCAGGACGGGCACGTCGAGGGCGGCGAGCGCGCCCGCGTCCCACGCCTCCTCGTCGCCGCCGGCCTGCGCCTCGGCGGGCTTGGTGCCGCCGGCGGCGAGGACGGTGGTGACGATCGCGTCCGCACCCTTCAGGCGGTCGAGCAGCTCCGGCTCGGGGGCGCGCAGGGACGCCACGTACAGCGGCAGGGCCTGCGCGCCGGCGTCCTCGATCGCGTCGCAGAGGGCGCCGACGAAGGCGGTGTTGCCGCTCATGTGGTGGGCGCGGTAGTAGAGCACGGCGATGGTGGGGCCGCTGTCGTTCCTCCGCGCACGGTCCAGCGGGCCCCAGGTCGGCGCGGCCGTCGGGGACTCGAAGCCGTGGCCGGTCAGCAGCACGGTGTCGGACAGGAAGCGGGCCAGCTGCTCCAGGTTGTCCGGGCCGCCGTGCGCCAGGTAGGCGTGCGCCTCGGTGGCCACGCCGACCGGCACGGTGGAGGCGCTCATGAGCTGGGCGTCCGGGGCCTGTTCGCCGGTCAGGACGACGACCGGCTTTCCGGCGGCGAGGATCGTGTCGAGCCCCTCCTGCCAGGCGCGGACGCCGCCGAGGAGGCGGACGACGACGAGGTCGGCGTCGTCCAGCAGACCCGGCAGGTCGTCGGCCGGGAGGCGGGACGGGTTGGCGAAGCGGTACTCGACCGGGCCGCCGGCCGCACGGGCGCTGAGCAGGTCGGTGTCGGAGTGCGACAGCAGCAGGATTCGCATGCGAGCGCTGGCCTTCCTCGGGGTTTCCGCGCCCCGGGTGGTCTGGTGGACGGCAGGGAGTTCCTGACTCACCGTCCCCCCGGTGTCGGCGGGGGCCGGCTCACAGTGGCGGGACCGCGCCGGAATCTCACCGGGCTTCCTCCCCGGGGTCCTTCGACCCCATGCCGTCTGCATAGTAGATCCTGGCCGCGGCGGGCCGGGCGGGGCCGCGGAGTCGACCGGATCACACCTCGTGGAAGGCCGGTTTCCCGTGGGTATGCTCGCCGCCATGCCGCCCACCCCACGCACCTCGCCCGAGTCGGGCGAACCTCTCATACGGGACCGAGGCGACGCCTGCCCCGGGGCGCTGCGTCTGCACCCCGCCGACGACGGGCGTCTGGCCCGACTGCGCCTGCCCGCAGGGCGTTTGACGATACGTCAGCTGGAGGTTCTGGCCGACGCGGCGCTCCGGCTCGGCGACGGGCAGGTGTCCGTCACGTCCCGCGGCAACGCGGAGCTGCGGGGTCTCGGCGACGGCTGTGGGGCGGAGCTGGCGGCGCTCCTGGCGGACGTGGGCCTGCTGCCCTCGGCGGCGCACGAACGGATCCGCAACATCGTGGCCTCCCCGGCCGCCGGCCTGGACGGACTCGGCTGCGCGGACGTGCAGTTGTGGGCAGGGGAGCTGGACACGCTGCTGTGCGCGCAGGAGTGGACCCCGTCCCTTTCGGGCCGTTTCCTCTTCGTCCTCGACGACGGCCGCGGCGACGTGGCGGGCCTCGGCGGCGATGTGACCTTGATCGCAGAGCCGGACGGCACGGCGCTGCTGCACGTCGGCGACGAGGCGTACCGCGTCGCGGCCGCCGACGCCCCCCGCGCGGCCCTGGCCGCCTCGGACGCCTTCCTGCGCGCGGCGCGGGAGAGCGGGGCGTGGCGGGTACGGGAGCTGCCCGAGGACGAGGCCCTCGACCTCGCCGCCGCGCTCGCCCGCGCGGGCGTGGACGCCGAGCGCGTCCCCGTACCGCCGCCGCTCCCGCAGGGCGCGCCGCCCGTGCCCGGGGTGCTCGGGGCGGACGCGCTGTACGTGCTCGCGCCGCTCGGGCGGTTCACCACGGGCCAGTTGCGGGCGCTGGCGGCCACCGGCCCGGTGCGGCTCACGCCCTGGCGCGGGGTGGTCGTGACCGGCGCGGGCGCCGGGCGGCTGCCCGCCCTGGCCGCGTACGGCCTGATCACCCGCCCCGACTCGCCCTGGACGGGCGTCGGCGCGTGCACCGGCCGCCCCGGCTGCGCCAAGTCCCTCGCGGACGTCCGGGGCGACGCCCTCCGGGCCGCCCGCGCGAGCGCCGGGGCGGCGGGCCTGCTCCCGGTCTACCTCTCCGGCTGCGACCGCCGCTGCGGCCACCCGCACGGCGACTGGGTCGACGTCCTCGCCACCGCCGGCGGCGACTACCTCGTGAACGGCGTCCCCGTCCCCCGTACCTCCCTGCCCGAAGCCGTCGCCACGGCCCGTACGACGAGATGAGCGAGAGCAACAGGATGTTCGACTACGAGAAGGACGGCGCGGAGATCTACCGCCGGTCCTTTGCCACGATCCGCGCCGAGGCGGATCTCGCGGATCTGCCCGCCGACGTGAGCCAGGTCGCGGTACGGATGATCCATGCCTGCGGCATGACCGACCTCGTCGAGGACATCGCCTACTCGCCGGGCGTCGTCTCCGCCGCCCGCACCGCGCTGCAGGCCGGCGCGCCGATCCTGTGCGACGCGCAGATGGTCGCCAGCGGCGTCACCCGCAAGCGGCTGCCCGCCGACAACGAGGTGCTCTGCGCGCTGTCCGACCCGGCGGTGCCGGAGCTCGCCGCGCAGCTCGGCACCACCCGCAGCGCCGCCGCGTTCGAGGTGCTGCGCGACCGCCTCGAAGGCTCCGTCGTCGCCATCGGCAACGCGCCCACCGCGCTCTTCCACCTCCTGGAGATGATCGCGAAGGGCGCGCCCCGCCCGGCGGCCGTGCTCGGCATTCCGGTCGGCTTCATCGGCGCCGCCGAGTCGAAGGACGCCCTCGCCGCGAGCGAGCTCGGCCTGGAGTACCTGGTCGTCCGCGGCCGGCGCGGCGGCAGCGCCATGACCGCGGCCGCCCTCAACGCCCTCGCCCACGAAGCGGAGATCCAGGCATGAGCACCCCCGGCAAGCTGTACGGCGTCGGTCTCGGCCCCGGCGACCCGAACCTGATGACCGTGGCCGCGGTGAAGGCCATCGCGGCCGCCGACGTCATCGCGTACCACTCCGCCCGGCACGGCCGCTCCATCGCGCGCTCGATCGCCGCGGAGCACATCCGCGAGGACCACGTCGAGGAGCGGCTGATGTACCCGCTCACCGTGGAGACCACGGACCACCCCGGCGGCTACCGGGGCGCGTTGAACGACTTCTACGAGGAGGCGTCGGAGCGGCTCGCCGCGCACCTCGACGCGGGCCGCACGGTCGCCGTGCTCGCCGAGGGCGACCCGCTGTTCTACGGCTCGTACCAGCACATGCACAAGCGTCTCGCGCACCGCTACGACACGGAGGTCATCCCCGGCGTCACCTCGGTCAGCGCGGCGGCCGCCCGGCTCGGGGAGCCGCTGTGCGAGGCCGAGGAGGTGCTGACGATCGTCCCCGGCACACTGCCGGAGGAGGAGCTGACGGCCCGTCTCGCCGGCACGGACTCGGCGGTCGTGATGAAGCTCGGCCGCACGTTCCCGGCGGTCAAGCGGGCCCTGGAGCGCGCGGGCAGGCTGGAGGACGCGCGGTACGTGGAGCGCGCCACGATGGCGGGCGAGCGGACCGGCCGGCTCGTGGACGTGGACCCGGAGTCGGTGCCGTACTTCTCGGTGGCCGTCCTGCCGTCCCGGATCGATCAGGAGCCGCCCGTACGGGAACGCGGCGAGGTCGTGGTCGTCGGGACCGGCCCGGCCGGGGCACGCTGGCTCACCCCGGAGTCGCGGGGCGTGCTGCAGAACGCGGACGACCTGGTCGGCTACACCACCTACCTGGACCGGGTGCCGGTGCTGCGGCCCGGTCAGCGGCGGCACGGCTCGGACAACAAGGTCGAGTCCGAGCGCGCCGAGTTCGCGCTCGACCTGGCCAGCCGCGGCCGCCGCGTCGCGGTGGTCTCCGGCGGCGACCCGGGCGTGTTCGCCATGGCCACGGCGGTCCTGGAGGTCGCCTCGGAGCCGGCGTACTCGGACGTGCCGGTGCGCGTGGTGCCCGGCGTGACGGCCGCCAACGCGGCGGCCGCGGCCGCCGGCGCGCCGCTCGGCCACGACTACGCGACGATCTCGCTCTCCGACCGCCTCAAGCCCTGGGACGTCATCGCGCAGCGGCTGCGCGCCGCGGCGGAGGCGGACCTCGTCCTCGCCCTGTACAACCCCGGCTCCAAGTCCCGTACCCACCAGGTCGCCGCCGCCCGCGACCTGCTCCTGGAACTCCGCGCCCCGCAGACCCCGGTCGTGGTCGCCCGCGATGTCGGCGGCCCCGAGGAGTCGGTCCGCGTGGTCACCCTCAAGACCCTGGATCCCTCCGAGGTCGACATGCGCACCCTCCTCCTGATCGGCTCCTCCCAGACCCAGGCCGTCGAACGCGCCGACGGCCGCACGATCACCTGGACCCCGCGCCGCTACGGCTGAGCGGAACACCGACGTGGGGGCGCTCCGCCCCCACCTCGCCGCCCGGCTCACCCGACCGGCGCGGCATACGGGTTCGGCTCCGGGGACTCGCCATGTCGTGGTGTGAGGGAACGTTTTCGCACCGTCGCACCGTGCTTGCTTGGCAGGGCTGTGACGCGCGCCCGGCACCGGCCGCGGCGCGCGGTCCCCTCCCGAACGGAGCACCCTTCCATGCGCCTGCCAGCGTCGGCAGCCTCCGCAGCCCTCCTCCTCGCCCTCCCGTTCCTCGCGGCCACGCCCTCCGCGGCGGACGCGACCGCCCGGGCCACCGCCCCCGCGCCGCTGCGCGCGGCCGCGAACGCCATCCCGGGCCAGTACATCGTCACCCTCGAGAGCGGCCGGGACGCGAGCGCCTTCGCGACGCAGATGCAAGGGGTGACGCCGCTGCACACGTACAGCTCCGTCCTCGACGGCTTCGCCGCGCGGCTGACGCCCGCTCAACTGGACGCCGTGCGCCGGACCCCGGGCGTCAAGGCCGTCGAGGAGGACGCGACGGTCGAGGTCGCGCCCACCCGGTCCCGGAACGCCGTCGCGGAGAGCTGGGGGCTGGACCGGATCGACCAGCCGTACCTGCCGCTCGACAACCGCTTCGACGTGAACGCCGACGGCCGGGGCGCCGTCGTCTTCGTCGTGGACACCGGCATCGAGTACGGCCACACGGAGTTCGGCGGCCGCACGTACTTCGGCTACGACGCGATCGGCGACGGCCGCGACGGCGCCGACTGCAACGGCCACGGCACCCACGTGGCGGGCACGGCCGGCGGGAAGACCTTCGGCGTGGCCCGCGCCGTCGACCTGGTCAGCGTCCGCGTGCTGAACTGCGAGGGCAGCGGCTCGTTCTCGGGCATCATCGCCGGCTTCGACTATGTCGGCCGCCAGGCCGACGCGGGTGCTGTCGGCGTCCTCAACGCCTCCCTGGGCGGCGGCCGCAGCCAGGCCGTCAACGACGCGGCCGACGCCGTGGCCGCCAAGGGCATCCTGCCCGTCGTCGCCGCGGGCAACAGCTCGCTCGACGCCTGCCAGATCTCGCCCGCGAGCGCCGAGCGGGTGCTGACCGTGGGCGCCACCGGTCACCGGGACCAGGAGGCGGACTTCTCCAACTTCGGCCCGTGCGTGGGGATCTACGCCCCGGGCGCCCAGATCGTCTCCGCCCGCCTCGGCGGCGGCAGCACGGCCCTCGACGGGACGTCCATGGCGTCCCCGCACGTCGCGGGCGTCGCCGCGCTCTACAAGGCGGCGCACCCGGCCGCGGACGCCGACACGGTCCGGGAGTGGGTCGTCGAGCATGCGGTGAAGGACGTCCTGACGGTCTCCAAGACCTCCCGGAACCTGCTCCTGCAGACCTCGGACCTGTAGGCGCACGACGGAAACAGGCCGCCGCCGACCGGACGAACCGGTCGGCGGCGGCCTGCGTTGCGGAGGAACGTCAGATCGTGCCCAGCTTGATCAGCGAGAGCAGCGCGATCAGCTGGATCGCCGAGGCGCCCAGCGCCTTCGGCCACGGCAGGTCGTGGGACTTGCTCACCATCGAGGTGAACAGCGCGCCCGCCGCCAGCCACGTCACCCAGCCGAGCACCTGCACCAGGCTGTTCTCGCCGCCCAGGAAGATGGCGAACACCAGACGCGGCGCGTCGGTGAGCGACATGATGATCATCGACAGGGTCACCGTCGGCTGCCACGAGCCGTCGCCGCCCAGCTGGCGGGCCAGCGTGTGCGTCACGGCGCCCAGGATCAGACCGCCGATCACGAAGCCGGTACCGGTCATCAGGACGTACGGCACCACCTTCGACAGCGGCGCGCCGATGGCCTCCTCGCGCGCCTGGTCGAAGCCGAAGATCGCCAGCATGCCGTACAGGAACGTGACGACCAGCGCCGGGCCCCACACCGCGTAGTCCCGCATCTGCAGGAACGTCGGGCCGGGGCGCAGCACGATGCCGCTGAGCAGCGGCTTCCACGACAGCCGCGGGCCGGCCGGGGCGGCGGGGGCGGCGCCGGCCTGGTACATGGACCCGTCGTTGTACGGGTCGTCGTGGATGCTGAAGGCGCGGGTGTGACCCGGGTTGTTCGCCGCGTGGCCGCCGTGCCCGCCGTGGCCCGCGCCGCCGGGCGCGCCGCCCTGGCCCGGGTACCCGCCGCGCGGCGGGTGGCCGCCCTGCTGCGGGTACGGGTCGCCGAAGTACTCCGGCTCCCCGTACGGCTGCTGCGAGCCCTGCTGCCACTGCTGCTGCGCGTACGGCGGCGGGGCCGCCTGCCGCCCGTACTGCGGTGCCTGCTGCGGGTGTTGTCGCGAGGTGCGGTTGTCCCGGCCGCGTCCGATCCTGAATCCAGCCACGTTGTCGAACGTACCCGCTCCTGCTGTGCGCGGCGCACGCACGGGGGTGCCGGGGACCCTTTGCGGCCGACCTGTGACATCCCCTAGGGGTGCGGACCGGGGGAGATCCGGGGGCCGGACCCGGGTACGGCGGAGGGGCCGCCCCCCGTCCGGGAGCGGCCCCTCCGCCGTACTTCTGTCGTCCTACTTCGCCGGCTCGGGCTCCGGCTCGGCATCCGCCGGCAGCTCCTCCACCGGCTTCTTCACCGAGTCGAGCAGCAGCTGCGCGACGTCCACGACCTGCAGGCTCTCCTTGGCCTTGCCGTCGTTCTTCTTGCCGTTCACGGAGTCCGTGAGCATGACGAGGCAGAACGGGCAGGCGGTGGAGACGATGTCCGGGTTGAGGGACAGCGCCTCGTCCACGCGCTCGGTGTTGATGCGCTTGCCGATGCGCTCCTCCATCCACATCCGCGCGCCGCCGGCACCGCAGCAGAAGCCGCGCTCCTTGTGGCGGTGCATCTCCTGCTGACGCAGGCCCGGGACGGCCGACATGATCTCGCGCGGCGGCGTGTAGACCTTGTTGTGGCGGCCCAGGTAGCACGGGTCGTGGTAGGTGATCAGACCGTCGACCGGGGTGACCGGCAGCAGCCGGCCCTCGTCGATCAGGTGCTGGAGCAGCTGCGTGTGGTGGATGACCTCGTACTCGCCGCCGAGCTGCGGGTACTCGTTGGCGATGGTGTTGAAGCAGTGCGGGCAGGTCGAGACGATCTTCTTCGCCGACTTCGGCTTCTTCGTCGACTCGTCCTCGTCGTCCTCGCCGAACGCCATGTTCAGCATCGCGACGTTCTCGGCGCCCAGCTGCTGGAACAGCGGCTCGTTGCCCAGACGGCGCGGGGAGTCACCCGTGCACTTCTCCTCGCCGCCCATGATCGCGAACTTGACGCCCGCGATGTGCAGCAGCTCCGCGAAGGCCTTGGTGGTCTTCTTGGCGCGGTCCTCCAGGGCACCGGCGCAGCCGACCCAGTACAGGTAGTCGAACTCCGACAGGTCCTCGACGTCCTTGCCGACGATCGGGACCTCGAAGTCGACCTCCTTGGTCCACTCGACCCGCTGCTTCTTGGCCAGGCCCCAGGGGTTGCCCTTCTTCTCCAGGTTCTTGAGCATCGTGCCCGCCTCGGACGGGAACGCGGACTCGATCATCACCTGGTAGCGGCGCATGTCGACGATGTGGTCGATGTGCTCGATGTCGACCGGGCACTGCTCGACGCAGGCGCCGCAGGTGGTGCAGGACCACAGGACGTCCGGGTCGATGACGCCGTTCTCCTCGGCGGTGCCGATCAGCGGGCGCTCGGCCTCGGCGAGAGCGGCGGCGGGGACGTCCTTGAGCTGCTCCTCCGACGCCTTCTCGTTGCCCTCCATGTCCTTGCCGCCGCCCGCGAGCAGGTACGGCGCCTTGGCGTGCGCGTGGTCGCGCAGCGACATGATGAGGAGCTTCGGGGAGAGCGGCTTGCCCGTGTTCCAGGCGGGGCACTGCGACTGGCAGCGGCCGCACTCGGTGCAGGTGGAGAAGTCGAGGATGCCCTTCCAGGAGAACTGCTCGACCTGGGAGACACCGAACACGGCGTCCTCGGCCGGGTCCTCCCAGTCGATCTCCTTGCCGGCGGTCGTCATCGGCTGCAGCGCGCCGAGGGCGGTGGAGCCGTCCGCGTTGCGCTTGAACCAGATGTTCGGGAAGCCGAGGAAGCGGTGCCAGGCCACACCCATGTTGGTGTTGAGCGAGACGACGATCATCCAGGTGAAGGACGTCAGGATCTTCAGCGCGGCGAAGAAGTACGTGAGGTTCTGCAGCGTGCTCAGGTCCAGGCCGTCGAGCAGCGCGATCACCGGGTACGAGGCGAAGAAGCCGGGCTCCCAGCCGTCCACGTGGTGCAGGGCGCCCTCGAGCGCGCGCAGCATCATGATGCAGACACCGACGGTGAGGATGACGGCCTCGACGAAGTACGCCTGGCCGGTCTTGGAGCCGGCGAAGCGGGACTTGCGGCCGGCCCGGGTCGGCTTGCTGAGCTGGCGGATCACGATGAGCGTGACGATGCCGAGCACGGTCATCGTGCCGAGGAACTCGGTGAAGATCTCGTACGGCAGCCAGTCGCCGATGATCGGGATCAGCCAGTCGGCCTGGAACAGCTGGCCGAAGGCGTTGACGATCGTCAGCAGGAGGGCGAAGAAGCCGATCGCGACGAACCAGTGCGCGAAGCCGACGATGCCCCAGCGGTTCATGCGCGTGTGGCCGAGGAACTCCTTGACCAGCGTGATGGTGCGCTGCTTGGGGTCACCGGTACGCGTACCGGCGGGCACCGGCTGACCGAGCCGCACGAAGCGGTAGATCTGCACGGTGGCGCGGCCGAACAGCGCGACGGCCACCACCGTGATGGCGATCGACACGATGATCGCGGCGAGTTGCATGACGGGCTCCTCGGGCGGGCCTGCGAGGCGGAAGCTGCAGAACGTACTAAGCGGTAACTTATGAAGGTCCGTGCTGAGGGTACCCAGATATTCCGCCGTGCTGTAGTTGAGCCTGCGGTGATCTGTGTCGCTCAGGGAACCCTTGCCGGCGTCTGCCGCCCTGCTCGAATCGTACGGCGCAGAATGGCCAGATCCATGCCCAGCCAGTGATGGTCCACATAGTGGAGATCCAGCAGCGGGCGTTCGTCCCAGGGCAGGTCCGATTCCCGGCTGACCTGCCAGAGTCCGGTCAGCCCCGGCCGTACCGCATGCCGCCGCGCTCCCTCACCCCGGCACTCCTCGTGGTCCGGTGCCAGCGGCGCGGGCCCGACGAGCGACATCTCGCCCCGTACGACATGGAGCAGCCGCGGCAGCCGGGCGATCAGCCGCCCCCCGCGCCGGAAGGTGAGCAGCTCGTACGGACGGCCGCCGAGGCCCGCGCGCACCTCGCGGCGCAGCACCGTGCCGGGAGGCTCCAGCGGGCCGAGCGCGCCGAGTGCGAGCGCGGCCGCGACGGCGAGCAGGACGGGTGAGGCGAGGGCCAGCAGGGCCAGGGCGACGGTGAGGTCCAGTGCGCGCTTGGCGGCCGTGCCCTTCGCCATGCTTACCTCCGCTTCATGCCGGTCCGTGGGATCCTTCTCGGTATATGTCCGGCTTTGGGGCGTCGAATGCCCCGACTCTCTCACGGGCGGATGCCGTTCCCGGGCCGCCGCGCCGGACCCCACCGGCTTCCTGAGCCGCCACCCCGTCGAAGAGTTGAGTCCCCTCCACTCAGGTCTGTTGACTCCGCGGGACGGGTGGTGCATCCTTGAGCCAGTTCCACTCAAGTCAGGTCAGCTGGAGGAATTGAAATGGCACGTGCGGTCGGCATCGACCTGGGCACGACTAACTCCGTCGTCAGCGTTCTCGAAGGCGGCGAGCCCACCGTCATCACCAACGCCGAGGGCGCCAGGACCACGCCGTCCGTCGTCGCCTTCGCGAAGAACGGCGAGGTGCTCGTCGGCGAGGTCGCCAAGCGCCAGGCGGTCACCAACGTGGACCGCACCATCCGGTCGGTGAAGCGCCACATGGGCACCGACTGGAAGATCGACATCGACGGCAAGAGCTTCAACCCGCAGCAGATGAGCGCCTTCATCCTGCAGAAGCTGAAGCGCGACGCCGAGGCGTACCTGGGCGAGAAGGTCGTCGACGCGGTCATCACCGTCCCGGCGTACTTCAACGACTCCGAGCGTCAGGCCACCAAGGAGGCCGGTGAGATCGCGGGCCTCAACGTCCTGCGCATCGTCAACGAGCCGACCGCGGCCGCCCTGGCCTACGGCCTCGACAAGGACGACCAGACGATCCTCGTCTTCGACCTCGGTGGCGGCACCTTCGACGTGTCCCTGCTGGAGATCGGCGACGGCGTCGTCGAGGTGAAGGCCACCAACGGTGACAACCACCTCGGTGGTGACGACTGGGACCAGCGCGTCGTCGACTACCTGGTGAAGCAGTTCGCCAACGGGCACGGCGTGGACCTGTCCAAGGACAAGATGGCTCTCCAGCGCCTGCGCGAGGCCGCGGAGAAGGCGAAGATCGAGCTCTCGTCCTCGACCGAGACCACGATCAACCTGCCGTACATCACGGCCTCCGCCGAGGGCCCGCTGCACCTGGACGAGAAGCTCACCCGGGCCCAGTTCCAGCAGCTCACCGCGGACCTCCTGGAGCGCTGCAAGACGCCGTTCCACAACGTCATCAAGGACGCGGGCATCCAGCTCTCCGAGATCGACCACGTCGTTCTCGTCGGTGGCTCGACCCGTATGCCGGCCGTCGCCGACCTGGTCAAGGAACTGACCGGCGGCAACGAGGCCAACAAGGGCGTGAACCCGGACGAGGTCGTCGCCATCGGCGCCGCCCTGCAGGCCGGTGTCCTCAAGGGCGAGGTCAAGGACGTCCTGCTCCTCGACGTCACCCCGCTGTCCCTCGGTATCGAGACCAAGGGCGGCATCATGACCAAGCTCATCGAGCGCAACACCACGATCCCGACCAAGCGGTCCGAGATCTTCACGACGGCCGAGGACAACCAGCCGTCCGTGCAGATCCAGGTCTACCAGGGCGAGCGCGAGATCGCGGCGTACAACAAGAAGCTCGGCATGTTCGAGCTGACCGGCCTCCCGCCGGCCCCGCGCGGCGTCCCGCAGATCGAGGTCGCCTTCGACATCGACGCCAACGGCATCATGCACGTGACCGCCAAGGACCTGGGCACGGGCAAGGAGCAGAAGATGACCGTCACCGGCGGCTCCTCGCTGCCGAAGGACGAGGTCAACCGGATGCGCGAGGAGGCCGAGAAGTACGCGGAGGAGGACCACGCCCGCCGCGAGGCCGCCGAGTCCCGCAACCAGGGCGAGCAGCTCGTCTACCAGACCGAGAAGTTCCTCAAGGACAACGAGGACAAGGTCCCGGGCGACGTCAAGACCGAGGTCGAGACGGCGGTGGCCGAGCTCAAGGAGAAGCTCAAGGGCGAGAACACCGCGGAGATCCGGACCGCCACCGAGAAGGTCGCGGCCGTCTCCCAGAAGCTCGGCCAGGCCCTGTACGCCGACGCGCAGGCCGGTGCCGCCGGTGCCGCGGGCGGTGCCGAGGCCCCCAAGGCCGACGACGACGTCGTGGACGCCGAGATCGTCGACGACGAGAAGCCGAAGGGCGGCGCTGCCTGATGACGGAGGAGACCCCGGGCTTCGAGGAGAAGCCCGACGTCCCCTCCGGCGCCACCCCTGACGACGCCGCCGAGACCGCCGAGACCCCCTCCGCGGAGGAGGGCTCGGCGGCCCCGGCCGGGGACGCACGCAAGACGGCCGGCCTGACGGCCGAACTGGACCAGGTCCGCAGCGCGCTCACCGAGCGCACCCAGGACCTCCAGCGGCTCCAGGCCGAGTACCAGAACTACCGCCGCCGGGTGGAGCGCGACCGGATCACCGTCAAGGAGATCGCCGTCGCGGGCCTCCTGACGGAGCTCCTTCCGGTGCTCGACGACGTCGGCCGGGCCCGGGACCACGGCGAGCTCGTGGGCGGGTTCAAGTCGGTGGCCGAATCGCTGGAGACGGTCGTCGCCAAGATGGGCCTGCAGCAGTTCGGCAAGGAGGGCGAGCCCTTCGACCCGACGATCCACGAGGCCCTGATGCACTCGTATGCGCCGGACGTCACCGAGACGACCTGCGTGGCGATCCTGCAGCCGGGGTACCGCATCGGCGAGCGGACCATCCGGCCCGCGCGCGTCGCGGTGGCCGAGCCCCAGCCCGGGGCGACGCCGGCCGCGAAGGACGAGAAGAAGCAGGCCGACGAGGAGAGCGGTGGCCCTGAGAAGGGCTGACGCGAAGATCGTCCGAGAGGAGGGACGCCGGTGAGCACGAAGGACTTCGTGGAGAAGGACTACTACAAGGTTCTCGGCGTCCCCAAGGACGCCACCGACGCCGAGATCAAGAAGGCGTACCGGAAACTCGCCCGCGAGAACCACCCGGACGCCAACAAGGGCGACACCAAGGCCGAGGAGCGCTTCAAGGAGATCTCCGAGGCGAACGACGTCCTCGGCGACCCGAAGAAGCGCAAGGAGTACGACGACGCCCGCGCCCTGTTCGGCAACGGTGGCTTCCGGGCCGGGCCCGGGGGCGGCGGCTCCTTCAACTTCGACCTGGGCGACCTCTTCGGAGGCGGCGCCCAGGGCGGAGCCGGTGGCTTCGGCGGCGGCGCCGGCGGTCTCGGCGACGTCTTCGGCGGCCTGTTCAACCGCGGCGGCGCGGGCACCCGCACGCAGCCGCGGCGCGGCCAGGACATCGAGTCCGAGGTGACGCTCAGCTTCACCGAGGCGGTCGACGGGGCCACGGTCCCGCTGCGGATGTCCAGCCAGCAGCCCTGCAAGGCCTGTTCCGGCACCGGCGACAAGAACGGCACGCCGCGGGTGTGCCCGACCTGTGTCGGCACCGGCCAGGTCTCCCGCGGCTCGGGCGGCGGCTTCTCGCTGACCGACCCGTGCGCGGACTGCAAGGGCCGCGGCCTGATCGCGGAGAACCCCTGCGACGTCTGCCACGGCAGCGGGCGCGCCAAGTCGTCCCGGACCATGCAGGTCCGGATCCCGGCGGGCGTCTCCGACGGCCAGCGGATCCGGCTGCGCGGCAAGGGCGCACCGGGCGAGCGCGGCGGGCAGAACGGCGACCTGTACGTGGTGGTGCACGTCGACGCGCACCCCGTGTTCGGCCGCAAGGGCGACAACCTGACCGTGACCGTCCCCGTCGGCTTCGACGAGGCGGCGCTCGGCGGCGAGATCAAGGTCCCGACGCTGGGCGGCCCCGCGGTCACCCTCAAGCTGCCGGCGGGCACGCCCAACGGCCGGACGATGCGGGCCCGCGGAAAGGGCGCGGTCCGCAAGGACGGCACCCGCGGGGACCTGCTGGTGACCGTGGAGGTCCAGGTCCCCACGGACCTGACCGACAAGGCGCGCGAGGCCCTGGAGACGTACCGCGAGGCGACTGCGGACGTGGACCCGCGGGCAGAGCTGTTCCAGGCCGCGAAGGGAGCATGAGGACATGGAGAGCCGTTCGGGACGCAGCCGCAACCCCTACGAACTGACCGACGAGACGCCGGTGTACGTCATCTCGGTGGCGGCCCAGCTCTCCGGCCTGCACCCGCAGACCCTGCGGCAGTACGACCGGCTCGGGCTGGTCTCGCCCGACCGCACCGCCGGGCGCGGCCGGCGCTACTCGGCCCGCGACATCGAACTG
Organism: Streptomyces solicamelliae; assembly: GCF_045348655.1. NCBI lineage: Bacteria > Bacillati > Actinomycetota > Actinomycetes > Kitasatosporales > Streptomycetaceae > Streptomyces > Streptomyces solicamelliae. Next base: position 3,808,591 of record NZ_CP160404.1, read on the forward strand.
CTCCGTCAGGTGCAGGCGCTGTCGCAGGACGAGGGCATCAACCTGGCCGGCATCAAGCGCATCATCGAACTGGAGAACCAGGTCGCCGCGCTGCAGGCCCGGGTCGCCGAGCTGTCGGCGGCCGTCGAGGGCGCGGCGGCGACGCTGCGCCAGCGCGAGGCCCAGGTGCACGCCTCGTACCGACGCGACCTGGTGCCGTACCAGGACGTGCAGCAGGCCAGCGCGTTGGTGGTGTGGCGCCCCAAGCGCCCCGAGTAGCTCCTCCGTTCACGTGCGAGGCCCCCGGTCGTCCCGACCGGGGGCCTCGTCGTCATCCGCTCACGGGAGGAGCTCGGCGACCATCTGGAGGCTGATCTCCCACCAGGGCGCCGCGCCCGTGCCGAACGCGGCGGCGAGGGCGGTGCCGAGGGCCAGGGACAGGGCGTCGGGCGCGGTGTCCGGCTCCGTGTCCCACTCGGCGCCGACGAGCCCGTCCCCGGTCGAGTCGAGGCGTCCGAGGGCCTTCCCGCCGCGGCTGAACCGGCTCTCCACGTACGAGCAGGGCACCAGCCGGTACCGGACCCCGTCCACGGTCGCGTCCACGCGGAACGACCGCCGGAACACCCGCCCCTTGCCGGGCCGCAGGCGCGCCTCCCGCCCGTCCACGGTGAGCGTGAGCCGGGCGGGGTCGCGGGTGCCGACCGGGATCGCGTCGTCCGTGTCGCCGTCGCCCGGGATCCGCGCGACGACGACCTCGGGCAGCCCGTCACCGCCGACCCGGACGACGCCGGTGGTGAGATCGAGGTCTACGCGCGGTGACAGGGTGTTCACTGATCCTGCTCCAGGATGCCGGACTGGGCGATGAGATAACCGAGTTGAGCCCGGCTGCCGCTGCCGAGCGCGGAGGCCAGCTTGGCGATGTGCGCACGGCAGGTCCGTACGTTCATCCCGAGCCGGCGCGCGATGGCCTCGTCGACGTGACCCTCGATCAGAAGCCGGGCGATGGAGCGCTGAACGCCGCTGATCCCGTCGAGGACGGGCGTGTACGCGACGACCTCGTCCTCCCACGGCACGCCGTGGAGCCAGAACTGTTCGAACACCCCTACGAGGTACTGTACGAGACCCTCGTGGCGCAGTTCCAGGGCGACCTGCCGGTCGCTGCGGGCGGGCACGAAGGCGACTTTGCGATCGATGATGATCAGCCGGTCGATGATCTCTTCCAGCGTGCGCACCTCGAGCCCGTGCGGGGCGACGTGTTCGACGTACGCCAACGTCGACGAGTGGTGGCGCGCGGTGTGCTGATAGAGCGTCCGCATGGAGATGCCGCGTCCGAGAAGTGGCTCGACCCGGCGGAGCGCCTCTTGCAGGATGTGAGGACGGCGTCCGCTCCCGGGCTGGACGGTGAGCAGTTCCTCGGTGCACTCCGCGGTCGCCCGGTCCAGGGTGGCGTTGATCAGGCCGAGCCCTTCCAGCACGTTGATCGAGTCGGCCGTGGACGGATCCTTGGTGGTGATCGACATGAACGGCTCGAAGGTGTCCGCCAACGCGACGGTGAGCTGCCGGCGTTCCTGGATCTCGCGCTCGATGGGATGGATGAGCTGGTTGAGGGCGACGGACGGCGGTATGGGTCTGAGCACGTCGGCGTCGTCCGGATCGGCGCGCAGCAGTCCGAGATCGATCAGACAGGGAGCGACCGCGGTCTCCTTGTATGCGATGCGTCCCGATCGCAAAGCCTTCGCGTAGAGGTCTTTCCCGGCGACGCACAGTTCGTCCGCACCGTGCGCATGTCCCCCATCGTCCCCTTTTGGTTGCATATGCACCCCCCTCAGGGTCCTGAATTACAGGAACATGATGCCTGCCCTCGCTGGTGGAAGCGTTCGGAGTGAGCCATCGTCGTAGACGCGGGGGAGGAGGTAATGATCAAAAGAGGTGGAGAACGGCCATGACCAGGACGGTTCGTGCACGTGGCGCCATAGCTGTTGTTGCGGCGGCTGCTCTCGGCGTGTTCGGTGCTTCGGTCGGCAGCGAGCCCTCGTGGGACAGTGCGCCGGCCGGCTCGGTACTCGCTTCGCCTGGTGAGCCCTCGTGGGACAGCGCGCCGGCGGTTTCGGTGACTGTCTCGCTCGGTGAGCCCTCGTGGGACAGCGCGCCGGCTGCGGCGCTCGGCACCAACGGTGAGCCCTCGTGGGACTTCGCCTCGGTCGGTGTGGAGGCATGAGCTTCCCGCCCGACGACAGGGTCTTCCGGCGTGAGATGGCCTCGGCCTACCGGTCCGGGTGGCATTTCATCGACCTCGTCACGGCCATCCCCCACCGTGGCGACTCGTTGATGGTCACCCTCTTCGGAGAGCCGATCGTCGTCGCCCGCGAGCAGGACGAGGACGTCCGGGCCTACCGCTGTCTCCGGCGGCCCCGCGGCGCCCCCCAGCCCGTCCGCTGTGCCATCCGGTACGGCATGATTTTCGTCAACCTCGACCAGCGCGATCACCAGCTGGTCGAGCCCGAGCCCATCACCGCCACCCCCCGCAGTGCCTGAGCGGTTCCCCCGTCGTTCCAGATCGCTCAGGTGCTTCCCCCACACAGCGGCGTCATCGTGGACCTGAAACACGATGACGCCGCTGTGCTGTCCGCGTCCGGACGGCTGAGGCCGTCGCCGTCCGGGTGCGGGGCCTCCGCACGCGGCCCCTACGCGCGGCCCATCGCGCGGGTCAGCGCGATCTCGATGACCACCCGGTCCGGGTTCGGCGCCGGCGTCCGCCCGTACCGCGCCGCGTAGCGCGCCACCGCGTCCGCGACGACGTCCGCCTCCGTGCGGACCCGCGCCACGCCCTCCAGCGTCGCCCAGCGGCCCTTGTCCACCTGGCAGACCGCCACCCGCGCGCCCTCCGGGCCCGCCGCCAGCACGTTGGCGACCTTGTGGCTGCGCTTGTTCGTGATCACCCGCGCGATGCCCCGCTCGCCGCCCTCCGGGTCGTACGTGACGCCCACCGCCACCACGTGCGGCGTGCCGTCCGGCCGCGGGGTCGTCAGGGTGCACATGTGGTACTCGCGCCAGAAGCCGAGATACGAGTCGTCCGGGTTCCTCGGGTCAATCGCCATGCCCGGAAGCTACCCGCCGCACGGCCGCCTCCGACACCTTGAGCGGAATCGACTCAACTTTGTGTATGTTAGACGAGTCAGAGAACCAGAGAACCCGTCACAGTCGAGGAGGAGCGGACTTACGTGGACGCCGAACTGACCAACAGGAGCCGGGACGCGCTGAACGCGGCGAGCAGCCGCGCCGTGTCCGAGGGGCACCCCGATCTGACCCCCGCGCATCTGCTCCTCGCACTGCTCGCCGGTCAGGACAACGAGAACATCACCGACCTGCTCGCCGCCGTCGAGGCCGACCAGGCCGCCGTGCGCTCCGGCGCGGAGCGGCTGCTCGCCGCCCTGCCCAGCGTCACCGGCTCCACGGTCGCCCCGCCGCAGCCGAACCGCGAGCTGCTCGCCGTGATCGCCGACGCCGCCGAGCGGGCGAAGAAGCTCGGCGACGAGTACGTGTCCACGGAGCACCTGCTCATCGGCGTCGCCGCCAAGGGCGGCGGCGCCGGCCAGGTTCTCGACCAGCAGGGCGCCGGTGCGCGCCGCCTGCAGGACGCCTTCGAGAAGGCCCGCGGCACGCGCCGGGTGACCACCGCCGACCCGGAGGGCTCGTACAAGGCGCTGGAGAAGTTCGGCACCGACTTCACCGCCGCCGCCCGCGAGGGCCGGCTCGACCCGGTCATCGGCCGCGACCACGAGATCCGCCGCGTCGTGCAGGTGCTGTCCCGGCGCACCAAGAACAACCCGGTCCTCATCGGCGAGCCCGGCGTCGGCAAGACCGCCGTCGTCGAGGGCCTGGCCCAGCGGATCGTGAAGGGCGACGTCCCCGAGTCCCTCAAGGGCAAGCGGCTGGTCTCCCTCGACCTCGGCGCGATGGTCGCGGGCGCGAAGTACCGCGGCGAGTTCGAGGAGCGGCTGAAGACCGTCCTGGCCGAGATCAAGGCCAGCGACGGCCAGATCATCACCTTCATCGACGAGCTGCACACCGTCGTCGGCACGGGCGCCGGCGGTGACTCGGCCATGGACGCCGGCAACATGCTCAAGCCGATGCTGGCCCGCGGCGAGCTGCGCATGGTCGGCGCGACCACGCTCGACGAGTACCGCGAGCGGATCGAGAAGGACCCGGCCCTGGAGCGGCGCTTCCAGCAGGTCCTGGTCGCCGAGCCGACCGTCGAGGACACCATCGCGATCCTGCGCGGCCTCAAGGGCCGGTACGAGGCCCATCACAAGGTCCAGATCAACGACTCCGCGCTGGTCGCCGCCGCGACGCTCTCCGACCGGTACATCACCTCCCGCTTCCTGCCCGACAAGGCCATCGACCTCGTCGACGAGGCCGCCTCTCGGCTCCGCATGGAGATCGACTCGTCCCCGGTCGAGATCGACGAGCTGCAGCGCTCCGTCGACCGGCTCCGCATGGAGGAGCTGGCCCTGAAGAACGAGACGGACGACGCGAGCAAGCAGCGTCTGGAGAAGCTGCGCCGCGACCTCGCCGACCGCGAGGAGGAGCTGCGCGGCCTGACCGCCCGCTGGGAGAAGGAGAAGCAGTCCCTCAACCGGGTCGGCGAGCTGAAGGAGCAGCTCGACGAGGCTCGCGGCCGCGCCGAGCGGGCGCAGCGCGACGGCGACTTCGACACCGCGTCCAAGCTGCTGTACGGCGAGATCCCGGCCCTGGAGCGGGAGCTGGCGGAGGCCAGCGAGGCGGAGGCCCAGCAGGAGGCGTCCAAGGACACCATGGTCAAGGAGGAGGTCGGCCCGGACGACATCGCGGACGTCGTCGGCGCCTGGACCGGCATCCCCGCGGGCCGCCTCCTGGAGGGCGAGACGCAGAAGCTGCTGCGCATGGAGGACGAGCTCGGCCGGCGGCTGATCGGCCAGACCGAGGCGGTACGCGCCGTCTCCGACGCCGTGCGCCGCACCCGCGCCGGGATCGCCGACCCGGACCGTCCCACCGGCTCGTTCCTCTTCCTCGGTCCGACCGGCGTCGGCAAGACCGAGCTGGCGAAGGCGCTCGCGGACTTCCTCTTCGACGACGAGCGGGCCATGGTCCGCATCGACATGTCGGAGTACTCCGAGAAGCACTCCGTCGCCCGGCTCGTCGGCGCGCCCCCCGGCTACGTCGGCTACGAGGAGGGCGGCCAGCTGACGGAGGCGGTGCGCCGCCGCCCGTACAGCGTGGTGCTGCTCGACGAGGTGGAGAAGGCGCACCCGGAGGTCTTCGACATCCTGCTCCAGGTCCTCGACGACGGCCGGCTCACCGACGGCCAGGGCCGCACGGTCGACTTCCGCAACACGATCCTGATCCTCACCTCGAACCTGGGCAGCCAGTTCCTGGTGGACCCGACGACGTCGGACGAGGAGAAGAAGCGGCAGGTCCTGGAGGTCGTGCGGGCGAGCTTCAAGCCCGAGTTCCTGAACCGTCTGGACGACCTGGTGGTCTTCTCCGCGCTGGACAAGGCCGAGCTGGGCCGGATCGCGCAGCTCCAGATCGACCGCCTGGCGCGCCGGCTCGCCGAGCGCCGCCTCACCCTGGAGGTCACCCCGGCGGCCCTGGAGTGGCTGGCCGACGAGGGCAACGACCCCGCGTACGGCGCCCGCCCGCTCCGCCGCCTGATCCAGACGGCGATCGGCGACCGCCTCGCCAGGGAGATCCTGGCCGGCGAGGTCCGCGACGGCGACACGGTCCGCGTGGACCGCTTCGAGGACGGGCTGATCGTGGGCGCGGCGCAGTAGGAGGCGCGCAGGAGGAGCGGCGCGGCAGGGCGCCCGACCGGGCGCTACACCGTGAAGGCGCTGACGGTGACGAGGGCGGTCTCCCCGTCCTCGTACCGCACGCTCACGTCCACGGCGGCGGGTCCCGACAGGGGATCCGCCGCCAGGGCCTCGTCCTCCAGGTGCATGCAGAGGGCGGCGGCGTCGTCCAGGCAGTACTCGGTCTTCGGCACCCCGGCCGGCCACGTGCCGGCCAGCCAGCCGGGGACCTCGTCGCGCGGCATCCGGAACTCGGAGCGGATGTTCACGTCCAGCCAGTGCGTGCCGGTGCAGCGCGGGTCCCCGGCGCTCCTCGGCAGCGTCGCCCCGGCCCAGTCCATGGCCTCGGCGCAGTCGACGGGCTTGGGCTCACCGGCCTGGTCCAGCTGGTAGGCGCCCCAGGCCACGGCCCCGACCGGCAGGCCGACCACCGCGGCGATCAGGGTCAGCGAGATCCAGAGCCACTTCCGGCCGCGTCGTCGTGTCTCCCCCATGGCACGAGATCATGTCAGCTCGCAGCGGATACGCCCCCGGAACGGCCCGGTGGGCTTGCCACCCCCCGCCCCGCATGGGAGAGGATGACAACATCCGTACGAAGGGAAATCCTCGGTGAGCATCGACCCGTCCTCGATTCCGTCTTTCGGGGCCCAGCCCCAGCCTCAGGCTGCAGGACCGGCGGGCCCCGTCGTCCCCGACCAGGACCTGGTCAAGCAGCTCCTCGACCAGATGGAGCTGAAGTACGTGGTGGACGACGAGGGTGACCTCGCCGCTCCGTGGGAGGACTTCCGCACGTACTTCATGTTCCGCGGCGAGGGGGAGCAGCAGGTCTTCTCCGTCCGTACCTTCTACGACCGCCCGCACTCCGCCGACGACCGCGCCAAGGTCCTGGACGCGATCGACGACTGGAACCGCCGCACCCTGTGGCCCAAGGTCTACACGCACCTGCACGAGGAGGAGGACGGCTCCGCCACCCTCCGGCTCATCGGCGAGGCGCAGATGCTGATCGGCACCGGTGTCTCCCTGGAGCACTTCGTGTCGTCGACGGTCAGCTGGGTGCGCGCGTCGATCGAGTTCGACAAGTGGCTGCTGGAGCAGTTCGGCCTGGCCTCCCCGGAGGACAAGGACGGCGAGTCCGGCGAGGGCACCGAGTCCGAGTGACCTCAGGCGCCCAGGGCCTTGTCCGGCACTGATCCGCCGGACCGGCCCTAGAGCGCCATCCGGGCGAGCGTCAGCGCGTACGCCCCGTAGCAGAACGAGAGCCCGGCCAGGGCGACGGCGACCGTGATCGCCGCCCGTGGCCGGGCTCTCGCCATGGCGGCCGCGAGCGGCAGCAGCAGCGGGAAGGCCGGCAGCAGGAAGCGCGGCTTGGACTCGAAGAAGCCGGAGCCGCCGACCGTGATCAGCACGAGCACGCCGGTGTAGACGAGCACCGGCAGCGGGGGCCGCCGCCCGGGCTCGGCGAGCAGCAGCAGCGCGAAGAGCAGCACCCCGGCCGCCGTGATCACCAGCGCCATCGTGAAGCCGAACTGGGCGGGCCGGAGCAGCATGTCCCGTACGACGCGCAGGGTGCCCTGGGCGAAGTCGAAGCGGGAGGTCCAGCCGTCCTGGACGGCGAAGTAGCCGCCCAGCGGATCGTGTCGCCGCACCCCCACCCACAGCACGTACGCCAGCCAGCCCGCCGGTGCGACGGCGGCGGCGGCCCACACCCGGGGCCCGGCCCGGCCGCGCCGCCGCCACAGCTCCCAGGCGGCCGCCGCGAGCACCGCCGCGGCGACGGCGATCCCGCTCGGCCGGGAGAGCCCGGCGAGCGCGGCGAGGGTGCCGGCCCAGAGCCAGCGGCGGGTCAGCAGGGCGTACAGCGACCAGGCGGCGAGCGCGGTCATCACCGGCTCGGTGTACGCCATGGACAGCACGATCGAGTGCGGCAGCATGCCCCACAGCAGGACGAGCCAGGTCGCGGTGGCCCGTCCGGCGGTGCGCTCGGCGACCAGGTACACGCCCCAGGCCGCCACGGCCGCCGAGGCCCAGGACACCAGCAGCCCGGCGGTGCCTCCGGTGACGGGCAGCACGGTGGAGACGGCCCGGACGAGACCGGGGTACAGCGGGAAGAACGCCAGGTCGGAGTGGACGGCCCCGCCGGGCAGGTGCAGCGTCCGCCCGTAGCCGTGCGCGGCGATCGCCGCGTACCACTCGGAGTCCAGGGACCTGGCGAGCAGCGCCCGCGGCGATCGGTCGAGGTGCCAGGCCCAGAGCGCGAGCACCGCCGTCCCGGTGAGCCGCGCCGCGGCGAACAGCCCCAGCGCGGGCACGGCCCGCCGCAGCGCCGTCCGCGGACGCGGCGACGGCCGGACGACGACGCCCGCGGCCGAGGGGGCCGCGCGTTCGAGGGTCTCGGCGGACAGGACGCACCTCCGTGCACACGCGAACCAATACATCGGGCCATTTCCGACAAATCGGTCTACCCGACGATCCGGGCGGCACGGAGGGGGCGCGCCGAGGACGACGACAGCCCGGGCCTACAGCTCGTCGACGTACCTCTTGGCGTGCACCAGCGAGGCGAGCGGGTGATCGACCCGCACCGCCTTGATCGCCGCGACGTCCCCGCGGTCCCGCCGCACGGCCCGGACCTTCTCCTCGTCCACCTGACGGCGGAACCCCTCGTAGGTGCCGTACCGCTCCCAGAACGCCTTCTTCCGCCTGCGCGCGCCCCGCTCGCCGACCACCCACAGCACCACCGCGACGGCGGCCACGACGCCCCCGATGATCATCTCCACTGCGATCCGCTCCCTCGGCGAGTTCCGTCGGTCGGGGAGAAGGATGCGAAACCCGCGTGAGGGGTTGTCAGGACGGCCGTGCCGCCAGGCCGCGCAGACGGGTGGCGGCCTCGTGGAGGACGTCGTCCTGCTTGCAGAAGGTGAAGCGGACCTGGCTGCGGCCGGCGTCGGGGTCGTCGTAGAAGACGGAGTTGGGGATGGCGACGACGCCGCAGCGTTCGGGCAGGGCGCGGCAGAAGGCGTAGGCGTCCTTCTCGCCGAAGGGGGTGATGTCGGTGGTGACGAAGTACGTGCCCTGGGGCCGGTACACCTCGAACCCGGCCGCCCGCAGCCCGTCGGCGAGCAGGTCGCGCCGGCGCTGCAGGTCGGCGCGGAAGCTCTCGAAGTACGCGTCCGGCAGACGGAGCGCCTCGGCGACGGCGTACTGGAACGGCCCGGACGAGACGTACGTGAGGTACTGCTTGGCGGTCCGGACGGCGGCGACGAGCGGCGCGTCCGCCGTGACCCAGCCGACCTTCCAGCCGGTGAAGGAGAAGGTCTTGCCGGCCGAGGAGATGGAGACGGTGCGCTCGCGCATGCCGGGCAGGGCGGCGATCGGCGTGTGCGCGGCGCCGTCGAAGACCAGGTGCTCGTACACCTCGTCGGTGACGACGAGCAGGTCGTGCTCGACGGCGAGGGCGGCGATGGCGCGCTGCTCCTCGTCGGTGAGGACCGTGCCCGTGGGGTTGTGCGGGGTGTTGAGGAGCAGGAGGCGGGTGCGCGGGGTGATCTTGGACCGCAGTTCGTCGAGGTCCGGGCGGAAGGACGGGGCGCGCAGGGTGAGCGGCACGCGCCGCGCGCCGGCCATCGCGATGCAGGCGGCGTAGGAGTCGTAGAAGGGCTCGAAGGCGATGACCTCGTCGCCCGGCTCGAGCAGCGCCAGCATGGCCGCGGCGATGGCCTCGGTGGCGCCGGCCGTGACCAGGACCTCGGTGTCCGGGTCGAAGGCGAGGCCGTAGAAGCGGCGCTGGTGGTCGGCGATCGCCCGGCGGAGCTCCGGAACGCCCGGGCCCGGCGGGTACTGGTTGCCACGCCCGTCGCGCAGGGCGCGGACGGCGGCCTCACGGACCTCCTCGGGGCCGTCCGTGTCGGGGAAGCCCTGGCCCAGGTTGATCGCGCCCGTCGCGGTCGCCAGCGCCGACATCTCCGCGAAGATCGTCGTCCCGAGTCCGTCCAGCCGTCGGTTCAGCAGGGGCCTGGCGTTCACGTCTCCACCGTCCTCACTCGAGTTCCCGTCGATACTCCCGGGACCATCCTGGCGCATCGCCGGACGGCGCCCCGGGGCGAAGCTCTGGAGTTCCTCAAGTGGGGTTGGGCGGCCCCGTGGGGAGGGCATCTCCCCGGCACGTGCACGCAGGGTGCGTGGACGAGGACGACGGGGGAGGACGGCATGGAGGCAGCGCTCATCATCTTCGGTGTCGTGCTGATCGCTCTGGTGCTGGCCAACCGGGCCAACCGGAACAGGCCCGGGCGGCGCGGACGCCGGCGCAGCTGGTGGGAGGGCGGCGGCAACAGCGGCAGCTCCTGCGGGGGCGGGAGCTCGTGCAGCTCGTCGTCCTGCGGGGGCGGCGGTTGCGGGGGCGGCGGCGGAGGCGACTGACACGGGGCAGTCGGTCCGCCGCCGGGCGGGGAGCCGCCTGACGGGTCGGGCAATGACCGTCGGGGGGCTTCCTGTTGTGCCGGAAGCGTCGATTCTTGTCGGAACTGACGATCGGTTCTGATTGAACAGTTGAACCCAGAGGCCCCCGAGGGGATGGAAACCACGTCAAGTTGGGTAAAAACGCTGCATGGTTCCGGGAGTTCGTGGTTTTCTCGCTGTTGAGAACATCCAGCCCTCGGACCGTGTGTGGAACCGAGACGGCGATCCCCCATCCCGTTGAAAACCTTCTCCGGGGCGCCCCCGGCCCACCCGTCAAACCGTGTTTGCGGAGCCGACCCATGCTCACCACCCTGAAAACCACCTATACCGACACGTGCGCGGCCGACCTGGCCTGGGCCCTCGGGCGCGAGCCGCTGCCCGCCCTCGCCGTGCTCGATCTCGAACTGACCGGCGCCAAGCTCCAGTTGCGCCTGCTCGGCGCCTCCCACCAGGTGCTCCTGGAGGACGAGCACGGCAACTGCTCCGAGACCGTCGCCTGCATGCCCGGCAGCAGCACACCCCTGCCGCTGGGCGTCTCCAAGCGCGTGGGGGAGTGGGAGTACGAGTTCGCCGCCCGCGTCGAGAATCTCTCGCAGGGCTCGTTCGCCGGCCGCGCGCAGGAACTCCTCGCCCTGGTCGCCGACCACCCCAACGGCCTCGCCGGAATGTTTCCCGGCTCGCCCTACGCGTTCACCGCGATGCTGGCGCAGAAGCACGAGGGCCAGGTGCGCTGGCGCACCTGGCACGCCTACCCGGAGGAAGGGCAGTTGGTGGTGACGCGCACCCGTATCGGCGCGCGGATGTCCGCCGTCCTGTGATGCCGCCCGGAGCGCCGCGATACCTGCCCATTGCACTCGTGTGGGTGACAAAGTGTTCAACATTCGTGACGTAGCGTTACGGACATGATCGACCCGCCCCTGTCTCTGTCGCCCCCACCCGCGGACCGGCTGCCCCAGCCCGCGGAGCGACAGCGACCGGGTGCACCGCCGGCACCGCCGGTGCGGCCCGCCTCGGTGCGGTACCCGGTGCTCGCGGTCGTTTTCGTCTGCGCCGCCTGCGGGCTGGTCTACGAGCTCGAACTGGTCGCCCTCGCCTCGTACTTGATCGGCGACTCGGTCACCCACGCGTCCGTCGTGCTGTCCGTCATGGTCTTCGCCATGGGCGTCGGCTCGCTGCTCGCCAAGCGGCTGCGGTGCCGCGCGGCGGTCGGCTTCGGCCTGGTCGAGGCGGGCCTCGCGCTCATCGGCGGCTGCTCGGCGCTCGTGCTGTACGCGGCGTTCGCCTGGTTCGGCGAGGCGCGCTACGTGCTGGTGGCGTTCTCGCTGGCGATCGGCGTACTGATCGGCGCCGAGATCCCGCTGCTGATGGCGCTCATCCAGCGGGCCGCGGCGGCGCGCGACGGTGCGGCCGGCGGCGGTTCCCGGGGCACGCGGCGGCGGGCCGCCGGCGCGGCCGACGACCCCGCCGGGACGGTCGCGGACCTCTTCGCCGCGGACTACGTCGGCGCGCTGGTCGGCGGGCTCGCCTTCCCGTTCCTGCTGCTGCCCTGGCTCGGCCAGCTCACCGGCGCGCTGGTGACCGGCGCGGTCAACGCCGTCGCGGGCGGGGCGCTGGTGCTGTGGCTGTTCCGGCACGACCTGACGCGCCGCAGACGGATTATGCTGCTCGCGGTGAACGGCGTCGTCCTGGCGCTGCTCGCCACCGCGACGGCGCTCGTCGACGACTTCGAGCGGGCCGCGCGGCGGGCCGTGTACGGCGACGGGGTGCGCGTCGCCGTGCGCACCGACTTCCAGGAGGTCGTGGTGACCGGCGGGCGCGAGGGCCCGGCCACGCTGTTCGTGGGCGGCCGGCCGCGGGCCGGCGGCGAGGAGCACGTGTACCACGAGGCCCTCGTGCACCCCGCGATGAACGGTCCCCGCGGCCGGGTCCTCGTCCTCGGAGGGGGCGACGGGCTCGCGGCGCGCGAGGCGCTGCGGTACCCGGAGGCCGTCTCCGTCACCGTCGTCGAGCTCGACCCGGGCGTCGTCCGGCTCGCCCGCAGCCACCCGGAGCTGACCGCGCTCAACGGCGGCGCGCTGCGGGACCCGCGGGTGCGGGTCGAGGTCGCGGACCCGTTCCGCTGGCTGCGGCAGGAGGCGCGGCGCGAGCCCGGGGCGTACGACGTGGTCGTCTCGGACCTGCCCGACCCCGGGGCCGCGGAGAGCGCCAAGCTCTACTCCGAGGAGTTCTACGGGCTCGCCGCGCGGGTCCTCGCACCGGGCGGCCGCCTCGCGGTGCACGCCGGCTCGGCGGCGGAGCGCCCGGACACGTACTGGACCGTCGACGCGACGCTCCGCGCGGCGGGCTTCATCACCGGTCCGTACGCGGCGGGCGCCGAGGGCCACGACTGGGCGTACGTCCTGGCCGCACGCGACCGGCCCGTACCCACCGCCCTCCCGGCCGACGCCCCGCCCCTGCTCTCCCTGACGCCGCAGGCCCTGGCGACCGGCGCGCGGCGCGTCGAGGAGACCCGCACCCCGGACTCCCCCCTCCCGTCCACTTTGGTGCACCCGCGGTACGCGGGGTGAGCGCGGCGGGGGCAAAGCGCAGACGGGGGCGGGCGGGCTGAGTACGCTCGGGTCCCATGGAGCATGAGGTGTTCGTTCCGGTCACGCCCGAACTGCTCCGCCAGACGCTGGCGGACCCCGCACGGGTGGCGCGCTGCGTCCCCGGCCTCCAGCAGGACGCCGACGCGGCCGCCGGCCCGCTCGCCGGCCGGCTTCGGGTCCGGGTGGGCGGCCACACCATCACGTACCGCGGCGCCCTCCGCCTCACCGGGGCGGGCGGCGACACCTGGACGGTGGAGGGCGAGGGCACGGAGGCGCGCGGCACGGGCGGCGCGAAGCTGAGCCTGACCCTGCGCCTCGCGCCCGCCGAGGACGGCGCCACGCTCGGCTTCACCGGCACCGTCGCCGCCGACGGACGCCTCGCCGAGGTCCCGCCGGACACCGCCGCCACCGCGGCCCACCGCCTCCTGGCGCGGTTCGCGGAGGCGCTGGCGGAGGAGGCGGGCCGGGAGAGGCCGGTTCCCGACGACGCCGAGCCCGAGGCGAGCGCGCTGCCGGAGGCGCGCGAGGCGTCGGACGGCCGGGACGAGCAGGCCGCCCCGGAAGCGGCCGCCGACGCCGCGCCGCCGCGGAGCGAGGCCTCCGCCGGGGGCGACGACACCTCCGGTGACGCGTGCGCCGCCGAGGCCGACGCGCCCGCCTCCGCCTCCGCCTCAGGCGACGAGGTGTCGTCCGACGCCGACACACCTCACGCCGCGCCCGCCTCCGGCGACGCGCCGGCCCCTGCCGACGCCTCCGCCTCCGACGACGGCGGCTCCCCCGGCTCCCCTGCGTCCTCCGACGACGAGGTGTCGTCCGACGACGAGACACCCTCCGACTCCGTCTTCGACGTGCCCGTCCCGCCCTCCTCCCTGGAGCCCCTGATCGACGACGAGTTCGACGCCGAGCCGCCCGCCGAGGCGGCGCACGCGCGGCGGACGATGATCGGGCGCAGTGCAGAGGAGGTCGACCACGCGCCGCCGCGGGGGCGGTACGCGCCGGTGCCGCCGCCCGAGGCCGCGCGCGCCGGGGCGGCGCTGCGGTGGGTGGCCCCGGCCGCCGCGCTGGCCATCGCGTCCGCCGTGGTCGTCGGGCGTGCTCTGCGCCGCCGGCGCTGACAGCGCCTAAGGTCGGGTCCGTGAGCATGCAGACGCGACTGACGGCGGGCGACGCCGAGTTGACCATCGACCCCGAGAACGGCTGCCGCATCGCCGGCCTCCGGATCGGCGGCGCCGAACTCCTGCGCCAGGGCGAGAAGTACGGCAGTTTCCCCATGGCGCCCTGGTGCGGCCGGACCGCCCTCGGCGAGTTCCGCAACGGCGGCGAGAAGCACCAGCTGCCGCTCAACTCCCCGCCGCACGCCATCCACGGCACCGTGCGGGACGGCGCCTGGCGCCCGGTCATCGCGGACGAGCGCAGCGCGACCTTCGCCTACCGGCTCGTCGAGCCCTGGCCGTACGCCGGGACCGTCACCCAGGTCTTCGAACTCACCGAGGACTCGCTCACCCTGCGGATGGGCGTCGAGACGGCCGACGCCTCGTTCCCGGCGCAGGCCGGCTGGCACCCCTGGTTCCACCGGGTCCTGGACGGCCCCGACGGCCCGTCCGAGCCCGTGCGGCTGGACTTCAGCCCCGCCTGGCAGGAGGAGCGAGGCGACGACCACCTCCCCACCGGGCGCCGTATCGACCCCCTCCCCGGCCCGTGGGACGACTGCTTCGGCATGCCCGGCGGCATCGACGTGACGCTGACCTGGCCGGAGCGGCTGGAGCTCCGGATCACCAGCCGCGCCGAGTGGGTGGTCGTCTACGACGAGCAGGACGCCGCGGTCTGTGTCGAGCCGCAGTCCGGTCCGCCGAACGGACTCAACACGCTGCCCCGGCTCGTCACCCCGATCGACCCCCTGGAGATCGAGGCGACCTTCGCCTGGCGTCGGCTCTAGCGCAGGGCCCTTAAGCTCATGAGCATGACTGACGTACGCGCTGAGCTGCTCCAGCAGATCAAGGACAAGGCCGTGGTGCACGGCAAGGTGACCCTCTCCTCGGGTCTGGAGGCCGACTACTACGTCGACCTGCGCCGCATCACGCTGGACGGCTCCGCCGCGCCCCTGGTCGGTCAGGTCATGCTCGATCTGACCGCCGAGCTGGACTTCGACGCGGTCGGCGGCCTCACCCTCGGCGCCGACCCCGTCGCCACCTCGATGCTGCACGCCTCCGCCGCCCGCGGCGGCCGCCGCCTGGACGCCTTCGTCGTCCGCAAGGCCGCCAAGGCGCACGGCATGCAGCGCCAGGTCGAGGGCCCGGACATCAAGGGCCGCCGCGTCCTGATCGTCGAGGACACCTCCACCACCGGCGGCTCGCCGCTCACCGCCGTCGAGGCCGCCCGCGCGGCCGGCGCCGAGGTCGTCGCCGTCGCGACGATCGTCGACCGCGCCACCGGTGCCGGCGAGAAGATCAGCGGCACGGCCGGCGTGCCGTATCTCTACGCGTACGCGCTGGACGAGCTCGGTCTCGGCTGACGGCGGGACTGATGCCGAATCACCTGATCAAGGTGTGACCAGCGGTTTTCGGGCAGGGCGGAGTGTTTCACGTGAAACGCTCCGCCCTGACCTGTAAGGGGAGGTCAAGAGTCTGGAAAGATGGGCGCACCGACGATGACGTCGACCCCAGGTCAGGGCTAGCACCACACTCAACCGCACATCACAAGGAGCGGACGAATGCCCATCGCAACCCCCGAGGTCTACAACGAGATGCTCGACCGGGCGAAGGCAGGCAAGTTCGCCTACCCGGCCATCAATGTCACCTCGTCCCAGACGCTGCACGCTGCGCTCCGCGGTTTCGCGGAGGCCAACAGCGACGGCATCATCCAGATCTCGACCGGTGGCGCCGAGTTCCTGGGCGGCCAGCACAGCAAGGACATGGTCACGGGCGCCGTCGCCCTGGCCGAATTCGCGCACATCGTCGCCGCGAAGTACGACGTCAACATCGCGCTGCACACGGACCACTGCCCGAAGGACAAGCTGGACGGCTATGTCCGTCCGCTGATCGAGGTCTCCGCCGAGCGCGTGGCCCGGGGCGAGAACCCGCTGTTCCAGTCGCACATGTGGGACGGCTCGGCCGAGACCCTCGCGGACAACCTGGCCATCGGCCAGGAGCTGCTCGCCAAGGCCGCCGCCGCGAAGATCATCCTCGAGGTCGAGATCACCCCGACCGGCGGCGAGGAGGACGGCGTCAGCCACGAGATCAACGACGAGCTGTACACCACCGTCGAGGACGCGGTCCGCACCGCCGAGGCCCTCGGCCTGGGCGAGAAGGGCCGCTACCTGCTGGCCGCCTCCTTCGGCAACGTGCACGGCGTCTACAAGCCGGGCAACGTCGTGCTCCGCCCCGAGCTGCTGAAGGACCTGCAGGCCGGCGTCGCCGAGAAGTTCGGCAAGGTCAGCCCGTTCGACTTCGTCTTCCACGGCGGCTCCGGCTCCACGCGCGAGGAGATCGCCACCGCGCTGGAGAACGGCGTCGTCAAGATGAACCTCGACACCGACACCCAGTACGCCTTCACGCGTCCGGTCGCGGACCACATGTTCAAGAACTACGACGGCGTCCTGAAGGTCGACGGCGAGGTCGGCAAGAAGTCCACCTACGACCCGCGCACCTGGGGCAAGCTGGCCGAGGCCGGCATGGCCGCGCGCGTCGTCGAGGCCTGCGAGGCGCTGCGCTCCGCGGGCACGCACGTGAAGTAACCCCGACGGGGTACCCGGGCCCGGCACGTCACCGCGACGTGCCGGGCCCGTCCGCGTAGGGGAGCATGGCCGGTATGGCCGATACCGAGACCCAGATACGGCTGCGGACGCCGCCCGGGCGCTGGGTCGTCGTCGTGACGGTGCTCGGATCCGGGATGGTGCTGCTCGACTCCACCGTCGTCAACGTCGCCCTGCCGCACATCGGCGAGGACCTCGGCACGGACATGGCGGCGCTCCAGTGGACCGTCAACGCGTACATGCTCACGCTCGCCGGGCTGATCCTGCTCGGCGGGGCGCTGGGCGACCGCTACGGGCGGCGGAAGGTCTTCGTCGTCGGCGTGGTCTGGTTCGCGCTCGCCTCGCTGCTGTGCGGGCTCGCGCCCAACGCGGAGATCCTGATCGCCGCGCGCGCCCTGCAGGGCATCGGCGGCGCGCTGCTCACCCCGGGCTCGCTGGCGATCCTGCAGGCCAGTTTCCATCCCGACGACCGGGCCCGGGCGGTGGGCCTGTGGTCCGGCTTCGGCGGGGTGGGCGCGGCGGTGGGACCTTTCGTCGGCGGCTGGCTCGTCGACGGGCCCGGCTGGCGCTGGATCTTCCTGCTGAACGTGCCGCTGGCCGCGATCTGCGTGCCGATCACGCTGCGGCACGTCCCGGAGACCCGCGACACCGAGGCGGACCACGGGCGCTTCGACATCTTCGGCGCGCTGCTCGGCGCGGCGGCGCTGGCGCTGGTCACGTACGGCTTCATCGGCGAGAGCTGGCTCGCGGGCGCCGTGGGGGTGGTGGTGGGCGTGGCGTTCGTCTGGTGGGAAGGCCGGACCCCGCACCCCATGTTGCCCCTGTCGATCTTCAAGTCCCGCCTGTTCACCGCGGTCAACCTCGTGACCCTCTGCGTGTACGCGGCGTTCAGCGGCTTCTTCTTCCTGGCCGCGCTCCAGCTCCAGGTGGTCTCCGGGTACTCGGCGCTGCAGGCCGGCACCGCGCTGCTGCCGACGACGGTGCTGATGCTGTTGCTGTCGGCGCGGGCGGGGGAGCTGGGCGAGAAGATCGGGCCGCGCATCCCGCTCACCGTCGGCCCGCTGCTGTGCGCGGCGGGGATGCTGCTGATGCTGAGGGTGGGCGAGAACGCCTCGTACGTGGCCGACGTGCTGCCCGCGCTGCTGGTCCTGGGCCTCGGCATGACCGCGCTGGTGGCCCCGCTCACCGCGACCGTGCTGTCCTCCGTGGACGTGTCCCGGGCGGGCCTGGCCAGCGGCATCAACAACGCGGCCGCGCGGGCCGCGGGCCTGCTCGCGGTGGCCGCGCTGCCGCTGCTGGCCGGGATGGGCCCGGAGGCGTACCGCTCGGCGGAGGAGTTCGGGGACACCTTCAAGCGGGCGATGCCGATGTGCGCCGGGCTGCTGGTGGCGGGCGCGGTCCTGGCCTGGGTCACCATCCGCGAGCCGAAGGCGGCCGACTGCCACCCCGGCTGCAAGGTCCACTGCGGCGTCACCTCGCCCCCGCTGGACCCGGGCGAACGGGACGAGGACCATCGCGGGCACCCCGAGCACCCGGGCCAGGCGACCGCCTGAGGCGGCGCGCGGGCGCGGCGACGGCGCCGCGGTCGCATGCCGGGCCGGGCGGCCGTCTGAGGCAGACTGGCCCCATGGCCATCCACGAGAACCTGCTGGGGGGACCTCCCCCCACCCACCTGCCCGACGACCCCGAGCCGCGCGAGCTGCTCGCCGAGGGCACCGCGCCGGCCGACGTCGCGGCGAAGTACCCGAAGTCCTCGCTGGCGTGGGCCCGGCTCGCCGACGAGGCGTTCGAGGGCGGCCGCGTCGTCGAGTCGTACGCGTACGCCCGCACCGGCTATCACCGCGGCCTGGACGCGCTGCGCCGCGCCGGCTGGAAGGGCCACGGCCCGGTGCCGTGGGAGCACGAGCCCAACCGCGGCTTCCTGCGTGCGCTGCACGCGCTGGCGCGGGCCGCGCAGTCGATCGGCGAGCAGGACGAGTACGAGCGCTGCTCGACCTTCCTGCGCGACTCCTCGCCCACGGCGGCCGACACCCTCAACTGACCGCGAGAACACCGCAGGTCGGGGGCCCGGAGCAGGACTCCGGGTCCCCTTCGTGCAGGGACCGCCCACCGGGGGGCGACAGGTCCGGCCGGTACGATCGCACGAACCATCGAATTGACCATCCGGCCCACGAGGCCGGCGCAGGGGGGAACTGTCGTGGGCAAGCGGGGTGCCGGAAACCGGGGGCGCAGACGTGCGCAGGGGCGTCGCCGCGCCCGGAGCAGGCGCCGTCCCGTAGGCCGGCTGCTGCTGCTCGCCGTCGTCCTGACGGGCATGACGCTCGGCGGCGGCGCGGCGCTCGCGTACTGGAAGGACACCCGGGAGGCGCAGGCCGCGCCCGAGCCGGAGCGCATCCCCACCCAGGTGCCCAGCCCGCCGCCGAGCCCCAGCCCGACGCCCACGCCGAAGCCCACTCCGACGCCGAAGCCCAAGCCGAAGCCGAAGAAGACCACGGTCCCGAAGTCCGGGCAGGGCACGTTCACCACCGCCGACTCCGCCGGAACCCCGGTCGGCTCCGGCGGCACGCTGCGCCGCTACCGGGTCCAGGTCGAGGACGGCGTGGACATCTCCGCGCGCGAGGCGGCCGCCGAGATCGAGGCGATCCTGGCCCATCCGCGCGGCTGGGCCGCGCACGGCCGCGGTCGTTTCCAGCTGGTCACCGAGAACGCCGACTTCGTCATCAAGATCGCCACCCCGGACACCGCCGACCGGCTCTGCCTGGCGGTGGGCCTGAACACGCACGGCGAGCTGAACTGCGAGACCACGCAGGGCGTGGTGGTGAACCTCAAGCGCTGGGTGCTGGGCTCCCCGACGTTCTCCGGGTCGCCCGCCGAGTACCGGCATCTGATCATCAACCACGAGGTCGGGCACGAGATCGGCATCCGGCAGCACATGAGCTGCCCGGGAGTGGGCAAGCTCGCGCCGGTGATGATGCAGCAGATCAAGGGCCTGAACGGCTGCCGTTCGAACGCATATCCGTATGACGAAGACGGGAGCTACATCACGGGCCCGATCGTGCCATGATGCGCGTGGGACGTGCACGCCGTCGTGCGCGCCCCGAGGGGACCGGGGCTCCGTCGTCACACGGAAGGAGCGGACCGCTACCCGGAAGTACGTATCGAGGAGACAGAAATGTCTACTTTCCCCGATGCCTCCGGAGCCGGTTCGGTCGATGACCCGAACCTCGACTTCGCGGGCACCACGCCCTACGAGGACTACGTCCAGGCGGACGTCCTCACCCACCTCCAGCACCTCCGCTCCGACGACCCGGGCGAGATGGTCTTCCTGGTCACCACCCAGGTCATGGAGCTGTGGTTCACCGTGATCGTCCACGAGTGGGAGACCGCGAGCCGCGCCCTGCGCGAGGACCGGATCCCCGTGGCGATGGACGCGCTCAAGCGCTCCGTGCGCCAGCTGGAGGCCCTGAACCACTCCTGGCGGCCGCTGGCCCAGCTCACCCCGGCGCAGTTCAACTCCTACCGCGGCGCGCTCGGCGAGGGCTCCGGCTTCCAGTCGGCGATGTACCGGCGGATGGAGTTCCTGCTCGGCGAGAAGTCCGCGTCCATGCTGGTGCCGCACCGCGGCGCGCCCCGGGTCCACGCGGAGCTGGAGAAGGCGCTGCAGGAGCCGAGCCTGTACGACGAGGTGCTGCGGCTCCTCGCCCGCCGCGGGCTGCCGGTGCCGGAGGCCGTCCTCGGCCGCGACCTGGCGCTGCGGTACGAGACCTCGCCCGAGATCGAGCACATCTGGGCCGGGATCTACGCCGACCCCGACCAGAACGCCGAGCTGGTCCGCCTCGGCGAGGCACTGAGCGACGTCGCCGAGCTCGTCTGGCGCTGGCGCAACGACCACCTGGTCGCCACCCGCCGGGCCATGGGCTCCAAGACCGGCACCGGCGGCTCCGCGGGCGTGGCCTGGCTGGAGAAGCGGGCACAGAAGAACGTGTTCCCCGAGCTGTGGACGGCGCGCAGCCATGTCTGAGACCACCTCCGACCTGCGCGAGACCGCCCGGCGGCTCGACTCCCACGACCCGCTCGCCAAGCGGCGCGAGCTGTTCGCCCTGGACGACGCGGTCTACCTGGACGGCAACTCGCTCGGCGCGCTGCCCGCGCACGTGCCGGACCGGATGGCCGACGTGATCACCCGCGAGTGGGGGCGGCTGCGCATCCGCTCCTGGGACGAGTCGGGCTGGTGGACCGCCCCGGAGCGGATCGGCGACCGGATCGCCCCGCTGGTCGGGGCGGCCCCCGGGCAGATCGTCGTCGGCGACTCGACCAGCGTGAACGTCTTCAAGGCGGTCGTCGCCGCGGCGCGGCTCGCCGGGGACGACCGGGACGAGATCCTCGTCGACGCGACGACGTTTCCCACGGACGGGTACATCGCCGAGTCCGCGGCGCGGATGACCGGCCGGACGCTGGTCCCGGTGGATCCGGCGGAGGTCGCCGCCGCGGCGGGTCCCCGTACGGCCGCCGCGCTGGTCAACCACGTCGACTTCCGCACCGGCCGGCTGCACGACCTGCCCGGCATCACCGCGGCCCTGCGGGCGGCGGGCGCGCTGGCGGTCTGGGACCTGTGCCACAGCGCGGGCGCGCTGCCGGTCGGCCTGGACGCGCACGGCGTCGACCTCGCGGTCGGCTGTACGTACAAGTACCTGAACGGCGGCCCCGGTTCGCCCGCGTACCTGTACGTCGCCGAGCGCCACCAGGCGGCCTTCGACTCGCCGCTGCCCGGCTGGAACTCGCACGCCGACCCGTTCGCCATGACGCCCGGCTACGCGGCGGCGGACGGCGCGGTGCGCGGCCGGGTCGGGACCCCCGACATCCTGTCGATGCTGGCGCTCGAGGCGGCGCTCGACGTGTGGGACGGGGTCGCGATCGAGGACGTGCGCGCGAAGTCGCTCGCGCTGACGGACTTCTTCCTGGAGTGCGTGCGGGCGTACGTGCCTACCGGAGCCGTCGAGTCGCTGACGCCGGAGGCGCACGAGGAGCGGGGCAGCCAGGTCGCGCTGCGCTGCGAGGCGGCGCCGGCGGTGATGGCGGAGCTGATCGCCCGCGGTGTCGTGGGCGATCTGCGCCGGCCGGACGTGCTGCGCTTCGGCTTCACCCCGCTGTACGTCGGCTTCGCGGACGCGGAGCGGGCGGCGCGGGTGCTGGCGGAGGTCGTGGCGGACGTCATGGGCGACGCCGCGGCAGGTGCCGCGGACGGCGGTCGGACGGTCTGATGAACGGCTGATCTGCGGGGGCGGGCTTTTGGTACCGTCCCCGCAGGTCAGGCCGGATCAGGCCGGTTCGGCCCCGTCCCCGAGAGGTTGGAACTGCCATGCCGGACCCCGCCGCGCGCGACGCCGCCGAAGAAGCCTCGGCCTTCTCGCACCCGGCCGTCGCCCCCGACGCGTCCGCCCCGTACGGCGAACACCCGGACCAGATCGTCGACTTCTACGCCCCGCGCGACGGGAGCCGGCAGGCGCCGCTGGTCGTCGCCCTGCACGGCGGGGCCTGGCGGTCGCCGTACGACCGGCAGCACCTGACTCCTTTCGTGGACTTTCTCGCGCGCCGCGGTTTCGCCGTCGCCAACGTCGAGTACCGGCGCGGCAGCGACATCCCCCGGCAGGGCGGCGCGGCCCCGGTCGCCGGCCGCTGGCCGGAGACCTTCGACGACGTGGCCGCGGCGATGGACGCGCTGCCGGGTCTCGCGGCCGCGCACCTGCCGCAGGCCGACCCGCGGCGGATCGTGCTGACCGGCCACTCCGCGGGAGGCCACCTGGCGCTCTGGGCCGCGGCCCGGCACTGCCTGCCGCAGGACGCCCCCTGGCGCCTGCCGGCCCCGCCGGTCCTGCGCGGCGTCGTCGCGCTGGCCCCCATCGCCCACTTCGCCCGCTCGGTCGAACTCGACGTGTGCGGCGGGGCGGTGACCCAGCTCCTGGGCGGCGAGGCGGAGTGGGGGACCCGCGCCGCCTACGCGGACCCCGCCGCCCTCCTCCCCACCGGCATCGCCACGACGCTCGTCCAGGGCCGCAGCGACATCGTGGTCCCGCCGGAGGTCGCGGAGGCGTACGCGGACGCGGCGGCGAAGGCCGGCGAGACGGTCGGCCTGACGCTCCTGGAGGACATCGGGCACTTCCCCCTGATCGACCCGGCGGCGGACGCGTGCGCGGTGGTCGCGGAGGAGCTTGCCCAACTGGCGTGGTGACATCCCGGGGTGACGGCGTGTCGTACGTGTCATACCCGAGGGCTACCCGGCAAGTGTCCCCCCTGGTGTGATGCCCGCGACGAGGGCGTCTTCCTAGCGTCGGGGGCATGAAGACGAACCGTCTCCGACGCACGCTGCTCGCCTCGCTCCTCGTCGCCGCCGTCGCCGTCCCGCTGTCCGGGGCGGCGACGCGGGCGACGGTGCCCGCGCCCGACGCCGTCGTGTCCGGGGCGGCCGACCGGCCCGCCCAGCGGTACGCGGCCCACCGCGCCGCGGTCGCCGAGGCCGCCCGCCTCGCCGACGGGCACGGCGACCGGCGGCGCGCCAGGAACCTGCGCGCACTGGCGGACAGCCGGTTGCTGGCCTTCGACGGCCGCGGCCGGGGCCGGATCGTCGAGGTCTTCGGCGACCTGGAGCGGGCGCGGCGGATCGCGGTGCTCGTCCCCGGCTCGGACGTCCGCCTCGACACGTACGGCGGCCGGTTCCGGCGCGGCGCGGCCGCACTGAGCGCCCGCCTCGGCCCGGACGCCGCCGTGGTGGCCTGGCTCGGCTACGACACCCCCGACACCGTGGGCCCCGAGGTGCTCACCCCGGGCCGGGCCGACACCGCCGCACCCGGACTGCGGGCGCTCGTCGACCTGTTGCGCACGTTCAACCCGCCCGCGCGGATCTCGGCGCTCTGCCACTCGTACGGCGCGGTGGTCTGCGGCCGCGCGGCGCACGGCCTGGACGTCACCGACCTCGTCCTGTACGGCAGCCCCGGCACCGGCGCGGACACCGCCGCGGCGCTGGGGACGCGGGCGAGGGTGTGGGCGAGCCGCGCCTCCGGCGACTGGGTCGCCCACCTGCCGCACGCGAACGTCGACCTCCTCGGTACCACCCTCGGCCTGGGCCCCGACCCCACCGAACCGGCCTTCGGCGCACGACCGTTCGCCACCGGCCCCGGCGGCCACGGCGACTACCTGGAACGCGGCAGCACGGGCCTGCGCGCCATGGCCGCGATCGTGGAGGCGTCATGAGCCCGCGCGAAGGAACCGGATGCGGGGCCGGCGTGATGAGCCCGCGCGAAGGAACCGGATGCGCAGCCGGCGTGATGAGCCCGCGCGGAGGAACCGGTGGCCGGGCAGGCGTCGCCATGAGCCTGCGCGCACGCGTGCGCCGCATCGACGCCGCCACCCCGCCCGGCCGGGACCGCGCGGTCGACGCGCTGCGTGCCCTGGCCATCCTCGGGGTCGTCCTCGGGCACTGGCTGGTCACCGCGCTCGTCGCGGACACGGGAACGCTGCGGACGGCGAGCCCGCTGCAGTACGGGCCCGAACTCGCCCCGGTCACCTGGATGTTCCAGACTCTGGCGGTGTTCTTCCTGGTCGGCGGTCACGTCGGGGTGAAGAGCCACCTCGCCGCGCGGGCCCGCGGCACGGCCTACCGGACCTGGCTCGCGGCGCGGACGGCGCGGCTGTTCCGGCCGGTCCTCGCGCTCCTCGCGCTGTGGGCGGTGGCCGCGGGACTGCTGCTGGTCTCCGGAGCGGAGCTCCAGACCGTCCACACCCTGGGGAAACTAGCCCTCTCCCCGCTCTGGTTCCTGCTGGTCTTCGTCGCGCTGACCGCGGCGACCCCGGTGATCGCGAGGCTCCACCCGCTGTGGCCGCTCGCCGTCGTGGCCCATGTGGACCTGTTCCGCTTCGGCTTCGACGGCCCCGAGGCGCTCGGCTGGATCAACGTCGCGGCCGGCTGGCTCGTCCCGTACACGCTCGGAGCGCTGTGGGCGCGCGGCGGGCTCGGCCCCCGGGCGGGCCGGAGCCTGCTGCTGTGCGGCGCGGCCGCGACCGCCGCACTGGTCGCGTGGGCCGGCTACCCGGCCTCGATGGTCGGCGTCCCGGGCGCCGCGGTCTCCAACCTCAACCCGCCGACGCTCGCGGCCGTCTGCTTCGGCCTGGCCCAGTGCGGCCTCGCCCTGATGCTGCTGGGCCCGCTGCGCCGCGCGATGCGCCGGCCGCTTGCGTGGGCCGGGACCGCCCTGCTCAACCTGTCCGCGATGACGGTCTTCCTCTGGCACCAGACCGCCCTGATGGCCGTCACCGCGAGCGGCCTCCTGGCCGGCCACCCGCTGACCGGCCTGCACACGCCGCCGGACGGCCCGGCCTGGATCCTGGCCCGCCTCGCCTGGCTCCCGGCCTTCGCCCTCGCCCTGACCGTGTGCTGGACGGCCTTCCACCCGTACGAGACCCGCCGAGCCGCGGCGCCGGCGAACCCCGCACCCTCCGGCGGCCCCTCGAAGGCCCACGTCGCCCGGCCCCCGCGTAGTACCTGCGACGGACCCCGCAGAATCCCCATTCCGCCGGACGACCCGTCCGCCTCCCGGCCCGTACCTTGGCTGGCGTGACCGAGACGACGCGCATCCCCCACGCCAAGAGCCGCAGCCCCGAAGCACGCCTGGTCATGGGCGGACTCCGGGGACTGCGGCAGGATCTCTTCCAGGACGCCTTCGCGTACCGGCCGCTGCCGCGGCTGGACGTGGACCGCGCCCTCACCCGGTACCTCCCGGCGCGCATACGCGTGTACACCGGATACCTCCCGCACGCCACCGTCGCCTGGTGCGCCTTCCTGGTGTTCCTCGCCGGGCTCGCCGTGCTCGGCGGCGGCGGGGCCGTGGCGTTCGTGTTCGCCTGCCTGCCCGCCGGGATCGTGCTGCTCACGCTCGTCCGGCCGGTGCTCGCCTTCTGGGCCATGCTCGGACTCACTCCCTTCTTCGCGGTCATCGGCTCGCCGGACGGCTGGCCCTGGCCGCCGAACGTCTTCGCCGCGCACCTCGTCGTCCTGACCGTCGTCGCGGCCCGCACCCGCCCCCGCGCCGGCGCGTGGATGTGGGTCCTGACCGCCCTGTACGCCCTGTTCGCCGAGACGTTCCTCGGCCTCGGGCACAGCAGCGACTCCGCCCCGCTGCTGTTCCTCGCCGCGCTCTCCCTCCTCGTCGTCACCGTCCTCCACGTCCGCCGCCAGGCCGCCGCCGAGGTGACCGCACAGCAGAGCGTGACCGCCGTCGAGCGGTCCAAGCGGACGCTGCTGGAGGAGCGCACCACCATCGCCCGCGAGCTGCACGACGTCGTCGCCCACCACATGTCCGTGGTCGCCATCCAGGCGGAGGCCGCCCCGTACCGGGTGGAGAACCCGCCGCCCGAGCTGGAGCAGGCGTTCGCCACGATCCGCGAGAACGCCGTGGCCGCGCTCACCGAACTGCGCCGCGTGCTCGGCGTCGTCCGCGCCGAGGACTACGAGGCCCCGGACGCCCCGCAGCCGACGCTCGCCGACCTCGACGGCCTGATCCGGAACGTCCGCGAGGCCGGGCTCGACGTCGAGACGACGGTGACCGGCGCGGTGCGCGAACTCCCGCAGGGCGTCGAGCTGTCCGCGTACCGCATCGTCCAGGAGGCCCTGTCGAACGTGCTGCGGCACGCGCCGGGCGCGGGCGCGAAGGTCGAGGTCAGCTATGTCCTCGGCGGCCTCGGACTGCGGATCGCGAACGGCCCCGCCCGCGGCCTCGTGAAGCCCTCGCCCGGCGCCGGCCACGGCATCACCGGCATGCGGGAGCGTGTGACGATGCTGGGCGGGGAGATGACGGCCGAGGCGACCGACGACGGTGGCTACGAGGTGACGGCCTTCGTTCCGGTGAGCCGTGAGGAGCAGCAGACGTGATCCGCGTACTGATCGTCGACGACCAGATGATGGTCCGCGAGGGTTTCTCCGTGCTCCTCGGCGCGATGCCGGACATCGAGGTCGTCGGCGAGGCGGTCGACGGCCGCGAGGCCGTCGCGCAGGCCGCGGCGCTCCGCCCGGACGTGGTCCTCATGGACATCCGCATGCCCGAGCTGAACGGCATCGAGGCCACCCGCGCGATCGTCGCCGCCGACCCGGAGGCCAAGGTGCTGGTGCTCACCACCTTCGACCTCGACGAGTACGTGTACCAGGCGCTGCGCGCCGGCGCCTCGGGCTTCCTGCTGAAGGACGCCTCCGCGCGGCAGCTCGCCGAGGGCGTGCGGGTCGTGGCCGCGGGGGAGGCGCTGCTCGCGCCGACCGTCACGAAGCGGCTGATCACCGAGTTCGCGAAGGCGGCCGAGTCGCCCCGGATGCCGGCCCTCGCGCAGATCGGCGAGCTGACGGAGCGTGAGACGGAGGTGCTGGTGCTCATCGCACAGGGCCTGTCGAACGCGGAGATCGCCGACCATCTCGTCGTCGCCGAGTCGACGATCAAGACGCACGTCAGCCGCATCCTGGTGAAGCTGGGCCTGCGCGACCGCACGCAGGCGGCGGTGTTCGCGTACGAGGCGCGGCTGGTGCAGGTCGGGGGGTAGCGCGCGGCCGGTGCGGGTCGGGGGGCCGGTGCGCGGCTGGTGCGGGTCGGGGACCGGCGCGGGTAGCGTCCGGTCATGGACACCGCGCAGCCTTCCGTCGAGGAGCTCTTCGCCCCGCACTCCCCGGCCTTCGTCGCCGACCCGTACCCCGCGTACGCGCAGCTGCGGGCCCGTGGCCGGGCGCACTGGTACGCGCCCTCGCAGCAGTGGCTGATCCCGCACTACGCGGACGTGTCGGCGCTGCTGCGGGACCGGCGCCTGGGCCGTACGTACCGGCACCGCTTCAGCCACGAGGAGTTCGGCCGTACGGCCCCGCCGGCCGCGCACGAGCCGTTCCACACGCTGAACGACCACGGGCTGCTCGACCTGGAGGGCGCGGACCACACGCGGATCCGGCGGCTGGTGTCGAAGGCGTTCACCCCGAGGACGGTCGAGAACCTCGTGCCGACCGTGCGCCGGCTGGCCGCCGGCCTGGTCGGCGGCCTCGTGGCGCGCGGCGGCGGCGACCTGCTCGCGGACGTGGCGGAGCCGCTGCCGGTGGCGGTGATCGCGGAGCTGCTCGGCATCCCGGAGGAGGACGAGGAGCGGGCCCGGCTGCGGCCGTGGTCGGCGGACATTTGCGGGATGTTCGAACTGAACCCGTCGGAGGAGACGGCGCGCCGGGCGGTGCGGGCGTCCCTCGAATTCTCGGACTACCTCCGCGAGTTGATCACCCGCCGCCGCACGGATCCCGGCGGGGACCTGATCTCCGCGCTGATCCACGCCCACGACGAGGGCGAACGCCTGACGGAGCAGGAGATGATCTCCACCTGCGTCCTGCTCCTGAACGCGGGCCACGAGGCGACGGTCAACACCACCGTGAACGGCTGGTGGACTCTGCTGCGCCACCCCGACCAGCTGGCCGCCCTGCGTGCGGACCCGGACGGCCTGCTGTCCACAGCTGTGGAGGAACTCCTCCGCTACGACACCTCGCTGCAGATGTTCGAGCGCTGGGTGCTCGACGACATCGAGGTCGGCGGCCTGCTGATCCCGCGCGGCTCGGAGGTGGCGCTGCTCTTCGGCTCCGCCAACCGCGACCCGGCCCGCTTCGGCACCACCGCCGACGAACTGGACCTGGCCCGCTCGGACAACCCCCACATCACCTTCGGCGCCGGCATCCACTACTGCCTGGGCGCGCCTCTGGCCCGCGTGGAACTCACGTCCCTCTTCACCGAACTCCTCCACCAGGCCCCGACCCTGCGCCTCGCGGCGGAGCCGCAGTGGAAGGAGGGCTACGTGATCAGGGGCGTGGAGAAGCTGCCGGTGGAGCTGTAGAGCCCGCCCGCGCGGGTGGCCGGTGCCCCTGCCGGGCACCGGCCACCCTGGGTGTACGGCCTCAGCAGGCCACGTCCCGCCGCCGCAGCCGCCACAGGCCGGCGACCGTCAGGGCCACCGCGATCCCGGTCAGCGCCACCAGCGGCGTCCAGGCCATCTCCGGGCCCGGCAGCTTCGGCAGGTGGCCGAAGGGGGAGAGGTTCAGGGCCGCCTGCGGCAGGTTCAGCGCCGGCCCGATCCAGCCCAGCACCAGGGCGAGCCCCGCCGCCCCCCACGCCGCCGTCGCGGCCTTCGGGTACGCGCCCCACAGCAGGACCGCGAGGCCGCCCAGGGTCCAGACCGCCGGGAGCTGGGCCAGCGCCGCGCCCAGGATCGGCGCGAAGTCCTTGCCGTACGAGGCGTACAGTCCGACCGCCGCGAGCGCCATGATCAGCACCGCCCCGCCGAACGCGACCACCAGGTGCCCGGCCGCCCACCGGAGCCGTCCCAGGGCGCCCGCCAGCAGCGGCTCCGCGCGGCCGGAGGTCTCCTCACCGTGCAGCCGCAGCACCGAGCCGACCACGAACAGGCCGGCCATCATGCCGAACAGGCCGACCATCGTGGCGAGGAAGGCGTTCGTGAGGGCGTTCTGTCCGCCCATCCGCTCGAAGATCTGTCGTGCCTGTTCGGAGTCGCCCACGATGTCCGCCGCGCCCTCGACCATCCCGCCGAAGACCAGCCCGGTCACCAGGAACCCGAGCGACCAGCCGAGCAGCCCGCCCCGCTGCAGCCGCCACGCCAGGGCGCCGGCCGTCGCGAGACGTCCCTCCGCCGGGCCGGGGCGGGCCGGCAGGAAGCTCATGCCGACGTCACGACGCCCCGTCAGCACGTACGCCACCGCCGTCTGGACGAGCACCGCCCCGGCGATCAGCAGCAGCACCCACCAGCGCTCGCCGCCGTACGGCCGCACGTTCTCCGGCCAGCCGACGGGCGAGAGCCAGGTCAGCACGGACGAGCCGTCCTCCGTACCGGCGTCCCCCGCCGCCCGCAGCACGAACGCGAGGCCGAGCACCGCGCCCGTCAGCCCCTTCGCGAGTCGTGCGCTCTCCGTGAGCTGCGCGACGATCGCGGCGGTGGCGGCGAACAGCATGCCGGTGCCGCCCACCGCGAGCCCCAGGGCGAGCGCCCCGCTCACGCCCTGGCCGGCGAGCCCGGCCGTGACGATCAGCGCGACGGCGGCGTTGGCCACCAGTGCGGCCAGCAGCGCGGCGGTCAGCGGGGCGCGCCGCCCCACCGCCCCGGCGGAGAGCAGCTCCTGACGGCCCGTCTCCTCTTCCTCCCGGGTGTGCCGGACGACGATGATCAGGCTCATCACGGCGGCGAGCGTCGCGGCGAAGACCCCGAACCGCCAGGCGACGAGCCCGCCGAGGGAGTCGTCGAAGACCGGTCCGTACAGCGACCGGAGCGAGCTGTTGGCGTTCATGGAGGCCGCGAGCCGGGCCCGGTCGGCGGGGCTGCCGTAGAGCGCCTCCAGCGAGCCGACCCCGCTGGCGACCATCCCGCCGACGACCAGCACCCACAGTGGCAGCATCAGCCGGTCGCGCCGCAGCGCGAGCCGGGCGAGACCGAAGGTCCCGGTCAGGGGAACCGCCATCGCACTCATCGCGCCATCGCCTCGTCCGTCGCGTCGTCCGCGTAGTGGCGGAGGAACAACTCCTCCAGGGTGGGCGGAGTGCTGGTCAGTGAGCGCACCCCGGACTCGGTCAGCGACCGCAGCACCGCGTCCAGCTTGTCGGTGTCGACCTGGAGCCGGACGCGTCTGCCCTGGACGTCGAGGTCGTGCACACCGGGCAGGTGCGCGAGCCCGTTCGGCGCGCCGGCCAGCTCCGCGCTGACGCTCGTACGCGTCAGGTGCCGCAGTTCCGCGAGCGAACCGCTCTCCACCGTGCGCCCCTTGCGGATGATGCTGACCCGGTCGCAGAGGGTCTCGACCTCGCTGAGGATGTGCGACGACAGCAGGACGGTCGCGCCCCGGTCGCGCGCCTCGGCGACGCAGCTCTGGAAGACCTCCTCCATCAGCGGGTCGAGGCCGCTGGTGGGCTCGTCGAGGATCAGCAGGTCGACGTCGGAGGCGAAGGCGGCGACGAGGGCGACCTTCTGCCGGTTGCCCTTGGAGTACGTGCGCCCCTTCTTCGTCGGGTCGAGCTCGAACTGCTCGATCAGCTCGGCCCGCCGCGCCTTGTCCAGGCTCCCGCGCAGCCGGCCGAACAGGTCGATGACCTCGCCGCCGGACAGGTTGCGCCACAGCGTCACGTCCCCGGGGACGTACGCGATGCGGCGGTGCAGGGCGACGGCGTCCTGCCAGGGGTCGCGGCCGAGGAGCTGGACGGCTCCGGAGTCGGCGCGCAGCAGCCCGAGCAGGACCCGGATGGTGGTGGACTTCCCGGAGCCGTTGGGCCCGAGGAAGCCGTGGACCTCGCCGGCCTCGACGGCGAGGTCGAGGCCGTCCAGCGCGTGCGTCCGACCGAACGACTTGTGCAGTCCGGAGACGGTGATTGCCTTCGTCATGCTTCAGAACGTACGCTACTTTCACAAACTTGTGAAGTTAAGAAAACGTATAAAGTCGAGGGGTCGGGGCGAGCGAGGGAGACGATGGACGGCATGACCAGCAGCAAGCAGCAGGAAGAGGTCGCGCGCTTCGTCGAGCGCTTCGCCGCCGAGCTGACCGAGGCCGGCATGCAGCGCATGGCGGCCCGCGTCTTCGCGGCCCTGCTCGCCTCCGAGTCGGGCTCCCTGACCTCGGCCGAGCTGGCCGAGCGGCTGCAGATCAGCCCGGCGGCCGTCTCGGGCGCGATCCGGTACCTGACGCAGGTCAGCATGGTCGGCCGCGAACGCGACCCGGGCACGCGCCGCGACCGCTACGTGCTGCACCACGAGCTCTGGTACGAGGCGTTCACCCGGCGCGACCAGATCCTGATCCGCTGGGAGAAGGTCCTGCGCGACGGCTCGGAGATCCTCGGCACGGACACGGCGGCGGGCGCGCGCGTCGCGGAGACCGCGGAGTTCTTCGAGTTCGTCCAGAAGGAGATGCTCGGCATGCTCGCCCGCTGGCGCGCCCACCGCGACGCTCAGGCGGAGACCTCCTCCGCCTGAACCGGCCCGAGCCGCCCGAGACTGACGGCCTCCGGGTCCCCGGCCTCCCGGTACGGCCCGAGGGGCCATGGCGTCGCCCCTCCGTCCGGCCGACGGCACAGGGCCCTCGGGGTCGTGGCCCACCGGCAGGTCAGGGCGCGGGGGTGTCCTCCGGATGGTCGGGAAGGGCCGGGAGGGTCAGGCTCCAGGCGTTCTCGCGGATCGTCCACGTACGCCGTCGCAGCGGCGAGGACGTGCGGGAGTCGGCGTGGTAGCGGAAATCCGGGCCCGAGACCGTCAGCGTGCGCGCCTCCGTGCGGACCGGCGGCGCGTGCGGGGGCCGGACGACGACCTCCGCGACGCCGCCGAGGGAGCGCAGCGTCACCGACTCGACCGGCTCGTCCAGGTCCCGCAGCAGCACCCCGTCCGCCTCCACCCGCAGCCGGTGTGTGCGCAGCCCGCCCTGGGGAGGGACGCGGACCAGCGTCCGCACCAGCGTGCGGCAGGTGCTCCACACCGACGCCGGGGGCGGCGCAGCCGGCGCGGGCTCCGCCGTCCCGATCCGCACGCCGCCGAGCACCACCCCGTCCGAGTCGTCGACCAGCAGGTCGAACCGCCGCGCCACGCCGTCCACCACGGCCCGCGCAGCCGCCACCGCACCCTGCGGCACGCCGAGCGCCCTGGCCAGTTCGAGTGAGCCGGGAGCACCAATCGGGACCGCCGACAGCGCCCCGCGCGCCAGCGCACGCTCCCGGTGCAGGAGCGTCACCGTCCGTAGCAGCGCCCGGTCGTCACCGACCACCACGGGGCGCCGCGCACCCCGCCGGGCCAGGGCCCGGGCGAATTCCTCCGGGCCGTCCGGCAGGCAGATCTTCGTTTCCGCCGCTGCGCACAGCACATCTTTCGCGATCCGTACGGACTCGCCGTCACTTCGGCGGGCGACCGGGTCGATGATGACCAGCAGCTGGTCGTGATCCGACACCTCGGTCCTTCCTCGGGTAGCATCTTTGTGCAAGAGCCCCTTGCGCTATTGCGCCAGGGGCTTCGTCTATTCCGGGGCACACCGGTGAGGCGGCGTACGCCCCTGACCTTGGACATGCCCCGCCCGGAAGGGGTGTACGCCTGTGCCCGCACTTGTGCTGCTCGGTGCTCAGTGGGGTGACGAGGGCAAGGGAAAGGCCACTGATCTCCTCGGTGGATCCGTCGATTATGTAGTGCGTTACCAGGGCGGCAACAACGCCGGCCACACGGTCGTCGTCGGCGACCAGAAGTATGCGCTGCATCTCCTCCCTTCCGGAATCCTCTCGCCGGGGTGCACCCCGGTCATCGGCAACGGAGTCGTCGTCGACCCGGCGGTCCTGCTCTCCGAGCTGAGCGGGCTGAACGAGCGCGGCGTCGACACGTCCAAGCTCCTGATCAGCGGTAACGCTCACCTGATCACCCCGTACAACGTCACCCTCGACAAGGTGACGGAACGGTTCCTCGGCAAGCGCAAGATCGGCACCACCGGCCGCGGCATCGGCCCGACCTACGCCGACAAGATCAACCGCGTCGGCATCCGGGTCCAGGACCTGTACGACGAGTCGATCCTGGAGCAGAAGGTCGAGGCGGCCCTGGAGCAGAAGAACCAGCTGCTCGCCAAGGTCTTCAACCGCCGCGCGATCGAGTCCGGCCGGATCGTCGAGGAGATGCTCCAGTACGCGGACCAGATCCGGCCGTACGTCGCCGACACCACGCTGATCCTGAACAACGCGATCGACGACGGCAAGGTCGTGCTCTTCGAGGGCGGCCAGGGCACCCTGCTCGACGTCGACCACGGCACGTACCCCTTCGTCACCTCCTCGAACCCGACCGCGGGCGGCGCCTGCACGGGCGCGGGCGTGGGCCCGACGAAGATCAGCCGGGTCATCGGCATCCTGAAGGCGTACACCACCCGCGTCGGCGCCGGCCCGTTCCCGACGGAGCTGTTCGACGAGGACGGCGAGGCGCTGCGCCGCATCGGCGGCGAGCGGGGCGTCACCACCGGCCGTGACCGCCGCTGCGGCTGGTTCGACGCCGTCATCGCCCGCTACGCGACCCGCGTCAACGGCCTGACGGACTTCTTCCTCACCAAGCTCGACGTGCTCACCGGCTGGGAGCAGATCCCGGTCTGCGTCGCGTACGAGATCGACGGCATGCGCGTCGAGGAGCTGCCGTACTCGCAGACCGACTTCCACCACGCGAAGCCGATCTACGAGATGCTGCCGGGCTGGTCCGAGGACATCACCAAGGCCAAGACCTTCGCCGACCTGCCGAAGAACGCGCAGGGCTACGTGAAGGCGCTGGAGGAGATGTCCGGCGCCCCGATCTCCGCCATCGGCGTCGGCCCCGGCCGCACCGAGACGATCGAGATCAACTCCTTCCTGTAGGAGCCGGGGAACGACCCGGCCCGGAAGACACCGAGGGCCCGCACCTTGCCGTGCGGGCCCTTCGGTGTCTCCGCGGACCCGTCATGCCGCGGGCTCGAGGGAGGCCCTGGCGCCCTTGGAGACGAAGGTGGTCATGTTCACGCGCTTGCTGTAGCGGTATGTCGTCAGCGGGGTGCCGCTGACGAACTCCTTGTACAGGACGGCCGCGCGCCCGGTGAGGCGCAGCCGTACCGGGGTGAAGTCGGCCCGGGTGAACTGGATGACCGCGTCGCGCCGGCCGAGGCTGACCGGCTGGTGGAAGTAGCCGAAGCGGAACGGCTTCACGGACCTGCCGCGCACCAGCCGGGCGATCGTGTCGGCGGTGTACTGGGCCGTCGGCAGCCCGCTCTGGCAGGAGCCGTGCAGCCGGCCCCAGGTCATCCGGACGGAGGCGGCGTCGCCGACGGCGTGGATCTCCGGGTGGGACACCGACCGCAGCGTGGCGTCGGTGAGGATCAGCCCGCGGTCGTCGGTGGCGATCTTCGAGTCGGCGGCGAGCGGCGACACCGCGACGCCCGCCGTCCACAGGCAGGCGTCGGAACGGAGGGTCCGCCCGTCGGTCAGCTCGACGGCGTCGGGCAGCACCCGGGCGACCCGGACGCCGGACGTCACGGTGATGCCGAGCCGGTCGAGCGCGCGGTGGAGGTACGCGCGGGCCTGGTCGCCCATCATCGCGCCGGGCTCCTCCGAGCTGATCAGCGTGATGTCCAGGCCCGGGTGGGCCTCCGCCAGCTCGGTGGCCGCCTCGATCCCGGTCAGGCCGCCGCCGCAGACGGTGACCCTGCCGCCGGACGCGGCGAGCTCGGCGGCCCGCGCGCCGAAGCGGCCGGCGGCCTCCGGGCCGTCGAGGGTGAAGGCGTGGGTGTCGGCGCCGGGGACGTTGCCGGTGTCGGTCCGGCTGCCCAGGGCGTAGACGAGCGTGTCGTACCCGAGGTGCAGCGAGCCGTCGACGGTGATGCGCCGGGCCTCGGGGTCGAGGGCGGTGGCGGTGCCCTGCACGAACTGCACGCCGGTGCCGTTCAGCAGGTCGGGGATCCGGTGGACGGCCAGCTCCTGCCCGGCGGCGACCTGGTGCAGCCGCAGCCGCTCGACGAACCGGCCCGAGGGGTTGACCAGGGTGATCCGCACTCCGGTGCGGCGGGTGCGGTGGGCCAGCCGGATCGCGGTGAACATGCCCGTGTAGCCGCCGCCGAGAACGACGACGTGGCGGCCGCTGCGGATCTCAGGCATTTCCGTCTCCCTGGGTCGGGCACCGGCCTCCGCGCCGGTGACACCCATAGGACAAGCGGCCCGGGTCATGCGTGACAGGTCCTGAATGTGACCTGAGTCACACACCCTCGCCTACGGGCGGACGTACACCCCCGGCTCCCCGTCCGCCGCCATGCCGTACACCAACAGCTGGTCCTTGCCGTCGCGGCGCTGGATACGGAGGTTCGCGGAGCCGTTCTCCGCGCAGTCCTTCTCGTCCCAGACCTCCGGATCCCGCGTCTCCGGGCCGAGGACCAGGTACGGCGCCGTTCCGCCGAGCACGGCCGTGGCGGTGCAGCTGTACGTCTCACCGGTCTGGTCGCCCTGGTCGTCGGTGCGCGGACCCGTGAACTCGTACCGGACGAGTGACGCGCCCACCGGCCCCTGCGTGACGGTCAGTCGGCGGACGTACCCGCCGGAGTCCGGCGCCTTCTCGCCCTCCGGCAGATTGGGGAACGGGAGCTCCTCCCAGCGCCCCACGAAGCCCGCCGGGACGACGTCCTGGCCGGTCCTCGCCTTGCGGAAGGTGGCCTTGACCGCGCCCGACGTCCACTCCGCCACGTTCGAGCCGCGCAGCGTCAGCGTCTGCTGGGCCACCGCCGTGCAGCGCCCGCCCGGGACGCTCGTCGTCACCTCGGAGTCGCCGAGGACGACCTTGTCCGCGTCCGCCGAGACCAGCACGGACCGCCCCATGCACAGCCGGTCGCCGGAGACCTGGACGTAGACGCCCGCCTTCGAGCCCACCGCGCCCTGGGTGATCTCGAGGCGCGCGGTCTCGTACGGGGCGTCCGCCGCGCCCCGCAGCACGCCCTCCCAGGCGCCGACGAGCGCCGCCGGGACGATGCCCGCGGGCCGGGCGGCCACCCCGTCGGTCGTGCCGCGCGGACGGTCCTTCTGCGCGTCGATCCCGGTGTTCGGGTCGGGCCAGTACACGTACGTGACGGTCGCCGCGACGGCCACGGCGAGCGCGGCAAGCAGCGCGACTCGGCGCCTGCGGCGCGGGAGAGCGGAAGTGGACACGGCGGGCGTCGGGTCGACGGGGGCGGTGGGGGACGGGGCCGCCGCCGCGGCCGCCTCCGCCTCCAGGACGCGCGCCGCGTGCCGGCCGAGCCCGGCCAGTACCCCCGCCGGCAGCCAGGGCTCGACGACCGGCAGCGCCTCGACCAGCTCCACGGCCGACGGCCGGTCCGCCGGGTCCTTCGCCAGGCAGGCCCGCGCGAGGCCGGTCAGCTCCGCCGGCAGCCCGGTCAGGTCCGGCTCGTCGTGCGCGATCCGGAACATCGTCGCGTGCACGCCGCTGTCCACGGTCCCGAACGGCGCCCGCCCGGTCGCCGCGTACACCAGCACCGACCCCAGACAGAACACGTCCGACGCCGGCGTCAGCTTCTCCCCCCGCACCTGCTCGGGCGACATGAAACCGGGGGAGCCCACGACCGCCCCGGTGCTCGTCAGCCCGCCGTCCGTGATCGTGTCGACGGCCCGCGCGATGCCGAAGTCGATGATCTGCGGCCCGTCGACCGTCAGCAGCACGTTCGACGGCTTCAGATCCCGGTGCACGAGCCCCGCCGCGTGGACGTGGTCGAGCGCCCGCGCCAGACCCGCCCCCAGCGCCCGTACGGAGGCCGGTGGCAGGGGCCCGTGCTCGTCGGCCACCACCGTCCGCAGCGACGGCCCGGGCACGTACCCGATCGCCACCCACGGGGCCTGCGCCGAGGTGTCCGAGCCCAGGACGGGCGTGGTGCCGGTCCCGCCGACCCGCTCCAGGGCCTCGACCTCCCGGGCGAACCGCCGCCGGAACTCGTCCTGCTCCGCCAGCTCGGCGTGCACGACCTTCACGGCCACCGTCCGCCCGCCCTCCGAACGGGCGAGGAACACCCGGCCCATGCCGCCGACACCGAGTCGGCCGAGCAGACGGAACGGACCGATGGCGGCGGGGTCTTCGGGATGCAAGGGGTCCACGTCCGAAGAGCATGCCAGACGGGGCTGGAGACCCAGAAGGTGTTCCTGCTGTCGCCGCCCGGCGCGCGTCCGGCGCTTCGTCGGCGCTTCTTCGGCCCTCGTTCGTCCGGCGCACCCGCGTTGCCGGGGGTGCGGGCGGTGGGTTCAATGGCCCCGGAGGGAACATCCCGCATGATTCCGCCCTAATCGGTCGGAGTCCGTCCGAGTCCGTCCGAGAGGAACCCTCGATGCGCGTGGTCGAAGTTACCGCCTACGGCGGTCCGGAAGTGCTGCGGATGGCCCACCGCCCCGAGCCGGAGGCCGGCGCCGTGCCCGGCGAGGTACGCGTCAAGCTCAAGGCCACCACGGTCAACAAGGCCGACCTCGCGATCCGCGCGGGCGAGTACGCCGACGTCATGCCCGACCTCAAGCCCCCCTTCGTCCTCGGCTTCGACTTCGTCGGCCGGCTCCTCGACCCCGCCCCCGGGCTTGCGGCGGGGCAGCGCGTCGCCGGCTTCGTCCCCTGGTTCCAGCGGCCCGGCCGGGGCACGTACGCGGAGGTCATCACCGTCGATCCGGTGTGGCTGGCCCCCGTCCCCGACGAGGTGGACGTGGTCGACGCGGCCTCCGTCCCGTTCAGCTCCCAGGCCGCTCACCAGGCCCTGGAGCACCTGGCGCTGCCCGAGGGCTCGGTCGTCTTCATCTCCGGCGCGAGCGGCGTCGTCGGCCGCTTCGCCGTGCAGCACGCCGCCGAACGCGGCCTGCGCGTCATCGCGCTCTCGCACGAGGGCGGCGAGGGCGAGTTGAAGGTGCTCGGCGCGGAGCACGTCGTCCGCCGCGACGGCCCGGAGGTCGTCGTCGCGGAGGTGCTGCGGCACGCGCCGGAGGGCGTCCACGGCGTCTTCGACCCGGCCCGCATGGCCGACCCGCTGCTGGCCGTGGTGAAGGACGGCGGCGTCTTCATCGCGGGCCACGAGTCCTCGGTGCCGGAAGCGGAACGCGACATCAGGACCCACGCGTTCTCGACCGCGTCGGACGGCGCGCGCCTGAAGGAGATCCTGGAGCGCGTGGCCGAACGCCGGCTCACCACCCAGGTGGCCGACGTGCTGCCGCTGGAGGAGGCGGCGGAGGGGCATAGGAGGGCGGAGTCGGGCGGACGGCTGGGGCGGATCGTGCTGGTGATGTAGCCGGTAGTCGGTGGCCGGTAGTCGACAGCCGGCAGCCGGGCAGTCGTGGGGTGACGGAGAGGGGAGATCGCGATGGCGCGATCTCCCCTCTTCTTTTGGTCTAGACCTTGACAGGTCCATACCAATCCCGCTTCGCTGTCCTTCCCCACAGGAAGGACGAAGCGCATGACGAAGCGCATGTCGATGCTGCGACGCCTGCTCACCCTGATGTCCGCTCTCTGTACGGTCGTTGTCGTCGCCGTACTCCTCCCCGCCGCCACGGCGACGGGCGCGGCCGCGGCCGCGTGCGTGACCCCATGGAGCTCCGCCGCCGTCTACACCGGCGGCATGACCGCCTCGTACAACGGCCACAACTGGTACGCGAAGTGGTGGACCCAGAACGAACGCCCCGGCTCCTCCGACGTCTGGCGCGACGAGGGCACGTGCGGCGACGGCGGCGGCACGACGCCGCCCCCGTCGTCCGGCGGCTTCGTGGTCTCCGAGACGCAGTTCAACCAGATGTTCCCGAGCCGGAACTCCTTCTACACGTACGCCGGCCTGAAGGCGGCCCTGAGCGCGTACCCCGGCTTCGCCACCACCGGCAGCGACACGGTGAAGAAGCAGGAGGCCGCCGCCTTCCTCGCCAACGTCAGCCACGAGACGGGCGGCCTCGTCCACATCGTGGAGCAGAACACGGCGAACTACCCGCACTACTGCGACTGGGGCCAGTCCTACGGCTGCCCGGCCGGCCAGGCGGCGTACTACGGCCGCGGCCCGATCCAGCTGAGCTGGAACTTCAACTACAAGGCGGCGGGCGACGCGTTGGGCATCAACCTGCTGAACGACCCGTACCGCGTCGAGCGCGACGCGGCCGTCGCCTGGAAGACCGGCCTCTGGTACTGGAACACCCAGAACGGCCCCGGCACGATGACCGGCCACAACGCCATGGTCAACGGCGCGGGCTTCGGCCAGACGATCCGTTCGATCAACGGCTCGCTGGAGTGCGACGGCCGGAACCCGGCACAGGTGGAGAGCCGGGTCAGCAAGTACCGCCAGTTCACGACGCTGCTGGGTGTCCCGACGGGAGCGAACCTGTACTGCTGACCGGCTGACCCGCTCAGCTGACGGCTGACCCGGCGAGGTCCCCCTCAGCCCTGCCAGGCCACGAACGCCGACCATGCGTCGGGGGTGATGGCGACGGTGGGGCCGTGGGGGATCTTGCTGTCGCGGAGGTGGATGGTGTGGGGGCGGGGGGCGACGGTGTTGCTGAAGGCGACTTCGACGCAACTGCCGCCGCCGCTATCGCTGTGGCTGGACTTGAACCAGTGCAGGGTGTCGCTCATCTCTGTACTCCCGACAACTGCTCGATAAGACCCAGTGATTCGCGTGGGTCCAGGGCCTGGGTCCGGATCTTTGCATACCGCTGGAGGTGCGTACGCACCTTGGTTCGGTCGGTCACAAACAGGCTTTCGCCCTGGATCTCCAGATAGGTCAAGGTGCCGTTATCCGGGGTCTCGGCGATCTCCAGAGTGCCTCGGTCGCCCGCGTACACGCCGTTCAGCGCCGCCCTGAGCGGCAGCACCTGAAGGTTCACGTTTCTCCGACGAGCGCACTCTGCCAAGTGCAGCAGTTGCCTGCGCATGATCTCGTCGCTCCCGATCGGCCGCCTCAGCACCGACTCGTCGACGATGAGCTCGATCTCGCACGTCGGCTTCCGGTCGAACAGTTGCTTGCGCGCCATCCGGCCGACGACCAGCTCCTCGACCCGCTCCGGGGTCGGCTCCGGATACCCGCCCGCGATGAGCGCTCGCGCGTACGCCTCGGTCTGGAACAGGCCGTGGAAGACGTGGTTCGCGTACAGCCACAAGCTGACCGCCTTCTGCTCCATCGGCGCGTACTCCCGGAAGATCTCCGGCAGCTTCTCCAGCCGCACCCACTCCCGCAGGTCCTCGAACACTCCCACCCCGTCGCCCAGCGCCCCCTCCAGCTTCTCCAGCATCTCGTCGCTCACCGGCTGCGCCAGCGTCTCCATCGCACTCACCGCTGCGCCCGTGTAGCCCAGCATCCGCCCCAACTGCTCCTGCGTCAGCCCTTTCTTCAGCCGCATTCGCTTGGCGAAGCTCGCCGCCATACGTGCCGCCGGGCCCGCCGATTCTTTGTTCTCCGCTCGCGCCATTGCGATCCCCATTCGGACTCGACCGGACTCAACCGGTCTCAACTGCTCCCCGCCGAATTCGACTGCCTGCAAGGCGCGTTCGTGCAGGTCAAGGGGTTCTCGACGCACCCTGGTCAGTCCTGGAAAACGCTAGCGACGACCCGCGATCCTGTCTTCGTGATCGCAGCGAATCGGGAAGAAAACCTGGATTGGATTCCTATTTCCGGATTCCAACTCCGCAAGGCAGGTGTGCAATTCGACGCCGTACGGGTCGACGGCGAGGACGGCCGTG
The DNA here is from genome assembly GCF_045348655.1 of Streptomyces solicamelliae. Classification (NCBI taxonomy): domain Bacteria; kingdom Bacillati; phylum Actinomycetota; class Actinomycetes; order Kitasatosporales; family Streptomycetaceae; genus Streptomyces; species Streptomyces solicamelliae. The sequence goes on from NZ_CP160404.1 coordinate 3,849,441, forward strand.
CGCTGGCGGACAGCATGGAACGGCTGACGGGCGGCGACCCGGGACCGGTCGTCATAGAGGCGAACGGGCGCCGGTCGATGTACTTCCTGGTGCCGCCGGGCTCGACGGTGCACCGCGCATGGCCGAGGGGCGTCACCCGGCTGAACGCGGGACCCGCTCATGTGGCGTACGTGCCGGTGCCGGCGCTGGAGGGGCGGACGTGGCCGCTGTCGTGGCGGTTTCCGCCGACGCGGCCGGGCCGGTACGTGCACGCGTTGCTGCTGAGGAGCGTGGCGACGGTGCTGTTCGGGTGAGAAAGTACCGGTATGCGCATCAACCTCGGCACCGGGGCCGGCTCGGCCCGCAAGCGGTGGATCCTGCTGTTGCTCGGCTCGTTCCTGGGCCTCGTCCTCGCGGCGTTCGCGACGGGGGTGATGGACGCGCTGGGGTAGCGAGGGAGGAGGTACTGGGGGTGGGGTTTCTGGTGGGCTTCTGGTGCGGCCGCCCTCTTTCCGAGTGTGGCCCCTGGAGGCACCGCGTCAAGGGCGCTCCTCCGTCGCGTCGCTTCGCGATTCCGCTAAAGCTCCACCCTTGACCCGGCACCTCCAGGGGCCTTTTCACACTCGGAGGGCGGCCGGGGGGCAGGGTCCGCGCAGGGAGGCGGGATGGTGGCCGGGCGCCGTGGGCGGCTGGCGGGTGGGTACGCGGTCGTTGAGTGGGGCGCCCAATGCCGTCTCGGCGCCTGAAAGGCCGTCCCGAGGCACGGCACATGCCCGGCTGGTCATTGTCCATGGGGAGTGGAACGGGCGGAGGGGGAGCAGGGGGAGGCGGGGCACCCGGACCTGCCGTTTCGCGCCACTGAGACGAGCCCCGAACCCTCCCCGGTCACACAGATCTCACCCAGTCACTCACCTATCGTCCCGGCGCGCTGGGAGCACCGAAACGACAAGAACGACGCCCATCCAGCCCTGCGGCCCGCGAGGGGGGGCGAACCCCGACCTGGAGGGGCGAGGTGAGCGTTCGGGCTCGCCGGTCAGTCGCCTTCCGGCCGAAGCCGTCGGCGAGCTGCCTCAAGCTGCTGGTCATAGTCAGACGCGAACAGCCCAGGAAGCGACTTGTCCAGCGTTCCGGCGATGCGATGGATCGGCGCCCAGACCGCCGGATCGTCGACCACCCGGCTCAGGTCTGTCATCTGCAGCTTCTCGAGCCAGTCCGACAACACCAGAGCCTCGTCACTCGTCAGCTTGATCGTGATCTGGGTGTCACCCATGCCCAACCCCTCCGGCTCGGCCCCACCCTCAACCGCTCGAGCCTATTGGTCCTCGACGTTGACCCAACCCATGGGGGCAACCCCCGCGTGCCAGTCAGGGACGGGACTCGACGCCCCCGCCGTCACGCACGCAACACCTACCTCGCCCGTCGCGGAGTGGCGGGCTCCGTAGCACCGAAACGACAGCCTCCGAAGACTCCGACTCGCGCACATGAGGCAGGGGTGGGTTCCGCACCCCCCGGTGTCACGCACACAACACCCGCCTCTGCCATCACGGGCCTGCCGGGAAGGTGTCGAGATTGTCGTTTCGGTGCTCTCAACGGACTGCGGGGGTACGGGGGTGACGGGACGAGACCCGTGTGACTCCAGAGGCTTTGCGGCTCGCTTCAGTGGCGTGAAAGGGCAGAGTCCGCTTCCCCCGCCTACCTACTCCCTCACCCCCACGGACAATGACCAGCCGGGCATGGACTCTGCCTCGGGACGGCGGTCATGGCGCCGAGACGGCAATGGGCACCCCACTCAACGACCGCGCACCCACCCGCCGGCCGCCCACGGCGGCCAGGCACTATCGCAGGGTTACGCGCGGACCCTGCCCCCCGGCCGCCCTCCGAGTGTGAAAAGGCCCCTGGAGGTGCCGGGTCAAGGGTGAAGCGCAAGCGGAATCGCGAAGCGACGCGACGGAGGAGCGCCCTTGACGCGGTGCCTCCAGGGGCCACACTCGGAAAGAGGGCGGCCGCACCAGAAGCCCACCAGAAACCCCACCCCCGACTACCTCCTCCCCCCGCCACCACCCCGGCCACCACCCCCCCACCCCCGCCTCAACGCGCCCGTCAGAGCAGGCAGCTACACCCTCGGCGGCGCCACTGCCGGCGCCACTGCCGGCGCGACTGCCGGCGCGACCGTCGGCGCCACCGGTGCCGGGTACGGGTTGCGGAAGGTGAACGCGTCCGGCCCCGGGCCGTGTTCGCGGAGCAGGGTGACCCGTTCCATCGCCTCCGCCAGGGTCGGGCGGTGGCCGGCCGGGATCCACCACAGGGCCTGGTGGGCCTCCGCCATGCGCTGGAACCACTCGCGGCGGCGGGCCAGGACGCGCAGGTGGTCGGAGTGGTACACGTACGCCTTCAGCGCCTCGACCGACTCCCACACCGAGCAGTTGAAGATGATCCGGTCGTCGTGCTCGTCGGGGCGGAAGCCCGTCGCGTCCGTGCCGTCCTCGTCGACCATGCGCCAGACGAATCCGGGGCTGCGGTCGGCGAGCGCGTTGATCTCGGGGAGTTGGGAGACGAAGCCGGCCAACTCGGGGCTGTCCAGCGGGGCGACGATGCGGCCGATGTTGACCTGCGCGAGGTGATAGCCAGTCATGTCCTCAGGATGGCTGGGGCTCGCTTCTATCGTCAATGGATTTGTTTTTAGAAGACTCATCAGACGACTTCCGAGAGGACTTCAGCGCCACGCAGCACCCGTCCGGGCACGGATCCATCTCCGGCGACCAGCCCCCCTCCGGCGCCAGGCCCTCGATCAGCGCGAGGTTCATCCCGCAGATCAGGGCGGGGAACTCGGCGGCCAGCGCGTGGAAGGGGCAGTTCCGCAGCCGCAGCGTCGAGCCGTCCCAGAACGGCTGGTAGCCGCGGGCGCGCAGGGTCTCCACGAGGTCCGTCGAGGACGCCGTCGCGCCCATGGCGCGGGCCGCGGCCTGCAGTGCGCGGTCGAGGCCGGCGTTCTCGACCACCTCGGCGAGGAGCCGTCCGGCGGAGTCGTACGCGCGGGGCGGTACGGAGACGGAGTGCTCGCCCTCGGCGCGGCGGTACACCTTCGCCGGCCGCCCGGCGCCGGGCCCCGTACGGCCGGAGAGCCGCCGGAACGACACGGTCAGCAGCCCGGCCTCGACCAGCTTGTCGAGGTGGAAGGCGGCGAGGGAGCGGGAGATCCCGACCGCCTCCGCGGCCGCGTCGCGGCCCACGTCGCCCGGGGTGGCCGCGACGTGCCGGTAGAGGTTCCGGCGTACGGGGTCGGAGAGCGCGCCGAGCGCGGTGAATGCGGAGTCGTCGGTGCCGTCGATGCCGTCGGTGTCTTCGGTCGTCACCGGCCGAGTCTAAGAGCAACGATCGCTGCGGAATCAGGCTCAGGAATCAGCCGTCGCTCTCCCTCGCCTCCAGCTCGATCGCGTCCAGCGCCGCCGACAGCCGCCGCAGCACCCGTACCGTCTCCTCGAAGGCGTCCTGGCCGCCGAGTTCGCTCATCAGCCGGGCCGCCAGCTCCGCGTGGCCGGGGTCGATGCGGTCGATGGCCGCGCGGCCCTCGGGGGTGGGGGTGAGGAGCTTGGCGCGGCGGTGGGCCGGGTTGGGCTCGTACGCGGCGAGGCCCTCGCGGACCAGCAGGTCCGCGATCCGCTGGACGCTCTGGCGGGTGATGCCCATGACGCGGGCGATCCCGGCGACGGGGAGCGGCTCGGGCAGGACGGCGCCGAGGACCTGCCACCACGCGGCCGTGAGCCCGGCCGGTTCGGCCAGCCTCTCCGAGACGGAGAGGAACTGGCCGTTCAGCCGGAACACGGCGAGCGCGGTCCGGGACAACGCGTCCTGCTGTGCCCGGCTCACGAGTTGAGCTCGGCGAACGCCGCCGGGTCCGAGTCGTGGAACAGCCGGTACCAGGCGTCCAGCTTGGAGCCCTCGAAGGCGCCCAGCTTGCCCAGGATCTCGCGGGCGAACGCGACCGGCTCGGTCGGGCCGGCGGTGATCAGCTCGCCGTCGGTGACCGCGTCCGTCTCCACGTACCGCTCACCGCCCCGGTAGCCGGTCGCGGCCAGGTAGAAGTCGACGGCGCTGGTGTGCGCGCGGTCGTCGAGCAGGCCCTCGCGGGCGAGGCCCGCGGTCGCGCCGCAGATGGCGGCGACGGGGACCTTCTCGTCGAGGAACGTGCGGGCCTTGGCGGCGAAGGGTGCGAGCTCGTCGCTCGTGTCCCAGAGGTCGGCGCCCGGCAGGATCAGCAGCTCACTGTCCTCGGGGCGCAGGTCGGCGAGCGCGAGGTCGGGGACGATCCGCATCCCGGCGATGGTGGTGACGGGCCGCTCGGCGGTGAAGCCGACGGTCCTGACCGTGAAGCCGCAGCGGGCGAGCCACGAAGTGGCGTGGCCGGTCTCCCAGTCGGCGAGGGTGTCGTAGACGGCGAGGTGGACGGTGCGCATGGCCTGCCTCCAGCTTGCGGTGTCTTCTGCTTCTGACAGCAGACTGTCAGATTGACAGCCTGCTGTCAATAAGGGGGGTCCGACTCCGGTCCGACTCCGGTCCTGCTCCCGTCCGGCAACGTGTCGCGTCCCCCGCCGTCTCGGTGGACAGGATGGTGATGGCCGCTCCGACCTGCGCGTCTTTACGCTGGATCCATGACCCCTCATGTCGAACCCGATCCCCAGGCCGGTGCGGCCGTGAAGGCCGCCGACCGTGCGCACGTGTTCCACTCCTGGTCCGCCCAGGGCCTGATCGACCCGCTCGCCGTCGCCGGCGCGGAGGGTTCGTACTTCTGGGACTACGACGGCAACCGGTACCTCGACTTCACCAGCGGCCTCGTCTACACCAACATCGGCTACCAGCACCCCCGTGTGGTCGCCGCGATCCAGGAGCAGGCCGCGAAGCTCACCACCTTCGCGCCCGCGTTCGCCATCGACGTGCGCTCCGAGGCCGCCCGCCTCATCGCCGAGCGCACCCCCGGCGACCTGAACAAGATCTTCTTCACCAACGGCGGCGCCGAGGCCGTCGAGAACGCCGTCCGGATGGCCCGTCTGCACACGGGCCGCCACAAGGTGCTCTCCGCCTTCCGCTCGTACCACGGAGCGACCTCCACCGCGATCAACCTCACCGGTGACCCGCGCCGCTGGGCCTCCGACACCGGCACCGCCGGCGTGGTCCGCTTCTGGGCGCCGTTCCTGTACCGCTCGGCCTTCTACGCCGAGACCGAGCAGCAGGAGTGCGAGCGCGCGCTGCAGCACCTCGAGGACACCATCGCCTTCGAAGGCCCGCAGAACATCGCGGCGATCGTCCTGGAGACCGTCCCCGGCACCGCCGGCATCATGACGCCGCCGCCCGGCTACCTCGCCGGCGTGCGCGCGATCTGCGACGCGTACGGGATCGTCTTCGTCCTCGACGAGGTCATGGCCGGCTTCGGCCGTACCGGCACGTGGTTCGCCGCCGAGCACTTCGACGTCGTGCCCGACCTGATGACCTTCGCCAAGGGCGTGAACTCCGGCTACGTGCCGCTCGGCGGCGTCGCGATCAGCGAGGAGATCGCCGCGACCTTCGAGACCCGCCCGTACCCCGGCGGCCTCACCTACTCCGGCCACCCGCTGGCCTGCGCCGCGGCCGTCGCGACCATCCAGGTGATGGAGGACGAGAAGGTCGTCGAGCACGCCGCCCGCATCGGCGAGACGGTGCTCGGCCCCGGCCTGCGCGAGCTGGCCGAGCGCCACCCGTCCGTGGGCGAGGTGCGCGGCATGGGCGCCTTCTGGGCGCTGGACCTGGTCAAGAACAAGGAGACCCGCGAGCCGCTCGTCCCGTACAACGCCTCCGGCGCGGCCAACGCGCCCATGGCGGCCTTCGGCGCGGCGGCGAAGAAGCACGGTCTGTGGCCGTTCATCAACATGAACCGCACCCACGCCGTGCCCGCCTGCAACGTCTCCGAGGCCGAGGCCAAGGAGGGCCTGGCCGCCCTCGACGCCGCCCTGTCGGTGGCGGACGAGCACACCGTCTGAGGCCGCCGTGGCCTTCGCGGCGCGCTAAATGATCATGGACCCCCTCCGCCTGGACTACTGTGTCCCGCAGCCGGACGGAGGGGGCCTCACCATGCCCACGAACGCGAGCGTGACGCGGAGCACCCTGCGACAGCAGATCGCGGACGCGCTGCGTGACGAGATCCTCGCGGGGCGTCTCCGGCCGGGCGACACCTTCACCGTCAAGCACATCGCCGAGCAGTACGGCGTCTCCGCGACGCCCGTGCGCGAGGCCCTCGTCGACCTCTCCGCGCAGGGGCTGCTCGACTCCGACCACCACCGCGGCTTCTGCGTCCACCGCTTCACGGTCGACGACTACCGGGGCATGGTCGAGGCCCGGATGATGATCGTGGACGGGATATTCCGCCGCCATCTCGCCGCGGACCCGTCCCCGGCCGCCCCGCTCGGCCCGGCCGGCGGCGCCGCCGGCGAGCCCGACGTGCGCTTCGGGGCCGCGCTCGCCTCCGTGCGCCGCCGCGCCGAGGCCGCCGCGCGCGCCGCGCGGACCGGCGACCTGGACGTCCTCATCGGCTACGACATCCGCTTCTGGCGCGAGCTGAGCCGGCTCGTCTCCACCAACGAGTACGTCGCCGGCTTCCTGCACCGGCTGCGCGTGCACGCCTGGGTGTTCGCCGTGCCGTACCTGCGCTCCGACCTCGAACTGCTCGACTGGCTGTGGGGCGGGCACACCGCCCTGGTCGACGCGATCACCCGGGGCGACGCGAAGGCCGCGATCGCGGTGGTCGAGGAGTACAACGAGCACGCCCTGCAGTGGGCGGACCGGCTGGAGCGCTTCCAGGGCTGACGCGTACCCGGCCTGTGCGGAGGGTACGGAGGCCACTACGCTGTCCCGACCCGACGCGTGACCACGACAGACAACGGAGAGCGAGCCCGCCTTGGCCTGTGACCTGTGGCTGGTCCCCCTCGTCGACGTGCTGTGCCACAGCCCCGACAATCCCTTCGCCGAAGAGATCGCCGCCTACGACAAGGCGCTGACCGAGGCCGGCCTGCCCACCGTCCCCGTCTTCGCGTACATGCCGGGCCTCTCCGGCGACGTCGCGCCGGTGGCCGGCTTCGACTACGACGCCCTGCACTTCCTGCGCCGTGCGTACCTGCTCCAGCTGTGCGGGCTGCCGGTCGAGCCGGTCGGCGAACTCGGCGGGGACTACGAGCAGCTCCTGGAGATGTTCGAGGCGACCGCCCAGCAGTCGCACCTCGTCTGGCACTACGACCACGCCGGTGCGTACGTGCCCGTGGACTTCCCGGCGCCGCTCTCGAACGACGAGCTGCTGGAGGGCGGCGGGCCGCTCGGCTCCTCGCACGGGCTGCTGCGGGAGCTGGAGTTCGTGGCCCCGGCGATCGGCATCGACCCCGCGAACCCCCCGGCGGCCCCGCTCCCGCCGGAACGCCCCACGTCCCTGGAGGAGCCCGCGGGCCCCATCCCGTACGACGACAGCCCCTTCGCCCGGGAACGCCACGTCTGGCTGGGCCTCCACGCGGCAGCGACGAGGAGCCTGGGCCAGGGCTCGATGATCATCTTCAGCTGAGGGGTGCGGGCCCCCGCACACGGGGCCCGCACCTTCGGCGGCGCCCCGACAGGGGCGCGGGGTGTATCGATGGGCGGCTCCGCCGCGTGGGCGCGACCAGCCGCAACCGGCCCGCAGGTCGAAACTGCCCCCTAGCGGAGCGTCACCGCGGCTCCGGCGGCCGCTGCCGCGGCATGTTCGGCCGCGTCCCCGGCGGAAGGGGGAACCGCGACGAGGGGTGCGGCACCTCGGCACGCGCACCCGGCACCCCCATCGACTGCATCACCAGCGGCGCCGGCCCCGAGCGGAACTCCACCATCCAGTCCGCCGTCTCCGCCCGCACCAGCTCCGTCACGTCCTCCGAGAACCGCCGCAGAATCCCGAGGCACCGCTCCGCCGCCTCGCTCGCCGTGCCCTCCGTGGGCCCGAGCACCTCGCGCACGCTCTCCGACGCCCAGTCGAACTGCAGGGCCTGCAGCCGTCGCTGGATGGCCTGGGCCGTGGCCACGTTCCTTATCCAGCCCGACGTGAGCCCGAAGAGGCGGTCGCACCCGATGCACGCCGCCCCGAGCAGCAGCGACAGGTAGCCCCAGCCGGCCGCCCCGTCCGCCGCCACGTCCGTCAGGTCGAGCAGCGGCAGCGCCGCGCCCGCCACGACGCCCACGGCCGTGCCGATGCGCAGGGCGACGGCCGCGCGGCGCTTGCGGACGCGGTCGGAGAGGTACCAGTCCGCGGTGCGCAGCGCCTGCGCCTCGACCCAGCGGTACAGCTCGTCGAGGCGCTCCGCGGGCTCGCCCCAGTCGCCGTGCGGGAAGGGCGCGCCGGTCAGGTCGGGATTGCGGGCCGGGTCGTCCCGGTGGCCGTCCCGCTTCCCGCCGGGCTGCCCCGGCTGCATCTCCGGCATCTCCGGCGGCTGCATGTCCGGCTGCTGGCTCACCGGGGCACTCCTCTGCATGGTTGCGTCGAGCGTGACGTGCGGTGCACGTGGTGCCTGCCCTTCCTACCGCCGAATGGTGGGCTGTGGGCCCGCATTCCCGGGAATTCCGCCCGCAAGGGGGTCGTGATCAGGTAGAGGAGCCCCGAGTTTCTCACTCGAAAGAGTTGGGCGGCAGCGGGGGCGTGGACCACGTAGGCTCGGCGTACCGAGAGTCGTCAGCAGTGACCGATGCAGTGACCAGGAGTGAGTGACCGTGTTCCCCGGTGGTGGCCAGCCCAACATGCAGCAGCTGCTCCAGCAGGCCCAGAAGATGCAGCAGGACCTCGCGCGTGCCCAGGAGGAGCTCGCCGCCACCGAGGTCGACGGTCAGGCCGGCGGCGGTCTCGTCAAGGCCACGGTGACCGGTTCCGGCGAGCTGCGCGCTCTGGTGATCGACCCGAAGGCGGTCGACCCGGAGGACACCGAGACGCTGGCCGACCTGGTCGTCGCCGCGGTCAAGGCCGCCAACGACAACGCGCAGCAGCTCCAGCAGGCCAAGCTCGGCCCGCTCGCCCAGGGCATGGGCGGGATGCCGGGCCTGGGCTTCTGAGCCTGGGCTTCTGACGCACGTCTTAAGCCACTACCGTAAGAATCAAGCACTCCCGAGAAGGGCGCTGGCGTTGTACGAAGGCGTGGTTCAGGACCTCATCGACGAACTGGGCAGGCTGCCCGGCGTCGGTCCCAAGAGCGCGCAGCGGATCGCCTTCCACATCCTCCAGGCCGAGCCGACCGACGTGCGCCGGCTGGCGCAGGCGCTCCTGGAGGTCAAGGAGAAGGTCCGGTTCTGCGCGGTCTGCGGCAACGTGGCCCAGCAGGAGCAGTGCAACATCTGCCGCGACCCGCGCCGGGACCAGGCGGTGATCTGCGTGGTCGAGGAGCCGAAGGACGTCGTGGCGATCGAGCGGACCCGTGAGTTCCGCGGCCGGTACCACGTGCTCGGCGGCGCGATCAGCCCGATCGAGGGCGTCGGCCCGGACGACCTGCGGATCCGCGAGCTGCTCGCCCGGCTCGCGGACGGCACGGTCACGGAGCTGATCCTGGCCACCGACCCGAATCTGGAGGGTGAGGCCACCGCGACGTACCTGGCGCGGATGATCAAGCCCATGGGGCTCAAGGTGACGCGGCTCGCCAGCGGGCTGCCCGTCGGCGGCGACCTCGAGTACGCCGACGAAGTCACCCTGGGCCGTGCCTTCGAGGGGCGGCGCCTGCTAGATGTATGACGACAGGGCATGCGCGCACCGTGCGCTCAAGGGAGGCACCCTCGATGTCTGACGCCACGCTGCACTCGATCACGCAGGACCCGGACGACTTCGCCGTCCAGATCGCGGACTCCATCGAGTCCTTCATCGTCGCGACCACGGAAGTGGCCAAGGGCGACGAGCCCGACAGCGCGATTCCCTTCCTGCTCCTGGAGGTCTCCCAGCTGCTGCTCGCGGGCGGGCGGCTCGGCGCGCACGAGGACATCGTCCCGGACGAGCGGTACGAGCCGGACACGGGCCCGGAGGCGGACGTCGACGAGCTGCGGGAGCGGTTCGCGGTGATGCTCGACCCGGTGGACGTGTTCTCCGAGGTCTTCGACCCGTACGAGCCGCGCAAGGCGCCGGTGCCCTCCCGGATCTCCGACAGCCTCGCGGACATCGTCACCGACCTGCGGCACGGCCTCGCCCACTACCGGGCCGGGCGGACGACCGAGGCGCTGTGGTGGTGGCAGTTCTCGTACTTCTCCAACTGGGGCCCGACCGCCTCGGCGACCCTGCGGGCGCTGCAGTCGCTGGTCGCGCACGTCCGCCTGGACCAGCCGCTGGCCGAGCTGGACGGCCTGGACACGGACGAGGACCTGACGGAGGACGACCTTGCGGAGGAGGCCGGCCGGGTGATGGTGCAGGAGATCGCGGGCCCGCTGGGGCTGCGGCCGGTGAAGCGCTGACCTCCCGACACGGGGGTTGGCTCGCTCCTTGAGCAGTACATCTCAGCATGCGATATCCGGTCGGTGTTTCCGGGCCGCTCGATAAACTGACGCCGACCGCAGTGATGACTGCGGCAGGGACTGAGCGAGGAGCGCACGTGGGCCTTGTCGTGCAGAAGTACGGAGGTTCCTCCGTTGCCGATGCCGAAGGCATCAAGCGCGTCGCCAAGCGAATCGTCGATGCCAAGAAGGACGGCCACCAGGTGGTCGTCGTGGTATCCGCGATGGGCGACACGACGGACGAGCTGATCGATCTCGCCGAGCAGGTTTCCCCGATGCCTGCCGGGCGTGAATTCGACATGCTGCTGACCGCCGGAGAGCGGATCTCCATGGCACTGCTGGCCATGGCGATCAAACAGCTGGGGCACGAGGCCCAGTCGTTCACCGGCAGCCAGGCAGGCGTCATCACCGACTCGGTCCACAACAAAGCGCGCATCATCGATGTCACGCCGGGCCGGATCCGTACGGCGCTCGACGGCGGCAACATCGCCATCGTCGCCGGTTTCCAGGGCGTCTCGGCGGACTCGAAGGACATCACGACGCTCGGCCGCGGCGGCTCGGACACCACCGCCGTCGCCCTCGCGGCCGCGCTGGACGCCGAGGTCTGCGAGATCTACACCGACGTGGACGGCGTGTTCACCGCCGACCCGCGCGTGGTGAAGAAGGCCCGGAAGATCGACTGGATCTCCTCCGAGGACATGCTGGAGCTCGCCGCCTCCGGCTCCAAGGTGCTGCTGCACCGCTGCGTCGAGTACGCGCGCCGTTACAACATCCCGATCCACGTACGGTCCTCGTTCTCGGGGCTGCCGGGCACCTGGGTCAGCAACGAAAAGCCGAATGGGGACGTTCAGGTGGAGCACGCCATCATCTCCGGAGTCGCCCACGACGTCTCCGAAGCCAAGATCACGGTCGTCGGCGTCCCGGACAAGCCGGGCGAGGCCGCGGCGATCTTCCGCGCCATCGCGGACGCCGAGATCAACATCGACATGATCGTGCAGAACGTGTCCGCCGCGGCGACCGCCCTGACGGACATCTCCTTCACCCTCCCCAAGCTGGAGGGCCCGAAGGCCATCGAGGCCCTGGAGAAGACGAAGGACGCGATCGGCTTCGACTCGCTCCGCTACGACGACCAGATCGGCAAGATCTCCCTGGTCGGCGCGGGCATGAAGACCAACCCGGGCGTCACCGCCGACTTCTTCAAGGCGCTGTCCGACGCGGGCGTGAACATCGAGCTGATCTCGACCTCCGAGATCCGCATCTCGGTCGTCACCCGCCAGGACGACGTCAACGAGGCGGTCCGCGCCGTCCACACCGCCTTCGGCCTGGACAGCGACTCCGACGAGGCCGTGGTCTATGGAGGCACCGGCCGATGAACCGCCGGCCGGCGCTCGCGGTCGTCGGTGCGACCGGAGCCGTCGGCGCCGTGATGCTCCAGCTGCTCTCGCAGCACGCGGACGTCTGGGGCGAGATCCGACTCGTCGCCTCCCCGCGCTCGGCCGGGCGGAAGCTCGCCGTGCGCGGGGCGGAGACCGAGGTCGTGGCCCTCTCCGAGGAGGCTCTGGAGGGGGTGGACGTCGCCCTCTTCCTCGTACCCGAGGACGTGGCGGCGCAGTGGGCGCCGATCGCCGCCGCCAAGGGCGCGGTGGTCGTGGACAACTCGGCGGCGTTCCGGCTGGACCCGGACGTGCCGCTGGTGGTGCCCGAGATCAACCCGCACGCGGTACGGGTACGGCCGCGCGGCATCGTCGCGAGCCCCGGCTGCACCACCCTGGCCCTGATCGTGGCGCTGGGCGCGCTACACGCCGAGTTCGGCGCCGCCGAGGTCGTGGTCACCGCCCTGCAGGCGGTCAGCGGCGCCGGCCAGGACGGCGTGGCCGCGCTGCGCTCGCAGCTCTCCCTGGTCGCCGGCACCGAGCTGGGCTCCCGTCCCGGCGACGTACGGCGGGCCGTCGGCGAGGACACCGGTCCGTTCGCCGCGCCGGTCGCGCTCAACGTGGTGCCCTGGTCGGGCGCCTCGCTCGACGGCGGCTGGTCCTCCGAGGAGGCCGGGCTGCGGGCGGAGACCCGCAAGGTCCTGGACCTGCCGAAGCTGCCGATGGCCGTCACCTGTGTCCGGGTGCCGGTGCTCACCACGCACTCGCTGTCCGTGCACGCCCGCTTCGAGCAGCCGGTGACGGTGGAGCGGGCCCACGAGATCCTCGCCACCGCGCCCGGCGTCGTGCTGTACGACGATCCGGACGCCGGGGACTTCCCCACGCCGGCGGACGTCGTCGGCACCGATCCGACCTGGGTGGGACGGGTGCGGCGGGCCCCGGACGACGAGCGGGCGCTGGAGTTCTTCGTCTGCGGCGACAACCTCCGCAAGGGGGCCGCCCTCAATGTCGTGCAGATCGCGGAAGCGGTCGTCTCCGCTTTGTAGGATCGGTGCACCGGCTGGTGGACCGAGTGTGAGCAAGTCATCGCACATTCACGAGTAAGTAGCTCTTGAACTGCGGCGATGTCATGCCCGACGATGCTCTTCCCGCCGTCTGCAACCGCCGGGCCGGACGGCGGCGTCTTTGGGGAAGATCAGGTACGCATGAGGACGAACGACGCACCGCCAAAAACGGTGGCGTACGCGTACAACCCTGACGGGGGGGAACGTGTCCAACAGGCGTGGCAGAGGTACTCGACATCACCGCGGTGGTCTCGCTCCGCGGCGCGGCTCTCGTCCCCGTGCGGGGCGCGGTCGGCGCACCCGCGGCACCGGAGGCTCCCGCGGTTCGTGCAGGCGGAGCCGTGGTGCGTCCGATCCGGCGGCCTCGGCCGGCCGGCGGCATGCCGGTGATCGCTCCGATGCCCCCTGCCCGTATCACCCGCATCCCGACCCCGCGCGACGGCGCCGACGACGCCATGGCGGCGGGGTCCACCGACGACACCGGGACGGCTGACGCCGCTTCCGCCGGGAAGGCCGGTACCGCCGATGGGTCGGTGGGAGACGCCGGCGCCGCCGGGACCACCGTCGACCACCTCACCGAGACCTACCGCGCCCACTACCGGTCGCTGCTCGGTCTCGCGGCCCTGCTCCTGGACGACACCGCGGCCTGCGAGGACGTGGTCCAGGAGGCGTTCATCCGCGTGCACTCGGCGCGCTCGCGGGTCCGCGACCCCGAGAAGACGCTGGCCTACCTGCGGCAGACGGTGGTGAACCTGTCGCGATCGGCGCTGCGCCGCCGCATCCTCGGCCTGAAGCTGCTGTCGAAGCCCATGCCCGACATGGCGAGCGCCGAGGAGGGCGCGTACGACCAGCTGGAGCGGGACGCGCTGATCAAGGCGATGCGCGGACTTCAGCGGCGCCAGCGCGAGGTGCTGGTGCTGCGGTACTTCGCCGACATGACCGAGGCGCAGGTCGCCGAGACGCTCGGGATATCCCTGGGCTCGGTGAAGGCGTACGGCTCGCGCGGCATCGCGGCGCTGCGGGTCGCCATGGAGGCCACGACATGACCGGCCGCCGGGACGACGAGCAGGAACCGCTGAACAGCGGGCAGGACAAGCTGAGTGGGAACGACGACATCGTGAACGACGGGCGGCCCGAGAGGGAGCTGGGCGAACTGCTGGGCGCCGGCTTCGGAAAGAGTCAGCGCGGGGACGAGGCGGCGTTGCGGCAGTTGCTGCAGACCGCGGTGAGCGACCTGGAGCCCTCCGACGGAGCGCTGGACCACCTGCGCCGGGCGGTGCCCGCGCGGCGCGCCCGCAAGCGCCAGGCCGTCGTCGGCATGGCGGCCGCCGCGGTCCTGATCGGCACCGCGATCCCCGCCTTCGTGCACGTCGCGAACTCCGGCGGGGTCACCGACGCCGCCGCGATCAACGCCGGGCACGGCGAGCAGGCGCAGGGCGGCACGGGCAGCGAGACGGGTGTCGAGGGCGGCGGCAAGGGCAGCGGCACCCCGAGCGTCTCCACCTCGCCCACCCGTGACGACCTGGCGTCCGAGAAGCCCCGGCAGAGCGGCACGCGCACCGGCGACGGCTGGGCCGACGGCACCGGCGGGCAGGTCCCGGACTCCGTACCGGTCTCCGCCCCGTCCTGCCGGGCCGACCAGCTAGGCGTCACCTCCGCGTACAGCGGCCAGCCGGACGGGGAGGGCAAGGTCTACGGCACCTTCCGGGTCTCGAACCTCTCCGGCCGCGACTGCGCCGTCAACGGCTCGGGCAGCATCGCCTTCCAGACCTCGGGCGCGGCCGACCCGGGCAAGATCTCCGTCGTCTCGCACCACGCGGGCGACGCGGCCAACGGCCTGCCGGACCCCTCGCAGGAGTCCCCGTCGCTGCTGCTGAAGCCGGACACGGCGTACGAGGTGAAGTTCGCCTGGGTCCCCTCGGAGACCTGCCCGACCGCCAACACCTCGCCCACGCCCACCGCCCCGGCCACGGACGGCGGGACCGGCACGACCGGCTCCACCGGCACGGACGGCACCACCGGCGAGCAGCCCCAGCTGGTCGCGGAGGACGGCGGACTCCTCGACGGCAGCGTCGCGGTGACCCACACCGCCGAGTCCGGCGGCCCGTCCGCCTCGACGACCATCCCGAACGCCTGCGCCGGCACGATCTACCGCACAGGCGTCCTCGACGCCTCCTGACCTCCCGGCATACGGGTCGGCGGGTCGTCAGGTCGTCGGGTCGCCGGGTCGGCGGGTCGTCGGTCGGCGGGTCCGCGGCGGGTGAGGGCTCGGCCGGAGGGCCCTCAGCCGGTGAGAGCTCAGCCGGGTGAGGGCTCAGTCGGTCAGGGCTCAGTCGGTCAGGCCGAGGGCCTTGTCGCGGGATGCCTCGGCCTCCCGGCGGAACAGCCGGAACCACATGAAGACCACGAAGCCCGCGAAGACGAACCACTCGGCCGTGTAGCCCAGGTTCTGGAACGCCTTCACGTCCAGCCCCGTGCCCGCCGCCGCCTTCGGCGGCACCGGGGTCAGTCCGGCGGGGGAGTCGGCCTGGGTCACCCAGGCGTCGTACACCTCGTCGTCCACCAGGTTCACCAGCGCCGCGGCGCTGATCACCCCCAGCTGACCCTGCGGCAGTCCGCCCGCCGCGCCGCCGCCCTTGCCCGCGCTCTCCGATGCCTGCAGCGCCCCGGTGACCGTGACCTCACCGGCCGGCGGTGCCGGAGCCTTAGCCCCGGCCGGCAGCCAGCCCCGCACCACCGGCAGCGCCCGGCCGCCGTCCGTCTTCAGCAGCGTCAGCACGTACGCGCCGTCCCGGTCGTCGAGCCGCCGGTCCGGTACGAGGAACTGCTCGCCGTACCGGCCCGAGGCCTCGGCCACCCGGCCCGAGGTCGCCGTGTTCACCGGGAGCAGGGAGTCCAGCGGCGCTGCCTTCTGCTTCGCCGGGTCCGGGAGCCGTTCGGCCGCCTGGTGGTTGTCCACGCGTTCCTCGAACTTGCCCAGCTGCCAGGTCCCCATGAAGACGCAGAACGGGATCGCCAGCAGAACGAAGACGTTGATCCCCCACCAGCGGGGCGTTGTCAGGAACCGGTACACCCCTCCACGGTACGCAGCGTTCTCATCTCCCTTCCGCCGGGGTCCCCGCCGAACCCTCGGCCGGAGCCTCGATGGGGAGCCCGAGGTGTCTGCGGACGAAGTCCAGATCCAGCCGCACCTGCTTGATCCGCTCCTCCACCACCAGCGAGCCGTGCCCCGCGTCGTACCGGTACACCTCGTGCACCGCACCCCGGGCCGCCAGCCGGTCCACGTAGTTGTCCACCTGCCGGATCGGGCAGCGCGGGTCGTTGACCCCGGCCGAGATGTGCACCGGCGCCTTCACCGCGTCCACGTACGTCAGCGGCGACGAGGCCTCGAACCGCTCCGGCACCTCCTCGGGCGAACCGCCGAGCAGCGTGCGGTCCAGCGCCTTCAGGGCCTCCATCTCGTCGTGGTACGCCGTCACGTAGTCGGCCACCGGCACCGCGGCGAGCCCCAGCGACCAGTCGTCGGGCTGTGTCCCGAGGCCCAGCAGGGTCAGGTACCCGCCCCACGAACCGCCCGAGAGGACCAGCCGCTCCGGGTCGGCGAGCCCCGAGCCGACCGCCCAGGCGCGGACCGCCGCGATGTCCTCCAGTTCGATCAGCCCGACCCGGTGCTTGAGCGCGTCCGTCCACTCCCGCCCGTAGCCGGTCGACCCGCGGTAGTTGACCCGCACCACCGCGAAGCCGTGGTCCACCCAGGCCGCCGGACCCGCCGCGAAGGAGTCGCTGTCGTGCCAGGCCGGACCGCCGTGCACCTCGAAGACGGTCGGGTACGGGCCCTCGCCGGAGGCGGGTCGCTGCACCAGCGCGTGCACCCGCCCGCCGGGACCCTCCACCCACACGTCCTCCACGGGCACCGACTCCGGCGCCTTGGGCCCCGGAGGGTCGAGCACCACGCCGCCGTCCGTCGACCGCAGCACCGCCGGCCGCGCCGACGACGACCACATGTACTCCACCGAGCCGTCCGGTCTGGCCGTCGCGCCCGAGACCGAGCCCACCGGCGTGTCCACCTTCACCAGCGCGCCGGTCCCGATCTCGTACCGCCACAGGTCGCTGCGCGCCTCGTGGTCGTGCCCGATCAGCAGCCCGGAGCCGTCCGGATACCACTCCGCGGAGACGTCGCCCGGCAGCTCGAGCGCGAGGTCGGTCTCCTCGCCCGTCACCACGTCCCACAGCAGCGGCTCCCAGCGGCCGCGCCGCTGGTGCCCGACCAGCAGCCGCGTGTCGCCGGCCAGCGGGGCGAAGCCCCACACGGACAGGCCCAGCTCCTCGGCGCCGCCCTTGCTGTCGTCCAGTTCCGCCACCGTCGACCCGTCCTCGGCACGGACCACCCGCAGCGAGGCGTGCATCGAGTCGCCGTGCTCGGTGTGCTCGATCGCGATCAGCGTCCCGTCGTACGAGAGGTCGCCGACGCCCGCCGACTCCCGGTGCCGGTAGATCTCCACCGGCTCGGCCCGTCCCGGCGAGACGACGTGCACGGTCGACCCGTCCTCGTCCGTGGACCGCCCCACGACCACCGTCCCGTCCCGCCCGATCGCGAGCCCCGCCGGATAGGAAGGCTCGAGCCCGGGAACAGCCGGTTCGTCGTCGCCCCCCTCGAAGGGCTGGCGCATCCACACCCCGAACTCGTCGCCGTCCGTGTCCGCGAACCACCACACCCAGCGGCCGTCCGGTGGCAGCGCCCCGTCCGTCGTCCCGTTCGGCCGGTCCGTCACCTGCCGCTGTATGCCCGTGGCCCGGTCCCACGCGTACAGCTCGTACGTCCCCGTCGCGTTGGACACGAACAGCGAACGCTCCGGGGCCTCTTCGGCCCACTCGGGCAGGGACACCCGCGGCGCGCGGAATCGCTGCTCCCAGACGGGTACGGCGGTGGGGTTCTCGTCACTCTCGGTCATGTCCCCATGATGCTCGATCCCAGGGACATTCAGCCCGCCCGGCCCGAATCTGTGGATAACTCCCCGGACGACGGAAGAGGACCCCGGCGGATGTGGAGAACTACGGCAGCCGAATGACCGCCCGCCCGGCGCCCAGGTCCACCGTCGACCGGTGCGGAGGCGCCCCGTCCTCCTCGTCGTCCCGCATCACCAGCGCGCTCTGCCGCTCCTTCAGCTCGCTCTCCTTCCCATGCGAGAAGGTCGCGTGCAGCTGCTCGAACCCGGTCGACGACACCTGCCCGCGCCGCCGCCCGCGTCCGGTCGCCCGCAGGATCTGGTCGGCGAACGCGACCAGACAGAGCACGATGACCAGACCGGGCAGCGTCACGAGCACGGCGAACTCCATACCGCCATTCTCTACAGGCCGCCGACCACGTCCAGAGCGGCGAGAACGCCGTCCGCCCACGGGGTAGTCATAGAGGGAAGGAAGGAGACCGCCATGGAAGGCAGAAGCACCGGTTTCGTGAAGTCCTTCGACCGCCGTCACGGCTACGGCTTCGTCCTCCCCCTCGGTTCGGAGGAGCCGGTCTTCTTCACCGCAGAGGACATCGAATCCGAACCCCGCACCCTCTCCGAGGGCCAGCAGGTCTCCTTCGTCCTGACCCTGGGAGCCGGCCGTTTCGAGGCCAAGCACATCCGCCCCTGACGCGACATCGCGAGGGCCCGCGAGAGAGCCGCACGTCGCTTCATCCCGTCCCAACTGGGAGAGCGCCATGTCGCCCACACCCGCCCACCCCGCCCGGAACTCCGCGTCGGCGGACTGCACTTGACCATCCGACGCATCCCCGGATGGCTCGTCGCCCTGCTCACCACCGCCGGTGGGCCGGCGGCGACCTGGTGGGCAGCGTCGAGAGCGATTCCTTGATCCACCCCCGCGCCACTCCCCAGGCACCCCGAAAACCACTCAGGGGCCCGACCCGCTCTCGCGGATCAGGCCCCTGACCTGGTGTTTCAGCTGTCGGGGTGGCGGGATTTGAACCCACGACCTCTTCGTCCCGAACGAAGCGCGCTGCCAAGCTGCGCTACACCCCGATGTCGCTGCTCTGATCTGCTCGTCGCGGCGACATCGATTACTTTAGCCCACGCGCGCTCCAGGACGAAATCCGGTTTTCGTGGGGGTCAGGGCCTTGCCGTCAGGGTCAGCAGGGTGGCTTCCGGGGGGCAGGCGAAGCGGACCGGGGTGTAGCGGTTCGTGCCGCAGCCTGCCGAGACGTGGAGGTACGACGTGCGGTCGTGGACCGTGTGGGTGGACAGGCCCTTCACGCGGTCGGTGTCCAGGTCGCAGTTGGTGACCAGCGCGCCGTAGAAGGGGATGCACAGCTGGCCGCCGTGCGTGTGGCCGGCCAGGATCAGCGGGTAGCCGTCCGCCGTGAAGGCGTCGAGGGTGCGCAGGTACGGCGCGTGCACGATGCCCATCGAGAAGTCCGCCGACTCGTCGGGGCCGCCGGCCACCTGCTCGTACCGGTCGCGCTTGATGTGCGGGTCGTCCAGGCCGGTGAAGGCCAGCTCGACGCCGCCGAGCTTCAGTCGGCCCCGGGTGTTCGTGAGGTTGACCCAGCCCGCCTCGTCGAAGGCGTCGCGCATGGGCTCCCACGGGTTGTGCACCGCGCCGACGACCGGCGCGTTGCCGTTCAGGCCGTGCCGGCCCTGCGTCTTCTCCAGGAGGTAGCGGGCGGGGTTGCGCAGCCGCGGCCCGTAGTAGTCGTTGGAGCCGAAGACGTACACGCCGGGGAAGTCCATCAGCGGGCCGAGCGCGTCCAGCAGTTCCGGCACCGCCTCGGTGTCGGACAGGTTGTCGCCGGTGTTCACGACGAAGTCCGGGCGCAGCCCCGCCAGCGACTGGAGCCACGCCCGCTTCTTGCGCTGCCCGCACACCATGTGGACGTCCGACACCTGGAGCACCCGCAGGTCCCGCATCCCGCGCGGCAGCACGGGCACGGTGATCCGGCGCAGCCGGAACGAGCGGGCCTCGATGCCGGCGGAGTAGATCAGGCCCGCCGCGGCCGTCGCCGCCACACCGGCCGTGATTTTCATGGGGAGTCCGTAGCGTGCGCGCATCGCCCCATCGTCGCAGACCGAACAGGTGTCACCGGACGCGGATGCGCGGTGCTCCGGTCACGGCGGTCATGAAGCTGTACACGGACGTCGACGCGGTGAGGAACATGATGTTGTTCTTCGGGCCGCCGAAGGCCACGTTGGCGACCGGCTCCGGCATCAGCACCCGGCCGAGCAGCGTGCCGTCCGGGTCGTAGCAGTGCACGCCGCCGTGCATGGCCGCGGCCCAGAGCCGTCCGCCGTCGTCGAAGCGGATGTTGTCGAAGCGGCCGAGCCCCTCCTTCATCTCGGCGAACACCTTGCCGTCCGACAGCGTCCCGTCCTCGGCCCGCACCTCGAAGACCCGGATCACGCCGTTGCGGGTGTCGGAGACGTACAACTCCCGCTCGTCGGGCGAGAACACCAGCCCGTTCGGCGCCCCGAAGCCGTCCGCGACCAGCCGCACCTCCCCGGTGCCGGGGTCGATCCGGTACACGTTGTTCGCGCCGATCTCGGACTCCGCGCGGTGCCCCTCGTAGTCGCTGGTGATCCCGAAGTCGGGGTCGGAGAACCACACCGAGCCGTCCGAGTGCACGACCACGTCGTTCGGGCTGTTGAGCCGCCGGCCCTGCCAGCGGTCGGCCAGCACCGTGATCCGCCCGTCGTGCTCGGTCCGCGTCACCCGGCGGCCGCCCTGCTCGGCGCTGATCAGCCGGCCCTCGCGGTCGAGGGTGTTGCCGTTGCTGTGCCCGGCGGCGGTGCGGAAGACGCCGACGGTCCCGGTCGTCTCGTCCCAGCGCATCATCCGGTCGTTGGGGATGTCGCTCCATATGAGCTGCCGCCAGGCCGGCACATAGACGGGGCCCTCGACCCAGCGGCCGCCGGTCCAGAGGACCTGCATGAAGTCGTCGCCATTGGCACAGCGTCCGGCGCGGAAACGCTCGTCCAGGATTTCGTACACGACAGGGTGAGTGGTGCTGGACATCGTCATCCCCCAAGGCTTGATCGCCGAATCGGATTCTGTCTTCCTCGACTATGTCAGAAGTGGATACGGTTGTGCCATGGCCACCCACACCATGAGGACGACACAGGCAAGGGCAGCGGACCTCGACGAGATCGACCGCCGGCTGCTCGCCGCTCTCCAGCGCGACGCGACCACGGCCTATGCCGCGCTCGGCAAGGAGGTCGGCCTCTCCGCCGGCGCCGCCCACGAGCGGGTGCGCAAGCTCCGCGAGCGCGGGGTCATCCGGCGCACCACCGTGGACGTCGACCCGGCGGCGCTCGGCGTCGGGGTGCTGGCGTTCGTGATGGTCGAGTCGTCCGCCTGGATGGGCGACTCGGCGGACGCCTTCGCGGCGATCCCGGAGATCATGGAGGCCCATGTCATCGCGGGCAGCGCCTCCGTCCTGGTCAAGGTGCGCACCGAGACGACCGAACAACTGCAGGACGTGCTGCGCCGGTTGTACGCGATCGAGGGCGTGAATGGCACCCAGGCGACGGTGTCCCTGGAGACGTTCTTCGAACGCCCGGTGGCCGCCCACACCCCCTCGGCGGCGGCCGACGGACCCGAAAGCTCTTTGACCGGGTCCTGAGGAAAGGGCTAAGAAGAAGCCATGACCACGCTCAAGTCCACGCTGCAGGAAGACCTCAACGCCGCCATCAAGGAGCGCGACGAACTGCGTTCGTCCACGCTCCGGCTGACCCTGGCCGCCATCCAGAAGGAGGAGGTCGCGGGCAAGGAGAAGCGCGAGCTCTCCGACGACGAGGTCCAGAAGGTCATCGCCAAGGAGGCCAAGAAGCGCCGTGAGGCGGCCGAGGCCTTCGAGCAGGGCGGCCGTGCCGAGCAGGCCCAGCGCGAGAAGGCGGAGGGCGTCGTCCTCGACGCGTACCTGCCCCAGCAGCTGAGCGACGACGAGCTGGAGCAGATCGTCGCCGCGGCCGTCGCCGAGGCGGCCGGCGCCGGTGCGGAGGGGCCGCGCGCCATGGGCGCGGTCATGAAGATCGTGAACCCGAAGGTCGCGGGGCGCGCGGAGGGCGGCCGGGTCGCCGCCACGGTGAAGAAGCTCCTCGCCGGCTGACACGCGGACCGGGACCGGACGGACACCCAGGCCGGGACCCGCTCCGGGGCCTGACCGAACCGGACCGTACATACAGAAGGGGCGGCTCCTCTCGATCGAGAGGAGCCGCCCCTTCCGTATGTACCGCCGCCTACCGCTCGCGGCCGCCGTTGCCCTGGCCGCCGCGCTGGCCGCCGATCAGGTCCGGCGGGAGCTGGATGTCCGGGAAGATGTTCCCGTCGTCGCCCGGCTTGTTGTCGTCCGGGCGCCGCCGGTCGCGGTCCTTGTCCTTCGGGTCCTTCGGCTGCGCGTCCGGGATGTCGACGCGGACGAACTGCCCGGCCGGCTTCCCGTCCAGCGCGCCCGTCATCGCGTCCTTCCAGATCGGGCCCGGGACCTGACCACCGAAGACCTTGTCGTGGTACACGCCGCCGATGGTGATCCGCTCCATCGAGACCTGCTGGCTGGCGCTGCCGACCCACACCGCGCCCGACAGGTTCGGCGTGTAGCCGACGAACCAGGCGTTCTTCCGCTCGTCCGTGGTACCGGTCTTGCCCGCGTTGTCACGGCCGGTCAGACCGGCCTGCTGGCCCGTACCGGAGTCGACCACGCCGCGCAGCAGCGAGTTGATCGTGTCCGCGGTGCGCTCCGTCATCGCCTTGCTGCAGCTGGACTGCGGCACGTCGAGCTTCTTGCCGTCCGCCGTCTTGATCGACTCGATCGCGGTCGGCGTGCAGTACGTGCCCCGGTTGGCGAAGCCCGCGTACGCCGTGGCCATCGTCAGCGGCGAGATACCGGTGGAGCCCAGGGTCAGCGCGGAGGGGGAGACCGGCAGCTTCTTGCCGTTGCCCTGCACCACGCCCAGCTTGTCGGTGACGTCGACGACCGGGCAGAGGCCGATGTCCTGGATCATCTGCACGAAGTAGGTGTTGACCGACTTGGCCATCGCCTCCTTCAGCGCGTACGGACCGACCTCCGACTCGTTCTCGTTCTCGAGCTTGTAGTTGCCGTCGTTCACCCACGGGTTGCCGGAGCAGGTCGGGATCGACGCCGGGTACGGCATCTCGTACGGCGCCGAGTACACCTGCGTCGGCGGCCGGCCCTGCTCGAGCGCGGCGGCGGCGAGGAACGGCTTGAAGGTCGAACCGACCGGGAAGCCGAAGTTCGAGCCGCCCTGCTTCTGGTTGACCGAGTAGTTGATCGTGGTCTCGTGCTCGCCGAAGCCGTACGGCTTGGACTGGCCCATCGCCAGGATCTTGCCGGTGCCGGGCTCGACCATGCTCACCGCGGCGGCGACCTTGTCGTCCTGGTTCACGTGGTCCTTCAGCGACTGCTGGGCCGCCTCCTGGGCCTGCGGGTCCAGGGTGGTCCGGACGGTCAGACCGCCCTGGTTCCAGATCTTGGCGCGCTCCTCGCGGGACTTGCCGAAGACCGGGTCGGAGAGGAAGACCTGCTTGACGTAGTCGCAGAAGAAGCCGGCGCCGCTGACGGCGGTGATGCACCCGTTCTTCGGCTTGCTCACCTTCAGCTTCAGCGGGCTGGCCATCGCGCGCTCCGCCTCGGCCGGGGTGATGTGCTTCAGGTCCGCCATGCGCTGCAGCACGATGTTGCGGCGCTTGGTCGCCTCCTGCGCGTCGTTCACGGGGTCGTACCGGCTCGGCGACTGGACGATGCCGGCGAGCATCGCCGCCTCTTCCACGTTCAGGTCGGCGGCGCGCTTGGAGAAGTACCGCTGGGAGGCCGACTCGATGCCGTACGCCTGCTGCCCGAAGAACGTGATGTTGAGATAGTTCTCCAGGATCTTCTTCTTGCCCAGCTCCTCTTCGACCTGAATCGCGTACTTGAGCTCGCGCACCTTGCGGCCGATGGTCTGCTGGGTGGCCTGGGCGACCTTGTCGGGGTCGTCGCCGGCCTCCTCGACGAAGACGTTCTTCACGTACTGCTGGGTCAGCGTGGACGCGCCCTGGGCGACGCCGCCGGACTGCGCGTTCCGGTTGATGGCGCGCAGCACGCCCTTGAGGTCGATCGCGCCGTGCTCGTAGAAGCGCGAGTCCTCGATCGAGACGATCGCCTTCTGCATGTACGGCGAGATCTTGTCGAGCGGCACCACCGTGCGGTCACGGGAGTAGACCGTGGCGATCTTGCCGCCCTGCGCGTCGAGGATGGTGGTGCGCTGACTGAGCGGCGGAGTCTTCAGATTCGCGGGGATCTCGTCGAACCCCTCGACGGTCCCCTTGGCCGCGAGCCCCAGGGCCCCGGCCGCGGGCAGGGCGATGCCCGCCAGCACGGCTCCGGCGAGCACACTGACACCGAGGAACTTGACGGCCTGCTGGGTCCCGGTCAGACCACCGCCCGAGCGCTTCTTTCCCATGGGGGCAGCCTACGTTCTCATTCGCCGGACACGCGTATATGCCTTGGCCTAAGCTGCTCTCAACTGTCACAGCTGTGCGGTTCTGTATCAAGACCCCGGCGGTTACTCCGTCATCAACCGCGTTATCCACACCGATTCATGACCCCGAAACATGGGTCGGTGTGCCCGATTCCGCCGCATGCGTCATTGAGTGCCCTCTGTAAAGTCGGGCTTTATGCCCCGAATTCAGAGGGAAAGTCGTTTATGTCCTGCGGTCACTCCCCTGGGTGATCTGCCGCGTACGCATAGTCCGTTCGGACCATTCAAGATTGGGCCCGAAGGGGGTGTTGCGCTGTGCCCACCTTCCGTAACGTCCTCAACTGGCAGCGGTGAATATGCCGCTGCCGCCGTGGGGGAGCCTCGATTCGGGAGAGGACGGCGCCGGTATGGGCTGGGTAGCTGACTGGAGTGCGCAGGCGGCCTGCCGCACTACCGATCCGGATGAACTTTTCGTGCAGGGTGCGGCGCAGAACAGGGCCAAGGCGGTGTGCACCGGTTGCCCGGTGCGGACGGAATGCCTGGCCGACGCGCTGGACAACCGGGTCGAATTCGGTGTGTGGGGCGGAATGACCGAGCGCGAGCGCCGTGCGCTGCTGCGCCGGCGGCCGACCGTCACCTCGTGGCGCCGGCTCCTCGAGACCGCGCGGACCGAGTACGAGCGCGGCGCGGGCCTGCTGCCCGTCGCGATGAACGACGACGAGACGTACGAGGCGTACGCCGCGGTCGGCTAGGCCGACCGGCCGGTCGTGAGACGGTCCCCGATGGCACGGAGGCCGGCGAGGTCGTGCACGTCACCGGGCAGCGCGGCCACTTCGGCCACCGCCACCTCGGGGTGCAGCGCGGTGAAGCGATCCCGCGTGCGCTGTTCACGCGCGATCACCTGCATCCGTTCGGCGTGCAGCCGGAGCAGACCCGCGGTCAACTGCTCGACCGTGGGCCGGACTTCCGGATCTGTGTCACCGTCGACGGGGGATTCCGACGGCTCGGGTCCAAGCTCGGGAGAGGCGGCCCCGAGGGCGCCGGGGCCACGAAGACCAGTCTTCCCGGCCCCCTGATCCACAATGCGGTCCTCGTCAAGATTTTCCGCGGCGGCCCGCGCCCGTTCGGCGGACAGCCGCGCGGCCCCGCTGCCGTGCACCCGGTTGAGGATCAGCCCGGCCAGCGGCATACGCTCCGCCGCCAGCCGTTCCACGAAGTACGCCGCCTCGCGCAGCGCGTCCCGCTCCGGCGTGGCGACCACCAGGAACGCCGTCCCGGGCGCCTGTAGCAGCCGGTACGTGGCGTCGGCGCGCGTCCGGAAGCCGCCGAACATCGTGTCCATCGCCGCGACGAACGTCTGGACGTCCTTCAGGAACTGACCGCCGAGCAGCTTCCCCAGCGTCCCGGTCATCATCGACATGCCGACGTTGAGGAACTTCATCCCCGCCCGGCCGCCCATCTTCGCCGGCGCCATCAGAAGCTTGATGAACTTCCCGTCCAGGAACGACCCGAGCCGCTTCGGCGCGTCCAGGAAGTCCAGCGCCGACCGCGACGGGGGCGTGTCGACGACGATCAGGTCCCACTCGTCCTTCGCCCGCAGCTGGCCGAGCTTCTCCATCGCCATGTATTCCTGCGTACCGGCGAAACCGGCCGACAGGGACTGGTAGAAGGGGTTCTCCAGGATCGCCCGCGCCCGTTCGGCGTCCGCGTGCGCCTCGACGATCTCGTCGAACGTCCGCTTCATGTCGAGCATCATGGCGTGCAGTTCGCCGCCGTCGGAGCCCTTGATGCCCTCCACCTTGCGGGGGACGTTGTCGAGCGAGTCGATGCCCATCGACTGCGCCAGCCGCCTCGCCGGGTCGATCGTCAGGACCACGACCCGCCGCCCCCGTTCGGCCGCGCGCACGCCGAGCGCCGCCGCCGTGGTCGTCTTGCCGACGCCGCCGGCGCCGCAGCAGACGATGATCCGGGTGCCCGGGTCGTCGATGATCGGGTCCAGGGCGAGGACGGGAACGGAGTCGATCCCCGGTGCCGCGGAGCCGGTCCCGGACACGGCGGAGTCGGCCTCCGGCGCCGCGGAGTCGGCCCCGGGCACAGCGGAGTCGGCCCCCGGTCCTTCTGAGCCCCCTGCCGCCTCAAACCCCTCCGTCACGCGCCGACCCCCAGTCTCCGCAGTTCCTTGGCCAGCCGGTACAGCCCGGCGATGTCCGCGCCCTCCCCCAGGAAGGGCAGTTCGTACGACGGCACGTCCAGGCCCGCCAGTACGGCCCGCTGCTCGCGCTCCAGGCCCACCCGCTGGGTGTGCTCCGCAGCCTGCTCCAGGAGCGGCTCGACCAGGGTCGCGCCGCCCGTGACGCCCGCGGCCGCCAGCGCCGCCGCGATCTCGTCGCGACGGTCGTCGGCGGCGGCCCGTACCGCGTCCTCGTCCAGGACGTGCGGCCGCACCATGTTCACGAGGACGTTGCCGACCGGCAGCTCTGCCTCGCGCAGCTCGGCGATGCCGTCCGCGGTCTCCTGGACCGGCATCTCCTCGAGCAGCGTCACCAGATGCACCGCGGTGTCGGGGGACTTGAGGAAGCGCATCACCGCCTGCGCCTGGTTGTGTATCGGGCCGATCCTGGCCAGCCCGGCCACCTCGTCGTTGACGTTCAGGAAGCGGGTGATGCGGCCGGTCGGCGGCGCGTCCATGACGACGTAGTCGTAGGTGAAGCCGCCGTGCTTCTCGCGCCGGCGCACCGCCTCGCACGCCTTGCCGGTCAGCAGCACGTCCCGGACGCCCGGCGCTATCGTCGTCGCGAAGTCGATCGCGCCCAGCTTCTTCAGCGCCCGCCCCGCGCTGCCCAGTTTGTAGAACATCTGGAGGTAGTCGAGGAGCGCCAGCTCGGCGTCGATCGCCAGCGCGTACACCTCGCCGCCGCCCGGGGCGACGGCGATCTTGCGTTCCTCGTACGGCAGCGCCTCCGTCTCGAAGACCTGCGCGATGCCCTGTCTGCCCTCGACCTCCACGAGGAGTGTCCGCCTGCCCTCGGTCGCGAGGGCGAGCGCGAGGGCCGCGGCGACCGTCGTCTTACCGGTACCGCCCTTGCCGCTGACGACCTGGAGCCTGCTCACGTCATCGAGCCTAACCACTGCCGGGGCCGTCCAAGCAGGAGGCTGCCTGTGGCAGCGGCTACAGTCGGCTCCATGACCAAGTGGGAATACTCGACCGTGCCCCTTCTCGTGCACGCGACGAAGCAGATTCTGGACACCTGGGGCGAGGACGGCTGGGAGCTCGTCCAGGTCGTGCCCGGGCCCAACCCCGAGCAGCTCGTGGCCTACCTGAAGCGGCCGAAGCCGTGAGCGGGGCCGTCGAGGCGAAGCTCGCGGAGCTGGGGCTGACCCTTCCGGAGGTCGTCCCGCCGCTGGCCGCGTACCAGCCGGCCGTGCAGTCCGGTCCGTACGTGTACACCGCGGGCCAGCTCCCGATGGTGGCCGGCAAGCTGCCCGTGACCGGCAAGGTCGGCGCCGAGGTCACGTCCGAGGAGGCCAAGGACCTCGCCAGGATCTGCGCGCTGAACGCGCTGGCCGCGGTGAAGTCGGTCGCCGGTGATCTGGACCGGATCAAGCGTGTCGTGAAGGTCGTCGGCTTCGTCGCCTCCGCCTCCGACTTCACCGGTCAGCCCGCCGTCCTCAACGGCGCGAGCGAGCTGCTCGGCGCGGTGCTCGGCGACAAGGGCGTGCACGCCCGCAGTGCGGTCGGCGTCGCGGTGCTGCCGCTGGACGCGCCGGTCGAGGTCGAGATCCAGGTGGAGCTCGAGCAGGCCTGACACCCGCTCCTTCCGCTGCGGCCCCGTGCGCGAACCTCGCGCCCGGGGCCGTACGCGCGAGACGGGCGGCTGGTTGTGGCGGCCGCCACGTACCGAAGATCGGCTCTCGAACATCGGGTCCGCCAGCGCTTACGATCCGCCCATGGCGAATGGTCAGTGGTACCCACCGGAATGGCCCGACCGCATCCGCGCCCTCGCCGCCGGCGAGCTGACGGCCGCGGCTCCCAAGCGGGCGGCGACCGTCCTGCTGCTGCGGGACGGCGACGGCGGGCCCAGCGTCCACATGCTGCGCCGCCGCGCCTCCATGGCTTTCGCGGGCGGTGCGTACGCCTACCCCGGCGGCGGCGTCGACCCGCGTGACGAGCATCCCGTCCACTGGGCCGGGCCCTCCCTGAAGGAGTGGGCCGAGCGGCTCGGCGTGCCGGACGAGGCGGAGGCACAGGCCGTCGTCTGCGCCGCGGTGCGCGAGACGTTCGAGGAGGCGGGCGTGCTGCTCGCCGGCGAGACCGCGGAGGCGGTCGTCGGCGACACCACGGGCGAGGACTGGGAGCGGGACCGGGAGGCGCTGATCGCCCGGGAGTTGTCCTTCGCCGAGTTCCTGGACCGGCGAGGTCTGGTGCTCCGTTCGGACCTGCTGGGCGCGTGGGCGCGCTGGATCACGCCGGAGTTCGAGCCGCGGCGGTACGACACCTGGTTCTTCGTGGCCGCGCTGCCGGCCGGCCAGCGGACCCGCGACACCTCCTCGGAGGCGGACCGGACCGTCTGGATCCGCCCGGCGGACGCGGCGGCCGGCTACGACCGCGGCGAGCTGACGATGATGCCGCCGACCATCGCGACCCTGCGCGGCCTGGAGCGCTTCGGGAGCGCGGCGGAGGCACTGGGTGCGACGGGAGAGCAGGACCTGACCCCGGTGATCGCCGAGGCGCGGATGGACGGCGACGAACTGGTCCTGAGCTGGCCGGGGCACGAGGAGTTCACCAAGCACATCCCCGCCTCCGGTGAGGGCGACGGGACGGGTGCGGGGACGGGAGGCGCGGCATGACCGACGCGGCCTCCCTGCCAGGCCGACCCCGCGGCGCCGTGGTCTCCGGGCCCGCGACGGCCCGCGCGGTGAACGTCCTGGCCCCGAACCCGTCCGCGATGACCCTGGACGGGACGAACACCTGGATCCTCTCCGAGCCGGACTCCGACCTCGCGGTGGTCGTCGACCCGGGGCCGCTGGACGAGGCCCATCTGCGGAACGTGATCCGCACGGCGGAGGAGCTCGGCAAGCGGGTCGCGCTCACCCTGCTCACCCACGGCCACCCGGACCACGCGGAGGGCGCCGGCCGGTTCGCCGAGCTGACGAAGACTCAGGTTCGGGCCCTGGACCCGGCGCTGCGCCTGGGCGACGAGGGCCTGGCCGCGGGTGACGTGATCGCGCCCGGAGGTTTGGAACTGCGTGTCGTACCGACGCCGGGGCACACCTCGGACTCGCTCAGCTTCCATCTGCCCGCCGACCGTGCGGTCCTGACGGGGGACACGATCCTCGGGCGCGGCACGACCATGGTGGCGCACCCCGACGGGCGGCTCGGGGACTATCTCGACTCGCTGCGGCGGCTGCGCTCGCTCGCGGTCGACGACGGGGTCCACACGGTCCTGCCGGGCCACGGGCCGGTCCTGGAGGACGCGCAAGGGGCCGTGGAGTTCTATCTGGCGCACCGGGCGGGCCGGCTGGCCCAGGTGGAGACGGCGGTCGAGAACGGCCACACCACGGCCGCGGAGGTCGTCGCGCACGTGTACGCGGACGTGGACCGGTCCCTGTGGCCGGCCGCGGAGCTCTCGGTGCGGGCGCAGCTGGAGTACCTGAGGGAGCACGGCCTCATCTGAGACCAAGCCCCCGAGAAGTGGATCTTTCCGAGCGTGCTTTACGCTCCGCTTACTTCTGGCCTCACTTCTCGGGGGAAGCTCAATGTTCGTCATATCCATCCTGCTGCTGATCGCGGCAGTGGTGCTGTACTTCGTCGGCCGCGGCAACGACAGCCGCGGTCTGAAGCTCGGCTCCGTCGGCGCCCTGCTGGCCGGTGTGTTCTCGCTGATCGGCAGCACGCTGTACGTCGTCAGCGCCTACGAGGTGGGCGTCCCGGTCGCCTTCGGCAAGGTCGGTTCGCCGATGACCTCGGGCATGCACTTCAAGTCGCCGTTCACGGACGTCACGACCTTCTCGACGCGCCCCGTCGACCTCAACCTCTCCGACAAGGACGTCATCGAGGTCCGTTCCTCGCAGGGCGGCGTGATGTACGCCGAGGTGACGGTGAAGTGGGCGGTGACCCCGTCGAAGGCGGTGGAGCTGTACAAGCTCGCCGGCAACGAGGACGCCATCCAGCAGCGCCTGGTCTACCCGGACAGCCGTGAGATCGTCCGCAACGTCTTCGCCCGCTACACCAGCGAGCAGGGCTACGCGAGCGACCGCGAGAAGATCAACGCCGAGCTCGCGACCCTGATCAAGGAGCGCCTGGCGCCCCGCGGCATCGACGTCACCGCGGTCAACCTGCGCAACGTGAAGCCGTCGGAGAGGCTGCAGGACCAGATCGACAGCAAGATCCAGCAGCAGCAGGCCACCGAGCGGGCCACCGAGGCCGCCCGTACGGCCAAGGCCGAGGCCGACCGCCGCCGGATCGAGGCCGAGGGCATCGCCCGCGCCAACAAGATCCTCAGCGACTCGCTGACCGACAAGGTCCTTTTGAACCAGTGCATCGAGGCGTACAAGGAGGCCGCGGCGAAGAACCCGGTCTACGCGGTGCCGTGCGGTGGCGGCAGCGGCAACCCGCTGATCGTGGACACGAAGAAGTAGCCCGCCGGGCTCGTCGTACGTGAAAGGCCGCCCCGGTCGGACCGGGGCGGCCTTTCACGTACGGACGAAAGGGCTCAGCGCGAGCGCTTCGCGAGGCGCTCCACGTCCAGCAGGATCACCGCGCGGGCCTCCAGGCGGAGCCAGCCGCGCTGGGCGAAGTCCGCCAGGGCCTTGTTGACCGTCTCGCGGGAGGCGCCGACCAGTTGGGCCAGCTCCTCCTGGGTGAGGTCGTGCACCACGTGGATGCCCTCCTCCGACTGCACGCCGAAGCGGCGCGACAGGTCGAGGAGCGCACGGGCGACACGGCCCGGCACGTCGGAGAAGACCAGGTCGGACATCTGGTCGTTGGTCTTGCGCAGCCGGCGGGCGACGGCCCGCAGCAGCGCGGAGGCCACCTCGGGGCGCGCGTTCAGCCAGGGCTGGAGGTCGCCGTGGCCGAGGCCGAGCAGCTTGACCTCGGTCAGCGCGGTCGCGGTCGCGGTGCGCGGGCCCGGGTCGAAGAGGGACAGCTCGCCGATGAGCTCGCCGGGGCCGAGCACGGCCAGCATGTTCTCGCGGCCGTCGGGGGAGGTGCGGTGGAGCTTCACCTTGCCCTCGGTCACCACGTAGAGGCGGTCGCCGGGGTCGCCCTCGTGGAAGAGCGCGTCGCCACGGGCGAGCGTCGCCTCACTCATCGAGGCGCGCAGCTCCGCTGCCTGCTCGTCGTCGAGCGCCGCGAAGAGCGGGGCGCGCCGCAGAACGTCGTCCACGAGTTCTCTCCTTGTCGACCTGCTCAGGGGACCGTGGTCCCCATGATGCCGCACCGCAAAACAGTGCGATCGATCACAAGGATCCACCACAAGTCTGACGTACCGGCGAGCCGGACAGTGCCCGAGGGTCGGATTCGTGTGCTGATCGGCTCTGCCAGGGGCGGGTTGAGGGGGCGGCACGCTGGTTGGGGCCGTTCCGGAGGACGGAATTCAGCCGTGGGCGAACGTCGGCCTTCAGGGTAGTCGAAAGAGGGGCGGAACGGGTGAATCGGCCGACTCGTGATCGCCGTGCGTGTCCCGGCGTAGCCTTCTGGCATGGCAGAGAGCAAGGTCACGTCGGCGAAGCCGAAGAAGACAGCCGTGAAGCCCGCCAGGACGGCGAAGCCGGCCAAGCCCGAGTCGAGGCTCGCGATGGTGCGCCGCGCCCGCCGGATCAACCGGGAGCTCGCCGACGTCTACCCGTACGCGCATCCCGAGCTGGACTTCCGTAATCCCTTCGAGCTGCTCGTCGCCACGGTCCTCTCCGCCCAGACCACCGACCTGAGGGTCAACCAGACCACCCCCGCGCTGTTCGCGAAGTACCCGACGCCCGAGGACCTGGCCGGGGCGAATCCGGAGGAGGTCGAGGAGCTGATCCGGCCGACCGGCTTCTTCCGGGCCAAGACCAAGTCGATCATGGGGCTCGCGACGGCCCTGCGGGATGATTTCGGCGGCGAGGTACCCGGCCGTCTGGAGGACCTCGTGAAGCTGCCGGGGGTGGGCCGCAAGACCGCCTTCGTGGTCCTCGGCAACGCCTTCGGCGTCCCCGGCATCACCGTCGACACCCATTTCATGCGGCTCGCGCGGCGCTGGAAGTGGACCGAGTCCGACGACCCGGTGAAGATCGAGGCCGAGGTCGCGACGATCTTCCCCAAGAGCGACTGGACGATGCTCTCGCACCGGGTGATCTTCCACGGCCGCCGCATCTGCCACGCCCGCAAGCCCGCCTGCGGCGCCTGCCCGATCACGCACCTCTGCCCGTCCTACGGCGAGGGCGAGACGGACCCGGAGAAGGCGAAGAAGCTCCTGAAGTACGAGAAGGGCGGCTACCCCGGCCAGCGGCTGAACCCGCCGCCGGACTACCCGGGCCTGCCCGCGCCGCCGCTGGGCGCCGCATGACGGACGGCGGCCGCGTGACGGATGGCGGCCGGATGACGGACGGCGGCCGCGTGACGGATGGTGGCCGGATGACGTACGGCGGCCGGATGACCGACGGCGACCGGATGGCGGATGCACGCCACACGCGGCGGGGCGGAACGATCCCGGGCGTCGCGGGCGTTGCACAGGACGGACGGGGGTGCCTATGACACGCGCAGGAGAGACCGAGACGTACGACGGCGGGGTCGCCGTGACCAGCGAGGGCCTGCCCGACTGGCTCGCGCCGGTCGACAGGACGGCGCGCACCGTCGCGCCCGAGCAGCTGAGCCGCTTCCTGCCGCCGGCCGGCGGCTCGGGCCGCCAGTCCGCCGTGCTGGTGCTCTTCGGCGAGGGCGAGCGCGGCCCGGAGCTGCTGCTCATGGAGCGCTCCGGCAGCCTGCGCTCGCACGCCGGCCAGCCGTCGTTCCCGGGCGGCGCCCTCGACCCCGAGGACGGCGACCCGGAGCGCGGCGGCCCGCTGCGGGCGGCGCTGCGCGAGGCGCAGGAGGAGACCGGCCTCGACCCCTCCGGCGTCCAGGTCTTCGGTGTCCTTCCCCGGCTCTACATCCCGGTGAGTCATTTCGTCGTCACGCCCGTACTCGGCTGGTGGCGGACCCCGTCACCGGTCGGCGTCGTCGACCCGGCGGAGACCGCCCGGGTCTTCACCGTCCCCGTGGCGGATCTCACGGACCCGGCCAACCGAGCCATGTCCGTCCACCCGAGCGGTCACCAGGGCCCCGCCTTCCTGGTCGCGTCCGCTCTGGTCTGGGGTTTCACCGCGGGAGTGATCGACCGGATCCTCCACTACGCGGGCTGGGAGCGTCCGTGGGACCGCACGAAGCAGGTCCCGCTCGACTGGCGCTCATGACACCCTGACCGGGGTCGACCGAAGACGAATCTGCGAGGCTATTGACGGTGAATGTGCTGGACATCCTGCTGCTGCTCGCCGCCGTGTGGTTCGCGATCGTCGGCTACCGCCAGGGATTCGTCGTCGGCATCCTGTCGGTGATCGGTTTCCTCGGCGGCGGTCTCGTGGCCGTCTACCTGTTGCCGCTGCTCTGGGACCTGCTCACCGACGGCTCGCAGGCGTCGATGACCGCGGTGATCGTCTTTGTGGTGGTCGTGATCGTCTGCGCCTCGGTCGGCCAGGCGTTCACCACCCACCTCGGGAACAAGCTGCGCCGGCACATCGTCTGGTCGCCGGCCCGCGTCCTGGACGCCACCGGCGGCGCGCTGGTGAACGTCGTCGCGATGCTGCTGGTGGCCTGGCTGATCGGCTCCGCCCTCGCCGGAACGTCCCTGCCGACGCTCGGCAAGGAGGTCCGCGGCTCGAAGGTGCTGCTCGGGGTCTCGCGGGTGATGCCCGCTCAGGCGTCCACCTGGTTCACCGACTTCTCCTCCGTGCTCGCGCAGAGCGGCTTCCCGCAGGTCTTCAGCCCGTTCGCCAACGAGCCCATCAAGGAGGTCCGGGCACCCGACCCGGCCCTGGTGAACAGCCCGGTCGCGGCGCGCGCCCAGCGGTCCATCGTGAAGGTCGTCGGCACCGCGCCGAGCTGCGGCAAGGTCCTCGAAGGCACCGGCTTCGTCTTCGCCGACCGCCGCGTCATGACCAACGCGCACGTCGTCGGCGGGGTCGACGAGCCGACCGTCCAGATCGGCGGCGAGGGCCGCCTCTACGACGCGAAGGTCGTGCTCTACGACTGGCAGCGCGACATCGCCGTCCTGGACGTGCCGGACCTCGACGCCGAGCCGCTCAGGTTCACCGGCTCGGACGCCCGCAGCGGCGACAGCGCGATCGTCGCGGGCTTCCCCGAGAACGGCGCGTACGACGTCCGCTCGGCGCGTGTCCGCGGCCGGATCAACGCCAACGGCCCGGACATCTACCACCGGGGCGAGGTGCGCCGCGACGTGTACTCGCTGTACGCGACGGTCCGTCAGGGCAATTCCGGCGGACCGCTGCTGACCCCGGACGGCCAGGTGTACGGCGTGATCTTCGCGCGGTCCCTCGACGACGCGAACACCGGCTACGCCCTGACCGCGGACGAGATCCGCGACGACATCCTGCGCGGCGCGACGGCCACCCAGCAGGTCGACAGCCAGGGCTGCGCCCTGTAGAGCCGGAATGAGCGGGGCGCGCGGCCGGGCCGCGCGCCCGCCTCCTCAGTCCGTACGTCTCAGCCGGGGGTATGCCTCAGCCGGGGGTATGCCTCGGCCGGGGTACGTGTCAGCCGCGGGTATGCCTCAGTCGTGCCGAGACCCAGCGGGCCCTGCGGCGGAGGATGCGCGGGATCCCGATGCCCT
Source organism: Streptomyces solicamelliae (assembly GCF_045348655.1). Taxonomy (NCBI): domain Bacteria; kingdom Bacillati; phylum Actinomycetota; class Actinomycetes; order Kitasatosporales; family Streptomycetaceae; genus Streptomyces; species Streptomyces solicamelliae. The sequence continues at coordinate 3,884,690 of NZ_CP160404.1, forward strand.
GACCGGGATGTGCCTGCCCCTCGTCCTGCGCACCGCCTCTTTCGTGCGTGATCGACCCACTGGCCGAGCGGCGGTTGCGTGCTGTGTCACCGTAGTCGTGCGTCCAGCCCATACCCCGACGTCTGCCCGGGGCCCAAGGTCGGTAACCGCCCCGAGGCCCGCCAATTGGAGTATGCGCCGGGCACATGGCCGTTCCTGGAACGGAAGTTCGCCACGCCGGGCGGACGGCGTCCTACCGGTCCGGCTCCGGGTCCTGCAGCCAGTTGACGAGCTCCGTCGTGAACGCCACCGGATCCTCCTCGTGGGGGAAGTGTCCGAGGCCGTCGAACAGGCGCCAGCGGTACGGGGCTTCCACGTACTGCCCCGAACCGGCCGCACTGCGCGTGCGCATCACCGGGTCCAGCGAGCCGTGCAGATGCAGGGTCGGCACCCGCACCGGGCGCTTCATGCGCCGGTTGAACTGGATGCCGTCCGGGCGGGCCAGCGACCGCACCATCCAGCGGTACGGCTCGATCGAGCAGTGCGCCGTCGACGGGATGCGCATGGCCCGCCGGTACACCTCGATCGCGTCCTCGTCGGGGATTCGCGGCCCGGACCACTCGTGGATCAGCCGTCCCACCAGCGCGCCCTCGTCCGCGACGAGCTGACGCTCCGGCAGCCACGGCCGCTGGAAGCCCCATACGTGTGAACCCGCCCGCGACTGCGCGAAGTCGGAGAGCATCGCCGAGCGCCAGCGGCGCGGATGCGGCATCGAGGAGACCGCGAGCCGGCGCACCAGCTTGGGCCGCATCACGGCCGCCGTCCACGCCAGATAGCCGCCGAGGTCGTGTCCGACGAGCGCCGCGTCCGGCTCGCCGAGCGAGCGGATCACGCCGGTGATGTCGAGCGCCAGGTTGGCGGGGTCGTAACCGCGCGGGGTGCGGTCGCTGCCGCCGACCCCGCGCAGGTCCATCGCCACCGCGCGGAACCCGGCGTCGGCGAGTGCCGGCAGCTGGTGCCGCCACGTCCACCAGAACTGCGGGAAGCCGTGCAGCAGCAGGACCAGCGGCCCGTCGCCCATCTCGGCGATGTGGAAGCGGGCGCCGTTGGCGGCCACGTCGCGGTGGGTCCACGGCCCGTCGATCCGTACGGGACCTCCGCCGTTGCCGTTGCTGCTCTCTGGGACGGTCATGCCGACGAGCGTGCCACAGCCGCGGCGTCGTCCTTGGCCTTGACCAGCTCCGGACGGGGGCGCGGCTTGACGCCCTGCAGGACGGCGGCCGTCTGCTTGGCCGAGTTGATGGACTTCTCCGGCGGCTTGATCTTGCGGAACTTGATCACTGCCACGAACCCCAGCAGCCCCGCGATCAGCACGTTCGCGGCGAACGACAGCAGGAAGCACCAGGCGAGGTTCCAGCCGCCCTCGCCGTTGTGGCCGCCGGTCCAGGCGTTGATGCCGTACGCGAGCGCGAAGCTCAGCATCGGCAGCGAGAAGAGGATCGCCGTGATCGCGAGGATCCCCAGGGCGCTGCCCGTCAGCCCCCGCTTGACGTCCTGGCGGATCTCCGCCTTCGCCAGCGCGATCTCGTCGTGCACCAAAGCGGACATCTCGGCGGTCGCCGAGGCGACCAGCTGACCGAGGCTGCGCTCGGTTCCGTCGAACGGCTCGCTCATCGCTGCTCCCTCTTGTCTTCTACGGTCCGAACACAGATCATGCCGGACTGTCGCCGTCGTCGCGCGATGCCCCCGCCAGTTCGGTCGCGGAACGTCGGCGGGCGGCCTCGGCCAGGGCGCGGTGCTCGGCGGCCTTGCGCTCGTACATCGCCGCCATCCGGAGGTGGTGGTCCGGGTCGTCCTGCTCGTAGATGTCCGGGATGCCGTCCTCGTCCTCGTCGCGCTCCTCCTCGGCGAGCAGCGCCTGGTACGTGCGGACCCGCAGCCTGAGCAGGACGGAGGCCAGCAGGGCGGCGACCAGGGAGCCGGCCAGGACCGCGGCCTTGACCTGCCGGGTCGTCTCGGCGTCGCCCTCGAACGCCAGCTCGCCGATGAGCAGCGAGACCGTGAAACCGATGCCGGCGAGGGAGGCGACGGCGAGCACGTCCGGCCAGGCGAGGTCCTCGTTCAGCTCCGCACGGGTGAAGCGGGCGGTCAGCCAGGTGCCGCCGAAGACGCCGACTGTCTTGCCGACGACCAGGCCGAGGACGACGCCGAGCGTGACCGGCTCGGTGAACACGTCGGCGAGCGACTTCCCGCCGAACGAGACCCCGGCCGAGAACAGCGCGAACAGCGGCACCGCCAGCCCGGCGGACAGCGGCCGGACCAAGTGCTCGATGTGCTCGCCGGGGGAGCGCTCCTCGCCGTCGCGGCGGGTGCAGCGGAGCATCAGGCCCATGGCGACCCCGGCGATGGTGGCGTGGACGCCGCTGTTGTACATCAGGCCCCAGATCGCCAGGGCGAGCGGCACGTACACGTACCAGCCCGTGACGTTCAGGCGGAGCAGCAGCCAGAAGAGGACGAGGCCGGCGAAGGCGCCGCCGAGGGCGAGGAAGTTCAGGTCGTGGGTGAAGAAGATCGCGATGATCAGGATGGCGAAGAGGTCGTCGACGACGGCAAGGGTCAGCAGGAAGGCGCGCAGCGCGGACGGCAGGGACGTGCCGAGCACGGCGAGCACGGCGAGCGCGAAGGCGATGTCGGTGGCGGTGGGCACGGCCCAGCCGTCGAGTGAGCCGTCGCCGAGGATGTTGACGAGCGCGTAGACGCCCGCGGGCACGGCCATGCCGCACAGGGCGGCGACGACGGGCAGGGCGGCGGCCTTCGGGTCGCGCAGTTCGCCCGCGACGAGTTCGCGTTTGAGCTCGATGCCGGCGACGAAGAAGAAGATCGCGAGCAGGCCGTCCGCGGCCCAGTGCTGGATGGAGAGGTCGAGGCCGAGGGCCGCCGGGCCGATGTGGACGTTCTGGGCCGTCTCGTAGCTGTCCTGCGCCGTGTTGGCCCAGACGAGCGCGGCGACGGCGGCGAGCAGCAGGAGTACGCCGCCGACGGTCTCGGTGCGCAGGGCGTCCGCCACGTACCGTCGCTCGGGCAGCGGGAGCCGGCCGAGAATCCTGCGGCGGGTGGGGGTGGGCGCGGCCACGATGGGGAACCTCCGGTCGGGTGGGCAGCACAGAGCACATGCCGACCAGACTTCCCGGCGCACCTTGGTTGTTCTTGTCGCGTTCCTGACGCGATCCTTACTTTACCCATGACGGGGGCGCGGGTGCGGGTGCGTCCGGCGGGGTCCGGTGAATTTTCACTTTAAGTACATAACGGCAGCGGCGCCCGCCCCGGAGGTCCGGGACGGGCGCCGCTGCTGCGGGGTCTGCGGTCAGTCCTCGCTCGGTGCGGCCGGGAGCTTGGTCTGGATGAGGTCCATGACCGAGGAGTCCGTCAGCGTCGTGACGTCGCCGAGCTCGCGGTTCTCCGCGACGTCCCGGAGCAGTCGGCGCATGATCTTGCCGGAGCGGGTCTTCGGCAGCTCCGCGACCGGAAGGACGCGCTTGGGCTTGGCGATCGGGCCGAGCGTCGTGCCGACGTGGTTGCGCAGTTCGGCGACGAGGTTCTCGTCCTCGTTGGCGGAGCCGCGCAGGATCACGAAGGCGACGATGGCCTGACCGGTCGTCTCGTCGGCCGCGCCGACGACGGCCGCCTCGGCTACCGCCGGGTGGGAGACGAGGGCCGACTCGACCTCGGTGGTCGAGATGTTGTGCCCGGAGACGAGCATGACGTCGTCCACCCGGCCGAGCAGCCAGATGTCGCCGTCCTCGTCCTTCTTCGCGCCGTCGCCGGCGAAGTACCTGCCCTCGAAGCGCGACCAGTACGTGTCGAGGAAGCGCTGGTCGTCGCCCCAGATGGTGCGGAGCATCGACGGCCACGGCTCGGTCAGCACCAGGTAACCGCCGCCGCCGTTCGGTACTTCGTTCGCCTCGTCGTCGACGACGGTGGCGGAGATGCCCGGCAGGGGGCGCTGGGCCGAGCCCGGCTTGGTCTCGGTGACGCCCGGCAGCGGCGAGATCATCATCGCGCCGGTCTCGGTCTGCCACCAGGTGTCGACGATCGGCGTCCGGTTGCCGCCGATGTGCTCGCGGTACCAGACCCAGGCCTCGGGGTTGATGGGCTCGCCGACCGAGCCCAGCACCCGCAGGCTGGACAGGTCGAACTTCGCGGGGATGTCGTCGCCCCACTTCATGAACGTGCGGATCGCGGTCGGCGCGGTGTAGAGGATCGTGACGCCGTACTTCTGCACGATCTCCCAGAACCGGCCTTGGTGCGGGGTGTCCGGGGTGCCCTCGTACATGACCTGGGTCGCGCCGTTGGCCAGCGGTCCGTACGTGATGTACGAGTGGCCGGTCACCCAGCCGATGTCGGCGGTGCACCAGTAGACGTCGGACTCCGGCTTGAGGTCGAAGACCGCGTGGTGGGTGTAGGCCGCCTGGGTCAGGTAGCCGCCGGAGGTGTGCAGGATGCCCTTCGGCTTCCCGGTGGTGCCGGAGGTGTAGAGGATGAACAGCGGGTGCTCTGCCTCGAAGGCCTCGGGGGTGTGCTCGGTGGACTGGCGGCCGACGACGTCGTCCCACCACACGTCGCGGCCTTCGGTCCATGCGACGTCCTGGCCGGTGCGGCGGACGACGAGGACGTGGGACACGCGGTCGACGCGGGCGAGCGCCTCGTCGACGGCGGGCTTGAGCGCGGAGGGCTTGCCGCGGCGGTAGCCGCCGTCGGCGGTGATGACCAGCTTGGCGTCGGCGTCCTCGATGCGGGTCGCGATGGCGTCGGCGGAGAAGCCGCCGAAGACCACGGAGTGCGTGGCGCCGATGCGGGCGCAGGCCAGCATCGCGACCACGGCCTCGGGGATCATCGGCAGGTAGACGGCGACGCGGTCGCCCTTGGTGACGCCGAGTTCGGTCAGGGCGTTGGCCGCCTTGGAGACCTCGTCCTTCAGCTCGGCGTAGGTGATGGCGCGGCTGTCGCCCGGCTCGCCCTCGAAGTGGAGGGCGACCCGCTCGCCGTTCCCGGCCTCGACGTGCCGGTCGACGCAGTTGTACGCGACGTTGAGCTTCCCGTCGGCGAACCACTTCGCGAACGGGGGGTTCGTCCAGTCGAGGGTCTCGGTCGGTTCGGTGGCCCAGGTGAGCCGCCTCGCCTGCTCGGCCCAGAAGCCAAGCCTGTCCGCAGCGGCCTGCTCGTAGGCCGCCGCCGTCACGTTGGCGTGCGCGGCCAGCTCGGCCGGCGGCGTGAACCGCCGCTCTTCCTTGAGCAGGTTGGCCAGGCTCTCGTTGCTCACGACATCTCCCTTTCCCAGGGCGTCCTAGGTGCCTCTGTGTCCCGGGTCATAGCTCATCAGCCAGATGCCCGGGTGACAAGAGCCTCCCGGGAATTGGTTTAGACCTGTGAGTGGACCGGGCGTGGTACGGGTGGCCCCGACTCCCCCGGGCGGTGGGGGGAGGGGGCCACACCGTCTCACGGACGGTGACCCGGAAAGGTTCAGGACGCGCGGAAAGGCGCAGGTCAGAGCCTCAGGCTCCCGCTCTCTCCAGAGTGGACGGCGGGACGAGGGCGAAGACGTCGCCCTCGCGGGGTGCTTCTGCCACCCGGACCGGTTCGGTGGTCTCGCTCGTCTCGGTCACGTCGGTCGTCTCGGTCAGCAGGTACGCCTGGGCCTCGCCGACGTGGAAGTACATGCCGTGCAGCTGCAGCGCGCCCTCGGCGATGCGCCGCGCCACCGGCTCGTACGCCCGCAGGTGCTCCAGCTGCTGGACCACATTGGTCAGGCACAGCTGCTCCACCGAGTCGGCGGCGTGTCTGCCGGAGATCCGCGCCTGGGTGTGTTGCCGGCTCGCCATCCGCTCCAGGCTGGGCAGTCCGTGCCGCAGCCAGCGGCGCAGCGGGGTCTGCGGGTCGTCCGGACCGGCCGCGAGCAGGGCCTGCATGCCCCCGCAGCCGGAGTGCCCGCACACCGTGATCGATTCGACGCGGAGCACGTCCACGGCGTACTCGATGGCCGCCGCGACCGAGTCGTCCCCGCTCTCCGCGCCGGGAAGCGGCACCAGATTGCCGATGTTGCGCACGGTGAACAGGTCGCCCGGGCCGCTGGACGTGATCATGCTCGTGACCAGGCGGGAGTCGGCGCAGGTGAGGAAGAGCTGGGAGGGGCTCTGGCCCTCGCGGGCGAGCCGGGCCAGCTCGTTCCGTACGAGCGGGGCCGTGTTGCGCTGGAACTTGCCGATCCCGCTGGCGAGTTGGTTCCCCGTGGTGGGCGGTCTGCCGGCTGTCGGCGGCTGCTCGCCGCAGCGGTGGTTCCGCCAGGGCGTCCAGGGGCGGCAGCAGGTGTGCGACTGGGCGTCCGGCTGGCTGATCCGTCCGCCGGCCGGGCCGGTCGTCTCGACCGTGCCGCCGCGCCGGATGTACGTGGCCTGCCACTCGGTCAGTGACTCGTACGCCGCGTGGTCCATGAACGAGCCGTCCAGCTCCACCACCACGCGTCTCCCGGGCGGCAGTTGGTGCAGCGTCCGACTGAGTCGCGGTACGGCGAGGAAGGTCAACTGGCCTCTGACGCGGATCAGGTGGCTGTCGCCGTGCTCCTCGTGGGTGATCCGGGTGCGGGTGAGGCGGTGCAGTGCGACGGCGACGGCGACGGCGACGCCGAGAGCCACACCCTCCAGGACCCCGACCACGACCGTGCCGCTCAACGTCACCGCATAGACGAGGATTTCGCGATGTCGGGTGACCGTGCGGATGTGGGTGATGCTGACCATCTGGATGCCGACCACCATCACCAGGGCGGCGAGGGCGGGCAGCGGGATCAGGTCGATCACGGGGACCAGGAGGAGCGTCGCCAGGACGACCCACAGGCCGTGCAGCATCGTGGAGCTGCGGCTGACGGCGCCGGCCGTGACATTGGCGACGCTGCGGACGGCGACGCCTGCGACAGGTAGCCCGCCGAGGGCCCCGGAGACGATGTTGGCCGCGCCCTGGCCCGCGAGTTCGCGGTCGAGATCGGAACGGGGCACGCCGTGGCCGTGGTCGGGGCGGGCCGTCACCAGCTTGTCGACAGCGACCGCCGAGAGCAGCGACTGGACGCTGGTGACCAGCGTGATCGTGAGGACCGCGGCGAGCAGTCCGAGCACCGGCCCCTCGGGCAGGCTCGGCAGGGCGTGGCTGCTCCAGGACGTCAGGTCGACCCGGGGGACGCGAAGGCCGGCGAGCGCGGCGAGGGCCGTGGCGGCACCCACGGCCGCCAGTGCCGCGGGGACCCTTCTCGCCCACTTCCCGGCCCGACCGGGGAGTCTGGGCCACAGCAGCAGGACGGCGATCGTGAGAACGCTGACCGAGAGTGCCGCCGGGTGCACGCCGGCCAGCTGGGCGGGCAACCCGAGGGCATTGTCGACCGCGGAGCTCTGCGGGGTCCCGCCGAGGACGATGTGGAGCTGGGCCACGGCGATGGTCACGCCGATGCCGGCCAGCATGCCGTGCACGATCGCCGGGGAGACGGCGAGCGCCGAGCGGGCGACGCGGACGGCGGCCAGGGCGAGTTGGGCGAGTCCGGCGAGCACGGTGATCGCGCAGGTGGTGCGCCAGCCGTACCGCTGGATCAGCTCGGCGGTGACGACGGTCAGTCCGGCGGCGGGGCCGCTGACCTGGAGGGGGGAGCCGCCGAGGCGTCCGGCGACGATGCCGCCGACGGCGGCGGCCACCAGGCCGGCCTGGAGCGGCGCGCCGGTGGCGAGGGCGATGCCGAGCGAGAGCGGCAGCGCGATCAGGAAGACGGTGACGGACGCGGAGAGGTCCGCGCCGGCGATGCGGAACCGGCGCCCGCCGTCCGGTGGGCTGTGCGGGCGCTGGGAGCGGGGTCGGGTGGTCGTGCGGTTCGGTGAGCAGAGGGTCATGGAGTCCCGTCTTCCTCGTTCCGGGCGGCGGGGCTGTTCGATCAGCACTTCGATCAACACGTCGAGCGAGTATCAACGCTCAGTAAACGGATCGTAATGCAGAGTAAAGACTCCGGCATTATTTTCGAGGCAAATAGGGCAATAATTCACCGGTTCCGGTGATTGCCGGGCTTTCTGCCGCTTGTCGTTTCATCGTTCCGACGGCCGTGGTGCGACGTTGACGCCGCTACCACGGAACCGAGGAGAGGTGGGCGATGACAGTCGCCGGGACAAGGAACACGCTCCGCACGAGAACGCTCGCCGTCGGCGCGGTCGCCGTGGCGCTCGTCGCCGCACTCGCCGGCTGCTCCGGCTCCGGCGGCGCCCCGCCGGTGAAGGCCGGACCGGGCGGACCGGCCGTCGAGAAGGGCGCCCAGGGCGCGGCGCCCAAGAAGAGCCCGGTGCGCCTCATCGGCGACGGCTCCACCGCGTACACCGGCGTCCAGCCGAACCAGCCGACCTGGAAGCGCCTCAAGCCCGGTGAGAAGCCCCCCCAGTTCGTGGTCTTCTCCTGGGACGGCGCGGGCGAGGACAGCCAGAAGCTGTTCTCCCACTTCCGGACCGTGGGCAAGAAGTACAACGCGACGATGACGTACTTCCTCAGCGGGGTCTATCTGCTGCCGGAGGGGAAGTCGGACCTCTACAAGCCGCCGCAGCACGCCCCCGGCCGCTCCGACATCGGCTTCAACGACACCGAGGGCATCCGCGCCACCGTGCGCGAGCTGCGCGGGGCCTGGCAGGAGGGCAACGAGGTCGGCACGCACTTCAACGGCCACTTCTGCGGCCCGGAGAGCGGTGTCGGCAACTGGTCGGTGGAGGACTGGAAGAGCGAGATCGCCCAGGCCAAGTCCTTCGTGAAGAACTGGCGGACCAATGCCGGCCTCAGCGCCGAGCAGCCGCTGCCGTTCGACTACGACAAGGAACTGGTCGGCGCGCGCACCCCCTGTCTGGAGGGGCGGAAGAACTTCGTCCAGGCGGCGAGCCAGCTCGGCTTCCGCTACGACACCAGCGGCGTCAACAACCAGGTCTGGCCCAAGAAGGACCAGGGTCTGTGGGACCTGTCGATGCAGCTCGTCCCCATGCCCGGCCGGGCCTTCGAGACGCTGTCCATGGACTACAACTTCATGGTCAACCAGTCCGGCACGACCACGCAGGGCGCCCGCTCGATGCACGACTACTGGGGCAATCAGATGCGCGACGGCCTGGTCAAGGCCTTCGACCGCGCCTATGACGGCAACCGTGCCCCGCTGATCATCGGCAACCACTTCGAGTCCTGGAACGGCGGCACGTACATGCGCGCCATCGAGGAGACGATCGCCACCGTCTGCGTGAAGCGGGAGGTCCACTGCGTGTCGTTCCGCCAGCTCGCCGACTGGCTGGACGCCCAGGACCCCGAGGTCCTGGCCAAGCTCCGCACCCTGAAGGTCGGTCAGGCCCCGCAGGGCGGCTGGCAGTCCTTCCTCGCCACCGCCCCCGCGGGCGCACCGGCCGTCAAGCGGGCTGAGGAGCGCTGACCTCCTCCCCGAGTACGAACCCGGGGTCGACCTGCGCCGCCAGGTCGGCTCCGGGCTGTGTCCTCCCCGCCCCCCTCGCGCCGCTCGGCGCCCGGGGGCGCCTCGCGGGCTTCGGCGGGCTGCGCCGGACTCCGTCCGGCGGTCGTGGGCGTCGTCACCCGGGCTGGGCCATGGCGAGCTGCTCCCCGAGCACGAACCCGGGGTCGACCTGCGCCGCCAGGTCGGCCCCGGTCTTGGCGTTGCCCCAGCTCTCGGCGTTCTTCAGGTGGAAGTGGACCATCTGGCGGGTGTAGCGCTCCCAGTCGCGCCGCTCGTACGAGTCGTCCGCCGCGTTCTGCAGGGTCTGCAGCGCCATCCGGTTGTCCGCCTCCAGGAGTTCGAACCGGGTCGGCCGGCCCTTCTCCATCGCGCGCACCCAGTTCGAGTGGCCGACGGTCACCAGCAGGTCGTCGCCGACCTCGTCGCGCAGGAAGTCCAGGTCGTCCGGCCCCTGCACCTTGTTGCCGACGACCTTCAGTGCCACCCCGAAGTCCCGTGCGTACTCCTTGTACTGGCGGTACACGGAGACGCCCTTGCGGGTCGGTTCGGCGACCAGGAACGTCATGTCGAAGCGGGTGAACATGCCGGACGCGAAGGAGTCCGAGCCGGCTGTCATGTCGACCACGACGTACTCGTCCGGCCCGTCCACCAGATGGTTCAGGCACAGCTCCACCGCCCCGACCTTCGAGTGGTAGCAGGCCACCCCGAGGTCCGACTCGGTGAACGGGCCCGTCGCCATCAGCCGGATCTCGGCGTCGTCGAGCCGCACCGGCCGGGCGCAGGCGTCGTAGACCGGGTTGTCCTCACAGACCCGCAGCAGCCGCGAGCCCCGGCCCGGCGGGGTCGTCTTGATCATCGTGTCGGCGGAGGCGATCCGCGGGTTCCCGCCCCGCAGGTACTCCTTGATCAGCGGCAGCTGCCCGCCCATCGCGGGCAGCGCGGCCGCCTCCGCCTCGTCGAGCCCGAGCGCGGCGCCGAGGTGCTGGTTGATGTCCGCGTCCACCGCCACGACCGGCGCCTCGTTCGCGGCGAGATGACGGATGAAGAGCGAGGACAGCGTCGTCTTGCCGCTGCCGCCCTTCCCTACGAAAGCGATCTTCATGTTCACCTACGGTAGCCGCTTGATCGCGTCGGGTGGTCGATGTGCGTGAAGAAGACCACTCCAAGGTGGGGTGCGGCCCCGGGGCGCGTAGCCTCGCTACTTATGAGTACGCACGCCTCTGACCCCCTGGCCGCCCTCGGCTCCCTGCCGGGCGTCGCCGACTCGGTGGACTCCGTACGCAAGGCCGTCGACCGGGTCTACGGGCATCGCATCATGCGGCGCCGCAGCACCGAGATCACCGCGGAGGCGGCGCTGCGCGGGGCGCGCGGCTCGGCCGCGCTGTCCGGCGCCGACTGGGCGCTGGAGGAGGTCCGCCGGCGCACCGACTTCGGCGGTGACCCGGAGGCCAGGGTCGTCGGCGCGGCGCTGCGCCTGGGCTCCGAGGCCGGTCAGCTGCTGTCCATCTGGCGGCAGTCGCCGCTGCGGGTGCTGGCCCGGCTGCATCTCGTCGCGTCCGGCGAGCCGAGCGACTCGACCGGCCGTCCCCGTCACGACGGCGAGACGGTCGACGAGCCGCTGATCGACGGCCCGCTGCCGGACGCCGCCGAGGTCGAGGGCCGGCTGGACGGACTCGCACGGCTGATCATCGCGGGAGGCGACGCTCCGGCGCTGGTGACGGCGGCGGTGGTGCACGGCGAGCTGCTGGCGCTGCGCCCCTTCACCTCGTACAACGGCCTGATCGCGCGGACGGCGGAGCGGATCGTGCTGATCGGCAGCGGTCTGGACCCGAAGGCGATCTGCCCGGCGGAGGTCGGCCACGCGGAACAGGGCGCGGAGGCGTACGTGACGGCCTTCGAGGGCTACCTCTCCGGGACCGCGGAGGGCATGGCGGCGTGGATCGCGCACTGCGGGCGCTCGGTGGAGCTGGGGGTCCGGGAGTCGACGGCGGTCTGCGAGGCGCTGCAGCGCGGCGCGGCCTGACGTTCCCCTGAAACGGGTTGCGGCGGTACCAACCTTCGGTACCGCCGCTGGCACATCTGCCCAGTTACCAAGCGTCCTCGATATGTGCCCATCAGGCGGGGACTTTGCCCTACGCCTGGTGCGGCTGGCCCGTAATCGACGGGTCGACGTCGCGTGGGTGCCAAGCTTCTGTGCTCAGGTCCGTGGGGCCTTCATGCTCAACAGGTGATCCTCTCGGATGTCCTAGGTCTCGCGGGCCTGATTCCTTTGTACCTCTCTCGAATGGGAAGCGGAACCCCTAAGCTCCACTTCTTTGTCATTGGCCTCAGAACTGGACAAACCGTCCAGCGCGATTGGTCTGCCGTCGCCTGCTCGCGTACCAGACCAGTCCCGCCGTGGCGACGGCCGCTCCGACGGCCGCCGCGGCCATCAGCGTGGGGCGCGGCGGCATCTTGAATTCGGGGAGCCGCTGCTTGAGCCGAACGGGTCGGTTGAAGACGAGGATCGGCCAGTCCCGGGCGCTCGCCTCGCGGCGCAGGGCCCGGTCCGGATTGACGGCGTAGGGGTTGCCGACGGCCTCCAGCATGGGGACGTCGGTGGCCGAGTCGCTGTACGCGTAGCACCGCGAGAGGTCGTACCCCTCCGACTCCGCCAACTCCCGGACGGCCTCTGCCTTCGTGGGGCCGTAGGCGTAGTACTCCACCTCCCCGGTGAAGCAGCCGTCGTCACCCACGACCATCCGGGTGGCGACGACCCGGTCGGCGCCGAGCATCTCGCCGATCGGCTCCACCACCTCGGCGCCGGACGTGGAGACGATCACCACGTCCCGGCCGGCGGCGTGGTGCTCCTCGATGAGGGAGGCGGCCTCGTCGTAGATGATCGGGTCGATCAGGTCGTGCAGGGTCTCGGCGACGAGTTCCTTGACCTGGGCGACGTTCCAGCCCTTGCAGAGCGCCGAGAGGTACTGGCGCATCCGCTCCATCTGATCGTGGTCGGCGCCGCCCACGAGGAAGACGAACTGGATGTAGGCAGTCCGCAGGACGGCGCGGCGGTTGATCAGTCCGCCTTGGTAGAAGGACTTGCTGAAGGTCAGCGTCGACGACTTCGCAATGACCGTCTTGTCCAGGTCAAAGAAGGCTGCTGTGCGCGGCAACGAGTGGTTTTCCACGAGCCCGAGCATAGGTGCAGCCATTCGGCGTACGCTGAGGCGCGTGGGTTTGCCTGAGAAGGCTCTCGGGTACACCATGGAAGTCACGGATCGTTCGCGACCGTGCTAACCCGGTCCGGCTCCTCCCCCCCGAGTCGGCCGGAGAGACGACCCCCGCTCTCCCCCCCGGCGGGGGTCGTCGCATGTCCGGACGTGTTTTCCGGTCTCGAACCCGCTCATGACGCCCTCCCCTCCGCCGCGCGTCGGCGACGGTCCGCAGTTCCGCTTGCATCACTCAGCGTAGTCGTCGCGCTGCGCTCCGGAAGTCGCCTGTTTGGGCGGTGCGGATATTCACAACCGGTGAGTTATCCACAGTTTTTGAGCAAGATCCACTTTATTTCCGGGATCGCTCCACCGTGATTCCTGCCGCGAAGTTCGCGGACGACAGGATTCACGGATCTCGCCCCGCGCTGCCGAAGCGCGGAAGGGATCACGGGGGAGAGGGGCGTGGACGATGACCGGATCCATCACCGCTGAGCGGGCCCGGGCCGGCGAGGGACGGCGGGCCGGACCGCTGATCGTGACCGAGGACCTGGCACTCCTCGACGACCTGCTGCGGCTGTGCGCCGCCGCGGGCGCCGAGCCCGAGGTGCATCACGCGGTGCCCGAGCACCGGCCGAGCTGGGACGACGCCCCGCTCGTCCTGGTCGGGGACGACGCGGCGGCCCGTTGCCGGGGAGCCGTGCGGCGGCCCGGCGTCCTGCTGGTCGGCCGCGAGCAGGCCCACCCCGACGTGTGGCGGCGGGCGGTGGAGATCGGCGCGGACGGGGTGCTGCGGCTCCCGGACGGCGAGGGCTGGCTGGTCGACCGGATCGCCGACGTCGCCGAGGGCGTCGGCCGGCAGGCCCTGACCGTCGGGGTGATCGGCGGCAGCGGCGGTGCCGGCGCGTCGACGCTGGCCTGCTCCCTGGCCCTGGCCGCAGCTCGCGCCGGGCGGCGCGCGCTGCTCGTCGACGGTGACCCGCTCGGCGGTGGCCTGGACGTGCTCCTCGGCGGTGAGCGCGCCGAGGGCCGGCGCTGGCCGGACTTCGCCGCCTCGAAGGGCCGGGTGGCCGGCGGGGCGCTGGAGGAATCCCTGCCCGCGGTGCGCGGGCTGCGCGTGCTGAGCTGGGACCGCGGCGACTCGGTGGTCGTGCCGCCCGACGCGATGCGGTCCGTCCTCGCGGCCGCGCGCAGGCGCGGCGGCGTGGTCGTCGTGGACCTGCCGCGCCGGGTCGACGCTGCGGCGACCGAGGCGCTGGCCCAGCTCGACCTCGGGCTGCTCGTCGTCCCGGGCGAACTGCGGGCGGTCGCGGCGGCGGGGCGGGTCGCCTCGCTCGTCGGGATGGTGCTCCGGGACCTGCGCGTGGTCGTCCGCGGCCCGTACGCGGCCGGGCTCGACGAACAGTGGGTCGCGGACGCCCTGAGGCTGCCGCTGGCCGGCGAACTCCCGCTGGATCCCGGCCTCTCGGCGGCGCAGGACGCCGGACTGCCGCCGGGGGCGTCGGCCCGGGGCCCGCTGGCCCGCTTCTGCACGGCGTTCTGGGAGCAGGCCCTCGTCCCGGACGGTGTGTCATGAGCGCCCCGGCGGTGCTGGGGCCGCAGAGCGGGGCGCGGCTGCTCGATGCGGTGCGGCGGCGGCTCGCGGAGAGCGGCGCCGAGCCGACACCGGCGCGGGTGGCCGCCGCCCTGCGGGCGCAGGGCCGGCTGCTGGGGGACGCGGAGGTGCTCGGCGCGGCGGAGGAACTGCGCTGCGAACTGGTCGGCACCGGGCCGCTGGAGCCGCTGCTGGCCGACCCGTCGGTGACCGACGTGCTCGTGTCCGCGCCCGACGCGGTGTGGGTGGACCGGGGCTCCGGGCTCGAACCGGCGGACGTCTCCTTCGCCGACGCCGAGGCGGTGCGCCGGCTGGCCCAGCGGCTTGCCGCGGTCGCCGGACGGCGGCTGGACGACGCCCGGCCGTGGGTGGACGCCCGGCTCCCGGACGGCACCCGGATGCACGCGGTGCTGCCCCCGGTCGCGGTGGGCTCGGCCTGCCTGTCCCTGCGGGTGGTGCGGCCCCGGGCGTTCACCCTGGCCGAGCTTGCCGCGGCGGGCACGGTGCCGCCCGGCGGTGAGCGCGTGCTGCGCGCCCTGGTCGGGGGAGGAGTCTCGTTCCTGATCAGCGGCGGTACGGGCTCGGGCAAGACGACGCTGCTCGCCGCGCTGCTCGGACTGGTCGGCCCGCGTGAACGGATCGTGCTGGCCGAGGACTCGGCCGAACTGCGGCCCGACCACCCGCATGTGGTCCGCCTGGAGGCCCGGCCCGCCAACCAGGAGGGCGCGGGCCTGGTGACTCTGCAGGACCTCGTGCGGCAGGCGCTGCGGATGCGGCCGGACCGTCTCGTGGTCGGCGAGGTCCGTGGCGGCGAGGCGGTGGACCTCCTCGCCGCCCTGAACACCGGGCACAGCGGCTGCGGGACGGTGCACGCCAACACTGCCGCGGACGTGCCCGCCCGGCTGGAGGCGCTCGGGACGGCGGCCGGGCTCGACCGGGCCGCCCTGCACAGCCAGTTGGGCGCGGCGCTGTCCGTCGTCCTCCACCTCGTCCGGGACGGGCAGGGCCGGCGGCGGATCGCCGAGGTGCACGTACTGGAACGGGACGCGGCCGGACTGGTGCTGACCGTGCCCGCGCTGCGCTGGGGCGCGGACGGGTTCGTGCGGGAGCGCGGCTGGGAGCGGCTGCGGTCGCTGACCGAAGGAGGTGCGCCGTGCTGACGGGACAGACGGCGCCGGCCGTGAGCGCGGCGCTGGGGTGTGCGGTGGTGGCGGCGTGGCTCGTCGTGGACGGGCGGCGGCGCGGACTGCGCAGGGCTCGGCTGGTGCTCGCGGGCGGCGGCGTCGAGGGAGTGCCGCCGCAGGGCGCTCTGTGGCGGTCTGCGAGCGCGGCGCGGTGGTGGGCTGCGCTGCGGGCGCGACCGGAGTGGTTCTGCCTGGTGGCGGCCGTTCTGCCGGCGCTGCTCGGCGGGTCGCCGCTGCCGCTGGCCGCAGGGGCCCTCGCGGTGCCGCTGGTGGGGCGGCGACTGCGTGCCGCGCGGCTCCGGAAGGAGCACGAGGCGCGACAGGACGCGGTGGTCGCGCTGTGCGGGACGCTCGCGGGCGAGCTGCGTGCGGGCCGGCAGCCAGGACCGGCGCTCTGCTTCGCGGCCGCCTCCACCGGCGGGCTCGGACCGGACGAGGCGGAGGTCCTGGCTGCGGCCAGATTCGGCGGCGACGTGCCCGGAGCCCTGCGCCGGGCTGCGCGCCGTGACGGCGCAGAAGGGCTGGCCGGTCTCGCGGCGTGCTGGCAGGTCGCGGTGGACGGCGGCGCGGGCCTCGCGTCGGGCGTCGACCGGCTGGAGGGCGCGCTGCGCGGAGCGCGGGACCGCAGAGAGCGACTGCGCGCCCAACTGGCCGGGACCTGGGCCACGGTGGCGGTGCTCGCGGTCCTGCCGGTGGTGGGGCTGCTGCTGGGGACGGCGATGGGCGCGACTCCACTGCGGGTGCTGCTGCACACGCCTGCCGGACTGGCCTGCCTGGTGATCGGGGTGCTGCTGCAGGGCGCGGGGCTGCGGTGGGCGACGTGGATCGTACGCAAGGGGGAGACGCCATGACCGGATGGCCGGCCGAACTCCTCCACAGGCTGGGGACGGTGGCCGCCGTCCTGGGCGGGCTGCTGTGGGCCGCGTCGGCGGTGGTGCGACGGCGACGCGAGCGCCGCATCCGGCGACGGATCACGGAACTGCTGGCTGTCGAGTACGGGCGGAGGCGCGGCCGGCGGCCAGGCTGCCCGGAGCGGCTGCGGCCCTGGCTCGTCCCCCTCGGCGTACTGCTCGGCTGCTGGGTGGTGATCGGCGGGGTCCCGGGGTGCCTGGTGGGGATGGCCGCCGGGTACGGGGTGCGGCACTGGCGGGCCCGTCGGGCCCCGGCGGACCGCGCTCAGGGTGCCGTTCGGCAACTTCCGCTCGCGGCGGATCTGTTGGCGGCGTGCGTCTCCGCCGGTGCGGGGCCGGGCCAGGCGGCCGAGGCGGTCGGGCGCTCGCTCGACGGGCCGGTGGGCGCCGCGCTGCTGCGGACGGCCGCCGAGCTGAGGCTCGGGGGCGAACCGGCCGAGGTGTGGCGGAGGTTCGGCGCGATACCCGGCGCCGAGGGTCTCGCCCGCTGTCTGGAGCGGGCCTGGTCCTCGGGAGCGCCCGCAGCGGACGCGGTCGCGCGGCTGGCGTCCGGGCTGCGGGACGCCCACGGCCGGGAGGCCGAGATTCGGGCCCAGCGGGCCCAGGTGCTGATCACCGCGCCGGTCGGGCTCTGCTTCCTGCCCGCGTTCCTGGCGCTGGGCGTGGCCCCGGTGGTCATCGGGCTCCTGACCGGGCTCCTGCGCGGCTGACCGCGCGCACGACACGACACAAGACATCGGCAACACAAGGGGGTTGGCGTGAGCAGGTGGAACTGGCGGAACCGGAACAGGCCGAACGGCACATGGTCGCGGAGCCGGCTGGAGGCGCTCCGGCGGCAGCGGGACCGGGGAATGACGACGGCGGAGTACGCGATGGGCACCATCGCCGCGGCGATGTTCGGGACGGTGCTCTACAAGATCGTCACGAGCGGGGCGGTCTCGGACGCCCTCGAAGCGGTGATCGGGAAGGCGCTCGATGCGCAGTTCTGATGCCCGTCGCTCCGGCTCGCACCGCTCCGGATGTCGTGACCCCGGCTCCCGTGACCGGGGATCGGTGACGGCGGAGGCCGCGACGGCGCTGCCCGCGCTGGTGGCCTTCACCGCCGCCATGGTCTGGGCACTGGGCGCGGCCGCCGCGCAGATCCAGTGCGTGGACGCGGCACGGGCCGGGGCCCGGTCCGCCGCCCGGTCCGAGCCGGCGGCGACCGCGGAGGCCGTGGCGCGAGTCGCGGCGCCCGAAGGGGCCGCGGTCTCGATCGTCCGCGCCGGCGAGCTGTGGCGGGTGACCGTACGGGCGCCCGCCCCCGGGCCGGGCGGACTGGGACTCACCCTGAGAGCCGAGGCCGCGGCGCTCGCGGAGGACACCGTGGGGGTGGAGCAGTGAGGGGCGACCGGGGCCTGGCGACCGTGTGGACGGCGTTCGCGGCCTGCGCGCTGTGCGCCGTGTTCGGGGCGGTGCTGCTGCTCGGGCAGGCCGTCGCCGCGCGGCACAGGGCGGGCGGGGCCGCCGACCTGGCGGCGCTGGCGGCCGCGGACCGGGCGCTGTGGGGTGAGGCGGACGCCTGTGCCGCCGCGGCACGGGTGGCCGCCGGGCAGGACGCGGAGGTCGTGCGCTGCGCCGTGCACGGCGACATCGCGGACGTCACCGCGCGGGCGCGCCTCGGGCCGTACACACCGGAGGTCAGGTCCCGGGCGGGGCCTCCGACGGCGGCTCCGGGGCCGGGCCCGGAGCTGGGGCTTCCCGTACCGGGCCCTCCGGTCGCGGGGCCTCCCGCTCGGCAGCCTCCGGGCTCTCCGGAGCCGCGTCGGCCTCCGGGCCCTCCAGGTCCTCCCGGTCCTCCGGGGCGCCCCGAAGCAGTTCCGTGAGGAGGCGGACCGCGCCTCGCTTGTGGAGGGGGTCGTTGCCGTTGCCGCACTTGGGGGACTGGATGCAGGACGGGCAGCCGGCCTCGCACTCGCAGGACGCGATGGCCTCACGGGTGGCGGTCAGCCAGGCGCGCGCGGTGTGGAAGGCCCGCTCGGCGAAGCCCGCGCCACCCGGATGGCCGTCGTACACGAAGACCGTCGGGAGCAGGGTGTCCGGGTGGAGCGGGACGGAGACCCCGCCGATGTCCCAGCGGTCGCAGGTGGCGAACAGCGGCAGCATGCCGATGGAGGCGTGCTCGGCGGCGTGCAGGGCGCCGCCGAGGATCTCCGGGTTGATCCGGGCCGCGTCCAGCTGGTCCTCGGTGACCGTCCACCACACGGCCCGGGTGCGCAGGGTGCGGGGCGGCAGGTCGAGCTTGGTCTCGCCGAGCACCTCGCCGGTGATCAGCCGGCGCCGCAGGAAGGAGACGACCTGGTTGGTGACCTCTACCGAGCCGTAGCAGAGCCGGCCGGCGCCCCAGGGGATCTCGACGTCGGTCTCGAGCACGGAGATGGAGGTGGTGTCGCGGGCGACCGTGGAGTACGGCGGGTCGGCCCGCTCGACCAGGGCCACGGACTCCTTCAGGTCCAGCTCCTTCACCAGGTACGTACGGCCCTGGTGGAGGTGGACGGCCCCGTCGTGGACGGCGGCGTGCGAGGCGGCCTCGTCGACGGTGCCGAGCAGCCGGCCGGTGCCCGCCTCGACGATCCGTACCGGGCTGCCGCCGCCGCCCCGGATGTCCGTGAGGTCGGCGGCCCGCTCGCGACGCGTCCAGTACCACCCGCCGGTGCGCCGGCGCAGCAGGCCCGCGGCCTCCAGCTGCGGCATCAGGCCGGCCGCGGCGGGTCCGAACAGGGGCAGGTCGGCCTCGGTGAGCGGCAGCTCGGCCGCCGCCGCGCACAGATGGGGGGCGAGGACGTAGGGGTTGTCGGGGTCCAGGACGGTCGACTCGACCGGCCGCCGGAAGAGGGCTTCCGGATGGTGGACGAGATAGGTGTCCAGCGGGTCGTCCCGGGCGACCAGGACGGCGAGGGCGCCCTCGCCTGAGCGGCCCGCCCGGCCGGCCTGCTGCCACAGGGAGGCCCGGGTGCCGGGGTAGCCGGCGATGACCACGGCGTCGAGGCCGGAGACGTCGATGCCCAGCTCCAGGGCGGTGGTGGCGGCCAGGCCCAGGAGCTCGCCGGAGTGCAGCGCCTGCTCCAGGGCGCGGCGCTCCTCGGGGAGGTAGCCGCCGCGGTAGGCGGCGACGCGGCGGGTCAGGGAGCGGTCGACCTCGGCGAGGCGCTCCTGGGTGATCACGGAGATCAGTTCCGCGCCGCGCCGGGAGCGGACGAAGGCGACGGTGCGGACACCCTGCACGGTCAGGTCGGTGAGGAGGTCGGCGGTCTCGGCGGTGGCGGTGCGGCGGACCGGGGCGCCGTGCTCGCCGTGCAGCTCGGTGAGCGGGGGCTCCCACAGGGCGAAGACCATCTCGCCGCGGGGCGAGGCGTCGTCGGCGACCTCGGAGACCGGCAGGCCGGTCAGCCGTTCGGCGGCCAGGGCGGGCTCGGCGGCCGTGGCGGAGGCGAGCAGGAAGACCGGGTCGGCGCCGTACCGGGCGCAGACGCGGCGCAGCCGGCGCAGTACCTGGGCGACGTGCGAGCCGAAGACGCCCCGGTAGGTGTGGCACTCGTCGATGACGACATAGCGCAGCGAGCGCAGGAAGGAGGACCACCTGGCGTGGGAGGGCAGGATGCCCCGGTGGAGCATGTCGGGGTTGGTCAGCACGTAGTTCGCGTACTGCCGGACCCACTCGCGCTCCTCGACCGGCGTGTCGCCGTCGTAGACGGCGGGCCGGATCCGGTTGCCGAGCGGGGCGGCCAGCCGGCGCACGGAGCGGCGCTGGTCGGCCGCGAGGGCCTTGGTGGGGGCCAGGTAGAGCGCGGTGGCCCCGCGGCCGTTCGCGGCCTCGGAGCCGTCCAGCAGGGTGGACAGGACGGGGGCGAGATAGGCCAGGGACTTGCCGGAGGCGGTGCCGGTGGCGATCACCACGGACTCGCCGTCGAGGGCGAGCTCGGCGGCCTCTGCCTGGTGGGCCCAGGGATGCTCGATCCCGGCGTCCTGGACGGCCCGGATCACCTCCGGCCGGATGCGGTGCGGCCAGACGGCATGACGACCCGCTCTGGGGGGCAAGTGCTCCGTATGAGTGATGCGCGCGGCCCGGCTCTCCGAAGCGGTGAGCCGGTCGAGGACCACACGGGGAGAGGGGCGACTGCCCCCGCTCTCCGCGGGCCTGCTGGGGCGGTGATTCCTGGCCATCGGCACCGAGTGTGTCACTGGCGTGACGGACAATGCTCCCAAGGCGTCGTGCATGGCTGCCGGTAAGTGATTGAATGCCATCGCGGCTGGCGATCGCGTCCCCTGGCTCCGCCGGGGAGCCCCGAGGGGCGACCGCTCGATAGCAAGGTGCTGGAGGATCCGTGGACCTGTCCCTGTCGACTCGAACCGTGCCTGGACCCACCGGCGACCGTACGGTCGTCGAGGTCGGCGGCGAGATTGATGTGTATACCGCGCCCAAGCTGCGCGAGCAGTTGGTCGAGTTGGTGAACGACGGCAGCTACCACCTGGTCGTCGACATGGAGGGCGTGGACTTCCTCGACTCCACCGGTCTCGGCGTGCTCGTGGGCGGCCTGAAGCGTGTGCGTGCCCACGAGGGCTCGCTGCGTCTCGTCTGCAACCAGGAGCGCATTCTC
Source organism: Streptomyces solicamelliae (assembly GCF_045348655.1). Lineage (NCBI taxonomy): Bacteria > Bacillati > Actinomycetota > Actinomycetes > Kitasatosporales > Streptomycetaceae > Streptomyces > Streptomyces solicamelliae. The sequence continues at coordinate 3,905,700 of NZ_CP160404.1, forward strand.
AAGATCTTCCGGATCACCGGTCTGACCAAGGTGTTCCCGATCCACACCTCGGTCGACGAGGCCGTCAACGCCACCGACTGACGTCGCCCGAGGGGGACTGCATGGCCACCGTTGAACTCCGCTTCAGCGCCCAGCCCGAGCACGTCCGCACCGCCCGTCTGGTGGCGGCCGCGGTGGCGCGCCGGGCCGGGGTCGACGAGGCGGTCCTCGACGAGGTCAGGCTCGCCGTCGGTGAGGCGTGCTCGCGCGCCGTCGGGCTGCACCGCAGCAACGGTGTGGCCGCTCCGATCCGCGTGGTGCTGACCGAGGAGGAGAAGTCGTTCTCCATCGAGGTCGGCGACGAGGTGCCGGGCGCGGGTGTCGCCGCCGCTGACGCGGCGGGGGTGCCCGGGGCCCGGGGCTCCGCTCCGGCGGAGGAATTCGACGACGCCGACGGCGAGGACTCGATGGGTCTCGCCGTGATCAGCGGACTCGTCGACGACGTCGAGGTGCGCGCGGGCGAACACGGCGGGGTCATCCGGATGAGCTGGCCGACGAACCCGGCGATCGCGATGCCCTGACCCGACCCGCCGCGAGGATCCGAGAACGGAAGATCCGAGAACCGAAGATCAGAAAACTGAAGATCAGAATGAAAAGAGGCCCTGCTCCGGCGGGGCCTCTTTTCATTTCTCCGGATTTTCGATCAAGCGTCAATGCTTCAGCCCCATTACTACTTTTGATGGGGAAGTGCAGGTAGCGACCGATGAGATTTGCGGCGCCCTGTTTTGATCGGGTTCCGCTCCCTACAATCCGTCCACATCTTGAGCTCTGAACGTCAAGGAGGACGAATGGCGGGGCTCTTCAATCCACAACTGATCGACCACCACTCCTCTCTCGCCGCGGCGGTACTCACGGACGAGAACCGGACCATTGTGATCGTCATCGCGGTCGTCGCGCTGGCGGCCCTCTTCGTCGCCCAGCTACTGGTGCGCCAGGTGCTGGCGGCGGGCGAGGGCACCGACGCGATGAAAAAGATCGCGGGGGCGGTGCAGGAAGGTGCGAACGCCTATCTGGCACGGCAGCTGCGCACTCTCGGGATCTTCGCCGTCGTGGTGTTCTTCCTGCTGATGCTGCTGCCGGCCGACACCTGGTCACAGCGACTGGGCCGTTCTCTCTTCTTCCTGGTGGGTGCGCTTTTCTCGGCGGCCACCGGATACATCGGCATGCGCCTCGCCGTACGGGCGAATGTGCGTGTGGCCGCGGCCGCCCGTGAGGCGACTCCGGCGGAGGACGGACCGGAAAAGGATCTGACCGCGGTCGCCCACAAGGCGATGAAGATCGCTTTTCGAACCGGCGGAGTCGTCGGCATGTTCACCGTCGGCCTCGGCCTGCTCGGCGCGTCCTGCGTCGTCCTGGTCTACGCGGCCGACGCACCCAAGGTCCTGGAGGGCTTCGGCCTCGGCGCCGCGCTGATCGCGATGTTCATGCGTGTCGGCGGCGGCATCTTCACCAAGGCCGCGGACGTCGGCGCCGACCTCGTCGGCAAGGTCGAGCAGGGCATCCCCGAGGACGACCCGCGCAACGCGGCGACGATCGCCGACAACGTGGGCGACAACGTCGGCGACTGCGCGGGCATGGCCGCCGACCTCTTCGAGTCGTACGCCGTGACGCTCGTCGCCGCGCTCATCCTCGGCAAGGCCGCCTTCGGCGACCTCGGCCTGGCCTTCCCCCTGATCGTCCCGGCGATCGGCGTGGTCACCGCGATGATCGGCATCTTCGCGGTCGCCCCGCGGCGCGCCGACCGCAGCGGCATGTCCGCGATCAACCGCGGCTTCTTCATCTCCGCGGTGATCTCGCTCGTCCTCGTCGCCGCGGCGGTCTTCGCCTACCTGCCGTCCTCGTACGCGGACCTCAAGGGCGTCACCGAGGAGAGCGTGCTCGCCCACGGCGGCGACCCGCGGATCCTCGCCCTGGTGGCGGTCGCCATCGGCATCGTCCTGGCGGCACTGATCCAGCAGCTCACCGGCTACTTCACCGAGACCACCCGGCGCCCGGTCAAGGACATCGGCAAGTCCTCGCTCACCGGCCCCGCCACCGTGGTCCTGGCCGGCATCTCCATCGGCCTGGAGTCCGCCGTCTACACCGCGCTGCTGATCGGCCTCGCCGTCTACGGGGCGTTCCTGCTCGGCGGGGCGTCGATCATGCTCGCGCTGTTCGCGGTGGCGCTGGCCGGCACCGGCCTGCTCACCACGGTCGGCGTCATCGTCGCCATGGACACCTTCGGCCCGGTCTCCGACAACGCCCAGGGCATCGCCGAGATGTCCGGCGACGTCGAGGGCGCCGGCGCGCAGGTCCTCACCGACCTCGACGCCGTCGGCAACACGACCAAGGCCATCACCAAGGGCATCGCCATCGCCACCGCCGTCCTGGCGGCGGCCGCGCTCTTCGGCTCGTACCGGGACGCGATCGCCTCCGCGGTCTCCGACGTCGGTGCGAAGGCCACCGACATGAACCTGTCGATGGACATCTCCCAGCCCAACAACCTGGTGGGCCTGGTCCTCGGCGCCGCGGTGGTGTTCCTCTTCTCCGGTCTGGCGATCAACGCGGTCTCGCGGTCCGCCGGCGCGGTGGTCTTCGAGGTGCGCCGCCAGTTCCGCGAGCACCCCGGGATCATGGACTACAGCGAGAAGCCGGAGTACGGGCGCGTCGTCGACATCTGCACCAAGGACGCGCTGCGCGAGCTCGCCACGCCCGGCCTGCTCGCCGTGCTGGCCCCGATCGTGGTCGGTTTCACTCTCGGCGTCGGCGCCCTCGGCTCGTACCTCGCGGGCGCGATCGGCACCGGCACCCTGATGGCCGTCTTCCTCGCCAACTCCGGAGGCGCCTGGGACAACGCCAAGAAGCTGGTCGAGGACGGTCACCACGGCGGCAAGGGCAGCGACGCCCATGCCGCGACCGTGATCGGCGACACGGTCGGCGACCCGTTCAAGGACACCGCGGGCCCGGCCATCAACCCGCTGCTGAAGGTGATGAACCTGGTCGCCCTGCTGATCGCGCCCGCCGTGGTGCAGTTCAGCTACGGCGACGACGCCAGCCCGGGACTCCGGGCGTTGATCGCCGTGGTCGCGGCCGTGGTCATCGTCGGTGCGGTGTACGTCTCCAAGCGCCGCAGCGTCGTCATGGGTGACGAGGACAACACCGCCGAACGCAGCGCCACCACCGCCGATCCTGCGGTGGTGTCGTAACACCTGGTCAGACAGTGGGCGGACGGCGCGTTCTGACGCACCGTCCGCCCACTCGCGTCTGGTGCAAATGGCTGCAATGGGGCAGGGATCGGTCGCACGAAAGGTGGATGTCGCCCGATCGGCGTGTATGTTCCGGGGCCGAGAGCCTTGGAAGGGACCGATCGTGAACAAGAAGCTTGCGGCCGCGCTGTCCGGTGGTGCGGTACTGATGCTGGCGCTGTCGGGCTGCAGCGACGACGGCAACGACGACAAGGTGAACGCCTGGGCCAAGACGGTCTGTGACCAGGCGAAGCCGCAGTTGCAGAAGCGTGCCGACGCCCAGCAGGTCATCATCTCGACCGCGGCGGACGGCAAGCCCGCCGACATCCAGGCCGCCGACTCCAAGGCCTTCCAGGACATCGCCAATGCCGACCGGGCGCTGGCCAAGGCCGTTCAGGACGCCGGCGCGCCGCCCGTCGAGAACGGCGAGAAGCTGCAGGCCGACGCGGTGAAGGAGCTCAACAGCACCGCCGTCGCGTACGAGAACCTGAAGAAGCAGGTCGACGCGCTCGACCCGAACAACCAGCAGAAGTTCGCGGACGGTCTGCAGGGCGTCGCCGACGGCCTGAAGAAGATCGAGAAGATGGACCAGGACGCGCTGGCCAAGCTGCAGTCCGGCGAGCTCGGCACGGCCATGGCCAAGCAGCCCGGCTGCCAGAAGGTGACGCCGTCCGCCGCACCGAGCCCGGCCGGTACCGCGGCCGCCAAGCCCGGCACGCCGGCGTCCCCGTCCGCCTCCGCGTCGCCTTCGGCGAAGCCGAAGTCGTAACCCGCTCCGTTCCGCTGTGCCACCGGCGGTCCCGCGTGGCGGGATTGTCGGTGGCGGCGGTCACAATGGGGTGGTGAGTACGACCAGCCAGATCTCCGGTCCGTTCCCCGGCCTCCCGACGCCCGAGCGGGCCGGCCGCCTCCGCGACACGCTGCTCGCGGCCGACTTCACCGCCGACGGCCTGCTCGACCTGCTCGGCGCCCCCGCCTACGCCGCACTGGCGCGCAGCGAGACCGTGCCCGCGCTGCGCGCCACCCGGGACGGCAGCCCGCTGGAGACCCTCGTCCGGCTCTTCCTGCTGCAGCGGTCCGTCCCCGCCGGACGGGCCGCCGCCGCGCTTCCGCTGGAGGAGGCGCTGGCCGACGGCTGGCTGGTGCGCGCCGCCGGGGCCGACGGCGAGGAGGTCGCCGCCGCCGTCGACGTACGGCCGTACGGCGGCCCCGACGGGCAGGACTGGTTCATCGTCTCCGACCTCGGCTGCGCCGTCGGCGGAGCCGGAGGCATCGGTAAGAAGGACGAAGGGGTCGTGCTCGGCGTCGGCGGCGCGTCCACCACGCTCGCCGGCATCACCGTCCGTACGCCGGTCGCCTCCGCGCTCGACGTCGGCACCGGCTCCGGGATCCAGGCGCTGCACGCCGCCCTGCACGCCACCCGGCTCACCGCCACCGACCTCAACCCCCGCGCCCTGGGCTTCACCCGGCTGACCCTGGCGCTGTCCGGCGTGCACGAGGCGACGCTGCTCGAGGGCTCCCTCTTCGAGCCGGTCGACGGCGAGACCTTCGACCTGATCGTGTCCAACCCCCCGTTCGTCATCTCTCCCGGTGCCCGCCTCACCTACCGGGACGGCGGAATGGGCGGCGACGACCTGTGCCGCACGCTCGTCCAGCAGTCCGGGGCCCGGCTCAACGACGGCGGGTACGCGCAGTTCCTCGCCAACTGGCAGCACGTCGAGGGCGAGCAGTGGCAGGACCGGCTGCGGTCCTGGGTGCCGCGCGGCTGCGACGCCTGGATCGTGCAGCGCGAGGTGCAGGACATCACCCAGTACGCGGAGCTGTGGCTGCGCGACAGCGGCGACCACCGCGAGGACCCGGAGGCGTACGCCCTGCGGTACGAGGGCTGGCTCGACGAGTTCGAGGCCCGCGGCACCAAGGCGGTCGGCTTCGGCTGGATCACGCTGCGCAGATCGGCGGCCGTGGAAGCCGGCGAGGCCGAGCCGTCGATCGTCATCGAGGAGTGGCCGCACCCGGTGGAGCAGCCGCTCGGCGACGTGGTCGACGCCCACTTCGCCCGCCAGGACTACCTGCGCACCCACGACGACGCGGCGCTGCTCGCCGACGCGTTCCGTCTCGCGCCCGAGGTGGTGCAGGAGCAGGTCGGACTGCCCGGCGCGGAGGACCCGGAGCACGTGGTCCTGCGGCAGAACCGCGGGATGCGGCGGGCCACCCGGGTCGACCACGTCGGGGCCGGGTTCGCCGGGGTGTGCGACGGCACGCTCAGCGCGGGCCGGATCCTGGACGCGATCGGGCAGCTGACCGGCGAGGACCCGGTGATGCTGCGGGACCGCACGCCGCAGGCGATCCGGCTGCTGGTGGAGGAGGGCTTCCTGGAGCCGGCGCGAGCCTGACCGGCCCACGGCCGCGCGAGCCTGACCGGCCCACGGCCCGCGGGAGCCGGAACGTCGCCGCGGCCCGCGGGAGCCCGACCCGCCCGCGGCCCGCCCGCCGATCGGGTCGTCCGACCTGACGACGCCCGGATGGTTGCGTCCAGTACCGGCCATCTTCGTGAACTCGTCGGGGCGGGCCCGCGCCGTTCACCCGGAATTCGCACCCACGACGTCCTGAGGTGCCAGCCTCGGCCTCCGGGACAACCCGGTGGACACGGGAACGGAACGGGGTACGGGCATGGAGAGCGGGCCTGCGATCTTCGCCGGAACGGCGTTCGCGCTGTTCGGAGCGGCACTGCTGGTCTGGACGGGGGCACGCCTGCTGCACCGCGCGCCGGTCGCCCACGGAGTCGGCCCCGTCGCGGCCGTGACGCTCTCCGCCCTCTCCGGCGTGATCTTCCTCGCTCTCGGGATGTGGTGCTTCGGCCGCCTCTGACGGAAGCGGAACGGATCCGAACGGGAAAGCGAACCGGAAACCGGACCGGGGTCCAACCGGAACCGAACCGGAGGAACCGGACGCGCACCCTCCGACCGGGGGGTCGAACAAGATCCGCTCGATGTCACGCAGGGTCCGGGCGGCAGGAATGCCCGGAGTCGGGTTACCGTTCGAGTGGCCGTTGCGGGCTTTTGCCGTTTGACACGGGTGCGGGTTGTACCGTCACACTCCGCAGCGACAGCAGGTGCCACGCCGCGGCCACGCAGGCGCCACGCACCCTGCGCCGTACGTTCACCGAGCGTCGACCCGAGAGAAGAGCGAAGTTGTCCCCGACCAGCGAGACCGCACAGGGCGGCCGCCGACTCGTCATCGTCGAGTCGCCTGCCAAGGCGAAGACGATCAAGGGCTACCTCGGCCCCGGCTATGTCGTCGAGGCAAGCGTCGGGCACATCCGCGACCTCCCCAACGGCGCCGCCGAGGTGCCGGAGAAGTACACCGGCGAGGTGCGCCGGCTCGGCGTGGACGTCGAGCACGACTTCCAGCCCATCTACGTCGTCAACGCGGACAAGAAGGCGCAGGTCAGGAAGCTCAAGGAGCAGCTCGCCGAGTCCGACGAGCTCTACCTCGCCACCGATGAGGACCGCGAGGGCGAGGCCATCGCGTGGCACCTCCTCGAGGTCCTGAAGCCCAAGGTCCCCGTCCACCGGATGGTCTTCCACGAGATCACCAAGGACGCGATCCAGGACGCCGTGCGCAACCCGCGCGAGCTCAACAAGCGCATGGTCGACGCCCAGGAGACCCGCCGCATCCTCGACCGGCTCTACGGCTACGAGGTCTCGCCGGTCCTGTGGAAGAAGGTCATGCCCCGGCTGTCCGCCGGCCGCGTGCAGTCCGTCGCGACCCGCCTCGTCGTCGAGCGCGAGCGCGAGCGCAGGGCCTTCCGCTCCGCCGCGTACTGGGACCTCACCGGCACCTTCGCCACCGGCCGCACCGGCGACTCCTCCGACCCGTCGTCGCTGGTCGCACGGCTGAACACGGTCGACGGCAAGCGCGTCGCGCAGGGCCGCGACTTCGGTTCCGACGGTCAGTTGAAGACGCCCGGCCAGGTGCTGCAGCTCGACGAGGCGAACGCCCGCGCGCTGGCGACCGCCCTCGCCGACTCCGCGTTCGCGGTCCGCTCGGTCGAGTCCAAGCCGTACCGCCGCTCGCCGTACGCCCCGTTCCGCACCACGACCCTTCAGCAGGAGGCCTCGCGCAAGCTGGGCTTCGGCGCGAAGGCGACGATGCAGGTGGCGCAGAAGCTGTACGAGAACGGCTTCATCACCTATATGCGTACCGACTCCACGACGCTGTCGGACACCGCCGTCGCCGCCGCCCGGGCGCAGGTCACCCAGCTGTACGGCGCCGACTACCTGCCGGAGAAGCCGCGCCTGTACGCCGGCAAGGTCAAGAACGCGCAGGAGGCGCACGAGGCGATCCGCCCGTCCGGCGACCGCTTCCGCACCCCGGCGGAGACCGGCCTGACCGGCGACCAGTTCCGCCTCTACGAGCTGATCTGGAAGCGGACCGTCGCCTCCCAGATGAAGGACGCGACCGGTAACTCCGTCACCGTGAAGATCGGCGGCGTCTCGGCCGACGGCCGGGACGTCGAGTTCTCCGCGTCCGGCAAGACGATCACCTTCCACGGCTTCATGAAGGCCTATGTGGAGGGCGCCGACGACCCGAACGCCGAGCTCGACGACCGCGAGCGCCGGCTGCCGCAGGTCGCCGAGGGCGACGCGCTGCGCGCCGAGGAGATCACCCCGGAGGGCCACGCCACCAAGCCGCCGGCCCGCTACACCGAGGCCACGCTGGTCAAGGAGCTGGAGGAGCGGGAGATCGGCCGCCCGTCGACGTACGCGTCGATCATCGGCACGATCCTCGACCGCGGCTACGTCTTCAAGAAGGGCACGGCGCTCGTGCCGTCCTTCCTGAGCTTCGCCGTGGTGAACCTGCTGGAGAAGCACTTCGGCCGGCTCGTCGACTACGACTTCACCGCCAAGATGGAGGACGACCTCGACCGCATCGCCCGCGGCGAGGCCCAGTCGGTGCCGTGGCTGAAGCGTTTCTACTTCGGCGAGGGCGACGCCGCCGCCGGTGCGGCCTCGGAGGCCGGCAACGGTGACGGCGACCACCTCGGCGGTCTGAAGGAGCTGGTGACCGACCTGGGCGCGATCGACGCCCGGGAGATCTCCTCGTTCCCCGTCGGCAACGGGATCGTGCTGCGCGTCGGCCGCTTCGGCCCGTACATCGAGCGCGGCGAGAAGGACGCGGAGGGCCACCAGCGCGCCGACGTGCCGGACGACCTCGCTCCGGACGAGCTGACCGTCGAGTACGCCGAGGAGCTCCTGGCCGCGCCGAGCGGTGACTACGAGCTGGGCGCGGACCCCGTCAGCGGCAACCAGATCGTCGCGAAGAACGGCCGCTACGGCCCGTACGTCACGGAGATCCTGCCCGAGGGCACCCCGAAGACCGGCAAGAACGCGGTGAAGCCGCGGACCGCCTCGCTTTTCAAGACGATGTCCCTGGACACGGTGAGGCTGGAGGACGCGCTGCGGCTCATGTCGCTGCCGCGCGTCGTGGGCGCCGACGCCGAGGGCGTGGAGATCACCGCGCAGAACGGCCGCTACGGCCCGTACCTGAAGAAGGGCACCGACTCGCGGTCGCTGACCAGCGAGGACCAGCTCTTCTCGATCACGCTGGAAGAGGCGCTGGCGATCTACGCCCAGCCCAAGCAGCGCGGCCGGGCCGCGGCCAAGCCGCCGCTGAAGGAGCTGGGCACGGACCCGGTCAGCGAGCGTCCGGTCGTGGTCAAGGACGGCCGGTTCGGCCCGTACGTGACGGACGGCGAGACCAACGCCACGCTGCGGACCGGCGACTCGGTGGAGGACATCACGCCGGAGCGCGGCTACGAGCTGCTCGCCGAGAAGCGGGCCAAGGGGCCGGCGAAGAAGACGGCCAAGAAGGCCCCGGCGAAGAAGACCGCCGCCAAGAAGACGGCCGCGAAGAAGACCACGACGGCCAAGAAGACCGCCGCGAAGAAGACGACGACGGCGGCCAAGAAGACGACGGCGAAGAAGACGACCGCCAAGAAGACGGCGGCCGCGAAGGCGTCGACGGACGAGTAGGCAGCCGAGCCCCCTGCCTGCCCCGCGCCCCCTGTGCCTGCCCCGCACCTGCGGGGCAGGCAAATGTTCGGGTGCGGAACCCGGGGAGCAGGGCGCTCCGGATAGGCTGGGCGGATGACGCGAGCCGAGCAGCCAGACTTCGACGCCGCACTCGTCGCGGACTCCCGGGAACGAGCGGTACGGGCGCTGCTGCGCCATCAGCCCCTCCGCCGGCTGTGGAGCGCGCAGCTCGTCGGCGGGACGGCCGACGCCCTCGCCCTCCTCGTCACCGTGCTGCTGGTCCTCCAGGCGACCGCCGCCGAGGGCGCGTTCGGCGGCGGGTACCGCGGTCTCGCCTTCGGCGTCGCCGCCGTGCTCGGGGCGCGGCTCGCGGCGACGGTGCTGTTCGGAGCCGTACTCCTCGGTCCGCTCACGGCACTGACCCGGTCCGGAGGCCCGCTCGACCGCCGCTGGACCATGATCGTCGCGGACGGGCTGCGGCTCGCGCTGCTCGTCGTCGCGCCGCTGTGGATGGACTGGGTGCCCGACCGCGCCGTCTGGTTCCTGCTCGGCACCGTCTTCGCGCTCGGTCTCTGCGAGCGCCTGTGGACCGTCGCCAAGGAGAGCGTCGCGCCCGCGCTGCTGCCCGCGCCGCCGCTGGAGGGCGCGGCCGTCCGGCCGCTGCCGGACCACCTCGACGCGCTGCGCCGGCTCTCGCTCCGTACGACCTTCCTCGCCGTCCCCGCCGGGGCGGCCGCGCTGCTCGTCGCCACCCTGATCGGCAACCTGCTCGGCACCGGCATCGACTGGTTCTCGCAGCACCAGGCCGCGCTCGGCTCGTACCTCGCCGCCGGGCTCTTCTCCGCCTCGCTGTCCGTCCTGTACTTCGTCGAGCTGCCCGACGCGCAGACGCCGCGGCCGCGCTCCCCGCTGGAGGGCCTGCGCCGCCCCAGCACCGGCGACGGCCCCGAGCGGGGCCGCACGGGCGCGATCCCGCTGCTCGTCCTCGCCTGCGCGACCGTCGCCGGAGCGATCGCCTCCGCCGTGGCCGTCGCCGCCCTGCACGCCTTCGACCTCGACGGCGGCCCCGTCACGTACGCGCTGCTGGTCCTCGCCCTGACCGGCGGCGTCGGTGTCGGCATCCGCACCGCCCCGTCCGTGCTCACGGTCCTGTCGCGCCGCCGGCTGCTGGCCCTCGCGATCGCGCTGACGGGTGTGGCGCTGCTGGCGATGGGCCTGGTCCCGGACACCGCGACCGTCCTCGGTCTCGCCCTGCTCGCCGGGTACGCGGCCGGCGTCGCCGCGAACAGCGGGCACACCCTGATCGACCAGGAGACCGAGGAGTTCCGGCGGGCCCGGGTCACCGAGCACCTGCAGGCCGTCGTCCGGGTCGCCGTCGCGCTCGGCGCGCTCGCCGCCCCGCTGCTCGCGGCCGCGATCGGCCCGCACGTCCTGGCCTCCGGCGACTTCGTCTTCGCGCACGGCGGCGCGGCCTTCACGCTGATGCTGGTCGGCGCGCTGCTGCTGCCCGTCGCCGTGATCGTCCTCGCCAAGACCGATGACCGCGCCGGTGTCCCGCTCCGCCGCGACCTGCGCGACGCGCTGCGCGGCGCCGACCCGGTCCAGGCCCCGGCCCCGACCGGCTTCTTCATCGCCCTGGAGGGCGGCGACGGCGCGGGCAAGTCCACGCAGGTCGAGGCGCTCGCGGAGTGGATCCGCGCCAAGGGCCACGAGGTCGTCGTCACCCGCGAGCCCGGTGCCACCCCGATCGGCAAGCGGCTCCGCTCGATCCTGCTCGACGTCTCCAGCGCCGGGCTGTCGCACCGCGCCGAGGCGCTGCTGTACGCGGCGGACCGCGCCGAGCACGTCGACTCGCTGGTCAAGCCCGCCCTGGAGCGCGGCGCGATCGTGATCTCCGACCGGTACATCGACTCGTCCGTCGCCTACCAGGGCGCCGGCCGCGACCTGTCCCCGACCGAGGTCGCACGCATCAACCGCTGGGCCACCGGCGGTCTCGTCCCGCACCTCACGGTGCTGCTCGACGTCTCCCCGGAGACCGCGCGGGAACGGTTCACCGAGGCCCCGGACCGGCTCGAGTCCGAGCCGCCGGAGTTCCACGCCCGCGTCCGCGCCGGGTTCCTGGCCCTCGCGGCCGCCGACCCCGCCCGGTACCTCGTCGTCGACGCCGGCCAGGAGCCGGAGTCCGTCAGCACCGTCGTACGCCACCGGCTCGACCAGATGCTGCCGCTGTCCGAGGCCGAGGTGAAGGCCCAGGAGGAGGCGCGGCGCAAGGCCGAGGAGGACGCCCGCCGCAGGGCCGAGGAGGAGGCCGCGCGCAAGGCGGAGGAGGAGCGGCTGGAGCGCGAGCGCCAGGAACAGCTCGCCAAGCTGCGCGCCGAGGAGGAGGCCCGCCGCAAGGCCGAGGAGGAAGAGGCACGCCGCCTGGAGGCCGAACGCCAGGCGGAGGAGGCCCGGCAGCGTGCCGAGGAGGCGCGGAAGGCCGCCGAGGAGGAGCGCCGTCGGCGCGAGGCCGAGGAGAAGGCCCTCCGGGAGGAGCAGGAGCGGCTGCGTAAGCAGGCCGAGGAGGAGGCCCGGCTGCGGGCCGAGGCCGAGGCACGGCGGCTGGAGAAGCAGCGCAAGGCCGAGGACGCGCTGCGCCGCGCCGAGGAGGCGCGCCGGGCGGCCGAGGCGGAGGCCGCGGCGAAGGCGGCCCGGGAGAAGGCCGAGGCGGAGGCCGCTCAGGCTGCTGCTCAGGCCGCCGCGAAGGCTCAGGCGGAGGCGTCCGCGAAGGCCGCCGCGAAGGCGCGCGCCGAGGCGGAGGCGGCGGCGACCGTGTCCGCGAACGAGGTGACCGTCGAGACCCCGGTCGTCTCCCCGAACGAGATCACCGTGCCGACCCCGGTCGTCCAGCCGGACGACGTGACGCAGACCGTCCCGACCCCGGTGGTGAAGCCGGAGGAGGAGACCCGGGCCCTGCCTCAGGTGCCGGCGGCGGATGAGACGGCGGTCCTTCCGCCGGTCCGCGACCCGCGCGTCGCCGACGGGACCGCCGTGCTGCCGACCGTACGGGACGACGCCCCGGCCGACCGTGTGCCGCAGGGCTTCTTCCGCGACGAGGAGGGCGGGCAGGGCGCCCGGCCCGAGCCGCCCGCCGAGAACGACCGCACCGCCGAACTGCCGCAGCTGGACGAACAGGGCCGCCCGCGCCGCCGCTCCGACTGGGCGGAGGAGACCCCGCTCGACGACCTCCCGAGCCTCGCCGACGAACTCCTCGGCCCGCACGACGACGAGGAGGGCGGCCGCAGGCGCCGCCGCTGAGCCGTACCGCCCGTACCGACGGTCCGCCCGTACCGTACGGACCGGCCGCGCCCCGCTCGGGGCGCGGCCGGTCTGCGTTGTCGGCGATGTCGGCGTTGTCACAGGGGTGCCCCACAATGGAGGGCGTACCTGAGGTCTGAGGAGGCGGGGCGGACATGGCCGTGTGGGACGACCTGGTCGGACAGGAGCGGTTGGAGGAGCAGCTGGCCGCGGCCGCGCGCGACGCCGACGCGCTCGTGACCGCGCAGGCCGCCGGCGAGCCCGGTCCCGAGGCGTCCAAGATGACGCACGCCTGGCTGTTCACCGGTCCGCCCGGCTCGGGGCGGGCGACGGCCGCGCGGGCGTTCGCCGCGGCGCTGCAGTGCGTCAGCCCGGACCGGGCGCTGGGCGGGGCGCCGGGGTGCGGCTTCTGCGACGGCTGCCACACCGCCCTGGTCGGTACCCACGCCGACGTGGAGGTCGTCCGTACCGACCTGCTCTCGATCGGTGTGAAGGAGACCCGCGACCTCGTCCGCCGGGCCCAGCTCTCCCCGGCCGTCGGCCGCTGGCAGGTCATCGTCCTGGAGGACGCGGACCGGCTCACCGAGGGCGCGGGCAACGTGCTCCTGAAGGCCGTCGAGGAGCCCGCGCCGCGCACGGTCTGGCTGCTGTGCGCGCCGTCCTTGGAGGACGTGCTGCCGACGATCAGGTCCCGCTGCCGGCACGTCTCGCTCCGTACGCCGCCGGTCGCGGCCGTCGCCGACGTGCTCGTACGGCGCGACGGCATCGAGCCGGAGGCCGCGCACGCGGCGGCCCGCGCCACCCAGGGCCACATCGACCGGGCGCGCCGGCTGGCCACCGACGAGCGGGCACGGGCGCGCCGGGCGACGGTCCTGAAGCTGCCGCTGCGCGTCGCGGACGTCGGGGGCGGGCTGCGCGCCGCGCAGGAGCTGATCGACGCGGCGGCGGAGGACGCGGCGCAGGTCGCGGAGGAGATCGACGCCAAGGAGACCGAGGAGCTGAAGGCGGCGCTGGGCGCGGCCCAGGGCGGCCGGATGCCGCGCGGCACGGCGGGCGTGATGAAGGAGCTGGAGGAGAAGCAGAAGCGGCGAAGAACGCGGACCCAGCGCGACAGCCTCGACCTCGCCCTCACCGACCTGACCGGCTTCTACCGCGACGTGCTCGCCCTCCAGCTGGGCGCGCGCACGCCGATCGCCAACGAGGACGTACGGGACGCGATCGACCGGATGGCCCGCGACACCACCGCGGAGCGGACCCTGCGCCGCATCGAGGCGGTCCTGGCCTGCCGCGAGGCCCTGGACAGCAATGTGGCGCCGCTGCTGGCGGTGGAGGCGATGACGATGGAGCTGCGCGCCTGAGGCGTACGTGCCCGAGGGGGCGGATGGGTCCCGATTGGACACGTTGTGTACCGTCCCCGATACGCTCCGGGCATGATGTCCAGCCGTCTGCTCCGCAAGCCCGCCCTCGCCCTGGCCGCCGCCGGGCTCGTCGCCTCGGGCTGTACGGCGTCCGGCGGCGCGGCCGAGCCGCTCTCGGGCGCTCCGTCGCCGTCCGGGACGGCCGGTCTGGAGCCGTACTACGCGCAGAAGCTGAGCTGGCGGGCCTGCGGGGTGCCGGACTTCGAGTGCGCCACGCTGCGGGCGCCGCTGGACTACGCGAAGCCGGACGCCGGCGACGTGAAGCTGGCCGTCTCCCGGGTCCGGGCGACCGGCCCCGGCAAGCGGCTCGGTTCGCTGCTGGTCAACCCGGGCGGGCCCGGCGGTTCCGCGGTCGGCTACCTCCAGGGGTACGCGGGCATCGGCTACCCGGCGCCGGTGCGGGCGCGGTACGACATGGTGGCCGTCGATCCGCGGGGCGTTGCGCGCAGCGAGCCGGTGGTGTGCCTGACCGGGCCGCAGATGGACACGTACACGCGGGTCGACGCGACACCGGACGACGCCCGGGAGTCGGCGGCGCTGGCGGCCTCGTTCCGTACGTTCGCGAGCGGCTGCGAGCAGCGGGCCGGGAAGGTGCTGTCGCACGTCTCCACCGTGGAGGCGGCGCGCGACATGGACATCCTGCGGGCCGTCCTCGGCGACGAGCGGCTGACGTACGTGGGCGCGTCGTACGGGACATTCCTCGGCGCGACGTACGCGGAACTGTTCCCGAAGCGGACCGGCCGACTGGTCCTCGACGGGGCCATGGACCCGTCGCTGCCCGCGGAGTCCCTGAACCGGGACCAGACGGCCGGTTTCGAGACGGCGTTCCGGGCGTTCGCGGCGGACTGCGTGAAGACCGCCGACTGCCCGCTGGGCACCACGTCCCCGCAGGCGGCCGCCGTCCGGATGCGCGCCTTCTTCGGCGAGCTCGACAGGAAGCCGGTGCCGACGGACGAGGGCCGCGAGCTGAGCGAGTCGCTGGCCACGACCGGGGTGATCGCGGCGATGTACGACGAGGCCGCCTGGCCCCAGTTGCGCGAGGCGCTCACCCGGGCGATGGGCGGCGAGGGCTCCGGGCTGCTCGCGCTGGCCGACAGCTACTACGAGCGCGAGCCGGACGGCACGTACTCCAACCTGATGTACGCCAACGCGGCCGTGAACTGCCTGGACCTCCCGCCGGCCTTCGCCGGCCCGGGGGAGGCGGAGAAGGCGGTGCCGTCCTTCGAGAAGGCCTCCCCGGTCTTCGGCCGGGGCCTCGCCTGGTCGGCCCTGAACTGCACGTACTGGCCCACGCCCGCCACCGGCCGCCCCCACCGCATCACCGCCGAGGGCGCGCCCCCGCTCCTGGTCGTCGGTACCACCCGCGACCCGGCCACCCCCTACAAGTGGGCCCGCTCCCTCGCCGCCCAGCTCTCCTCCGGCGTCCTCCTCACCTACGACGGCGACGGCCACACCGCCTACGGCCGCGGCAGCGACTGCATCGACACGGCGATCAACACGTACCTCCTGGAAGGCACGCCTCCGACCGAAGGAAAGCGCTGCTCATGAGCCCTGCCCGGCCGTGGTCGGAGCACCCCGATTAACTGTGTAGACTTGGCGACGCTGCTGCACCCACCATGGGAACGCACGGCATGCCGCCTTAGCTCAGTTGGCCAGAGCAACGCACTCGTAATGCGTAGGTCTCGGGTTCGAATCCCGAAGGCGGCTCCGCTGAACCCCAGGTCACCTTTCCCGTGACCTGGGGTTTTTCGTATGTCGCCCGTACGCGGGTGCTCAGCGGCGGCTCTCCAGGAGCCGGTCCAGTACGAGCGCCAGCGTGGCCCCGAGCAGGACCGCGGCGACCATCATCGAGCCGACCTCCGCGCCGAGGTCGCCCCAGCCGTTGATCAGCGACAGGACCAGGGTGAAGGCCGGGACCCCCAGGACCGCCGTGAGATGGCGGGGGAGGGAGTCGCGGTGCGGCTCGCGGTGGACACGGGCGGCGGCCAGGGCGCAGGCGGTCATCGTCAGCACGTTGGGGAGGTAGACGAGGGCGACCCGCCAGCCGAAGGAGTAGAGGCGGGAGTCGAAGACACCCTGGACCGCGTAGCCCACCGCGAAGTTCAGCAGCGTCAGGACGACGAAGCCGGCAGCCCATGAGCGGACCAGCGGGAAGAACCAGTTGGGGCGTGCCTGGAATCCTCGTAAGGGCGTCCGATGCGCTGACGACCAGGCATGGTTGCTGCGCGTGCCGTACATCTTGTACCTCTCTTTCCTCGGGCCGCACACGCTATCGAAGGGTGGAGCGATGAACGCACGGCGTCACGCCGGACAGCGAGCGCAGGAGACGCGGCACGTCGGCCGTCGGGCGGTGCTCGGGGCCGGGGTCGTGGGCGTCGGTGCCTTCGCGGCGTGGAGGGTCTTCGGCAGCGAGGAGGAGGCGGGCATTCCGGCGCCGCCCGAGCGGCAGCCCGCCTGGACGTACGCGATGAACGGGGCTGCCAAGGGGGTGACTTGGCTGAGCAGCGCGGGCAGCACCCTCTACGTCACGTCCGAAACCCCGCTGTCCGTGCACGCGGTGGACGGGGGCAGCGGACGCGGGCGGTGGGTGGCCGAGGTGGCCGGCGGCGAGCCGGTGAAGGCGGCGCTCGGGCAGGTCACCGTCGCCGGCGGGACCGTCTACGTCGCGGCCAGGGGCGGGTACGTCCACGCCCTCGCGGACGAGGACGGCAGCCGGCGCTGGGCGAGTGCGCCGCAGGGCGGTGGCGAACCCGCCGCGCCCGTGGTGATCGGCTCCACGGTGTGTGCGCTGATGAGGACGGAGAAGGTGGCGGACACCGGCGGTTCCAGCGAGACCCTGGTCGAGGGTGTGCTGTGCGGGCTGGACGCGGGCACGGGGCGGGTCAAGTGGCGGACCGAGGGGAACCGGCTGGTGCTCGGGGACCCGTCCCACGGGCAGGTGATCGCGGAGACCCGGGACGGCGAGCGGATCGTCGCGCTCGACGCCGATTCGGGGCGCGAGCGCTGGTCGCTGCCGAAGCAGGACAGCGTCGTCGTGCCGGCGACGGGGGCGAAGCTGATGTACGCGACCGGGGCGGGGAAGGCCAACGAGCTGGCCGCGTACGACCTTTCCACCGGGAGGCCGCGCTGGAAGTCCCCCGCGCCTCCGAAGGAACGCGCGGACGGTCCGGGCGCGCACGTCACCCTCTCCGCCGACGGGCGTACGGTCTACGCCTGCGGGGGCGGGGACGGGGGGGTGTACTCCTACGACGCCGCGACGGGCGACCGGCGCTGGCGCGCCACGGTCGACGCGCCGGTGAACCCCGAGGTCACGCCGGGCGGGTCCGCCGTCTTTCTGGTGACGAGCGACGCGTACCAGGGCGCGCATTCCCTCGACTCCGGCTTCCGGAACCCCTTCTCCGACGGGGCGACGGAGCCCGACGGCTATGTCGTCGCACGCGCCGCGTCCGACGGGAAGCAGCTGTGGCGCACCCCGTCCGAAACCTGCACCTCCGCAGCGGCGTTGGCGGGCAGCGGGGCCGTACTGGTGGGGCACGACGCGGAGTTGTGGGCCTATGACGCCCGTACGGGGGCGGCGCGCTGGCGCGTGAAGGGCGAGGCCGATGCGGAGCGAGTCCCGCTGGTCGTCGGCGGCAGGCTCTACGCGCTCACGGATGCGGGAGTCGTCGCGGTCCCTGTGTGAGGCGGCATCGCAGGGGCCGGGTCCGGGGCCGGGTCCGGGGCAGGGCCCGGGGCAGGGGCAGGGGCAGGCGCGGGTGTGGGCGGGGGCGCGGACGCCGGCGGTAAGTCCCCTTGGCATGTTGCGAATTGGGCCCGTGGGCCCATGCGCCGAACTGGCGTTCCCTCATAGGATTCTCGAACACCAACTGCCCCGTGGGGCCCAGCAGTCCCAGGAGTCACACCCCTCGCACTGAGCACGGCCGTACGGAAGGAGCCACGAGCATGGAGCACCGCGGACCGGCGGACGGAGCGGCGCGGAGGCGCGTACGCGGACTCCGGCGGAGTGCCGGGGCGAGGCGCGCCACGGCGATGGGCGGTGCGGCGGTCGCGGCGATGCTGCTGGTCGGCTGCGGGGGCGGTGGCACGGCGGCCGAGGCGGTTCCGGAGGGGTACGAGCGTCTCAAGACGCCCCACATCACGGTGGACTTCCCCACGGAATGGGAGGTCCAGTCGGAGGCGGAGCGGCCTGAGGCCGCCGACGGGGCGGCCGTGCTGGAGCAGGGCGGACGCCAGCTCGCGAAGATCTCGGTCGTGCTCACGTACGACGACACCCGTGATGCGGAGAAGGCGGCGGCCTCGGCCCTCGGCGACCACGAACTGCGTGCGCAGATCAAGGGGTTCGAGGACTTCACGGTCGGCGGCGCGGACGACGGTCAGCGGATCGACTACGCCTTCAAGTCCGACGGCACCGGGTCGACCCCTCCCCGGGGGGAGCTGGTCAACGGCGTCGACGTGGTGGGCACGGACAGCCGGGGCGAGACCTTTCTGGTGCGGATCAACGCCGCCGCGTCCGCTCTGAGCGCCGACGAGCTGGAGAAGGTCGCCGAGAGCGTCCAGGTCGTCGAGTCCGACTGAGACCGGCGTTCCACGCGCGCGTCGCGGACCCGTGAGGGTGGTGATCCTGGCGTGCGCGCTGACGTGCACACATCAACACCGTGGGAGTTCCGCGGGGGAGAGGGGCAGGGGGAATGGCACCCTTAGAAGGGTCGAGGTCGGATACGGGCAGGCTGCCGGCCGACGCCGGACAAGGCGCACTCGACTACTTAGGCGTCGTCGTCGTGGCGGCCGCCGTCCTCACGGGCATGCTGGCCACCGACATGGGGGGCCACATCTCGGCGGTCTTCCGGGCCCAGGTGTGCAAGCTGACCGGCGGAACGAACTGCGACATCGTCTCCATCAGCGCCCAGGACCCGAACGCGCAGGACAGGGACAAGAGTTACCGGCCGGTGCTGTGCAACACGAAGAACGAGCAGACCGACTCCGGGCAGGAGGTCAAGGTCGCCGTCGTCAAGCTGGGCAGCAAGTTCACCATGAAGCGCGAAGAGTTCACCGACACGTCGGAGAAGCTCCCGGACGGTTCGAAGGGCACCGGGAAGCGCATCATGATCACCGTTCAGGGGAGCGGTGAGGCCGGTCTCGAGACCGGGCTCAAGGCGAAGCTCGGGGAGAACAAGGCGAAGGTCCTCGACCTCGGCGCCGGGGTTGAGGTGAAGGACGGGGACACCTGGGTCTTCTCCGACCCGAAGAAGGCGGACGAGTTCCAGAAGCGGGTCAAGGACCTGCAGGACTCCGCGCCGAAGGAACTCGGGAAGGGGTTCCTGCGGGTCTTCGGGGTCGACGTCGACGAGGACGAGCGGAAGAACTTCAGCAAGGACTACAAGGACAACCACATCACCACCCAGGAGACCAAGGTCAAGGGGAAGGCGGAACTCGGGCTCGAGGGCGAGACCAAGACCAGCGCCTACGGGATCTCGGGAGCCGTCGACGCGAGCGGCATGAAGCGCACCCAGATCAACAACTGGCTGCGGCCGCCGGTCATCTCCACCACCCGCGACTTCGAGGTCAGTGCCAAGGGGAAGAACAGCTGGGGCGCGAAGGACGGTCCCGCCAAGTCCAAGCGCGAGGCCGGCGCGGGGTTCAACGGCGCCATCACGGTCACGCGGTACTCCGAGGGCCCGAACAAGGGGAAGCTGGCCCGGATCGACGTGGTCAGCACGGTCACCAAGGAGGGCAGCGCCGCCACCAACGTCGATGCGTCGAAGGAGGCCAAGCCCGGTACGGGCAAGCACCGGAAGGGCAAGCACCGCAAGGACGCCAACCCCAAGGGCACCGGCAAGGCCGGGAACAAGAACGGCCTCAAGTCGGTGGAGACCACCACCACGACGCTCGCCTTCCCTCCGGAGACGGAGATCACGCCCGAGCAGCGTGAGCAGCGGGAGATGGTGGAGAAGGCCATCGGCGAAGGCAACAACAACATCGTCGGCGACTCCGAGGGCAAGCCGAACGTGGACGGCCAGACCCTGACGGGCATGATGACCGACACCCCGCCCGCGACCTCGCCAGACAAGGCGGGAACGCCGCTCAGCGAGAGCAAGAACCCGTACGCCCGTCTCCTGCACGACTCCGCCATCAGCACGAAGACGGTCCACACGGTGGACGCCAACAGCCAGGAGGGCGGCTTCGAACTGAAGGCCGGCCTCTCGCTCGGCTACACCACGAAGCACGAGTCGGAGACCGCGACCCTGGAGAAGGCCGAGTTCCTCGGCGCCCCGTCGGCCAAGGACGGAACCCGCTCCTTCATGCCCATCGAGGCGTGCAGCTAGGGGTTTGCGGACCCGCGACCCGCTCCCTCCTCACTTCGGCACATGGTGGCGGAGGAGGAGGGAGCGGTTGTCGGGTGGATCTCTACAAGGGGCGGCTCTTGGGTTTAGATCTGCTTAAGTGATTCGCCAGGATTATTTGATTGTGCTGTTGATTCATCTGCGGCAGCGTCAGAAGCATGCGTGGTGACTCTCCTTGGCGGGTGGCTGACTTCCGGGCGCTGTTCTCGGCGGCGGTGCTCGGCAACCTCGGGACCAATGTCGGGTACGTCGCGATGCCGCTGGTCGCCGTGGCCTCGTTGGGGGCCGGGCCCGGGGAGGCCGGGGGGCTGGCGGCGCTGAGCACCGTGGCGTTCCTGCTGATCGGGCTGCCTGCGGGGGCCTGGGTGGATCGGGTGCGGCAGCGGCGGGTGCTGGTGGTCGCCGAGGCGGTGCGGGGCGTGCTCTTCGCGTCCGTGCCGTGTGCCTGGTGGCTGGGGGTGCTCACGCTCGAGCAGCTGTATGTGGTCGTGTTTCTCAACGGGTGCGCGACCGTGTTCTTCGATGTCACCTCGCAGAGTGTGCTGCCCAGACTTGTAGGGCGGGACGGGCTGGTGGCCGCCAACTCCGCCATGGTCGGGCTCCAGGCCGTCGGGAACGTCGCCGGTCGCGGGGCGGGCGGGATGCTCGTGCTGTGGTTCACCGCGCCCCTCGCCCTCGTCTGGACCGCGGTGAGTCATGTCGGGTCCGCGATCCGGCTGACCGGGGTGCGGCACGACCGTGCGGTGCCGGCGGTCGCGTCGGCGTCGGGGAAGGCGGGCGCCGGACTTCGGGAGCAGATCGCCGAAGGGGTGCGGCATGTGCTGGGGAACGGCGAGCTGCGCGCGCTCGTCCTGTCCGCCGCCCTGGTCAATTTCGGCATTCAGGTCGTCAACACGATGCTTCCGGTGCTTTTCGTGCGCGAGTCGGGGTTGTCCGCCGGGGTTCTCGGGGGGTTCTGGGCGATCGGCGGGGTGGGGATCCTGCTCGGGTCCCGGTGTGCCGGGTGGTTCGCCGCGCGGCTCGGGTACGGGCGGAGCCTGGTCGCCCTCGGGCTCTGTCTGGCGCCCGCCGCGCTGCTCGTCCCGCTGATCGGGCCCGGTGGGTGGCTGTGGGTCGCGGGTGCGGGGTGGCTGCTCGCGTTGTTCAAGGTGGGGGCGGACAACGTCGTCGGGGTCAGCCTGCGGCAGCGGATGACCCCTGACGATCTGCTGGGGCGGATGAACGCCACGTTCCGGTTCCTGCTGACCGGGGCGATGGCCGTGGGCGCCGCCGTGTCCGGGGTGCTGGGCGAGGTCTTCGGGCTGCGCGTCGCCCTGTGGGTCGGCGGATGCGTGATGGCCGCCTCGTTCCTGCCGGTCCTCCTGTCGCCCCTGCGGACCCGGCGGGAGCTGCCCGGCGTCACGGTCCGTGCGGGCTCAGGCTCACTCGGGCCAGATGCGGCGCGTCCGCGATGACGTCGACCGCCGTGATCCGGCCGTCCAGGACCGTGAACGCCAGGACCGTACGCGGCGGTCCCTCCGCGGGCCACACCAGGCCCGCGACGCCGTCGACCAGCACCGGCGTCCCCGTCGCCGCCCGCTCGGCGACGGCCCGCGCGACCGGCCGCGCGCCGTGGGCCGTGCTCGTCTCGTCGGTGCGCAGCACCGCGTCCTCGTCCAGGAGGGCCGCCATCGCCTCCGCGTCGCCGCCCCGTGCGGCCGCCGCGAACGCCGACACGACCTCCCGCTGCTGCTCGGGGTCGGGTTCCGGCAGGTCGTCCAGGCCCTGAGTACGGCGGCGGGCCCGGGCGGCGAGCTGGCGGGTGGCCGCCGGGGTGCGGCCGACGAGCGGCGCGATCTCGTCGATGGGTACGGAGAACAGGTCGTGCAGGACGAACGCGAGCCGTTCGGCCGGCGTGAGCGTGTCCAGGGCCGCCGTGTCCGTGAGCAGCGCCCGTTCCTCCTCGTCGGCGGGGGCTTCCGCGCCCGGCGGCTCACGGCCCGGCGGCCGGGCGTGCAGCAGGTCGAGCGACACCCGGCCGACGGCGACGGTCAGCCACCGGCCCGGGTCCCCGACGACCCCGGCGGCCCCGTCACCCGTACGGTCCAGGCGCCGCCTGGTCTCGCGTACCGCCTCGTCCGCCTCGGCGAACGAGCCCAGCATCCGGTACGCGACCGCACGCAACCGGGGGCCGTACTCCTCGAACAGCGCGGGCAGGACCGCGACGGTCTCCTGCGACGACATGGCGCGTTCCGGCGCCGCTCAGTCGCCGTGGCCGGGGCCGCCGCTGCCGAATCCGCCGCTGGAGATGCCGCCCCAGCGCCGCTTCTCCTCGCTCGGCGGCTCGGGTGACGTCTCGGTGCCGGACGTGCCCGAGTCGTTGAGCTGGTAGGGCATGAGCCGGTGCTCCCCGTCCGTCTGCGGCATCACCGCAGGCCGGCGGTACTCGCTCATCTCACCGGGCAGCTGGTCGGTCTCGGGCCGGTGCGGCTGTTCCTCCGGCTTCGGGGTCCGGGACTCGCGGTTCCGGAGGTACCGCCCCCAGGCGAAGGCGGCGAGCAGGAGGAGGACGAGGATCAGACCGCCCAGGACCTGGCCCAGTCCCGACTGCCAGACCCCGGCCAGCGACGTCATGTCTGCGGAGTGCAGGGCAAATGCGTTCATACCCGAACAAATACCCGGTCGGGGCTCGTGTCAGTCCTGTTCGCGGCCCCGACGGGAATCCGTGTGAAACATTCCGGGCGGGCCATCGCGTCAGTGAGGTGAAGGACGAAGCACGAAACGACCCGGGGGAGACGCGGCGCATGAGAAGGTCCCGCACGGACGAGTTCATGGAGTTCGCCTCCGCGCGCTCCGGGCATCTCTTCCGGTCGGCATGCCTGCTGACCAGCGGGGACGTCCACCTCGCCGAGGATCTGGTGCAGGAGACGCTGGGCCGGATGTACGCGCTGTGGGGGCGCGTCTCCCGGATCGGCAACCCCGCCGCGTACGCGCAGACCGTACTGGTGCGTACGTTCCTCAGCCACCGGCGCCGGAGATCCGCGACCGAGCGGCCGCTGGGGGAGCTGCCCGACCGCGTCACCGACAACGGGGACGACCCGGCGCTGCGCATCGCCCTCCTCGACGCGCTGGCCGCGCTGGCGCCGAAGGACCGGGCGGTGGTGGTGCTCCGCTACTGGGAGGACCGCAGCATCGAGGAGACCGCCGACGCCCTGCACGTCAGTTCCGCCGCGGTCCGCACCCGCTCGGTGCGGGCCCTGGCGAAGCTCAGGGAACGGCTCGGCGGCAGCATCGCCGAGTTCGCCGCCCGCTGACCCCTCACCGCGTGACTCCGCCGGGCCCCGCCGAGCCCGCCGGACCCCACTACCGACGACCAGACACACACCGACCGGAGTTGATTCGGCATGCGCCAGGACCAGGACACGAACCCGTTCGAGGAGGAACTCGGCACGGTGCTGCACCGCGCCGGTGACAGCTTCGGCGCCGTCACGGTGCCGGACCTCGCCTCCGGCGGGCTGAGCCGCGGCCGGCGCAGGCTGGCGCGCCGCCGCGCCGCCGCCGTGGGCGGCAGCGTGCTCGCGCTCGCCCTGGTCGGCACGGCCGGCGCGTACGGCGGCGGGCTGTTCGGCGGGAACGGCCCGGACGAGGTCACCGAGCGGTCCTCGGTCGGCGCGGCGGCGCCGGGGGAGACGGCCGAGAAGTCGCCGCTGGACGCGCGGATCCCGGTGGAGGACCTGGCCGCCGTCCTGAAGGCCAACACCCCGGCCGGCAGCTGGACGATCGACAACTCCGGCGGTATGGGCCAGGCCGTGAGCGGCGTGTACGACGACGGCAAGGGCAAGGCGGCCGTCAGCCTCGGCCTGTACCGGGCCGGGAACACCGACGAGTCCGGACGGGGCCAGGTCACCTGCCCGAGCAGGACGGCCGTCCCGTACGACGACTGCACCTCCACCGTCGTGCCCGGCGGCGGGCGTCTGATGGTGCTCCAGGGATACGAGTACCCCGACCGGCGGAAGGACACCAAGTCGTGGCGGGCGGTCCTGCTCACCCACGACGGCTTCCTGATCGACGCGAGCGAGTGGAACTCCCCCGCCCAGAAGGGCGCCGGTACCAGCCGTACCGACCCGCCCTTCTCGCCGGCGCAGCTCAAGGCCCTGGTCACCGCCGACGGCTGGCGTCCGCTGCTGAAGCAGTTGCCGGCGCTGCCGGAGCCCGACAGGGGCGGCGCCGGCCAGGCGCAGCCGCCCGCGGAGCCGTCCGCGAGGGACGTCCAGGCGACGCTGCGCTCGCTGCTGCCCAAGGGGCTGGGGGTCGTCTCCGAGCACGGTCAGGCGGGGTACGGGTCCCTGGTCGTCGATGACGGCAAGGGCAACAGCCTCATCGGGATCAACGTGCAGCCGGACATGCGGGACGTCGCGCACCAGCTGTTCACCGGCAGCGGTGTGCAGACGCTGCCCGACGGGACGAGGGTCAAGCTGGAGAAGAAGCCCGGCGAGAAGGGCGGCGAGGGTGTCGTCTGGTGGACGGCCGACACCATGCGCCCGGACGGGTTCCGGGTCGTCGTCTCGGCGTTCAACACGGGCGCGCAGCACGAACCGGCGACGCGCACGAACCCGGCGCTGACGCTGGAGCAGCTGAAGGCCATCGCACTCAGCCCGAAGTGGCAGAAGCTGTCGCGGACGACGCAGCGGTAGGCACCCCAGGACACCGGTTCCCGGCGGCGCGGCGGCGCTGTCGGGGACCGGTTCACGCCGTGCAGGCCGCCGAGGGGCGCCCCGGCCGCACGCTCACTTCGCGTCCGAGTACCGCTCCACCGTGGCGATGCTGAACGGGAAGCGGACCGGGGTCTCGCCGAACGCGATCCGGCCCGCCTCGTTCCCGGCCGCGCGGATCGCCTCCGCCACCGCCTCCGCCTCCTCGGCCGGGCAGTGCACGATCACCTCGTCGTGCTGGAAGAAGACCAGCTCGGCCCGCATCCCGGCGGTCGCCCGGCGCAGCGCGGCGAGCATCAGCAGCGCCCAGTCGGCGGCGCTGCCCTGGACCACGAAGTTCCGGGTGAAGCGGCCCCGGGCACGGGCGTCGCCGGAGGCGTACCCCGGGACGAACCCGCCGTCGCCGCCCGCCGGTCCGGCGTCGGCGGCCGGCTCCTGGGGGATGCCCGCCTCGTCGGCGTCCGCCGCGCCCGCGGCGCGCGGGCTGGTACGGCCGAGCCAGGTGCGGACGAGCCGCCCCTCCTCGCCGGCCTTCGCCGCGTCGTCGACGTAGGCCACGGCGCGGGGGAAGCGGCGGCGCAGGGCGGCCAGGTTCTTCAGGCCGTCGCCGCTCGTCTGGCCGTAGATCGCGCCGAGCAGCGCCAGCTTCGCGTGTTCCCGGTCGCCGGAGAACGCCCGGTCGGAGAGCCGGGTGTACAGGTCGTCGTGGTGGCCGGCCACCTCCATCAGGCCGGGGTCGCGGGAGATCGCGGCCAGCACCCGCGGCTCCATCTGGTCGGCGTCCGCGACGACCAGCCGCCAGCCCTCGTCGGCGACGACGGCCTGCCGGATCACCTTGGGGATCTGCAGCGCGCCGCCGCCGTTGGTCGTCCAGCGGCCGCTGACCGTGCCGCCGGGTACGTACTCGGGCCGGAAGCGGCCGTCGCGCACCCAGTCCTGGAGCCAGCTCCAGCCGTGCGCGGTCCAGATCCGGTACAGCTTCTTGTACACGAGCAGCGGCTCGACGGCCGGATGGTCGAGCTCGGCCAGCTCCCAGCGCCGGGTGGACTTCAGCCGGATCCCGGCCTGGGCGAAGCCGCGGAGCACGTCCGCGGGCAGGTCGGGGCGGACCCGGCGGCCGAACGCGGCGGACACCTCGTCGGCGAGCTCGGCCAGCCGGCGCGGCTCGCCGCCGCCCGCGTACCGCTCGCCGAGCAGCTCCCGCAGCAGCTCGCGGTGCACGTCGGCCCGCCAGGGCAGCCCGGCGCGGTGCATCTCGGCCGCGACCAGCATCCCGGCCGACTCGGCGGCGGTGAGCAGCCGCATCCGGCCGGGGTGCTCGGCCGCGTCGTGCCGGCGCTGCTGCTCCGCGTACACCTCCAGGAGGCCCTCGAACGGCAGCGGGGCCGTCGGGCGCGGCTCGAACAGCGAGTCCTGCGAGCCCGGTTCGGCGGCGCGGGCGGGCGGGTCCGGCGGTACGGGGGCGTGGTGCAGCCGGGCCCAGGCGGCGGCCGCGGAGCGGGGCTCGCCGAGGCGTCCCTCGTGGCCGAGCAGCAGCAGTTCGGCGTCCTCGACGTCGTAGCAGCGCTCGACGCGCACCCCGGCGGCCAGGAGCCGGGGGTACACCTCCGCGGTGGACCGCCACACCCAGCGGGCGACCTGCGGCCGGGCGCGGACGGCCGCCGCGAGGTCGGGCTCGCGCCGCACCTCCCCGGCGGGCGTGCCGTCGGGGCCGAGGGGGACGAGCCGCGCGCCGTCCCCCTCCGCGTCCGGCGCGAGCGCCCACCGTTCGTTCATGGGTGCGAGTCTGGCACTCGGCACCGACAGAGCGGGGCAGGCCGCTCCGGAACCCGTCCGGTCAGGCCGCGGCGTGGAACAGCGCCGCGGCCTCGCCGCGGGATGCGACGCCGAGCTTGGTCAGGATGTTCGCCACGTGGAACTTCACCGTCGACTCACTGATGTGCAGCTCCTGCGCGATCACCCGGTTGCGGTGGCCGAGCGCCAGGTGTCCCAGGACCTCCAGCTCGCGCGCGCCCAGGGCGATGAGCGGGTCCGCGGCGCCGGCCGGGGCGTCCGGGGTGGCCAGCGGGATCGCGGCGGTGAGCGTGGTGCCCCAGCCGGGCACCGCGTCCACGTGCATCCGGCCGCCCAGGACCTCCAGCCGGTCCGCGACGGTGCCCGCGCCGATGCGGCACGACGGGATGGCGCCGGGGCCGTCGTCGCGGACGGTCGCCCGCAGCTCGTGCTCGGTGACCTGCCAGCCGACGTGCACCCGGGTGACCGCGTCCTGCTCCAGGACGATCAGCAGCAGGGCGCGCACGATCGCCCGCGCGCTGTGGGCCACGTCCGCGGCGAGCCGGTGCGTCGCGTCGGGCGGGCCCAGTTCGAGGCGGACCGCGCTGTGCCGCAGCAGGGGGCGCAGTCCGTCCGCGAGCCGGGCGAACGCCTCGTCGGCGCGTTCCTCGGCGAGGGAGCGGTCCATGTCCTCCGCCGCGCGCAGCTCGACCAGCGCGGAGACCGCGAGTTCGGTCGCCGTCGCCCGCGCCGCCGCGTCGTCCAGGGCCCGGCTGCGGAGCACCCCGAGCAGCGCGGACAGCGTCGCCGTGTGCGCGCCGGACAGCTCGGCGATCACCCGGGCCCGGGTGTCGGCGGCCGTCCGCGAGCGGGCCAGCGCGCCGGGCATGGCCTCGGCCGCGAAGCGGTCGAAGTGCGCGGTCACCAGGTCCCACAGCGCCTGCGCGACGGCGAGCGCCTCCGCGCCGACGGGGGCCGCGCCGTCCTCCCGCACGAGGACGAGCACCGCGCCGCGCGGCGTGGCGTCGCTCCGTACGACCACGACCTCGCGCGCCGCCCCGCCCACGGTGGCGACGCCCTGCCACGGCCGGCCGGCGGTGCCGGACGACAGGTACGGCGCCAGGTCGGCGACGGTCGGCAGCCCGGCCGGATCCCCCTCCTCCCCATGGGACTTGAACGGCGAATGTGCGCAGTGCGTGGAGAGCTCCGCGGCCGCCCGGTGCGGGATCAGCGGCGCGAGGACCTCCGAGACCCGCGGCAGCACCGTGCCGAGCGGCCGCCGCACGATGTCGTGCGCCGCCGCCAGCGCGGCCGTCGCGGCCGCCGGGTCGTAGGCGGAGAGCACGGGCGCGGACGCGGGCGCGGGCGTCAGCGGGGGTTCGGCCACGGGCGCGGGTTCAGGCGCCGCCGTGGTCTCGGGACCGGGGTCTTCGGCGGCGGGCGGCACGACTCGGATCAGGTCCATGCCGCAAGCCTAAGGAGTCGGACGGAAACCTGGGCTGGCCTTTCGGACAGGTCGAACTGGCCTATGGACGGGCCGAGTCGGCCCCGCCCCCGGCCGAAGGTTGAGGCATGCCACCGACCCGGCCGCCTCCCGGCGGTCGGGAGAGGACGAAGGGAGACGGTCCGTCATGGAAGCGATCGTGTACGAGGAGTTCGGCGGCCCCGAGGTACTGCGCCACGCGACCGGGGTACCCGTGCCGCAGCCCGGCCCCGGCGAGGTACGGGTCCGGGTGGTCGCCGTCGGGGTCAACCCGCTCGACTACAAGCGCCGCGAGGGCTGGGTCGAGCAGTTCTACCCGACGACCTTCCCGGCCGTCCCCGGCCTGGAGTTCGCCGGCACCGTGGACTCGGTCGGCGAGGGCGTCACCGACGTCGCGGCCGGCGACGAGGTGCTGGGCTGGACGAAGACCGGCGCCTACGCCGAGTACGCGCTGGCCGGGGACATCGTCCGCAAGCCCGCCGAACTGTCCTGGGAGCGGGCCGCGAGCCTCCCCGTCGCCGGGGAGACCGCACAGCGCGTCCTCGACCTCCTCGGGGTGCGGCGGGGCGAGACGCTGCTGCTGCACGGTGCGGCGGGCGCGGTCGGCGCGATCGCGGTACAGCTCGCCGTGGCCGCCGGCGTCACCGTCGTCGGCACCGCGTCCGAGCGCAACCACGACTACCTGCGGTCGCTCGGCGCGATCCCGGTGACGTACGGCGAGGGGCTCGCCGACCGCGTACGG
The DNA here is from genome assembly GCF_045348655.1 of Streptomyces solicamelliae. NCBI lineage: Bacteria > Bacillati > Actinomycetota > Actinomycetes > Kitasatosporales > Streptomycetaceae > Streptomyces > Streptomyces solicamelliae. Next base: position 3,934,743 of record NZ_CP160404.1, read on the forward strand.
GCGGCCGCGCCGCAGGGTGTCGACGCGGTCTTCGACGCGGCCGGGCACGACGCCCTGCGGGTCTCGGTCGAGCTGACGGGCGGGTCGACCGAGCGGATCGTCACCATCGCGGCCACGGACGCGGAGGAGTACGGCGTGCGATTCTCCCCCGGCGGCACCTCCCCGGAGGCCGTCCGCGCGGGTCTCACGGAGCACGCCCGCCTGGCCGCCGAGGGACGCCTCGACGTTCGTATCGACCAGGTCCTGCCCCTTTCCCTCGCCGCCAAGGCCCAGGAACTGAGCCAGACGGGTCACGCCAAGGGCAAGCTCGTCATCCGGCTGTGACACGCGCCCCGGAGGGGAGACGCGAGGCGGACGGGGGAGGCGCTGCCGGGATACGGGCGGGGGAGCGTGCCCGCAGCGCCTCCCCGCCCGGACCCGCCCGGACCGTTCCCAGGTCGCGCCCGACCGGTCCCGGCCGTCCCTCCGCGGGTGCGGGCAGCCCGCAGCGCGAACCGCCCGGGGCACGAACCGCCGCAGCCCACAGCGCGAACCGCCCGGGGCACGAACCGCCGCCCCGAAGTCGCCGCGTGCGGCGCCGGGTCAGGCGGCCGAGCCCGCCCCCGCATCCCGCCCCCGCATCCCGTCCCCTCACCCCAACTCCCGCACCACCCGCGCCGGGTTGCCCACCGCCAGGACGCCCTCCGGGACGTCCTTCACGACCACCGAGCCCGCGCCGACCACCGTGTTCGCGCCGATCGTCACGCCGGGGCAGACGATCACTCCGCCGCCCAGCCACACGTTGTCCCCGATCGTGATCGGTATGCCCTTCTCCCAGCCCGCCCGACGCCGTGCCGCGTCCAGCTCGTGGGTGGGCGTGAGGAGTTGGACATGGGGGCCGATCTGCACGTCCGCGCCGACCGTGATCGGCGCGACGTCGAGGAAGACCGCGCCGAAATTCACGAACGTGCCGTCGCCGACGCTGATGTAGCGCCCGAAGTCGCAGTGGAACGGCGGCCGGATCTTCACGCCCTCGCCCACCGCGCCCAGCAGCTCCGCCAGGATCTTCGACCGCCCCGCCGGATCCGGCGCCTCGCTCCCCGTCGCGTTGTACGCCGCGCACAGCGCGGCTGCGCGCGCCGTGTCCGCGGCCAGTTCGGCGTCGTCCGGCACGTACCACTCGCCGGCCAGCATCCGCCGCTTGTTCTCGCCCATCCCCTTCAACCCCTCCCGGTTCGTTGTCAGGGACCTACCCGGGGCTCGCAAGGCCGTACGCCCACATGGCGAGTACCGGACATTTGTACGAATAATCAGGGTGGTCGCAGACCGGGGCGGGGGCCCGGCTCCGACCCCGGCCCCCGCCCCGTTCCGTCCACCATCGCCGCTCAGCGCGTCAGCCGCCACGCGGGGAGGACCGTGGCCGCCGTCGCGACGACCGCGCAGGTCCCCGCCGCCGCGCCGACCACGCCCCACGGCACCGCCACCGCCACCGGCGCGGACAGCGCCGCCAGCGCCGCCGCGAGCCCGCCCAGGCAGACCGCCGTCACCGCCACCCCCAGCAGCGAGCCGATCACCACCGCGAGCAGCGACTCGCCCGCCACCACCCGCAGGATCTGCGCCCGCGTCGCCCCCGCCAGACGCAGCGAGGCCAGCTCCCCGCCCCGGACGGACGTCGCCATGACCAGCGTGTTCGCCAGCGCGATCACCGTGTAGACCACCGCGATGCCGAGCACGAGCAGCAGCCCCAGACGCGTGGTGCGGCTGACCGGCGGATGCGTCTCGGCGGCCCACGCGTCGGCGGTCCTGACGGTGCCTCCCGTGGCCGCCATGGCCCGGGCGAGCGCCGCGTCCGGCTGCTCCCGATAGCCCGGTCCCGTCCCGACGTCGATGCGGTCCGGCCGGCCCGCGCCCGGCGCGTTCGCCGTGGTCAGGTACGGCCCGTTGTCCCCGGTCCCGGGCGCGAGGACGGCCACGACCCGGAGCGTCGTCGTCCGCCCGTCCGCCAGCCACACCTGGACCCGGTCCCCGATCCGCCGCCGCTCCCACTCCTCGTTCACGACGATCGAGCCGTCGTCGAGGTCCCGGACGTCCCCGGCCAGCACCGGCAGCCGGGCCAGGTCCGCGAAGGCCGCCGGATCGGCGACGGCCCGGGCCGCGTACTTCACCAGCGCGGAGTCCCCGTCCCGTACGAAGACCGAGGTCGCGGCCGTCGCGGACACGGTCACGCCGCCCTTCGCCGTACCGCCCGCCGCCCGCAGCGGTTCGGCCGTCAGCCCCTCGCCCGTGATCACGTACCGCGCCGCCGTCTGCTCCCGCGCCTCCGCGCCCCTCGCCGTCGTCACGGTGACGGCGGAGCCGAACAGCGAGCCCGCCAGTGCGACCGTCACCAGGACCGGCGCGGCCACCGCCGACGTACGGCGCAGGGCCGCGGCGGTGTTCGCGCGTACCAGCAGCCCCGTGACACCGGGCAGCGGAAGCAGCCGGGCGACCGGCCGGACGAGGAGCGGCGCGAGCAGCGCGACGCCGCTGATCAGCAGCATCGGCTGCGTCGTGTACGTCTTGCGCTTCAGCAGCGCGTACGGGTCGTCCACGCACGTCCACACCAGCAGCGCGGCCCCCGTCAGCAACAGCGCCGCGCCCAGCAGGCGGCGGCCGAGCGGCAGGACGCCGCTGTCGACGTCGGCCTCGCGCAGCGCCGCGGTCGGTCCGATGCGGCCGGCCCGGCGGGACGCGGCGACCGCGCCGGCGACGGCGACCGTCACGCCCGTCCAGAACGCGGCGTGGAACGGCCAGCGGGCGTCGCCGATGGCGAACCACGCGGGGGCCAGGCCCTCCTCGACGAGCAGACGCGCGAGCTGCGGGGCGGCCCACGCCCCCAGCGCGCAGCCCGCGGCGGACGCGAGGACGCCGACGCCGGCGGCCTCCGCGAGCAGCAGTCTGCGGACCTGGCCGGGCGTCGCTCCGGCGGTGCGCAGCAGCCCGAACTCGCGGCGGCGCAGCGCGACGGCGAAGGCGAAGGTGGACGCGACGACGAAGACCGACACGAAGGACGTGACGCCGCCGGCCGTCCCGAGCAGCGCGTTCAGCGCGACCAGCGCCTGGGCGTCGCGCTCGGGGTCGGGGTCTGCGAGCCGCCGCTCGCCGCCGGTGAGGACGGTGGCGCGGTCGCCGACCACGGCGCGGACCTGGTCGGCGGGCCCGTGGACGCCGACGGCGTCGGGGCCGCCGGCGACGGTGACCCGCCAGCGCGTGCGCAGTTCGCGCAGGAGTGCGGTTTCCACAGGGTGTGGACGGTCGAGCCGCTCGCTGATCCGCACGGTGTCCGGACCCCGGCGTACGTCGACCACGACGGCGTCCTGCCCCCGGACGACGACCGGCGCACCGGCGAAGCGTTCCGGCTGCCGCTCGGGGGCGTGGAGCGTGGACGACAGGCCGAGCCCCATCGTGGCGAGCAGCCCGACGCCCAGCGCCAGCGCGACGAGACTCCCGACGAACCCGGCCCAGCGGGCGCGGAGCCCGGAGAGGACGACGGTCAGCACGGCCGACCTCCGGCGAGCGAGTCCGCAGACACGTCGGGCCCGAGCCGTACGGTCCGGTCCTCCACGTCCTCCGCGTCCCCCACGTGCGCCGCGTCCCCCACGTCCGCCGCGTCCGTCTCCAGACGGGCCATCCGCAGAGCCACCTCCTGCGCCGTGGGTGAGGCGAGCTCCCCGTGGACCCGGCCGACGACCAGGAAGACCACCCGGTCCGCGTACGAGGCGGCGACCGGGTCGTGGGTGACCATGACGATCGTCTGACCGTCCCGGTCGACCAGCTCCCGCAGCATCGCCAGGACGTCCCGGCTCGTCGCCGTGTCCAGCGCACCGGTCGGCTCGTCGCCGAAGAGGACCGCCGGCCGGGTGATCAGGGCGCGGGCGAGCGCCACGCGCTGCTGCTGGCCGCCGGACAGTTCGCCGGGCCGGTGCCCGGCCCGCGCCCCCAGCCCCACCCGCTCCAGCGCGCCCCGCACCTCCGCCCGCGAGGGCCGGCGGCCGGCGAGGCGGAGCGGGAGCGCGACGTTCTGGGCGGCCGTCAGGGACGGCAGCAGGTTGAACGACTGGAAGACGAAGCCGATCCGGTCCCGGCGCAGCAGCGTCAACCGCCGCTCGCTCAGCCCCTCCAGGGCGACTCCGCCCACCTCGACCCGCCCGGCGGTGGGCCGGTCGAGCCCGGCGGCGCACTGGAGCAGCGTGGACTTCCCGGACCCGGACGGTCCCATGACGGCGGTGAACGACCCGGCGGGGAGCGCGAGGTCGACGCCGTCGAGTGCGCGGACGTCGCCGTAGTGGCGGCGGAGCCCGGTGAGGCGTACGGCGGTTGTTGCCGTGGCGGCTGCTGCTGAAGTCATGCCTCCAGGCAACCGTTTCCGGCGCCTCCGGACACGACCGCTGGAGGGCGTCCTGGGGGTAGGGCCTGCCCTACCCCCAGGGTCCCCGTGGTGTTACTTGATGCTGGCGAAGGACTTCCAGCCGGTGCCGATCTTCGCGCCGGAGCCGATGGTTCCGGTGCCGGTGCCCGCGTACCGGTACAGGTCGCCGGCGGTGGTGCGGCCGACGATGTCGTTCCTGCCGTCGCCGGTGAGGTCGCCGATGCCGACCATGTTCACCATGCCGCCCCAGCCGGAGCCGATCTTCAGGCCGGAGCCGATGGTGCCGCGGCCGGTGCCGAGGTAGCGGTACAGGTACCCGGTCGTCGTACGGGCGACGAGGTCGGCGTGCTTGTCGCCGTTGAGGTCGCCGGTGCCGACGATGGTCAGCGACTTCCAGCCGCTGCCGACCTTGCCGACGCGGACGATGCCGCCGGACTTGGTCCCCGTGAACAGGTACAGGTCTCCGGTGGAGATCTGGCGGGCGATCAGGTCCGGGAGCCTGTCGGCGTTGAAGTCGCCGGACCAGGTGAACGCGTCGAACGCGTTCCAGCCGCTGGAGCCGATCTTGGTGCGGGGCGCGGCCGGGGTGACGGCGGTGCCGCAGGCCGGGTGGTAGCGGTACAGCTCGCCCGCGCCGGTGGCGACGAGGGTGTCGTTGCACCCGTCCCCGCTGAGGTCCCCGAAGGGGACCAGCCTGGACGAGGTCGGCCACGTGCCGCCGCTGACCTTCGCGGAGAGGGTCTTGCCGGCGTTGCCCTGGTACACGTACAGCAGCCCGCCCGTCGTCTGCGCGTACAGGTCCGGGAACCCGTCCTTGCCGACGTAGTCGCGGTGCTTGGCGGGCACCGGGGTCGGGGGCGGGGCGGTGAGGCCGGTGCCGGCGGCCCAGAGCTGGTCCTCCTGCGCCCAGACGGCGGTGGCGTTTCCGTCGGGACCGACGGCGACCGCGCCTTCGGCGTACATCGAACCGGCGATGCTGAGCCGCGCCGGCGTCGTCCACGCCCCGTCCACACGGGCGGTTGTGTAGAAACGGCGGTCCGAGTCGGAGGTGACGATCTGCGCCCAGCCGACCTGGACGGTGCCGTCGGCGCCGACGTAGGCGTCGACCTGCTCCAGGACGTCGCCCGAGGACAGGTCCCTGGCCACGGACCAGGCTCCCGTCACCGTGGCGCGGGAGGACGTCTTCACGGTGTTGCCCTCGAGCCAGACGAGCGTGACCTCGCCCGTCGGCCCCACCAGCGGTGCCAACTGCAGCGCGGAGTACAGCAGGGGTCGCTTGTGGAGCGGGCCCCAAGTACCCTCGCCCGGGCTACGGACCGTCGTCACCAGGGTCTGTCCCGAGCTCTCCTGGGACTCGTCGTACGACACCCAGGCAAGCGCCGTGGTGCCGTCGAGGCCGGTGCTCAGCAGTGGCCGGCCGCCCTCGTACTGCGCAGACACGTCCGTCACGGTGCCCCACGCAGTCGCGCCGGGAGCCTGCTCGACGTACCTCGTCGTCTGGCCCTCGGCTGTCTGGTCGGCCCAGACGACCGTGGTCCGGCCGGACTTGTCGATTGCGACCTGCGGCCAGTAAGCGGAGTCGCCGGCCAGCGGAGCCGGAGTGGACCACGAGCCCGTGCCGGAGCGCTCCGAGAAGTACAGGATGCTCTTCCGCTCCGCGGCGCTCTCACGCCATACGGCGATGCTCTTCTGCGCGGACGCGCTGTGGGCGAAAGCGACCTCGCCGATCGCGGGCCGTGTGGTGATCGTGGTGGGCGCGGACCAGGTAGTCGCTCCCTTCGCCAGCGTCACGGTGCGGAGCACCGAGCTGCTTCCGAGGTCCTCGGCCCATGTCACCAGCATCGAGCCGTCCGCAGACGGCGTCAGTGTGACGCTCTGGGTGCCGTCCTTCGTGGTGCCGAGAACCTTGGCCGGACCCCAGACCGTGCTGGTCGCGGGGCGGACCGCGACGTTGAGCTCCGGGTCGAGCGACCCGCTGGGCCAGCGGTACCAGGCGGCGACCGCCGTTCCGTCCGTCGTCGTCGCCACGTCAAGGACGTTCACGCCGTCGTCCGCTCCTGTCAACGGCGTGGGCGTGCTCCACGGTCCCGTCTGGGCCGCCGCTGCCACGCCCGCCGTCGCCAGGACGGTCGTCGCGGCGGTGCCGAGGCTGACTCCCCCCAGAGCCAGCGTCGGGATCAGGGCCGCTGTGACGATTCTTCTGTTGTGCTTCAAGAAGTGTTCCTCCCCCTCCAATGGGTGCGCGCGACAGTAACAGCCCCCCTGCGAGACCATGAAAGGGGTTTCCACTATCGAGGGGTGACGTGAGCAGCACGGTTCAGAAGGCCTTCGAGGCGCTGTACGACGAGGGTGACGCGGCCCTCGACGCGGCCGCCTCGCTGCTCGCCGCCGATCCCGCGGCCGACGCGGAACTCGCGCGGCGCGGCGAGGAGTTCGTGCGCAAGGCGTGGGAGCGGGGGTGGCAGCCCGCCGATCTCGCGCGGTTCGTACGGCGCGCGGCGGCCGAGCCGCACCACCTGCGGCTTCTCGCCGGGCTCGTCGTCGCCGAGACGCGCCGCTACTCCGCCCTGCCGCCCCGCTGGGACGCGCAGCTCGCCGAGCTGGACGCGTCGCCCTGGCGGGCCGACCGGTTCTCGTACGCGACCGCCGTCCTGGAGCTGTACCGGCTGCTCGTCCGGCTGCCCGCCCTGGACGCCGTCGGGCCCGTCCCGGGGGACTCCCTCCTGCCGCCGCCCGCCGCCGGCGAGCCCCGCACGCTCACCCGGGTGCGGGCCCTGCTCGCCAAGGCGGAGGCGACGAACTTCCCCGAGGAGGCCGAGGCGTTGACCGCCAAGGCGCAGGAGCTGATGGCCCGGCACAGCCTGGACGAGGCCGCGCTCGCCGCGCGCAGCCCGGGGGCCGCGCGCGAGACGCCGGGGGCGGTGCGGATCGGGGTGGACGCCCCGTACGAGACGGCCAAGGCGATCCTGCTGGACGCGGTGGCGGGCGCGAACCACTGCCGGGCCGTGTGGAACGAGGCGTACGGCTTCTCCACGGTCGTCGGCTTCGAGGCCGACCTCGAACCGGTCGAACTCCTCTACACCTCCCTGCTCGTGCAGGGCACCGCGGCCATGACCCGCGCCGAGGCCGAGCAGCGGGCCGGCGGGCGCAAGCGCACCAAGTCCTTCCGCCAGTCGTTCCTGCTGGCGTACGCGAACCGCCTCGGGTCCCGGCTCGCCGCGACCTCGCGCCGGGTCGCCGCCGGCGAGCCCACGCTGCTGCCGGCGCTCGCCTCGCGCGAGGTCGCGGTGACGGAGCGGGCCGACGAGATGTTCCCGGAGACCCGTACGACACGGGTGCGCGCGGCCTGGGACGAGGCGGGCTGGAACCACGGCACCTCCGCCGCGGACGCCGCCGCCCTGCACCCCCGCCGACCGGAAGTCCCGCCGACCGGAAGTCCCGCCTAGGGAAGCTTGATCGCGTCCGTCGCCGCCGGGCCCGGGTCGGCTTCCTTCAGGGTGTCCTTGAGGCCGCTCTTCCAGGCGACGACCAGCGTCTTGCCGTCGTTGGACTCGATCGTGCCCTCGGTCCGCTGCGTCGCGCCGTCCCTGCAGGTCAGGCGGAGGGACACGGTGTCGGTCAGCTTGCCCTGGCAGATCTGGGCGCCGGCGATGACCACGGCCTGGCGCTTCCCGATCGACAGGCCGACCGGCTTCCCGTCGGTGATCCCGGCCCAGGAGCCCTCGATGCCGGGCGGAACGGAGGGGGAGGGGGGAGTCGTGGCGGGGGGCGCCGATGCCGACGGCGTCTCCTTCTCCGCCGCCGCCGGCTTGCTCTCCCCGCTGCAGCCCGTCAGGACGAGTGCCGCGGCGGCCACGCCCACCGCGACCGTGCTCCGGTACGTCGTCGACAACATCGCGCCAAGCTACCAAGGAGTAGCCCGCGGCAGGGGACCTTCGGCGTTCGTTCACACTCTCCTCCCACGTCCCGAGCCACGACCTGCAGGAACCCGGCGGACCGTGTCCGCGTCCCTTAGGAGCAGAGGGTGGTGTAGTCGACACACCACGCCTCGTGCACGTGCATCCGCTCGTGCGTCTGCTCATGCATGGTGCCTCTGAACAGGGCTATGATCCGAGACAGTTGACACCTGCACGAACCGTCTCGGGGGGCTCCCAGTGCATCACGCGCACCACGCGTACAACGGCATGGCGGCCACGGAGCTGCGGGGTGTCGTCTGGCAGAAGAGCAGGCACAGCAACTCGCAAGGATCCTGCGTGGAGTTCGCGAAGCTGCCCGGCGGAAGCGTCGCCGTACGCAACTCCCGCCACCCCGACGGGCCGGCCCTCGTCTACACGCGGGCCGAGATCGAGGCGATGCTGCTCGGCGTCAAGGACGGGGAGTTCGACCACCTGGTGTGATGCCCGGCGGGGGGCCGGGCGCGAAGCCCGGGAAGCCCGGTGTGAGGTCCGGCATGAACCCTCGCCCGTGCAGGTGGCATATGCACGTGCACGCCGCGCCCCCCTTCCCACCCCCGAGTCCGCCCCCGCGCCCGTACCAAACAGGCCCCGGTGACCGTGGTCACCGGGGCCCTTCCCGTCGTACCTGACATACATGTCGCTCACCTACGGCGCTTCCCGGCCTACTCCGGGCCCAGCCGGAACAGCGCCCAGACCACCTTGCCCTGGAGCGTCCCGGCCAGCGGGTGCCAGCCCCAGCTGTCGCTGAACGAGTCCACCAGGAACAGCCCGCGGCCCGACTCGGCGGCGAAGTCCTCGTCCCCGGAGCGGGCCTCCGGGCTCTGCCGGCTGGGGTCGCGCACCGCGCAGACCAGCCGGCTCGTCCAGCGCATCAGATGCAGCCGGACCGCCGTGACCTGGGCGTCCTCGTGCGGGGCGTCGGCCGGGAGTGCGTGGCGCAGCGCGTTGGTGACGAGTTCGGAGACGACCAGGGAGACGTCGTCGAAACGGTCGTGCAGATCCCATTGGGCGAGCGTCGACCGGGTGAACTTCCGGGCCCCGCCGACCGCCTCGTAACGGGGCGGGAGGGCGCAGGAGGCGGAGCTGGAGACGGCCGCGGGATCGATCGGCGGAAGCCCCTGCCGTAACGGCTCGAGCATGGTCGATCCATTCGTCCCCATGCGAGGCACTCCCGGGAATCGCGGCTGTGGTGCTACAACACGAACGAGCACGCAGGTGCGCGAGGACCATGGTTCCGAAAGCGACCAGCGGATGCAAGGGCAGATGCACGTGCACGCGCCCGACCCGTCCGTCCCCGTGCCGTTTGTTGTGCATATCTTCTGCCGTCCACTTTCGCGCGTCGGCCGAAGAGGCCCTCTTTCCGTAATCGAATGTGTACGGGCTGAAGCGTTTTGGTGGCAGAATCCGGGACTCGGAGAGCTCGGGGGTGCTCCCGGCTAGAAGACGGACCGAGAACACCAACCGACGCGAAGGGGAGGCCGGAGCCGTGACCGCAGGCGAAACCGGCGGGGCGAGCGGGAGCGTCGTGCGACGCATCCTGCTGGGATCACAGCTCAGGAGGCTGCGCGAGTCGCGTGGCATCACGCGCGAGGCGGCCGGCTACGCGATCCGCGCGTCCGAATCGAAGATCAGTCGTATGGAGTTGGGAAGGGTGAGCTTCAAGGCCAGGGACATCGAGGACCTCCTCACCCTGTACGGAGTCAGCGACGAGCTCGAACGGGGCGCGCTGCTCGGGCTCGCCCGCGAGGCCAACGTGGCCGGCTGGTGGCACAGCTTCGGCGACGTGCTGCCCGGCTGGTTCCAGACGTACATCGGTCTGGAGGGCGCGGCCTCGCTCATCCGGATCTACGAAGTCCAGTTCGTCCACGGTCTGCTGCAGACCGAGGCGTACGCGCACGCCGTCGTCACCCGCGGCATGCCGGACGCCCCGCGCGCCGAGATCGAGCGCCGGGTCGCGCTCCGCCTGGAGCGGCAGAAGGTGCTCGTCTCGGAGAACGCCCCGCACTTCCACGCGGTGCTCGACGAGGCGGCGCTGCGCCGCCCGTACGGCGACCGGTCCGTCATGCAGGGGCAGTTGCGGCATCTGATCGAGATCTCCGAGCACCCCCATGTCACGCTGCAGGTGATGCCCTTCAGCTTCGGCGGGCACTCCGGCGAGAGCGGCGCGTTCACGATGCTGAGCTTCCCCGAGTCGGACCTGTCGGACGTGGTCTATCTGGAGCAGCTGACCGGCGCCCTGTACCTCGACAAGAACGAGGAGGTGGCGCAGTACGGAAGGGTGATGGAACGGCTGCAGAAGGACAGTCCCGACCCCGAGGGTTCGCGCGATCTTCTGCGAGGACTCCTTCAACTCTCCTGATACGTAAGTACGATGACGTGACATCAGCGCAGTCGTGTTTCCGATGTCCGCCACCGCGGTCAGGGGGTCTCGCCTTATGTCCTACTTCACCGATCTGGCGCTCCAGTACATCGACGGGGAGTGGAAGCCGGGCAGCGGGTCCTGGGACATCATCGACTTCAACCCGTACGACGGGGAGAAGCTCGCCTCCATCACCATCGCCACCGTGGAGGAGGTGGACCGGGCCTACCGGGCCGCCGAGCGCGCTCAGGCCGCCTGGGCCGAGACCAACCCGTACGCGCGCCGGGCGGTGTTCGAGCGGGCGCTGCGGCTCGTCGAGGAGCGCGAGGAGCAGATCGCCGCGACCATGGTGGCGGAGCAGGGCGGCACGCGCCTGAAGGCCGCCTTCGAGCTGCACCTCGCCAAGGAGTTCCTGCGCGAGGCGATCCAGCTGTCGCTCCGCCCCGAGGGGCGAATCCTTCCTTCACCGGTGGACGGCAAGGAGAACCGGGTCTACCGGGTGCCGGTCGGCGTCGTCGGGGTGATCAGCCCGTTCAACGTGCCCTTCCTGTTGTCGCTGAAGTCGGTCGCGCCGGCGCTCGCTCTGGGCAACGCCGTCGTCCTCAAACCCCACCAGAACACGCCGATCACCGGCGGCACGCTGGTCGCCAAGATCTTCGAGGACGCGGGCCTGCCGCCCGGCCTGCTCAACGTGGTCGTGACCGACATCGCCGAGATCGGCGACGCGCTGATCGAGCACCCGGTTCCGAAGGTCATCTCCTTCACCGGCTCCGACCGCGTCGGCCGGCACGTGGCGACGGTCTGTGCGGCGAACTTCAAGCACGCGATCCTCGAACTCGGCGGCAACAACGCCCTGATCGTGCTGGACGACGCCGATGTGGACTACGCGGTGGACGCCGCCGTGTTCAGCCGCTTCGTGCACCAGGGCCAGGTCTGCATGGCGGCCAACCGGATACTGGTGGACCGCACGCTGGAGGCGGAGTTCACCGAGAAGTTCGTCGCCCGGGTGAAGGCGCTGCGGGTCGGCGACCCGGACGACCCGGCGACGCACATCGGCCCGCTGATCAACCCCCAGCAGGCGGCGGCGGTCTCCTCGGTCGTCGAGCAGGCCGTGGCGGCCGGGGCGACGGCGCTGGTGCACGGCTCGGCCGACGGCAACGTGGTCTCCCCGTCCGTCCTGGCCGGCATCCCGGACGACGCGCCGATCCTGAGCCAGGAGATCTTCGGCCCGGTCGCGCTGATCCTGCCGTTCGACGGCGAGGAGGAGGCCGTACGGATCGCCAACGACACCCCGTACGGGCTCAGCGGCGCCGTGCATACCGGGGACGTGGAGCGGGGCGTGCGGGTCGCCAAGCGCATCCACACCGGCATGATCCACATCAACGACGGCACCGTGCACGACGAGCCGATCGTGCCCTTCGGCGGCGAGAAGCACTCGGGCGTCGGCCGGCTGAACGGCGAGGCGATGGTCGAGGCGTTCACGACCCAGAAGTGGATCTCGGTGCAGCACGGCCGCAGCCGCTTCCCGTTCTGATCGAGCCGGATCCGTGGCCCTGAGCCCTTGCGGACCGTATCTGTCCGCAAGGGCTCCTACCGTGAGCTGTGTAGAGAGAACCCCCACGGAAGGCGGATCCCATGGTTGCCCTCGTTCCCACCGAGGCCCCCGGCGACGAGCGCGGTGCGCTCCTGAACTTCATCGAGGTCCAGCGGGCCGCCCTGCGCCGCGCGGTCCTCGGTCTCACCGAGGAGCAGGCGGCGAGCCGCCCCAGCGCCAGTGAACTCAGTCTGTCCGGGCTGATCAAACATGTCGCCGAGGTCGAACTGAACTGGCTGCGGCTCGCCCAGCAGAGGTCCAACGAGAAGCAGCGCACCCAGGAGACCTGGAGCGAGGCGTTCCGGCTGGTCGACGGCGAGACGATCCCCGCGATCCTGGCGTTCTGGGACGACGTGGCGAAGCAGACCGAGGACTTCGCGCGGTCCGTGCCCAGCCTGGACGACACCTTCCCGCTGCCGCCCGCGCCCTGGTTCCCGAAGGACGGCCGGGTCAGCATCCGCTGGATGCTGCTGCACCTGGTGCAGGAGACGGGCCGGCACGCGGGGCACGCGGACATCGTCCGGGAGTCGCTGGACGGCGCCACCTCGTTCGAGCTGATCGCCCGGGAGCAGGAAGGCTGAGTTCCGCGGCCCGTCCGGCGCCTCTACCCTAGTCAAAATTGATCAGGGAGGTGGAGGCATGTCGGCGATCCGGCTCCTCGTCCTGGGTGCGGTCAAGCAGCACGGGCGGGCGCACGGCTACCAGGTCCGCAACGACCTGGAGTACTGGGGCGCGCACGAGTGGTCCAATGCCAAGCCCGGCTCGATCTATCACGCGCTCAAGCAGATGGCCAAGCAGGGCCTGCTGCACGCGTACGAGATCGCGCCGAGCACGGCCGGCGGCCCGCCGCGCGTCGAGTACGAGCTCACCGAGCAGGGCGGGGAGGAGTTCCTCGCGCTGCTGCGTGAGGCGCTGACCACCTACGACCAGAAGATGGACGTCCTGTCGGCCGGCATCGGCTTCATCGTGGACCTGCCGCGGGCCGAGGTCGTGGAGCTGCTGCGCCGGCGGGTGGAGGCGCTCGACGAGTGGCGCGCCTCGGTGACCGAGTACTACACCCCGGAGGGCGGCCCGGAGCAGCTCGGTCACATCGGCGAGATCATGCACTACTGGATCGCCACGGCCGACGCGGGCAAGGCGTGGACGCTGGGCCTGATCGAGCGGATCGAGGGCGGGGCGTACGTCTTCGCGGGCGAGGGCGAGCCCTTCGTCGGGGTGCTGGCCGAGGGCCAGGAGAACCCGTACGCGACGGGCGACGAGACCGACGGGACTGATGGGGAAGATTAGCTAATCAAGTTTGACCAATGGGATCCGGGGCACTACCTTCTCCGGTGGTCAAATTTGACTACCAGTGTGGTGCGGAGGTGCACGGGATGACAGCGGACGCGATCCTCGTCGAGGGCGTACGCAAGCGGTACGGCGACAAGCAGGCGCTCGACGGACTCGACCTGGCTGTGCGGCGCGGCACGGTCCACGGGGTCCTCGGGCCCAACGGCGCGGGCAAGACCACCACGGTGCGGATCCTGGCCACGCTGCTCCGCCACGACGAGGGCGTGGTGCGGGTGGCCGGGCACGACGTACGGACGGAGGCGGACGCGGTACGGCGGCGGATCGGGCTGCTCGGCCAGCACGCGGCGCTCGACGAGGAGCTGGGCGGCCGGCAGAACCTGGAGATGTTCGGCCGGCTGTACCACCTGGGCGCGCGGCGCGCCGGGCAGCGGGCCGACGAGCTCCTGGAGCGCTTCGGGCTCGCGGACGCCGGGCGCAAGCCCGTGGGGCAGTACAGCGGCGGGATGCGGCGGCGCCTGGATCTGGCGGCCTCGCTGATCACGGAGCCCGAGGTGCTGTTCCTCGACGAGCCCACCACCGGGCTCGACCCGCGCGGCCGGGCGGAGGTCTGGGAGTCCGTGCGCTCCCTGGTCGGCGGCGGCACGACGGTGCTGCTGACCACGCAGTACCTCGAGGAGGCCGATCAGCTGGCCGACCGGATCGCGGTCGTGGACCGCGGCCGGGTGGTCGCGGACGGCACCCCGGACGAGCTGAAGTCGCGGGCCGGGCAGGACCGGATCGACGTGGTCGTACGCGATGGGGCCCGGCTCGCCGAGGCGGCCGCGCTGCTGCCGGCCGGGCCCGGAGAGGCGGCGGTGGACCCGGACCGGCGCCGGGTCAGCGTGCCGGTGAACGACCGGATGGCCTCGCTGGCGGAGACCGTGCGGGCCTTGGAGGAGGCCGGGATCGAGGCGGAGGACCTCGCCCTGCGGCGGCCGACGCTCGACGAGGTGTTCCTGCGGCTGACCGGCCCGAAGCGCGAGGACGAAGAGGTGATCGCATGAGTACGGCGTACGTGGTGAGCGACTGCTGGACCATGACCCGGCGTGAACTGGCGCACTGGGCGCGGCAGCCGGTCCAGGTCCTGGTGGGCCTGGTGTTCCCGGTGATGATGCTGCTGATGTTCGGCTACCTGGTCGGCGGCGGCCGGGGCGTGCAGGGCGAGTACGTGGACTTCCTGGTGCCCGGGATGCTCACGCTGACCATGGTGTTCGGCCTTGAGGGCACCATGACGGCGATCACCCAGGACCTGAACAAGGGCGTGATCGACCGGTTCCGGGCGATGCCGATGGTGGACGGCGCGGTCCTGGTGGGGCGCTCGGCCGCCGACATGCTGCAGTCCGCCGCCGGGCTGCTGGTGATGATCGGGGTCGGGTACGCGATCGGCTGGCGGGCGCACGGCGGCCTCGGTCCCTTCCTCGGGGCGGTGGCGCTCCTGCTGCTCCTGCGGTTCGCGATGCTGTGGATCGGGATCCACCTGGGGCTGGTCGCGGGGCGCGCGGAGCTGGTGCAGGCCGTGCAGATCCTGGTGTGGCCGGTCGGGTTCCTCTCCAACGCGTTCGCGACACCCGAGACGATGCCGGGCTGGCTGGGCGCGGTCGTGGAGTGGAACCCGATGTCGGCGACGGCCACCGCGGTCCGCGAGCTGTTCGGCAACCCGGGCGGCGAGCCGGGCTGGACGCTCGCGGCGGTGCTGTGGCCGCTGACGCTGCTCGCGGTGTTCTTCCCGCTGGCGGTACGGAGGTTCGCCCGGCTGAGCCGGTAGGCATCCGCACCCGGCCGAGCGGTCAGCCGTCCGCACCCGGCCGAGCCGTCAGCCGCCGCGCCTAGTGGTGGAACGATGTCGCCGCCTGCCGGTCCGCGGTGAACGGGCCCGGCTGGCGGCGCAGTTCCGGCAGCAGCCGGTTCAGGTCGTCCACGAACAGCCCCGCCAGGTCCTCCGAGAAGCCGTTGCGGCAGACCACCCGGAGCACCGACAGGTCCTCCCGGTTGGCGGGGAAGGTGTACGCGGGCACCAGCCAGCCGTTCTCCCGCAGCCGCCGCGAGACGTCGAAGACGTCGTACGCGGTGACGTCGTCCGCGGTGGTGAACGCGAACACCGGCAGCTGGTCGCCGCGGGTCAGCAGCCGGAAGTCGCCCATGGCCTCGATCCGTTCGGCGAGGCCGCGGGCGACGTTCCGGGAGGTCTGCTGGACCGCGCGGTAGCCCTCCCGGCCGAGCCGCAGGAACGTGTAGTACTGCGCGACGACCTGGGCGCCGGGCCGGGAGAAGTTCAGTGCGAAGGTCGGCATGTCGCCGCCCAGGTAGTTCACCCGGAACACCAGCTCCTGCGGCAGTTCCTCGGCGGAGCGCCACAGCGCCCAGCCGACGCCCGGGTAGACCAGGCCGTACTTGTGGCCGGAGGTGTTGATCGAGGAGACCCGGGGGAGCCGGAAGTCCCAGACCAGGTCCTCGTCGAGGAAGGGTGCGACCATGGCGCCGGAGGCCCCGTCGACGTGGACGGGGATGTCGAGCCCGGTGCGCTCCTGGAGGGCGTCCAGGGCGGCACAGAGCTCGGCGACGGGCTCGTACGAGCCGTCGAAGGTGGAGCCGAGCACGGCGACGACGCCGATGGTGTTCTCGTCGCAGAGGTCGGCGGCGGCCTGCGGGTCGAGGTGGAAGCGCTCGCCCTCCATCGGCACCAGGCGGGCCTCGACCTCCCAGAAGTTGCAGAACTTCTCCCAGCAGACCTGCACGTTGATGCCCATGACGAGGTTGGGCCGGGCGCTGCTCGGATAGCGGTCCTTGTTGCGGGCCGCCCAGCGGCGCTTGAGGGCCATGCCGGCGAGCATGCAGGCCTCGCTGGAGCCGGTGGTGGAGCAGCCGACGCCGGAGGACGGGTCGGGGGCGTGCCAGAGGTCGGCCAGCATGGAGACGCAGCGGCGCTCCAGTTCGGCGGTGCGCGGGTACTCGTCCTTGTCGATCATGTTCTTGTCGCGGCACTCGGCCATCAGCACCCCGGCCTGGTTCTCCATCCAGGTGGTGACGAAGGTGGCGAGGTTGAGCCGGGCGTTGCCGTCCAGCATCAGCTCGTCGCGGACGAGCTGGTACGCGCTCATCGGCGGCAGCGGGCCGTCGGGCAGCCGGTGTTCGGGCGGTGCCTCGGTCATGCCGCCGACGGGGTTGGCCTCCCCGAAGAACGGGTTGACGGAGGGCCGGCGGTCCGGTTCGGGCGAGCCCTTGTGCAGCGGCATGGGTACTCCAGTGGGGTCGTCGGGTCAGTGCCGGCTGTGGCCGGCGTGGTCGAGTTCGAGCTGCGGCCGGCCGGTGACGACCAGCCAGGCGGGCAGGGACGCCAGGCAGAGCAGCGCGAGCATGGCGGGGGAGGCGGCGAGCACGGCGGCGGTGAAGAGGCTGACCCAGCCCTGCCGGGTGGTCGCGAGGAGCACGCCGAGGACGCCGGAGGCCACCGCGACCGAGGGGTCCACCTCGGGGACGAGGGCGTGGACGAGCAGGCCGAAGGCGGCGCCGACGAAGACCGCGGGGAAGATCCGGCCGCCGCGGAAGCCGCAGGCGGCGGCGACCAGCAGGGCGACGAGCTTGATCACCGTGAACTTCGCCAGCTCCCCGGACGAGTAGGCGCCGATGTCGGAGGTGAGCTCCTTGACCTCGTCCAGGCCCTTGAAGAGCGTCAGCGGGCCGCCCAGGGCCCCCAGCAGGCCCAGCAGTAGCCCGCCGACCGGCAGCATCACCATCGGGTGGCGCAGCCGCTGGAAGGCGCTGTGCAGCGGCGGGAAGGCGTAGCAGCCCGCCAGGCCGAGGACCGCGCCGAGGGTGGCGACGATCAGGGCGGCCAGCAGGTCACCCCAGCCCGGGTGGGTGAGGACGGGCAGGTCCATGTCGAAGCTGGGATGCGCGACGAGGGTGGTGGTCATCGCACCGACCCCGGCGGCGGCCAGCGGCGCGAACAGCCGGTCCCACAGGGAGGCGTGCGCGGGACCCGGCTGCTGGGTGAGCGCCTCGGAGATCACCAGGGCGGCGGCGACCGGCGTGCCGAACAGGGCGCCGATGGTGGCGGCCGAGGCGAGCGACACCCACAGCGCCCCGGGCGCGCCGGGCAGGACGCGGCGGCCCAGCCAGTACGTGAGCGCGATGTTGGCGGCGATGATCGGGTACTCGGGGCCGAGGCTGACCCCGCCGGCCAGCGCCAGCATCGTGGCGACCAGCAGGCCCGGGACGGTGCCCGGGGGCACCGGCGCCCCGCCGAGGCCGGCCTCGGCCGGGTCCTCGCCGGCGTGCCCGTGGACCTTCCAGACGACCAGGCCGACCGCGATGCCGGTGGCCGTGAGCATCACGATGATCCACAGGGAGGAGTACCGGCCGATGCCGAGCGCGTCGGGCAGGGTCTCCCACAGGACGCCCTGGAGGTTCTCGGCGAGCCCGCTGATCGTCAGGAAGAGCAGGCTCGCGAGCGCCCCGACCACGACCGCGGGCACGACCAGCCGCAGCAGCTGCCGTGCGGGCGTCGCGGGCGGCGGGGTGGGTGCGGAGGGTGCGGCGGGTCCGGCCGGCGGGGGCGGTCCGGCCGGTGCGGCGGGTCCGCCGGGGTCTGCTGAGGGGCTGTCAGGGGCCACCGCCCCACCATAAAGGGGCAAATGCGACACAACATCCCGAAAATCCGGCGTGTACGCGCTTGAACCTCACGCCGCGTGAGGCGGCACGCTGGTTCCCGAACGCACGAAGGGAGCGAGGGCCATGAGCTACGCCGTGGGACAGGTCGCCGGTTTCGCCGGGGTCACGGTGCGCACGCTGCACCACTACGACGAGATCGGACTGCTCTCCCCGAGCGCGCGCAGCCACGCGGGACACCGGCGCTACGACGACGGCGACCTCGACCGGCTGCAGCAGATCCTGTTCTACCGGGAACTGGGCTTCCCGCTGGAGCAGGTCGCGTCCCTGCTCGACGATCCCGAGGCGGACCCGCAGGAACACCTGCGGCGGCAGCACGAGCTGCTCACCACCCGGATCGCCGAGCTCCAGAAGATGGCCGAGGCCGTCGAGCACGCCATGGAGGCGAAGAAGATGGGCATCAACCTCACGCCCGAGGAGAAGTTCGAGGTCTTCGGGGACAACGACCCCGAGCAGTACGCCGAGGAGACCGAGGCCCGCTGGGGCGACACCGACGCGTACAAGGAGTCCCAGCGCCGCACGGCCCGCTACACCAAGGCGGACTGGCAGCGCATGCAGGAGCAGAACGAGGACTGGGGCCGCCGCTACGACGCCCTGATGTCCGAGGGCGAGCCCGCGGACGGCGCGCGTGCCATGGACCTGGCCGAGGAGCACCGGCAGAACATCAACGCCTGGTACTACGAGTGCGACCTCCACATGCACACCTGCCTGGGCGACATGTACGTCGCGGACGAGCGCTTCACCGCGTTCTACGACGCCATCCGCCCCGGCATGGCCCGGCACCTGCGCGACGCGATCCACGCGAACGCCCGGCGCCACGGCCACACCCCGGACGCCGCCTAGGGCCTGCCCGGCGGATCATGGCCGGGTCCGCGCCGCCTGGCACGGCACCTCGCCGCGTTGCCGAAACGCCCCAATAGCTCCGCTATCGAGACGCTCCGGCGCCTTGCGATGCACCGCACCAGACGCCGCGGCCTGTCCGACCCTGATCCGCCGGACAGGCCCTGGTCCGTACGGGGAACGAGGGCCCCGTTCCCCGTACGGCTCCCGGCCCCGGTCGGACCTTCGAGGCGAGCAGATCGGACCTTCGGGTCAGACCTTCGGGGCGAGCACCACGGCCGTGCCGTACGCGCACACCTCCGTGCCCACGTCCGCGGCCTCCGAGACGTCGAAGCGGAACATCAGGACCGCGTTCGCGCCGCGTGCCTTCGCCTGCTCCACCAGGCGCCCCATGGCCTGGTTGCGGGTCTCCACCAGGGTCTTCGTCAGGCCCTTCAGCTCGCCGCCGACCAGGGACTTCAGACCCGCGCCGATCTGGCTGCCGATGTGCCGGGACCGGACGGTCAGGCCGAAGACCTCGCCGATCACCTCCCTGACCTCGTACCCGGGCACGTCGTTCGTCGTGACCACCAGGACGTCGGGGTGCGGGCCCTGCCCGCCGCCGTACTCGTCGATACTCATGGCGACAGGCTCACCCCGGAGCGTGGCCGCCGCATCCCGTGCGCGGTTCCACGGGCACCGGGGGGCACCCGTGGAACCCGGGCCGTTCAGGAAGCGTTGGTACCTTGGGGCGGCCGTCCCCGCCCCGCACGCGACCCTGGAGCCCGCAACCCGTGAACACGCTTGCCCTCGGCCCGAGCTGGCTGGACCCGGACTATCTGATCCAGACCTTCGGTCTGATCGGTGTCCTGGTCATCGTCTTCGCCGAGTCCGGACTCCTCATCGGCTTCTTCCTGCCCGGTGACTCACTGCTGTTCACCACCGGCCTGCTGGTCACCACCGGCAAGCTGGACTCCCCGCTGTGGCTGGTCTGCACGCTGGTGGTGGCCGCCGCGATCATCGGCGACCAGGTGGGGTACCTCTTCGGCCGCAAGGTCGGCCCCGCGCTGTTCAAGCGCCCGGACTCCAAGCTCTTCAAGCAGGAGAACGTGGAGAAGGCGCACGTCTTCTTCGAGAAGCACGGCCCGAAGTCGCTGATCCTGGCCCGCTTCGTGCCGATCGTGCGCACCTTCACGCCGATCATCGCCGGCGTGAGCCGGATGAACTACCGCTCGTTCATCACGTTCAACATCATCGGCGGAGTCCTGTGGGGCGCCGGCGTGACGCTGCTCGGCGCCTCCCTCGGCAAGATCGACTTCGTGCACCGGCACATCGAGGCCATCCTCATCCTCATCGTGCTGATCTCCGTGCTGCCGATCGTCATCGAGTTCCTGCGGGCCCGCTCCCAGGCCAAGAAGGCCGAAGCGGCCGGCGACGAGACCCCGCCGGCCCAGGGCCAGGGCCAGGGCGGTGGCGGCCGCGGCCGCCACGCCAAGCGCTAGCAGCAGCCGTACGAGCTAGAAGCCGCGCGTCCGCTTGGCCGCGCGGCGGGCCGCGCCCACACCCGGGGCCCGCATGAACATGCGGGCCAGCTCGCCGCCCAGGTTCACCCCGATCGCGATCGCCAGGGCCAGCGCCGCCGCCTTCGCCAGCGAGGTGAAGCCCTGGTCCAGATTGTTCTGGGCGATCGCCAGCACCCCGAAGTACGTCGCCGAACCCGGCAGCAGCGGCCCGATCGCCGCCGTCACGTACGGCAGCGACGAGGAGTGCTCGTACCGGGCGATCAGCTGGCCGAACAGACCCACCAGACCGGCCGCCACCGCCGTCGCCATCACCGACGAGCCGCCCGCCGTCACCGCGATCGACGCGTACACCACCCAGGCCACGCCCCCGTTCAGGGTCGCGATCCACACCGTCGCCCGGCTCTGCTGCAGCAGCACCGCGAACGTCAGGCACAGCACCATCGCCGCCAGGATCTGCACCACCGGCCGCTCGACCGGCAGCAGCGTCCCCTCCGGGTTCAGATTGGCGTCGAACTGCACCGCCACGTACAGCACCGACAGCACGCCCACGACGATCGCCACGAAGAAGTACCCGACCTCCAGGAGCCGGGCCGAGGCCGTGATGTAGAAGCCGGTCAGACCGTCCTGCACCGCCGAGACCAGCGCCCGCCCCGGGATCAGCGCGAACAGACCACCGGTGATCACCGCCGACGGCCGCAGATCCGCGTGCAGCAGAGTCAGCAGCACCCCCAGCGTCGCCGGCGGCATCGCCGCCACCAGGAACTGGTAGAACTCCGGCAGCCCGCGCCCCGCGCACAGCCACGCCAGCCGGTCGCCGAGCACCGCGCCCAGCGCCGCCACGAGGAACACCGTCAGATCGCCGCCGAGCAGCACCGACGCCGCCCCCGCCAGCACACCCGCCGCCGTGGTCAGCACCCAGCCGGGGTACGGGTGCCGGTTGCGCCGGATCTCCGCCAGCCGCCGGTACGCCTCCTCCGGCGAGACCTCGTGGTCCGGCGCGTTGATGTCGGCCAGCAGGTGGTACACGGCCTCCAGGCGGGTGTAGTCCGTACCGCGCCGGCGCACCGTGCGGTTCGCCGTGACCGGCGCGTCCACCAGCGACGGCTGGTACGTGATCGACAGCAGCGTGAACGTCACGCCCGGCTCGCAGCGGTCCAGCCCGTAGCTGCGGCAGATCGCCAGCATCGCCGCCTCGACGTCCTCCGCGCCCTCGCCGCCCGCGAGCAGCAGCTCGCCGATGCGGAGCGTGAGGTCGAGCACGCGCGGCACGTTCGGCCCGCTCTCCCCCTCCGCAGGCAGCTCCGGAACGGGCCGCTCCGCCGCCGGCAGCCGCAGCATCGTCCGCATCCGGTCCTGCCACGGCGCGTCCTTCGACAGCCGCACCATCGGCACGCCCTGCGCGGGCGTGAACGCGGGCGGGGAGGTGTGCGCCGAGTACGTCGACGGGGTCGCGAACGCGGAGCCCTCCTGCTCCGCCGACGACTCCGGCTCCGGGCTCTCCACGCCCGCCGGCAGCGCGAACTCGGAGGTCGGATGGTCCTCCTCCGGCGCGGCCGGCTGCTCGACCCCGGCCGGCGGCGTGAACGCGCTGCGCGCCTCGTCCGACCGCGGCTTGCGGTCCTCCGCAGCCTCGTCCGGACCCTCCGGGCCGCCCCGGTCCTCCGGGCCCTCCGGACTCGCCACCACTCGCTCCGCCTTCACTCCCTGCCCGGCGCCCGTCGCCGCCCGGCCCTCGGTCGGTCCCAGTATGAACGCGCGACGGGCGGCGCACCCGACGCGGGTGCGCCGCCCGTCACGGACAGCGGATCAAGCCGGCAGGCTCAGTGGCCGCCCTGCTCCTGGAAGCGCTTGTACGACTTCTCGACCTCGGCCTCGGCCTCGGCGCGGCCGACCCAGTCGGCGCCCTCGACCGACTTGCCCGGCTCCAGGTCCTTGTAGACCTCGAAGAAGTGCTGGATCTCCAGGCGGTCGAACTCCGACACGTGGTGGATGTCGCGCAGGTGCTCGACACGCGGGTCGGTCGCCGGGACGCAGAGCAGCTTGTCGTCGCCGCCCGCCTCGTCCGTCATGCGGAACATGCCGATGGCGCGGCACTTGATCAGGCAGCCCGGGAAGGTGGGCTCGTCCAGGATGACCAGCGCGTCCAGCGGGTCGCCGTCCTCGCCCAGGGTGTTCTCGATGTACCCGTAGTCCGCCGGGTAGGCGGTCGACGTGAAGAGGCGGCGGTCCAGGCGGATGCGGCCGGTCTCGTGGTCGACCTCGTACTTGTTGCGGGACCCCTTGGGGATCTCGATGAGAACGTCGAACTCCACGGGTGGCTCCTCCTGAATCAACACATGTCAATGCTCGCGACGGCGCGCGGTGATTAAGTGTCCCTCACGCAGGTGTGTGATCGCGAAAGGGGCTGGTCAGCGATGCCGGAGCCGAGACTGTGGCAGCTCACGGCGGGCTCGGCCGTCCTGGGGCTCGTCCTGGCCGCCGGAGCGGTGGCCGCGGCCGGTCCCTGGGACAACGGTCAGCGTAAGGCCGAGCGGGCCGAGGCGGTCGCCGCGGAACGGACAGGTGGTGCACATCACGCCGCCGCCCGCGCCGCCGAGGGCCTGCCGGCCGCCCCGGAACCCGCCCCCAGCGCCCCCGCCGTCCTCGGCCCCCTCGGCGCCGGCACCCCCGCCGCGGCGGCCGCCGCCGGCCGCCCCGCCGACCTCGCCGCCGTCCTCGTCCCGTTGCTCGGCAACCCCGGCCTCGGCCCGCTGCGCACCGCCTCCGTCGTCGACGTCGCCACCGGCAAGCAGCTGTACGGGCAGGGCGCCGCGACCCCCATGACACCCGCCTCCACCGTCAAGATCGCCACCGCGGCCGCCGCGCTCACCGCCCTCGGCCCCGGCCACCGCATCCCCACCACCGTCACCGCCGCCCCCGACGGCCGCCGCGTCACCCTCACCGGCGGCGGCGACCCCACCCTGGACCGCGCCGGGCTGCGCAGACTCGCCGCCGGCACCGCCCGCGCCCTGCGCGACCGCGGCGTCGCCCAGGTGACCCTGACGTACGACACCTCCCGCTACACCGGCCCCGCCGTGCACCCCATCGGCCCCAACGAGAACATCGCCCCGGTCAGCGCCCTCATGCTCGACGAGGGCCGCACCGACGGCTCCACCAGCGGCCCCGCACCGCGCAGCGCCGACCCCGCCGGCGACACCGCCGCCGCCTTCGCCGCACTGCTGCGCCGCGCCGGCGTCACCGTGCAGGGCGCGCCCACGGCAGGCCGCGCCCCCGCCGGATCCACCACCGTCGCCCGGACCTACTCCCGGCCCCTCGCCGCCCTCGTCGAGCGCATGCTCACGAACAGCGACAACGACCTCGCCGAAGCCCTCGCCCGCCAGACCGCCCTCAAGGCGAAGAAGCCCGCGAGCTTCGCCGGCGCCCAGCAGGCCGTCCGCGACCGCCTCGAGAGCATCGGCGTCCCCGTCGCCGGAGCCCGCCTCGCCGACGGCAGCGGCCTCGACCGCAACGACCGCCTCTCCGCCGCCGCCCTCACCACGATCCTCACCCGCGCGGCCGACCCCGCCCGCCCCGAACTCCGCCCCGTCCTCACCGGACTCCCCGTCGGCGGCTTCACCGGCACCCTCGCCGGCCGCTACGCCGACCCCGCCGCCACCCCCGGCGCGGGCACCGTGCGCGCCAAGACCGGCACCCTCACCGGCGTCAACACCCTCGCCGGGACCGTCGTCACCGCCGACGGGCGGCTGCTCGCCTTCGCGTTCCTCGCCGGCCGCACCCCCTCCCCGTACGCCGCACAGCCCGCCCTCGACCGGCTCTCCGCCGCCCTCGCCCCGAACGGCTGACCGATCCACGTCCCGAACGCCCGACCGGCGCGAACCCTCACCGATCGCGCCCCGAGAACGTACGGTTGACGCATGACGAGCATCGGTGGTGCCGAGATGGTCGACTGGAACCTCGCGGTCGCGACCGCGACCCGACTGGTACGCCCGGGACCGGAGGTGAGCCGCGACGAGGCACGCGAGGTCGTCGCGGAACTCCGCCGGCACGCCAAGGCGTCCGAGGAACACGTGCGCGCCTTCACGCGCATGATCCCCGAGGGCCACGAGCCCGAGAACACCCCCGTCCTCGTCGTCGACCGGGCCGGCTGGATCCGCGCCAACGTCGCCGGCTTCCGCGAACTCCTCTCCCCGCTCCTCGGCAAGATGCAGGAACGCCGCACCAACACCCCCGGAGGCGCCGTGCTCGGCGCGGTCGGCGGCAAGGTCACCGGCGTGGAGCTCGGAATGCTCCTGTCGTTCCTCTCCTCCCGCGTCCTCGGCCAGTACGAGACCTTCGCCCCCGCCACCCGCGAACTCCCCGCCTCCGACGGCGGCGGCCGACTGCTCCTCGTCGCCCCCAACATCGTCCACGTGGAACGCGAACTGGCCGTCGCCCCCCACGACTTCAGGCTCTGGGTCTGCCTCCACGAAGAGACCCACCGCACCCAGTTCACCGCCGTGCCCTGGCTCCGCGACCACCTCCAGGGCGAGATCCAGGGCTTCCTCTCCGCCACCGACGTCGACCCCGCCACCGTCCTCGAACGACTCCGCCAGGCCGCCCAGGCCTTCGTCGGCGGCCGGCCCGAGGGCGAGGAGGGCGAGCCCACCCAGTCCCTCGTCGAACTCGTCCAGACCCCCGAGCAGCGCGAGATCCTCGGCCGGCTCACCGCCGTCATGTCCCTGCTCGAAGGACACGCCGACTTCGTCATGGACGGCGTCGGACCCCAGGTCGTGCCCTCCGTCCAGGAGATCCGCGAGAAGTTCCAGCAGCGCCGCGCCCGCGGGGCCTCCCGCCTCGACCTCGCCCTGCGCAAACTCCTCGGCCTCGACGCCAAACTCCGCCAGTACCGCGACGGCGAACGCTTCGTCCGCGCCGTCGTCGACCAGGTCGGCATGGACGGCTTCAACCGCATCTGGACCTCCCCCAACACCCTGCCCACCAAGGCGGAGATCGCCGAACCCGCGGACTGGGTGGCGAGGGTGCACCGTAAAGCAGACTCCTGAGCCTGGTGGTGCCGATGACGGAAGAAAGCCCCAGCCATCACCCATCCGAGGGACCGTAGGCGAGGGGTAGGCGTGCAATGCTCGGGTAACGGCCGAGTTCTGTCACCATCGACGCACTCTGAGTGACCGAACCCCCTCTTCCGACCGTTAAGACTCCGACCGAGCCACCCCTCACCTCTCCACGCAGTCCTCTCCACGAAGGGCACCGGACATGGGTCCCCATCCAGCGGTCGCGGCGATACGCCTGGCGGTCCGCCGCGTACTCCACGACGTCATCACCGAACACCAGGCACACACGGCCGCGCACCCGCCCGCCGAGGCTCCGCACACGCCGCACACCCCGCTCGTCCCCCTCCCGGACCGACCCGCTCCGCTGGTCCCCCTCCCGGACCGACCCGCTCCGCTGGTCCCCCTCCCGGACCGACCCGCTCCGCTGGTCCTCGTCGCCTGCTCCGGCGGCGCCGACTCCATGGCGCTCGCCTCCGCGCTCGCCTTCGAGGCCCGCAAGACAGGCGTCCGCGCCGGCGGCATCACCGTCGACCACGGCCTCCAGGACGGCTCCGCACTGCGCGCCGCCGAGGTCTGCGTCCGCATGACCGCCCTCGGCCTCGACCCCGTCGAATCCGTCGCCGTCACCGTCGGCCGCGAAGGAGGACCCGAGGCCGCCGCCCGCGACGCCCGCTACGCAGCCCTCGACGCCACCGCCGAGCGCCACGGCGCCGCCGCCGTCCTCCTCGGCCACACGCGCGACGACCAGGCCGAAACAGTCCTCCTCGGCCTCGCCCGCGGCTCCGGGATCCGCTCCCTGTCCGGCATGGCGGCCGTCAGCGGCGCCACCCGCCGCTACCGACGCCCCTTCCTGCAGCTCGACCGGCAGACCGTCCGCAAGGCCTGCGTCGCCCAGGAACTCGCCGTCTGGGACGACCCCCACAACGCCGACCCCGCCTACACCCGCTCCCGGCTCCGCCACGAGGGCCTGCCCGCCCTCGAGAAGGCGCTCGGCAAAGGCGTCGTCGAAGCCCTCGCCCGGACGGCCCAACTCTCCCGCGACGACGCCGACGCCCTCGACACCTGGGCCGCCGACGCCGAGGCCGCCGTACGCGACGAGACCGGCGTGCTCGAATGCGCGAAACTCTTCGGCCTGCCCCCCGCCGTACGCCGCCGCGTACTGCGCCGCGCCGTCATCGCCGAGGGCGCCCCCGCCGGCTCGCTGTTCGCCCGGCACATCGAAGAAGTCGACCGGCTGATCACCGGATGGCGCGGCCAGGGCGCCATCAATCTGCCCGGACGCGTCGAGGCACGACGCCAGGGTGGCAGACTGGTCATCCGGCAAGGCTGACGCAAGCTGCAACGAAAGTGACCCGGGTGAACGAGAAGGACATGGGCACCGACCTCCAGTCGGTGCTCATCACCAAGGAAGAGATCGACGCGAAGCTGGCCGAGCTGGCCGCGAAGATCGACGCGGAGTACGCGGGCAAGGACCTGCTCATCGTCGGTGTCCTCAAGGGCGCCGTGATGGTGATGGCGGACCTGGCGCGCGCGCTGTCCACCCCCGTCACCATGGACTGGATGGCCGTCTCGTCGTACGGCGCGGGCACCCAGTCCTCCGGCGTGGTCCGCATCCTGAAGGACCTCGACACCGACATCAAGGGCAAGCACGTCCTGATCGTCGAGGACATCATCGACTCCGGCCTGACCCTGTCGTGGCTGCTGTCGAACCTCGGCTCGCGCGAGCCGGCCTCCCTCGAGGTCTGCACCCTGCTGCGCAAGCCGGACGCCGCCAAGGTCGCGATCGACGTCAAGTGGATCGGCTTCGACATCCCCAACGAATTCGTCGTGGGATACGGGCTCGACTACGCGGAGAAGTACCGCAATCTCCCCTTCGTGGGCACGCTGGCCCCGCACGTCTACGGCGGCTGAGGCACACTGCCCCCACCGGACACCGCCCGGGGAACCCGCGCCGCCCTCCCACCGTTGAACCATGGGAAGGCGGTCGGGGCTCCCGAGGCTGAGGTACCGTCCGAAGAACAGCTTTTTCTCATAGCAGCATTTACCTACGGGCAGGAGGGACGGAGCGTTCTCGCTCCGTATGGATGGACGTGAAGCGATACTTCCGTGGGCCGGTCATGTGGATCGTGCTGGCCGTCCTCGCCGTGGTCGTGTTGATGCAGGTCGTCGGCTCGTCCGGCGGCTACAAGACGGTGGACACCGCCAAGGTCGTCCAGGCGATCGACGACAACCAGGTCGACCAGGTCAAGCTGACCACCGGCGACGATCAGATCATCAAGGTCGAGCTCAAGAACGACGCCGACAAGAACAAGTACGGCGGCAGCGACAAGATCCAGGCGAGCTACATCGGCACCCAGGGCGCCGACCTCGCCTCCACCCTGCAGAAGAAGTACGCAGCCGGTGAGATCGAGAACGGCTACACCGTCTCGCCCTCCAAGCAGTCGCCGTTCGTCTCGGTGCTGCTCTCGCTGCTGCCCTTCGTCCTCATCGTGGTCGTCTTCCTGTTCCTGATGAATCAGATGCAGGGCGGCGGCTCCCGGGTCATGAACTTCGGCAAGTCCAAGGCCAAGCTCATCACCAAGGACACCCCCAAGACCACGTTCGCCGACGTGGCCGGCTCGGACGAGGCCGTCGAGGAGCTCCAGGAGATCAAGGAGTTCCTCCAGGAGCCCGCGAAGTTCCAGGCCGTCGGCGCCAAGATCCCCAAGGGTGTGCTGCTGTACGGCCCGCCCGGAACCGGCAAGACGCTCCTCGCACGCGCCGTCGCGGGCGAGGCCGGCGTGCCGTTCTACTCGATCTCCGGCTCCGACTTCGTCGAGATGTTCGTCGGCGTCGGCGCCTCCCGTGTCCGCGACCTGTTCGAGCAGGCCAAGGCCAACGCCCCGGCCATCGTCTTCGTCGACGAGATCGACGCCGTCGGCCGGCACCGCGGCGCCGGCCTCGGCGGCGGCCACGACGAGCGCGAGCAGACCCTCAACCAGCTGCTCGTCGAGATGGACGGCTTCGACGTCAAGGGCGGCGTCATCCTGATCGCCGCCACCAACCGTCCCGACATCCTCGACCCGGCCCTCCTGCGCCCCGGCCGCTTCGACCGCCAGATCGCGGTCGACCGTCCGGACATGCAGGGCCGTCTGGAGATCCTCAAGGTCCACCAGAAGGGCAAGCCGGTCGCTCCGGACGTCGACCTCGGCGCCGTCGCCCGCCGCACCCCCGGCTTCACCGGTGCGGACCTGTCGAACGTCCTGAACGAGGCGGCGCTCCTGACCGCCCGCTCGGACAAGAAGCTGATCGACAACCACTCGCTGGACGAGGCGATCGACCGTGTGGTCGCGGGCCCGCAGAAGCGGACCCGGATCATGTCGGACAAGGAGAAGAAGATCACCGCGTACCACGAGGGCGGTCACGCCCTGGTCGCGGCGGCCTCGCCGAACTCCGACCCGGTCCACAAGATCACGATCCTCTCCCGCGGCCGGGCCCTCGGCTACACGATGGTCCTGCCGGACGAGGACAAGTACTCGACCACCCGCAACGAGATGCTCGACCAGCTCGCCTACATGCTGGGCGGCCGGGCGGCCGAGGAACTGGTCTTCCACGACCCGACCACGGGCGCCGCGAACGACATCGAGAAGGCCACCGCCACGGCCCGCGCGATGGTCACCCAGTACGGCATGACCGAGCGTCTCGGCGCGATCAAGTTCGGCGGCGACAACACCGAGCCGTTCCTCGGCCGGGAGATGGCGCACCAGCGCGACTACTCGGAAGAGGTCGCCGCGCTCGTCGACGAAGAGGTCAAGAAGCTCATCGAGACCGCGCACAACGAGGCCTGGGAGATCCTGGTCGAGAACCGCGACGTGCTCGACAACCTCGTCCTCGCGCTCCTCGAGAAGGAGACCCTCGGCAAGGAGGAGATCGCCGAGATCTTCGCCCCGATCGTGAAGCGCCCGGCCCGCCCGGCGTGGACCGGCTCGGCCCGCCGCACCCCGTCCACCCGGCCGCCGGTCCTCTCCCCCAAGGAGCTGGCCCTGACGAACGGGGCGACCCCCGCGACGGTGGAGACCACGAAGGCGATCGAGGTCGCCCCGGAGGAGACCCCGGAGGCATAGCCCCTCGACCCCCGGAATGGAAGCCGCGCCCCCACAGGTTT
The DNA here is from genome assembly GCF_045348655.1 of Streptomyces solicamelliae. Lineage (NCBI taxonomy): Bacteria > Bacillati > Actinomycetota > Actinomycetes > Kitasatosporales > Streptomycetaceae > Streptomyces > Streptomyces solicamelliae. The sequence continues at coordinate 3,964,573 of NZ_CP160404.1, forward strand.
TAGCCTGTGGGGGCGCGGCTTTTCGCCGCGCCGAAGAGTTCGGACGGAACGAGGCACACATGACCGACCCGGTGACGCTGGACGGCGAGGGCACGATCGGCGAGTTCGACGAGAAGCGCGCCGAGAACGCCGTACGAGAGCTCCTCATCGCGGTCGGCGAGGACCCGGACCGCGAGGGGCTGCGGGAGACCCCGGCCCGGGTGGCGCGGGCGTACAAGGAGATATTCGCGGGCCTGTGGCAGCAGCCCGAGGACGTGCTGACGACGACGTTCGACCTCGGCCACGACGAGATGGTGCTGGTCAAGGACATCGAGGTGTACTCGACCTGTGAGCACCACCTCGTCCCGTTCCGGGGCGTGGCGCACGTCGGCTACATCCCCTCGACGTCCGGCAAGATCACCGGGCTGTCGAAGCTGGCCCGTCTGGTGGACGTCTACGCCCGCCGCCCGCAGGTGCAGGAACGACTCACCACACAGGTCGCGGACTCCCTGATGGAGATCCTGGAGCCGCGCGGGGTGATCGTGGTCGTCGAGTGCGAGCACATGTGCATGTCGATGCGCGGCATCCGCAAGCCGGGCGCGAAGACCATCACCTCGGCCGTCCGCGGCCAGCTGCGCGACCCTGCGACCCGCGCCGAGGCGATGAGCCTGATCATGGCCCGCTGAGCCGTTCCGGAGTGTCCCGGGGGCGGGGGGCGGTCGGTACGGCTCAGCGGGCCGTGCCGGCCGCCCCCGTTCCGTTGCCGTTCTCGTCCTCCGGGAGCTTGCAGATCCGTTCCAGGAACAGGGCCGCGGCGATGACCGCGATGCCGGCCACCACCGAGAAGAGGGCGTAGATCGCCTGGTCGCGGCGGGCCGGGATGTCCAGGGAGCCGAGGAGGAAGACGCCGGCGCCGCCGTACATGCCGGAGACGACGGCGGCGACCAGGGCGCTGGCCTGGGCGAACACGACCGCGCGGGCGGCCATCAGCGGGTCGACGCCCTTCGCGCCCGGGCGGCGGTCCCGCTGGGCCTTCAGCCGGGCGCGGATCGACAGGGCCGTGGCGGTCAGGACCGCCGCGATGGCGGCCAGGACGATCGGCGCGGCGAGCGGGACGCTCGGCAGGGTGCCGATGGCGTCCCACAGGCGGGCCGCGCCCCACGAGAGGATCCCGGCCCCGAGGAAGAGCCCGGCGAGGACCTTCAGCCGTAGTTGTTTCACCGGGTGCCCTTCGTGGTCGGTCGTCGCTCAGCTCTCGCTGAGCGTAACGGCTACTCGGGGAGTCGGAGTTCCAGGTCGGGGCGGGCTTCGACGCCGTCGCGGCCGACGGCGGTCAGAAGGTCGGCGACGGCGCCGCGGCCGGTGATCAGGGCCTCGGGCTCGACGTCGTGCCAGGGGGCGAGGACGAAGGCGCGCTGGTGGGCGCGGGGGTGCGGCAGGGTGAGGACGGGGTCGTCGGAGACCACGTCCGCGTACGCCACGATGTCGACGTCGATGGTGCGGGAGCCCCAGCGCTCCTCGCGGACGCGGTGGAAGGCCTCCTCGACGGCGTGGGCGCGCTCCAGGAGGGAGGAGGGCGGCAGTGTCGTCTTCACGACGACGACCGCGTTGAGGTACGAGGGCTGGCTGCCGGGTTCGACGCCCCAGGGTTCGGTCTCGTACACGGGGGAGACGGCCTTGACCCGGACGCCGGGGGTGTCCTCCAGTGCGTCCACGGCGCCCTGGAGGGTCTCCAGGCGGTTGCCGAGGTTGGCGCCGAGGGCGATGACCGCCCGCTTGGGGTTGGACAGGGTGACGTCCGCGGCGTCGACCGTCTCGACGACGGAGGCCGGCACGGGCTGCACGGTCGGGTCGCTGTGCGTGGCGTTCATACGCGGCTCCGGGTGATGGTGACGGTGACATCGTCGAAGGGCACGGTGATCGGTGCGTCGGGCTTGTGCACGACGACCTCCACCTCCTGGACGCGGTCGTGCTTGAGGCACTGCTGGGCGATGCGCTCGGCGAGCGTCTCGATGAGGTCGACCGGCTCGCCCTGCACCACGTCGACGACCTCCTCGGCGACGACGCCGTAGTGGACGGTCTTGGTGAGGTCGTCGTCGGCGGCGGCGGGGCGGGTGTCCATGCCGAGGACGAGGTCGACGATGAAGGTCTGGCCCTCTTCGCGTTCCTTGGGGAAGACGCCGTGGTGCCCTCGGGCCTTGAGGCCGCGCAGCGCGACACGATCCACGCGAATCACTCCTGCTGTCGTAGTTCTGTGCACACGCCAGCCGGGTGCGGACGGCCGGGTGTCCTCGTTCGAATCTACCTGCGGGGACCGACAGCGTTGTCCCACGGGGGCGTGGCCGGGGTGGCCGCAGGGGTTGATGGTCGCGCCTACCCGGTGCCTGGGATTCCAATCCCCTGGCGGAGATTTCAGTCGTTCGGGCTCTCGTCCTCGTCCTCGGTGAGCACCGGTGAGGCGTGGTGGGACCAGAGTTTCCAGCCGTCGGATGTGCGGCGGAACACATTGGTGGCGACGACGAGCTGTCCGACGAGCGGGCCGAGCTCGCCCTCGTCCTCGGCGGGGCCGCCGCTGAGGATGTTCTCGGTGCAGGTGACGACGGCCACGTCGCCGGCGAGGGAGACCCGGACATCGGTGAGGAAGAACTGGATGTACTCGGTGTTCGCCATGATCACGGCGTAGGAGCGGAGTACCTGGCCGCGGCCGAAGAGCAGGGGCCAGCCGGGGTGGACGCAGGAGATCCCGGAGTAGGGGGGTCCGTCGGCGTCGGAGATCCAGAGTGCGGAGACCGTGTCGAAGTCGCCCCGTTCCATCGCCTCGTAGAAGGCGGTGTTGGCGGCCGCGACCGCCTGGGTGTCGGTCTCGTGGGTCACCGGGCTCCTTCGACGGCCCTGGCGACCCGCACGGCGTCGGCGGTGGCCCGGACCTCGTGGACGCGGACGGCCCAGGCGCCTTCGTGGGCGGCTATCGCGGAGACGGCAGCGGTGGCGGCGTCGCGTTCCCGGGCGGGCGGCGGGGCGCCGTCGGTGCCGGCGAGGACGGCGCCGAGGAACCGCTTGCGGGAGGCGGCGACGAGCAGCGGCCGGCCGAGGGTGCGGAACTCGGCGAGGTGGGCGACGAGGGCGAGGTCGTGCGGGGCGAGCTTGGCGAAGCCGAGGCCGGGGTCGAGGACGATCCGTTCGGGGGCGATGCCGCCGTCGACGACGGCGTCCATGCGGGTGCGCAGTTCGGTGAGGACTTCGCCGACGACGTCCTGGTACACGGCGAGGCTGTTCATGCCGGCGCTGAAGCCGCGCCAGTGCATGACGACGAAGGGGACCTCGGCGGCGGCGACGGCGGGGACCATCTGCGGGTCGGCGAGGCCGCCGCTGACGTCGTTGACGAGTACGGCGCCCGCCTCGACGGCGCGGGCGGCGACGGTGGCGCGCATGGTGTCGACGGAGACGGTGACGCCTTCGGCGGCGAGGCCGCGGACGACGGGGACGACGCGGCGGAGTTCCTCCTCCTCGTCGACGCGGGTGGCGCCGGGGCGGGTGGACTCGCCGCCGACGTCGACGAGGTCGGCGCCCTCGGCGACCAGGTCGAGGCCGCGTTTGACGGCCGTCGTGGTGTCGAACCAGCGGCCGCCGTCGGAGAAGGAGTCCGGCGTCACGTTGACGACTCCCATGACCGCACAGCGGTCCCACTCCGGCAGGCCCCAGGCCGTGCCCCGTCCGCGCAACGTACTCATACGTCCAGCGTAGGGCCCGCCCCTGGGGCGGGCCCCACGGGCCGTCGGTACGCCCGGCCCCCCGACCGGGCGTACGGTCATGCGGCGCGGACCTCGGGGTCCGCGGCGGTGTCGCCGTGCGCGCTGCCGATGCGGCCGATGTGGGCGCAGGGCCGGGGTGCCGGGGCGGGGCGGCGGCGGGCGAAGGGGCGGGGCAGGGCGAGGTTCACGAAGCCTTCGGCCTGCATGGCGGCGAAGCCGATGCGGGGCAGGTCGCGGCTCTTGCGGTAGACGACGAAGCGGGGTTCCCAGCGGGGCTGGAACTTGGCGTTGAACTTGTACAGCGACTCGATCTGGAACCAGCGCGAGAGGAACACCAGCAGGCCGCGCCAGTGGCGGAGCACCGGGCCGGCGCCGATCTTCTCGCCGCGGGCGAGGGCGGCGCGGAACATGGCGAAGTTGAGGGAGACCCGTTCGATGCCGAGGCGCGGGGACTCCTGGAGGGCGGCGACGATGAGGAGTTCGTTCATGCCCGGGTCGGCGGAGCGGTCGCGGCGCATGAGTTCGAGGGACATGCCGTCCTCGCCCCAGGGGACGAAGTGGATGATCGCCTTGAGGTCCCCGTACGCGGAGTCTGTTTCCGTGGCGGAGTCCGCCCTGTGCGCGGTGGCGATCACGGCGTCGCCGTCGGCGGGGTCGCCGATGCGGCCGAGGGCCATGGAGAAGCCGCGTTCGGTGTCGGTGCCGCGCCAGTCGGCGGCGGCGCGGCGGATGGCGTCGAGTTCGGCGTCGTCGAGGTCACGGGCGCGGCGGACGCGGGTGGTGTAACCGTTCCGCTCGATGCGCTTCACCATCTGCCGGACGTTGCGCATGGCCCGTCCGGACAGGGAGAAATCCTTGACGTCCACCACCGCCTCGTCGCCGAGTTCGAGTGCGTCGAGGCCGGTCTCGCGGGTCCAGACCTCGCCGCCGGTCTCGGAGCAGCCCATGACGGCGGGGGTCCAGGAGTGGGCCTTGGCCTCGTCCATGAAGCGTTCGATGGCGCCGGGCCATGCCTCGACGTCGCCGATGGGGTCGCCGCTGGCGAGCATCACGCCGGAGACGACGCGGTAGCAGACGGCGGCCTTGCCGCTGGGGGAGAAGACGACGCCCTTGTCGCGGCGCAGGGCGAAGTGGCCGAGGGAGTCGCGGCTGCCGTGCTTGGCGAGCAGGGCGCGCAGCCGGGCCTCGTCGTCCTCGGTGAGCCGGGCGGCCGGGTGCTCGGGGCGGAAGGCGAAGTAGATGGTGGTGAGGGCGGTGAGCATGCCGAGTGCGCCGAGGGAGTAGCCGACGACCCAGTCGGCCTTGCCGGTGTAGGCGAGGGGGCCCTCGATGCCGACGAGCCCGTACAGGACGTGCTCCAGGCGGTCCGTGAGGCCGGGGCTGCCGATGATGCTGCGCGGGTGGGCGCTGACGACGACGAGGCCGAGGGCGAGGGAGCCGGCGCCCATGAGGACGAAGTTGGCGAGTGCCCGCCAGCGGCTGCGGGGGTCGGGGAGGGCGGCGAACTGGTCGCGGTGGCGCAGCAGCAGGGCGAGCAGCACCAGGGAGAGGAGGGAGCCGAGGACGGAGTGCCGCCAGGTGAACTGGGCGGCGGCGCCGAGCGGCAGCAGGACCACGGCGGCGCGCCAGGCGCGGCGCTTGTGGCGCTTGAGGCCGTGGGCGAGGAGCAGCAGCAGGACGCCGGCGCTCAGGGAGAGTGCGGCCGACAGGGGGCCCAGGGTGCCGGGGAGGACCTCGGCGAGGGCGTGCATGCGGCTGGCCCGGAACCGGGGGAAGACCCCGGCTGCGACGTCGATCAGGCCGATGACGGCGCAGGCCGTGCCGACGAGGGCCGGCACCGCCTCGGGGCGCGGTCCGCTCAGGATCCGTCGCACCCAAAGCGGAACCGATCGTGATTTGTCCCCATCTACCGTGACAGACATCGCTTCCCGTGGCTCCGCGAGAGATTCTGGCTCCGGCGGCCAGCGGGCCCTGCCGGAGGAGTTGCGCCCTCTAGGACGGCGCTTCCCGGGAGCGGGTTCATTCGCTCACCGGAAATTTCTCGACGAAGAAAGTTCAAACGCCTCATGGGTCTCACCAGTAACAAGGTCCTGGCGCTGGCGGTCACGCTGGCCGTGGTGTGTTTCGTCGCCACGGTCTGGCTGTGGCCGCGCCTGTCGGGCCGGAACTGGCGCGCCGTGCTCGGCCGGATCGGTCTGCTGATGGCGACCCAGCTCGTGCTGTTCGCCTCGGTCGGGCTCGCGGCCAACAAGTCCTTCCTGTTCTACGGCTCCTGGGCGGACCTGTTCGGCCAGGAGCAGGAACTCGGCGTCGTCGTCGACCACTCGGCCGGGAAGAGCGGCGTGAAGGTGGTCGGCACGCAGCGTCTGGACGTGCCGGGCGGGCAGCGGCCGCAGGTCGGGGGGCAGATCCAGAAGATCGTGGTGGCGGGGGCCAGGTCGGGTGTCACCAGCCCGGCGTACGTGTACCTGCCTCCGGAGTACTTCCAGCCGGCGTACGCGAGGACCGCCTTTCCGGCCTCGGTGGTGCTGACCGGGTACCCGGGCACGGCGGAGAACCTGCTGAAGGGCCTGAAGTACCCGCGGACCGCCTTCCAGCAGGTGAAGGACGGGAAGATGCGGCCGATGATCCTGGTGATGCTGCGGCCCACGGTCGCCCCGCCGCGGGACACCGAGTGCGTGGACATCAAGGGCGGCCCGCAGACCGAGACGTTCTTCGCGCAGGACCTGCCGGCGGCGGTCTCGGCGACCTACCGGGTCGGCACCAAGGCGCGGAACTGGGGCTTCATCGGCAACTCGACCGGCGGCTACTGCGCGCTGAAGATCGCCCTGCACCACCCGGAGCGGTACGCGGCGGGGGCCGGCCTGTCCGCGTACTACAAGGCCGCCGAGGACGTCACGACGGGCGACCTGTTCCACGGGGACACCCGGGCCCGCAAGCGGGCCAACCTGCTGTGGAGCCTGGACCACCGGCCGCAGGGCCGGTCGTCGTTCCTGGTCACCTCGTCGCGGGAGGGCGAGGGGAACCTGAAGGGGACGCTGGCGTTCATCAAGAAGGTGAAGGCCCCGGCGAAGGTCTCGTCGATCATGCTGGACAGCGGCGGCCACAACTTCAACACGTGGAACCGGGAGATCCCGCCGGCCCTGGTGTGGATGAGCGGCCGGCTCAGCGCGAGCTGACGGACCGCCGCAGCGCCCTGTGCAGGGCGGCGGGGGTGAGCACGCCGACCTCCCGGCCGCCCTGCTCCGGATCGGTGACCGGGACGTGCTCCGCGTCGTGGAGAAGCAGGGTGGACAGGGCGTCCTTCAGCGGCGCGCCGAGCGGGACGGACGGGGCGGCGTCCTTGCTCACCGCCGGTCGTTCCTCGAGATCCTGACGGGTGATCGGGGTGACCGCGAGCCGTTTGAGGCCGCGGTCCTGGCCGACGAAGTCGGCGACGTACGGGGTGGCGGGGGCGGCGAGCACGGCGGCGGGTGTGTCGAACTGCTCGATGCGGCCCTGCCCGTAGACGGCGATGCGGTCGCCGAGGCGGACCGCCTCCTCCAGATCGTGGGTCACGAGCAGGACCGTCTTGCGGACGGTGGCCTGGAGGTGCAGGAACTCGTTCTGCAGCCGCTCGCGGACCACCGGGTCGACCGCGCCGAACGGTTCGTCCATCAGCAGCACCGGCGGGTCGGCGGCGAGCGCCCGGGCCACCCCGACGCGCTGGCGCTGGCCGCCGGAGAGCTGCTCGGGGTAGCGGTCGCCGAAGGTGGCCGGGTCGAGGCCGACCAGGTCGAGGAGTTCGGCGGCGCGCTCGCGGGCCTTGTTCCTCTTCCAGCCGAGCAGGGCGGGGACGGTGGCGGTGTTGTCCAGGACGGTGCGGTGCGGGAAGAGGCCGACCTGCTGGATGACGTAGCCGATGCGGCGGCGCAGCGCGACCGGGTCGGTGCCGGCGACGTCCGCGCCGTCGAGGAGGATCCGGCCCTCGGTGGGCTCGATCAGCCGGTTCACCATCTTCATCGTGGTCGTCTTGCCGCAGCCGGACGGGCCCACCAGGGTGACCAGTTCGCCCTCGGCGACCTCGAAGGAGAGGTCGTCGACCGCCGTGGTGCCGTCCGCGTACCGCTTGGTCACGTGCTCGAACCGGATCATGCGCCCCATTGTGTCCGGTCGCCGACGGGAGCGTGTGAAGGGCGTGTTGCCGCATCGTGGCGGTCCTCGGTGATTGTCGGTGGCGGGGGTTAGGGTCCCTGTACTGGACTTTGCACAGACGTTCGGAAGGGCGACGCGACCGGGGGGAGGCGCATGAGCACGACGAACTGCCTGGTGACCAACGACTGGATCTGCGGGGAGTACCTGCGCACCCGCAGCGGCGAGTTGACCGACGCGACGCTGCAGCACGCCGGCATCACCGCCGCCTCCGTGCTGCTCGGTCTGCTGGTCGCCTTCCCGCTCGCCCTGCTCGTACGGGCCCGGCCGCGGCTGGCCGCGCCGGTGCTGGGGCTGACCACGCTGCTGTACACGATCCCGTCGCTGGCGATGTTCTCGCTGCTGCTGCCGCTCCTCGGTCTGTCGGCCTCGCTGGTCGTCACCGGCCTGGTGCTGTACTCGCTGACGATCCTGGTGCGGAACATCCTGGCCGGCCTGGAGTCGGTGCCCGCCGAGACGCGGGAGGCCGCGCGCGGCATGGGGTACGGGTCGGGGCGGCTGCTGTGGGAGGTCGAACTGCCGCTGGCGCTCCCGGCGGTGATGGCCGGGGTGCGGATGGCGACCGTGTCGACGATCGCGCTGACGACGGTCGGTTCGATCGTGGGCCGGGGCGGTCTGGGCAATCTGATCGAGGACGCGCTGCCGACGTTCTTCAAGGCGCAGGTACTGGCCGCGTCGGTGCTGTGCGTGCTGCTCGCGGTGGCGGCGGACCTGGCGCTGCTGGGCGTCCAGCGGCTGCTGACGCCGTGGGCGCGGATACGCACGGCCCGGGGGGCGGTCGCATGAGCGCGGTGTCCGGGGCCTGGGCCTGGCTCGCCGACGGCGCCCACTGGGCCGGGGCGGACGGGGTGGGGCAGCGGCTCGCCGAGCATCTGTACGTGAGCGGGCTCGCGCTGCTGGTCGCCTGCGCGCTGGCGCTGCCGCTCGGGCTGTGGCTCGGGCATCTGGGCCGGGGCGGGGCGCTGGCGATCAACGTCTCCAACGTGGGCCGGGCGGTGCCGGTGTTCGCGGTGCTCGCCCTGTTCATGGTGTCGCCGCTGCGCAACGCCGGCTATGTGCCGACGGTGACGGCGCTCGTGCTGTTCGCGGTGCCGCCGCTGCTGACCCACGCCTATGTGGGCGTGCGGGAGGTGGACCGGGCCGTCGTGGAGGCGGCGCGCGGGATGGGGATGTCCGGCGGACAGCTGTTCCGGAGGGTCGAACTCCCCTTGGCGAGGCCGCAGTTGATGACCGGTCTGCGCTCGGCGGCCGTGCAGGTGATCGCCACGGCGACCATCGCCGCGATGGTCGGCCAGGGCGGCCTGGGCCGGATCATCACGGCCGGCTTCGCCACGTACGACACCGCGCAGGTGGTGGCGGGCGCGCTCCTGGTCGCGCTGCTCGCGCTTCTGGTGGAGGCGGCGCTGGTGGGCGCGGACCGGCTGCTGGGCCGGCTCGTTCGACAACGGAGAAGGGTGATCTCGTGAGCAGGACCTCGCGCGTCGCGGGAGCGGCGCTCGCCGTCATGGCGCTGACCGGCGGGCTGGCCGCGTGCGGCGGTGACAGCCTGGAGAAGGCGGGCGGTGCGAAGGAGGGGACGAAGCGGACCCTGGTGGTCGGCGCCGCCGCCTTCACCGAGTCGAAGGTGCTGGCGGAGCTGTACGCGCAGCTCCTGGAGGACGCCGGCTACGACGCCTCGGTGACCACCGTGAAAAACCGCGAACTGTACGAACCCGCCCTGGAGAAGGGCGAGATCGACATCGTGCCGGAATACGCGGCGACCCTCGCGGAATTCCTGAACGCCAAGGCGAACGGCCCGAAGGCGCCCGAGCAGAAGCCGGTCGCGTCGAGCGACCCGGCGGCGACGGTCGCGGCGCTGCGGAAGCTCGCCGAGCCGCGCGGACTGAAGGTCGGGGCGCACGGCGAGGCGGTGGACCAGAACGCCTTCGCGGTGAGCCGGGAATTCGCCGAGAAGAACAAGCTGGCCAGCCTTTCCGATCTCGGCCGGGCGAAGCTGAAGGTGAAGATCGCGGCGGGCGACGAATGCGCGGTCCGGCCGTTCTGCGCACCCGGGCTGAAGTCCACGTACGGCATCGACGTCGCCGGGATCGACCCCAAGGGCGTGGGCACCCCGCAGGCCAAGCAGGCCGTGAAGGACGGGGTGGACCAGGTCGTCCTGACGACCACGACGGACGCCACGATCGAGTCCTTCGGGCTGGTCTTCCTCGCCGACGACAAGAAGCTGCAGAACGCCGACAATGTGCTGCCCGTGCTCAATGCGAAGGACGCCGGGGCGCCGGAGATCGCGGCCGCGCTCGACAAGATCACCAAGGTGCTGACCACTGCCGATCTCGCCGAGTTGAACCGCAAGGTGGATGCGGAGCGGGCCAAGCCCGAGGACGTCGCGAAGGCCTATCTGGAGTCGAAGGGGCTGCTCGGGAAGTAACGGCGCAGCAAAGGGAATCGGCCATTCCGGAGCAGTCCGAAGAGATGGCCGAAGAGTTTGCGGGGGCGACCCCCCACAGGCCGCCTACGCACGGTAAATTTCAGGCCATGCCACGTGGACGCCACCGCCATTCCCCGCCCCTGCACAAGCTCCTGCCGCCCTCCGCGGTCGCCGGCGCTTCCGCTGTCTGTGCGGTAGGCGCCTGGCTGTTCGCGGATCCGCTGGTCCTGCGGCTGCTCGTGGCGGCCGCGGCCGCCGCCGCGGTCACCGGCTCCGTCCTCATGCGCAGCTGGGACCGGAGCGCCGGCCGCAAGGTCGCCGAGCTGGGCCGTGCCCGCACGGCCGACCAGTGGAAGGCCGAGGAGCGGATCGCCGAACTGGAGTCCGACCTGGAGGAGTCCCGCGAGCTGCGGGTCCGCCTGGAGACCAAGCTGCGCGCCAAGCGCGTCGAACTGGCGGGCCTGCGCAACGAGCACGCCGAGCTGCTGCGCCGGTACGCCACCGCCGAGACCGCCCGCGCCAGCGCCCTGGAGGGCACCCGCCGGCTCGCCCTGGAGGCGTCCGCGCCCGCCAAGGAGCTGCCCGTCGCCGGGGCCGTGCCGGCCCCGGAGGCGTACCGCAAGGCCGCCGAGGCCCTGCGGAACCTCGCCCGCAACGCCGCCGCCCAGGAGGCCCGGCGCACCGCCGAGGCCGCCCGCAGCCGCGACCTGGCCGAGCGGGCCCGGGAGGAGGAGCCGCAGGGGAAGCACGCGGCCGCCGCCGGGACCGGGCAGCACGCCCGTACGGCCGCCGCGCTGCCCGCGGTGCCGGCCGCGCCGGCCGTCCGTACCGTCCCGGCCGCGGCCGCCGTCGTCCCGTACCACGCCCGCCGGCCCGCGCCGCGGCCCGAGGGCGGCTTCGACTTCTTCGGCACGCAGGTCGCCGGGGAGGCCGCGAAGGCGCTGCAGCCCGGGCAGACCGCCAAGGAACTGCAGGCCGGCCAGACCGCCAAGGAGCTGCAGAGCGGCCAGCAGAAGGCCGTCGCCGCGATCGAGGCCGTGCAGCACGAGGACCTCGCCGACGTGGTGGGCGAGGAGGTCCTCGCCGGGGCGGCCGTCCCGCGTCCCGTCCCCGGGCGCGCCATCGGCCAGGTCATCGACCTGACCGCGCACGACGAGACCGAGCAGCTCGACGTGGCGGAGCTGCGGGGCGCGGTCAACTCCTGACGGCAGGCAAGGAGAAAGCCGCCGGTCCCGCCTTCCGCGGGACCGGCGGCTTCTTCCTGGGCCCGCCTACTTGTCGATGTCGCCGACGACGAAGAACAGGGAGCCGAGGATCGCGACCATGTCGGCGACCAGCGTGCCCGGCAGCAGCACGGTCAGCGCCTGGATGTTGTTGAACGAGGCCGAACGGAGCTTGAGCCGGTACGGGGTCTTCTCGCCCTTGGAGACCAGGTAGTAGCCGTTCACGCCGAGCGGGTTCTCGGTCCAGGCGTACGTGTGGCCCTCGGGGGCCTTCAGGACCTTCGGCAGCCGCTGGTTGACCGGCCCGGGCGGCAGCTCGTCCATCCGGTCCAGGCAGGCGTCGGCCAGGTCGAGCGAGTTGTGCGTCTGCTCCAGCAGGCACTCGAAGCGGGCCAGGCAGTCGCCCTCCGTGCGGGTGACCACCCGCAGGACGTCCTGCAGCTCCCCGTACGCGAGGTACGGCTCGTCGCGCCGCAGGTCGAAGTCGACGCCCGAGGCGCGGGCGATCGGGCCGGTGACGCCGAAGGAGTGCACCGCCTCGGCGGACAGGGCGCCGACGCCGCGGGTCCGGCCGCGAAAGATCTCGTTGCCGAGCACCAGACGGTCGTACACGTCCATCCGCGCCCGTGCGTCGGCGATCGCGGTACGGGCCCGGCCGAGCCAGCCGGCCGGCAGGTCCTCCTTGAGGCCGCCGACCCGGTTGAACATGTAGTGCATCCGGCCGCCGGAGATCTCCTCCATGACGGCCTGCAGCTCCTCCCGCTCGCGGAAGGCGTGGAAGATCGGCGTGATGCCGCCGAGTTCGAGAGGGTAGGAGCCGAGGAACATCAGATGGTTCAGCACGCGGTTGAGCTCGGCGAGCAGCGTGCGCATCCACACCGCGCGCTCCGGCACCTCCATGCCGAGCATCCGCTCGACCGCCATGACGACACCCAGCTCGTTGGAGAACGCGGAGAGCCAGTCGTGCCGGTTGGCCAGCATCACGATCTGCCGGTAGTCACGCGCCTCGAACAGCTTCTCCGCGCCCCGGTGCATGTACCCGACGACCGGCTCGGCGTGCCGTACGACCTCGCCGTCGAGCACCAGCCGAAGACGGAGCACACCGTGCGTGGAGGGATGCTGCGGCCCGATGTTCAGCACCATGTCGGTGCTCTCCGCCGCCCCGCCGATACCGATGGTCGTCTCCGTCATGGGGACAGTATCCCCGGGGCGTGAACCGTTGCGGCACCCCTTCCGCGGAGTGGGCAGCCGTTCTCACCTCTCGTTTTCACCCGTCGTTCTCACACGTCGTGCCGCAGCCACAGAAAGTCCCCCAGCCCGCCCCGCGCGGTCAGCTCCGCCGCCTCCCCGGCGGAGGCAAGGGCGCGCACGTACGCGGCCGGATCCGACGACGCCAGCGACAACGGCGGCCGCTCCCCGGCCACCCCCAGCCCCCGCAGCGCCTCCCGCTGCGTCAGCAGGGAGCCCCCCACCGCGGCGGCGCACACCGCGTCCATCGCCACATGCGCCGTCACGTCGCACGACCCGTCCGGCACGGCCGCCACCTCCCGCCCGCCCCGGAACCCGGTCAGCGTCCCGAAGAGCGGCCGCCCTTCGCGTACATGCCCGTAGTCCACCGCCACGGCGGTCCCGGCGGCCAGGCACGCCACCGCGGCCGCCCACGCCTCGTCCCGGGGCCGCCCGATCTCCGCCCGCTCCCCGGGCGACGACGGCGGCCACCACCGCGCCAGCCACTCCGCGTCCGCGCCCGAGACCTCGTCCCCGGGCCGCTCCTCGCCGTCCGCCGCCCGCACCTCCACGTACCGGACGGTCCCCGCCTCGTCCACGGCGGCCACGTCCACCGGCACGTTGTCCAGCCACTCGTTCGCGAACAGCAGCCCCCGCACGCCCCGCGGCACCCGGTCCATCCAGGTGATCCGCGCGTCGAGCCCGGCCGGCCGGGCCGCGCGCTCCACGCCGTACGCCCGGACCGCGATCCCCTCCGGCACCGCCGCGAGCACACCGGTCAGCAGCTCGCCCCGCCCCGCGCCGACGTCGACGAGATCCACCGCGTCCGTGCCCAGCCGGTCCGCGACCTGGGTCAGCAGCCGGGCCACCGCGCCCGCGAACAGCGGCGAGGCGTGCACCGACGTACGGAAGTGCCCGGCCGGCCCCTCCGGCCGCAGGTAGAAGCCGCCGGGCCCGTACAGCGCCCGCTCGGTGGCGAGCCGCCAACCGCTCCACTGACACGTCTCATCCGTCACGCGCCCAGTCTCCACCTTGCGGAGTACGGTGCTCACGGCAAGGATCGGCCCTCCGGTTGACCCGGGCACCTGTCCGCCTTCCCTACGCTGGGTCACGTGCAGCGCGTCTATGACTTCCTCCGCAGACACCCGACGGGCGTCGACGGCTTCTGGGCCGTCGTCCTCTTCGGGTTCTCCGTGCTGTGGGTGGTCAGCAGCTATCCGTCGGTCGAACGGCCCGTCGCGTACGGGGCCGTCGGCGCGCTGTTCGCGGTCGTCGTGGCGCTGCGGCGCAGGATGCCGCAGCGGATGCTGGTGCTGGCGATCGCGCTGGGCGTGGTGCAGCTCGCGTTCGACCTGATGCCGTTCTTCGCGGACTTCGCGATGCTGGTGATCATCTACACGGTCGCCGCGCACGACGGCCCGCGCTGGGCGTCCCGCCTCGCGCTGGCCGGCGGCCTGAGCGCGGCGACGCTGGCCCAGCTCAGATGGCCGACGGAGGGCCAGGGCTCGACGGCGGCGCACGTCTTCTTCACGGTGATCATGACGGTGCCGTTCGCGCTCGCCTGGGTGCTCGGAGACTCGCTGCGCACCCGCCGCGCGTACTTCGCGCAGCTGGAGGAGCGGGCGTCCCGGCTCGAGAAGGAGCGCGAGGCGCAGGCGAAGGTGGCCGTCGCGGCGGAGCGGGCGCGGATCGCCCGCGAGCTGCACGACGTGGTGGCGCACAACGTGTCCGTGATGGTCGTCCAGGCGGATGGCGCCGCGTACGTCATGGACAGCTCGCCGGACCAGGCCAAGCAGGCCCTGGAGACCATCGCCGGCACCGGGCGGCAGGCGCTCGCCGAGATGCGGCGGCTGCTCGGCGTGCTGCGCACCGGGGAGCACCAGGAGGCCGGCGAGTACGTGCCGCAGCCGGACGTCCAGCAGATCGAGGACCTGGTCGAGCAGGTCCGGCAGGCGGGGCTGACCGTCGACTTCAAGATCGAGGGCTCGCCGCGGCAGCTGCCGAGCGGCGTGGAGCTCACCGCGTACCGGATCGTGCAGGAAGCGCTGACCAACACCCGCAAGCACGGCGGACCGGAGGCCGGGGCCAGTGTCCGGCTGGTCTACTTCGACGACGGTCTCGGCCTGCTCGTCGAGGACGACGGCCGGGGCGCGACGCAGGAGATGTACGAGGACGGGGGCGCCGACGGCCGCGGCCACGGCCTCATCGGCATGCGGGAGCGGGTCGGCATGGTCGGCGGCACCCTGGACGCGGGCCCGCGGCCGGGGGGCGGCTTCAGAATCAGTGCGTTGCTCCCCCTGAAACCCGCGTAGCACCCACCCGCCGAACTCGCCCCGAGCCCGAGCCCCGAGACCCGAAGGAACCCCATGTCCATCCGCGTGATGCTCGTCGACGACCAAGTGCTGCTGCGCACCGGCTTCCGCATGGTGCTGGCCGCCCAGCCGGACATGGACGTGGTCGCCGAGGCGGGCGACGGCGCGGAGGCGATCGAGAACCTGCGCGCGACGCAGGTGGACGTGGTGCTGATGGACGTCCGCATGCCGAAGCTCGACGGGGTCGAGGCGACCCGGCGGATCTGCGCCGGCGAGAACCCGCCGAAGGTGATCATCCTGACCACCTTCGACCTGGACGAGTACGCGTTCTCCGGCCTGAAGGCGGGCGCCAGCGGCTTCATGCTCAAGGACGTGCCGCCGAGCGAGCTGCTCGGCGCGATCCGGGCGGTGCACAGCGGCGACGCGGTGGTCGCCCCGTCGACCACCCGCCGCCTCCTCGACCGCTTCTCGCCGATGCTCCCCTCCTCCGGCAAGGAGACTCGGGCCGTCGACAAGACGCTGGAGAAGCTGACGGACCGCGAGCGCGAGGTGATGATGCTGGTCGCGCAGGGCCTGTCGAACGGCGAGATCGCCGCCCGGCTCGTCCTCTCGGAGGCGACGGTGAAGACCCACGTCGGCCGCATCCTCACCAAGCTGGCCCTGCGCGACCGCGTCCAGGTCGTGGTCCTGGCCTACGAGACGGGCCTGGTCCGCGCCGGCGGCGGCGCGGCCTGAGGGAGCCGGCCGGTCCGGCCGAGCCGGTCAGTCCACCCGCGCCAGGAACTCCCGCACCGCCTCCCGGACGTCCTCCGCCGTCCACTCCAGACCCGGGGCCGAGACCGTCACCTCCGTCGCCGCCACGCCCGGAGGGCCGCCCGCCGGGCCGGGGAACCAGCGCCGGAACAGGACCGTGCCCGTCTCCTCCGCCAGCCGCACCGCCGCGGCCGTGAGGACCTCCGGGTCGTACGGCAGCCAGACCTGGAACTGGTGGGTGTGCGGGGTTTCGGGGTGGACGCGGAACCAAGGGACCCCCGCCTCCGCGAACGCCTCCCGCAGCGCCTCCGCCACCGTCCGCGCGTGCGCGACGTACGACGGGAGGCGCGGCAGCTCCTCCTGCAGGCCGCGCAGCGCCGTCAGGGCGGCCGGGTACTGCTGGAAGAGCAGCCCGCCGTACCGGTGGCGCCACACCCGCGCCTCCGCCATCACGTCCTCGGGCCCCGCCAGCGCGGCCCCGGACATGCCGCCGAGCGACTTGTAGAACGACACGTACACGCTGTCCGCGAGCCCCGCGATCTCCCGCAGGTCCCGGTCGCCGAAGTGCGGGCCGCACTCCCACAGCCGCGCCCCGTCGAAGTGGACCACCGCGTCCCGCTCGCGGGCCGCGTCCACCGTGTCGACCAGCTCGTCCCACGCCGGCAGCACGAAACCCGCGTCCCGCAGCGGCAGCTCCAGCATCAGCGTGCCGAAGGGCTCCGGGTGGTCCCGCACCTCCTCGGCCGTCGGCAGCCGGGGCTCGGTCGTCGGGTGGACCGTGCGCAGCCCGCTCACCGCGCCCAGCGCCCCGTCCTCGTGGACCTCCGGATGGGCCAGCGGATGCAGCGCGACGACGTCGCTGCCGGTCCGCCCCGCCCAGCAGCGCAGCGCCACCTGCTGGGCCATCGTCCCGGTCGGGAAGTACACCGCCGCCGGGAAGCCGAGCAGCTCCGCCACCCGCTCCTCCACCGCGGCGACCGGACCGCCGCCGTACGTGTCGACCAGCTCGTACGGGTCCGAGAACCGGTGCGCGACGTCCAGCAGCTCCCTCAGCTCGGTCAGCCGTTCGCCGACCGAGGCCTCCGCCGGGCTGTGCCACAGCGCCCGTTCCGCGGCGTACCAGGCCGTGGCCCGCCGTCGTCGTGCTTCCTGCTCCACGTCTTCCGAGTCATTCATGCGCTGATCATCACACTGCCGCCCACAGCCTGTGGATGGCCGCGAAACCCTGCGAAACGCTGGCGTAGCATGGCCAGAAATCGTCCGGTACCCGCCGAGGACTGGAACGGAAGGCCGCCGTCAGCGTGAACGCACCACCAGAAGCCCGAGCCGAGGACCGCCCCGCCCGGCTCACCGTCGGCGTCGTCGGCGCCGGCCGCGTCGGACCCGCGCTCGCGGCGTCCCTGCAGCTCGCCGGGCATCGTCCGGTCGCCGCCTCCGGCGTCTCCGACGCCTCCCGCAGGCGCGCCGCCGCCCTCCTGCCGGACGTGCCGCTGATGGCGCCCGCCGAGGTGCTGGCCCACGCCGAACTGGTCCTGCTGACCGTGCCCGACGACGCCCTGCCGGGCCTCGTCCAGGGCCTCGCCGAGACCGGCGCCGTACGGCCCGGGCAACTGCTCGTGCACACCTCCGGGCGGTACGGGGTCCAGGTCCTCGACCCCGCGCGGCGGGCCGGCGCGCTCCCGCTCGCCCTGCACCCCGCCATGACGTTCACCGGCACCCCCGTCGACGTCCAGCGGCTGGCCGGCTGCTCCTTCGGCGTGACCGCGCCCGACGAGCTGCGGCTGGCCGCCGAGGCCCTGGTGATCGAGATGGGCGGCGAGCCCGAGTGGATCGCCGAGGACAACCGCCCGCTGTACCACGCGGCCCTGGCCCTCGGCGCGAACCACCTGGTCACCCTGGTGGCCCAGTCGATGGACCTGCTCCGCACCGCCGGCGTCGCCGCCCCCGACCGGATGCTCGGCCCGCTCCTCGGCGCCGCGCTCGACAACGCGCTGCGTTCCGGCGACGCCGCCCTGACCGGCCCGGTCGCCCGCGGCGACGCCGGCACGGTCGCCGCGCACGTCACCGAGCTGCGCAAGCACGCCCCCGGCACGGTCGCCGGCTACCTGGCCATGGCCCGCGCCACCGCCGACCGCGCCCTCGCCCACGGCCTGCTCAAGCCCGAACTCGCCGAGGACCTGCTGGGCGTCCTCGCCGAGCGCCCCACCACGTCCCAGGGAGACGACCGATGAGCCTCGTCCCGGTCCGCACGGCCGCCGAGCTGAGCACCCGGGGGGCCGCCGGTCCCCGGGCCGTCGTCATGACCATGGGCGCGCTCCACGACGGCCACGCGACGCTGGTCCGCGCCGCCCGCGCCCACGTCGGCCCCGAGGGCCACGTCACCGTCACCGTCTTCGTCAACCCGCTCCAGTTCGGCGCCGGCGAGGACCTCGACCGCTACCCGCGCACCCTCGACGCCGACCTGAAGATCGCGGAGGAGGCCGGCGCGGACGCCGTGTTCGCCCCGTCCGTCGACGAGGTCTACCCCGGCGGGGAGCCACAGGTCCGGATCACCGCCGGGCCCATGGGCGGGCTCCTGGAGGGCGCGTCCCGGCCCGGGCACTTCGACGGCATGCTCACCGTCGTCGCCAAACTGCTCCACCTCACCCGACCGGACGTCGCCTTCTTCGGCCAGAAGGACGCCCAGCAGCTGGCCCTGATCCGCCGGATGGCCCGCGATCTGAACTTCCCGGTCGAGATCGTCGGCGTACCGACCGTCCGCGAGCCGGACGGCCTGGCCCTGTCCAGCCGCAACCGCTACCTCTCGCCCGCCGAGCGGCGCACCGCGCTCGCCCTGTCCCGCGCCCTGTTCGCCGCCCGCGACCGGCTCGGCGCCCAGCACGCGCTGCGCGCCCGCGCCGCGTCCCTGCCCGCCTCCGAGACCCGCGCCGAGGCCCTGTCGCAGATCGGCGAGGCCCGTGCCGCCGCCGACGCGCACGCCGTCGCCCAGGCCGGCGAGGGCGGCGGCGCCGACGCCGTACGGGCCGCGGCCCGCGCCGTCCTGGACGAGGCCGCCGGCGGGCATCCGCCGCTGACCCTGGACTACCTGGCCCTGGTCGACCCGGCCGACTTCACCGAGGTCCCGGACGACCACGACGGCGAGGCGATCCTCGCCGTCGCCGCCCGCGTGGGGACGACGCGGCTGATCGACAACCTCCCCCTGAACTTCGGAGCCGCCCAGTGACCGGAAGTCACGTGTCCGCGCCTCACGTGTCCGGCGGCATACGCCTCGACGCCCCCGCCCCCGGCTGGGCCGTCGAGGCCGACGTCGTGGTCGTCGGCTCGGGCGTCGCCGGCCTGACCACGGCGCTGCGCTGCACCGCCGCCGGGCTGCGCACGGTCGTCGTCACCAAGGCCAACCTGGACGACGGCTCCACCCGCTGGGCGCAGGGCGGCATCGCCGCCGCGCTCGGCGAGGGCGACACCCCCGAGCAGCACCTCGACGACACCCTGGTCGCCGGCGCCGGGCTCTGCGACGAGCAGGCCGTGCGCACCCTCGTCACCGAGGGCCCGGACGCGGTCCGCCGGCTCATCGCCACCGGCGCGGACTTCGACCGGACGGCCGACGGCACGATCGCGCTGACCCGCGAGGGCGGCCACCACCGCCGCCGGATCGCGCACGCCGGCGGCGACGCGACCGGGGCGGAGATCTCCCGGGCGCTGGTCGAGGCGATACGCGAGCGGGGCGTGCGCACCGTCGAGCACGCCCTGGTCCTGGACCTGCTCACCGACGCCGAGGGCCGTACGGCCGGCGTCACCCTGCACGTGATGGGCGAGGGGCAGCACGACGGCGTCGGCGCCGTCCACGCCCCGGCCGTGGTCCTCGCCACCGGCGGCATGGGCCAGGTCTTCTCCGCCACCACCAACCCGGCCGTCTCCACCGGCGACGGCGTCGCCCTCGCCCTGCGCGCCGGGGCCGAGCTGTCCGACCTGGAGTTCGTCCAGTTCCACCCGACCGTGCTGTTCCTCGGCGCGGACTCGCAGGGCCAGCAGCCGCTGGTCTCCGAGGCGGTACGCGGCGAGGGCGCCCATCTGGTCGACGCGGACGGGGTCCGCTTCATGCTCGGGCAGCACGAACTGGCCGAGCTCGCGCCCCGCGACATCGTCGCCAAGGCGATCATGCGCCGGATGCAGGAGCAGGGCGCGCGGCACATGTACCTCGACGCCCGGCACTTCGGCGCCGAGATGTGGGAGAACCGTTTCCCGACGATCCTCGCCGCCTGCCGGGCGCACGGCATCGACCCGGTGACCGAGCCGATCCCGGTGGCCCCGGCCGCGCACTACGCCTCCGGCGGCGTCCGCACCGACCTGCACGGCCGGACCACCGTGCCGGGCCTGTACGCCTGCGGCGAGGTCGCCTGCACGGGCGTGCACGGCGCGAACCGGCTGGCGTCGAACTCGCTCCTGGAGGGCCTGGTCTTCGCCGAGCGGATCGCCGACGACATCACCGCGTCCGGCCCGCTGCGCGAGGGCGCGCGGGAGAC
The DNA here is from genome assembly GCF_045348655.1 of Streptomyces solicamelliae. Lineage (NCBI taxonomy): Bacteria > Bacillati > Actinomycetota > Actinomycetes > Kitasatosporales > Streptomycetaceae > Streptomyces > Streptomyces solicamelliae. Next base: position 3,984,958 of record NZ_CP160404.1, read on the forward strand.
GATCCCCGCCGCGGGCGTCGTACCGGCCGTCGACCCGGCCCGTCGTACCGAGATCCAGCGGATCATGAGCACGTACGCGGGGGTGCTGCGGTCGCGGGAGAGCCTCCGGGAGGCGTCGGTCGGGCTGGAGGCGCTGAGCGCGGACAACGCCGTCGAAGCCCTCGGCGACAAGGCGGCCGTGCCCGGCACCGAGTCCTGGGAGACCGCCAACCTGCTCGCCGTCTCCCGGGCGCTCGTCGCCGTCGCCCTGGAGCGCGAGGAGACCCGCGGCTGTCACTGGCGCGAGGACTTCCCCGAGCGCGAGGACGAAACCTGGCGACGCCACCTGATCGTGCGGCAGACCGCCGGGGGACTGGCCGTCACCCCCACCGCCACCGCAGACTTTCCGCCCGTAACCCCCGAAGCAACCTGGGAGCCGCAGTCGTGAGCACGCCCGAAGAAGCACGTCCGGAGCCCGTCGACGTGCCCCTGATCCACATCAACGCCACGGCGGACGCCGGGGGCGGCTGCGGCGACGGCTGCGGCTGCGCCGGCGGCGACGAGGTGTACGAGTGCGGGCTCGACCCGGCGCTCGCGGAGCTGCTGGCCGAGGCGGGCCTCGACCCGATCCAGGTGGAGGACATCGCCCACCTCGCGATCGCGGAGGACCTGGACGGCGGGGTGGACGTCACCACCGTGGCGACCGTCCCCGAGGACGCGGTGGCGACGGCGGACTTCACCGCCCGCGAGGCGGGCGTGGTGGCCGGTCTGCGGGTGGCCGAGGCGGTGCTCTCGATCGTCTGCACCGAGGAGTTCGAGGTCGAGCGGCACGTCGAGGACGGCGCGCGCGTGGAGGCCGGGCAGAAGCTGCTCTCCGTCACCAGCCGCACCCGTGACCTGCTCACCGGCGAGCGCAGCGCGCTGAACATCCTGTGCCGGCTCTCCGGCATCGCGACCGCCACGCGCCGCTGGGCGGACGCGCTGGAGGGCACCAGGGCCGAGGTCCGCGACACCCGCAAGACCACGCCGGGCCTGCGCGCCCTGGAGAAGTACGCGGTGCGCTGCGGCGGCGGCGTCAACCACCGCATGTCCCTGTCGGACGCGGCGCTGGTGAAGGACAACCACGTGGTCGCCGCGGGCGGTGTGGCGCAGGCGTTCAAGGCCGTGCGCGAGCGGTTCCCGGACGTCCCGATCGAGGTCGAGGTCGACACCCTGCACCAGGTCCGCGAGGTCCTGGAGGCGGGCGTGGACCTGATCCTGCTCGACAACTTCACCCCGGCCGAGACGGAGGAGGCGGTCGCGCTGGTCGCCGGCCGCGCGGTCCTGGAGTCCTCCGGCCGGCTGACCCTGGAGAACGCGAAGGCGTACGCGGCGACCGGCGTGGACTACCTGGCGGTCGGCGGCCTCACCCACTCGTCCCCGATCCTGGACATCGGCCTCGACCTGCGCGAGGCGACCGTCTGATGCTGCTCACCATCGACGTCGGCAACACGCAGACCACCCTCGGTCTCTTCGACGGCGAGGAGATCGTCGAGCACTGGCGGATCTCCACGGACCCGCGGCGCACGGCCGACGAGCTGGCGGTCCTGCTGCAGGGACTGATGGGCATGCACCCGCTGCTCGGCGTGGAGCTGGGCGACGGCATCGAGGGCATCTCGATCTGCGCGACGGTGCCGTCGGTGCTGCACGAGCTGCGCGAGGTGACGCGGCGGTACTACGGGGACGTGCCGGCGGTCCTGGTGGAGCCGGGCGTCAAGACGGGCGTCCCGATCCTCACGGACAACCCCAAGGAGGTCGGCGCGGACCGCATCATCAACGCGGTCGGCGCGGTCGAGCTGTACGGGGGTCCGGCGATCGTCGTCGACTTCGGCACCGCGACGACGTACGACGCGATCACCGCGCGGGGCGAGTACGCGGGCGGGGCGATCGCGCCGGGCATCGAGATCTCGGTGGACGCGCTCGGCATGAAGGGCGCCATGCTCCGCAAGATCGAGCTGGCCCGGCCGCGGAACGTGATCGGCAAGAACACGGTCGAGGCGATGCAGTCCGGCATCGTCTTCGGCTACGCCGGCCAGGTCGACGGAGTGGTCGCCCGGATGAAGCGCGAGCTGGCGGGCTCGGGCGACCCGTCGGACGTCACGGTGATCGCCACCGGCGGCCTGGCGCCGATGGTGCTGGGCGAGGCGGCCGAGATCGACGTGCACGAGCCCTGGCTCACCCTGATCGGCCTCCGCCTGGTCTACGAGCGCAACGTCAGCCGCCTCTGACGGCTCCGTACGGCGTAAGGCGTCGTCGGCGCGCCACGGATCGGGTGATTCGCGAAGTTTGTCTGATTAGCGCGTATCGTCGCCGCATGCCCACGCCATACGGATCCCGCGGCGGCCTGGCCTTCGGCGCCGACGAGCTGCGCGTGCTGCGCCGCGCGCTCGCCGGTGCCCTGTGCCCGGCGCCCCTCGACGACGAGGACGTGCAGGACTGTCTGCGGCTCGCGGACGCACTCGACGAGGCAGCCCGCGAGGCCGGGCGGCTGCGCGCCTTCCTGCTCGCCGACCTCGGCCGCTACCGCGCCGCCCTCCCCGGCTCCGCCCCCGGCTATCTGGAGCTGCTCCAGGACGCCCTGGCCGCCGGCTACGACCCCCGCCCCGAGGACCTCGCCGCGCTGCGCTCGCTGCGCGCGCGGCCGGTCGCCGCCGCGCTCCTCGCGCGGTGCGCCGAGCTCGCGGAGCGCTCCGTACGCGCCCGCCTCGCGCGGGCCACCGCCCCCGCCCCCCGTACCCGGCTGCTCGCGCTGCCCGGCGGGCGGTCCGCGGACGAGCCCAAGCCCCGGCCGAAGCCGGCGCCGAAGCCCGTCGAGCGCCCGGTCCCCAAGCCCTCCGAGGTGTTCCCGCCGCGCCGGCGGCCGGTACCGCCGCCCCCGCCCGAGGAACGCGTCGCCGGATAGCTACTCTGGACGCCATGGAATACGTATCCGCGCTCCTCCCCCCCGTCGTGATGGCCGTCTTCTTCACGTGCCTCGTCGTGACGATCGTCAAGAGCCAGGGCGGTCCGAACAAGGCCAAGGAGGACGCGGCCGTGGACGCCGCACTGGCCCGCGCGGAGGCCGCCCGCCAGGTGCAGGCGGAGGGCGGCAGCCGCTGACCGCGGCCCGCGACACGCCACGCCACCAGGGCGTACGACCACGTCTCGTGGCCGTACGCCCTTTTTTGCGCGCTCCCTGCGTCTCCGCTCCGGTCTCCGCTCCGTCAATAACCGGCCATTCCGGCATCGCGGACTAAGGTGGCAATGTGCCCCGTCAATTGGGAGAGCTCGAAGACGCCGTCATGACGCGCGTCTGGCAATGGAACCGCCCGGTGACCGTCCGGGAAGTCCTGGAGGATCTCCAGCAGGAACGGTCCATCGCCTACACCACCGTCATGACCGTAATGGACAATCTCCATCAGAAGGGCTGGGTGCGCCGGGAAGTCGAGGGCCGGGCCTATCGATATACGGCGGTCTCCACCCGCGCCGCCTACTCCGCCGCGCTGATGAACGAGGCCTGGGCACAGAGCGACAACCCCGCCGCCGCGCTCGTCGCGTTCTTCGGGATGATGTCCGCCGAGCAGCGCGAAGCCCTCGACGACGCCGTCCGGATCGTCCAGCGGGACACCCCGAATCCCCCGGAAGCCCTCTCCGCCCCCACCGCCGAGGGCGACGCGGACACCGCAGGTCCGGAGCGATAACGTCCCTCCATGTCGACGTCCTCCGCATCCGACTCCGCAACCGCGGCGAAAGCCGTCACCGTACGCCGCGCCCGCACCGCCGATGTCGCCGCCGTCCGCCGCCTCCTGGACCCGTACACACGCCGTGGCATCCTGCTCGACAAAGCGACGGTGACGCTTTACGAGGACATCCAGGAGTTCTGGGTCGCGGAACGCGACAGCGACGGAGTCGTCGTCGGTGTCGGCGCGCTGCACGTGATGTGGGAAGACCTCGCGGAAGTGCGCACTCTCGCCGTCGACCCCGACTTCAAGGGCGCCGGCGTGGGACACCAGGTGCTGGACAAGTTGCTGCACACGGCGCGATGGCTCGGCGTCCGGCGTGTTTTCTGCCTCACCTTCGAAGTGGACTTCTTCGCGAAGCACGGCTTCGTCGAGATCGGCGAGACACCGGTCGACGGAGATGTCTACAGCGAGCTCCTGCGTTCCTATGACGAGGGCGTCGCCGAGTTCCTCGGTCTCGAACGAGTGAAGCCGAACACCTTGGGCAACAGCCGGATGCTTCTGCACCTGTGATCGTAAGCAGACCGGATGCAGTCGGGATGCAGTACGGGATGCAGTACGGGATCCCTATGTCCGAATCGCGCACGTTTCCCGCACTGCCGGGCTTCTGAACCTCTGCCAGGGGTTTGTGTTTTTCCGGGAAAAGCGGTTTCCTTTCCGCGTACTGCATTTTCGATGAAAGGAAATCCGGTGGCACAGAAGGTTCAGGTCCTTCTTGTCGACGACCTCGACGGTGGCGAGGCGGACGAGACCGTGACGTTCGCGCTGGACGGCAAGTCCTACGAGATCGACCTCACCACCGCCAATGCGGACAAGCTCCGCGGCCTGCTCGAGCCGTACACCAAGAGCGGTCGGCGCACCGGTGGCCGCGCGGCTTCCGGTCGCGGAAAGGGCCGCGTCGCCGCGGCCGGCAGCAAGGACACCGCGGAGATCCGCGCGTGGGCCAAGGCGAACGGCTACGAGGTCAACGACCGCGGCCGCGTCCCTGCCACGGTCCGCGAGGCCTACGAGAAGGCCAACGGCTGACGACCGCGCGTCAGCCGGAGTCGGTGGCACTCCGTCGCCGCCGCCTCCACCAGTCGTACGAGGCCCGGGGCGTCCCCGGGACCTCCGAGCGCCGGCAGGGCCGGCAGCGACGACTCGACCTCGCGGCCGGGCACGGGGGGCCGCAGCCACACGGCGGCGCCCGGCCGGCCGGAACCGCACCATCCTGGGGGAACGGGAGCGGTGATCCGGCCGCCGGCGCCGAGTCCGGCGAGGTCCAGGGCGATCCCGCCCCACTCCAGCCAGTCGAGCAGCCCCGGCAGCTCCTCCGCGCTCCCCGCGGCCACCAGCAGCCGCATCCGGCGCCCCATCAGGGCCACCGGGCCGGTGCCGCCCACCCGCCGCAGCACCGCGTGCCCGGCCGCCGCCGGCAGCTCCAGCACGTCGAACCGGAGCCCGGTCGGCAGCAGTACCGGCGGCCCGGGGACCGTCGCCCAGCCGAGCCCGTGCTCGTACCACCGCGTGAGGCCGTGCCCGCCGTCCTCGGACGACGAGCGGGGAAGCGGAACGGTCAGCGCCATGCCCGGGGAACTCCCGCGACTGCCGAATGGTTACGCCGCCGGTGACGCCTGGTCTCCGTGCAGTCGCGCAGCGTGATGGGGGCGAGGTTCACGGGTGCATTCGGCGGCGCAAGGATGTTCGCCCGTAGCGGAGGGAACCCTGGTGATCCGCATGGAGTGTCAGTGCGGACGGGTAAGACATTCCTTGTGGGAAGGGACGACACGCGGTCTTCGGCAGCTCACGTTCGCCATCGGCGTAGTGGTGACGCGGGTAACTGCCTGGCCTGCGGGAACATCGTCTCGCACCATCGGGTTAGGACGGTTGTCGGCGTTCGGGGTCAGGAGGCCAAGTACGGGTGTCGGCAGTTGGAATGAGCGGTCCCCGCTTGCGGGACTAAGCTGCGGAAGGACAGGGAGGGGATCGACCCCTAACTGACTGACCGCTCTGAGGAGCGATTAACGATGTTCGAGAGGTTCACCGACCGCGCGCGGCGGGTTGTCGTCCTGGCTCAGGAAGAAGCCCGGATGCTCAACCACAACTACATCGGCACCGAGCACATCCTTCTGGGCCTTATCCACGAGGGTGAGGGTGTCGCCGCTAAGGCCCTGGAGAGCCTCGGGATTTCGCTCGAGGCGGTCCGCCAGCAGGTGGAGGAGATCATCGGTCAGGGCCAGCAGGCCCCGTCCGGGCACATTCCCTTCACCCCTCGTGCCAAGAAGGTCCTGGAGCTCTCGCTCCGCGAGGCGCTCCAGCTCGGCCACAACTACATCGGCACCGAGCACATCCTGCTCGGCCTGATCCGCGAGGGCGAGGGCGTCGCCGCCCAGGTCCTCGTGAAGCTGGGCGCCGATCTCAACCGGGTCCGTCAGCAGGTCATCCAGCTGCTCTCCGGTTACCAGGGCAAGGAAGCCGCCACCGCCGGCGGGCCTGCCGAGGGCACGCCCTCGACGTCCCTGGTCCTCGACCAGTTCGGCCGGAACCTCACCCAGGCGGCCCGCGAGTCCAAGCTCGACCCGGTCATCGGGCGCGAGAAGGAGATCGAGCGGGTCATGCAGGTGCTGTCCCGCCGCACCAAGAACAACCCGGTCCTCATCGGCGAGCCCGGCGTCGGCAAGACCGCCGTCGTCGAGGGCCTGGCCCAGGCCATCGTCAAGGGCGAGGTGCCCGAGACCCTCAAGGACAAGCACCTCTACACCCTGGACCTCGGTGCGCTGGTCGCCGGCTCCCGCTACCGCGGTGACTTCGAGGAGCGCCTGAAGAAGGTCCTCAAGGAGATCCGCACCCGCGGCGACATCATCCTGTTCATCGACGAGCTCCACACCCTGGTGGGTGCGGGCGCCGCCGAGGGCGCGATCGACGCCGCCAGCATCCTCAAGCCGATGCTGGCCCGCGGTGAGCTCCAGACCATCGGTGCCACCACGCTCGACGAGTACCGCAAGTACCTGGAGAAGGACGCCGCCCTCGAGCGCCGCTTCCAGCCCATCCAGGTCGCCGAGCCGTCGCTGCCGCACACGATCGAGATCCTCAAGGGTCTGCGCGACCGGTACGAGGCCCACCACCGGGTCTCCATCACCGACGAGGCCCTCGTCCAGGCCGCGACCCTGGCCGACCGGTACATCTCGGACCGCTTCCTGCCGGACAAGGCGATCGACCTGATCGACGAGGCCGGCTCCCGGATGCGCATCCGTCGGATGACCGCGCCGCCGGACCTCCGCGAGTTCGACGAGAAGATCGCCGCCGTCCGCCGGGACAAGGAGTCCGCGATCGACTCGCAGGACTTCGAGAAGGCCGCCTCCCTGCGCGACAAGGAGAAGCAGCTCCTCGCCGCCAAGGCCAAGCGCGAGAAGGAGTGGAAGGCCGGCGACATGGACGTCGTCGCCGAGGTCGACGGCGAGCTGATCGCCGAGGTCCTCGCGACCGCCACCGGCATCCCGGTCTTCAAGCTGACCGAGGAGGAGTCGAGCCGCCTGCTCCGCATGGAGGAGGAGCTCCACAAGCGCGTCATCGGGCAGAACGACGCGGTCATCGGCCTCTCCCGCGCCATCCGCCGCACCCGTGCGGGTCTGAAGGACCCGAAGCGCCCCGGAGGCTCGTTCATCTTCGCCGGCCCGTCCGGTGTCGGTAAGACCGAGCTGTCCAAGGCGCTCGCCGAATTCCTCTTCGGCGACGAGGACGCGATGATCTCCCTCGACATGTCGGAGTTCAGCGAGAAGCACACCGTCTCGCGGCTCTTCGGCTCCCCGCCGGGATACGTCGGCTACGAAGAGGGCGGCCAGCTCACCGAGAAGGTGCGCCGCAAGCCGTTCTCCGTGGTCCTCTTCGACGAGGTCGAGAAGGCCCACCCCGATATCTTCAATTCCCTTCTCCAGATCCTGGAGGACGGTCGCCTGACCGACTCCCAGGGCCGGGTCGTGGACTTCAAGAACACGGTCATCATCATGACGACCAACCTCGGGACCAGGGACATCTCGAAGGGCTTCAACCTCGGCTTCGCGGCCCAGGGCGACACGAAGTCCAACTACGAGCGGATGAAGGCGAAGGTCAGCGACGAGCTGAAGCAGCACTTCCGCCCGGAGTTCCTCAACCGTGTGGACGACATCATCGTCTTCCCGCAGCTGACCCAGGACGACATCCTCAAGATCGTCGACCTGATGATCGGCCGCGTGGACGAGCGCCTGAAGGACCGGGACATGGGCATCGAGCTCTCCCAGTCCGCCAAGGAGCTCCTCGCGAAGAAGGGCTACGACCCGGTCATGGGCGCCCGGCCGCTGCGCCGGACGATCCAGCGCGAGGTCGAGGACACGCTCTCGGAGAAGATCCTCTTCGGCGAGCTGCGCCCCGGTCACATCGTGGTCGTGGACACCGAGGGCGAGGGCGAGCAGCAGACCTTCACCTTCCGTGGCGAGGAGAAGTCGGCCCTGCCCGACGTCCCGCCGATCGAGCAGGCGACGGGCGGCTCGGCAGGCCCGAACCTCTCGAAGGAGGCGTGACGCGTTCGCGTAGCGTCTGAAGGGGCGGCCCCCGGAACCGGTTCGGTTCCGGGGGCCGCCCCTTTCACCTGCTCACGGTGAGCCGTGAGCCGAGGGCCGCGCGGCCGGTGATGCGGCGCTCGGGGACACCGGTGACGAGCACCTCCAACTGGCGCGGTGCCTGGTGCAGCGGTGTCAGGTCGAGCCCCTCGTCGGGCAGCTCGGGCACGGCCAGGATGAGCCGGGTGAGCGAGGGCAGTTCGGCGACGGCCGCCAGATCTCCCGCGCCGAGCCGGGGGGCCAGCAGGATCAGGTCCTCCAGCGTGTCGAGCCCGGAGAGCGCGCCGATACGGACCCGCGGACAGTGATTGATCTGCACCTGCTGCAGCTCCTTCCCGCAGGCGCGCAGGAACCCCGGGTCGGTGACGACGTCGTTCTCCGCGATCACCACCGTGTTCACGGACAGTCCGGAGAGCACGGTGGTCAGCTCCGGCGCGTCGAAGTCGCCGCGGAAGGCGAGGTGACGGGCGTGCGGCAGTGTCCGCAGCAGCGGCAGCTGCCCGGGTTCGGTCACGTTGAGCACCTGGTTCGCCAGGTCCGTGTGCGCGAGCACCTCGCGGGCGTACACCTCCGTGGGGAACCTGGCCCAGCTCTGCGCCAGCGCCACCGTCCGGTCGGACCCGGCGAAGCCCCGGGCGTACGGGATCGCCTCCGAGCCGCCGACCTCGCAGATCAGCGAGACGACCGCCGTCACGGCTTCCTCGGCCGTCTTCTCCGGGGCCGGCAGCAGCGGCAGCACGTACGGGCCGAGGACGGCGAGCTGGGCCAGCTGGCTCGCGTCCCGCGGCGGCAGGACGGACTTCACCGCCTTGCGGACCCTGGCGTGCAACGACTCCGACAGCCACGCGGCGTGCTGGGCGCACCGGGCCGCGAGCACGTACAGCGTCGTCTTCCTCCCCCGGTCGCGGACGGACGACCCCGCCGCCAGCACCCCCTCCACCAGGGCCGGGAGTTCGCGTCGCGAGCAGTGGCCGGCGGCCAGCAGCAGGACGTCGTGCCACTGCTGGTCCCGGACGTGCTGCAGTAGTTCGGAGACCAGGTCGTCCTCGACGAACTCCTTGGCGGCCAGGAAGTCCTGGAAGGTGCGGTGGGTGAACTGGAAGACGTCATCGGTGCGTTCCTGCAGGAGACCGCTGCGGTTGAGCAGATGGGTCAGGATCTCCGCCGGCGTGCCCTGGCCGGCGACCCGCGGCATCCCGGGCAGGACGCGGCTGACCTGGTGCAGGGCCTGGTGCCGGGTGAACTCGGTCTGCCCGCCGCGCACCAGCCAGGCCGCGATCCGCTGGAGCAGCTGCTGGTGTTCCTCCACGGTCATGCGGATGCCGTCCGGGGCGTCGATCCGGCGCCGCTTGTCCCGGTCGCCGAGCAGCAGTTGCAGCGCGGACTGGTACAGCGCCCAGCGGGACTCCGGCAGGAAGCCCTCGCGCAGCCGGTGCAGCGCGCAGATCACCGCGCAGAGCAGCGGGGTGCGGGCGAGGTCGGCGAGCACGGGGTTGTGGCGGAACTGCAGGGACAGGTCCCGTTCGAGGACGTCGATTCCCGCCGGGTCGGCGTCGTCGAGCCGGGCCGCGTCGTGCCAGGCGGCGACGAACGCCTGGATGTCCGCGTCCCGCATCGGCAGCAGGCTCAGCTCCTCGAACCGTTCCGCGCCGAGCCAGTCCGGGTCGACCGCGAGCGGCCGTACGGTCACCACGCAGCGGGTGCGGGGGTAGCGGGCGAGCAGCCCGGACAGCCAGGCGTGGGCGGCGTCCCGCTCCTCCTGCGGCACCTCGTCGAGCCCGTCGACGAGCAGCAGCGCCCGTCCCGCGGCGAGCACCCGGCCGGCCCAGCCGTCGGGCGCGGGGTCGACGACGAGCCCGGCGACGCCGGGGAGGTCGGCGAGGTTGGGGAAGCCCGCGCCCCGGGCGCGCAGGGTGCGCAGGGGGACGACGAAGGGCACGAGGCCGTTCAGCTCGGCGAGGTTCGGCCCGAGCGTGCCCGTGGCCGCGTGCGCGGCCAGCCACCACACGAGCGTGGTCTTGCCCGCGCCGGCGTCGCCGCGGATCAGGACGCGGGGGCGGGAGGCGAGCAGGTCGTCGATCCGCTGCGGTACGGGGGCGGTGTCGCCGCGGTCCCCGGCGGCGGCCTCCAGGGACAGGTACGCGGTGTCGAGGTCCCACTCGGAGGCACGGCGGTCCAGCTCGTCCAGGCCGAAGATCTTGGTACGGCGGTAGGCGGCGCCGAGGGCCTCCGCGTACTCCGTCTCGTACGGGCGGTCCTCGGGGTGGGTGCGGACGACCGGTGCGGGCACGGCGAAGTCGCGGGGGAGGAGCCGGCGGACGTCCGGGTGGTCGAGCACGGCGGTGAGCGGGACGCACTCCAGGCGGCGGTGGCCGCGGCCGCGCGGGACGGCGCGCACGATGCCGATGAGCCCGCCGTCGGCGTAGACGGGGGCGCCGGAGAGGCCGGCGAGGGGGGAGGGGCCGTCGTCGGGGGCCTCGGCGGGCGGGTGGTCGAGCTCGACGGTGAGCGCCTTGCGCACGAGCCCGGCCATGGGCAGGGCGGTGCCGGTGTACTGGTCGAGGTCGAGCTTCAGCCCCCCGTAACGCTGGACCTTCGGGAAGCCGAGGATCTCGCAGCCGGGCACGGGACGGTCGGTGGCGAGCGCGCCTGGCCTCGGGGCGGGGCCGAGGGGCTCCTCGCTGTGCAGCAGGGCGAAGTCGAGGCGGTCGTCGCAGCGGATGACCCGTAACGCGAGCGGGCCCCGGCCGGTGACGGCGGCGACGTCGGCGTATTCGTCGCCGCCGACGACGTGGGCGCACGTCAGTATCAGGTGCGGGGTCAGCAGGACGCCGCTGCCCTGCTGCCGGCCGAGCACCGCGAAGACCTGGCGGCCGGGGCTCACGGTGCCTCGCTCCCTCCGCCGAGGCCGGACAGGTCGGCGGCGTCGTCGTTCCCGACGAGCCAGGCGCCGCCGGTGGCCGCGTTGCGCGGCTTGAGCGTGAAGGAGACCCGGTGGGTCTCGCCCCTGGTCCGGCTCGCGTCCGCGCCGGCCTCGACGACCCAGGCCTTCACCTTGGTCCCGCCCTTCAGCTCCTTGCGCAGCTCGATCGTGAACTCCATCTCGATGTCGCCCACTTCGAAGGCGACGGCCTGCCCGGTGGCCCGGGAGGCGGCCGCTATGAGCTGGTCGCGGACGGATTCGATGGCGTCGGCGAGTTCGATGTCGTGCGTGGTCATGATCGCGAACGTACCCCGTCAGGTGAGGAGTCGGACGGTGGGCGGGAGGTGTTCGGTGCCGGTGACCGGGAAGCCTTCGGTGTCGATGACTTCGAGGTGCGCGAGCCGCGCCAGAGGCGCGAGGTCGTAGGGCTGTGTGGGGGCCCCGGCGACGACCAGGGTGCAAAGGCCGGGGAAGCATTGGGCGATGCGGCCGAAGGGCTGGGGGTCATGCTCGGCGTACAGCTCCAGCCTGCTCACGTGGGGCAGCCGGATTGCCTCGGGGAAGTCGCCCCAGGGCTGTGCCGCGGGCAGGGCGAGGTGCGTGATCCGTTCGAGAGAGGCGATGTCGCGCCACTGCTCCTCGGTGAGCGTGTCGGCGCCGTGAAGGATCAGCTGCGTCAGTCGGGTGAGTCGGCTCAGGAAGGCGAACCCTTCCTGGGGTTCGTCGGTCAGCGACAGCGTGCTCAGCTTGTTCTCGAGGGGGACGAACGCCAACGAGGGGCTGCCGCGGTACACGAAGTGCAGGCTGGACGCCGTGCCGAGCTGGGCGCGCAGCGCCGCCATTCCCTGCTCGGAGACTCCTTCGCGGATGTCCAGGTGCCGGGGCCGCAGCCCCAGACGGGCCACCTCGCGGGCCTGCTCGTCCGACTGCAGCGTGAAGTTGATCAGTAGCGGGTCGAGCCGGGCGATGATCTCCTCCGCGTAGGTCGCGGTCGTGAACCGCGACCAGCCCCACATCAGCTGGGACCGGACGCTCACTTCCGCGTGGTCCGTGAACCGTGCGAGGTACGGGATCGCCGCGTCGTCCGCGATGTGGGTGGCCGTGATCACGAGGCTTCCGGCGGCCCTGTCGGTCAGGTCCTCCGGGCCCGGCAGCAGGTCCAGGACCGCACGTCCCACCGAGGCGAGCTCCCGAGCCTCCTCCACGTCGCGCGGCGGGATCACCTCGCTGGTCCGCGCCAGGATCCGTTCCCGGATCTCGGGGGACACCTCCGTCGCCTGGTCCAGCGCCGTCGCCGCGACCACCAGGATCCGCAGCTGGACGCGCCGCTCCTGCGCAGCGTCCGCCGCCCTCAGCAGCTCCCCGAAGATCTCCGCGCACTCCCGCGGCCGCGCGTGGGCGACCGCCATGCGGATCACGTCCTCCCACTGGTCGTCGGCCGCGTGGTCGACGAGGACGCCGATGTCCCACCGGTCGACCAGGGCCTTCGCGGCCAGGTAGTCCTGGAAGGTGCGGTGGACGAAGTCCACGGTCTCGGCGGTCGGCTCGCGGAGCAGCCCGCTGCGGTGGAGGAGGTGGGTGAAGACCGCGTCGGGCTTGTCGTACGCCGCGGCCTCCGGCACGGCCGGCACCGCGGACCGTACGACGGACTGCGCGTGCGCACGGTCCATCTGCGTACGCCCGTTGAGCGTGAGCCAGTACGCGAGCCGCTGGATCAGCTGGATCTGCGCGGCCTCGCCGAGTTCGATCCCGTAGGGGTTGCCCATGTCCCGCTCGCGGTCGCGGCGCAGCAGCAGCATCGACAGCGCCGCGTCGTACAGCGCCTTGCGGCCGCGCGGCAGGAAGCCGCGGCGGTCGCGGTGCAGGGCGCAGATCAGCCCGCACATGAGGGGATTGGTGGCGAGCGCGGCGACGTCGGGGGTGGTCCGGAGGGCGTCGAGGAGCGGCTGCTCGTACGGCACGGCCTCCGGCCCGGCGGCCCGGTGCCAGCGCGCGACGAAGGTGCCGACCTCGGCGGTCGACATGGGGGAGAGGGTCAGCTCGGCGAAGCCGTCCTCGGCGAGCCAGTCGTCCCGTACGGCGGTGGGGCGCGAGGTCACCAGCCAGCGGTTGTCGGCGTCGTACATGTCGAGGAGGCCCCGCAGCCAGCGGCGGGCGCGGTCCCGCTCGGCCTCGGGGATCTCGTCGATCCCGTCGACGAGGACCAGGCCCCGGCCGGCGGTCAGCACCCGGTCGGCCCAGCCCTCGGGCGGGGAGAGCGGGCAGTCGACGGACTCCAGGAAGCGGTCGGGCGCCGGCAGCCGCTCGCCGTGGCGGGTGAGGGTGCGCAGCGGGAGGACGAACGGGACCCGGTCCCGCAGGTACGCCATCTCCTCGGGCAGCTCCTCCCGCGCGGCCGACACCGCCAGCCACTGTACGAGCGTCGTCTTCCCGGACCCGGCGAGCCCCCGGAGCAGGACCTTGTCGTGCCGGGCGAGGGCGAGGTCGGCGCGGGAATTGCCGCTCTGCTGCAGGAGGTGCCGGAAGGCTTCCCTGTCTCCTGGCGTGCTGAGCAGATCCCTCGACGCTGCGCCGGGGTCACGGGAGCCTGCCGCCCAGCCGTCGTGCACGTCCCGGGTCAGCACCGTCATCTGGTTGCTCTTGCCCGAGCCCGCCGCCGCTCGGATCAGCCTCCTCGTCGACTCCGTCGCCTCCAGCGACAGATAGGCCACGTCCAGCGGCCACCGCTCCGCGGAGTCGTGCAGGTCGATGCCGTAGATCGTCAGCTTGCCGTGCTTCTTCGCCACGTACGCGAGGTAGCGGCGCTCGAACTCCACGTCCCTGCCGTCCTGCCGCGGGACGCGGTGGATCAGTTCGTCGATCTTGGCGATCAGTTCCTGCTGGTCCTTGGCCTGCTCCACCAGGCTGCGGGCCACGAAGGTCGAGCGCTGGGTGAAGAAGTCGAGGATGTGCAGGCAGGCCCACTCCGTCAGCGAGTCCAGGAAGTACGCCGAGTCCGCCGACAGGCCCGCCGGCGGCCCGCCCGCCGCCTTCCTCAGGCGTCGCGCCAGTTCCCAGTGCCCGAGCCGGACCGCCTGGACGTCGTCCATGTCCAGGTCGCCGAGGGCCACGAGCGACCGGGCCAGCGCGTCGGCCACCGCCTCCGTCTCGTCCGCCGGGAACGGCGGCTCGCCGGGGGCGGAGACGGCCTCGCGGACCAGGCCGGCGGCGAGCCTGCGGACGTCGGCCTCGGTCAGGACGCGCTTCTCGCCGCGGAAGGAGACCAGGCGGGAGAGGCGTACCGGCGCCTTGCCCGGGGCCAGGCCCGCGCCCGGTGCCTCCTGGACCAGCAGCTTCTTCAGCAGCGGGGCGATCGCCGCCGAGGCCAGTCGGGTGCCGATGACTGCTGGATCCACGTGTCCCCCCGGAGCGTGCGCGGCGCGCTGGTCGTGAGTGATCAGCCTATCGAGGGAGGGGTTCCGGGCCCGGCCGATCGCGTGACCCAGGTCGCAATCAGGAGGGCGCGCTGGTGACAAGGCGCACAGGCGTTTTCGGGGGTACTAGCCGGAATAGTGGTGTTGTTTCGTCTCTCATCGGGACGTTCCGGACATGGGGGGCGGGGCTTTGGTCCCGGGGGCCCCGGATCGGCCTCCGCCCTGCGATTCCGTCGGTCCTGACCGGTCCCTACATGCGGTTAAACCGATTTATTCGGCAGCTTTTGTCCGTTTTTCAAGGGTTCCGGGTGGGGCGTCAAGAGCCGATCCGCCGACGTGATCGCTACGACGCGATGTCGTAGATAGGGCGTTTTGGGATGGCCTGGGGTGCGGGTTACCAAGGGATGGCCAGCCCGGCGCAGCGAACGCGTCGGGATCGTTCTTCCCGGAGGTTTTCCCCCGTATGTCGAAGCGCGTCATGAACCCCACCCGTACCGCCGTCGTCGCCCTCGCCGCCGCGGGTCTGGGAGCGTCTGTGGTGGCCGGAGCCGGGTCCGCCTTCGCCGCCGAGGGCAAGGCTCCCGTCCAGGCCCTCGCCGCCGCCCCCGCGTCCGCCGCCGTCGCCGCTCAGGCCGACGCCCAGGCGCAGGCCGCCGCCAAGACGGCCGCCGCCGTCAAGAAGGCCGCCGCGAAGGCCAAGGCCGCCAAGCCGGTCGTGGTGAAGAAGGCCGCGAAGAAGAAGGCCGCCTGGGTCAAGCCGGTCAGCCGCTACACGCTGACCGCCAGC
Source organism: Streptomyces solicamelliae (assembly GCF_045348655.1). Lineage (NCBI taxonomy): Bacteria > Bacillati > Actinomycetota > Actinomycetes > Kitasatosporales > Streptomycetaceae > Streptomyces > Streptomyces solicamelliae. The sequence goes on from NZ_CP160404.1 coordinate 4,000,392, forward strand.
TACAACCAGGGCGGCGCCATGTGGGCCCACAAGCACTCCGGTCAGGACTTCGCCGTCCCGGTCGGCACCCCGGTCAAGGCCGCCGGCGCCGGCACCGTCGTCAAGGCGGGCCCGAACGGCGGCGGTGACGGCCCGGCCTACGGCAACGCCATCGTCGTCAAGCACGCCAACGGCAAGTACTCGCAGTACGCCCACCTGTCGAAGATCAGCGTGCACATCGGCCAGAAGGTCGGCGCCGGCCAGAAGATCGCGCTGTCGGGCAACACCGGCAACTCGTCCGGCCCGCACCTGCACTTCGAGATCCGCAACACCCCGAACTACGGCTCGGCGCTGAACCCGGCGGCCTTCCTGCGCACGCACGGCGTCAGCATCTGACCCACCTGATCGGACCCACCTGATCCCTCAGGCCCCGTGGGCCTGGGCGACCAGATCGAGGGCGACCTCGAGGACGGCTTCGTGCTTCTCCTCGGGGTCGCCCTCGACGTTCTGCATGAAGAACATCCCCGCGTGCATCGTGAACAGCGCGCTGATGCAGCGGACCTTGTCCTTCATCGCGAAGTCCGGCTCCTGGACCAGGCCGCTCAGCTCCAGCATCCGCTCCTTGAAGGTCAGGCCGACGCTCAGCTCGCGCACGGTGGCCTGGTTCTCCTGCATGAAGCGGAACAGCGGGGCCGCGTCGGCCAGGGCGACCTGGTAGCGGCGCAGGATCTCCTGCTTGGTCTCCAGGGTGCGCGGCTGCTCACGGGCCCAGACGATCAGCTCGTCCATGGGTCGGGTGAGGTCGTGGAAGAGCCCGACGAGGATGTCTTCCTTGGTCTTGAAGTGGTAGTAGAGCGCCGCCTTCGTGACGTCCAGCCGCTCCGCGATCTCGCGCAGCGAGGTCTTCTCGTAGCCCTGCTCGGCGAAGAGCTCCAGGGCGACGTCCTGGATGCGCTGGCGGGTGTTGCCTCTGGCCACGGTGTGCTCCCGGCTCCGACTGAACTTACTTGACGCCCGGCTAGTGCCGCGTCTACCGTCCCCATTGTATTAACTTGCCGGGCGGCAAGTAAGTGGATGGGGAGCAGGGGACGCCGATGACGACCACCGAGACCGTGAAACAGGCACCCTCCGGGGAGCCGGCCGCAGGACAGGAGCAGGACAAGCCCGCACGCAGCGTCCGCGTGGTCCTGCTCGCGCTGATGATCGCGATGCTGCTCGCGATGCTGGACAACATGATCATCGGTACCGCGATGCCGACGATCGTCGGCGAACTGGGCGGTCTGGCGCACCTGTCCTGGGTCGTCACCGCCTACACCCTGGCCACCGCCGCCTCCACGCCCATCTGGGGCAAGCTCGGCGACATGTACGGCCGCAAGGGCGTCTTCCTCACCTCGATCGTGATCTTCCTGATCGGCTCCGCGCTCAGCGGCATGGCCCAGGACATGGGCCAGCTCATCGGCTTCCGCGCCGTCCAGGGCCTCGGCGCCGGCGGTCTGATGGTCGGCGTGATGGCGCTCATCGGCGACCTGATCCCGCCCCGGGAGCGCGGCAAGTACCAGGGCATGATGGCCGGCGTGATGGCCCTCGCCATGATCGGCGGCCCGCTGGTCGGCGGCACCATCACCGACCACTGGGGCTGGCGCTGGTCCTTCTACATCAACCTGCCGCTCGGCGCGATCGCCCTCGCGATGATCACCGCCGTGCTGCACCTGCCGAAGAAGGAGCGCCGGGAGCGGACCCGGATCGACTTCCTCGGCGCCGCGCTGCTGACCGTCGGCATCACCTCGATCGTGCTCGTCACCACCTGGGGCGGCACCGAGTACGACTGGGACTCCGGCGTCATCCTCGGCCTGAGCGCGGCCGGCGTGCTGGCCCTCGCCGCCTTCCTGTGGGTGGAGACCCGCGCGGCCGACCCGATCATCCCGCTGCACATCTTCCGCAGCCGCAACTTCACCCTCATGTCGGTGATCGGCTTCCTGGTCGGCTTCGTGATGTTCGGCGCGGTGCTCTTCCTGCCGCTGTTCCAGCAGTCCGTCCAGGGCGCCTCGGCCACCAACTCGGGCCTGCTGCTCCTGCCGATGCTGCTCGCCATGATGGTCGTCTCGCTGATCTCCGGCCGGATCACCACCAACAGCGGCAAGTACAAGATCTTCCCGATCCTCGGCGGCGGGCTGATGGTCCTCGGCCTCTTCCTGCTCGCGCAGATGGACACCGGCACCTCCCGGCTCACCTCCGGCCTCTACATGGCGGTGCTCGGCGCCGGCATGGGCTTCCTGATGCAGATCACGATGCTCGTCGCGCAGAACAGCGTCGAGCTGAAGGACATGGGCGTGGCGTCCTCCGCCACCACCCTGTTCCGCACCCTCGGCTCCTCCTTCGGCGTGGCGATCATGGGCGCGCTCTTCACCTCCCGGGTGCAGGACGAGATGGCCGCCCGCGGCGGCGGCGCGGCCACCGCGCAGTCCGCCCAGCTGGACGCGGCGAGCCTGGCCAAGCTGCCGGAGGCGGTCCGCGAGGCGTACCAGCACGCCGTGGCCTCGGGCACGCACAGCGCGTTCCTGGTCGGCTCGGCGGTCGCGGTGGTCGCCTTCCTCGCGGCGTTCCTCGTCAAGGAGGTCGCGCTGCGCGGCACCGGCCCGGAGAAGCCGGAGCCGTCGAAGCCGGAGCCGGAGAAGGCCGCCGCCTGATCCGTACGGCACACGAAGGGGGCCGGGGCGCGCACACCGCGCCCCGGCCCCCTTCCCGTACCTCCGTCGTCACACGTCCCGCAGCACCGGGAAGCTCCCCGTGTTCGTCGGCGCGTGGTCCGGCAGCCACAGCACCGCGATCGCCCCGCCGTCCGGCGCCGCGTTGCGGAACGTCAGCCGGGCGCCCAGGACCCGCGCCTGGCCGGTCGCGATGGTCAGGCCCAGGCCGTGGCCCTTGCCCGCCCGGTCGCTCGACCCGGTGCGGAAGCGGCTCGGGCCCTCGCGCAGCAGCTCCTCCGGGAAGCCGGGGCCGTCGTCCCGGACCCGGACGACCCGGCCCTCGACGGTGACCTCGACCGGCCCGCCGCCGTGCTTGGCCGCATTGGCCAGCAGATTGCCGAGGATCCGCTCCAGGCGCCGCGGGTCGGTGTTCACCCACGACTCGTGCACCACGTTCACCACCGCGTCCGGGGCGAGCACCCGCACCCGCCGCTCCACGAACTCGCCGAGCGCGATCTCCTGGAGCTCCGCCCGCTCCGACGCCCCGTCGAGCCGGGCGACCTCCAGCACGTCCTCGACCAGGGTCCGCATCGCCTGCGCCCGGTCCCGCACCAGCTCCGACGGCCGGCCCGGCGGCAGCAGCTCCGCGGCCGTGAGCAGCCCGGTCACCGGGGTGCGCAGCTCGTGCGCGATGTCCGCGGTGACCCGGCGCTCGGCCTCGATCCGCCCGTTCAGGGCGTCGGTGAGCGCGTCGATCGCCCGCGCCAGCTCGTCGGTCTCGTCCCGTACGACGCCGCCGACGGCGTCCCGGACCCGCACCTCGGTGTTGCCCTGCGCGACCTTGCCCGCCGCGGCCGCCGCCTTCCGCAGCCGCCGGGAGAGCTGGCCGCCGATCAGCACGCCGAGCGCGCAGCCGCCGAAGACCACCGACACCGAGCCGATGATCAGGGTCCGGTCGAGGTTCTTCATGATGGTGGCGCTGCGGTCCGCGAACGGCATGTGCAGCGACAGCACGTCCCCGTTGGCCAGCGGCACCGCCGCCCACACGTCCGGCGTGCCGCCCGACGCGTGCTCCTGCACGAAGGTGCCGCGCCGCCCGTTGTGCATCAGCCGGTCCAACTGCCGCGGCAGACGCGGGTCGTTGATCTTCGCGCCGAACCGCAGCCGCGGCTCGCGCGGCTTCGGCGTCGACTCGTACTGCAGCTGGGCGAGCAGCAGCCGGTCCATCATGACCTCGCGGGAGTTGTCGAGCATCGACACCCGCGCCTCGTTGTGCACCACGATCGACAGGGCGGCGGCGACCAGCGCGCCGACGGCCGCGATCGCGATCGAGATCTTCCAGCGGACTCCGGTGCGCAGGTTCCCCCTGCGCAGACCGAACCGCCTCATGCCCGGAGCTTGTAGCCGAAGCCGCGGACCGTCTCGATCCGGTCCTGGCCGATCTTCGTGCGCAGCCGCTGCACATGGACGTCCACGACGCGGGTGTCGCCGCCCCAGCCGTAGTCCCAGACCCGCTCCAGGAGCTTGTCGCGGGAGAGGACCGTGCCCGGCGCGGACGAGAACTCGAGCAGCAGCCGCATCTCGGTCGGGGTCAGGGACACCGGAGCGCCGGCCCGCCGCACCTCCATGCCGTCCGTGTCGACCTCCAGGTCGCCGAAGACCAGCAGCCCGCCGTCGGGCCCCCCGTCCGCCCCGTCGCCGGAGCCGCCCGCCCCCGCGCCGCCCGCGTGCCCGAAGCGGCGCAGCACCGCGCGGATCCGGGCCATGAGCACCGCGCCGTCGAAGGGCTTGGTGACGTAGTCGTCGGCGCCGGCCTCCAGACCGAGCACCACGTCGATCGAGTCGGCGCGCGCCGACAGCATGATCACCGGGACGGTCGACTCGTCGCGGATCCGCCGGCACAGGCTGACCCCGTCCATCCCCGGCAGCATCACGTCGAGCAGCGCGATGTCCGGCTGCTGTGCGCGGAAGGCCTCCAGGCCCGCCAGCCCGTCGGGCATGGCCGTCACCCGGAAGCCGTCCCGCTCCAGGGCGAGCTGGGTGGCCTCACGGATGACGTCGTCGTCCTCGACGAACAGCACATGGGTCTCGGCCATCGCGCGTTCCCTCGGTCCTCTTCGTTCGGGTCAGTTGCTGGGGGCGGCCGTCGCCGGCCCGTCGATGCCGCCGTCGCCGACCGCCTTGCTGTACTCGTTGTGCACCCAGTCGTGCTGGGTGAACTTGCTGCCCGCCCAGCGGTACGTGAGCACGTCCTCGCCCGAGGGATACGCGACCGGGTCGCCCTTGGCGTAGATCTGCTTGGTGACGATCAGATCGCCCCGGTCGATCGTCGCGTAGACCGCCGCGTCCTCGGCCATGAAGACGTTCTCGTACTCCTTGGCCGGGTCCGCCCTCCGGTACACGTACGTGCCGATGCCCACGGCGTCGCCGCAGGTCATCACGTTCACCACGACGTCCGGCGCGCTGCCGCCGGTCAGGTTTCCGTACGAGGTGTCCACCGGGTACGCATCGGCCGCGCAGGGCTTCAGGCTCTCCTTCACCCGCGCGCCGATCTTCGGGTCGGCCTTGAGCAGCGCGATCGGGTCCGGCCGGTCCGTGCTGTAGCCGGAGCCGCCGGACGGCCCGGGGGAGGGCACGGAACTGCTCGGGGTACCCGAGTCGGCGCGCGCCGCGCCCTCGTCGCGGGAGCCGGTGCCGCCGGTCGAACAGCCGGTCAGGAACACGCCCACGGCCGCCAGCACACCGACGGACGCGAGCACGGCCGGTGTCGCCGGCCTGCCCGCGTCGTTCACTGAGGACCGTGGCCCTAGGCCGCGCACCGCTCCTGCCCCCGTTCGTAGCGTCGGTCGGAACGCTCCGGGGCGCGGGGGGCCGGGACCCGGGCCTCGCTCTCGGCGGACCGGTTCTCCAGCTCCTGGCGCAGCCGCGCCAGCGCGCGGTGGAGCGTGCTCTTCACCGTACCGGTCGACATGCCGAGCGCCGCGGCCGTCTCCTCGGTGCTCATCTGTTCCCAGTGACGCAGCACGACGACGCTGCGCTGCTTGGGCGCGAGGACCTTGAGGATGTCCATGAGCAGGGCCCGGTCCGCGTGCTGCTCGGTCCCGTCGTCGAACGACGCGTCGTCGGGCAGCACCTCGGTGGGCACCTCCTCCAGCTTCCGGGCGCGCCACCACTCGGTGCGCGTGTTGATCATCACCCGGCGAAGGTACGCGTCCGCGAGCGACTTGTCCGCGATCCCGTCCCAGCGGCCGTAGGTGCGCACCAGCGCGGTCTGCAGCAGGTCCTGTGCGTCCACCGGGTCGGGGACGAGCCGTCGGGCGCTGCGCAGCAGGGCGTCCTGCCGTGTGCGGACGTACTCCTCGAAGTCGAGCACCTCGCCGTGCGCCATCCGAACCGCCTCCGTTCCCCGGATCATCCCCGTGACCACCCGTTTTCCGTACGTCGAGGACGCTACGGAGCGGTTGTCACGGGGCTGTCCGAGAGAGCCGTCGGAGGACGCACGGCTGTCCATCGGTTTTGTAACAGCGGTTCCGGGGTAGGGACTGCGGATTCAGCTGCGGCGCGGGAGGGGGTGCCGTCCGCTCAGGTCAGCGGCAGCCGGTACAGCCCGTCCGGCAGCGGCTCCACCAGACCGTCCGCGACCAGCCCGTCCAGGGCCCGGGCCCGCTGCACCGGCTCGTCCCACACCGCGTCCAACTGCGCCTGCGGTACGGGCGAGACCGCCTCCCGCAGCACGGCGAGCAGCTTGCCCCGCACCTGCCGGTCGGTGCCCGCGTACGTCTGACCCCGGCGCGGCGGCCCGTCGTGGGCCGGTTTGCCGGCCAGCCGCCAGGCGCAGGACCCGGCGATCGGGCAGCGCCCGCAGTCCTCGTTCTTCGCCGTGCACACCAGCGCGCCCAGCTCCATCGAGGCCGCCGCCCAGCGCGCCGCCGTGCCCTCGTCGTCCGGGAGCAGCGCCCGCGCGAGCCGGCGCTCGGCCGCGGTGGTGGCGTTCGGCGGGTACTGCACGCCGGTCGCCGCCCGGGCGAAGACCCGGCGGACGTTGGTGTCCAGGACGGGGTGCCGCTGCCCGTACGCGAACGAGGCCACCGCCGCTGCCGTGTACTCGCCGATCCCGGGCAGCGCCAGCAGCTGCGCGTGGTCGCTGGGGACGTCGCCGCCGTGCCGCTCCGTTATCGCCACGGCCGCGCCGTGCAGCCGCAGGGCACGGCGCGGGTAGCCGAGCCGGCCCCAGGCGCGCACGGCCTCGCCGGGGGCCTCGGCGGCCAGGTCCTTGGGGCGCGGCCAGCGGGCCAGCCACTGCTCGTACACCGGCAGGACCCGGACGACCGGGGTCTGCTGGAGCATGAACTCGCTGACCATGACGCCCCACGCGCCGGCCTCCGGCCGCCGCCAGGGCAGGTCCCGGGCGTGCCGGTCGAACCAGGCGAGGACGGGCAGGTGCAGGGCGGCGGGGGCGGTCTCGGACGGGGCCGCGGCGGGGGAGTCGGCGGTGGACGGGGGCACGGGGGCGGAGGCGTCGGTGGAAGTCATGGCACCTCCGATCCTGGCACGTTCAGCGGGACCGGTCCCGCACGCCCTCGGGGCGCACGGTGGCGCGCTGCCGGGGTCCGAGCCCCGCGCACCACAGCACGGCCGCGTTGCGGCCGGTCCGCGCCGTGCCGACCAGGGCCGCCGCGGGCCGGGTCCCGGCCCGCACGGCGGCGTACGCGACGGCGCCGCCGAGCAGCAGGCCGACCGCCACGTCGTGGGGGTAGTGCACGCCGACGAAGACCCGCGAGTACGCCATCAGCAGCGCCAGCGGCGCGGTCAGCCAGATCGTCCCGCGCCACGCCAGCGCCAGCGCGACGGCCGCGGCGCCGGCGATCGCCGCGTGGTTGCTCGGGAACGACCAGTCGCCGGACGGCGGGCACTCCACCAGCGGCGCCGGCGCCCCGGCGACCGCCCGGCACGGCCGCTCCTCGTCGAACACGGTCTTCAGCGCCTCGCTCACCGCGTAACCGAAGGCGGTGGCGAGCGGGGCGAGCAGGGCGAGCGCCATCGCGCGGGAGTCCCCGCGGCGGGCCCGCCACCAGCCGGCGGCGAACAGCCCCGCGAACAGCAGCAGTCCGGCCTCCGTCCAGACTTCGGCGAGCCATCGGAGCCAGTCCGGGGTCGTCCGGGCCTGGCGGAGGATGTCGAGGTAGAGGTCCTGGTCCATGGGCGGCGACGCTAGGCGCGGGCCCATGCGCGGCGCCCGGGGCGAAGGACGGGCACCGCCCCCGACGAAAGTCGGGGGCCGGTCCGAAAAGCCTGCTCACGCCGCTCGCCGGGATGTGATCATCGGCAAAAAGTGCCTCTGGGGCGGCATGGGGGGCGGGAGTTGGGCTCGAACTCTCGTAAGGTTCGTGCCGTGGGATCTCTGCGCAACCCGGTCGGTCCGCTGCCCTCCTCCATCTACTGGCGACGGAGGGCGGTTGCCCTGTGCCTGATCGCACTGCTGACGGCCCTGGCCGTCTGGGCCGTGGGTACCGGCGGCGACGGCGGGAACAGGACGAACGACGGTGCCAACGGGGCGAGTCCCGCGCCGTCGATCACTCCCGGACCGTCCTCCTCCGGGCCGGCCATCTCCGAACAGCCGGGCGGGCGCGACGAGTCGGGCGACGCGGGCGGTGACGCCGGAACCGGCGCGGACGCCGGCGCGGGGGGCGAGGGCAAGAACGGTGACCCGGCCGGTGGTTCGGGCGCGGGCGGCGCGGGTGGTACCGGCGGGGCCGGTGGCGCGGGCGTGGGCCAGCAGGTTCCGGCCGATTCGCCGCTGCCCAACTGCCCCTCCGGGGCGCTGAAGTTGTCGCTGCGCAGCACCAAAGTCTCGTACGAGCAGGGCGAGAAGCCCCGCTTCGAGCTGATCGCCCGCAACACCTCGTCCGCCGTGTGCAAGGCCGACTTCGGGCCGAGGAACGCGGTGCTGACGATCAGCGACGCGCAGGACGACGAGGTGTGGTCCTCGAAGGACTGCCCGCGCCCGACCGGCAGCGTGCTGCTGCGGGTCCCGGCGGGCTCGTCGGTGACGTACGCGGTGGAGTGGGACCGGCGCCCGAGCGCCCCGCAGTGCGAGACCCCGCAGGGCGGCGCGGCGGAGCCGGGCACCTACCTGGTCGAGGCGGTCTTCCCGGGGGCACAGGTGCTTCCGGCGTCCTTCACACTGGCGAAGGACTGAACCGGAACTACCCCTTCCGGGATCGGTCCGGCCGGCTGCGGGACCGGTCCGGCCGGCACGTCGTCAGACGTACCGCTCCAGGATCGAGGACTCCGCGAGCCGGGACAGCCCCTCGCGGACGCTGCGCGCCCGGGCCTCGCCGACGCCGTCCACGGTCTGCAGGTCGTCCACGCTGGCGGCGAGTAGCTTCTGCAGCCCGCCGAAGTGCTCCACCAGGCGCTCGATGATCGCCCCGGGCAGCCGCGGCACCTTCGCGAGGAGCCGGTAACCGCGCGGCGAGATCGCCGAGTCGAGCGTCTCGGGCGAGCCGGTGTAGCCGAGGGCGCGCGCCACGTTGGACAGTTCGAGCAGCTCGGCGTGGGTCAGCGCGTCGAGCTCGGTCAGCGCCTCGGCGACCGTGCGGGACCGCTTGGCCGTCGGCTCGGGCACGTAGTCGCGGACGACCAGCTCGCGCTCCGGCTCCACGCCCGCGATCAGCTCGTCCAGCTGGAGCGAGAGCAGCCGGCCGTCGGTGCCGAGCTCGACCACGTACTCGGCGATCTCGGTGGCGATCCGGCGGACCATCTCCAGACGCTGCGCGACCGCGGTGACGTCCCGGACGGTCACCAGGTCCTCGATCTCCAGGGCGGAGAGCGTGCCGGCCACCTCGTCGAGGCGGAGCTTGTACCGCTCCAGGGTCGCCAGGGCCTGGTTGGCGCGGGACAGGATCGCCGCCGACTCCTCCAGGACCCGGCGCTCGCCGTCCACGTACAGCGCGATCAGGCGCATGGACTGGGAGACGGAGACGACCGGGAAGTTGCACTGCTTGGAGACCCGGTCGGCGGTGCGGTGCCGGGTGCCGGTCTCCTCGGTCGGGATGGACGCGTCCGGGACGAGCTGCACACCCGCCCGCAGGATCTTGGTGATGTCCTTGTCGAGGACGATCGCCCCGTCGAGCTTGCACAGCTCGCGCAGCCGGGTGGCGGTGAACTCGACGTCGATGACGAAGCCGCCGGTGCACATCGACTCGACCGTCTTGTCCATGCCGAGGACGATGAGACCGCCCGTGTTGCCGCGCAGAATGCGCTCCAGGCCGTCACGCAGGGCGGTGCCGGGGGCGACGGCGCTGAGCGAGGCACGCATCAGTGCTTCGTTGTCCTTGGCTGCCACTGCACTCCTCCGGCTCGTACGGATGGGCGAGACCAGGGCAAAGTCTAGCGACCCCGCCCCGCCCCGGTTCGCGGTGCGCGGATTCGCCCCCGCGAACCCCTGCCCCGTCCGTACCCCGGTCATGCCCCGGCCCTCCCGTACGGACGCCCGCCCGAGCGCCCGCTCGAACGCCTGCCCGGTCCGGAGCCGGGCCCGTCAGCCCGTGCGTTCCTCGGCCTTCGGGGCGCGGCGGCTGCGCGGCAGCACCCGCAGCGCGTCGCCCATGTCCGCGACCTCGATCACCTTCATGCCCGGCGGCACCTTCCCCGGATCGCCCGGCACCAGCGCGTGCGTGAAGCCCAGCCGGTGCGCCTCGGCCAGCCGGCGCTGCACGCCGGTGACCCGGCGGACCTCGCCCGCCAGCCCGACCTCGCCGATCGCGACCAGGTTCTTCGGCAGCGGGGTGTCACTGGCCGCCGAGGCCAGCGCCAGCGCGATCGCCAGGTCGGCGGCCGGCTCGGACAGCTTCACGCCGCCGACCGTTGCCGAGTAGATGTCCCGCTTGCCTAGCGCGCTGATCCGCCCCCGCTGCTCCAGCACCGCCAGCATCATCGAGACCCGGGAGGTCTCCAGGCCCGAGGTGGTCCGGCGCGGCGACGGGATCTGCGAGTCCACCGTCAGCGCCTGGACCTCCGCCACCAGCGGACGGCGCCCTTCGAGCGTGACGGTCAGACACGTGCCCGGCACCGCCTCGGCGCGCCGGGTCAGGAACAGCCCCGACGGATCGGCGAGGCCGGTGATCCCCTCGTCGTGCAGTTCGAAGCAGCCGACCTCGTCCGTCGCCCCGTACCGGTTCTTCACGCCCCGCACCAGACGCAGCCGCGCGTGCCGGTCGCCCTCGAAGTGCAGCACCACGTCGACCAGGTGCTCCAGGAGTCGCGGACCGGCGATCGCGCCGTCCTTCGTCACGTGGCCGACCAGCAGCGTCGACATGCCGCGCTCCTTCGACGCCCGGATCAGCGCCCCGGCGACCTCGCGGACCTGCGCCATGCCGCCGGGCGCGCCGTCGATCTCCGGCGAGGCGACGGTCTGCACCGAGTCCAGGATCAGCAGCGAGGGCTTGACCTCGTCGAGATGCCCGAGCACGGCGGACAGATCCGTCTCCGCGGCCAGGTACAGGTGCTCGCTCAGCGCGTCGATGCGGTCGGCCCGCAGCCGCACCTGGCTCGCGGACTCCTCGCCCGTCACGTACAGCGTGCGGTGTGCCTCGCTCGCCGCCTTCGCGGCCACGTCGAGCAGCAGCGTGGACTTGCCGACGCCCGGCTCACCGGCGAGCAGCACCACCGCCCCCGGCACCAGCCCCCCGCCGAGCACCCGGTCGAGCTCGTCGACGCCGGTCGAGCGGGCCGTGGCCTGCCGGCCGTCGACCTGGGCGATGGGCAGCGCCGCCGTGGACACCCGGCCGGCGGCGGTCGTACGGACGGCGGACGCGCCGTACTCCTCGACCGTGCCCCAGGCCTGGCACTCCGGGCAGCGGCCGAGCCACTTGGCGGTCGTCCAGCCGCACTCGGTGCAGCGGTAGGACGGCCGGTCCTTGGCGGATTTCGTACGGGCAGCCATGAGCGACACCGTAACGGGCAGCACTGACAACGCCGCTCCGGGCGCTCCCTGACGGACTTGTGTCCCCTTTCGGGCGATACGTTCACCCGTAAGGATTAAAAGCCTTCAAGAGGTACGAACGCCCACAGCCCACTGCCTACGGTCGCCGGGTGACGAGCAGCAGGCTGGACCCCCCCGCCCACACCACCGGCGCACACCGGGCGCACCGCCGTGACGACCACGGCCCCCGCACGCCCGGCCGGCGCCCGCCCGCCCGTTACGAGGCGTACCTGGACGGCCTGTTCACGTACTGCCTGTCCGTGCTCCACGACCACGACACCGCCACCGCCGTCCTCGGCGACGTGCTCGCCGTGGCCGAGCGCCGGCACGCCCGCTGCCCCGACGACGAGGAGGGACGCAGGGCCTGGCTGTACGCACTGGCCCGCTGGGCCTGCCTGCGCAGCCTCGCCGAGCAGCGCGGCAAGCGGCAGGGCGCACACACCGGCCGCCCCGCCACCGTCCCGGCCCGCGAGCCCCGGGTCTCCGAGGAGGTCGCCGAGCGCCGCCGCGCCGAACTGGCCCGGCTGGCCTGGCCGGAGGCCGCCGGCACCACCCCCGCGCAGCGTGAGGCCCTGGAGCTGGCCGTCCGGCACGGCCTGAGCCGCGACCAGGTCGCCTCGGTCCTCGGCCTGGAGGCCCTGGCCGCCCGCGAGCTGCTGGCCTCCGCCGCCTGCGAGGTCGAGCGCACCCGGGCCGCCCTCGCCGTCGTCGAGACCGGCAGCTGTCCGACCGTCGCCCGGCTCACCGACGACCACCAGGTCCTGCTCTCCGCCGCCCTGCGCACCGAACTCGTCCGGCACGTCGACGACTGTCCGCGCTGCCGCAAGGTCGCCGAGCGCGCCGGCGCCGCCGCGCCCTGGCCGGGCGCCACCGTCGTCGGCCCGGCCCGGCTGCCGCTGGTCGAGGCACCGCGCGCGGCCGCGTACATGGCGATGCTGCACGTGCCGCGGGCCCGGGCCGGGGCCCCGCGGTTCGGCCCCGGCGGCTTCCCGCTGGACCCCAAGGACCACGCGGCCCGGCGCGACCGGATGCGGGCCCGCGCGATGACCACGACCGTCGTCGCCGCGGTGATCGCCGCGCCGGTGCTCGCGCTGTGGGCGGCGTACCGCGGCGCGCCGCTGACGGGGGAGGGCCACGGCGGCGACGCGGTCAGCGCGCGCGAGGACGAGGACCGGGACGGCCGCCCCGACGGCCCCGGCGTCGGCCGCTACGAGAACGCCGGCAACGCCAGCGCCCGCCCAGAGCCCCGGTTCACCCGCGGCAGCCGCTCCCCGGACGTCTCCGTCGAGATCGTCGACCCCGGCGCGCCCTCCGTGCCCGCCGTGCCCGGACAGGCCGGCCCCGGCCGGCTCGCCGTCGCCGCGCACTCCGCCGGGGACACGACGGTGCTCACGCTCACCAACTCCGGCGGTTCGCCGGTCGACTGGTCGCTGTGGACGGACGCGTCCTGGCTGTACGTGAGCCGGGCCTCCGGCACCCTGGGGCCGGGCGAGTCGGTGACCGTGTACATCAAGATCGACCGCACCCGCGAGCCGTCCGGCGCGTGGAGCGGCCGGGTGGGCGTCCAGCCGTCCGGCGCGGTGCTGCGGATCCACGGGTACGGGGCGACCGACCCCACGCCGACGGACCCCGGGCCCACGGACCCCGACCCCGGTCAGTCCACGCCCCCGCCGACCTCCCCCGGCCCCGACCCGGATCCGACGGACCCGACGCCCACCGACCCGGGCCCCACGGACCCCTCGCCGACCGATCCGGCGCCGACCGACCCGTCCCCGACGGACCCCGGCCCGACGGACCCGACGACCTCGCCGTCGAGCGGTCAGCCCTCCGACGACCCGCCGCCGTCCGACGGCGGCTCGGGCACCCCGAGCGACCCGGGGTCCCCGTCCGCGCAGTGACGCCCTACCGGGCCGGGTCCGCCGGATGCGGTGCCACCAGCGGCAGCTGCGACGCCAGCCGCGCCTCGCACAGCCCGGCCAGCACCTCGTACGCCTCCTTGCCCATCAGCTCCGTGAGCTCCGGGCGGTAGGTCACGTACACCGGCTCGCCCGCGCCGTGCGCCGAGGTCGCCGAGGTGCACCACCAGTGCAGATCGTGGCCGCCCGGGCCCCAGCCCCGGCGGTCGTACTCGCCGATCGACACCTGCAGCACGCGGGTGTCGTCGGGCCGGTCGATCCAGTCGTACGTGCGCCGCACCGGCAGCTGCCAGCAGACGTCCGGCTTGGTCTCGAGCGGCTCCCGGCCCTCCTTCAGCGCCAGGATGTGCAGCGAGCAGCCCGCGCCGCCGGCGAAGCCCGGCCGGTTCTGGAAGATGCACGAGCCGTCCCAGCGCCGGGTCTGCCGCTCGCCGTCCTCGTCGAGCTGCACCCAGCCGGTCTCCGTGCCGACGTCGTGGAACTGCCACAGCTCCGGGGTCAGCCGGTCCACGTACGAGGCGACCCGCTTCTCGTCGTCCTCGTCCGAGAAGTGCGCGCCCAGCGTGCAGCAGCCGTCGTCGGCGCGGCCCGCCTGGATGCCCTGGCAGCCGCTGCCGAAGATGCAGGTCCAGCGGGAGGTCAGCCAGGTCAGGTCGCAGCGGAAGACCTGCTCGTCGTCCGCCGGATCGGGGAACTCGACCCAGGCGCGCGCGAAGTCCAGACCCTTCTCGTCCGGCTCGGGCGCGGCGCCGTCCGCCGCCCCGCGGGCCTTCGGGGCCTTCACCACACGCAGCTCCTCGGCGCTCTTCTTCGAGGGCTTGCCCGCCTTGGCGGGGTCTTTGCCCTGCTTCGCCTTTTTCGTCTTTGGCACAACCCCAAGCGTATGCGCCCGGCGCAGTAGCGTTCCGCCCATGAGACTCGGAGTCCTCGACGTCGGTTCGAACACGGTGCACCTGCTGGTGGTGGACGCCCACCCCGGCGCCCGGCCGCTGCCCGCCCACTCCCACAAGGCGGAGCTGCGCCTGGCCGAGCTGCTCGACGGGCACGGGGCGATCGCCCCGGCCGGTGTGGAGCGGCTCATCGCCACGGTCGCCGATGCCGTGCAGGCCGCGGAGGACAAGGGCTGCGAGGAAGTGCTGCCGTTCGCCACGTCCGCGGTGCGCGAGGCGTCCAACGCGGACGCGGTGCTCGCCCGGGTCAAGGAGGCGACCGGGATCGACCTCCAGGTCCTCACCGGCGACGAGGAGGCCCGGCTCACCTTCCTGGCCGCCCGCCGCTGGTTCGGCTGGTCCGCCGGCAAGCTGCTGCTGCTCGACATCGGCGGCGGCTCGCTGGAGGTCGCGTACGGGATCGACGAGGAGCCCGACGCGGCGGTCTCGCTGCCGCTGGGCGCCGGCCGGCTGACGGCGGGCTGGCTGCCGGGCGACCCGCCGCAGACCGATGACGTCCGCGCGCTGCGTCGTCATGTACGCGCCCAGATCGCCCGTTCGGTCGGCGAGTTCACCCGCTTCGGCAGGCCCGACCACGTGGTGGCCACCTCCAAGACCTTCAAGCAGCTCGCCCGGATCGCCGGTGCGCCCGGCTCCGGCGAGGGCCTGTACGTGCAGCGCTTCCTCGGCCGTGCCGCCCTGGAGGAGTGGGTGCCCCGCCTCGCCGCGATGACCGCGGGCGAGCGCGCCGCCCTGCCCGGCGTCTCGGAGGGCCGCGCCCCGCAGCTCCTCGCCGGAGCGCTGGTCGCGGAGGGCGCGATGGACCTGTTCGGCATCGACACCCTGGAGATCTGCCCTTGGGCGCTGCGCGAGGGCGTCATCCTTCGCCGCCTGGACCACCTGCCGGCGGTCGGACCGCTGCCGGCCGAGGCGTAGGCCGCACGGAGGCGTAGGCGGGGAGCCGGGCAGACGTAGGGGCGTACGGGGGTGCGGCCTGCACGGCGCACGGGTGCTGCGGCGCGCGCGGGGGCGCACACGAGCGCGTACCGACGGCCCGGTGGCAGGAACCACATCCCGGCCGGCGGAACCGCCCCGTACCCTGTCCCTCGTGGCAGAACCAGTGGTGCGCGTCCCGGATGCGAAGGTCGCCCTGTCGACGGCCTCGGTCTATCCGGAGTCGACGGCGACGGCCTTCGAGGTCGCGGCGCGCCTCGGCTACGACGGTGTCGAGATCATGGTGTGGACCGATCCGGTCAGCCAGGACATCGAGGCGCTGCGCCGGCTCTCCGACTACCACCAGGTGCCGATCCCGGCCGTGCACGCCCCCTGCCTCCTGATCACCCAGCGCGTCTGGTCCACCGACCCGTGGGTCAAGCTCCAGCGCGCCCGGGCGGCGGCCGAGAAGCTCGGCGCGTCCACGGTCGTCGTCCACCCGCCGTTCCGCTGGCAGCGCCAGTACGCACGCGACTTCGTCACCGGCATCTGGCGGATGGCCGACGAGACGGACGTACGGTTCGCCGTCGAGAACATGTACCCGTGGCGGTACCGCGACCGCGAGATGCTCGCGTACGCCCCCGAGTGGGACGTCACCAAGGACGACTACCGCCACTACACGGTCGACCTCTCGCACACCGCGACCGCCCGCACCGACGCCCTGGCGATGGTCGACCGCATGGGCGACCGGCTCGGCCACGTCCACCTCGCCGACGGCCGCGGCTCCGCCAAGGACGAGCACCTGGTGCCGGGGCGCGGCACCCAGCCCTGCGCCGAGCTTCTGGAGCGCCTCGCGGTGAGCGGCTTCGACGGCCATGTCGTCATCGAGGTCAACACCCGGCGCGCGATGTCCGCGGCCGAACGTGAGGCCGACCTCGCGGAGGCCCTCGCCTTCACCCGGCTGCACCTCGCCTCCGCCCCGTCCCGGACCGGCCGGACGCCCGGGTCATGACGGAGCAGGCCCCGCGCCGGCGCGGCCGCCCGTCCCGTACCGCCGAGGACAGCGGACCCGGTGCGCGCGAGCGGATCCTGGAGGCGGCCCGGACGCAGTTCGCCGAGCGCGGGTACGACAAGACGTCGATGCGCGGGATCGCGAAGGCGGCGGGTGTCGACGCGGCGCTCGTGCACCACTACTTCGGCACCAAGGACGAGGTCTTCGCGGCGGCCGTCGAGGTGTCCTTCGAGCCGGCCCTCGCCATCCCGGTGATCCTCGGCGCCGGCACCGAGGGCATCGGCGAGCGCCTGGCCAGGTACTTCATCGGCGTCTGGGAGAACCCGGCGACCCGCGCCCCGCTGCTCGCGGTGATCCGCTCGGCGCTGACGTACGAGGCGGCGGCGAAGGTGCTGCGCGGCTTCGTGCTCCGCAAGCTGCTGGAGCGGGTGGCGTCGGAGCTGGACGTCCCCGACCCGACGTTCCGCGCGGAGCTGGCCGCCTCGCACATGATCGGCATCGCGATGCTGCGGTACGTGATCAAGGCGGAGCCGCTGGCGTCGGTGGACACGGAGGAGATCGTGAAAATGGTCGCCCCGACGCTGCAGCGCTACCTGACGGAGGAGTGAGGGCGTACGCCCGCTCCGCCGGGGGCCTGCCCGAAACCTGAACACGCCGTCCGCCATACGGACGCGCTGTCCAGATCTTGGAGCCGGAGCGTACGCTCGACATCAAGCACACCCATCACGAGGAGCGAGCGACGATGCCCGAGCTGAGGTCCCGCACAGTCACCCACGGCCGCAACATGGCGGGCGCCCGCGCCCTTATGCGCGCCTCCGGTGTACCGGGCGCGGACATCGGCCGGAAGCCGATCATCGCCGTCGCCAACTCCTTCACCGAGTTCGTGCCCGGCCACACCCACCTGGCGCCGGTCGGCCGGATCGTCTCCGACGCGATCACGGCGGCGGGCGGCATCCCGCGCGAGTTCAACACCATCGCCGTCGACGACGGCATCGCGATGGGCCACGGCGGCATGCTCTACTCGCTGCCGTCGCGCGACCTGATCGCGGACAGCGTCGAGTACATGGTCGAGGCGCACTGCGCCGACGCGCTGATCTGCATCTCCAACTGCGACAAGATCACCCCAGGCATGCTGAACGCCGCGCTGCGGCTCAACATCCCCACCGTCTTCGTCTCCGGCGGCCCGATGGAGTCCGGCAAGGCCACCCTCGTCGACGGCACGGTCCGCACGCTCGACCTGGTCGACGCGATCTCCGAGGCCGTCAACGACAAGGTCTCGGACGAGGACATCCTCCGCATCGAGGAGAACGCCTGTCCGACCTGCGGCTCCTGTTCCGGCATGTTCACCGCCAACTCGATGAACTGCCTGACCGAGGCGATCGGCCTGTCCCTGCCGGGCAACGGCTCCGTCCTCGCCACGCACACCGCCCGCAAGGCGCTGTACGAGAACGCCGGCCGCACGATCGTCGAGCTGACGAAGCGGTACTACGACGAGGACGACGCCTCCGTCCTGCCCCGCAACATCGCCACCCGCGCGGCCTTCGAGAACGCCATGGCCCTCGACATCGCCATGGGCGGCTCCACCAACACGATCCTGCACCTGCTCGCCGCCGCGCAGGAGGCCGAACTGGACTACGGCCTGGCGGACATGGACGAGATCTCCCGCCGCGTCCCCTGCCTGGCCAAGGTCGCCCCGAACGTCGCCCCCGGCGGCACGTACTACATGGAGGACGTGCACCGGGCCGGCGGCATCCCCGCGATCCTCGGCGAGCTGTACCGCGGCGGCCTGCTGAACGAGGACGTCCACACGGTCCACTCGCGCGACATCAAGGAGTGGCTCGGCACCTGGGACGTCCGCGGCGGCACGCCGTCCGCGGAGGCCGTCGAGCTGTGGCACGCGGCCCCCGGCTGCAAGCGCTCCGCCACCGCCTTCTCGCAGTCCGAGCGCTGGGACTCCCTGGACACGGACGCGGCCGGCGGCTGCATCCGCGACGTGGCCCACGCGTACTCCAAGGACGGCGGCCTCGCGGTCCTGAAGGGCAACCTGGCGGTGGACGGCTGCGTCGTGAAGACCGCGGGCGTCGACGAGTCGATCTGGACCTTCGAGGGCCCGGCGGTCGTCTGCGAGTCGCAGGACGAGGCCGTCGAGAAGATCCTCAACAAGCAGGTCAAGGACGGCGACGTGGTCGTCATCCGCTACGAGGGCCCCAAGGGCGGTCCCGGCATGCAGGAGATGCTCTACCCGACGTCCTTCCTCAAGGGCCGGGGCCTGGGGAAGACCTGCGCCCTGGTCACCGACGGCCGCTTCTCCGGCGGCACCTCGGGCCTGTCCATCGGCCACGCCTCCCCGGAGGCGGCGTCCGGCGGCACGATCGCCCTGGTCGAGGACGGCGACCGCATCCGCATCGACATCCCGACCCGCGCAATCGAACTCCTCGTCGACGAGGCCACCCTGACGGCCCGCCGCGAGGCCCTGGGCGGCGTCTACGCCCCGAAGAACCGCACCCGCAAGGTCTCGGCGGCCCTCCGCGCGTACGCGGCGATGGCCACGAGCGCGGACAAGGGCGCGGTCCGCGACGTCACGAAGCTGGGCTGACCCGCGACACGCGAGCGGGGCGGAAGCGGCACCGGCCGCTCCGCCCCGCTCCTGCGTTCACCACCGCGCGGGGTCGGCCCCGTCCACGGCGAAGACGGAGCCGTCGGGCGCGGTGGCGACGATGCGGGGGCCGAGGACGAGGGGAGCGGGGAGGGACGCGGCGTGTCCCAGTCGGCCGCCGTTCAGCTTCGGCCCGGTCTGCCCCAGCAGGACGCCCCGCGCCGTGTCGACGGCGATCAGCCGTCCGTCCGCGGCGGAGAAGTACAGCCGGCCTCCGTCGCCGAGGGCCGGCGCGGAGACCCGCCCGGCCGCGGTCTCCAACTGCCAGAGGGTCCGACCGCCCGCTGACGTGTCGACGGCCACGAGGGTGCCGGCGCGCGTCAGCAGATGGACGACGTCGCCCGCCACCACCGCCCTGGGCTCCTCCAGCCGGAACGGCAGCGGCACGCGCTCGGCCGTGCCGGTCACGGGGTCGTACCGCACGACCGCCTCGGTCCGCCCGTCGAGGCCGCGGTCCATCAGGAACAGCGCACCCTCCGCGGTACCGAACGGGACGAGGCGGCCGTTCAGCCTCTTCCGGTGCACGGTCTCGCCCGTACGGGCCTGCACACCGCTGACCTGTGTGTGCGTGCCGTCGGCCGACTCCTCGAAGACGTGGACGACACCGGACGGGGCGTCGTACGGACCGAACAGAGGGGCCCGGTGCCCCGGCAGCGCCTCCCGCCACAGCCGCTCGCCCGTCCGCGCGTCGAGCGCGGTCACCGGGCCGGAACGGGAGCCGAGGAGCAGGGTGTCGCCCGCGGCGTGGACGGCGCCGTCGGTCGGCACGACGGCGCTCCAGCCGGGGCGGCCGGTGGCGGGGTCGTACGTGACGAACCGGCCGCCGTCCTCGCCGACGGTCGCGCCCACCGTCCCGGTGGAGAGCACGGGTGCGGTCACCGCGATCCCCGTACGGTCCGGCCGCGACCAGACGACCGCGCCGGTCGAGGGGTCCAGCCGGGCGGCCCCGGTCCCGCGCGCCGCGCAGTACACGGCGCCGTCCGCGCCCGCGGAGCACGCGGGAGCAGAGTCGCCGGCCGCGCGCAGCGGGGTCCGCCAGGCGCCGATCGGCTTGGTCGCGGAGGCACGCTGAGGCCGGTCCGGGCGCCGGTCCCCGTCCGCCGACCGGGCGAGGACGACACCGCCCGCCGCCAGCGCGACGGCCACGGCCGCGGCCACGAGGCCGAGCGGGCGCCTGCGCCGGCGCAGGGCCCGGGTGCGCGAGCGGCTCGGCGCCCCGACGGTGTCGGCCGGATCGGGCCCGGCGGGCCGGAGGGCCCGCGTGTCGTCGTCGCGCCGGGCCGCGGCCGACGGCCTCCGCTGCGCCGGGATGAACGCCGCCGCCTCGTACGACGGCGGCTGCAGCGCCGCCATGATCTCGTCCGGCGTGGGCCGCTCGCCCGGCTCCTTGGCCAGACACCGCGCGACGAGCGGCGCGAGCTCCTCCGGCACGCCGGTCAGGTCGGCCTCGTCGTGGACGACCTGGTACGCCACGATGTACGGACTGTCCGAGTCGAACGGCCCGGTCCCCGTCGCCGCGTGCACCAGCACCGAACCGAGCGCGAACACGTCCGCCGCCGGCCCGACCTCCCGGGGCCGCTGGAACTGCTCGGGCGCCATGAACGGCGGCGAGCCGATCAGCTTGCCCGTCTCGGTGCGCACATCGCTGTCCGACGGCCGGGAGATGCCGAAGTCGATGACCTTCGGCCCGCTGTCCGTCAGCAGCACGTTGCCCGGCTTGAGGTCCCGGTGCACGACGCCCGCCCGGTGGATGTCGCGCAGCGCCTCGGCCAGCCCGGCGGTCAGCCGGCGCAGCTCCGCGGGGCTCAACGGCCCGTTCCGCTTGACCTGCTCGGCGAGCGTGGGCCCGGGTACGTACAGCGTGGCCATCCAGGGCCGCTCCGCGTCCGGGTCGGCGTCGACGACGGGCGCGGTGAACGCCCCGCTCACCCGCCGCGCCGCGGCGACCTCCTGCCGGAACCGGGCCCGGAACTCCGGATCGGACGCGTGGCCCGCGTGGACGATCTTGACGGCGAGCCGCAGCCCGGAGGCGGAACGGGCCAGATGGACGACGCCCATGCCGCCGGACCCGAGACAGGCCCCGAGCCGGTACTCGCCCGCGTACTCCGGATCTTCCGCTTCCCGTCCGACGCCGGTACTGCGCAACGGTGGCATTGCCCCACCCCGTGTGATTCCCCGTCAATTCGTGCACGCGCACGACGCACGGAGCCTATGCCATGAGGCATCGATTCCGGACATGGCTTGGTAGCCTGCGCGCGTCATCCGAACGGGGGGATCCACCATGTCCATTGACGAGTCCGCAGAGTCGGTGGCCGCGACGGCGTCGGCCACGCGCTACCCGGTCGCACCGGGCTACCGCGTCAACGTCCGCAGCGGCCCGGGAACCAAGTACCGCATCGTCCGCACCCTGCCGCTCGGCGCGTCGGTACCCATCTACTGCCAGACACCGGGCGAGTGGATCTCCGGCCCGTACGGCACCACGAACATCTGGGACAACATCGCCGACGGCGAGTTCGTCTCGGACGCCTACGTGAAGACCGGCAGCGACGGCTACGTCGCCCCGCGCTGCTCCTGATCCCGCTCCCGTCGCCGCTCGCGGGATAATCGGTCCCGTGAGCGACGACGACCGCACCGGCCCCGAGCAGCCCGGCACCGACCGGCCCGCCCCCGCGGAGCAGCCCGCCGCCGGGCCCCGCCCCGAGGAGATCCGGTTCTTCGGTACGACCTGGGTGGAGCACGACGGGCACTACGGGCTGCGCCGCGCCGCCGTGGGGGTGGGGGCGCTGCTCGCCGCCGTCGCCGGGTGTCTCGTGCTGCGGTTCGCGTATCAGGGGCTGGAGGTCGCCGAGGTCGGCGGGTTCGTCAACGTGCTCGTCGTCGTCATGTTCGCGATCTGCAGCGCCATCGCCTTCCGCAGGACCTGGGAGGGATTCTCCCGCCGCCCGGCCGACCCGGCCCGCGAGGAGTCCCTGCGCAGCGTCAAGGCCATCGGCTTCATCGGCGTCCTGCTCGCCTACTTCTTCCGCACCTTCACCGAGGCCCCCGGCGAGAAACTCCTCCGTACGGAGTACGAGACGGCCCGCACCCAGTACGAGAAGCGCCGCGCCTCCCGCACCGGCAACCCGGCCGCCAAGCGGAAGCCGAAGCCCAGGCCCAAGCGCACGTAGCGCGCGCACCCCGCCACCACACCGCCACCACCCTCAGCGGACGGCCCTCACCGGGCCGTCCGCTTTCGCGTTTCCCGGCGGCCGTTCTCCGGGCGTCCGGATGCTTGACGCCCCGAACCCCCGCGCGCAATATTCATCGCATGATGAATAAATCCGCCGACCTCGCCCCCGACCCCGCCCCCGGCGCGATCGTCGCGCGCGATCTCACCGTCGTCCGCGGCGACCGCCCCGTCCTCCGCGGCATCGACTTCACCGTCCCGCCCGGCCGCATCACCGGCCTCCTCGGCCCCTCCGGCTGCGGCAAGACCACCCTCATGCGCGCCGTCGTCGGCACCCAGGCCAAGGTCACCGGCACCCTCCACGTCCTCGGCCGCCCCGCCGGCGACGCCGAGCTGCGCTCCCGCATCGGCTACGTCACCCAGGACCCGTCCGTCTACGACGACCTCACCGTCCACCAGAACCTCGACTACTTCGCCGCCGTCCTCTTCCCGGGCCGCGCCCGCCGCGACGAGCGCCGCACCGCCGTCGAACGCGCCATCGCCGACGTCGACCTCGCCTCCCACGCCCACGCCCTCGCCGGCCGCCTCTCCGGCGGCCAGCGCAGCCGCGTCTCCCTCGCCGTCGCCCTCCTCGGCGCCCCCGAACTCCTCGTCCTCGACGAACCCACCGTCGGCCTCGACCCCGTCCTCCGCCGCGACCTGTGGAACCTCTTCCACCGCATCGCCGCCGACCGCGGCACCACCCTCCTCGTCTCCTCCCACGTCATGGACGAGGCCGAGCGCTGCCACCGCCTGCTCCTCATGCGCGAGGGCGAGATCCTCGCCGAGGACACCCCCGAGGCCCTCCGCCACCGCAACGACACCCCCACCGTCGAGGCCGCCTTCCTCCGCCTCGTCGACGCCGCCAACGCCCGAGCGGCCCACGCGAACCGAGCCGACCACCCCGTCCAGCAGGAGCAGCCGTGAACGCCCTCCCGTCGCCCACCACCACCCTTTCGAGGCCGCGCTTCGCGCCTTCTCTCTCTCGCACCCTCGCCACCGCCGCCCGCGTCCTGCGCCAGCTCCGCCACGACCCGCGCTCGATCGCCCTGATGCTCCTCGTCCCGTGCCTGATGCTCGTCCTGCTCCGCTACGTCTTCGACGGCAGCCCGCAGACCTTCGACAACATCGGCGCCTCGCTGCTCGGCATCTTCCCGCTGATCACCATGTTCCTGGTGACCTCCATCGCCACCCTCCGCGAGCGCACCTCCGGCACCCTCGAACGCCTCCTGGCCATGCCCCTCGCCAAGGGCGACCTCATCGCCGGCTACGCGCTCGCCTTCGGCGTGGTCGCCGTGATCCAGTCCGTCCTCGCCACCGGCCTCGCCGTCTGGGCACTCGGCCTCGACGTCGTCGGCTCGCCCTGGCTGCTGCTGCTCGTCGCCCTGCTCGACGCGCTCCTCGGCACCGCCCTCGGCCTGTTCGTCTCCGCGTTCGCCGCGTCCGAGTTCCAGGCCGTCCAGTTCATGCCGGCCGTGATCTTCCCGCAGCTCCTGCTCTGCGGCCTGTTCACCCCGCGCGACCAGATGCACCCCGTACTCGAAGGCATCTCGAACGTCCTGCCCATGTCGTACGCCGTCGACGGCATGAACGAGGTCCTGCGCCACACCGACGTCACCGCCGACTTCGTCCGCGACGCCCTCGTCGTCGCCGGCTGCGCCGTCCTCGTCCTCGGCCTCGGCGCCGCCACCCTCCGCCGCCGTACCGCGTGACCGTCCTTCGGACAGATCGGCACCCGCGGAGGGGCCGGTGCGAGGATGGCAGGCACGTACCCCCTCCGGCGAGGTGAACAGAGCCATGACCCAGACCGTCGCAGTCCTCGGCACCGGCAAGATCGGTGAAGCGCTCCTCAGCGGCATGATCCGCGCCGGCTGGCGCCCCGCCAACCTGCTCGTCACCGCCCGCCGCGCCGAGCGCGCCGCCGAGCTGCACGACCGCTACGGCGTCGAGGCGGTCTCCAACGCCGACGCCGCCAAGCGCGCCGACACCCTCATCCTCGCCGTCAAGCCGCAGGACATGGGCCGCCTCCTCGACGAGCTCGCCCCGCACGTCGCCGCCGACCGGCTCGTCGTCAGCGCCGCCGCCGGCATCCCGACGGCCTTCATCGAGGAGCGCCTGACGGCCGGCACGCCGGTGGTCCGCGTCATGCCGAACACCCCCGTCCTCGTCGACGAGGGCATGTCCGTGATCTCGGGCGGCAGCCACGCCACCTCCGAGCACCTCGCCCACACCGAGGAGATCTTCGGCGGTGTCGGCAAGACCCTGCGCGTCCCGGAGTCCCAGCAGGACGCCGCCACCGCCCTCTCCGGCTCCGGACCGGCGTACTTCTACTTCCTCGTCGAGGCCATGACCGACGCCGGCATCCTCCTCGGCCTGCCCCGCGCCCAGGCCCACGACCTCATCGTGCAGGCCGCGATCGGCGCCGCGGTCATGCTCCGTGACAGCGGCGAGCACCCGGTCAAGCTCCGCGAGGCCGTGACCTCCCCGGCCGGTACGACCATCAGCGCCATCCGCGAGCTGGAGAACCACGGCGTACGCGCCGCCCTCATCGCCGCACTGGAAGCCGCCCGCGACCGCAGCCGCGAACTCGCCTCCGGCAACGGCTGACCGGACGGGGCGCCGGGGCGGGACGGACCACCGGGGAGGGACGGAGCACCGGAACCGGACGCCGTGGGTGGGACGGAGCATCGGAACCGGCCGCCGGGGCGGGTCACCCCACCCCGGCCTCCGCCCGCCGCCCCCTCAGGCCGCCGGCATCAACCCGATGGCCCGATAGGCCCGGTCCACCACCGGCCGCGCCATGCCCCGTGCCCGCTCGGCCCCCTCGCGCAGCACCCGGTCCACGTACCCGGGATCGGCGGCCAGCTCCGCATGCCGCTCCCGTACCGGCCGCAGCAGCTCGACGACGGCCTCCGCGGTGTCCCGCTTGAGGGCCCCGTACGAGTCGTACTCACCGGCCAGCTTCTCGGGCTCCCGGCCGGTGGCGGCCGCGAGCACATCGAGCAGATTCGCGATCCCGGGCCGCGCCTCCCGGTCGTACACGACATCCGTCCCGCTGTCGGTCACCGCCCGCATGACCTTCTTCCGCGTCACGCCCGGCTCGTCGAGCAGATAGACGATCCCGGAACCGTTCTCGTGCGACTTCCCCATCTTCGACGTCGGGTCCTGCAGATCCATCACCCGCGCCGCCACGGCGGGGTGCGTCGCGCGCGGCACGGTGAAGGTGTGCCCGTACCGCTGGTTGAACCGCACTGCGAGATCCCTCGCCAGCTCCACGTGCTGCCGCTGGTCCTCGCCCACCGGCACCTCGTCCGTCGCGTACGCCAGGATGTCCGCCGCCATCAGTACGGGATAGGTGAGCAGCGACAGCCGCACGCCCTCCCCGGCCTCCCGCGCCCGGACGCTCTTCTCCTTGTACTGGATCATCCGCCGCAGCTCGCCGTCCGTGGCGGTGCACTCGAGGAGGTACGAGAGCCGCGCGTGCTCGTCGACATGGCTCTGCACGTAGACCGTGCACAGGGCAGGGTCCAGGCCCGCCGCGAGGAGCAGCGTCGCCGCCTGGCGACTGAGCCGCCGTACCCGCGCGGGATCGTGCTCGACGGTCAGCGCGTGCAGATCCACGACGCTGAACAGCGCGTCGGACCGGTGCTGGTCGACCTCGACCCACTGCCGTACGGCCCCGAGGTAGTTCCCCAGCGTCAGGTGCCCGGTCGGCTTGACCCCACTGAACGTCCGCGTCCGCTTCAGGTCCATCGCTTCCGTGGTTCCTCTCTCCGTTGCGCCGGCCCGACGGCCGGCCCCGGAGGGGCACACACGAACGGCCGCCGAGGCGGCGGCCGTCTGGTTGCATACGCAGGAAGGGCCGCCGTCAGGCGGCCCACCACTGGGTGGTGTGCGCATGCGTAGTCATACGCAGAGGGTACGCCCCAGGCCCGGGGTTGACACGGGATTACCCCATGCGTAGTGTTCTCCGAGTTGTCCGACGTGAGCACCGACTCCGGTCGGCCCCGGACAGCCATTCCGCAAGAACCACTACAAGCAGGCGCTGCCTTGTCGCATCGCCGTGCTTTCCGTGCGTTTTTGCGAAATGAGGAATCCGCGTTCGAAGGTTTGAGCGTGCGCCGCCCGATTAGCGTCGGGGGCAAGGAATCCGCTAAAGTCTCACTCGTCGGAACGGCCCAACGGGTCGGAAAGACAAACCCGCTGACTGGGAATCAGACGCCGAAAGGATCTGATAGAGTCGGAACCGCCGGAAGGGCCCCAAGCGAAAGCGAAGGGACCGGAAAGCAGCCGAAAGGCACCGAGGAAATCGGATCGGAAAGATCTGATAGAGTCGGAAACGCAAGACCGAAGGGAAAAGCCCGGAGGAAAGCCCGAGAGGGTGAGTACAAAGGAAGCGTCCGTTCCTTGAGAACTCAACAGCGTGCCAAAAATCAACGCCAGATTAGTTGATACCCCGTCCATCTTCGGATGGTCGAGGTTCCTTTGAAAAGTCCATCCCGCTTGCGGGGTGGCAATACACAGCGAGGACGCTGTGAACGATCGGTCATATTCCGACCGACTCGTTCCGCTCAACGCGAGTGTCACCCGATTACGGGTAAACATTCACGGAGAGTTTGATCCTGGCTCAGGACGAACGCTGGCGGCGTGCTTAACACATGCAAGTCGAACGATGAAGCCCTTCGGGGTGGATTAGTGGCGAACGGGTGAGTAACACGTGGGCAATCTGCCCTTCACTCTGGGACAAGCCCTGGAAACGGGGTCTAATACCGGATACGACTGCGGGAGGCATCTCCTGCGGTGGAA